>NZ_CP065997.1:2400000-4800000 GCF_016127315.1 Achromobacter deleyi
GCTGGCCTGTGCCGCGCCCTTGGCCGCCTGCGCGCCCACCGCACTGGCGCCCGGCGCCGCCGCCAATGTGCGCATCACCCATAACGAGCCCGGCAAGGAGTGCGCGTTCCTGGGCGATGTCACCGGCAGCCAGGGCAACTTCCTGGCGGGGGCGATCACCTCCAACGCCGACCTGGAGACGGGCGCGCGCAACGACCTGAAGAACCGCGCGGCGGCGCTGGGCGGCAATGTGGTCTACCTGCTGACGCAGCGCGCCGGCCAGACGGGCGGCAAGGACCATCAGGAACAGACCAACGTCACCCTGTCGGGCAACGTCTATCGTTGTGGTTAGCGCGTAGGGGAGGCGGCGGGCGCGTTCAATGGTCGCGCCGAGGGCGGCCTCAGCCGGCCTTGGCCTGCGGCGTGGCCTTGGCGAAGAACAGCTCGGTGATCGACTGGCTGTCCAGCGCCTCGCCGTTGATGGCGCGCGTCAGCAGCTCGGCTCCGAGCAACTGCACCGAGAACACCAGGTCCGGCTGCACCCGGCGGATCTTCTCCAGGTGTTTGCTGGTGTTGACCAGGGCCACGGTCTTGGCGCCCTCGTCGCCGGTGGCCTCCTTGGCGGCCAGCACGATGAAGGCGTTTTCGGCGTCGTCCTCGCGCAGCGCCAGCACGTAGCGCGCGCGGGCGATGCCCGCGCTGCGCAGCACCTCGACGCTGGACGGGTCGCCTTCGATCAGGTCGGTGGCGGCCGGGTACTCCTGCGGGGTGCCGGCCGGCACGATGACCGTGACCTCATCGCCTCGGCGGCGCAGGCCGTCGTAGACGCTCATGGCCAGGGGCGTGGCGCCAGCGATGATGATGTGGTTCTTTCTCATGGCGTTGGAAAACCGGCCCTTGACCAGCCGTTTCAGGTTGCCGCCGATCACCGGGCCGGCGATCGCGCTGATGGAGGTGGCGAAGACGGTGATGCCAAGAATGATAATCGACGCGGTGAACAGGCGCGCCGCGTTGCTGTGCGGCGTGATGTCGCCATAGCCCACCGTCGACATCGAGACGATCGAGAAATACAGCGCGGTGGCCGCGTCCTTGATCGGCGGATTGAATTCCTCGCCCATGTAGAGCGTGCCGAAGACCGCGTAGATCAGCAGCGACACCATGCTGACCAGCGCGAACAGCGAGCCCGCGGTGACGCTGGCGCGGTCGAAGCGGCGCCAGTACGCGATCAGCGCGACCACCAGCACCAGGGTATAGATGCCCAGCCCGGCGCGGCCGCCGTCGCCCAGGATGGCGAAGGTGCCGATGCCGATCAGCAGCACCAGCGAGAAGGCCCAGGCGATGCGCGCCTTCAGGATCAGCCCGAGCGCGATGATCTGCAGGCCCACGCCCAGCACCAGCCGGGGGATCTCCAGCAGGCCGACCACCTGCATCACGTCATGCCAGTTGTCGAGCGCGAGCCAGAAGGAATACTCGCGGGCGCGCACTTCGCGTAGCACCGGATGCATGAAGGCATACCCGTCCAGCGCCACCAGGATGGCGAGGCACCAGTTGGGCGGAACGAGGGCGATGGCGCGGCGCAATTGGCGCGCGGCGCGGGTCAGCGGAGAGGGCATGGCGGGGCGTCCTTTGGCAGCATTCTATCGGCCCTCGCGCAGGGCTTGCTATATCCAATATGTATAGAAGGCTATCAACAAAGAATTACTTGAATTGCGGCCGACGTCCTAAACTTCCTTCATCACGCGGCTATCCGAAAGGAACGCCGCTGATACGGGCGACAAGCCCGCCAGCTGCAAGGGCGGACGAAATCCCCGGGCGTTAATCACGCTGCAGCTTGGGCGGGGACTAGAGACCCCAACCGGGCTCACGGCTAGCCCGTGCGTGAGTTGTACGAGGCACGAATGTTGGAATCGCGTGATCTAGGTAGAAGGCATCAGTGCCGGCTGATGACTCCAGGCTCACGTGTTGTTTTAGCGCGGCGTCTTACCTTCGGGGCAGCGCCGCGTTTTTTTCGCCTGGCGCCAGCCTCCTGGCCCGTAGCGTATCAGTAAGAGGGCGCGTTCGCATCCAGCGTATAGCGGCGCCAGTCTCCCTGTCCTTCCGGACGACCTTCCTCTCCCCCCTCCCGCGGTTCCAGTTCCAGCGTGATATCCGCCGCGAACATATAGCCCCAGCCATGCACGGCGCGGATCGGCAACGTCATGTGATTGGCGGCCGCCTTGCGCCGCAGGCGGCTGATCATCACGTCGACGAAGCGGCGCCGCGTGATGGCGCCGTCGGCGTCCTCGGCGCCATCCGGGTAGAACGCATCGCGGCTGACCTTGCGGTCCGGCGCGTTGACCAGCCGGGTCAGGAAATCGCGTTCGCCCGTGGTCAGGCCGAGGCTGTAGCCCCGCGGACTGATCAGCGTCCAGCCCTTGTTGACCAGCCGCCAGGCCTCCTGCTGCGGTTCGTCGGCCGCGCCGTCGGCCATCTGGTCGGACATGTCCAGGCCCACCGCGCGCCGCACCAGCGCCTGCAGCACGGCCGCCAGTTCCAGCCCGGTGACATCGGGCGGCAGGCAGGCATCGGCGCCACAGAGCAGCGTGCGGATGCGGTTCTCTTCGTTGCCGAAGGGCGCGATGGCGACGATGCCCAGGCCGCGGTCGATGGCGCGCAGCCGCACCGCGGCATTGTGGATGTCGGGCAACGGCGCTTCCAGGATGATCAATGGACTGGGGCGGCGGGAATAGCGGTCGTAGACGTCGGCCAGGTCATGGCAGCGGCGCACGCTGAATCCGAGGTGGGACAAGGCTTCGACCAGCCGGGCGTGCCTGGCGTCTTCCAGGCCGAGAAAGATGACATCCAGCGTGTTGTTCATGGATGCCCGCCTGCGCCTGCGTTGCGTGTCATGCCCCTCTCCCTCTGCTGCGCCATGATGTGGCGGCATCTGGCGATGTTGTCTGGTGGCGGGCGAAGGTCTGAACTGTTGATCCGTGCCGGGGCCACGGCCCGCTGAGGCTACGGTCGGGGTCTGGGACGGCGCTTGGCTCGAGCGCGTTGCGCCCAGGCCGCCGATGATCCGATTCCGCATGGAAGTCACGCCCGTGTTTCATTTAAACACGGGCGTGTTTTTTTGTGAAGATACGTTTCTGTAGTTTCTGCTGGTAACACGGGCCTCGCCGCATATCCGCCCGAAGCACTTGAAACGCTGTTTGTTTATGCGGTTGCGACAATAAAATATTAAGTATTACCGATACATTATTTTCTATTTTTAATCGCCGAATGCCCATAAACTCGGGCCGGCCTTAATGCCCGGCCTGACGCCTGCGGACCTTGGAGGAGGGAGGCAGGGCCGGGCCCGACGCGTGCGCGCAAACCGATGATAGCAAGGGGTTTTTTCAATTCCCCGCAGGTCCCGGCGCCGGCCGGGGGCGGCGCGCCGACACGGGCCGAGGAGGGCGCCGCGATTTACGGATTAGCCCAGGAATTGGGGTGTAATCCGTTTATTTGACGGCAGTATTGAGATGTTTTAATCAAATAAATAAATTCATATTAATGTCTCAGGTTGATCGATTGGACACGTTTAGCCATCGTCTGCGCAATGCAAGAATGCTTCAGGGATGGACACAGAAAGACTTGGCAGTCGCGAGCAACCTGTCGCAAAGCGCTATCGGCAACTATGAGAGCGGCCAACGTCTGCAGCCTTCCAGCGACGCGCTCATCAAGCTGACCCGGGCACTGCGGGTCAATCCCATGTGGCTCAGCACCGGCGAAGGGCCGATGCTCAACCCTGGTTATGCCGAGCCCGCCACGAATGCGGGCAACCATCCCGAGCAGCCGCCCTGGCCGTTCGAGACGGTGTCGTACGCCACCTATGCGCGCCTGAGCCAGCAGGAAAAGCGCCAGATCGAACAGGTGCTGGCGGCCTACATCAAGGCGCGCGGCGAATAGTCCCCACCGCGGTGGATGCGGCTCGTTGCCGCGGCGCCTTCCTGCGCGCCGCCTCGGGCGCGGCCTCCGCTTGCGCCGGTGGCGGCGCCGTGCGCAGGCGCCGGCGCAGGCGTTCCACCGGATCGGCGATCAGGCTGTTGAGCAACGCGGCCAAGCCGATACAGCCCGCCACCACCAGGGCCGTGAACATGGCCGGCTGGCGCAGTTGGGTGCCGTCGAGCAGCCAGCCGAAGAACAGGATGACCAGCGCGTGGCAGATGTAGATCGGGTAACTCAGCTCGCCGATGATCTTGTCCAGCCGGTGGCGCGACTGGAACAGGAAGGCCAGTGGCAGCAGCGCCGCGAACAGCAGCACCGCCAGTGCGTCGCGCAGCGTGTGCGGCAGGCCGATGGAAAAATGGACCAGCGCGTACAGCGTCAGCAGGCCGGTGCCCAGTTCGGGCAGCCAGGCGACGCGGCGGCTCCACGCCTGCCAGCGCGGCAGCAGCACCTGGTGCGACAGGGATCCGGCCAGGAACAGCGCCAGTTCGGTGGGGAAAAAGCGGTAGGTCCAGGGGTCGCTCAGGCCGATGCCGCTGGCGATCAGCACCGCGCGCAGCGCCAGCGATGCCACCAGCAGGACCAGCAGGCGCCGCGGCGAATGCAGCACGAAGGGGGCAATCAGGTAGAAACTCATCTCGACGCCCAGCGTCCAGGCCTGCGGCACCAGCAGGCCCTGGTACAGCGGCACGTCGCTGCGGGCGAAGCTGCCGGTGAAGGCCAGCGCGCCGTGGTCGATGCCGAAGAACATCAGCCAGTCCTGCCCCAGGATCACCAGGTTCGACAGCGCCAGGAACAGCGTGGCGGCCAGCGGCAGTCCGTCATAGACGCGCCAGAACGCGTCGCCGCCGGCGGCGTAGGCCAGCAGCGTCAGCGCGGCCACGGCCAGGTAGACCGGGTACAGGCGCAGCGCGCGGTTGGCGTAGAACCGCCCGGGCGCGCCGCGGTAGTGGTCGGTGGCCGTCAGCACATAGGAGATCAGGAAGCCCGAGATCACGTAGAAAAGCTGCACCGCCAGGCGCCCGCCCACCAGCCAGTCGGTCGTGCCGCCGCCCAGATGGTCCAGGACCACGGACAGTGCCAGCAAAGTTCTCAGCATGCCCATCGCCGTGTCTCCGGAAAGGATGGATCTGCCCGGTTCCGCGGCCGGTCTGCGCCGGCGGGGCGGAAGGGGTCAGTCGATTCTGCGCGTGGCGCGGGCGCGCCGCCATGCGGCATTCGATGCAGCCCCCCCTGCGCGCGGCGTAACGCGTCCCGGGCGGCGTGCAGCTTTCGGATTCGGCTGTCGGGGGGAGGCACGGGACGTGCGGGTCCCATGGCGGTTACAGTCGGGGGTGTGTCCTTTCAGGAGTGCTGTCCATGTTTACTTCCCTGTCTTCGCGTTGCCGGCTGCTCGGCATCGGGGTGCTGGCCGTGGCGCTGGCCGGCTGCGCCGGGTCGACCGGGGGCGCGCGCGCCCAGGGCGCCGCGGCCGCCAACGCGGCCAGCAGCGCCGACTCGCTGGCCCAGACCAGCTGGGAACTGGTGCGCTGGACACGCGCCGGCGGCGCCCTGCGCGACATTCCGCATGGCGACAACGGCGAGCCGATCCGCCTGACCTTCCTGGCGCAGGGCAAGCTGTACCGCGCCGAGGGTTTCTCGGGCTGCAACGAATACAAGGGCACGTACAAATTGCAGGCCGGCAAGCTGTCCATCGACGCGCCCGCCTCCACCCGCATGGCCTGCGTGCCGGCCCCGCGCGCCGAGCTGGAAAACGACTATCTGCGCGGCCTGACCGCGATCGACACGTTCACGCTGGACAGCGGCGGCGCGCCGCGCCACCTGACCTTCAACCTGCGCGGCGGCGACGTGCTGGAATTCGAGCGCCGCCAGGATCCGCCCACGCCCTGAGCGCGCGCGGGCCAGGTGTTTCAGTCTGTTTGGCGCGCGCGGCCGGCGGCCGCGCCGCGCCTACAATGGGCGCTGCCCGAGCCCCCCGGCAAGCGTGCCGGCGGCGGGCCGTCTTTGTTTCTTGCGGGAGAGTTCCATGGCCTTGTCCACTTCCTGGCGCTGGATCGCGCCGTGCGCCCTGGCGTTGACGTTGGCGGCCTGCGCATCCCCGCCGCGCACCGCGGACGGGCGCGACCCGCGCTTTCAGCCGGCCGCGGCCTCGGACGTGCTGGCGCAGACCAGCTGGGACCTGGCGCGCTGGACCCGTCCGGGCGGCGCGCTGCGCTCGATCCCGCACCCGTCCTCGGGCTCGCGCCCGCTCACCATCGGCTTCATCCATGACCAGGGCGCCACGCGCGCCACGGGCTTCGCCGGCTGCAACACCTACAGCGCGCCCTACACGGTGGCCAACGGCCAGCTGATCATCCAGTCCAACCCGGTGGCGACGATGATGGCCTGCGCGCCCGTGAGCATGCAGCTCGAACAGGAATTCCTGGCCGGGCTGACGCGCATCACGGCCACCTCGTTCGACAACACCAACAATCCGCAGCGCATGACCTGGGCGCTCAGCAACGGCGATACGCTCGATTTCGGCCGCCGCACCGACCCCGTCGCGGGCGGGCAGGTGGGGCCGACCAAGCTGGTCTACGTCAATGCCGAACGCGTGCCGTGCAACGCCGGCGCCGGCCGCGCCATGTGCTACCAGGTGCGCGACAGCGCGGCGCAGCCGTGGCAGCTCTGGTATGGCGACATCACCGGCTTCAATTTCCAGCCGGGCATCCGCTACCGCCTGCGGGTGGTGGAGGTCCGCGATCCCAATCCGCCCGCCGACGCCTCGGGGCTGCGCTGGGTGCTGGATACGGTGGTGGAACAGGAAATCGTGCGACGCTGAGCCGCCGCGCGCCGGGGCGCGCTTGACCTGCGGCAAGCGGGCGGCGCGGCCCAGCGTTTACTATTACGGCCTTCGCCGTTCCACGCCCCGCTTTGCCATGTCTTCCGTCGTCAATATCGCCGCCTACAAATTCGTCTCGCTGGACGCGCTGCCCGAACTGCGCGCCCGGCTGCTGGCCGAGGCCGGCGCGGCCGGCCTGAAAGGCACCATCCTGCTGGCCGGGGAAGGCATCAACCTGTTCCTGGCGGGCGCGGCCGACGGCATCGACGCCTTCCTGCGCGATCTGCGCGGCGACGCCCGCTTCGCCGACCTGGAAGTGAAGTTCAGCCACAGCGCGCAGGTGCCGTTCCGCAAGCTGCTGGTGAAGATCAAGCGCGAGATCATCCGCATGGACCACCCGACGATCCGGCCCGAGGCCGGCCGCGCGCCGGGCGTGGATGCGCAGACGCTGGCGCGCTGGCTGGCGCAGGGCGCCGACGACAATGGCCGTCCGGTGGTCATGCTGGACACGCGCAACGCCTTTGAAGTCGACGAGGGCACGTTCCGCGACGCCATCGACTGGCGCATCGACCGCTTCACGCAGTTCCCGGCGGCCGTGCAGTCGCACCGCGCCGAGCTGGAAGGCAAGACCGTGGTCAGCTTCTGCACCGGCGGCATCCGCTGCGAGAAGGCCGCGATCTACATGAACGAGGCCGGCATCGAAAACGTCTATCAGCTCGACGGCGGCATCCTCAAGTACTTCGAGGAAACCGGCGGGCCGGGGTTCGACGGCAAGTGCTTCGTGTTCGACGAACGTATTTCCCTCGATCCGGCGCTGACCCCGAGCCAGGACTGATCGCGCACGGGCTTTGGTCGTGCCTTCCGCTGCCGCACCATCGCCACGATGCAAAAAACCCGCCGATCGGCGGGTTTTTTGCATGGCGCGGGGAGCGGATCGGGCGATCAGCGCACGCGCATGCCCGGCTTGGCGCCGGGGAACGGCTCCAGCACGTAGATGCCGGCGTCGACCGCCTCGTCGGCGTGGCTGGCGGCCAGCACCATGCCTTCCGAGACGCCGAACTTCATCTTGCGTGGCGCCAGGTTGGCGACCATGACGGTCAGCTTGCCGATCAGGTCCTCGGGCTTGTAGGCCGACTTGATGCCGGAGAAGACGTTGCGGTGGCGGCCTTCGCCCACGTCCAGCGTCAGGCGCAGCAGCTTGGTCGAGCCTTCGACGTGTTCGCAGTTGACGATCTGCGCGATGCGCAGGTCGACGCGGGCGAAGTCGTCGATCGAGATGGTCTCGGCCAGCGGCTCGCCGCCGGGGATCACGGCGGGGGCGGTGGGCGGCTCGAACAGGTCTTCCAGCATCTGCGGCTCGACGCGCTGCATCAGGTGCTTGAACGGCGCCACGCGCTGTGGCAGCACCGCGGCGTCGGCCCAAGTGAAGTCGGCGTCGGCGGCGAACAGCTCGCGCGCGACACGCTCGGCCAGTGCAGGAAGCACCGGTGCCAACATGACGGACAGTGCTTTGAAACCCGCTAGCGAACGTGAGCAGATGTCTTGCAGTTTGGCTTTCTGTTCAACGCTAGCGGTTGCGATGCCTTTGGCCAGTACCCAAGGTTGATCAGCGTCGAACACCTGATTGAGTTGATCGGCGAAAGCCATGATCTGACGAATGGCTCGGTTGTATTCGCGCTCTTCAAACCATTTCTGAATCAGTTCGGCTTCGAGCTTCCAATTTTCAGTCAAAGGCGTGGTGTCGCCGATATAGGCCAGTTGACCATCGAAGTGCTTGGTAATGAAACCCGCTGCGCGGCTGGCGATGTTGACGTACTTGCCGACCAGGTCGCTGTTGACGCGGGCGATGAAGTCCTCGGGGTTGAAGTCCATGTCTTCGACCCGGGCGTTCAGCTTGGCGGCGATGTAGTAGCGCATCCACTCGGCGTTCATGCCGAGTTCCAGGTAACGCAGCGGCGAGATGCCGGTGCCGCGGCTCTTGGACATCTTTTCACCGCTGACGGTGATGAAGCCGTGCACGTTGACCGCGTCCGGCGTCTTGCGGCCGGCGAACTTCAGCATCGCGGGCCAGAACAGCGCGTGGAAGTAGACGATGTCCTTGCCGATGAAGTGGACCTGCTCGGTGTTGCCGGCCGGGTCCAGCAGGGCGTCGAAGTCCAGGCCGCGCACGGCGCAGTACGACTTCAGCGAGGCCAGGTAGCCCACCGGCGCGTCCAGCCAGACGTAGAAGTACTTGCCCGGCGCGTCCGGGATCTCGATGCCGAAGTAGGGCGCGTCGCGCGAGATGTCCCAGTCGCCCAGCTTGGCTTCGCCGTCCTCGGCGCCCAGCCATTCGCGGGTCTTGGCCAGCATCTCGGGCTGCAGGTGCTTGCCGCCGTTGGCGTTGCTGCCGGTGGTCCATTGCTGCAGGAATTCGACGCAGCGCGGGTCCGACAGCTTGAAGAAGAAGTGGTCGGACGACTTCAGCACCGGCGTGGCGCCGGTCAGGGCCGAGTACGGGTTGATCAGTTCGGTGGGCGCGTAGACGGCGCCGCAGACCTCGCAGGAATCGCCGTACTGGTCCTTGGCGTGGCACTTGGGGCATTCGCCCTTGATGTAGCGGTCGGCCAGGAACATGCCCTTGACCGGGTCGTAGAACTGCTCGACGGAGCGGGTCTCGATCAGGTCCTGCGCCTTGAGCGCGCGGTAGATGTCCTGCGACAGCGCCACGTTCTCGGGCGAGTCGGTGGTGTGCCAGTGGTCGAAACGGATGTGGAAGCCGTTCAGGTACTGCGGGCGCTCGGCGGCGTAGCGCGCCACCAGCGCCTGCGGCGTGATGCCTTCTTTCTCGGCCTTCAGCATGATCGGCGCGCCGTGCGCGTCGTCGGCCCCCACGAAGTGCACCGTGTGGCCCGCCATTCGCATCGAACGAACCCAGATGTCGGCCTGGATGTACTCCATGATGTGGCCGATGTGGAAGGATCCGTTGGCGTAGGGCAGCGCAGTGGTGACAAAGAGGGTGCGAGACATGGTTGTCGGTCGAGGTTGAGGGGAAAAATGGGTTGGCCGGCCATTTTAGGGCAATGGCGGCGATGCGCCCGCGGCGGCGGGCGGCGGGCCCTTGAAACGACACAACCCGCCGGTCGCGCACGGGGGCGCCAGGCGGGTTGGGGGACAGCGGGCCGGTCGGCCGGCCGCGAGTGCGCGGCGCGGGCCGCCGCGGGATGCGGCGGGCGCCGGCGATGCCGCGCTTAGCGGATCTCGCGGGCCTCGACGTCGATCACGTCGCCGCGCGGCTGCGTGGCGAACGGGGCGGTGGCGGACTGGAACGGGCCCGGACGGGCGCCCTGACGCTGGCTCCAGTAGGCGCGCACGCCGAACGGCTTGCCGCGCACCTTGGCGACCACGTACAGGATTGCCACGGCGATCGCCGTGGACAACATGAAGACCAGCGCCATCGCCATGCCGATCAAGGCCAGGGCGGCGAATAAGACGGCTCGGAAGAAGCGGATAAGAGTATTGGTCATGAAGGTCGGATGCAAAACGCAGCGAAAGGTTCCCGGTATCCGCTATCCTTTAGGGGATGGCGGGCCGCAGAAGCCGCGCTGCCTACGGAACCATAGTGACATGAGTATAACGATAGAACACATCCGCGCCGCGCTGCGCGCCGCGCAAGACCCGAATACCGGCCTGGATCTGGGTGTATCTGTAAAAGATCGTGACATCCAGCTCGACGGCGGCCGCGTCGCCGTGGCGCTGGAACTGGGCTATCCGGCCGATGCCGTCCGCGACCAGGTGCGCGAGATCGCCGTGGCGGCGCTGGCCGCCGCCGGCGCGCCCGGCGCCCAGGTCAGCGTGTCCTGGAAGGTGGCGGCGCATGCCGTGCAGAAGGGGCTCAAGCCGCTGCCCAATGTGCGCAACATTATTGCGGTCGCCTCCGGCAAGGGCGGCGTGGGCAAGAGCACCACGGCCGTGAACCTGGCGCTGGCCCTGGCCGCCGAGGGCGCCAAGGTCGGCCTGCTGGACGCCGACATCTACGGCCCCAGCGTGCCGACCATGCTGGGCATCTCGGGCCGTCCCGAAAGCCTGGACAACAAGAGCATGGAGCCGCTGACCGGCCATGGCCTGCAGGCCAATTCCATCGGCTTCCTGATCGATGCCGATTCGCCCGCCATCTGGCGCGGCCCGATGGTCACGCAGGCGCTCGAACAATTGCTGCGCCAGACCAACTGGCGCGACCTCGACTACCTGATCGTCGACATGCCCCCGGGCACCGGCGACGTGGCCCTGACCCTGGCGCAGAAGGTGCCGGTGGTGGGCGCGGTCATCGTCACCACGCCGCAGGACGTGGCGCTGCTGGACGCCCGCAAGGGCCTGCGCATGTTCCAGAAGGTCGAGGTGCCGATCCTGGGCGTGGTCGAGAACATGGCCATCCATATCTGCTCGCAATGCGGCCACGCCGAACACATCTTCGGCGAAGGCGGCGGCCAGCGCATGGCCCAGCAGTATGAAACCCCGTGGCTCGGCAGCCTGCCGCTGACGCTGGCGATCCGCGAGCAGACCGACGCGGGCACGCCCACCGTGGTGGCGGATCCGGGCAGCGAAGCCGCGGGGCTGTACCGCGCCATCGCCAGGAAGCTGGCGGCCGGCGTCGCGGCGCTGCCCCGGGACATGGCCGGGAAATTCCCGTCCATCGTCGTGCAGCAGCCGACCTGACGCATGCGGTGGACAGCCCGGGCCTTCTTGGCAGGACTTTGCGTAGTAGCGGGCGAGGCCGTGGCCAAGCGTCCGGAAATCATCGTGGACCCCGGCGGCGTGCCGCCGGCGGCGCTGCAGGCGATCACCGAGGCGGTGGGCGCCATCGCGCGCCTGGCTGAAGACCAGGACGGCGGCGAAATCAACCGCCTGCGGCGCCGCGCGCGCGACGCCACCCTGGCCGCGCTGGCCACCCAGGGCTATTTCACCCCCACCGTCACGCTCGAGGCCGGCACCGACATCGGCGGTGAAACCTGGGACATCGGCATCGTGCCGGGCAAGCGCACCACGGTGTCGTCGGTCGACCTGACCTTCACCGGCCGCATCACGCGGCCGGAATACGCGCAGCGCGTGCAGAAGCTGCGCGACGACTGGCTGCTCAAGCCCGGCCAGCCGTTCATCAACGCCGACTGGAACAAGGCCAAGTCGAACCTGCTGGACGAGACCTCGGTGCGCGACTTCATGCTGGCGCGCATGACGGCCTCGGAAGCCGACGTGCAGGCCGATACGGCCTCGGCCGCCTTGCGCGTCACCATCGACAGCGGGCCGCAGGTGCGCATGGGCGAACTGAGCACCGACGGCCTGGAGCGGGTGCCGCCCAAGCTCATCACCCGCTACGTGCGCTATTCGCCGGGCTCGCCCTACGACCAGAACCGCCTGGACGAATGGCAGCAGGACCTGCAGTCCACGGCCTTCTTCCGCGGCGCCTTCGTGGCGCTACGGCAGCCGGGCAGCGACGCGCAGACGGCCGAGCCGCTTTCCGACCGGGCCCGCGCGCCGGGCGCGGCCAACGCCGCCGAGTCGGCGCCGGCCGGCGACCCGGTGGTGTCCGGCGCCGTGCCGCCGCCGCCACCCGCCTACGATTCCGATGGCGAAGTGACGCTGCCGGTGCAGGTGCGGGTGGTGGAGGCGCCGCCCAAGCGCTTCTCGGCGTCGATCGGCGTCGATGACGAGGCCGGCGTGCGGCTGGAATCGCTCTACCGCCAGAATGTGGTGTTCGGCCAGCCCGTGACGATGGAATCGGGTTTCAGCGTGGACCGGCTGCAGCAGCGCGTCTACACCGACATCCTGCTGCCGCCGACCGAGCGCGGCTACAAGGATTCCGTCGGGGTGCTGGCGCAGCATTCCGACATCCAGGGCCTGGCGGTGACCCGCTACGCGCTGGGCGCCACCCGCAGCCAGGAACGCAAGGGCGCCGGCGACAGCCGTGTTACCTACGAGACCCGTTGGGGCCTGCTGCTGGCGCACGACGACGTCAAGATCGATGGCGGCGACGAATATTCGCTGCCCACGCTGACCGCCACCGGCGAATGGCTGCGGCGCGACGTGGACAACAAGTACGACCCGCGCGAGGGCAACCTGATCGCGCTGGGCGGCGGCGTGGGTGTGACGCTGGATACCGGCGAGCCCTACACCCGCGCGCGTTTCCGCGCCCAGAAGTGGTGGCCCATCGGCAAGCTGGACGTGCTGACCGTGCGCGGCGAGGTCGGCCGCGTCTGGGCCAACGGCAACGTGCAGGTGCCGGACGATTTCGGCTTCCGCACCGGCGGCGCGCGCTCGATCCGCGGCTACAAGTACCAGAGCATCGGCCTGCAGCGCGACAAGGCCGTGGTGGGCGCGCCCACGCTGGTGGTCGGCAGCATCGAGTACGACCACTACTTCAATGAACGCTGGGGCATGGGCGTGTTCGTCGACGCGGGCGACGCGGCGCAATCGTTCGGCGACATGTCGCTGGCGGTCGGCTACGGCGTGGGCGCGCGGGTGCGCACGCCGGCCGGCCCGCTGTTCCTGGACGTGGCCTATGGCCAGCGCGAGCGCGACCTGCGCCTGCATTTCTCGCTGGGGATCGCGTTTTGACGGGGCTGCGCCGATTCCTGCGCCACGTGCTGGTGTGGTGGTTGCCGGGGCTGGCGATGTTGGCCGTGCTGGCGTGCAGCTTCGTGTTCTGGCTGCTGGCCTCGCAGACCGGATCGCGCCTGCTGCTGACCACCGCCGCCCAGCAACTGGACGGCCAGGCGCTGGCGGTGCGCGGCTCGGTCCTGCGCGGGCTGGAGGTCGGCCGGCTCGACCTGAATGTAAGCGGCACCCGTATCGGCATCAGCGACCTGCGCCTGAACGTGAATTGGCGCGCGCTGGGCAACCGGCTGCTGCATGTGCGCGAACTCTCGGCCACGAATGTCGAGATCGGCCTGACCGCCGGCGAGGACGCGCCGGCCGATGACAAGCCCGGCGAACCCTTCAGCCTGCCGGCGCTGCCGGTGGACATCGCGGTGGACCGGCTGGCGCTGGGCGAATTCCATCTGCTGCAGGACGGTCAGCCGTTGCCGGTCGAACTGGGCGACCTGAGCGCCACGTTCGCCGCCGGCAAGCAGGGCGCGCAGTTGCGCATCGCCAATCTGCGCGTGGGCCACGAGATCGGCCAGGCGCAACTGAGCGGACAGGCCGAGCTGCAGGGCCTGGCCGAGCCGTGGCCGTTCGCCGCCCGGCTGGACGTGACGGCGCGCGGATCGGGCCCGGATTCGCCGTTGTGCCAGGCCGACCAGCTGAGCGGCAAGTTCGCGCCGCCCGTGAAAGCGGCGCCGGCGGCCGCCAAGGCGCCGGACGCGGCCAAGCCCCGGGCCGGCGCGGCCAGGGCCGATGCCGCCAAGGGCAAGGCCGCCGCCAGCGCCAAGGCGCCCGCCGGCGCGTCGCCGGAGGCCGTCCAGGACAAGGCCGCGACCGCATTCGTCGGCCCGCCGGCGCCCGCCTGCCAGGTGATCCTGCGCGCGGACGCGGCCGGCTCGCTGGATGGTATCCAGGCCAAGCTGGATGGCACCGGCGCCGGTTTGGCGCTGGACGTGGTGGCCGACCTGGCGCCGCGCACGCCGCTGGTGCTGCGCAGCGCGCGCGCCGATGCGCTGCTGCCGGACAAATCGACGCTGTCGGCGCGGCTGGACCTGCAGGCGGTGGACGGCCAGCCGGGCCGCGACCGCATCGTCGGCACGCTCGGGGCGCAGCGGCTGGACCTGTCGCCCTGGCTCGGCGACGCGCTGCCGCCGGCCGTGGTCAGCGCCAATGCGCAATTGAGCGCCGAATTCGAGAACCTCAGCCAGCTGCGCCAGGCCGCGATCGACCTGCGCTTCGAAGACGGCGCGCGCTGGAACAAGCAGGTGCTGGCCGGCACGGTCAAGGCGCAGGTGGATATCGCCGCGCCCGCCGCCGCCCCGGCCGCGCCGCCGTCCGCTGACGGCGCCGCCCGCGCGGTGGCGGATGCCGCCACGCCGCCCGCCGCCGCAACCGCCGACCTCTTGGCCGGCCTGCGCATCCACGATTTGGACGTGGACCTGAAACTGGGCCCGAACCGGGTCCGGGCGCAGGGCGAGATCGGCGGCGCCGACGGCGCGCTGACGCTGGACGCGCAGGCGCCGCAGCTGGACGCGTTCTGGCCCGGCATTCCGGGCGGCGCCGACCTCAAGGGCAGGCTCGGCGGCACTGTCGCTTCCCACAAGGGCGAAATCACCGCCGGCTACAACCCGGCCAAGCCGCGCCCCGGCGTGCTGGGCGAATCCCGCGCCCAGGCCACCCTCGCCTTCACCGGGGGCTGGGGCAAGGGCGCGGCGGGCGAGCCCGATGCCGCCCTGACCGGCTGGCGCGGCGCCTTTTCGCGCCTGACCGCCGACAGCGCCGGCTTCACCGTCTCGGTCGACCGGCCGGTGACGCTGTCGTACCTGCCGGCGGCGCTGGCGCCGCAATGGCAGTGGCAGGTGGGCCAGACGGTGATTGGCGTGGCCCTGCCCGGCAAGGAAAAGCTGGCGATCGCCCACAAGGGCTCGCGCGGCGATGCCAAGCGCTGGGAAACCGCCGGCCAGGCCGATAACCTCGTCATCACGGCCGCCATGGCGCGCCAGGTGATCGCCGCCGTCGACCCCGAGGCCGCGGCGAAGATGAGCAAAGGGCCCAAGCGCGTCAACGCCACCGTGGCCGAGAACCAGCGCCGCATCGCGCTGGACGCGTCCTGGGACCTGAAATTCGACGGCCGGCTGGCCGGCCGCGCCCGCATCGCGCGCCGCGACGGCGATCTGTTGATTCCGGGCGATCCGCCGGTGCCGCTGGGCGTGAAAGCGCTGGTGCTGGACCTGACGGCCACGCCGACCTCGGCCAATGCCAGCCGCCTGGACGCCAAGCTGGACCTGGCCACCGACAAGATGGGCAAGATCGCCGGCAATGGCACGGCGGTGCTGGCGGTCGACGCCAAGGGCGGCATGGCGCTGGATCCGCGCCAGCCGATCCGCGCCAGGCTGGACGCGGACATCACCGACCTGGCCTGGGTCGGCCTGTTCGTCGGCGATTCGATGGAAATCGGCGGCCAGGTCAAGGCCAACCTCGAGGCCCAGGGCACGCTCAATGGCAAATGGAGCGCCAGCGGCGCGATTCGCGGCGACAAGCTGCGGGTGGTGCGCATCGACGACGGCGTGCGCCTGATCGAGGGCAAGCTGTCGGCGCGCCTGGATGGCGACAAGCTGGTGCTGGACAGCCTGCGCTTCCCGGCCTCGCTGCGGGTCATGCCGGCCGAATGGCGCACCAAGGAATGGATCACCACCAACCCCGAGGCCAAGGACGGCTATGCCGAGGCCAAGGGGCAGTGGAACCTGATCGACGGCGGCGGCAGCGTGCGCCTGACGCTGTACCGCTTCCCGGCGCTGCAGCGCTCGGACCGCTACGCCATGGTGTCCGGCACCATCGACCTGAACGCCGCGATGCCGCGCATCGACATCGTCGGCGACCTGAAGGCGGACGCCGGCTGGTTCAGCCTGGAGATCCTGCAGGGCGTGCCCTCGCTGGACGACGACGTCAAGGTGCGGCGCGCGGGCGACGATCCCGGCGCCGTGTCGACCCCGTTGCAGACCAGCATGAACCTGAAGTTCGACATGGGGCCGCGCTTCTACATCACCGGCATGGGGCTGGACGCCGGCCTGCTGGGGTCGATCCAGATCCTGCTGAACGACGGCCGCCTGACCGGCGTGGGCGCGCTGCGCACCCGCGGCGGCGGCATCGAGGCCTATGGGCAGAAGCTGCGGCTGCGGCGCGGCACGCTGACCTTCCAGGGCCGCCTGGACAATCCGTTGCTGGACATCGAGGCCCTGCGCACCGGCGAACAGGTCGAGGCGGGCGTGAAGGTGGTGGGCACCGCGCAGCGGCCGCGCATCGACCTGGTGTCGTATCCGGACGTCAGCGACGTCGAGAAACTGTCGTGGCTGCTGCTGGGCCGGGGCCCGGACGAAAGCGGCAGCGACGCCGCGCTGCTGCTGTCGGTGGGCACGGCGCTGCTGGGCGGCGGCCAGCCGTTCTACAAGCAGTTCGGGCTGGACGACGTCAGCGTGCGCACCGGCAACCTGGGCAGCTCGGGCAGCATCCTGCCGGACCGCACCGTGGCCGGCGACGTCAACCGCGACAGCGACAGCCAGCTGGCGACGCAATTCCTGGTGGCCAGCAAGTCGTTCGCCAACGGCATCACGCTCAGCGTCGAGCAGGCGCTGGCGGGCAGCGACACCGTCGGCCGGGCCAGCTACCGGCTGGCGCGCGGCCTGTCGCTGGACCTGAAGGGCGGCTCGGTGAACGGCATCGCGCTGGTCTACCGGACGTTCTTCGGCGATTGACGTGCGTGACCCTTCCGTCCCCGTTCGGGGACGGGTCGGCGCGCTCGGGATAAAATGACGCCCATTCCATTTCCCCAAGCACTCTCGCCACCATGAGCATCAAAAGCGACCGCTGGATCCGCCGCCAGGCCGAAGCCGGCATGATCGAACCCTTCGAAGCGGGGCAGGTCCGCACGGCCAATGGCGGGCGCATCGTCAGCTACGGCACCAGCAGCTACGGCTACGACGTGCGTTGCGCCGACGAATTCAAGATCTTCACGAACATCAATTCCACCATCGTCGATCCCAAGAATTTCGACGAAGGCTCGTTCGTGGACTTCAAGGGCGACGTCTGCATCATCCCGCCCAACTCGTTCGCGCTGGCCCGCACGGTGGAATACTTCCGCATTCCGCGCAGCGTGCTGACGATCTGCCTGGGCAAGAGCACCTACGCGCGCTGCGGCATCATCGTCAACGTGACGCCGCTGGAACCCGAATGGGAAGGCCACGTCACGCTGGAATTCTCGAACACCACGCCGCTGCCGGCCAAGATCTATGCCGGCGAAGGCTGCGCCCAGATGCTGTTCCTGGAAAGCGACGAGGTCTGCGAGACCTCGTACGCCGACCGGGGCGGCAAGTACCAGGGCCAGCGCGGCGTGACCCTGCCGCGCACCTGATCGCCCGCGGCGGGGGCGCCGCCCGGCGCGCCCCGCCTTGCCTCAACGCCCATCAGGGGCGGCCTGGCGCCCCGGCGCCGGGCGCAGGTATTCGATGTCCCACTCGCTTTCCGACACCTGCGCGAAGCCGTGGCGGCGATAGAAGCGGTTCGAGTCGCTGCCGCGCAGCGCGCCCACGCTGACCGGCAGGCCACGGCGGTCGGCATCGAGCAGCAGGCGGCCCAGCACCTGGCCGCCCACCCCCAGCCCTTGCGCCGCGGGCGCCACATACAGATGATCCAGCCGCAGGCCGTCGCCGTCGGGACGCAGCGCGTAGAAGCCGACGCGCGCGCCGTCGCGCTCGATGATCCAGGTGTGATCCGGCCGGAAGGTATCGCGCAGGCGGGCGCGGGCCCGCTCGGGGTCGAACCGGCCCAGGCGTTCCAGGCTGTCGCGCATGGCCTCGATGCGGATGGCCAGCAGGGCCTCGAAATCGGCGTGGGCGGCCGGCACGTCGCGTAGCGCGCCGGCCGCCAGCGCGTCGTAGCCCTGGCCCAGGAACCGCAGCAGGCAGATGCCGTGGCCGAACGGATCGCTCAGGTGGGCGATGCGGCCCCAGTCATGCGATACCGGGGGATCCTCCAGCGTCGCGCCCGCCGCCACCGCCCGTTCGACAGCGCTGTCGACGTCGTCGACCACCACATCCAGATGCACCGGCGTCCAATGGCGGGCGTAGTCGCGCGCTTGTCGCGCGGCGCTCGCGGCGGGCGTGCCGGCGGCCTTTTCCAGCAGGTAGATCGGCGCCGACGCGCCCAGCATTTCCGCGGCCCCGGGACCGAGGCGGCGATGCAGCGCCAGGCCGAAGGCGCGGCTGTAGAAGTCGATGGCCGCCTCGAGATCGGGCACGTCGATGTTGACCAGGATGCGCATGATGTCTTTCCGCAGGAGGGGATCGCAAAACATAGCATGGCGCGCACGCCGCGTTGCAATCGCGCCAGCGGCTTGCGCGGCGCTAAAGAACGCGGGGGCGCGACCGTAAAATGACATATGTGTTTGCCGATTTGGCGACGTCATCTCAGCAAGCGTGAGCAAGGCCTATCCGTGCGTTACCCCCATATCCCCTGGCTGCCCCTGTTGTTCTATCCCGCGCTGCCGGTGATTGCGGCGGTGGGGCTGTTGCTGTGGCGCCAGTGGCCGCCGGCGCTGACGCTGATCGTGCCGTTCGTGCCGTGGGTCATGGCGCTGGTCGGCGCGGCGATCTGCCTGATGTACCAGCGTTCGCAGACGCTGGCGCTGATGCTAGGCGTGCTGACGGCCGTGGCCATCTGGCCGACGCTGGCCAGCGAGGCGCCGTGGGCGCTGGGGCCGGCGCTGGTGTGGTGGTCGCTGGCCTACACCATCAACGCGCTCTGGGCGGAACGCGCCGGCATGCTGTGGGACCTGGCCGCGCGCATCGGCCTGATGGCGGTGGGCGCCGCGGCCATCGCGCTGGCCGGCAAGGACGGCGTGGGGCAGTGGTTCGGCACGCTGGCGGTGCAGGGCATGCTGGCCCGGCTCGGCATCCCGGCCGAGGCGCTGGCGGCGCTGCTGGTGACCGGCCTGACCCTGACCCTGCTGCTGTTGCGTTATGGCCGTCCGCAGCAGGCCGGCCAATGGCTGGGTTTCGTCTGCATGGCCTGGGCGCTGCCGCGCGGCGGCCAGCACGCGATCGAACTGGCCGTGATGGCATCCGCCGCGCTGACATCGCTGTCTATTTCGCTGGCGCACGAGGGCTACCACATGGCCTTCCGCGACGAGCTGACCGGCCTGCCGGGCCGCCGCGCGCTCAACGAACGGCTGCAGCGCATGGGCCGCGTCTATACGTTGGCGATGGCCGACGTCGATCACTTCAAGGCGTTCAACGACACCCACGGCCACGACGTCGGCGACCAGGTGCTGCGCATGGTCGCGGCGCAGCTGCGCCGGGTGCCGGGCGGCGGCTATGCCTACCGCTACGGCGGCGAGGAATTCACGCTGGTGTTTCCGGGCAAGACCGCGATCGAGGCCATGCCGCACCTGGAAACCGTGCGGCGCGCGATCGAGGCCTACCAGATGCGCCTGCGCGACAAGCCGGCGCGGCCCAAGGCGGACCAGGTGGGCTTGCGCCGCCGCGGCGGTCGCGGCCGCAATACCCGGCCGCTGCGGGTCACGGTCAGCATCGGGGTGGCCGAGCGCGGCGAGGCGTTGCGCGCGCCGGACGCGGTCATCAAGGCGGCCGACCAGGCGCTGTACAAGGCCAAGGACGGCGGCCGCAACCAGGTCTGGGCCTACGGTTCGCGGCGCCGCGCCGGCGCGACCTGATACCGGCGCCGTCCGACGCCGGAGTGAGGTTCCGTCAGTGCAAACCGCCCCTAGCGGCCGGGCAGCGCCAGCGCCATCAGCACCTCGTCGTACAGCTCGCCGTTGACGCACAGGGCCTCGCGTTCGAGGCCGTATTCCTCGAAGCCGAGGCTGGCGTACAGCTGCCGCGCCGCCGCGTTGTTGGCGGTGACGCTCAGCTGCACCGTGCGCACCCCGCGCATGGCGCCGGCGTGCTCGATGGCCGCCCGCATCAACTGGCGGGCCAGCCCCCGGCCGCGCCAGCCGGGCGCCACGTAGACGCTCCAGATGTGCGCCTTGTGGCGCATCTTCAGCTTGCGCTGGCGGCTGACGCCGATGATGCCGGCCAGCGCCGCTGCCGAGAACACGCCGAACATCGCGCTGTCGTCCGCCGGGGCGATCCAGTCGCGGATGTCTTCCAGTGTCAGCGTGTGTTCCTCTTCGTAACTCGATCCGAACGCTTCCGGGGTCTCGCGCAGGGCATCCAGGCGCAACTGGCGCAGCCCCTGGGCATCCTGGGGGATCAGACGTCGGACAAGCAGGCCGGATGCGGAATTCACGGGACGGGGCAGTGTTGGGAATAGGGTACGGTCAGGGTGCTGACGGGCCAGTATAGGCGTGCGGGCTGCCTATAATGGGGCAACGCCGCTTGCGGTTTTCACAAAGGAGCCAATGATGTTCGGTTTCCTCAAGATAAACCATGAGGCCGAGCGCGACGAGGTCCAGGAAGAGTTCGTGGCCCGCGTGGCTCACGCCGCCGAGGATTTCGTCCAGGCCGCCGGTTCCGCCGGAGCCGGGCTCGACTACACACCGTCGAGCGTCCATGCGCTGGAAGATGCGCTCGAAGCCGCGCATGTGGGCACATTGCCCCTGACTCCCATGCAGACCGTCGGCGCCGCCGCCTACCTCTACGAGGTGGCCCGGCGCGCCCATGGCGGCCTGTACGAGGTCTGCGACGACGAGGACCCGGTGGTGCTGGTCTGCGGCGAGCCCGACGCCGAGGTCTGCTTCGGCGCCATCGCCAAGGTCGAGCGGCGCATCCGCTACGGCGCCGCCGAGGCCATCCCGCCGTACTTCGACCGCTTCATCGCGGCCCTGGACGCGGGCGAGGCCCGCACCCTGAGGTAGGTCCGCGCGCCTCGCGCGGGGGCCTGGCCGGCGTTATCCCGGCCGCCCCGCGGGGGCCGCTCGCGGACTCGTTGCAACGGTCTTCGGGAAAACCATAGGGTCTGGAGAAAAACGGCCCTACAATTCGGCCATTCCCGCCGCCGGCGGGGACCTCGCGCCCGCCTGTCATCAGACGGTTTTTCACTAGAAGTACACTCGCGTCCGCCAACACGGTCCGATTCGCCTTGCCCCCAGGAGCGCCTGCATGAAATTCCGCTTCCCCATCTTCATCATCGACGAGGACTACCGTTCCGAGAACGCGTCCGGTCTGGGTATCCGTGCTTTGTCTTCGGCGATCGAGGCCGAGGGCGTCGAGGTGATCGGGGTGACCAGTTACGGCGACCTGAGTTCGTTCGCCCAGCAGCAGAGCCGTGCCAGCGCCTTCATCCTGTCGATCGACGATGAAGAGTTCGACGTGGATTCGCCCGAGGACGTGGCCAGCGCGATCAAGAACCTGCGCACCTTCATCGGCGAACTGCGCTTTCGCAACGCCGACATCCCCATCTACCTGTATGGCGAGACGCGCACCTCGGAACACATTCCGAACGACATCCTGCGCGAGCTGCACGGCTTCATCCACATGTTCGAGGACACCCCCGAATTCGTGGCGCGCCACATCATCCGCGAAGCCCGCAGCTACGTCGACAGCCTGCCGCCGCCGTTCTTCCGCGAGCTGGTCAAGTACGCGCAGGATGGTTCCTATTCCTGGCACTGTCCCGGCCACTCGGGCGGCGTGGCGTTCCTGAAGAGCCCGGTGGGCCAGATGTTCCACCAGTTCTTCGGCGAGAACATGCTGCGCGCCGACGTCTGCAACGCCGTCGACGAACTGGGCCAGCTGCTGGACCACACCGGCCCCGTGGCCGAATCGGAACTGAACGCGGCGCGCATCTTCCACGCCGACCACTGCTATTTCGTGACCAACGGCACCTCGACCTCGAACAAGGTGGTGTGGCACGCCAACGTCGCCGCCGGCGACGTGGTGGTGGTGGACCGCAACTGCCACAAGTCGATCCTGCACGCCATCACCATGACGGGCGCGATCCCGGTGTTCCTGCGCCCGACGCGCAACCACCTGGGCATCATCGGCCCGATCCCGCTGGAAGAGTTCCACCCGGACAACATCCGCAAGAAGATCGAGGCCAACCCGTTCGCGCGCGAAGCGGTGAACAAGAACCCGCGCATCCTGACGCTGACGCAGAGCACCTACGACGGCGTGATCTACAACGTCGAGATGATCAAGGAGCAGCTGGGCAGCTATGTCGACACGCTGCACTTCGATGAAGCCTGGCTGCCGCACGCCTCGTTCCACGAGTTCTACCAGGACATGCACGCGATCGGCCAGGATCGTCCGCGCAGCAAGGACGCGATGGTGTTCGCCACCCACTCCACGCACAAGCTGCTGGCCGGCATCTCGCAGGCCTCGCAGATCATCGTGCAGGAGTCCGAGACCCGCAAGCTCGACCGCAACGTCTTCAACGAAGCCTACCTGATGCACACGTCGACCTCGCCGCAGTACGCGATCATCGCGTCGTGCGACGTGGCCGCGGCCATGATGGAGCCCCCGGGCGGCACCGCGCTGGTCGAGGAAAGCATCCGCGAAGCCATGGACTTCCGCCGCGCCATGCGCAAGGTGGAGTCCGAGTTCGGCAAGAACGACTGGTGGTTCAAGGTCTGGGGCCCGAACCGCCTGGTGTCCGAAGGCATCGGCAACCGCAATGAATGGGTCCTGGAGTCCAACGAACACTGGCACGGCTTCGGCGACCTGGCCGAAGGCTTCAACATGCTGGACCCGATCAAGGCCACGGTCATCACGCCGGGGCTGGACATGTCGGGCAGCTTCGGCGAAACCGGCATCCCCGCCGCGCTGGTCTCCAAGTACCTGACCGAGCACGGCGTCGTGGTCGAGAAGACCGGCCTGTATTCGTTCTTCATCCTGTTCACCATCGGCATCACCAAGGGCCGCTGGAACACGCTGCTGACCGCGCTGCAGCAGTTCAAGGACGACTACGACCGCAACCAGCCGCTGTGGCGCATCCTGCCGGACTTCTGCCGTGGCCATCGCCGCTACGAGCGCATGGGCCTGCGCGACCTGTGCCAGCAGATCCACGAGGCCTACCGCGAGCGCGACGTGGCCCGCCTGACCACCGAGATGTACCTGAGCGACATGGTGCCGGCGCTCAAGCCGTCCGACGCCTTCGCCCGCATGGCGCACCGCGAGGTCGAGCGTGTCGACATCGACCAGCTGGAAGGCCGCGTCACCGGCGTGCTGCTGACGCCGTATCCTCCGGGCATCCCGCTGCTGATCCCGGGCGAGCGCTTCAACCGCACCATCGTCCAGTACCTGCAGTTCGCGCGTGAGTTCAACGAGCGCTTCCCGGGCTTCGAAACCTACATCCACGGCCTGGCCGACGAAGTGGGTCCGGACGGCGAGAAGCGTTACTACGTTGACTGCCTGATCGAAGACTGATCGGGTCCGGAGTCTTGATGTTCGATGTCGCCGTTCTCGGCGCCGGCGCCGCTGGCATGATGTGTGCCGCGGTCGCCGGTCAGCGCGGCCTGCGCGTGGTGCTGGTGGATCACGCCGAGCGGCTGGCCGAGAAGATCCGCATCTCCGGCGGCGGCCGCTGCAACTTCACCAACCTCGGCGCCGGCCCCGCCAACTTCCTGTCCGACAATCCGCATTTCTGCCGGTCGGCGTTGGCGGGCTACACGCCGCAGGATTTCCTGGCGCTGCTCAAGCGCCACCGCATCGCCTGGCACGAGAAGCACCGCGGCCAGCTGTTCTGCGACGATTCCAGCGAATCCATCATCGAGATGCTGCGCGCCGAATGCGACGCCGGCGGCGTGCAGTGGCGCATGGGTTGCCAGGTGGCCGAAGTGGCCCATGGCGAGGCCGGCTTCGAACTGCGCACCAGCCAGGGCGCGATCCGCGCGGCCAAGCTGGTGGTGGCCACGGGCGGCATGGCGATCCCGCAACTGGGCGCCACCGACTTCGGCCTGAAGCTGGCGCGCCAGTTCGGCCTGAAGGTGGTCGAGCCGCGGCCGGCGCTGGTGCCGCTGACCTTCGATCCGGCGCATTGGCAGCCGTTGTCGGAACTGTCCGGCGTGGCGCTCGAGGTCAACCTGGCCACGGGGCAAGGCAAGGCGCGCGGCGAGTTCCTCGAGGACCTGCTGTTCACCCATCGCGGCCTGTCGGGCCCGGCCATCCTGCAGATCTCCAGCTTCTGGAAACCGGGCGAGCCGATCGTCATCGACCTGGCGCCGGGGCGCGACCTGGCCGCCGAACTGCTGGCCGCCAAGTCCGGCAACCGGCAGCAATTGCACACGGTGCTGGCCGGCCTGTGGCCCAAGCGCCTGGCCGACCGCTGGCTGCAGCTGGCGGAGCAGGGCGGCAAGCCGGGCCTGGCGGCGCTGCGCCTGGCCGACGCGCCCGACAAGACCCTGCGCGCCCTGGCACAAGACATCCACCAATGGACGCTGGTGCCCAGCGGCACCGCCGGCTACAAGAAAGCCGAGGTCATGCGCGGCGGGGTCGACACCCGCGGGCTGGACCAGAAGTCGATGCAGGCCAAGACCACCCCCGGCCTGTACTTCATCGGCGAGGCCGTGGACGTCACCGGCTGGCTCGGCGGCTACAACTTCCAGTGGGCCTGGGCCTCGGGCGTGGCCTGCGGCAACGCACTGTAGGCGGGCACGACCCTTGCTGCGCGGGCGATAGCCTGTCCACATGACAGGCATTGCAACGTTATCGTTGTGATATCAAATAAAAATACCTATCATTTGTATTTCTAAAAATCAGACGCTTGTCATCACCGGCAGCGTCGCCCGACGGAGACCGCCTTGGCCTACACCTTGCCGCCCCTGCCTTACGCCTACGACGCGCTCGAACCCAACATCGACGCGCTGACGATGGAAATCCACCACAGCAAGCACCACCAGACCTACGTCAACAACCTGAACGCCGCGCTGGACGGCGCCGGCATCGCCACCGACGAGCCGGTCGACGCCCTGGTGGCGCGCATTGACCAACTGCCCGAGGCCATCCGCGGCGCGGTGCGCAACAACGGTGGCGGCCACGCCAACCACAGCCTGTTCTGGTCGGTGATGTCGCCGCAGGGCGGCGGCGAGCCCGATGGCGCGCTGGCCCGCGCCATCGACGCCGAACTGGGCGGCCACGCGGCCTTCCGCGAAGCCTTCACCAAGGCGGCGCTGACGCGCTTCGGCAGCGGCTGGGCCTGGCTCAGCGTGACGCCGGCCGGCAAGCTGGTGGTGGAAAGCAGCGCCAACCAGGACAGCCCGCTGATGCAGGGCAATACGCCGATCCTGGGGCTGGATGTGTGGGAACACGCCTATTATCTGAAGTACCAGAACCGCCGGCCGGAATACATCGGCGCCTTCTACAACGTGATCGACTGGTCCGAGGTGGCGCGCCGTTACGCCGCCGCCGTGGGCTGATTCCGGGTTGCGCGGAGGCCAGCAGTCCATGAACACCTTCAGCCGTCATCGCATCCGGCCCGCGGCCACCAGCGTCAGCGTGTGGACGCTGGCGGTGCTGGTCGCCTGCCTGGGCCTGCACCAGGCGTGGGTCTATTTCGATGCCAATGCGCCGCACGTGGCCGACGCGCTGCTGGGCGGCATGGTGGCGGCCGGCGCCACCGCGGCCGGCACGCTGCCGGTGCTGTTCGCGCGCACCATCCCGCAGAAGATGCAGGACAGCATGTTCGGCTTCGGCGCCGGCGTGATGCTGGCGGCCAGCGCCTTTTCGCTGGTGGCGCCGGGCATCACGGCGGCCGAGGCCCAGGGCGCCGGCCCTTGGGGCGCGGGCCTGACGGTGGGCGCCGCCATCCTGCTGGGCGCGGCGGTGCTGCTGCTGATGGACCGGCTGTTGCCGCACGAACATTTCATCAAGGGCCGCGAGGGCATCGAGGCGCACCGCCTGCGCCGCACCTGGCTGTTCGTCTTCGCGATCACGCTGCACAACCTGCCCGAGGGCCTGGCCATCGGCGTGGGCTACGCCGGCAACGATCCGGTGCGCGGCACGGCGTTGGCCACCGGCATCGCCATCCAGGACATTCCCGAAGGGCTGGTGGTGGCGGTGGCCCTGATCGCCGCCGGCTACAAGCGCGCGTTCGCGGTGGCGCTGGGCATGCTGTCGGGCCTGGTCGAGCCGGTCGGCGCGGTGCTGGGCGCGGCGGTGGTGGGCTGGTCGGCGGCGCTGCTGCCGTGGGGGCTGGGCTTCGCCGCCGGGGCGATGCTGTTCGTGATCAGCCACGAGATCATCCCCGAATCGCACCGCAAGGGGCACGAGGTCTACGCCACCTGCGGGCTGATGCTGGGCTTCGTGCTGATGATGCTGCTGGACACCGCGCTGGGCTGAGCGGCCGCCTCGCGGGGGCCGGCCCGCGGCCTCGGATCGAGGCCGCGGATCAACAACGGAACTGCGTTTCGCGGTATGCTTTCGGCGCTGTCACGCATGTTGCGGGAGAGAGCGGCCGTCCGCGGCCGCCGCCGAAGGCGCAATTCGCCCAGAATCGCTCAGGTATCCCATACCGCGCATGTTTGCCCTGTCCCGGTTTTTACCGCGCGGACGCGGCAAAGCAGCACTCTGGAGAGACCTGGCGCCGCTGCCCAAATAGGGACATAGCGCGCAGCCCAGGCGCCGAAGGTGCAAACCCGCCACGCGGGGCAACTCTCAGGCAAAAGGACAGAGGGGCGGAAAATTCAGCCGTTGCGCGGGCGTTTCCTGTCCGCCGGCGGCATTCCGTAACCCTGGCCCCGCTGCCGCTCCGGAGTACCCGCGCATGTCCGCAACCCTCAAACGCACCCCGCTGGCCGACGAACACATCGCCTCCGGCGCCCGCATGGTCGATTTCGGCGGCTGGGACATGCCCCTGGCCTACGGCTCGCAACTGGAAGAGCACCACGCGGTGCGCCAGGACGCCGGCATGTTCGACGTGTCGCACATGCTCAACGCCGACGTCACCGGCCCCGACGCCTTCGCCTTCCTGCAGCGCCTGGTGGCCAACGACGTAGCCAAGCTGACCGTGCCCGGCAAGGCGCTCTACACCTGCATGCTGAACCCGCAGGGCGGCGTCATCGACGACCTGATCGTCTACTTCTTCGCCGCCGATGAATGGCGCGTGGTGGTCAACGCCGGCACGGCCGACAAGGACATGGCCTGGATGCAGCGCGTCAGGCAGGCCGGCAAGTTCGACGTCACCATCACGCCGCGCCGCGACTTGGCCATGATCGCCGTGCAGGGCCCCAACGCCCGCGCCAAGGTCTGGGCCGCGCGTCCGGCCTGGCAGGCCGCCAGCGAGCCGCTGACCCCGTTCGTGGCCGCCCGCGTCGGCGACGACACCCTGGTGGCGCGCACCGGCTACACCGGCGAAGACGGTTTCGAGATCGTGCTGCCCGCCACCGAGGCGGTGCAACTGTGGCGCGACCTGGCGGCCCAGGGCGTGCGCCCGGCGGGCCTGGGCGCGCGCGACACGCTGCGCCTGGAAGCCGGCATGAACCTGTACGGCCAGGACATGGACGAACTGACCCAGCCCGGCGAAGCCGCGCTGACCTGGACGGTGTCCCTGAAAAACCCCGAGCGCCGTTTCATCGGCCGCGACGCGCTGGAGCAGTTCGCCACGCCCGCCGCCTTCATCGGCCTGAAACTGCAGGAGCGCGGCGTGATGCGCGCCCACATGGCGGTGCGCACCCCGCACGGCGTGGGCGAGCTCACCAGCGGCACCATGTCGCCGACCCTGGGCGTCTCGATCGGCTTCGCGCGCCTGCCGCAAGGCGTGGCCGCGGGCGACACGGTCGAGGTCGACATCCGCGGCAAGTGGGTGCCCGCGCTGGTCTGCAAACTGCCGTTTGTCCGTAACGGCAAAGCCGTCGAACACTCGTAAACTCGAAGCTTCGCGGCGCTGGCCGGCCCCTTGGGGCAGGGCCGGCGGCGCGAGGCGCGCAACACCATTTCCTTATCCGAATCCCCCAGGAGTTCCCATGAGTCTGCCCACCGATCGCAAGTACACCGAGTCCCATGAATGGGTCAAAGCCGAAGGCGACGTGTTCGTCGTCGGCATCACCGATACCGCCCAGGACCAGCTGGGTGACCTGGTCTTCGTCGGCGACGTCAAGGTCGGCGCCAAGCTGAACGCGGGCGAGACCGCCGGCGTGGTCGAGTCGGTCAAGGCCGCCTCCGACATCTACGCGCCCGTGGCCGGCGAAATCGTTGCCTTCAACGACGAGCTGGAAAGCAACCCCAACCTGATCAACGAATCGGCCTTCACCGCCTGGATCTTCAAGATCAAGCCGGTCAACGCCGCCGATGCCGACAAGCTGCTGGACGCGGCCGGCTACGAAGCCGTCGCCAACGGCTAAGCCCGTCAGGGCGGGCGCGGCGCTGGCGCCGCCGCCCGTCCATGCATCACCGTCCGTCCCTCCGACGACACCGCCATCTCGAGATCCCCCCATGTCGCGCGCCCTAGACACCCACACCGACTTCATTCCCCGCCACATCGGCCCCTCCGACGCCGACCAGGCCGCCATGCTCGCCGCGATCGGCAGCCCCAGCCTGGACGCCCTGATCGAAGAAGTCGTGCCGCCCAAGATCCGCAGCCAGGCGCCGCTGGCGCTGCCGCCGTCGCGCAGCGAAGCCGACGTGCTGGCCGAGCTGAAGCAGATCGCCGGCCGCAACAAGGTCTTCCGCAACTACATCGGCCAGGGGTACTACGGCACGCAGACGCCCAACGTGGTGTTGCGCAACATTCTCGAGAATCCCGCCTGGTACACGGCCTACACGCCGTACCAGCCCGAGATCTCGCAGGGCCGCCTGGAGGCCCTGCTGAACTACCAGACCATGGTCGCCGACCTGACCGGGCTGGACATCTCCAACGCCTCGCTGCTCGATGAAAGCACCGCCGCCGCCGAAGCCATGACGCTGGCGCGCCGCGGCGCCAAGTCGCAGAGCCCGGTGTTCTTCATCTCGCGCCACGTGCATCCGCAGACCATCGAAGTCGTGCGCACGCGCGCCGAGGGCCTGGACATCGAGATCGCCATCGGCGACGAGGCCGAAGGCCTGCCGGAGTGCTTCGGCGTGCTGCTGCAGTACCCGCACAGCACCGGCTCGGTGGCCGACTACCGCAAGCTGGCCGAGGCCGCCCACGCGCAAGGCGCGGTGGTGGCCGTCGCCACCGACCTGCTGGCGCTGGCGCTGCTGGCCGCGCCGGGCGAGTGGGGCGCGGACATCGCCATCGGTTCGGCCCAGCGCTTCGGCGTGCCGTTCGGTTTCGGCGGCCCGCACGCCGGCTTCATGGCCTGCAAGGACGCCTTCAAGCGCAACATGGCCGGCCGCCTGGTCGGCGTGTCCAAGGACGCCCAGGGCAACCCGGCGATGCGCCTGGCCCTGCAGACGCGCGAACAGCACATCCGCCGCGAGAAGGCCACCTCGAACATCTGCACCGCGCAAGTGCTGCTGGCCGTGATGGCCGGCATGTACGCCGTCTGGCACGGCCCGGCCGGCATCCGCCGCATCGCCGAGCGCGTGCAGCGCTACACCGCCATCCTGCGCGCCGAACTCGGCAAGCTGGGCATCAAGGTCGCCAACGACACCTTCTTCGACACGCTGCTGCTGGAAACCGGCCCGGCCACCCCGGCCATCCTGACGGCCGCCGAGTGCGAGCACGTCAACCTGCGCCGCGTCGACGGCGCCCGCCTGGCCGTGTCGCTGGACGAGACCGTCACCGCCGCCGACCTGCAGGCCCTGGTGAACGTGTTCGCCGCCGGCCTGGAGCACGATGACGTCGAACTGGACGTCGACGCGCTGGACGCCGCCGCCGCCGGCGGCATTCCCGCCGCCGTGGCGCGCGAAAGCGCCATCCTCAAGCATCCGGTGTTCTCCAGCGTGCAGTCCGAGACCGACATGCTGCGCTACCTGCGCAAGCTGGCCGACAAGGACCTGGCGCTGGACCGCACCATGATCCCGCTGGGTTCGTGCACCATGAAGCTGAACGCCACGGCCGAGATGATCCCCATCACCTGGCCCGAGTTCGCGCTGGTGCACCCGTTCGCGCCCGCCTCGCAGAGCAAGGGCTACGACGAACTGATCACGCGCCTGTCGGCCGCGCTGTGCGAAATCACCGGCTACGACAACATCAGCCTGCAGCCCAACTCGGGCGCGCAGGGCGAATACGCCGGCCTGCTGGCGATCCGCGGCTACCACCAGGCCAACGGCCAGCACCAGCGCAACATCTGCCTGATCCCGTCGTCGGCCCACGGCACCAACCCCGCGTCGGCGCAGCTGGCCGGCATGGAAGTGGTGGTGGTGGCGTCCGACGCCAACGGCAACGTCGACCTGGTCGACCTGCGCGCCAAGATCGAACAGGTCGGCGACAAGCTGGCCGCGCTGATGATCACCTACCCGTCCACGCACGGCGTGTTCGAGGAAGCCGTGACCGAGATCTGCGACCTGGTGCACCAGGCCGGCGGCCAGGTGTACCTGGACGGCGCCAACATGAACGCCATGGTCGGCGTGGCCAAGCCGGGCAAGTTCGGCTCGGACGTGTCGCACCTGAACCTGCACAAGACCTTCTGCATCCCGCACGGCGGCGGCGGCCCGGGCGTCGGTCCGGTCGCGGTGCGCGCGCACCTGGCGCCGTACCTGCCGGGCGTGGTCAACGAACAGGGCAAGCTGCCCGGCGAAGCCAAGGTGGGCCCGGTCTCGGCCGCACCGTTCGGCTCGGCCGGCATCCTGCCGATTCCGTTCGTGTACATCGCGCTGATGGGCGCCGACGGCCTGCGCCGCGCCACCGAAGTCGCGATCCTGAACGCCAACTACATCGCCACCCGCCTGCGCGACCACTACCCGGTGCTGTACGCGGGCCGTAACGGCCGCGTGGCGCACGAGTGCATCCTGGACGTGCGTCCGCTCAAGGACACCAGCGGCATCAGCGCCGAGGACATCGCCAAGCGCCTGATGGATTACGGCTTCCATGCCCCCACCATGAGCTTCCCGGTGGCCGGCACGCTGATGGTCGAGCCGACCGAATCCGAAGGCGTGGCCGAGCTGGACCGCTTCATCGAGGCGATGATCTCGATCCGCGAGGAAATCGCCCAGGTCGAGCGCGGCGAACGCGATCGCGAGGACAACGTCCTGAAGAACGCGCCGCACACCGCGCAGATGCTGCTGGCCGAGGAATGGCTGCACGACTACCCGCGCCAGCAGGCCGCGTACCCGGTGGCGTCGTTGCGCGATGCCAAGTACTGGCCGCCGGTGGCGCGCGTGGACAACGCCTACGGCGACCGCAACCTGGTGTGCGCCTGCCTGCCGATCGAAGCCTACGCCTGATGCCGCATGAGGGTTCGCCCCACGGGGCGCACCCTCGAGGCCCGCCTGGCGACAGGCAAAAAAAACCCCCATCGCAAGATGGGGGTTTTGTTTTTTGCGCGGCCGCCTTACTTCTTGGCCGGCGCCGCCGTGACGGTGTTGGCGAAGTCCTCGGTGATGCTGAAGTAGGTGTTCAGCAGGATCTGGAGGTTCTTCTTGCCAATGCCGCCTTCGGCGTTCATGTCCATCTGCAGCACGGCCTGGTTCTTGTCGTCCAGGTAGGCGCGGGTCCAGCGGTATTCCTGGTTCCAGGCGTTGATGGCCTTGAGCGTGGCCGGCTTCTTGCTGGCGTAGGTCGCGGTGGCCACCAGGTCGTAGCACTTCTCGGAGAAGTCGTTGCACAGGAATTCCAGGCGCAGGTCGGTGGCGCCGGTACTGCTGGCATCCAGGATCAGGACCGGCCCTTCGTCGCCGTCGGTTTTGCGCGTGTTGTAGCCCATGTCTTCGAGCATGTGGGCGACCGCGTCGACGTCGAATTCATTGACCACGTCGGCGTTGCTGGTGGCGGCCATGTCGTCGTCCATGGCGGTGGCGCCGGCGGCCGGCTCCGCTTCGTCTTCGTCGTCGTCCATCGCGCTGTTCATGCCGGTCGCGCCGAGCAGGCCCGAGAACAGTTCGTCGGCCGGGATCTTCTTGCCGTTCAGGTCGCCCATGCCGTCGGCGAAGTGGAACTTGCCGACGATGTTGTCGCCGTCGTTCTTGCCGACGTTGAACATCTCGGCCATGCCCGACATGCTGCGCACGTTGTCGGCGGCTTCGGCGGCGGCCTTGTCGGCGGCCATGCCGTCCTTCTTGATGGCGTACTGCACCATCAGGTCCTGCACCATCGGCTTGGAGATGATCAGGGTGGCGTCGATCTGCTTGATGGCCTTGACCACGATTTCCTGCGGCGTCAGGTTCTTGACGTCGGGCGGGTTGGCCAGGTCCAGCTGGACGGTCAGCTTGCTTTCGCCCTTGCCGGTCTTCCAGCTGATCGGGTCGATGCTGAACGACGGATTGCCCGCGAGCAGCTTGCCGGCGTTGTCCAGCAGCACCTGGAACTGTTCGTCGTTCAGGCCTTCGTCGCGGGTGCCGGCCATGTACTGGCGGATCAGCTGGTTGTAGGTGTCCGACAGCTGCTTGACCGCGGCGCCGTCCAGCTTGGCCAGCTTGATCACGGCCTGGCCGTTGCCCAGCGCCACGTCGTTCACGTTCAGTTCGCCGGTCTGGTAGGCGGCCTGGATGTTGATGTTCTTGTCGTCTTCGGACAGCTTGACGGTGTAGCCGAAGTTGTCGAGCGCGACCTTGACGTCGACGTCAGGCTTGGTGACATCGATGCGCTTGATCTTGATGGCCGAATCGCCGACCGACAGGCCGAACTTGCCCATGCGGCTGTCGACGTCCATCGTCAGGCCCGTCATCAGCATCTTGATCGGGTCGCTGCTCTTGCTGCCGTCCACGGCCAGCGTGTCGGTCTTGGCGGTGGCGGTGATCGCCTGCAGGCCGCGGTCGAAGGTGCCGGTGATTTCCATGCCGCTGAAATCGACCGAGTTGCCGTCATGGACGACCTTCACCGGCGCGATGCGGGCGGTCGAGGCGGTGTGGCCGCCGAAGCTGACCACGGCGTCGGACACCAGCGGCGAGACGTCCTTGGTCAGCTCGAACACCGGCTTGACGTTGTCGGTCTTGGCCAGCTCGGCGTGCACGAAGGCCAGCTTGGGGGCGATGGCGCCGCGCGCCAGCGCGCTCTTGGGGAACGGGCCGTGCTCGATGCGCGTGTCGAATTCGATCATGCCGGCGGGCATGTCGTCCGGGGTCTTGTCGTTCTTGACGAACGACAGGCCGTAACGCGCCTGGGTCGAGAACAGGCCGCGCTCGTATTTGATCTGGTCGATGCGCAGGCCGAACAGGGGCGTGAGCTTGGCCAGCTTTTCGTTGGCCTCGGCCAGGCGCTGCTGGGTGCTTTCCTCGATGCGCTTGCCGGTGTACCACGTGGCACCTACCCAGCTTCCCGCTCCCACTATGACCACGGCTAGGGTGATCGCTACGCTCTTTTTCATCGTTTTGCTTTGTCGTTGATTGTCGAGTCTTGTCCCTGCGGCGCGGCGCCGGTGACGGCGCGTCGGGGGGCACGGACATGTTCATCGGCCTGTCAGGACCCGCGGCGAGTATACCGAGGCGCAACGGCACGTTGCAGTGCGCGCGGTTACCGAAGATTTCAAAATGAAAGCCGGCGCCCTCGGGCGCCGGCCATATTGTCGACAAAACCGGTTTTCAGAGCGGGTCGAGCGGGTAGATCGGCCGCCGCACGTGCTGGAAGTCGAGCTGGGCGTAGTCGGAGGTGGTGACGCCCACGCCGGTGCATTCGATGATCTCGGTGGCCATGGCCGAGAAGCCCGCGCGCCAGTGGACGCGGCTCTTGAGCACCACGTAGCGCTTTTGCAGCGGGTCGATCCCGGCCGACAGCAGGCAATTGATGTCGAACGGCTCCTGGTGGCGCGACACCACCACGATCTCGACCCGTCCGGTGTCGATCACCACGGTCAGGCCGGTGTCGTTGCGTACCCCGCGGTACATGGGGCCGCGGTTCAGGTAGACGCCGTCGAACACCAGCTTGACCCGCCCGGTCACGGTCAGCGGCTCGCTGGCCTGCTTGATGGCGGGCATGGCGACCTTGCCGCCCAGCGGCAGGGTGACGACGCTGCCGACGCCGGCCGTGGCGGCCTCGCGCGCCGCCTGCGGATCACAGATGGCGTAGAACACCACGTTGTCCAGTTCCTGGCGCAGGACCTCGGCCAGCACCGCGGTGGTGTCCATGGTGCCGCCGGAGCCGGTGTTGTCGAAGTGGTCCAGCAGCACCACCGGGCCTTGCTCGATGGCCTTGGCGCGGGCGATGGTGGGGGCCAGCGGCTCGGGATGGAACACCCACTTGGCGCGGTCGTTCCAGGCGCGCTCCAGCAGTTCGTCGCGGTATTGCTCCGCCTGGGCCAGGTTGGCGTCCGTACAGACCACCGCGCTCAGGCCGGCCTCGCGGATGTCGGCGTGCGGGAAACCGACGAACACCGACGCCGCCAGCACGCCTTCGGCCTCCAGCTGGCGGCAGCGTTCCTGCAGCGATTTGTTGGGCTCGGCGTGGGTGCCCTGGCACATGACGTGCGGCAGCATGGGCTTGCCGGCCCAGGTCATGACCGGCTTGATCTCGCCTTGCAGCGTACGCACGATGACGTTGGCGGCGCGCACGCCGGCCTCGCGGATGTCCACGTGCGGATAGGTGTGGAAGCCGCTGATGACGGTGGCGTGGTCGACGATGTCGGCGTAGATGTTGGCGTGCATGTCGAGCGTCACGGCCACCGGCGTCTCGGGATCGATCTCGCGCAGGCGCCGCAGCAGGTCGCCCTCGGCGTCTTCCATCCCCTCGGCCACCATGGCGCCGTGCAGGTCCAGCAGGATGGCGTCGTAGCCGCCCTTGCGGACCTCGTCCAGCACCAGCTTGCACAGCAGCTCGTGGGTCTCGGCGCTGGTCGGGCCGCTGGGCCAGGACTCGGCCGCCACCGGCACCACGATCTCGGCGCCGACCCGGCGCGCCACCTCGATATAGCCGCCCAGGCCGCTGTCGGTGTTTTCGTAGGCCCGGATGGCGCGTTCGCCGGCCAGGATTTCAGGGTTGCCGCGGAAGAAACGCGCGAGCGGGGTGGGCACGGGCGAGAAGGTGTTCGTCTCGTGCTTGATCATTGCCAGAAGCCAACGCATGGAAATTCCTGTGGGTTGCCAAAGGGAAAGGGAGACTCTGCCGGCGGGCGTCAGGCGGCGCGGGGCGGCTGCGGCCAGGGATGCTGGGCCGGGCGCATGCGCTCCCAGGCGCGGGCCACGCGCAGCACGCCCAGGTCGTCGAAGCGCGCGCCGGCGATCTGCAGGCCGATCGGCAGGCCGGCCCGGGTGTAGCCGCAATTGACCGAAGCAGCCGGCTGCTCGCTCATGTTGTAGGGCAGCGTGTAGCCGATGTGGTGCATGGTCGTGGCGACCTCGTTGGTGGGCGCGGCCCACTCGGCGTTGTAGGCCACCACCGGCGCCACCGGCGACAGCACGTAGTCGAAGGGGGCGGTGGCGGCCACCGTCCTGGCGCGCACGTTGAGGGTTTCGTAGTAGCTGCGGAACACGGCTTCGCCGGTCTGGCCGCCGCCGCTTTCGGCCCAGGCGCGGATGAACGGCAGGATCTTGGCGCGGCGCGCCTCGGGCAGGGCGCCCAGGTCGATGGCCGAGCGGGTGCGCCAGAAGCGGTCGACGCCGTCCAGCATGTCGGGCGTCATCCACGGCTCGAGCGGGGTGACGATGGCGCCGGCGGCTTCGAACTGGCGGGCCGCGGCCTCGACCGCCGCGCGGATCTCGGGATCCAGCGGCAGGCCGCAACCGGCGTCCAGCTGCAGGCCGATGCGCAGGCCGCGCACGTCCCGTTCCAGGTTGAGCCAGTCGAAGTCCTGGAACGGCAGGCTCATGTGGTCGCGCGCGTCGGGTTGCGACAGCACGCCCATCATCAGCGCGGCGTCGGCGATGTCGCGCGTCATGGGGCCGGCGCAGCGGCCCATGAAGGGCGGATCGATGGGAATGCGGCCCAGGCTGGGCTTGAGCGTGGCGATGCCGCACCAGGCCGCCGGCAGGCGCACCGAGCCGCCGATATCGGTGCCGATGTGCAGCGGGCCGTAGCCCGCGGCGGCCGCCGCGCCGGCGCCGGCGCTGGAGCCGCCCGGGTTCTTGGTGAGGTCCCACGGATTGCGCGTCAGCGCATGGAAGCTCGACAGCCCCGAGGACAGCATGCCGTAGTCGGGCATGGTGGTCTTGCCCAGCACCACGGCGCCGGCCTCGCGCATGCGCGCCGCCGGCGGCGCGTCGGCTGCGGCGGGCGTCAGGTCGGTGGCGGCCGTGCCCAGCGGCACCGGCACGCCGCGGGTGGCGATGTTTTCCTTGATGGTGGCGGGCACGCCGTCCAGCGAGTAGCCGCCGCAGGCCTGCGGTTCGCCCTTCATCCAGCGCGCCTCGGAGGCGCGTGCCTGGGCCAGCGCCTGGTCGGGATCGAGCGCGTAAGTGGCGTGGATGTGCGGTTCCCAGCGCGCGATGTGATCGAGCACCGAGCGGGTCGCCTCGACCGGCGACAGGGTCTTGTTGCGATAGGCGGCCAGCAGTTCCTGGGCCGAGAGTTCATGCGGTTGCGACATGGCGGATTCCAATGGACGGTGGGTTGCCGGGGAGTTCCTAGGCGGCGGGGGACGCAAGGCCGGCCGCCACGGGCCGGAAGTTGCGGAAGTCCCAGTCGCGTCCGGGCGCCGCGTCGATCAGGGCGCGGGTGTACTCGTGGCGGGGATCGGTCAGCACGGCCTGGGCGGCGCCGGTCTCGACGACCTTGCCGCGCTGCATGACCATGATGGTGTCGCAGATCTGCGCGGCCACGCGCAGGTCATGCGTGATGAACAGCACGCCCACGCCGGTGCGTTGGCGCACCTGCTCGAGCAGTTCCAGCACCTGCGCCTGCACCGACACGTCCAGCGCCGAGACGGCCTCGTCGGCCACCAGGATCTCGGGGTCCATCACCAGCGCGCGGGCGATGCAGATGCGCTGGCGCTGGCCGCCGGAGAACTGGTGCGGATAGCGCCGCATGGCGTCGGGGCTCAGGCCGACCACCGACAGCGTCTCGCCGGCGCGCTGCTCGGCCTTGTCGCGGGGCACGCCGAAATTGAGCAGGCCCTCGATGATCGACTCGCCCACGGTGCGACGCGGGTTGAGCGAGCGGTACGGATCCTGGAACACGATCTGGATGCGGCGGCGCACCGGCCGCAGGGCCGCGCCGGACAGCGTGCTGAGGTCTTCGCCGCCCATCATCATGTGGCCGGCGGTGGGCTCGATCAGGCGCACGATGCAGCGCGCCACGGTCGACTTGCCCGACCCGGATTCGCCCACGATGCCGAGGATCTCGCCCTTGCGCAGCGTCAGGTTGACGTCGGCGGCGGCGATCACGTTCTGCGGCGCGCGGCGCGAGAACAGCGAGCTCTTGCCGCCATAGGTGCGGCCCAGGCCCTTGACGTGCAGCACCGGCTGGCCGACGGGCGCCTCGCGGTGCGAGGGCACCAGGCTCGGCACCGACGACACCAGCCGCCGCGTGTACGACTGCTTGGGTTCGGCCAGGATCTCGTGGCGCGTGCCGCTTTCGATCAGGTCGCCGCGGTTCATCACCACGATGCGGTCGGCGATCTCGGCGACCACGCCGAAGTCGTGCGTGATGAACAGCACGGCGGTCTGGTGCTTGACCTGCAGTTCCTTGATGAGCAGCAGGATCTGTTTCTGCGTGGTGACGTCCAGCGCCGTGGTCGGCTCGTCGGCGATCAGCAGCTTGGGTTCGAGGATCAGCGCCATGGCGATGACGATGCGCTGGCGCTGGCCGCCCGAGAGCTGGTGCGGATAGGCATCGTAGATGCGTTCGACGTCGGGCAGATGCACCGAGCGGAACATCTCCAGCACCTTGGCGCGGCGCTCGGCGGCCGACATGCGGCGATGCAGCCGCAGCACTTCGTCGACCTGCTTGCCGACGGTGTGCACCGGATTCAGCGCGGTCATGGGTTCCTGGAACACCATCGCCATGCGGGTGGCGCGCAGTTCGCGCAGGCGGCGCGGCGTGGCGGTGGCCACGTCCTCGCCTTCGACGCGGATCGAGCCGGCGCTGATGCGCAGCACGCCGGGCGGCAGCAGGCCCATGACGGCCAGCGAGGTGACCGACTTGCCGGAGCCGGACTCGCCGACCACGCACACGGTCTCGCCGGCGTGCACGTCCAGGCTCAGGTTGCGCACCACGCGGTTGCCGGCGCCGCCGACTTCCACCGACAGGTTGCGGATGGCCAGCACGGCGGACGAGGTGTCGCCCGCGGGGGGAGTGGGAGAGTAGGTCATCGGCATCAGATCCTGCGCACCATTTTCGGATCGAGGGCGTCGCGCAGCGCGTCGCCCAGGATGTTCACGCTGAGCACGGTCAGCGACAGGAACAGCCCCGGGAACAGGATCAGGCCGGGCAGCATGCGGAAGTACATGCGGCCCTCGGACATGATGTTGCCCCATGAGGCGATCTCGGGCGGGATGCCCGCGCCCAGGAAGCTCAGGATGGCCTCGGTCAGCATGGCCGAGGCGAACACGTAGGTGCCCTGCACCGTCAGCGGCGCGATCGTGCTGGGCACCATGTGGCGCCACAGCAGCAGCGGCAGCGGCGTGCCCAGCGCCAGCGCCGCCTCGACGTAGGGTTCGCCGCGCACGGTCAGGATCTGGCCGCGCACCAGCCGCACCACCCGCGGGATCTCGGGAATGGTGATGGCCACCAGCACCGTCATCAGGCTGGCGCCGGTCACCGACACCAGCGCGATCGCCAGCAGGATGCCGGGGATCGCCATGATGGCGTCCATGGTGCGCATGATGATGCCGTCGAGCGAGCGGAACCAGCCGGCGATGACACCCACCACCAGGCCGATGGCGACGCTGACGACCGCGGCGCCCAGGCCCGCGATCAGCGAGACGCGCGCGCCATAGGCCACGCGCGACCAGACGTCGCGGCCGAACGCGTCGGTGCCGAACAGGTAGTCGGTGAACGGCTGCTTCAGGCGCGCGCCGGGATTGATGTAGGTCGGGTCGACCGTGCCCAGCAGCGGCGCGAACAGGGCGATGGCGACGATGATGAGCAGCACCACCAGGGCCAGCATGACCGGCCAGCTCCTGAGGCCCTGGCGGATCTGGCGCCAGGCGGTGACGTGGGGCGTGCCGCCGCCGGGAAGATCGGCGGCCGCTTGCGCGGCGGCGTCGGTGGGCGTTTGCATGGCGTGGCCTCAGTATCGGATACGGGGGTCGAACACCGTGTAGGCGCAATCGACAACCAGATTGATGAACACGTAGACGAAGGCGAAGAACAACGTCAGGCCCTGGATCACGGGATAGTCGCGCGCCAGCACGGCTTCGACCACCAGCCGGCCCAGGCCGGGGATGTTGAACACCGATTCGGTCACCACCACGCCGCTGATCAGCAGCGCGATGCCCAGGCCCACCACCGTGGCGATGGGCACGGCGGCGTTGCGCAGCGCGTGGCCCAGCAGCACGCCGGTCTCGGTCAGCCCCTTGGAGCGCGCGGTGCGGATGAAGTCCTCGCCCATGACCTCGATGACGCTGGTGCGCGTGATGCGAGCGATCAGGGCGATGTACACCGTGGACAGCGCCAGCGACGGCAGGATCAGCCGGTGCAGGAACAGCCAGAAGCCATTGGCCAGCGGGGTGTAGCCCTGCACGTTGAACCAGCCCAGCTTGATGGCGAAGGCCCAGATCAGCAGATAGCCGGTGACGAACACCGGCACCGAAAAGCCCAGCACCGAGAAGCCCATCACCGCCCGATCCAGCAGCCGGCCCTGGCGCCAGGCCGCCAGCACGCCTAGCGGAATCGCCACGATCAGCGTGAAGACCAGCGTCAGCACCGCCAGGCTCAACGAAGGCTCGAGGCGCTGGCCGATGAGCTGGGTCACGGGCACGCCGGACATCAGCGAGGTGCCGAGATCGCCCTGCAGCAGCTTGCCGCCCCAGATGACGAATTGTTTGACGACCGGTTTATCCAGGCCCATCGTCTGGCGTATCTGTTCGATACGCTCGGGCGTGGCGCCATCGCCCGCCATGATGATGGCCGGATCTCCCGGGCTCAGACGCAATATCGCGAAGACCACCACCGCGACCATCACCAGAACGGGGATGGTCGCGAGGAGCCGGCGTGAGACGAATGCCAGCATGTATTTCCCCCTGAACTACCTGCCCGTCAAGGGGCTTTCTTGACGTTCCAGAACGCGAACACCGGCGCGTGCACCAGGCCCGAGAGCTTGGTCGTGTAGACGGTGGGCACGGACATCTGGCCCAGCGGCACGTACAGACCCTCGTCGATGCCGATGCGTTGCAACTCATCGGCGATCTTCTTCTGCTCGGCCGGATCGGAGGTCAGCGCGAACTTGGTGCGCAGTTCCTCGACCTGGGGGAAATCGGGCCAGCCGAACCAGGCGTTGTCGCCGTTGGCCGCGGCCGGCGCCGAGCGCACCGGGTCCATCACGTCGGTGGCGTACCAGTTGGTGTTGTGGATGTTCCAGCCGCCTTCGGCCGGCGCCGCCTTCGAGGCGCGGCGGGTCGCCACGCTCTGCCAGTCCATCGCCGCCAGGTTGACGTTGAAGCCGGCCTTGCGCAGGGCCTGGGCCATCACCACGGGCTGGGCCGACAGCGTGCCGACGTCGGTGGCGTGCATCACCAGGATCGGGGTGTTGTCATAGCCGGCTTCCTTCAGCAGGGCCTTGGCTTTCTCGATGTTCGAGGGCACCACCACGTCCTTGCCGATGTCCGATTCCAGCGGCGTGCCGCAGCCCCACAGCGAGGCGCACGTCTTCCAGTACTTGGGATTGCCGACCAGCGCCTTCATCACGTCTTCCTGGCCGATGGCGTACATCGCGGCCTGGCGGATCTTCTTGTTGTTGAAGGGCGGGTACTTGAAGTTGAAGCGGTACATCGTGAAGTAGCCGACCGGGCTGAGCGACTCTTCCTTCAGGTCCTTGTTGCCCTCGACCATCGGCAGCAGGTCATACGGGAACTGTTCGACGAAGTCGATCTCGCCGCCCAGCAGGGCGTTGGCGGTGGTCAGGGCGTCGGGCATCACGTCCCACTCGACCTTGTCCACGTTCACGACCTTGCCGCCGGCCAGGCCGCTGGCGGGTTCCTTGCGCGGCACGTAGTCGGTGTTCTTGACGTAGACGGTCTTCACGCCCGGCTTGAATTCGGCCACCTTGAACGGGCCCGAGCCGGTCATGTCGGTGATCGGTTGGCCGATGGCCTGTTCGGCGATGCGCTTGGGCATCATGAACGGCGCGGTGCCGGTCGGCTTGGACAGGGCGCGCAGCGCCAGGTCCGTGGGTTCCTTCATGACGATGCGGAAGCTGTTGTCGTCGATGACTTCGATCTTGTCGGTGAATTTCAGCAGCGTGCGGCCCATGCCGTCGCCCGCGGCCCAGCGCTTGATCGACGCGACGCAGTCCTCGGCCGTGACGGGCTTGCCGTCATGCCATTTCTGGCCCGGGCGCAGCGTCATGGTGTAGGTCTTGCCGTCGGCCGAGACATCCCATTTCTCCAGCATCTGCGGCTGGATCTTGTTGTCGGCATCGGTGGCCAGCAAGGTGTCGTAGATCATGTAGCCGTGCCACGTCGTGATGTACGCGGTGGTGGCGTGCGGATCGGTCAGGCGCAGCGGCGAGTGCATCACCGCCTTGATGACGGTGTCGGCGTAGGCGCCGTGGGCCATCAGCAGGGTGGCGCCGGCGAACGCGGCCGCGCGGATGAACTTGAGCATGAAATTCCCCTTTTATGCGTAGTGAGCGGCGCGGATTGCCGCTACGTCGTTGACGCGCCGCGCCGGGGCGCGGCGTGCGAGGGTCAGTCGGCTGCGGCGCCGGCAAAGACCGGGCCGCAAGGCGCCATTCTGATGCCCGGACGCAACCGTGTCCATGGTTGTTTTGCCGCATCCATCAGCATCGAGCCGGGCGCGGCGCAAACCAGGATCGTGTGCGCGATCGGCGTGAAATCCGCGCGGAAATGCGCCGAGCTTTTCACCGCCAGGATGGCTGTGCGGCGCGGCTCGACGCCGGCGAAGCGGAACATTTCCTGGTCGGCCATCTGCACCTTGTTGGACGCCACCACGATGCGTACGCCGCCGATGCGCAGACAGGCGCTAGGGCCCAGGTCCATGTGGAAGCCGCGGTAGAACGCGCCGTGCGTATCGAAGCGTCCATCCGAAGTTTTCTCCACGATGAACTCCGCGTCCAGCGGTTCGTCGTCGGGAATACCCGAATGTCCACCTAGTGCAATGCGGACCGTTTTACCCACGCCGGCGCGGTGCGCGGCCAATGCGGCTTCCGGATCGACGATCAGGCCGATAGCGGCGTCGCGCACCTGGTGGCGGATCAGGGCGCGCAGCAGGCCGGTGGTGTCGGAACTGCCGCCGGCGCCAGGGTTGTCCTGCGCGTCGGCGATGACCACGGGCGCGCTGGCCTCGCGCGCCAGCCGCAGGGCGGTGGTGACGGCGTCATCCGGCGTGTGGAGCGTGCCGCCGAAATCGCGCTCGGCATCGAGCACCGCGCGCGCCAGCGCGTCGGCGGCCGCATCGGCCTCGGCCTGGGTCGCGCCGTAGGCCCACACGGCGGGCAGGCAATCTGGAAAATCCGCCGCCGGGAAACCGGTGGCCAGCGACACGCTCTGGGCGCCACGCGTTTCGATCTCGCCCACCATCTGGTAGAGCGAGCGCGCCGGCTCGATGTCGGTCGATTGCCAGCACAGCGGAATCAGGTAGGGCAGCTGCCGCAACGCCACGCAGGGCCGCGGCGCGCCGGCCAGGCGTCGCGCCAGCAGCGCGGCGGCGCGCTGGCCGGTCTCGGCCATGTCGATGTGCGGATAGGTGCGGTAGCAGACCAGCGCATCGGCGTGGCGCACCATCGCGGGCGTCATGTTGGCATGCAGGTCGAGGCTGGCCACCACCGGCACGTCGGGGCCGACCAGCGCGCGCACGCGCTTGAGCAGTTCGCCCTCGCCGTCGTCCAGGTGCTCGGTGACCATGGCCCCGTGCAGGTCCAGGTACACGCCATCCAGCGGCATGGCCGCTTTCAGGCCCTGCAGGATCAGCGCGCTGATGCGTTCGAACGCATCCTCGGTGACCGGGCCGGAAGGACTGGCCGCGGCCCACGTGGCCGGCAGCAGCGTGTGCTGCTGCATGGCCTCGATGAAACCGGCCACCGGAATGTTGGCGCCCGCCACGGCCTGGAACATCGCCGGGCCGCTGACCAGCTTCGGCCAGCCGCCGCCCTTGTCGGCGAAGTCCTCCCAGGCCGCGCGCGAAGGCGCGAACGTATTGGTTTCATGCTGAAAGCCGCCGATCCCGATGCGCATCAGGATTCCCCTTGTTGTGTGTCTTTCGGCAAAACCCCGGCCGCTTTGCGGCTCGGGGCGGTGAGAGCGTCTACATGATTACTTGGCCACCGGCATGGTGAATTCCGCGCCCTTGGCGATGCTGTCCGGCCAGCGCTGCATCACGCTCTTGTAGCGCGAGTAGAAGCGGATGCCTTCCTCGCCGTAGGCGTGGTGGTCGCCGAACAGCGAGCGCTTCCAGCCGCCGAACGAGTGCCAGGCCATCGGCACCGGGATCGGCACGTTGATGCCGACCATGCCCACCTTGATCTGGCGGGCGAAGGCGCGCGCCACGCCGCCATCGGACGTGAAGCAGGCCACGCCGTTGCCGAATTCATGGGCGTTGATCAGTTCGACGGCGGCGGCGAAGTCGGGCACGCGCACCACGCACAGCACCGGTCCGAAGATCTCTTCGCGGTAGATGTTCATCGTGGGCTTGACCTTGTCGAACAGCGTGCCGCCCAGGAAGAAGCCCTTTTCCGCGCCCGGCACCTTCAGGCCGCGGCCGTCGACCACCATCTCGGCGCCGGCGGCGATGCCGTCCTCGATGTAGCCGATGACCTTGTTGCGGTGCTGCGCCGTGACCAGCGGGCCCATTTCGGCGTCGCCCTGCATGCCATCCTTGACCACCAGCGCCTTGACGCGCGGGACCAGGCGTTCGATCACCTTGTCGGCCACGTCGCCCACCGCCACGGCCACCGAGATCGCCATGCAGCGCTCGCCGGCCGAGCCGTAGGCCGCGCCCATCAGCGCGTCGGTGACCTGGTCGAGGTCGGCGTCGGGCATCACCACCAGGTGGTTCTTGGCGCCGCCCAGGGCCTGCACGCGCTTGCCGCGGCGCGTGCCTTCGGCGTAGATGTATTCGGCGATCGGGGTCGAGCCGACGAACGACAGGGCCTCGACGTCGGGGTGCGCGATCAGCGCGTCCACCGCCTGCTTGTCGCCGTGCACCACGTTGAACACGCCCGGCGGCAGGCCGGCTTCGGTCAGCAGCTCGGCCAGGCGCAGCGAGGCCGAGGGATCGCGTTCGGACGGCTTGAGCACGAAGGTGTTGCCGCAGGCGATGGCCACCGGGAACATCCAGCACGGCACCATCATCGGGAAGTTGAACGGCGTGATGCCGGCCACCACGCCCAGGGCCTGGCGCATGCTCCAGTTGTCGATGCCGCCGCCGATCTGGTCGGAATACTGGCCCTTGAACAGATGCGGAATGCCGCAGGCGAATTCGACGATCTCGATGCCGCGCATCACTTCGCCCTTGGCGTCCGAGAACACCTTGCCGTGCTCGCGCGTGATCAGCTCGGCCAGTTCGTCCTGGTGCTTGTCCAGCAGCGCCTTGAAGTTGAACAGCACGCGGGCGCGCTTGAGCGCGGGGGTTTCCGACCAGGCCGGAAAGGCGGCCTTGGCGGACGCCACGGCCAGCGCCACCTCATCGGTGGAGGCCAGCGGCACGGACGTGATGATCTCGCCCGTGGCCGGGTTGAAGCCATCCGCGTAGCGGTTGCTGCGGCCATCGTAGGGCTGGCCGTTGATGTAGTGGGAGAGGTTCTTCTTCATGGGAAAGCTCGGGGCAGGGTTCTTTGAAAACGCCGGAGGGCGGCCCGGGGCCGCCCGCCATTGTGTGCGATGCGCGGCGCCTGCGCCGCGCGGGAGTTACGCGATTTCCTTGAGCACCTTGCCGATCTGCTCGAAGATCTGGCCGATCTGGGCCTCGTCGATGATCAGCGGGGGCGAGACGGCGATGATGTCGCCGGTGTAGCGCACCATCAGGCCGCTGTCGAAGCACTTCTGGAACACTTCGGCGGCGCGCGCGCCTGGCGCGCCGGCGCGCGGCGCCAGCTCGACGCCGGCCACCAGGCCCAGGTTGCGCACATCGATCACGTGCGGCGCGCCCTTCAGGCTGTGGGCGGCCTGCTCGAAGGCGCCGGACAGTTTGCGGGCGCGGCCGAACAGGTCTTCGCGGCGGTAGATGTCCAGCGTCGCCAGGATGGCGGCGGCCGCCAGCGGGTGGGCCGAATAGGTGTAGCCGTGGAAGAACTCGATGCCGCCGGCCGGGCCGTTGACGATGGCGTCATGCACCTCGCGGCGCACCGCGACCGCGCCCGCGGGCACGGCGGCGTTGCTGACGCCCTTGGCCATGGCGATCAGGTCCGGCGTCACGCCGAAGAATTCCGACGCGGTGGCGGCGCCGAGGCGGCCGTAGGCGGTGATGACTTCGTCGAAGATCAGCAGGATGCCGTGCTTGGAGGTGATCTCGCGCAGCTTTTCCAGGTAGCCCTTGGGCGGGATCAGCACGCCGGTCGAGCCGGCCATCGGTTCGACGATCACCGCCGCGATGGTCGAGGCGTCGTGCAGCGCGACGATGCGTTCGAGTTCGTCGGCCAGTTGCGCGCCCCAGGCCGGCTGGCCCTTGGAATAGGCGTTGTGTTCCAGGTTGTGGGTGTGGGGCAGGTGGTCCACGGCGGGCAGCAGCGCGCCGGAGAAGGTCTTGCGGTTGGTCGAGATGCCGCCGACCGAGATGCCGCCGAAGCCCACGCCGTGGTAGCCGCGCTCGCGGCCGATCAGGCGGGTGCGCTGGCCTTCGCCGCGGGCGCGGTGGTAGGCCAGGGCGATCTTCAGGGCGGTGTCGACCGACTCCGAACCCGAGTTGGTGAAGAACACGCGGTCCAGGCCCTGCGGCATGAAGCTGGCGACCGCGGTGGCGGCCTCGAAGGCCAGCGGGTGGCCGAGCTGGAAGCCGGGGGCGTAGTCCATGATGCCGGCCTGGCGCGAGATCGCCTCGACGATCTCCTGGCGGCCGTGGCCGGCGTTGACGCACCACAGGCCGGCGGTGCCGTCCAGCACCTGGCGGCCGTCGGCCGAGGTGTAGTACATGCCCTTGGCCGACGCCAGCATGCGGGGATGCGCCTTGAACTGCTTGTTGGCGGTGAAAGGCATCCAGAGATGGGACAGGTCGGGCAACTCGGCGGGGGCGTTCATGGTGGCTCCAGGGGAAGGACAAGCGCCGGAGCCTGCGCGCGTTTCGGGCGGGCGGCCGGCGGGATGCGATTGATTCTGGTACGTCCGGCGAGGAATGAAAATATACAATCCGCGCAAACCGGGCTAACTGTATAGTTGCAAGCATGACAACTGTACAGTTAGCGTAGCGCCGTGATCGACTTCAAGCCCGTGCGTGCCCGCGGCCAGGCGCCGACCCTGGTGGACCAGGTGGTGGCGGCCGTGTTGCGCGCCATCGAGGCGCAGGAGCTGCGTCCGGGTATGTCCCTACCCTCGGTGCGCGACTTCGCGCGCCAATACCAGGTCAGCACCTTCACCGTGGCCAGCGCCTACAGCCGGCTGGTGTCGCTGGGCTGGCTGGCGGCGCGTCCGGGCGCCGGCTACCGGGTGGCCTCGCCCGACGCGCCGCCGCGCCGCGGCGAGCCGCAGTCCTGGGAGCCGCCGCGGCTGAACGCGGCCTGGCTGCTGTCGGATATCTTTGCCGACCACTCCATCCCCATCAAATCCGGCTGCGGCTGGCTGCCGGGCGAGTGGCTCAATGAAGAGGGGCTGCACATGGCGCTGCGCCACATGGGCCGGGTGCCGGCCATGCGCATCGCCAACTACGGCCATCCCTATGGTTACGCGCCGCTGCGCGAGACCATCGCCGCCACGCTCAGCGCCCAGGGCATGGAAGTCGAGGTGTCGCAGGTGCTGCTGACCCAGGGAGTGACGCACGGGCTCGACATGGTGATCCGCACGCTGCTGCGTCCGGGCGATACCGTGCTGGTCGAGCAGCCGGCCTACGCCAACCTGCTGCAGATGCTGCGCCTGGCCGGGCTGCGGGTGGTGCCGGTGGCGCGCACGCTGGACGGGCTCGATTGCGAGGCGCTGGAGCAGGCCGCGTCGCAGCACCGGCCGCGCGCGCTGTTCGTCAACACCGCCCTGCAGAACCCGTCGGGCGCCAGCATCAGCATGGCCAACGCCTTCCGCATCCTGCAACTGGCCGAGCGCCACGGGCTGTGGGTGGTCGAGGACGACATCTCGCGCGAACTGGCGCCCGGCGTCACGCCCATGCTGGCGGCGCTCGATGGCGGCCGCCGGGTGGTCTACCTGGGCGGTTATTCCAAGGTCATCAGCCCGTCGGTGCGGGTCGGCTACGTGGTGGCGCACCGCGACCTGGCGCGCGACATCGCCCGCACCAAGATGGCGGTGGGGCTGACCTCGCCGGAGATCATGGAACGCATCGTGCACCAGGTGATCCGCGAGGGCCGCTACCGGGCGCACATCGAACGCACCCGCGAACGGCTGGCCCAGGCCCACGCGACGGTGGCGGGGCTGATGGCGCAGCACGGTTTCGAGATCTATGCGCGGCCGCAGGCGGGCCTGTTCCTGTGGGCCAAGGTAGCCGGCCAGTGGCGCGAGCGCGGCGCCAACGGCCTGGCCGGGCTGGCGCTGAAGGACGGCATCTGGCTGGCGCCGGGGTCGTACTTCGAGGCCGACGAGGCCGACACGCCGTGGGTGCGTTTCAACGTGGCGTATTCGGAAGCGCCGGCGTTGTGGCGCTTCATGCGCAACGAGGGCGCGGCCTAGGGCCTGTTCACACTGAAAGGCGCTTCGCACAGGCCGGTAATCGGCCGCCAGGCCGGGCGCCGCCGGCATCCAGGGCGGCCGGCGCCCGATTCATGGCGCGGGTTCAGGCGCGTTCGTACGTCACGAAGTCGTAGCGGTAGCCGTTTTCCTCGGGCTGCGCCTCGCGCGCGGTTTCGCGCCACTGGAAGCCGGGCAGCAGCGGGAAGAAGGCGTCGCCCTCGACCTCGGCGTGGACTTCGGTGGCCAGGATGCGGCTGGCCAGCGCCAGCGCTTGCGTGTAGATCTGCGCGCCGCCGATGACGAAGGCCTCGGCGCTGTCGCCGCAGGCGGCGATGGCGGCTTCCAGCGTCGGCACCACGGTGGCGCCCGCGGCCTCGAAGGCGGGATTGCGGCTGATGACGATATTGGCGCGGCCGGGCAGGGGGCGGCCCAGCGAGTCCCAGGTCTTGCGGCCCATGACGATGGGATGGCCCAGGGTGCTGCGCTTGAAGTGCGCCAGGTCGCCCGGCAGTTTCCAGGGCAGGGCGTTGTCGCGGCCAATGGCGCGGTTGGTGGAATAGGCGACGATCAGGGTCAGGCGGGCGGACATGCGGGCGGGGGCGCTCAGGCAAGGGGAGCCGGCGTGGCCGGCGGGAAGACCCCAAGCGTAGCAAATCTGGCCCGCGCCGTTTCAGCTGGAGGCGTGTTCCAGGAATTCGTCGGCCGGCATCGGCTTGCCCAGCAGGAAGCCCTGCAGTGAATCGCAGCCCAGGCCGGTCAGGAATTTCTGCTGCGCGGTGGTTTCCACGCCTTCGGCCACGATGCGCAGGTTCAACTGCTGCGCCAGCGCGACGATGGCCGAGATGATGGCGGCGTCCTCGTTGTCGTTGTCCAGCTGGTTGACGAAGCCGCGGTCGATCTTCAGCTCGGTGGCGGGCAGGCGCTTCAGGTACAGCAGGCTGGAGTAACCGGTGCCGAAATCGTCGATCGAGATGGTCACGCCCAGCCCCGACAGGCGCTTGAGCACCGTCAGGCTGGCCTCGGCGTCGCGCATCGCGGTCGATTCGGTCACTTCCAGCGTCAGGCAGGCGGGCGGCACGTCGTGGCGCGCCAGTGCGCTGCGCACGGTCTCGACCAGGCCGGAATGGGCGAACTGCAGCGCCGAGATATTGACGGCGATGGTCCAGTGGCCCTGTCCGGCGTTGATCCACTCGCGCATCTGGCGGCAGGCTTCGTTGATGACCCATTCGCCGATCGACAGGATCAGCCCGGTCTTTTCCGCCGTGGGGATGAACTGGTCCGGACCCACCAGGCCGCGGGTCGGGTGATTCCAGCGCAACAGCGCCTCGGCGCCCATGATGGGGCCGGCGGGCGCTTCGTACTTGGGCTGGTAGTGCAGCACGAACTGGTCGCGTTCCTGCGCCAGGCGCAGGTCGTGCAGCAGCTCGATCTGCTCGTGCGCGTCGGCGTTCATCGACGGCTCGAAGAAGCTGTAGCCGGTGCCGCCCAGGCGCTTGGCGTGGTACATCGCGGCGTCGGCGTTGGTCAGCAGGGCGTGGGTGTCCTCGCCGTCGTTGGGGTAGATGGCGATGCCGACGCTGGAGGTCACCAGCACTTCGTGGCCGTACACCATGACGGGGCGGGCAATGGCCTCGATCAGGCGGTCCGCCACGTTGGCGGCGTCGGTCGGTTCCACCACTTCGCTGAGCACGATGAATTCGTCGCCGCCGAGCCGCGCCACGGTGTCGTGGGTGCGCAGCGTTTGGCGGATGCGCTGGGCCAGGTCGATCAGCAGGGCGTCGCCGGTATGGTGGCCGTAGGCGTCGTTGACCGCCTTGAAACCGTCCAGGTCGAAGAACAGCACCGCGAAGTAGCCCTTGCGGCGGCTGGCGCTCTCGATCGCCTGCTCCAGCCGGTCTTCCAGCAGGATGCGGTTGGGCAGCTTGGTCAGCGTGTCGTGCAGCGCCAGTTGCACCAGTTCTTCGTTGGCCTCGGCCAGCGACGAGGCCAGCGCCGAGGTGCGGGCCTCGAGGCGGTTGTCCAGCACCGCCACCACCAGGGCGATGGCCAGTACGCTCAGGGTCACGGCGGTGACGGCGATGGCCAGCCAGCCGGCCGAGATGCCGCCGTCCGCCGCCATGCAGATGCTGCCGGCGGGGAAGCCCGCGGCTTCCATGCCGGTGTAGTGCATGCCGACGATCGCCAGCCCCATCACCACGGCCGCCAGCGGCCGCGACAACGCCACCCGCGGGCCGTCATGGCGCAGGCGGTAGGTGATCCAGAGGGCGGCGCCCGAGGCCGCCACCGCGATCACGATGGACAGCGCGAACCAGAACGGGTCGTAGACGATGCCCGGCATCATGCGCATGGCGGCCATGCCGATGTAGTGCATGGCGGCGATGCCCGCGCCCATCAGCAGCGCGCCCACGATCAGCCGGCGCCAGGGCAGGTCGTCCTTGCAGACGATCCACAGCGCGAAGGCCGAGCAGCCGATGGCGATGGCCAGCGACAGCACCGTCAGCGGCAGGTCGTAGCCCATCGGGATCGGCAGGTTGAACGCCAGCATGCCGACGAAGTGCATGGACCAGATGCCGATGCCCATGGCGAGCGCGCCGCCGCCCAGCCAGTAACGCGCCGCCGGCAGTCCGTTCGCCGCCCTGACGCGGTTGGCCATACCCAGCGCCGTGTATGACGCCAGGATGGCGACCCCTAGGGATACGAGGACGAGCGAAGGGTTATATGTTCCAACGAGCATTTTTGGGGTCCTGTCCTGAGCGCATACAGCCGCCGCGCCGGCCTCAATTCAAATCAATTAGTAGTCAACAGTTGCAAACGAGCCGCAAGAGGATCCTGCTGTCGACGCTGGCGATTTACGTACTCACTAGTCTGGATGGGGGGTGCGGCGCTGCACTGCAGGCGGTCGGCGAGGTCGGGCGGCTTGCCCGGCTACGCGGCGAGTGGCAGGCACGGCGCGACATGGGCCGTTCAGAAACCAAGGCGCGCAGGGCTTGATGGCCGCGCGTCCGAGGCTAAGGGATGGGTTATACCGAAAACGCGCCTCCAGAAGCTCACCAATCTTCACCTGCGCGAGAGGGGCGCTCCCGGCGCCTGGGCGGCCGGCCCGGGCGCCGGTGTGCAATGCCGCTCGCCGGCCTCAGACCGCCATGGGCGCCGTCAGCGGGGCGTGGTGAGTGTAGCCCTCCAGCGAGAAATCGCCCGGCTCGACCTTTTCCAGCCATTCCGGCTCGTAGCGGCCGGTCTGGGCGAAATCGGGGATGCGATCCGACAGCACCAGCCGGGGCGCCTCGTGCGGCGTGCGGGTCAGTTGCTCGCGCAGCATCGGCAGGTGGTTCTCGTAGATATGCGCGTCGCCGATGAAATAGGTGAACCAGCGCGGCTTGTAGCCGGTCAGCCGGCCCACCAGGTGCAGCAGCGCCGCGCCCTCGGTCAGGTTGAACGGCGTGCCCAGCCCGACATCGTTGGAACGGATGTACAGGCACAGCGAGATTTCGCGGGTGGTGGCGTTCGGCAGGAATTGATAGAGCAGGTGGCAGGGCGGCAGCGCCATTTCCTCGATCTGCGCCCAGTTCCAGCCGTGGAACAGGATGCGGCGGTCGCCCGGACGCTCGTGGATGGTATCCAGGCATTGGCGCAACTGGTTGACCGCTTTATAGAGCAGCACCTTGGAGACGCCGCCGTCCTGCAGGTCGGCCACCTTGGTGTAGCCGCGCGCCAGGGCATCGTCGACCTGGCCGGCGCGGTTCGCGTCCAGCAGCTTGTACGCCGGCCACTGGCGCCATTGCACGCCGTAGACCGGGCCCAGGTCGTCCGGGCCCTCGCGGTAGGGATTGGCCAGCCACTGGGCGTTTTCGTTGGCGTTCTGGTCCCAGACCTTGCAACCCAGTTCGCGGAACTGCGCCGCGTTGCGCACGCCGCGCAGGAAGCCGACCATCTCGCCGATGGCGGACTTGAAGGCCAGCTTCTTGGTGGTCACGGCCGGAAAGCCCTGCTGCAGGTCGAAGCGCAGTGACGCGCCCGGCATGCTCAGCGTGCGTATTCCCGTCCGATTCTCCTGCCACGCGCCGGTGTCGAGGATGGATTGAACGAGGTCCAGGTATTGTTTCATGGGTACAGAATCAGAAAAGGCTTAGGTGGCGTCGGCGACGGGCCGCGTCAGGCCGCCGCGGGAGCTTCCTGGGTGTCGATGATATCCACCGAGAAGGTCATTTCGGCGGTCTTTTCGAGCATGGCGGACGCCGAGCAGTATTTCTCGTGCGACAGCTGCACCGCGCGCTCGACCGCGGCGCGCGGCAGGTTGCGGCCGGTGACCGTGAAGGCGAAATGGATGCGCGTGAACACCTTGGGGTCGACATCGGCGCGGTCGGCCTGCAGCTTGACGCTGCAGCCGGTGACGGCGTGGCGGCCGCGCTTGAGGATCAGCACGACGTCATAGGCGGTGCAGCCGCCGGTGCCGGCCAGCAGCATTTCCATGGGACGGGGCGCCAGGTTGTGGCCGCCGCCGTCCACCGCGCCGTCCATCACGGCCACGTGGCCGCTGCCGGTGCTGGCGGTGAAGAGCATGCCGTTGGGGCCGCCCCAGTCGATCGTGCATTCCATTTGTCAGTCCTTGTGCTTGAGCGCAGTCAATGGCTGATGATACCCGTTGCGTACAATTCCGCTTGAGAGCCCCGCCCCGCATCAGGGGTGTGCGGCCAATCCAGGAGCCGTCCATGTCCCCCACCTTGTCCCAATCCGGTCCCGCCGCCTTCCTGCGCCGCTCGAATCCGCTGGATGCGCTGTTGGCGGAAGCCGACCGGGCGCTGCGCGTGCTGTCCGGCAACGCCAGCGCCGGCCGCGCCAATCCGGCCACGGCCGAAGAGGCGCCGGACACCCTGTCGGCGCAGGAAAAGCGCCACGCGGCCGGACTGATGCGGGTCAACCACGTGGGCGAAGTCTGCGCCCAGGCGCTGTACCGCGGGCAGGCGGCGGTGTGCCGCGAACCCGGCCCGCGCGCCCTGTTGCTCGAGGCCGCCGGCGAGGAGGTCGACCACCTGGTGTGGTGCAACCAGCGCCTGACCGAGCTGGGCAGCCGTCCCAGCCTGCTCAACCCGGTCTGGTATGCGGGCTCGTTCGCGCTGGGCCTGCTGGCCGGCTATGCGGGCGCGCCGCGCAACCTGGGCTTCATGGCCGAAACCGAAAAGCAGGTCGAGGCGCACCTGGAAGGGCACCTGCGCACCCTGCCCGAGCAGGACGCCCGCTCGCGCCAGATCGTGCGGAAGATGAAGGAAGACGAAGCGCAGCACCGCGCCAGCGCCGAGGCCGCCGGTGGCGTGCCGCTACCCGGTCCGGTCAAGGCCGCGATGCGGGCGATGTCCAAGGTCATGACGACGACCGCTTACTGGGTCTGACCGCGGGGCCCGGCGTCGGGGGCGGGCGGTGGCCAGCCCCGGCATGCCTGCCCATGGGGCATGAAAATGTTGCAATGCGCAAAAATTGCAGCATATTGGTGCCGCATGCACCTTTCCGGTGCAAGGAATAGGGCGGGAATACCCGGAACCAGCTAGGGTAAGTCCGCAAGGGGTTTACCCCTTCGGCAATAACCCTCCGTTTTTGCAGGTCATTGCTACATGCGGCTTTGCGGGCGGTGGCCGCAGGGATTGCGGCAAAAATGCAACGCGAAATGCTGCGGTGCGTTGGGCCTAAAAAAATTCTTGCATCGCACAAAAAAACCCGATACTATGCATCTCATCGGATGTTGAAACGCAGTCGGCGCGGTTCAAAAGCAAAACCCAAGCAACACTGAACCCCGACAGCGCAGCGAGCGAAAGCGGCTCCCAACATGCCACGGTTGTCTCCTCCACCCTCCTCCTTTGGTGGATTTAGCCCGAGATCTCACGATCTCGGGCTTTTTTTTAAGTCAAAATAATGCGTCCCCATTTATGCTGGATACCCGGCCGTCAACGCCGGACGAGGCAGGGGCGGAAGGGGCACGATCATGCCCTGGCGTGCTCCGCGTTTTCCCTTGGATATTTCGCATGTACAGAGGCGGAAAGCTCTACAATTACTGCATGAAATCCGTATTTCCGCGCGCCGCCGGCCGCGTTGCAGCATCTCCCGCCAAACGGGGATCCCCGCACGTGTCCAGGCCGGGGTTGCGGACGTTACGTTCTGTCCCGGTGATTTGCACTTCCTTATCCCTCCCATATATGGGCGTTACACCTGCCGCCGATAATGGCCGGCCTGTCTCGATAGACCAACCAGAGGTGACCCTGTGACCTGGCTGTACATATGCGTGGTCGCGTTCATGGTGGGGGGACTCATCGTGGCGTCGGAGCGCTGGCATGGCGCCTTCACCGGCGACAGCGATCTCAACAAACCGCAAGCGAACCATTCGCGCGCCACGCCTCGCGTGGGCGGACTGGCCGTGCTGGCGGGCACGCTCATGGGCCTCTTGGTGCTCGGGCCCGAAAACATGACCCTGACCTGGCTGTGGCCGGCGCTGTTCGTGTCGGCGCTGCCCGTGTTCGTGGCCGGCCTGCTCGAAGACATCACCAAGGACATCGGCGCCAGCAAGCGCCTGCTGGCGGCCTTCGCGTCGGCCGCGATCGCCTGGTGGCTGCTGGGCGGCGTCAGCCGCGTCGGCATGGCCCCGGTGGATTACGTCCTGTCGTACTGGCCCGTCTCCCTGATCTTCACCATGTTCGCGGTCGGTGGCTGTACCCACGCCCTGAACATCGTCGATGGCATGAATGGCCTGGCCGGCATGGTCGCGACGCTGATGGCCGTGTCCATCAGCCTGGTGGCGCTGCAGGTGGGCGACGTGCCGATCTTCCTGGTGGCGGCGGCGCTGGCTTCGGCCACGCTGGGCTTCCTGGTCTGGAACTTCCCGTTCGGCCGCGTCTTCCTGGGCGATGGCGGCGCGTATTTCCTGGGCTTCATGCTGGCCGAGCTGGCGGTGCTGCTGGTGGTGCGCAACCCCTCGGTGTCGCCGTTCTACGCGCTGGCGGTGTTGTTCTACCCCGTCTTCGAAACCGGCTTTTCCATCTGGCGCCGCCGCTTCAAGCGCGGCGTGCCGGTGGACCAGCCGGATGCCTTGCACCTGCACCAGCTGGTGTTCCGCCGCCTGGTGCGCGTGACCTTCAGCCGCGGCCGTCGCCATGCGGTGCCGGCGCTGTGCAACGCCCTGGCGTCGCCATACATGTGGGTGCTGGCCCTGATCGGCCTGGTGCCCGCCACCATCTGGTGGGACAACGCCTGGGCGCTCAGCGCCAGCCTGGTGGTGTTCGCCAGCGTCTATATCTGGCTGTACGCGCGACTGGTGTCGTGGCGCCGTCCGGGGTGGCTGCTGTTGCCGTCCGTCCTGCGAGCCGATTAAGTGTTGAGCGCCCCGGTGATCGCCGCCGGGGGCTCGGTTATCCATCACCCCGACCATATTTAAATGCCGTAATCGCGTTACGGTGAAGGGAGAGTTATGTTGCGTATTCAGGATGTGAAACTCGCGGTCGTCGGCCTGGGCTATGTCGGCCTGCCGCTGGCAGTGGAATTCGGCAAGAAGCGCTCGGTCATCGGCTTCGATATCAATACGCGCCGGATCGACGCCCTGAAGGCTGGTCACGACCACACGCTGGAAGTCAGCGACATCGAACTGGCTGAAGCCAAGCAACTGTCCTATACCGCCGACCGCGCCGAACTCGGCCAGGCCAACGTCTTCATCGTCACCGTGCCCACGCCGATCGACGAGTACAAGCAACCCGACCTGACGCCGCTGGTCAAGGCCAGCGAAACCATCGGTTCGGTGCTCAAGCGCGGCGACATCGTCATCTACGAATCGACCGTCTATCCCGGCGCCACCGAGGAAGACTGCGTGCCGGTGCTGGAACGCGTGTCGGGCCTGAAGTTCAACGTCGACTTCTACGCCGGCTACAGCCCCGAGCGCATCAACCCGGGCGACAAGGAACACCGCGTCAGCACCATCAAGAAGGTCACCTCCGGCTCGACGCCCGACGTGGCCGAGCTGGTGGACCAGCTCTACAAGCAGATCATCACCGCCGGCACCCACAAGGCCTCCAGCATCCGCGTGGCCGAGGCCGCCAAGGTGATCGAGAACACCCAGCGCGACGTCAACATCGCGCTGATCAACGAACTGGCCCTGATCTTCAACAAGATGGGCATCGACACCGAAGCCGTGCTGCAGGCCGCCGGCACCAAGTGGAACTTCCTGCCGTTCCGTCCGGGCCTGGTCGGCGGCCACTGCATCGGCGTGGACCCGTACTACCTGACGCACAAGGCGCAGTCGATCGGCTACCACCCCGAGATCATCCTGGCGGGCCGCCGCCTGAACGACTCGATGGGCGGCTACGTGGTGTCGCAGCTGGTCAAGGCCATGACCAAGCGCCGCATCCACGTGCAGGGCGCGCGCGTGCTGGTGATGGGCCTGACCTTCAAGGAAAACTGCCCCGACCTGCGCAACACCCGCATCGTCGACATCGTCAAGGAACTGGGCGACTACAACGTCGACGTCGACGTGTACGACCCGTGGGTCGAGCCCGAGGAAGCCGTGCACGAATACGGCATCACGCCGGTCGCCAAGCCCGAAGAGGGCAAGTACGACGCCGTGATCCTGGCGGTGGCTCACCACCAGTTCAAGGATCTGGGCGTCGAAGGCATCCGCAAGCTGGGCAAGCCGGAACACATTCTTTATGACCTGAAGTACGTGTTGTCGCCCGCCGAATCCGATCTGCGCCTGTAAGGAGGACGTCGCATGACCACACGCTTTGAATCCGTCACCCGGGAACTCGCGGCCGCGCCGCGCAAGTGGCTGGTGACCGGCTGCGCCGGCTTCATTGGCTCCAATCTGCTGGAGACCCTGCTGAAGCTGAACCAGACCGTCACCGGCCTGGACAACTTCGCCACCGGGCACCAGCGCAACCTGGACGAGGTGCAGGCCTCGGTCACGCCCGAGCAATGGGCGCGGCTGACCTTCATCGAGGGTGATATCCGTGATCTCGAGGCTTGCCGTCGAGCGGTTCAGGGCGTGGACTTCGTGCTGCACCAGGCGGCGCTGGGTTCGGTGCCGCGTTCATTGAAAGACCCGATCACCACCAACGAGGTGAACATCGGCGGCTTCCTGAACATGCTGGTCGCCGCGCGCGACGCCGAGGTCAAGTCGTTCGTCTATGCGGCGTCCAGTTCGACCTACGGTGATCATCCGGCCCTGCCGAAGGTCGAGGAGAACATCGGCAAGCCGCTGTCGCCCTACGCCGTCACCAAGTTCGTCAACGAGCTGTACGCCGACGTGTTCGCGCGTTCCTACGGCTTCGAGACCGTCGGCCTGCGCTATTTCAACGTGTTCGGCAAGCGCCAGGATCCCAACGGCGCCTATGCCGCGGTCATTCCCAAGTGGACCGCCGCGATGATCCAGGGCGAGGACGTCACCATCAACGGCGACGGCGAGACCAGCCGCGACTTCTGCTTCGTCGAGAACGCGGTGCAGGCCAACATCCTGGCCGCGACGGCGCCCGCCGAAGGCCGCAACCAGGTCTACAACGTGGCCGTCAGCGGCCGCAGCACGCTGAACCAGCTGTTCGGTTTCCTCGTGAAGGCGCTGGGCAACCAGGGCGTGAACTACGGCAAGCAGCCGGTCTACGCCGATTTCCGCGCGGGCGATGTGCGCCATTCGCAGGCGGACGTCAGCAAGGCCGGCCGCCTGCTGGGCTACGAGCCCACGCACACCGTGCTGCAGGGCCTGGAAGTGGCGATGCCCTGGTACACGCAATTCCTGCGTTGATTTGAAAGCACTCATCCGCAAACTCGGCAGCATCCACCCGGACCACCAACGCATTTTCAAAGGTGCGTTCCGGGTGGCGGTGTTTCTGCTGCTGGGCAAGGCCGCCGGCGCCGTCAAAGAGATGGCGGTAGCGTACCGCTACGGCGTCAGCGACGCCGTGGACGCCTATCAGTTCACGATGACCATGGCCACCTGGCTGCCGGTCACGATCGTGGGCGTGCTGTCGGTGGTGCTGATTCCGGTGTTGGTGCGGCTGCGCCGCGCCGAGGACGCCGAACGCGAACAATTCATCCGTGAACTGCAGGGTTGGGTGGCGGCCGCGGGCATCGCGCTGGCCGCCTTGACCTGGTTCGCCTGGCCCAAGGTGCTGGGCGCGCTGGGCCAGGGACTGTCCGCCCGGGTCGGCGAGATGACGGGCGAACTGCTGCTGGCCTTCGCGCCGGTCGCGGCCCTGTTGCTGGTCGCCGGCATCAGCGCCGCGCGGCTGCGTTCGCACGAGCGCCACGTCAATACGCTGCTGGACAGCGTGCCGGCGGTGGCGACGCTGGCGTGGGTGATGCTGGCGGCCAGCGCCGAGAGCGTCGGTCCGCTGCTGTGGGGCACGTTGGTGGGCTACGCGATCCAGACCGTTTGGCTGGCCTGGCTGGCCGCGCGTGCCGACGGCGGTTTCTGGGGCGCGCCGAAACTGACTTTGCGATCGCCGCACTGGCCCGAATTGATGAGCGCCGCGGGCGTGATGCTGATCGGCCAGGTGGCCATGAGCTTTGTCGGCCCGCTGGACCAATACGCCGCCGCCAACCTGGGCGCCAACGCCAACGCCACGCTGGGCTACGCCAGCCGGCTGCTGTCGCTGCTGCTGGGCATCGGCGCGGTCTCGGTCGGCCGCGCGGCGCTGCCGGTGCTGGCCGACGTGCAGGCGCGCGGCGACAGCGCGCGCGCGCGCGGCATGGCATTGAAATGGTCGGTGCTGATGGTGGCGGCCGGCGCCGTCGCGGTGGCCGTGGGCTGGGTGCTGGCGCCGTGGGGCGTGTCGGTGCTGTTCCAGCGCGGCGCCTTCACCGCCGAGAATACCGAGGCCGTGGCGCACGTGCTGCGCTGGGGCCTGTTGCAGCTGCCGTTCTATTTCGGCGTGCTGATCCTGGTGCAGTTGCTGGCCAGCCAGAACCGCTACCGCATCATGGCCGCCATCGCGGTCGGCAATTTCGCGTTGAAAGCCGCGCTCAATACGGTGCTGGCGCCGAAGATGGGCGCCGCGGGCATCATGCTGGCCACCAGCCTGATGTACGTGCTGTCCTATGCCTGCTATCTGGTGGTGGCCCTGCGCCGCGCCGAACCCAAAGAGGCCGCCTGAATGCCCGCCGTTCCCGACTCCGGCCGCCCGTTGCGCGTGCTGCTGTTCATCCATTCGCTGCACGGCGGCGGCGCCGAACGGGTCGCCGCCGACCTGAGCGCGCATTGGGCCGACATGGGCCGCGAGGTCATGGTGGTGACGCAGGCGAGCGCCGGCGGCGACGTCTACGCCCTGCATCCCAAGGTGCGGCGCGAGGTGCTGCACACGGCGGGCGAGGGCGGCGGCCTGCGCGGCATCTGGAGCAATGTGCAGCGCGTGCGCGCGCTGCGGCGCGTGATCAAGGCGTTCCGCCCCGACATCGTGCTGGGCATGATGACCACGGCGTCGGTGCTGTCGGTGCTGGCGTGCACCGGCCTGTCGTGCCGGGTCGTCGCCACCGAACACACCCATCCGCCGTCGCAGACCCTGTCGGGCTTCTGGCAGCGGCTGCGCCGCCTGACCTATCCGCGCGCCGCGCGCGTGGTGGCCCTGACCCGCGGCACCGCGCAATGGATCGAGCAGCATGTGCCGGGTTCGCGGCTGGCGGTGATCCCCAATCCGGTGCACTGGCCGCTGCCCAAGGGCGAGCCGATGCTGGCGCCGCCGTCGGGCGACGGCCGCAAGCGCCTGCTGGCGGTGGGGCGGCTGCATGCGGACAAGGGCTTCGACCTGCTGTTGCAGGCCTATGCCCGGCTGGCGCCGTCGCATCCGGACTGGGATCTGGTTATCCTGGGCGAGGGCGACGAGCGCCGCGCGCTGGAAGCGCAGCTGCGCGAGGCCGGCCTGCAGGATCGCGTCAGCCTGCCGGGACGCGCGGGCAACGTGGGCGATTGGTACCAGAGCGCCGACCTGTACGTGCTGACGTCGCGCTTCGAGGGGTTGTCCAATACGCTGCTGGAATCGATGGCCAGCGGCCTGGCCGCGGTGGCGTTCGATTGCGATACCGGGCCGCGCGAGATCGTGCGCGAAGGGGTCGACGGCGTGCTGGTGCGGCCCAATGGCGACGTCGACGCGCTGTGCCGCGAACTGGATGCGGTGATGGGCGACGCGGCCCTGCGCCAGCGCATGGCCGAAGCGGCCACGGCGGTGCGCGAGCGTTTCTCCGCCGAGCGGGTGCTGGGCCAATGGAAAGAACTTTTTGACGGTGTGCGCGCATCGGGCCGCTAGGCCGCGCCACCCCGTTGCTGCGGTGACCACGAGAACCTGAAATCATGTGTGGAATTGTCGGAATTTGGGGCCCCCTGGGTGACAAGGCGCAAGTGCTGGCGGAAAGCTGCCGCCGCATCCGCCACCGCGGGCCGGACAGCAACGGTTTCTGGGAAGACACCGGCGCCGAGCTGGCGCTGGCGCACGTGCGCCTGGCGATCCAGGACCTGACCGAAGCCGGGCATCAGCCGATGGTGTCCGCCTGCGGCCGCTATGTGATGGTGTTCAACGGCGAGATCTACAACCACATGGACATGCGCCAGCAGCTCGAGGCATCGGGCCTGGCGCCGTCCTGGCGCGGCCATTCCGATACCGAGACGCTGCTGGCGGGCTTCACCGCGCTGGGCATCGAGGCCACGTTGCAGGCCTCGGTCGGCATGTTCGCCATCGCGCTGTGGGACCGCGCCTCGCGCAAGCTGGTGCTGGCGCGCGACCGCATGGGCGAAAAACCGCTGTACTACGGCTACTCGGGCGCCGAGCTGGTGTTCGCCTCCGAGCTCAAGGGCCTGATGCCGATCCCCGGGTTCGGCCGCAACCTGAACCGCAATGCGCTGGCGTCGTTCATGCGGCACAACTACATTCCGGCGCCGCAATCCATCTACGAAGGCATCGCCAAGCTGCCGCCGGGCACCTGGATCGAATTCACCGCCGACGACACCCGCAGCCGCCGCATGCCGGAGCCGCGCGTGTACTGGTCGGCGCGCGAAGCCGCCGACACCGCGGCGCAATCGCTGCTGTCGTTCGATTCCGACGCGCAGGCGACCGACGCGCTCGAAGGCGTGCTGTCCAAGGCCGTGGGCGGCCAGATGCTGTCCGACGTCAGCCTGGGCGCCTTCCTGTCGGGTGGCATCGACTCGTCCACCATCGTCTCGCTGATGCAGTCGCAGAGCTCGCAGCCGGTGCGCACCTTCGCCATCGGCTTCCATGAAAAAGGCTACGACGAGGCGCAGCACGCCAAGGCGGTGGCCATGCACCTGGGCACCGACCACACCGAGCTGTACGTGACCGCCGACGACGCGCTGGCGGTGGTGCCGGGGCTGGCCGACATGTACGACGAACCGTTCGCCGATTCGTCGCAGATCCCGACCTCGCTGGTGACGCGCATGGCGCGCCAGCACGTCACCGTGGCCTTGTCCGGCGATGGCGGCGATGAACTGTTCGGCGGTTATTCGCGCTATTTCCGCGTCAACAACTGGTGGCAGAAGTTCGAGCGCGTGCCGTCGCTGCTGCGCACGCCGGCCGGCGCGCTGCTCAGCGCCTCGACCCACCTGCCGGGACGTGGCGCCTGGCGCGGCAAGGTCGGCAAGCTGGGCGAGTTGCTGCGCGCCGACAGCCGCGGCGATTTCTACCGCCTGTTCGTGTCGTACTGGTCGGACCCGGCCCGCGTGGTCAAGGGCGGCGTGGAACCGGTGTCCGAGTTCGCGCAGGCGATGCGCGGCTCGACCTTCGAATCCATGATGAAGCTGGACACGGTGACCTACCTGCCGGACGACATCCTGGTGAAGGTGGACCGCGCCGCCATGGCGGTGAGCCTGGAGACCCGCGTGCCGCTGATCGACCATCGTGTCTACGAATTCGCCTGGAGCCTGCCGCACCAGTACAAGGTGCGCGGCGCCACCGGCAAGTGGCTGTTGCGCCAGGTGCTGTACCGCCATGTGCCGCAGGCGCTGGTCGACCGCCCCAAGCGCGGCTTCGCCGTGCCGCTGGCGTCCTGGCTGCGCGGACCCTTGCGCGACTGGGCCGAGGCGTTGCTGGATCCGGCGCGCCTGCGCCAGGAAGGCTGGTTCGAACCCGAGCCAATCCTGCGCAAGTGGCGCGAGCATGTGTCCGGGCACCGCAATTGGGATAGCCATCTGTGGGGCGTGCTGATGATGCAGGCCTGGCTGGACCGCTACCGCGCCGGTGGCGAACAGGGAGGATCGGTTGGGAGTCGCTGACGAATGAAAATACTGATGCTGGTCAGTTCCATGCATGCCGGCGGCGCCGAGCGCGTGGCCGCCACGCTGGTCAATGCGTGGGCCGAACGCGGTGACGACGTCACCCTGACGCCGACCTATTCGTCCAAGGGCACCTGCTTCTACCCGCTGTCGGACAAGGTCAAGCTGGATTGGTTGGCGGACCTGGCGGGTACCCGCGTGTCGGGGCCGATGGCCGCGTTCAAGCGCCTGCTGACGCTGCGCCGCCACATCCGCGACACCGCGCCGGACGTGGTCGTGTCGTTCCTGACCAACGTCAACGTGGCCGCCATCCTGGCCACTCGCGGCCTGCGCGCGCCGCTGATCGTCTGCGAGCGCACCAACCCGGTCGCCGAAACCACCACCAGCACGGTCTGGCGCCGGTTGCGCCGGCTGCTGTATCCGCACGCCGACATGGTGACGGTGCAGGCGGCCGACACGGCCGGCCCGTTCTCGCGCCAGGTGCCGGGCATCAAGCGTCTGGCCGTGATCCCGAACCCCTTGCCCGCGCCGCTGCTGGACGCGCCGCTGGTGCCGCAGTATGAGGACGGCGCGCCGCGCACGCTGCTGGCGATGGGGCGGCTGGTGACCGACAAGCAGTTCGACCTGCTGATCGACGTGTTCGCGCAACTGGCGCCGGACTTTCCCGACTGGAACCTGCGCATCTGGGGCGAAGGCCCCGAGCGCGGCGCGCTGGAGGAACAGGTCGCGCGCCTGGGCCTGCAGGCGCGGATCAGCCTGCCGGGCCGCACCGAGACGCCCTGGGATGAACTGGCGCAAGGCCAGGCCTTCGTGCTCAGTTCGCTGGTCGAGGGCTTTCCCAATGTGCTGCTGGAAGCGATGGCGCTGGGCCTGCCCTGCGCCGCATTCGACTGCCCCAGCGGCCCGCGCGAAATGACGCGTGATGGCCAGGACGCGCTGCTGGTGCCCGCGGGCGACCGCGACGCGCTGCGCGAGTCGCTGCGCCGCCTGCTCGGCGACGTGGCGTTGCGCCGGCAATTCGGCCAACGCGGCGCCGCGGCGGTGCGCCAGCGCTATGCGCTGGCCAGCGTGCTGACGGAATGGGACGAATTGTTCGAAGCCGTGAGGGAAGGCCGATGAGCGCGGCGACCTTGCGCGTGGTGCATGTGATCGCCGGCCTGGGGCAGGGCGGCGCCGAATCCGTGCTGTGGCGCCTGTCCACCTATCCGGGGCAGGCGGTCGAGCACATCGTCGTGTCGCTGACCGACGAGGGCGTCTACGGCGAGCGGCTGCGCGCCGCCGGCGTGACGGTGCATACGCTGGACATGCCGCGCGGCCGCATCACGCTGGGCGGCTTCCTGGCCTTGCGTCGACTGATCGCCGCTGCCCGCCCCGACGCCGTGCAGACCTGGATGTACCACGCCGACCTGATCGGCGGCCTGGCGGCGCGCCTGGCGGGCGTGCGCGCCATTGCCTGGGGCATCCGCAATTCCGGCGCCCATCTCGAGCGCAGCAGCCGCTCGGCCCGCATGGTGCTGCGCGCCTGCGCGCTGCTGTCGGGCGTGCTGCCCGGCGCCATCGTCTGCGCCGCGCAGGACGCGGCCGAACGGCATGCGGCCAAGGGCTATCGCCGCGATCGCATGGTGGTGATCGCCAACGGCTACGACCTGTCGCGCTACGCGCCCGACGCGGCCGCGCGGGATCGGGTGCGCGGCCAGTGGGGCCTGGCCGGCGACGTGCCGGTGATCGGCTGCGTGGCGCGCTGGGACCCGTTGAAGGATCACGCCAATCTGTTGCGCGCGGTGGCGGCGCTGGTGCGCGACGGCCGCGACGGCGGCCTGCGCTGCGTGCTGGTGGGGCGCGGCATGACCGCGGACAACCCTGAATTGATGGCGCTGGTCGACAAGCTCGATCTGCGCGAACGGCTGGTGCTGGCCGGCCCCAGCGATGACGTGCCCGCCGTGATGAACGGACTGGACCTGCACGTGCTGTCCAGCTGCGCCGAAGGCTTCCCCAACGTGGTGGCCGAGGCCATGGCCTGCGGCGCCTATTGCGTGGCGACGGACGTGGGCGATGCCGCCTATATCATCGGCGACACCGGCGTGGTGGTGCCGCCCGAGCAGCCCGAGGCGCTGGCGCGCGGCATCGAGACCGCGCTGCGCGAGGTGGCGTCGCGTGGCCGCGGCCGCGCCGGCGAGGCCGGCCGGGCGCGGGTGCTTGAGAATTTCGACCTGGCGCGCATGGTGCAAAGCTACGCCGCGGTGTGGCGCCGTCTGTCCGGAGCATCGGCATGAGCGCCGCCCGTCGTCTGCTGTTCGTGGTCAACAACCCGGCATTCTTCATGTCGCACCGGCTGCCGGTGGCGCAGGCCGCGCAGCGCGCCGGCTACGACGTGCACGTGGCCACGATGGACGGCCCCGCCGTCGCCGACATCGTCGCGCTGGGCATGACCCATCACGTGATCCCGATGACGCGCAGCGGCAAGCGTCCGTTGCAGGAGCTGGGCACGCTGCTGGCGTTGCTGCGCCTGTTCCGGCGCCTGCGGCCGCAGGTGGTGCACCTGGTGACCATCAAGCCCGTGCTGTACGGCGGCATCGCCGCGCGCCTGGCGCGCGTGCCGGGCATGGTGGCCGCGATTTCCGGGCTGGGCTTCGTGTTCCTGTCCAATACCCTGAAGATGCGCCTGGTGCGCTCGGTGGTGGCGCGCCTGTATCGCCTGGCGCTGGGCCATCCCAACAGCCGGGTGATCTTCCAGAACGCCAGCGACCGCGACCTGCTCAAGTCGCTGGGCGCCGTGCGTGACGAACAGGTGGTGCTGATTCGCGGCGCCGGTGTCGACCTGGACCAGTGCCAGGCGCTACCCGAGCCAGCGGCGCCGCCGGTGGTGGCCACCATGGTGGCGCGGCTGCTGCGCGACAAGGGCGTGTGGGAATTCGTCGAGGCGGCGCGGCTGCTGCGCGCGCGCGGCGTGCCCGTGACCATGCGGCTGGTGGGCGGCGTGGATGCCGGCAACCCGACCTCGGCCACGCCCGCCGAGGTCGAGGCCTGGCAGCGCGAAGGCTGCGTCGAGGCGCTGGGCGAACGCTCGGATGTGCCACAGTTGTATGCGGCGTCGCACATCGCCGTGCTGCCGTCCTATCGTGAAGGCCTGCCCAAGTCGCTGATCGAGGCGGCCGCCTGCGGCCGCGCGGTGGTGACCACCGACGTGCCGGGCTGCCGCGACGCGATCGACCCGGACAGGACCGGGCTGCTGGTGCCGGTGCGCGACCCGCAGGCCCTGGCCGACGCCATTGCCCGGCTCGTGGACGACGCGGCGCTGCGCCAATCGATGGGAGCGGCCGGCCGCGCCTTGGCCGAGCGCGAATTCAACATCGAGCGGGTGGCCCGCATCCACGTCGAGCTGTACGACACGCTGAGCGCCTGATTCCGCCTCAGTGGCCCAGCGCGGCGCCGTCGCGCCGGGGGTCGGCGGCGCCATCCAGCCCTTGCGGCGTCACGCGGATCGCGGCGGCGCCGCTTTTCATTTCCACCTGTTCGATCTTGTGGCCCTGCGCGGCCAGCCGTGCGGCGGCGTCCGCCGGCACGCGGCCCTTTTCGACCTGGCTGCGGCCGGTGTTGCCCGCCACGTGCGGCAGCGCCAGCGCATCGGCCGGGCGCAGGCCCCAGGCCAGCGTGCCGACCACGGCCTGGGCGATGTAGTCGACGATGTAGCCACCGCCCGCCGAACCGGTGACCAGCGCCAGCTTGCCGTCGCGGTCGAACACCATGGTGGGCGCCATCGACGTGACCGGCCGCTTGTTGGGCGCCATGGCGTTGGGCGCGCCCTTGCCATGCGCCGACGAGAAATTGGTCAGCGCGTTGTTCAGGAAGAAGCCGTGCGGCATCAGCCACGAGCCGAAGTTCAGGTTGATGGTGGTGGTCATCGACAGGGCATTGCCGTGCGCGTCGACGATGGCGACCTGGCTGGTCTCGGTGGTGCCGGGCGCCTCGGCGCCGGCCGGCGCCGGCACGCCCGCGAACACGCCGGGACGCGGATGCGTCACGGCCTTGGCGGACAGCAGCGCGGCGCGTTCGCGCGTGTAGTCGGGCGCGATCAGCTGGCGCACCGGCGCCTTGACCTGGTCCGGATCGCCGATATAGGCCAGCCGGTCGGCGCGGGCGATGCGGGCGGTGTCGATCAGCAGGTGGTCGGCCGCGGCCGAGCCGGGCGCCAGCGTATCGATGCGGCGCGCGGCCAGCATGCCCAGCTGCTGCAGCACGGACACGCCGCCGAAGCTGGGGGGCGGGAAGGTGCAGACCTTCCATGACAGGAAGGGGCCGCAGATCGGCGTGCGTTCGGCCGGACGATAGGCGGCCAGGTCCTGCGCCTGGATCAGGCTGGGGTACTTGCCCGCGCCCACGGCGGCGAGGACGTCGGCGCTGAGCGCGCCTTGGTTGATGGCGTCGGGATCGGCCGCGACCTTGCGTAGGGCATCGGCCAACAGCGGATTGCGGACAGTGGCGCCGACCGGCAGCACCTGGCCCTGCGCGTCGTAGAAGACCTTGCGGATCGCCGGATTCTCGGCCAGCTGCGGCAGCCGCTGCAGGCTGTCGTGCAGATAGGGCGACATCGGGAAGCCGTCTTCGGCGCTGCGGATGCCGGCCTGGAACAGGCTGGCCCACGGCAGCTTGCCGTAGCGCTGGTGCGCCAGCGCCATGACGCGCACCGTGCCGGGCACGCCCACCGGGCGGCCGTAGCGCGCCACGTCCTTGAGCGGCAGGGTGTCGCCGTTGACGTCGGTGCGCAGGCTGGCGGTGGCGCGTGCCGGGGCCGCGGCCAAGCCGTCCAGGGCTGACAGCGTGGCGCTGCCCTGGTCCCACACCAGCATCAACGAACCGCCGCCCAGGCCGGACGATTGCGGTTCGACCACGGTCAGCACCATCTGCACGGCGATGGCGGCGTCGACCACGCTGCCGCCGCGCTTGAGGGCGTCGAGCCCGGCGGCAGCGGCCAGCGGATTGGCGGCGGCGACGATGCCGGCTTGTGTCTGGGACTGCGTCTGAGCTTGGGCCTGGGCGGAGGCGGCCGCGCACAAGGCGATGGCGGCCAGGAACCGTACGGTGCTGCGGGCTAGCGTAGGCATGGGGCGCTCCGGGTGGGACGACGGGCCATTATTCGCCCGTCATGGCGTCCTGTCCATAGCGGCCCCGGCGCGGGCGGGCGTGCCGTTGCAGCACCGGGCCCGCCGCCGCGGCGAGCGCCTACCTCGGGTTGCGTCGCGCGATGGCGTCGATCCAGAAGCGGGTGGAGGGGTCCTGCGGCGCGACCTGCTGCTGCGGCGAGTCCAGTTCGCGGATGATGTTCTTGGCCAGGGCCTTGCCGAATTCCACGCCCCATTGGTCGAACGGGTTGATGCCCCAGATCACGCCTTGCGCGAACACCTTGTGCTCGTACAGCGCCAGCAATGCGCCCAGCGTGTAGGCCTCCAGGTGCGGCAGCACGATCAGCGATGACGGCCGCCCGCCCGGATGCACCTTGTGCTGCGCCAGCAGGCGCGCGCGCGCCGGATCGGCCTCGACCTGCGAGGTTTCGGCCAGCGCTTCCTCGAACGACTTGCCGCGCAGCAGCGCGGCGCGCTGGGCCAGGCAATTGGCGATCAGCAGTTCATGGTGGCGCGCGTAGGCGTGGTCGGGCTGTTCGCACAGGATGAAGTCGACGGGCGCGCCCGCGGTGTCCTGGTGCAGCCATTGGAAGAAGGTGTGCTGGCAGTCGGTGCCCGGCATGCCCCAGACGGCGGGGCCGGTCGGCACGCCGGTGGGGCTGCCGTCCGCCGTGGCCACCTTGCCCAGCGATTCCATCTCGAGCTGCTGCGCCCAGGGCACCACGTGGAAAAGGCGCGAATCGTACGGCGCGATGACCAGCGAGTCGAAGCCCAGCACGCTGCGGTTGACGACGCCGGCCAGGGCCAGTTGCAGCGGCGCGTTCTCGGCCAGCGGCGCGTGGCGGAAATGCTCGTCCATGGCGGCCGCGCCCGCCAGCAGTTGATCGAAGGTGTCGTTGCCCAGCGCCAGCGCCACCGGCAGGCCGATGGCCGACCAGAGCGAATAACGGCCGCCGACCCAATCCCAGAGCTGGAAGATGTGGTCCGGCGAGATGCCCAGGTTGAGCGCGGCCTCGACGTTGGCCGTCACGGCCACCACCTGCTTGATCGGATCCGCCACGCCGGCGTCGCGCAGCCAGTTCATGGCGACTTCGGCATTGGCCAGCGGTTCGGTGGTGGTGAACGACTTGGACGCCACGATCACCAGCGTTTCGTGCGGGTCGAGGCGCACCATGGCGTCGGCCACGGAATGCGAATCGACGTTCGAGGCGAAGTGCACTTCGCGATGGATGCCGCCGTAGCGCAGCGCCCGGTTGACCAGGCGCGGCCCCCAGTCGCTGCCACCGATGCCCAGGTGCAGCACGCAGCGGTAGCGCTTGGCGGCGTCGGCCGCGCGCACGAACTGGCGCACGCGCTCGCGCTCGGCCAGCACCGCGGCGGCCACCATGGCCGGCGGCTGGGGCGCGCGCAGCGCGGTATGCCAGGCCGGGCGCTGCTCTGTCCAGTTGGCGTTGCCGCCGTCGAACAGTTGCGCGCGGGCGGCCTCGAAGCCTTGCTGCTCCAGCAGCGCGGCGGCGGCTTCCTGCAATGCCGGCGAATGCGCCTGCGCGGTCAGGTCCAGGCGCAGCCCGGGGGCGTTGATCAGTCGCAATTGCTCGCCGCGCCGGTCGGCGTTGCGTGCCTCGGTGGCGAAGCGTTTCCAGGCGGGGCTGTTGAGCAGGGACATGTTCTTAAAAGGGCAGGGAGGCGTCGGGCGCCAGTTTAGCCAGTTCGCGCCGGAAGTCACCCTGGATGCGCGCCAGCGCCTCGGCGGTTTGCGCCTCGAAGCGCAGCACCACGACCGGCGTGGTGTTGGAGGGGCGCGCCAGGCCGAAGCCGTCGGGATACTCGGCGCGCACGCCGTCGATGGTGACCACGCGCACAGCGCCGGGGAACTGGCCCTGCTCCTGCAGCGCCTGCACCAGCGTGAACGGCTGGCCTTCTTCCATTTCCAGCTTCAATTCCGGGGTCGAGACGTCCTGCGGCAGGGCCTCCAGCGGCGCGCCGGCATCGGCGTGGCGCGACACGATTTCCAGCAGGCGGGCGCCGGTGTAGAGCCCGTCGTCGAAGCCATACCAGCGTTCCTTGAAGAAGATATGGCCGCTCATCTCGCCGGCCAGCGGCGCGCCGGTCTCGGCCAGCTTGGCCTTGACCAGCGAGTGGCCGGTCTTCCACATCAGGGGCTCGCCGCCCGCCGCCTGCACCGACAGCCCGACATGGCGGCTGCACTTGACGTCGTAGATGATGGTGGCGCCGGGATTGCGTTCCAGCACGTCGCGGGCGAACAGCACCAGCTGGCGGTCGGGCCAGATGATCTGGCCGGACTTGGTCACCACGCCGAGGCGGTCGCCGTCGCCGTCGAAGGCCAGGCCGAGTTCGCAGTCGGTGGTGGCCAGGCAGTGGATCAGGTCCTGCAGGTTCTTCGGTTCGGCCGGGTCGGGATGGTGGTTGGGGAAGGTGCCGTCCACTTCGCAGAACAGCTCGGTGACCTCGCAGCCCAGGGCGCGGAACAGCTTCGGGGCGATGGCGCCGGCGACGCCGTTGCCGCAGTCGATCGCGATTTTCATGGGGCGGGCGAGCTTCACGCCCGAGGCGACGCGCGCGATGTACGCGGCCACCAGATCCAGCTCGCGGCGCACGCCGGTGCGGGCGGCGGGCGCGTCGGCGGCGCCGTTCATACGGCGCGCCAGGGCCTGGACGTCCTCGCCATACAGGGCGCGGCCGCCCATCATCATCTTGAAGCCGTTGTACTTGGGCGGGTTGTGGCTGCCGGTGATGGCCACGCCCGAGCCGGTTTGCATGATGTGGGTGGCGAAGTACACCAGCGGCGTGGGCACCTGTCCGATATCCAGGGTATCGACGCCGCCCTCCAGCATGCCTTCCTGCAGCGCCTGCGACAGCATCTCGCTGCTCAGGCGGCCGTCGCGGCCCACCACCAGCGTCTGCACGCCCTGGTCGTGCGCGACCGCGGCCAGCGCGGCGCCCAGCGATCGGGCAAAGCGCGCGTCGATCAGATCCGGCACGGTGCCGCGGATGTCATACGCCTTGAAGACGGAGGAGGGGAATTGCGCGTTGTCGGCCACGTCGGATCCTTATTGTTTGCTACGGCTTGCCGCGGCAGGACCGTCCGGGAGGGCGGCGGCCTGCTGGTAAACCCGGATGCCGGCGCATGCCGGCCCAGGGGGGGCGGAGTTGAATTATCCTCCATTGGCCGGCCGCGTGCCGCCCTGATCTGGTGCGCGATGGGGGCCCTTTTCGCCTTGTTCCGGTGCGCCGGCGCAACGGAACCGGACCCTTCCTATCTTGGCGACCGATGGCATGGAACTTGCTGGTCATCCGAAGGTGATACGCTTGTCATGCAAGCAGAAAGACCAGAAAGACCGGAGGGGCCCATGGGAGCCAAAGTATCCACAGTCACGTCATCGGGCGGCGCCAGGCGCAGGCGCGGGCCGCCCACGGACTTCGTCGGGCCGGCGGCCGGGCGGGAACGCCGGCTCGACGTTCATGTATTCGTATCGCCCGAGGGCGAACTGGCCACGGGCCGCGCCTGGGAGCGCTGTGTCTGGCGCGACGCCCGCGTGCTGATCGCCGAATGCCCGGCGCCGCATCTGCCGGCCTCGGTCGAAAGCGCCTTGCGCGGGATCGCCGCCAGCGTGGCGCGGGATCGCGCCTGGCAGGGCATGGGCACGGTGGCCTTTTCGCTGGATGACCGCAGCGGCGTGTTCCGCGTGATCCGCGCCGAGGCCCAGCCGCGTTCGGGCGCCGCCGTGGCCGATTTCGAGCCGGTCGCGGCGCATGCGCTGGAAGTGCGCATCGACGGTTGCGCCGATCGCCACATGCCGTGCACGCACCTGCTGGTGTGCGGCGCCACCCGCGGCGAAGCGCTGCGGCGCGCCTATCGCGCCCTGTCCGAAATGCCCGGCCCCGCCGGCGTGGACCGGGCGTTCCTGATGAACCGCATCGCCTCGCGCGCCTATTGCACGGGCCTGACGGGCACGCGCCTGGACCAGGCGGTCGGCTAAGGCCGCCGCGCCCGCTCTGCCTCTACAATAGTCCGCACCAACCTTGAACAGCGCCCGGGCGCGGCCCGGCGCGATTTTTCCGTGCGGCGCCTATGACCTTGCTGAGCGAATTGCAGACCCTCCTGGGCGAGTCCCATGTGCTGACCGGCGCCGATGCCGAACCTTTCGCGCTGGACTGGCGCCGCCGCTATCGCGGCCAGGCGCTGGCCGTGGTGCGGCCCGGCTCCACGCAGGAAGTGGCCGATGCCATCAAGCTGTGCGCGCGTCATGGCGTGCCGGTGGTGCCGCAGGGCGGCAATACCGGCCTGTGCGGCGGCGCCACGCCCGACGGCTCGGGCAGCGCCGTGGTGCTGTCCACCGCGCGCCTGAACCGGGTGCGCGCGCTCGATACCGACAACGACACCATTACCGTGGAAGCCGGCTGCATCCTGCAGGCCGTGCAGCAGGCCGCCGCCGACGCCGGCCGGCTGTTTCCGCTGAGCCTGGCGGCCGAGGGCAGCTGCACCATCGGCGGCAACCTCGCCACCAACGCCGGCGGCACCCAGGTGCTGCGCTACGGCAACACGCGCGACCTGGCGCTGGGGCTGGAAGTGGTCACCGCCGAGGGCGAGATCTGGAATGGCCTGCGCGGCCTGCGCAAGGACAACACCGGCTACGACCTGCGCGATCTCTACATCGGCAGCGAAGGCACGCTGGGCATCATCACCGCGGCCACGCTCAAGCTGTTCCCGCGGCCGGTGGCGTCCTGCACCGCGCTGCTGACGCTGGACAGCATCGACAACGCGGTCGAGCTGCTGTCGCGCGCCCGCGCCGGCTTCGGCGCCGCGCTGACCGGCTTCGAACTGATGAGCGGCGACTGCCTGCAGGCGGTGGTGCGCCTGTTCCCGCAGCAGCGCCTGCCGTTCGACGGCGCGTCCGCCGCCTCGCCGTGGTTCGCGTTGCTGGAGCTGTCCGACAGCGAAAGCGAGGCGCATGCGCGCGAACGCTTCGAGACGGTGCTGGGCGAGGCCATCGAGGCCGGCCTGGTGAACGACGCGGCCATCGCCGCCAACGTCGCCCAGAGCAAGGCGCTGTGGCACCTGCGCGAAAGCATTCCGCTGGCCGAGGCCGAGCTGGGCAAGTCGGTCAAGCACGACGTCTCGATTCCGATCTCGGCCATCGCCGGTTTCGTGCACCAGACCAACGGCCTGCTGCAGGCGCGCTTTCCCGGCGTGCGCCATGTGATCTTCGGCCACCTGGGCGATGGCAACCTGCACTACAACGTCGCCAACGCGCCGGGCCAGACCGAGGCCGAACTGCTGGCGCTGCAAAGCGATATCTACGGCGTGGTGCACGACAGCGTGCATGCGCATGCCGGCTCCATCAGCGCCGAGCACGGCGTCGGCCAGCTCAAGCGCGACGAGCTGCCGCGCTACAAGAGTCCGGTCGAGCTGGCCCTGATGCGCCGCATCAAGCGCGCGCTCGACCCGCAAGGCCTGATGAATCCCGGCAAGGTGCTGCAAGCCTGAGCGGGGCGCACACAACCTTCTTTCCATGGGGAACGAGAACATGGCGGCCAGTCCCGCAGCGGGTGCGAATCACCGGATCCTGATCGTCGAGGACGATCACATCATCGCCGGCAATCTGTACACCTTCCTGGAAGCGCGCGGTTTCCTGCCGGACGTGGCCTACAGCGGCCCCGCCGCGCTCAAGCGCCTGGAAGAGCAGCGGTTCGACGCGATGATCCTGGACATCGGCCTGCCCGGCATGGACGGCCACGCGGTCCTGCACACCGTGCGCGCGGACCGGCGCCTGCCGCTGCCGGTGCTGGTGCTGACGGCGCGCGACAGCCTGGACGACAAGCTGGCCGGTTTCTCCCATGGCGCCGACGACTACCTGACCAAGCCCTTCGCGCTGCTCGAGGTCGAGGCGCGCCTGCTGGCGCTGATCCAGCGCGCCAAGGGCTCGACCGTGGACACGGTGCGGGTGTTCGGCGACCTGTCCTATGACACCCGCAGCCGCGTTGTGTCGATCGGCGGCAAGCCGGTGCACCTGACGCGCAAGGCCATCATCATCCTGGAAGCGCTGCTGCGCGATCCGGGCCGGGTGGTGTCGCGCGAGGAACTGGAATCGCAATTGTGGGGCAGCGAGCCGCCGTCGTCCGACGCCCTGCGCAGCCAGGTCCACCTGCTGCGCCGCGCCCTGGCCGACGCCGGCTTCGACGGCATCGAGACCATGCACGGCACCGGCTGGCGCCTGGTGACGGCGGAGCGCGGCGCATGAGCCGGATCGCGGGCAGCGGGACCCTGACGCAACGGGTGGTGTGGGCGCTGACCGGCACCGTGGCGTTGTTCGTGACCGCGCTGGCCCTGCTCGCCTACCTGACGTTCGACCAGATGGAAGACGATCTGGTGAACGACATCCTCAACACCGAAATGGACCGCCTGGTGCAGCATGCCCGCACCAGCGACCAGTTCCTGCCACGCCGCGGCGCCCGCGAACTGGGCGGCTCGATGCGCGCCTGGCTCAGCGTCGACGGCGAGGCGCCCGTCGGCATGCCGGAGGAAATCCGCGGGCTCGACAACGGCCTGCACCTGATCGAGCCCGGCGCCTACACCTGGCACGTGATGGTGGCCGACACCGGCAACGGCAAGGTCTACCTGCTGTATGACGCCACCGACAACGAAGAGCGGGTGCACGATTTCGGCCTGATCGTGCTGGGGGTCGGCGCGATCTGCGTGGTCGGGGCCTACGCCCTGTCGCGGCGGGTGGCGGCGGTGGCGGTGGGTCCCTTGCTGGACCTGACCGACCGCCTGTCGACCTGGGCGCCCGGCGCGCCCGACCTGGCCGTGACCCGCGACGACGAGGCGGGCCGGCTGATCGAGGCCTTCAACCGGGTGCAGAACCAGGTCGACCGCTCGATCGCGCGCGAACGCGAGTTCGCCGGCAACCTCAGCCACGAGGTGCGCACGCCGCTGGCCGCGATCCGCTCCGACAGCGAACTGATGCTGCTGACCCAGGACCTGACGTCCGACCAGCGCCAGCGGCTGACGCGGGTGATCGACAACGTCGACGACGTCATCGTCTGCCTGGAAAGCGCCCGCGCCATGGCCCGCGACCAGATGCGCCCGCCCGAGCCGGTCGACCTGTCCGAATGCATGCTGGACGCCTGGCGCGGCTACGAGACCCAGGCCGGCATGGCCGAACTGCGTTTCGACAACGTCATCCCGGCGGACCACATCCGCATCCTCGACCGCTACGCGTTGCTGACCGTCCTGCGCAACCTGGTGCGCAACGCGGTCGAACATGCGGCGCCGGCCACGCTCACGGCCAGCCTGGGCGCCGACGGCGCACTGCAGTTGAGCGACGACGGCAAGGGCATCGCGACGGACGACCTGCCATTCCTGTTCCGCCGTTACTACAGCGGCCGCCTGCGGGATTCGGGCACGGCCGGGCGCGATGAAACCGCGCGCGGCCTGGGGTTGGCCATCGCCAAGCGGGTCTGCGACATGCAGGGCTGGACGCTGACGGTGGATTCGTCGCGCGAGGGGCCGCAGCGCGGCACCCGTTTCACCTTGCGCCTGGACGCGGCGGGGGGCGCGGCGTAGGGCAACCACGGGGGCGACGGCAGGGGCTACTTCAGGGGGCTACTTCAGGGGCGCCAGCCCGTTCCCGGCGAGGCCGAATTTGACGAATTTTCGACTATCGGCCGCCTAAGCTGTTTGCTTCGGCCGAGCGCCATCGTCCCCCGCGCTACATGTCACCCATTTCTCCGCCAGCGGCCGTCCGGCCGACGCCCGCTTTCTACTTTTCCACGCATGTCCTCGGGGTGACGCTGATGCTGGCGTGCCTGGCATGGTGGGTCAACGTCTCAGGCCTGGACCTGGCCATCGCCCGCGCCCTGTTCAGCGTGCCGCTGGACGACTTCCCCCTGCACACCAACCGCTGGCTCGAACTGGTCGGCCATCGCATGGTGCTGGCCCTGCCCATCGGCATGGCGCTGGGCGCGATCGGCGTGGCCGCGGCCAGCTACCGCATTCCCGCGTGGCGCCACCTGCGCGGCGCCGCGCTGGCGGTGGCGGCGACCTGTATCGTGGGGCAGCTGGCCGTCACGCAGCTCAAGCACCACACCACCCTGCCGCGCCCCTTTGACCTCGAGACGCTGGGCGGGTACACCCCGTATCCGCTGTCATGGTGGACCTGGGATCGCGCCAAGGCGGGCGGGGCGCTGCCGAGCGGCCACGCCGGCGCCGGCTACTCGATGCTGACCCTGTATTTCGCCGGCTGGGCCGCGCAGCGGCCCGGATGGCGCTGGTGGGGGCTGGCCGTGGGCATCGCCGCGGGCGTCGGGTTCTCGATCGTGCGCGTCCTGCAGGGCGCGCATTTCCTGAGCCAGACGCTGTGGTCGGCGGCCCTGATGTGGCTGCTGGCCGCACTGTTCTTCTGGCCGGTGCTGCGGGGCCCGACCGCCTCGCGCGGCCCGGCCCGCATGCCCGGGGTTCAATTCAGCAGCACGCCCGGCAGCCACAGCGAGAACGCCGGCACGTAGGTGACCAGCGCCAGCGCCGCCAGCAAGGCGCCGTAGAATGGCCAGATGGTCCGCATCACGGTGCCGACCGAGACCCCGCCGATGGCGCACCCCACGAACTGTGTGGTGCCCACCGGCGGCGTGTTCAGCCCCAGCGCGCAGTTCAGCAGCATCACCATGCCGAATTGCACCGGCCCCATGCCGTACTGCATGCAGATCGGCAGGAAGATCGGGGTGCAGATCAGGATGGTCGCGGCCATGTCCAGGAACGTGCCCAGCACGAACAGGATCACGTTGACCATCAGGAAGATCGCCCACGGGCTGGTGGACACCGACGCCATCAGCTCGCCGGTCTTTTCCGCCACGCCGTAGAAGCTGATCAGGTAGCCGAAGGTGGCCGAGATGCCGATCAGCAGCAGCACCACGCCGGTCGTCTTGACCGCCTTGCTGGCGGCCCGTACGAACTGGTCCCAGGTCAGCGAGCGGTAGACGAAGACCGTCAGCGCCAGCGCGTACAGCACGGCCACCGCGGCCGATTCCGTGGCGGTGAAGACCCCGCTCAGGATGCCCACGATGATCAGCACCACCACGAACAGCCCCGGCGTCGCGGCCACCAGCGAGCGCGCCACGATGTGCCAGCCGGGAAACGTGCCGGCCGGATAGCCGCGGCTGCGGGCCACGAAATACGCCGCCGCCAGGTTGCACAGCGTCAGAATCAGCGCCGGCACCACGCCGGCCGCGATCAGCGCCGCGATCGACACCTTGCCGCCCGCCGCCAGCGTGTAGATGATGATGTTGTGGCTGGTCGGCATCAGCGCGCCCACCAGCGCCGCGTGGGTGGTGACGTTGACCGCGTAGTCGGCGTGGTAGCCCTCGCGCTTCATCATCGGGATCATCACCGAGCCCATCGCCGACACGTCCGCCACCGGCGAGCCCGACACGCCGCCGAACAGCGTGCAGGCCACCACGTTGGACATGCCCAGGCCGCCGCGCACGTGGCCCACCAGCGACTTGGCGAAGGCGACGATGCGGTCGGCGATGCCGCCGTACAGCATCAGTTCGCCGGTGAAGATGAAGAACGGGATGGCCAGGAACGAAAACGCATTCATGCCCGAGGTCATCTGCTGGAAGGCCACCGCCAGCGGCAGGTCCTCGTACATGATCGCGGTGATGGACGACAGCCCGATGGCGAACGCCACCGGCACGCCGATCACCAGGAAGCCCATGAAGGTGAACGAGAGTAGGGTCAGCGCCATGCCGGTACCACCTTTTGGTTGCGCAACAGGGCGATGATGTGCTCGATCGAGAACAGCGCGATCAGTACGCCGGAGAGGGCCGCGGGCACGTATTTCCAGCCGTTGGAGATGCCAAGATTGGGAATCTTGTAGGCCCACACGGATTCGGCCAGCAGGGCGCAGTTCCACGCCATCAGCGCGCCGAACAGCAGCACCAGCAGGTGGATGAATATCTTCAAACGCCGCTGGCCGGCCGCCGGCAAGGCGTCGACCAGCGACTCGAAGCCGATGTGGCCGGCGTCGCGCACGCCGACGGCGGCGCCCAGCATGGTGACGTACAGCACCAGCAGCAGCGCCAGGCTCTCGGCCCAGGTGGGGGTGCTGTTCAGCACGTGGCGGCCGAAGATCTGCAAGGTGACCGCGATGATCAGGCAGACCAGCCCGAACACGCTGGTCCACATGCACAGGCGCGCCAGCCGGGCGCAGCCGCGGGAAAAGACGTCCAGCGGGGCAGCCGGGGCATGCGCCCGGCCCCCCGCCGCGACATCCGGGTCATGGGTGGAGGTAGCCAACATGCGGATTCCTTATTGGACGGCCTGGATCTTGGCGACCAGGTCTTTCATGTCCGGCGTGGTGACGAAGCGGTCGTACACCGGCTTCATCGCCGCCTGGAACGAGGCCTTGTCCACCTCGATGATCTGCGAGCCGGCCTTCTCGACCACCGCGCGCGACTTCTGTTCGCGCTCGTCCCACAGCTTGCGCATGTAGGGCACCGATTCGCGCGCGGCCTCGCGCAGGATCTTCTGGTCCTCGGCCGACAGCTTGTCCCATTGCCGCTTCGAGAAGATCAGCATTTCCGGTGTCATGGTGTGCTCGGTCAGCGCGTAGTACTTGGCGACCTCGTAGTGGTGCGCGCTTTCGTAGCTCGGATAGTTGTTCTCGGCCGCGTCCACCAGGCCGGTCTTGAGCGAGGTGTAGACCTCACCCATCGGCATCGGCGTGGCGTTGCCACCCATGGCTTCCACCATCGCCACCGACAGATCCGACTGCTGCACGCGGATCTTCAGGCCCTTGGCGTCGGCCAGCGTCTTGATCGGCTTGTTGCGCGTGTACATCGAGCGCGAGCCGCTGTCATACCAGGCCAGGCCGACGAAGCCGGCCGACTCGCAGGACTTCAGGATCTGTTCGCCGAGTTCGCTGTCGAGCACCTTGTGCAGATGATCCTTGGAGCGGAACAGGAATGGCAGCGACGGCACGCGGGTGGTCTGGCAGATGTTGTGCATGGCCGCGCTGGACACGCGCGCCATGGCCAGCGCGCCCATCTTCACCTGCTCGATCGAGTCGTCTTCATTGCCGAGCGCGCCGCCGGCGTACACCTTGATGGTGATGCGGCCGTTGGTGCGCTGCTTGACCAGTTCGCCGAACTGGCGCACGGCTTGCACGGTGGGGTAATCGTCGGGATGGATGTCCGCGGAGCGCAGCTCGGCGGCATGGGTGGCGGGAATCAGCGTCAGCAAAGCGGCCGCGGCCAGGATGGCGCGGGTCAGGGTCGGGCGCAACATGTCTACCTCCGGTTGGGAGTACGGCGTTTCGTTGAGGGCCATTGCGGCCCCGAAGCTCTTCGATGTGTACGGACCTGCTCACTACTCGTGCTTGGGCGCCTGGGGCGCCGCGGTCGGGTGCTAACCGGCGCTTGCGGTTTCCTCCAGGCCCCGCGCGCCGGGGCGCAGGGCAAAGACGGCGCCGGCGGCGGAATCGGGGGCGGCGTCCGCGGGGCGGATGGACGTGACCAGCAGCAGGTCCAGGTCCGGCCCGCCGAAGGCGCACATGGCGACGCGGGCGGCCGGGACGTCCAGGCTGCGGTCGAGGCGGCCGTCCGGCGTATAGCGGTAGATGCGGCCGGCTTCGTTGCCGCAGATCCAGTAGCCGCCGTCGGCGTCGACGGCGGCGCCGTCGGGCCGGCCGGCCGGCAGTTTCGGGATGAAGACGCGGCGGTTGCGCGGCAGGCCGCTGTCGATGTCGTAGTCGAAGGCCCAGACCACCTGCCGCGACGGGTGCGAGTCGGACAGGTACATGGTCCTGCCGTCGGGGCTGAAGGCCAGGCCGTTGGGCACGATCAGGTCGTCGACGATCGCTTCCAGCGGCTGGCCGGGCGCATGGCGATACAGTTTGCCGGCGTTGCGGGCCAGGCCCATGTCCATGACCATGGTGCCGGCCAGGAAGCGGCCCTGGCGGTCGCAGCGGCCGTCATTGAAGCGCATGCCGGGCGCGCCATGGCGCACCGGCGCCAGCGGCCGCGGCTGGCAGGGTTGGCCGGCCACGAGCGGCCCGCAGGCGTACAGGCCGTCCTCCATCGCCAGCAGCCAGCCGTCGCCGCGCGGGGCGAGGCAGCCGGCCATCTGCGGCAGCGTCCAGTGATCGAGCCGGTCGCTGGCGGGCGTCCAGCGCCACAGCGCGCGGCCGGGGATGTCGGTCCAGTGGAACGCCTGGTCGGCAGCGCGCCACACGGGGCTTTCGCCCACGCCGCAAAGCAGGGTTCCGATGCGTTCGGCAGAGGTTGCCATGATGGGGAAGAGGGGTGTCAGCGCGGGGGGAAGGGGAACGGGCCGGCCTTGACGAACGCGCCACCCTGGTAGCGCGCGGCGGGGTCGTCGGCCGCCAGCGGCGGCTGCGCCTCGACCTGCGCGCGGAAGATTTCGGAGGAGTCCCCGGGGGCGAAGCCGAGCGCGGCGGCGCCGTGGTTGTCCCACCAGCTGTCGCGGTTGGCCGACGCGCCATAGGCGATCAGGTGGCCCACGTCCGGCGTGAACAGCGAGCGCACCACCAGGTCGGTCAGGTCGTCGTGGCTGAGCCAGGTCACCATCATGCGGCGGTCCTTGGGCTCGGGAAACGACGAGCCGATGCGCAGGCAGACCGTCTCGATGCCGTAGCGGTCGTAGTAGAAACGCGACAGGTTTTCGCCGTAGGCCTTGCTCAGGCCGTAATAGCCGTCGGGCCGCAACGGCACGTCGGCATCCAGGCGCGCGCCCTGTTCGTAGAAGCCGATGACGTGGTTCGAGCTGGCGAACACCACGCGCCGCACGCCGTGGATGCGCGCCGCTTCGTAGACGTGATAGACGCCCTGGATGTTGGCCGGCAGGATTTCCTCGAAAGAACGCTCCACGGAAACGCCGCCCAGGTGCACAATGGCGTCGGTGCCGCGCACCAGTTCGGAGACGGCGGCCGGATCGGCCAGGTTGCACGGCACGACCTCCTCGCCGGCCGCGGCGGGCGCCATGGCCGCGACGTCGGAGACCCGCAACACGTCGGCATGGGCTTTCAGCCGCGGGCGCAGGACCCGGCCCAGGTTGCCGGCCGCGCCGGTCAATAACAGGCGATGACAGCGGGGGGAGGCAGGCATGCGGTCGACGGCTAGGCTCATGGCGCAACGCTCGGTGGATGGCGCGGTGGAGTGGACTTACCTGGTACGTTATCGTACAACCTGTCCAAAGTATAATAAGCACGAAATTTTGCAGTCAAGCGCCACGCAACCGCTCTCGGATAATCCCTGATGAACGCTCCTGTCGATACCCCCGTCTTGCCGCAGCGTCGTCCTCGGAACCTGGCCCAGGGCCTGGTCGAGAGCATCTCCGAACGCATCCGCGGCGGTGAGATCCGCCCCGGCGACAAGCTGCCCACTGAATCCGAGATCATGCGGCAGTTCGGCGTCAGCCGCACCGTGGTGCGCGAAGCCTTGTCGCGGCTGCAGGCCTCGGGCCTGGTCGAAACGCACCACGGCGTCGGCACTTACGCGCTCGAGCCCAGCGGCAGCGGCGATTTTCGCGTCGACCCGGCCGATATCGCCACGGTGCGCGATGTGCTGGTGCTGCTGGAACTGCGCATCTGCCTGGAAAGCGAGGCCGCCGGCCTGGCCGCGATGCGCCGCAGCGAGGCCCAGCTGGCCGAGATGCGGCGGGCGCTGGACGCCTTCAAGGGCGCGCTGGACAGCGGCGGCGACACCATCACGCCCGACTTCCAGTTCCACCTGTTGGTGTCGCAGTCCACCGACAACCGTTATTTCGCCGACCTGATGTCGCACCTGGGCTCGGCCATCATTCCCCGCACCCGCATCAATTCCGCCAAGTTCGCCCACGAAGACCGCGCCGCCTACCTGGCCCGCGTCAACCTGGAGCACGAGGACATCTACAGCGCCATCATGCGCCAGGATGCCGAGGGCGCGCGCGCCGCGATGCGCACCCACCTGAGCAACAGCCGCGAACGCCTGCGCCGCGCGCAATGACGCCGATCCGCGAGCGCGCCCGAGGGTAGCCGGGCGCCTTGCGTGGCGCGTTGGCATCGAAATCGGATGTCATACAACATGACAAGGTTGTCATCCACCTGATACGGGCCTCGTGCCGCGCCGCCGCCGGCGCTGCGGCGCGTCAATCCGCGTTAACCTTGGCCGTTTTCAATCACCGGACGGCAGGCATGGTTTGGCTGGGTAAGCGCGGCGCATCAACGGATTCCATTTGTCTGGGGAGGGCCGCCGCATGCGCCGCCTGACGCTCCGTTTCATCGTGTCCGTGCTGGTTCTGCTGACGCTGAGCCGGCTGGGCCTGTCGCTGTGGATGTGGGACCGGGTCGAGGCGGCCGGCGGCCTGTGGCCGGTGCTGTTCGGCGGCCTGCGCATCGACGTCTGCCTGCTGTCCATGGTGATCGCGCTGCCGGCGGTGTTCTCGCCGTGGCTGGGGCACCGGCCATGGGCCGCGCGCGTCACCGCCTGGTGGTTCCGCGTCTGGTGGATGCTGTACGTGCTGCTGGAAGTCTCCACGCCGCAGTTCATCGCCGAATACGACACGCGCCCGAACCGCCTGTATTTCATCTACCTGCTCAACCCGAAGGAAGTCGGCTCGATGCTGTGGCAGGGCTACAAGGGCGTGTTGCTGGCCGCCCTGGTGGCGCTGCTGGTGGCCGCTTGGCTGGCGGTCAAGCTGTTCCCGGCGCGGGTGCGCGATCCGTTCCTGGCGTGGTGGAAGCGGCCGCTGGCGTCGCTGGCGATCCTGGCGCTGGTGGTGCTGGGCGCGCGCGGCACGCTGGAGCATCGCCCGATCAACCCGGCCAAGGTCGCGTTCAGTTCGGACGCCATGGTCAATTCGCTGGCGCTCAATTCGCTCTACAGTGTGTTCGATGCCGCCTACCGCATGCGCGACGAACGCTCGTCGGCGGCGATGTATCCGAAGATGCCGGTGGACGAGATGAACGCCATCGTGCGCGACAAGGCGGGCCTGACGGGCGCGCCGCTGGATGCGCGCTACCCCAGCCTGCACGAGCAGAAGGCCACGGTGCGGCGCGACAAGCCGCTCAACCTGGTGATCATCCTGCAGGAAAGCCTGGGCGCGCAGTATGTCGGCAGCCTGGGCGGCAAGGACCTCACGCCCAACATCGACCGCCTCGGCAAGGAGGGCTGGATGTTCCACCGCGCCTACGCCACCGGCACGCGCTCGGTGCGCGGCATCGAGGCGGTCACGGCGGGCTTCCTGCCCAGCGTGGCCGACGCGGTGGTGAAGCTGCCGCGCTCGCAGACCGGTTTCTTCACGCTGGCGCAGGCGCTGGGCAAGCATGGCTACCACTCGCGCTTCGTGTACGGCGGCGAATCGCACTTCGACAACATGCGCGCCTTCTTCCTGGGCAACGGCTTCAACGAGGTGGTCGATCGTCCGAAGTTCGAGAACCCGGTGTTCGAAGGCTCGTGGGGCGCGTCCGACGAAGACATGTTCACCCAGGTCGACCGCCTGCTGCGCGCCGACGGCGACAAGCCGGTGTTCACGCTGGCGTTCTCGGTCAGCAACCATTCGCCGTGGGAATATCCGGCGGGCCGCATCCAGCCGGTGGGCGATCCCGCCAGCGTCGACAACACCGTGCGCTACGCCGACTGGGCGCTGGGCCAGTTCTTCGACAAGGCGCGCAAGGCGCCGTACTGGGACAACACCGTGTTCCTGGTGATCGCCGACCACGATTCCCGTGTGTACGGCTCGATCCCGGTGCCGGTGCGGCACTTCCAGATCCCGGCCCTGATCCTGGGCGCCGGCATCGCGCCGCGCCAGGATGAACGCATCGTGAGCCAGATCGACATGGCGCCCACGCTGCTGTCGCTGATCGGGCTCGACAACGTCAACCCGATGCTGGGCGCGGACCTGACGCAACGCGATCCCAACCGCGCGCTGATGCAGTACGCCGACAATTTCGGCTACCTGCAAGGCGACAAGCTGCTGGTGCTGGAACCGTCCAAGGCGCCGCGCGAATTCCGCTACCGCGCCGCGCCGGTCGGGCAGGACGAGACCTACGAGCCGGTCGAGCCGGCGGATGAAGCCCTGACCAAGGAGGCGCTGGCGCACGCGCTATGGGCCAGCTGGGTCTACCGCGAAGAAAAATACCGCCTGCCTTGACTTCACCCCGTCCGGGGCTGGGGCCGGTTTGATCCCGCTCAAACCGGCCCGAAGCCAGCCCTCGCACACTCGCGCTCATGACTTTTCCCGATCCGCTCGCCGGTCCGATCCGGCCCCCTGTCGCTGATGCAACCGACGCGCCCGCGTCCGCCCCGGCCCCGCGCTGGCGTGGCTGGCCGGTGCCGCGTGGCCGCCTGGCCTGGCTGACCGGCGTGTTCAGCACGCTCATGATCGGCGTCAGCACGCTGTTCTGGTGCCTGCTGCTGTTTCCCATGGCGCTCTTGAAACTGGCGCTGCCGTTCGCCGCGGCCAGGCGCCGCATCGATCCGATCCTGAACGGCATCGCCACGGCCTGGATCAGCGTCAATACCGCCTGGTTCACGCGCATCCAGCGCGCGCCCTGGGACGTGCGCGGCAACACCGGCCTGCGCTACGCCGACTGGTACCTGGTCAACTGCAACCACCAGTCCTGGGTCGATATCTTCGTGCTGCAAGGCTCGCTGAACCGCCGCATCCCGCTGCTGAAGTTCTTCCTCAAGCAACAGCTGATCTACGTGCCGGTGATCGGGCTGGCGTGGTGGGCGCTGGACTTCCCGTTCATGAAGCGCCATGGCAAGGCGGCCTTGCGCCGCAATCCGGCCCTGGGACGCCAGGACCAGGAAACCGCGCGCCGCGCCTGCCAGAAGTTCTCGCTGGTGCCGACCAGCGTGATGGTGTTCGCCGAAGGCACGCGCTTCACGCCGGCCAAGCGCGATGCGCAGGGCTCGCCGTACCGCCACCTGCTCAAGCCCAAGGCGGGCGGGCTGGCGGTGTCGCTGAACGCGATGGGCACGCGCTTTCGTTCGATGATCGATGTCACCATCGCCTATCCGGCGGGCGTGCCCAGCTTCTGGGATATGGCCTGCGGCCGCATGGGCGAGGTGCGGGTGCGCATGCATCACGTGCCGGTGCCGCCGGCCTTCTGCGAAGGCGACTACAGCCGCGACAAGGCTTTCCGCACCGAATTCCACCACTGGCTGGGCCAGCAATGGCAGGCCAAGGATGACGAGATCGAGGCGTTGACGGCCGATGCGGCCGCCACGCCCCGATCCTGACGGGCGCCGCTCAGACCCGCGCCGGCAGCACCGTGCCCGAGCATTCGCCGAAGCCGATGCGCGGGTAGCCGGCCTTGACGCACTCGGCGCGCATGATGACCTGGTCGCCATCCTGCAGGAAGGTGCGCTTCTCGCCCCAGGGCAGCTCGATCGGGTTCTTGCCGCCGTGGTTCAGTTCCAGCAGCGAACCGGCTTCCGACGGCTGCGGGCCCGACAGCGTGCCGGTGCCGAGCATGTCGCCCGGCTGCAGGTTGCAGCCGTTGACCGTGTGGTGCGTGATCAGTTGCGCCACGTTCCAGTACGCATCGCGGAAGTTGCTGCCCGACAGCCGGGCCGGCGCCTGCTTGCCGGCGCGCGACTGTTCGGTCGTCAGAAGCACTTCCATCCGCACGTCGTAGGCGCCCTTGGCGCGGTTGGCGTCGGAGGCCAGGTACGGCAGCGGCTGCGGCTCGGACGGGCCGCGGTTCCATTGCGTGCGGAACGGCTCCAGCGCTTCCAGCGTGACGATCCACGGCGAAATGGTCGAGGCGAAGTTCTTCGCCAGGAACGGGCCCAGCGGCTGGTATTCCCAGGCCTGGATGTCGCGCGCCGACCAGTCGTTCAGGATGCACAGGCCGAACACGTGGGCGTCGGCGTCCGCCAGCGCGATGCGGTCGCCCTGCGTGTTGCCGGTGCCGACGAAGATGCCCAGTTCCAGTTCATAGTCCAGCCGTGCGCAGGGGCCGAACTGCGGCGCCTCGCCCTCGTTGGCGGGACGCGTCTGGCCGACGGGGCGGGCGAACTTCTGGTCCACGCCGATGCTGGAGGCGCGGCCGTGGTAGCCGATCGGCACCCACTTGTAGTTCGGCAGCAGGGGATTGTCGGGGCGGAACTGCTTGCCCACGGCGGTGGCGTGGTGCACCGAGATGTAGAAGTCGGTGTAGTCGCCGATGCGGGCGGGCGTGGTGTATTCGGCGTCGGCCTGGGCCACCAGCAGCGGCTCGACCGTGGCGCGCAGCGCGGCGCCTTCGCGCAGGGCGCGCGACAGCGCCAGGCGCAGCGCGCTCCAGTGGGCCTGGCCCAGGGCCATCAGCGCATTCAGGCTGTCGCCCTGGCAGGCGGCCAGCGCCTCGGCGGCGGCGCCCTCGAACGGCTTGGCGGCGGCCAGCGCGGCCAGGTCGGCGATCTGGTCGCCGATGGCCACGCCGGGGCGGAAGGATTCCTGCGAGCCCTTGCGGCGGAACGCGGCGTAGGGCAGGTTCTGCACCGGGAAGTCCGACGTCCCCGTGTTGGCGCTGGCGATCCAGCTCTTCAGGGACGGGTCGTGGGTTTCGTTGATGGGAGAGGTCATGGCGGGAATGTCTCGTTCAGTGTTTATAAGGGGCCGGCGGGCGCCGGGAAAATCCAAAGCCAAACGGCGATGCGCTTGCGCGCATCGCCGTGGGCGGGCGTGACGGCGGAAACGCCGGTCACGCCTTGCGGGGATCGAAGTGCTTCTTCAGGCCCTGCCAGCACCGGTAATAGTCGCCCTGCAATTCTACCGAGGCCATGGCCTGGGCCGTCGGTCGGATCACGCGCCGCGTCTCGAACATGAAGGCCATGGTGTCGCGGATGTAATGGGCCTGGCTGGTATCGGCGTGCGAGGCTTTCTCGAACGTGCCGGCATCCGGGCCGTGGCCGCTCATGCAGTTGTGCAGGCTGGCGCCGCCGGGGGCGAAGCCGTCCGACTTGGCGTCGTACACGCCCTGGATCAGGCCCATGAATTCGCTGGCGACGTTGCGGTGGAACCAGGGCGGACGGAAGGTGTTTTCCATCGCCAGGATGCGCGGCGGGAAGATGGCGAAATCCATGTTGGCCGTGCCCGGGGTGTCGGACGGCGCGGTCAGCACCGTGAAGATCGACGGGTCCGGATGGTCGTAGCTGATCGAGCCGATGGTGTTGAAGTGGCGCAGGTCGTACTTGTACGGCGCATGCGTGCCGTGCCAGGCCACCACGTCCAGCGGCGAATGGCCGATCGAGGCGCGCCAGAAGCCGCCGGTGAACTTGGCGATCAGCTCGAAGTCGCCTTCCAGGTCTTCGTACCAGGCCACCGGCGTCTTGAAGTCGCGGGCGTTGGCCAGGCAGTTCGAACCGATCGGACCCAGTTCGGGCAGGCGCAGCGCGGCGCCGAAGTTCTCCAGCATGTAGCCGCGCGCGGTGTCGTCCAGCAACTGCACGCTGAAGCGCACGCCACGCGGGATCACGGCGATCTCCAGCGGCTCCAGGTCGATCAGGCCGAGCTCGGTGGCCAGGCGCAGGCGGCCCTGTTGCGGCACCAGCAGCAACTCGCCGTCGGCGTTGTAGAAATAACGGCCCTGCATCGAGCGGTTGGCCGCATACAGGTGGATGCCGACGCCGCTTTGCTCGTCGGGGCCGCCGTTGCCGCCCCAGGTCTTCACGCCCTCGACGAAGTCGGTGGGCGCGGTGGGGATGGGCAGGGGGCTCCAGCGCAGCTGGTTGGGCGTGACCGGGCCATGGCCGAACGCGCTTTCCCAGCCCGCGGCGCCGCCGAACGGCTCGAACGGCAGGTGCTGGGCGCCCGGGCGGATCCGATACAGCCACGAACGGCGGTTCTCGCTGCGCGGCGCGGTGAAGGCGGTGCCGGACAGCTGTTCGGCGTACAGGCCGTAGGGGCATTGCTGCGGCGAATTGCGGCCCAGCGGCAGCGCGCCGGGCAGGGCTTCAGTGGCACAGTCGTTGCCGAAGCCGGTCTGGTATTGCAGTTCCATGGAATCCTCCTGGGTGGCGCGCGATGCTTTGCCGCGCGGTCTTGGTCGTGGCGCGCCGGATGGGGATGTCCGGCGCCGATACGCCATTGTCGGAAAAATCCCCCGCCACGGCTACGGGAATGCAAAAATAGCAACTATAAATTTTGTGAATAGTAGGGGTGCCTGAATGGCGGACTTGCGCGACGTCGACCTGAACCTGCTGATCCTGTTCCAGCACCTGCTGGAGGACCGCAATCTGTCCGCCGTGGCGCGGCGGCTGGACCTGTCGCAACCGGCGGTCAGCAACGCCCTGCGCCGGCTGCGGCTGGCCTTCGGCGACGAGCTGTTCGTGCGCACCGCGCAGGGCATGTTGCCGACGCCGCGCGCGCAGCGCCTGGCCGGCCCGGTGAGCGAGGCGCTGGCGATGCTGTCGCAGGCCTTGCAGGACCAGGACGCGTTCGACGCCACCGCCAGCACGCGGCGTTTCCGCGTGGCGATGACCGACGTCGGCGAGATCCACTTCATGCCGCGGCTGATGGAAGTCTGCGTGCAGGTCGCGCCGCAGGTGCGCATCGATTCGGTGCGGGTGCAGGGGCCCGACCTGCCGCGCGAGATGGAGGCGGGCCGGGTCGACCTGGCCATTGGCGCGTTCGACGAGATGGGGGCGGGCACCTTGCAGCGCATGCTGTTCCGGCAGGGGTACGCCACGCTGTTCCGCCAGGCGCATCCGACCGCGCATGCCGGCATGGGGCTGAAGGCGTTTCGCGCCGAGCGCCACCTGATCGTGTCGCGCGCCGCGCCCTACGGCCAGGTGGTCCAGTCGATGGAGCGCGCCGGGGTGATGCTGGCCGAGCACTTCAGCGTGCCGCATTTCTCGGCCGTGCCATACATCGTCAGCGCCACCAACCTGCTGGCGACGGTGCCCGAGAAGCTGGCGGCCAGCGCCGCGCCGCCCTTTGGCCTGCGCTACATGACGCCGCCGGTGAAGGTGCCGGCGCTGCAGACCAATATGTACTGGCAGCGCCGCTACGACCGCGATGGCGGCAACCAGTGGCTGCGCGCCCTGATCGTCAATGCGTTTGCGGTGGGTTCGTCGCCGGCGTGACCGACGCGCGCGCCTGCGCCAGGGCTTCGCGCAGCACCCCCATGTCGCCCAGGTGGTTGGCCAGCAGCAGGATCAGCGCGGCGTTCATTTCCTGGCTCTGCTCGTTGCTCAGGTCGCGATGGGCGTCGATCAGCGCTTCGTAGAAGTCGTCCGGCGCGGCCAGGTTGGTTTCGGTGTTCAGCATGGATAGGGCCTCCGGGTTCAGGCGCGGCCAATCGCGCGGTTGACGGCCGACGCCACCGCGTCGGGCTGGAAGGCGCGCCAGCGCGCGGCGATGTGCTGGTCGGGGCGGATCAGATAGGCGGTGCCGGACAGCGCGTCATAGCGCCGGGCCAGCAGGCCCTCGCTGTCGACGACGCGCGCCATGTCTTCCGGCCAGCCGGCGGTGTCGCAGCCGGGGCCGGTCACCAGCACGGCTGTCACCGGCACGGCGGCCAGGCGCAACGCGCGCAGGGCCTGCAAGGTGTCGATGGCGGGCGGCTGGTCGCCGCAGAACAGGGCCAGCGTGAAGCCGGCATCCAGTTGCGACAGCCACCAGGGCGAGTCGCCGGGGCCGCGCACCGGCGCGTCCAGCGCCACCGCGCCCGGCCGCATGCGGCCCGCGAACGCGTCGCGGTCGGGGCTGTTCAGCGGCGAATCGGCGTAGGTGGCGGGCAGCGACAGGCGGCCGCTGTTGACCAGCGTGCGCGCGAACGCGTGGGTGCGGGCCAGGTTCAGCACGGCGTTGCGGAAGCTGCGGCTGATGTCGCTCTTGGGCGTGATGAAGTCGGTGGCGCGCGAGGAATTCAGGATGTTCTCGTCGGCGGCGTGCTCGCGTTCGGCGGCGTAGCTGTCGATCAGCGATTCGGGCGCGTGGCCGGCCAGCACCAGGCGCAGTTTCCAGGCCAGGTTCTCGGCATCCTGCACGCCGCTGTTGGCGCCGCGCGCGCCAAACGGCGAGACGCGGTGCGCCGAGTCGCCGGCGAACACCACGCGGCCGTGGCGGAACTTGTCCATGCGCTCGCAGGCGAAGGTGTAGACGCTGACCCATTCCAGGTCGAATTGCGCGTCCGGGCCGAGCAGGGCGCGGATGCGCGGCAGCACGTTCTCGGGCTTGACGGCCTCGACCGGGTCGGCGTTCCAGCCCAGCTGGAAGTCGATGCGCCAGACGTTGTCGGGCTGCATGTGCAGCAGCACCGATTGATTGGGGTGGAAGGGCGGGTCGAACCAGAACCAGCGCTCGGCCGGGAAGTCGGCCTTCATCTTGACGTCGGCGATCAGGAAGCGGTCGCGGAAGATGCGGCCGTGGCTTTCCTGGCCGATCAGCTTGCGCACCGGCGAACGGGCGCCGTCACAGGCCACCAGCCAGTCGGCATGCAGCGCGTAGCCGCCTTCGGGCGTGTCGATCGACAGCACCACGCCGTCGCCCGCCTGTTCCAGGCCCACCACCTTGTTCTTCCAGCGCAGGTCGATGTTCGGTTCCTGGCGCGCCTGTTCGTACAGATAGCCTTCGGCGTAGTACTGCTGCAGGTTGATGAAGGCGGGGCGGCGATGGCCGGGTTCGGGCAGCAGGTCGAAGCGCCAGACCTCCTGGTCGCGGAAGAACACCTTGCCCACGTTCCACGACACGCCCTTGTCGACCATGCGCTGGCCGACGCCGAGGCGGTCCCAGATTTCGAGGGTGCGCTTGGAAAAGCAGATGGCGCGCGAGCCGGTGGACAGGCGGTAGTCGTCGTCCAGCACCACTACCCGCACGCCCTGGCGCGCCAGGTCCAGCGCCGTGGTCAGGCCGACCGGGCCGGCGCCCACCACCACCACCGGGTGGCGCGCCTGCGTCGCGGCGGCCTGGTCGGCGTGCTTCTCATAGGCGAATTCCATCGCCTGAAAGTCGATGTCTCCCACGGTTGTCTCCTGTGTGGGTCATTTTGTTTTTATGCGCGGCGCCGCGCGTCGCCCGCGGCGCATGGCCGGCGGGTCGTGCGGCGCCGTTTCAATCGGTGGAACCGCGGCCGGCGGACCGGCCGCGCGGGATCAGCCCTCCAGCTGGGCCCACATTTCCAGGTCGCGCTTGTCGGTCCAGATGCGCGGGTGGACGTGGCCGCTGGCCTCGTCGTAGGCGCGCGACACGTCGAACGGCATGCAGTGGTCGAAGATGACCCAGTCGCTGTAGCGCGGCTTCATGAAGTCGTAGACCTCGCGGTAGATCGTCTTCAGGTCCTTGCCCTCGGCCACGCCGCGGTTGACCGCGCCGTACAGGTCGGTCAGGAAGGCGCGCGTGCCGGCCAGGCCCTGGCGCACTTCGGTGGCGTTCTTCAGCGCGGGGCCGCGGCCGGGCACCATCTTTTCGGCCTCGAAGCCCGACAGCGCGTCCAGCGTGCTGGGCCAGTCGCGGAAGTAGGCGTCGCCGCAGTAGGGGGTGGACTGGTATTCGACCAGGTCGCCGGCGAACAGGATCTTCTGCTCGGGCAGCCAGGCGATGGTGTCGCCCTTGGTGTGGCCGCGGCCGACCTGCAGCAGCTTGACTTCCAGGTTGCCCAGGTTGACGGTCATCTCGCCCTTGAACGTCATGGTGGGCCAGACCAGGCCGGGGGGAATCGATTCGGCGTTGCGGAACAGGCGCGGGAAGCGGCCGATCTCGCTGGCCTTGTCCTGCTCGCCGCGTTCGGCGATCAGGTCGTAGGTGTCGCGGCTGGCCAGGATCTCCTGGGCGTTGTAGGCCGAGGCGCCGAACACACGCACCGCGTGGTAGTGCGACAGCAGGATGTACTTGATCGGCTTGTCGGTGACTTCGCGGATGCGGCGGATGACGTCCTGCGCCATGACCGGCGTGGCCTGGGTGTCGACCACCATGACGGCCTCGTCGCCGATGATCACGCCCGTGTTGGGGTCGCCTTCGGCGGTGTAGGCATAGGCGTTGTCGGACAGCTTTTCGAACGAGACGACCTTGTCGGTCAGGTCGGCGTGCGAAGCGAATTGCTTGCTCATGGAGGCTCCTTCCACTTTTATAGGAATAGGGTGTGTGGACGGACTATAGCTTGACGTTAGTGGTTGTGCAATACGTTTGCTATAAACGAATTGACCCTTTTTGCCAGGGATTCCCTTGGGTTTCCGGGGCTTGCCCAAATGCATCCGGGCCGCGCAGGGCGGCCCGGATGGGAACCTTTCAGGCCGCGGGCGGCCCCAGGGGGTGGGATGTTTCGAGGGGGCCGCTCAGGTCTTTTGGCACTTGGGGCAGTAATAGGTCGCCCGCTGGCCCTGGACGATGCGCTTGATCGGCGTGCCGCAGACCCGGCAGGGCTGCCCGGCGCGTTCGTAGACCGCGGCGTGGATCTCGAAATAGGCGCCTGGCTCGCCGGTGGCGCCGACGTAGTCGCGCAGGGTGCTGCCGCCGGAGGTCAGGGCGTCGGCCAGGGTGGCGCGCACCATGTCCGCCAGGCGGTCGCAGCGGGCGCGCGACAGTTTGTTGGCCGGGGTCTTGGGATTGATGCGGGCGCGGAACAGGCTTTCGGAGGCGTAGATATTGCCCACGCCCACCACCGCCATGCCGGCCAGCAGCACCTGCTTGATCGCGGCGCCGTGGTTCTTGAAGTGGTGGTGCAGCCAGGCGCCGTCGAAGCGCGGGTCGAACGGCTCGATGCCGAGCTTGGCCAGCAGGGGGTGGTTTTCGACCGGTCCGTCCGCATCGGGGTGCCACAGCACCGCGCCGAAGCGGCGGGGGTCGTGCAGCCGCAGCACGGCCTGGTCGAAGATCCATTCGACGTGGTCGTGCTTGCGCAGGAATTCACCGGGCGCCACGCTGCGCAGCGATCCGGACATGCCGAGATGCACTATTTGGGTGCCGTGGTCGAAGCGCAGCAGCAGGTATTTGCCGCGACGGCCGCATTCCAGTACGGTCCGGCCGCCCAGCAGGGCGGGCAGGTCGGCCGGGATGGGCCAGCGCATCCGGGACTCGTGGACGACCAGCCGCGTGAGGGGGCGGCCGGTGATGACGGCGTCGATTCCGCGACGCGTGGTTTCAACTTCAGGCAGTTCCGGCATGAGCCAGTGTAAGATCATCAATTGCGTGTACGAAGATTGTGCCACCAACCGGACGGGCCGCGTGAAGTCGTCTTTCAAACAAATGAATATCGGGATTGCCGCGCTGGCGCTTGCGTTGGCCTCCGCCCTGGCCCCTCAGGCCCAGGCCGCCGACAGCCGGACGCGGGATGCGACCGGCCCCCGCATGGCGCCCCAGAACCGCCAGCCAGAAACCGAGGTGATCCGCCTGCGTCCGGGCCAACTGCCCTACGTGTCGCTGACCGCCGACATCTTCTATCGTGTCCTGGCGTCGGAAATCGCCGCCCAGCGCGGCATGTACGGCACCGCCGCCAACACCATGGTCGGCCTGGCGCGCGACACCGGCGATCCCCGCCTGGCGCGCCGCGGCCTGGAATTCCAGCTGGCCGGCGGCAACCTGCCGGGCGCCCTGGACGCCGCCCGCGTCTGGGCCCGCCTGTCGCCCAACGACCTGGAAGCCAGCTCCACCGAACTGGCGCTGGCCGCCGCCAACGGCCAGACCAAGGGCCTGTCGCAGGCCCTGCGCAACCGCATCGAGGCCTCGCGCGACAAGCCGGCCGCCATCGGCCAGGCCCTGGCCGTGCTGAGCCGCCTGAACGACCGCCGCCTGGCGCTGCGCATCCTTGACGAAGCCCTGAGCGACAGCGTGCGCAAGCTGCCCGCCGCCCACCTGGCGCTGGCCGACGTGGCCTCCGCCGCCGGCGACTACCCGCGCGCCTCCCAGGAGGCCCATGCCGCCCTGGCCGCCGACCCCAAGTCCGAACCCGCCGCCCAGCGCGTCCTCGAGTACGGCGCCAAGGTCGACCCGCAGCGCGCGCAGGCCGATGCCCGCGCCTATATCAACCGCAATCCCAACGCCCGCAAGGTCCGGCTGATGTTGGCCGGCCAGATGGCCGACGCCGGCGACTACAACGGCGCCCTGGCCGAACTGCAGGCCATGTCGCGGCGCTCGCCGGAAGACTTCGACCTGCTCTTCATGCAGGCCCAGCTGGCCTACAAGGCCGGCCAGCTGCCGCAGGCCAAGACGTTGCTGCAGCAGTACCTGGACGTCCAGAACCAGCGCCAGCGCGCCATCGTGCCGGGCGCCACCGACGCCGGCGCCGCCGCGGCCGATGCCCACGTGCTGCTGTCGCGCATCGCCGAAGACCAGGGCCAATACGACGAAGCCATCGCCGAACTGGGCCGCATCGACGATCCCTCGCTGCGCTTCTCGGCGCGCATGCGCCAGGCCGCCCTGCGCGCCAAGTCCGGCCGGGTCGACGACGCCATCAAGATGGTCGACGCCGCCGCGCCCCAGGACGAGGAAGAACGCACCCTGGGCGTGCTGACCAAGGCCCAGATCCTGCGCGACGCCGACCGCGTCGGCCAGGCCGTGTCGGTGCTGGAAGCGGCCGACCAGGCGCTGCCCGACACCGTCGAGATCAAGTACGAACTGGCCATGCTGTACGAGCGCCAGGACCGCCTGGCCGACCTCGAGCGCATGCTGCGCCAGGTCATCGCGCTGGATCCCGAGCATGCCCACGCCTACAACGCGCTGGGCTACACGCTGGCCGACCACAACCAGCGCCTGCCCGAGGCGCTGGACCTGATCACGCAGGCGCTGGAACTGTCGCCCAACGACCCGTTCATCCTGGACAGCATGGGTTGGGTCAAATTCCGCATGGGCGACCAGGTCGCCGCCGCCGACTACCTGCGCCGCGCCTACAGCGTGCGTCCGGAAGCCGACATCGCCGCCCACCTGGCCGAAGTGCTGTGGACCCAGGGCAAGCGCGACCAGGCGGTCGAGCTGCTGCGCGCCGCGCTGCTGAAGGATCCCAAGAACAAGACCGTGCTCGAGGTCGTCAAGCGCCTCGGGGTCAGCCTGTGACGGCAGCGGTAGTCACGACGCCTCGCGGCCTGGCCGCCGGCATGGCCTGGCTGCGCTGGGCCTTGCTGGCCCTGCTGGCCTTCGCGCTGGCGGCCTGCACCACCACGCCCAAGCCCATTGAAGGCGCCTCGGCCGACGCCTTCTCGCGCATCGGCCGTTTCGCCATCACGGTCAACGAGGAAAGCGGCAAGCAGAATGCCGTGCAGGGCGGTTTTTCCTGGTCGGACGACGGCCGCCGCTATGTGCTGGACCTGACCAACCCGCTCGGCTCGACCGAGGCGCGGGTCGAGGGCCAGCCCGGCGCGGCCAGCCTGACCAAGGCCGACGGCACCCGCCTGGTGGCCGACAACCCCGACGCCCTGGCCGAAGACGCCCTGGGCAGCAGCATGCCGGTGTCCGGCCTGCGCGACTGGCTGCGCGGCAGGCTGCCGGGCCAGCCCGAGGCCACCGACGTCTCCAACGACGAGCTCGGCCGCCCCGTGGCGTTCGAGCAGGGCGGCTGGCGCGCGCGGTTGTCGCGCTACGACACGCTCGGCCCGCAGATGCTGGTGCTCGAGCGCCAGGAACCCGGCCGCCGCATCATGGTGCGGCTGGTCGTCAACAAGCCCTGATTCCTGCAGTTTCGTGACCACCGCGACGGCCCTTCGGGGCCGTTTTGTCGTCGGTCGGTAGCACGTCCCTCCGGCTTCAATTTGGCAAATAAGCGTTGCAAAACCGACGCTGTTACTGATTGATAGATTCTGTTTAACCTGAATAATTCTTCCGATACCCGCGCGCACGACCCCTGCGCGCGGCATGCAAGGCCGGTGGCCGCGGATCGCGCCGCCGCTTTTTTACGGAGAATGCCAATGTTCAGGAATACGCGAATCGCGACGATGCTCTTGGGGATCATCGCGGTGTTTTTCACTTTCCAGCTGCTGGTGGGCGGCATGGGTTTCGTCGCGCTGCGCCAGACCAACCAGGACGTCGGCCAGCTCTATCGCCTGTCTTCGCAACAGGTCAATGCCGTGAACTCGGCCGCGTTGTCGCTGGTGGCGGCGCGCACCGACCTGAGCCGCTACGCCACCCGCGTGGCGCAGGGTAATGCCAGCGACACCACCGCGCTGCGCCTGGCGCGCCAGCGCATCGCCGCGGGCGATCGCGCCTTCCAGACCTTTGCCGGCGGCCTGTCGGCACAAGAGAAGACCGAGTCCAAGGACCTGATCGAGGCCTACAACAACCTCAGCGGCAACCTGCAGAGCGTCGGCAAGGTGCTCGAGGCCGGCGACATGGACGCCTACTTCAAGCAGGGCACGCAGCAGGTGCAGGAGTTGCTGGTGTCCGAGCGCGACGCCTTCATGCGCCGCGCCGAAACCACCGGGCAGGAGGTGATGGACGAGATCTCGCTGTTCCACATGATCTTCACCTATCTGCTGGCCGGCATCCTGGTGCTGGGCCTGTTGATGGCGGTGGGCGCGCATGTGCTGATCCGCCGCATGATCGTGCGTCCGCTGGTGGAAGCCGGCGAGATCTTCCGCCGTATCGCCGAGGGCGACCTGACGCGCCGCGTGGCCGATCGCGGCCGCAACGAGATCGGCGCGCTGCTGAGCGCGCTGCGCGCGATGCAGGACAGCCTGGTGCGCACGGTGTCCACGGTGCGCCGCGGCGTCGATGAGATCAACGTCGGCGCGCGCGAGATCTCGTCCGGCAATGCCGACCTGTCCAGCCGCACCGAAGAGCAGGCCGCTTCGCTCGAGGAAACCGCCGCCAGCATGGAAGAGCTGGCCACCACCGTGAAGCAGAACGCCGATACCGCGCGTGAAGCCAACCGCATGGTCGCCGCCTCGGCCGCCGTGGCGCAACGCGGCGGCGAGGCCGTCTCCAGCGTGGTCGAGACGATGCGCGCCATCTCGGGCAGCTCGTCGCGCATTTCCGACATCGTCGGCGTGATCGACGGCATTGCCTTCCAGACCAACATCCTGGCGCTGAACGCCGCCGTGGAAGCCGCGCGCGCCGGCGAGCAGGGCAAGGGCTTCGCCGTGGTCGCCAGCGAGGTGCGCACGCTGGCCCAGCGCAGCGCCGCCGCCGCCAAGGAAATCAAGCAGCTCATCGAAGACTCGGCGCAGAAGGTCGGCGTCGGTTCCGAGCAGGTCGAAACCGCGGGCGCCACGATGCGCGAGATCGTCGATTCGGTGCAGCGCGTGACCAGCCTGATGGGCGAGATCTCCGCCGCCTCGGAAGAGCAGGCCACCGGCATCGACCAGGTCAACCGCGCCGTGACGCAGATGGATGGCGTGACCCAGCAGAACGCCGCGCTGGTGGAGCAGGCCGCCGCCGCGGCCGGCGCGCTCGAAGAGCAGGCGCGCCAGCTGGCGGGCGCCGTGGCCGTGTTCAAGCTGCCGGAAGGGCAGGTGATCGAGGCCCCGGCCGAGCGCCTGGCCGGCCGCGTCGCGCCGCAGATCGCCTGATCGCGGGTGGTGCGGCGGGCGGCGGCGGTCCGGTTTTGCCGCGCCCGCCGCCGTCGCATCCGGCGGATCGCTAAAATCGACGCAACCGTCCTTTTCCCCGATCCGCCGTGACTCTCTACGACGTACCCGCGCCCGCCAAGGTGAACCTGTTCCTGCATGTGGTGGGCCGCCGTCCCGACGGCTACCACCTGCTGCAGACCGCCTTCCGCTTCATCGACCTGTGCGACACGCTGCATTTCGAGGCGCGCGCCGATGGCGTCATCAGCCGCGCCACGGAATTGCCCGGCGTGTCGGAACAGGACGACCTTACCCTGCGCGCCGCCCGCGCCCTGCAACAGGCCACCGGCACGCGCCAGGGCGCGCAGATCGCGCTGGAAAAGCGCATTCCGCAGGGCGGCGGCCTGGGCGGCGGCTCCAGCGATGCGGCCACCGTGCTGATCGCGTTGAACCGCCTGTGGGGTACCGGCCTGTCGCGGCGCGAGCTGATGGACCTGGCGCTGCCGCTGGGCGCGGATGTGCCGGTGTTCGTGTTCGGCCAGTCCGCCTTTGCCGAAGGCGTGGGCGAGCAACTGACCGCGCTGGACCTGCCGGCGCGGGCCTATCTGGTGGCGCAGCCGGACGCGAGCGTGCCGACTGTTGGAATTTTTTCCGCCCCCGATTTGACAAGGGATTCTTCTTACATCACAATAGCGGACTTTCTTGCTTCGCCTACATTTTCCTTCGGGAAAAATGATTTGGAGCCGGTGGTCTACCGTCTTTATCCTGAGGTTCTCAGGGCATCGCGGTGGCTTGCAGAGCAGGGTGTGTTGAAAGACACGGGTACCCAAGTTCGCATGTCGGGATCTGGCGCGTGTTTATACGCCGAGTTTTCCGAACTTTCGGAGGCCGTTTTGGCGAAAACGGAAATTACCGCTACAATGCGCGGCGCTGTTGAAGCAAACTGCAAACTCAACAGCACAACGCAACCACGGTTCCGGTTAGTGCAGGCATGTCCTGGGTTGACTGAGCATCCGTTGCGGAATTGGATTGCAAGATAGTTGGGGAGTCGCCAAGCTGGTTAAGGCACCGGATTTTGATTCCGGCATGCGAAGGTTCGAATCCTTCCTCCCCAGCCAACCGAATACATAAAAAAGCTGTTGAACACGCCTGTAAGACACTGGCCCGGGTTCAGCAGCTTTTTTATTTTCCGGTTTCCGCAGGTTCTCGCATCACCTCGTTAGTGTCTCGAAACGACCATCGCATCATCCATCATGGCAAACGATAGCTTCATGATCTTCACGGGCACGGCCAATACTCGGCTGGCCGTGGACGTAGTCAACCACCTCGATATGTCCCTGGGCAAGATGACCGTCGGTCGCTTCTCCGACGGCGAGGTGATGGTCGAGATCAACGAGAACGTGCGCGGCAAGGACGTCTTCGTCCTGCAGCCCACCTGTGCGCCTACCAATGACAACCTGATGGAAATCATGGTGATGGTCGATGCCCTGCGCCGCGCCTCGGCCGGCCGCATCACCGCCGCGATTCCCTATTTCGGCTACGCCCGCCAGGACCGCCGCCCGCGTTCGGCGCGCGTCGCGATCTCGGCCAAGGTCGTGGCCAACATGCTGCAAGTGGCTGGCGTCGACCGCGTCCTGACGATGGACCTGCACGCCGACCAGATCCAGGGTTTCTTCGACATTCCCGTGGACAACATCTACGCGGGCCCGATCCTGCTGGGTGACATCTGGCGCCGCAATTTCTCGAACCTGGTCGTCGTGTCCCCGGACATCGGCGGCGTGGTGCGGGCCCGCGCGCTGGCCAAGCAGCTCGAAGCCGACCTGGCCATCATCGACAAGCGTCGTCCGCGCGCCAACGTGTCGGAAGTGATGAACATCATCGGTGAAGTCGACGGCCGCACCTGCATCATCATGGACGACATGGTCGACACCGCCGGCACGCTGTGCAAGGCGGCCCAGGCCCTGAAGGACCGCGGCGCCGGCGCCGTTTACGCCTATTGCACGCACCCCGTGCTGTCGGGCGGCGCCATCGACCGCATCGAGGCGTCGGAACTGGACGAACTGGTCGTCACCGACACCATTCCGCTCTCCGAGCAAGGCCAGGCCAGCGGCAAGATCCGCCAGCTGTCGTGCGCCGCGCTGCTGGGCGAGACCATCCTGCGTATCTCGAACGCGGAATCGGTCAGCTCGCTGTTCGTCGACTGACGCCAGGCGTCGGTCGGGCGTTCGGCCCACCCCTGTTTTTTGTGTCTTGCTGGTCGCGGCAAGACGCAAGCAACACGGCGCACCTGTCGTGCGCCGTGATCACAACCGGCGAAGTCCGCTTCGCCAATTTTTGTTTTTGGAGTTTTCCATGAAATTTATCGCCACTGCGCGTAGCGTCCAGGGTTCGAGTGCGAGCCGCCGCCTGCGCCGCGCGGGCCGCGTTCCCGCCATTGTCTATGGTGGTACGGCTGCCCCGCTGAACATCGAGCTCGACCACAACGAGATCTACCATGCCCTGCGCAAGGAAGAGTTCCACGCGTCGATCCTGCAAATGCAACTCGAAGGCGCCAAGGACGAACAAGTCCTGCTGCGCTCGGTTCAATGGCACGCCTACAAGCCGCAAGTCCTGCACGTGGACTTCCAGCGCGTCGACGCCAACCAGGCGCTGCGCACCAAGGTGCCGCTGCACTTCGTGAACGCTGAAGTCTCGCCGGCCGTCAAGCTGAGCGGCGCCATCATCAGCCACGTCGCCAACGAACTGGAAATCACCTGCCTGCCGTCGGCGCTGCCCCAGTTCATCGAAGTCAACCTGGCCGACATCCTGGCCGGCGCTTCGATCCACCTGGCCGACATCAAGCTGCCGATGGGCGTGACCTACGTCCCGCACGGTGGTGAAGAGAACCCGCTGCTGGCCGCCGCTGTCGTCAAGGGTGGCGCTGCCGCCGACGAAGCCGACGCCGCTCCGGCCGCTCCCGCCGCCTAAGTCCTGCCGGAAAGCTCCGGCTTTCCCGCGGCTTGCGTCCGAAACCCTGCGTGTGCATTTGCATGCGCAGGGTTTTTTGGTTTAAACACCCCCCATCATGTCTATTCCCATACGCCTCATCGTGGGATTGGGTAACCCCGGTCCCGACTACGAAACCACCCGCCACAACGCGGGCTTCTGGCTGGCCGACCACCTGGCGGACGACCTGCGCACCTCGTTCGCGCTGGAGAAGTCGTTCTTCGGCATGGTGGCCAAATCCCGCCTGGGGGCCGACAACGTCCTGCTGCTCAAGCCCAACACCTACATGAACCGTTCCGGCCAGGCGGTCGGGGCGCTGGCGCGCTTCTACAAGCTGACGCCGGAGCAGGTGCTGGTGCTGCACGACGAGCTCGACCTGATGCCGGGCCAGGTGAAACTCAAGCAGGGCGGCGGCCATGCCGGCCACAACGGCCTGAAGGACATCCAGGCCGCGCTCGGCAGCCCGAACTTCTGGCGCCTGCGCATCGGCATCGGCCATCCGCGCACGCTCGGCCTGGCGCAGCAGGTGGCCGATTTCGTGCTGCATCCGCCGCGCCGCGAAGAGCAGAAGGAAATCGAGGCGGTCATCGACCGCTGCCGCGCCGTGGTGCCGGCCATGCTGGCCGGCGACTTCGCCCTGGCCACCCGCCAATTGCACAGCGGCAACGACGCCTGATGGACGGCGCCCCGGGTTCCGCCGCGCCGCGCAAGCTGCGCTTCCGCAGCGAGCTGGCGGACTTCTGGCGCTTCGTGCGTCATCCGCATCCGGCGCGCCGCCTGCCCGGGCGCACGCCGGCGATCGGCTGGGTGTCGGACTGGTGGCCGGGCGTCGGCCCCGGACGCCTGCTGGCCTGGGCCGCGGTGCTGTGGCTGATCAACCTGTTCGCCCTGGGGCCGGTGGCGGTCGCCGCGGCCGGCGTCGGCGGCGTCACGCACCGGCTGGACCCGGCCAACATCCCGTGGCTGACGGCGGTGATCTGGGCCCCGCTGGTCGAGGAAATGCTGTTCCGCTATGGCCTGCGCCGGCCCAAGCAGGCGCTGTGGCTGTGCCCGGCGCTGTTGCCGGTGGTGCTGTACGGCCCGCGCATCTGGACGGGCCTGCTGCTGGCGGCCTTCGTGCTGCTGGCCTGCTGGTCGCTGCGTCCGCGCCCCGAGCCGCTCAAGGGCTGGAACACCGCCTGGCGGCGCCATTACCTGAAGCACTTCGGCTGGGTGTTCCACCTGGTGGCGCTGACCTTTGCCGCCGTGCACCTGACCAACTTCGTCTTCAACCACACGCCGTACTGGCTGCTGCCGCTGCTGGTGTTGCCGCAGTGGCTGACCGGCCTGGTGCTGGGCTGGATCCGCATCCGCCGCGGCATCGGCGCGGCGATCGCGCTGCACGCGATGTTCAATGCCGGCCCCATTTTGCTGATCTGGGCCGTGATGCGCTGGGCCCCCACGGCGGCCAGTTGAACCGTCCGTCCCCCCGGGCGCGGTCATCATGGCGCGTCGCCCGGCGGGGTAAACTAGAACGTTAACGATCAATACCGTACTTACACAGGATTCCCATGGCTCTGCAATGCGGCATCGTCGGCCTGCCCAACGTTGGCAAATCGACACTCTTCAATGCTCTGACCCGCGCCGGCATCGCCGCCGAGAACTACCCGTTCTGCACCATCGAGCCGAACGTCGGCGTGGTCGAGGTGCCGGATCCGCGTCTGCAGAAGCTGGCCGAGATCGTCAAGCCCGAGCGCATCCTGTCGGCCACGGTCGAGTTCGTCGACATCGCCGGCCTGGTGGCGGGCGCCAGCAAGGGCGAAGGCCTGGGCAACCAGTTCCTCTCGCATATCCGCGAAACCGACGCCATCGTCAACGTGGTGCGCTGCTTCGAGGATCCCAACGTGATCCACGTGGCCGGCAAGGTCGATCCGATCGCCGACATCGAAGTCATCGAGACCGAACTGGCGCTGGCCGACCTGCAGACCGCTGAAAAGGCCCTGCAGCGCCACCAGAAGACCGCGCGTTCCGGCGACAAGGAATCGCAGCGCCTGGTCGCCGTGCTGGAAAAGTGCGTGGCGCAACTGAACGAAGCCAAGCCGATCCGCTCGCTCGACCTCACCACCGAGGAAAAGGCCGACATCGCCCAGCTCTGCTTCATCACCGCCAAGCGCGCGATGTACGTGGGCAACGTGGCCGACGACGGCTTCACCAACAACCCGCTGCTGGACCGCCTGACCGAATTCGCCGCCGCCCGCAACGCGCCGGTGGTCGCCATCTGCGCCGCCATCGAATCCGAGATCGTCGACCTGGACGACGCCGACCGCCAGGCCTTCCTGTCGGACATGGGCATGGAAGAACCGGGCCTGAACCGCCTGATCCGCGCCGCCTTCAAGCTGCTGGGCCTGCAGACCTACTTCACCGCCGGCGTGAAGGAAGTGCGCGCCTGGACCGTGCCGATCGGCGCCACCGCGCCCCAGGCCGCGGGCGTCATCCACACCGACTTCGAACGCGGCTTCATCCGCGCGCAGACCATCGCGTACGAAGACTACATCGCCTACAAGGGCGAGCAGGGTGCGAAGGAAGCGGGCAAGATGCGGGCGGAAGGCAAGGAATACATCGTGCAGGATGGCGATGTGATGAATTTCTTGTTCAACGTCTGATCCGACGATTCGATTTCACGGCGTTTCGTGAAACTCGGTGAAATGATGGAAGTGTCTGAAAAACCGCGTATTTACGCGGTTTTTTGGTTTCAGGGAGTTGCTTGGTCGTTCTCCGGTTGCCGAGCTATATGTGAGTACGATGCCGAGTACGAAAATTTGCGACTCCTCGGAAAGGTGAGTGCATTTGCGCAGATATTTTGTTGTTAAAGGGGCAACTCATGCTCACGGATGCGCATTGCCGCAATGCAAAGCCACGGGAGAAGCTGTATCGGCTCAATGATCACAAAGGCCTCTACCTGGAGGTCAAGCCTTCTGGAGTGAAGGCGTGGAGGTATCGATATACGCTCCACGGCAATGCCAGCATGTACGCATTGGGCGACTATCCCGACGTCAAGCTGTCTGAGGCACGGCAGCTTTGTGAGGACGCGCGCAAGCTCGTGAAGCAAGGTATCAGCCCAGCTCAACAGCGACAGATCGATCGGATCAGACAGGTCAGCGAGGCGAAGAATACGTTTGAGCTTGTCGCCAAGGAGTGGCTGCAAACCAAGGACTGGCAGACGATCACCAAGCAAAGACGCTTGGACATGATGAACAGGGTTGTCTTTCCAAAAATCGGCGCGATGCCGGTACGAGATGTCACCCCTGTGCACGTCTTGAGTATTCTTCAGGACACGGTCAAGCGAGGGGCGCCATCAGTGGCGGCAGAGGCCCGGCGGACGATGTCGGCCGTATTCGAGTTCGCTGTGGCGACCTTGCGGGCCGAAACGGACCCGGTCTGGCCTGTCCGCAAGGCAATCCCGGCAAACAAGACCCAGCACAAGACGGCACTCACCGTTGAGCAGATCGGCAGGCTTCTCCGTGACTTCGACAACCACCGCTGCACATTTCAGATCAACTATTGCATGCAGCTTATGTGGTGGACGCTCGTGCGTCCTTCCGAGGCTGCCGAAGCTGAGTGGTCGGAGTTCGATCTGGCTGCTGCAACGTGGCGCATTCCTGCAATTCGGATGAAAGCGAGGAAGGAGCACGTCGTGCCTTTGCCCAGACAAACAATTGCGATGCTTGAAAAGCTTCGCGGGCTGACTGGTGACCGCAAACATGTTTTTCCTGGACGCGACGACCGCAACGGACCAATGTCCATCGCTGCGCTCCGGCAGGCTCTCAAAGTTGTCGGTTGGAGCGGGACCTATAGTCCCCACGCCACTCGCACCACTGGACGCACCCGGCTGAACGAGATGGGATATAGGCCCGATGCGATCGAGGCTCAACTCGCTCATGCTGATCAGAACAATGTGCGTCGCACGTACAACCACGCTACGTACCTTGATGAGCGCAAAGCGATGATGCAGCAATGGGCGGACCGCCTAGACGAATGGAAGGAACTATGACGTACTCACCATATCGGCTGGGGCATATTTCAGCCAAAACGCGGCGATATTATGGGCAGGCGGGGCAATCCAAGGGGAGTGTCCTACACCCCACAATGGTCAATACCGAACGCGAGGTCAGATCGATAGCTGGAGGGTTACGTCATGGGCTGGACCATGCTCCGTGATCGTCCCACTGATACAATTCGAGGCCGTTCGGCCAAGTTCTCTGATAAAAAATCACAACTAATGACTCAGCGTGGAAATATTCCGGTGATCGATCTATTTGCCGGACCGGGAGGGCTGTGCGAAGGATTTTCGTCTGTCGTAGATGCGGCGGGCGTTCGCAGGTTTGCAGTCAAGGTCTCTATCGAAAAGGATCCCGTCGCTCATCGGACGTTGCTACTTCGGGCGATCTTCCGCAAGTTTCCCAAGGGACAAGTTCCGAACTGTTACTACGACTACGTCCGCGGCCAGATCACGCGCGAGCAGTTTCTGTCCCATCCTGATATCAAGGTCGCTGCGGAGCACGCAGCCAAAGAAGCTCGTTGCGCAGAGCTCGGCGTTACCTCGCCCGAGGAGGTCGACGGATGGATTCGCGAGGCGCTGGGTGCCCAGGCGGATTGGGTGCTTATCGGCGGCCCGCCTTGCCAAGCCTACTCCCTCGCGGGCCGATCGCGGCTTCGCAGCAAGGACGTGAAGAAGTTCGAGGCGGATGCCAAACACTTCCTCTACATGGAGTACTTGCGGATCATCCAGCAGTTCGCTCCGGCCATCTTTGTGATGGAGAACGTCAAGGGGATGCTCAATTCCACAAACTCCGGCAAGCGCATCTTTGAACAGATCCTTTCTGACCTAAAAGCTCCCCGTGCCGATCTCAAATATGAGATCCGATCGTTTGTGGTCCACAAGGCCGAAGGCGAGCTCGAGCCCAACGACTATGTGATCGAAGCCGACGACCACGGCGTTCCGCAAAGTCGGCATCGGGTGATCCTTTTTGGTATTCGTTCAGATGTGGCGAAGACTACTCCGGCGCTCACAGAGCGACCTGAGTCTTTTCTGCTTAGAAAGGTGAGCAAGAAGGTTGGCGTGAGTGCAGCTCTGGCCGGCCTACCGCCGTTACGCAGTCGTTTGTCGAAGGAGCCTGATTCGCCTGAAGCGTGGATCGCTGCGGTTCGCGAGTCGCCTCAGGCGCTTAAGGGGTGGCGTGTGCCGCTGCGCAGTGTTATTGAAACGGCCATGGGGAAGTACATTAAGAAGGCCGAGAAACATACGACCTTTGGTGCACCGTTCGTGGAAGCTTTGGTAGCACCGGGGAGGTGCATGCCCCAGGATTTGCAGGACTGGTACCTGGACCCGAAGCTCGGTGGCGTCTTGCACCATGAGACCCGCAGCCACATGCGATCGGATCTGCATCGCTACATGTTCGCTGCCTGTTTTGCCGCGACGCACCCGTACTCCCCGGATTTGCGCAATTTTCCGCCGAAGTTGCTCCCCGATCATGTGAACGTGGACGAAGAGACGATTCCATTCAAGGATCGTTTTCGCGTCCAGATGGGGAAATCTCCATCGTCTACGGTGGTTGCTCACATCAAGAAGGATGGGCACTACTATATCCACCCTGACCCTGGACAGTGCCGCAGCCTGACAGCGCGCGAAGCCGCCCGCTTGCAAACCTTCCCCGACAACTATTTCTTTGAAGGAAATCGGACGGAGCAATACGGCCAGATCGGCAACGCCGTCCCGCCGTTGCTAGCCAAGCAGATCGGCGAGATCATCCTCGACTTCATGACATCACCGCGCCGGCGGTGATGCCGTGGTGCCGGTCAGGATGGGACACGAACGTCTCGAGCTTTACAAGAATCCTGACCGGGCGCACAGCGCGCCGAGGATGCAGCATACGCCGTCAGCGGCCGGAGTCATTGTGCTCTGCCGGAATGCCACTTCGCCTTGCAGAAATCGTGCGAGTGGCATCCGCCATACTATGCTTCGACGCGCTTGAGCTCGAACTGCGTTGCTTCCCGGTCAGGCTGGCGCCCGACCCTCGTAGAATTCGCGGGCAAGCATTTCAATGGAGGGGGCGTGGTGGCCACGGCTCGGCTTGAAATTAGGACAGTTCGTTAAGGTACGCTGCCTGCCCAGGCTTGGCGTCAGCCGCCGGAATTGGTGCGCTGATCTCCCCAAGGCTTACGTCGCTATTGATCCATTGTCGCAGGGCTGCGGGCAGGCCCGCGGCGGTCTCACGATCGCGCGTCGAGCACTCCCATACGGTTAGCACTCGCCAGCCCAACTCGGTCAGCTTGGCGACAGCGTGGTGATCCCGATCGACATTGCTACGCAGCTTGGAGGTCCAAAACTCAGTCCGTGTCGACGGCGTTTTTGCGTATTTGCATCCCTGGTGCGCGTGCCAGAAACAGCCGTGTACAAAGATCGCAATCTTGTGGCCTGGCATGGTGATGTCCGGAGTGCCCGGCAAATCGCGCCGATGCAGCCTGAAGCGATACCCCATCGCGAACAACATCTTACGGACCCGCATCTCGGGAAAGGAATTCTTGCCCTTGATGCCGGCCATCATCTGACTGCGTTTTTCTGGGCTGACGACATCGGTCATAATGATTGACTATACCGCTCGACTACCCTAGCCGCTACTCATGTGGCCTTTACCTCGGGAATGTCGTCGGCTGGCTCCGAGTAGTTCGCGCCCATCACAGCATCCTTGCATTCAGGGCGCTTGGCCCACTCCGATACCATGCGCCCGCCAGAAGTAGCGTGCAGCATGTCGTTGACTTCTTTGGCCCAGATAGCAATCTGCGACATCAGCTCCGGCGATGCAGCTTGTTTGGTCCAGATGCGATCAAGGTCGATGCGTGCACCCAGCTTTTCGGAGAGCACGGCGATAGTGTAGGAGGTTACGTTCGCTTGGAATGCTTGGAACATCGGCCGCAGCAACTTCTGGGTTTCTCGATACAGTTTGGCTTTGGCTATCATTGCCTTGAAGTCGGCCACATTTGGCAACGGCATCTCTTGGCCGTCAATGGGCGAGAGCGCGGCCATGAAGCTGTCGAAGTTCTTCTGCGAACCCCTGCTCACGATATCCGGCTTGCAGTCCCAGGCGTTGAGGTACTTTGCCAAATCGGTCTTGGTCACGCGGCGGGCCGATGGAATGGCCTCCTTCAGTGCCCTGAGACGAGCTGGTGTATTCCCCTCGCGAGTGAGTAGGGTGTTGTAACTTCCTGCGGCGCGCTCGTAGAACCATTGACCCACCCCGTCTGGGCAGTAGACCGAGCGCGACAGCTTTTCGATCTCTACGTGGAATGGCTTATTGGCTGAGAGGTCCGACTGGCGAACTGCGTTCTGGCTGTTGGCGTAGCGCGAGATGTCGGACACCAAAGCTTCCTCCTTGGTGGAGTCCTGTACCTTCATCACGATGATCTTCGCGGGCACGCGGACGTGACCGAGATCCGTCTCAGGATGTTTCTTCTTGGTGAAATAGAGTGAGGCCGTCGTTTGGCCGCCGTTGACGATTTGCAGCCCTTTGAGCCAGGCGATGCCCTGCTCGCCCTGGGATGTCTTGCCCAAGATCATCTCATCAGCCACGATCACAATTCCATTGTTGTAGGCCATGAACCGCTCGGGTGCCGAACGTAGCGTCGACTGAATACCGGCGTTGACACTTTTCTTGCTTGTGACGCTGAGGAAGGATCGGACATTGGCCTCAAGTAGGCGTGCGCCAAACTTCTCATAGAGCAGCCGCAGGGCTTCGCCTGGAACTGCCGTCAACGCGTAGTCATAGTCATCGTTTTCGCCTGGTACATAGACGCAGGGCAGGGAAGATCCTGACACCTCATTGAAGTCAACAACCAGTTCGTCGCGCGGCTTTCCCTCGGACGTGTGCCTATGCAGCCGCTCGATGTCCATCACTTCCAGGCGCACGGCCTTGCCACCAATGTCACGTGTCTTGAAACTCTTGGATTTGGCCACACGGTCCGTTATTACGTAGACGCGGATCTGTTCAAGGTCATTAAAGACAGTCTGCAGCGTCTCGGCCAATGAGCGCACGTCGCTGGATGGATCGAGCCTTTTGGCCATCTTCCCTTCGGCGCAAAGTGTCAGAAAACGCAGGCAGCGCTCGGCAGCTAACTTGGCTTCGGAATCTGCGATGGGTGTGAGCTCATCGACGCCGGCATACAGGCTCACGAATAGGTCCAGCTGGTCGCTGTCTTCGGAAATGGAGTAGCCACTGAGCCGCAGGATTGCATTGCTCACAGTGCCTTCGAAGTGACACTCGACGGGTTCGAAGGTCATGCCGATCTCCGACATGTGTTCCATGACAATGCCGGCGAAGACCAGTTCCTCGTAGAGCGCGCCATCGCGCAATTGAGATTTCACTTCGGACTGCGTCTCGCGCAGGAAGTCCAGCAAAGTAGAATTCATATCGCTCTCAATCTCTTCAATGCATCAGCGGCCGGGATACTCGATCCCGCGACCTTGCCGAGGTCAATCTCGTAGGCGACTCTAGCAATACCCAGTGGTACGCTGTCCGGCGTGAGGCGGGGGAATCCGTCCTTCACCTCGATGACGAGAATGTTGACCAGCGTGAATCGGCGGATATAGTTGTCCGCGTGGGCGTCAAAGTAGCCGGCGGCAATCAGCCGCTCGCTCAACAGACGAATGGCCTCGGCTTCGCCCGCGGCGACATCGCGCATCTCCGCCACTAGTTCCGGCAGACTCTGCCCGGTTTCACTTTGGTGCAGACGCGTGCCGGCGAGGAACAGCGGCTGGCGCGCGGAGTCATCGAGCTGTTCGAGCGAGCCGATTTTGGCGGGGAATCCCGCGGCCGAAATAGTGGCCTTGACCTCCAAAGCCCCGGTGCCGATCTCGAAGTCTTGGATGCCATCGAGCGGACCAACCCACGATTCGATGGCGGAGATCACCGGCACGCCCGCGTCGATGATTGTCCGAAGCAGCGTGAGCTCTCCCACCAAGCCGATCTCAGCCTCAGGGCTTAGCGACTGCGAACCCTTGCGCATGAACTCTTGCCATGCGCCAACCCGACCGAGAAACACTTGCAGTAGCTTCCTTTCGGTTGCTCCGGCCGAGGCTGCCTCGTCCAGCGTTCCCACCACGTCGCAAACCATGGCGGCAAAGAGTTCAGCGCTGCCGGCGGTCCGCCTCGTCAGCGCGAGGCGTAGCTGGTGGATGCCGTCGGAATCCGCGCGCTCAACGCTGAATCCCTGGCCTTCGGGCAGCTTTTCAGCCGGCGTCAGTCGGGCAGAGGGGAAGCCAAGCAGAATCGCTTCGGCGTTGTCAGGCGAGCGTCGACCCGCTTGCACATCGACGGGGCCGGCTGGCGGCAGCACGATGGCTTGCCAACCTGGTGTGGGGTCATCAGCGGACAGCGATAGCCACGCGAGCAGGAACTCTTCATTCGGACGGGCCATATTCCTGAAGCCAGTAGAGGTGGTTGACTTCGTATTCCACGCTGATAGCGTTGTCGCTTGCAGGGAACGCGATGGCAAAGGCCATGATGGGTTTATCCCAATCGGGGACGATTAAACGTTCGGGAGTCGTGCTCTTGTCTTTGTAGATGTAGGGTGTGAGAGGATAGAGCAGTAGCAGTCCGCGATCCGCTTCGCCGCCGAGCTTACCGCGCGTTTTTCGGATGCCTTTGCCGCTTGGGAAGGTCGATGGATTGCTTGGCTCGCGCTTGGATGCTGCTCTGGTGCGAGCCAATGCGTCTCGCCAGGCATCATCGTTAAGGTCGATGCCCTCATCCTTCGGATCGGTGAGGACGCCGATCGCGAAGAGCTTCGGATCGATCTTCTCCTGGTCGTCAGGGTCCTCGGTCTTACGTATCGAATAGGTCGTCGAAGGTTTGCCACCGGGGAAGGTGTGTGGTTCGCCCGAGCCCTGGCCACCGGCGAGCAGGGCAACGCTCCACTTGGTGAGCTGCCCGATATCGACCATCTTGATGATGAACTCCGAGAGTAGTGCGGATTTCGCGCTGCTAGCGTTCGGATGCGTCGCGTAAGCCCCCAGGAACGTAAGCACCTTGGATGCATCCACATCTCTCCAAAGGCGAGCGCCAGGCCAGGAGTCTGGGTCGCCATCTCGGCCGTATTTTGGATCAGGGAGCCAGTTGTCGCCGAGGGATGCGATCAAGGCGTCGGTGGCTTCCAGGTTTTGCTGTTGGATCGCCGCATCCCGATGGAAGAGGATGGTCTGAGGTCGTGTTCCACTGTAGCTGAGCGAGAGGGTCTGCGCGTTTCGCATTTTCAACCGGGAGGTGACAGTAAGTACCTCGTGCGACATAACTTTGAGGCCGTACTGTTCTGGCGTCAACTTGGCATCGGCCATGAAGTCGAACTCATCCCGCAGCTCCTCCGATGCATCGGCAATGTGGGCGAACCATCTCACCAAGTCGGGGGACGTGTAGAGACGGCATAGGTCCAGGTAGCCAGGGCGGTAGCCAAACCAGCGACCCATCTGCATGAGAGTGTCATACATCTTGGTGGTACGGACGAAGTAGCTCACGCACAGCCCTTCCAACGTCAGGCCACGAGCCAGCTTGTCTCCGCCAACCGCAATTACTTTGAGGGCAGAACCCGGAGTTGCATAGTCGAGCGCGTCTTTCGCGGTGCCATTGATCGACCGGACCTCAATATCATCGAGCACGTCGGGCAAGGCCTTAAGGACATCGTTCCAACTGGGCATCGCCGGCGGACGTTCGTCCGGCGGCGAAAGTTCAGCGACTTGGTCCCGGATGGGGAGGAAGTCCTTCTCCCAGAGCTCGCGCAACTGATTGAGCAATACGTCGGCATCGATTCCGCGCGTAATCTTCTGCCGCATGCGACGGACAGCCTCTTCAACCTGTTCGCGCACATGGGTCTGCACGTCAATGAGCCGTGTAACGTGGATAAGCATTGAACTGTGCTGGTCCCCTTGGCCGCGCAGGTCTCGCACGGCGCAAGCAAGGACGAATCCACAGATAGCCTCGTGCAACGAAGGAGGGATGATCTTCTGGCCGTTGTAGGTCGGCACATGGGTCTTCTTGTGCTTAGGTGGCATCCAGCCTGAATCAGCCTTGGGGTCGTAGTGGTCCGCGATGTTCCGCGAGAGCGGCAGCGCGCCCGTGCGCCCATCTTTGGTCATCTTGCCGAACATGCGGGTTGGGCCTACATAGTTGGAGGGCGCGGCAAGGTTGATGATAAAGGCCCGTGGGAAAAGGTCGGGTCCCTCTTTGGTTGTCGTGCCCTTGTGATGAATGAAGATGTTGGCAAATGGAGTGGCGGTGTAGCCGACATAGGCCTTGCGGGTAAAGGCGTGCAGCACTTGCCGGATCAGGCTGTTAATTGTCTTCGGCTGATGCTCTTCATCTGGCGTCCCGTCGTCATTGAACATCTGTTCGCCCGTGTCGACCGATGCATGGTCTGCCTCGTCGTCAATCACGAGAAGCGGTAGCTTGGTCACGAGCTTACGGCCGTCGACTGAGTCAGTGCTGTCGGCCACGCGCGTCCGGATCCAGTTTAGCAACTCCGTGAGGACGGTTTTCTGCTTCTTGACCACGAAAAGCCAGGGCCGCTCTTCGGGCGAGATGCCGTGGAAGTGTTTGGCGATGGCCTTGTTGAAGTCACCATTCTCTGCTCGAGTGGTCGCGGAGTTGGTCTTCAAATCCTCGCCGAATTCGGCTACGCCGATGGGCATGCCAGGATCTCGGTCGACGGTCGTCTCGTAGCCCAGGAAGCTTTCCTCAAGCCGCATCTGGGTTTGCGATCTCAGGTTGTTATGCATGCCTGCAAGCACGATTATGATTTTGTAGCCGGCGTCAGCGGCCTTGCAGATGAGGCCTGAGTAGTTACTGGTCTTGCCTGACTGCACATGGCCGACAACGAGCCCGCGGCGGTCCCAGTCGTCGGAGCGTTGTGGATCTTCTAGCAGACCAAGAATTTCATCCGTGGCTCCATTGAGCTCTTCGACCACAGAGTCGGAGAGCTTGGCTTCGAGGAAGTCTCGGTAGCGACGCCAGTAGTGCCAATCGCGCTTGCGAGCGGCTGAGAGCCAGTCGAAGTGGTTCGTATTGTCCTTGAGCGTGGTGGCCTTGCCGATCCGATGGCTGAATCGCTGGATCAGAGCGATGACAGCCTTGTTTTGGTCAACGGCGTCCGGTGAAGCGCCCGCGAAGATAGTGGCAGCCAACTGTACCTTCTCGGCAATGAAGGCCGGAGTGATCATGGATGGATCTTTCTCCGCCTTGATCAGTCGCTGCGCAGTGGCAATGACATTTTCCAACAATTCAGCCTGAGCGGCTGTCGCTTCTGCTGCGGTCATTGATTCCTCCCTAGTGTTGCGACCAGCGTCGGATATTTCTGAAATGGTTCGGTCCTCAGCATCGACCTCCGGGCCTCCTCTTCGCTCAGGCCTTTACGTTCGATCAGGTCATTGAAGAGTACGGTTGCAACCTCGATGACGGTAGCAGTCGGTTCGCCCTCGAAGTCCGTGCGTGGCGTTTCCTTGTTCTCTGCAGTGTCAAGCCAGATGCGTTGGATTGGAACGGTCTCTTCGATCACGCGTAGCATGGCCCTCACTAGTGGCTGCAGATCTCTGGAGCGTTCCAAGACAGCAGTAACTGACGGGTGCGAATCGTCGATGCGGTAGCGCATGCCAGCTTTAAGTCGTTCGACCCGCCAAGCTTGCCCGATAGGTTGATTGCCTGCAGCAGGAGTCGGCGCCCCGCGGAACGCGAAGACGCGACGGGCGCGATCGCGCGTATTCTCGGCGAGAGCCATCAACCAGGGGCGCAGTGAAACAGGCGGCCGTGCTGTCGACTTGCGGACATCGATCTTCCAGTCGGCGTCGGCAGTATTGGGGATGTCCAGCCGAATGCGCGCTAGGCGATATACTTCCTCGCGATTCCAGGCCTTCGGCCTGCCAAGTCCAAGCCAACCGCCAGTCACCAGCAGCCGTTCGTTGCGATAAACGTAGAAACCTTGCTGCGCAGTCCAGCCAGCCGATCCGGCGTTCTCTTCGAACTCATCAGTGCTCAGCTGGTCGCGGTGGGGCAGAACGTGGCACTGAGCGAGAACCAATCCGCTGTCGGTGCGCTGTTGAGCGACAGGCGAGGCCCACGGCTTAGCTGAGTGTCCCGTCATGAATGGATCCCAAGGTTCGACGGGGCGGTTGTTGATCAGCAGCTTGATTCGCGCGCGAGGTCCTTGCAGTAGGCGATGAAAGACCATGGCCAGATGCGACTCGACGCCGTCGATGAGGTCGCCAAAATTGTCAGCGGTGTAGCCGGCAGTGACGATGCGGTCGAGCCTCTCCCAGAGCACCAGCGTCCCGGCCGCTTTGCCGTCGAGGCTGGCGAGATGTTGCTGAGAGCCGTCGGCTGGGCCCTCGAAGAGCAGCCAATCGCTGTTCGGGTCGGACGCGAGCTCGTCGAGATCCCATCGCAGGCAGCTCCGCCTCTTATCTTTTACGCTGGCGACTGTCAGCCGCCGGCACTGTGAAAGAGACGCGGTCTTCAAGCCCATGCCGAAGCGCCCCAGGTCATGGGCCTCGCGCTTGGTCAAAGGGCTCCTGTCGCCGAGCCTCATCGCACTTTCGAGTCCTGGGTCGTCCATGCCACAACCGTCGTCCAAGATAAGCACGCGGCTGTCGAGGCTATCCCACTGGAAGTCGATGCGCACCTCGCTCGCTCCGGCGGAGATGCTGTTGTCGACGATGTCGGCCAGGGCTGTTGCCGTCGAGTAACCCAACCCCCGCATGGATTCAAGCATGGCGGTTGCGCGGGGCGGAGCTTTGCGCGTTTTCACTATCATTTCCAATAGCCCTTCCCAGGCCAATACTCGAAACCTAATCCCAAGAGTTTGCGCGCAAGCCTTCGATGCTGGTGGTCGGGAGTAGCCACCAGCTTCACCCAGATGCCGCCGGAGACGGCCTCCCGCCCGTCTTCGACCGGCACGTTGAGCGTGGCAGCCTGCGCGAGTACTTGGCCCAGGGCTAGAGACTTAGAGGAGCCGTTCCGTTGAGTTGACTTGCTAGGCGGCGCAGTTTCCGCAATGCAGGGGGTGTCGGCTTCGGGGGGGGCTCGTTCTTGAGAGACGAAGATGTGTTCCTTGCGCTTCAGGCCCAAAGCTAGTCGTGCGAGGGGTTCTGTCCGAGCCGAATGCCGGAGCTTCCTGAGCGCCTTGCCTTCGATTTGCCGGATCCGCTCTCGCGTCAAATCGAAGCACGTGCCGATCTCGTCTAGTGTGAGTGTCTCTTGAACCCCAATGCCGAATCGCATCCGCAAGACCAGCTCTTCCTTGCGGCCCTTCGTCGAGAGAGACGAGACGAAGCGGTCTAGCACTCGATTCAGTTGCATCTCGTTGACAACGTCCGCTGGATCGGGCACCGAATAGATGTCGATGGCTTTCATGTCGTCGGTGAGCAGCTCATCGATGTAGGAGACGTCGAGCGCGATACGCTGCAGCGCCGCAAGCTTGTGATGCGACATTTCCATGCGTTCGGCCAGTTCGTCGAGGGTCGGTCTACGGTTGGTGGGTGTTTCGAAGGTCCGGGTGATGCGCTCCATGCGCTGGATCTTCTCGTGGATGTGAACCGGGATTCGGATGGTCCTGACTTTGTCGGCGATATGGCGGCCGATCTGTTGCCGGATCCACCACGTGGCGTAAGTCGAGAAGCGATAGCCGCGGCGCCAGTCGTAGCGGTCCACGGCTTTAAGCAGCCCGATGTTTCCCTCCTGTGCCAAGTCGTCCAACGGCTCTCCGCTGTACAGATATTTTTTGGCTTGAAAGAAGGCCAGCTTCAGGTTGGCCGTTGTCATCCGATCGCGAGCCTTTCGGAAGTTGGTCATGGCGCGCTGGAATCCATGGCAGGGAGCGATTTGATACGGGGCATCAATCAGCTCCAGCAAGAAGCGACGATTGAGGCGCAGGGCCGCAAGCGCCTGGCGGATCTCATGCGGTGGTGTCCGGGGTGCTACGTTTGCCTCAATCAAGGCGGCCAGTCGCTGGAGCGCGTCGGCAAAAGTGGCTTTGCCAGGGTTTACAGCTGTTTCTTGCCCTAGCTCATCGGCCTCGGCCGTGGCATTTTCCGGCTCCGCGGCCACGAGCATGCTCGTTTCCAAGTTTTCGTCTGAGGCCGGCTCCGGATCTACTTCGGCCCCGCCGACCCAGATCGAAGAGAGTTGGCGCGATCCTTTGATAGCCTCGGCGCCTGCGGCAAGCGTTTGCGAGATGCCATCCGGCCATCCGGCAAGTTCATCAAGTGCGTCATCGAGGGCCGCTTCCATGTCTTTGGCGAGCTGAATTTCCTCGTCAGCTGTGAGCAGGGGCAGGCGTTGAAAGTCGCGCTGATACATTTGCAGCGGCTCATGGCGAGATGACGCGGCGCGGTCGATTGCGACCAGGACCTCGTCAAGGATGATCTCTTCATCGGGCGTTTCTTCGGGATCGATGAATACCTCAAAGCTCTCGTCGACGTTCGAGTATTCAAATCGCTCGTCGACCTCGGCACCAAGGTCGTTGATAACCATGGTCAAGTAGGCTTCGGCCCAGGAATTGACCGACCGGTCGTCGTTAGTCGACTGGTTTTGAACATCCAGGCCTGGTACGCTGCCTTCGCGAATTGCTCGCAGGAGCAGGCGCCTGAGTTGCGCGCGGCCTTCGGCGTCATCCACTCGGGTCAGCGGCAGTGCCAATGCGGGCAGGTAAGCGTCGATGTCATTCCACTCGGCCGAGGAATCGATTGGCTCATGAGCGGTGATTGCTGTCTGGACTGTGCTGGCCGAAATCAGGACGGTCAGGTTGGCAACGGGTTTTGTAGGTTCCTCTTCGACTTCCCAACCGGAGAGGTCGAACTCTCTATCGTCTATCTCGTCGACCGCAACTTCGGGAGCAACTTTCTCGGCCTCAACTGGCGTGGACTCCAGGGCGATGACCTCAATGGGGGAGGAGAACTCAGCGGCGGTACCCGGCGACGGATAGGTTTGGGTGTCGGAAGACGGAAGGGGAGGGATCGGTGTGCGAGCGACGTCGAGGATTGCTGCGGTGGCTTCAGCTCCTGCAGCGACGGCGATCTCAAAAGCGGTCCTGCCAGAAGGGTCGAGCAAACCCTGGTCGGCACCCGCGGACAGCAGCAGCTTGCAGATATTCGGCTTGTTGCGAGAGGCGGATAACATGAGGGGAGTCAAACCACGGGCGTCGCGGGCGTTCAGGTCGTCGCCCCGCTCGATGTGTATTTGAACTGCGCTCTCGACGCCGGCTATCACGGCCAGCCGTAGGAACTGGCTTAAGGGGCGGCTACTGGCGATGTACGCTTCGTTCATAAGAACATGCCCTTTCCGTCCGGCTGATTCGTGGGCTCTATTTCTTGCTCGTTCAGCTTGCCATTACGTTTTGTCGCAATGTGCAGATCCTGGCCAAGCATTTTGGTTCTCCTGGGCCGACGCGGCCATTTTGTTTTCTGGGAGTTACAAAATTGTACAGGATGCCCGTGGGTCAGTATTCGGCATTGCACAGGAAGCGGTTATCAGGGCGCGAGATAGTGACACATTATTTACGCAGTCCTCTCACAGGCCCCGCTCAATTTGACCCTGCTGTTTCCATTCCGCTTACACAAAGCGCCTTATTGCCGCCACGCTAGTTACGTGTTGGTTTCACGATTGCCACGTAACGCTGATCGAAAACTCAGGTGTATTTAGAAAATACGGGATCCGAAAGGATGGACGCGTATCTTTGGTTTGTTTGTCCCCACCGAGTTCCGACATTCTTTGAGCTGCATTCTTCGAGCTCAAAGAATGTGGCCGCTGAGCGTGATGCCGTTAGGAATCATGCGTTGCGGCCGATGGGGACAGTCTTCTTCTATAGTGCGTCCAACAAGGGCGCTGTGGTACCTGACTGCGGCCATGGGCCGGTGTTGCCGCCGCGGCGCTTGAGGACCTGCGATGGTGCTATCAAGTCCAATGCATGTCGTCAGTTCGGACCCGCAATGAGTCCAGAGACTATGGGGCGCATGGCTTGTTGGTACTTCATCGTGCCTGCAGCGGCGAACGAGTTGCTGCTGTGGGCTATCGCTATCCCATGCTCTAACAGAGTCAACAATGAACAGCCAGTTGGAAGACATACTGTGCCAGAGATATCCGAAGATCTATGCCGAGAGACAGGCCTCTAAAGGCGCAAGCAGCATGGCATGGGGGATCATGTGCGGCGACGGTTGGTTCGACCTGCTCGATGCGCTGTGCTCTTCGTTACAGTTCCAGACCGATCGATGCGGCGCTCCGCAGGTTGTAGCCTCGCAGATCAAGGAGAAGTTTGGCGTGCTGAGTTTTCATAGAAGGGATGCAAGTGAGACGCAGCGCGGCATGATTGCGATGGCGGAAGCCATGTCTACGAGGATTTGCGAGAAGTGCGGCAAGCCGGGGCGGATACTTGCGGTCGACTCGTTGAGGCAGACTCTGTGTACAGAGCATGCCCCTGACTGCGCAAGGCCTCTGGGCGCCGATTAGCGGCTCAAGTGGGCCGCAATCCCATTGCGTGGAGGCGCGCGGCTTCGTGAGGCTTTACCTGTATTTTTTCTGAATCTGTGTTTTGCAGGTAAAAGTCATGATTATCAGTATGTTAAGAGTCGAGCTAAGCTTGGCCGCGCCTGCCTGCAGATGACTCGTAGTGCTAGCTTTCCATCGATCGGAAAATTGAGTACGCAGTTGAGTATAAATTCTGATCTGGATTGGTCGAGCGCAGTAGATTCAGTAGCTTAGCCTCCAACTTCCTGTTCAACGTCTGACGCCTCGTTTCAGACATACCCGCGCCAGGCTGGCGCGGGCCTTTTTCAGATAAAGGCCCGCACCTGCCTGGCGTTTGCAATTCCCTTCGCGGCGCGGTCTTCAGAACTTCGCCTGCAAGCTCAACGTCACCCGCCGCGGCTCGCCATAGATCAGGCCGTTGTAGAAGCCATACTGGCGGTAGTAGGTCTTGTCGAACAGGTTGCTGACGTTGAGCATGGCCGACAGATGGCGGTTGATGTCGTAGCGCGCCATCGCGTTGAACAGCGCATAGCCCTTCAGCGGAATCGGCGAGTCGTCGAAGCCGCCGCGGCCATTCGGCCGGCCGGGGTAGGGCTCGGACACCGTCTTGCCTTGCCAGGTCAGGCCGCCGCCGATGGTCAGCCCCCGCAGCATTCCCTGCAGTCGGTAGGTGGTGTTCAGCCGCAGCAGATGGCGCGGGTCGGGGCGCTCGGCGGTGTCGTTGTTGCCGACGTCCAGATAGGTGTAGCCCAGATAGACGTTCCAGGCGGCGGTCATGGCGCCGGCGATCTCGGTGTCGACGCCCTTGACGATGACGCCGGTGCCGGGCCGGTAGGCCTGGTCGCCATCGGGCGTCAGCCTGTCGCCGTCTTTCAGGGCGACGTTCTTCTGCAGGCTGCGGAATGCCGACACGGCGGCATTGAGCGCGCCATTGAACCATTCGCCCTTGATGCCGGCCTCGTAGCTCGCGCCCGTGATGGGCTTGAGGGTGTCGCCGCCTTCGTTCTTGCTGGTCTGCGGCGTGAAGACATCGGTGTAGCTGGCGTAGACCGAGTAGGTCGGCGTCAGCCCATAGACCAGGCCGTAGTAGGGCGTCCAGGCGTGGGCGGCGTTTTCGCCGGTGCGCGCGCCGCGGACGCCCGCCGCGTTGTAGTTGTCGCTGTGGATCTGGTAGAGGCTGCGGCGCAGCCCGGTGATCAGGGTCAGGTCGTCGGCAAGCTCGAAGCGGCCCGCGACGTAGCCGCCGTAGAGCGTTGTCCGGGTGACGCGGCGGGCGTCGGTGCGGAACGCGCGGATGTTGCCGTATTCGTCGCCGCGCCAGGCGCGCCAATCCGCCACGGGCAATTCGGTGCGGTACTGGCAGCGTCCCTTGAAGCCGGCGATGCCATCGATGCTGCAGTTGCTGCTGTTGAAAGTCCAGGATGGTTCGTCCATGCGGGAGCCGTTCAGGCCGACGAGCAGTTCATGCCGGCGTCCGAGCAGTTCCAGCGGGCCGGACAGATCCAGCGAGAAGGCGTCGGTTTCGCCTTCCGTTTCCGAGTGGATGGCATTGAGGTAGGCGCCGCTGCCGTCCTGCTTCCAATGGGGCCAGCGGACCTTGCCGTTGTTGACCTTGATGGCGCCCTTGTTGTTCAGGTCCGCGCGCGAGGTGTGGGCATAGTCGGCGCGCAGCTTCCAGTCGTTGTCGAAGCGATGGTCGAGCGAGGCGAACAGCGTCTTCGCTTCCATGTCGCTCTTGCTCCAGTCCGCCGCGAGATTGAGGCTGCGGCGGAAATGGGTCGGCGAGCCGTCCGCGAACCAGGCGGGCACGTTGGCGCCCCAGGAGGCGCCGTGGAAGATGCTGTGTTCGTACTGGAAGCCCAGCCCCACCTGCGTGCGGGCGGTCACATCCATGGCGACGCTGGCCAGGAACCCCTGCCGTTCGATGCCGGAGCGGTCGCGGAATCCGTCGGAGTCCTCGCCGCTGAACACCAGGCGCGAGCGGACGCGGCCGTCCGCCGCCAGCGGTATGTTGATGTCGCCGACGGCATTCTTCTTGTTCCAGCTGCCGGTGCGCAGGATCAGGCTCGCGCCGAGCGTGCGGCCAGGGCGCTTGCGCACCAGGTCGACGGTGGCGGAGGGATCGCCGATGCCGCCCATCAATCCGTTCGCGCCGCGCACGATGCTGACGCGGTCGTAGAGATCCATGTTGATCGCGCCGCTGCCGCCGCCGTTGAACGAGGACCCGCCGATGATCGACAGGCCATCGACCTTGTAGTTGGTGATGTCGAATCCGCGGGCCCGGTAGGTGGTGCGCCCGCCGTTGTCCAGTTCGGTGAAGGTGATGCCGGTGGTGCTGCCCAGGACGTCGCCGATGGACTGCATGCCCTGGTCGTCCATCTGCTGGCGGGTCACCACCGACACGGACTGCGGCGTTTCCTTCGGACTCAGCGTCAGGCCCGTCGATGCCCGGGTCGCGGGCACGGTATAGGCGCGTGTCGCCTCGGTGGGCTCGTCGGCCTGGCCGCTCACTTCAATGGCCGGCAGCGTGGCCGGTCCGGGCGATGTGTTGCCGGCGGCATCCGGCTGCCGCGCCTGGACGGGGGCGGCAGCGGATGCCAGGGCAAGCGAGATCAGGCCAAGCAGTACGGACGAACCTGACGAGTGGTGGTGCATGACAATTCATCCCTGTTCATATTGGAAAAGAAGCGCCATTGATTGGTATTTTTATTTATGAAAATGGCTGCCCAGGGAATATGCCGGATATCAGCCGGGATGGACCGCGCAACGCGCGATGGCGCGGCAAAAGAAGACTTGTTGAAGGGGGGGCGGCGCCGCCGCGCGGACGGGATCATGCGGTGCGATGGCGAGGAGCGCGGAGCTTCATCGCCATGCCGACGCACCGGCACCGTGTGCGCTCACCAGGGCTGCAGCAGCCAGCCCTGGTCCGTTGCCCGCAGCCGATCGGTCAGCGCGAGGTTGTCGAGGAACGCCTCGTCATGCGACACCACGACCAGCGCGCCAGGATAACCGCGCAGCATGCTTTCCAGCGCGAGCGTGGAGGGCAGGTCGAGGTGATTGTTCGGCTCGTCCAGCAGCAACAGCCGCGGCGGCGGATCGGCGTAGAGCACGCGCGCCAGCGCCGCCTTCAGCCGTTCGCCGCCGCTGAGCGCGCCGCTTGGCGCCGTGACCTTGTGCGCGTCCAGGCCGAGGTGCGCCAGGCGCATGCGCAGCTCGCCTTCGTCCAGGGCCGCGTTGACGGCCTGCAGCTGTTCGAGCGCGGGCCGATCCGGCGCCAGGTCGGCCAGCCGCTGGTCGAGATAGACGCATTCGGCCACGCCTTTGCGCTCGCCAGACAAGGGCGCCAACTGGCCGGCCAGCACCTTGAGCAAGGTGGATTTGCCGCAGCCATTCGGGCCGGTGACCGCGACGCGTTGCTGGCCGCCCAGCAGCAGGTCGACGTGGCGGGTGGGGCCGTCGATGAAGGGCAGGGTGACGGCATCCAGCGCCGCCACGCGCCGCTGTGCCGCCTGCGCGACGGGCAGGGCATGCAGCGAGATGTCGGCGTCCCTTTTCACCTGCGCCGCGGCATCGCGTACGGCCTGGGCCAGGCGGTCATGGGCGGCGGCATGTTGCTGGCGCAGCCTGCCGGCCGAGTCCTCGCTGCGGCCCTTTTGCCGGTCGAGCAGGATCTTCGCCTGGTTGGCTTCCTTGCCATGCCGCTGGCCGCGCGCCTGCCGGCGCTCCTGCCGTTCGCGCTGCGTCTGCATGGCCTGTTCTTCGCGGCGGCGTTCGAGCTTGCGGTGTTCGAGCCGCTCCAGCGCATTCGATCGTTCCTGCGCCTTGCCGGTGGCATAGGCGCCGTAGTTGCCGCCATAGCTGCGCAGGCCCAGCGACGACAGTTCGACGATGCGCGTCAGGGTGTCGAGCAGTTGGCGGTCGTGGCTGACGACCAGCAGTCCGCGCGGCCAATGCCGCAGCTGTTCGATCAGCGCCTGCCGGTTGCGCCGGTCCAGGTGATTGCTGGGTTCGTCGAGGATGAGGAAGTCCGCGTCGGACAGCATGGCGCTGGCCAGCGCCACGCGCATGGCCTCGCCGCCGCTGAGGGCGCTGGCCGGCGTCGAGGCGTCGAGATGGCCGAGGCCGTCGCGTGCCAGCGCGTGTTGCAGGCGTTGGCGGATGTCCCAGCGGTCGCCGACGCGCTCGAAGTCTTCCGGCGCGCTGCTGCCGGCCTCGATGCGCGCCAGCGCCTCCAGCGTGGCTTGCACGCCGGCCAGGCTGGCGATGGTGGCGCCGGCGGGTGGGGACACCTGTTGGGCCAGGTAGAAGACGTTGCCCGATCGCAGGCAACGTCCGCTCGATGGCGACAACTGCCCGGCCAGGATCTTCGCCAGCACGGTCTTGCCGGCGCCATTGCGCCCGACCAAGCCGGTGGGGCGCGGGTCGAAGGTTTCGTCGAGTCCGGAAAAAAGCGGGCTGCCATCGGGCAGCAGGTACGACACGCTTTCCAGCGTGAGATAGGGAGTCGTCATGCGTGATGCTTCCAGGGATGCCAGGAACTCCCCCAGCGAACGGGGGCGGGTGGAGACTGGCCGTCAGGGCGACGGCGGCATCAATGGCGCATGGGACGAATACCTCGATGAATGGCGATCAGGCCGTTACTTTAAAAGCCCTGGGGGAAATTGGCAAAACGCGCGCGGGGCAAGGTCGTTCGGGCTGGCGGGAAGCGCACGCGGCAAGGGCATTCAGGCCCGGGGAAGCATGCGCGGCGTTTCAGGCCTCGAGGGCCTGCGCCACCGCCCAGCCCGCGAGGTACAACCCGACGCCGAACGACGCATGCGCCATCAGGCTGCGCAGCCGCGCCACGCCGGGTTTCGGCATCCGCGAGGCCGCGATGCCGGCGCCCATGCCGGGTTGCAGGATCAGGAACGGCGCCGCGACCGTGGCGATGCCGACGATCAGCGCCGGCGGCAGGGTCGGCCGCGCGGCCCAAGCCGGGCCCCAGAGCGCCAGCAGCAGCAGGGCGAACAGGACGCCGATGGCGTAGTGGGCGATCCAGCCGATGGCGCGTTCGCCCGCGATGGGCGCCGAGCGCGCAATGCCGGGATGGGTCAGGCGGCCGCGCGGCAGATGGCCGATCCAGCGGCCGACCATGGCGTAGTCCAGCGACGGCGCGTTGAACAGGCGCTTGAGCAGCAGCGCCCACAGATCCATGACGAGGGTGGCGCCGACGCCGATCAGCACGGCGCGGAGAAGGAGGTCGGGCGGCATGCGGGGAGCTCCGGCAAGATTAAATAACAATCAATAGATTAATTGAATGTTATTCAATAACCTTTCCAGGTGTCAATGTCACGGACGAATGTCGGGGCTTTGCCCGCGCGTAGCGGCAGGGGGGATGGCTTTGGTCGCGACCGTTGGCGGGCTGCCCTGGGCGGCCCCGGGCGCGGTTATTCGCCCTTGCCGCCGCCGGCCGCGCGCAGGAAATTCTCTTCCAGCACGTTCAGCACCCGGTTCAGCGTGTCGATGTCGGCGGCCGACAGGCCCTTGAGCGATTCGTCGAAGAAGGCCGCGCGCTTGGGCAGGGCCTCGTCGACCACGGTCTGGCCGGCCGGCGTGAGGCGGGCGTTGGTCAGGCGGTTGTCGTGCGCATCAACGGCGCGGGCGATCCAGCCGAGTTTCTGCATTGCCTGCAACTGACGGGTGAGCGAGGCGGGATCGAGGCGGCAGCGCTCGGCCAGGTGCTTCTGCGAGCATTGGCCGTTTTCATGCAGCGCCAGCAGGATGCGCCAGCGCGGCAGCGCGTGGCCGACCCGGCCGCTGAAAGCGCTTTGCATGACGCGGTAGGTCTGGCCCATGTGCTGGATGACCTGCAGGCCCTGTTGTTGTTTGGGCAAAAGCTACTCTCCGACGCTGGCGGGCTCCGGCTTGGAGACGCGCGCCAATTGCACCAGGGGGACGCGCCGCACGCACCAGAGCGCCAGCACCGCGACCGCCAGGGCGATGAGTTGCCCTTCGTGGATGGCGCTGACCAGCGCCACGCGCGCGATCTCGATCAGCGACGCTCCATCCTGGCCTTGATGCGCCAATTGTGCCAGGAACTGCGTCTGGGCCTCGGGATTGACCAGCATCTGCGGGTCGTCCAGTTGCGGCAGCCAGCGCGCCGAGGCGCCCCGCAGCGTCGATTCGACGCCGCTGAAGTAGCTGTGGTTGACCATGGTGCCAACCACCGCGGTGCCGAGCATGCCGCCGATCATGCGCAGCGATTGCAGCAGCGCGGTGGCGATGCCCAGGTGGGTGCGCCCGGCGGTCTGCTGCGCGAACACGGTCAGGTTGGGCATGATGAAGCCCATGCCCAGGCCGGCCATCAGCATGTAGCCGGCGATCAGCCAGTGCGCGGTGTAGTTGTGGGTGGTGACGATGCCCAGGCAGGACAGCGCCATCAGCAGGAAGCCCGCGTACAGCATGCGGTTGGGGTTGCGGATGCGGGTGATGATGCGGCCGTTGATGATGCTGCCGACGGTGATGAAGACCACCAGCGGCGTGATCAGCAGGCCGGCGTCCTGCGGCGACAGGCCGAAGCCGCCCTGCAGCAGCAGCGGCGCGTAGAACAGCAGCGAATACATGGTCACGCCGACCAGCAGCGCCAGCGTGAACAGCGTGGCCAGGCCGCGATTGCGGAACATGTCGAACGGCAGCAGCGGATGCGGGCAGCGGCGTTCCCACCAGTACAGCAGGCCGAAGGCGGCGATGCTGCCGACGCCCAGCAGCACGATGGTGGCGCTCAGGCCCTGCTTGGGCAGCAGTTCCACCAGCAGTTGCAGGCCGCCGAGCGCGACGGCGATCAGCAGCGCGCCCTGCCAGTCCAGGCGCACCTTGCCCTCGGTGTGGTTGCGCAGGTGCGGCAGGTAGCGCGCCACGAACCACAGGCCGAGGATGCCGATGGGCAGGTTGACGTAGAACACCGAGCGCCAGCCGTAGTGCTCGGTCAGCGCGCCGCCCAGCGTCGGGCCGACCGCGTTGGCGATGCCGAAGGCCGAGCTGAGCATGACCTGCCAGCGCAGCCGCACGTGGGGATCGGGGAACAGGTCGGGGATGGAGGCGAAGGCCGTGCCCACCAGCATGCCGCCGCCCACGCCCTGCAGGGCCCGCGCCAGCACCAGCGTGAACATGCTGTCGGCGGCGCCGCACAGCACCGAGGCCAGCGTGAACAGCACGATCGCCGCCACCACGAAGGGCTTGCGGCCGTAGTAGTCGCCCAGCCGGCCGAAGATCGGCACAGTGATGACCGAGGTCAGCAGATAGGACGTCGCCACCCACGCGTACAGTTCGAAGCCCTTGAGCTCGGCCACGATGGTGGGCAGGGCGGTGCCCACCACGGTCTGGTCGATGGCGACCATCATCATGACGAAGCACATGCCCAGCATGGCGAGCAGGGTCTGCCGGAAGGGAAGCACCTGGCCGGGCGAGTAAGGGGTGCTGGGGGCGGGGGCGGGCATTGTTGGATGGATCAATTATTGATGAGTCAATAATTCTAGCCCTACAATCCCCGAGACAGAAAACCGTCAGTTTCGGGGTCGGCGCGCAGGCGGGCCCGATTTGTTACGATAGCGGTATGTGCACGCTGGTCATGCTGGCGTCTTCAGCAGGTCTTTCCATGGCAGTTCCTCTCCGCTTGGCGTATCGGCCCCCGGCCTGACGCAGGCGACGGCACGCGATCGAAGACGGATAAATCAGGAAGCCGCGCGTCCGGCGCGACGGCAAAGCGCCATTCCCGCGCCAGGCGCGGCGGGTGGCATTCAAGGATTACCAGTCGAGGTACCGACGGGGCGGCAATGAAAACGTGGTTCAAGCGCATTCTGATAGGCCTGGTGGTGTTGGTTGTCGTGGCCGTCGTTGGCCTGGCCATCTTTTTGCTGACGTTCGACCCCAACGCGTACAAGTACAAGCTCGAAGAGCTGGTCCAGGAACGCTATCACCGCACGCTCACGATCGACGGCGAAATCGAGCTGTCGCTGTTCCCGCGCATCGGCCTGTCGGTGCAGGGCGTGTCGCTGTCCGAGGTCAATAGCACCGAGACCTTCGCCTCCATCGAGAGCACGCGCCTGGCGGTCGCCGTGTGGCCGCTGCTGTCCAACAGCTTCGTGGTCGACCACGTCGCCATCAGCGGCTTCAAGGCGCGCGTGGTGCGCAACAAGGACGGCCAGTTCAATTTCAGCAACCTGGTGGGCGGCACCGCGCCCGTGGTGGCCACGCCCGCCAACCCCGCCGAGGCCCTCGCGGGGGCGGCGCAGACCGCCGCGCAGGCGCTGACCAGCGGCACGCTGCCGACGTCGCGCAACAACATGCAGATCGACATCGCCGGCCTCGACCTGAAGGACGGCGAGGTGCTGCTGCAGGACGAGATGTCGGGCATGGCCGTGGCCGTGACCAAGATCAACGCCAACACTGGCCGCGTGACCTTCAACCAGCCGTTCGACGTGCGCCTGACGGCGCGCCTGGAAGGCGGCAACCCGCGCATCGACGCCAACCTGACCGGGCAGGCGCTGCTGACGCTGGACCCGTCCGCCAAGCGCTACGCGGCCCAGAAGCTCGACCTGCGCATGGACGGCAAGCTGCCGGGCGCCGAGGCCAAGAGCCTGGCGGTGCGCGGCAACCTGGCGTTCAACGGCCAGAAGTCGGCGCTGGACGTGGCCGGCCTGGAAGTCGTGTTCCAGGGCGACGTGACCGACCCGGCCGCGCGCGCCACCAACGTCGACGCCAGCGTGGCCATGCCCAAGCTGTCGATCGACCCGCACAAGAGCCAGTTGCAGATCGAGAAGCTGGCGGTGCGCGCCAAGGGCGGCGTGGCCGACGGCCCGTTCGAATTCGCCGTGGACGCGCCGGCGCTGAACATCTCGCCGACGCAGGCCACGGGCGAGGCCCTGACCGGCCGCGTGCGCATCAGCGGCCTGGACGCCAGCTTCGGCCTGAACGGCATCAGCGGCAACGCCACCGAACTCGACATCAAGGAAGCCAAGCTCGACAGCACCTCCAAGAAGGGCGACCGCGTCGTCAAGCTGACGTTCGCCTCGCCGCTGTCGCTGAACCTGCTGCAGCGCCAGGGCGGCCTGTCGGGCCTGCGCGGCGACGTCAACATCACCGATCCGGGCCTGCCCAAGGGCAGCCTGCAGATCCCCGTGATCGGTAGCCTCAACGTCGACCTGCTCAAGGACACGGCCAGCAGCAAGATCAACGCCGTGCTCGAAGGCGGCAAGTTCGACCTGAGCGCCGACATCGCCAAGCTGAGCGACGCGCCGCAGGTGAACTTCGCGCTGGCGGTGGACACGCTGGATCTGGACAAGCTGGTGCCGCCGGCGGCGGCTGCCGCCGCGCCGGCCAAGCCGCCCGCTGATGGCAAGAAGGACGAAAACAAGCCGGTGCCGCCGGCGCCGGCCGCGCCCGCGGACGATTCGATCAACCTGTCGGCGCTGGTCGGCCCGAGCGTGAACGGCACGCTCAAGGTCGGCAAGCTGGTGGTGCGCGGCCTGAAGGCCGATGACGTCGCCGCCGCCGTCAAGCTGGATCGCGGCAAGCTCGACATCTCCAGCCTGACCGCGGGCCTGTACGGCGGCAAGCTGGCCGGCGCGCTGTCGGTGGACGCGGCGCAGGGCAACCAGCTGGCGACCAAGATGTCGCTGGCGGGCATCTCGATCGAGCCGCTGCTGATGGACCTGGCGCAGCGCAACGTGCTGAGCGGCACCGGCAGCCTGGCGCTGGACCTGAAGACCGCCGGCGCCAACGCCTATGCCATGAAGAGCGGCCTGGGCGGCACGCTGCAGGTGCGGCTGCGCGATGGCGCGGTCAAGGGCATCAACCTGACGCAGACGCTGCGCGAGCTGAAGGCCGCGCTCAAGCCCGAGTCGCAGGACGAAACGGTGGCGGCCGACACCAGCAAGCAGACCGCGTTCTCCGAAATGGATGCCGACCTGGCGTTCACCAAGGGCGTGGCGAGCGTGAAGCGCCTGAACGTGGTGTCGCCGCTGCTGCGCGTGACGCAGGGCGAGCCGGCCACCATCGACTTCGTCAAGAGCGAGCTGGACCTGGTGGCGCGCGCGCGCGTCGTCAATCCAGCCGCCGACCCCGAAGGCAAGGAACTGATCGACCTGAAGGACGTGACGATTCCGGTGCACGTGCGTGGTCCGTTCGAAAAGCCCAGCTACACGCTGCTGTGGAAGGACGCCATCGCCGGCATCCTCAAGCGCAGCCTGGAAAACAAGCTGCGTGAAGCCGTGACCGGCAAGGGCAAGGGCGGCGCGGCCGTGGACAAGGCGCTCAAGGGCCTGCTGGGCAAATGAGCGCCGCCTTCCAGCCCATCGCCCAATGCGGCCACACGGAACAGGCCGAGGCCGCCGCCTATCACCGGCAGTGGCTGGTCGCCAATGATTCGGGCCAATGGCTCAACCGCGAGCTGTGCCCGCGGCTGGCCGACGTGACGGTGGAACTGCGCCTGGGCTACCTGGTGCTGCGCGCGCCGGGCATGCTGCGCATGGATATTCCGCTGGACGTGATCGAGGACGACGACAGCGTGCGCTACAGCATGAAGGTCGGCGAGCAGGTCATCGACGTGGTCGACGAGGGCGAGCTGGCCGCCGCCTGGATCTCGAATTTCGTGCAGGTGCCGTGCCGCATCATGAAGGTGCACCCGGACACGCCGGTGACCGCCTGGCCGGACTGAGTCCGGGGCGCGGCCAGGCGCCGCGCTCAACGCGGGGCGAGACCCGCTTCAGGCCGCCTGCTTGCGCTTGAATTCAAATACGGTGTGGGCCAGCAGGCCCGCCACCAGGCCCCAGAAGGCCGAACCGATCCCCCAGAAACTGAAGCCCGACGCCGTCGCCAGCAGCGTGATGAGCGCGGCTTCGCGCCGCTGCGGGTTGGCCATCGCGGCCGCCATGCCGCCCATGATGGTGCCCAGCAGCGCCAGGCCGGCCAGGGCCGCCAGCAGCGCGGCCGGCAGCGCCTGGAAGAACACCGCGACCGCGCCGGCGACGATGCTCAGCGCGAAGTAGCTGATGCCGTAGGTGGCCGCGGCGATGTAGCGTTTGGACGGCTCGGCGTGCGCCTCGGGGCCGGTGCAGATGGCCGCGCTGATCGCGCCCAGCGTGACGCTGTGGGCGCCGAAGGGGGCGGCCAGCAGGCCCAGGAAGCCGGTGGCGGCGACCAGCCGCGAGGCCGGCGGGCGATAGCCGGCGGCTTGCAGGATGGCCAGGCCGGGCAGGTTCTGCGAGGCCATCGCCACCACGAACAGCGGCACGCCCAGGCTGACCGCGGCCTGCATGCTGAAGACGGGCGTGGTCCAGACGAATTCGGTCAGGTGCCAGTCGAGCTGGTCGACCCGCATGAGGCCCAGGCCGGCGGCCATGGCGACCGCCACGGCCATCACCATCAGCACGGCGTAGCGTGGCGCCCAGCGCCGGCACACCAGGTAGGCGGCGCACATGGCCAGCACCAGCGCCGGCTGCTTGCCAACGTTGGTGAAGATGCCCATGCCGAAGTTGAGCAGCACGCCGGCCAGCATGGCGGCGGCGACTTCACCGGGAATGCGGCGCAGGATGGGATCGATCCAGCCGAACAGGCCGCAGGCCAGCGTCAGTGCGGCGGCCAGCACGAAGGCGCCGATGGCTTCGGGGAACGGCACGCCGGCCAGCGCGGTGACCAGCAGCGCGGCGCCGGGCGTGGACCAGGCCATGACGATGGGCAGGCCGGTGCGCAGGCTGTAGGCCGCGCCGCCCAGGCCCAGCACCAGGCTGAGCGAACCGATCCAGGAACCGATGCGGGCGGCGTCCAGGCCGGCGGCATGGCCGGCCTGCACCATCAGCACCGCGGTGCCGCCAAAGCTGACCAGCACGGCGACCAGGCCGGCCGCGATGGCGGAGGCGGACAGGTCGCGGCGGGCGTTGGGGCGGGAGGAGGGAGTGTCGAAGCCGGGCTGGGCGGTGTCGCTCATGCGGCACCGGTCAGGCGACGGTACTTGGCCATCAGCTGTTCCTGGCCTTCATTCCATTGCGGATGCAGCTCGATGCACTCCACCGGGCAGACCACCTTGCATTGCGGCTCGTCGTGGTGGCCGACGCATTCGGTGCAGCGGTCAGGGTCGATGACGTAGTAGTCCTCGCCCATGGAAATCGCGTCGTTCGGGCACTGGGGCTCGCAAACGTCGCAATTGATGCATTCTTCGGTGATGGTCAGGGCCATGATGGAGGGGCTACGGAATCCGGCAGGGATATTGCAATTGTACTGCCGGGCCCGCGTGGGGCCGGGCAAGCCCCTGGCGCCGACCTGCCCATCGCCTTCGCCACGGTGCGGGCGGGGCGCCAAAACGCAGGGAGGGCGCACGAGGCGCCCTCCGGGAGGGTTCGGTTAGGCGGAGAGCGGGGACGCTCAGCCCGGCCAGGACTGCTCGCGGCGTTCCTTGGCTTTTCCCTGCAACCAGCGTTCCACCGAGGGGAACACGAACTTGCTGACGTCGCCGCCCAGCTGGGCGATTTCGCGCACGATGGTGCCGGAGATGAACTGGTATTGATCCGACGGCGTCATGAACAGGGTCTCGACGTCGGGCAGCAGATGGCGGTTCATGCCGGCCATCTGGAATTCGTATTCGAAGTCGGACACGGCGCGCAGGCCGCGCACGATGACGCGTCCACCCTGGTCGCGCACGAAATCCTTGAGCAGGCCGCCGAAGCTCTGCACTTCCACGTTGGGATAGTGCCCCAGCACTTCGCGCGCGATGTCCACGCGCTCGTCGATGCTGAAGAAGGGCTTCTTGTTGCGGCTGTGGGCGATGCCGACCACGACTTTGTCGAAAAGCGTGGCGGCGCGGCGGACCAGGTCTTCGTGGCCTCTGGTCAGCGGGTCGAAAGTGCCAGGGTAAACAGCGATGATCATGCGAGCTCCGTACCGTTATTAGTGGTGTACACCATCCTCCGAAGCTCGGATTATTGATCTATTTGCGCAATGCAGCAAATTCCAGGAGGTGGTAGTGCACCGCCCCGGCCTTGTCCTGGCGCAGGATCGTGAATCCCTCGGGAGGCTCGATGGCGTTTTCGGCCTCGACGTAGACCAGGCCGCCCTCGGCCAGGATGCCCGGCAGGATCGGCCACAGGCGCGGCAGCCAGCCTTGTCCGAAGGGCGGATCGAGCAGGATGAGATCAAATCGGGACGCATCCATTCTTTCGGCGACCTGCATCGCATCGCCCACGTGGATGCGTATCATGTCGGCTTTGAGCTTGTCGCGCAGTGTCCGCAGCGCGGACGCGGCGGTCTTGTCCCGCTCGACCATCTGCACATGCGCCACGCCGCGCGAGGCCGCCTCGAAGCCCAGGGCGCCGCTGCCGGCGAACAGATCCAGCACCTGCTTGTCGGCGAATGCGCCGCCCCACAGGTGGTTGAGCCAGTTGAACAGCGTTTCCCGCACCCGGTCGGGCGTCGGGCGGAGCGTCTCCACGTCGGGCACGACGATAGGGGTGCGCCGGTATTGGCCCCCGACGATACGAATATACTTGTTACCCATGTTTAGCCGCTTCTTCAAGAAAAAATCCCCTCCGCCCGCCGCGCCGGCCCAGCCCGCGCCGCCGCCGGAGCAGGTGGACGCCGGGATCGCGCCGCAAGCCGAGGTCGAGGTCCCCGCCAAACCCGTAGAGCCCGCCGTTTCGGTGCGCGAATTCGCGCCCGTCGCGACGCCCGAGGTGACCCTGCCGGTGCCATCCGCCGAGGTGCCCGCGCCGGCTTCGGCCAGTGTGCCGCAACCCGCGCCGGCCGTGGTGCCGCAGCCGCAGGCCTCGGCGCCGGCGGTCGCGCCTGCTGCCACGCCGGTTTCCACCCCCGCTTCCGCCGTACCCGCACCGGCTTCCGCGCCCGTTGTCGCCGCGCCGGCCGCGACGCCCAGCGCCGCCGCGCCGGCCGTTGCCGCGCCGCCAGTTGCGCCCGCGCCAGTGGCACCGCCGCCCGTCGTTACACCGCCGCCGGTCGTCGCCGCGCCGGTGCCTGCCACGATTGTGCCGGCCCCCGCTGCGCCCGAACCCGAGTCCGAGCCCGCGCCCAAGAAGGCGTCGTGGCTGTCGCGGCTCAAGCAGGGCCTGTCGCGCACCGGCCAGAGCATTGGCGGCATTTTCGTCGGCGTCAAGGTCGACGAGAACCTGTTCGAGGAACTCGAATCGGCGCTCATTATGGCCGATGCCGGCCTGGAGGCCACCGAGAAGCTGCTGACCGCGCTGCGCGCGCGGGTCAAGAAAGAGCGCATCGAGGACCCGGCCAAGGTCAAGACCGCGCTGCGCCAGCTGCTGGCCGATCACCTGCGCCCGCTGGAGCGCGCCTTCGACCTGAAGCGCACGCAGCCGCTGGTGGTGATGATCGCGGGCGTCAACGGCGCCGGCAAGACGACTTCCATCGGCAAGCTGGCGCACACCTTCCAGCGCCAGGGCGCGAGCGTGCTGCTGGCCGCGGGCGACACGTTCCGCGCCGCGGCGCGCGAGCAGCTGATCGAATGGGGCAGCCGCAACAACGTCACCGTGATCTCGCAGGATGGCGGCGATCCGGCGGCGGTGGCGTTCGACTCGGTCAACGCCGGCCGCGCGCGCGGCGTGGGCGTGGTGATGGTGGACACGGCCGGCCGCCTGCCGACCCAGCTGCACCTGATGGAAGAACTGAAGAAGATCCGCCGCGTCATCGGCAAGGCCGACCCGGCCGCGCCGCACGAAGTGCTGCTGGTGGTGGACGGCAACACCGGCCAGAACGCGCTGGCGCAGATCCGCGCGTTCGACGCGGCCATCACCCTGACGGGCCTGGTCGTGACCAAGCTGGACGGCACCGCCAAGGGCGGCACGCTGGCGGCCGTGGCGGCGGGCAGCCAGGGCGTGCGGCCGATCCCGGTGTACTGGATCGGCGTGGGCGAAAGCCTGGAAGACCTGCAGCCGTTCGTGGCCGACGAATTCGCCGGCGCTCTGCTGGCCGACTGATCGCAGCCGCCGGGCCTTGCCGCCCGGCGCTGAAAACACCGCGCCCCACGTCTCCTGTATCGGAGGCGTGGGGCGCGGTGTTTATGGCGGGCGCGAACGTGGTCCGCGAGGGACCGCGCCGGCTTATTTCCAGAAGGGCTTGCTGCCGGCCAGGTCGTCGAACGCGCGTTGCGCATCCACCGCCAGTTCTTCCAGGCGCGCGCTGATCCAGCCCAGCGCGAACCAGGCTTGCGGATGCGTGGCCGTACACGACTCGTAGTAGTCCTTGGCCACGGCCAGGTCGTTGATCTCGCCCAGGATGTCCTGCACCCGCGACAGCAGCTTGCGGTAGCCACGCAGCTTGGTCGGCGGCAGCAGCGATTCGGCGAAGGCCAGGCTGTAGCGCAGGCGCTTGCCGCGCTTGCGCAGATCATGGCGCGTGGGGATGTCGAGCGTGGCGAACTGGGTGCCCTGGTCGGCCACCTTGCTGTGCCAGCGATGCAGGCGCCGCGCCAGCTGCTTGTGCAGCCGCTGCGTGTCGGGCTCGGGCGCCAGCATCGGGATGATGGTGGGTTTGACGCTGGGGCCGGCGATGCCGCCTTCGAGGCGGATGGCCGGTTCGGGCGCGACGTCGCTGGGCATGCCGTTGGCGATCGGCAGGCCGTCGCTGGTCGGCACGGCGGGCGGCACGTCCAGGCTCCATTCCAGCAATTCCAGCAGCCAGGCCTGGAACGCCTTGCCGCCAGCGATGGCGCGGGCGTCCTGTTCGGGCGGCGCGGCTTCCATCGGAATCACCGGCATGCCGGCGCGCATCAGCGCGGGCGCCACGGTTTCGTTCAGCACGTCCTGGTCGCGGTTGGCGCCAAAGGCGGCGAAGTGCGCGCGCACGCCCTGCATGATGGAATCGGAGACCGGCGCGATCCAGCCGTCGAACAGCTTCCAGGCCGAGCGCAGGCGGCGGATGCCGACGCGCAGCTGGTGCACGTGTTCGGAATTGCCGGCGCGATACACGCCCTCGGTGTCGACCTCGGCCAGCACCGCGGCGTTGCGCGCGATCTGGTCGAGGCATTCGGCGGCGATGCGGCCCATGGCCTGGGGCGCGGTCATGTCCTCGCGCAGCTTGACGGCCGCGGCGCCGCGCGGCGCCCAGAACTGCGCGATGGCCTGGGCGCGGCGGCTGTCGAGGTCGTCGCCGGGAATGGCGTCGACGTCGGCCAGGCGCTGCGCCAGCTGGGCCAGCGCGTCGCCGCGCTCGGACTTGCTGCGCGGGTCCAGCACCAGGCTGTGGCGCTGCTGCCAGCCGCGCGCGACCGCGAAGATGGCGGCGGGGCGGCCCGAGACCAGTTCGAATTCGAGTTCGGAGATCGGCAGTTCCAGCGCGCCGGCGCGCAGGATGCCGGTGTCATAGGCCAGCTCGACCGTGCCGTAGCGGGTGCGCACCTTGCGCAGCATGCGCTGCACGTCGGTTTCGTAGCGCAGGCCGAGTTCGCCCTTGATGGCCGCCAGTGCAGCCTCGACCTCGGTGCCGGCGTACACCGACAGGTCGAGCACGGGGCCGGGCCGCGGGTGGTTCAGTTCGATGCGGGTGATGGCGTTGATGCCGGGCATCTTGAGGGTCTGCACCCAGTCGCGCCCTTCCTGGCGCAGGCGGATGGCGATGCGGGCCTTGGCCAGTTCACGCTCGGGCGTGTCGAAGTACATCGCATGCAGGCGGATGCGCGTCGCCTCGCGTTGCTTGATCTCTCGCAGCACGGCCTGGCGCGAAGCCGTGGGCACGTGCAGTTTCAGTTCCTGTTCCGACATGGCGGCGGGTGTCCAACGGCAAAAGCCGAGATCTTAATCAAAGGGGGCGGGAGGTTTGATGACCGGTCATATTTATTTCACAAATGCCCTGTCGAGCATAGACGGGGTTGCGGTGCATCAACAATCGTCCGCATGCCGGTCGACCCATATTCTGGGCTTTGATTGCGTCCGCTCAATTACCCAGTTTCAGTGATAGGCAAGGCGGGGCCGAACTTTTCTAATTGTAATTGGCGGGCCGGACGCTTTTCGCGGGGCCTCGATACCCATTCGCGCCCGCCCCGGCACTGCCGGCGACGGGCCATGACAAAAAGAAGAGAGGCCCATGAACCGCACGTATCGCATCGTCCAGAGCCGAGCCACGGGCCAGTGGCAGGTGGCCAGCGAGCACGCCCGGGGGCGGGCCAAGGGCGGGGCGCCCGCCATGGCGCTGGCGGCCGTCCTGGCGCTGGCCTGCGCCGTGCCCGCCGCGCAGGCGGTGGCCGGCGCGGCGGTGACCGGCGACGTGACGCCCGTGGTGAACTGGGGCGATGCCAATGACCTCGTCGTCGGCGATACCGCGTCCGGTTCGTTGCAGATCGAACCGCCGGGGACGGCCGTGCGCAGCGCCAGCGGCTGGCTGGGATTGACGACGGGCGGCGTGGGCACGGCGAAGGTCTCGGGCCTGGGCGCGTACTGGATCATGAACGGCAGCCTGGTCATCGGCGCCAGCGGCAACGGCACGCTGACGGTCGCCAACCACGGCTCGGTCACGGTGGGCGCGAATGGCCAGGGCTTTGCCGAGCTGGCCCGCAATCCCGGCGCGGTCGGCGTCATCAACATCGGCACCGCGCCCGGCAGCGTGGCCGCCGATGCCGCGGGCGTGCTGGACGCGGCGGAGGTCCGCTTTGGCGCGGGCAGGGGCACGCTGAACTTCAATTCGGTGAGCATGGTGCTCTTCAATTCGGCGCTGGTCAGCAGCGCGGCGGGCCGCCACCAGCTCAATCATTACGCCGGCATCACGCGATTGCTGGGCGACAGCGCGCGCTTCAACGGCGATACCACCGTCAGCGGCGGCGAACTGCGGATCCTCAACGTACTGGGCACGGAGGAAGGGCGGATCGATGCCGGCGCGGCGGCCGACGCCACGGCCAGGGTCAATGTATCCAATTCCGGATCGACCTGGGCCCTCACCGGCAACCTGTTCGTCGGCGGCGCCGGGCCCGCTGAATTGAGCGTCGCCAACAGCGGCACGGTCTCGAACCAGTTCGCCACGGTCGATGCGCAGGGCAACGGCACGGCGAGCGTGGCGATTGCCGATGCCGGGTCGCGCTGGGTCAATCGTGCGGCCCTGCTGGTAGGGTCGGAAGGCGGGCGCGGCGCGGTATCGATCCTGGCGGGGGGCTATGTGAGCAGCGTTGATGGCGTCATCGGCCGTCTCCAGAACGGCAATGGCACCCTCCTGGTGACGGGGCGCGGCTCGACCTGGGCCAACGCCCGCGAGCTCAGGGTGGGCGATGTCGAGGGCCAGGGCGCAATGATGATAGAGGCCGGAGGCATCGCCTCGAACGTCGACAGCTTTGTGGGCAGCATGAGCGGCAGCGGCAATGTCATCGTCCGCGGCGCCGGTTCCCTCTGGAACAACAGCGGCGCAATGACGCTGGGATTCGGCGTGGGGACGGGCGCGGGCAGCCTGACGATCGCGCAAGGCGGCGTTGTCAACGTCGGCGCCAGCAACACGGGGAGTGTCTCGCTGGCGAAGGATTCGCTCCTGTTCTACCGGACCTCCGGCACGATCAACATTGGCGCGCCGGTGGGGCAGGCGGCGGTGGGCGCGGGCACGCTCAACGCCGGCGATATCCTGTTCGGCGCCGGCAACGCCACCGTGAATTTCAACCATAGCGACACGGCCTACGCATTCGCGACGCGGCTCGCCAGCGTGGGCAATGGCTCCCACAGCCTGAACCAGATCGCCGGCACCACGCGCCTGACAGGCGACAGTGGCGCGTTCCAGGGCAAGACCACTGTGTCGGGCGGCAGGCTGGTGGTGCTGAATCAGCTGGGGGGCGCGGCCGAAGTGACGGGCGGGACGCTGCAGTATGGCGATGCGACGACCGGCGCCGCCAACCGCCTGGCCGGCGACCTGCAGGTGTCGGGCACGGGCAGCACGCTGGCGGTGCAGGGGACCGCCTCCCTGGGGGTGGCGGGCAACGTCGGCATGGCCGACCACACCATCCTCGATCTCACGGCCGGTACCCACGGCGCTGCGCTGCGCGCCGACACGGTGACGCTCGGGGCCGATGTGAGCTTCCGGCTGGGCGGCATCTATAGCGCCAGTCCGGCGGAGGTCCTGCTGATCGACACCACCCACGGCATCAACGGCGACTTCGCCCGGATCAGCGCCGGTGGCGCCGCCGGCGCGGTGGACTATCTGAGCGTCAACACGCGCAAGTCGGCCGACAGCCGCCAATACCTGGCCAGCTACGGCCTGACCTGGACCGCCGGCAACAGCCTGGCGCATGGCACGTTCACGCTGGCCAACGCCACGGATCGGTTCACGGTGGGCGCGGCGCTGGCCGACCAGGCCGCCAACGCGGCGACCGGCTGGAATGGCAGGACGCTGACCAAGGCCGGCGCCGGGACGCTGGTGTTGAGTGGCGCCAACACCTACAGCGGCGGCACGCGCGTCACGGGTGGCGCGCTGGAGGTCGAGCGCGACGCCAACCTCGGCGCCGTCGCCGGTGGCCTGGCGCTCGAGGGCGGTGGCATGCTGGCGACCACGGCGACGTTCGATACGGCGCGCGCCGTTACCGTGACGCAGTCGGGCGGCTTCGACGTGGCCGCCAACACCACGCTGGGCCTGACCGGTGCGCTGTCGGGCAGCGGCGACCTGATCAAGGCCGGCGGGGGCGTGCTCGACCTGAAGGGCGACGGTTCCGGCTTCACCGGCCGCACGCTCGTCAATGGCGGCCGGCTGGCGATCAACGGCCGGCTGGGCGGTTCGTTCACGGTGGCCGATGGCGGCGTGCTGGGCGGCAATGGCACGATCGGCGCTGGCGTGGGGTCGAGGGTCACCGTGGCCAATGGCGGCGTGTTGTCACCGGGCAATTCGATCGGCATGCTGACCATCGACGGCGACCTGGTGATGCAGCCGGGGGCGCGTTATCTGGTCGAGGCCGACCCCGCGGGCGGCAGCGCCGACCGCGTCCACGTCACCGGCAACGCCACGCTCAACGGCGGTTCGGTCGTGCACATCGGCGCCAGCGGCAACTACGGTCTGCGCGCCAGCTACACGATCATGGAAGTGGACGGCACGCTGTCCGGCCGCTTCGATACCGTGTCGTCCGATTTCGCGTTCCTCACGCCCAGCCTGGACTACGACTACGGCGCGGGCCGCGTGTCGCTGAACCTGGCGCGCAACCAGACCGGCATGGCGTCGAAGGGCGCGACGCGCAACCAGCGCGCCGCGGCCGCGGCCATCGACAGCATCGGCCTGGCCGGCGGGCATGCGCTGTATGACGCCGTCGTGCGCCTGCCGGACGATGCGGGAACGCTGCAAGCCGGCTTCGACCAGTTGTCCGGCGAGCTGCACGCCTCGGCCAAGACCTTGCTGCTGCAGGACAGCCGTTACCTGCGCGACGCCATGAGCGGCCGCCTGCGCGCGGCCGCCGGCAACGGCACCGGTCCCGCGCCATTGGTGGCGGCGCTTGGCGGCGGCGCGCCGTTGCCGGCCGGCCTGAACGGGCCCGCCAGCTGGATCCAGGGCATGGGCAGCTGGAGCCGGATCGACGGCGACGGCAATGCCGCCCGCGTCAAGAGTTCGACCGGCGGCTTCCTGATGGGAGTCGACGCGCCGGTGGGCGAGGCCTGGCGGCTTGGCCTGATGGCGGGCTACAGCCGCACCGATTTCGACGTCAACGACCGCGCGTCGTCCGGCCACAGCGACAACTACCACCTGGGCGCCTACGGCGGCGGCCAATGGGGCGCGTGGGGCCTGCGCGGCGGGCTGGCCTACAGCTGGCACGACATCGCCACGCGCCGCTCGGTCGCCATGCCGGGCTTGGCCGACCGCCTCAAGGCCGGCTATGACGGTCGCACCGCGCAGGCCTTCATCGACCTGGGGTATCGCATCGAGACCGCGGCCGTCGCGCTCGAACCGTTCGCCAACCTGGCCTACGTCAACCTGCGCACCGACGGCTATCGCGAAAGCGGCGGCCCCGCCGCGCTGCGCGCCAGCGGCCAGACCACCGAGACGACCTTCACGACGCTGGGGCTGCGGGCCGCGTCCGGCTTCGACATGGGCAGTGCCCAGGCGGTGGCGCGCGGTTCGCTCGGCTGGCGCCACGCGCTGGGCGACGTCAAGCCGGTGGCGACGCAGGCCTTCTCGGCGGGCGACGCGTTCACGGTGGCGGGCGTGGCCATCGCCCGTGACAGCGCGGTGATCGAGGCCGGCCTGGATCTGCAGGTCACGCGCCGGACCACCTTCGGCCTGGCGTACCAGGGGCAACTGGCCAGCGCGGCGCGGGATCATGGCGTGCGGGCCAATCTCGCGATCCGCTTCTGATGCGTCGCGCCCGGTCCGCCAAGCTTCGTTGGCCCCCGTCGTTCGCGGCCTCTGCACATCCCGCGCGGGCAAAAAAAACCGCCCGTTGCCAGGCGGCGCAAAGGAACGTTGGTTGCGGGCGCGTCAGAGGATGCGCTTGCGTGCCTGCGTGATGAGGATCTCGGCCAGCACCACCACCACGAAGATGGCCGCCAGCACCAGCGCGACGCGGTCCCACTGGAACAGGTTGAGCGCGGTGTCCAGCGCCATGCCGATGCCGCCGGCGCCGACCAGGCCGAGCACGGCCGATTCGCGCACGTTGATGTCCCAGCGCAGCAGCACGATGGACCAGAACGCCGGGCGGATCTGCGGCCAGTAGGCGTACCAGATCACCGAGGCCTTGCTGGCGCCGGTGGCGGTGACGGCCTCGATCGGGCCGCGCTGCGCTTCCTCGATGGCTTCGCCCACCAGCTTGCCGACGAAGCCGATGGAGCGGAACGCGATGGCCAGCGTGCCGGCCAGCGCGCCGGGGCCGAAGATGGCGATGAACAGCAGCGCCCACACCAGCGAGTTGACCGAGCGGCTCGACACCAGGACCAGGCGCGCGAGCATGTTGATGGTCTTGCTGGGCGTGAGGTTGTTGGCCGCCAAGAGGCCCACGGGCACCGCCATGAACACCGACAGGATGGTGCCGAGCGTGGCGATGTGCAGGGTCTCGATCAGCGCGTCGTGCACGCCGCCGCGATAGTGGGCCCAGTCCACCGGCCACATGCGCTGGAACAGGTCGGCCATCTGCTCGGGCGCGTCGTAGAGGAACTCGGGGATGACCTCGACGCCGCGGATGGCCTGCACGATGGCGGCCACCAGCAGCAGGTAGAGGGCGAAGCGCAGCAGCCGCTGGCCCAGGCTGTAGCGGTGCCAGACGCGCGGCGCGCCATTGGCGGGCAGGGTGGGAGCGTGCGTGTTCATTGGTCCGCCTCCGCCTTGCGCGCGGCCTGGTAGGCCGCCTTCGAGGCGCTTGAGCCGAGGCCGCGCGCGCCGGCGAAGCGGCTCTGCAGGATGCGGTCGAAGCCCAGGTTGTCCAGGAACACGGCGCGCACGAAGCCCGCCAGGATCTCGCCCAGCATGATGATGGCGATGAGCGTCAGCAGGATGGCGCTGACGAAGTCGTAGTCGAAGCGCTGGAAGGCCGAGAACAGCGTGCCGCCCACGCCGCCGGCGCCGACGATGCCCACCATGGTGGAGTTGCGCAGGTTCGAGTCGAACTGGTAGGTGGCAAAGCCGATGAAGCGCGCGAACACCTGCGGCAGCACGCCGAAGGCCAGCACGTTGGCGAACGAGGCGCCGGTGGCGCGCACCGCCTCGACCTGCTTGAGCGAGATTTCCTCGATGGCCTCGGTGAACAGTTTGCCGATGAAGCCGATCGAGGCCACCGTCAGCGCCAGGATGCCGGCCAGGGCGCCAAAGCCCACGGCCTTGACGAACAGGATGGCGACGATCACCGGATGCAGCGCGCGGCACAGCGCGACGATCGAGCGCGCCGGCCACGAGACCCACGCCGGCATCAGGTTGCGCGCGCCCAGCAGCCCCACGGGCAGCGCGAACAGGATGCCCAGCACCGAGGCCAGCACGGCGATCTCCAGGCTTTCGGCGATGCCCTTCCACAGCGTGGCGGGCTTCTCGAAATTGGGCGGGAACATGCGCGCCAGGAAGGTCGAGGCGTGGCCCATGCCGCTTTCGAAGCGGGCCCAGCTGAAGTCCAGCTGCGCGGCCGCGTAGACCGTGTACAGCACCAGCAGCAGCACGCCGGCCTTGGCGCGGCCGGACAGCGCGAAGGGGCGCGGGTGGGAGGAGCGGGGAGTCATCAAGCCAGCCAAGACTCGCCTCCGTAGATGGTCTTGAGCATGGTGGCGTCCAGGCCATGGCCGTCGCCGTCGTAGACCACGTGGCCGCCGGACATGCCGACGATGCGGCCGGCGTAGCGCCGCGCCAGCTCGACGTCGTGGATGTTGACGATCACGGGGATGCCGCTGGCGTCGCCCTGCGCCGCCAGCAGCTCCATGATCTCGACCGAGGTCTTGGGGTCGAGCGACGAGGTCGGCTCATCGGCCAGCAGCAGCTGCGGGCGCTGCATCAGCGCGCGGGCGATGCCCACGCGCTGGCGCTGGCCGCCCGAGAGGGCGTCGGCGCGCTGGTCGGCGAAACCGGCCAGGCCGACGGTATCCAGCAGCTGGTAGGCGTGCTCGATGTCCTCGGCCTCGAAGCGGCGGGTCCAGGCCTTGAAGGCGCCGGTGTAGCCCAGCCGTCCGGTCAGCAGGTTTTCCATCACGGTCAGGCGTTCGACCAGGTTGTATTCCTGGAACACCATGCCGATGCGCCGGCGCGCGCGCCGCAGCGACGCGCCACGCACCCGGGCCAGGTCGACCGTGCCGTCGCCGGACTCCAGCACGATCTCGCCGCGGGTCGGCTCGATCAGCCGGTTGATGCAGCGCAGGAGCGTGCTCTTGCCGGTGCCCGACGGGCCGATGATGGCCGTCAGGCCGCGTCCCGCGATCTGCAGGTCGATGCCGTTCAGTACCGGCCGGCCGGCCCGGTATTCCTTGACCAGGCCGGAAATGCGTAGCGACGTCGTCATGCTGATTACTTCTTGCTCTTGGCGGATTCGCGGTCGTAGGCGGCGCGGTTGAAGCTCTCGCCGCCGGATTCGGCGACCTGGCGCACGATGGCCCAGTCCTTCTGGTAGGTCACCGGGTAGAAGCGGTCGGCGCCGTCGAAGGCCTTGGACATCTCGGCCGGGAAGCGGTAGTCGTAGAAGCACTTGAGCATCTGGTCGCGGAACTTCGGCTCCAGGTCATGCGCGTAGGCGAACGACGAGGTCGGGAATTTCTCGCTCTTGTAGATGACGCGGAAATCGGCTTCCTTGACCTGGCCGCGCTCGATCATGCGCTTGAACACGTCCGAGGCCACGGCGGCGGCGTCGTAGTCGCCGGAGTTCACGCCCATGACGGACTGGTCGTGCTTGCCCGAGAACACCACCTTGTAGTCCTTGTCGGGCGTCAGGCCTTCCTTGGGGAACAGCGCCACGGGCGCCATGTGGCCGGAGTTCGACGACGGCGCGGTGTGCGCCAGCTTCTTGCCCTTGAGGTCGGTGAGCTTCTGGTACGGGCTGTCCTTCTTGACGATGACGATCAGGTTGTAGCCCTGGAAGCCGTCGGCGTAGCCCTTGACGGCGAACGGCACCGCGCCGGCGATGTTCACGGCGAAGGCGGTGGGGCCGGTGGAGAAGCCGCCCACGTGCAGGCGGCCCGAGCGCATGGCCTCGATCTCGGCGGCGTTGCTCTGCACCTGGTAGAACACCACGCGCTTGCCGGTGCATTCCGACAGGTGCTTGGTGAACGGCTTGAAGATGTCTTCATACACCGCCGGGTCTTCCACCGGGGTGTAGGTGAACACCAGCGTAGACGGCGTCTTGAGCTTGGCCGGATCGGTGGGCGTGTCGGCCACCAGGTCCTTGTTGGCGTCGCAGTACATCTGGTCCAGGTCGCCCCGGTTCGGGCAGGTGTCGGCGGCGTGGGCTGTGGATGCCCCGAACGCTCCGAACGCGAGCGCGGCCAGCGAGGCCGCTTGCAGGTGACGCAATGCGCGCATCGTATGTCTCCTCTTATAGGTCTGAATATGACTGGTAACTGAATTCAAACATACAAGCGGGGGGCCGACACTTGGGAAAGTCCCTGCCTTTTTTTTCGGGTTTTGTTCGTTTTGTTCGCTTCAGGTTCGTTTTTGCGCGAACGGCGCGAGGGCCCCGTGGACGGATCGGCGGATCCGCCCGCAGGGCTCGCGGGTCAGGCGGGAGGCAGGGTCAGGCGCGGTAGCCCAGCTTGCGCGAGATTTCCTGCGCGCAGGCCAGCAGGGGGCGGGCGATGGCGCCGTCCCAGGACACGTCGAACAGGCCGGTGGGGCCCAGGCTGGTCAGCCCCAGCACGATGTTGCCGGTGTTGTCGAACACCGGCACCGACAGGGCGTCGACGCCGGGCAGCGGGTTGCCCAGGGCGCGCGCCATGCCGTGCACGCGGATGTCGGCCAGCTGCGCCTCGATGTTGGCGCGGCTGGCCTTGCGCGGCGGCGGCACGCTGGCGATGACGGCGGTGTCGCCTTCCTCGCGGGCAATGTAGTGCTCGCTGACCTTGGGCGGCAGCCAGGCCGCGAACACCAGGCCGGTGGCGGTGTGCAGCATGGACATCACGGTGCCCTTGCGCATGTTCACGTGCACCGGGTAGCTGGCCTCGGTCATGTGGATCATGGTGGGGCCGTGCGAGCCCAGCACCGCGATCCCCAGGGTGTGGCCGATCTCGGATTGCAGCTTGGCGATCTCGGGCATGGCGATGCGCACCGGATCCAGCCGCTGCAGGCTGACCAGTCCCATCTGCAGGGCGAACGGCCCCAGCTCGTACTGGCCGGTGATGCTGTCCTGCTGCACCAGGCCGACGCGGATGAAGCTGACCAGGTAGGGGTGGGCCTTGGCCGAGGTCATGCCGGCGCCGGCGGCCAGGTCGCGCAGCGTCAACGGCTTGGCGGCGTCGACCAGCGCGGCCAGCAGCGGCACGCCGACTTCGATGGACTGGATGCTGCGGCGGCCGTCGTTGGCGGCGGGGGCGGAAGGTTTGGCGGTGGCCACGGTGCGAGCCTCAGGTAGTGACGGCGCGGGCGGCCAGCAGGCGGTCGGCCATCTCGGTGAAGCCGGCGCCGCCGTGGAACGCGGCCACGTAGGCGGGGCGATGCGTCAGACGGTGCAGCTGCGACTGGATGTTGGCCACGCCGACCGAGACCGGGAAGTAGGCGAACATGGGCTCGTCGTTGGGCGAGTCGCCGATGAACAGGGTGCTGTCGAGCGCGCCGGCCACGTCCATGCCGAATTCGCGCTGGAACAGGGTGCGCGTCATGGTCAGCTTGTCGTAGTCGCCGAACCAGCCATTGACGTGGATCGAGCTGACCTTGGCCTGGGCGCCGGCGTCTTCGAAGATGCGCACGATGCGGCCGATGTCGGCCTCGGGCAGGGGCGGCACGTCCTCGCAGAAGTCGATGGCCAGGTCGGCCACGCGGTAGTCCTGGTCGCTGGCGACGGCGGCGCCGGGCACCTCGGCCAGCACCCGGTCGCGGATGGCGTCCAGCTGCTTGCGGCTGGCCTGGCGCGAGGCCGCGTCGGTCCAGTAGTGCGTGACCATGCGGCGCGCCTGGCGGTCGTAGGCGTAGTAGAACGCGCCGTTCTCGCCGACCACCGCGCGCACCGGCCACATGCGGGCGATGTGGTCGCACCAGCCGGCCGGGCGGCCGGTGATCGGCACCACCTGGATGCCGGCCTGTTCCAGGCGTTCCAGGGCGGCGTAGGCGTCGGCCGGCAGCCGGCCTTCGGTGGTCAGGGTGTCGTCGATGTCGGTGAGCACGACGCGGATCCCCGCCGCGACGGTCGAAGGCATGGCCGCAAGGGCTTGCATGGCGTTTTTCCTTGGTTTTATGGGGTGTTCTCCGGCCGAAAGTTTAACCGGACGGCCCTGTTTGGGCGGGGGCGGCGCGGCCCGGTAGGGGATATGGCGCCAGGGGCGGTAAAATCCGGGCTTTCCCGCCTGGTTTGCGTGCCCGCCATGTCCGTCCAGTTGTCCCCGTTGCCCGGCTCCGAGCCGGAATCCTTCGATATCGCCTCGGTCGCCGAGATCATCGCCGAGCTGCGCGCCGGCCGCATCGTCATCCTGGTTGACGAGGAAGACCGTGAAAATGAAGGCGACCTCGTCATGGCCGCCGAATTCGTCACGCCCGAAGCCATCAACTTCATGGTCACCCACGGCCGCGGCCTGGTGTGCCTGACCCTGACCGAAGAGCGCTGCCGCCAGCTGGACCTGCCCCTGATGGCGGCCCGCAACGGCACGCGATACGGCACCAATTTCACCCAGTCGATCGAGGCCGCCGAAGGCGTCGAGACCGGCATTTCGGCCGCCGACCGCGCCCGCACCATCCAGGTGGCGGTGGCGCGCGACGCCAAGCCGTCCGACCTGGTCCAGCCCGGCCATATCTTCCCGGTACGCGCCGTGCCCGGCGGCGTGCTGGTGCGCGCCGGCCACACCGAGGCCGGCTGCGACCTGACCGCCATGGCCGGCCTGACCCCGGCCGCCGTGATCTGCGAGATCCTCAAGCCGGACGGCACCATGGCGCGCCTGCCCGACCTGGTCGAATTCGCCCGCGAACACGGCCTGAAGATCGGCACCATCGCCGACCTGATCCAATACCGCAGCGAGCACGAATCCATCGTCAAGCGCGTCGGCAAGCGCAGCATGCAGACCGCCTGGGGCACGTTCGAGGCCGTGGCCTACGAAGACGCGGCCACCGGCTCGGCCCACCTGGCGCTGGTGCATGGTACCGTGACGCCTGACGTCGAGACCCTGGTGCGCGTGCACGAGCCGGCCTCGGTGCTGGACGTGCTGGATACCGGCGCCAGCCCGCACAGCTGGGGCGTGGCGCAGGCCCTGCAGACCATTTCGCAGGCGCCGGCCGGCGTGCTGGTGCTGATGAACTGCCAGTCCTCCACCGAACACCTGTTCGCGCAGATCGCCGGCTGGAACGACCCCAAGGCCAATGCCAACCCCGCCAACGCCGACCGTTTCGGCCTGCGCACCTACGGCATCGGCGCCCAGATCCTGCGCGACCTGAACGTGGGCCAGATGAGGCTGCTGGCCCGGCCGCGCAAGATGCCCAGCATGGCGGGCTTCTCGCTCACCATTACGGGTTACGATTGCGACCCTCTGAACACTCCCGCAACACACTGAAGGCCGACACATGAACCCTTACATCCTTACCCCCGACCTGAACGGCGAAGGGCTGCACATCGGCATCGTACGCGCCCGCTTCAACGAAGAGATCGGCCAGGCCGAGCTCGAAGCGTGCCTGAAGGAACTGGCCGAACTCGGCGTGGACGAGCGCGACGTGATGGTCGCCACCGTGCCCGGCGCCCTGGAACTGGGCGTGGCCCTGTCGCACATGGCCGAGACGTTCGAGTTCGACGCCCTGATCGCGCTGGGCGCGGTCATCCGCGGCGAGACCTATCACTTTGAAGTGGTCAGCAATGAAATGGCCACTGCTATCACCCGCATCTCCCTCGAGACCGGCATCCCGGTCGCCAACGGCGTGCTGACCGTGGACACCGACGAGCAGGCGCAAGCCCGCGCCGCCGGCAAGGGCCGCGACTGCGCGCAGGTGGCCGTTGAAATGGCCAACCTGGTGGCGGCCCTGGAGCCCGAGGAAGAAGACGAAGACGACGAAGACGAGGACGAAGATTTTGACGACGAAGAAGACGACGACCAGCGCTGATAGCGCGGCGCAAGCCCGCGCCAACGCCCGCAGCGCGCGCCGCCGTGCGCGCGAATTCGCGCTGCAGGGCGTGTACGCGTGGCTGCTGCGCGGTGGCGAAGGCACGCAGGACGCCGGCGAGATCGACGCCCACCTGCGCGACACCGAGGAATTCTCCGAGGCCGACGCGCAATGGTTCAAGACCTTGCTGCATGGCGTCCTGCGCGAGGCGCCCGCGCTGCGCGAGCGTTTCACGCCCTACGTCGACCGCCCGCTGGCCGAGCTGTCGCCGGTCGAGCATGGCATCCTGCTGATCGGCAGCTTCGAACTGATCCATCATGTCGAAGTGCCGTACAAGGTCGCCATCAACGAAGCCGTGGAACTGGCCAAGTCGTTCGGCGGCACCGATGGCTTCAAGTTCGTCAACGGCGTGCTCGACAAGCTGGCTGCGGACGTGCGGGCGCACGAGATCAAAAAATAGGCCCCCCCCCCCCGAAGCGCTGCGCGCTTCCCCCCCAAGGGGGCGCCGCTGCGGACCGGCGGAGCCCGGATCCGCGCGGCCCGGGTCTGGAGGGCCTATTTCATTTGGGGAGCCCATTTTTTGGGGTGAGCTTCCTGGGGCAAGCTTCCTATTGGGGTGAGCTTTCCCTCGTTCCTTTGGCGATTCTCCCTTTGGAGCGGGGCTCCTGTTTGGGAGTCAATTCCGGCGCATGGCGCCGGACTGCGGAGTTGTCGTGGCGTCCGAATTCGATCTGATCGCGCGCTATTTCACGCGCTCCGCCCCGGCGGGCCTGCTGGGCGTGGGGGACGACTGCGCGTTGTTTCCCGTGCCGCCCGGCGAGCAGGTGGCCACCAGCACCGATCTGCTGCTGGAAGGCCGGCATTTCTTTCCCGATGTCGATCCGAAGGCGCTGGGGCACAAGGCCCTGGCGGTGAACCTGTCGGACCTGGCCGCCATGGGCGCGCGGCCCATCGGTTGCGTGCTGGGGCTGGCGTTGCCGCGGCTGGACGAGCCATGGCTGGCGGCGTTTGCCGACGGGTTTCATGCGCTGGCGGCGGTCCATGGCTGCCCGCTGATCGGCGGCGACACTACCCGCAGCGCCCATGACCTGGCCATCAGCGTGACCGTGTTCGGCGCCGTGCCGGCGGGCGCCGCGCTGCGCCGCGACGGCGCGCGCACGGGCGACGACATCTGGGTGTCCGGCGAACTGGGCGCGGCCGACGTGGCCTACCGCCTGCTCGACGGGCAGTACCCGGCCGACGCGGCGAGGCTGGCCGCGACCCGCGGCGCGCTGGAATGGCCCGCGCCGCAGGTGGCGCTGGGCCTGGCGCTGCGTGGCATCGCGCACGCCGCCATCGATATTTCCGACGGGCTGTTGCAGGACCTGGGCCACATCCTGGCGGCCAGCCGGGTGGGCGCGTCGCTGCATGAAGACCGCATGCCCGTGGCGGCCGCGCTGGCCGGCATGCCCGCCGAGCAGGTGCGCCGCGCCGTGCTGGGCGGCGGCGACGTCTATCAGCTTTGCTTCACCGCGCCGGCCGACCGCCGCGACGCCGTGCGGGCCGCCGCGCAGGCGGTGGGCGCGCGCGTGACCCAGGTGGGCAGCGTCGTGGCGCAGTCGGGATTGGCGGTGCTGGACGCCGCGGGGCAGCCGCTGGCCCGCTTGCCTGCCGGCTTCGACCATTTTCCCGCGGCCTGAGCGGCCGCCGGTTTGGCGGCGAGCGCCGCCAAACCCTGCCACAATCGCTGCCATACGCGCCGCCAACAACAGCGCCATTCCCCCAGCCATCACCGGGCCCTCATCCATGCCGTCCTCTTCCCCCCATTCCCCGTCGATGCGCGAACGCTCGCGCGCGGTCTATCCCTCGCTGTCCTGGGTCTGCCGCGATCCCGGCCGGCTGATCGCCTTCGGCCTGGGCAGCGGCCTGATCCGGCCCGCCTCGGGCACCTGGGGCACGCTGCTGGCCTGGATCATCTGGGTCGCGGCCGCGCCGGCCGCCTCCGACCTGGCCATCGGCATCTTCCTGGCGCTGGCCTTCCTGTACGGCTGCTGGGCCTGCGACCGCGTCGGCCGCGAACTCCAGCAGCCCGATCATGTCGGAATGGTGTGGGACGAGATGGTGGCGTTCTGGCTGGTGCTGTGGCTGACGCCGGCCGGCTGGCTGTCGCAGACGCTGGCGTTCGTGCTGTTCCGCGCGTTCGACATCGTCAAGCCGCCGCCCATCAAGTTCTTCGATGCCCGCCTGAAAGGCGGTTTCGGGGTAATGTGGGACGATATCGTCGCGGCCGGATACGCCTTGCTGATCATGGCGCTGGCCGTGCGCACAGGAGTCTTGGGATGAACCAGCAACAGGAAAGCACGCGGTCCAATCTGTCGGCCGAACAACTGGCGCAAGCCACCGCCTATGGCCTGGCCGAACGGCTGGGCGACACGCTGCGGCGCCAGGGCCTGATCCTGGGCACGGCCGAGTCGTGCACCGGCGGCCTGCTGGCCGGCGCCGTCACCGCGGTGCCCGGTTCCAGCGAATGGTTCGACCGTGGTTTCATCACCTACAGCAACGACGCCAAGGTGGCCGAGCTGGACGTGTCGCCGGATGCCTTGCATCACTTCGGCGCGGTCAGCGAGCCGGTGGCGCTGGAAATGGCCAACGGCGTGCTGCTGGCGTCGCCGGCGGCGCAGGTGGCGGTGTCCACCACCGGCATCGCCGGCCCCGGCGGCGCCACGCCGGGCAAGCCGGTGGGCATGGTGTGCTTCGGCTTCGCGCAGCGAGTCGGCGACGGCATCAGCAGCCGCGCCGTCACCCACGTGTTCAGCGGCGACCGCGCGCAGGTGCGCAACGCCTCGGTCGAATTCGCGTTGCGCGGCTTGCTTGAACTGCTGGGAGCGCCGGTCAACCGGCGTTGAGACGGCCGCGCGCGATGGCGCGGTCGGGAAACACACAGGCGGGGGCCGGGCGGCCCCCGCAAGCGCGGGTCAGCGCACCGCGTTGATGGCGTCGCGCAGGCCGCGCGCGGCCGTGCCGGCGGCTTCGCGCCAGTCGTCGCCGCCGCTGGCGTAGATGATGGCGCGCGACGAGTTGATCATCATGCCGTTGCGCGCGGCGTTGGCGCCGGCGTTGACGGTGGCGGTGATGTCGCCGCCCTGGGCGCCGATGCCGGGCACCAGCAGCGGCACCGCGTCGCCGATGCGCTGGCGCACCGCGGCCAGCTCGTTCGGGAAGGTCGCGCCCACCACCAGGCCGCATTGGCCGTTGGCATTCCACTTGTCGGCCACCAGCCCCGCCACGTGCAGGTACAGGGGCTCGCCGTTATCCATCTTGAGGAACTGCAGGTCCGAACCGCCCGGGTTGGAGGTGCGGCACAGCACGATCACGCCGCGGTCGCGCCACGCCAGGTAGGGCTCGACCGAGTCCAGGCCCATGTAGGGGCTGACCGTCAGCGCGTGCGCCTGGTAGCGCTCGTAGGCTTCGCGGGCGTAGTTCTCGGCGGTGGAGCCGATGTCGCCGCGCTTGGCGTCCAGCACGATGGGCAGGTCGGGGTGCTTGTCGCGGATGTGCTGGCAAAGCGCTTCGAGCTGCTCTTCGGCGCGGTGCGCGGCGAAGTAGGCGATCTGCGGCTTGAAGCTGCAGGCGTACGGCGCGGTGGCGTCGACGATGTCGCGGCAGAACTGGAAGATCGCGTCCGGCTTGTCCTGCAGTTCGCGCGGGAAGCGCTGCGGGTCGGGATCGAGCCCGACTTGCAGGAGCGAGTTGCTGGTGGTCCAGGCGTGTTCGAGTCTTTGGAGGAAATTCATGGGGAGTTCAGTGCAGTTTGACCCGGGGGCGCGTGCGCCGCATGAGCAGGCGCGCCAGGGCCAGGGAGGCGGTGCGTGAGATGCCCAGCACCGCTTTGTGGTGCATCAGGTGCAGGCTCATGTACATCAGGCGCGCCAGTGTACCGCTTACGAACAGTCCCCGTCCGGCCAGCTTGCCCATCAGGCTGCCCACGCCGGCGTCCTGGCCCAGCGAGACCAGCGAGCCGTGGTCCTCGTAGACGTAGGGGGCGGTGGGCTCGGCCGCGCGGCGCAGGCGCGCGGTGAGCTTCTTGCACAGGTAGTCGGCCTGCTGGTGCGCGGCCTGGGCGCGCGCCGGCACGGTGCGGCCTTCGCGCCAGGGCGCGGCGCAGCAGTCGCCCAGCGCCAGGATGTGCGGGTCGGCGGTTTCGAGCCGTTCATTGACCTCGAGCTGGCCCAGCTTGTTCAGCGGCAGGTCCAGCTCGGCCAGCAGGGCCGGGCCCTTGATGCCGGCGGCCCACATGCACAGGCGCGCCGGGAATTCGCGGCCGTCGGCGGTCTTGACCGAATCGGCGGTGACTTCCGAGACCCGGCAGGCGGTTTCGACGCGGATGCCGAGTTCGGTGAGCCGCGCGGTGGCGGCGGCGGAGATCTTTTCGGGCAGCGCCGACAGGATGCGCGGCGCGCCCTCGACCAGCGTGATCGCCAGGTCGCGCTCGGCGCGGAAGTTCGGCAGGCCGTAGGCGCTGACGACGTGGCTGGCCTCGGTCAGCTCGACCGCCAGTTCGACGCCGGTGGCGCCGCCGCCGACGATCACCAGGTCCAGCCGCGCGGACGGATCGCGCACCTTGGCCTGGTCGACCAGCGCCATGGCCTTGAGCATGGTCAGGCGGAACTGCTCGGCGTTCTCGGTGGTGTCGAGCGTGACGGCGTGCTCGGCCGCGCCCGGGGTGTTGAAGAAGTTGGAGGTGCTGCCCAGCGCCAGCACCAGCGTGTCGTAGGCCAGTTCGCGGCGCGGCAGCACTTCCTGGCCTTGCGCGTCGGCCACGGCGTCCACGGTGACCTGGCGGCGTTCGCGGTCGACGCCGACCAGCTGGCCCTGCGCGAAGGAAAAGCCGTTCAGGTGCGCCAGCATCAGGTAGGACAGGCCTTCCTGGTGGATGTCCAGCGTGCCGGCCGCCGCTTCATGCAGCGACGGCTTCCAGATGTGGAACGGGCGGCTGTCGACCAGGGTGACATGCTGGCGGCCGTGGATGCGGCCGAGCTTGGCGGCCAGTTCAAGGCCGCCGGCACCCCCGCCGACGATGACGATACGTTCCGAGGTGGCTGGCGTCGAATTGGGCATCATGGCTCCCAGTATAGAGGCGCGGGCCCCTGGACGGGCAAGCCTGCGCCGGGATTCAGTGCATCACGAAGCGGCTGACCGCCACGCCGACCCAGACCGCCACGGTGAACAGCAGCAGCAGCATGACGGCGGCGCTGCCCAGGTCCTTGGCCCGGCCCAGCAGCGGATGGGTGTCCACCGACAGCGCGTCGGCCAGCGCCTCGACCGCCGAGTTCAGCAGTTCCACCGCCAGCACCAGCACCACGGTGCCGATCAGGAAGAAGACCTCGACCGTGGTGCGGCCCAGGAAGAACGCGGCCGGGATCAGCAGCACGGCCAGCGCCAGTTCCTGGCGGAAGGCCGCCTCGTACTTGATGGCGGCCTGCAGGCCCTGCAGCGAGTAGCGCAGCGCGTTCAGGATGCGGCGCAGGCCGCCGGTGCTTTTGTAGGGCGAGTGGTGCGGATCGGTCGACATGGGGAGCGTAATAAGGCCGGGTGTGGCGGCTTTTTAACAGATATGGATTGCCGGCGTGACGCGATGCACGACGGGCGGGCCGGCAGGGCATCGTCTTGGTAACGTCGAGTTACGTTTTGCCTTCGTCACGCCCATGCGATACCCTTGCGACGCGCGGCTGCGCGACGGGGCCATCGACCCTGCCCGCCGCGTGCAATTTCCCTACCAACGCGCCTATCTGCAGGCCACGCGGCAGACGCATGACGGCGCTCTATGGCACGGCAATCCATGCTCGAACGCTTGAATACGGAGTCCTTGGCGCGTCTTCCCGCAGACGTGGAAAAACCCGGCTACGACCGCAGCCGGCTCACGCCGGGCATCGTGCACCTGGGGCTGGGCGCCTTTCACCGCGCGCACCAGGCGGTGGCGACGGACATCGCCATGGCCGCCAGCCAGGACCTGAGCTGGGGCATCCTGGGCGTATCGTTGCGCAGTCCCGCCACCCGCGACGCGCTGGCGCCGCAGGACGGCCTCTATACGCTGGCGCTGCGCGACCAGGGCGCCGACGGCCAGCCGCGCGAGCAACTGCGCGTGGTGGGCGCGGTGCAGCGCGTGATGGTGGCCGAGGAAGATCCTAACGCCGTGCTCGAGCGCATCGCCTATCCGCAGACGCGCATCGTCAGCCTGACCATCACCGAGAAGGGCTATTGCCACGAGCCGGCCAGCGGCCACCTGCGATGGGACGACCCCGACATCCTGCACGACCTGGAGAACCCGATCCGCCCGCGCAGCGCCATCGGCCTGCTGGTCTACGGCCTGGCGCTGCGGCGCGAACGCGGCCTGCCGGCGCTGACGCTGCTGTCCTGCGACAACCTGCAGGCCAACGGCGATACCCTGCGCAGCCTGGTGCTGGCCTTCGCGCTGCGGCTGGACGTGGCGTTGACCGGCTGGATCGACGCCCACTGCACCTTTCCCAATTCCATGGTCGACCGCATCGTGCCGGCCACCCGCGACGACGACCGCGCGCGCATCACGCAGCGGCTGGGCATGGAAGACACCTGGCCGGTGGTCGGCGAGCCCTACCTGAACTGGGTGATCGAGGACAAGTTCGCGGCCGGCCGTCCCGCCTGGGAAGCGGCGGGCGTGACCTTCGTGGCCAACGCCGCGCCCTACGAACGCCTGAAGCTGCGCATGGTCAACGGTCCTCATTCGGCGCTGGCCTACCTGGGGGCGCTGCTGGGCATCGAGACCATCCGCGAAGCCGCGATCCTGCCGGCGCTGCGCGAGTATCTCGATGACATGATGCGCCACGAGATCGCGCCGACGCTCAAGGGCATCCCGGACTCGGGGCTGGAAGGCTATCGCCAGCGCTTCCTGGCGCGCGTGGACAACCCGGCGCTGCCGCAGCCGACGCGGCAGGTCGCGATGGACGGCTCGCAAAAATTGCCGCAGCGGCTCTTGGCCACCATCCGCGACCGCCTGCGCGGCGGTGACGATATCCGCCGCCTGGCGCTGGCGGTGGCGGCCTGGCTGCACTATCTGCGTGGCGAGGACGAGAACGGCGCCAGCCATGAGATCCAGGATCCGCTGGCCAGGCCGCTGGCCAGGCTGGTGGCGCGCGCCGACGTCGCGGCGCGGGCGGCGGCGCCCAAGCAGGCCGCGTATCGCCGCGCGCTGGTGCTGGCCGGTTTTCGGCCGGTGTTCGGCGACCTTGGCGAGAAGCCGGTGTTCGTGGCCGCGCTGGCCGCGCAGCTGGAGACCCTGCGCGAACACGGCGTGCTGCATGCGCTGGAAGCCGTGGCGCGCGAACCCGAGACCATCGCCCCGTCAGACAGCCTGGCGCTGGCCGACGCCATGGATGCGGCTGACGCCGATGCGGCGGCGCAGCCGCGGGAAGCGGCGGGCGTCGGCATGTGATCCCACGGCGCGCCGCCGGCGGCCGCCGCGCTACACGCCCAGGTAGTGCAGCAGGCGCGGCTCGTCGTCGATGAAGGCCTGCGAGGTGCCGCTCCAGGCCACCCGGCCTTTCTCGATGATGGCGTGGCGGTCGGCGGTGGCCAGCAGCGGCTCCAGGTTTTTGTCGATGCACAGCACCGCCAGCCCGGTGCGCTTGAGGCTTTCCAGCGCCTGCCAGATCTCTTCGCGCACCACCGGCGCCAGGCCTTCGGTGGCTTCGTCCAGGATCAGCAGGCGCGGGTTGGTCAGCAGCGCGCGGCCGATGGCCAACATCTGCTGCTCGCCGCCCGACAGGTGGCTGCCCAGGTGGCGCGCGCGTTCGGCCAGCCGCGGGAACAGCGTGTAGACGCGTTCCAGCGTCCACGGCTGCGCCAGCCCCTGGCGGTTGTGCGCGGTGGCCACCAGGTTCTCGCGCACCGACAGGTTGGGGAACACGTGGCGGCCCTCGGGCACGAGGCCGATGCCGCATTGCGCCACCTTGTAGGCCGGCAGCGCGGCGACGTCGCGCCCGCCGAACGTGATGGCGCCGCGGCTGGCGCGGTTCAGGCCCATGATGGCCTTGACCGTGGTCGACTTGCCCATGCCGTTGCGGCCCAGCAGCGTCACGAATTCGCCCGGCCCGATATCCAGGTCGATGCCGAACAGCGCCTGGCTGGCGCCGTAATGCGCGGTCACGCCGCGCAGCGACAGCAGCGCGCTCATGCGGGGGCTCCCTGCGCGCGGCGGCCGGCGTGGCCGCGCTCGCTGCCCAGATAGCATTCGCGCACCTGCGGATCATTGCGGATCTGGTCGGCGTCGCCGCAGGCCAGCGCGCGGCCATACACCAGCACCGTGATGCGGTCGGACAGCGCGAACACCGCCTGCATGTCGTGCTCCACCAGCAGGATGGTGTACTGCCCGCGCAGCCGCTGCAGCAGCCGCGTCATGGCCTCGGATTCGTGCTGGCTCATGCCGGCCATGGGTTCGTCCAGCAGCAGCAGGCTCGGCTCGCAGGCCAGCACCATGGCCAGTTCCAGCTGCCGCAGCTCGCCATGCGCCAGCGCGGCGGCTGGGGTGTCGGCGCGGCCGTCGAGTCCGGCCAGCGCCAGCGCGTCGCGCGCCGGTTCGCGCAGCGCGGGGGTGGACAGCATCGGCCGCCAGAAGCGGAAGCTGTGGCCGCGCCGCGCCTGCACCGCCATGGCCACGTTCTCCAGCGCGGTGAACGGCTTGAATACCGACGTGATCTGGTACGAGCGCGCCAGCCCGCGGCGCACGCGCCGCTCGACCGGCAGCCGCGTCACGTCCTCGCCATCGAGCAGCACGCGGCCGCCGTCGGGCCGCAGCTCGCCGCTCAACTGGCCGATCAGCGTGGTTTTGCCCGCGCCGTTGGGGCCGATCACGGCATGCAGTTCGCCCGGCCGGATGTCCAGCGACAGGTCGTCGGTGACGGTCAGGCCGCCGTAGCGCTTGACCAGGTGTTCGACGCGCAGCGCGCTCATCGTGGTTCTCCGGTGGGATGGGGCAGGGTGCGGGCGGCGCGCAGGCGTATCGGCGCGTCCGACAGGCCGCCATAGAGGCCGCGGCGCGACACTAGCACCACGCCCACGATCAGCAGGCCCATCACCAGCATCCAGTGGTCGGTCAGCAGCTTCAGGCCTTCCTCCAGCAACAGGAAGGCCAACGCGCCGGCCACCGGGCCGACGACCGTGCCCAGCCCGCCCAGCGCCACCATCACGATCAGTTCGCCGGAGGTGGTCCAGGCCAGGTACGAGGGCGACACATACAGCGTCAGGTTGGCCAGCAGCACGCCGGCCACGCCGCACACCATGGCCGACAGCACATAGGCCGCCAGGCGGTAGCGCAGCGTCGCGAAGCCCAGCGCGCGCATGCGCCGCTCGTTGGCCTGGCAGCCGCGCAGGGCCATGCCGAACGGCGCGTGCACCAGCCGGTGCAGCGCGGCCAGCGCCAGCAGCAGCACGCCGAACGCGGTGTAGTACAGCGCCAGCGGCGTATCGAGCCGGAACAGGCCGAAGTCGCTGCCGGCGAACAGCGACATGCCGTCATCGCCGCCGAAGCCCTCCAGCCCCGTGGCCAGGAAATAGAACATCTGCGCGAACGCCAGCGTGATCATGATGAAGGCGATGCCGGACGTGCGCATCGCCACGTAGCCGCTGACCAGGCCGACCACGGCGCAGGCGCCCAGCGCGGCCAGCAGGTGCAGCCAGCCGTTCTCGATGCCGTAGTGGTTCAGCACGCCAACCGCGTAGGCGCCCAGGCCCAGGTACAGCGCGTGGCCGAAGCTGACCATGCCGCCGTAGCCCAGCAGCAGGTTCAGCGCCAGCGCGGCGATGCCGTACACCAGCACCCGGCCGAACAGCGCCAGCAGGAACGGTTCGCCCTGCCATTGCGCATACAGCGGCACCAGCGCCAGGAGCAGCAACAGCGCGCCGGCGGCGAGCGTGCGGGGAGAGAGTCGAAGCATGTCGTGGCCTCCTTGGGCGCTATCCGTGCCGCACGGGAAACAGGCCCTGCGGCCGCAGCGCCAGCACCAGCGCCATGACGATGTAGATCAGCATCGAGGCGATCGCCGGCCCCGCCGCGTTGGCGGCGGCCGGCGGCAGCGCGGCGCGCAGCAAGGCGGGCAGCAGCGCCCGCCCCAGCGTGTCGACCAGCCCCACCATCAGCGCCGCCAGGAAGGCGCCGCGCACCGAGCCGATGCCGCCGATGACGATCACCACCAGCGTCAGGATCAGGATCGGCTCGCCCATGCCGGTCTGCGCCGACAGGATCGGCCCGGCCATCAACCCGGCCACGCCCGCCAGCACCGCGCCCAGCACGAACAGCAGCGTGTTCAGGCGCGCGATGTTCACGCCCAGCGCGCCCACCATCATGCGGTCGGTGGAGCCGGCGCGGATCAGCATGCCCAGCCGCGTGCGGTGGATCAGCACGTAGCAGCCCGCCGCCACCGCCAGCCCCGCCACGATGATGAGGAAACGGTACAGCGGATAGGTGACGCCCAGCAGGTCGATGGTGCCCGACAGCCACGACGGCAGGCCCATGCTGATGGGCGCCGGGCCCCAGATGATGCGCGTCAGTTCGTTGAAGAACAGGATGAAGCCGAAGGTGGCGAGCACCTGGTCCAGGTGCTCGCGCGGATACAGCCGCGCCAGCGCGATGCGGTCCAGCAGCAGTCCCAGCAGCGCCATGCCGGCCACCACCGCGGCGGCGGCCAGCAGGAACGAGCCGCTGTGGCGGAACACGGTGGCCGCGATGAACGCGCCCATCATGTACAGCGAGCCGTGCGCCAGGTTGATGAAGTTCATGATGCCGAACACCAGCGTCAGGCCGGCGGCCAGCAGGAAAAGCAGGATACCCAGCTGCAGGCCGTTCAGGGCCTGCACCAGGAGCAATGTCGCGGACATGGCGCCTTACCTCGTTCTTGCCCGGCAGGCCGGCGTCATTTCATGGCGCACTGGGCGGCGTACTGATCCGAGACCTTGGACAGGTCGGCGAAGATCGGGCCCTTGTTGACGAAGCCGACCTTGCCGTCCGCGCCCGCCGCCACGTCGGCGCGGAAGAAGCCGGCCGCCGGGAAGTGGTTGGGCTGGTAGCGGAATTCGCCGCGCACCGACTGGAAATCGGCCGCCTCCAGCGCCTTGCGCAAGGCTTCCTTGTCGTCGGTCTTGCCGCCGGTGCGCTTGAGCGCCGAGCCGATCAGCTGCGCCGCGTCCCAGGACTGGGCCGCGTAGCTGGAGGGCTCGCGGCCGTACTTCTGGCGGAAGGCGGCGGCGAAGGCCTTGTTGGCGGCGTTGTCCAGGTCCGGCGAATACGGCACGTTGGTGACCGCGCCCAGCGCATCCTTCTGCAGCGCGGGCAGCGTGGCGCCGTCGATGGTGTCCACCGACAGCAGCGGGATCTTGTCGAACAGGCCGGCCTGGCGGTACTGCTTGATGAAGTTCACGCCCATGCCGCCGGGAAAGAACACATAGGCGGCATCGGGCTTGGCGTCGGCCAGGGCCGCCAGCTCGACCGAGTAGTCGGGCTGGTTGACCTGGGTGAAGACCTCGTTGACCACCTCGCCCTTGAAGAAGCGCTTGAAGCCGGCCATGGCGTCCTTGCCGGCCTGGTAGTTGGGCGCCAGCAGGTAGACCTTCCTGAAGCCCATCTGGTTTGCCATCTCGCCGCTGCCTTCGTGGCGCTGGGTGTTGTTCCACGAGGTCGAGAAGAAGAACGGCGAACAGTCCTTGCCGGCCAGGTTGGTGGGGCCGGCGTTCGAGCCCACCAGGAACACGCCGGCGCCCGTCACCGGCCGCGCCACGGCCAGCATCACGTTGGAATACACCACGCCGGTGATGATCGGCACCTTGTCGCTCTGCACCAGCTTGCGCGCGGCCTGCACGCCGACCTCGGGCTTGAACTGGTCGTCTTCCTTGATGACCTGCACCGGCACGCCGCCCAGCTTGCCGCCGCCCTGTTCGACGGCCAGCATGAAGCCGTCGAGCTGGTCCTGCCCGAGCACCGAGCCGGGGCCGGTCAGCGTGGTCAGCAGGCCGATCTTGACGTCGGCCCAGGCGGCGGCGCCGGGCGCCAGTCCCATAGCCGCGGCGGCGGCCAGCAGATAGATGCGTTTCATGGTGATTCCCCTTGCGTTGCCGTGTCTCACGGTCATGGTTGGCGGGTGCTTCAACGGCCCAGCCCGAAAAAGGTCTGCGTGTTGCCCGACAGGATCTTCTGCTGCACGGCGGGCAGCAGCTCGGAGTTCGAGACCAGTTGGCCGACCTCCTGCTCGCCCAGCGGATAGGGATAGTCGGAGCCCAGCAGCACGCGGTCCTCGCCCATCACGTCGATCAACAGGCGCAGCGAGCGCGGATCGAACACGGCGCTGTCGACGTAGAAGCGGTCGGTGTACGACGAGGGCAGCCGCGGACAGTCCTGGCGCACGATGTCGCGGTGGCGCCAGGCGTTGTCCACGCGCCCCAGCAGGAAGGCGAAGCTGCCGCCGCCATGGGCGAAGCAGAGCTTGAGGCTGCGCGGGATGCGCTCGAACGCGCCGGACAGGATCAGCGACAGGATGCCCAGCTGCGTCTCGGCCGGCATGGCGACCAGCCATGGCAGCATCCAGCGCTTCATGCGGCCGTCGGTCATCATGTCCCACGGGTGCACCAGCACCGGGATGTCGTGTTCGGCGCAATGCACCAGGAACTGCACCAGCGTGTCGTCGTCCAGGTCGCGCGGGCCGACGTGGTTGCCGATCTGCACGCCCAGGTGGCCGGCGGCGCGGGCGCGCGAGGCCTCGCGGCAGGCCAGGTCCAGATCCTGTAGCGGCACCTGCGCCAGGGCCTTGAGGCGGTCGGGCGCGAACGCGCAGTGCTCCAGCGCCAGGTCGTTCATGCGCGCGGCCCAATCGGCCGCGGCCTGCGCCGGATAGGTGTAGCCGAACATCACCGGCGTGGCGCACAGGATCTGCAGGTCGACGCCGTGGCGGTCCATCTGTGCGACGCGCAGGGCCGGGTCCCACAGGGTGGCGTCGACGGGGCGGAACGGACGGTCACCGGCCATGATCTGGCCGGTCGAGCCATCGCCGTCGCGCCGCAGCCAGGGCGCATCGACCGGGTCCAGCGCCGCCGCTTCCTGCCGCGTGATGGGCGGGAAGAAGTGCGCGTGCATATCGATTTTCAAGGTCATAAAAGGACGGATGACAGGTTGGGGGCGTCAGGCGGGCGACGGCTGCGCGGCGGGGGCTTGCGCCTTGCCCGGGTGGATCGCGCCGCAGCCGGGGCAGGTGCGCTTTTCCTCGCTGGCGTAGAAGGCCTGGAACAGCGGCGGCAGGTCGGTCACGATGCTTTTCAGCTGCACCTCGACGCGGTGCACCAGCTGGCCGCAATGCGGGCAATACCATTCGAAGCCGTCCAGCAGCCCTTGCGGGCGCTGGCGCTCGATGACCAGACAGGCGCTGCCGGTCTCGGGGCGCTGCGGCGAATGGCGCACGTGCGGTGGCAGCAGGAAGATGTCGCCTTCCTTCAAGTCGACGCGCTCGGGCTTGCCGTCGATCCACAGCGACAGCCAGGCGTTGCCGCGCACCTGGTAGAAGAACTCTTCCAGCGGATCGTCGTGGTAGTCGGTGCGCAGGTTGGGGCCGCCGACCACGGTGACGATGAAATCGGCGTCCTGCCAGATCTGCTGGTTGCCCACCGGCGGTTGCAGCAGGTGGGCGTGGTCCTGGATCCAACGCTGGAAATTCAGGGGCGGGCCATAGGCGGGCATGACGGTCTCCGGGAGGCTCTTGCGGACTTCGCTGAAGGCAAGTCTAGGCGGGGGAAGGGGCCGCGGCACAATAGAAATTGCGCGGTTGGATATGCGGGGTATCTATCGCGGGGTTTCCCTGAACGGGATATCCCGGATGCGCCGGATCAGGCGTCCTGAGGACCCGGCGCGCGCTGCGCCGCGATCTGCTTGAGGTAGTCGACCAGGCGCAGGCAGGCGGGCGTCAGCGGCCGGTCGGCGCGGATCGAATAGCCGACGTCGCCGAACGCGCCGAAGGCGTCGGTGGGCAGGCGCGTCAGCACGCCCATGGCCAGGAACTGGGCCGCGGCGTCATAGGGCATCAGCGCCAGCGCATCGCTGTGCATCAGGATGCCGATATTGGTCAGCAGCGACAGCGACTCGACGTGGCGCGTGGGCAGCCGCACGCCGGCATCGAAGAAGCTGCGCTCGATCGAGGCGCGCAGCGGCGAGGTGGGCGCGGGCAGGATCCAGATGTGGTCGGCCAGCTCGGCCAGCGTCACGCGAGCGGCCCCGGCCAGTGGATGGCGCGCGCCGGCCACCAGGCACAGGTCTTCGCGATACAGCTTGTGGTGGTCGACGGCGACGCCCGAGATCGACGCCATGTCGGCGCCCGGCAGGCGGCCCACCACGATGTCGACGTCGCCGGTGGCCAGCGCCGGCAGCAGCTGCGCCGACGGCCCTTCGCGCACCGTGACCTGGATGCCGGGGTGGTCGGTCATCAGCCGCGCGATGGCCTCGGGCAGCAGCTTGGCCGAGGCCGCGATCAGCGTGCCCACCACCACGTGGCCGCTGGCGCCGCCCAGCACCGCGTCGATGTCGTCGGCCATGTAGCGGATCTCGGCCATCATGGCGTGCACGCGGCGGCCCAGCACCAGCGCCAGCTCGGTCGGCGTGACGCCGCGGTTGGAGCGCTCGAACAGCGTCGCGCCGAAGAAGGCCTCCAGGTCGTGGATGGCCTTGGTGACGGTGGGCTGGGTCAGGTGCATTTCGCTGGCGGCGCGCGACAGCGAACGGCGCGCCAGCACGCGCTCGAAGATCTGCAGCTGGTGCAGCTTCAGTTTGTGGCTGAGCGCGTTGGGCGTGATGCGGAAGTTCGACATGCGCGCGGCCGTCCCGGCGCGGCGGCCGGGGCGGCGATCCTGTTCCGAAGGAAAAGCCGGAAGGCGGTCTGGCGCCATGGCCGCGCGGGTGTCGGTCAACGCGCCAGCGGCTTGTAGGCGACCGCCTTGATCTCAATCAGCAATTGCGGGTGCGGCAGCTGATGCACCGCCACGGTGGTGCGTGCCGGCCCATCGGCGTCGAAGAACTCGCCGTAGACCTGATTGTAGCCACCGAAGTCGTTCATGTTGACCAGGAAAGTACTGATCTCGACCACGTCCGCCAGGCCCGCGCCGGCGCTGGCCAGGATGTCGCGGATGTTCTCGATCACCGCGCGCGTCTGCACGCGGATGTCGAGCGTGGTGGTGCCCATCGCGTCGACCTCGGCGCCGGCGATGCGGTTGTCCGGCAGGCGCGAGCTGGTGCCCGAGACGAACAGGAAGTCGCCGGCGCGCTTGATGTGGGGATACTTGCCACGCGGGGTGGCCTTGCCGGCGACGACGGTGGCGCTGACGGAAGCTTGGGTCATGGCGGTGTCCTTGGAGGCGCTGTGGCTCACAGCTTGATGCAGACGTTGGTGGGTTCGGTATAGAAATGCAGCGAATGGCGGCCGCCCTCGCGGCCGATGCCGGACAGGCCGCTGCCGCCGAACGGCGTGCGCAGGTCGCGCAGGAACCAGCAATTGACCCACGCCAGCCCCACCTTCATCGCCTGCGCGACGCGGTGGCCGCGGGTCAGGTCCTGCGTCCAGACGGCGGCGGCCAGGCCGTAGCGGGTGTCGTTGGCCAGGCGGATGGCCTCTTCCTCGGTGTCGAACGGCGCCACGTGGCAGACCGGGCCGAACACTTCTTCCTTGATGCAGCGGGCGCTCTCGGGCAGGCCGGTCCAGATGGTCGGCTGCACGTAGGCGCCGGCGTCGCGCGCATCGCCGAACACCGGCACGCCGCCGCCGCTGACCACGGTGGCGCCTTCCTCGCGCGCCAGGGCGAAATACGACAGCACCTTTTCGCGGTGCTCGCGCGACACCAGCGGCCCCATGCCGGTGTCCGGATCATCCGGCCAGCCGATGCGCAGCGCCCGCGCGCGCTCGGCCAGCGCGGCGACGAAGCGGTCGTAGATCGGGCGTTGCACGTACACGCGTTCGGTGCACAGGCAGACCTGGCCGCAGTTGGCGAACACCGAGCGCGCGGTGCCGTCGACCGCCGCCTCGAAGTCGGCGTCGGCGAACACCAGCGCCGCGTTCTTGCCGCCCAGTTCGAACGACACCGGCTTCACGCCCGGCGCCACGGCGCGCATGATGGCAGCGCCGGTGGCCGACTCGCCGGTGAAGGTGATGCCGTCGATGTCCGGATGCGAGGTGATGAACTCGCCCGCGGACCCCGGTCCGAAACCGTGGGTCAGGTTCAGCACGCCGGGCGGCAGCCCGGTCTCGTGCGCGACCTCGGCCAGCAGCGTGGCCGTGGACGGCGTGACTTCCGACGGCTTCATGATGACGGTGTTGCCGAACGCCAGCGCCGGCGCCACTTTCCAGGTCAGCAGCAGCAGCGGCAGGTTCCACGGCGAGATCACGCCGACCACGCCCAGCGGCTTGCGGTAGGCGTAGTTCAGCGCCTGGCGACCGTCGGGCGTGTCGGTCATGTAGCTTTCCATGTCCAGCGTGCGCGCCAGTTCGGCGAAAGCGCGGAAATTGGCGGCGCCGCGCGGAATGTCGATCTGGCTGGCCCAGGAGACCGGCTTGCCGGTGTCGCCGATCTCGGCCTGCAGGAAATCATCGAAGCGGCGGTTGATGCCGTCGGCCAGCGCCAGCAGGTGGTCGGTGCGCTGCGCCACCGGCAGTGCGGCCCATGCCGGCAGGGCGTGGCGCGCGGCGGCGACGGCGCGGTCGACCTGCTCGCGGCTGGCTTCGTGGGCCTGGGCGATCAACGTGTGATCCACCGGACTGTGTTTGTCGAACGTGGACGCGCCGTCTTCGAAGCGGCCGTCGATGTAGTTGCGCAGCTGGCGGATCATCATGGCCTGTTTTCCAATGTCAATTAAGTACGTATACGTACCATATTGGAAAATAGTAGGCAGCGGCTGGCGGCAAGTCAATGGGGGGAAGCGATGGGCCGGCCCGCGGGCCGGCCTCGGGGATGGCGCCGGATTACCACCGATAGCTCAGCGTGCCGTACACCTGGCGTTCCTGGCCCCAATAGCACGACGTCGTGCTGCCGCAACTGGCCACATAGCGGCGGTCGAACAGGTTGGTGGCGGACAGCGCAATGGCCAGGCCCTTGAGCGACGGATCCAGCGCACCCAGGTCGTAGGCCAGGCGTGCGTCCACCAGCGTCACGGGCTTCATGGCCAGGGTGTTGTTGGCATCGCCGTAGGTGCTGCCGCGATAACGCACGCCCAGGCCGGCGCTCAGGCCCTGGGCGATGCCGCCAAAGCGGTGGTCGGTCCACAGCGCGGCCTGGTGGCGTGGCAGGTTCTGCAGGGCGTTGCCCTCGGTGTTGACGCCCATGGCATCCGGCGTGTTGCGCGTGACTTCGCCCTGGCTATAGCCATAGGAGGCGATCACGCTCCAGCCGCCGCCCAGTTCCGCCTTGCCTTCCAGCTCCAGGCCGCGCACGCGCGCTTCGCCCGTCTGCACGCTGAAGGCGGGGTTGGTCGGATCGGTGGCGATCACGTTCTTCTGCGTCAGCTGGAACACGGACAGGGTGATCAAGGCCTTCTGGCCGGGCGGCTCGTACTTGATGCCCGCTTCGTATTGCTCGCCCTTGGTTGGCTTGAACGGCGTGCCGGAGCGGGTCGCGCCGATGGCGGGGTCGAATGACGTTGAATAACTGACATAGGGCGCCAGCCCATTGCGCGCCAGGTAGACCACGCCGGCCCGTCCGGTCCAGGCGGTGTCGTCCTGGCTGTTGGCCGCATCGCTGCCGAAATTGATGCCCTGCTTGCGATTCCAGGCGCGGTCGTGGCGCACGCCGCCGGTGAAGGCCCACTGGCCCGCGCGGATCTGGTCCTGCAGGTAATAGCCGATCTGCGTGGCGCGGGTGCGGGTGTCGGTGTATTCGGCAATGTCCTGCGGCCGTTGGCCATAGACGGGGCGATACAGGTCCAGCGGACCCAGCGACCCCATGTAGAAGCGGTAGCCGTTGTTGGTGCGGCGCAGGTCCAGCCCGGCCAGCACCGTGTGCGACAGCGGTCCGGTGTCGAACTCGGCCTGCGCCTGGTTGTCGACGCTGAAGGCGTAGACCTGTTCACGCCAGCCGACGTAGCTGCGGTCGACCAGCCGCTTGTCGGCATCGAGGAAGCCATTCAGGAAGCTGTTGCGGGCGCTGAAGTCGATCTCGGCGTAGCGCAGGTTCTGGCTGACCTTCCAGGTCGAGTCCAGGCGGTGGTCCAGGCGATAGCCGACCGAGCGTTGTTCCACGTCCCAGCGATCGACACCCGGCTCGCCCGGAAAGCGCGAACGCTTCAGGCCGCCATTCGGGTTGTCGTACAGCGTGCCCTCGGCCGGCAGGAAGTAGCCGGTCCAGCCGTCGACGCGGTCGCGCTGGTATTGCAGCCGCAGGGTGAAGCTGGTGTCGGCGTTCGGCGCCCAGGTGAAGGCCGGGGCGAAGTAGCGATTGGTTTCGGACACGTGATCGAGCGAGGCGTCGGCATCGCGATACAACCCGGTCAGCCGGTAGCGCAGCGTCGCCGCCTCGTTCAGCGGACCGCCCAGGTCGAAGGCGCCTTGCTTGTGGCCGTTGTTGCCGCCTTCGAGCTGGATCTCGCCCTGGCGCGCATCGGGCGGCGCCTTGGTGACGTAGTTGACCAGGCCGCCCGGCGTATTCTGGCCATACAGCACCGAGGCCGGTCCCTTGAGCACTTCGATGCGCTCGGCGCCGTAGGGGTTGAGCCGGGGAATCACGTATTCGCCGGTGGCGGTGCGCAGGCCGTCCTGATAGGTGGCGTAGTTGGCGTTGAAGCCGCGCAGCTGGATCACGTCGAAGCGCACGTCATAGCCCGCCCAGGCGGCATTGACGCCGGGCGTGTAGGCCAGGGCCTCGGCGGTGCTGCGCACCGGCCGGCGGTCCATCTCGGCGCGGCTGATGACATTGATGGTCTGCGGGGTTTCCAGCAGCGCGGCATCGGTCTTGGAGCCGGAAGCGCTGCGGGTGGCGACCAGCCCGTCCGCCGGCCCGAACGCGGATTCGCGCAGGCCTGGCACCGTGATCGGCGTCAGTTCCACCGCGTCCGGCGCCGGCGTGCGGAAGACCTGCAACCGGCCTTCGGCGTTGCGGCGCGCCGACAGCCCGGTGCCGTGCAGCAGGCCGGACAGATCCGCATCGGTCCCTGTCGGCGCCGGCAGGCCGGGGCTGCGCAGCCCGCGCGTCAGCGCGGCATCGTAGGAAATCACCAGGCCATGGCGCTGGGCATACGCGCCCAGCGCGTCGTCCAGCGGTCCGGCCGGAATCGGCGCCTCGCCGGCGGCGTGGGCCACCGTCTGCAGCAACAGGGTCAGGCCGGCCAGGGTCCGGCGCAATCGTCTCGGGTACATCGCAATGCTCCATGCGGTTGTGCATGGAAGAGATGACGTGCCAGGCGTCCAAAGGGGAAAGGGCGGTTACAACTTTTCCTGGGCTGCCGCTATCCGGGTGTCGCCGGCGCTAGCGGCGTTCGACTCGCTGCAGCCAGGGACCGTAGTGGCGCACGCGGATGGGCAGGTTTTCCTGGAGCGAGGCCAGCGCGGCGTCGCCGTCCAGCGGCAGCACCGCCGACACCCGCAAGTCGGCCAGCGCCTGCGCGTCATACAGCAGCAGGCCACGGCGATGGCGCGCCAGTTCATCGAGCACCTGGGGCAACGGCGTGTCACTGACCGACAGGCGGCCCTGGGTCCAGCCCTCGGCATCGCGCGGGGCGGTCCGCGGCGGGCCGACCGAGTCGGGGCGGATATCCAGCGTCTGGCCGGCCGCGGCATCCTGGCAGGCAGCGCCCGGGCGCGCAGGACACGCCTTGACGCGCGATTCGGTCACCGTCACGCGGGTGGCGTCGGGCAGCAGGCGGACGATGTAGCGCGTGCCCAGCGCCGTGGCGCTGCCATCGCGGGTGTCGACGACGAAGGGCCGGCCGGCCTGGCCCGGCGCCACTTCGGCCAGGATCTCGCCCTGCCGCAGCACGATGCGGCGTTCCTGCGCGGTGTAGACGATGTCGACCGCGCTGTCGGTGTTGAGCGTCAGGCGGCTGCCGTCGCTCAGTTCGATGGTGCGGTGTTCGCCCACGCCGCTGCGCAGGTCGGCGGTCAGCCACGGCAGTTGGGCGTGCAGCGCCCACCAGAGCGGCGCCAGCGCGGCCAGGGCAAGCGCCGCCGTTCGCACGGCCGCGCCGCGACGCTTGCGGCGCCGGCCGCGGGTTTCTTGCAGCATGGCGCTCAAGCGGTGCCCCGGCGCCTGCTGGGCCGGGGCCGCCAGCAGCCCCCACAGCGCCTGCATGCGCTGCCAGGCGCGTTCGTGATCGGGATGGGCGCTGCGCCATTGCTCGAACGCGCGCGCTTCTTCCGCGCTGGGGGCGCCGTCCATCACGCTGTGCCAATGCGCCGCCTGCTCCAGCGCGGCGCGTGGCAGCGTCGCCTCGCCGGACGGGCCGGCGGCATCGTCAAACAGCATGGGCGCGGTCCGCGGCCGATTCGGCCAACGCGTCATGGCAGGCCAGCAAGGCCTGCGCGATATACAGCTTGACCGAGCGTTCCGACACCCGCAAGACCTGCGCGATGTCGTGTTGCGGCATGCCGTCGTACAGGCTCATGAGAAAAGCCTGCGCGGCTTTGTGTGGCAGGCGATCGATGGCCTGGCTGACCGCCGCCAGCGCCTGCACGGCCATGGCGACCTGCTCGGCGGAGGCCTCCGCGCGCAGCGCGTGCTGCTCGGCGTGCAGCGCCAGATAGGCCTGCTCGATATCCTGCCGGCGCCGTTCGTCGATCACCAGCCGGTTGGCCGTGGTGGCGAGCAGGGCGCGCGGCTGGTCCGCGGTTTCCAGGCCGCCATGCCGCAGCAGGCGCAGGAAGGCGTCGTGCGCGATGTCCTCGGCGTGGAATCGGCATTTCAGCTTGCGCAGCAGCCAGGCGCGCAGCCAGCCGTGATGCGCCGCGTAAAGATTCTGGAAGGCCGGCAGGACGTTCGGTCCGGACATGGTGGAAAAAATCAGGAATTGAGAAGCGTTATCAGCTTGAGGATTGTACGCGGCTTCGCCGTCCATGCCACCCCGAGGGTTCCCGGCCTACAATCGCCAGGCTGATTCACTGGATCCCAGATGACCTCTTCCGCCCGATCCGTCCGCCCGGCCAGCGCCCGGGCCCTGCAGCAATTCGACCTGACACAGGTGGCCTCGCACCTGCTGCGCCGCGCTCACTTCCGGGCCGAGGCGCTGTTCGCGCAGGCGTTTCCGGACGAGGACCTGACGCCGCGCCAGAAGGCCTTGCTGATCACGGTCCACCAGAACCCGGGCGCGACCCAGAGCCGTATCGCCGAACTGATCGCGCTGGACCGCAATTCCTTCGCCGAAATGATCGCCCGCATGACCGCCAAGGGCTATGTGCGGCGCACCCGCTCGGCCGAGGACGGCCGCGCCTATGCGCTGGAGATCACCGACGAGGGCATGGCGCTGCTGGCGCGGGTGCTGCCGCGTGATGCGCAGGTGGAGGCGCAGGTGCTGGCGCCGATCCCGGAGGAACTGCGGCCGGTGTTCCTGCAATGCCTGAGATTGATGGCGGGGCTGGAGCCGCCGGCGGGGACGTGAACGGCGCCGCCGCACCGCGCTCCCGCGGCATCGGGCCGTAACGCGGCCGTGCGTCGCCTCAGGGCGCGTCGGACGGCGGTGGCGGCGCGGTGTTTGCCGGCGCCGGGGTGGGCGATGATGCCGCCGTCGCGTGCTTGTCGTTGGCCGCGCGGCCGAAGCGCAGCGCGAACTGCCGCGTGAACACCGCGCCGAAAAAGAAGATCTGCGCCGAGTAATAGATCCACAGCAGCAGCGCGATCAGGGAGCCCGCCGCGCCGTAGGCCGACACCGCCGCGCCCCGGCTCAGGTACACGCCGATGCCCCACTTGCCCACCAGGAACAGCGCCGCCGTGACGATGGCGCCGGGGATCACGTCGCGCCAGGAGATCCGCGCGCTCGGCAGCAGCTTGAAGATCACCGCGAACAGCGCCACCACCACCGAGAACGAAAACAGGCTTGAGGCCCAGTCGGCCGCCGTGGCGAAGGCCGACGCCGTCCACAGGTCGCCGTAGTACTTGCGCGCCGCGCCCAGGCCCGCGTTCACCGTCAGTGAAATCAGCAGGAACAGCGCCAGCACCAGCACCAGGCCGAATGACAGCATGCGGCTGCGAACCATGCCCTGGATGCCGCCCTTCTGGTTGCCGGACACTTCCCACAGGTCGTCCAGGCTGGCCTTGAGCTCGGCGAAGGCCGTGGTGGCGCTGAAGATCAGCACGAAGATCGAGATCAGCGCCGCGATCCAGCCGCCGCCGGATTCATGGGCGCTGGCCAGCACCGTCTGGATCACCTCGGCGCCGCGCTCGCCGGTCAGGTCGCGCAGCGACGCGAACAGCTCCGAGCGCACCGCGTCCTCGCCGAAGAAGGCGCCGGCCACGGCGATCACCAGGATCAGCATGGGCGCCAGCGAAAACACCATGTACAACGCCAGCGCCGCGCCCTTGCTGGAGGCGCGATGGGTCGACCACTGGTTGGCGGAATCCATCAGCAGCCCGCCGATCTCCGACGGACGCAGGACACGCAGGCTGTTGGGAAGGCGCATGGGTCTGGGCTCGGGCTAGGGAGCCTTCATTGTAGGGACGCATGCGCCGGCGCGAAACCATGAACTTGTTGGCAAACGTTCCGGGGCCCGGCGCGATGGCCGGGTCCACAAAAAGAAAAACCCCCGGGGCGAAGGTCCGGGGGTCTTTCGGGGTACTGCGTTCCCCGGCCGAAGCCGGGGAGGCCATGCAAGGGAAGCGGGACTTAGAAGTCCATGCCGCCCATGCCGCCCATGCCGCCGGGCATGGCCGGGGCAGCGGGCTTGTCTTCGGCCAGTTCCACAACGGCGGCTTCGGCGGTCAGCAGCAGGCTGGCGACGGAGGCGGCGTTCTGCAGGGCGGTGCGGGTCACCTTGGTGGGATCCAGCACGCCTTGCTCGACCAGGTCGGTGTACTCGCCGGTCGCGGCGTTGTAGCCGTAGTTGCCCTTGCCGTTCAGCACGTTGCTGACCACGACGCTGGCTTCTTCGCCGGCGTTGGTGACGATGGTGCGCAGGGGCTCTTCCACAGCGCGCAGGATCAGCTTGATACCGGCGTTCTGGTCAGGCGTGTCGCCCTTCAGGTCAGCGATGGCTTGCTTGGCGCGCAGCAGAGCCACGCCGCCGCCAGCCACAACGCCTTCTTCCACGGCAGCGCGGGTAGCGTGCAGGGCATCTTCGACGCGGGCCTTCTTTTCCTTCATTTCGACTTCGGTGGCAGCGCCAACGCGAATCACGGCAACGCCGCCGGCCAGCTTGGCCACGCGTTCTTGCAGCTTTTCACGGTCGTAGTCGGACGTGGCTTCTTCGATCTGGATACGGACTTGCTTGACGCGAGCCTCGATCGACTTGCTGTCGCCAGCGCCGTCGATGATCGTGGTGTTTTCCTTGCCCACTTCGATGCGCTTGGCTTGGCCCAGTTCAGCCAGGCCGGCCTTTTCCAGCGACATGCCGGTTTCTTCGGAGATCACCGTGCCGCCCGTCAGGATGGCGATGTCTTCCAGCATGGCCTTGCGGCGGTCGCCGAAGCCAGGCGCCTTGACGGCGGTGGTCTTCAGGATGCCACGGATGTTGTTGACCACCAGGGTCGCCAGGGCTTCGCCCTCGACGTCTTCGGCGATGATCAGCAGCGGACGGCTCGACTTGGCGACTTGTTCCAGCACCGGCAGCAGGTCACGGATGTTGCTGATCTTCTTGTCGAAGATCAGGACGAACGGGTCTTCCAGCGCGGCGACTTGCTTTTCCGGGCTGTTGATGAAGTAGGGCGACAGGTAGCCGCGGTCGAATTGCATGCCTTCGACGACGTCCAGCTCGTTTTCCAGCGACTTGCCGTCTTCGACGGTGATGACGCCTTCCTTGCCGACCTTGTCCATCGCGTCAGCGATGATCTGGCCGATCGAGGAATCGCTGTTGGCCGAGATCGAGCCAACCTGGGCGATTTCCTTGCTGGTCGTGACCGGCTTGGATTGCTTCTTCAGCTCGGCGACGGCAGCGGCGACAGCCTTGTCGATGCCGCGCTTCAGGTCGATCGGGTTGAAACCGGCGGCAACGTACTTCAGGCCTTCCTGAACGATGGCCTGGGCCAGCACGGTGGCGGTGGTGGTGCCGTCACCGGCGTTGTCGGAGGTCTTGGAGGCAACGTCCTTGACCAGCTGGGCGCCGATGTTCTCGAACTTGTCCTTCAGTTCGATTTCCTTGGCGACGGAGACGCCGTCCTTGGTCACGGTCGGGGCGCCGAACGAGCGCTCCAGCACGACGTTGCGACCCTTGGGGCCCAGGGTGGTCTTGACGGCGTTGGCGAGGACATTCACGCCACGGACGATGCGCACGCGGGCGTCGTCACCGAACAGTACTTGCTTGGCAGCCATTTGTTAGCTTCCTTCGAAAATTCGTTTGAGGCAGGGTTTACTGGACCACGGCGAGGATTTCGTCCTCGCGGATGACGAGCAGTTCTTCGCCGTCAACCTTGACCGACTGGCCGGCGTACTTGCCGAACAGAACCTTGTCGCCAGCCTTCAGGTCGACCGGCAGGATCTTGCCGTCTTCGGTCTTCTTGCCGGGGCCGACGGCCACGACTTCACCCTGGTCGGGCTTTTCAGCGGCGCTGTCGGGGATGACGATGCCCGACGCAGTCTTGCGCTCGTTTTCGAGGCGTTTGACGATCACGCGATCGCCCAGGGGACGCAAGGCCATGAGGAACTCCTGTTACTAAAGAAGAAAGTGAATGATCGGTTAGGCCCGGGAGGACTGTTAGCACTCACCGGTGTCGAGTGCTAATTATAGGGATGATGTCGCGAGGTTCAAGGGGGGGAGGGGGGCTGTTACATATGGCGGAGCCGTGTGGTGGGTGAGTGGTGCGTCCCTTTTTATTTGCCGCCTTGCGGTCGCCGGTGTCGAAAATCATCCAACGCGGGATTTACGTCACTCAACACATAAGCCCTGATCGCGATACTCACCCGGTGCCCCCAGCGCGGCGCAGAACTTGTGGTTTTCGCCGGAATAGGCGTGTTTGGCGCGGATGGTCAGCGTGGCGCCGGCCAACCTGACCTTCTTTGGATCGCAGGACCAGAAGCCGCTGGAGATTTCGTTGTACGCCGCCCTGGCGACGAGGCGGGGCGGTTGTTCGGGCTGCTTCTTTCCGGATGTCGTCGTGGCCAACCACTCGATCCAGACACGGCAGCTCACGTGCTCGAAGCCCACGTTCTCGAGGATCACCCGGTAGGAGCCCTGCCCGTCGCGGGAATGCCAACTTCCGCCAGTCAGCGTCCCCAGGAGCTCCGCTTGATCCGCGTCAGTCTCCGCGACGGAGGGAGCCGCCACCAGGAACGAAAGGCTGAGCAACGCTGACGCAAGAATTTTCATGGTTCGGATTGCCTGTCGGGATTCGGCGTGAAAGGAGTGATGGACGGCGCTCGGCGGCGTTTTATGGACGGGATGGCAAGCATAACCGGCAGGTATCGCAGCAGGTCGCATCCGAGGTCGAAGCGCGGCGAGGATTTCTGGCCGCCGCTCGCCATACCCGCAGTTATACGAATCGCAGTTGCGTCCCACATAGATCTTGTCCGCCAGGTTCCGCGCATTCAATGCCAGGCTCCAGTGCTGGAAGTCATAGCCCAGCATGGCGTCGAACAGGGTGTAGGCCGGCACCTTGGCGGGGGCGGAACTATTGGCGCCGTCGGTCGCGCCTACGAAGCGCACGCCCATGCCCACCTTGATGCCGTTGGCAAAGCGGTAGTCGCCCCAGGCCGAGGCCTGGTTGCGCGGAGTGGCGGTGAGTTGGGTGCCGATCTTGTCGGGGTTGGCGTTCTTGGTCACGCGGGCGTCGGGCGTCCACGTATAGGACAGCAGCAGTCGCGGGTGCCGGGCGGCTGGTAACGCAGGCCGACCTCGTATTGGCGTAGTTGGGCAACAGCTGATTGGCGGGCGTGCCGCAGGCCACCGTCACACCGGAGACGGTGCAGTCCGCCATGGCGGCGGGCCCCCAAGCGGCCAGCCCCAGGGCCGCGGCCATCGCGTGCAAGCGCCACCGCACCGGCGCGTAAACCGCCGTGGGCGCCGCCCCGCCGCGCGGTTGGGCCGCCAGCTCCGACACGGGCTGCCACATGCGCCTAGCGCGTTCCATACCAGGCGGTACACGGGCTTCAAGGCCTACTCCTCCAGGATTAGCGGTGATCGCTGCGGGGCGTCCGCGACGCGGAACGGCCAAGGACGGCGACAGCCGGGCGCGGACGATTTCCGGCCGGGGCGCGACTATACCGCTGCGCAACTTTTTATTACAAAAATAGAATGGAAGAAGGGCCGATGTTTATCCAGCTTGCGTTACTCAAGGCGTATGCCTGGGTTGTCGCCTGTCACGGGTTCAAGGAATACCGGAGCCAAAAGTTGCACAACCTCCCGACAAACGGGAGAATCGGCCGCTGGTCCCCCCTATCGGTGGCCGCAGACTATTCAGGAGTGATGGACGTGCGCAACCCCGTTCTTGCGGCAATACCGGCCGGCATCATGGAAGGCTGGCGCCGGCAACGCGCTCAAGGCAGACACACGATCCTGCATGCCGTCATCTGCGCGGTCCTCGCCAGCGTTCCTTTCCTGCCGGTCGAAACCGCCCATGCCGTCGGCTTCGACTGCAAGGCCGCGAAAACCCATGTCGAACATCTGATCTGCGCCGACCCAGCGCTGTCCAGGCTGGACGATCAGACGAAGGCGCTTTACGACAGGATTCAGGCCGAAACCGCTGGCCGTGACGGCGAAACCGGTGAATGGCGCGATCCTGTGGCGAAAGAGCAGACGCAATGGCGCACCACCGTGCGCGACCGTTGCACAGACGCCGCCTGCCTGAAATCCGCTTACGAGGACCGTATCGCCGCCATGAAAAAGAACTGGGCAGAGGCGCTGGGACCCGCGGGCGAGTAATACGCGAAGCCCTGCTCTGCGAATGCCTGTCATAGCGCTCAACTCCTTGGCATCTGAATCGCTGTTCCCCCTGGCTCTGAAAAAGGAAAGAGGCCTGGGCTTGGAGTATTGGCCACTTGGTTTCCGCCCCTCTTTTGATATCAGCAGTCTTCGCGCTGCAAAGCCTGTTTCAAGCAGCTAAAAATCTGCTCGATCTGCTCAGTGTTGATGATCAAGGGTGGCGAAATAACGATCATGTCGCCAGAGGCACGCACCAGCACGCCATTGTTGAAGCAATACCGCGCCACATCTGCTCCTCGGCTGCCGGTCGCCCCAGGGCGCGGCGCCAGATCCACCGCGCACAACAAGCCTATGCTGCGAACGTCAGTGACATGAGGCAACCCCTTGAGCGCCAGCGCGCTCGACTGCCAGAAGGGGCTGATCTCCTGCACCATGGAATTGATGCCCAGTTCCTCATGCAGTTGCAGCGTCGCCAGGCCAGCAGCGCAGGCCAGCGGATGAGCCGAATAGGTGTAGCCGTGCATCAATTCGACCACCTGCGGAGGACCAGCCATGAAGGCGTCATACACACCACCACTGACGATGACACCACCCATGGGCACGGCACCATTGGTCAAGCCCTTGGCCACCGTCATCAAGTCGGGCGTGACGCCAAAGACCTGTGAGGCGAAGTTGCCGCCAACTCGCCCGAAGCCGGTGATCACCTCGTCGAAAATGAGGAGCACACCGTGCTGGGTGCACAGTTCGCGCAGGCGCTGAAGATAACCAACCGGCGGCGGATATACGCCGCCCGAACCGGTGACCGGTTCGACGATGACGGCGGCAACCGTGCTCGGATCCTGGATGTCCAGCAGCAAGGAAAGTGCTTCGGCATAGTTTGCCCCTTGCTCGGGGTTGCCAGCGCTGAATCGCATGCTGGCGTCATAGGGCAATGGCAAATGACTGACCTCACCAAGGAGCGGGCCGAAGTCGCGCTTTTGGCGGCCGATGCCGGAGACGGACAGGCCGCCAAAGCCCATGCCGTGATAGCCCTTGGCCCTGCCAATCAGTTTAGTGCGCCGGCTGTCGCCACGGGCCTGATGATAGGCACGCGCAATCTTCAGGGCCGTGTCGACCGCCTCGGAGCCCGAGTTCGTGAAGAACACCTTGTCCATGCCCCCCGGGGCTAGCGCGATCAAGGCATCCGACATTGCCTGAGCCGCCGGGTGGCTCATCTTGAACGAGGACACGAAGTCCAGGCGGGCGGCGGCCTGCTGAATCGCCTGCACAATGCTGGCCTGACCGTGGCCGGCGTTGACGCACCACAGACCCGCCATGGCGTCCAGAATCAGCTGACCGTCGGTCGTGCGGTAATACATGCCCTCGGCGCTATCGAACATCATCGGCTGTTGTTGAAACTGCCGCATGGGAGTGAATGGGGCCCAGAAGGCATCGGAAACGGAACTGGCGTCGGTCATGGGATCTCCTTGGTTTCTGAATCGGCGGCGGGCTCAGTGTTCAGCTGAGCGGATGCGGTAGCCACCATTGGCGAGTTTTTCCAGCGGGCTGGCAGCGGCCAGCAATTTACGTGTGTAGGGGTGCTGCGGACCGTCAAACAACACGTCGCGGCTAGCGATTTCGACTATTTTTCCTTGGCTCATGACGGCGACTCGATGCGCGATCCGTTCAACGGCTGCCAAATCGTGCGAGATGAACAGGCAGGCGAAGCCATATTGCTTTTGCAAGCGCTCGAACAGATCCAGAATCTGCTTCTGAATGGTCATGTCCAAGGCGGAGATGGGCTCATCGGCGATCACCATCCTTGGCCGCCTCACCAGCGCTCGGCCAATGGCCACACGTTGACGCTGGCCGCCTGAAAGTTGATGCGGGAAGCGCTCGCTGAATGACGAATTGAGGCCAACATCGTTCAGCGTCTCCGCCACCCGTGAGCGGCGTTGCGACTCGTTCAGATCATCACTATGCCGCAACGGTTCGATCAGGATCTGCCCGATGCGCATGCGCGGATCCAGCGAAGAATACGGATCCTGGAAGATCATCTGACATTGCAGCCGGGTGCTGCGATTGACAGACTTGAGCAAATCCACGCCCTGGAACTCAATGCTCCCAGCGCAGGGCTTGACCAGCCCGGCCACTGCGCGGCCCAGCGTGGTCTTGCCGGAGCCGCTACCGCCCACCAGCGCCAACGTTTCGCCCGGCGCGATGCTGAGGTCTACCCCGTGCACCACGCGATAGGCATCGCTACGCCTCCAGAAGCCGCGTTGTCCGGGATACTCGATGCATACGCCTTTGACTTCGAGCAACGGGGCCTTGGACTCGGGCAAAGGAGGCAGTACGCCGCGGCGCGGCAACGATTCGAGCAACTGACGGGTGTATTCGGCGCGGGGAGCCAACAGGATGGAATCAGTCGGCCCCTGCTCGACAGCCTGCCCATTGCGCATGACCACCACTCTGTTGGCATAGCGCGCCACCAGCGAAAGATCATGGCTAATGAAAAGCACGGCCGTGCCCTGCTCGCGCGTCAACTCCAGCATCAGTTCGATGACATCGAGTTGTGCCAGGCAGTCCAGCGCCGTGGTCGGTTCATCGGCAATCAGCAAGGCCGGACGAAGCAGCATGACCGCAGCCAGCATGATGCGTTGGCGCATGCCGCCCGAAAACTCATGCGGATAAGCTGCCAGGCAGCGCACCGGGTCTTTGATGCCAATGCGCTCCAGCATGGTCAGGCAGCGCTGACGTATCGCGCCCGCGCTGAGTTCGGTATGCAGCTTGAGCGCTTCGCTCATCTGCCGGCCTATGGTCAAGGCGGGATTGAGCGAGACCATTGGCTCTTGAAACACCATGCCGATCTCGGCCCCGCGCACTCGGCGCAGGGCTTTGGCATTCTGCGTGTCCAACAACTGGCCTTTGAAACGGATCTTGCCGCCAGACAACTGCATGGGCGCTGGCAATAGGCCGATCACGGCACGGGCAGCCATTGTCTTGCCGCTACCCGACTCACCCACCAGCGCCAGGATCTCGCCCGCCGCAAGTTCAAAACTTACATCATTGACGGCCAGCGGGCCATCATGGCCGGCTCGAATCCTGAGGTTTTCAACGGCCAACAGTGGCGCTTTCTCGGTCATGCTCAACTCCTCATGCGCGGATCGAGGCGATCGCGCAATGCATCGCCAAACAGATTGATGCCTAACAAGGCCAGGCTGATCAGCACCCCGGGGAACACGCCCAGCCAGGCGGCCGAGGCGACGTAAGGACGGCTGGCCGCCAACATGCTGCCCCAGGTCGCGGCGGGCGGCGGCACGCCCAGGCCCAGAAAGCTCAAAGCGCTTTCGGACAGGAGCGCCCAGCCAAACATGCTGGTCGCCAGCACGCACACCGGTGCCAGACAGTTGGGCGCGATGTGTCGGAACATGGTGTACAGCTCAGAATTGCCGATGACTCGCGATGCCTCGATGAACTCGCGTTCGCGCAGCGACAGTACGCTGCCGCGCACGACACGCACCACCGACGGGGTGTAGGCCATGCCCAGCGCCAGCACGATGCTGTACTTGCTGGCGCCCAAGACGGCCATGATGCCCAAGGCCAGCAGAATGCCCGGAAAGGCCAACAAGGCATCGTTGAACATCATCAAGATTCGGTCGGTCCAGCCGCGCAGATAGCCAGCCAGCATGCCTATCATCGTGCCGCAGACCAGAGCCACCGCCACCGACAGGAGGCTGATCCACAAGCTGGTGGAAGCACCGATGATGAGACGGCTCAAGACATCGCGGCCGAACTCGTCGGTACCAAGCCAGTGCGGCGCGCTCGGCGCCTGCAGCCGCGCGCTTAGCTCAAGTTTCAGCGGGTCATACGGCGTCCAGACGAGACCCAGCAGAGCCAGCAAGACCAGACTAAGCAAGAGGCCGCCGCCGATCACGGCGTTAAGTGGCAGCGGATTGCGCCGCTGCGCAGGCGCCGCCGGAAGAGAGATGGCGTTGCCAGTCATAGCTTTACCCTGGGATCAAAAATTGGATACAGCAGGTCGACGATCAAGTTCACCACGACGTAGATACTGGTGATCAACAAAAGACAACCCTGCAAGACAGGATAGTCACGCGAGAAAATCGAATCCACCATCAGCCTGCCTATGCCAGGCAGCGTGAAGACAGTTTCCAGCACGGCGATACCGCCCAGCAGATTGCCCAGAATCAGGCCTACCAGCGTCCAGGTCGGCGCAAAGGCATTGCGCAAGGCATGGCCCCACAGCACCGCCGTCTCCGACAGCCCCTTGGCGCGAGCATGAGCGATGTACTCGAGGCGCAAGACCTCGATGGTGCTGGCGCGCGCCATGCGTGCGATCGAGCCGAACTCCACCAGCGTCAGCGTCACGACCGGCAATACCAGATAGCTCAGCCCGCGCAAGGGATCGGCGCTGACGCTCACATAGCCGACGATGGGCAACCAGCCCAATTTCATGCCGAAGAAGTAAAGCAGCAGCAAGCCCAGCCAGAAGGCCGGAATCGACAGCAGCAAGGTGGCGCTGGCAACCAGACCCAGGTCCATCAGGCTGTTCTGCTTCCAGGCGGCGTAGAGGCCGACCGGCACAGCCAGCAGCACGGCGAAGCCGACCGAGATCAGGACGATGACAGCGCTGACGCTGAAGCGCTCAATCAGCAGATCCAGAACCGGCTGGCTACTGCTGATAGACAGGCCGAAATCACCGCCTAACACGGCTCGGATCCAGATCAGGTATTGGGTCAGAATCGAGTGATCCAGACCCAGGGTCTTGCGCATCTCGGCCAGGCTGCTCGTGTCCGCCATATCCCCCAGCATCAACAAGGCGGGATCGCCGGGGATTAAGCGGATCAGGCCGAACACCATGATCGAGATCAGCAGCAGAGTGGGCAGCGCCATGCCCAGGCGCTGAACGAAGAATTTCAACATGACTGGCCTACTTCGCGGTCACCGCCAAAGACACGCCCCAGAGGCGTGGCTTGGAAATTGGCCAGGTTCGATAGCCCTGTATGTCGTCACGGAAGGCGCCGATGGCGGTGCCGTTGTAGATGATGACCATGGGCACATCCTGAATTAGCTTTCGGTGCAACTGGTCAAACAGCGCTTGACGCTTGGCCGGTTCGGATTCCTGCATGGTCTGCTGCAGGATGCCGATGGCGTCTTCGTTGTCCCAGACTTTGCGGGTTTCCTTGGACTTGTCGCCTAGCACCTGCTCAAAGCTCAAGGCTGGATCGAAACGCGGCGAGTACGAGAACGACATCATTTGATAGTTGCCGCTCTGGTAGCGTTCCAGCTGCGTGCCCCATTCCAGCGTCTCCATTTGGATATTGATGCCTGCGGCTGCCAGCATGGCCTGACTGAGGATGCCCATGTCGAACATCTGCGGATAGCGCTTGTTGACGATCATCTTGATCGGCTGGCCGCGATAGCCGGCAGCGCTCAGCAAGGCACGCGCTTCGACCAGATCGGTGGTGTAGCCTTTGGCGGTCGCCGCGTCGTAATAGGTACTGCTGCTGGGTACGGCCGAGTTATTGACCTTGGACAGGCCATTGGACAGCGTGGCTACCATCTGGCTGTAATCCAGCGACAGGGCAATGGCGCGGCGAATGCGCACATCTTTCAGCAAGGGGTCGCGGGTCTGGAGCAGCAGGCCGTTGATGGACATGGCAGGGCTGACCTGAATGGTCAGCCCTTTGGCGTGCTGCAAGTCAGCCGCGTCGGTTGCCGTGACGTCAGGAAGCAGATCGACACCGCGCGCCATCAATGCAGCTTTGGCCGTGGCGTTATCGGGGATTACGACAAAGCGCAGCTGGTCTACCAGTGCCTGCTTATTGCCTGTATAACCGTCCGGCTTGGCCTCGGCGCGAGCGGAATACTCGGCAAAACGCTGCAGATCGATATATTGACCGCGTTTCCATTCGCCCAGCTTGAAGGGCCCTGTACCCACCGGCACACGCCATGCGCCCTCGGGCGTCAGCGAATCCGGGTGCAGAATGCCGGTGCCACCGCAATCGGTTCGGGCCATGGTGGCCAAGAACAGCGCATTGGGCTGCTCCAGCTGGAAGACCACGGTCATCGGGTCCGGGCTACTGATGTCCTGCACCTTGAGCAAGCCCCGGCCATCGAAATCGGGTAGGCAGCGCCATTGCGTTTTGGGGTCCAGGTAACGGCGCCAGGTCCATAGAACCTCGGCGGCGGTCAGCGGCGCTCCATTATGAAAATGCACGCCCTCGCGCAATTTAAAGCGGTAGATGCGTCCATCGTCGGATACCGTGACCGACTCGGCCAGCATGGGGCCTACGGTGGCGTCCTCGCGGTAGGCCACCAGGCCTTCCACCATATGCATGAGGACGGCGTCGGTATTCTCGTCGCGGTTGACGCCGGGGTCAGTGCTGCGGATGTCACCGCTGATGCCGACCTGGATGCGTGACGGCTCGGCGGCGTGAGCGCCGGCGGTCGCAAAGGCCAAGGCTAGCGCAGCGTAGCTCAGGGCTGCCTTTACAGAGTTGCGCATGAGGTATTCCTCCTTGAATGGAATGGGCGGCATGGACGGATGAGGCCTTGCCGCTTGTGCTTATTGCTGCACTTAGGTGGCCCGCCGCTGGCGCAACACTGCCGCGAAGAACTTCTGCGCGGCGGGCATGACTTTGATGCCCATATGTGGAACGTTGGGAATTTGGTCCAGCTTGACATTCACGCCAGCTGCTTCAAAGCTGGCGCGCAGCCGTTCCAGGCGCTCGGGCCGGGTTTGGCCGGCGTCGTTGGCGCCTTCCATGTAATGCTTGCCGCCGGGGCGATGGGTAATCTCCCAGGTTTCGAGATCGGCGGCGCCCACCGCCATATGGATGGGTACCTGGCGCAAAGCGTCCAGGTTCAGGGCTTTGCCAAAACGCGCGTCCATATCGGCCACCCCCACCCACCATTTGCGCCCGGTGTCCAGCAGCGTGACCGAGCCCGGCGCGCCTATCGACGCGGCCCACAGCCGTTCGGGATGCAGGTAGCAGAATCGGTGGGTGAACTGGCCGCCGCCGGAGTAGCCGAAGAGCGCAAATTTGTCGAAGTTGCGGCCATACTTCTTGCCGACGTCAGCAACCATGTCCAGCAGAATCTGGTCGTAGCGAATATCGCCTTCGAGAATCTGTTTGTAGCCGTCGCCGTTGCCGTCCCCCTGCACGCCGACCGGAAACAGCGGAGCCAGAATGACACAATCGTTCCAGCGGCCAAATTCGGAGAAGTTGTTGCGATAGGTCTCCATCGCACGATTCGAGCCATGGACCACCACCACCAGATCCACCGGACACGCCGTATTTTCGATGGACTCCGGCACGTAGAGGCAATAGGCAAATCGCTTGTCGCCCGCATGGGAATAGACAGTCGTCGGACCTTGATCGTAGAGACGCCGCGCAGTTTGGCGCGCCAGCAGATCAGCCTGGGAATCGTGAGTAGCGGTGCTCATGGTCTAAACCACTTAATGAGAAAGATCCGCAGTATCCGCCAGCGCCAAACAAAAGAAAATATAATTTATTTTTAATTGGGGTAAAGTAAATTTTTATCCAAGAAATTCAATGCAACATGAGTAGCATTCGTTTTTTAAGAACATTTATTGCCGTCGCCGAGCAAGGCAGCTTTGCTGCCGCCGCCGATCGGGTTGCACTGACTAGCGCCGCGGTTGGTCAGCAGATGCGTGCGCTGGAGGATGAAATGGGCCGTCCTCTGTTCGAGCGTAGCCATAGACAGACCGGTTTGAGCCGGGAAGGTCAGCTGCTATTGCCGCGGGCTAAACGTCTGGTAGCCGATTACGAAGCCATGCTGGAAGATCCTGAACGCGATTTGCGCATGGAGGGCGAGGTCACGGTTGGCGGTATCATTTCTGCCATGGGCTTGCTGGCCAATTGCCTGGTGCAGTTGAAGGCCGTTCATCCTCTGGTGTCGGTCACACTGACCAGTGCCCGCTCGGATGAATTAGCGCCGCTGCTACTGGCTGGCGAACTGGATGCCGCCGTGGTGGTGGAATCCCCTCGGCAAAACTTCAAAGGCCTGAGCAGTTCACGGCTGTATGACGAACCCCTGATCTTGCTGGCCAGCGCCGAAGCCCAGTCCAGAACACCAGGCATCCGCGAGTTGCTGGCGACCCAGCCATATATCCGCTATGACCGCAATACGGCAACTGGCGCCAGAGCCGACCGAGTATTGCGCCGCTTGCGAGTCAAGCCTCAAGAAATACTGGAGCTCAACTCGATACTGGGCATTGCCGCTCTGGTGCGCCAGCAAGTGGGTGTCAGCCTGGTACCCCTGCTGCAACACGTCTATTGGGATCAGGATCCGGCCTTAGCGGTGTTACCGCTGCCGGGTCCGCAAGAATTCCGTAGCATTAGCATCGTTGAGCAAGGTCGCAAGCGTCATCTGACCAGCGAGATCAGTAAATTTCTGCGGGCGGCGCTGACATGAATCGCCGATCCGGCCTTCAGCGAAATAGGCTGGCCGGCGTCTGATGTATCCGCTCGATCAACGTTCTCTGATCCGCTGGCTTTCCATGCCGCCGCTGTTACCAAGGCGCAGACCCGCATAGCCTCGACGACGTGAATCATGTCCTGGCGGTCACGCCCCTTTGATATGAGCTACGAAGAAGAGCGAACCAGCTCAGCATAGACGCCGCGCTGCGCCAGCAGTTCTTCATGGGTGCCACGCTCCACGATCCGCCCGGATTGCAGCACTATGATCAGGTCGGCGTGGCGAACGGTGGATAGCCGATGCGCGATTGTGATGATAGTGCGGTCCTTCGAAAGGGTGTTCAAGGCTTCGGTCAGGGCCCGCTCGGTGCGAGTATCGAGCGAACTGGTGGCTTCATCGAGCAACAGCACTGGGGGATTGCGCAGTATGGTGCGGGCCAGCGCCAAGCGCTGTTTCTCTCCGCCTGAGAAACGGTGTCCACGTTCTCCAACCAATGTGTCGTAGCCGTGTGGCAACCTGCGTACTGCGGCATCGAGTTGTGCTGCCTGGGCCGCCGCCACCAGTTCCTCGTCGGTTGCCTCCGCTTTGGCAAAGCGCAGGTTGTCGGCCACCGAGGCGTCCAAGAGGTACGGTTCCTGCGAGACCACGCCGAGCATTTCGGACAACGATTGGAAACTGAGATCTCGGACGTCGATTCCGTCATAGCGGATCGAGCCGTCATCGACGTCGTATAGGCGAGCCAGCAAGTGGCCGAGTGTACTCTTGCCCGATCCGGTAGCACCGACGATAGCGACGTGGCTGCCAGCGGGGATGTCGAAGCTGATCTCCTCCAGGACGGGAGGGCTGCGCTTGTCGTAGCGGAAGGTGACGTTGTCGACCTGCACCCGGCCACGCATGGATTCGCGAACCAGCTCCACTGCGGCCGCTCGTTCTTTGATTTCGATCGGCGTGTCCAGGTACTCGAAGATGCGGGCGAACAACGCGCGGGTTGTGCGTACATCGCGTCCAAGCTGCAACAGTTGCTCGAAAGGCCACAGCAGCTGTTCCTGCAGGGCGATCAGGGCGACCAGAGTGCCGATGGTCAGTGGCGTGCTGCCGCTTATCAGCACCCCCCCGAGAAGCAAGGTCAGCGCGGGCAGGATCGAGAGCGTCAGGCCGATCAACGCCCACTGCCATTCGCCTGCGGTCCGGGAGCGCACTTCCAGCGCGGCGACGTCTCGCGAAGTGCGCGAGAAGCTGTGGATCAATAGGCCGCTTCGGCGCAGAGTGCGGGCCAGGATGATGCCGGAGAGCGAGAGAGATTCCTGGATCGCCGACGAAAGGTCCGCCTGCCTGGCTTGCTGCGCGTAGATAATGGCCTCTCGCTGCCGGGCGACTCGTTGGCTGATCATGACCGTCAATGGTACGACCAGCAACGAGAAGAGCGCCAACCGCCAGTCAAGCAGACACATGGCGATGGTCGTCATGAGCACCGTGCTGAGGCTGCGCGCCAGCTCGTTCCCCGCGTCGGTAACCAGCGACTGCAGTCCGCCGATGTCATTGGCGATGCGCGACTGGATTTCACCGGTGCGGGTGCCGGTGAAAAATCTCAGGGAAAGGGACTGTAAATGCGCGTATACCCGCACGCGCAGGTCATGCAGAATGGCTTGCCCGATTCGTGCCGACAGAATCGTCTGCAAGGCGCCGATCGCAGCGCCCACTATAGCCACCGCGATCATTCCGCTGACGAGCCAGAGCAGCATGACCAGGTTTGCATGGGGCAATGCTTCGTCGATAACGGCACGCAGCATGAATGGCGAGGCCATGCTGGTCAACGAGCCTAGCAGAAGCAACACCACAACCAGTAGGATTCGTCGGCGATAAGGTGTGAACAAGGTGAACACACGCGCAAGCGAAACGTGCCTGACGGCTAGGTCTTCGTAGCACTCTGGGTCATTCCCGGGACGTTCATTCCGTGTTTGCATCTCACGCTACCTACGGGCGTTGACCGGATTCGTCCGCGAGCGGCACCTCGGATCGCCCAAAGCTCTGATTCTCGCAATCCTTTATAGAGATTCGTTCCCGCTGCTATGGACACTGTGTGGAGATAGAGGGGGGGCTAGCAACAGCGACGTGCGGATGCGGGCTTCCATCCTATGTCCACAATTGCGCAACGATGTATCCACCTCGGCCACGCAAACTCTCCGCACCCATTACGGAGATTCCGCGTCCATGTCCATCGACACCGCCAGCCTGCTGGCAGATGAAGCCCGTTATTGCTCTTTCGGCGATACGGTCCACTACGTAAACCCGCCCAAGATATTCGCCGGCTGCGAAGGCAGTTACATGTTCGACGAATCGGGTACGCCGTATCTGGATCTGCAGATGTGGTACTCGGCAGTCAACTTTGGTTATCGAAACGCCCGTCTTGAAGACGCCATGCGGCGTCAACTCGAAACGTTGCCCCAGGTCGCCAGCCAGTACCTGCATCCGACCAAGATCGAATTGGCCCGTGTCATCGCTCAAGACGCCGAAAAGAAGTGGGGCCGCGCCGGGCGCGTGCACTTCAACGTCGGCGGGGCTCAAGCCATCGAAGATTCGCTCAAGATTGTGCGCAACGCCAGCCAGGGAAAGAGTTTGATGTTTGCCTTCGAGGGCGGCTATCACGGTCGTACGTTGGGCGCGTCGAGCATCACGTCCAGCTATCGCTATCGACGCCGCTATGGGCATTTCGGCGATCGGGCGCAGTTCATTCCGTTTCCGTATCCGTTTCGTCGCCCCAAGGGCATGACCGCTGAAGAGTACGCGGACTCGATCGTCAGGGAGTTCGCCCGAAAGTTCGAGAACGAGTATCACGCGGTCTGGGACCCGAAAGCCGCGCAGTGCGAGTATGCCGCCTTCTACATTGAGCCGATTCAGGGCACGGGCGGGTATGTGATTCCACCCGCCAATTTCTTCACCGGCCTCAAGCACGTGTTGGATCAGCACGGCATTCTGCTCGTGGTCGACGAGATTCAAATGGGCTTCTGGCGCACGGGAACGCTGTGGTCCGTGGAGAACTTCGGTATCAAGCCGGACGTGCTGGTGTTCGCTAAAGCGCTGACCAATGGCCTGAATCCGCTTTCCGGCCTGTGGGCGCGGGAGGAACTTATCAATCCAGAGGTGTTTCCCCCCGGTTCTACGCATTCGACTTTCGCCTCCAATCCCTTGGGGACGGCCATTGGCCTGGAAGTCATGAAGATGACGCATGAGGTCGACTTCGGGCGCCGAGTAAGAGATTCTGGTGCCTACTTCCTGGAAGGCCTGCGCGATCTGCAAAGGCGCCATCGAGAAATCGGCGACGTTGATGGTCTAGGGCTTGCGTTGCGCGCTGAAATATGCACGGAAGACGGCTATACGCCCAACAAGGCCCTGCTGGATCGCATGGTCGACATCGGCTTGGCAGGGGACCTGGACTACCAGGGACGCAAGCGTGGTCTGGTGCTTGATGTGGGCGGCTACTACAAGAACGTGATCACGTTCGCGCCATCCTTGATGATAAGCCGTTCGGAAATAGACGAGGCACTGGCCCTGCTCGACCAGCTGATCGCGCGCGCCAGGCGAACCTGATGCCCGCAAGCCGTGTTCTGCGGAACTCGCTCGAACCCAACGCCCTTGTCGAGTGCTTCGTAAAGCATCCTCCGGAGGGCTTCGAGATCCTGCAGGAGTCTCCCTTGCTGGCGTTTGTCGCGCCGTTCGATCTGCTGACAACGGCGGACGATGCCCTCAAGGAGCGAGTGCGAGGTCTGCCCGGCTACGCGCGGTGGTCGCGATGGCTCACCCTGCGCGCGAATTTCATTGGCACGACGGTGAGCGAGTACGCCTTGATTCCGGTCGATGCGGATCCGGCGGCCATGGTGCGAGCGCTAGGCCAGGGGCCTGGGCGGCGCCGCGGACTGACCATCATCAAAGACCTGCCGCACCACTCTCCGTTGCTTGGTGAGGCAGAGAACGCGAACGCGGACGCTTTTGCGCAGGCCTGCGAGGAGCAGGGATGGGTGGTGGTCGAGGGCCAGGCGCTGGCGTACGTTCCCATTGATTTCTCTGATAGCGGCGCCTATGTGGAGCGCCTGCCCAAATCCGCGCGCCGGTACTTGACGCGAAAGCTGCGTGCCAGGGATCGGGTCACGGTCGAGAAGATTGTCACGGGAGCGGCATTTTCGGACGATGCGCGAATCGATAGTTACTACGCCTTGTACGAAGAGGTCTACGCCCAGAGCAGCATCCACTTCGACCGTCTGACGCGCCCTTTTCTTGCGGCCTTGCTACGCGATGAAGCCGCTCAAGGGATCGTCTTTGAGTACCGTCACTCCGACACCGGCGACCTGCTGGGATGGAACCTCTGTTTTGACGACGGTACGCGCCTGGTGGACAAGTATATCGGCTTGTCCTACCCCGGCTCGCGCCAGGTGAATCTGTACTTCATAAGCTGGATGGTCAACCTGGAATACGCCTTGCAACGAGGGCTGACCCACTACGTCGCAGGCTGGACCGACCCTGGTGTCAAGGCGATGCTGGGCGCGAAGTTCACGGCGACGCGCCACGCCGTGTACGTGCGCAATCCAGTGCTCCGCATGCTGGCGCGCAGCTTCCGTAAACACTTCACGGCGGATAAGCAATGGTTGCCTTAGAAGAAGCGTTCCACGCCGCAAGCCGCCCGGTGGTATTCGACACGGATGGCTCAGTCGGAGCGCTTCCCGCCGAAATCAGATTGATACTGAACGATGATTGGCGTGAAGCCATCCGCTATGGCTGTCGGCGCGACGTCTTGAGGGCATGCATGCGAAATCTGGAAAGCCGCATGCCGGCCGCGGGCGATCACGGCACCGTCTTTCTTGGCAGCGGTGATTTTCATCATCTGAGCTTGCCGTTGGTCGAGCGTTGCGCACGGCTGCAGACGCACGCTGGCCTGCGCGTGGTTGTCCTGGACAATCATCCAGACAACATGCGGTTCCCTTGGGGAGTCCATTGCGGTTCCTGGGTTCATCATGTGGCTCGTATCCCTGAAGTGGCCCAGGTGCATATCATCGGCATCACGTCCGGCGATCTGGGGTTCGCACACGCGTGGGAACACAAGCTAGGCTCCCTGCTGGCCGGAAAGATCTCTTACTGGAGCACCGGTGTTGACACGCGGTGGGCGCGATGGCTTGGACTTCAGGCACATTTCCATAGCTTTCCAGACCGGGAAAGCCTGATCCTGGCAGCCAGCGCGGCGCTGCGGGCCGAGCGTCGGCCTACTTATTGCAGTATCGACAAGGACGTGTTGTCACAGGACGAGGTGCACACGAACTGGGACCAGGGCGTGCTCCGCCGTGCCGATGTGGCGGCTATCGTCAACGCGCTGCAGGGGTGCGTGGTTGGCAGCGACGTCACGGGTGACGTTTCCGTTTGGCGCTACCGCACCGCCTGGAAGCGTTGGCTGAGCGCGGCAGATGGGCAGGAGACTGCCCATCTGGTTGAGCATTTGCTGCCATGGCAGGCTCGCCAGAATGCCTTCAATTGGCAAATTCTTCGTATGCTCAACGCGGCGCGCTAAACGGCATCGTGTTCATTTTCGCCGTGGCTTCGAGGTCGAAGATGACTCGCTAAGGGCGAGGCATCCTATGCCAGCCAAGATCAACACGGTTCCGGCGACCTGCGGCCAGCCGATGGTTTCGCCAAAAAAGTAGGCCGACGCCAGCAGTACCGCGACAATCTCCAGGTACGATGCGGCGAAAGCGGGGCCAATGGGAGCATGCCTGAGCAAAACCATCCAGGCAAAAAATGCTCCCGCGTACCCGATAAAGGCGCCGTAGATCCAAGGCTGCCCGAATACCCGGCCCATCCAGGCCCACGACATCTCGAGCGGAAGCGCCTGCTCGCCCGCCAACTTGAAGCTCAGTTGCGCGAGGGTGTCGAACGACATCAATACCAGGAATCCGATCAAATAAAACCGCCGCATCGTTTCCTATCCTTTCAGGCCCACGACGGCCACGCCAATCGAAACCAATAAGATCCCCATTACCCGCAACGGCGTCAGGCGTTCCCCGAACACGATGCGACCGAGCAACATCACAATCACGATACTGATCGATCCCAGCAGCACGCCGTCGGAGAGCGGTACCAGGGAAATGAATGCGAGCCAGAGCACGAACTCCATGGCATAGCAGACGAAGCCGATCCATATCCAGGGCCTTCTTGCCATTCTCCGCCACCGATTCCCGCCTTCCCCCAGGTGTGGGTCGACCGCCGCAGCTTTGAATACGAGTTGTCCGATGCTGTCGAACAAGAGATTGAGAATCCACAGCATCATCACCAAGGGCGACATCGAGTCATTCATTCCGCTGGTTCCTGTCGGTTGAAGGTCGATCCGAGAGCTCGGCAATGAATGCGGCCACGCTGGTGATGACGGTCCGGCGCTCCTTGTCGATCGTGATCATGTGATAGCTGTCTTCAAGCAGCTGCAGACGTACGGAAGCATTCTTTGCTCGTCGCACTATCTGCAGCGCGTTCGACACTGAAGCGATATCGTCGTGTCGGGCATGCATGACCAGGCAAGGCGCGCGCAGCGCTTTCATGTAACGCAATACCGACGACGCCAGCTTGCGCATTTCCACCACCGACCACCAGGGATTACCCGGCAATCCGGATGCGCGGCTATTTCCCTCGCGCATACTGGCAACGACCCGGGCGCGCAGTGCTTCGTCCTTGATTCCGTAGGGGGGCTGTTCCAGGAAGACGCGACCGCGACCGATGCCGAGCCCTCGAAATAGCGGCAGAAGGAAAGACAGTCTGGTGTAGTAGGGCATGCTCCAGCCATCATGGCGAAATGCGGGCGACAGTGCCAAGACACCGGCGACGTGGAATGGGCGCTCTTGTGCCAAGGCTAGCGCCAACAGCGCGCCCATCGACAGCCCGCCGACGAAGAGGCGATCGACCCGGCTGGCCAGGATGTCGGCGCCACGACGCACGCAGGCGAGCCAGTCCAGCCACGTCGTGGCGACCAGGTCTTCCTGTGTGCCGCAGTGCCCTGCGAGCTGTACCGCGAATACGCTATAGCCGAGAAGATGCAAGCCGCGCGCCAGTACGCGCATCTCGTTGGGGGTACCGGTCAAGCCATGGATGAGAAGCACCCCGGTACGGGCCCGGCTTCCTCGTCCTTCAAGAAAATACTCATTCCCAAGGGTTGGGACGTGGGGATGCTCATCTCGTGGGAAGTTTGCCCGCTTGCCAAGCGGCGGTGGGGCGGCGTTCGCGACGAAAGTGGGAAGGATCACGCCAACCACCTTTCTTCCCGGCGAATCGGAAGAGAGGAAAGGCGTAACAGGGCCTCGTCGAAGTCGAGAAAGGGGGCGTGGGGAATCTCGTTGCCGCGGCAGTATTCCAACAGCCTGGACTTGGCAAGCACGTAGTCGGCATTGGCGGAGACACAGTAATCCGAGGTTCCGTCGCCCACATAAAGGACGCGCTTGCCTGCCTTCCGGTGGTCGTTCAATTGCCCGCACTTGCAATTTGCGCTGGCGCAACCCGCTTGCGCCCACGGCGTTTCCAATTTCCAACACCGGAGCCCGGCAGGTAAAAGCTGGTTGGCCACGATAGGAATCTGTCCTAGGCCTTCCCGGGAAAGTACCGTGGAAATAGCGTGATCCAGCCCGTCGCTGACCACGCGCACTTCCATGCCCAGCTGAAAAGCATGCTGTACGAAGCGGTGAAACCCCGGGTCTATGGTGATCTGGTTCAGGCTGCTCTGAAGCTCCAGAGCGCTCATGTCCAGAAGGGCCACCTGCCGCCTCATGCACTCTCGAGAGCCGATTTCCCCTCGCTGCCATGCTTCTTCCAGCGCTTCCCACCCGGGACGACCATAGCGTACGAGAAGTGTGTCGGTAACGTCCTGATGGCTGATGGTGCCGTCAAAGTCGCAAAGGATCGTCCAATTGGAAAAAAAGGTCTCATTCATGAAATTTCACTATTACGTTTTGCCCAACGAGCGCGGGGATCGGACCGTCGAATTCCAGGATGCACTCGACCACGGGGGCAGGGGCGCGTTGCGTGTCCTGTTGTTGAAGGCCATTTCTATAGATGGGGTTGATGCGGACTAGCCGCGCTGGCGGCCATGGGGATGCGTTTGCCGAGGGATCCTGGTCCGACGCCACGGTTGCCAGCATGCCCGGGCGCACCGAGGTGACGTACGTGGCATTGAGCTCCGCGCGCACAATGAGCGGGCGGCGCGGAAGGAGGGTCAAGGCAGCATCACCGGGTTTCAGATGGGAGCCGACCTGAGTGGAGACCTCCACCACGAACCCTTCCGCGGGCGCGCGCAGCGCCAGCTGTGTCACCGCGGCCTCGGCTTGCTTCAGGCGGGTTTCGGCCACCTCCGATTCGGCACGCGCCACTGCGGCGTCGGACTTTGCCTCGGCCAATCTTTGCTGCGCTTCATCGGCCAACTGAGGCGAGGCCGCGCCTGAGCGTGCCGCTTCGCCGTAGCGCCCAGCAGCCCGCCGCAGCTCGGGCAGGCGCCGCTCGCTAGCCTCCAGCTTGGCGCGAGCCAGTTTCAATTCGGACTTCGCCAAGGATGCCGCCGCGGAGACCTGCTCACTTTCCATCTTCAGCAGCACCTGGCCGCGCTCGACGCGAATGCCCTCGCGCGCGTCCATGGCGATGACTGATCCTGCAATTGTCGGCGCCAGCACAATCAGCCCACCTTCGACCTCGACTTTTCCGCGCGCGACCGCGACGGGGCGCGGGCCCTGGCTTTCGGTGCGTTGCGTGGAAGCGTCCGCCGTGTCGCGCTCCGAGCAGGCGCAGAGCGCCAGGGTGCATGCGATCACTAAAATGTGCCAGCGCGCGATGGCTGAACCCCTCATTCCTCTACTCCTCGATGATCTGGCATATTGCGTGTATCGCTGCGTATGCTCCCGTCTTCCATGTAGATGACACGATCGGCATGTTTCACCAGGCGCGGGTCATGGCTGACGCACAGTACGGTGGCCCCGCGCTTGCACGCGAAGCGGCGCATGATGTCGACCACGCGCTGCCCGTTTTCGGCGTCCAGCGAACTGGTCGGCTCGTCCGCGAACAGCAGGTCTGGCGCTTTGGCGATCGCACGGGCAATGGCCACCCGCTGCTTTTCCCCGCCGGAGAGCTGGGCGGGCCGCAAATGGGAGCGATGTGACAGCTGGACCTCGTCCAGCGCATGCCTGGCAAGCGCGAGGCTGTCGGCGTTGCGGACTCCCAGATAGCCGAGCGGCAGTTGCACTTGCTCCAGCGCCGTGAGCGCCGGAAACAGATTGAACCCTTGAAACACGAACCCCGTGTGTCTCAGCCGGAAAGCCTCTTGCGCCTTGCGGCTCATGCTGCCAACGTCATGCCCGAGCGCCCGTGTATGGCCGCTATCTGGACGCTGAAGGCCGGAAAGCAAGGAAAGCAGGGTGCTTTTCCCGCATCCCGACGGACCTGAAATCAAAGTCAGTTCGCCGGGGTACACGTCCAACGACAGCCCTTGCAACACCGGTGCGTGTACCCCGCCCGAAGAAAAGGACTTCACGAGTCCGACCGCTTCCAGGCTAGGGGTGGCGACAGCATTGGCCGAGGGGCTATGCCGGCTGGGGTGTGACATATCCGAGTCCATCAACGAAGCAACAAGGATGGGTCGGTGCGGAACAGGGCGCGAATGGCCATCAGGCTGGAAAGCAATGCCATCAACCCAATCATGACAATACAGGCCAGGGCCGCCGTCGGTGTCATGGCGACCGGGACGTGATAGGCTGCCGCGGCCGCCAACAGAAGCGCGCTTGCGATAGCCGCAATCAGTAAGCCCAAGCCCCCTACCAGGCAAGCTTGTTCGATCACTACCCGGGAAAGCGCGTAGCGGCTGGCACCAAGGGCGTTGAGCGTGGCGTACTCGCGTGCCGATGCCGCTACGACAGCCGAGAACGATTGACTGGTGATCACGACACCGACGATGCAGACAATGAGCGCCATGAACATTACAGCCGTCCCCGCGCCCGTATCCAGCAGCCAATAGCGCTGGGAGCGTTGCGCGAACTCCCGCGCCGTCCAAACCTGGAGTGGCCCGAAACTCGAACCGACCTTGGCCAGTCTCGCATACGCCGCCTGGATACGACTGGAGTCGGCAAGGCGCGCAACGTAATAGGTTTTTCCTTGATTGGCCTGCTGCGGCGCAATGGCGGTTGCGGTTTCCAGCGACGCCAATACGTTCACCCCGCCCAGGCCGCGCAGGCCAGGCAGCGTGGCGACAACACGCACCGCGTAGCGATTGATCCAGGCCCGCCCACCCACGCTCACACCCAGCGAATCGAGGTCTGCGCTGTCTACGATGACCGCGCCTGGCTCGCGCAGGCGTGCTCGGAGTTCCGGGGGAAGTAGCCTGGAGAAGAGCATCGCCTCGCGATCAGTCGAAATGCCGGATAAATACACGGATACGCTGCCCAATCCGGGAGACTCGGGGGTCCAATCGCCATCGACCCATTGATAGGGCTCAACCGCCACGACGTCCGGGTCCATGCGTAACCACACCTCGGCATCCGCGCTTACAGAACGGCCGAAATTGACGCTCTGTGTGCCTGGATAGCCCGCCCAGATATGTCCCGAAGACTCCCGGACGTACAGGGCCGCCGTGCCGAATATTCCCAGTACCAAAGCTGCCTGGGTTGCCAGCATCAAGCCGGTGAACCCCACGGATAGCACCACCGGCACGAAGCGTTTCCATTCGTGTATCAGTGTCTTGCGCGCCAGGGCGATCATGGATTCGCTTCCCCGCCGTCGTCGAGCGGTGCGCCGCCCAACGCCTTGTATAGCGCGACGAACGCCAATGTTCTGGAGCCCCGCGCCAGTTCGGTCTTTGCCCGCGCTTCGAGAAAGGAACGCTTTTCCGCCAGCGTCTCGAAGTCGCTCGACAAGCCGAGCGCGGCCAGTTGGCGCTGTGCAGCGACGCGTCGAGCCTGCGCTTGGCCGGCTTCCTCCAGCGCCTGGACCCGCTCACGCAGTCGCTCAAGCGAAGACAATGCTTCTTCGACTTCGGATACTCCGGTCAGTACGGCCTGTTGGTATCCCAGTAACGCCGCATCGATCCCACGCTCGCTGGCTACGACCTGGGCCCGTCGCACCCCCCAATCCCATAGCGGAATATCGATCGTTGGTCCCACTGACGGCACGAAGTTGCTGTTGGAGCGGCGATTCTGGGTGACGTTGTAGGAATATAGGATCGAGCCTCCCAGGCTTAGCCGCGGGTACATCGCCGCGCGGGCGATCCCCAGACTCGCGGCCGCCCGCAGCACTTCAGCCTCGGCTTCGCCAATATCTGGCCGGGTTCTAAGGAGATCAGCCGGAATGTCATGTAGAGCGAAAGACGTTAGCGTGCCTGGTTGCACGGCTTCGTACCACGCCGGGTCGGGACCGCTTCGGCCGAGCAGTAGCGCCAGCGCCCGCGCAGCACGGTCCGCCGTCAGGCGCATGGCGGCGAGTTCTGACTGCGTTTGCCAACGTTGCAGGCTGGCGGCATCCACCTCTTTTTGACTTCCGAGATGGGCGTTCAACCTGGTCAGGGTGAAACGTTCGGCTTTCGAGTCGATGGCTTGTATCTGACGCAGGATCTCTATCTGTCCATTCGCCACACCCAGATCGAGATAATTGCGCACCACTGCGGCGACGAGCGATACGCGCAGGCCTTGTTGGCGCGCCTCGGCCCGCTCCAAATCCGCCTGGGCCAGAATCCGTCCGCTCTCCGCGGCGCCGAACAGGCCCAATTCCCACGCCATGTCGAGGCCGACGTTGAAGTATGAATCCCGTGCGGCGGCATCCTTGGCTGGATGAGCACCTGCCGTAAGCCAGGGAAGGAATCGCGCATTCGCTCGGCCGGCAAGCTGACGTTCCGCTTCCAGCAGGCGGGCGGACTGAGCAAGGTCCAAATTGTGATGCAAGGCTTCTTCGACCAATCTGTTCAATCGGGAGTCGTCCAGCGCTTTCCACCAGGACCGCAAATCCACGGGCCGTCCTGCCGGCTCCGCCGGCTCCGACCAGGCGCTGGGCACCTGGCCGGGCATTTTCGGTACCGAAACGGCAGTGCAGCCGAGTTGCGTGGCAATGGCTAGCAGCGTGATAAAGCGGATCCTGGATAGAGCGGACGGGCTTGTCATGGGAAAATCGCGTGGCAGAAATCCACCCGTGTCGATTGAATGGCCAATGCAAGGATCATCGTTGCCTGACGTTGCGCAGGCATGCGGTTTGTATGGAGAACTGATGGACGTGGAGTTTGGGGGGGGGAGATCGCCCGTTATTCCTATACGGGTTGCGGCATGCGCCGGTCGCTGGTGGCAAGGCTTGGCACAAATACGTAACCTTGTCCCCAGACTGTCTTGATACAAGAGGGGCCGGGATTTTTCCCGTTCAGCTTGCTGCGTAACTTGCACACGCATACATCGATCCTGGTCTTGCTGCCGATGTGCCTGGAGCGGGAGTCACCCCGCGTCAGCCTTGTCAGCTCCTCTCGCGACAGGACTTTCCCCGCATGATTGGCCAATACCCACAAGATCTCGAACTCCGCCGTGGTGAGTGGCACGGTTGTGCCGTCGCCCCATATCGCCGAGCGGGTGCGGCGGTCGATGGTAAGCGCTCCGAGTACCAACTTGTCGCGTCGGATTTCCGCCGTGATCTGCCGGCGCAGCAGCGCGCGAATTCGTGCCAGCAATACCCGTGGCTGTACCGATTTGACGACATAATCATCTGCACCGGACTCCAGGGCCTGGATGTGGCTGCGACTGTCGCTGGCGGCGCTCAGCACCAGGATCGGAACCTCCGATGTAGCTCTGAGATCTTTGCATACTTGCAAGCCGTCGTAGTCAGGAAGCTGTAAATCGATAATCGCTATCGCCGGACTGTGGTGTTCGAAGGCCCGCGTTGCATGCTCTCCTCGGTATGTCTGGGCAACCTCGAATCCGTGCAGGCTGAGGAACCGCGCGACCAGGTTCGACATTTTCGGATCCTTTTCAATCAGCAGAACCTTTGTCGATTGAGCGGAGGCGAGGGACATAGTCAGTTCCTTTGGTCGAGAGATGTTCGCGACCGCGGCAAAATTGCCGGATAGGGAAAGTATGTCGAGAGCATGACCCACGCACGTGGTGGTTCAGTGCATGCTTTGCGGAGGTTTGATGTAGTGGATCGTCAAATACGCGTTTCGCATCTGGTTCGACGGAACTCGTCTTGCCCGAAGGAGAGGCGTCCGAGCCAGGCAGGCGCGGGACGATGCCGCCGGTTTGATGGAGGCCCGAGCGTAGCGCTACGAGTCCGCCGTCTTGTCGCTAGCCGACAGTGCGATGGGCCAGCGTAGTTCGAAGCAAGAACCGCCGGCCGCGGACGGGTGGCACGACGCACGACCTCCGTGCGCCTGGGCGATGGCTGCGGCTACGGCCAGGCCCAACCCGCTTCCGCCACTACTACCGGTGTCCTTGCCGTCAGTCCGCTGCAGGCGTCGAAATGCGGTAAATACCTGCGAAGCAAACTCCTTCGGGATGCCGGGGCCTTCATCTTCAACCTGCAAGATGCTCCATTCATCCTCCAGCCGAGTCCGGATAGTGACCACGCCGGGCACCGCATGCCGGCGCACATTCTCAAGCAGCGCGAGCAGCGCTTGGCGGATGCGCACTGGGTCGCATAGTACGGCTCCCGCTTGCAGATCGAGTTCTGGGCGATGGCCCGATGCCTGCAGGGCATGCGTGCAGAAATCAACCACTGAGGCCACCTCGATGGAAAGATCGGTCTCTTGGATGTGCAAATCGAGATGCCCGTTTTCGGCCAGGCTGACCGCGCGCAGGTCTTCGATCAGTCGCGATAGGCCCTCAACCTGTGCCAACAGGCTGCGGAACAGAGATTCTTCGGGATAGAAAACGCCTTCCGCCAACCCTTGCAGGCGCCCGCGCAGAATCGTTACTGGCGTGCGCAATTCGTGGGCAATTGCCGCATTCCAGAAAGAGCGCTCGTGAGTCATGCGCTGCAATTGGCTGGCGAGCGCATTGAAGTCATCCGCCAGCGCGGACGCCTCTCCAAGTGAACGGTCGCCCGCATCCGCGCGCGCGCTCAGATCGCCGTTGGCCACCAGACGGATGCTGTTGGCGAGCGAATTGAGTGGAACCAGGATGCGTCGCGCCAAATGAAGGGCGACAACGGCGGCCAGCACTAATGCAACCACCGTGGTCAATATCATCCAGACCCACTCGACATCCGTCACCTCCCATTCAGACGTCTCTGTGATGGTCTCGGGCCAATACTTGTCCGCGAGGTAAAACACGGCATAGGAGGTCAATATCAGGAACAGCACCACCCCAAACGCCAGGGCAACCATGCTCAGCACGATCTGGCGGCTCAGTCCGGCAGGTTTCATTCGGCGCCCAGCAGTTTGTAGCCAACACCGCGAATCCCGACCGGGATGCCCTCTATGCCGACATCCTCCAACTTCTTGCGAAGCTTGCTTATATGGCTGTCCACAGTGCGTTCCAGCGAGTCGCCTTCCGGCAGGCAGGACGCCAGCAATTCGGCCCGCGTGCAGACCTTTCTCGGCGCGCGCGCCAGATGTGTCAGGAGTCGGAATTCGGTGAGCGTCACGCTGACTATCTGGGGTTGCCCATCCACGCTGACGGTGACCACATGCTGGTCCAGGTCGATTTCAAAGGGAGAGACCCGCAGTATCCGGCCATTATCCGTGGGGCCAGCCATCGAGCGGCGCAGGACGGCCTGTGTGCGTGCGACAACCTCTGCCGGATTGAACGGTTTGACCACATAATCATCAGCGCCAAAGCGCAGCCCCATCAACTTGTCGACGTCCTGATCCATGGCCGTCAGCATAATGACCGGGGTATTGCCTCGATGGCGGATTTCGGCGAGCACTTTCCAGCCGTCCACTTTAGGCATTTGCACGTCAAGCAGTACAAGGTCCGGCTTCATCGCCAGGTGCATATCCAATGCCCGGCGGCCGTCAGCCGCATGGCAAGTTCGTAGCCCGGCGCGCTTCAGATAGGCCTGCAGGATGTCTGCGATCTCCAGCTCGTCTTCGGCGATGAGGATCAAGGCCTGGTGGTCTGCGTAACTACCAAGCGAGGAGGTATCGGTGGACATGACGGCAGTTGCGAGGGGTGGGGTTATCGATGCCGCCATCATATCTCCACACAATACCGGCGTAAACGCCACCCCGAGCCTTCAGCATGCGGCCATGCTTGCGTGCAGATCGGCAGCGAAGGGCACGGACGGGAAGGAATCTCCAAATGATATTTGCAGGTCTGTGCCGCGGTTCGAGTGCGTTCGAGATTGATTTTTTCGGGCGTGTCCGCGCACGGTCCGAAGCGGCGTTCGCCCGTTCCGGCGGGCGCATCAGAATAGTGAATTGGAGGCATCCCAGGCGCGCAATGCGTTGCGATTTCTGGTCGGGACGGCGCTTCCGGCTGGAGGCCTCTGACGAGGCTGGGCAGCGGACGACCCATGAAGAGCAGCCTCGCGTATCCCTATGACCGACCCGTTCGATAAGCCGGACACGGGAGGGGCGTTCCAGCATTTGTCATGGGGGCAAAGGGCGCGGGGGCGCCTGCGTGCCGGATGGGTGGCGAGTTGCCGGGCGTTGTCACGGCTTGGTACTTCAGTGACCCAGTTCGCCTTGTTGTGGTGGATCGCCGACACGACGGGGAGCGCGGCGGCAATCTCCGCTGCGGCGTTGGCCGCCCTGTTGCCACGAGCGTTGCTATTCCCGGTGAGCCGGGCGCTCATGCTCCGCCATGGCTTGCGGCTGCCGACCATCATTGGCAGTCTTGTCGTAGCGCTACTCGTGCCGTTGCTGATGTTGTTGATGTCCGGTGAGCGCATCGAGCTTTGGCATGCTTACGCAACGATGGCCTTGCTCAGCGCCTTGCAGGCGTTCCAGCGGTCGGCAGATGACGGTGACTTTTCGATTCTCGTGCCTGGCGGCTTGGTTGCGCGAGGCGCGAAGCGGGGTGATGCGGCACAGCGAGTCTCTCTGGTTGTCGCCGCTCCGCTTGGGGCATTTTTACTTCACATCCTGGCGCCCGGCCAGGTAATGGCGAGTGCCGTGTCGACGGCTTTGCTTGGCCTCGTACCCTTGGTGTGCTTTGACGGGAGGCGGAAGAGTTCCCATGCCGTTCGCGGCAAGGGGCCGTGGGAAGAATTCCGGAAGGACGCTAGTCTGAGTTGGCATACGCAGGGGCTGCGTCAGCTGTGCGTGATGCTCGGCGCGATGGCGCTGGTGACCACGGCCGCCTTCGCGTTGATGCCCTTGCTCGTCAAGGACCATTTTGGCGGCGGAGCGGGCCAGTTCGCCTGGTTGCAAGTGTTGACGGGCATGGGCATCGGGTTGGGTCGCCTGTTGATGGCGGCCATGGCTCCTCGGCGTTCCGTGCGGTGGGTCCTGGGTGGCTTTTCGGTTTGTTCGGTTTCAATTGTGCTTGCAGCGATGGCGCCGAGTGGCCTGTTCGGCGTGGCGGCCGCCTGGTGGGTGATGTGTGGAATTACTTTCGCGTTCGGGGTGACACCAGTGGCCGAGCTGCTGCGGGCGGCGACGCCGATTCACCTGCGGAGGCGGGCGCTATCGGGGATCATGGCGATCGTTGCACTCGCTGCGCCGCTGGGCCTTGTCGTGGCAGGGGGCGTGGGGGAATGGCTGGGGATACGCGCGGTCTTCGTCATGATCGGTCTGGTAGGGCTGGGAACCTGCCTTGCCGGAGGGCTTTCCTCGTCCCTGGCAGCCCTCGATGAACAGGGAACGTAGCGCAGGCCTTTCTAGTCGCCTCCATCCAATATCCATGATTCCCTGGAACAATCACGATGCAGGTGGAGCAAGCTTCCGGAATTTTCCTGGCTATCTTCAAGCTGGCCGTCCTTGCATGGGCAACTTGATCCGCAATGCAATGGATCACGCCGCACGCGCCACGCTGACTGTCAGCGCAATCGCAGGTGGAATTGAGTTGCGGGATACTGGCAAGGGCGTAAATCCGTCGACCTTGCCGTTTATTTTTGATCGCGGCTTTACCGCCAGGCAGCCGGATGGCCATGCTGGCGATAAGACGACCTGGGGTTGGCTCCCGCTTCCTGGGCTTGCAGTGGAAACGGCCGGGTGCGGAGCTTGGGATTCATTCATCAAAGGAAAAGCAATGGAGACGATTACGTCAAGCCGCCTTGTCTTGAGGCCCTTCGCTCAGCGAGATGCCGCGGACTATTTCGAGTACATGCAGGAACCCGTTGCAAGCTGCTTCCTGTCGCTAACGCTCACGAACTTGAAGGATGCCGAGCACGAAGTCGCAAAGCGGAGCACCGACGAACAAAGCCTCGCGGTATGTTTGCGCTCCTCTGGCAAGCTCATCGGGGATCTCTTTGCCGAGCCGGAGGGCGACACCTTCTCGGTGGGATGGAATTTCAATCCCGCTTTCGGGGGAAAGGGCTATGCGTTCGAAGGCGTGGCCGAGATGTTCGCCCACCTTTTTACCGGGCGCGCGGCGCGTAGGTTGTATGCCTATGTGGAAGACACCAACCTTCGTTCTCGAAGACTGTGCGAACGACTCGGGATGCGTCAGGAGGGGGTCTTCCAGGAGTTCATATCTTTCAGGAACGATGAAAATGCCGTTCCGATCTACGAGAACACCATGCAGTTCGCCCTTCTCAGGCGCGAGTGGTTAGCCCGGGGCGGGAGCGCGCGCTCCGTGCCTCTTTAGGTTCGGCCCGGGGAGGGGCCTTCGGAGGGCGCACGTCGGCATGGTGTCGTGTTCGCAGGCTCGGAGCGTCGCCGTGGTAGTCAGAACATGCGGGGTAGGACATCGCTGCGCGGGTCACGGTCGAGGAACCGACGCTTCAGGGCGCCTGCTACGTGCAGGGAAACCAGCCCGAGCAAGGTGTAGGCCAGCGTCTTGTGCAACCATTGGAAGACGATAAACCACTTGTCATTCTTTGGCAGGAGCTCCGGCAGATGAGCGCCGAAGAACGGGATGCCGTCGCTCATTGTGAACGTGCTCGACATCGAATAGCCCATCAGCGGCACCAGGACGAGCAATACGCGTAGGTGGCCCGATGCACCAGTTTCGATAGCGCCTGCTCGTAGGCCGCAAGCGAGCGCGGCGGTTCGGGCAGGCGAGGCTGGCGCCAGCGGATGACGAGTTGCGCCAGGACGACCAGGAACGCCAGTACCCCGAAAGTCTTGTGCCAGGGGTAGTACAGCTCGAATTTCTCGGGAGCCTGGTCCTCCATTCCGGTCATATGCCAGCCAGCCCACAGCACGCCGAGTATCAACACGGCGCGCAGCCTCGGGATGAGCCTCGGGTTCTCGCTGGTGTGCATGGGGACCAGCAGCGGCTTTTCAGTCGAGCGAGATGCCGGACTCTTGGGCCACACGCCGCCATTTTCCTTGTTCGGCCGCGAGCATGTCGTGGAACTGTCCGGCTGTACCCGGCGACACATCCACACCTCTTGCTATCAGCTTTTCCCGCACATCGGGCATATGCAACACGGAGTTCAAGGCGGCATTGAGCCGTTGTGCCACGTCGGGCGCCATGTTAGCGGGCGCGAATACTCCCATCCAGCCTTCAGCGGCCAGGTCCTGAAAGCCCAGCTCTTGCAGGGTGGGCGTGTCCGGCAGGTCACGCAGTCGTGCAGGGGACGGCGTGGCTAGCGCGCGCAGCTTTCCCGATTTGATCTGGGGCAAAGCGACCGCCGCGGTTTCGAATGTGAAGTCGACTTCGTTCGCCAACAACGCGCTCATTGCCGGCGCGCTGCCTTGGTAAGGGATATGTGTCGCTTTGATCCCGGTGCGTGACAGGAACAACTCGCCGATCATGTGATTGGTTGATCCAATGCCGAAGGACGAAAAATTCAGGCGTTCGGGTTGCGCCTTGGCACGGTCGATCAGTGATTGCACGCTGGTGATGGGCGAGGCGGAGGGCACGACCAGGACAAAGCTGACGCTACCCACTTCGCCAATCGGCGTGAATTGTTCGAGCACGTCGTATGGTGCCGTCTTGCGGGTCACTGGGTTGATGATCAATTCGGCGCTGGTGCCAAAGAACAGCGTGTTGCCATCGGGCGCCGCCCGCGCCACGTTCAATGCCCCCAACGTGCCCCCGGCGCCGCCGCGGTTCTCGACGATCGTGGGCTGGTGCAGAAGCGAGGGGAGTTTTTCCGCAATGATGCGGGCGGCCCCATCGGTGCCCCCGCCAGGAGGAAAGCCGACTACCAGACGTAGGGGGCCCGCGGGATTGCCGGCGGCGCCGGCCTGAGCCGCGCACAGCGCGCCCACGCACAAGAAGACCAAACGGAGCAGCATGCTCATGGAGGATTCTCCAACCGGAACGGTACGTTCCAAAAGGCAAAAGGGAAACGATTGCGTTACGGCTGACCCGCGTGTTGGCGTACGCCTTCTTCCTGTGCGGCCTTTTCGGCGGCGCATACGCTGGCACGAGCGCCGACCCGTTGCAGGTAGCCTTCCAGATGGGACCATGCGGTTGTGTCGATATCGTGGGCGCGGGTCCACATGGCGATGGTGTAGCAATGGGCGTCCGCAATCGTGAAGTGGCGGCCCATCAGGAAGTCCCGTTCCGCCAACTGATCGTTGAGCCATTGCAACCGGCCTTGCAGATACTGGCGGGCGATCAATTTGTACTCGGGCGGCGTGATGGCTTTGAACAAAGGCATGAAGCCGCCTTTGTGCAGATCCGCCGCGATGAAGCTCATCCACTCCATGATGCGGTAGCGAGTCAGCGACCCGGGCGGCGCGAACAAGGTCGTGCCGGGCTGTTGGTCGGCCAGGTATTGCATGATGACGGCTCCTTCGCTTAGGTACTGCCCGTCGGGCAATTGCAAGGTGGGCACTGTGCCCTTTGAGTTGACGAGCAGGTAGTCCGTCCCGTCGGCCAGCCGCTTGGTGCGCATGTTGACCCATTGCAGGTCCAATGCGATGCCGAGTTCGCGCGCGACGATGTCGACCGCCAGGGAGCAACCCCGTACCTCGTGATAGAACTTCATGTCAGTCTTCCCTGGTGATATGCCAAAACTGCAGCGAGAGGCTGACGGCCTGGCATCAGATTGAAACTTCGAAATATCGGAAAACAGTAGTACAAAAATAGAAAAATATCTAAATCAGTACTACAATTCTCCCGTGGCTCGAGGTTGTTTCCAACTAGGGGAAACACTTGCCCGGCCGATGGTCTGCCGTCGGCGGCTGCTTGAGCCATCAAAGGCCAGCCGGCCTTCGGACAGCGCCGGTGCCGAGGGCGGCCGTGCCCTGTCCGAGCACGTATTTCCTAAAAGGGGAAGGAGCACATCATGCAAGGCACGATCTTGGTGGGGACTGCGGGGCAGGGCATATTGCGAAGCGCCGACAGCGGCGCGAGCTGGCACCGGCTAGGTCTGAAAGAGGCGATTGAGTTTGATGGAGTCGTGCGCTGCCTGGCGGTAGACCCGTCCGACCCCGCCCGTGTGTTCGCGGGCGCGGATGCCGGTATCTGCCTGAGCACCGACGGCGGAGCGCACTTTCGGCGGCTGGAGTCTCCGGCCAATGGGCAGACCGTGTGGGCCCTGGCACTGGACCCGAGCAACCCCGCGCTTGTCTACGCGGGTACAGGGGCACCGTCGCGCGCGCGCATGTTCCGTTCCGCCGATGGCGGCCAGACGTGGGATACGTTGCCGGTCGAGTTGCCGGAGTTCTGCGCCGGTGTGAATCGGCCGCGTATTCTGGCCATTGCCGTGGATCCCGCCAATGGCGAGGTCTGGTTCGGGGTCGAAGAGGGCGGCGCGTGGCGCAGCCGCGATCAGGGCGATTCCTGGCAGAGGGTTGACGAGGCCGCCAACGGAATCGTCAGTGGTGACATCCACGCCATCAGCGTTTTGCCGTCGCGCGGCAAGCTCCCGCGAACGCACCTGATCTGCACAGTCAATTCGGTCTACACCAACGTCGACAACGGCGAAGGCACCTGGCAAGGCGCCAGTTCGGCGGATCGCTTCGATGGCATGTACTACACCCGCACGATCCAGCCACTGCCTGACGGCGAGGACACCCTGTTGCTGGCGGTTGGCGATGGCACGCCTGGCACGCGGACTCGGATATATCGCTCCGAAGACCGCGGCCGCACTTGGGCCAGCGCGATTTTGCATTCGCCGCCGAACTCGACCTTCTGGGCCTTCGGCGTGCATGCGGCCGATCCGTCGCTCGTGTTTGCCGGCACGAAGTATGGGCATCTGTTCCGGTCGATGGATGGCGGACGCAGCTGGTTCAAGGAGTGGCGTGATTTCAGTGAGATCACCTCGGTGGCGTGGACACCGTTCGTCGCGCCGATCAAGGCCCACCCCCAATCCCGGTTGCAGAGCCTGGCTACGTGACCGCCGGATTGTCGTCGCGTCGGCCGCGCTCGTGAGGCGGCCCTCCCTATCCCATTCCATTTCCTGAACAAGAGACGGACCTTATGAAGACCCATAATTTCAGCGCCTTCCATATCCGCAAGTGGTATCTGCAGATCGAGGATTCCCTGGCAGGAGAAACCGGCGCGCCCGCGGATGGCGAGCCATTGCGAAAGATCGTCATTGCCGCCTGCATCCACAATCCCTATGCTGGCCGCTATGTCCAGGACCTGTCCGCGTGGATCGACGCTTCGCCCGAACTGGGGCAAGAGTTTGGCCGCCGCATCCGCGAGGCAGCTGCGGGAAGGGCGATCGAGAGCTATGGCAAAGCGTGCCTGGTAGGGATGGACGGAGAATATGAGCATGGCAATGCCCTGCTCACCAATCCCGCGGCCAACCCTGTGCGGGATGGCCTGGGAGGCGCCAAATCCTGGGTGCCGTCCACCGGCAAGCGCGGCGCGCCCGGCACGGCCATCGATATTCCCCTGGCGCATAAGGACGCGCTCTATGTGCGGTCGCACTACGACACCGTCACGGCGCAATTCAACGATGGCCCGAACCGTGACGAAGTCGTGCTGGTCTGGGCGTTCGCAACACGGGGACGGCTGAACGCGCGCCTGGGCGGATTGCGCGCTTCCGAAGTGAAGGGGCTTGACGGCCTCTGCTGATCTGGCCAGATTCAAGGAGAGGTATATGAATCGTCGCGACTATTCGCTGACCGTATCCGGGCTGGGCCTTCATGTCGTTGAATGGGGCGAGGTCGACGGTTATCCCATTGTCATGCTCCATGGCATCCGAGGCTACGCCGAGACCTTTTCGCGCTTGGCGGCCGCATTGCAACCCGGGGTGCGGGTGATCGCCTTCGACCAACGTGGCCGAGGCGATTCCGATTGGGACCCCGGCTGGAATTACTATGTGGACGCCTATGTGGCGGACCTGGAGGGCGTCACCGGGGAACTGGGGCTGGGACGATTCGATTTGCTGGGGCATTCGCTGGGGGGCATCAACGCCATTGTGTACGCGGCGAGGCATCCGCAGCGGGTCCGCCAGTTGGTCATCGAAGACGCGGGACCGGGAGCTTTTGAAGTCAGCGCGGGGGCCTCGCGTATCTGCCAGGAACTTCAGACCACGCCGGAGCGGTTCGCGTCATGGGACGAGGCCTCGGCGTTCATGCGTGCGTTGCGCCCTTCTGTCAGCGACGCGGCGCGCCAGGAGCGTTTGGCCAGCATGCTCAAGCCGGCAGCGGAGGGGGGCTTTACCTGGCGCTACGATCATGCGGGCATTGCCGCAACCCGCTTGAACCCGGATCCCGCGCGGGTCGTAGACTTGGAGCCATATGTGCGGGCGATTGCGTGTGATACGTTGGTGGTACGCGGCGGGAGGACGGACTACTTGCAGCCCGACATGGTGCGGCGCATGTGTGACCTCAATCCGCGTCTTCAATGGGTCGAGATCCCGGATGCCGGCCATTATGTCCACGATGACCAGCCTGTCCTGTTTGCTGAAGCGGTGCGGGCATTCCTGAGCGGCCAGCGTGCCGCGGACGCCTGACGAGAGTGGCATGGCGGGAAAGGCCCGCCAGGATGCATCCAGGCCCCCGGCTTGCATGCCAGGGGCTGGACTACTCGTTCCCTATCCGGCCAGATCTGCCGCTTCCGTCGCCAGGACCTTTTGATAGATTGCGATGGTGCTTTCCACTGCGGCCTGCAATCCTGTCGGCGAAGAGCCCACCCAGTCGTAGCCCTGTCCAATCATGCGTTGGCGAGCGGCGGCGTCTTTGCCCAGGTCTTCTGCCAGCCTCGCGACGCTACCGCAAATGGACGCGGGGACGCCCGCGGGTCCAAACAAGCCGAACCAACCGCTGAAGTCCAATTGCCGCACCTGCTGTTCCTCAAAGGTCCTGGCTTCGGGAAAAACTCGCGTGCGGGTCTCGCCCGTCACACCGAGGACGCGAACCTTGCCTTCGCGGACCAGGCTTTCAAGCGCGCTGCTGGTCAGGAATACCGCATCGATGTGGTCGCCCAGCAGATCGGTGAGCGCCTGCCCGGAACCTTTGTAGGGCACGTGGGACAACTTGGCTCCCGTCGACTGGGCCAGCAGCAGGCCATACAGATGCGCTGACGAGCCGGTGCCGAAGGTGCCGTACGTCAAAGCCTGCTGGCGGGCGTCGGCCAGGAATTCCTCCAGCGTTTTCCAACGCGACTTGCTGGCGACGGCCAGCACATTGGCGGTGGTTGCCAGCAAGGTGACGGGGCTGAACTCTTTGGTGATTTCGGCAGCGGCCGTCTTGGCGATGAGCGGCCCGAGCACATGCGTGCTGGATGTGCCTAGCAACAAGGTCGCACCGTCGGGCTTCTGGCGCGCGACATGGCGGGCGGCGATGGCGCCGTTGGCGCCCGGTTTGTTCTCCACCACGAAGGTGGTGCCGGGTGCGTGTGTCTGGGCGAAGTGGGCGAATTCGCGCGCGAGCTGATCGGCGCCTCCCCCCGGGGCGAAAGGCACCACCAGCGTAATCAGTGCGGGGAGTGGTTGGCCCTGGGCCTTGGCCAGCTTGGTTCGCCCCAGGGCCCCCGCCGCTATGAGGCCCAATAACCCTGTGGTGAAAGATCTGCGTTTCATGACCGCCTGCTCCTGGGGTAAGGATCGGCCGCGGCAACGCCCGCCAGCCGTCCGAGAACGTGAGTGACGGTCCAGATCGTACTACCAAAAATAGATAAAATTGATTTTGGTACTACAATTTAATGGATAACACCTAGTGCTGGCGGATCCGCAATACCTGTAGTGCCGTACGCGCGGCTTGACGGACGTGGTGCAGGGCGGCTTTGCCGGCGGCTGCTTCGTCACGGGCCTTGAGCGCATCGAAGATCTGGGTCAATTCATAGAGGGTTTCAGGTAACCGAGCGGGCGCTGATAAGGATGTCCGTCGCAACAGCACGATGCGGTTGTGCAGTTGGCGCAGCATGTTGCCCAGCAGGCGATTACCGCACCCCGCGGCTATTGTGTCGTAGAAGGTATCGCTGAGGGCGACCGTCTGCTCGACGTCACCGCGACGCGCGGCGTCGGCGAGAGAGTCGAAGGTGGTTGCCAAGGTCTGCATGTGCTCGCTGCGCGCGCGTAATGCGAAGCCGGTGCAGATCTGCGCTTCCAGGATGCCTCGTACTTCGTAGATTTCTTCTGCCTCTTCGTAGGTCAGCACCGCGACCACTGGACCTCGATTGGGGATGATCTCGATAAGGCCTTCGGCCTCGACCTGGCGTAGCGCTTCGCGCACCAGTGTTCGACTGACGTCGAGCAGTTCCATCAACTCACGTTCCTTGAGGCGCTCGCCTGGTTGGAATCTGCCTGAAAGGATGGTTTTGCGTAGCGCATCTTCCGCTTGCCGCCGCAATGGGGTTGACGGGATGTCCTGTTCGGTAGGCGCGTGCGAGTCCTGTTTATCGTTATTCATAGAGTGTCATACCGGAATTTGCCGTTCTCTCAAATCGATCATACGAAAATTGTATGGCATTGCGGAGTTTGATCGTACGTCGTTTCCGTCCAGGCGCTTGAACTGCGCATCCCCTGCGCGCTCAGCGAGGTGTGCTTTCGGTCCCCCTCGATGAACCAAGCGGCTTTAAACCCTTGATTTCCATCAGCGAGCCCGGCGCAACGCCTCGCTTACGGCGCCGAGGTCGAGCTTTCGCGCCGCGGCGGAAAGTGTCCGCTGCGCCAGGCCGCGCCTGATCCAGTCGAGCACGGCATCTTGTTCGGCATCGCCCGCGATCGTTTCGGCCTCGTGACGTGGCACCGCGATGACCAGGCCGAGCTGCTCGCGCGCCGCCTGGTACCGGCCCTTGGCCTCGAAGCCGTGCTGGCCGTGGTCCGTCACGCTGCCGCCGATCCACAGCGAGAGATCGAGCGTGGCGAGACCGGACACCGCGAGCGGCGCGAGCGCGGCCTTGAGCCGCGGCCGGCAGCCCACGATGGCGGCAAGGTACCGCACGCCGGTTTCCGGGCCGCCCATGACGCCGTGCAACGTGACTTCCATGTTTTCTCCTTCAGCGTGTCTGGCCAGACGATACTCGTATCTGCCCTGGCGCATGCGGGAGCACCCACTTCAGTGAACGCGGACGGGGGGCGCGCCGGGTGTCGACGCGGCCCCCAGGTTCAGTCCGCCTTGAGCTGCAGCTTCTCGAACAGGGCGTCGATGCGGCGTTCCAGTTCCGGGGTCGCGGGCATCATGGGCAGGCGATGTTCGTTGCTTTCCAGCAGGCCCATCCGCTTCATCAGGTATTTCAGCGGGATGGGGTTGGTGTCCCAGAAGATCATCTTCATCAGCTCGAACAGCTTGAAGTGCAACGCGCGCGCCGCTTCGAGCCTGCCGTCGCGCACCAGGTTGCACAGCTGCGCCACTTCCGCCGGCGCCACGTTGGCGACCGCATTCATGGTGCCGCCCGCGCCCAGGCACATCATGGGAAAGGTGAATTCCTCCAGCCCCACGAAAATGCGGAACTCGGGGCCGAAGCGATACAACATCTCGGTCACGAACGAGTGGTCGTCCAGGGCATGCTTGATGCCCACGAAGTGGGGAACCGCCTCGGAAATCTGCTCCAGCGTGGCCAGGTCGGTCTTGAACGCGGTGCGGCCGGGGATGTGATACATCATCAGCGGCACGTCGACCCGCTTGCCCAGGTCGATGAAATAGGCTGCCACGCCGCGTTGCGGCGGCCGGATGTAGTAGGGCGTCACCACCAGCAGCGCGTCGACCTCGGCGCGGGCCGCGTGCTCGGTCAGCACGACGCTTTCGGCATGCGATTGCGAGCCGGTGGCGGCCACCACCTGCAGCCGTCCGCGGGCCGCCTCGACGGCGACGGTCACGGCCTGGTTGCGTTCTTCGAGGGTCAGCGTCGACGGCTCGGAGGTGGTGCCGTTGATCAGCACGCCATGCGTGCCGTTGCGCGCCTGGAAGTCGATCAGGCTGGCCAGCCTGTCGTAATCGACCTTGCCGTTCCTGAACGGCGTCACGATAGGCGGGATCGAGCCCCGCAGGGCGTCCTTCTGCAAAGTGATCATTGCGGTGCTCCGGCGTTCAGGCGGCCTTGCGGTTGGTGATGAAGCCTTCCTGCTTGCCCAGCACGGCGGCGGGGTGGTGCAGGTCTTCCTGCCAGAGCAGGGATTCCATGAAGATGTTCAGGGGCTGGTCCTGCACGGTCAGCTCGTACACGTAGTCATCGTAGGAGGCGTGGTTGTGCACCGCCCAGCCCGGCGCCGACAGCATCAGGTCGCCGGCTTTCCACTCGTAGCGGTTGCCCGCCACGCTGCTGTAGCCGCTGCCGGAGAAGTAGTAGTTGATGGCGGCGGAGACGTGGCGGTGCGGGCGGTCGATGATCTTCGGCGGCCGGATCGTCATGGTCGCGAAGAAGTTCGGGGTGATCCCGTTGAAGCGGCCGGTGGCGGGGTTGTAATACATGTACAGGCGCCGTCCCACATATTCCTTGCCCAGCGCTTCCAGCTTGTCCAGCTGCGGCTTGACCTGGTCCCAGGCGAAATGCAGCGTGCGCGAATCCACCGCGGTCGGGTTGATCAGCGTCTCGTAGGGCATCAGCAGCCCGCCGTCGTCGTTGATGGGAAAGATGCCGAAGGGATTGCGGCGGCGCGGGTCGTCGGACTCCTCGCGCTGGCCCGTGCCGGCGCGCGCGTCCATGTCCGGCTGCGCATCCGTCACGTAGACGTCCATGAACTGCAGCAGCGGCACGTTCGAGTAGGTCAGGCGTACCTGCAGGTCCTCGCCGTCGTTGTAATGGCTGTACGGCGTATAGCTGGGGTGGTTCCACACGTCGTACTGCCTGAAGGCGACCTGCTTGCCGCCCACTTCGGTCACGCCCTGCCCGCGGATGCAGAAATTCACCTCGGTGGCGTTGTGGCGAAAGGGCGCGGTGCGCTCGCCGGGCTTGAGCACCGACAGCCGGACCTGGATGCCCGGCGCCATGCCGGGGGCGAACTCGCGTGCGTTGGGGTGGGCGATCAGCGACTCGCGGCGGCCCGAGGCCGGCAGCGGCGAGGCGGCCAGGCGCTCGATTTCGGCGTCGATCTCTTCCTTGGTCACCACGATGGGCGCCCATTGCGTGTTGTACGAAACGGGCGGTTCGCCGCCGCAATCAAGGAAGCGGCCATTGAGTCTTTCGAATTCGCGGGTGTATTCGTTCATGGTTCGATCTCCGGGGTCGGTGTGGATGTCGGGTCGGTATGTCGAGCGTCGTCGTGTTCGTGTTGGGGGGGCAGTAGGTATCGCGCGCCGTGCCTGTGCGCGTCCTCAGGCCTGCCGCGCGGCGAAGAACCGCGGCTTGCTCTTGACCGGCGCGGGCATGGCGCGGCCGATGCCCTGGTTGCGCGCGCGTTGCAGGATCTCGACGCCCAGCGCGAGGTCGGACAGGCCCATGCCCATGGCCTTGAACAGCGTCAGGTCGGCGTCGGCGGGGCGTCGCGCGCCGTCGTGGATGCGGGTCGACAGGGTCTGCACCGTCTCCCAATCCTCGCCATAGCGGGTGCGGAACTCGCGTGACAGGCGCTGCACGCTGGACAGGTCGTCCACGGCGATCACGCCGGCCCGGTCGAACACGTCCTGGCAGAACTCTTCGCGGTCCGGCGCGATGGCGCCAATGGCGTTCAGGTGCGCGCCGCGCGCGAGCATGCCGGCGTCGACGAAGGGGGTGCGCGCGCGCGTCGCCAGCGTGACGACGTCCGCGCCGTCGCAGGCCGCCGCCATGCTGGCGCAGGCCTTGACGCGCAGCCCGCGGTCGGGGAAGGCTTCGGCGATGCGCAGGGCGAAGGCGTCGCGCGAGGCCTCGGTCGGGGTGTAGACGCGGATTTCCTCGATGTCGCGCACGGCCAGCACCGCGGCCACCTGCGACATGGCCTGCTTGCCGGCGCCCGCCATGGCCAGCACGCGGGCGTCGGGCCGGGCCAGCCAGTCCGTGGCCACGCCCGTCGTGCCGCCGGTGCGCATGTTGCCCAGCGCGAACGCCTCGATGATCGCGGCCAGTTGGCCATCCTCGGCATTCCACAGCAGCAGCAGCGGGCATGTGCCGCCATCGGTATGCGCCCAGCTTTTCGTGCCGACGTAGTGGCCCAGCCGCGCGCCCAGCGCGTGCAGGTTGCTCTGGCCGAACTGCAGCATGGTCTTGGGCATGCTGGCCGCCAGGCCCTGCGCCTGCATGCTCAGGCCCGTGCCGAGCGCGGGGATGGCCTCGTCCAGCGTCAGCAGCGCGGTGACCTGGGCTTCGGTGATCCACACGGGTTCTGCATTCGTCATCATGGGTTTCCTTGCGTGGGTGGCGCGCTGTTGGCGGTGGGCGGGGCATCCGCGGCGGCATCGGCGCCGAAGCCGTCGTCCCAGATGGACGGCACCGGCGGGCGCAGCCCGAACGTGTTGACCACCAGCGCGTGGGTGATGTAGCGGCCGGCCAGCATCGCGATGGCGACGGCCTGGCTGGCGGGCAGCAGCGCCGCCAGCCGCTCGAAATCGTCCTGCGCCTGCAGGCCGCGTGTGCGCACCGCCGCCATGACGTAGCGCTGCACGGCGCGCTCTTCCTCGGACAGCAACGCGGCTGAATCGGGTTGCAGGCGTTCGGCGTCCTTGACCCAGTCGCGGCCCAGGCCCAGCCGCACGCACAGGCGCTCGTGCTGGTGCCGTTCATAGGCGTTGTCCATCAGGGTGGCCGTGGTCAGCACCGCGACTTCGGCCAGGTTGTCGGGCAGGGCCTCTTTCAGCGACTCGGTAAAGCGCATGAAGTCCAGCAGCACGTCGGGCGCGTGGGCGCTGACCTGGAACAGCTCGCCCAGGTAGCCCAGGCGGCGCACCCGCGGCGTCAGGTACTCGGCGAGGTCGGGCCGCATGGCTTGCAGCTGCAGGCGTGGAATGGTCTGGCTCATGATCGTCAGTCGATGGTGATGTGATATTGGTCGGCCAGCTTCTTCCACTTCACGAGCTCGGCGGCGATCTGCTTCTGCAGCTCGGGGCCGTTCATCTGCAGGGGCACGAACAGGCGGTCGGACAGCGCCGTCTGCGTGGCCTTGTCCTGGGCCAGCGCCATGAATTCCTGGCTCAGCTTGTCGACGATGGGCCGCGGCGTGCTGGCGCTCACGAAAAAGCCGATCCACACGGCGAAGTCGTAGTCCTCGAACCCCGGCAGCTCGGCCAGCGCGGGCACGTCGGGATGGAAGGGGACGCGATGCTTGGTGGCCACGGCCAGCAGGCGGATCTTGCCCGTCTTCAACTGCGGGCTGATGTTCGAGATGGCGTTGAAGATCACGGGCACCTGGCCGCCGATGCCATCCGTCAGCGCGGGCGCGCAGCCCTTGTAGGGCACGTGGACCATGTCGATGCCGGCCCGGTGGGCGAATTCGACGCCGGCGAAATGCTGCGCCGTGCCGGTGCCGCAGGACGAGAAGCTGAGCGTGCCGGGATGGGCCTTGCCGTAGGCGATCAGTTCCTGCACCGAATTGACCGGCAGCTTGGTGCTGACGGCCAGCGCGACGGGAGTCTCGGCAATCGCCATGATGGGGGTCAGGTCCTTCTGCAGATCGAAGTTCTGCGCCACGCCCAACGCGGCGTTGACCGTCATGGTGTTGTTGCCGATCAGGATGGTCTCGCCATTGGGCACGGACCGGGCCACCGCGCCGCTGGCGATGTTGCCCGACGCGCCGGCGCGGTTCTCCACCAGGAAGCTCTGCTTGAAGATCTCGCCCAGGCGCGGCGACAGCATGCGGCCGATAACGTCGGTGCTGCCCCCCGGCGGGAAGGCCGAGATCATCGTCACCGGGTGCTCGGGATAGCCGGCATGGGCGGCGCTGGCCAGCATCAGGGTCAGGCCGAGCCGGGCGGCCCAGCGGATGGCGCGGCGATGCGGGGATTGCTGCAGGCGGATGTTTCGTTCCGTCATGGTTGTCTCCTTGTGGCTGTTGGGTTTTTGTTCCCAACTTTGCGTTGTGATTTTGGATATCATCGTAGGATCGCAATCAACCTATGTATAGATTGATTTACAATCAATCAACTAGCATGGTGATCTGGAAAACCGCTACAGCCGGACGCTTGGCGCCACCGGCCGGGAACACGCAGCATGGAAAACCGACGCAAGAAAACGGCCGCCCCGGTGGCTGACGAGAACGCTCCCGCCGCGGGGACGTTGGTCGATGCGCGCACCGCCATCGAGCGGCTGGGCATCAAGATGCAGACGCTGTATGCCTACGTCAGCCGTGGCTGGGTGCGCGTGGTGCCGGCGGTGGGCGGCAAGGGCAACCTGTACTACGTGGAAGACCTGGATGCGCTGGCCGCGCGCGGCCGCGGCCGATCCATGACCGGCGCGGGGGCCGAGCGCATGATCCGCTGGGGCGGCAACGCGGTCATGCAGACCTCGATCACCGCCATCGGTCCCGAGGGGCCGCGCTACCGGGGCAAGCCCGCGGCCGAGCTGGTGCTGCACCATCGAACCTTCGAGGACTGCACCGAACTGCTGTGGAACGGCATGCTGCCCGACACCTCGGTGGCCTGGCAGCCCGCCAGGCCCGGGGTCGGGTTCCAGGCGCTGGCCGACGGCATCGTGCAGGTGGCCGCGCGCAATCAGGCGCGCCGGCTGCTGTCCGTGGCGGTCGAGGCCTATGCGGCCAGCCTGGGCCGCAATCCCGAACTGGCGCTGGGCGCGCCGGTGCTGGCCGCGCGCCAGTTGATTCAGGCCATGTCCGCGGCGACCGGCCTGCTGGCCGACCCGCCCACCTATGCGCTGAACGAGACGCCGCAATCCATCGCGCAGATACTGGCCGTCAATCTGCGCGTGGGCGATACGCCCGAGCATCTGCGCCTGCTGGACGCGGCGTTGATCCTGAGCGCCGACAACGAACTGGCGCCCGCCACGTTTGCGGCGCGCATCGCCGCGTCGGCGGCGGCCGACCTGTTCTCCTGCGTGACGACGGCGCTGGGCGCCTTCGAGGGCATGCTCACCGGGCTGGGCTGCGAACAGGCCGAGTCGGTGCTGGCGCAGGCGCGGTCGCGCGACGCCTATCTCGATCAACTGAAGAGCCTGCTGGCGCGCAAGAGCCCCGTGCCGGGGTTCGGCCATCCGCTCTATCCAGACGGCGACCCGCGCGCCACGCTGCTGCTGGACCTGGTGCGCGAGGTCGGACCCGCCAGCGCGCGTGGCGAGATGGCGCTGCAAGGGGTGGACCAGGCCAGCAACGAGCTAGGCCTGAAGCCCAACCTGCCGCTGGCCCTGGCGGTGTTGTCGGCGGTGCTGGGCGCGCCGCTGGGGGCCGCTGGCGCGCTGATGTCCGTGGGACGCGCGGCGGGGTGGGTGGCGCATGCGCTGGAGCAGCGCCTGGCCGGTTTCCTGGTGCGGCCGCGCGCGCGGTACATCGGGCCCTCGTGAGGCCATCGCGGGCCTGAGGTCCGCGCCACCAGGCCTCAGTGGCCGCGCCCCAGCGCCTTGGCCATGGTCTTGGCGTATTCGCGCGCCACGCGCGCATCGATCACCGCGACCTTGCCCGCCTTCACGGCGGCAATCGCCTCGTCCAGCGCCTGGGCCAATTGGTCCGCGGTCTGCACCGGTCCCCAGCCCAGCGCTCCCTGCGCGCGAGCCAGCCCCGCCAGGTCGATCTCCGGGCCTTCGATGCGCTGGCCGATCCATTTATTCTCGACCGGGCGCGAGCGTATTTGCGCCACCTTCTCCTGGTGGACCTCGTCGTTGAAGAACGAGCGGTTGTTGGCCACGATCACCAGAAGGGGGATGCCATAGCTGACGGCGGTCCACAGCGCCGTGGCGCCCATCAGATAATCGCCGTCGCCCAGCACCGCCACCGGCAGCCGCGGCGTGCCGCGAAGGCCCAGGGCCGCGCCCACCGCCATGCCCGGACCCGAGCCGATGCCGCCGCCGCCGTCATAACCCAGATAGTCGAGCGGATGCGCCAGCGGATGCGCGTCGCCGGGCCAGCCCAGATTGGCGCGGATCAGGCAGGCGGGCGCATGGCGGCGCAAGTGCTGGCTGACCGTGCCCGAGAATACGGCCAGCGACATGCCTTCGGCGGCGTCGCCCGATTCGTGTGGCGCCATGTCGGGCTCGGGCGGCAAGTCGGCCGCCGCCATGCGCGCATCGCCCAGGTCGCGCAGCGCCGCCAGCGTCTGCGCCACGAACTCGTCGGGATCGCACATCAGATAGGTGTCCGCGCCCACCAGCCCCTGATGCTCGCCGCCGAAGCCGTTGTGCAGCACCTGGTCCAGCGACACCTGCATCACGTGGGCCGGCGTGCGCGTCGGGCCCCAGGCCGTGCGCAGCGTGCCGGCCAGATCCACCCAGTCCAGGCTCAGGACCACGTCGGCCTCGCGCAGCGCCTGCAGGCCTTCGTCGGCCATGAAGAACGACGGCGTCGTGCCGTGCAGCGGATGGCGCGTCGGAAACGCCGCGCCCACCTTGAAGTCGGTCAGCACCGTGGCGGCGCAATGTTCGGCCAGCGCCACGCGGCGGTCCCAGTCGGCTTCGTCGCGCGAGACGCGTCCGATCAGGATGACGGGCCGCCTGGCCGCGTGCAGCCGTTGCGCCGCCTCGCGCGCCAGGCGGTCGGCGATGCCCGGGCGCGGCGGCGGCGCATGCCGCGCCAGCGGCAGCAGCGGCGGCGCGTCCGCGCAGGGCGCTTCCTGCAGCGCGCTGTCGAAACACACGTAGACCGGGCCTTGCGGCTGCGTCGTGGCAATCTGCCGCGCGCGCAGCACCGCATCGCGCGCGCCTTCCAGCGAGTACGGCTCGGCGTCCCATTTGACGAACGAGCGCACGAGCGCGCCCTGGTCCTTCGAGGTGTGCAGCCAGTCGATCCACGGACGGCGGCGCGCCGAATCGACCGGCCCGGTGGCGCCGAACACCATGACGGGCACGCGATCGCAATAGGCGTCGAAGATCGCCATAGAGCCGTGCATCAGGCCCACGTTGGCGTGCAGGATGGCCCCCATGGGGCGTCCCGTCACCTTGGCATAGCCATGCGCGATCGCGACCGCGTGTTCCTCATGCAGCACGGTCAGCATCTTGGGCGATTCGTCGCCCAGGTAGTTGACCAGGCTGTCGTGCAGGCCGCGATAGCTGGCGCCCGGATTGAGCGCCACGTACTCCAGGCCGAGATGCCGCAGCAGCGCGGCCAGGTAGTCGCTGCCCCATTCGGGCGGGGGCGTGTCTTGGTGGGACGGGGCGTGCGTGGGAGTAGACATCGAATGAATCAATCCAGGGTGACGTTGACGTTCTTGGTCTGCGTGAATTCCAGCAGCTCTTCCTTGCATTCCTCGCGGCCGACGCCCGACTGCTTGTAGCCGCCGAACGGCGCGCCGATGAAGTGCGCCGACGAGCCGTTGATCCACACATAGCCGGCCTGCACGCGCGCCGCGGCGCGATGCGCGGTGCGCAGGTCGGTGGTCCAGATCGAGGCCGTCAGGCCGTATTCCACGCCGTTGACCGCGGCGTACAGGTCTTCCTCGTTCGACCACTTGAGCACCGACAGCACCGGGCCGAAGATCTCCTCGCGCGCCACGCGCATTGACGGCGTCACGTTGGCCAGGATGGTCGGCTCGACGAAGTAGCCCGCGGCCAGCGCGGGGTCGCCGCTGCGCTTGCCGCCATGCGCCACCCGCGCGCCTTCGGCCACCGCCGATTCCACATAGGACAGCGTCTTGTCCATCTGCTGGCTCGAAACCAGCGCGCCCATCGTCGTGCGCATGTCGGTGGGCAGGCCGGGCGTGTGCAGCTGCGCGGTCAGCTCGACGATGCGCGCCAGCACGTCGTCGTGGATGGACTCGTGCAGGAACAACCGGCTGGTCGACCCGCACGATTGGCCGCACCAGGTGAAGTTCATGCCGCGCACCGCGCCCAGTGGCATCTTGTCCAGGTCCGCGTCGGGATAGACGATCATGGCATTCTTGCCGCCCAGTTCCAGCAGCACCTTCTTCAGGTCGTCCGCGGCCGTGCGCATCACCGCCTTGCCGGCGTTGACGCTGCCGATCAGCGCCACCGCCGCCACGTCCGGATGCGCCGACAACGCGGCGCCCGTCTCGCGGTCGCCGCCCAGGCAGTTCAGCACCCCGGGCGGGAACAGGTCGGCAATCAGTTCGAACAGGCGCAGGGTGGACAGGGGCGCCTGCTCCGGCGGCTTCACGATCACCGTGTTGCCGGCGGCCAGCGGGGCCGCGATCTTGCCGGCGGCGAACATGAAGGGATGGTTGAACGGGATGATGCGCGCCACCACGCCCAGCGGTTCGCGCAGCGTGTAGTCCAGCGAGCCGTTCATCGTGGGGATGGTCTCGCCCTTCAACTCCATCACCAGGCCGGCGAAGTACTCCAGCTGCGCGGCGGCGAACACCGCGTCGTCCTGCATCTGCCTGACCGGGTTGCCGCAATCGACGGCATCGATCAGGGCCAGTTCCAGGCCATGTTCGCGGATGATCGCCGCCGCCTGGCGCAGCAGCGCGGCGCGGGTCAGCGGCGGCGTGTCGCGCCACGCGGGGAATGCCTGCCTGGCCGCGGCCACGGCCGCATCGACGTCGTCGGCATCGGCCACCGCATAGCGTCCCAGGTCGGCCTGCGTGCCGGGGCTGTGGCTGCGTTGATAGTTGCCGCCGCGGGGCGGGTGCCAGGCGCCGCCGTAATACAGGTCGCGCCGGGTCGGCAGGGCGTGGGGCACCTGCGCGGACAGGTCGGGCCCCTGGTCGGGAGTGATCATCGATGTGCTCGCTGACAGGCCGGCCCGCGCGGGGATGTGCTGATTACGCGCAGGCGGCGGGGTGATGAAGAACGCCTAGGCTATTGCCGTGGATACATATCGGTCAATCTTGATTTGAAATCAATATAAGAGGGAGGGCGGCCGCCTAGATCGATTGGCCGCCGGAGACTTCGATGCGTTGGCCGTTGACCCAGCGGTTGGCCGGGCCCAGCAGGCTGGCGATCATCGGGCCGATGTCATCGGGCACGCCCACGCGGCCCAGCGCGGTCATGTTGGCGAAGGCGTCGTTGTAGTCCGGGGTGTCGCGCACCGCGCCGCCCAGGAAATCGGTCTCGATCGCGCCCGGGGCGACGACGTTCGCGGTGATGCCGCGGCCGCCCAGTTCCCTGGCCAGGTACACGGTGAGTGTTTCCACCGCGCCTTTGGCGGCCGCGTAGGCCGAGAAGCCGGGAAAGGACACGCGGGTCAGGCCCGACGAGAAGTTGATGATGCGTCCGCCATCGGCCAGCATCGGCAGCAGCGACTGCGTCAGGAAGAACACGCCTTTGACATGAACGTCGAAGAGCGCGTCGAACTGCGCCTGCGTGGTGGCGGAAAACGCCGTCATCTCGCCGTGTCCGGCGTTGTTGATGAGATGATCGAACGTATCGCGGCCCCAGGTGTCCTCGAGCGCCGCGCGCACAGCCATGACGAAGTCCGGGAAAGATGAGACTTTGCTCGTATCCAGCCGCAGCGCGACCGCCTTGCGGCCGAGCGCCTGGATGTCCGCCACGACGGCATCCGCGGCGTCCTTGCCATCGCGATAGGTGACGATCACGTCGCCGCCATGGCGGGCGATGCTCAACGCGGTGTTGCGGCCCAGGCCGCGGCTGGCGCCGGTCACAAGGGAAAGGGTGGTCATGGGGAAGCTCCTGGTTGGGTGAGCTTCGATCTTAGGAACCCGGGGCGTGGGCAGGTTGCCTGATTATTTTGAATTCTTGCCCGATTGTTTTGTTCGCGCCGGTTCAGGCTTGAATGGTGCTATGTTGGCGGCAGGCGGAATCCCCATGCAATTGCCCGAAGAAATGAAAGAGGTTGCCCGATCCTGTGATGAAAGCCCCGCGGGGGCCGGCCTGTCCAGGCCCGGCGAACTGACCGGGGCCCTGCTGCGGGCGGCACGGCAATATGCCGACGCACGCCTTGACGGCGAGGGCGTGGCCGCCACCCCCATCGATGGCATGTTCATCCTGCGCGAGACCGCGCCGTCGCCCCTGCAGTACGCCATCACCCGGCCCCTGGTCGCGCTGGTGCTGCAAGGCGGCAAGCGCGTCGGCATGGGCGAGCGCAGCTTTACGTTTGGCGCTGGCGAGTCGCTACTGATCGCGATGGACGTGCCGACGGTGAGCCAGGTCATCACGGCGAGCGCGGCCGCGCCCTACTACTCGCTGGTCGTGGAACTGGATGCCGCGGTGATCACCGAGTTGGTCGGTGAAATGGGCGAGCTGCCGCTGCAACCCGACCACCCGGTACGGGTGGGCCGGACGGAAGCGGAGGTCGCCGACGCGGCCTTGCGCCTGCTCAGGCTGCTCGACAGGCCGCGATCGCTGGCGGTGCTGGGCCGCCAGCTGGTGCGGGAACTGCATTACTGGTTGCTTGCCGGGCGGCATGGCGGCGCCATTCGCGTGCTCGGAGTGGCCGACGGCCATGGCCGCAGGATTGCCCGCGCCATCGAGATGCTCAGGGCCGGATATGCCCGGCCCCTGCGCATCGAAACGCTGGCCGAGGCGGCGGGCATGAGTCTGTCCGTGTTTCATACGCACTTTCGCAACATCACGACGCTGACGCCGCTGCAATTCCAGAAGCAGCTTCGGCTGCTCGAGGCGCGGCGGCGCATGCTCGCCGAAGGCGTTGCCATCGGCGCCGCCGCCCATGGCGTCGGCTATGAAAGCGTGACGCAGTTCACCCGTGAATATGCGCGGATGTTTGGCCAGCCTCCGGCCCGCAACATCCGGGAAATGCGCGCGCTGGCGCATTCGGCGACGTCTTGAGCCGCGGCGCGCGCGGTCAAAAATTGATTGTAAATCAACCTATACACACGTTGATCGGGCTTCTAGGATAGCGGCGACGCTACAAGCCGAAGCGGCACACGCGCCGCACAATCAGGAGACGAGCCATGCCCGCAGAAACTTCAGGATCCGCATTCGCGCCCATCGTCCACAGCGCGCAGCAGTGGCGCGACGCGATGTCGGAAATGTCGAAACGCAAGACGCCGAGTTTCTTCCATATCCGCGCCCGCTTGCCGCGGCAGGGGCGCACCAATCAGGTGCTGGGCGCGTCGCCCTACATGAACGTCGTGCTCAAGACCTATGCCGGCGGCGGCGAGAACGAGATCCATGCCCACACCAACGAGGACCACGTCTTCGTCGTGCTGCAGGGCGGCGCCACTTTCCTGGGGCCGCGTGGGGAAACGCGGCGGGTCGGGCGCAACGACTGCGTGCTGGTGCCGGCAGGCGCGTTCTATTCGTTCCAGGCCGACGAGGCCGAACCGCTGGTGATGCTGCGGGTGGGCGCCGCCATCGACCGGGCGGGGGACGTGCTGGCGCGCGTCGACGAGCGGGGGCAACCTTTCGATGGCTACTCCGAACGCAACAGGGAAGTCCCCGCCATCCTGCACGATGCGCTGATTTACGAGTGACCCGCGGGCGGCCGGCCGCGGGATCCGCTAGTCCCCCGCGACCGCATGCGCCGGGAATGCCGGCACCACGAATTCCCCCAGTTCCTGGACGACTTCATGCGCCGGCCGGCGGCTGTACTTGAGGTTGAGACCGACGTGGTTGACGCCGATGGCCTTCAGGGAATGCAGGTACTGGATGACGAAATTTCGGCCCGCGCGGAATCCCAGATGCATGGGAGCGGGCGGCGCATCGGCTTGCTCGGCCAGGTCGATGTACAGCGATTGCGCAAACGGCTTGAATGCCGGCGTCAGCGATCGCCACCGCTTGATCGTGCCGGCCTGCTCCGCCAGGTTCTGCGGATAGAAGAGCCAGCCGTCGCCATGCTCGGCGATCCATTCGATGGATTGGCGGGAGTTGCCCGTCACCATCACGGGGATGTTCCGCAATGTCGGCTTTGGCAGCGTGTCCGCGCCGGACAGGTTCACGCGAGGCGTGGCGATCCGCGGAAAGTCCTCGGCCCAGGCCTGGCGCATGACGGCCAGGGCCTCCCGGAACAGTTCGCCACGCGCGGCCAGGGTCTGGCCGAAGGCCGGGAACTCCGCCGGCCGGTCGCCGGTGGCGATGCCCAGCACCAGGCGCTGGTTCGACAGGCGGTCGATGGACGCCGCCGCCTTGGCGACGAGCAAGGGGTGGCGCAGCGTGGTGATGATGCTGCCGGTCGCCAGGGCAATGCGCGACGTGTGCGCGGTCACGTAGCCCATGAATGCCCAGGGGTCATGGATGTGGCCCACGTCGCCGAACGAGGGCACGTTGAGGAACACGTCCCGGAAGTACAGGGCCGCGAAGCCATGGGATTCGGCCAGTTGGGCCGTGCGGATCTGCTGCGCCAGGTCCATGTCGGGAACGGCGCCGGAATAGGACTCGATGGCGAAGAAGAGCCCCAGCGTCAGGCTTGCCTCCCGGTACATGGTCGAGTAGCCACGGTGGTGTGTGATCGCGTTCATGATCTGGCATTCAGAGAGGCGAAGGGGACTGCTTCTTCTTGAACGCGCGCCAAGTCATGGCGCGTTTGCCCGGCGCGTCGGTATCGCCCGGCTTCAGGCGGTGGATCGCCTGGTTGTGCGGCGCGGACTTGACGATGCGCGGATCGGAATAGGCTTCGTCGGAAATCTGCGCGAGCACCGCGATCCAGCGGTCCAGCGCCTCCTTGCCGTACATCTCGCCGGCCTCCGGCGTGAACGGTTCGGGCAGCAGCCAGGGTTCGTGGCTGGTCCACATGGCGTCGATGCCGAAATCGGTCATTCGATTCTGCACGTCATGGACGTCGACGCCGGTCTCCTCCTTCATCTGTTCAAGGCTGTAGCGGGTCATTTCCAGCCTTGGCAGCGTCGCTTCGGGATGGGATCTGTTGACGCCGCGGATCGCGAGCAGTCCCTTCTCCATGTAGTTGTTGGCCAGCACCGAGATGTCGGAGGCTTGCGCGATGCCGGCGGCGCCCATGGCGCGGACCCAGGCATAGGCTTTCAGGATGACCTGCACGTTGCCCCAGAACTCGCGGATCTTGCCGACGCTTCGCGGCCGGTCATGGTCGAGGCGGTAGCGGCCGTCCGCATGCGTCACCAGCGGCGTGGGAAGAAACGGCGCCAGCTCGGCGGTGCATCCATAAGCCCCGGTGGCCGGGCCGCCGACGCCGCTCTTGGGCGCGCCGAAGGTCTTGTGCAGCATGAACATGCAGGCGTCGAAGCCGATCTCGCGGGCCCGGACCTTCGACATGGTGCCGTTGAAGTTGGCGGCGTCGTAGAACGCCAGGCCGCCGGCCTCATGCACGATGCGGATCCATTCCTTCATCTCGGGGTTGTAGACCCCCATGTCGTCGGGGTTGTTGACCATCAGGGCGGCGGTGCGGTGGGAAACCGCCGCTTTCAGCGCGTCGAGCGACGGATAGCCGTTTTCATCCAGCATCAGCGTGATGACCTTGAATCCCGCGGTCGCCGCCGTCGCCGGATTGCACGGGTGGGTCTGGATGGTCGTGATGATCTCGTCGCGCTGTTCCAGTTCCCCGCGCGCGGCGTGGTAGGCGCGCGTCACCGCACAATGCGTGAACGCGGCCTCGGCGCCGCCGCCGGCCTGGAACACGAACTGGTCCATGCCCGACAGCTCGCGCAAGGCCAGGTCCATGTTGTGCACGATCTCCAGGGCGCCCTGCATGGTGTCTTCATGCTGCAGCGGGTGCAGTTGGGTGAGCTCGGGGCGCCACGCCATCTGCTCATTGATTTGCGCGTTGTACTTCATCGTGCAGGTGCCGAACAGGCTGGTGCCCATCATGCCGAGCGTCTGCTGCGACAGGCGCAGATAGTGGTACAGAACCTCCGGCTCCGACATTTCCGGCAGGGCGGGCTTATCCTGGCGGCGCAGGGCGAACGGGATGAGGTCGTCGGCGTCTCCGACCTGGTCGCGGATCTCGCTTTCGATCGGCGGGAACAGGAGGCCTCGGCGTCCGGGGTGGCCCATTTCCATGATGATGGGTTCGTTCCAGACCGGGGCGTGATATTCCTTGGGCTTGATTGTCATTGCTGGGTCACCTCTTTGAGGGCGCCGGCCAGGCGCTCGATGTCGGATAGGGTGTGGATCTCGGTCACGCTGAAGAGGGCGCTTTCGCCCAGTTCCGGAAAGTCCGCCCGCAGGTCCTTGCCGCCGAAAATTCCCCTTGCGAGAAGGGCGCGGTTGATGTGCGCGACGGTCTTGCCGGTGCCGTCGAAATTGACGACGAACTCCTTGAAGAAGCCCGCCGGGAAATGGATGCGAATCCCGTCGATCTGCGCCAGGCGCCGCGCGGCATGATGGGCGCGCTGCAGAATCAGCCTGCCGACGTCGACGAATCCCTGCGGACCCATCATCGCCATGTAGGTGGTGGCGGCGATCGCCCACATGTAGACCGAATGCCCGGTCCAGTCATTGCCCTTGTCGCGAAGGCCATAGGATGACTGGTGGAAAAGGCCGAGGCCGAAGCCATATTCGCCCGGCTTCAGGGTCTCGGAAATGCTGATGAAGAGCGTGGGGTACGCCTCGGCGTAGCGGGGTTCGTCGCGCGATGCGATAAAGCCGCCGAGGCCTCCGCCGGCGTGCAGGTGGACGCCCAGCGGCTGGATGGTGCCCACCACGATATCGGCGCCGTAGTCGGCCGGCGAGGCCAGCACGCCCAGCGAGATCGGATCGACGCCGACGATCGTCTCTGCCCCCGCGGCACGGGCGATGGCGGCGATGGCGGCTGCCTGGTGCTCGATCACGCCGAGATAGGACGGCACCTCGAAGTACACGGCGGCGGTCCGGGAATTGACGGCGGCGCGCAGGTCGTCCAGGTCGATCAGGCCGGTGGCGGGATCGTAGTCGACGAGGCGGATGGCGATATGGCTTGCCATCTCGGGCGGCTCGCAATAGTTGCGGATGACCGACAGCCGCTCGGGATCGATCGCGCGCACCACCACGACCTCGCTGCGCGCCGTCAGGCGCGCGGCCATCCGCATGGCGTGGCCGGCCGCGGTGCCCCAGCTGCGCACGGGCAAGCCGACGAGGTCGAGGTTCAGCAGTTCGCCGAGCTGGCTGCAGAATTCGAACCACGCCTGGTTGCGGCCGTGATCGGAGCTGGGCTCGCCGAAGATGGACGTCAGCCACTCGTTGCGGCGGACCACTTCGTCGACGGCCGCGGGGACGTGATGCTGCCAGATGCCGGCGCCCAGGAAGCTCAGGTTCTGCTCGGTGGTCTGGTTCTTGGCGAGCGTTTCGACGAGATGCCGTCGCAGTTCGCGTTCGGTGAGCGCCGGCGGCAGGTCGAGCGGTCGCGCCAATCGATGATCCGCGGGGATCTGGGCGAACAGTTCCTCGATGGTCTGGACGCCGACCGAGGCCAGCATGTCCTGCTGTATCGATGGCACTGAATTGGCCATGTAGGGGTGGGCTGTGGATGGTCGCATCGGACGCTCCTGTCTTGTTTGGGGGGAAGGGGTCAGGCGGTGAGCCTGAGGCGGGTGCTGCGGCCGGGGCCGATCTCGACCCGGATGTGGCCCGTGAGCAGGGCGTCGACCTCGTCGTCGCCGGTGTCCACGCGCAATGGCGCATTGCCGAGCGCGATGAGTTTCTCGGTGCTGGCGATGACGGTGATCCGGTCGCGGCCGACCTGGCGGATGACCTCGGCGCTGATCTGTTGATTGCCGCGTCCGAACACGCTGCCTTGTCCGCCCAGGACGCCGACGATGAGGTGCGACGCGCGCCGCGCCATCAGGCGCAGCAGGGTCTGTTCGTCCAGGTCCTGGCCGACCAGCGCGCCGTTCAATACGGCATCGACGCCGAGCAAGGTGCTGGGCAGCCCCAGCGCGTTCGAGACGCGTCGGGTGGTGGTGCCGGGGCCCAGGATGTAAAGCCGGTCCGGCCGCATGCCGACGGCGATCTGACGAGCGATCGCATCGAGTGTCGCGTCCTCGCCGGGGCCCGCGCCGGCTTTTGCGTTCTGGGCCAGCCGGCGTGCGTGCGGGCTTTTCGCATAGCCGAACAGGCGCGCGGATACGCGGTCCTGGCGCATGGCCGCCTCGTCCAGGTCCATGATCTCGGCGTCGCGCAACGACACGCCAGGGGCCCCGCTAAGATGCAGCGCTGCCAGCAGGCCCGCGTTGCCCGGGCTCGTGCCGAAGACGGCGGAGTGCATTTTCACGCCGGCGGGGACGCCCAGCAGGGGGACGCGATCGCCGACGGCGGCGAGGACGTCGCGCGCGGTGCCATCGCCACCGACGAACAGGAGCAGCTCGATGCCGTGGTCCAGCATCGCGGCGGCGGCGGCCCGGGTGTCGGCGCTGGAGGACGCGGCGCCGCCTGGAAACGGCAGCAGCGCGGGCGCGAGTCCGGCGCTTCGGACGGCGTCTTCACCCATGCCGCCCCGAACGGTCAGGACACGCAGGGCGGGGCAGGCCATGACGGCTCGGCGCAGCGCCTTGGCCGCTTTCGACCCGGCGATGGGGCGCGCGCCGCGGTGCAATGCCGCTTGGAGAATGGCGGCGCCATCCGTTCCTTTCAAGCCGACGCTGCCGCCCATGCCGGCGATCGGATTGACGATGAGCCCCATGAGCGGGCAGGCAACCCCGGCGCCGGCGGTGATCTCGACATTGGCCATGCAGCCTCCACGCTTGCAACGGTTTCAGGTTTCACATACATTGTGAATGTGGAATTCTGAACGGCATACATTGTGTATGTCAAGTGAAATACATTATGTATGTGAAAAAAGGGGGAAGGGGTGAGAAGTCGTGCTGAGACCATGGCGGAAACGCGCGAGAAGCTGATCGCCGCGGCGCGGAAAACGTTCGCGGCCCGGGGATATGTCGACAGTCCGATGGAAGACATCACGGCCGAGGCCGGGCTGACCCGGGGAGCGCTCTACCATCAGTTCGGCGGCAAGAAGGGCCTGCTCGAGGCGGTCATCGAGCAGATCGATGCGGAGATGACGGAGCGCCTGTCGGCGATCTCCAGCCGCGCGACCTCGACGTGGGCGGCGCTGATCGACGAATTGGTGGCTTATGTGGCGATGGCGGCCGAGCCGGAAATCCAGCGCATCGTCCTGCTGGACGGTCCCGCCGTATTGGGCGAGCCATCTCAATGGCCGACGCAGATTGCCTGCGTCCGCAACACCCGGAGGCATATCGAGCGGCTCATCGACGAGGGCGTTGTCCAGCCCGTCGATGCCGAGGCCACCGCGCGCCTGGTGAGCGCGGCCGCGCTCGGCGCCTCGCTGTGGGTGGCGAACGCCGAGGATCCGCACGCGTCTTCGCGCAGGGTGTCGGAGAGTCTTCCCGTGCTCCTGTCCGGCCTTCTGGTCAAGCCGCCCAAGGCGGCGGGAAAGTAAGCCGACCGCGTCCTGCCGGCTAGGCCCGGAAGTGCTTGCGCAGGATGCTGTCCAGCTGGTTCGCGGCGGGATCTTCCAGGGCCGAGGCCGCGCGCAGCAGGACGATCTCATGCGCGGCGATGGCCGGCAATTCCTCCAGCACCCGCATGCCCGCGGTGATCCGCGAACGGTCGACCAGGCTTATGCCCAAGCCGGCTTCCACGCACGCTTCTACGGCCTGGCTGGACGGGCTGCTCAGGACAATGCGCCAGGCGCGCCCCGCCTGGTCGAGCGCGCCGGTCATGGCGTCGCGATAGGGGCAATGCGTGGCATGCAGCGCCAGGGGAAGGGGCTGCGGCAGATCCCCGGTCCGCATCGCGCTGCCGACCCAGACCGGCGTGGCCCTTGCCAGCACCTGCGCCGCGGGGCCGGCGCGCGCCGGTCGCACGGCAAGGGCCAGGTGCAGCCGCCCGCGTTCGACCTGCGCGCGCAGCGTCAGGCTGGGCGCGGTCGAGACATCCAGCACCACGTTGGGCCACGCCGCGGCGAACAGGGGAAGCACGTCGCGAATCACGTGAACCGCGTACTCGTCGGGCACGCCCAGCTTGATGCGCCCGGTCAGATCGGTGCCGCGCAGATCCTCCAGCACCTTGTCGTGGCGGCGCAGCAGGTCGGCCGTTCCGGCCAGCAGCCGTTTGCCCAGCGGCGTCAACGTGACGGACTGGTTGTCCCGCTCCAGCAGGCGTCCACCGGCAACGGCCTCGAGCCGCTGGATATGCATGCTGACGGCGGCGGGGCTGCGGTGGACGTGCTCGGCGGCGGCCCGGAACTGCCCGAGTTGGGCAACCGCCTGAAAGGTACGCAGCAGCTCGATGTCCAGGACAGGATTCATGGTTTTGATTTCTTGAACGACATAGTCAGTACATTTTGATTTATTTAATAGCGGGGCGGCGCTAAGGTCAAGGCATCAGAAAGACGTGTTGATGAGCCGAACCCTCCATGCCCGATGTCGATGCCCGCGTGATCCCTTGTTCCCCGCCGCCTGCCGTGTCCCGCGGCGCGCCCGGGGTGGCGCCGCTCCTGCTGCTGGAAGCGGCGCTGGTGGTGGCCTGGAGTTCGGGCTTCGTGGGCACGCGCTTTTCGATCGATCACGCGCCCGCGTTCCTGGTGGTGTTCTGGCGCTGCGTGGTGGTGACGCTGGTACTGCTGCCGTGGGCCATCGGCGCGCTTGGCCGCGTGCCGGCCGCCGTGCTGCTGCGCCATGCCGGGATCGGCCTGCTGGCCATGGCGGGCTATCTGGCGGGCGTCGCCAAGGGCATCGAGCATGGCGTCCCGGCCGGGTTGGCGGCGTTGATCGCCGACCTGCTGCCGCTGGGGACGGCGCTGCTGGCCCTGCGTTTGCCCGGCAAGCGGCTTGGCGGGCGTGGCTGGGCCGGCCTGTTTGTCGGCTTGCTGGGCGTGCTGATGGTGACGCGCGATGCGCTGGCGTGGGGGGACGCGCCGCTCTGGGCGTATTGCCTGCCGCTGCTGGGCATGCTGTCGCTGGCCGTGGCGACGTTGTGGCAGAAGCGGATGCACGCCGAGGCGTCGCTGGGTCTGTTGCCCAGCCTGTGGTTGCAGTGCGCCGTGTCGGCCGTGGCGTTCGCGGGGTTGGCGGGCCGGGAAGGCAGCTTGATGCCGGTCGCAAGCGTTGGGTTCGCCGTGAGCGTGTCGTGGACGGTCGTGCTTTCCACGTTGGGCGGCTATGGCCTGTACTGGGCCTGCCTGCGGCGTTCGTCGCCGACCCGCGTGGCCAGCGTGCTGTACCTCAGCCCCGCGGTGACGCTGCTGTGGGCCTGGGCGATGTTCGGCGAGCCGCTGTCATGGCTGATGCTCGTGGGCACCGGGGTCTCGGGCCTGGGGATCTGGCTGGTGGCGCGGTCGGAGCGGGCGCTGCCGGCAGGCGCGTCACACTGCGGGCGATGATAAGCTTTATTCTCATCTTCGCTCGCGCCTGGCCCGCGCTTTCTTCGCTATTCAAGTCTCATGGCAACCTGACGCGCGCTCCGCCTGACCGGTCGCAGACAGCCGCAACAGGTCCGGTCCACGGATTTGAAAGGGCAACGGGATCGGCGGCGGCCTGGCGTGATGAACCCCGGATTCAAGACGATTGCGGTACGACCTGGAGTGGACCGATGAGAGCGGCAAAATTCCTTTCATGCATCAAATGGGGCTTGCTGTGCGGGCCGCTGTTGCTGGCGGCGGCCGGGTGCGGCACGCACGAAGCGGCGCGCGCCGCGCCGAAGGCGTCGAAGCTGGAGGCGCCGGTCAAGCAGGTGGCGAATCAGGCGCTGGTCATCAAGGGTTCATCGGGAGAGGGAGAGCTGCCGCTCTATGCTTCCGCCGATATCCTGGCCCGGGCCCCGAAGATATCGACCGTGCTGATCGTGATCCATGGCACCTTGCGCAACGCGGACACGTACTTCGACACCGGCAAGGAAATCGTGTCGGGGGCGGGGAAATCGGACGGCACGGTGATGGTGGTCGCGCCGCAGTTCCTGACCGCGCCGGATGTCGAGAAGTTCTCGATGTCCGCGCGCACCCTGAGGTGGTCCCAGGAAGGCTGGAAGAGCGGTGAGCCGGCGCTGGGCCCGGCGCCCCTCAGCTCGTTCGAGGCGATCGACGCGCTGCTGGACCACTTCGCGGACAAGAAACGCTATCCGGCCCTGACGCACGTCGTCGTGATGGGGCATTCCGCGGGCGCGCAGATCCTTCAGCGATACGCCGCCGTGGGGCGCGGCAGCGCTGCCCTGGCGCGCCGCGGCGTGCCGCTGCGCTACGTCGTTGCGAACCCTTCCAGCTACGTCTATTTCAGCGATGAGCGGCCCGCGCCGCCGGCTGCCGGCACCTGCCCCGCCGCGACGAAATGGAAGTACCAGCTGACGGGTGGCCCGCCCTACGTGGCCGCGCAGGATCCCGCCGAGGCGGAGGCGCGTTACGCCAGCCGGAATGTGGTGTATCTGCTGGGCCAGGCGGACACCGATCCCTACACCCACTTCATCGACCGTTCCTGCGGCGGCATGGCGCAAGGCCCCAATCGGCTGGAACGCGGCCGCGCCTATTTCGACTACCTGACGCGCAGGCACCCGGCCGGACTGAACCAGAAGGTCGTGGAAGTGCCGGGCGTCGGCCACAACAACCTGGGGATGTTCACCTCGGCATGCGGCATCGCGGTGCTGTTCGATCGGCCGCTGCCGGCGAGTTGTCCGGTCGTGGGGCGATGAGGTCAGGCGGCCTTGCTGATCACCACCGGAATCGACTTGTAGCTGGGCGTGCCGCTTTGCCTGTCCTGGTAGTCCAGCGGGCATAGGTTGTTGGCCTCGGGGTAGTACGCGCCGACCGAGCCGGGCGCGATGTCGTACGCGATCGCGGTCAGTTGCAGGCGGCGGTGCGCCTGGCCGGGCAGGCCGCTGTGCAACTCCACCTTGTCGCCGTGCTTCAGGCCGTGGCGCGCCAGGTCGTCGGCATGCATGAACAGCACGTCGCGTCGGCCGAACACGCCGCGGTAGCGGTCGTCCAGCCCGTAGATGGTGGTGTTGTACTGATCGTGGCTGCGCAGCGTGGTCAGCGTCAGCGCGCCCGCCGCGACCGTGCCGGGATCCTCCTGCAAGCCTTTGAATGGCAGGAACTCGGCCTTGCCGGACTTCGTCTTCCAGATGCGTTCGGTGGGCGGCAGCGACAGGCGGAAGCCGCCCGGCTGCAGGATGCGTTCGTTGTAGCCGTGAAAGTCCGGGTAGACCTTTTCGATCAGGTCGCGGATGCGGCCATAGTCTTCCACCAGATGCAGCCACGGCACCCGCGTGTTCGGCAGCGTCGCGGCCGCCATGCCCGCGATGATCGCGGGTTCCGACCGCAGGTGCTCGGACGCGGGCGCGAGCTTGCCGCGCGAGGCATGCACCATCGACATCGAATCCTCGACGGTGATGGACTGCGCGCCGCTGGCCTGCACGTCGCTTTCGGTACGGCCCAGCACCGGCAGGATGATGGCGTCGCGGCCGATCAGCAGGTGCGAGCGGTTCAGCTTGGTGTTCATATGCACGGCCAGGTCCAGCCGGCGCATGCCGGTTTCGCACTGTTCGGTGTCGGACAGCGCCATGGCGAGATTGCCGCCCAGGCAGATCAGCACGCGGGCATCGCCGTTCACCATCGCCTTCATGGCGTCGACCGCGTCGTGCCCGTGGCGCTCGGGCGGCCGGAAACCGAAGGTCTTTTCGATGTTGTCGAACATCACCGGGTCGATCTTCTCGGTGATGCCGACGGTGCGGTTGCCCTGCACGTTGGAGTGGCCGCGCAGCGGGCAGATGCCGGCGCCCGGCCGGCCGAAGTTGCCGCGCATGAGCAGCAACGCGGCGATCTGCTGCACATTCTGCGTGCCGCGCGCATGCTGGGTGATGCCCATGCCGTAGGTCACGATGGCGGCCTTGGACCGGGCGTAGGCCGCGGCGACCTGTTCCAGGTTGTCGCGCGTCAGCCCGCAGGCGCGTTCGATGTCGGCCCAGGCGGTGCCGTCCAGGTCCTCGACGTAGGCGTCGAAGCCGTTCGTGTGCTCGGCGATGAAGGCGTGGTCGATCGCGCCGGGCGCCTGCCGATCAAGCGCCAGCAGCGCCTTCATGATGCCTTTCAGCGCGGCCGCGTCGCCGCCCACCTTGACCTGGTAGTACGTGGAGGCGATGCGGGTCGAGCCCAGCGTGCCCATCTCGATGGGGTTCTGAGGATCGGCGAAGCGTTCCAGCGCGCGCTCGCGCAGCGGGTTGAACACGATGATCGGCACGCCGCGGCGCGCGCACTCGTGCAGCGTGCCCATCATGCGCGGATGATTCGTGCCGGGGTTGTGGCCCATCGAAATGATCAGGTCGCAGGCATCGAAATCGTCCAGCGACACGGTGCCCTTGCCGATGCCGATGGCCTGCGGCAGCCCGACGCTGGTGGCCTCGTGGCACATGTTCGAGCAGTCGGGAAAATTGTTGGTGCCATACTCGCGGGCGTACAGGCTGAACAGGAACGCGGCCTCGTTCGAGGCGCGGCCCGAGGTGTAGAACTCCACCGCGTCGGGATCGGGCAGGCTGGCCAGGGTGCGGCCGATGTGCTGGAACGCGGCGTCCCACTCGATCGGCTGGTAGGTGTCGGTGGCGGCGTCGTAGCGCAGCGGATGCGTCAGCCGGCCGGCGTCTTCCAGGTCGTGGTCGGACCAGGTCAGAAGCTCGGTCACGGTGTGGGCGGCGAAGAACGCCGGGGTCACGCGCTTCTTGGTGGCTTCCCAGGTCACGGCCTTGGCGCCGTTCTCGCAGAACTGGAACGTGGACGTGTGCGCCTTGTCCGGCCAGGCGCAGCCGGGGCAGTCAAAGCCGTCCGGCTTGTTGGTGCGGAAAAGCAGCACCGGCGCCTCGGCAATGCGCATCTGGTCGGCGATGGCCTGCGCGGTGGCCTTGAGCGCGCCCCAGCCGCCGGCGGGCGCGTCATAGCGTTCGATGCCGGTCAAGTTACGTGATGTCATGCAAACCTCTTCATGTCGGGCCGGGCAGCGGCGCGCCGGCCGCTGCCGCTGCCGCGGTCCGGGTGGCCCGAGCCGCGCAAAAATGGTGGGTCGCCGCGGAGCCTACCACCGCCAGGATGATCGGCACCAGGAAGCCCTGGTCCACGCGCGTGAATTCCAGGATCAGGACGGTGGCGGTCAGGGGCATGCGCATCGATGCTGCCAGGAACGCCGCCGCGCCCACCACCGCGTAGGCGCCGGGCGGCGCGTCGGGCCAGACCTGGTTCCAGGCCGCGCCCAGCACGACCGCCAGCAAGGCGCCGATGGCGATGCCGGGCGTGAGCAGGCCGCCGGAGGCGCCGGCGCGCAGCGAGCCGCTGGTGATCGCCACCTTCAGGACGAGCAGCAGGGCCGCCATGCCCAGCGTCAGCTCGCTGCTGAAGCCCAGCTGCGCCGCGCCCTTGCCGTTGCCCAGCAGCGCCGGCAGAAAAACCGCCAGGACCCCGATCAGCGTGAAGTTCACCAGCGCCGCCGCCGGCAGCCGCCATCCGCGCGCCGCCTGGCGCCGCGCGGCGGAGGTCAGTTGCACGAAGCCGTGCGCGGCCACGCCGAAGACGGGGCCCGCGATCACCGACCAGACGATCAGGCTGGCGTCCGCGGTCATCGGCGGCACGGCGTACTGGATCTCGTTGCCCAGCCCGATCCAGGCGATCACGGCGCCGATGCAGCACGCCGCCAGCGCCACCACGGCGGCGGGCCACGCGAACGAACCCAGCAACACTTCCAGCACGAACAGCGCCGCGCCCAGCGGCACGTTGTACACCGCGGCCAGGCCCGCGCCGGCGCCGCACGCCACGATCAGGCGATGCTGGTCGGCCGGCAGGCGCAGCCACGCCGACACGCCGCTGGCCGCCAGCGCGCCGACTTCCCGCGGCGCCACCTCGCGCCCCAGCGGCGATCCCAGCGCGACGGTGACGATCTGCAGGATCGCATGCGCCAGGGTGGTCTTGGCCGGCATGCGCGCGGCGGGATCCTGCACCGCCTGTGTCACGCTGACGAGCGGCCGTCCGAACCGGTAGACCAGCCACCAGCCGCCGCCGGCCACCAGGCCGCACAGTATCAATACCGCCAGGCGCCGCGGGCCGCCGGCGGCCTCGACGCCCTGCAGGAAGGATTCGGGGCCGACGATGCGGTCCAGGCTGTAGCCGTACGCCACATGCTGCACGGCGTGCAGCAACATGCCCAGCAGCATGCCGCCCAGGCCGGCGGTCAGGCCGGTGAGGAGGATGGCGAGCAAAAACCGCGGATGAGAGCGTGGTCGGGCGTCAGCCGGCGCTTCATTCATGCCTGGATCGGCTCCTGTCGGGTCGGGGAGGGGGCAGCGGTCCGCTTTCGGTGGATGATGATGGACGGTAGACCAGGCAACGTCAACGAATCGTTAACGACCGGGGCCGTCACCCCTGGGGACGGTGGCAGACGGCTTCCAGATTGTGGCCGTCCGGGCTGATGACAAAGGCGGCATAGTAGTGGGGATGGTAGTGCGGGCGCAGGCCTGGGGGGCCATTGTCTTTTCCCCCCGCGGCGAGCGCGGCGCGGTGGAAGGCGTCCACTTGCGCGTGGTCGTCCGCGCTGATGGCAATATGTAAAGGGGCCGAAACATGGGTTCCCGAGTACAGCCAGAGTGACGGCTTGCCCTGCCTGCCCAGTCCGAGGCTCGTGGGGCCCTGCATGACCAGGCTCACGCCCAGCGGCGCCAGCGCCTTGATGAAGAAATCGTGGCTCAGGTCGATGTCGCTGACGCCAAAGCCGATGTGATCGAGCATGCCGCACCTCCGGAGTCATTGGGGTATGCGTGCTCTTTTAACACCCCGGACTTCGCGCCATAGCGGGGGGACGCCGCCGCTGTTCAACCCGTCTTGCGCGGGTAGGGCCGCGCCTGGCCGATCGGGTATTCTTGCGACTATTCACGCGAAGGAGCGCGATCCTGTCACCGCAGAAATCGATTCGCCGGGACTTGGCGATCCTCTGGTTCTGGATCGCCATCGTCGCGCTGGTGTTGGCGGGGTTGCTGGTCGCACTCAGCCGCCAGGGCGCCAGTTCGCAGGTCGCGCGTGCGCGCGACCTGGCGGCCGTCAGTTGCGAGGCCCTGCGCGCTGGCTCGGCGCGCCTGCGGCTGGTCGACGCGGTCGGCCCGCAAACCGCAGCGTCCGCTCTGCCCGGCGCCCAGGCGATCCTCGATCTGGCCTTGCGGGATCGTCCCGGCATGGAAGGCGGTTTCTGGCAGCCGGGCGCGGGGGTGGTCGCCTATGCTTTTCCCACCTATGACGGCACCGGCATCAAGCGTGACCCGCCCAGCGCGGAACTGGAGCGCATCGGCGCCACGGCGCAGCGCGCGCTGGACGCGGCCGTGCTGGTGACCGACATGCGTCCCGGCCTGCGCGAAGCCGTGGTTTTCGCCGCCTGCCCCGTCGACACCCCGAATAACCCGCTTGCGGCCTGGACCCTGACCCGCGTGCCGCTGATCGGCGGCGACGTGATCAATGCGCTGATCCTGGCGGTCAGCCTGCTGCTGGGCATGGTGGTGGTCTCCGGCCTCTGGCTCGGCCGCACGTTCGCCCGCTGGCGCCGTCAATCCGACGACATGCAGCGCCAGCTGCAACAGGCCGAACGGCTCGCCACGCTGGGGCGCATGTCCGCGGGGCTGGCCCACGAAATCCGCAATCCCCTGGGCACCATGCGCATGAAGGTCGAGAATGCGCTGGTCGCGCCCGAACCGGTCCGGGAGGCGCGCGTGGCCGGCGCCCTCGAGGCGGTGCTGACGCAGACCGAGCGCCTCGAATCGCTGGTGGCCAGCCTGCTGGCCCTGACGCAGCCGTTTCGCGTCGAGCGCCAGGCGCTTGATCTCGCCGCCTTCCTGGATGACCGGGTGCAGGCGCATGCGGCGATGGCGCAGGAGTCCGGAATCCGGCTGACGACGGACGTCTCGGACGTGTCCGGCTCGCGCGGGTGGTTCGACCCGGCACAGATGGCGCGGGTATTCGACAACCTGCTGCTGAACGCGCTGGCGCACACCGGCGACGGCGGCGTGGTCGAGCTGGGCGCCGGCCGCAGCCCGCGCGGCGCCTTGCTGCTGTGGGTCGCCGATGACGGCACGGGCGTGCCGGAAGCATTGCGCGAAACCCTGTTCGAGCCGTTCGTCACGGCCCGCACCGGCGGGTCCGGCCTGGGACTCGCCCTGGTGCGGGAAATCGTCCAGGCGCATGCCGGGCAGATCCGGTTGGCCCGGACCGCGCGGGGCGCCCGCATCGAAATGGAGCTGCCATGGCCCGCATCCTGATCGTCGACGACGACGCGGCATTTCTCGACAGCCTGAGCGAGACGCTGCAAGACCTGGGCCATGCGGTGCTGCAGGCCACCTCGACCCGCGCGGGCCTGAACCGCCTGCGCACCGAGGCGGTGGATCTGGCCATCGTCGATCTGCGCATGCCGGGCGATGATGGGTTGGTGTTCCTGCACAAGGCGGCCGAGCTGTCGCCGGTTCCCTGCATCATGCTGACCGCCTACGCGAGCGGCGGCAATACGATCGACGCCATGCGCCTGGGGGCCTTCGACCACCTGACCAAGCCGGTGGCCCGCGCCGCCCTGGTGGAGACGCTGGATCGGGCGCTGCGCAGCGTCGCGGCGGCCGGCCAGGACGCCGCCGGCGCCGACGCTGACGACGCGCCCGTCGACGACTTCGAACTGGTCAGCGGCAGCGCCGCCATGCGCGAGGTCTTCAAGCGCATCGGTATGGCGGCGCGTGGTGATGCCACGGTGTTGATCCTCGGCGAGACCGGCACCGGCAAGGAACTGGTCGCACGCGCCCTGCATCGCAGCAGCGCGCGCGCGTCGCGGCCTTTCGTCGCCGTCAATTGCGCCGCCATTCCGGCCGAACTGATGGAAAGCGAACTGTTCGGCCACGTCAAAGGCGCGTTCACCGGCGCCACCAACGATCGCGCCGGACGTTTTCGCGAGGCCGAGGGCGGCACGCTGTTTCTCGATGAAATCGGCGATATGCCGCTGGCGACGCAGGCCAAGATCCTGCGCGTGTTGCAGGAACGGGAAATCACGCCCGTCGGCGGCGCGCGCGTCGTTCCCGTGAACGTGCGCATTGTCGCGGCGACCCACCGCGATCTGCCGGCGGCGGTCTCGGCGGGGCAATTCCGCGAGGATCTCTGGTATCGGCTGCAGGTGGTGCCCATCGCGTTGCCGCCCCTGCGCGACCGGCTGGGCGACGTGGTGCTGCTGGCCGAGCATTTCCTGCGGCGTATCGGCGGTGGCTCGCCCAAGCGCCTTTCCCGCGCGGCCGCGCAGCGGCTGCTGGCCCACGGCTGGCCCGGCAACGTGCGCGAACTGCGCAACGCCATGGAGCGCGCGGCGGTGCTGTGCCGCGGCATGACCATCGAGCCCGAGCACATCGACCTGCCGTCCCTGCATGCGGCCCCCGAGACGGGCAGCGATATGGCCCTGGATGGTCCGTTGGCCGACGCGGTGGCCGCCCTGGAACGCACCATGATCCGGCGCGCACTGGCGGCCACGGCCGGCAATCGTGCCGAGGCCGCCCGCCGGCTCGGGCTGTCGCGCCAGCAACTGTACCGAAAGCTGGCCGAGCACGGCCTGGAATGAGGTGTCCGGTCCTGTGACGCCCGGCCGTCACAAGATCGGACACCTGTGGCGTGCCGGACTGCGCAAGTCCTTGATTTTCCTGGATCTCCTTGTTGGCACACGGTTTGCGTTCAAACCAGGTGTGTTCACTGCCGGTGCAAGGAGTCCATCATGTCTCGATCCGCGTTTTCCCTTTTCGCCATTGCGGCCGCCCTTGCCGCTGGCACGGCCTGCGCCGCGCCGCCGCCTGCTGGCGCGATGCCATCGCCACCCCTTGGCGCGATGCCGCCGCCCGCGCCCGGCGCCGCCGCGCCGGCGGTGGCTCAGGGGCAAGTCCAGCGCCTGCTGATCAACCCCTATGGCGAGGTCGACGGCCTGCGGCTGGTCGATGGCACCGTGGCGCAGTTCCCGCCGCATCTGTCCCAGGCGCTCAGCGCTGCCGTCAAGCCCGGCGACACCGTTCGCATCATCGGTCGCCCGCTGTCGCGCGACAGCGTCAAGGCCGATGCCATCGTCAATGCCACCAGCGGCCAGACCGTGTACGACCAGCCGCCGACGCCGGACGCGGGGCGGCCGCTGCCGCCGCATCTGCGCGCGCAGGCGCTGCGGCCGCAGCGGGTGGAAGGCCAGGTCGATGCCGTGTTGACCGGCCCGCGCGGCGAAGCCAACGGCGTCATCCTGACCGACGGCAGCATCGTCCGCTTCCCGCCGGAGAGCCTGCGTCTGTCGGTACTGCCGGGGGCATCGTTCGCGGCCGACGGCCTGGGAACGCGCAATGCCCTGGGCACGTCGCTGGAGGCCGTCAGCATGGGGACCAGCCTGTCGGCGCTGCAACCGCTGTACGACCGGGCCCCCTAAATGTCCCCCAAGCTCCTGCCCGTCGCGCTGCTGCTGGTCTCCAACGTATTCATGACCTTCGCCTGGTATGGACACCTGAAGTTCGGCGAACGTCCGTTGTATGTCGTCGTCCTGGCCAGCTGGCTGATCGCCTTCGCCGAATACTGTTTTGCGGTGCCGGCGAACCGCATCGGCCACACGGTCTACAGCGCCGCCGAGCTCAAGACCATGCAGGAAGTCATCACGTTGACGGTGTTCGCCGTGTTCTCGGTCTTCTACCTTGGCGAACGGCTGACGCTCAATCACCTGGTGGGATTCGGCTGCATCGGACTGGGCGCGTTCTTCGTTTTCAAGGGCCCGTTGCCTTAGGAAGCGATCATGCAGACCGCGCAAACGGACAACGACTCGCGACGCTGGCTCGCCGGCGTCAATTTCTTCCTGGCGGATGTGCGTGACGGGCTTGGCCCGTTCCTGGGGGTATTCCTGTTGGGCCATGGCTGGCGAGCCGATGCCATCGGCTACCTGATGACGGCGGCCGGCCTGGCGGGCATGCTGGCCACCACGCCGATGGGGGCGTGGGTGGACGCGTCCCGCCGCAAGCGCGGCTTGCTCGCTGGCGCCACCTTGGCGCTGATCGCCTGCAACCTGATGCTGTGGGCCATGCCCGTCGCCAGCGTGGCGGCCGCCACGCAGATCCTCGCGGCAATCATCGGCGCGTTGTTCGCGCCCGCCATCATGGGCCTCACGCTGGGGCTGGTCGGCCCGCACGGCCTGCCTCGGCAGCTTGGCTTGAACGAAGCCTGGAATCACGCGGGGAACGTCGCGGCCGCGGCGCTGGCCGGCCTGGCGGGCTACCGCTGGGGGTTGTCCGCCGTCTTCGTCCTGATGATGATCGTGCCGTGTGGCGCGTTCCTCTGCCTGGGGCGGATACGGCCGTCGGCGATCGATCATGAGGTTGCGCGCGGCGCGGCGCCGACGGCGCAGGCCGACGCCACCCAGGAACGGACGCCGACAACCTGGCAAGTGCTGTCGCGCTCGAAGGCGTTGCGCCTGGTAGCGCTCGTCATGATGCTGTTCCATCTCGGCAATGCGGCCATGCTGCCGCTGTTGGGGCAGGCCGCTGTCTCGCGTGGGGAGGCCGACCCCAGCGCCTACACGGCATTGACCATCATCGTGGCGCAACTGGTCATGATCCCGGTGGCTTTGCTGGCGGGACGCCACGCCCGGCGGCATGGCTATTGGCGGCTTCTCACGCTGGCTTGCGCGGTCCTGCCCGTGCGCGGATTGCTGGCCGCCACGTTGCCACCGAGCTGCGCCCTGGTGCCGGTGCAGATGATGGATGGCGTCGCCGCGGGCCTGGTGGGCGTGGCGCTGCCCGGGTTGGTGGCATCGATCCTGCGCGGAAGCGGTCACGTCAATGCCGGGTTGGGCGCCGTCATGGCCGTGCAGGGCGTCGGCGCGGCGCTCAGCCCCGCATTGGCCGGCTGGGTGGCGCAACGCTTTGGCTACGGGGCGGCGTTCGTGGCGCTGAGCGTGGCCGCGGCCATCTCGCTGGGACTGATCGTGACGCATCGGGCTGAATGCGGGAGCGGCCGATCCCGCAGGCCAAGGCGCGTCCCCGACGTACACTCTTCACATTGAACATGCAGGTCCCAAGGCGGGAGAGCACGCCATGCTATCGACATTGATCTACCGCAGCCGCGTCCGTGAACCCTGGAATGCCGAGGCGCTCGGTGTTCTCATCCAGCAAGCCAGGGAGCGCAATGCGTCCTTGAACGTCACGGGGATACTGCTTTTTGACGGCGTCCATTTCGTGCAGCTGCTGGAAGGACCGGCCCGGGCATTGGCGGTGCTGTTCGAGGCGATCCAGAAGGATGCGCGGCACACAAATGTCGTGCATCTTCTGCGCGACCAGGGGCCATTTCGTCGCTTCGCGGGCGATCAGATGGCGATGGTCGATCTGCGTGAGCTCGACTCGACGCAGGTGGCATCGCTGATTCTCGAAAAAATGAAGAAGAAGGCCAGGTTGGCCGCCAGCGACGACCGGGTCATCAAGCTTCTCTCGTGGTACGCGCTTGCGAGGGGCACGGGCCATATCGTCGAAGGGGAAAACGCGGGGAACTGGCGATTCGTGACGCAGGGGGAAACCTCGCCCGGACAGGGCTTGCTGGCGGAGCAGGCGTATCAATTCGCCTTGCAGCCGATCGTGGAGCCCATGCGTCGAACGATCACGTCCTTCGAGTTCCTGATCCGCGGCGATTCCGGCGGCTCGCCCGAGCAGCTGTTCTCGTCCGTTCCGCCTGTCCAGCGCTACCGGATCGACCTGGAGTCCAAGGCATCCGCGTTCCGATTGGCAAGCCGCCTGTGCTTGGAGGACGTCAAGCTGTCGGTGAATTTGTTGCCCATGTCGCTGGTTGCCGATCCCTCCGCAGTGGATCATCTGCTTGACCAGATAGCCGCCTGCGGCCTGTCTCCCCAGCAGGTGATCGTGGAGGTCACCGAGCAGGAGGCCGTCGCCAATCAGGGCGATTTCGGCTCCGCCATCGAACGTTTGCGCAGAGCCGGGATCGGGGTCGCGATTGACGATTTTGGCGCGGGCTTTGCCGGCCTGTCCCTGCTGGCCGAGTTTCAGCCCGACAAGCTCAAGATCGACCGGAAGATCATCCAGAACATCCATTCGGACGGCCCCCGCCAGGCGATCGTGCGCGCGATTCTCGAGGCGTGCGCGGCCATGGGTATCACGCCGGTGGCCGAGGGCGTGGAACTGATCGAAGAGTGGTGCTGGCTCGAGGCGGCCGGACTGGAGCGTTTCCAGGGCTACCTGTTCGCCAGGCCCGCGCTGAATTGCCAGCCCGAGGTCAGGTGGCCTGAACGGGTCGCCCCGTGCCAGATCACCTGAGGGGGGAGTGTGGATCTGATTACCGGTGCGGCGACCGGGCCGAGGCCATGGCGATCATGCACAGGCCCGCGGCCAGCGCGCCGCAGGCGCAGATCGCCAGCGGCAGCAGCGCCGGCCCTTGGGGCGCCAGGCTGACGGCATAGCCGATGGCGGCCGACATCAGGTAGTGCAGCGTGCCCATCAGCGCCGACGCCACGCCCGCCTGCCTGCCGGCGTGGCTCATGGTCAGGGCGGTGAGGTTGCCGAAGATCAGCCCCAGCGCGCCGACGGCCACGGCCAGCAGGCCCGCGTACACGGCGAACGGCGCGTGGCCGGCCCGCGCCAGCAGGAACAGGACCAGCCCCGCCAGCGCGTGCGCCGCGATGCCCGCCAGCAGGATGGCGCCGGCCGGGCGTCCTTGTCCAAGCAGCCGGTTGCTTATCATGCCCCCCAGCACCAGGGCCACCGAGTTGCCGGCGAACAGATAGCTGAACTGCGTGGCGCTGAGCCCGAAGTGGCCAGTGAACACGAAGGCCGACGCGCTGATGTAGTTGAACAGCGACCCCAGCACGAAGCCGCCGGCCAGCGTGTAGGCCATGAAAACCGGATGCCGCAGCTGGCGGCCGTAGGCGCGCAGGATCGCGCCGGCATGCAGCGGCGCGCGGCGCTCGGCCGGCAGCGAGTCGGGCAGGGCGCGCCAGCCCCATGCCAGCCCGGCCACGCCCAAGCCCGCCAGCACCCAGAAGATGCCGCGCCAGCCACCGTGCGCGAGCAAGCTGCCGCCCAGGATCGGCGCGGCGATGGGCGCGATCATCATGACCTGCATCAGGAGCGAGAAGATGCGCGCCGACTCGGCCACGCCGCACAGGTCGGCGACGATGGCGCGCGGCGTCACCAGTCCGGCCGCCGCGCCCAGCGCCTGCACGAAGCGCGCCGCCAGCAGCCATTCCACCGTCGGCGCGACGGCCGCCATCACCGAGCCCGCGACGAAGATGGCCACGCCGGCCAGCAGCGGCAGGCGGCGGCCGTAGCGGTCCAGCAACGGGCCGTACAGGGCCTGGCCGATGGCCAGCCCCGCCAGGAACACGGACAGCGTCTGCTGGATGCGCCCGGCCGAGACGCCGAAGTCCGCGGCGATGGCGGGCATGCCCGGCAGGTACATGTCGATCGCCATGGCGTCGAGCGCGGTCAGCAGCGCCAGCAGCAGGATCAGGCCGGCGCCGATCAGGTCGCCGCGTTGGGTCGTGGCGGCGCCGTTCATGCCGCGCGCTCCGGCCCGATGGCGTATGCCAGGGCGTCGGCCTGCAGGCGCTGCATGGCCGCCAGCCGCTGCCCCGCCTGATCGGCATTGGTGTAGACCAGCTTGACCTGCACGGCGTCGATCATGCCCAGATAGGCTTCCGCGTAGCGCGCCGCGGCCGCCTTGGACAGCCGGGCGCGCTGGCCGACCCAGGCGCGCAGCCGGGCGTCGAAATCCGCGCGCAACTGCGCCAGATAGGTTTCGTAGTCGGCGGTGATGGCGCTCTCGAGCGTCTCGGGCGGGACGTAGCTGGCGCGCAGCAGGAAGCGCAGGTGCAGGGAGTCGCCATGGCGCCCTACCAGATGGGCGCAATAGGCGGAGCCGGGCAGGGCGTTGCCGGCCTCGGCGTCGAAGCAGTCCCGCGCCAGCTGCATTTCCAGCGCCAGCGCATCGCCGAAGATCTCGCGGTACAGGGCGTCCTTGCTGGCGAAGTGCGTATAGAGCGAGGCTTTGCGGATGCCGACGGTGTCGGCGATATCGGCGAGCGACGCGCCGTCGTAGCCCTGGTTGGCGAAGTGGCCGAGCGCGGCGTCGAGGATGCGCTGGACGGAAGGGGTGCGTGTCATGGCGGGGAAGTCCTGGTCGATCCGCTGAAGGCCGGGGGCGGGCGCCGTTGATGGCCGGCCTTCAGGTGAACGGACTTTAAACTAACTACCGGTCGGTAGTCTAGTGCCCGGCACGCGCCACGCAGCACGTGGCAGGGGGGCAAGCGCCGCGGACTCAACCCGCGGCGAAATCGGTCGAGCGCGCCAGGGCCTGCCAGGCCTCGGTCTCGCGCGCCACGTAGGCCTGCTTGTCGGCGATGGCGGCCAGGGTGTCGCTGCCCAGCGGCAGGCGCAGCGGCGGCTCGGCGGCGTTGGCCAGTTCGACCATGGCCGCGGCCAGCTTGACGGGGTCGCCGGGTTGCTGGTGGTTCAGGTGCGCGGCCTTCTGGCGCACCTGGCCCGACGTGGCGGCGTAGTCGGCGATTTCGCCGGGCGCGACGACCAGCGAACTGGCGTCCAGGAAGTCGGTGCGGAAGTAGCCGGGTTCGACCACGGTGGCGTGGATGCCCAGCGGCGCCAGCTCGTCGTGCAGGGCCTCGGTCAGCCCCTCGACGGCGAACTTGGTCGAGCAGTACGCGCCGAAGCCGGCCCCCGAGCGGAAGCCGCCGATGGACGAGATATTGATGACGTGGCCGGCGCGGCGCGCGCGCATGGCCGGCAGCACCGCGCGGGTCACGTTGAGCAGGCCGAAGACGTTGGTGTCGTACATGCGGCGCACGTCGGCGTCGCTGGATTCCTCGACCGCGCCCAGCAGGCCGAAGCCGGCGTTGTTGACCAGCACGTCGATGCGGCCGAAGGCGTCCAGCGCGGCGGCGACCGCGGCCTGGGCCTGTTCGGGGCGGGTCACGTCCAGCGCGACCGGCAGCAGGCCGGGCGCCTGGCCCAGGCGTTCGATGATGGCGGCGGTATTGCGGCCGGCGGCGACCACGGCGTTGCCGTCGGCCAGGGCGGCTTCGGCGATCAGCGCGCCCAGGCCGCGCGAGGCGCCGGTGATGAACCAGATTCTCTTGAAATTCGTCGGGGTGTTCATGCGTTTCTCCAGTCAGGGGGAAGGGATGAAACGCATGGTAGAGAGTCAGGTGTGTTCCGAATAGCGGCTATTCAATAGAATGATAATCAACTTTTATTTGCCAATAGGCCGCCCCGACCGGCCGGGAGACCTGCCATGAATGAAGTCCGCGCCCTGACCATCTTCGTGCGCACCGCCATGCTGGGCAGCCTGCGCAAGGCCGCCGTGGACCAGGGCATTTCGCCGCAGGCGGCGAGCCACGCGGTGATGCAGCTGGAGAAATCGCTGGGCGTGCAACTGCTGCGCCGGACCACGCGCAAGCTGAGCCTGACCGAGGAAGGGCGGCGGCTGCTCGACAGCGCCAGCCCGGCGCTCGGCCTGCTGTCCGAAGCGCTGGCGGATGCGCGGCGCGCCGGCGACGAGATCAGCGGTCCGCTGCGCATCAGCGCGCCGCGGTCGCTGATCCACTGCATGCTGTGGCAGCACGTGCTGGCGTTCGCGCGTGAATATCCCGCGGTGCAGCTCGACGTGCATTTCGACGACCGTTTCACCGATCTCGTCAGCGACCGGGCCGACGTGGGTTTTCGCGGCGGTTCGTTGCCGGCGGCGGGCACCGTGGCGCGCCGGCTGCTGCCGATCCAGCTGCTGATCTGCGCCGCGCCCGACTACCTGGCGCGCCACGGCGCGCCCGCCGATATCGACGACCTGGCGCGGCATCGCTGCACGGGGTACATCCACGCCAACACGGGCAAGCTCGCGCCGTGGGCATTCCAGGTCGATGGCGAACAGGTCTACCGCGAGATCACGCCGGCGCTGTGCATGAACGACATCGACGCCGAGGTCCAGACCGTGCTGGCGGGCGAGGCCATCGGCCAGCTGGGCAGCTTCAGCGCCGTGCCGCACATCCGCGCCGGCCGGCTGGTGCCTTTGCTGCTGCGGCACGTGGTGTATCTCGAGGGCATCTACCTGTACTACGGGCGCCGCACCGAGCAACCGCTGCGCGTGCGGACGTTCGTCGACTTCATGGTCAGGCAGCTGGAAGGCAACCGCCAGTTCTTCCTGGAGCCTGGCGAGCTGGCGCGGGCGTGGGGCTAGCCGCGTCAGGCCTGTCGCCTCAGGTTCGCGGCGTCTCGCTTTCCAGCACCGCCAGCACCCCGATGATGAGCGCCTGCATGCCCTGATCGAGCTCCGCCTCCATCTCGGCTTCCTCGGCGGTGCGCGCCGCCTCGACCACCGGCTCCAGGCCGGCCACCGAATACACGGTGTCGGCCACCGCCATGCAATGGAACGCCACCGTCGCCAGCAGCATGCGCGCCTGTTCTTTTGAAATACCGTAGGCGTGGGCGATGTGGCGCTGGTGCCCTTCGATCTTGGCGATCATCGACGGCGTGGCCGCCAGCCGCCGGATCACGTAGGGCGTCACGCCCGGATGCGCCTTGACGAATTCCCGCACGGATGCGGTGAACACGGTCAGGTATTCCTTCAGCCCGCCGCGGCCGTTGCCGCTCGCTTGCGGGATCTGCCAGCGCTTGAAGATCTCCTCGGCGATCAGGCGCTTGAGCGCCTCGAGGCTGGGCACGTGCTTGTAGAGCGCCATGTGGCTGACGCCCAGCGCGGCGGCGACGCCGACGAAGGTGAGGTTGGGCAAGCCCATTGCAATGCCGGCGTCGGCAATCCGCTCCAGGGTGATGGTGGGCGGGCGGCCCCGCGCCGGACGGCGCTCTGGCGGGTTCATGTCTGGTCCTTGGTGATGACGGCGGCTATCCGTCACTTTAACCCGCGCACGATTATTTAGTTTATGGCAATGCAACTAATTCAGGATTTAGTTTATAGTCATGCAAATAATTATCACCAACATCTGGGTAGTCCGATTTCATGAGCACGTCCGCAGTCGCCGCGGCCACCCCTGGCCCGCTCAGGCAAGTGTTGTCCCCGATCCGCGGGCAACTGATCGCCGCGGCGGTATTGGCCTCGGTGGGCACCATGCTCACACTGGCGCCGCTGGCGGGCATCGCGCACATCGCGAAGCTTCTGCTGGCCGCCCTCGACCTGGCGGACGCCGCCCGCGCGGCGGTGCAGGCGGAACTCTGGTGGGTGGCGGGCGCCAGCGTGATCTGCCTGTTCGCCGGCATGGCGCTGGTGTCCGCCGGCGAACTGACCGCGCATCTGGCCGATAACCGCGTCACGCACCACCTGCGACTGGCCGTGGCGCGGCGGCTGGCGCAGGCGCCGCTGGGCTGGTTCAGCGGCAAGGCGTCGGGCGAGGTCAAGCAGGCGATGCAGGACGACATCGCCACGCTGCACAGCCTGACCGCGCATTTCTACACGGCGGTGGGGCGCGCGGCGGGCGCCATCGGGCTGTCGGTCATCTACCTGTTCGCGCTGGACTGGCGCATGGCGCTGGCGGCGTTGCTGCCGTTTCCGGGGTTCTTCCTGTTCCTGCGCCGCGCCATGAAAGCCGGCGGCGGCGAGATGCAGGCCTTCGTCACCCGGCTCGAACGCCTGAACGGCGCGACAGTCGAGTTCGTCGGCGGGATGCCGGTGGTCAAGGCGTTCGGCGCCGGCGGCAAGGCGCATCGCGGCTACCACGAGGCCGTGGATGGACTGGCCGAGGCCTTCGTCCGTTTCACCCGCCCGCTGGTGGCGTCGATGGCCCATGCGCACGCCATGATCGCCCCGGTCACGGTGCTGGGCGTGGTGTTGGCCAGCGGCGCGCTGTTTGTCGGCCTGGGATGGATCGCGCCGGTGCAGGTGCTGCCGTTCGCGCTGGTGGCGCCGGCCATCTGCGCGCCGGTGCTGCTGTTGCATACCTTGCTGCACGACCTGGGCAGCGCCACGGCCGCCGCGCAACGCGTGCTGGCGTTGCTGCGCACGCCGGTGCTGGCATCGCCCGAGGCCGCACGCCGCGGGACGCCGGCCGGCCACGAGGTGCGTTTCGAGAACGTCGCCTATGCCTATGGCGAGTCACGCCAGGTATTGTCGAACATCAGCTTCACGCTGGAGCCCGGCACCGTGACGGCCGTCGTCGGGACGTCGGGCGCGGGCAAGTCCACGCTGGCGCGGCTGCTGCTACGGTTCTTCGATCCGGACGAGGGGCGCATCACGCTGGGCGGGGTGGACCTGCGGCACATCGAGACCACGCAGCTCTACCGGCGCATCGGCTTCGTGTTGCAGGAGGTGCGCCTGATCCACGCCAGCATCCATGACAACATCGCGCTGGGCCGGCCGGCGGCCAGCCGCCTGGAGGTCGAGGCCGCCGCGCGCGCCGCCAACATCCATGAACGCATCCTGGCGCTGCCGCGTGGCTACGATTCGGTGGTTGGCGAGGACGCGCAGCTGTCGGGCGGGGAGCGCCAGCGCGTGAGCATCGCGCGCGCCGTGTTGCTCGATGCGCCGGTGCTGGTGTGCGACGAGGCCACGGCGGCGGCCGATGCCGGCAACGAGGTGGCGATCCAGGAGGCGCTGTCGCGTTTCGCGCAAGGGCGCACGCTGATGGTGATCGCGCACCGGCTGGACACGGTGATGCACGCCGACCGCATTCTCGTGCTGGAGGATGGCGCCATCGTCGAGCAGGGCCGTCACGATGCGCTGCTGGCGCTGGGCGGCCGCTATGCCCGGCTGTGGACGCTGGGCGGCTACGACGTGGCGGCGGAACAGGCGGGGGCGTCATGCTGAAGACCTTCCTGCTGTTGCTGGGCAAGGAGGCGCCCGTGCTGCGGCGTTATGCCTGGATGGCCGTCGCCTATGGCGTGCTGTGCGGGCTGGCCATCACCTCGCTGGCGCCGGTGCTGATCCATCTGCTTGACGGTGACGTGCGGCGGGTGGCGCCCTGGCTGGCGTTGCTCGTGGCCGAGGTGGCGGCCTGCTGGCTGCTGCGGCGCCAGGTGGAGCGGGCCGGCGTGCGCGTGGGCGTGGCCATCCTGCAAAGCGGTCGCCATCGCCTGGGCGAGCACGTGGCGAGCCTGCCGGTCGGATGGTTCACGCCGGCGAACACGGCGCGTCTGGGGCATGTGGTCACGCAGGGCATGATGGCGGTGGCCCAGCTTCCCGCGCACGTGTTCACGCCGGTGCTCACCGGGATCGTGACGCCGATGGTGCTGGTCGTCGCGCTGTTCGCGCAGCACTGGCTGCTGGGCATGATCGCGCTGCTGGCGTTGCCGCTGCTGGCGGGCATGCTGGCGCTGACGGCCGCCATGTCGCGGCGGGCGGACGACGCCTTCCATCGCAGTTTCGCCGACGCCAGCCAGCGCGTGGTGGAGTTCGCCCAGGCGCAGTCGGTGCTGCGCGCGTTCAATGGCGACGGTGGCGGATTGCGGTTGCTGGAGCAGGCGGTCGAACGCCAGCGCCAGGCCGGCGCGCGGCTGATCGGGTTGTCGGCGGGGGCGGCCGTCCTGAATGCCTGGGCCGTGCAGGCGGCGTTCGCCGCCATGCTGATGGCGGCGGTGTGGTGGGCCAATGGCCTGGCGGGCGGTCCGTTGGCGTCCGGGGCGGTCGTGGCGGTCATCGTCTCGCTGGTGCTGGCGGCCCGCTACGTCGATGCGCTGCTGGAGGTGGCGGGCTATGGCGAGGTGCTGCGCGGCGCGCGCGGGCAGCTCGATGCTATTGCGGCGCTGTTCGCGGTGGAACCGTTGCCGGAGCCCGAAGCGCCGCAGGCGCCGCGCGATGGCGCGATCGAGCTGCGCGGGGTGGACTTCCGCTACGCGCCGGATGAACCGGACGTGTTGCGCGACGTGACGCTGCGCATCGCGCCGGGCAGCATGGTCGCCCTGATCGGCGAGTCCGGCTCCGGCAAGACCACGCTGGCGCGGCTGATCGCCCGCTTCTTCGACGTGACCGCGGGCAGCGTCAGCGTCGGCGGCGTGGACGTGAGGCAGATCGCCAGCGCGCGCCTGGCCGGCCAGATCAGCCAGATCTTCCAGGACAACTACCTGTTTTCGGGCAGCATCGCCGACAACATCCGCGTCGGCAAGCCGGACGCCAACGACGCCGAGGTCATGGAGGCCGCGCGGCAGGCGGGCGTGGCGGCGATTGCCGAACGGCTGCCGCAAGGCCTGGACACGCCGGTGGGCGAGGGCGGCGCGCGCCTGTCCGGCGGCGAGCGCCAGCGCGTCGCCATCGCCCGCGCGTTGATCAGCGCCGCCCCGATCCTGCTGGTGGACGAGGCGACCGCGGCGCTGGACGCGGAGAACCAGATCGTCGTCACCGAGGCGCTGGCGCGGCTGCGCGGCCGGTGCACGCTGGTGGTGATCGCGCACCAGTTGTCCACGGTGGCAATGGCCGACCAGATCGTGGTGCTGGAAGCCGGCCGCGTCGTCGAGCAGGGCTCGCCCGCGCTGCTGCGCGCAAGCCAGGGGCGCTATGCGCGATTCCTGGCGCAACGCCGGGCCGCCAAGGGCTGGCGCATCGCCGCCGCGGAATCGGACGAGGTGTGCGGCTGATGCGTGCGGGTCTGGTCGGCGTATTCATCGTGCTGTGCGGCGCGTCGTTGCTGGTGGGCGCGCGGCAGATGGCGTGGTCGCAGGTGTTTTCGCTGTCGGGCGACGACTGGCTGACGCTGACGGCGAGCCGGTTGCCGCGCCTGGCGGCGCTGGTGCTGACGGGCGTGGGCCTGTCGGTCTGCGGGGTGATCCTGCAACACGTCGTGCGCAACAAGTTCGTCGAACCGGCCACCTCGGGCGGGCAGGATGCCGCCAAGTTCGGCATCCTGGTGTCGCTGACGCTGGCGCCCGCCGCCGGCACGGCGGCGCGGATGCTGTTCGCGCTGGTCTTCTGCCTGGCCGCCAGCCTGCTCTTCGTGGCGATCGTGCGCCGCGTGAAATTCAAGAACACCGTGCTGGTGCCGGTGATCGGGCTGATGTATGGCGGCGTGCTGAGCGCGCTGGCGGAGTTCTACGCCTACCGCCACAACATCCTGCAGAGCATGCAGGGCTGGATGCTGGGCGACTTCTCGCGGATCGTGCAGGGCCACTACGAGATCATCTACCTGATCCTGCCGATCGTCGCGCTGACGTATCTGTACGCGCACCGCTTCACCGTGCTGGGCATGGGCGAGGGCATGGCGTCGAGCCTGGGGCTGAACTACTCGGCTACCGTAGCGCTGGGGCTGGTGCTGGTGGCCGTGACGGTGTCCGCCACGGTCATCACGGTCGGCGCCATTCCCTTCGTCGGCCTGGTGGTGCCGAATCTGGTGGCGCTGCATTACGGCGACAACCTGGGCCGCACCCTGCCGCTGGTGGCGCTGGGCGGCGCGTCGCTGCTGCTGGCCTGCGACGTGCTTGGCCGCCTGTTGATCCACCCGTTCGAGGTGCCGATCGGCCTGACCGCGGGCGGGCTGGGCGGCCTGCTGTTCCTGGCGCTGATCTTCTGGAAGCACCGATGATGCGCCGGGCTCCACGGCAACTGGCCTGGCTGCTCGTCATCGCCCTGGCGCTGGCGTTCCTGTTCCTGGGCGCCGGCTTCGATTTCGACTACGTCATCCCCAAGCGGCTTGCGCGGCTGGCGGCCATGCTGATCGGCGGCGTGGCCATCGCCTGGTCGTCGATCGTGTTCCAGACGCTGACGGGCAACCGCATCCTGACGCCGGCCATCATGGGCTACGAGGCGGTCTACCTGTTGCTGCAATCGCTGCTGGTGCTGGCGCTGGGGGCGCAGAGCCTGGTGCTGCTGGGGGCGAACGGCAATTTCTTCCTGTCCGTGGCGGTGATGCTGGGCTATTCGTGGCTGATCCATCGCGGATTGTTCCGCCAGGGCCGGCAGAACGTCTATTTCCTGCTGCTGGTGGGGTTGGTGCTGACGATGGTGATCGGCACCTTCACGCAGTTCGTGCAGCTCAAGACCAGCCCCGGCGAGTTCTCGATCCTGCTGGGGTTCTCCCAGGCGTCGTTCAACAAGACCGAACCGGCGCAGTTGCTGGTGTCGGGCCTGCTGGTGGCGGGCGTGTGCCTGGCCGGCCTGAAGACCTTGCCGACGCTGGATGTGATGTCGCTCGGACGCGATCAGGCGATGTCGCTGGGCGTGGATTATCAGCGCCAGGTGCGGCGGCATCTGGCGCTGATCGCCACGCTGGTCGCGGTATCGACCAGCCTGCTGGGACCCACGGCGTTCATGGGCATCTTCGTCGCCAACATGGCCTATGCGCTGGCGCGCACGCGTCGCCACCGGGTCACCCTGCCCACTGGCTGCGCCATCGCGATCGGCCTGTTCCTGCTGGCCCAGTTGGCGGTGGAGCATCTTTTCAACTATCGGACCACCGTCGGCATCCTGGTCAACCTGGTGTGCGGCGCCTGGTTCCTGGCGCTGATGGCGCGGGCGCGGGGCACGGCATGATTAGCGTCAAGCATCTTTCCAAACACTATGGCGCGCGGGCGGTGCTGTCCGACGTCAGCGCGCAGTTTCCGGCGGGGCGGCTGACCTCGCTGATCGGCCCCAACGGCGCCGGCAAGACCACGCTGTTGATGATGATGGCGCGGCTGCTGGAGCCGACCCGTGGCGACATCCTGATCGACGGCCGCGACGTGTCGGGTATTCGCATCGGCGACTACGCCAAGCGCGTCGCCACGCTGCGTCAGTCGCCCGATTTCAACCTGCGCCTGACGGTGGAAGAACTGGTGGCGTTCGGGCGCTTCCCCTACAGCCGCGGCGCGCTGACGCCGCAGGACCGGGGGGTGATCGACGAGGCCATCGCGTTCCTGTCGCTGGGGCCGCTGCGGCAGGCCTATCTCGACGAGTTGAGCGGCGGCCAGCGGCAGATGGCGTTCCTGGCCATGACCATCGCCCAGCAGACCGACTATCTGCTGCTCGACGAGCCGCTGAACAACCTGGACATCAAACACGCCGTGCAGATCATGCGGGCGCTGCGCCGCCTGTGCGACGCGCACGGCCGCACCGTCATCCTGGTGGTGCACGACATCAACTTCGCGGCCAGCTACTCCGACCACATCGTCGCCATGAAGGATGGCGCGGTGCATTGTGCCGGCACAGTGCAGCAGGTCGTGACCGAGGACCGCTTGCGGGAACTGTATGGGCTGGATTTCGAGATCACGCACGGCGCGCGCGGACGCCTGTGCAACTACTTCAACCCATCGGGAGAATTGACATGACCTTCAAGCACAGATCCTGGGCGCTGGCCCTGCTGGCGGCCGCCACGATCGCGGTGCAGGGCTGCGGCCGGGAGGCGGCGGATCCGCCCCAGGCCGCGCGTGCGCCCGATGCGCCCAGCGCCGCCGCGCAACCGGCCTATGCGGCCGTCACGGTGCAGCACAAGCTCGGCACCACCGTCATCGACAAGCGGCCGCAGCGCGTGGTGGCGCTGGACATGAACGAGGTCGATTTCCTGGACCTGCTGGGGGTGCCCGTGGCCGGCATGCCGAAGGATTTCGTGCCGCACTTCCTGGCGCAATACAAGGACGCGCCGGACGTGCGCGACATGGGCGCGATCGTGCAGCCGAACCTGGAGCGGGTGCACGCGGCCAAGCCGGACCTGATCCTGATCACGTCGCTGCAGGCCAACCACTACAAGGAACTGAGCCAGATCGCGCCGACGATCCATTTCGACGTGGATTACCGCGACAGCCAGGTCAATCACATCGAGGTCATCAAGGACCACCTGATGACGCTCGGGCGGATCTTCGAGAAGGAAGACCTGGCGCGCCAGCAGGCGGCGGCGCTGGACGATAAGGTCCGGGAGGCGCGCCTCCTGATCCAGGGCCGCCCCGAGAAGGCGCTGATCGTGCTGCACAACAACGGCGCCTTCACGTCCTTCGGCGTCCAGTCGCGCTATGGCTTCGTCTTCAACGCGCTGGGCGTGAAACCGGCCGGCCCGGGCGGCGAGGCCGGCCTGCATGGCCAGCCGATCTCGAGCGAGTTCATCCAGCAGGCCAATCCCGATGTCATCTACGTGGTGGACCGCACCGCCGTGATGGAACGCCGGCCGGTCCTGAACGCCGAGACGCTGGGCAACCCCCTGCTGCGCCAGACGCCCGCCTGGAAGAACGGCCGCGTGGTCTTTGCCGATGCCGAGGCTTGGTACGTCACCGCCGCCAGCGTGAATTCACTGCGCATCGTGATCGACGACGTGATGAAGGGCTACCGCGACTGACTCGAGCGGCCGGCGCTTCGGCGCCCCGGATTTTATTGATTAACGATTCCCATTCGCTTCATTGTTTTCATTCGCAGTGCAGAAAACCGATGAAGGCCAACCCACGCTCAACCGAACGGAGCATCCCATGAGCAAACGTCGCCATAGCGGCCGCGTCGCACGTCCTTCATCGCGCGCCGCGAATGCCAGGACCGTCTTTCCCTTCAATGTCCTGACCGCGGCCCTGTTCGGCCTGACGGCCGGCGCCGCCCTGGTCGCGGCCCCTGCCGCGCTGGCCCAGGAGGCCGTCGATGGCCGCGCCCGAACCAGCGAAACGGCGACGCAGGCGCCAGCGGGCGAGTCCGGCGCCGGGGTCAAGACGCTGCCGGCGGTGCGCGTCACGGGCCAGTCCGAGGAACCCGCCGCGCCTTATGCCGGCGGACAGGTCACGTACGGTGGCCGCGCCGGTTTCCTGGGCGAACGGGACTCCATGAGCACGCCGTTCTCGGTCATCAGCTACACCGACAAGTACATCCAGGACCTGCAGGCCCAGGACATCACCGACGTGATCGCCCGCACCGACCCGTCGGTGTTCAGCAATGGCGTCACCGGCGCCTGGAGCGAGAACTACTCGATCCGCGGTTTCGCTTCCGCCACCACCGACATCTCCTTCGGCGGGCTGTTCGGCATGGCGCCGTACTACCGCACCACGCCTGAAATGTTCGAGCGCATCGAGGTGTTGAAGGGTCCGTCGGCCCTGCTCAACGGCATGCCGCCGGGCGGCTCGGTGGGTGGCACCGTCAACCTGGTGCCCAAGCGCGCCGGCGATGAACCGTTGACGCGGCTGACCGCGACCTACATGTCGGACGCGCAGTTCGGCGGGCACCTGGACATGGGCCGCCGCTTCGGCGAGGACAAGCAGTTCGGCATCCGCTTCAACGGGGTCTACCGCAACGGCGCCGGCGCCATCAAGGACCAGGACAAGAAGGCGCAGCTGGCCGCCGTCGGGCTGGACTGGCGCAGCGAGCGCGTGCGCATCTCGGCGGACCTTTACGACAGCGACGAGCGGGTCGACGGCGTGACCCGCGGCATCAACCTGGCGCCGGGCGTGGGGGTGCCCAAGCCGCCCAAGGCCGACACCTTGCTGAACCCGGACTGGGCGTACGTGCACAACCGCGATCGCGGCGCGATGGTGCGCGGCGAAGTCGACCTCAATGACAACCTGATGGCGTATGCGGCGATCGGCGCCAGCCGGTCCGAGTACACCTACAACGGCGCCATCTCGGCCCAGGTGCTCAATGCCGCGGGCGATTTCCGCACCACCATCGGCCAATTGAACATGCACATCAAGAAGACCACGGGCGAAGCCGGGGTCCGGGGCAAGCTGCAGACGGGCGGCGTCAAGCACCAGTGGGTGCTGAACACCACCTACTACACCGATACCGAACATGACTATGGCCGCCGTTCGGTGCCCGGCGCGGACTGGACCACCAACATCTACAAGCCGGTCTGGGGCCCGGAGGTCGACGGCGTCTGGCCGGCGATCCTGCATACCGAGACGCGCCTGATCAGCTACGGCCTGGCGGACACCCTGTCGTTCGCCGAGGACCGCGTGCAGCTGACGCTGGGCGCGCGCCGCCAGGAAGTTCGTTCGGACACCTTCAACGTCGCCACGGGCGCGCGCACCAGCCGCTATGACGCCAATGCCACGACGCCGGCGGCGGCGATCCTGGTCAAGGCCACCGACAACATCTCCGTCTACGTCAACTACATCGAGGGCCTGAGCAAGGGCCAGACGGCGCCGGTCACCGCGGCCAACGCCGGCCAGTTGTTCGCGCCGTACAAGACCAAGCAGAAAGAGGCCGGCATCAAGCTCGACTTCGGCGACTTCACGCATACCCTCAGCGTGTTCGAGATCACGCGGCCGAGCGGCTACACCGATCCCGTCACCAACGTGTTCTCGTTCGGCGGCGAACAGCGCAACCGGGGCGTGGAATGGGGCTTCTTCGGCGAGCCGCTGCGCGGCGTGCGCCTGATGGGCGGCGTGGCGTACATCGACCCGAAGGTCACGAAGGCCGCGCTGGCCGTCAACGAGGGCAGGCAGGCGACCGGTGTGCCCAAGCTGCAGGGCAAGCTCGGCATCGAGTGGGACGTGCCGGCCGTGCAGGGGCTGACGCTGACCGCCAACGCGACCTCGCTGTCCAAGCAGTACATCAGCGCCGACAATTCGCTGTCGGTGGCTGGCCGCACCACCTATGACGTCGGCGCGCGCTACGCCACCAAGGTGGCCGACCGTCCGCTGATCTTGCGGGCGGGTATCAACAACCTGACCAACAAGGCCTATTGGGGCATGCCGCAGCTGTCGAGCCTGGCGCTGGGCGCCCCGCGCACCTTCATGCTGTCGGCATCGATGGACTTCTGACGGCGGCAAGGCGCCGGCCCGCGGCGCTGACGCGGGCCGGCGTTGCCTATTGGCAGCGCTGCGGCACCTTGCGCAGGGGCTCGGTGTAGCCCAGCGCCGCGACGCGGCCGGCCAGCTGGGCGTAGGCGTCGTCGCTCAGGCACGGCACGCGCGCCATGATCCACACATAGTCGCGCTTGGAGCGGCCGATGATGGTGGTCTGGTAGGCGTCGTCCAGATAGGCGATGACGTACTCCGCCTGGATCGGCCAGATGAATTGCATGCCCCAGACGGCGTTGCCGCTGTCCGGCCGCACCGTGGCCACCGGGTGCATGGTGCTCACGTCGGCGTCGAAGCTGCCCTTGCGGTAGCGGAAGTCCGTCCGGATCCGGCCATCGGGCAGTGGCCGGTAGCTTTCCACCGCGTCGTAGGCGTTGCGCTCGGGCCAGCTGGGGATGTGCGCGATGACGTACCAATCGCCCATGAAGCGCGACAGGTCCACATGGGCCACGGGCGGCATGGGCGCGGGCCCGGCGCAGCCCGCCAGCAGGCCCATCGCGGCGACACACAGGGCGCGCAACATGGCGGTCTCCTCAGGGACGGGTGAAGCGGTAGTGGGCGACGCCCCATTGCTGGCCGTCGTCGTAGCCGAACAATTCGGCGCAGGCCATCCAGAACATGCGCCAGCGCTGGTGCCACAGCGGCGCCAGCTGGGGGCCGTAGGCCTGCTCCAGCACCGCCCGGGCCTGGGCGGCGCGGGCGTCCTGGTTGGCCAGCCAGTGGTTGGCCGTGCGCGCGTAGTGCGTGCCGTCGAGAAACCACTTTTCCTGCAATTGCAGGTCGCGCTGGAAGTGCAGCAGCGTGTCGGCCGCCGGCATGATGCCGCCGGTGAAGAAGTGGCGTCCCATCCAGTTGCCGGCGCCTTCGGTCTCGAACGGGTAGGCGCGTTCGCGGTGCGCGAAGATGTGCACGAACAGCTTGCCGCCGGGGCGCAGCCATTGGCCGATGCGGGCCAGCAGGTCCTGGTAGTTGCGCATGTGCTCGAACATTTCCACCGAGACGCAGCGGTCGTAGGCGGCCGCGGGCAGCGCCAGCACGTTCACGTCGCAGGTGATGACCCGCACGTGTTCCCAGCCGCGCTCGCGGCAGCGCGCCTCGATGTGCTGGCGCTGGGTGGCCGAGTTGGACACCGCGGTGATGCGGGCGTTGGGATAGTGTTCGGCCATCCACAGCGTCAGCGAGCCCCAGCCGCAGCCCAGTTCCAGGATGTCCTGGCCGTCGGCCAGTTCGGCGCGTTCGCCGTACAGGCGCAGCATGGCGGCTTCGGCCTGGTCCAGGGTCTCGGCGCCGGTCGGGTACAGGCAGCCGGAGTATTTCATGCGGGCGCCCAGGCAGAGCTGGAAGAATGCGGTCGGCAGTTCGTAGTGCTGGGCATTGGCGGCGTCGGTGTGGATGGCCACCGCGCTGGCGCGCAGGCGCGCGATCAGGTCCTGGTTGCGCGCCGTCCAGGCGTCGATGCCGCCGGCGTATTCGGCCGCCAGGCGTTCGGCGCACAGGCGGCGGATGCCCAGGCGCAGCAGCGCGTCGGGCACCAGGCCGCGTTCGGCCAGGCCGAGCAGGCCGGGCGCGGGGCGGTCGGTGGCGAGCGGAAGGTCGTGCAGGCTGGCGGTCGTCATGGCGGGCCTCGTCAGGATTTGGGGAACCACGGGAAGAAGGCCGAGGTGCGGCGCTGGTACGCGCGGTAGTCGTCGCCGCGCGTGCGCAGGGCCTGCTGCTCGGTGAAGGGGATGCCGCTGATCCAGCGCAGGAACACGTACATCAGCACGGGGCCGAGCCACGCCAGCCAGGCCAGGGGCGAGCCCCAGGCCAGCGCGACGTAGCCGAACCAATGGCACCATTCGAAGAAATAATTGGGATGGCGCGAGTAGCGCCACAGGCCATCGCGGCAGGTCTGGCCGCGATGGGCCGGATCGTCGCGGAAGCGGTCGAGCTGGCGGTCGGCGATGACTTCGCCGGCCAGCGCCGCCAGCCAGATCGCCAGGCTCAGCGCGACGGGCAGGCCGCGCGCGGGGCTCACGCCCACGGCCAGGAAGGGCAGGCTGAACAGCATCACCAGGCCGGCCTGGAACATGAACAGGCCGAAGAACTTGCCCTGATGGCCCGCCCAGTGTTCGCGCAGCGCGCGGTAGCGCCCGTCCTCGCCCTGCCGGACCCTGCGCCACAGATGCCAGGCCAGCCGCAGCGACCAGACGCCGGCCATCACGGCCAGGCTGGCCCTTGGCGCCCGGTCGCCCTGGCCGGTGGCGGCGACCAGCAGGGCGCTGGCGCCCATGCCCGCGGCCCAGACCACGTCGACGATGCCCGCGTTGGCGCGGCGGCGCTGCCAGGTCCAGGCCAGCGCCATGGCGATGACCATGACGACGGCGATGACCAGCCATTGCGACAGGGGATTCATGCGGCCTCCCGCGTCCAGCGGTGCGCCCAGCGCGTCAGCGCCGGCAGGATCAGGCCCCAGCCCAGCGCCAGCGCCACGGTGGCGCGCCAGGCGGGCGCGTCGAACTGCACCGCCTGCCAGCCGCGCGCAGCGCCCCAGTAGGCCAATGGCCCGCCGATGGCGCCGAAAGCGCAGGCCAGCCAGCGGCGCGGCCGCAGGTAGGCCAGCGAATGATTCAGCGTCAGGGCGAAGGCCGCCCACAGCGCCAGGATCCAGCGCGGCGCGGGCCAGGCATCGGCGGCGTACACCGACCAGCCCAGCGCGGACAACGCGCCGTCGAGCAGGCAGCCGCACAGCAGCGCGGCGGCGGCCAGCTTGAGGTCGGCGCGCCACTCGACCGAGCAGGCCAACTGCGCGGCAATGAAGACCAGGGCCGAGACCACGCCCGGCCAGGCCAGGCCGCGGCCGGCGCCGATGACGGCGCTGAACCAGACCAGCTGGTAGCCGAGCAGGTTGGTCCAGAAGCGCATCACACGCCTGCCTGGACCCAGCGTTCGCCGCTGCCGCGGGCGCCGGGGTGGGTCAGCAACAGGTGCGAGACGCCGATGGAACGCTCGCGAAAGCCGCCTTCGCAGTACGCCAGATAGAACTCCCACAGGCGGCAAAAGCGGCTGTCGAAGCCCTGATCCCGCACTTCGGGCAGATGCGCCAGGAAGCGTTGCCGCCAGGCCTGCAGCGTGCGCGCGTACGACAGGCCGAAGTCCTCCAGGTGCACCAGGGCCAGGTCGCTGGCGCGCGTCTTGGCGCGCAGCATCGCTTCGATCGAGGGAATGAAGCTGCCCGGGAAGATGTGGCGCTTGATGAAATCCACTTCGCCCAGCGCTTGCTGGTAGCGGTGGTCCTCGATGGTGATGGCCTGGATCAGGGCGCGCCCGTGCGGCGCGAGCAGGTCGGCGACCTTGGCGAAATAGGTCTCGAGGTATTGCGCGCCGATGGCCTCGATCATCTCGATCGACACCAGCTTGTTGTAGCGGCCCTGCAGGTCGCGGTAGTCCTGCAGCACCACGCTGACGCGATCGTCCAGGCCGGCGGCGCGCACCCGCGCCAATGCCATGACGTGCTGCTCGCGCGAGATGGTGGCGGTGGTGACGTGGCAGCCGTAGTGGCGCGCGGCATGGATGGCGAATCCACCCCAGCCGCTGCCGATTTCGACGACGCGGTCGCCCGGGCCGAGTTCGAGCTTGCGGCAGATGGTGTCCAGCTTGCGCCGCGACGCCTCTTCCAGCGTGTCGTCGGCGCCGGCCCACAGGGCCGACGAATACATCAGGTCGGGCGACAGGAACAGCGAGAAGAAATCGTTGCCCAGGTCGTAGTGGGCGGCGATGTTGCGGCGGCTGCCTGCGTGGGTGTTGCGGTTGCCGGCGTGCCAGCGCTTGAGCACCCAGCCGGCCACGCGCGCCAGCCCCGATTCCATGCCGTCCAGCGTGTCGCGGTTGCGCACCAGCAGGCCCACCAGGGCGACCAGGTCGTCGCAGGTCCACATGCCGTCGCCATACGCCTCGCCCGCGCCGACGCTGCCCTGCGTGGCCACCAGGCGGTAGAAGGCCATGTCGCGGATGGTCAGGCGCACCACCGGCTCGCCCTGGCCGAGCGTGGCGCTGCCCAGGCTGTCCTCGATCGCCAGCCGCCCGCCGGTCAGCGTCGAGAGGCTGGCGAACAGCCGCTTGCGCAACAGGCGATCCAGCGCGCCGGGCGGGCGGGTCGCCGCGATGGCGGCATGTTCGGAAGGCGTCATGGCTTTCATTGGGGTTCTCCGTTGGGCGTGCGGGGATGGTCGTGGATCGGGTTGCGCTTGAGCCAGAGGCGCAGGGCCTGCCAGTGGATGGCGCCGATGACCTGCGCGGTCATCAGCGGAAAGCGCCACAGCAGGCGCGCCAGCGCCGCGCCGTCGAGTTCGCGGCGTTGCAGGTGCAGGTGGGCGTCGAACTGCGGCTGGCCCTGGCGGTTGACGCGCATGTGCACCCGCAGGTCCTCGCCCGGCGCGTTGAAGCGCCAGTCGTAGACGCAGTCCATCGGCATGAAGGGCGAGACGTGGAAGCGCTTGTCGAAGCGCCAGGCCAGCGCGCCGTCGCGGCGGTCGGCGGTCTCGACCGGCAGGACGACGCAGTGGCGCTGTTTCCAGGGCGTGTTGGTGATCTCGGCCAGGATGGCGGCCAGGGTCACGCCATCGGCTTCGTAGCAGTAATAGAAGCTGACCGGGTTGAAGACATAGCCGGCGTAGCGCGGATGGGCCAGCAGCCGGATCGGTCCGGCGGGGGCCTGGCCCAGGCTGGCCTGCAACCGCGCCCGCACGGCCTGCGCCAGCGGCAGGCCGGCATCGCCGTCGAGATAATCGCCGCGGCGCCATTCGGCCAGGTTGGGCCGGTCCACCGACCAAAGCCAGCGGCGCTGGAACACCTGGTCGATCTCGTCCAGGTCCAGGTAGAGCTGCGCCATGCAGTAGCTGAAGCCGTGCGCGTGCGGCACGTGGCGCCGGTGCGTCACGCGGCCTTCGTAGAGGGCGCTGTGGCCGTTCATGCCGCCACCGCGGACAGCGCCGCGGCCTGTGACTGGATGCCGCGCACCACGTCCAGCGCGCTGGCCACGCCGTCTTCGTGGAAGCCCCAGCCCCAATAGGCGCCCGCGTACCAGCAGCGCTGGTGGCCGGAGATCTCGTCGCGGCGCGCCTGGGCGGCCACGGACGCCAGTGTGTGGACCGGGTGGTGGTAGCGCATGCGGGCCAGCACCCGCGCCGGATCGATGGCGTCGCCGCGATTGAGCGTGACGATGAACGGCTGGCGCGATTGCAGGCCCTGCAGGAGGTTCATGCAGTAGCTGACCGAGCACGGCGCCGACGGATCGGCCGGCACGTAGGCATTCCACGCCGCCCAGGCCTTGGGGTGGCGCGGCAGCAGGCGCGCATCGGTGTGCAGCACGACGTCGTTGTGCTGATAGGTGATCGCGCCCAGCACCTCGCGCTCGGCGGCGCTGGGCGCGGCCAGCAGCTTCAGGGCCTGGTCGCTGTGGCAGGCGAACACCACCTGGTCGTAGCGCGGCCGGCCCTCGCACGAGGCCAGGGTGACGCCGTCCGCCTGGCGCGTGACCTGGTACACCGGGCAGTTCAGGCGCACCCGCACGTTCCAGCGTTCGCGCAGCGCGCGGATATAGCTGCTGGAGCCGCCCTGCACCACGCGCCATTGGGGCCGCGGATCGACTTGCAGCATCTGGTGGTTGGCCATGAACTGCACCAGGTAGCGCGCCGGGAACTCCAGGATGCGCGCGGCGGGCGACGACCACAGCGCCGACGCCATCGGGATCAGGTGGTTGGCCTGGAACGCCTGGCCGTAGCGGCGCCGCGCCAGGTACTCGCCCAGCGTCGGGCCGGGTTCGTCGCCGGCCAGCAGCGCCGGCGCCTCGCGGTAAAAGCGCAGCAGGTCGCGCACCATGCCCAGGAAGCGCGGCGACAGCAGGTTGCGGCGCTGGCAGAACAGGGTGTCGAGCGAGGTCGCGTTGTATTCCAGGCCGCCGGCCTCCTGGTGTACCGAGAAGCTCATGGTGGTGGGCTGCGAGCGCACGCCCAGCTCGTCCAGCATGGCCGTGAAATGCGGGTAGTTGACCGGGTTGTGCACGATGAAGCCGCTGTCCACCGCGTAGCGGCGGCCGTCCTGCTCGACGTCGTGGGTGTGGGTGTGGCCGCCCAGGTAGTCGTTGGCTTCGTACAGCGTCACGTCATGGTCCTGGCCCAGCTTCCAGGCGCAGACCAGTCCCGCGATGCCCGAACCGATGATGGCGATGCGCATGGTCATTCCTTGGCGCGCGCCAGCACCCAGGCCGGCACGGGTTTCAGGTCCCAGATCAGGCCGGTGGCCGCCAGCAGGCGCAGGCCGTACCAGGTGAGGTCGATTTCGCGGGCGCGAAAGCCCTGGCGCGCCGAACCGGGATAGAAATGGTGGTTGTTGTGCCAGCCTTCGCCGAAGGTCAGCAGCGCCAGCCAGGCGTTGTTGCGGCTGTCGTCGGCGGTGTCGTAGCGGCGCTTGCCGTAGCAGTGCGCCAGCGAATTGATGGTGACGGTGGCGTGGAACAGCGCCACGGTCGAGATGAAGAAGCCCCACACCAGCATCTGCGGTCCGCTGGTGCCCAGGCCGGGAGCCAGGCGTTCGAGCGCGGCGCCCAGGGCGTAGCACAGCAGCGCCAGCGCGATGGGCACGGCGGCGTCGAAGCGGTCCAGCCAGCGCAGTTCGCGGTAGCGGCGCAGGTCCGGCACGCGGGCCAGGTCGGTGGCGAAGGCGCGCGGCGTCAGGAACCACCCCATGTGGCTCCACCAGAAGCCATGGCGGGCCGGCGAGTGCAGGTCCTGGTCGTCGTCCGCGTGGCGGTGATGGTGGCGGTGATGGGCGGCCCACCACAGCGGGCCGCGCTGGGCGCACGAGGCGCCGAGGATGGCGAAGACCAGCTGCATGGTGCGCGACGTGCGGAAGGTGCGGTGCGAGAAATAGCGGTGGTAGAAGCCGGTCAGGGCGAACATGCGCAGGGCGTAGAGCGCCGCCGCCACGGCCAGCGCCACCGGCGATACGCCGGTCCACGCCACGCCCAGGCAGCCCGCGTGCAGCAGCGCGAAGGGCAGGGCGCGGGTCCAGTCGATACGGTCGGGCGGGCCGCCAGGCGCGCCCGCCGCCTGGGTGTCGACCCAGCGGCGCATCGAGGCGGTCCAGCGAGAGAGTTCGGGGCGCATCATCGTGTCCTGTTCAAGGCTTGCGGGGATATACGGGCGGGCGCGCCGGCTGGATGCGTTGGTAAAAACCCTTAGTCGCAACGCCCCGTCAGCGGCGTGGCCGCGGCGGCGTCCATGTCTTGCTGCGTGGGCGGGGCCAGCTCGGCGTCGGCGGGGAATTCGATCCGCACGGTCTGCGTGCCGCCGTTGCCGTCGCGCAGGTTGCTGGGCCCTTCGAAGCGGCGCAGGCGCCGGCTGTCGCGGTCGTAGGTCACGCGCAGCGGGGGCGCGGCGAAGCCGTACCAGGCATCGAGCCGCAGCCGGAACATGCGCTGGCCCGGCTCCGGCGAGTCGCGCACCTGGACCTCCAGCGGCACCCAGGCCAACCGGCTGGGCACCAGGAATTGCAGGGGCGCGGCGGGCGCGTCCCAGTGCGTGCCCAGCCAGGCGTCGAAGCCGGCGTCGATCACGGGGTCCGCGACCGCCGGCAGCTTCTGGCTCTGCATGGCGGCGCTGGCGCGGGCCTGCATGTAGACGTGACGTTCGCCGTCGCGGCGGCTGGCGCCCTCGCGGTAGCCGTCGCGCTGGTCAAACAGCGCGAAATCGGGCGCGGGATCGTCGACGCCGCCCCGCACCCATTTGCGCGCGAAGGCGGCGCCGTCCGGACAGCGGTACAGCACCAGCCGGGTCTGCCGCGCGCCGTCCCTGACGACCCAGTGCTCTTCGCGGTAGCGCTCGGCGCCGCCGTGGGGGGCATAGGCGTAGCCCAGGTAATGCTCGTTGGCCGCCCGGGTGACCAGCGGCGCCAGCGGCAGGATCAGGGCAAGCAGCAGAGCCAGCGGCAGGTCGGGGCGCATGGTCATTCTCCTGGGGAGGGGGCGCAGGGGCGGGCCACGAAGGCGGCGATGTCGTCCAGCACCGGCGCGCGCCAGCGCAGGGGCCGCGCCAGCGCGCCGACCAGCAGCTTGTGGCCGAGGCCGGGGTATTCGACCAGGCGCGCGCAGGCCCCCGCGGCGCGCAGGTCGCGCGCCAGGGCGGCGCTGTTGCGTTGCGGGTCCACCTCGGTGTCGGCGGCGCCGGTCAACAGCAGGCCCGGCGGGGCCGCGGCGCTGGCGTGGCGGATGGGCTGCGAATCGGCCGGCGTGTCGGGGAACAGGAAGACCGGCCGCACGTCGCGCGCGGTGATCGGCAGGAAGTCGTAGGGGCCGGCCAGGCCGATCCAGCCGGCCAGCGTGCCCGGCGCGGAGCCGGCCTCCCGCAGCCAGCGCGGGTCCAGCGCCAGCATGGCGGCGAGGTAGCCGCCGGCGCTGTGGCCGGCCACGAACACCCGGCCCGGGTCGCCGCCATAGGCGCCGATATGCCGCTGCGTCCAGGCCACCGCCAGCGCGGCGTCCTGCAGGAACGCCGGGTAGGCGGCTTCGGGGTAGAGGCGGTAGTCGGCGATGACGGCAATGATGCCGCGCGAGGCCAGCGCGTCGCCGGCGAAGCGGTAGTCGGCGCGTTCGCCGCTGCGCCAGCTGCCGCCGTAGAAGAACACCACCACCGGCGCGCCGGCGGCGTCCGGCGGCGCGTAGAGGTCCAGGCGCTGGCGCGGCAGCGGGCCATAGGCCAGCCCGGACGTGGCGCGGCTGGCGCCGTCCGGCACGGCGCCGTTGAGCAGGGTCAGGGGCGAGCAGGCGGCCAGCAGGCACAGCGCCAGGCCGGCCACCAGCAGCATTTCGAGCAGGCCGCGCGGGCCCGGGCCGATCCAGGAAGACATGGGGTGCTCCGCAACGGGGACACCCCTCTATACGGGCCCGGGCCCGCGTTGGATGCGGCTCAGATCTTCAGCACGTCGCCGCTCATGATGACCGGCCCGGTGGGCGCGCCGGTGGGCGAGCCGCCCGGCGGTTCCAGCGTGATGGCCAGTTGCTGGACGCCGGCCAGGCCCTGGGCGCGGCGCAGCGCCGTCAGGCCTTCGGGCGACACCAGCCCGACCGACTGCGGCGCCTGGCCGGGCGGGATGGCCCAGAGCTCCAGCGCCTTGCCGCCAGCGCGCGTGGCCAGGTTCTGCAGCGCCTGGATACGCAGGCCGCCGGCTTCGTCGGCGCGCACCACCAGCATGGCCTGGGCTTCGGGGCTTTGCAGCACGGCCATCAGTTGCGCGCGGGCGGCGCGGTCCACCTGCATGGGGTAGATGACGACGCCGGCCACCAGCAGGGCGGCCAGCGCGCCGCTGGCGATGCGCCAGAACGCCAGGCCGCGCCACCAGGGGGCGGCGCCGGGGCGCAGGCGCGATTCGATGGCGCGCCAGACGCGGCCCGGCGGCGTCCTGCCCGGCAGCGACCAGAGCAAGGGGTAGATGTCGTCTTCCCAGCCGCGCACCTGCCGGCGCAGGTTGGCATCGGCGGCCATCAGGCCCTCGAAGCGGCGGCGGGCGCCGCCCCGCATGGCGCCCGAGACATAGTCGGCCGCCAGCCGGGCGCGCAATTGCGGATCGCGGTAGTTCATGACAGGCACCTCTTGAGCCGTTCCATGCCCCGCCGCACCCAGCTCTTGATCGTGCCCAGCGGCGCCTGCAGGCGGCGGGCGATCTCGCCGTGGCTCAGGTCGTCGAAGAAGGACAGCGCGATGGCCGTGCGCTGCTGGCCTTCCAGCTGCTTGAGGCAGTCGGCCAGGCGCCGGGCGTCCTGGTCGGTCTGCAGGCGCTCGAAGGGGCCGGGCGCGTCATCCGCCCAGGCCAGCGTCAGTTCGCCGTCGGCGTCCGGGCGCTCCAGGTCCGGCCTGCGCAGCAGGTCGATACAGCGGTTGCGCACGATGCGGGTCATCCAGGTCATGACTTGGCTCTGTTCCGAAGAATAGCGGGCGGCGTTGCGCCAGATATTGATGAAGCTGTCCTGGAGGACTTCTTCCGCCCAGTCGCTTCGTCGCAATATACGGACGGCGAGGGCAAACAGATGCGGGGACGTTTGACGATAGAGTTCGGCCAGCGCGGATTCCTGGCCGCGCGCGCAATCCTGTATCAGGGCCTGCAGACGTATCGGGTCGGGCATGAAGAATATCCGGGGTCACATTGGGGTGCGGCCGCAGAGTGCGCGGAAGGGGGGCGGCGGCGGAACGCGCCGCGGCACCATGGCGACATACTACCGAAAACTCCGGCGTCGTTGCGCGGTCCAGGTCCCCGATCCGGCGATGCGCGCCGCCTTGGCCCGGGCGCGCGGGGCTCATGGGGCGCGGGGCCGGGCCTCAACCCTGAGCGGTCGACGCCTGTCGTGGCAGCGCCACGCGGAAGCGGGTGATGCCGTCGCGCGATTCGGCGCTGATGCGGCCGCCATGCGATTGCGCGACCTGCTGCGCGATGAACAGCCCCAGGCCCAGGCCGCGATGGCCGCCGGCCGGCCGCACGCCGCTGCGGAACGGATTGAACAGCTGCGGCAGCAGCTCCGCGGGGATGCTGCCGCCGTTGCTGACCGTGACCACGACCCGGTCGGCGGCGGAACCATCCACCTCGATCCGCACCGGCACGTCGCGGGCGCCATGGTGCAGGGCGTTGCCGAGCAGATTGGCCAGCACCTGCGCGATGCGCTCGCCGTCCCACTCGCCGATCGGGTCGCCATGGAATTCGGCGTCGATGTCGCGCTCGGCGAAGCCGGTGCGCAATTCGTCCAGCGTGCGGTTGACCAGCGTGTCCATGCCGATGCGCGCCGGCGTCAGCGCCAGCCCGCCGGCCTGGCGGATGCGCGTCACGTCGAGCAGGTCCTCGATCAGGTGCTTCATGCGCTCACTGCTTTGCAGCATGCGCTGCGCCAGGCTGACGACGCGGGCGTCGCCGCCCTGGCGCTCCAGCATCGACGCGCCCATGATGACGGCCTGCAGCGGCGTGCGCAGGTCATGGCCCAGCACCGCCATGAACATGTCGTTGACCCGCAGGGCCTCGGTGCGCGCTTCCAGCTGCTGCGCCAGCGCGCGCCGGCGTTCGTGCAACTCGAAGAACACGTTCGCCTTGCTGCGCAGCATGTAGGGGTCGACCGGCTTGTAGAGGAAGTCCACCGCGCCGCTCTCGTAGCCGCGGAACTGCCAGTTCTGTTCGCGCGAGCCGGCGGTGATGAAGATCAGCGGAATGTGGCGGGTGCGTTCGCTGCCGCGGATCAGTTCGGCCAGCTCGAAGCCGTTCATGTCGGGCATCTGCACGTCGAGCAGCGCCAGCGCCACGTCGGGATGGTTCAGCAGCAGTTCCAGCGCCTGCGGGCCCGACTGCGCTTTCAGAACCTCGACCCGGTCGCTCGCCAGCAGCGCTTCCAGCGCCACCAGGTTCTCGGGCACGTCGTCGACCAACAGGCACTTGATGCGGTCGTCCGAGGGTTTGGCGGATGTCAATATCATGGTGTCGTGGGGTTGGGGAGTTCAGGGGTGCGGCTGCGCGGGCTGTTGTGACAGCAGCGCCGCGATGGCGGCGGGCGCCAGGACTTCGGCGGCGTCGATGCGGGCCAGGGCGGCGTCGGGCATGGCCCGCATGGCGGCGGTGTCCGGCGCCTGGACCACGGCGCGGCCGCCCGCGGCGTGGATGGCGGCCAGGCCGGCGGCGCCGTCCTCGTTGGCGCCCGACAGCAGCACGCCCAGCAGCCGTTCGCCATAGCCGTCGGCGGCGGACTGGAACAGCACGTCGATCGACGGCCGCGAGAAATGCACCAGCGGGCCGATCGACAGCGCCAGCCGCGGTCCGCGGTCGACCAGCAGGTGGTAGTCGGGCGGCGCGAAATACACGTGGCCCGGCCGGACGGGCTGCTGGTCCTCGGCCTCGCACAGCGGCAGCGCGCAACGGTCGCGGAAGATGTCGACCAGCAGGCTGCGGCGGTCGCGCGGCAGGTGCAGCAGCACGATCACGGCCGCGCGCAGGCCGGCCGGCAGGGCGGGCATCAGCAGGTTCAGGACCTCGATGGCGCCCGACGAGCCGCCGATGACGATGGCGTCCCAGGCGAGCGCCGCGTCGCGGCGATCCGGCGTCGGGGCGCTCACAGGCCGGCCTTCTTGCGGTAGATGCGGTCTTCGAGCACGAAGTCGTCGAAGCCGTCGGCCTGGGCGGAAAAGCGCACCGACTCGCGCGAACCCAGGCCCATGAAGCCGCGATGCACCAGCGCGTCGTGGAACAGGCGCAGCGCGCGGTCCTGCAGGTCGCGCTCGAAATAGATGAGCACGTTGCGGCACGACACCAGGTGCACTTCGGCGAACACGCTGTCGGTGGCCAGGCTGTGGTCGGAGAACACCATGTGCTCGCGCAGCCGCTTGTCGAACACCACGCGGCCGTAGCGCGCGGTGTAGTAGTCGGACAGCGAGCTGCGGCTGCCGGACTGGGCGTGGTTGCTGGTGAAGGCGGCGACCCGCTCCAGGTCGAACACGCCCTGTTCGGCCGCGCGCAGCGCATGCGGGTTGATGTCGGTCGCGTAGATCAGGGCGCGGTCCAGCAGGCCTTCCTCGTGCAGCAGGATGGCGAGCGAATAGACTTCCTCGCCGGCGCTGCAGCCGGCCACCCACACCTTGATCGAAGGGTAGGTGCGCAGGATCGGCACCACTTCGCGGCGCAGCGCCAGGAAGTAGCTGGGGTCGCGGAACATGTCGCTGACCTGCACTGTCAGGAATTGCAGCAGGCCGGTGAACACCGAGGGCTCGTGCAGCACGCGGTCCTGCAGCTGCGACAGGGTCTTGCAGCTGAAGTGCGACAGCGCGCTCTGCAGGCGGCGCTTGAGCGAGGCCTGCGCATAGGCGCGGAAATCGTAGTGGTACTGGTGGTAGATCGCGTCGAGCAGCAGCCGCTGCTCGATATCCTCGGTATGCGCCTTGTTCGGTGGGGACTGGGGCATGGTCGCGGGGCCGCGTTACTTGCGCATCCAGACGCGCACCAGCGACAGCAGGCGCTCCACGTCCAGCGGCTTGGCGATGTAGTCGTTGGCGCCGGCCGCCAGGCATTTCTCCTGGTCGTCCTTCATGGCCTTGGCGGTCAGCGCGATGATCGGCAGGCGGCGCCATTCCGGCCGCGTGCGGATCTCGCGCATGGCGGTGTAGCCGTCCATCTCGGGCATCATGATGTCCATCAGCACCAGGTCGATCACCGGATGACCGTCCACGCCGACGCGATCCAGCGCCTCGAGCGCCTCGCGGCCGTTGCGCGCGATCTCCACCCGCAGGCCGGTCGGCTCCAGGATGCTCGACAGCGCGAACACGTTGCGCACGTCGTCCTCGACCACCAGCACCGTGCGGCCTTCCAGCGTGCTGTCGCGGCTGCGGGCCAGCTCCAGCATCTGGCGCTGCTGCGGCGGCAGGTCGGCCTCGACCTGGTGCAGGAACAGCGTCACTTCGTCCAGCAGGCGCTCGGGCGAACGCGCGTCCTTGATGATGATGGACTTGGAGAAGCGGCGCAGCTGCTGCTCTTCGTCGCGCGACAGGGCGCGGCCGGTGTACACGATCACGGGCGGGAACGACACGCTCTCCTGCTCGGCCATTTCGCGCAGCAGCTCGTAGCCGCTGATGTCGGGCAGGTTCAGGTCCATGACCACGCAGTCGAAGGTGGCCTCGCGCAGCAGGTTCAGGGCGGCGCCGGCGGTCGCGGCCGGCACGATCTCGACGTCGTCGCGCGCCAGCAGCTCGCGCACGCTTTCGCGCTGGCGGTCGTCGTCCTCCACCACCAGCACGCGCCGCACGTTCTGGGTGAACTTGGCTTCCAGGCGCAGCAGCGCCTGCGTCAGCTCTTCGCGCTTGACCGGCTTGAGCGCGTAGCCGATCGCGCCGCGGCCCATGGCCTCTTGCGAATAGTCGGCCACCGACACGATGTGCACCGGGATGTGGCGGGTCTGGGGATTGCGCTTGAGTTGGTCCAGCACGCCCAGGCCCGAGAAGTCGGGCAGGTTGATGTCGAGCACGATGGCGTCGGGCCGGCGCTGCGCCGCCAGCGCCAGGCCGTCGGTCGCGGTGTGCGCGGCCAGGCAGCCGAAGCCCATTTCGCGCGCCAGGTCGCCGAGAATGCCGGCGAAACGTTCATCGTCCTCGATGACCAGGATGGTGCGGCCGGCCTCGGGGGCCGCTTCCAGGTCCGGCTGGACCGGCTCGGCCACCGGCGCTGGCCCGGGCGCGGCGGGCGCCGCCCAGGCGGGGATGACGGGGGGCGTCGGGATCGGCGCGGGCAGGCTGGGGCCGGGCGCCACCGGCGCGGCCTCCAGGCGCATCGGCAGGAGCAGCGTGAACACGCTGCCTTGCCCCGGCGTGCTGACCAGCGACAGGGAACCGCCCAGCAGCTTGGCCAGGTCGCGCGAGATCGACAGCCCCAGGCCGGTGCCGCCATGCTTGCGGTGGCTGCTGCCATCGGCCTGGCGGAAGGCCTCGAAAATCAGTTCCTGCTGGTCGGCCGGCACGCCGATGCCGGTGTCCTGCACGGCGAACGACAGCATGTTGCGCGGCGCGCGCGAGACCTTGAGCGCCACGCTGCCCTGCTCGGTGAACTTGAAGGCGTTCGACAGCAGGTTCTTGAGCACCTGGCCCAGCCGCTGCGGATCGGTGTGCAGCGACGCCGGCACGTCGGCGGCGATGTCCAGTTCCAGCGTCAGGCGCTTGTCCTGCGCGATCGGCCGCAGCGGATCCAGCAGCCGTTCCAGCGTGGGCGCGATGGCCACCGCCTCGACTTCCACGGTGGCCTGGCCGGCCTCGATCTTGGCCAGGTCGAGAATGTCGTTGATCAGCGCCAGCAGGTCGCTGCCCGCTTCGTAGATGGTCCGCGCGTACTTGACCTGGTCCGCGCTCAGGTTGCCCGGCTTGTTCTCGGACAGCAGCTTGGACAGGATCAGCGTCGAATTCAGCGGGGTGCGCAGTTCGTGGCTCATGTTGGCCAGGAACTCGCTCTTGTACTGGCTGGCCTGCGTCAGCAGCCGCGCCTTGTCGGTGAGCGCGCCCTGCACCCGCAGCAATTGCTCGGTCTGCATCTCCAGGCTGACGTTGGCCTGCTTGAGCTCGGTCTGCTGCACTTCCATGCGGGCCTGCGATTCCTGCAGGATGCGGCTTTGCTGTTCCAGCTCTTCGTTGCTGACGCGCAGCTCTTCCTGCTGGGTCTGCAGTTCTTCCGACTGGCGCTGGGTTTCGGCCAGCAGCGCTTCCAGGCGCGTGCGGTCCACGCCGGCGCGGATCGCCGAGGCCAGCATCTCGGAGGCGCCTTCCAGCAGGCTGCGCTCGCTCTGGCCGACGGCGTGGTTGAAGCCCAGTTCGATCACGGCATAGACGCGCTCGTTCTGCATGGCGGGCGCGAGGATCAGCTCGGCCGGGTTGGAACGGCCAGTGGCCGACGAGACCTCGAAGTGGCCGGCCGGCACGTCGCGCAGGTGCAGCAGCTTGCGCGAGGCGGCGGCCTGGCCGACCAGCCCCTGCGCGCCGGGAATCTTCTGCGCCAGCCGCTCGGCCGGCAGGGCGTAGCCGCCAAAGAGCTCCAGGTCGTCGCCGCCGTTGGTGACGACGTAGCCCGCGCCGACGCTGGCGTGCAGGTAGTCCGCCAGGTAGTCCAGCGCGCGCCTGCCGATCTCGTCCAGGCGATGGTCGCCGCGCAGGCGCAGGCTCAGGCCCGAGAGGCCCGTCGTGACCCAGGCCTGGCGCGCCTTGGCGCGATATTCGCGGATGGTCATGCCGGCCGATGCCAGGATCAGCACCAGCAGCAGCAGCGATCCGCCCCATGAGTAAAGGGTGGAGGTGGCCGAAGCCGCCGCCCAGGCCTCGCGTTCTTCCTCGACCTGGCTCAGCTGGCGCGTGTACAGGTCGGCGACCAGGTCGCGCAAGCGGTCCATGGCATCCTTGCCGGAATCCGTGCGCACCACGGCCATCGCGCCTTCCACGTCGCCGGCCTTGCGCATTTCGACCGTCTCGCGCAGTTCGGTCAGCTTCTGCTGCGTGATGCCGGCGATGTCGTTGACGATGCGGCGTTGCGCGGAATCGTCGGCCGCCGCTTCCTTGACCACTTCCAGGCGCTGTTCGATCAGCGGCACCGAACGCAGGTACGGTTGCAGGTAGGAAGGGTCGCCCGTCAGCAGATAGCCGCGCTGGCCGATCTCGGCATCCTTGAGCGCCGAGTTGAACAGGCTGAGCTGGCGCACCGTTTCGGTGGCGCGGTCCATGGCCTTGACCGCGCGGGTGCGGGTCTCCGCCGAACGCACGTTGACGAAGGCGATGAGCAGGGTGGCCAGCGCCGCCAGCACGAAACCGGCCATCAAGGTGCGGGGAAGAGTATGGCGGCTGGCGGGTTGCAGCGAATTCGGCATGAGAACGGTTTACGGTTCAGAGGAAAGGGCGGCGCGCGGGGCGGGGGACGGCGTGGACGATTATAGGGATGCGTTCTGGTCCCCGCCGCCAGGCCAAACCGGGGAAATATACAGGGGTATGGGGCGTTCGTTTCGCCCGGATACAATTACTTCACACATGAAGAGCCCGCATGTCCTAGGATTCGGCCTCTCCCCCAAATCTGTTTTGCCCGCCGGCGTCTTGAATGCATGGCACCGACAACCATGACGAAAATCCTTTTGGTCGACGATCAGCCCGTGCTGGTCGCCCTGATGAGCGAATTCCTGAGCGGCGAAGGCTATGACGTCACGACGCACACGGACGGCTTGACCGCGCTGCGGCAAATGCTCGAAGTGCGGCCGGATCTGGTCATCACCGACTTTTCCATGCCCGGCATGGACGGCGGCGCCCTGCTGACCGCCATGCGCGAGAACGCCTACCTGGGCGACACGCCGGTGCTGGTGCTGAGCGGCCGTCCGGAATCCGAGATCGCCGCGGCCTGCGAAGGGCGCGCCACCCTGATGCGCAAGCCCGCCGAGCCGCACGACGTGCTGGCGGTCGTTCGTCGCCTGGCGCCGATGCCTGCGCGGCGACCGCGCGCCGACGCGCCGGTCCTTGCGGCGGGCGAGGCCCGCGAACTGGCCGCCCTGGCTGCGTAGAGACGCTTCACTGCGTGCAGCCCCGGGCCCGGCCCGCGCGCGCACGGAATCACATCGACGACAGGGCCGGCAAGCGGCCTCAGCGCGCCCCGGCGGCCAGCAGCAGCTGCGTCGTCGCCGCCTGCCCGCGCTGGCGCGCGTGCCACAGCGGGCTGCGGCCATCGCCGTCGGCCAGGTTCACATCGGCCCCGCCCGCGATCAGCAGCGCGACGACGGCCTGGTGGTCCGGCCCGCCGTCGCTCAGGATGATGGCCTCCAGCAGGCCCGTCCAGCCCAGTCGGTTGACATGGTTCGGATCGACGCCGGCCGCAAGCAGCATGCGCACGGTCTCGATCAGGCCGCGTTCGCAGGCGGGGATCAGTGCGGTGCCGCCGTAGCGGTTGGTGCTGCGCAGGTCGGCGCCATGGCGCAGCGTCCGCGCCAGGATGCCGTTGTGGCCGCGCGCGCCGGCGTACAGGTAGGCGCTGTCCTGCATGGCGTTCTTGGCGTTGACGTCGGCGCCGGCCTCGATGAGCGCCGTGGCGGCCGCCTCAGCATTGGCCAGCGTGGCGCGCAGCAGGGGCGTGTTGCCGTCGGCGTCGCGCGCTTCCCGCGGCGCGCCCTCGGCCAGCAGGGCCTGGACCCGGGCGGCGTCGCCGTCGCCGGCGGCCCGCAGCAGGGCGGCCCCCGCCTCGGTGGTGTTGGGACTGGCGGCGCCTACGCCGGTCGCACCTACGCCGGTCGCACCGCCCTCCGCGACCATGAGCAGGGTGGCGGCCAGGAATGCGCGCCAGGAACGGATGATGGACATGCGTCGAGCCTCCTTGTCTTGGAACGGGATACCCCCCGACTATGCCGCCATGGCCCGGCACGGTCCGCCTGTTTGGCGAATGCCGCCGATCCCTGCAGAATCCCAGGATTCCCTTCTATCCGTTTCCGCCATGGACACCTTCAACTACATGCGCGCCTTCCGGCGCATCGTGGAACTGGGCAGCCTCGCCAAGGCGGCCGAGGACCTGGACCTGTCATCCGCCGGTCTCAGCAAGCAGCTGCGCACGCTGGAGGCCCACCTGGGCGCGGTGCTTCTCCAGCGCACCACCCGCAAGATGAGCCTGACCGACACCGGCGCCGCCTACTACGCCGAATGCTGCCGCCTGCTCGATGAACTCGACACCCTGGAGAAATCCATCAGGCAGCAGGCCGGGCGCGTCGCCGGGCGGCTGCGCGTGAACGCGCCGGTGTCTTTCGCGTTGAGCGTGTTGTCGCCGCTGCTGGCGCGCTTCCTGCGGCTGTACCCGGAGCTGCGGCTGGACCTGGCCATGGAGGACCGGCTGGTCGACGCCGTGGGCCAGGGGTTCGACGTGTCGATCCGCCTGCGGGCGCAACTGGACGATTCCTCGTTGATAGCGCGCCGGCTGGCGTCGCTGACCCAGGTGCTGTGCGCGGCGCCGTCGTATCTCGACCGTCGCGGCCGGCCCGACAGCGTGGACGCGTTGCGCACGCATGACCTGCTCAGCTATAGCCTGGCCGACAGCCCCGGCCCGGTTCCGGACGACGACGCCGGGCAGCCGGCTGACCCGTTCGGCGGCCCGGCGCGGGTCCAGGCCAACAACAGCCTGATGCTGCGCGACCTGCTGGAGGCCGGCCTGGGAATCGGCGCGTTGCCGTCCTTCCTGGCCGCGCCCGCCATCGCCGCGGGCCGGCTGGCGCAGGTGCTGCCGGAGCTGCCCGGCGCGCCGCGCCAGGTCTACGCGGTGTATCCGACCAGCCGCCACCTGCAACCCAAGGTCAAGGCCTTCGTGGATTTCCTGGCCGAGCATCTGCCCGCCGCCATGCGCGGCGATTGCTGACGCCCAGCGAATAATGTCCTGCCGGCGGCCACCTTACTGGCGCGCCGTTCCCTCCGTAAGCTGGCGTCCATTGAAACCACGCACAAGGTGCATCATGTCGCTGTCTTACACCCGCAAACTGCTCGGCCTGGCGCTGGCCGCCGCCCTCGCCGGCAACGCTTTCGCGCATGGGGCGCCGTCGCGCGCCCCGGCGTCCGGGCAGGAGGTGGGCATCAGCCCCTGGGGGCCCGACGACGAGATCGGCCGCCTGAACCTGATCACGCCCGAATCGCGCGCCGCGATCATGTCGCGCGTGGCCGGCGGCAAGGTCTACGACCTGGCCACGGAATACTACGTGGGCATGCCGAGCTGGCAGGACGCGGGCGATCCGCGCTACCAGTTCTGGATGACGCACACGCCGCGCGGCACCGAGGTCGACGACCCGATGGGCGTGGGCAAGGACATGAACGCCACGCGCAGCTACACCGGCACCGCGTTCTCGATGTACAGCCACACCGGCACGCACATCGATGCGCTCAACCATTTCGGCATCCACGGCAAGGTCTGGAACGGCTTTCGCGCCGACGAGCATCTGGGCGACCGCGGCTGGCGCCGCACCGGCATCGAGAAATTCCCGCCGCTGGTGGCGCGCGGCGTGCTGATCGACGTGGCCGCGCTCAAGGGCGTGGACATGCTGCCCGATTCGTACCGCATCACCCGCCAGGACCTGAAGGCGGCGCTGGCGCGCCAGAAGACCGCGTTGCAGCAGGGCGACATCGTGCTGATCCGCACCGGCCGCATGAAGCTGTACGACGATCCGGCCGCCTACATGGCCAAGCCGCCCGGCATGGGGCTGGACGCGGCCCGCTATCTGGTGGAGGAGGGCGGCGCCATGATCCTGGGGGCCGACAATCTCAGCTTCGAGACCTTCCCGTCCGAGGTGGCCGATGACTACGTGCCGCTGCATACGTATCTGCTGGCGCAGCAGGGCGTGCCGATCATCGAGCTGGCCGCGCTGGACGAGTTGTCGCGCGACCAGGTCTATGAATTCGCCTTCATCGGCGGCCCGCTGAAGATCCGCGGCGGCGACGCGGCGCCGCTGCGCCCGGTGGCGATGCCGTTGCGCTGAGGCGGCCACGCCGCCCCGCCTGCGCCTGCGGCCGCGCCGCCCGGCCTATGCCTTCGTCCGGGAGGGTTCGCCGTGCTGCGGGCGATCGAACGCGCGCATCGGCGGCAGGACGCCGCCGTAGCGCTCGACCTGCACCGCCGTCAGTTGGCCGCTGCAACCCTGCGCCAGCGACGAGGTGCCGACGTCGCGCGTCAGGATGTTGGGATTGCCGTGGCCGCACAGCGTCACCTCGCCGCGCTCGTCCCGCACCGGGTCGTACCAGGCGCCGGTGGGCAGCTGCGCCACGCCGGGCATGATGGCCTCGCTCAGCGTGGCGCTGGCCAGGCAGGCGCCGCGCTCGTTGAACAGCCGCACGATGTCGCCCTCGGCGATGCCGCGGGCGGCGGCGTCATCGGGATGCAGGGTGCACACCTCGCGGCCCTGGCGCTTCTGTGACGCACTGTGGGCGCCGAAATCCAGCTGGCTGTGCAGGCGGGTGGCGGGCTGGTTGGCGACCAGGAACAGCGGATGCGCCGGCGTCGGCGCGTCCTGTGGCGCCAGCCAGGCCGGATGGCCGGGGCAATCGGGGTAGCCGAAGCCGGCCACGGTCGGCGAGCTGATCTGGACCTTGCCGCTGGGCGTGGGCAGCGGCTTGCCGGCGGGATCGTCGCGGAACGCGCGCAGGATGCCGCCGTCGTCGTCCTGCTGCGGCAGCGTCCATTCGCCGCGCGTCCAGAACTGGTCGAAGTCCGGCGCCTCCAGGCCTTTTTCCTCGAGGGCCGCGCGGGTTCTTTCATACAGGTGGCGCAGCCATTCGCCGCTGCTGCGGCCTTCGGTGAAGGCCTCGCGCGCGCCCAGCCGTTCGGCCAGGTCGGCGAAGATGTCGTAGTCGTCGCGCGCCAGGCCGTTGGGGGCGGCGATGCGGTGCATGGCCACCAGCAGCGGGTCGGTGGGCGCGCCGCCGATGTCCTCGCGTTCCAGCGTCATCGTGCAGGGCAGCACGATGTCGGCGTGGCGCGCGGTGGCGGTCCAGCCGATCTCGTGGACCACGAAGGTGTCGAGCGTGGCGAAGGCGCGCGACAGGCGCTTGAGGTCCTGGTGATGGTGGAACGGGTTGCCGCCCGCCCAATAGGCCAGGCGGATGTGCGGGTAGTCCATGCGCTTGCCGTTGTAGTCGAACGGCTCGCCAGGGTGCAGCAGCATGTCGGCGATGCGCGCCACGGGGATGAAGGCCTTGACGCCATTCACGCCCTGCGGCAACGACGCCACCGGCACCGCGTTGCTGCGCTTGCCGTAGTGCGCCAGCGTGCCGAGCGCGTAGGCGTAGCCGCCGCCCGGCAATCCCAGCTGCCCCAGCGCCGCGGCCAGCACCGCGCCCATCCAGACCGGCTGTTCGCCATGTTCGGCGCGTTGCAGCGAATGCGCCACGGTCACCAGCACGCGCTTGCCCGGCAGCAGACGCGCGATCCGCGCGATGTCCGTGGCCGGCACGCCGCAGATCGGCGCGGCCCAGGCCGGATCCTTGGCCTGGCCGTCCGCGCGGCCCATCAGGTAGTCCTCGAAGCCATCCCAGCCTTCGCAGAAGTCGCGCAGGAACGCCTGGTCGTGCCAGTCATTGGCCACCAGCTCGTGCACCAACGCCAGCATCAGCGCCACGTCGGTGCCGGGCACGGCGCGCACCCACTGCGCCATCGCGTCCGCCGGCAGGTCGGAGGCCAGCGGACTGATGTTCAGGAAGCGGCAGCCGCGCCGCGCGGCCTGGCGCATCGAGTCGCGCTCGATGTGCCGGCTGATGCCGCCGCTGGCCACGCGCGAGTTCTTCAGCGCCATGCCGCCGAAGGCCAGCACCACGTCGGTGTGCGCCACGATCTGTTCCCAGGTGACGTTGCGGCGCGCCACGTCGTCCATGCTGCCCAGAATGTGCGGCAGGATCACGGCCGAGGCGCCCGCGCTGTAGCTGTTTACCGAACGCACGTAGCCGCCCAGCGCCGTGTTCAGAAAGCGGTGCACCTGGCTCTGCGCGTGATGGAAGCGGCCCGCGCTGGACCAGCCGTACGAGCCGCCGAACACCGCCTGCGGGCCGTGCTGGTCGCGCACCCGGCGCAGTTCGGCGGCCAGCAGGTCCAGCGCGTCGTCCCAGCCGAGCGGCACGTAATCGTCGCGTCCCCGGCGCGTATCCGGACCCGGCCCGCGTTCCAGCCAGCCGCGCCGCACCATCGGCGTGGTGACGCGCGCCGGATGGTCGAGCGCGTTGGTGAAGTTCTGGATCAGCGGGTTGGGGTCGGGATCGCCCGGATGCGGCCGCACGTCGAGCGCGCCGTCTATCCAGGCGGCCGAGAACACGCCCCAGTGCGCGCTATGGGACAGGCGGCCGCTGTCGGGACGGGGCGGGCGGGAAGAGGCGTCGATCATGGGCGGATCAGGGGTTGGCGCCCGTGGCGACGGGCGCGTCGGGTTGCGCGCTCCATTCGCTCCACGAGCCGGGGTAGAGGGCGGCGCCGGACAAGCCGGCGATTTCCATGGCCAATAGATTGTGGCACGCGGTGACGCCGGAGCCGCACTGGCACACCACCGCGTCCGGCGCGCGGCCGTCCAGCTGCGCCAGGAAGGCTTGGCGCAGCGCGGCGGGGGGCAGGAAGCGTCCGTCGGCGCCGAGGTTGTCGCGAAAGAACCGGTTGCGAGCGCCGGGGATGTGTCCGCCCACCGCGTCCAGGGTTTCGTTCTCGCCCCGGTAGCGGTCGGGGGCGCGCGCGTCCAGCACCCGGCGCGCGTCGGTGGCCAACGCCTGCCGCAGCTGGGGGTAATCCAGCGTGGGCTGGCGGCCCTCGCCGACGGCCAGGGCGCCCGCCGGGCGCGGCGCCGGCGCATCGGTCGTGAACGGCTGGCCCGCGGCTTTCCAGGCGCCTTCGCCGCCATCGAGCACCGCCACGGCCTCGTGGCCGATCCAGCGCAGCAGCCACCACAGGCGCGCCGCGTACATGCCGCCGGCATTGTCGTAGGCGACCACCTGGGTGTCCGCGTTCACGCCCAGCGCCGCCAGGGCTCGCGCCAGCGCGGCGCGGTCGGGCAGCGGGTGGCGGCCGTTGCGGCCGGTCTTGGGTCCGCTGAGGGTGTCTTCCAGGTGCACGTGGAAGGCGCCCGGCAGGTGGCCGGCATCGTAATGGCGGCGGCCCGCCTGGGGATCCGTCAGCTCGAAGCCGCAGTCCAGCACCACGATGTCGCGGTGTCGCGGGTCTTGCAGGGCGCGGGCCAGTTCGTCCGCGCTGATCAGGGTGGTGTACATGCGTGGCTCCCGCTCAACCCTGGCCCGCCGTCAGCGCGTCCATCGCGCGCAACGAATACACGTAGGCGGCGCCCGCGTTCAGGGCGATGGCGGTGCTCAAGGCCTCGCTCAGCTCCAGTTCCGTCACGCCGGCCTTGCGGGCGGCGTCGGCATGCGCGGCGATGCAGCCGTCGCAGCGCGTGGTGACGGCCACCGCCAGCGCGATCAGCTCGCGCGTCTTGGCGTCCAGCGTGCCGGTGGCGCCCTGCGCCTGGTTCAGGGCGCGGAACGCGGTCAGCAGCTGCGGGTTGTGCTTGCCCAGGGCCTCGCCGGCCTTGCGATTGTTGGCGAGGGTGTCGGTCCAGTTCTGCAACATGGTGGGGTCTCCTGAAAATCGGTTTGGTCGGATCGGGTCATTGGCCGATCTGCTTGAGCAGGTCGGGGGTGGCGGCTTTGCGGTAGTTGGCGATGTCTTCGAGGATGTACTGCCTGAACTGGTCCAGCGGCAGGTCGCGCTCCATCGCGGCGTCCTTGCGGATCGTGTTCTGCACGGTGGGGTCCGCCAGCGCGCGCGACAGGTGCTCGGACAGCACCTTGAGCACCGCGGGCGGCGTGCCGGCCGGCGCCGCCAGGCCGTACCACTGCGTCATGGTCATGTCGATGCCGAGCTCCTTGAAGGTCGGCACGTCGGGCAGGATCGGGCTGCGCTGGCGGCCGGTCAGGGCCAGCACGCGCAACTGGCCCTGCTGCACCTGCGGCACCAGCGGCGAGGCGGTGGCGAAGAACATGTCGATCTGTCCGCCCAGCATGTCGGTGATGGCGGGGCCGGAGCCCTTGTACGGCACGTGCAGGAGCTTCAGGTGGCCCAGCTCCTTGATGGTCTCCATGCCGATGTGGGCGGCGCCGCCGGTGCCGGTGGAGGCAAAGGTCAGTTCCTTCTGCCTGGCGGCGTCGATCACTTCGCGCGCCGTCTTGAAATGCGACGGCGTGGCCACGAACAGGCCGTGCGGCGCTTCCAGGATCAGGCCGATCGGCGCGAAGTCGTCCGGCACCTTGTACGGCAGGCTCTGCGGCTTGAGCGCCGGCGACACGGCCAGGTTGCCGCTCATGGCCAGCAGGATGGTGTAGCCATCGGGGGCGGCCTTGGCGACCAGGCCGGCGGCGATGTTGCCGCCCGCGCCCGGCCGGTTCTCGACGATCACGGTCTGCCCCAGCGTCTTGCCCATGGCGGTGGCGACCAGGCGGCCGTAGAGGTCGCCGCCGCCGCCCGGCGGAAAGCCCACCACCAGGGTGATGGGACGCTCGGGAAATGCCGCCTGCGCCTGGCCGCCGGCCAGCGCGGCCAGGCCCAGTGTCGCGGCGATGGCGGCGCGCCGCCCCAGCCGGCGCATGGCGCCGCTCGCGAAGGAAATGCCCATGGTGTTTGTCTCCTGTGTATTTTTTATCAGGGGGGAACCGTCAGGCCTGCAGCCAGCCGGCTTGATGTCGCTGCACCACCCTGTCCACCGAGGCGGCACACTGTCCCAGGTAACCCGCGGGATCGGTCAGGCGCAGGATCTCTTCTTCGCCCAGCAGGTTGGCCAGATCCTTGTGCTGGCGCAGCGCCTGGGCGAAATCGAGCTTGTGCGTGATGCCGTGCATCGAGGCCTCGTAGATCCATTCGTGCGCGGTCTGTTTGCCGACGCGCTCGGACAGGTCCAGCATCACGTGTTCGGACAGCAGGTAGCCGCGCATGCGGTCCAGGTTGCGCGCCATGGCGTCGGCGTCCACGCGCAGCCCGGCCAGCAGGTTCTTGGCCTGGAACAGCATGGCGCCGGCGATCAGGCAGCATTCGGGCAGCGCCTTCCATTCGATCTTCCAGGCAATGCCGTCGCGCTCGCCTTCCTGCACCATGCCTTCGAGCATCAGCGTCGCATTGGCGCGCAGCGGCCGGCACAGGCCGGCGAGGTTCTCGGCCGAGGTCGGGTTGCGCTTGTGCGGCATGGTCGACGAGCCCAGCTTGCCTTCCGAGAAGGCTTCCTCGACTTCGGCGAATTCGTTGCGTTGCAGGTTGAAGAGTTCATTGCCGATCTTCGACAGCGTGGCGCCGATCATGGCCAGCACCAGCGCGTATTCGGTGAAGCGGTCGCGCGCCGGCGCCCAGCTGATCGGGGCCGCCTCCAGTCCCAGCTTGGCCAGCGTGCGGCGCTCGACCTCGGCGGCCTGTTCGCCCAGCGAGGCCTGGCTGCCGACCGCGCCGACCACCATGCCCACCAGCACCCGCGCCTCGCATTCCTTCAGGCGTTCGTGATGGCGCGACAGTTCGTCCAGCCACACCGCGCACTTGTGCCCGAAGGTGATGGGCAGCGCCTGCACGCCATGGGTGCGCCCCGCCATGGGCGTGTCGCGATGGCTTTGCGCCAGGCGCGCCAGCTCGCGGCCGATGGCGGCGAGGTCGCGCATGAAGACGGCATGGGCCTGCTTGAGCTGCAGCGCCACGCCGGTGTCGACCACGTCCTGGGTGGTGGCGCCGTAATGCAGCCATTCGCCATGGTCGGGGCCGCAGCGCGCCTGCAATTGCTTGAGCGCCGGCACCAGCGAATGCTTGATGCGGCGGATCTCGGCCGACATCGCGGCGATGTCGATATTGGCCACCGCCGCCTGGGCGCGGATTTGCTCGGCGGCGGCGGCCGGGATGATGCCCAGCTCGGCCTGGGCCTCGGCCAGCGCGGCCTCGAAATCCAGCCATTGCTGGACGCGGTTCTCTTCCGAGAAGATGGCGCGCAGTTCATCGGTGCTCCACAGGTGCTGGAGCGATTGCATGTCGAAAACGGAAACGGGCATGGTGCGGGTCCTGGAGGCTTAGGAGTGATGGGCGGGGCGCGGCAGCAGCCGGCCCGGATTGAACGTGCCGCGCGGGTCGAGCGCGTGCTTGATGCGTTGCATGACGTCCACCGAGACGGCGGGCTTGTATTGCAGGAAGGCGTGTTGCTTGAGGCGGCCGATGCCGTGTTCGGCCGAGATCGATCCGCCCAGCTGCGCGGCGACCTCGTGCACGACGTCGTGCACCGCGTCCTCTCGCGTCCGGAAGGCGGCGTCGTCCATCGCCAGCGGCTTGCTCTGGTTGTAGTGCAGGTTGCCGTCGCCGACGTGGCCGAAGCAGACGATGCGGATGCCCGGCATCAGGGCCTGCAGCCGCGCGCCGGCGGTGGCGATGAATTCGGGGATGCGCGACACCGCGACCGAGATGTCGTGCTTGATGGAGGGGCCGTCCAGCCGCTGCGCCTCCGGCACGTGCTCGCGCAGCGCCCACAGCTCGTGCGCCTGGCGGCCGGAGGCGGCGATCACCGCGTCGGTCACGCCGCCGTGTTCCATCGCGGCTTCCAGCACGCCTTCCACGGCGGGCTCGGGATCCATCTGCGCCGAGGTCTCCGAGACGTCGAACAGCACCGCCCAGGGCGAGGGTTGCGCCAGCGGATCGCGCATGCCGTCCAGCGGATGCGCCAGCACCTGGTCCAGCGTCTGGCGGCCGATCAGCTCGAACGCCGTGACGCGCTCGCCGACCGCGTCGGTCAGGCGCGCCAGCAGGTCCACCGCCGCCTGCGGCGTCGGCACCGCGGCCCACACGGTCACCACTTTGCGCGGCAGGGCGTACAGGCGGAAGGCCGCCGCCGTGACCACGCCCAGCGTGCCCTCGCCGCCGATGAACAGCTGCTTGAGGTCGTAGCCGGTGTTGTCCTTGCGCAGCGTGCCCAGTTGCGGCAGCACGCGGCCGTCGGCCAGCACCACTTCCAGCCCCAGCGTCAGTTCGCGGGTATTGCCATAGCGCAGCACCTGCTCGCCGCCGGCGTTGGTGGAGACCACGCCGCCGATGGTGGCGCTGCCTTCCGAGGCCAGCGACAACGCGAACAGCCGGCCGGCGTCGGCGGCCGCCTGCTGCGCCGCCAGCACGGTGCAGCCGGCTTCCAGCGTGATGCTGTTGTCCAGCGCGTCGACCCGGCGCACGGCGGTCATGCGGTCCAGGCTCAGCACCACTTCGCGGCCCGAGGCGTCGGGCGTCGAGCCGCCGACCAGGCCGGTGTTGCCGCCTTGCGGCACCACCGCCACGCCCTGCGCCGCGCACAGCGCCACCACCCGCGAGACTTCGGCCGTATTGGCGGGGCGCGCCACGGCGCGCGCGGCGCCGGGAAAATTGCGGCGCCAGTCGGCCGTGTAGCGGGCCATGTCGGCCGCGTCGGTCAGGACGTGGGACGGCCCGACGATGGCGCCGAGCGCCGTGGCGATTGCATCGATCTGATTCGGCATAATGCTACGGTGCGCGGCGCCGGGGGCTGGCCCCCTTGCCGCGCGACGCTTGTCTCCTGGTTGAAACCGGGACGGCATTTCCCTGGTCCGGTAGCCGTCTTTCGTTTCATTGATTAAAATACGTTTTATTGAACAAAACTATAGGAAGCATCCGAAACCGTGTCAAGCGAGAATTCCCCTAAGCCGCCCGCCGGCGTGCTCGAACGCGGCATCTCCGTGCTGGAGTGTTTTGGCGAAGACCATCTGCGCCTGTCGCTGCGCGACCTGGCCGACCGCACCGGCCTGGACAAGGCCACGCTGCTGCGCCTGCTGGGCGTGTTCATCAAGGCGCGCATGATCCATCGCTACGACAGCAGCACCTACGCGCTGGGACCGGCGTTGCTGCACATGGGCATGCTGTATCGCGATACCTTCGACCTGGGTTCGCGCCTGCAGCCGGCGCTGCGCAGCATCGTGGCGCAGACCGGCGAGACCGTGGCCCTGTACGTGCGCAGCGGCGACGACCGCATCTGCCTCTACCGCGAGAACACCACCAAGGAAGTGCGCCACCACGTCGAGGTCGGCACGCGCATCAGCCTGAAGGACGGCGGTTCGTCGGCGCATGTGCTGCGCGCCTTCACCGGCGGCACGACGCCGCTGGCGCGCGACATCCAGGAAAAGGGCTACGCCATGACCCGCTCCGAGCGGGTCGCGGAAATGGCGTCGGTGGCCGTGCCGGTGTTCGATGCCGACGATGCCTTCGTCGGCGCGCTGGTGGTGCTGGGGCTGGCGTCGCGCCACAACGAGGCGGCGCAGCGCAAGGCGGTCGAGATCGCGCGCCACGAACTGGCGCAGCAGGGCTTTCGCACCGCGCCGCCTGCGTCCTGGACGCCGCCCGTCACGCCATGACGGGCGCATGAGGCGCGGCGCGCCCGGGCGGGCGCGCCGCGGCAGCGCCTAGCGGGACGACGCCGCGCCGAACAGCGCGGGATCCGGCAGGCAGGGCCGCGCGTCATTGCCGGCATCGGTGAAGCGCTCGCACCAGGCCACGATGGCCTGGGCGGCGGCGTCATCCATGGCCGGCGCAAAGGCGCGCATGCGCGCCTGCAGCGCGGGCCAGTCGTAAGGGTCTTCGGGATCGCCGCGCCGCAGCTGGCGCAACGCGCTCAGCCGGCGCCCATCTTTCAGTATCAGGGTCACCCGGCATGGCCGCAGGCGCGGAAATTCGCGTTGGAAGGCATCACTGGTGCGCACCGTGATGCGGCGCGCCAGCGCCACCAGGTCGGGCGCCTGCAGATCCGCGGACTCCATGTCTTCGATGCCCAGCCCGCCGGTGAGCAGCAGCCGCGCCACCACGTAGCGCAGCGAGAAGCAGGTCTGCGCGGGCGTGGCGGGCCAGTCGACGCCGGCGATCTTCAGCGCGTGCGTGAATATCTCGATGTCCACCGATTCGATGTCGTCGGGCGTCGGCGCGTGCGCGTCCAACAGCTCGCGGGTGGCATCCAGCGGCGTGAAGAGCTGGGCGCAGCAGGGCCAGGCCTTGATGGTGGCGGTGTTCAGGCGCTCCTCGGCATCGAGGCCGCCGTCGAGCGCATCGAGCGGACCGTCGCCCGCCAGCAGCGCGTACAGCCCGCGCGCGCCGGTGGCGAAGCGTCGCGCGCCCGGCAGGCCGGCGCGCGCGGCATAGGCCGCGGCCAGGCCGTTGCGCACGGCGAAGGCCGGATGCAGCGACTTGGCTTCGTGCGCGTCGTCGTCCACCAGTTGCCACAGGCCCGCCGCCTGGGTGGCGCCGATGCCGAGCGCGTGGTGCAGGGGCGTCGGCGCCAGCCTCAGGGCCACGCCGGCAGCGGCCGCCGCGCCCACCGCGCCCGCCGTCGCGGTGGCATGAAACCCCGCCGCGTGGCGCGTGCCCAGGGCCTCGCCCAGGCGCAATGACACTTCATAGCCGGCGATGATGGCGTCCGCGACCTGCCGCTGCGTCATGCCGCCGTCCGCCGCCAACGCCAGCGCCGGCGTGACCGACACCACGCCCGGGTGCAGCATGGCGGCGCGATGCGCGTCGTCGATTTCGCGGATATGGGCGATGGCGGCATTGGCGAAGGCCGCGCCATTGGCGTTGACGGCCGGGCCGCCGAAAACGGGCGCCGGCCCCGCGCCCGGCTGGCAGTCGTGCGCCACGCGCCGGTAACGGGCCGCCGCCGGCGTGTCGGCGGCGGACCATCCCGCCGTGAACCAGTCCAGCAGCGCCTGCGCCAGCCGCGCGCGCGTGGTCGGGGAAATCGGGCGCCGTTGCAGGTCGGCCAGGTGGGTCACCAGGGAGTGTTCAGCGGAGGAGGTCATTGTCGTTTCGTTGAATGGAATGTGTTTCATTCAACGAAACAAGAGGCGGTTTGTCAAGCGCGGGGTTGCACGCCTCGCTACTGCTCTCGCTGCCGCGCCTATCGTTGGCCGGCGTCCTGCAACGCGGTCAGCGCCGCGAGCCGGGCCAGGTCGGTGCCGGCGGGAGCCGCGGCCAGGGCCGCGCGTATGCGTTGCGCCATCGGCTGGTTGAAATCGGCCGCGATCTCGGCGCGCAGGGTGATCCGCCCCGTGGCGCCATCGAGCCGCATGTCGGGCGTCACGCCGTCGCGCTCGAGCGTCGCGCCGTTGGCCCGGTGCACGCGCGCGCTGGTCACCACCAGCGCGCCCTGGTTGTCGGGCAGCGGCAGGACCGTCTGGATCGTGCCCGCGCCGGCGGTCTTCTCGCCGATGAGCAGGCCGCGGCCGTGGTCCTGCAACGCCGCCGCGACGATTTCCGCGCCGGCGCCGGTGCGGTGGTCGATCAGCACCACCATCGGCACGTCATGCGGCAACCGGCCGTGCCGGGCGACGAGCGTCACGGCATTGGCCGGCGTGCGCCCGCGCAGGCTGCCGACGCGGGTGCCCTCGGCCAGCACCATGCCCGCCACCTGCTCGGTCACCTCGAGCAGCCCGCCGGCATTGCCGCGCAGGTCCAGCACCACGCCCGCCAGCGGCGCGGCGCCGCCGGACCGCGCGGTATCGAGGGCGTCCCGCAGCAGCGCGCCGGTCTGGCTGTTGAAGGCCGATATGCGGATCACCGCCACCGCGCCGTCCCGCTCCCAGCGCACCGATGGCGGCGCCTGGACCGGCCCGCGCACGGGACGCATGACGAGGGCGTCGGCCACGCCGGGTCGCTGGATCTCCACCGTGGGGCGGGTGCCGACGACGCCGCGCAGCAGCGCGACGGCCTCGGGTAGCGGCAGGCCGGCGGTCGGGTGGCCGTCGACGCGGGTGATGATGTCGCCGGCCTGGATGCCGGCGCGTTCGCCCGGGCTGCCGGGCAAGGGCCGTTCGACGGTCAGGACGCCCCGCTGGATCGACATCTCCAGGCCGACCGAGGCCGGCGGCGGCGCCATCTCGGCGCGCGTCGCCACGCGGCTGTAGGCGTCCAGGCTGGCCAGCATGCCGCGCAGGGCCGCGTTCAGGGCGGCTTCGCGCGCCGCGCCGGCGGCAAAGCGCAGGATCTCGTCGGCCAGGATGCGGGTCTGCGGCGTGATGCCGGCGGCCTTGTCCTCGGCCTGGATCGCCTGCGCGAGGGAGGCCTTGCGCGCCTCGTCCGAGGCGCCGGGCAGCGCGGCGAGGGCGCGCAAGCCATGCACCGCCAGCGCGCGCGAATCGAGCGGGTCGACGTATTGGTCCGTGAGCTGCGTGACGGCCGCGGCCAGCGTGCCCTCGACCTGCTGGCGCGATTGGGCCCAGGCGGGCGGCGCCAGCGCGACGCCGCAGGCAAGCAGCAGCGCGAGCGTAGGCCGCGGCAAGCGGGGCCGCGGCGCCTGGCGCGCGTCGATCACTGCACCTTCACGCGCACCGCGGCGCCAGGGCGCGGTTCGAATGCCGGCACCGTGCGGTTCTTCACGGCCTCGCCCCTGGCGTTCCACACCAGCGTGTCGGTGGGGAAGCTCTCGTCGCGCGTCATCTTGTCGATCTGCGCGGCCACCAGCTTGGCGGCGCCGTCCACCTCGGGGTTCCAGGCGTACACGCCCCACTGGCCGTACCAGGCCGCGGGTGCGTCGGCGTCCAGGCGCCGGTCGGGGCACATCACCAGGCCCTTGTCGAGCAGCACGCGCAGGCCGCCCACCGGCACCAGCTTGACGGCCGGGGTGGTGCGCTCCTTGCTGTGTCCGGGGCATACGTTGGCGCTGCGCGCCACGGTGGTCTCGACGACCTCGCGGTCGGATTGGGCAACGGCGGTCGATGCGGCGCACAGGGCGAATGCGGCGGCAGTCCAGGCGAGAGGGATACGGCGGGTCATGCGTGGCCTCCTTGTCCGGGAGCGGACGGGTCGGTGGGTGGAAGTCCTGGCTGCCGGCCGCGCGGATGCGGGCCGGCGGACAGGGCGGTCATGGCGTTGGCGGCGTGCGCGGGCGGTCGGGGCGGATGATCCGCCAGAAGCTGGCGCCCACCACGGCGCCCAGCGCGGCGGCGGTCAACGGCACGATGGGGCGCGACACGATGGTGTCGGCCATCATGGCCAGCGCGAGCCGCAGATCGCCGGGACCGAATATCGAGGAAAGCAGGATCAGCGCGCACCAGCTCACCAGGCCGATGGCGGTGAAGGCCAGCAGATAGGGCGCCAGCGTGGCGCGGCCGCGGCGGCGCAACGCGAAGTGCGCGGGCAGGCCCAGCAGCAGCATGGCGCCGGCGCCGGCCGCCGCGCCCAGCAGGGTGGCCATCAAGGTCCAGTCCGGCTGCTCGGCGGCCGCGATGAAATCGGGCTGGCGCCAGAACAGATGGGCCTGCAATCCGATGACCAGCGCGGACCAGAAAGGTCCGGCCAGAAAGGCAAGGAGAAGTCTCGTCATGCTGCGGAGTGCGTCGCCGGTGCGGGCACGCGGCGCCTGGCTTTTTTTGCGTGCGGCGATCTTATCAGCCGCCATGTTTCGCTGGCGGTTACAGGTGCGACAAGATCCAGGCGGCCGTGCCGCGACCGCCCGTCGCCGCCGTGTCAGAAATCCATCGTCGCCGACAGGCTGATGGTCCGCGGCTGGCCGAGATACAGCCAGTTGCTGGAACTGCCCGACCAGTAGTCGCGGCCGAATGCGTTGTTGATGCCGGCGCGCAGCACCAGCGGGCGATCCCAGGCGCGGGTCTTGTAGCGGGCGCCGAAATCCCAGCGCGTCCAGCCGGGAATGCGGCGCGTATTGGCCTGGTCGAGATATTGCGGGCTGGTGGAGGTCATGCGCGCGGTGAGCGTCAGGCCGGGCAGGGTGGACAGGTCGTATTCGCCGCCGAGGTTCACCTGCCAGCGCGAGACGTTGGGCGCGATCTTGTCGTCGTACAGGCCGCCATCGGTCTTGGTCAAGCGCGGATCGGTGTAGGCCACGCCGCCCAGCAGGCGCAGGCCGCGCGCCGCTTCGCCGAAGACGTTCAGCTCCACGCCGCGATTGCGCTGTTCCATGCCGACCTGGTAGGTCGAGGTGCCGTCGCCGTTGGCGACCGCCAGGCCGCTTGGCTTCTCGATCTGGAACAGACTGACGGTGCCGCTGAAGCGGCCGAAGTCGTACTTCACGCCGACCTCGCGCTGCTTGACCTTGATCGGCGCGAACATCTGCCCGGCGTTGGTGGTGCCCATCGGCGCGGTGTCGCCCTGGATCAAGCCCTCGATGTAGTTGCCGTAGATCGACAGGTCCGTCGCCGGCTTGATCACGGCGGCGAGAACGGGGGTGATGGCATGTTTGTCGTAGGTGGCGCTGGCGACGCCGATGCCGGTGTCGGTGACGATGTTCCTGACCCGCTGGTAGCGCGCGCCAAACGTCAGCGCGATGCGGTCGTCGAGCCACGAGACCGTGTCGGACAGCGCCACGGACGGCAGCCGCAGCGAATTGGTCTGCGGCGGGTTTGACGAAAAGCCGTCCGTCGACGGACGGCTGACGCTGACGGGATGGTAGATGTTGGTGGTGAAGCTGGAGAACCCGTAGTACGCGTTCGTATAGCCCGTGTCGCTGGTCAGGTGGGTCGCGCTCAGGTTGACCTGGTGCTTGAACGCGCCGGTCTCGAAGGCGCCGCGCACGCCGGCCTGGACGACCCGGTTCTCGATCCAGTTGGGCCAGTAGTAGACGGTGGCCTGGGCGTTGCCGGCGGCGTCCGTGACGAACAGGTCGGTCGACAGATAGCGTGACCGTGTCTTGCTGGCGCCGACCGCGCCGTACACGCTCCAGTCGGGGTTGAGGTCGTACTCGGCCTTGGCGAGCAGGTAATCGCTCGTCGACCTGGAATACTCCCAGTCCTGGGCGATCTGGCGCCTGGCGGAGGGCGGCCTGGGAATGGACAGGCCATCATCGATGCCGAACCCGGCCGCGCCCTGGGGCGCTTCGTTGTTCATCGTCTGGTGTCCCGCGTCCAGCGATGCGCGCGCATTGACGCCGCGATAGTCGATACCGACCACCGCCGCGCCGAACTCGACCGATTGCCCGGCCGTGGCGGTTCGGCCGTCGCGGTACAGGCCGTTGAAGCGGATGCCCCATTGATCGTCCTGGCCAAAGCGGCGGCCGAAATCCAGGTGGCCGCCGACGTTGCCGTCGGACAGGTAGGTGGTGGTCAGGCGCGTCAGGGGCTTGTCGTCCGCGTGCTTCGGTACCAGGTTGATCGCGCCGCCGACGGCCCCGCCGGCGCCCGCCGCCATGCCGTTCAACAGCGCATTCGGGCCCTTGAGAATCTCGACGCGCTCGACCAGTTCGGCGGCGCCCGCGCGGCTGGAGATGATGCCGGGAATGCCATCGAGCAGGATCGAGTCCTGGACGGACAGGCCGCGGATCATGAAGATCTCGCCGCCCGCCGCCGCGTTCGTCAGGCCATAGGACACCGTGCGCACGGAGGGATCGTTGGCCAGCACATCGGCGATGGTGATGGCCTGCTGGTTCTCCATCAGGTCGGCGGTGTAGCTGGTGGCGTTGAACGGCGTATCCATCAGGTCCTTGTTGCCGAGCAGCCCCATGCGGCTGCCGCGCGCGACCTGGTCGCCGGCGTAAGGCGCCGGCAGGCCGCCGGCCGGTTCGGCGCTGGCGGTGACGGTCACGGCGGGCAGCGTGGTGGGGGATCCGGACGCCGCGGCGGGCAGCGCGCGCAGCAGGTAGGCGCCATTCGTCTGGCGCACCGCTTCCAGGCCTTGCCCCGAGAGCAGCGTCGCCAGGCCGGCCTCCACGCCATACGTTCCGCGCAGTCCCGCGCTGGCCTTGCCCGCTGTCAGGCCGCCGGGCGCGGACAGCAGCACGCCCGCCTCCTGCGCGAAGCGGTTCAACACCGTGGTCAGCGGACCGGCGGCGATGTCATAGCGCCGCGTCTGCGCGGCGTCCGCCTCGGCTCGCGCCGGCACGGGCCAGGCCGCCGCGCAGAGCAGGGGGCCGGCGATGGACAGGTGCAGGGTGAGCAGCAGGGGGCGCAAGGTGGTGTCGGGCTTGCCCGCGGTCAGGCGGCGTGGCGCGGACGTGACGCGGTGCGGGAGGCGGCTACGGCGGTACATGGATGGCTATCCTCGAAGGTTGAAGGCGATGAGGCGATCAGCGAGGGCGGCGGCGGGCGCGCGCTGTCTGATCGACGCTTATCTCTTGAACCGGATGAGGCGGAAAAAGGGGAACCGTCCTACGCGGGAAAATTGCCGGGCTAGCGGGCGTCGACCGTGATCCACCAGGGCAGCGAGTGATGGATGCGGATCGGCAAGGTCTGCGCCAGCATGGCCAGGGCCTGGTCCGTGTCATCGGTCGGATAGACCCCCATGACCTTCAGGCCGGCGACGGCGGGCGCCACGTTGATATGGCCGCGACGGTAGCGGCTCAGTTCGGCCAGCAGGTCACCCAGCGGCATGTTGTCGGCGAGCAGAATGCCCTTGCTCCAGGCCGCGCGCATGTCGTCGGCGCCATCCAGCGGGGTCAGCGCGCGGTCGTCGAAGCGCGCCGCTCCGCCCGCTTCGATGCGCCGTTGCCCGCCATATTGCGTGAGGATCTCGACGGCGCCGTCGAACACGTCCAGGCGTGTCTGCTGGTCGGTCAGCCGAACCGTGAAACGGGTGCCCAGGGCCTGCAACCGGCCGAACCGCGTCTGCACGAAGAACGGCCTGCCCTGGGCGTCTGGAGCGGTCTCGATGAGGATTTCGCCGGCCAGCAGCGCCAGGCTGCGCATGCTGTCCTGGTAGCGCACCTGCAGCGCGGTGCCGGTGTTGAGCCAGACCCGGGAGCCATCCGCCAGCCGCAGCTCGCGCCGTTCGCCCGTGCCGGTGGCGTAGTCGGCGCGCAGCGCCGCCACCAGCGCGGGCAACGGTGTGTGGCGCCATCCCAGCCACGTCGCCGCGCCCAGGCCCAGGATGCCGGCCAGGCCGTTGACGACCCGGCGGCGCGTGGCCAGCGAGCGGCGGGCGGCGGCGACGCCCGCCGCGGCCGCGGCGCCGCCGGCGCTGGTCTCCCGCAATGGCATGAACTTGCGGCTGACCGCCTCGATGTGTTGCCACGCCCGGCCGTGGGCGGGGGAGCCGGCGAGCCAGGCGCGCCACGCGTCGCGTTCCTGGTCGGAGACGGCCGCATCGCCCAGCGTCGCGTACCAGTCGGCGGCCTGCTTGAGATGTTCGACGGTGACGCCGCGCTCGTCGGCGTCGTCGCCGTTGTCTGCGGGCACGGAAGACGCGTCGCCGGCCAGCATGGTCAAGCCTTTAATCCGGCTTCGATCAGCGCGCATTCCAGCATCGCCTGGGCCATGTACTTCTTGATCATGCGTTCGGAAACGCCCAGCTCGACGGCGATCTCGCGATACGGCATGCCATCGACCTGCGCCATCACGAACGCGGCGGCGGCCTTGTGCGGCAGGCGGCCCAGCATGCGGCCGATGTCGAGCAGGGTCTCGATGACGATGGCCTGGTGCTCCGCCGAGGCCGTGACCGGCTCGGGTTGCGCGGCCAGCGCATCGAGCCAGGCGCGCTCGACCTCGCGGTGGCGCCACAGATCCACGCACAGCGCATTGCCCACCGTGCGCAGATAGGCGCGGGCTTCCGCCACGCTGCCGAAGCGGGGAAATACCGTCTTGCTCAGCAGCCGGATGAAGGTGTCATGCGCCAGATCCGCGGCGTCGGCGGCATTGCCGAGCCGGCGGTGCAGCCAGCTGCGCAGCCAGCGGTGGTGATCGCAATAGAGGGCCTGCGCGGCGGCAGGGGGCGGGCAGTCGGAGGCGCTCACGGGATCAGGGGGGGCGGTTGGGGGCGGCCGGTGCCGGCGACGGGCAGCTCTGGCGATAAATCTGGAATGAGAATTAATAATCGTAGCGCAAACGTGCCGCTCGACACAACGCGCCGAAACCGCAAGCGCCACCGACGGTCACGCGCATGACGTCCGCCACCCCGCTGCCGCCGCCGGTGGCCGTGGCCGGCAGCGCGGCTTCGCACCCCGTGGAATAAACCGCCCGGCTCGATTGTCTGCGCTGATGAGGGTCCATTGGGGACCCCGCAACTGACAGGAGCCGCCATGTCCCGAATCCATCACCTGTGGCGCAGGCGCGCGCTCGCCTGCGCGCTGACCCTGCTGGCGGGCGCCGGCAGTGGCCAGGCCTGGTCGCAGTCCGCCCCATCCGCGGAGGAAGCGGCGTTCCTGGCCGAAAACGACGCCGCCATGAACCGCATGATGGACGCGATGGCGCCCCATCCCAGCGGCGACATCGACCAGGATTTCGTCGCCATGATGGCGCCGCATCACCAGGGCGCCATCGACATGGCCATGGCCGAACTGCGCTATGGCAAGAACGAACAGCTGCGCCGCCTCGCGCAGGAAATCATTGTCGAGCAGCAGCAGGAAATCGCCGCCATGCGCCTGGCGCTGGGCCAGCCGCTGCCCGAATCGCGTCCCGCGCCCGACCAGCCCGCCGATCTGCGGCCGGCCCCCGCCCCCGCCCAGTCCCACCACGGAGCTTCCCATGCCCAGTAGTTCATCCCTCAATCTCCTGGCCGGCGCCGTCGCGCTGGCCCTGGCCCCGGCCGTGTTCGCCGGGCAGGCGCCCGGCGCGGCGGCAGCGCCCGATATCCCCGTGTCGCACCGCGACCGCATCTATGCCGCCGAACAGTTTTCCAACACTGTCTCGGTCACCGACCCGGTGGACAACAAGCTGCTGGGCGTGATCCGGCTGGGCGATCCGGCGCCCGGCAACTTCAGTCCGTTGTACAAGGGCCAGGTGCTGGTGCATGGCATGGGCTTCGCGCCTGATCACCGCACGCTGGCGGTGGTGTCCATCGGCTCGAATTCGGTCACCTTCATCGATACGCAGACCAACATGGTCAAGCACACCACCTACGTGGGCCGCTCGCCGCACGAGGCTTTCTACACGCCCGACGGCAAGGAGGTCTGGGTCACGGTGCGCGGCGAGGACTACGTCTCGGTGATCGATGCTGCGACGTTCAAGGAAACCGACCGCATCAAGACGGCGGCCGGCCCGGGCATGCAGATATTTTCGCCGGACGGGAAGTACGGCTACATCTGTTCGTCGTTCAACCCGGAAACCGTGGTGGTGACGGTCAGCGACCACAAGATCGTGGGCAAGGTCGCGCAGGCCAGTCCGTTCTGCCCCAACATCGCCGCCACGCCGGACGGCCGGCAGGTGTGGTTCACGCTCAAGGACGTGGGCAAGACGCAGGTGTTCGACGCGCGCCCGCCGTTCAAGCTGCTCAAGACCCTCGATACCGGCCCCATCACCAACCACGTGAATTTCGCCCGCACTGGCAAGGACAAGGCGACCTACGCCTACATCACGGTGGGCGGCTTGAACCAGGTGCAGGTCTACCGCACGGATGACTTCTCGCGCGTGGCGACGATCGGCGTGGGCAAGCTGCCGCACGGCGTGTGGCCGTCGGGTGACGGCAGCCGCGTCTACGTCGGCCTGGAGAATGCCGACCAGCTGGCCGCCATCGACACGGCGACCAACAAGGTGGTCGCCAACGTGCCGATCGGCCAGGCGCCGCAGGCCATCAACTATGTGCCGGACGCCGTGCCGCAGGGCGACGGCCTGCAGAACCTGCAGCCCCTGGGCGTGGCCGGGCAGGCCGCGCACCTGGAGTTGCAGGCGTGGGCCGACGGCAAGCGGCAGCTGGCGGCGTCGGCCCCGACCAGCGTCACCCTGTTCGACCAGGGCCTGACGCAGGTGCTGCAGGCCTCGGCCACCGGCCTGCAACCGAAGCAGCCGTACGTGCTGGCGCTGTCGGAGCAAGCCGATGGGTCGGGTCAGCTGCAAGCGCTGTCGAACTTCATGACCAACCCGGCCGGGTCGGCCATCGTCAACGCCATCGGGCCGATCCGCCAGATCGTGCAGGGCGCCGGCGCGGCGACGGACGCGCGTCGCTACCTGGTGATCGCCCCGCTGCGCGACGGCAAGCCGGGCGCGCCGGTGCAGGTCCAGGCGCTGTGAACGCCGGCCGCGCATGGCCCCATGGCCATGCGCGGCCGGCGCGATAATGCAAGGCAAGCATGGAGAGAGTCCCCGTATGGACGATCTGGTCCAACTGATTGAGCCGATGATCCCGGCGATGCGCCGCTACGCCAGGGCGCTGCTGCGCGACCAGGCGGTGGCCGACGACCTGGTCCAGGACTGCCTGGAACGCGTCATCGCGCAATGGCACAAGCGGCGCGACGCCGGCAGCACGCGCAGCTGGGTGTTCGCCATCCTGCACAACCTGGCGATGAACGTATTGCGGCAGACCCGCGCGCGCGGCCATCACCTGCCGCTGGATGAGATCGACGAGGCCGTCCTGACCACCCGCGCCACGCAGGAAGACGGCTTGCGCTATGGCGAGTTGCTGCGCGCCCTGGACACCCTGCCCAAGGAGCAGAGCAGCGTGCTGCTGCTGGTGTCGGTGGAGGGCCTGTCCTATGCCGAGACGGCCAAGGTGCTCGACGTGCCGATCGGCACGGTGATGTCGCGCCTGTCGCGCGGCCGTGAAAAACTGCTGAACCTGATACAGGGCGACGTTGCCGCGCCCGCTCGTCCCGCCTTGCGGAGAGTCAAATGAACATGGACCGACCTTTACTCGAGGATGACCTGCTGGCGTATGTCGATGGCGCGCTGGACGCCGACATGCGCGCGCGCGTCGAACAGTACCTGGACACGCATCCCGAGGCGGCCCGCCGCGTGCAGGGCTACCTGGCGCAACGCGAGGACCTGCGCGCCGCGCTGGCGCCGATCGCGCAGGAGCCGATCCCGGCCGCGCTCAACCTGTCGCGGCTGGTCGATGCGCATCGCTCCGCGCGCCGCGTGCCGTGGAAGATCGCGGCGTCGGTGGCGCTGGCCTTTACCCTGGGCGGCACCGGCGGCTGGTTCCTGCGCGGCCCGGCCGACCAGGCCGGCGTCGCGGCGCTGGCGCGCGAGGCGGCCAGCAGCTACCAGGTCTATGCGGCGGATCGCACCCGGCCGGTGGAGCTGCGCGCCGACAGCACGCCCGAATTGGTGAGCTGGGTGTCGCAGCGCTTGAATCATGCGGTGTCGGTGCCGGACCTGAGCCAGTCGGGCTACCGCTACATGGGCGGACGCCTGGTCGCGACCGAGCACGGTCCGGCCGCCCTGTTCATGTACGACGATGACCGCGGCACGCGCGTGACCATGCTGGTGCGGCCGATGAAGGTCGAGGGCGACATGAAGATGGTGCCGCACCGGCAGGACGGCGTGGCGGGCTACTCGTGGGCCGACCAGGGGCTGGGCTACAGCCTGATGTCCAGCCTGGACCCCGACAGCATCCATCGCCTGGCCGACGAGACGCGGCGTCAGTTGACGGCGCCGCGCGGCGCCGGCTAGCGGGGCGTCAGCGCTCGGGCGTGGCCAGCATGTCGGCGCGGCGCTGGTGGCGCCCGCCTTCGAACGGCGTGTCGAGGAACGCGCCGACGCAGTCGCGCGCGACGTCCAGGCCGATGATCCGGCTGCCCAGCGCCAGCACGTTGGCGTCGTTGTGCTGGCGGCTCAGCCGCGCCATGGTGGCGTTGGCGCAGAGCGCCGCCCTGACTGCCGCGTAGCGGTTGGCCGCGATCGAGATGCCGATGCCCGAGCCGCAGATCACGATGCCCAGGCGGGCGCGGCCGTCGGTGATGGCCTGTCCCATGGCGAAGCCATAGGCGGGATAGTCCACGGATTCCTCGCTGTGGGTGCCCAGGTCGAGCCAGTCGATCGACGCGAATGACTGCTTCAGTTTTTCCTTGAGGTCGTATCCGGCGTGGTCGGCGGCGATGGCGATTTTCATTCTGGGGTTCCCGGTGGCTCGGTGAGGGTTCAGGGCCGCGGCAGGCGCGGGTCCGTTGTTGGCATGTCGACATCGCCGAGACCGGCGCGCAGTTGCACGATGTCGCGCTTGACGGCGTGGGTGAAGGCGCGCCAGGGCGCGCCGGCCTGCTGCTCGCGGCCGTCGACCCACATCAGTTTGTGGAAGAAGGGCGGCGCCACGATGGGCACCACGAACAGGTGCGGATCGCGCCGCTCGCTCAGCAGCCCGGCCGATTCGAAGATGGTGACGCCGACGCCGTCGCGCACCAGCAGCATGCGCGCGCCCAGGGCGTCGACCTCGTGCACGATGTGCGGCGTCAACTGCAGCTGCTTCATCGCCTGGTCCAGGTCCAGGCGGGTGCCATGGCGCCGCGTGGGAATCAGCAGCGGCAGCCGCGCCAGCTGCTCCAGGGTCAGGCCCTGGTCCAGGTCCAGCCCATGGCGCCGCGCCAGGTCGCGCGAGCCGACCACGTAGACGGGTTCCAGGAACAGCAGGTCGCCCGCCAGCTGGCGCGGCCGCTTCGGTTCATAGATGACGGCGGCGGAAAGCTCGCCGGCAAGCAGCCAGTCATGCAGGTCGCCGCTGTGCCCTTCGCGCACCACGAAGGTCAGGGCAGGGTACTGGCGCTGCACGCTGGCCATCAGCTTGGGGGCGATCGATTGCGAGAAGAACATCGGCACGCCCAGCTTGAACACGCCGGCCAGGTCGCGGTCGGCGGCCTTGCCTTCGGCCTTGATCTGGGCCACCTGCTGCAGGAAGCCGGCGGCCAGCTCCAGCAGGCGTTCGCCGGCGGCGGTGGGAATCACGCCGCGGCCATGGCGCCGCAGCAGCGGACAGCCCATTTCCTGTTCCAGCGCGGCCACCTGCCGGCTCAGCACGGACTGGTTCAGGCCCAGCGTGTCGGCGGCCCGGGAAAAACTGCCCGCCCGCACCGCCTCCCTGAGGTATTCGAGTTGCTGCGTGTTCATGATCGACCGATCCGTTGCGCCATGCATATCGGGTCGACACGACCGCGCCTGCTGCAAGGTATGCAAATAATGCATGGCTGATAGTAGCGCAATCGGCTAGGTCCGCGCCATGGCGCTCCCTACACTGCCTGCACGTTCCCGCTTCCGCCGGGACGACACATATACAAGGGGAATTCATGCGTCTGCCCAGTCTTCTGGCCGGCCTCGCGCTGGCTGTCATTTCCGTTTCCACGCACGCGGCGTCCACGCTGGACACCGTCAAGAGCCGCGGCACCCTGCGCTGCGGCGCCCTGAACGACATGCCGGGCTTCGGCTCGCCCGACAGCCAGGGGACACTGCGCGGCATCGACGTCGACTTCTGCCGCGCCATCGCCGCCGCCACCCTTGGCGACGCCAACAAGGTTACCTTCGTGGCGACTTCGCCGCTGAACCGCTTTTCCGTGCTGCAGTCGGGCGATGTCGACGTGCTGATCCGCCAGACCACCCAGACCTTCACGCGCGATTCGCAGCTGGGCTTGCTGTGGGCCGGCATCACGGTCTATGACGGCCAGGGCTTCATGGTGCGCAAGGACATGGGCGTGACCTCGGTCAAGGAGCTGGACGGCGCCAGCATCTGCCTGCTGCCGGGCAGCAACACGGAACAGAACATCGCCACGTTCTACCAGGCCAACGGCATGCGCTACAAGCCGATCTCGATCGACAACGCCGACGCCCTGCGCCGCGCGTTCTTCGAGGGCCGCTGCGACGTCTACGTGGGCGACCGCGCCCAGCTTGCCGCCAACCGCTCGGTCGCGCCCAAGCCCGACGATTACGTCATCCTGCCCGAGGTGCTGGCCAAGTCGCCGCTGGGCCCGATCGTGCGCCAGGGCGACGACCAGTGGCTCAACATCGTCAAGTGGACCATCTATGCGACGCTGCTGGCCGAGGAAAACGGCGTCGACAGCGCCAACGTCGAGGCCAAGCGCGCCGACGGCGCCAACGCCGAAGTCGCGCGCCTGCTGGGCAAGACGCCGGGCCTGAGCAAGCAGCTGGGATTGGCCGATGACTGGGCCTACCAGATCGTCAAGCAGGTCGGCAATTACGGGCAGATCTATGACCGTTCGCTGGGCGAGAAATCGCCGCTCAAGCTGCCGCGCGGCCTGAACAAGCTGTGGACCGACGGCGGTCTGCAATACGCCCCGCCGTTCCTGTGAGCCACGCCATGACGGATGCGACGACGATGGCGCCGGCGCCGCCGCGCGCCGCCGGCCAGACGCCCGGCGCCCTGCGCCGCAAGCTGTGGCAATGCGCGGTGGGCGCGGCGCTGGCGCTGCTGGTGATCGCCAGCGGCTTCATCCTGCGCGATAACCTGCAGCGGCTGGGGCTGACGGTCGGCTTCGACTTCCTGCAGCGGCCCGCGGGCTTCCAGATCGGCGTGTCGCTGCTGCCGTACGCGCCGACCGACTCGATCGCCTACGCCATCCTGACCGGCGCGCTCAACACGGTGATGCTGGTGGTGCTGGCCGGTGTCTGCGCCACGGTGCTGGGCGTGGCCATCGGGCTGGCGCGCCGCAGCGTCAATCCGCTGGTGCGCGGCCTGACGCTGGGCTATGTGGAACTGCTGCGCAACACGCCGCTGCTGATGCAGATCCTGCTGTGGTCGGCCGTGCTGCTCAAGCTGCCGCCCGCGGCCAAGGCGCTGCAATGGGGCGGCCTGACGCTGAGCCAGCGCGGCATCTATTTCCCGTCGCTGCATTTGGTGGCCGGGCAGGGCATGGCGCTGGCGGCCTGCGTGGCCGCCGCGCTGGCCGCCGCCGTGGCGGTGCGGGCCGGCTTGCGCCGCTTGCGGCCGGGCGCGGGCCGCGCGCTGTGGATGGGAGGGGCGGCGGTGGCGGGCCTGGCCGTCCTGGCGTCGTGCTGCGCGGCGCTGGGCGTGTTCGAAGTCAGCGTGCCGGTGCGGCGTGGCTTCAACTTCCAGGGCGGCGCGAGCCTGTCGCCGGAGTTCGCCGCCATGCTGATCGCCCTGACGCTGTACTTCGCGGCCTTCATCGCCGAGATCGTGCGCAATGGGGTGGACTCGGTCGCGCGCGGCCAGTGGGAAGCCTCTCAGGCGCTGGGCCTGTCGGGCCTGACGACGATGCGCGAGGTGGTGTTTCCGCAAGCCCTGCGCATGATGGCGCCGGCGCTGATCGCGCAATACGTGTCGCTGATCAAGAACTCCAGCCTGGCCATCGCCATCGGCTATCCGGACCTGTTCTGGTCGGTGTTCACGACCATCAACATCACGGGACACGCCATCGAAGGGGTGTTGCTGCTGGCCGGCGCCTACCTGGTGCTGACGCTGGGCACCTCGTGGGCGTTGAACCTGTGGTACGCACGCCTGCGCCGCAAAGGATGATTCCATGACATTGCCTCTTTTCCTGCGGCCGTATTTCGGCACGGCCGGGCGCACCCTGTTGACGGTCTGCAGCCTGCTCATTCTCTACAGCCTGGCCGCGCCGGTCTGGCGCTGGGCCATCGCCGACGCGGTCTGGACGGGCGACGCCCAGGCCTGCCGCGCCGCCGCCGGGGCCTGCTGGAGCTACGTCGGCGTCAAGCTGGATTTCTTCCTGTTCGGCTTTTTCCCGCCAGCGCAGCAGTGGCGGGCCGGCATCGCCATGGCCATCCTGGTCCTGGTGATCGCCGCCAGCCTGTTGCCGCGCTTCTGGCGCGCGCCGCTGCTGGCGGTGTGGGCGGCCAGCGTGGCCGTGGTGCTGTGGCTGATGGGCGGCGGCGCCGGCCTGGCGCCGGTCGCCTCGGACAGCTGGGGCGGCCTGCCGCTGACGCTGCTGCTGGCCGCCTACGGCCTGGCGCTGGGCTACCCGCTGGGCATCCTGCTGGCGCTGGCCCGCACCGGCAGCATTCCGTTGCTGCGCTACGTGGCGGTGGTCTTCATCGAGGGTCTGCGCGGGGTGCCGTTCGTGGCCATCCTGTTCATGGCCAGCGTGACACTGCCGCTGCTGCTGCCGGAAGCGGCCACGCCGGGCAAGCTGCTGCGCGCCTATATCGCCTACAGCTTCGTGGCCGCCGCCTATTTCGCCGAGGGCTTTCGCGGCGCGCTGCTGGCCATGCCGCGCGGCCAGACAGAGGCGGCCAACGCGCTCGGCATGGGCTACTGGCAGACGATGCGCGACGTGATCCTGCCGCAATGCGTGCGCAGTTCGCTGCCAATGCAGGTCAACACCGTGGTCAGCTTTTTCAAGGACACCTCGCTGGTGGTGATCATCGGCCTGACCGATTTCCTGCGGGCGGTGTCCGCCGGCTCGCGCGACGCCGAATGGCTCGGCTTCGACGTCGAGGGCTATGCCTTTGCCGCCGCCACCTACTTTTGCATCTGCTTCGCCATGAGCCGCTATTCGGCCTGGCTGGAAGGTCGCCGCGGCGGGACCGTGGCGGCCGCGCCCGCCGCGGGGCAGACGCCGTAATGGAGAACACGATGGTTCAACACGACACGCAAGACGCCGCCCTGGCCATCCGGCTCAAGGACGTCGAGAAATGGTACGGCCGCATGCACGTGCTGCGCGGCATCACGCTGGACGTCGCGCCGGGCGAGAAACTGGTCATCTGCGGCCCGTCGGGCTCGGGCAAGTCGACGCTGATCCGCTGCATCAATCAACTGGAGGCGCACCAGCGCGGCAGCATCACGGTGGAAGGCATCGCGTTGTCCGACGACCCGAAGGTGCTGCGCAGCATCCGCCGCGAGGTCGGCATGGTGTTCCAGGGCTTTCACCTGTTCCCGCACCTGACCATCCTGGAGAACTGCATCCTGGCGCCGATGCGCGTGCGCGGCCTGGACCGCGCCAGCGCCGAGCGCACCGCCATGCAGTACCTGGAAAAAGTGCGTATCCCGGACCAGGCCGGCAAGTATCCGAGCCAGCTGTCCGGCGGCCAGCAGCAGCGCGTGGCGATCGCGCGCGCCCTGTGCATGCAGCCGCGCGTCATGCTGTTCGACGAGCCGACCTCGGCGCTGGACCCGGAGATGGTCAACGAGGTGCTGGACACCATGATGGAACTGGCCGAAAGCGGCATGACCATGCTGTGCGTCACGCACGAGATGGGCTTTGCCCGCAAGGTGGCCGATCGCCTGGTCTTCATGGACCAGGGCCAGATCGTGGAGGAGGGCGCGCCGGACGAGCTGTTCGACAATCCGCGTTCGCCGCGCCTGCAGGCCTTCCTGGGCAAGCTGATGCGGCCGACTCAGGAGCACGCATGAACGCCGCCGCCCACCTCGCGCCGCCCGCGCTGCGCCACGTCGTCACGGACGGCGCGCCGACGCCGCGCGGCCATTATTCGCAGGCCATCGTGGCCGCGGGCCTGGTGCATGTCTGCGGCCTGCTGCCGGTCGATCCCGAGTCCGGCCGCATCGTCGGCGCCGACGGCGCGGCGCAGATCGCGCGCGTGCTGCGCAGTCTCGACGCGGTGCTGCGCGCCGCGGGTTCGGAGGCGGGCAGGGTGGTGTCGCTGCAGGTGTTCCTGTGCGACAGCGCCCTGTGGCCGGTCGTCAACCAGGCCTGTGCCGACTACTTCGGCGACCACCGCCCCGCCCGCACCGTCGTGCCGATCAGTCCGCTGCGCGACGGCGCGCTGATCGAATTGAACGCCATCGCGCTCGCCTGAGCGCCATTCCCTCCTGCCACTTTCACCACTATGACCGTTCATCCGCTGTTCGACCCTCGCGACTTCCGCATCCCCGAGGGCGTTTCCCACGTGTGCGCCGCCGGCGAGACGGCGTTCTTGCGCCGACACGACGAGGCCTATGGCCGCTATGTCCGCGACAAATCCAGCGGCGCCCGCGGCCGCGCCGCGCAGGAGGCGCAGGTCGAGCGCGCCCGCGAGCAGGTCGCGGCGCTATGGGGCGTGCCGGCCGGCGACATCGGCTGGGTGGGCTGCGTCGCCGAAGGCGTGTCGCTGGTGCTGGAGAGCATCGACTGGCGCCCGGGCGACAACATCTGCGCCATGGCCACCGAGTATCCCTCGCTGGTGGCGCCGTTCCTGGCGCGGCGGGACGCGCCCTACCAGCTGCGGTTCGCCGATCCCGCCAGCGCCGCGGGCGTCGCGGCGCGGGTCGACGACCGCACGCGCGTGATCCTGGTCAGCTACGTGTCGTACCTGAATGGCGAGCGCTTCGATCTCGGCCCGCTGCGGCAGGCGGCGGACGCGGTGGGCGCGCTGCTGATCGTCGACTTCACCCAGGCCTCGGGCTACCTGCCCATTGACGCCGAGGTGGCGGACTTCGCCTTCAGCGCCAGCTACAAATGGATGCTGGGCATGACCGGCGTCGCCACCGCCTGCTGGAACCGCCGCCGCCAGCCCGACTGGGCCCCGGCCACCGCCGGCTGGTACTCGCTGGCCAACGACAACACCCGCTTCGACGCCGGCATCACGCTGCGCGGCGACGCGCTGCGCTTCACCCGCGGCAATCCGGCCCACGCCAGCCTGTATGTGTTGTCCAGCGCGCTCGACTACCTGGCGCGGTTCGAGGCCGACGCCGTCCAGGCGCACGTGCAGGCCCTGACCACCGACCTGCTCGGCCGCCTGGCGGGCCTGGGCATCGAGCCGTCGACGCCGGCCGATCCGGCCCGGCATGGCGCCAGCGTCTGCGTTGCCCGTGCCGACGCCCGCGCGCTGCATGAAGCGCTGGACCGCGAGCAGGTGCTGACCTGGAACGGGCGCGGCCGCCTGCGCATCAGTTTCCATGGCTACAACGGCACGGCCGATGTCGACCGGGTGGAAGCGGGACTGGCCAAGGCCCTGGCCGAAGTCATGGCGTAGGCGTGGCGTTGGCGCGCGCTCAACGCGGCGCGCGGGCAACGCGCTGGCCGGCCGGCGCCTGCGCGCGTCGCAGCCCGCGGCGGCGCCACCACAGCCAGATGCCGCTGATGCCGAGCGCGCCGAGCCCCAGGCCCAGCAGGGCGACGGCGGCTTCACCCGCCACGCCGCCCAGCTCGCCGGTGTGCAGCGGATACAGGATGGAGTTGATCCGCGCGCCGGGGTCGAGTTCATTCCAGCGCTGCGCCGCCACCACCGTCGCGGTGCGCGGATCGAGCCAGACCGTCGAGCGGCCGTTGGGATGCGGGTCGTCCGGCAGGCGCATGCGCACCGCCAGCGGACGGTCGGCGTGCGGGGTATAGAGAAAGAAGCCGATGGCGCCATCGGGGTAGGCCGCCTGGGCCGCGGCCGCCAGTTCGTCCAGCGGACGCATCGGCGCCTGGCCCGGCGCCAGCTTGGGCGCGACGACGCGCGGCTGGCCGCTGGCGGCGGTGATCCAGCCGCCGATCGGACGCCAGGCCAGGTAGGCGCCGCTGGCGATACAGACCGCCAGCGCCAGCGCCAGCAGCGCGCCGCCGTTGCGGTGCACGTCGAACAGCGCGCGCAGGGTGCCCTTGTCGAACACCATGCGCAACGACGGCGGCCACTTGCGCGGCCACCACAGCACCAGCCCCGACAGCATCAATAGCAGGTAGGCCAGCGAGGCCCAGGCCAGCACGGCCTTGCCGGTCCGCTCGAGCAGCAGGGCGCTGTGCAGGTTGTAGGCCACGGCGACGAAGCCGTCGTTGTCGCCGCGCCGGCCCTGTTCGCGGCCGCTGGCGGGATCCAGATAGACCGTGCCGCGCCAGGCCGCGCGCACGCGGACCTGCACGGTTTCGCCGGGTTCGCGCGGCGGCCTGAAGGTGAATGCGGCCTGTGGGCCGAACTCGGCCGCGAGCGTGGCGCGCATCGATTCCAGCGAGGCCGGCTGCGCCGTCGCGGCGCCGGCCGCGACGAAATACACCGGATGCAGCCACTGGTCGAGCGGGCGCGCCACCACCAGCAGGGCGCCGCTCAACCCGGACAGGATCAGGATCCCGCCCAGGCCGAGCGCGATCCAGCGGTGGCAGGACAGCCACAGGCGGCGCGCCATGCCCGGTCCGCGCTCAGTACGCCAGGCGCGCCTGCACGTAGACCATGCGCGGCGCGCCGACCATGCGGCCGGCGTTGCTGTCGACGTTGCGGGTGTAATAGCGGCGGTCGAACACGTTGTTCACGCCGAACGCCAGTTCGCTGCCCTTCCATTGCGGAATCTTGTAGCTGAGCTGGGCGTTCCAGACGCTGAAGCCCGGCACGCGGCCATTGCTGGCATCGGCGGTCTCGCGTTCGGTGTTGGCGGTGTCGGAGTATTGGCCGCTCTGCATCGTGGTGAAGACGTTGAAGGTCCAGTCGCGCAGGCTGTAGCGCCCGCCCAGCGTGCCGGTCTGGCGCGAATAGAACGGCACGTCGTTGCCCTCGAATTCGCCGGACTTCTGGATGGCGCGCACGTAGGTGTAGTTGGCGTAGACGTTCAGCCCGGCGAGCGGGCCGGCCTTGTCGAAGTCGTAGTCGATCGCGAACTCCACGCCGTTGTGCGTGGTGGCGCCCAGGTTGCGGAACACGGCCGGATTGGTGCCGGGGATCGACAGGATCTGGTTGTCGAAGCGCAGATTGAACGCGGTGAATTCGGTATGGACCTGTTCGCCCGAATAGCGCAGGCCGGCCTCCAGCGTCTTGGCGACCTCGGGGTTCAGCGGGTTGGTCGCCGACATCGAGTTCAGCTGGGTGTACTGCACGGCGCCGAACGAGGTGCTGTAGTTGGTGTACAGCGTGAGCGCGTCGTCGACCAGGTAGGCGACGTTCAGCGACGGCAGCGCGCGGTTGTTGCGCACGTCGAACGGCGTGTCGTCGGGGGTGCCGCTGGGATTGCGGTTGCTGTGGATGCGCTCGTAGCGCACGCCCGGCGTCAGGCGCCAGTTGCCGAACGCGATGCGGTCGTCCAGGTAGATCGAGTGGGCCTCGGTCTCGTTGTCGAAGACCTGCGTGACGCCGACCTGCCGGCCGGTCGCCAGCGATTCCGAATAACGCCGATCCTGGCCGGTCTCGCGGATGTAGCGGTAGCCGACGGTGATGTCATGCGTGGTCGGGCCCCATTCGACGCGCTGGGTATAGCGCGGCTCGATGCCCAGCACCTGGTTGTTGCGCGGCTGGAAGTCGTTGCGGCCGGTGGCGGTGTTGATCAGCGAGCTCTGGCGCGAACTGTCGTAGTGGTAGACGCGCACCTCGAATTCCTGCGTGTCCGAGAGCGAGTTCAGGTAGCCGACGTCGACCTGGTCGCGCTGCCCTTTCCAGTAGTCGGTGGGCCGGGTGTTCTGGAACGGATCGTCGCGGTACTGGGCCACGGTCAGGCCGCCCGGCGTCATGGACTTGACGTCGTAGTGGGCGAACTTGCCGTAGATTTCCGAGGTCGGGGTCAGCGCGAAGCGCCACTTGAGCGCCACGTCGTTGTAGCGGTCGTGGCTGCTGTCGCGCCATTGCTCGCCGTCCATGCCCGAATACATCAGCGCCACGCCCAGGCCGTTGTCGAACTGCGTGCCGAGAAAGCCGGTGTACTGGGTGTTGGTGCCGCCGTGGCTGAAGATGTTGTAGCGCGCCGAGGCGTCGGCGGTCAGGCCGCTGGTGTTGGGGATCGAGCGCGTCTTGAAGTTGATGACGCCGCCCACGTTCTGCGGGCCGTAGCGCACCGCGCCGCCGCCGCGCACCACGTCGATCGACTCGATGTTGCCCAGGCTGGTCGGCGACATCACCAGGTTCGGCTGGCCATAGGGCGCCATGGCCATCGGGATGCCGTCCAGCAGCATGGTGGTGCGGAACGAGTTGCGCGGGTTCAGGCCGCGGATGCCGACGTGCAGGCCCACCGAGCTGCCGCTGGCGCTGGTGCTGCCGCTGATCTGCACCCCGGGCACGCGCCGCAGGGCGTCGGCCACGTTGGTCGCGCCGCTGTTGTTGATGTCGTCGCTGCGCAGCAGGGTGCGGGCGCCGCCGAAGGTCTGGACGCTGTTTTCAAGACCGGTGCCAAGCCAGTCGGCGCTGACCTGGATCGCTTCCATGGTGTTGGCGCTGGCGGCGCGCGGCGGGCGAACCACGTAGCCCTGGCCCGGCTGCGGTTCCGCGCTCAGGCCGGTGCCGGCCAGCAGTTGCGCCAGGCCGGCGTCGATGGTGTAGCTGCCCTGCAGGCCGCGGGTGGTCTGGCCGGCCGCGTCCTCGGGGCGGAACGACACCGTGATGCCGCCCGCCTTGGCAAAGGCGTTCAGGGCCTGGTCGAGTTGTCCCGCGGCGATGTGGAAGTCGTGCGCCGTGGCCTGTTGCGCCGCCTGGGCCCGGGCCGGCGGCGCCGCCGCGAAGGCGGCCGCCAGGGCGAAGGTCAGCGCCGCCAGGCGGGCGCCTTGTCCCGATTGGCGGGCGCGGGTGGATTGGAGTCGAAAGGCCACGGTTCACGTCCCTGGTTGATCATCAATGTCCGCTATGCCGGACGAGCGATGGGAAAAGGGACAGGGGAAGGAAAATTGAATTGAAACTAAATGAAACTAATGGCTGGATGTGGCAGGTCACGCGGCCGCGCTCGACAGCGTCACCCAATAGCGGGTGCGCTCGACCACGCGCAATCCCAGTGTCCTGGCCAAGATCGCCAGCACCGCGTCCGTGTCCTCCAGGCGGAACACGCCCGAGACGCGCAAGCCGGCCACGGCCGGATCGCAGCGGACGACGCCGCGCCGGTAGCGCGAGAGTTCCGCCAGGAATGCGTCCAGCCGCATGTTGCTGGCCTCGATGACGCCGCGCGTCCAGCCCGGCGCCTCGGGGCCGGCGGGTCGGGCCGGCAGGAAGGCGTTCGCGGTGAAGCGCAGCGACTCGCCGGCGTTGACGATGCGGGGGGCGCCGCCGCCGCGCAGGGTGACCTCGACGCGGTGTTCCAGCACCGTCAGCGCGGTCGTCGCGTCATCGCCTTCCGGCCGCCGCACCACGAAGCGGGTGCCGAGGGCGCGCAGGCGTCCCTGCGGGGTTTCGATGATGAAGGGCCGCGCCGTGCCCGTGGGATCGGACGCGGTCCGGACGTAGACTTCGCCGGCGCGCAATTGCAGCATCCGGGTGTGTTCGGAGAAACGCACGTCGACGTCGGTATCGGTGTTCATCTGCACCTGGCTGCCGTCCGCCAGCGTCAGGTCCTGGTGGCCGCCGACCGCGGTGCGGTAGGCCTCGCCGCCGGAGGGCGAGACCGTCAGGCGATAGCCCAGCCAGGCCGCGGGCAGCGTCACGCCCAGCGCCGCCACCGTGCGCAGCACCGCGCGGCGGTTGGCGCGGCGTTGCCGCGTCAGCAGGGGCACGCCCAGGGCGGGCGGCACCGCGTTGAATTGCTGGCTCAGGCGCTGCGCGCGCTGCCAGGCGACCTCGCGTTCGGGATCGCCCTGGCGCCAGCGCTCGAAGGCGGCATGGTCTTCCGGTCCGGCTTCGCCGGAATGCAATCGCACGAGCCAGCGGGCGGCCTCGCGGATGACCGCGGCGTCAGGGGGCGTGGTGTTGATCGTGGCCACGGCGGATCAGTGGTCCATCAGGGTGAGGCAGATCTCGAAACCCTGCGCCATGTAGCGTTTCACGGTGCGGTCGCTCAACCCGGTGCGGGCGGCGATCTCGACGTAGGAAAGCCCTTCCAGTTGCGACAGGACGAAGACCTCGCGCGCCTGGGGCGCCAGGTTGGCGAGCATCTGGTCCAGCTGCTGCAAGGCTTGCTGTACTTCCAGCAAGGCATCGGGCGAGGCTTCCATTTCGGGCGGCAGCGCCGCCACCGCCTCCAGCCACGCGCGCTCCAGCGAACGGCGGCGCCAATGATCGTTGAGCAGGCCGCGTGCGATGGTGGTCAGGTAGGCGCGCGGTTGCCGCAGCGCGCTGACTTCGTGGGGCTTGCGCAGGACGCGCAGGAAAGTGTCGTGCGCCAGGTCGGCCGCCTCATCGCCATGGCCAAGCCGATGCCGCCACCATTGGCAAAGCCAATCGTAGTGATCTTCGCAGAATAGCTGGAGGGGATTGGACATGCTTGGGAGTCCCCGCGAGCGGCGGGGAGGACACGAGGAACCCGCGTCCCTGTGCCAGGTCCAGCGGCCGATATGCAGGAAATGATACCAAGAATTGTTCGCAGTTTCGAACCCTTGCCGTGACGTGTTGCGTGATTGCTATGGGGACGGATTGCACCGAGTTGGTGCGTCGCTGTCAGGAGGCCGGACCGGGGGCCGGCAGCGTTGGCGGCGTCGTGCAATTGCCCTCGATCTGTTCGCCCGCGAAGGCGCGTTTGATGAAGGCGGTGGAGTCGGGCAGCGATCCGTTCACCGTGGCGGAGTGGTCGAACCCCGGATAGACGTGCCATTCGACGCGGCTGCCCGCCGCGCAGGCCGTCGTCACGCCGGACTGCTGCGCTTCGGGGAAGACGTCGGTGTCCTTGCCGCCGGTGCCCCAGAAAATGGGGATCTCCGTGTGCAGGGTGGGCGGATGCTTGACGCCGGCCAGCTTGCGCGTGATGGCCGAGAGATCCTGGCGGAAGCTGTTGTCCTTGTCCAGGTGATCGAAGCGGGCCCGCTGCTCGACCTGCGGAAAGCACGCCGTGCGGGTCAGCTCGAACGCCGGCAGGGCCTTGTCGGACACGTATTCCTCCGGCTTGATGGCGGGATCGACCAGCTGGATCGCGTTCAGGTACACCAGGAAATAGGCGACCCGCTTGGTGTTGTTCATCGGCGCCGCGTAGTCGCGCGCCGACAGGTTCACGCCGGTGCCGACGGCGCCGGCGATATCGAGTTCGGGGGCGTAGTCCTTGGCGAAGGTGGCCGTCGCCACCACCGCGCCGCCGCCTTGCGATTGCCCGATCAGCACCGTGCGCGCGGAGACCGGGTAATGCTTCTGGACGGCGCGAATGCTGTCCAGGATGCTGTAGGCCTCGGACCGCACGTGCGCGTAAGGATGCGCGCCCGGGGTGCCGAGGCCCTGGTAGTCGGTGGCGACGATCGCGTAGCCCTGGTCCAGCCAATAGTCGAGATAGCGCGTGTCGCGGTCCCCGCGCCCGGCAAAGGACGGGGCGCAGACGTCGGCGATGCCGACGGTGCCATGGGCCCAGGCGAGCAGCGGCCAACCGCCGGCCGGCGGCGCGCGGGCAGTTCTTTCAGTCGGTTCCGGGATGGCGGACTCGCGCAATGCCGCAGCGGCCCAATGGCGCCGCCGGCAAATGGCGCAGGCCCCAATATTTTTGGCGCCAATTTTGTGAGAAAATTTCCGCGATGCCCCAGGACATGGCGCCCGAGCCGCGCGCGTCATGTCCTGGCGGTCCGACGCCACCCCACGCGTCCGCCCGCCGCGCCGCTTGCGCCGCCCGGCGCCGGACGTCCACCTCGCCATCGCCCATGTCCGCACCGCTCGACGCCGTCTCTCCCGCCCATGACTCCAAGGCCCGCCACGACGGCCTGTGCCGCAAGACCGCCAGCGCGGCCGGCGTCGATCCCGATGCCGTGATCGGATTCCTCGACGACGTCGAACAGGCCGGCCTGGACCTGCATGGCTTCATGCTGTTCCGCGACGGCGCGGTGGCGGCCGAGGGCTGGCGCTGGCCCTACGCCGCGCAGCGGCCGCGCAATCTGCATTCGGTGGCCAAGAGCTTCACGGCCAGCGCCATCGGCCTGGCGGTGCAGGAAGGATTGCTGCGCCTGGACGCGCCGGTCATCGGCTTCTTCCCTGAATTCGCCGAGGAGGCCCGGCAGCCGGGCCTGGAAGCGATGACCGTCGAGCACCTGCTGACCATGAGCGTCGGCCATGAATCGGAAACCTCGGGCGCGGTCTGGCGCGGCATCAAGACCAGCTGGGTGCGCGAGTTCTTCAAGATCCCGCTGGCGTACGCGCCGGGCGAGCGCTTCGTCTACACCAGCGCCGCCAGCTACATGCTGTCGGCCATCCTGACGCGCCTGACCGGCCAGACCATGCACGACTACCTCAAGCCGCGCCTGTTCGAGCCGCTGGGCATCGCCGGCGAAGCCTGGGACGTGGGGCCGGACGGCGTCAACCCGGGCGGCAACGGCCTGGTGGCGACGACGGCGGACCTGCTCAAGCTGGGCATCCTCCATCTGCAGGACGGCGCCTGGCAGGGCCGCCAGGTGCTGCCGCCGGACTGGGTGCGCGCCGCGACGCGGGCGCAGGGGCCGTCCGCCGGCTATGGCTACCAGTGGTGGGTGTACGACGACGCCACCTATGCCGCCATCGGCAAGTTCGTGCAGATGGTGCGCGTCTATCCCGAACATGGCGCGGTGCTGGCGGTGATCGGCGCGATGAAAGGCAGCTCGCGCCTGGTGCCGCACATGAACGCGCACTTCCCGGCGGCGTTTGGCGTGTCGAGTCCCGACGCCGCCAAGGATGAGCGCCTGGCCGCGCGCCTGGCGGCCTGGCAGCACGAGGAGGCGGCCGCGCCGTGGAAGTCGCCGTTCCAGGCCGCCGGCCTTCCCGCGCAGCCGCCGCGGCGCCTGCGTTTCACGGCCGCCGACAACGCCCAGGGCATCACCGGCATTGAACTGGACCTGTCCGCCGAGGGCTGCCGCTTCACGCTGACGGATGCCGACGGCCGCCACACCATCATGGCCGGCTGGGATCGCTGGGTCGAGGGCGTGACCGACATGCCGGGGCGCGACCTGCACCACGGTTATCACATCCCCGATTGCGTGGTGGTCGCGCGCGCCGCCTGGCTGGACCAGCGCCGCCTGCACATGACGTGGATCCTGCCGGAGACGGCGTTCCGCGACACGGTGCTGTGCGAGATCGACGGCGACACGCTGCGCTATACCCGCACGGTGAACATCAACAGCGGCGCGCTCGGCTACGACACGGTGGTCGCGCGCGCGGATCAACCGGCCTGACCGGGCGTCACGGTTCGGTCACAAACGCCGACTACGATGCAGCAGCTCTGGCGCCTGCCGTCATCGCGGTGAACATCGCGGCTGTGTTCGACTATTCCTGCCATGACTCCCTCCCGACGCGCCCGCGGCGCCTGGTTCGTGACTCGCTGCTTCCTGCTCGCCGCCGCCCTGGGCGTGCACGGGCAGGCCGCGCGCGCGCAGGGCGCTGGCGACCTGCGCTTTTTCGACATTCCCGCTTTGCCGTTGGCCGAGGCGCTGCAACGCTTCACGGCCAGCACCGGTCATTCCGGGTTGTATGACAGCCGCCTGACGAAAGGCCGCCGCTCGAGCAGCGTGGTGGGCAACTACACGGCCGAATCGGCCTTGCGGCTGCTGCTGCGGGATTCCGGCCTGCAGGCCCGCTACGGTTCCCCCGACACCTTCATCATCGCCGCCGAGGCCCCGGCCGCCGCGCCGCAACCGGCGCAGGCCCTGGCGGCGCGCAGGCGCTTCTACGGCAAGCTGCAGGTCGCCATGCGCGCCTTGCTGTGCGGCGACCCGGCCGTGCGCCCGGGGCACTATCGCGCGGCGATCAGCCTGTGGTTCGGCGATGCCGGCCAGGTCCGGCGCGTGCGCCTGCTGGATTCGACCGGGTCGCCGCAGCGCGATGCGCTGCTGGCGCAGCGGCTGGAGCGGCTGCGGCTGGACGAACCGGCGCCGCCGGGCGTGAACCAGCCGGTCACGTTCGTCATCCGGCCGCAAGCCGCCGCCGCCGAGGGAGACTGCCTTGCGTCGTGACGCGGCGGCCACTAGCTGGCCGGGACGGGGGGCGTGATGGACGTCGGCCTGGCCGCCTTGCGCAAATCGCTGGTCACCCACTATGACCGGCTCAAGCGTCGTCTCGCCGCCCGCCTGGGCAACGACGAGCTGGCCAGCGACGCGCTGCAGGACGTCTACCTGAAGCTGGACGCGGTGGCCGCGCCCGACAGCGTGCGCCAGCCCGAGGCCTATCTGTACCGCATGGCGTTCCATATCGCCGTCGACTACGCGCGCTCGGGCGACGAGCGCCTGACGTCCGCCGAGACCGACGAGATTCTCGGCCTGACGCCGGATTCGGCGCCGGGCCCGGCGCAGATCACGGAGGACCGGCAGACGCTGCAGGTCCTGCTGGCGGCGCTGGAGCGCCTGCCGGTGCGCCAGCGCGACATCCTGCTGGCGCACCGGCTGGATGGAACGCCGCAGAAGGATCTGGCGCTGCGGTATGGCATTTCGGTGCGCATGGTGGAGCGCGAATTGCAGAAGGCGCAGGCGTATTGCCGCGCGCGACTGCCATCCCCGAGACAGGAACGATGAACATCAGCCGTTATTTCACCTGCGCCGCCGAGGCGCTGGAGCGCGAGGCCGACACCTGGGTGCGGCGCATCCAGTCCGGCCAGGCCACCCGCCGCGACGCCCTGGCGCTGCGCGAATGGTGCGCGCGCAGCGACGCGCACGCCGCGGCCTTCGAACGGGCGCGCCGCGCCTGGGCCGAACTGGGCGCGGCGGGCCGCGAGTTCCGCGCCGTCCACCCGCGCACGGCGCCGGCCCCGTCCGGACGCCGGCGATTCCTGCGCATGGGCCTGGCGGGCGTGGGCACGGCCACCGCCGCGGTCGCGTTGGCGCCGCTGGGATGGTGGTCGACGCTGGCCGGACTGGGCGCGGACTACAGCACCGGCGTGGGCGAGCAGCGCACCGTCGAGTGGGGCGGGCAGGCCGTGGTCGAACTGGATGCGCACACGCGCATGAATGTCTCGGACGGGCAACGGCGCCTGGCGCTGCTGGAAGGGCAGGCCGCCATCAGTTGCCCGCAGGCGCAACAGGCCCTGACCGTGTCGGCCGGCGCGGGCGAGATGGTGGTGGGTGGGGCGACGGTGGGGCTGCGCCGCATCGGCGACAGCGTCACGGTGACCTGCCTGTCGGGCCAGGTGGCGATCCGCCACCCGCGCGCCGAGCTGGCGCTGCGGGCCGGGCAGCAGGCCAGCTACGACGCCGACGCCGTGATGACGCCGGTGCGCGCCGACCTGGAACAGGCCATGGGCTGGCGCGAGGGCGTGCTGGTGTTCCGCGACATGCCGCTGGCCGACGCGGTGGCCGAGATCAACCGCTATCGGCCGGGCCGCATCCTGGTGCTGGGCGACGCGCTGGCGGCGCGGCGGGTCAGCGGGCGGTTCCAGATCGCGCGGCTGGACCTGGCGATCGACCGCATCAGCGAGGCCTTCGGCGCGCACGTCAGCACGCTGCCCAAGGGCGTGGTGGTCCTGAGCTGACACCTGCATGAGCTGAAACAAAAGCTTCACGAAAAAAACGGTTCGGGTTCGGGATGGGCAAACACGACAGGAAGTAACGCAGGCGCACGCCCCGCTCCCACGCGGAGGGCGCGCCATCCGGTCCCTTACCTGAGTCCGTTTCCATGCCCGGCCATTCCCGCTTCGCTTCCCGCCTTTCTTCCCGCTCCCTCGCCCGTGGCCGCGCGCCGCGCCGCACGCCGCTGGCGTTGGCGCTGGCCTCGCTCGCGTTCGTCGGCGCAGGCGCGCAGGCCCAGCCCGCCGCTTTCAGCAGCGGCTGGTTCGCGGCCAAGAACGCGACGCAGGCCAATACGCTGGCCACCGGCCGCCTGCCCAATGGCCTGCCGGCCACCTCGCTGCCCGGCGGCGACCGCCAGGCGCAGGCCGCGCGCGAGCAGCTGCAGCGCTCGGTCGGCAACCTGGGGCGCAGCGCCGCCTCGATCGCCGCGCAGCAGGCGGCGCAGCGCGCGGCGCGCGATGCCGCGCTGGCCGCTGGCGGCAGCGTGCCGGACGGCCTGGCCGAGGGCGGCCTGAAGGTGGACGCCAATCCGCTGACCGCGGGCTGGCGCAATGCCAAGGCGCCGGTGCAGACCGCCGCCGCCGGCCGTGCCAAGGTCACCATCGAGCAGACCGGCGACAAGGCCATCCTGAACTGGGAGACCTTCAACGTCGGCCAGCGCACCACGGTCGAATTCCGCCAGGAGGCGTCCTGGGCCGTGCTGAACCGCGTCAACGATCCGAAGGCGCGGCCCTCGGTGATCCAGGGGCAGATCCAGGCCAACGGCACGGTGATGATCGTCAACCGCAACGGCGTGGTGTTCGACGGCACCTCGCAGGTGAACGTGCGCAACCTGGTGGCGGCGGCGGCGCGCGTCAGCGACGCGCAGTTCCTGGACAAAGGCCTGTACAGCGCCAATGACAGCACGCCGACCTTCGCCGATGCGCTGGGCAAGGTGGAACTGCGGCCGGGCGCCAGCATCGAGACCAACCGCCCGTCGAGCGTGACGCAGTCGGGCGGCTACGTGCTGCTTCTGGGCCGCGAAGTCGACAATGCCGGCACCATCGCCACGCCGCGCGGCCAGGCCGCGCTGGCCGCGGGCGACAGCTTCGTCATCCGCCGCGGGCAGGGCACCGAGGGCAATGTGGCCTCGACCACGCGCGGCAATGAAGTGCTGCCGTCCGGCGACGGCATCGTGCGCAACCGCGGGCTGGTGCTGGCGCCGCTGGGGGACATCACGCTGGCCGCGCGCCAGGTCGAACAGGCCGGCGTGCTGGCCGCGACCACCTCGGTCGACGCGCGCGGCGCCATCCATCTGAACGCCACCGGCGCCAACGGCGCCGTGACCCTGTCGTCCGCGGCGACCACCGCGATCCTGGTCGACGCCGACGGCGCCACCGCGCTGGACGGCCAGCGCGACAACCTGATGCTGCCCAGCGTCAGCGGCGGGCCGACCCTGGCGCCGACAGATGCCAACCGGCGCGAATTGTCGCTGGTGCAGATCCAGAGCAGCGGCGCCGTGGACTTCCAGTCCGGCTCGCTGACGCTGGCCACAGGCGGCCAGGTGGCGGTCAAGGCGGCCGGGCGCAGCCTGGTGCGCGACGGCGCGCAGATCGACGTCAGCGGGGCCATCGGCGTGGCGGTCGCGATGGAGTCGAACAATATCAAGATCAACCTGCAGGGCAACGAGCAGCGCGACTCGCCGCTCAATCGCGATAGCGGCCTGCTGAACAACAGCGACGTCTGGCTGGATCGCCGCGACCTGATCCGCGTGGCCGCGGGCAATGGCGGCACCGATGCCGACCGCTGGTACAGCGGTGGCGGCCTGCTGGAAGTGGCCGGTTATCTCGGCAACCTGGCGGTGCCGGCCAGCCACTGGCTGGCGCAGGGCGGGCAGGTGCGCTTCGAAGGCGCGGAGGTCGTCACGCAGGCGGGCTCGGCGATCAACCTGTCGGGCGGCACGCTCGACGTGCAGGGCGGCACCTTGCGCCAGACCTGGCTGCGTGGCGAGGACGGGCGCCTGTACGTGGCCGACCGTGCGCCGGCGGACATGCTCTACACCGGCCTGTATCGCGGCTACGAACAACGCTCGGAGCGCTGGGGCGAGCAGGCCACGCGCCGCTTCTACAACCCGCTGCTGGCGCCCGTCACGCGCTACGAGGATGGCTACACGGTGGGCCGCGATGCCGGCGCGCTGGTGGTCTCGACCCGTAGCGCGGTGCTGGAAGGCACGCTGGTTTCCGACACCTACCAGGGCGTGCGCCAGGACCGCGCGCCGCAGGCCGGGCTGGACGGCTACAGCCAGTCGCAACGCGCCGTGGCGCGCCGCGCGCAACTGGTGGTCGGCAACAACCTGCGCTACTACGACAGCGCGACGCGCCAGGTCCATTACCAGCTCGGCGCGACCGCCGATACCGTGGCCGAAGTGCGGTTGGGAACGGGCCAGTCGCGCATCGCCGATAGCATCGACCTGCAGGCCGCGCTGCCGCAGGACCGCGCCGGCAAGCTGTTCCTCGACACCGATCTGCTCAACGGCTTCGGCCTGGGCGGGCTGCGCATCGCCGCCAGCCGCGAGATCGTGGTCGATGGCGCCTTGCGCGGCGCCGATGGCGGCGAGATCACGCTCTATGCGCCGCGCATCGACGTCCGGGCCGACGTCACCAGCCGCGGCGGCCTGATCCAGATCGGCAACGTGCTGCTGCAGCCGGGCACGCCGGGCCGGATCGAGGAGATCGCGCTGGCGCCGGCGGCCAACACGCGCGCCTGGCTGCGCGTCCTGGATGGCGTCACGCTGGATGCGCGCGGCACCTGGGCCAACCTGCTGCGCGACGGCGCCGGTCTCGCGGGCCTGCCGACGCGCGATGGCGGCCGCGTGGCATTGCGCGGCACGGGCGACGTGATCCTGCAGGCGGGCAGCATCGTGGACGTGTCCGCGGGCGCGTCGGTGCTGCCGACCGGCAAGCTGGCGGGCGGCAAGGGTGGCAACGTGACGCTGGCCGCCAATACGATGAGCCAGCTGGGCGGCAGCGGCGGCAACCTGACCCTGGCGGGCGAGGTGCGCGGCTATGGCGTGACGGGCGGCGGCACGCTGGCCGTGGTGAGCGGCGGCCGCATCGTGCTGGGCGGCGCGGCCGTCGCGGACGCGACCGCGCTGCGCCTGGACCCGTCCTTGTTCCGCAGCGGCTTTGGCCGCTATGAGGTCAACGGCCACCAGGGCGTGACGGTCGCCGACGGCGCGGCCATCGACGTGCTGATGCCGGTGCTGCGGCTGGAGATGGGCACGGCGCAGGCGCCGGGCTCGGGCCTGGCGCCCACCGACGTGCTGTCGTTGTGGACGCCGCCGCTGTATGCCGAAGACCCCGTGCGCGGCCGGCTCACGCAACGCGCCGGCGCCGACCTGGCGCTGAGCTCCGATCGCAATGCGGTCGGCGGCGCCATCCTGGTGGGCGAGGGCGCGCGGGTCAGCGTCGACGCGGGCCGTTCACTGTCGTTGAAGGGCGCGGGCCAGATCACCGTGCTGGGCCGGCTGGAGGCGCGCGGCGGGCTGATCTCGCTGCAGGATGCGCGGCTGGTCGAGCAGCCGTATGCGCCGACGGCCAATCCGCGCTCGGTCTGGATCGGCGAGCACGCGGTGCTGGACGCCTCGGGACGCAGCCAGGTCGCGCTGGATGCGCAGGGCCGGCGCTATGGCGTGGTGCAGGCGGGCGGCGCCATCGAGATCGGCGGCCGGCTCGATTGGGAAGGAAGCGGCTATGCCGGATCGCGGCTGATCGATGCACACCTGATCGTGCGGCCGGGCGCCGTGCTGGACGCCTCGGGCGCGCAAGCCGTGCTGGACCTGCCGGGCCGTGGCGCGGTGCGGGTGGGGGGCGACGGCGGCCGTATCGTGCTGGCCTCGGCCAACAGCCTGCATCTGGACGGCACGCTGCGCGCGGCCGCGGGCGCGGCCGGCGCGGCGGGCGGTACGCTGGGCCTGTCGCTCGGCGGCGCCTTCTACCTGCGCGCCGCGTCGCCCGACCTGGCGGTGCAGGCCGAGCGCCTGCTGACGCTGGTGCAGTACCAGGGCGCCAGCGCGCTGGCCGACGGCCTGCTGCCCGGCCAGGCCAGCGCCGCGCTGGCCTATGGCCAGGCGCGCCTGGGCGTGGACCGGATCGCGGCGGGCGGCTTTGACAACCTGGCGCTGTACGCCAGCGTGCGCACCGAGGGCGACCTGGACCTGGCCATGGGCCAGAGCCTGCGCCTGACCGGCACGCTGTCGCCGTATGCCAACGCGCCGGCCGGCAGCGTGGTGCGCCTGAGCGCGCCCTACCTGCGCTTGAATGAAACGGCCTATGCGCCCCTGGGCGGCGGCGACACCTTGCTGCAGATCGCGCCCAGGGAGCTGTGGCGCCTGAAGAATGGCCACCGCCTGGCGCTGGCGGCCGATCTGCTGGACGTGCGCGGCAAGCACGACATGCTGGGCTTCGAAGACGTGCAGGTGGATGTGAACGGCGACCTGCGCCTGCTGGCGATGGCGGACTTCTCCAGCCTGGCCTGGCGCAGCCAGCTGCGCGCGCCGCACCGCCTGACGGTGACCGCGGCGCAGATCTATCCCGGCACGGGCGCGACGGGTCGCCTGGAGGTCGGCACCTACCAGACCAGCTCGCCGTCCGGCAATGTCACGGCCTACGATCCGGACGCGGTCCTGACCCTGCGCCGCACCGCCGGCACGCAGCCGCAGGCGCCGGATTCGGTGTTCGGCAGCATCTCGTTCGCCGGCGCGCGCGTCGAGCAGGGCGGCGTCGTGCGGGCGCCGCTGGGCCGCATCGTGTTCGACAACGACCTGGGGCCGGCCGGCGTGGTGCGCTTCCTGCCGGGCAGCCTGACCTCCATCAGCGCACAGGGTCTGCTCATGCCCTACGGCGGCACGGTCGACGGCGTGAAGTATCTCTACGGCAGCCAGGAAGTGCGGCCGGTCGGCGTGGAAGGCGACATCCTGGGCGGCCTGCGCCGCGAGATCCTGCTGGCCGTCAAGCGCGCCGAGGTGGACGAGGGCGCGGTGCTGGACCTGTCCGGCGGGGGCGAACTGACCGGCGCGGCGTTCGTGCGCGGCCGCGGCGGCTCGGTGGACGTGTTGCGCCATGCGCTGGCCGACGCCAACCCCGGATTCAGCTTCAGCAATCCGGGCAACGCGGTCTATGCGATCGTGCCGGGGTACGGCGCCGGTTATGCGCCGCTGGCGCCGGACGCGGGCGCGGGCGACCCGGCGGTGGGGCGGCGCGTCACCGTCGGCGCCGGCGTGCCCGGCCTGCCCGCCGGCACCTACACCCTGCTGCCTTCCACCTATGCGTTGCTGCCTGGCGCCTTCCGCGTCGAACTGGGCGCACAGGGCTTCGCCGATGCGCCGGCGGCGCGCACGCGCGGCGGCAGCTGGGTCGCCAGCGGCTGGCTGGGCACCAATGGCACCGGCCAGCAGGCGGCGCTCGCCAACCGGCTGCTGATCACGCCGGGCGACGTGGTGCGGCGCCATGCGCAGTACAACGAGACTTCCTACAACCGCTTCGTGGTGGCCGACGCCGCGCGCACCGGCGTGACGCGCGCCGGCCTGACCGTCGACGCCGGCACGCTGCAGCTGGCGCTGAAGGCCGGCGCCGGCATGGACGGCCAGGCCGCCTTGCGCTTTGCCGGCAGCACCCGCTTCGGCGTGCCGTCGGATAGTGGCGGCTACGCCGGCGCCCTGGTGGTGACCGGCCCCGCGGCCGGGCTGGAAATCCTGGCGCCGGGCCAGGCGCCCACGCTGGGGGCGCAGGCCGCGGCGGTGTCGGCCGCCGACCTCAACGCGCTGGCGCCCGCCGCCATGTTCCTGGGCGCGAGCAAGATCAACTCCGCCGGGGGCATGCGCCTGTCGGGGCCGACCGGCACCCTGCTGGTGCGCAGCGGCGTCGAACTGTCGGCGCCGGAGCTGTTCCTGTACACCTCCGGCAGCGGCCGCGGCATCGTGGTGGAATCCGGCGCGACCCTGACCACCCTGGGACGCGGCGCGGTATCGCGCGATGCGCGCGACGGCCTTTACTACGTCACGGACTTCGGCGGCGTCCTGGCGCTGTCCAACGGCCTGGTGAATCTGCTGCCGGTAGGCGACAGCGCGCCGGCGGCCATCGACGTGGGCGCGTGCCTGGCCAATTGCGCCGGCCCGGCGCGTCTGTTGTCCGAAGGGTCGATCAGCGCGGCGACCAACGGCGCCTTCACGCTGCGGGACACGGTGCAGTACGGCACCCGCAACCTGGCGTTGAGCGTTTCGGCCGTCAACCTGGGCAGCGCCGAAGCGCTGGCGCAGGCCGGCGCCGCCGGCAAGCTGCCGCCCGGCATGGGCCTGAACCAGAATGTGCTGGCCAACCTGCTGCGCGGCAACACCGCGCTGGGCGCGCCGGCGCTGGAAAGCCTGATCCTGACCGCGGGCGAGTCGGTCAACGTCTACGGCAGCGTGTCGCTCGACGCGCGAGGCCGGTCGCTGCAACGCCTGGTCCTGGGCGCGCCCGCCATCTACGGTTATGGCGCGGCGGGCGACGTGGCGACCATCGCCGCGAACGAATTCGTCTGGGCCGGGTCGATCCCGGCCGACCGCAGCGGCAACGTGCCGTTGGGCTCGTCGAAACCGCAGGCGCCGGGCGGCGCCATCCTGGACCAGCTGGGACACGGCCGCCTGGACATCGCCGCCGACGTCATCCGGCTGGAAGCGTCGCCGCTGCAGCTGCCGTCGCCGCTGGTGGCGGCCAACCGGTTGGCGCTGGGCTTCTCGGCCGTCACCCTGGACGCCGGGCGCATGATCACCGGCAGCGCCAAGGGCGGCGTCGTGGTCTACCACGAGCAGGACGGCTACACCGCCGCCGACGGCTGGCGCTATCGCGGCGGCGATCTGCTGATCCGCACGCCGCTGCTGACCGGCGAGGCCGGCGCCGAGCTGGCGTTCAAGGCGGGCGGCGCGCTGCGTGTCACGGGCACCGGCGCGGCGCCCGAAGCGCGCAAGGCGCTGGGCGCCAGCCTCAGCCTGGCCGGTGGCAGCGTCGTCGTCGATACCACGGTGGTGCTGCCTTCGGGCAAGCTGGCCATCAAGGCCGACGGCGACATCACGCTGGGCGCCGGCGCGCGCATCGACCTGGCCGGCCGCGAGGTGCAGTTGTTCGATGCCGCCCGCTACAGCTGGGGCGGCGACCTGGAACTGCAGAGCGTGGCGGGCAACATCACGCTGGCGGCCGGATCGGTCGTCGACCTGTCGGCGCGCCACAACCGCGGCGGCCGCCTGCAGGCCATCGCGCTGGGCGCCGGCGCGGGCCGCATCGACCTGGCCGGCGTCGTGCTCGGCTCGGCCTCGGGCCTGTACGACGCGGGCGGCACGCTGGCGCCGTACGACAGCGCCGAAATCGTGCTGCGGGCGCAATCGCTGGCGGATTTCGCCGGCCTGAACACCCGCCTGAACGATGGCGGCGTGACCGGCGCGCGCCGCTTCCAGATCAAGCAGGGCGATCTCTCCGTCGGCGACGAGGTGCGGGCGCGCCATGTGGAGATCGTGCTCGACGGCGGCAGCCTGACGGTCAATGGCCGCATCGACGCCAGCGGCCAGCAGGTCGGCAGCATCCGCCTGGCCGCCAAGCGCGACCTGATCGTCAACGGCCTGCTCGACACCCACGCCACCGGCCTGCGCGTCGACAGCTACGGCCAGGTCATCGACAGCGCCAACCGCGCCATCGTCGACCTGACCGCGCGCGAAGGCACGCTGACCCTGGGCGCCGGCGCGCGCGTGGACCTGCGCGCGGGCACCGAATCGCCGCGCCAGGATGGCGTCGCGCGCGGCACGCTCGACCTGAACGCGCGCCGCCTGGGGGGCGGCGCCGAGCGCGGCGCGATGGCCGGTTCCGGCGACGGCGCCAACGACGTGGCGCTGGTGGTGGCGGGCACGCCATCCATCCTCGGCACCCGGACCGTGGCGGTGAACGCCTTCCGCCGCTACGATGACGCGCCGCTGGCCAGCGCGCCCGACGTCAACGGCAAGCGCCCGCAGGAAATCACGCAGGGCTACCTCGACGGCATCGACCGCGAGAGCCAGGCCTTCATCAATGCCGCGCTGGGCAACGCGGCGCTGGGCGCGCGCCTGGCGGGCCTGGGCGGCTACCGCCTGCGGCCCGGCGTGGAGGTCGTCAGCGCCACCGCCGATGGCGACCTGAGCGTGGTCGGCGACCTGGACCTGTCGAACCATCGCTACGGCCCCAATGCCGACCGCTACACGCCGGCCTTGCGCGGCTACGGCGAGCCGGGCGTGCTGGTGCTGCGCGCCGGCGGCAACCTGAACCTGTACGGCAGCATCAACGACGGCTTCGCGCCGCCGCCCGATTCACCCGACGACGCTTCCGGCTGGAAGCTGGTCGAGGGCCGCCTGCCGACCACGCCGCTCACCCCGGTCACGCCGTTCGGCGAGGACCTGGTGGTGCCGATCGGGGGCATCAATCTGGAAGCCGGCACGCGCTTCCCGGCCGGCCGGGCGTTGAACTACGACCTGTCGGCCAAGGCCGCGACCCTGCCCGCCGGCACGGTGCTGCCGGTCGCCATGACCCTGGATGCGCCGGTGACCCTGCCGGCCGGCCTGGTGCTGACCGGCGACGTGACCGCGGCCGACGGCAGCGTGCTGCGGGCCGGCACGGTGCTGGCCAATGCGCTTGCGTTGCAGGCGGGCGCCAAGCTGGGCGCCGGCTTCGTGCTGCGCTCGCAGGCCGCGATGCGCGCCTTCGTCTGGCCCAAGGGCGTGGCCCTGCCGGTGATGCTGGAGGCCGCGACCCGCGTGACCCTGGCGCAAGGCGCGATCATCCCGAGCCAGACCCGCGTAGTGCTGCTCAACGGCGAACCGGTGAACCTGCGGCCGCAGGGGGCCGACGGCAAGCAGGGGCGCAACTGGGCCCTGGCGCCCATGCTGGGACCGGGCGCGACCGCCTGGGACCTGACGCTGGTGGCGGGCGCCGACCTCGCTTCGGCCGACCTGCGCGCGCGCAACGTGCTGGGCACCGGCGACATCGTGCTGGCCGACGCGCATCACGGCGTCGCGGCGCGCGCCAAGGAAACGATCACGACCGTCTTCATCGGCGACCTGGTCATCACGCGCCAGTTCATCGAGGAATGGGGCGAGTCCGAATCCCTGATCGGCCGGCTGGCCAAGGAAGTCGCCGCGGAAATGGGCTTCGGCGGCGAGGCCGACCTGTGCGGCATGTCGCCGGCCTATTGCGTGCCGGCGCCGCGCCGGGTGTCCGAAGCGGGCTCGGTGCGCTGGCATGGCGACGCCAGCTGGGCCGGCCGCACGGTCGACGAACTGGCCGCGCTGCTGGGCAAGACGGCGGACGAGGTTTGCGTCGACGCCAGCTATTGCGTCGGCGGCAAGGCCGAGACCACCATCACCCGCGAGTACCGCTATGGCTTTGGTTCGCCGGCGTTCAGCGTGCTGCGCACCGGCGCCGGCGACCTGACCCTGCTGGCCGGCCGCGACGTGGCCATGACGTCGATGTATGGCGTCTACACGGCCGGCGCGCCCACTTCGCTGGGCGCGCGCGATGCCGACTACAACCTGGCGCGCGGCCATGACGGCAAGTTCGGCGGCCCGCTGGGCATGATCCTGGACGACCACAAGTACGACGCGGCCATGGCCGCCTACCGCGCCTGGTATCCCGACGGCGGCGGCAACCTGGTGGTGCAGGCCGGCCGTGACATCCACGGCGACGCCTGGGCCAGGGAAACGCTGACCGCGGGCAAGGATGACACGCTGGGCGGCCGGGCCCATTACGCCAGCGCGACGACCGGCAACTGGCTGTGGCGCCAGGGCGTGATCGGCATGCCCGGCGTGGCGGATATCGCGCCGGCCTGGTGGATCAACTTCGGCACCTACGTGTCGGGCGGCAGCGTCTCCGAGCGCGAACCGCGCCTGGTCGGCTTCACCGGCTTCGGCACGCTGGGCGGCGGCAACGTCAGCATCAGCGCCGGCCGCGATGCCGGCGTGCGCGATGCGCGCGGCGACGCGCTGGCGGCGCAGGGCGGCGTCGTGCCGCGCTCGCAAGGTCTGAGCGCCGCGGTGGGCAGCACCGGCCGGCTGGTCGATGGCAAGCTGGTGCTGACCGGAGGCGGCGATCTCGATCTGCGTGTCGGCGGCAGCCTCAACCCCGGCCTGCGGGCCACGCAGATGTCGACGCTGTTCACCAGCGGCACGGGCGGCGGCGACAACCTGGACCTGAACGGCGTGCTGGTCAACCTGCGCGGTCGGCTGGCCCTGGACGCTGGCCAGGTCGGCGGCCTGTCGCCGAAGTTCGGCGATGGCGCCGGCCTGCGGGCGCCCGATCCGTTCGCGCTGGCGGGCGGCGTGCCGCTCGGCGCGCCGCGCCTGGTGCTGGGCGATGCCACCGCCTGGATCGACACCCGGGGCGACCTGGCGCTGGGCGCCGTCAGCGACCCGGGCCGCGTGGCGCCGCTCAACAGCAGTCCGTACCTGAAGGCCGGCGCCACCACGGCGACGCCGGGCGGCGCGGAATCCTGGTTCACGCTCTGGACCCCGGCGACGGCCGTCAACCTGTTCTCGGCCGGGGGCAACCTGTCGCCGATGTCGGCGTCCAACAGCCTCTCGCTGGGCAGCGAAGTGGCGTCGGAAAGCCCCGGCGGGCAGGCCAAGGCCAACTATTACGTCTATCCGTCCATCCTGCGCGCCGTGGCCGCGGGCGGCAATATCGTGCTGGCGCCGGGCGTCGGCAACGCGGCTACCGCCAACACCATCTTGCTGCTGGCGCCGTCGGCCGGCGGCCAGCTCGAACTGCTGTCGGCCGGCTCCATCCTGGCCCAGGGCGGCCATGCGGTGTCGATGTCGGGCGCCGACACGGCCCTGCCGACCCCGATGCGGCCCGCGTTCACGGCCTATTCCCTGGACGGGACCAGCGCGCCGCAGCTCAGCAACCGGGCGGCGGACGGCGGCGCGGTGGCCGAATCCGCGAGCAGCAAGCCGCTGTTCGTGTTCGGCCCGAACACCGCCACCGATCGCAGCCTGCACCCGGACAACGGTCCGGTCGCGAGGTTCTATGCCGTGAATGGCGATATCGTCGGCCTCAGGAGCGGCGGCGTCTCGGCCCTGGTCAATATCGGCAACGAGCCGGAACGCCGCGTGCTGTCCTGGCACGAGGCGGCCTTGCCAGTCTCGGTGCGCGCCGGCCGCGACATCCTGAAGCTGGACGTGACGGCGCTGCACAACGATGCGCGCGACCTGTCGCTGATCCAGGCGGGCCGCGACATCGTCTATGCCAACGCGCAGGTGGCCGGTCCCGGCACCTTGCTGATGCAAGCCGCGCGCCAGGTGCGGCAGGACGACGCGGCCAGCGTGCGCAGCCTGGGCGCCATCGTCCGCGGCGACACCCGGCCGGGCGCCGACATCGCGGTGCTGGCCGGCGTGGGCGCGGCGGGGCCCGACTACGAGGGCTTCCTGGCGCGCTATCTGGATGCCGAGCGGGCCTTGCCGGCGGGGACCGGCCTGGCCGCGCGTCCCGACAAGGTGGCGCAGGCCTACGGCGGCGAGCTGACGCTGGCCGACTGGCTGCGCCAGCGCTTCGGCTACAGCGGCGACGAAGCCGGCGCGTCGGCAGAACTGGCGCGCCAGCAGTCGCTGCGCGACGCCGATCCCGACCGGGCGCGGCGCGACCTGGCCCGCGATTTCGCGCAGGACAGCGGGCTGTACCTGGTGAACTGGCTGCGCACCCGCCACGGCTACGCGGGCGGCGAGGCCGACGCGCGCGCCGCGCTCGCGGCGCTGCCGCCGGCCGAGCGCGGCATCTATGCGCGCCAGCTGTTCTTCGCCGAACTCAAGCTCGGCGGGCGCGAGTACAACGACGACGCCAGCGCGCGCTTTGGCAGCTACCTGCGCGGCCGCCGCGCCATCGCCGCGCTGTTCCCGGCGGTCGATGCCAACGGCGCGCCGATCCGCTATGACGGCGCCTTCACCATGTTTGGCGGCGCCGGGCTGCGCACCAGCTTCGGCGGCAACATCCAGCTGCTCACGCCGGGCGGGCAGCAGGTGCTGGGGGTCGAGGGCGTGGCGCCGCCCGCCAGCGCCGGCATCGTCACCCAGGGGCAGGGCGACATCCAGCTGTATGCGCTGGGCAGCGTGCTGCTGGGCCAGAGCCGCATCATGACCACCTTCGGCGGCCACATCCAGGCGTGGTCGGCCGAGGGCGACATCAACGCCGGCCGCGGCGCCAAGACCACCGTGCTGTACACGCCGCCCAAGCGCGTCTACGACGCCTACGGCAACGTCACGCTGTCGCCCACGGTGCCTTCCAGCGGCGCGGGCATCGGCACGCTGGCGCCGATTCCCGAGGTGCCGGCGGGCGACGTCGACCTGATCGCGCCGCTGGGCACCATCGACGCGGGCGAGGCGGGCATCCGCGTGTCGGGCAACGTCAACGTGGCGGCGCTGCACGTGGTCAACGCGGCCAACATCCAGGTGCAGGGCGACAGCAAGGGCGTGCCGGTGGCGGCGACAGTCAACACCAATGCCCTGTCCAGCGCCAGCGCCGCGGCCTCGTCGGCCTCCAGCGCCGCGCAGGACGTGATGCAGCGCGACCGGGCCGCGGCGCGGCAGTCGATGCCCTCGATCATCTCGGTGCAGATCCTGGGGTATGGCGACGAGCAATTGCCGGCCGGCGCGCGGCCGCCGGGCCCGGCGGCCAACGCCGGGCAGGATCCGCTCTACCGCGCCGACAGCGTGTTCCAGATGGTCGGCGACGGGCCGTTGACGACGGCGCAGCAGGCCGCGCTGACGCCGACCGAACGGCGCAACTGGCAGCCATGACGGCCGCCCTGCTTGACGCGCGCCCGGCCGCGGGCGGGGCGCGCGCCGCCAGCGGGGGCGAGCCGACGGCGCTGCAGCGCTTCATCGCCAGCCACTACGACGACCTGCGCTGCCGCCTGGCGACCTACCTGGGCTGCGAGGACCTGGCGGGCGACAGCCTGCACGACGCGTGGCTGCGCCTGGCTTCCTGCGAAGCGCGCGAGGTGAGCAACCCCGCAGCCTACGTGTTTCGCATGGCTTGCAACCTGGCCATCGACGGCATGCGCCAGGGCTGGCGCGAGATCGGCCAGGAAGGTGACGAGCAGGGCGCCTACGCCGACGAGGCGCCGGGGCCGGCCCAGGTGGCCGAAGCCCGTTCCGAGCTGCTGTCGTGCCTGCGCGCGATGCAGGGCCTGCCGAGCCGGCGCCAGGGAATCCTGCTGGCGCGCAGCGTCGAGGATCTGTCGCCGCGCGAGGTGGCGCTGCGTTATGGCATCAGCGTGGACCGCGTCGGCGGGGAAGTGAAACGCGCCCGCCAGGCGCTGGCCGCGCCGTCCTGGGCGCGCGCCAGCCGCCTGTCCGCGCAGCCTGCGTGAGGTCAGACCGGCCCGGCCGCGCCCTGTTCCTGCTTGGCCAGTTCCTTGATGCGTTCCTGCACCTTTCTGGCGACTTCTTCCTTTTGCGCGGGCGTCATCGCGGCATATTGTTCCTTGGTGATGCCGAGCGACTGCAGGATCTGCGTGAACAGGCGTTCCGCCGGCGACATCGTCAGGTAATCCTGCAATTCCTGCTCGGCGTCGGACGGCCCCTGGGCGGCCAGGCCCAGCTTGTGGCGGCCGGCGTCCGCGTCCTGCGCGTCCTGCAGCGTCGCGGCGAACGATTTGCCGCCGGCGCCGGCGGCCATGGCCGATTTGCCGGCCCAGGCGCCCAGGGCGCTGCCTGTCGATTCGACTTTGTTCACAGCCCATTCTCCGGTGATTGGTTCAGCCGGCATTAGACGGCCGGGGCATCGTCGTCAATGTGCCGAATTTGACGGTGAACCTGGCCCTTACTTGTTGTTTGACCACGCGTTGGCGCGTGCGTCAATACGGTCCTGTCCTTGTCGGTCTGCGGCCTCGGCCGCTTGCGTCGTCTCAGGCGGCGCGCTTGCGGGCCAGCGACTTGGCCAGTTTCCAGAACGCCGCGGCCGCCGGCGAGAGCCGGCCCTCGTTGAGGCAGGCCAGCCCGACCCGGCGCGAGGTCTGCGGCGTCAGCGGCCGGTACACCACGCCGTCATACTTCGCGGGCAAAGCCAGCGCCGCCACCACCGAGATGCCTTCGCCGCGCGCGACGAAGTCGAGAATGGACAGCATCTGCGACAGCTCGTGCGTCACCTTGAGCGTGACGTCGGCGCGGCTGAACATCCTGGCCACCAGGCCCTGCGAACCCGCGTGGGTCAGGATGAAGGGGAACTGCGCCAAGCTCCTGACCTCGATCGTGTCGGCGGCGGCCAGCGCGTGGTTCGCGGGCACCACCGCGACCAGCTCGTCGTGGGCGATGGCCAGGGTGTCGAACCGCGGCTTGGGCAGCGTGACCACGCCGATCTCCAGGCGGCGTTCGATCAGGTCCTGCTCGATGTCGGCGTCGGCCTTCTCGAACACGCGCAGGTCGATGCCGGGATAGCGCTGGCGGAATTGCCGCAGCAGCGGCGGCAGCAACCGCAGCGACGAACTCAGGCCGAACGAGCCGATCTTCAGCACGCCGCTTTTGAGCCCCTCGCTGGCGTTGGCGGTGGCCTGTATCAGCTGCAGGGCCGCGAACAGGTCGCGCACGTGCGGCAGGATCTGCTGCCCGGCGTGGCTCAGTTCGAGCTGCGGCGCATTGCGGTCGATCAGCATCACGCCCAGCGTGGACTCCAACGCGCGCAGCGCGTGGCTGGTGGCCGACGCGGTCATGCCGATCTTGGCGCCGGCGCTGGCGATACCGTCGGCGCAGGCCAGGGATAACAGCAATTCCAGCTGGCGCAGCGTGGGCGCGTTGGGACCGAGAGTGGGAGTCATGTTGAATTCAAATTCAATTGAGATTGAATCATGTGAATTCTAGAATGATTCCTCTCATCCAGGACCGCGCCCATGTTCACTCCCATTGCCTGTTTCCGGGCGTGCGCGTCCATCCGGGCCGGCAGCCCCCCCGCCGGCGTTGCGCCGTCACCCAGCAGCTGGGCGGCGCAAGAACCGGCCAGGATGCGCGAAAGCATCGAGGATGCGCACGCCATCGAACGTGCCCGGGGTCAACGGCCGCATGCCAGCTTGCATGAGCGATGTCGGGGCAGTCTAGAATTCACCCCGCTCATTTTCACTTTAGTTTTCTTCAAGAACCACACATGAAAAACACATTGATGGCCACGCACCTGCGACTGGTCGGCATGGCGGCGCTGTGGGGCGCGTCGTGGTCGTGGGGCAAGGTGGTGGCCCAATCGATGGCGCCGCTGGCGGCGGCCAGCCTGCGCTTTTTGTTCGCCAGCGTGGTCCTGCTGCTGTGGATGCATCGCGCCTCGGCGTTGCGCGACCTGCGCAAACTGAGCGGACGCCAGTGGTTCGGCCTGACCGCCGCCGCCATGGCCGGCGTGTTTGGCTATTCGAGCTTCTTTATGTTGAGCCTGCAGTTGGTGCCAGCCGGCAAGGCCGCCATCGTGGTGACGCTGAATCCCGGCGCCACGCTGCTGCTGGCCGCCATCCTGTTCCGCGAGCACCTGAACCCGGCCATCCTGGCCGGCATGGTGCTGTCGGCCATCGGCGCCTACATCGCCATCAGCGGCGGCTCCAGCGCCGCCCTGCCGGGCACGCTCGGCATCGGTGAACTGCTGCTGCTCGGCTGCGTCGCCTGCTGGGTCGCCTACACCCTGATCGGCCGGCTGGTGCTCAAGGGCGTGGACGCGCTGACCACTACCACGGTCACCACCGTGATCGGCGCGCTGATGCTGCTCCTGACCAGCCTCGGCGTCGAAGGCCAGGCCGCCTGGCAGGCGCTCGGCAATGCGCCGCTCAAGGCCTGGGGCAGCCTGGCCGCCCTGGCCTTCGGCGCCACCGCCATCGCCTACGCCTGGTACTTCGAGGGCGTGAAGGCGCTGGGCGCCGGCGCGGCCTCCGGCTACATCACGCTGGTGCCGGTGTTCGGCGTGCTGTTCTCCAGCCTGTGGCTGAGCGAGGCGACCAGCCCGAGCCTGTTCCTGGGCGCGGCCCTGGCCATTTCGGGCATGACGCTGATGCACCTGGGCCGACGCCGGGCGGAGCGGCGCAGCCTTGGGAGTCGTGCATGCCGATAGATTTCGAGCCGATCGAGCAGGCGTTCATGCAGACCCTGCGCGCGCAGCCCGCGTTCGCGGGCTGGAAGAAGCGGCGCAAGCGTTGCCTGTGGCGGGCGCTGGCCGACGGCGTCGAGCAGGGCGTGGAACTGCTGCGTTACCGCGACTCGTTCGAGAATCGCCAGCTGGTGTCGCTGGGGCTTTACGTGTCGGTCCCGTGCGAGCGTGAATGGCCGGTCTACGTGCCGCCGGACGTGTGGGACAAGGGGCGGCTGTACCGCCGCGCCTGCCTGGCGCCGGGGCAGGGGCTGGTCGGCGAGGCCACGTTGGGCAGCGGCGCGGTGATCGAGCTGTGTTCGCCCGACGACCTGGCGCGCTGGCTGGCGGCCTTGCCGGCCGATATCGAGCGGTATGTCGGCCCCTGGTTCAGCCAGTACGACACGCTGGCCGCCGCGTCGTACGAGTACGAGATTCCACGTTGGCGCCTGCAGCAGGCCGGCCTGCTGCCGTAGCGCCGTCCGCGCCGCGGGGCGGCCTGGCGCCCCTGTACGATGAAATGACAGTGCTGTGGGTATCATTCAACCCTTATGTGCTGGCGGCGGCCGCGCCCGTCGCCCCATTTCAGCAGAAACCAGGAGTTCCCATGATTCGATCTCATGCGCCCAGCCGCTTCCTCTTCGCCGTCGCCGCCTTGCTCGCGGCCGCCGGTAGCCACGCCCAGGGCCCGGACCGGCCCGCCGTGCTGAAGGCGCTGGAGGCGCGCGGGCTGCGCGTCGTGGAAGAGTTCAAGGTCGGCGGCGATCTGCGCGCATTCGCCGGCGTGGCGGGCGACCAGCCCGTGGCGATCTATGTCACCCGCGACGGCAACGCCATCGTCGGCGCCCGCCTGGACGCAGAGGGCAAGCCGCTCGACGACGCCAAGCTGGAAGCGCTGGTCAGCAAGCCGATGGGCGACCAGGCCTGGGCGCAGCTCGAGAAATCGACCTGGGTGCTGGACGGCAAGAAGGATGCGCCGCGCATCATCTACACCTTCAGCGACGCCAACTGCCCCTATTGCCACAAGTTCTGGGAAGCGGCGCGGCCGTGGGTGGATTCCGGCAAGGTGCAGCTGCGGCACGTGCTGGTGGGCGTGATCCGGCAGGACAGCCCGGCCAAGGCTGCGGCCATCCTGGGCGCGGCCGATCCGTCGGCGGCACTGATCGAGAACGAGCACAAGTTCAACAATGGCGGCATCACCCCGGCCAAGAGCGTGCCCGACAACATCGGCAAGATACTCGACGACAACCAGGCCTTGATGGTGTCGCTGGGCTTTCGCGGCACGCCCGGCATCGTCGTGCGCGACGACACCGGGGCGATCAAGAAGTACAACGGCATGCCGCAGGCCGCCAAGCTGGCCGAGGTGTTCGGGCCGCGTTGACGCGGCTCGTCCTGCGTTGTGATCGCCGCGCGGCGGCCCGGCGCAAGGCGGCCGGGCCTGTCGGATCACCCCTTGCGGCCGGCGGCCTGCAGGATCAGGTTGGTGATCTCGTCGGGATGCGACAGCAGCGACAGGTGGCCCGACGCCAGCTCGATGGTGTGGGCGTTCATGCGCTTGGCCAGGAAGCGCTCCAGCTCGGGCGAGGTGGTGCGGTCGTTGGTCGACACCGCGTACCAGGTGGGCTTGTGGCGCCACGCCGCCTCGGTGGTGCGCGAGGCGAACAGCGTGTCCGAGATCCGGCCCTGTTCGGCATACAGCACGCGCGCCTGCACCGGGTCGAGGTCGCCGGCGAAATCATGCAGGAAGGCCTGTTCATTCAATTGCGCGAAGCCGCCGGACTTGACCAGGCCGGCGCTGGCCGGCGGCGTGGGGAACTTGGCGGCCAGCGCGCCGTAGTCCTCGCCGGCGTCGGGCGCGCGCGCCGCCACGTACACCAGCCCGGCCACCTTGGGATCATTGCCGGCCTGGCTGATCACCGTGCCGGCCCACGAATGGCCCACCAGGATCGTCGGGCCGTCCTGCAGCGCCAGGGCGCGTTGCGTGGCGGCGGCATCATCGGCCAGCGAGGTCAGCGGATTCTGCACCGAGGTCACGTGCAGGCCAGCCTTCTGCAGGCGCTCGATCACGGCCGACCAGCTCGAGCCGTCGGCGTAGGCGCCATGTACCAGCACGACGTTGCGGATGGGGGCGGCGTCGGCGGCCGACGCGGTGTGGGCGAGGCCGGTGCCGGCCAGGGCGAGCGCGGCGGCGATGAGGGTGTGCTTGATCTTCATGGGATGTCCTTCGGTTCTCGGTCGGTAAGGGGCATGCAGGCCTGGGGCGCCCGACGCGATGTCGCCAGCGTCTGCCTGTCCGCCGTAAGACGAACGGGCCGCGGGCTTATTCCCGCGAGATGAAAAAAAAGCCGCCCGGTTCGGGGCGGCTGGATCGCGGGCCTTGCGCGGCGGTCTGGGCTGGCTGGCTTGGTCGGGCTGACTCAGGCGTCCGGCGCCACCGCCTGCTGAACCGCGCGCGCGGCTGGCGTATCGCTCGGGCTGACCACGCCGTAGAAGTAGCGCCCCTGTTTCCAGTACTGCGCCGTCAGGTCGCCGTCGCGCCGCTTGCCGTCGCCGAAATTGACCACGCCGCCGGGCGGACGCACGTAGTACAGCACCGATTCGCCCGCCGGGTTCTGGTACAGCACCATCGCCGCCGGCCCGTACTCCGATGACATCAGGCGTCCGCCCACCGGCTGGAAGCCGAAAGCGTTGAAGTCGGGCAAGGGCGCCGGCTGCACGAAGTGCCGGTTCAGCCAGGCCTGCAGCTCGGCGGGCTGGCTGGAACGGAAGTCGACCATCGACGGCGCCGCGTCCGAGGCGAACATGCGGTAGGCCTGCACCGCGTCGGCCATGGGCAGGTAGTTGGCGCGGATGGCGGCGTCGCGGATCTGCCAGCCGCCCACGCTGCCCAGGCCCAGCATCAGCACCAGCGAGGCGGCCAGCGCCATGGCGCGGCGCCGGCGGGCCGCCTGGGCCAGGCGGATCTGCGCCGGGTCCAGCCGCGGCGGCGCCGCGAAACGGCCCAGGTCGGCGTGCTGGCGGCGCAGGCCGTCGGTCTGCTGGCGGATCGCGTCGACCTCGCGGGCGGCGTCGGGGTGGTTGGCCAGGTAGCGCTCGACCTCGCGGCGGCGGTCGGCGTCCAGCTGGCCATCGGCGTAGGCATGCAGTTCTTGATCGCTGGGAGTCGGCATGGTCATTTCATCAATCGCAGGGCAGGCTTGGCGGCCACGTGGCCTTCCGTAATGTCGCGCAGCGCCTTGCGCGCGCGGGACAGCCGGGACATTACCGTACCAATGGGAATATCGAGCACGTCGGCGGCTTCCTGGTAACCCAGGCCTTCCACCGACACCAGCAGCAGCAGGCTCTGCTGGTCGGTGGACAGGCGCGCCAGGTCGCCCAGCGCGGCGCGGGCCATCGCCACGTCCTCGGCCGACGGCGCCACCGGCTCGGGGGCGCCGCTGAAGAAGTCGAGGATGCGGGCATAGCGCTTGCCGCGCCGCTGGCTGTCCAGGAAGCACCGGTACAGGATCGAGAACAGCCAGGCGCGCAGATCGCCGCCAGCATGCCGGCCGCCGGCCCGCGACAGCGCGCGTTCCATGCAGGTCTGCACCAGGTCATCGGCGTTGGCCACGTCATGGGTCAGCGACAGCGCGAAGCGGCGCAGCCGCGGCAGCACCTCGCGCAGATCATCGTCGGTAAAGCCGCCAGTCATGGGGAAACAAGCCTTTCACGGGTCCAGGGTTGCCGTAAGACGACTGACGGTCGGGTTTATTCCCGGCCTTGGCGGGAATATTACATTTGGACGGTCAGGGCGGGAATCCCGGCCCGTTCATCCAGGTTGGGGACGGTTCAATAGCGGCCCTGCGGGAGCGCGTCCGCGAGATACGCCGGCGCATCGGGCCGCGCCGTCAGCATGTGCCGCACCCAGGCATCGCGCTCGTGAGCGGTCACCACCAGCTCCCAGACGCAGGCGAGTGGCGGCAGGGATGCCGTCATTCTATTCGGCCCTTGCGCGCGATTCGTTCCACGTCGACAACGCCCGGGCGCTTCCCTTGCGTTCGCTGTAGCGGTCGGTCAGGTACGGGGCCACGTCGCGCGTGAGCAGCGTGAACTTCATCAGTTCCTCGACCACGTCGACGATGCGGTCGTAGTAGGGCGACGGCTTCATGCGGCCGGCGTCGTCGAACTCCTGGTGCGCCTTGGCCACCGACGACTGGTTGGGAATGGTCAGCATGCGCATCCAGCGTCCCAGGATCCGCATCTGGTTGACGGCGTTGAAGGACTGCGAGCCGCCGGATACCTGCATGACGGCCAGCGTCTTGCCCTGCGTCGGGCGCACCGCGCCCACCGACAGCGGAATCCAGTCGATCTGCGTCTTCATCAGTCCGGCCATGGCGCCGTGGCGTTCCGGCGAACTCCACACCATGCCCTCGGCCCACTGCACCAGCGCCTGCAGCTCGCGGACCTTCGCATGGTCGGCGCTGCCGGGGGCGTCGACCAGCGGCAGGCCGGTCGGATCGAAAAGCCGCGTCTCGCCGCCCAGGGCTTGCAGCAGGCGCGCGGCCTCCTCGGCGGCCAGCCGGCTGTAGGAGCGTTCGCGCAGCGAGCCATACAACAGCAGGAAGCGCGGCGCATGGCGCGCGCGGACGGGGTCGAACAGCGCGGCGGCGTCCGGCCGCGCGAACCGGGCGGCATCGAGGTTGGGCAGGTCGGTCAAGCAATGTCTCCGAGTGAAGGGGGCGGGGTCAATGGCGCGCCAGGCCGGCGTCGTACCAGCCCTTGCTGCGGTTGACGACCCGCACCACCAGCAGCATTACCGGCACTTCGATCAGCACGCCCACCACCGTGGCCAGCGCTGCGCCCGACTGGAAGCCGAACAGGCTGATGGCCGCGGCCACGGCCAGTTCGAAGAAATTGGAGGCGCCGATCAGGGCCGACGGGCAGGCGATGCTATGGCGCTCGCCGACCTTGCGGTTGAGCCAGTACGCGAGCCCCGAGTTGAACAGCACCTGGATCAGGATCGGCACCGCCAGCATGGCGATCACCAGCGGTTGGCCGAGGATCGCCTGGCCCTGGAAGGCGAACAGCAGCACCAGCGTCAGCAGCAGCGCCGCCATGGAGAACGGGCCGATCCGCGCCAGCGCGGCATCGAAGACGGCCTCCCCGCGGCGCAGCAGCGCGCGGCGCCACAGTTGCGCCAGGATCACGGGAATCACGATGTACAGCCCCACCGAGACCAGCAGCGTGTCCCACGGCACGGTGATGGACGACAGACCCAGCAGCAGGCCCACCACGGGGGCGAAGGCGAACACCATGATGGCGTCGTTGAGCGCCACCTGCGACAGCGTGAACAGGGCGTCGCCGCCGGTGAGCCGGCTCCAGACGAACACCATCGCGGTGCAGGGCGCCGCGGCCAGCAGGATCAGGCCGGCGATGTAGCTGTCCAGCTGCTCGGCCGGCAGCCAGGGCGCGAACAGCTGGCGGATGAACAGCCAGCCCAGGAAGGCCATCGAGAACGGCTTGACCGCCCAGTTGATGAACAGCGTCACGCCGATGCCGCGCCAATGGCGGCCGACCTGGCCCATCGCCGCGAAGTCGACCTTCAACAGCATGGGGATGATCATCACCCAGATCAGCAGGCCCACCGGCAGGTTGACCCGCGCGAACGCGAGCCGTCCGATGGCCTGGAACGGCGCGGGCAGCAGCTGGCCCAGCGTGATGCCCAGCACGATGCAGAGCAGGACCCACAGCGTGAGATAGCGTTCGAACAGGCTCAACCCGGGCGCGCGCCGCGAGGCGGGCGCCGACTGCGTTTGCGACGTCATGGGTCTACTCGCGCGTATTGCCGATGCCGCGCAGTTCGGCCTGCAACGACAGGGCGTCGAGCTTGTCGTGCGGCAGCGACAGGAACAGTTCGATGCGGCGCTTGAGCATGCGCGCCGCGTCATGGAACGCCTTGGCGCGCTCCGCCTCGTTGCCTGCATGGCTGGCCGGGTCCGGCACGCCCCAGTGCGCCGTCAACGGATGTCCGGGCCAGAAGGGGCAGACCTCGCCGGCGGCGTTGTCGCAGACCGTGATGATGAAATCCATCCGCGGCGCGTCGGGCGCGGCGAATTCATCCCAGTTTTTGCTGCGGTAGCCATCGACCGGCAACGAATACGAGGCGAGCGTGGCCAGCGCCAGCGGATGGACCTCGCCCTTGGGCGTGCTGCCGGCGGAATACGCGCGGAAGCGGTCGCCGGCCAGGCCGTTGAGCAACCCCTCGGCCAGGATCGAGCGGGCCGAGTTGCCCGTGCAGAGGAACAGCACGTTGAAGGGGCGGGATGACATGGGGACAACTCCAGTTCAGCAGGTGGTGCAGGCGCCGGGGGTGTTCACTTCGCAGGGTTCGCCCTGGCAGCAGTGTTCGGTGAGATAGCCGAGCAGGCCGTTCATGCGGGCGTAGTCGGCGCGGTAGATCAGGTTGCGGCCCTGTTGTTCGACCGTGACCAGGCCTGCGTGCGCCAGCTCCTTCAAGTGGAAGGAGAGCGCGTTGCGGGCCACGCCGAGCTGCTCGGCCAGCACGCTGGGCGTGAGGCCGGGCAGGCCGGCCACGACCAGCGCGCGGAAGGTGCGCAAGCGTTGCGGATGGGCGAGGGCGCCGAGGGCGGAGACGACATGATCTTCATTCATGATTCGATAATACAACGATTATTGAATCATTGGGTGTTTTTTCGTCGGTATCCGGTCCTGCCCGCGCCATTGGCTAGCGCGGCCCGCCGCGCTCCACCCCGAACCTTCCTCGCAACGCGCGGTTCAACGGCGTCGAGTACCCGCGCGCCACTACCGCGCCCAGCAGGCACGAGCCGATGAAGTAGGCCAGCAGCAGGCCGAGCCGCTCATCTCCGGCGAATTGCGCCGGTGGCAGCCAGACGCGCAGCAGCCCCAGCACCAGCAGGTGCAGCAGGTAGATCTCGTAGCAGTCGCGGCCGCAGCGCCGCAACAGGCGTCGCGCCAGCCCTGGCGGCGCCTGTCGCGCCGTCGTTCCTCCGAGCAGCAGCAGCGCCGTTCCCAGCGCCATCGCGCTGACGCCCAGCACGTTGCTCTGGCTGATCGGCCAGGCCAGGTACAGCGTGGCCATGGCGATGGCGGCCAGCGGCCGCATCAGCGGCCCGTGCAGCGACGGCCAGGGCCGCCGCGGCGACAGCACCGCCGCGCAGCAGCCGATGGCGATGGCGTCGAAGCAGGCGAGATAGCCATAAAGGTACGCTTCGCCGTCGCCCTGGTTGGCAAGGCGGTAGAGCGGGCCGGCCACGATCAGCAGCGCCGCCAGCGCCAGCAGCCGCGCGTCGCGCCGCAGCCACGCGCAGGCCAGCGGAAACAGCAGGTAGAAGGCCATCTCGACCGACAGCGACCACATCACGCCCAGGGCATAGTTGATCCAGCCCGCGCGGATGACCAGCACGTTCATCCAGGCGCCGAGCGCGGCGGCGTTGGTGGTCCAGAGCGAGACCCCGCTGCCCGCGCGGTTGCCGAACAGCGGCAGGCCGGCCAGCGCGAGCGCGTCGACCGCCAGCAGCGTCAGCGCCAGCGTGGGCAGGATCCGCGCCAGGCGCAGCAGCCAGAACGACGCCGGCCGGATGGCGTCCAGCCGGCCCCAGCGCTCGAGCGCGTTGCGAGTGATCAGAAACCCCGAGATGACGAAGAAGATCGTCACGCCGTAGTTGCCGTTGCGCGCGATGGCCTGCGGCAGCGGCCAGCCGGGCAGGCCGGCCAGCAACGTGTCGCGCAGCGGATAGGCGATATTGAAGTGGTGCAGCAGCACCAGCAGGATCGACAGCCCGCGCAGGGTGTCGATGCCGTCATCGCGCGTCTCGGCGTTCATGGTTCGCGCCGGCTTACTTGCGGGGCGCGTCGGCCATGGCGGGCCAATCGCGCATCAGGTCGTCGCGGGCGCGCAGGCCGGCGTTGGGCTTGGTGGCCTGCTCGTCCTGCACCAGGCGGGCGAACACCAGCTGGCGGCCGTCCTTGCGTGCCCAGCCGACGAACCAGCCGTAGGCGTTGGCCGCCGTGTAGACGCCGTTGCTGCCAGGCGAGCCAGTGCCGGTTTTACCGTAGAGGCGCCAGCCGCCGGCTTCGCCGGCGTCGAACAGCGTCTCGGCCAGATCGTAGGCGGCCGGCTTGAGCGGCAATTGCCGGTTGACCAGCTTGCGCAAGAACGCCAGTTGTTCCAACGGAGAAATTCGCAGCGACGAGTTGATCCATGCGCCGTCCAGGCCGTTGTGCTTGCCGGGTTCGCCCGAGGCATCCTCGTTGCCGTAATGGAAGGCCGAGGCATAGCGCTGGAAGCGTTCCTGCCCCAGCGCCCGCGCGGTCAGCTGCGAATACCAGACCACCGAATACTTGATCCAGCGCGCCGGATCCGTGGGCTGGCGCCAGGCGTCGCCGCCCCAGTCGGGGTAGCCGGGCTGGTAGTTCCAGACCGGCGCGTGCGGGCCCGTCAGGATGCCGGCGTCCGCGCCCATCAGGGCGATGGGCAGCTTGAAGGTCGAGGCCGGCGTGTAGCGCGCGGCGCAGGCCTGCTGCGTGCCCTGCTGGTACACGATGCGGCCGTCGGCGGCGTCGGCCACCACGGTGCACAGGACGGCCGCCTGGGCGGGGGCTCCGGCCAGCGCGGACAGGGAAAGGGCTGCGCCGAGGGCGCACGAAGAGAGTCGAACGGTCATGATCGATGAAGCGTGGCGGGGAAAAACGGGGAAAAGCGGTCAGGCGCGATCGGGGTGGCCGTTGAGCAGCACCAGCGTCAGGTCGCGGTCGTCGATGTGGATGCGCATGGCCAGGCAGCGCCCGGCATCGGTCGATGTGCCGGTCTTGGACAGGCGGATGTCCCAGCCCTGCGCGCCGACCAGCGGATTGGTGTTGTGGTAGCGGAGCCGGTTGCCGGCCGTGTCGACCGTTTCGGCGAGCGCGGTGGTGTCGCGGGCGATCTGCGGATAGGCCGCGGCCGCGCCGACGATGCGGCCGATGTCGGCGGCGCTGGCGCGATTGGCGTTCGACAGTCCGGTCGGCTCTTCCAGCGTGGTGTGCTCCAGGCGCAGCGCGACGGTCTTGCGCTGCAGGGCCTGGGCGAAGGCCGCCTCGCCGCCGGGGTAGGTGCGCGCCAGCGCGTGGGCGGCACGGTTGTCCGAGGCCATCAGCGCCAGCTTGAGCAGCGTGTCCAGCGTCACGCTGGCGCCGACCGGCAGCGGCGACGCGGCGCCGGCGGCGGTGGCGCGCGCGTCGCGCTCGTCGATGCGCACGGTGCGCGACAGGTCGGGCGCCGCGTCCAGCACCACCATGGCGGTCATCAGTTTGGTCAGCGACGCGATCGGCACGGCGTCGTGTTCGGCGCGGCCGAGCAGCGTGGCGCCGGAGCGGCTATCCAGCAACAGCACGTGCGCGGCGCCGCTGGCCTCGATCAGCGCCTGGACGCCCGGCAGCCGCGCCAGCAGGCGTTGCGCTTCCTGTGCGGACAGCGGCTGTGCCGGCCCGGCCGTCAGCGCCGACCAGGCGCCGAAGCCCGCCAGCGCGCAGGACAGCGCCAGCACCGGCAGGGCCACCGCGCGCCGGGCGCACAGCGTATCGGGGCGCACCAGGCGGCGGATGCGGTCGAGCAATTCACCGTCGCGGGCGCCGGGCGCCACCGGCACCGGTACGCCAGCGCCGGCGTTTTCCAGGGCGTGCAGCGCGCGCGCCAGCGGCATGGGGTCGCCGATCAGGGTCGCGGCCATCTGGTCGGCGATGCGTTCGCGCTCGATCCGCAGGCGGCGCGACAGCCACCAGATCGACGGATGGAAGAACAGCAGCACCTCGGCCGCATGCTGCAGCAGGTTCACCAGGTAGTCGTGGCGCCGCACGTGGGCCAGCTCATGCGCCAGCAGCGCGGCCAGCAGGTCCGCCGGCATGCCGGTGACGAGCGAGGCCGGCACCAGGATCACCGGCTTGAGCCAGCCGGCGGTGACCGGCGTGGACAGGTGACGCACCACGCGCAGGCCGACCGAGCGCGACAGCCGCAGGTGGCGCGCCATGTCCGCCACGCGGGTTTGCCAGGCGGCATCGTTCCAGGGTTCGCTGGCGCGCAGCACGCCGCGCAGCCAGCCCAGTCCCAGCAGCACCCGCAGCGCCGCGAGCGCGCTGCCGGCCAGCCAGGCCAGCGCCAGCCACAGCGGCCAGGCCGTGGCGGCCGCATCCGCCGCTGACGCGGCCGCGGCGGGCATAGGCGCCGGCAGGCCGCGCCAGGCCAGCGCCACGTCGGTCACGCCGATGCCCACGCCGGCGAACAATGCCGCGCCCAGCAGCGCATAGCGCAGCCGGGCATCGTCGGGACGCGTCAGCGACAGCAGCGCCAGCGTGGCGGCGTGCAGGCACAGGATTTTCCAGGCCACCGCCGGCAGGCTGCCGCCGAGGGTCCAGGCCGTGGCGAGCAGGAAGTCGGTCACAGCTTGCCGTCGCGCAGCAGGGCTTCGATTTCCGCGCGCTCTTTCTTGCTGACGTGGCCTTCGCGCAGGGCGGCCAGCACCAGCGCCTTGCCGGAGCCGGCGAAGGCCTTGCCGATCAGGTCCTTGACCAGCCCGCCCTGCGTCGCCTTCTGGCTCTGGGCGGCGGCATAGACGTGCGAGCGTTCGCTTTCATCGCGCGTGAGCAGGCCCTTGCCGTGCATGATCTGCATCAGCCGCAGCACGTTGGCGTAGGTCAGGCTGTCGCGCCCGGCCGCCATCGCGGCGTGGACCTGCTTGACGGTGGCGGGGCCGGTTTCCCAAAGCGCCTGCAATACGTCGAGTTCGGCGCTGGTCGGCTTGGCGCCGGCGGGTGGGTTGGAGGTCATGAAGAAAAGGAAGTCGACAAAAGACCGATCTAGAATAAATGTTCTAGAATAGTTTGTCTACTTCCGCTTCTTGCCGCATGGGAGCGGCGCGTCGGCCGGGCTTCAGCGCGACAGACGGGGGTTGAACGCGTCGTTCAGCGCATCGCCCAGCAGGTTCAGCGACAGCACCGTCAGGATGATGGACACGCCCGGCAGCGCCGCCAGGTACCAGGCGGTGCGCAGCATCTCGCGGGCGTCGCCGATCATGCTGCCCCACGACACGGCGTTGGGATCGCCCATGTTCATGAAGGACAGCGCCGATTCCATCAGGATGGCGTTGGCCACCAGCACCGAGGTCGTCACGATCACCGGCGGCAGCGCGTTCGGCAGGATCTCGCGCAGCGCGATGCGGGCATGGCTGAAGCCCAGGCTGCGCGCCGCCTGCACGAATTCGGATTCGCGCAGGGTGCGGAATTCGGCCCGCACCAGCCGCGCCACCACCGGCCAGGAGGCCACGCCGATCGACAACGCGATCACCGTCACCGAGGGCCGCGCGATCGCCACGATGACCACCACCAGCAAGAAGGCGGGAATGGTCTGCAACAGCTCGGTCACGCGCATCAGCGCCACGTCGACCCAGCCGCCGAAATAGCCGGCCGCCGCGCCGATGGCGATGCCGATCACCAGGCTCAGCAATGCCGCGGTGACGCCCACCGTCAGCGACACGCGCGCGCCATGGGCCAGGCCGGCGGCCACGTCGCGGCCCATGGTGTCGGTGCCGAGCCAGAACTCGTGGTCCTGCCCGGGCCACAGGATGGGCGGCCCCACCATGTCGAGCGGGTCGTGCGGAAAGACCCAGGGCGCGGTGAGCGCGGCCAGCAGGATCAGGAGCAGCAGCAACGCGCCGGCCACGGCGGCCGGGTTGGCCAGCAGTCGGCCCAGCGCGCCGCGGCGCAGCCGGGGCAGGGGGGCGGAGGGCGCCGGCGCGGAAGCGGATTGAGCGGTCATGGCGAATCAGAAAAAAAGGTCAGCGCACGCGGATGCGCGGGTCAAGCAGGGTCTGCAGCAGGTCGACGACGATATTGGCCACGATCACCAGCAGCGACGACAGCACCAGGATGCCCAGCAGCACCACGTAGTCGCGCGCCATCACGGACTCGTAAGCCAGGCGGCCCAGGCCGGGCCAGCTGAACACCGTCTCCACCACCACGGCGCCGCCCAGCAGGGTGCCGACGTTCAGGCCGGCCACGGTGGTGACCGGGATGAGCGCGTTGCGCAGCACGTGGCGCAGCGCCACCGCGCGCGGCGTCAGGCCCTTGGCGTGGGCGGTGCGCACGAAGTCCTGGCGGTTCACCTCCAGCATCGAGGCGCGCGTCAGGCGGGCGAAGATGGCGACGTAGAAGCCGGTCAGCGCCAGCGTCGGCAGCACCAGGTGGCGCGCCACGTCCAGCGCATGGGCCCAGCCGGTGGCGCCCGAGCCGATGGTGGACACGCCGCCGGGCGGCAGCCAGCCCAGCTTGACCGACAGCAGGATGATGGCCATCAGCCCGAGCCAGAAGCCGGGCGTGGAATACAGCAGCAGCGCCGCCAGCGATAGCACGCGATCGAGCCAGCGGCCGGCGAAACTGGCCATGACCGCGCCCAACGCGATGCCGGCCGCCAGCGCGCAGGCGAGCGCGCTGCCCATCAGCAGCACGGTGTTGCCCAGGCGGCTGAAGATCAGCTCGGACACCGGCAGGTTGTAGCGCGGCGACACGCCCAGGTTGAGCGTGGCCAGGTCGCGCAGGTAGGCGCCCAGCTGCTGCAGCACCGGCTGGTCCAGCCCGAAGTGGCTGCGCAGCGCCGCCATGCTGGCCTCGGTGGCCGAGCCGGACTCGGCCGCGATCACGTCGGCGGCGTCGCCCGGCACGGCCTGCAGCAGGAAGAAGCTCAGCAGCACCACGCCGATCACGGTCGGCACTGCCTGCAGCAGCGACCGTCCCAGGACGCGCAGGGAACGGGAGGCGCTCATTGCAGATAGACGTCGGCCAGGTTGGATTCCACTCCGTCGGCCGTCAGCGAGTGGTCATGCACGCGCTGGTTGGCGATGGTGATGAACTCCGGCTGGTACAGGTTAAGGTCGGGCACTTCGCGCGCCACGATCTGCTGGAACTCCTTGAACAGCTGCACGCGGCGGGCCGGATCGTTCTCGACCGCGGCGGCCTCCAGCAACTGGTCCACCTTCGGGTTCTGGTAGTGCGTGCCGTTCGAGAACGGCACGCCCTTGATGAAGTTCTTCGACCAGTACAGCCGCTGCACGCCGACGGTGGGGTCGAACAGGTTGCTGGCGCCGTTGGTGGTGAAGGCGAAGTCGCGGTCGGTGTAGACGCGCTTGATGAAGGCCGAGGCGTCCTGCGCCCGCACCGTCACCGCGATGCCGACGCGCGCCAGCGTGGTGCGCAGGTAGTCGGCCAGGCGCGGGCCGTCGGCGCCGATCGGGTTGTAGTCCAGCGTCACGCGAAAGCGCACGCCGTCGGCGCCCTTGGGATAGCCGGCCTCGTCCAGCAAGGCATTGGCGCGCTTGAGGTCGAAGGGGTAGGGCGTGGGCGCCGGGTCGTTGTAGGTCTTCAGGCCCGGCGCGATGGGCGAATACGCCACCTGGCCGACGCCGTAGTTCACCACCTTCAGGATGACGTTGCGGTCGATGGCGTGGGCCACCGCCTGGCGCACCTTCTCGTTCTTGAAGTGCGGGTCGTCCAGGTTGAATTCCAGGCGCGTGACGTTGTACGAGTAGCTGTTGCCCTTGGTCTCGAAGCGCAGCGACGGCACCGCCTTCAGGCGCGCCAGATCGGCCAGCGGCACCGGAGTGCGGTAGCCCAGGTCGGCGGTGCCGGTCTCGAAGGCGATGGCCGCCGCCGCCGGGTCGGCGACGATGCGCACGATCAGGCGGTCGATGTAGGGCTTGGGCTTGTCCCAGTAGTCGGGGTTGCGTTCGTAGACGATGTGGCTGCCGCGCACCCATTCCTTGAACTTGTACGGGCCGGTGCCGATCGGCGCCGAGGTGGCCGGGTTGGTCAGCGGATCGGTGCCTTCGTAGATGTGCTTGGGGATGATCGGCGTTTCCGTGGCGACGAACGCGCGGATCAGGTAGGGCGCCGGCTTGGACAGGCGCAGCACCACGGTGTGGTCGTCCGGCGTCTCGATGGCGGTGACGTTGGCGAAGGTGTTGCGGCCGCGCGGATGGATCTTCTTGAGCAGCTCGATGGAGAAGGCCACGTCCGCCGCCGTGAACGGCTTGCCGTCATGCCACTTGACGCCCTGGCGCAGCGTGAAGGTGTACACGGTGCCGTCGGGGCTGATGTTCCAGGCGGTGGCCAGCTGCGGTTCGGGATTCAGGTCGTAGTCGTACTTGAGCAGGCCTTCGGTGACCTTGGCGCTGACGCTGAGGATCGGCGTGGCGACGTTGCCCACGGTGACGAGCGCGGTGGGTTCGGACGGCAGCAGCAGCGTCAGCGTGCCGCCGCGGGTGGGTTCCGCATGGGTGTACGGGCTGGCGGCCAGCAGCAGGCCGGCAAGGGTCAGGCTGAGGAAGGAACGGCGGGTTGGCTTCATGATCGTCGGGTAGGGGAATGAGGTGGGCCCCGGGACGCGCCCGGGGCGTCTGGGAAGGCAGGCGCTCAGGCGCCGCCCTGCTGGTAGGCGTCGGCGGCCTGTTCCGCGCTGACCAGGCCGTAGCGCACGTCGCGTTCGACGCGCGCGGCGTCGCGCCGGGCCGGGTCGCCCAGTCCGCCGCCGCCCGGGGTGTGCACCACCAGGCGTTCGCCGGCCGGCACCAGTTGGCGGCCCTTGGCGCGCAGGCTCGGGCCGGAGGCCAGCCCCAGCGCGCCGCCGGCGCCGGCCTGTCCGCCGAGCGCGCCGCGGGCCGGATGCACCACGCGGTCGAAGGCGGCGGCGATGATCATGGCCGCCTGCGGATCGGCGTGGCGCACGACGATGGTCTGGCCGAGGCCGCCGCGCACGGCGCCCGGGCCGCCCGAGTCCGCGCGGTATTCCTTTTGCTCGAACACCAGCGGATTGGCGCTTTCCAGGATTTCCAGCGACACGTTGCGCACGCCGCTGGGGTACGAGGTGACGGACAGCCCGTCCTTGCCGGGCCGCGCGCCGGTGCCGCCGGTGGAAAAGCTCACCGCGTTGAAGCGCGGGCCGGCCAGCAGCGCCTGCTGTTCTTCCTGCGTGGCGCCGGCCAGCGGCTCGCCGCCGACCAGGTGCAGGTTCCACAGCGACGAGGCGCCCTCGGCCGGCACCTGGTCGGGCCTTGCCTGGCGCAGCGCGCCGAACACGGCGTCGGGCAGCAGCTGGCCGATGATGTGGCGCGCCGTCACCGCGGCCGGGAAGCGAGCGTTCAGGATCGAGCCTTCCGGCGCCGCCACCTCCACCAGCGACAGCGAGCCGGCGTTGTTGGGCACGTCGGCGCCGATCAGGCAGCGGATGCCGAACGAGGTGTAGGCGTCGGTGTACGCCTTGACCACGTTGATGCCGCGCGCCACGCTGGGCGAGGTGCCGTCGAAGTCCACCAGGATCTTGCCATCCCGTACCGTCACGCTGGCCTGCAGCGTGATGGGCGCGTCGTAGCCGTCGATCACCAGCGTGTTGTGCCAGGTGCCTTGCGGCCATTCGGCGATGGCCTGGCGCATGGCTTGCGCCGATTGCTCGATGATGTAGCCGCCCAGCGATTCCAGGTCGGCCAGCTGGAACTCGGTCAGCAGCGACTTCAGGCGGCGCCCGCCGATGTCGTTGCAGGCCACCAGCGCGTACAGGTCGCCCTCGACCTGTTCCGGCTCGCGCACGTTGGCGCGGATGATGGCCAGCACGCCGGGGTCGACCTGGTGCTGGTGGAAGAAGCGCAGGATCGGCAGGAACAGGCCTTCGTGATAGACCTCCAGGCCGTCGGCGCTGCTGCCGATGCCGCCGATGTCGATCACGTGCAGGGTCGAGGCGAACAGCGCCACCAGCGCGCCGTCGTGGAACACCGGCGACACCATGGTCATGTCGAACAGGTGGCCAGTGCCTTTCCACGGGTCGTTGGTCAGCAGCACGTCGCCGTCCTTGAGCGTCTCCGGCGGAAACACCTTGAGGAAGTGCTTGACCGATTCGGCCATGGCGTTGACGTGGCCGGGCGTGCCGGTGACGGCCTGGGCGATCATGCGGCCGTCCGGCAGGAACACGCCGGCCGACAGGTCGCCGGCTTCGCGCGTGGCGGTGCCGAAGGCCGAGCGGATCAGCACCTGGGCCTGTTCTTCCACCACCGACAGCAGGCGGTTCCAGGCCAGCTGGAAGCGGATGCGCTGCTGGGGGGTATGTTGCGGGGCGGTCATGCGGGGTCCTTTGCGGCGCGCGCGGCGGCCGCCTTGATGTCGTCCAGCACCAGCGAGCCGAGCCGGCTGCGCCGCGCCTCGAAGCCCGCGGGCACGAAAGTGGTGGTCTCGTCTTCCACGACCAGCGCGGGGCCGGCGAGCTTCTGCTCGGCGTCGAGCGCCTGGCGTTCGTAGGTCGGCACCTCGATCCAGTCGTTGCGGTCGAAGTCGTAGAGCCGGCGCGTGCCGGCCTGGCGCGCCGCCGTGGCCGGGCCGCTGGCGATGTGGTCCTGCGGCCGCGCGCGGCGCTCGCCGGCCTGGGCGGCGACCGACCAGCTGACGGCCTCGGGCGCCACGTGCGGCAGGCTGCGGCCATACAGCTGGGCGTAACGCTCGGCGAAGGTCGCGCCCAGCCGCGCGCTGGCGGCGGCGTCGAAGGGGCCGTCCGGCAGGTCCACGGCAATCTCGTGGCCCTGGCCGCTGTAGCGCATGAAGACCACGCGCTTGTGGTGCAGCGGCGCGTGGGGCGCGGCACGCCGCACCACGATGTCGACCCCGGCGGTCAGTTCGTCCAGCAGGCGCTGCACCGCGGCATGGTCGATGTCGGCCAGGCGCTGGTGGAAGCTGCGCACCGCCTGGTAGGCGATCGGCGCCCACAGGAAGCCCACGGCCGAACCGACGCCCGCCGATTCCGGGATGATGACGCGGCCGATGCCGAGCTTGCGCGCCAGGCCGGCGGCATGCAGCGGGGCGGCGCCGCCGAAGGCGATCAGGGTGTGTTCCTCGGCCGCCTTGCCCAGCTCCGAGGCGTGCACGCGGGCGGCGTTGGCCATGTTCTCGCTGACCACCTCGATGATGGCCTGGGCGGCCTGCGGCGCTTCCAGCCCGGCCTGGCCGGCCAGGTGCGCCTGGATCGCCTGCCGCGCCAGTTCCGGCTGCAGACTGACCTTGCCGACCGCGAAGCGTTCGGGCGTGACGGTGCCGATCAGCGCATGGGCGTCGGTGACGGTGGGCAGTTCGCCGCCGTTGCCATAGGCGGCGGGTCCGGGCGACGAGCCGGCGCTGTCCGGGCCGACTTGCACCACGCCCAGGTGATTGACGCGCGCGATCGAGCCGCCGCCGGCGCCGATCTCCACCATCTCGATCACCGGAATGCGGATCGGCAGGCCCGAGCCTTTCAGGTGGCGGTGCACGCGGCCGAATTCGAAGCTGCGGCTGACCTGCGGCTCGAAGTCGTCGATGTAGCAGATCTTGGCGGTGGTGCCGCCCATGTCGAACGACAGCGCGCGCGCCGTGCCGGTCTGTTCGGCGATGTGCTGGGCCAGGATCGCGCCGCCGGCCGGGCCGGATTCCACCAGCCGCACCGGTTCGTCGATGCCGGTCTGCAAGGTGGCGATGGCGCCGCCCGAGGTCATCAGGAACGGCTCGTCGCGCAGCCCGCGTTGGCGCGCGGCCTCGTTCAGGCGGCGCAGGTAGCCGGACACCTGCGGCTGCACGTAGGCGTTGGCGCTGACGGTGGACAGGCGCGGATATTCGCGGATCTCGGCGCAGACGTCGGAGGACAGCGACACCCACAGCTGCGGCGCGTGTTGCTTCAGCAGTTCGCGGATGCGGCGTTCATGGCCGGGGTGGGCATAGCTGTGCAGCAGGCACACCGCCACGCTCTCGATGCCGGCGCGGGTCAGCTCGCCGGCCAGCGCGACCACCTGGGCCTCGTCCAGCGGCGTCAGCACCTGGCCATGCGCATCGACGCGCTCGGTGACGCCATGGCGCCAGGGGCGCGGCACCAGCGGTTCCGGCTTGTCCAGGAAGATGTCGTACTGCGCGAAGCGGTCTTCCAGGCCGATCTCGACCAGGTCGCGAAAGCCCGCGGTCGTCAGCAGCGCGGTGCGGGCGCCCTTGCGTTCGATCAGCGCGTTGGTGGCCAGCGTGGTGCCCAGGATCAGCAGGTCGACCCGCGGCCACGCCAGGCCGGCCTGGCCGAGCAGCTCTTCGATGCCTTGCAGCACGGCGGTTTCGGGCGCGTCGGGCGTGGTCAGCAGCTTGGCGGACCAGCGTCGCGGTTCCTGTTCGAGGACGATATCGGTGAACGTGCCGCCGACATCGACGGCAACGCGCACCGGCGCCGTCGAGGCGGACTCAGAGGGGGAGTGGGACATGTGGGCAGGGAAGGAAAAAGCGGAGGAGGTCACGCGGGGCGCCGCCAGGCGGGGCTTTGCAAAAGACCGATCCTAAGCAGTCAGGGCGGCTGCCAGAAGGATGTTTTTCGCATGTCGATATGCGGATTTCGTGCCAGCCGGCCTTGGCGCCGGGTAATCTGGCAATCGGTGATTTGCTAATCGCCGATCTGTCGTTGCCCGCCGCGCGTCGGGCGGCGTGGCGGCCCCGGCCGCGCGGCACGACGGCGCGATGGCGTCGCTGCGCGCGCGGCGGCCAAGGACGGGCGCCTTATTGCGCGCCGTCGCGGTCCATCGATCGCAATTGCTTTGGAATCTGATAGCGCTGGCCGTCGAATTTCAGCGTGCGCGGCGTCTTGCCCTTGTCGACGACTTTTTCCTCGCAATCGCCGCGGACCACGGCCGCCCGGCTCGACTCGTACGATTCGCTCGTGACGATGTCGCGGTACCCCTGCGTGACCGTGTCGCCCATGGACAGGGTGACGGCGCGGCTGGTGAATCTTCCCGCGCAGTTGGTGTCCCATTCGCCGCCCGAGCGGCTGGCGGTCAAGCCATCCAGCACCATGGCCAGGCCCTTGGGGCCGATGTCGAACAGGCGCAGGCTGGTCTCGTCGAAGGGGTTGGCGCGCGAGGCGCCGACGCGGGAGATGCGCAGGCCGAAGGCGCGGCGGCCGGGCGCGAGGTCGTAGCGGGCGGTGTCGAAGGCCACGTTGGTCAGGCGTATCGCATCGTCCGACATCAGTCCTTCCAGCCGGATGTCGTGGCGGATTTTCAGGGAGGAGCCGTCCAGCACCAGGATGCGCAGGTCGCCCGCGTGGCCATCGTCTGGGTTCGGCGTGTCCTGCATCAGCGGAATCGCCGCCAGCAGAAGGCCCGGCTGGGCCGGCCAGGTCTTGCACGTCACGGCGAAGGGTTCGCCGTAGTCGGCGTCGGCGATGCGGATGACGATATTGTCGTGTCCCAGGCGGAGGTTGCCTTCGTTATCGGGGGCGGGCGCCTCGGGGTAGGCCACATGCACGATGGCCGCGGCCTGCGGGCAGGCGTCACGGGCGGCCTGCGCGGCGCCGGGGACGAGCCAGGCGGCCAGCGCCAGCGGCGCGGCCAGGACCAGATGACGGATCATGAGGGGGATCTCTTGGTTTATTGCACGTGGGTGGGCGTGGCGGCGCGCGAGGCCTGCGTGGGCAGCGCTTCCTGCGTCAGGGTGCCGGGATCGGTGGCGGACGGGCGCACCACGACCGCGTTCTGGGCGTCGTTGGCGCCCAGCTTGGGCAGGTCGGCGGGCCGCGCGGCCAGGGTCGCGAACGGGCCGCCGCCGGTGGCGGGCATGCCGTCCAGCGTCAGGCTGGCCGCCCAGACGCCGTCGCGGCGCGACAGCACCAGGTAGCGCTGGGGGCCGCCGGCCATGCGCGCGACCACGTACAAGGTGCCGTCGATGAGGTGCAAGGCCGGCGGCGAGGCGGCCGCGGCGTCGAGCCTGGCCGGCTTGCCGTGTTCGACCAGCCAGAGCGGCCCGTCGGCGCGTTCCAGGATCGCCACGATCACATTGCCCTGCGCATCGGCGTCGATGGCGGGGCGGCCGATGTAGGGCACGCCCAGGTCGGTCGGCGTGCTCCACTCCATGTCCAGGTCGGTGGTGTCGCCGGCTTCTTCCAGCCGCGTCAGGTGGTTGTTGGCGCGCTGGCGGAAATAGAGTTCGACGCGGTGCTCGTGGTTGCGGATCGCGGCCAGCCCGCCGGCGGCCTGGGGCGCCTGCACGCGGCGCCAGGAATGCCACTCGGGGCGCTGGCCCTTGCGGGCCGGCAACTGGCGCGTGTAGAACAGCTGGCCGCCGCCGGCCGACGCGAACACGATGTAGCGGCCGTCGTCGCCGCGCACGACCGCGGGCGCGCCGGTGGCGCCGTCCAGTGGCGGCAGGCTTTGCCACGGGGCCCAGCTGCCGTCGATCCCGGACGGCGCGATCCAGTGCAGCAGGCCGTCGTAGCCGAGCGCCACCGCGGCGGCCTCGCCGCGCGGCGCCACGGCCGGGATCTGGCTGACGCGCACGCCGGCCAGAGGCTGCCAGCCCTGCCAGGTGCCGTCGTGGCGCTGCTTGTTGGCCCACACGCCGCCCAGGGGGTCGCGCGCCATCAGTCCGGCGGTGCCGTCGGCGTGGCCGAACGTGACCAGCGGGCCGCCGGTGCGGCCGCCCAGGCTCTGCCAGCGGCGCTGGCCCGCGTCCCAGCGGTTGGCGGCCGCGTTGGTCTCGCCGGCGGCGAACACCACCAGGCCGTTGCGGCCGTCCGGATAGATCTGCGGCGGCATGTCCTGGCGCGAGACGTAGTATGCGCGCTGCACCCAGGCGGCCGCGGGGCCGGCGGGCTCCTTGCAGCCGGTCGGGCCGGCGCAATAGTGGTAGTCGTTCCAGGCGTAGTGCTGGAAGATCATCGATTTGCTGGCGATCTCGTTGTCGGCGAGGTTGCTGGCGCGTTCCTGGCTGGGGTAGTCGATGTAGCCGATCTCGGCGTAGTTGCCGGGCGCGCGCACCATGGCCGCGCGCACCAGCCGCGCGCTGGCGATATGGTCGGGGTGCCCGTGACCGGCGCAGCGCCAGCACAGCTGCGTGTAAGGCACGCTGATGGTGTCGTCCAGGTGCCGCACCGTGGTCGGCTGGTACTGGCGGATCAGCTCGGCCAGGGTGTCGATCAGCTGTTCGCGCGAGTAGACCTCCGGATACGGCCCCAGCGTGTCCACCGTCTGCCCCGGCTCCGATTCGGTGCGGCTCAAGGGCGTCAGGCTGCCCCAGCCCTTGCCCAGCCACGGGTCTTTCAGGCGCAGATGCCACAGCTGCACGCGCGGATTGCCGGACAGGGTGAAACGCGCGATCTGGCGCTGGCCGGCATGGCCGGCGCTTTCCTTCCACAGGTCGGGCTGGTGCGCCATGTAGGCATAGGCCGCGCGCACGCCGCGCTCGCGGCCCAGCATGTAGGCGTCGCCCTCGCCGGCATCGCTGGCGGTCAGGTAGATCACCCGCACGCAGCCGCCCGCGGCGACGTTGGACGCGATGTCCGGATTCATGAACAGCAGGTCGTCATCCAGGTGGGCGACGACGGCCAGATCCTTGATGCCGTTGCATTGCGCCAGGGTGGGAGGCGCGGCGAGCGCGGCGGAACTGGCCAGGCCGGCGAGCAGCAGCGTCCGGCCGATAAAGGAAAGCAAGGTCGTGAGGATCCGCGTCAAAGGGGCGTCGCTCCGATAGGCATGGGGATGAAACTGCCGATTGCGGGCATCTTAGCAAGTCCGATCCAAAGCGCCGGTCACATGGCGATTGAGAATAAATCTCAGTACAATGCGGCGAATTCCAACCCGCCCGCATCGCCTGCCCGCGAATCGCTGGTCAAACCGTCGGCACCGTGTTCATCATTGCCTCCCATCCTTGTCATCAGCGTCCGCTCCCGGCCTGTCCCGGCCGGGGCGGGCCATGCGTGGCACGGGCACGGGCAACGGAGCGCGCGGCATGAGCCGCAACCCCTTGCTGGCGTCCCGCGAGACGGCGCTGCCCGATGAGCCTGGCAACGACAATGACAGTGTCATCGCCAAGGCCTACGCACGCTGGCGGCTGCCGTTGCTGCGCGGACTGGCGCGATTCAAGGGCAGCATCGGCAGCGCCGAGGACGCGCTGCATGATGGCGTCGTCAAATGGGTCGCGGCCAACCCGGCGCTGGATTCCATCGACGAGCAGGGCGCCTATCTGCGCAAGACCGTGCACAACGGCGTGGCGGACGAGTTCCGCGAACGCGAGGCCGGCCGACGCCTGCGCACCGCGTCGTTCGACGAGATCGCCGAGGACGCGCAGGGCTGGGCGGCGGACGAGGCATCCTGCCCGATGCGCGCGGCCGCCCACCAGCAGCGGCTGCAGCGCCTGGCCGAGGCCCTGCGGGAATTGCCCGAGCGCCAGCGCGAGGCCTTCGTGCTGAGCCGCTTCGACGGCTTGACGCAGGATGAAATCGCCGCGCGCATGGACATTTCCCGGCGCATGGTGGTCAAGCACCTGGCGCGCGCCATCGCCTACTGCGAGGTCCGGGTGCACTATGCTACGGTGGCCCAGATGCAGCAGATGCATCGGTTCGCCGCCGCTGACGGCGGGCCGGACAATAACAACAAGAGCGACGCCGCCCCGTCATGACCGATACCGCTTCCTCCGTCCCGCCCGACCTGCTGGCCCTGCATGAGGCGGCGGCCGAATGGCTGGTGCGCCGCCAGGATGCCAGCTGGTCGGCCGCGGACCAGCGCGACCTGGAGGCCTGGCTGGCGGCCGCGCCGGCGCATCGGCAGGCCTACGCGCAGGTGTCGCGCACCTGGCGGGACCTGGCGCAGACCCCCCGGCCGGCGCTGGCATCGGACCGCCCGTCGGCGGCGCCGCGTCGCGCCAGGCGGCCGGGCGGCAGGTTCTGGTTGCCGGGCCCGCCGGCGTTTTCGCGCGCGCTGGTTGCCGCCTGTGCGGCGCTGGCCATCGCCGCGGGCGTGGGCGGATACCACTGGGCCAATACCCCGGACTACGTGCTGGAGGTGCGCACCGTGGCGGGCGAGATGCGCCAGGTGGACCTGCCCGATGGCTCCCATGTCGCCTTGAATTTCGGCAGCACCTTGCAGGTGCGCTACTACCCGGGCCGGCGCGAGGTCGTGCTGGACCAGGGCGAGGGCTTTTTCGAGGTGGCGCCGGACAGCGGCCGCCCCTTCACCGTGGACGCGCGCCAAAGCCGCGTCACGGTGGTGGGCACGGCCTTCGACGTGCGCACCACGCCGGACGAGGTCTTCGTCAAGGTCCTGCATGGCCGGGTGCGGGTGCAACCCGATCGCCACAAGGGCGGCGACGAGCTGTCGCTGGGGGCGGAGCAGGGCGTCGCCGTGGCCGCGGGCGCGACCGCCTACCAAGCGGTGGCCGTCGGGGCCGATGGCATCGGCGGCTGGCGCAATGGCCGCCTGGTGTACCGGCGCACGCCGCTGGCCGAGGTGGCGCAGGAAGTCGCGCAATACCTGGGCAAGCCGGTGACGCTGGGCACGCCGGGGCTGCAGGCCCTGCCGGTCTCGGGCTTTGCCGCCACCAACGCGCCGGCGGCGTTCCTGGAAGCCTTGCCCGACCTGCTGCCGGTGCGGGTGGCGCGCACGGCCGACGGCGGCTACCTGATCCAGCCCCGTTGAGCGGCCGCGCGCCGCCTGAAAAATATTTCTCCACGCGGGTTCCCAATCCTGCCCTGAAATCCGTTTACCCCTGCAAGGCCGGTAGCGGTCAACAACAGTGAGCGGGAGTGGGAATGGGACGGGGTAAGTTGAAAAGCGCGTTGGCGGGCAGCGCATTGACCGTGGGCGTGCGGGCCAGGGCATTGCCGATGTGGGTGGCGGGGGCGCTTGCCGTCCTGGCGGCGCCGGCGGCGCAGGCGCAGCAACCGGCCGAGCCGGTGCAATTCAGCATTCCGGCGCAGCCGCTGGATCGCGCCCTGAGGCTGTTTTCGGAGCAGTCGCGGCACCAGGTGCTGTTTGATGAGGCCGTGGTGGCCGGGCACCAGGCGCCGGCCGTCAATGGCCGCCTTACGCCGCGCGAGGCGCTCGACCAATTGCTGGCGGGCACGCAGGTGCGCGTCAACAGCAGCCGGCCGGATGTGTTCACCCTGACCGCTGCCGCCAAGCCGGGCCAGTCCTCGAGCGATGCCGTGACGCTGCAGGCGGTGACCGTCAGCGGCGGCAGCCTGCGCGACCCGACCACCGAACTGACCGGTTCGTACACCAGCGGCGCGCTGACCATCGGCAAGATGACGCAGTCGATCCGCGAGACGCCGCAGTCGGTCAGCGTGATCACGCGGCAGCAGCTGGACGACAAGAACCTGACCACGCTGGACGAGGCGCTGGCCCAGACCACGGGCGTGACCAAGACGGCGCGCAACTTCGGCAACCACAAGTTCTCGATCCGCGGCTTCACCGTCGACGACAACAATTACCTGGTCGATGGCGTGGCCGGCATCGTTTACGCGCCCGTGGGCTGGCTGCCCATCGACACGGCGGTGTTCGACCGGGTCGAGGTGCTGCGGGGCGCGGGCGGGCTGATGCTCGGCTCGGCCGACCCCAGCGGCGCCATCAACATGGTGCGCAAGCGGCCGCGCGCCGAAGGCCACCTCGAGATGAGCACGACAGCGGGGTCGTGGGACAACTACCGCATGGAGGTCGACGGCGGTGGCCCCCTGAACGCCTCGGGCACGGTGCGCGGGCGGCTGGTCACGGCCTACCAGGACCGTCATTATTTCTATGACGGCACCAAGGCCAGGTCGCCGCTGTTCTACGGCGTGATCGATGCCGACCTCGGTCCGCGCACCACGTTGACGCTGGGCGCCCGCCACCAGGCCACCGATACCGATGGCTATTGGCTCTTCGGCCTGCCGCGCTACACCGACGGCGGTCCGCTGGACGTCAAGCGCTCGACCTCGCTGATCCAGGACTGGAACCGGCAGAATGGCCAGGTGAACGAGGTCTTCGCCGAGGCCGAGCACCGCTTCTCGAAGGACTGGAAGGCACGGCTGTCGGTCAACCGCACGGAGGTCGACCTGGACCAGCGCGTGGCCATCCCGATTGGCGGCGTGGACCGCGCCACCGGGCTGGGCCCCAGCTTCTACACCACCTACTTCAACCGCACGAGCGTGCGCAGCGACGGCGTCGACCTGCACACCACGGGCAGTTTCCAGGCGCTGGGCGGCACACACCAGCTGCTGCTGGGCGCCAGTTGGGCGCGCCAGCGCACCAACCAGAAGTCGGCGAGCCTGGATACCGACATGCCGATCGACATCTACAACCCAGACCATTCCGCGCTGCCCAAGCCGGCGCGTCCGGCCTGGGACTCCAAGGAAACGGCGCGCAACGAACAGGCCGCGCTGTACGGCAACATGCGGCTGCAACTGGCGGACCCGCTGCACCTGCTGCTGGGCGGCCGGCTCACCTGGCTCAAGTACCAATCCACCGACGGCCTGACGGGGGCCAGGACCCGCGATTACGAGCAGAAGCACGAGTTCACGCCGTATGCCGGCCTGGTCTATGACCTGAATTCGCAATGGTCGGTCTACACCAGCTATGCCGACATCTTCCAGCCGCAGAGCTCGTATGTGACGTCGTCCGGCTCGCCGCTGGATCCGGCCATCGGCGCCAACTACGAGGCCGGGATCAAGGGGGAACTCTACGGCGGCCGCCTGAACCTTTCGGCCGCGGTGTTCGCGGTCAAGAAGTCGGGCATCGCGGTGGTGGACGAGTCCAACCCGGGCGGTTGCACCGGGTCGCTTGCCTCGAACGACTGCTATCGCAACGGCAGCACGCTGCGCAGCAAGGGCTTCGAACTGGAAGCCAGCGGCGAGCTGTCGCCGGGCTGGCAGGTGATGGCCGGCTATACCTTCGTCACCAGCCGCGATGACGAGGGCGAGACGATCAGCGCCGAGACGCCGCGCCACCTGTTCCGCCTGTCGACTACCTATCAACTGCCCGGCCGCTGGAATGCCTTCAGCGTCGGCGGCGGCGTGTCGGCGCAAAGCGGCTACTCGTACCCGGCGTACGACGACACGTCCGTGCGCATGGGCGCGCCGGGCCGCGCGGTGTGGGACCTGCGCGCCGGCTATCGCATCGACAAGCACTGGAGCCTGGCCCTGAACGTGGCGAACGTGTTCGACAAGCACTACTACGGCATGGTGAGCCAGATCCGCCGCGGCAACCACTTCGGCGAACCGCGCAACGTGATGCTGACCCTGCGCGGCACGCTATGACGCGTCATGCGGCCCGCCGCCGGCCCTCGCGCGGGTCGGCATGAAGGCCGGCTTGCGCCAGGGCATGGCCTGGCTGCACACCTGGTGCGGCCTGGCCTGTGGTTGGCTGCTGTGCGCCATCATGTTCACGGGGACGCTCAGCGTCTTCCGTGAGCCGATCACGCGGTGGATGGAGGCGGCTACCTTGCCCGCGATGGCCGCCGGCAGCCAGGCCGACCCGTTGGCGCATGCGACGCGCATCCTGGCGTCGCGCGCGGGCGGCGCGGCCGCCTGGGACATCGACTTGCCGGCGCGGCCAGGCCAGCCGTTGCGGCTGGCCTGGCATGGCAGCGACGGCCAGGAACATGAAGCCTGGATCGATCCGGTCAGCGGCGACGAACGGGCGCCGCCGCGGCTGCGGCAAACGGAAGGGGGGCGCCATTTCATGTCGTTCCACTACACCTTGCACGGCGGCCTGCCGGGCTACTGGCTGGTGGGGGCGATATCGCTGTGCATGCTGGTGGCGCTGGTGTCCGGGGTGGTGGTGCACAAGCGCATCTTCAAGGACTTCTTCACGTTCCGGCGCGGCAAGGGCCAGCGCAGCTGGCTCGATGCGCACAACGCCACCGGCGTCCTGACCCTGCCGTTTCTATTCATGATCTGCTACACCGGGCTGGCGTTTTTCTACACCAGTTACATGCCTTGGCCGCTGCAGGCCGTGTATGGCGCGGATGACGGCGCCTATCGCCGCTACCAGGCCGAGCTGAAGCCGGCGCCGCCGGCACCGGCCAGCGCGGGAACCGGCCAGGACGCCGGATTGGCGCTGCGCGCGTTGGTGTCGCGGGCCCGGATGCTGACCGGACAGGAGGCGGATCGGATCGCCATCGAGCGCCCCGGCGCGGCCGGCGGCATCGTCCGCGTGTCGGGACGCAGGGAAACGGGCGCGGCGCCGCGCCTGCTCACCCATGCCAGCCTGGTCGTGTTCGACGCGCGCAGCGGCGCGGTGCTCCAGGCCGTGCCCGCGTTCGAGGCGGGCACGGCCGCCCATCAGGTCCACGAGGCCATCGAAACCCTGCACAAGGCCGACTTCGGCGGCTGGAGCATGAAGTGGCTGTATTTCGTCAGCGGCCTGGCAGGCACCGCGATGGTCGCCACCGGCACGCTGCTGTTCGCGATCAAGCGGAGCAAGAAGAGCGAGCACGAGTTCGGCGCGGCGACGGCGCGGGTCTACCTGTGGGTGGAGGCGCTGAACGTGGCGGCGCTGGCTGGCATTGCCTTGGCGAGCATCGTGTATCTCTACGCCAACCGGCTGATTCCCGCGGCGCTGGCGGGGCGTGAGAGCTGGGAGATCCGGGCGTTCTTCCTCGCGTGGGCCGCGTCGTTGGCGCACGCCAGGTGGCGCGGGCCCCGACGCGCCTGGATCGGCCAACTGGCCTTGGCGGCGTTGCTGTGCCTGGGCTTGCCGTTGCTGAACCGGGCAACCACGGGCCAGCATCTGTGGGCCTACGCCGAACGCGGCCTGATGCAGCAGGCGGCGCTGGAACTCACTGTGCTCGGGCTGGGCCTGGCCCTGGGCTACGCCGCCTGGGCGGTGCGGCGCGGCTGGGGGCATGCCGCCCCGGCGCCGGCGAACGCGCGACGGCCCGCCGCCGGCCCGAACCCGCCCACGGCGGCCCACCGGTGGCAGGTCGGGAGCCGCGTGCTGGCGGCTTCGGTGGGCGGCTATGGCGTGTCGGCGCTGGCGCTGTCGTGGCTGGCGCTGGCGTTGCCGACGGCGGGTGTGTCGCCGGCCGTGGCGGTGCTGGCGGCGACGCTGGCAAGCTTTGTCCTGTATCCGTTGATCGTGCTGGGGGTGTTCAGCGCCCGCAGCGCGGGACGGGCGTGGGGCGCCCTGGCGCTGGTCGGCGCGCTATGCACGGCGCTGTTGCTGGGGTGGCGCGCCTAGCGTCGCGGCGCGCCGGGTCGCGCCGGGTTGCATCATCAGGCATTTGCTAATCGCCGATCTGTCGTTAGCCGCCGTGCCGCGCGGGCTTAGCATCGGCGCCATGACCGAACTCCTGCGCATCCAGAACCTTACCGTCGACCTGCCGGCAGGCGCCGACCGGCGCCACGCGATCCACGACCTGTCGTTGTCCATCCAGGCGGGCGAGATCGTCTGCGTGGTGGGCGAAAGCGGCTCGGGCAAGTCCCTGACCGCCGGCGCCATCCTCGGCCTGTTGCCGCAGGGCGTGCGCGCCAGCGGCGGGCAGGTGCTGTGGGAAGGGCAGGACCTGCTGCAACTGTCGCCCGCGGCAATGCGCCGCCTGCGCGGCCAGCGCATCGGCATGATCTTCCAGGAACCGATGACGGCGCTCAATCCGCTGCGCACCATCGGCGACCAGATCGGCGAGGTGTTCCGCACTCACACGCGCTTGCCCGGCACCGAGATCCGGCGGCGCACGCTGGGGTTGCTGGATTCCGTGCGCCTGCCCGATCCGGCCCATGCGTTCAGCGCTTATCCGCACGAACTGTCCGGCGGACAGCGCCAGCGCGCCATGATCGCCATGGCGCTGGCGCTGGAGCCGGCCCTGCTGATCGCCGACGAGCCGACCACGGCGCTCGACGTCACCACCCAGGCGCAGATCCTGCACCTGATCCACGACCTGCAACGCCGCAAGGGCACCGCGGTGCTGTTCATCACCCATGACTTCGGCGTGGTGGCCGAGATCGCCGACCGCGTCGCCGTCATGCAGCGCGGCGAACTGGTGGAAAGCGGCCGCGCCGACGAAGTGCTGGGGCATCCACGCCATCCCTATACCCGCGCCCTGATCGCGGCCGTGCCGCCCTTGTCGCCGGCGGCCGCGCGCGCGCCGGCCACGCCGGACAAGCCGGCCATCCTCACCACGGCCGGCTTGTCCAAGACCTACCGCAAGCGCGGCTGGTTCGGCCAGCCGGGGCGGGTGACCCACGCGCTGGACGGCGTGTCGCTGACGCTGCGCGAAGGCGGCACCCTCGGCATCGTCGGCGAAAGCGGTTCTGGCAAGTCCACCCTGGCGCGCACCCTGCTGGGGCTGCTGCCGCCGGATGCCGGCGCCGTCACGCTGGCCGGCGAATCGCTGGCGTTCAAGGGCGCGGCCGCGCGCCGCGCGCACGCGCGGCGGGTGCAGATGGTGTTCCAGGATCCCTATGGCTCGCTCAACCCGCGCCAGCGCGTCGGCGAGATCGTCGCACGCGGCCCCATCGTGCATGGCATGCCGCGGCGCGAGGCCTGGGCCCAGGCGCGGGAATTGTTCGAACTGGTCGGCCTGTCGCCGGACGCGGTCAACCGCTATCCGCACGAGTTCTCGGGCGGGCAGCGCCAGCGCGTGGGGTTGGCGCGGGCCTTGGCGATGCGGCCGCGCGTGCTGATCGCCGACGAACCGGTGTCGGCGCTGGACGTCTCGGTGCAGGCGCAGGTGCTGGCGTTGCTGGCGCGCCTGCGCGAGCAGCTGGGGTTGTCGATCCTGTTCATCACCCACGACCTGCGGGTCGCGGCGCAGGTCTGCGACCACGTCGCCGTCATGAAGGATGGCAAGGTGGTGGAGGAAGGTCCGTGCGCCGAGGTGTTCGGCCAGCCGTCGCATGCCTACACCCGGGCGCTGCTTGCGGCGGTGCCGGGGCGGGGCTGGAATCCCGTCGAGGCCGCCGCGCAACGGGCGGCATAGCGATCGTGGCATGGCGGCCGACGCGCGGGCGGGAAAAGACGTAACAGCCCGCGCGACGTTCGGGGTATAACCGACGGATACAGCGCCACGGCTCACGCGTCCCGCGCGAGCCGCGGCCATCCGAGCGGGAGCGCCCATGGCCGACATCGTCCAATTGCATCCTGAGGGCCTGTACTGCGCCGCGGGCGGGTTCTACATAGACCCCTGGCGTCCGGTGGACGTCGCCGTCCTCACGCATGGCCACGGCGATCACGCCCGGGTTGGCATGGGGTGCTATCACACCAGCGCCGAAGGGCTGCCCATCCTGCTGTGGCGGCTGGGGCGGCAGGACTATCGCGTGCACGCGTACGGCGAGCCGTTCACGCTGGGCCGGGCGCGGGTCTCGCTGCATCCGGCGGGTCACGTGCTGGGGTCCGCGCAAGTGCGCATCGAAGTCGATGGCCAGGTCTGGGTCGTCTCGGGCGACTACAAGCGCCAGCCCGATCCCACCTGCACGCCTTTCGAGGTGGTGCCATGCGACACCTTCATCACGGAAGCCACCTTCGGCCTGCCGATCTACCGCTGGCCGGACACCGCCGAGGTGGCGCGCGACATCGTTCAATGGCGCGACCATTGCGCCGCCCGTGGCGACGCGGCCATTCTCTACTGCTATGCGCTGGGCAAGGCGCAGCGGGTGCTGGCCGAACTGATGCCTTTCGTCGACCGCCCGGTCTACCTGCATGGCGCGATTGCCGCGGGAGTGGACGTCTACCGCGAGGCCGGCATCGCGCTGCCCGACACGCGCCTGGTCATCGAGGCGGACGGCGTGCCCGCGGCCGCGGGCACGGGATTTGCTGGCGAGCTGGTGCTGGCGCCGCCCTCGGCCGCCGGCAGCGCGTGGCTGCGGCGCTTTCGCAAGGCGCAGCATGGCTTCGCGTCCGGCTGGATGCGGCTGCGCGGCAATCGGCGCCGGCGCAACATGGACCGCGGCTTTGTCGTATCGGACCACGCGGACTGGCCCGACCTGCTGCGCACCATCCGCCAGACCGGCGCGCGGCGCGTCATCGCCACGCATGGCGACACCGACGCGCTGGTGCGCACCTTGAATGAAGCGGGCGTTGCCGCCGAGACGCTGGCCACTCAGTACGGCGAAGACGACTAGGGCGGCGGGCTTTTTCGGGTCGACAGGGGAACGGACGCAGGCATGAAGCGATTCGCGGCGTTGTATCAGGAACTGGACCGCAGCACCGCCACCTTGGACAAGCGCGCGGCGCTGGTGGCGTACTTCCGCGATGCGCCGCCGCGCGATGCGGTGTGGGCGCTGTACCTGCTGGCCGGCGGCAAGATCACCAGCGCGCGCCGCAAGATCGCGGCGGTCGGCGAACTGCGAGCCTGGGCCGCGGTCGCGTCCGACACCGCGCCCTGGCTGGTGGATGCCTGCTACGACCAGGTGGGCGACCTGGCCGAAACGCTGGCGCTGCTGGTCCCCGATCCCGCCCAGGCCGCGCCCGAGCGCGGCCTGGCGGATTGGATCGAGGAAATCCTGGTGCCCATCGCCAATCGCGACGAGGCCGAGCGCCGCGAGGTCATCGTGGCGGCGTGGCGGGGGCTGCCGTATATCGAACGCCTGGTCTTCAACAAGCTGCTGACCGGCGCCCTGCGCGTCGGGGTGTCACAACGGATGGTGCAGCAGGCGCTGGCGGAGATGTCGGGCGTGCCCATCGCCCGTATCGCGCAGCGCATGCTGGGGGCGTGGTCTCCCAGCCCGGCATTCCTGCGCGACCTGCTCAGCGCCGACGAACTGCCCGGAGACCGGCAGCAGCCTTACCCCTTCTTTCTGGCCTCGCCGCTGGAGGGCGAGCCGGCCCTGCTGGGCCCGATAGGCGACTGGCTGCTCGAATGGAAATGGGACGGCATCCGCGCGCAACTGATACGGCGGCGCGGCGAGGTGGCGCTGTGGTCGCGTGGCGAAGAGCGCCTGGACGGCCGCTTTCCGGAAGTGGAGGCCGCCGCGGCCGCGCTGGGGGTGGATTGCGTCATCGACGGGGAACTGCTGGCCTGGCACGACGACACCGCCAGCCCCATGCCGTTTTCCGCCTTGCAGACCCGCATCCAGCGTCTCAAGCCCGGGCCCCGATGGCTGGCCGAGGCGCCGGTGCGGATGTTGGCCTACGACCTGCTGGAGCTGGACGGCGCCGACCTGCGCGACCTGCCGCAGACTGAACGTCGCGCGCGGCTGGAGGCCCTGTTGCGCATGCACCCGGACCCGCGCCTGCGGCTGTCGCCGTTAGTGGCGCCGGCAAGCTGGGACGAGGCGCGCGCGCTGCGGGCGCAATCGCGGGAACGCGGCGTGGAAGGCTTCATGCTCAAGCGCGCCGGCGCGGCGTACCAGGCCGGCCGGCGTCGTGGCGACTGGTGGAAGTGGAAGATCGATCCGCTCACCATCGACGCGGTGCTGCTGTATGCGCAGTCCGGCCACGGCCGCCGCAGCACGCTCTACACCGACTACACCTTCGGTCTGTGGGAAGGCGATGCGCTGGTGCCCATCGCCAAGGCCTATTCGGGCCTGGACGACAAGGAGATCCTGGCGCTGGATCGCTGGCTGCGCGCCCACACGCGCGAGCGCTTCGGCCCGGTGCGCTCGGTCGACCCGGTGCAGGTGTTCGAGCTGGGGTTCGAGGGCGTCAACCTGTCCAAGCGGCACAAGTCCGGCGTGGCGGTGCGCTTTCCCCGGATCCTGCGCTGGCGGCACGACAAGCGCGCCGACCAGGCCGACCAGCTGGCCACCCTGAAGGCGCTGGCGCGATGAGCGCCGCGCGCCGGGACCGGGAGGCGCCGCTGGCGGCGTGGTTCGCCGCGCGCGGCTGGAAACCCGCGCCGTTCCAGCGCGAAACGTGGCGGCGCTATCTGGACGGAGAGTCGGGCCTGCTGCACACGCCCACCGGCAGCGGCAAGACCATGGCGGCATTCGGCGGTCCGCTGCTGGAGGCGCTGGCCGATGAGGCGCCAGCGCCTCCGGCGGCGGGCGAAGGTCCGCGGGTGCTGTGGGTCACGCCGCTGCGCGCGCTGGCCGCCGACACCACCCGCGCCCTGACGCAGACGGCCGCCGACCTGGGCCTGGCCTGGACGGTGGCGCTGCGCACCGGCGATGCCAGCGCGCGCGACAAGCGCCTGGCGCGGCAGGGCAAGGCGCAGGTGCTGGTCATCACGCCGGAGTCCCTGGCGCTGCTGCTGTCCTACGCTGACGCGTCGCTGCGCTTTCGCGCGCTGCGCTGCATCGTGGTGGACGAATGGCATGACTTGCTGGGCAACAAGCGCGGCGTGCTGCTGCAGCTTTGCCTGGCGCGCCTGCGGCGCCAGTCGCCCGGCGTGCGGACCTGGGGCCTGTCGGCCACGCTGGGCAACCTGGACGAAGCCCGGGCCGTGCTGCTGCCCCATGCGCCCGGCAGCGCGCTGGTGGCGGGCGCGCGGCCGCGCAAGATCCAGATATCGACCTTGTTGCCCGAACGCAGCCGCGCTCTGCCGTGGGCGGGGCACCTGGGGCTGTCGCAGCTGGAACGGGTCTTCAAGCGCCTGTTCGACGTGCGCGCGACACTGCTGTTCACCAACACCCGCGCGCAGGCCGAGCTCTGGCATCGCGCGCTCGAATCGATCTGGCCGGAGGCGCCGGGCACCCTGGCGCTGCATCACGGTTCGCTCGATCCCAAGCTGCGCGCGGCGGTGGAGCAGGGCCTGCGCGACGGCGCGGTGCGCTGCGTGGTGGCCACCTCCAGCCTGGACCTGGGCGTGGATTTTCCGGCGGTGGACCAGGTGTTGCAGATCGGCAGCCCCAAGGGCGTGGCGCGCCTGTTGCAACGCGCAGGCCGCGCCCGGCACCGGCCGGGCGAGTCCGGCAACGTGGTGTGCGTGCCGGCGCAGGCGCTCGAACTGATCGAGTACGCCGCCGCCCGGCAGGCCATCGCGCGCGGCGAGATCGAATCCCGGCCGCCGCCGGTCGGCAGCCTGGACGTGCTGGCCCAGCACGCCGTTACGCTGGCGCTCGGCGGCGGCTTCGACGCCGACGCGCTGTACCAGGAAGTGCGCGGCACGCACGCCTATGCCGCGCTCGATCGCGCGACCTGGCAGGCGGTGCTGGACTTCATCGTGCAGGGCGGCCGCGCGCTGGCCAAGTATCCGGATTATCAACGGGTCGTGCGCGACGACGACGGACGCTACCGCGTGCACGACCGGCGCGTCGCGTTCCGCCATCGCCTGTCCATCGGCACCATCACCGCCGACGGCGCCGTGGCCGTCAAGTACCTGCGCGGGGGCAGCCTGGGCTCGGTGGAAGAAGGCTTCCTGGCGCGCCTGCGGCGTGGCGACCGCTTCCAGTTCGCCGGCCGCACACTGGAGTTGGTGCGGCTGGAAGGCATGGTCGCCTACGTGCGCCGCGCCAAGGGTGGCGATGGCCCGGTCGCGACCTGGCAGGGGGGGCGGATGCCCCTGTCGACGCAGCTGGCCAGCGAGGTGGAACGCCTGTATTCGCATCCCGGCCAGCATCCGGAGATGCGCGCGGTCGCGCCGCTGCTGCGGATCCAGGCGCAGGCCAGCGCATTGCCGGATCGCGGCCGGCTGGTGGCCGAGCGGATCGGCACGCGGCGCGGCACGCATCTGTTCCTGTTCCCGTTCGCCGGCCGCGCCGTGCACGAAGGCATCGCGGCCATGATCGCGCTGCGCTGGGGCCGGCTGCAGGCCAATACGATTTCCTACACCGTCAACGACTACGGGCTGATGCTGACGCTGGCCGAGCCCGCCGCGCTGGATGACGCGCTGCTGCGCCGGCTGCTCAGCCCCGCCAACATGGCCGACGATCTGCGCGATGGCGTCAACCTGGGCGAAATGGCGCGCCGCCAGTTCCGCGAGATCGCGCGGGTGGCGGGCCTGCTGACGCCGTCGCTGCCCGGCCAGGCGGCGCGTTCGCTGCGCCAGGTCCAGGCGTCCAGCGGCCTGCTCTACGACGTCCTGCGCCGCTACGACCCGGACCATCTGCTGCTGGCGCAAGCGGAACGGGAGGTCTTCGAACTGCAACTGGAGGCGCCGCGTTTGCTGGCGGCGCTGCACGACTGCCAGCGGCGCGAGCTGCTGCTGCGCGAGCCGCGGGCGCTGACGCCGCTGTCGTTCCCGCTATGGACGGAAAGCCTGCGCGGGCAGCTGAGCACCGAGACCTGGCAGGCGCGGGTCAGGCGCGCCGCGGCGCAACTGGAGAAGCGCTATGAGCGGATCGCCTGAAGCGGCGCTGGCGGTGGCGCTCGCGGGCGAACCCATGACGCTGTTGGGAGAGCGGGCGCTGTTCTGGCCCGCCCGGGCGCGATTGATCATCGCCGACCTGCACCTGGGAAAGAGCCATGTCTTTCGGCGGGCGGGGATCGCGGTTCCCAGCGGCGCCACGCGCGGCGACCTGGATCGCCTGGCGGCCCTGGTCGCGCGCACGGCGGCCCGGGAATTGTGGATCGTGGGGGACGTGCTGCACGGACCCTCCACGCAGGCGGCCTGGCGAGACGCCTGGTCGGGCTGGCGGCGGCAACATGCCGCGCTCGACGTCGCCGTGCTGGCGGGCAATCATGATCGCGCCTTGGATGGCGCCACCTTCGACGTGCGGCAGCTTGGCGAGGCCTGCGTCGACGGCCCGTTCCAGTTCAGCCATATCCCGCGTGCCGGCGCGGACGGCCGGCATGTCATTGCGGGGCACGTGCATCCGAAAACCGCCGTGCCCGGGGTGCCGCGCAGTTGGCCGGCGTTCTGGCTGCGCGAAGGCATCACGGTCCTGCCGGCCTTCTCGGACTTCACCGGCGGCCACGTTGTGGGCGGCGCCGACGGCGGGCGGATCGTTGCCTGCGTGGAAGGCGTCCCGATCGCCGTGTGGGGACGCCTGCGTTGAGGTTGCCAACGCGGGCTGGTGCCGCATGCCGCGAGCCGCATGCCGTGTGGCGCGCGTCGGGGCGTCGTGGGCCGGCGGCCGTGCGCACCGCGCCGCGGGGCGAGCGGCGTTCGCGTCAGCCCTGCTGCGCCAGCCACATCTGGCGATAGCGCCCCTCGCTGTCCAGCAATTGCGCGTGCGTGCCGCGTTGCGTGATGCGGCCGTCCTCGAACACCAGGATGCGATCGGCCGCGACGATGGTCGACAGTCGATGCGCGATGACGATGACGCTGCGGTCCGCCACCAGGGTGTCGATGGCGGCCTGCACCGCCAGTTCGCTCTCGGTGTCGAGCGCGGCGGTGGGTTCGTCCAGGATCACGATCGGCGCGTCCTTCAGGATCGCGCGCGCGATCGACAGGCGCTGGCGCTCCCCGCCCGACAGCTTGCCGCCTGCCTCGCCCAGGCGGGTCTGCCAGCCTAGCGGCAGGCGCTCGATGAAGTCCAGGCAATGGGCCGCGCGGGCCGCCGCCTGGACCTCGGCCTCGCTGGCATCGGGCCGCGCCATGCCGATGTTGCCGAGCACGGTGTCGTCGAACAGGTGCACGTCCTGGAACACGGTCGAGATCAGTCGGTTCAGGTCGGCGGGCGGCAGGCTGCGGATGTCCACGCCGCCGATCCGGACCGCGCCGCGCTGCGGATCGGCGTGCCGCATGAGTAGCCGCGTCAGCGTGGTCTTGCCGGAGCCGGACGGGCCCACCAGCGCGGTCAGGCCGCGCGCCGGCAGGTCGAGGTCGATGCCGCGCAGGGCCGGCATGTTGCCGCCGGCGTAGCGGAATTCCAGATCCTCGATGCGGATGGCCGCCGGGGTCGCCGCATCGCCTTGCGACGGCCATTGCGGCAGCGGCGCCACCGCGCGTACGGCCTCGATGCGGGCCAGCGCGGCCTCGATCAGCGACAGGATCGTGGTGAAGTTCACGAAGGTCGCCAGCGGTTCGGCAAAGCGCGCCACCAGCACCAGCACCGCGCCCAGCGCCGCGGGCGCCAGGCTGCCCTGCGTGACCCACAGCATGCCGCAGCCCAGGATCGCCAGCATGCCGGATTCGACGGTGGCGGCCACCATCAGTGACGGTTTGGCGCCGCGCTGGTGGTGTTCGCGCTGCAACTGCTCCACGTGCTCGAAACCGGCGCGCAGGCGGTCGTTGGCGGTGCCCGCCCGGCCCGTCGCCAGGCACACGGGCAGCCCCTGCATGTATTCGAGCAGTTCGGCATTCAAGGCCTCGTTGGCGCGGCCCGTGGCCGTGTGGCCGCGATCCAGCGCCGGCCGGCGCCAGCGGTAGAGCGGCACGATGGCGGGGAATACCAGCATCAGCGCCACGCCCAGCCGCCAGTCCCAGGCCAGCAGCGCCAGCGCCGCCGCGGCGGGCGTGACGACGGCGCCCAGGATCAGGTTGATCACCGTCAGCGCATAGTTCATCTGCTCGTCGACGCCGCCCAGCAGCTTGGCCGCGATGCCGCCGGTGCGGTGGGCCTGCAAGGTCTCCAGCGGCATGCGCCGCAGCTGTTCGCCCAGCAGCACGCGCAGCTCATGGGTGGCGCGCGCCATGTGGCCGCGATAGTCGAAGCCCTGCGCGCGCCAGCGCAGGGCGATGGCGGCCGCCGCCAGCAGGGTGAAGGCCGCCAGCCAGTGCCACGAGGCGGACCAGGGGGCGCCGCTCGTCACGTGGACGAACAGGGGCACGATGCAGGCCAGCGACAGGCCCTGGCACACGGCGGCCAGCAGCAGCAGGCACAGGCTGGCGCGCAGGCGGCCGGCCTGGCTGCCGGCGCTGCGCAGAAGGCGGCGATAGGTGTCGCGCCAGGGCGCGGGAGGGGTCGTCATGATGGCTGCTCGCCCAAGGTCCAGCGCCGGGCGCGCTGATGGTTGTCCCACAATCGGGCATAGAGGCCGCCGGCCGCGACCAGCGTGTCGTGCGTGCCGCTTTCGGCCAGCCGGCCCCGGTCCAGCACCAGGATCTGGTCGGCGTGGCGGATGCTGGCCAGTCGGTGGGCGACCATGATGACGGTCTTGCCGCGCATCAGGGCGGCCAGCGCCGCGCCCACCGCGCGTTCGTTCTCGGGGTCGGTGGCGGCGGTGGCTTCGTCCAGCACCAGGATCGGCCGGTTCATCAGCACGGCGCGCGCGATCGTCAGCCGCTGGCGTTGGCCGCCGGACAGGTCCCTGCCGCCTTCGCGCAGCGCGGTGGCGTAGCCGTCGGGCAGCGCCAGGATGAAGTCATGCGCCTGCGCGGCCCGGGCGGCGGCCTCGATCTCGGCGGGGCTGGCGTCGGGACGGCCCATGGCGATGTTCTCGGCCACGCTGCCGGAAAACAGGAAGTTGTCCTGGAACACGAAAGCGACGTGCTCGAACAGGGTCTCGCGTTCCAGGTCGCGCACGTCGACGCCGCCCACCAGCAGGCGCCCCGCCTCGATGTCCCAGAAGCGCGCGATCAGCCGCGCCACCGTGCTCTTGCCGGCGCCGGATCGGCCCACCAGCGCCGTCACCTGGCCGGCGTGCGCGGTGAAGCTCAAGCCGTCCAGCGCCGGGTTGCCGCCATAGCCGAAGCGCACGTCCTCGAAGCGCACGCTGGCATCGGCCGGCCGCCGTTGCGGCGATCGTGCCGGCGGCAGCGGCGCGATCGCCAGCACCTGCTGGATGCGCGCCACGCTGAGTTTGGCCTGGTCGATCATGTGGGCCAGCGACATCATCGGGAACATGGCTTCGGCCATGCCCATGCCGAACAGCAGCACGGCCAGCCAGATGGGAAAGTCGAGCTGGCCCTGTGCCGTCCACCAGGCGCCCAGCCACAGCAGCACCGCCAGCGTCGGCAGCGGCCCCAGCGCGGCAATCGCGAAGCGGGAACTGAAGCTGGCGCCGCGGTACCAGTCGGTCAGCATGGCCAGGTAGCGCTCCAGGGCGCGGTGGTAGCGGCCGAAGGTGGTCTGGCCGGTATCGAAGGTGCGCACCACCGGCATCGCCTGCACATATTCGATCACCGCGGCGCTGACCTGTTCGCGCGCCTGGTGATAGCGCCGCGTCATGACCTCGCGGCCGCGCATCGCCAGCGACAGCACCCCCACGCCCACCGCCAGCACGCCCACGGCGGCCAGCGCCATGCGCCAGTCCAGCGCGAACAGCAGCACCGCGCTGAACACCGGCATGGCATAGGCGCGGGCGAACAGCGGCGTGCTGTCGGCCACGAACACGTGCAGCGCCTGGACGTCGTTCTGCACCACCTTGGCCAGCGGCCCGCTGCCCAGCGCCTGCAGCTCGCCGAACGACAGCCGCGCCAGGTGGCGGACCAGGTCGTTGCGCAGGATCACCTCGAGGCGGAAGGCGGCATAGTGCGATTGGTTGAAGGCCTGCAACCGCAGCAAGCAGGCCAGCAGGGTGCAGGCCAGCGCGCCCAGGAACGCCGGCCAGGGATAGTCCGCCGATGACCGCAGCAGGTCGCGCATGGCGAGCGCCAGGCAGCCCAGGCTTGCCAGGCTGCTCAGCACGCCCGCCACCGCCAGCCCCATGGCCAGGCGGATCTGGCCCCGCACCGGCCGCATGATTTCCCAGGGTCCGTTCATGCGGCCTCCCGGGGCACCCAGCGCGCGGCGGCGAGCAGGCCCAGCACGGCCAGCGCGACGGCCACGCCAATCACGCCGCCGTAGCCGATGCGGCCCGCCAGCAGGGTGCCGGCCGAGGTCAGCAGCATCGAGAAGAAATGGCTCACGCTCATCTGCAGGGTGTAGTCGGTGGCCGGGCTTTGCGGCGACGACTGATCCATGATCAGCGTGCACAGCACCGTCGCGGCCGGGGTATACAGCATGTAATACAGCACCACGGCCACGCCCGCGCTGGCGTGCGACCCCCAGGCCATGGCCGGCAGCGCCAGGACGGCGATGCCCACGACCTGCAGCAGCGCCGCCGACAGCGTGGCGCCGCGCCGCGACCAGCGTTTCAGCAGGCGGCCGTAGGCCAATGCGACAAGCAGGCCGGCGATGGCGCCGACCACGTTGAGCACCAGGCCGATGTCGGCGAGCGACCACCCGGTATCGATCAGCGAGGGCATGATGACCGCATAGCCCAGCGACGCGGAGGCCGGGTAGAGCACCAGCAACAGCAACCAGCGCTTGCGCTGCGGGCCGCGCCAGAAGGCCAGCAGGCGCGCATGGCTGGCGGCGCCGGCGCTACGCGCCCATTGCGGTTCGCGGTAGCCCAGCAACTGCACCCACGACACCGCCGTGAGCGCCGCCAGCACCAGGCAGCAGCCGCGCCAGCCCAGCTGCGGATACAGCATCAGCATCATGCCGCCGCCGACCAGGTTGCCGATCAGGCCGCCGGCGATCTGCAGGCCATTGCCCAGGCCGCGATCGGCCGGGTGGGTCAACAGCCGGCAGGCCAGGCCGTCGAGCGCCACGTCCTGCGCGCCCGAGAACAGGGCGGTGGCCCAGCACAACAGGTAGACCAGGGTGAAGTCCTGGCGCAGGTCGAGCATGCCGATCAGGACCAGGCACAGCACCAGCCCTCCCTGGGCCACCAGCAGCCAGCCGCGGTAATGGCCGCGCAGGCCGGTGGCGTGGCGGTCGATCCAGGGCGCGTACAGCGCCTTGAGCGGCCACGCCATGCCCATCAGGTAGACCAGCCCGATGGTGTCCAGGCTGGCGCCACCCTCGCGCAGGATGGCCACCATGGCGATGACGAAGAACATCAGTCCCAGGAACTGGGTGCTGTAGAGACTGGCCAGCAAGGCCCAGGCGCGACGCGATGGCATGGAAACTTCCGGATCAATAAGTATAGGAAACGCCGACCCCGAGCGTGCGGCCGCGGGCCGGCGCGCCATAGGACACCGACGGCGGCGCGAAGTAGCCGTACAGGTCGTACTGCCGGTTCAGCAGGTTGCTGCCCCACACGTAGTACTCGGCGCGGCCGTTGGCCACGCCCAGGCGGGCGTTCAGCAGGTGGTAGCTGTCGAGGTCGAAATGGTTCTGCGGATCGGCGGCGCGCTTGCCGACGTATTGGTAGTCGATCCGGGCATTGAAGACGGGCGCCGCCATCGCCAGCATCGCCGGCAGGGCGCGGCGGTAGGTCACGCCCAGCGTGCCGCCCCAGCGCGAGACGTCGGGCACGCGGTTGCCGGCCTTGACGTCGCCGTCGCCGATGCCGTTGACGGCGGTGGTGATCTTGGCGTCGATGTAGCTCAGGCCGGCGGTGAAGCCCAGGCCGTTGTCCAGCTGCACCGTGCCCTGCAGTTCGGCGCCCTTGCTGCGGGTGTCGGCGTTGAGCGCGTTGACGGCGAACGTGGCCGAGTCGTACGACAGCAGGTGGTTGTTGCGCACCTGGTTCAGGTACACGGCGCCGTTCAGGCCGTAGCGCCCGTCGGCGCTCAGGTACTTGAAGCCGAGTTCGTAGGAGTCGGTCTTGGCCGCCTTGTACGGCTCGCTGTCCAGCGGCTGCGCCGCGTAGTCGTTGAAGCCGCCGGGGTTGTAGCCGCGGCCGTAGCTGCCGTACAGCGTGGTGGTGGGCGTGAGGGCGTAGGCCAGCGCCACGCGGCCGGTGGTGAAGGTGTCGTCGAGCTTGCGGTGGTCGGTGGTGACCATGCCGCCGCCGTGGTACTTGCCGTCGTAGGTCTTGCGCACCCATGACTGCCGCAGGCCGGTGGTGAGCTTCCAGTCGCTGGCCAGCGGCACCGTCATTTCGCCGTAGATGCCGTAGCGGTCGGTATCGAAGTCGCGGTACTTGGCGCTGGCGTTGCCGTAGGTGTTGCGCGGCGTGTCATACGAGCGCTTGGCCTGCGAGTACGACAGGCCCGTGACCCAGAACACCTGGCTCTCGGGCAGCGAGGCCAGCCGCACGTCCTGCGTGAACAGGCGCTCGCGCGCCTCGTCGACGTTCCAGAACTCGCTGTCGCCGCGGCCCATGGCGTTCTGCAGGCGCCGGTCGTAGACCACCGGGCCGATGTTGTAGCTGTCGGTGTAGGCCGAGGTGGCGGTGAGGCGGGCGCGGTCGAAGCGGTGGTCCAGCTGCAAGGTGTAGCGCTCGACGGTCTTCTTGGCGTCGTCCAGCAGCGACGGATCCATGTCGACGGTGGGCGGCCGGCCGTAGGGCATCAGCACCAGCTGTTCGCCCAGGTGGCGGATCTGGTGGCGTTCGGCCGACACCAGCGCGCTGGTGCGCGCGGTCAGGTCCCACAGCAGGCTGCCGCGGAACGCCAGGTCGCGCGGCTTGGACAGCGGCTGGTCGGTGCGGGCGTTCTCGATCCAGTGGTCCGAGCCGCCGGCGCGGATGGCGAAGCGGCCGGCCAGCTTGTCGGTGAGCGGGCCTCCGACCGCCGCTTCGGTCAGGAACTGGCGGTCCTGGCCGTATTCGGCGCGGGCATAGCCTTCCCATTCGCGGGTCGGGCGGCGCGTGGTCAGGTTGACCGCGCCGGCCTCGCCCATGCCGCCGAACAGCATGCCCTGCGGACCCTTGAGCACCTCGATCTGGTCGACGTCGAGCGTGCCGATGGAGATGTGGCGGGTCGACAGAGGGCTGCCGTCGACGTTCAGCGCCACCGAGCTGTCATCCATGCTCATGGGGTACAGCGCGCCGACGCCGCGGATGTAGATGGTGGACACGTTGGCGCCGCCCGACGAATTGACGTTGACGCCGGGCGTGGCGCGCAGCACCTGCTCGACATTGAGCAGGCGGCGCTGTTCCAGGGTGATGCCGTCGATGACCTCTACCGTGTACGGCAGGTCCTTGGCGTTTTCGTCGGCGCCGCGCGCATGCACGGTGACGGCGGGCAGGGTGGCGGCGTCGGTGGCGGATTGCGCCTGGGCGGGCAGGGCGATGGACATTGCCAGCGTGGACAGGGACAGCGCTGGCAGGGAGGGGAGTCGCATGGGGGCCTTCTGGAAGTGGGGAGTTGGAACAATCGCGGTTGGCCGGACCGCGATTGCGGGCTTGATACGAATGGATGATAATGATTTACATTTGTATTGCTACCCGGATCCGATCATTCCCGCCCGAATCGGATCAACTCTGCCTGGTGCGCGTCCCATGAGTTCCGGCCTGATTCCGCTTTCCCGTGTCGTGATGGATACCTCGGTGCTGCGCCTGGGGCCCGGCAGCGTCTGCCGCATCACCCGCATGCCGCTGCAGGATGGCGCCGAGCTGGTCTACTGGCGCAGCGCCTTTCGCGAGGCCATGGACATCCCCCTGCAGGACGACAGCGACTACGTTCATTTCAGTTTCAACAGCCGCATGGACGGACGCGCCGCCTGCCACTTCGACGGCTGGGAGGGCGGCCGCGAGTTCGCGGTGCGCGAGGGCACCGGCACCATCAGCTACGGCCCGGGGCGGCGCGGCCACTACTGCCAGGAAGGCTGCCTGGACAACGTCACCGTGATGGTCAGGCCCGACGTGCTGCGGCACTGGAGCCACGACCTGGAAGGCGACCTGGCCAGCGGCCTGGCGTCGGCGGCCTGCTTCCTGCATGGCCATGGCGGCGCCGAGCTGCGCGGCACCGCGCATCAGCTGGCGCAGGGCCTGGCCGGCGAGGGCGCGGCCAGCCGCCATGGGCTGTGGATGCAGGCCCAGTCGCTGTTGCTGGTGGGCCTGTTCCTGGAATCCTGCGGCCGGCCCCTGGCCGGTTTGCCGGTGGCCATGCAGCGCCGCATGGCGCGAGTGCACGAGCATCTGCTGGCCGACCTGAGCCGCGCGCCCAGCCTGGAGGCGCTGGCGCGCGAGGCGGACGTCAGCGTGCCGACCCTGGCGCGGGCGTTCCGCCGGCACTATGGCCGCAGCATCTACGACTGCTTCCAGCACGAACGCATGCAGCAGGCGCGGACCCAACTGCTGCGCGGACGGCTGTCGGTGGCGCACGTGGCGACGGACCTCGGCTACAGCAATCCCAGCCATTTCTCGGCGGCGTTCCGCAAGCAGTTCGGCGTCAACCCGTCGGCCCTGCGGCGCGGCAGCTAACTGCCCTGGCGTCCGATTTTCCGGGATGACGCCAGGGGCATCAGGCCTTGGGGCACGGTTTATATAATATAGTCCCCTACACTATATTTTTCCGCGCACCGACCATGGCCCACACCATCCGCCAGAAAGAAAAGCTCATCGCCCGCGTGCGCCGCATCCGCGGCCAGCTCGATGGCCTGGAACGCGCGCTCGAGACCGAGGCGGCCTGTGGCGAAGTGCTGCGCCAGCTGGCCTCGGCCCGCGGCGCGCTCAGTGGCCTGACGGCGGAAGTCATGCAGGGCCACCTCGACGAGCACATCGTGCATGCGCCGTCCGAGGCCGAGCGGGTCGAGGCGGCGCGCGAAATGATGGACGTGATCCGGGCCTACATGAAATAGCGCCCGCCGGCATGGGGCCGCCGGTTCAAGGCCCGCGAGCAGGAGCAATGCCATGACTACCCCCCCGACCCATGACCATGTCTTTCTCGGCCTCGACCACCGGCGCAACGAACGCCGGGTGTGGTGGGTCATCGCCCTGACGGCGGGCATGATGGTCGTCGAGATCATCGCCGGCAATCTCTACGGGTCGATGGCGCTGGTGGCCGATGGCTGGCACATGTCCACGCATGCCGGCGCCATGCTGATCACCGCGCTGGCCTATGGCTACGCGCGCCGCCAGGCCCGCAATCCGCGCTTCACCTTCGGCACCGGCAAGCTGGGCGAGCTGGCCGGGTTCGCCAGCGCCATCGTGTTGGCCCTGATTGCCATGATCATCGGCTGGGACAGCCTGGCGCGGCTGGTCGATCCGGTGCCGATCCGCTTCGACGAGGCCATCGCCATCGCCGCGGCGGGGCTGGTGGTCAACCTGGTGTCGGCCTGGCTGCTGCGGGACGACCATGGCCACGCCCATGGTCACGCGCCGCACGATCATCATGATCACGAACACCTGCATGAACACGGCCACGAACACGATCGTGCCCACGGCCATGAGCCCGTCCACGCGCACGGCGCGGCGCATGGCGGACCGCAACAGACCCACGACAACAACCTGCGCTCGGCCTACGTCCACGTGCTGGCCGATGCCTTGACCTCGGTGCTCGCCATCGTGGCGCTGCTGGCGGGCCGCAGCTACGGCTGGCTATGGGCGGATCCGGCGATGGGCGTGGTCGGCGCGCTCGTCATCGCGCGCTGGTCGTGGGGCCTGATCCGTGATTCCGGCACCGTGTTGCTCGACGCCACGCCGCAAAGCGGCAAGATGCGGCGCGACATCGAACAGGCGCTGGATGCGGGCGACGGCGAGATCGCCGACCTGCACGTCTGGCAGGTCGGCCCGGGCCACTATGCCGCGATCGTCTCGCTGGTCACGCGCCATCCGCGCGACAGCGCGTTCTACAAGGCCAAGCTGGCGCATATCGCCGGCCTGTCGCATCTGACGGTGGAGACGCAAGCCTGCCCGTGAGGAGCGGCCCGCAGGCTCACTCGCAGGCCTTCGCGTCGCGCCGCGCCGGATCGACGCAGCGGCTCCAGGCCTGCGCGTCCAGTGCCGTCACGGGCAGGAAGCGGGTCATGTCATGCACGTACAGGAAGACCCGCCCCGGCGTTTCCCGCAAGGCCTGGTGGAACGGCGCGATCTGCGCCGCATCCAGCACCACGCGGCCCTGGGCATTGCTCTTGCCTTTCAGCAGGACCGTCTGCACTTGCGGGTCCCACGAAGGCAAGGCATCGCCCTCGACCGTGTCGGCCGGCACGCGCACCACGCGCCACGGTTCGTCGGGGATCTCGGTGATGACGACCGGCGACGCGCCGGGCGCCACCGGCAGGATCCGGTCTTGTGGGTCGGGCGGCAGCGCATAGGCGATCAGCGCGCCGTCCCGGTCGGGGTCGGGACGCGAGCGGTAGACCGCACGCGTGCTGCCATCGGGGTTCAGGCTGCGCACCACCGTGCCGAGCGGCCCGGCGCGCTGGTCGATGGCGCGCAGCAGCGTGCCGCCGTCGTCGCGCACGTAGTACACCGGCCGCGACGGCGTGCCCCCGCAGCCGTCCTGGAACACGGCCGTGACGCGGCCCTGGGCGTCGCGGGTGACGCAGGCCTGTTGCAGCGCGCTCTGGCCATGGCGCGCCGACGTGAATTCGGCATAGGCCGCCAACCGGTTCCCGGCATCGTAAGCGAGCCGGTAGCCGCCATCCTCGACCTGGCGTCCGCGCACCTGCCGGTAGCGGTCGATGCGGCACAGCCGGCCGTCGGCGTCCCGCTGCAACACGGTCATGCCGGGGGCGCCGGCGGGGCTGGCGTAGACGCTCCAGTCCACCGCGTCGGTCCAGATACGCGGCGTGAGGTCGCCATCCTCGGCCACCGCGATCAGCCGGGTGTCGGCCTGCACGCGTTCTCCATGCAGGCCCAGCAACACGCGCGGGCCGTCCAGCGACAGCGCCAGCGGCTGGGGGCGCAGCGCGACGCCCGCCGGCTCGGCGCCGAAAGACGTGTCGATGGGCGCGCAGGCGGCCCAGCCCAGGGCGGGGGCGGCGGCCAGCAGCAGGGCGCCGAGGTTGCGCTGCCAGCGCCGGGACATCGTTGCGTCAGCCATGTTGCTGGTCGTCCACGAAGCGCACCACGTTCCAGTATTCCCGCGTCATGGCGCCCAGCCGCAGGCGCGGGCCATCGTCGAACACCAGGAAGGGATAGACGCCGCGCTCGAGCGTGCCGTCGGGGGGCAGGCGATAGGGCTTGGCGGCATCCGGGTTGTTGAAATAGCGTTCCAGCTGGCCGCCGCCGTCGATGTGCAGGTACCACGCCCGCAGTTGCAGCGGCGCCTTGCCCGGCGGCGTGTCGGTGTAGGGGCCGCCGTCGCCCGCCACCACCGATTGCCGCAGGAGGCCGAGCAGCAGGCGCGTCGGCCCCTGGAACACGATTTCGCCCGACACGGCGCCGGCCGGTTGCGCCGCCAGCTGGCGCACGAAGGCCACCGCGCGCGAGGACGGCACCACGGTATCGGCGAAGAGGCGCTCGACGTCGGCGTCGGTGGGATTGGGCAGGGCGGCCAGCCGGCGCAGGTCGCGCTCGAAGTCGCCGAGCCATTGTTGGTAGCGCTGCGTCTGGGCCTGGCGATCGAAGGCCTGAGCGGCAGGGGCGCAGGCCAGCCACAGCAGTGCCGCGACGCAGCAGAGCGCGCGGCGCAGGCGATGGGTGGCGAGACGCGGCAACGCCAGCGAGGGGGAGGTCATGCCGGTGGACTCCTGCGGGAGGACGGGATGCCCGGGATTATGCGCAGAGCCGTGGCGGTCTGTCACCCCGGGGGGATCGCCGCCGCGGGGCGCGGGATATTCGCCAACGCTTCGTAACGTCTGCGCACCGGGGCCGGCGTTATGCTCGATTGGGTGGCATTTTTCCGTTCGCGTGTCGTTTCTCATCGCAGGAGACCGATGATGATCAGCAAGAATACGATTTGCCTCTGGTACGACCGTGACGCGCTGGACGCGGCGCGGTTCTATGCGCAGACCTTTCCCGACAGCGCCGTGGGCCGCGTGATGCATGCGCCCGCCGACTATCCGTCGGGGCGCGAGGGCGATGTGCTGACGGTGGAGTTCACCGTTGCCGGCATTCCCTGTCTTGGCCTGAACGGTGGGCCCGGCATCCTGCACAACCAGGCCTTCTCATTCCAGGTCGCGACCGACGACCAGGCCGAGACCGACCGCCTGTGGAACGCGATCGTCGGCAATGGCGGCCAGGAAAACGTGTGCGGCTGGTGCCAGGACCGCTGGGGCCTGTCCTGGCAGATCACGCCGCGCGTGCTGACCGAAGCGCTGGTGTCGCCGGACCGCGCCGCCGCTAGGCGCGCCTTCGAAGCCATGATGCAGATGGGCAAGATCGACGTCGCCGGCATCGAGGCGGCGGTGCGCGGCTGACGCGCGCCCCGGTGGCGCAACCGTTACCGCCTCGCCGCGAGACGGCGATCAATCCGCCGGCAGCCCGAACGCCTCGCGCAGCGCCGCGCCCGCCAGGTCGAACAGGCGGCGGGCGTCGGGCGTGAGTCCCAGCATGTGGATGCACGCATGCACCATGCCCGGCAGCAGTTCGTCGCGCGCCGCCACGCCGGCCTGCCGCAGCCGTTCGGCGTAGGCCAGGCCCTCGTCGCGCAGCGGATCGTATTCACAGATCAGCAGCGTCGCCGGCGGCAGGCCGGCCAGGTCGGCGCGCAGCGGCGAGGCATACGGCGAGGCGCCGTCGCGCTCATTGACCAGGTAGGTGAACCAGCAGTAGCGCATCACGGCCTCCGTCGCCGCCGATGGCGAGGCGGGCGGGGTCGATGCCCAGCATGCCGGCATGGGCCGCCACCCAGGTCAGCGCCGCGTACACGTCCTCCAGCGGAATCGGGAACTTGCTTTCCGGCGCCAGGCGGTAGTCGACCGACAGCACCTTGCAGCCGGTGGCGTTGGCCAGCGCGCGGCAGGGGTTGTCGTAGACCTCCAGCGAGCACTGGAACCAGCCGCCGCCATGCGCGTACACCAGCGCCGGCAACACCGCGCCGGGCGTCGCGCCATTCGGCGTATAGGCGCGCACCCGCAGCGGATGGCCGCCATGGCCGGGCACGATGTGGGTCTCGATGGCTGCCACCGGTTCCAGCGGTCCCTGCAAGGCGCGCAGGCCGGTTTCGGTGGCCGCGCGTTGCGCCTGCAGGTCCAGCGGCGCGGCGGCCGATGACAGGCGCCGCAGATAGGCGTCGATATGCGGATCCAGGGGCATGCTCAGCCCGCCTTCGACAGGAACGGCAGCAGGTGCGCGAGGAATTCCTCGGGGCACTCCTCCGTCACGAAGTGGCCGCAGTCGGCAATGATGGCGCCGCGCACGTCGAGCGCATTGCGCTGCATGGTGACCAGCGGCGCGTCGCGGGTGGCGTGTTCGGCGCCGATGGCCAGCACCGGCATCGGCAGCGGGGTGCGGGCGCGCTCGCCGTTCTGGCGCACGGTCTCGGGGATGGCGCGGTAGTAGGCGAAGCCGGCGCGCAGTCCGCCCGGCGCGGCGTAGGCGTCGATGTAGGCCTGCGCGGCGACGCGGTCGCGGCGGTGCGACCACTTGTCGAACATGTACGTCAGGTAGGCCTGTTCACGGCCCGCGATCAGCGCCTCGGGCAGGTCGGGCAGGCGGTTGAACATGAAGTGCCACAGGAAGATGTTGTCCTCCGGCGGCGCGAAGATGGTGGGCTCGGGCGCCAGGCCGGGGATCACCGCTTCGGTCAGCGCCAGGCGCGTGACCGCGCCGGGGAAATCGCTGGCCAGCGCATAGGCGACCCACATGCCGATGTCGTGGCCCACGACTTGGTAATGCGCGTGGCCGAGCTGCGCCATCAGCTGATGCAGGGTGGCGGCGATGGCGCCGGTGTCGTAGCCGGTCTGCGGGCGATCCGAATCGCCGGTGCCGGGCGGATCCACCGCAATGGCCTGGTAGCCCTGGCCGGCCAGCGCGTGCATCACGTGGCGCCAGGTAAGCCAGGTCTGCGGCCAGCCGGGGATGAGCAGCACCGGCGTGCCGGTGCCGGCGACGGCGCAATGCAGGCGCGCGCCGTTCACCATTACATAGCGATGCGAGAAATCCGCGCCGGGCGGCAGGTAGGCGTCGTGGGGGTGTGTCATGAGTCTTGGGATATAGGCAAGTATTGGAGGGGGAACGTGCGCGCGCAAATCAGGCGATGCCCAGCAGCGCATTGATCTGGCGCTGGTCGATGGCGGCGCCGGCGAAGTCGTCGAAGATCTTGCCGGTGACCGGGATGATGTGCTGCTGGATGAACGCCGCGCCTTCGCGCGCGCCGGCTTCCTGGTCCTTCAGGCAGCATTCCCATTCCAGCGTGGCCCACCCGGCGTAGTCGTGGTGCGCGAGCCTGGAGAAGATCGCCTTGAAGTCGACCTGGCCATCGCCCAGCGAGCGGAAGCGGCCGGCGCGGTCGCCCCACGACTGGTAGCCGCCGTAGATGCCCTGGCGTCCGCTCGGATTGAACTCGGCATCCTTCACATGGAACATGCGGATGTGGTCCTTGTAGATGTCCAGGTAATCCAGGTAGTTCAACTGCTGCAGCACGAAGTGGCTGGGGTCGAACAGGATGGCGCAGCGGGCATGGCGGCCGACGCGCTCGTGGAACATCTCGAACGTGATGCCGTCGTGCAGGTCCTCGCTGGGGTGGATCTCGTAGCACAGGTTCACGCCCTGCTCATCGCAGGCGTCCAGCACCGGGCGCCAGCGCCGCGCCAGTTCGTCGAACGCGGTCTCGATCAGGCCGACCGGCCGTTGCGGGAACGGGAACAGGTAGGGCCAGGCGAACGACCCCGAGAACGTGCCCATGTCGGTCAGGCCCAGGCGGCGCGAGGCCTGCGCCGCCAGCAGCAGCTGGTCGTGGGCCCATTGGGTGCGGGCCAGCGCATTGCCGCGCACCGCCGCCGGCGCGAAGGTGTCGAACATCGCTTCATAGGCCGGATGCACGGCCAGCAGCTGGCCGAAGATGTGGGTGGTCAGCTCGCTGATGACCAGTCCATGGCTGGCCAGCATGCCGGTGATCTCGTCGCAATAGTCCTGGCTGGACGCGGCCAGCGCCACGTCGAACAGGCGCGCGTCCCAGGCCGGAATCTGCAGGGCCTTGAAGCCCAGGCTCGCCGCCCATTCGGCGATGGCGGGCAGGCTGTTGAACGGCGCGGCGGCGTCGCTGAATTGCGCCAGGTGGATGCTGGGGCCTTTGAGGGTTTTCATGCTGTGGTCTGCCTTTCGTTTGCCGGATATCGGCTTGAGTCAATTGTTTGTCGAACGACAAAGAATAGACCGAAACCGGCGCGCGACGCAAGCGCATGCGCGCCGGAGTGCCCGGAGCGGCGCGGCGCTACACTACGAAAACACGCAACTCATCAGGCATGGCACATGGCAGGCAGACCCAGGGAATTCGACCGCGACCTCGCATTGCAGCAGGCGATGCTGGCCTTCTGGCAGCATGGCTACGAGGGCACGTCGATGGCCGATCTGGTGGCCGCCACCGGCCTGGCCTCGGCCCGCCTGTATGCGGCGTTCGGTTCCAAGGAAGGCCTGTTCCGCGAAGCGGTCGAGCGCTACGAGGCGGGCGACGGCGCCTTCGCCGAACACGCATTGCAGTCGGCGGACGTGCGCGAGGCCGTCGAGAAAATGCTGCTGGAGGCCGTGTCGACCTACACGCGCCGCGGCCGGCCGCAGGGCTGCATGGTGGTCAGCGCCGCCACCAACTACGCCGCCGAAAACGAAGCCGTGATGCGCTGGCTGGCCTCGCACCGCAAGGCGCGCACGCAATCCATCATCGACCGCCTCGAGGCCGCGCAGCGCGATGGCGCGCTCAAGCCCGGCACCGACGTGCAGGCCTTGGGCGACTACTACGCCGCGCTGCTGCACGGCCTGTCGGTGCAGGCGCGCGATGGCGTGGGCAAGGCCCGGCTGCTGGCCCTGATCGCGCCGTCGCTGGCGCCGCTGGCGGCCGCGATGCGCGCGGCCTGATCGCCCCGCGCTGGACTGGAACGTGTAGCGCATCCGCGCCAGCACGTTGCGCGGGTCGGTCTGCGGCGTGCTGGCGGGCGTCAAATAATAATGAATCTCACTTGTGGCATGTGGCCCGTCGCACACCGCGCCGTCCGCCGCGGGTGCCGTTATTGCCGGTTCTTGTAAGGGATGCGCGCCGCGTTCCGTCGGGCCGGGGCGCGGCGCGGGGAACGGCAATTGCGCAGGCGGGGGATGGCATTACCGCAACCGCAAGGAGAATCGACGTGCAAACCGTATCCGACTTCGTGCTGGACCGTCTTGGCCAGTGGGGCGTGCAGCGCATCTATGGCTACCCCGGGGATGGCATCAATGGGCTGATCGGCGCGTTCGGCCGCAACCCGGCGCTGCAATTCGTGCAGGCGCGGCACGAGGAGGGCGCGGCCTTCATGGCGTGCGCCCACGCCAAGTTCACCGGGCAGGTCGGCGTCTGCATGGCCACCTCCGGACCCGGCGCAATCCACCTGCTCAATGGTCTGTACGACGCCAAGCTGGACCACCAGCCGGTGGTGGCGATCGTGGGCCAGCAGGCCCGCAGCGCGCTGGGCGGCGACTACCAGCAGGAGGTGGACCTGGCCAATCTGTTCAAGGATGTGGCGCACGATTTCGTGCACATGGTGACCTCGCCGCTGCAGGCCCGGCACATGGTCGATCGCGCCATGCGCATCGCCATGGAACGGCGCAGCGTCACCTGCCTGATCTTTCCGAACGACGTGCAGGATCTCGAGGCCGTCCCCACGCCGCCGCGCGAACACGGCACGGTGCACACCGGCATTGGCGTCACCTCGCATGCGTCGGTGCCGGCGGAGGCCGCGCTGGCGAACGCGGCCGACATCCTCAATCGCGGCGAGCGGGTGGCGATGCTGGTGGGCGCGGGTGCGCTGGCGGCGGGCAACGAAGTCCGGGCGGTGGCCGAGCGCCTGGGCGCGGGCGTGGCCAAGGCGCTGCTGGGCAAGGCGGTGCTGCCGGATGCCTTGCCATACGTCACCGGCGCCATCGGCCTGCTCGGCACCCAGCCCAGCTGGGAAATGATGAACGAATGCGACACCCTGCTGATGGTGGGCACCTCGTTTCCCTACGCGGAATTCCTGCCGCGCGAGGGGCAGGCGCGTTGCGTGCAGATCGACCTGGACGGGCGCCAGCTGAGCCTGCGCTATCCCGCCGAGGTCGGCCTGGTCGGCGACGCGCGGCTGACGCTGGAGGCCCTGCTGCCCCTGCTGCGGCCGAAGGCGTCCGGCGACTGGCGCGGATACATCGAAAAGCGCGTGCTGCGCTGGCGCGAAACGGTCCAGGCGCGCGCGGCGGTCGCGGCCAACCCCGTCAACCCGCAACTGCCGTTCGTGGAATTGTCCGAGCGCCTGCCGACGGATTGCATCGTCACCTGCGACTCCGGCTCGGCGGCCAATTGGTACGCGCGCGACGTGCAGTTGCGTGAAGGCATGATGGGCTCGGTGTCGGGCGGCCTGGCGAGCATGGGTTGCGGCGTGCCATACGCCGTGGCGGCCAAGCTGGCCTATCCCGGCCGGCCGGTGATCGCACTGGTGGGCGACGGCGCGATGCAGATGCTGGGCATCAACGAGCTCATCACCATCGCCCATCGCTGGCGCGAATGGAGCAATCCGACGCTGGTGGTGATGGTGCTCAACAACGGCGATCTCAACCTGGTGACGTGGGAACAGCGTGTCATGGGCGGCGATCCGCGCTTTGCGGATTCGCAGTGGCTGCCGCAGTTCTCCTATGCCGACTATGGCCGCCTGCTTGGCCTGGAAGGCATTCGCGTGACGGCGCCGGATCAGGTTGGCCCGGCCTGGGACCAGGCCCTGGCCGCCGGAAGGCCCGCGGTGCTGGAAGTGGTGACCGATCCGGAGATGCCGCCGCTGCCGCCGCACGTGTCGCTCAAGCAGGCGCGCGCCTATTTGGCCGCGCTGCGCAAGGAAAGCGATGGCGCCGGCGCCGCGGCGCTGCGCGCGACGCTCAAGCAATGGTGGGCCGGCTGAGGGTGCGGCACGCGGCTTGCTAACGGATTGGCGTCCGTCGCCGCGGCCCGCAGCGGCTCGCGCCTGGCGGTCATTTTTTCAAGGAGAGGTCATGGCTACACAAAATGGCAGCGACACGCTGCGTGAACTGGTGTCGGGAACCGAGAACCTGCTGCGCAGCACCGCCAGCTACGGCGGCGCGGAGATCGAGGCGGCGCGGGATCGGCTCAAGCACCAGCTGGACGCCGCGCGCGTCCAGGTCCGCGACAGGGGCCGGCACGCGTGGCGGCGGGCCAGGGAAGTATCGGCCGCCACCGACGGCTATGTGCACGAGAACGCCTGGAAGACCATCGCCGGCGCCGTGCTGGTGGGCGCGCTGGCCGCCGTCTGCCTGATGGCGGAATCACGCCGCCGCTGAGCAGGCCGTTCATCCATTCCATTCAATTCAATACATGCCGCGGGCGACCGCGCAGGAGCGACACCATGGAACACCAATCGAATATCGTCGGCGGTCCGAAAACCAACGCGCTCGGTCCGGGGCCGGAGGTCATGGCCGCCAATACGCTGGAAGGCAACGACGTCTACAACGCGGCGGGCGAGAGCCTGGGCGACGTCAAGGCCATCATGATCGATGTGCCGCGCGGCCGGGTGGCCTACGCGGTGCTGGCGCGCGGCGGCGTGCTGGGCATGGGCGAAAAGCTGTTCGCCATTCCCTGGCACGCGCTGACGCTGGATACCGACCGCAAGTGCTTCGTGCTCAACGTCGACAAGGAAACGCTGAAGAACGCGCCGGGCTTCGACAAGGACAACTGGCCGAGCATGGCCGACGAGACCTGGGCCCGCGACCTGCACAAGTACTACAACCAGGACGTCTACTGGTAAGCGGCTTCCAGCAATCGCAGCAGCATGCCGGCCAGCGCCTCGCGCTCGGCCGGCGTGAAGATCGCGCACGCCTCCTCGTCGATCTGGCGCAGCAGGGCGCGGCCCGGCTCCAGCTTGCGCTGCGCGGCCGGGGTCAATGACACGAGGCTGCTGCGGCCATCGGTGGGCGACGGGTCGCGCCGCACCAGGCCATCGCGCTCCATGCGCGCCAGCAGTTGCGCCATGCTCGGCTGCTCGACGCCGGCGGCTTCGGCCAATTCGCGTTGCGTCAGCGCGCCGCCGTCCTTGAGGGCCGCCAGCACCGGCAGCTGCGAAGCGGTGAGGCCGATGGTCTTGAGGCGCTCATCGGCCTGGCGCGTCAAGAGCCGGCCGTAGTGGTTGATGAGCAGGGTCGGCATCTGCCGCGGTTGCCAATCGGGTTGCCAATCGGTAGGGGCGGTCATACGTCCTCTTTTAATTGAATAGGTACCTATGTAATATATATAGGCACCTATTAAATTAAAGGAAAGACCGCCATGCGGCAAGCCCCCACCATCGCGATCGTCGGCGCCGGCCCGGCCGGCCTGACCCTGGCCAATGTCCTGCAGCGCCATGGCTGGCGCGCGGACGTGTTCGAGGCGGACGTCTCGGTCGACGCGCGCGACCAGGGCGGCTCGCTGGACCTGCATCCCGAGGAAGGCCAACGGGCGCTGGCGCGGGCGGGATTGCTGGATGCCTTCATGGCGATCGCGCGGCACGAGGACCAGGAGACACGGCTGGTCCACCACGCCACCGGGGAATTGCTGCGTGAACAGATTCCCGCGCCGGGCGAGGGCGACCGTCCGGAGATCGACCGCCAGGCGTTGCGCGCGCTGTTGCTGCACCCGCTGGCCGCCGGCGTGGTGCGCTGGGGCGAGCGGCTGGAGGCGGTGCTGCCCCGCGCCGACGGCCGTCATGACCTGCGTTGCGCCAGCGGGGTGAAGGGACCGTATGACCTGGTGGTGGGCGCCGATGGCGCCTGGTCCAGGGTCCGCGCCGCGCTTACGCCCGCTCAGCCTGCCTACACGGGCGTCACTTTCATCGAACTGTGGTTGCGCGACGTCGACCGCCGCCATCCGCGGGCCGCCCGCCTGGTGGGCCACGGCACGCTGTTCGCGTTGCATGGCGGCGCCGGCATCGTGGGGCAGCGCAATGGCAACGCCACCTTGCGCGTCTACGCGGCGCTGCGGACCGGGGCGGTGGCCGGGGCCTGCTCCGACCCGGCATTGGCCACAATCGGCAAGGATGCGCTGCTGGCCCGCTTTGCGGGCTGGGCGCCGTCATTGCTGGACCTGATCGCCGAGGCCGAGGGGGTCGCCGCGGTGCGTCCGATCATGGCGCTGCCGCCGGGCCTGCGCTGGCCGCACCGGGCCGGGCTGACCGTGATCGGCGATGCGGCGCACGTGATGCCGCCGCTGGGCGTGGGGGTCAACCTGGCGATGCTGGACGCGGCGGAGCTGGCCGAGGCGCTGGTCGGGGCCGATGATTGGCGCGCGGGGCAACGGCGCGGCGAGGAATCGATGTGGGCGCGCGCGGCGGGCATCGCGCCGGGCTGCATCGAGGCGCTTGCCGACATGTTCGATGACAACGGCGCGCGGGCCTTGGTCGAACAACTGGAGGCGCATGCCCGGCGCGATGACGCCGGCCTTAGTCGATGAGCGAGGCGGCGTCGGCCCAATCGCCGCGGTCGGGCCGCACGGCCAGGCGTGTGTCGCCGCGCCGCACCTGCTCGTCGTCGAGCCGCGCGGCGCCGGCCGGGTCGATATCGAAGGCGATGTCCAGCACGGCCGCCACGCGCGGGTCTTCGATGGGCAACTCCCAGGTCAGGAATACTTGCGACAGGTCCGGTCCCGGCGCGAAGTCCGATTCGCGGAACACGTGGGCGCCGCGTGGCACCACGCCGTGCGGCTGGCAGGTATCGAACAGCACCGCGGTGCCGCGCGTCAGCGCGATGCGCTGGCCGGTCTGCGCGAAAACCAGGTCCAGGCCCTTGTCCTCGCTCAGGAACAGATTGCAGAAGGCCGCGCTGCCATATTGATCGCCGTCGTGGTGGTAGCGGGCGCCGCGGCAGGCCATCAGCGCGATGTCGCCGTCGGCCAGCACGTCGCCCAGCCCGAGCGCGGCGCTCCAGTCGCGCATCGACCGCACGCAGGCGCTGTATTCGGGCCAACGCGTCATGGTGCGCGCCAGCGGCATCTGCTCGACGTCGCCGGGTTCGAGTTCGAGCCGGGTGTCGATTTCCCGCGCCCAATCGGCGACCAGGCGCGCCGGCGGCGCGGGCAAGGCGAGCGTGGCGGTGCGCACGGCGGCGCCGACGCCGCGGCTGCGCAGCGCGTCGCCGCGCCAGAAATAGGAAACGAGGGGGGCGGTGGACATGGCGCCATTAGAGCCCAAACCCGCCCGGTTTCAGCCGCCCAGGGCGCCCGCCCACAGCCGCTGCACCCACGAGCGGCGCGCCGGACGCGGCCGGTTGCCGGTGTAGTCCTTCTGGGAGGCCTTGACCACGTCGCCGAACGGCGCGTCGTTGCGGTAGTCGCAGGGCGAATGACCGGCCGCCAGGGCCTCCTGGTAGTAGCGCTCGAACAGTTCGGCCAGGTCGGCCCGGGCGTGCGTCACCACCTCGCCGTCGAACCAGTGCTGGCGGCCTTCGGCATGCAGGCGCGGCATCGCATAGCGGTGCGAGAACTGCGTGCCCATGTCGGAATAGTGGAGGATGCCGATCTCGTCGCGCGCCAGGTTTTCGCCGTCGATGCTGTTGTAGCGGGCGTCCAGGTGCTGGACCAGCCGCGGCCGGTCGGCGAAGTAGTGCTTCATCTCGCGATTGGCGTTGCGCTTGGCGCGCAGGGCCTCCAGCGTGGGCAGATAGGGGCGAGCGCGGGCGCAGTCCCACAGCGCCACGCAGGAGCGCCAGCCGTCGCCGTCGCGGCAGCCCGCGACGATGGCCTCGCCATCCAGCGGCAGGTTCCAGATATCGGCCAGGTCGCACAGCACCAGCATGTCGGCGTCCATGTACAAGGCGCGACCCTGGAAGCCGGCGGCGGCCGGCACCGCCCAGCGGAAGGCCGAGAACGGCGTCGACCATTTTTCGGTGCGCCAGCCGCGGCCGCGCTCCGGATCACAGTACCAGGGGCTGGCGGGGTCGCGCGACAGGCGCATCCAGGTGATCTCGACCGGGCGCGAGGCATGCTTGCGGGCGCTGTAGTCCAGCACCATCATCTGTTCGAGATCGCAATCGTTGGGGTCGCAGCCGACAAAGATCCTGATGGGGTCTTGCATGGTGTCTCCGTCTTCCCAGGTTGTCACGGCGCGCCGATCCCCGCTCTTCGGCGAACCTGAATTATTCCTGAATTGTAGACGGACTGGCCCGCGAACGGCGGGCTTTTGCCTCAGAACACCTGGATCAGCATGTTGATGCCGGCAATCAGCAACACCAGCAGCGCGATGCGGTTGAACACCTCGACATTGACGCGGTGGTGCAGGCGCTGGCGCTGTGCCTGGCGGCCATCCTGCGCGGCGCGTCGGCCGGGCGGGGCGCGGACGGCGCGTCCTGAGGCGGGGCATCCCGCCGGGTCCGCGTGCTTGCCGCCGCCGCGTTGCACGTAGCGGACGCTTGCCTTGTCCACGCCACCGGCGGCGGGCAAACGGAATACAGTGCGCAACAGACCCCGCCGCGTTCCCGTGGCGGGAGAACACCACACAGGGAGACAGCATGGATACGGCAGGTCAAACGGGCGCCAGCGTGCGCGAACGGGTCGGCGAGACGGAATGGCAGGTGCGCAAGGACCTGGCGGCGCTCTACCGGCTGGTGGCGCTGTTCGGGTGGGACGACCTGATCTTCACGCATATCACGGCCAAGGTGCCGGGCACCGAGCATTTCCTCATCAATCCCTACGGCATGATGTTCGACGAGATCACGGCGTCCAGCCTGGTCAAGATCGACCTGCACGGGCGCAAGGTGATGGACTCGGAATACGACATCAATCCGGCCGGCTTCACCATCCACAGCTGTATCCACGCGGCCCGCAAGGACGCCATGTGCGTGCTGCACACGCACTCCATCAACGGCGTGGCGGTGTCGGCGCAGAAGGAAGGCCTGCTGCCGCTGTCGCAGTTCGCGTTCATCGTGCTGCGTTCGCTCAGCTATCACGACTACGAGGGCCTGGCGCTCAATCCCGAAGAGCAGCCGCGGCTGGTGCGCGACCTGGGCGGCAACAACTACCTGATCCTGCGCAATCACGGCCTGTTGACGGTGGGGCAGAGCATGGCCGAGGCGTTCCAGGCCATGCACCGGCTGGAAGCGGCCTGCATGGTGCAGGTGCGGGCGCAGGCGGGCGGCGAACTGACGTTCATTCCGCCCGAGGTGCTGGCGCGCGCGGCGGTTGAATCCCCGGCCGACCGGGCGCACAAGGCCTCGCTGGCCTGGCCGGGCCTGCTGCGCCGGCTGGACCGGCGCAATCCGGGCTACGCCGACTGACGGCGCCGGCCGCCGGGCGCATTGCGCCGCGGCGGCGAGACTGGCGGGGCCGGGACACCGCCAGGGTGGCCGGCCCGCGCGTCACTTCTTCCCGGGATGCGGTTCCAGGAACTCGGCGCAGTCCGGCACCGGCGTGGCGGGCCGGTAGACCGAGCCCTCTTCCTGCCACTTGTAGGTCACCGTGTAGCTGCACTGCTTGTCGGCCCGCGGCTGCAACTGCGCGGCCGTCGGCGCGGGCCGCTTGCCCGGATCGCCGTAGCGGCTGGCGTCGGCCGGGCTGCGCGTGGCCTGGGTGGTGACCTGCAGGTCCGGATACGGCTGCTTGCTGGGCAGGGCCTTCACCGTGGCGTCATAGCGGTAATAGTCCATGCAGTTGCCTTCGCGGCGCTTCTCGTCGGCCTCGTTGGCGCAGGCGCGGATGCCGGCCTTGGCGGTGTAGGGAATCAGGTGCGCCAGGGCCGAGGACTTGTCGCCCAGGTCGACCATGAACAGGTACAGGTCGCGGCGCGAGAAGCTGCCGCCGGGGAACTGGATCTCTTCCTTGTAGTCCGGTTCGTTCGGGCCGATCACGCCGACCAGGGCGCGCTCCTCGCTCAGGCGGATGAGGTGCGGCCAGACGGTGAAGCGCGTGAAGTTCGGGATGTCGGGCAGGTCCCAGAAGCGGTAGTCGGCGCGCAGGGTGCGGCTGGTGGCGAACGGGCCATTGTCCTCGAAGCCGCCGTCGACCTTGATCCCCACGCACCAGTCGGCCTGCTCGTTGCAGTACAGCTGGTTTTGCGGGTTGAGCGTCAGGGGCTCGACATCGGGCTGCACCGCGGATGCGGCGGCGGGCAGGACGGCGCAGAGCAGCAACGCAAGGACTTTGTTCATCGTGGTTCCTCGTGGATCGGGAAAAGCGCCGGCGCATTGTGGCCCGATTTTTCCGGCGAAGCGTCACTAATTGTATGAAGCGGTGCGAAAGTTCCGCGCCCGGCGGCGCCTCAGCGCGGCCCCTGCTCGCGGTGCCGCAGGATCAGGTCGTGCAAGGCCTGGGCGGCGGGCGACAGGTGCGCGCCCTTGCGGCTGATGAGCGAAAAGGTGCGGCCCACGACCGGCGTGTGCAGCGACACCACCCGCAACCCCGGATACGAACCGGCCTGCCAGGCCAGCCGCGGCACCACGGCGATGCCGGCGCCGGCCGCCACCAGCCCGACCGCGGTCGAACTGCGCTGCACTTCATAGAAGGCGGTCAGCCGCGGCGCCAGTTCGGCCAGCGCGTGGTCGAGCAGCGGCCGGTTGTTGCTGCTGGTGCCCGGAAAGATCAGCCGATGGCCTTCCAGCTTTTCCCAGGGCAGCGTGCGACGGCGCGCCAGCGGATGGTCTTCGCGGCAGATCAGCACGAAGTCGTCCTGCAGCAGCGGGATGCTCTGCAGCGTGGGGGCGTGGGTCTCGGCGATGTTGATGCCGAACTCGGCTTCACGCGTGAGCACCGCCTGGGCCACCGCGCCGGACGAATGGTCCAGCACCTTGACGCGGTTCTGAGGATGCTCGGCGCTGTAGCGCTGCAGGATGTGCGGCAGGTAGTGCACGCCGATGGTCGGCACACAGGCCAGCGTCACGTCGCCGCGCTGGGCCTTGCCGGTTTCGCGGATCTCGGTGAGCGCCGCGGCCAGGTCGGCCAGCAACCGGCGCGCCTGCGGCAGGAAGCTGTCGCCGGGCGGCGTCAGCGCCACCGAGCGGGTGGTGCGTTCCACCAGCCGCACGCCCAGGAACGATTCCAGGTTCTGCAGCCGGCGGCTCAACGCGGTCTGGGTGATGCTGAGCTCGCCGGCGGCGCGGCGAAAGCTCTTGTGATCCGCGATCGCCACGAAGGCCTGTACGCCGAGCACGTCGATTTTCATGAGGAAAACGCATCAATTGACTAATTAATATCATTTTACGGTCGGCTGGCGGGCGCCCACAATGCCCGCATCCGAGGAGGACGACAGACCATGAACATCACCATTCTGGACGATTATTTCGACACGCTGCGGGGCTTGCCCTGTTTCCGCAAACTCGACGGCCACGCCGTCACGGTCTGGAACGACCACGTGCAGGACGTGGACGCGCTGGCCGAGCGCCTGCGCGACACCGAGGCGCTGGTGCTGATCCGCGAGCGCACCCAGATCCGCGCGCCGCTGATCGCGCGCCTGCCCAAGCTGCGGCTGATCAGCCAGCGCAGCGTCTATCCGCACATCGACGTCGACGCCTGCACCGAGCATGGCGTCATCCTGTCGTCGAACCAGCACGCCGGCACGCCGTCGTACGCGGCCGCCGAACTGACCTGGGGGCTGGTGCTGGCCGGCATGCGGCGCATCCCGCAGGCGGTGCAACTGCTCAAGCAGGGCACCTGGCAGACCGGCATGGGCCGCACGCTGCGCGGCCGCACGCTCGGCATCTACGGCTATGGCCGCATCGGCGCCGAAGTGGCGCGCTACGGCGCCGCCTTCGGCATGAAGGTGCTGGTGTGGGCGCGCGAGGCCTCGCGCCAGCGGGCCCGCGACGACGGCTGGGACGTGGCGCCCGACAAGCAGGCCTTCTTCGAGGCCTGCGACGTGCTGTCGCTGCACATGCGGCTGGTGCCGGACACGCGCGGCATCGTCACGGCGGCGGACCTGGCGCGGATGAAGCCGTCGGCGCTGCTGGTGAACACCAGCCGCGCCGGCCTGATCGAGCCCGGCGCGCTGGTGCAGGCGCTGCGCGCGGGCCGGCCGGGCGCGGCGGCGGTGGACGTGTTCGAGTCGGAACCGATGACCGATCCGCAGCATCCCTTGCTGCAGCTGCCCAACGCCCTGTGCACGCCGCACATCGGCTACGTCACCGAAGACGAATACGAGACCCAGTTCTCCGACGTCTTCGACCAGATCGTCGCCTACGCCGCCGGCAAGCCGATCCACGTGATCAACCCCGCGGTCCTGGCCTGACGGCCGTTGCATGGACGCGGCGGGGCGCCGTCCCGCCGCGCCGGTTTCACGCGCGTTTCAGGCGGCCGGTCAGCAGGACGGCCGCCGCCGGCGCGAGGGCGAACACGCCGAACAGCACCAGCGCCGCGCTTTTGGCGCCGTCGATGCCACCCGGCTGGGTCAGGCCGCCGGCATTGGCGACCACGCCGGCCAGCGCTGCGGTCAGGGCGGTGGCATACAGCTGCACCGTGGTGATCGACGACGACGCCAGCGTTTCCTCGCCCGGCGCGGCCGCCGAGAACACTCGGGTCAGCAGATGCGGCCAGCCCAGGCCGATGCCGAAGCCCACCGCCGTCAGCGCGATGCCGTGCAGGACCGGGCCCAGCGACGCCGGCTGCCAGGCGACGACCGGCATGGTGGCCGCCAACGCCGCCAGCGCGGCCAGCACCACCAGCGGACTTGCCCGGATCAGGCGCCAGGCCCGGGCCGGCTCGCGGCCGGCGCTGTAGATCGAGGCCAGCGTCCAGCCGCCCGCCATCAGCGCGGTCATGTAGCCGGCGGCCAGGGGTGTCATCGCGTGCGCCACCTGCAGGAAATAGGGCACGAAGATCTCGGTGGTCAGGGCCGCCACCAGCAGGCTCATGATGGCGTACAGCAGGCCCAGCTGGGTGCCGAGCGAATAGGCGCCGGTCGGCAGCAGCTTGGCGCGGGCGCGGCTGTCGATGCGGGCGATGGCGGCGGCGATGGCGATGCCCGCCACGATGCCGGCGGCGTTCCAGGCCAGGCTCTGCGACAGGCCGGCGGCCGAGATCGCCAGCACCGACAGCACCAGCAGCGTGATGGTCAGCCAGGGCACCGGGCCCGATGCCGATTCGCCCGCGCTCTTGCCGCGGAACTGGCTGGCGACGATCAGCGCCAGCAGCAGCGCCACCGGCACCAGCACCCAGAACGCCGGCCGCCAGTGGCCGCTCTGCGCGAACACGCCGCCGATGGCCGGGCCGCCCAGGGTGGCCACGCCCCACATGCCGGACACCAGCGCCATGGCCCGCGGCCACAGCCGCGCGTCGAACACGACCCGGATCAGCGCATAGCTCAGTGCGAACAGCACGCCGCCGCCCAGGCCCTGCACCGTGCGGCCCAGCAGCAGGGCCGGCATCGACGGCGCCAGCGCGCAGCCGATCGCGCCGGCCGAGAACACCGCCAGCGCCAGCAGGTACGCCAGGCGCGGGCCGAGGCGGTCGATGAGCTTGGCCGACAGGGCCGAGCCGACGATCGAGGCGGCCACGAACAGGGTGGTGTTCCAGGCGTAATAGGCCAGCCCGCCGATCTCGCGGATGATGGTCGGCAGGATGGTGGTGACGACGTAGATGTTGATGGCGTGCAGCGCGACGCCGCCGGCCAGCGCGATCGAGCGCAGCCCGTTCCTGCCGCGCAGCAGGTCGCCCCAGGAGGCGGGGGCGGCCGTCGCGGCGGACGCGGGGGGAGGGGATGACATGGGAGGCGTCTCTTTTGTAAATTATCAATCCAACAAATGATGGAATGATAGGAAGATGATATGGTCGCGTCAATGAAGACCCTGCCGCCGACTCTGCCAATGACCGATCCCGCCGCCGATTCCCTCGATGACCTGGCCGATGCCGCCAAGACGCTCGGTCATCCGCATCGCCTGGCCCTGTTGCAGGCGGTGCTGCAGCGCGAAAGCACGGTCGAGCAGCTGGCCCTGGGATCGGGGCTGTCGGTCACCAATGCCTCGCAGCATCTGCAGCAGCTCAAGCGCGCCGGCTTCATCCAGTCGCGCCGCGACGGCAAGCACGTGCTGTATCGCGGCGGCGCCGGCCCGGTGTCGGAAGTGCTGTCGGCCTTGCAGGACTACCTGTCGCACCAGCGCCAGGAAATGCGGCGCGTGGCGGCCGACAGCGTCAACCGTCCCGAGCAGCTCGAAGCGGTCTCGATCGAGCAACTGGTCGCCAGGCTCGACGAGGGCGCGCTGCTGCTGGACGTGCGTTCGCGCGAGGACTACGCCGCCGGCCACATTCCGGGCGCGGTCAACATCCCCACCGAGGAACTGGAGCCGCATCTGGCGCAGCTGCCGCGCGACCAGGACATCGTGGCCTATTGCGGCGGCCGTTACTGCGTGCTGTCGATGCGCGCGGTGGCATTGCTGCGCGCCCGCGGCTTCCAGGCGCAGCGCCTGGGCGACGGCTTTCCCGCCTGGAAGGCGGCCGGCCTGCGCATCGAGGCCACGCGCCACTGATCACAACCAAGCGGGAGACACACATGGATATCGGATTCATCGGCCTGGGCGTCATGGGCACGCCAATGGCGCTCAACCTGGCCCGCGCCGGCACGCCGCTGGTGGTCTGGAGCCGTTCCCCCAGTGGCTACGACGCGCTGCGCGCCGCGGGCGCGCGCGTGGCCGACGATGCCGGCCAGGTCTTCGCGCAGTGCCGCACCGTGATCCTGATGCTGGCCAACGACGCGGCCATCGACGCGGTGCTGGCGCGTGGCACGGACGACTTCGCCGCGCGCGTGCGCGGCCACGTGATCGTCAACATGGGCACCACCTCGGCGGACTTCTCGCGCCAGCTCGGCGCGGATATCGAAGCAGCCGGCGGCCGCTACGTCGAGGCCCCGGTGTCGGGCTCGCGCAAGCCGGCCGAAGCCGGGCAACTGGTGGTGATGCTGGCCGGCCATGACGACGACGTCGCTGCCGTGCGCGAGCTGGTGCGGCCGCTGTGCCGCGACAGTTTCGTCTGTGGCGCGGTGCCGTCCGCGCTGGCCATGAAGCTGTCGGTCAACCTGTTCCTGATCACCATGGTCACGGGCCTGACCGAGTCGGTGCATTTCGCCGCGCGCCAGGGCATCGATCTGGCGCTGTTCGCCGAGGTGCTGAACGCCGGGCCGATGGCCAGCGACGTGTCGCGCGTCAAGCTGGGCAAGCTGGTGACGCAGGATTTCTCGGTGCAGGCGGCGATCACCGACGTCCTGAAGAACAGCCGCCTGGTGGCCGAGGCCGCGCGTAGCGCCGGCATCGCCTCGCCGCTGCTCGACGCCAGCCATGCGCTGTACGGCGAGACCGAGGCCCAGGGCCTGGGCGCGTCCGACATGGTGGCCGTCATCCGCGCCATCGAACGGCGCACCGAGGCCGGCTGACGCCTCGCCGTGATCTCTTCCTTTCTTCTTTCCGTAGCACCATGATCACCCTGAGAATCTCCACCCCCGCCGACGGCGAACGCGTCGTCGACATCTGGCGCCGCGCCGTCGATGCCACCCATGATTTCCTGTCGCCGCAGGACCGTCGCGATATCGAGGCCGAGGTGGTGGGCTTGCTGCCCGCCGCCACGCTCGATCTGGCCGTGGATGCGAACGACCGCGCGCTGGCCTTCATGCTGCTGGACGGCAGCCACATGGAAGCCTTGTTCGTCGATCCCGACGCGCGCGGCACGGGCGTCGGCCGCGCGCTGGTCGAAGACGCGCTGCGGCGCCATCCGGGCCTGAGCACCGACGTCAACGAGCAGAACGCGCAGGCGATCGGTTTCTATGAACGGCTGGGGTTCGAGCGCACCGGGCGTTCCGATCGCGACGGCCAGGGGCGGGCTTACCCGCTGATCCATTTGCGTCATCGCGCGGCCGCGCCGGCATGAGCGCGGTCTTCAAGTCCGAGCGCCCTGCCGAGGCGGTGCGCGCGGCCTGGCAGGGCGCACGGGCCGTCGGTTGCCGCGTTCCCGTCCGGGCGCGCGCTTGCGCCGCTACGCTGTGGTCCGCGTGTGCAGCGCCGGCGGCTCGAAGGCCCGCACCGGCGGCGCGTGGCCATTCCAGCGTTCCACCTGCACCAAGGCTGACAGCGCGCTGGGGCCCTGCGCCAGCCGCGACGTGCCCACGTCCACCGTCAGCACGTTGGGATTGCCGTGGCGTTCCAGCGCGCCATCCTGCGGATCGAACCAGGCGCCCGTGGGCATCACCACCACGCCGCGCAGCAGGTCGGCGCTGAGCTGCGCGCCGCCCAGGCAGGCGCCGCGATCATTGAATATCCGCACCACGTCGCCCTGCGCGATGCCGCGCTCGGCGGCATCGTCGGGATGCAGCAGCACCGCCTCGCGGCCGGCGACCTTGTTGGCGCGCGTGGCCGGGGCCGGGTCCAGCTGCGAGTGCAGGCGGTCGGCGGGCTGGCAGGTGACCAGGTGCAGCGGCCAGCGCGCCGCGCGTTCGGCGCCCAGCCATTCCACCGGCGGCAGCCAGGCCGGATGCGGCGGGCAGTCGTCGTAGCCGAATTCGGCGATGGCCGCGCTGTGCAGTTCGAGGCGGCCTGAGCGGGTCTTGAGCGGATGCGCGGCGGGATCTTCGCGGAACTGCTCGAATAGCACGAAGTCGCGCGTCGGCGGCGGCAGCGCGACGTGGCCGCGTTGCCAGAATTCGTCGAAGGCCGGCAGCGTCAGTTGCGCCGCCTCCCAGGCCGGCCGCATCTGTTCGTAGATGTGGCGGATCCAGGTCATCTCGTCGCGGCCTTCGGTGAAGGCGTGCTCGAACCCGCCGCGCGCGGCCAGTTCGCGGTAGATGTCGAAATCGTTGCGGCTGTGGCCCACCGGCGCCACCGCCTGCCGCATCGCCAGCAGATAGCGGTCGCGCGACGAGCCGCCGATGTCGTTGCGTTCCAGCGTGGTGGTGGCCGGCAGCACGATGTCGGCGCGGCGCGCGGTCGGCGTCCACCACGGTTCGTGCACGATGATGGTCTCGGGGCGTGTCCAGGCACGCATCAGCCGGTTCAGGTCCTGGTGATGATGGAACGGATTGCCGCCGGCCCAATAGACCAGGCGGATGTCGGGATAGGCGCCGGTCCGGCCGTTGAATTCGTATGGCTCGCCCGGCTGCAGCAGCATGTCGGTCAGGCGCGCCACGGGGATCGAGGCGCCGGCCGGATTGCGGCCGGCGCGCATCTCCGGCGCGGGCAGGTCGGGGCGCGGATTGCCGGCGCCGTTCATCGAGCCATGGCCGAAGGCGAAGCCGCCGCCGGGCAGGCCGATCTGGCCCAGCAGCGCGGCCAGCGCGACGCTGCCCCAGTAAGGCTGTTCGCCGCGATGGCCGCGTTGCAGCGACCACGAGCACGACAGCAGCGTGCGGGCGCCGGCCGCGTCCCGCGCCAGCGCGCGGATGGTAGCGGCCGGCACGCCGCAGATGCGCTCGGCCCAGGCCGCATCCTTGGGCTGGCCGTCGGCGCGGCCCCGCAGGTAGTCGGCGTACTGCTCGAAGCCGTTGCAGCAGCGCGCCAGGAAGTCGCGGTCGTGGCGGTCCTCGGCCAGCAGCGTGTGGGCCATGCCCAGCATCATCGCGGCATCGGTGTTGGGGCGGATGGGGATCCATTCGGCCGCCAGCGCCGCCGGCGCGTCGCCGCGCGTGGGGCTGACCACCACGGCGCGCATGCCGGCCTGGCGCGCCCGCGCCAGCCAGCCCGGCGCGCTGTGGTCGCCCGCGCCGCCCGAGGCGATCTGGGTGTTGCGCAGCGGGATGCCGCCGAACGCGATCAGCAGCCGCGTGTGCCCGACCACGCTGTTCCAGTCGGTGATGCGGCCGGTGACGGGCGCGTAGGTGCCGATGATGTGCGGCAGCAGGAACTGCGCCGCGCCCCAGCTGTAGTTGCCGGATTGGTCGACGCAGCCACCGCCGGCATACAGGAAGCGGTGCGTCAGCGTGCGGGCGTGATGCAGCCGTCCGGCCGACGACCAGCCATACGAGCCGCCGAAGATGGCGGTCGGCCCATGCTGCGCGCGCACGCGTTGCAATTCATCGTGCACCAGCGTCAGGGCGGTGTCCCAATCGACTTCCACGTAACCGTCGACGCCGCGCAGCTCGGGCGCCCCGCGGTGCCTGAGCCAGCTGGCGCGCACGCTGGGGCGGGCGATGCGCAGCGGCGAGTGCACCATGTCGGGCATCGTGTGGATAAGCGGGGACGGAGCCTGATCGTGCGCGAACGGCTCGCAGCCGATGACGCGGCCGTCGCGTACCAGCGCGGTGTACGCGCCCCAGTGAGACAGGGACGGATGACGGGATATCGCTTCGGACATGCGGGCGGCGCCGTGAAAAGCGTATTGTTATGGAAATCCTCATAACTTAACGGTATTGCCTTAGAAATTCTTTGTCTTTCAGGCCCCGCGAAAGTGTGGAAAATAGAAAAATTTTCGGGGCCGCTCTTCCTATACTGCGAAAGCAGCAAGGGGAATGGTCAGGTGCAGGCGCCAACCACCGCGCGCCAGCCTGGCTTTTTTTGATTGAGCAGTCCTTCCGCATGTGGAGCAGGTCATGAGCAAAATGAAAATCCAGGGGTCCTTCGTCGCCATCGTCACGCCGTTCAATCGCGACGGCAGCGTCGATTTCAGCGCCTTCCGCAGTCTGTTGAAGTTCCAGGAAGACAACGGCACCGCCGCTGTGCTGATCATGGGATCCACGGGTGAGGTCTCGCTGCTGTCGCCCGAAGAGCGCCGCCAGGTGATCGTCGAGACGGCCAAGATGAAGACCGGCAAGATGAAGCTGTTCTACGGCTGCACCGGCAACAACACCGACAGCACCATCGACTACCTGAAGTTCGCGCGCGCCAACGGCGCCGATGGCGCGATCCTGGCCGCGCCCGCCTACATCTGCGCGTCCGAAGCCGACACCGAAGCCTATTTCCTCGAAGTGGCCGACGCCACCGACCTGCCCCTGGGCATCTACAACAACCCGCCGCGGGTCAAGAGCGACCTGCACTGGGACCAGCTGCTGCGCATCTTCAAGCACCCCAACTACGTGGTGCACAAGGAATCGACCACCCGCGTCGGCCAGGTGGCGCAAGTGCTGCGCGGCCGGCCCGACGTGTCGGTGATGTGCTGCGACTCGCCCAACCTGGGCCTGGTGGTGCCCACCATGAGCCTGGGCGGCCACGGCACCGCCAACATGACCGGCAACATCGCGCCGGCCGAGATGGCCGACATCTCGCGTCCGTGGGACACGCCGGACGTGTCGGTCAGCTTCCGCGAAGGCTACCTGGGCCTGCTGCCGATGCTGCACTACTCGTACTCGGCCATCAACCCGGTCGCCATCAAGTCGCTGATGAAGGCGGTGGGCCTGCCGGTCGGCGACCTGCGCCGTCCGCTGCGCGGCCTGGAGGGCGACGCGCTGGCCAAAGGCCTGCGCATCGTGCGCGAGCTGGGGCTGGACACCAAGTACGGCTTCAGCTCCGCCCAGCTCAAGGCGGCCTGATTCCCCTGTTCCGGCGGCAATAGCCGCCGGATTCATTTTGACGACCCACGACATGGCGGCCGCGAGCGTCGCGGCCGGTGGCGTGGTCGGCCCCTGCGCGTCCGGAATGGACGCGCCCTCGCCAAGAGAGACTCATCATGTTCCGTTCGCCCTCCCGTCCCGCGCCGTTCACCCGGTTGCTCGCCACCGCCTTGACGGTCGTGGGCGTCACCTGCGGCGCCAGCGCGCTGGCCGCCGATACCGCCGGCTATCCGCAACGCCCGATCACGCTGGTGGTGCCGCATCCGCCGGGCGGTTCGGTCGACGGCGTGGCACGCCTGTATGCCGAGCAACTGAGCAAGGAACTGGGCCAGTCGGTGGTGGTGGAAAACCGCGCCGGCGCCTCGGGCATGATCGGCGCCGCCTATGTGGCGCGGGCCGCGCCGGACGGCTACACGCTGTACCTGAACGCGTCCATCCACGCCATCAACCCGCTGCTGTACAAGAAGACCATCAAGTTCGACTCGGTCAAGGACTTCACCCCGATCAGCGAACTGGCGCAGGGCGCGCTGATCTTCAGCGTCTACCCCAAGGTGCCGGCCAACAACGTCGGCGAGCTGGTGAAGGTGCTCAAGGCCGACCCGCAGAAGTACTCGTTCGCCACCTCCGGCTTCGGCTCGGCGGGCCACCTGGCCGCGGCCTCGTTCCTGCATGACAACGGCCTGGCGCAGATTCCCATCGTGCTGTATCGCGGCGGCGGCCCGGCCTTGTCCGACCTGGTCGGCGGCCAGGTGCAGGGCCTGATCGATCCCATGCTGTCGTCGCTGCCGATGGTGCGCGCCGGCAAGCTCAAGGCGCTGGCGGTGACGGGCGCCGAGCGCAGCCCGCTGCTGCCCGACCTGGCCACCATGAAGGAGCAGGGGCAGAAGAACTTCGAGTTCTATTCCTGGTATGGCGTGTGGGGCCCGGCCAACCTGCCGGAACCGGTGCTGCGCAAGCTGGAAGGCGTGTCGGCCAAGGTGATGGCCAATCCCAAGATCGTCGAGCAGTTGAACGGCCTGGGCTTCGAGCCCTCGGTCAAGAACTCGGCGGCCTTCGCCAAGTTCATCGACGCCGAGATGAAGCGCTACCAGGTCATCATCGACCAGGCCAACATCAAGATCACGGAATAGGGCGTGGCTGGCGCGGCTTGAGCGCCGCGGCCAGCGCCACCAGCAGCAACAGGCTGGCGGCGACCACGTACGGCATCCAGGGCCGCACGCCGTACAGCAGCGTGCACACCAGCGGCGCCACCACCATCGCCATGCCCTGCACCGCGATCACCGAGCCGGCGGCGATGCCTTGCTCGTCGGCGGTGACGGCGTTGGCGGCCAGGGTCTGGATCGACGGGAACACCAGCCCCATGCCGGCGGCCATGATGGCGTAGCACGCCAACAGGCCCGCGGCGCCGCCCAGCACCGGCACCAGCAGGAAGCCGATGCCGGACAACAGCGCGCCGCCCGCCAGGCAGCGCGCCGCGTTCATGCGGCGCGCCTTGGCCAGCCCCACCTGCACCAGGATCAGCATGACGCCGACGGTGGTCATGGCCCAACCGGCGGTCCGCGCCGCGGGGCCGGGCGCCTGGCGCAGCGCGTCCATGGCGTAGAAGCCGACGATCATCTGCGCGGTGATGACCGCGCTCATGGCCAGCAGCATGGCGGCCAGCGGCAGGCGCAAGCGCCGGTCGCTCAGTTTCAGCGGCGGCGTGGCGCGCGGTTCGTGCGAGGCGTCGGACGGCAGCTTCGCGGCCAGCCACAGCGTGCCCAGCAGGGGCAGCGCGGCGGCGATGTAGAGCGGCAGGGTCAGGCTGTCCTTGACCAGCAGGCCGCCGATGACGGGTCCCAGCACCATGCCCAGGCCGTTGGCCGCGCCCAGCTTGGCCATCATCGCGCCGCGCTGCTCCGGCGCGGTGATGTCGGCGATGCGGGCCGCGCTGACGGTGGGCATGGCGGCGTAGAAGGCGCCGATCAGCGCGCGCAACGCCATCAGGGCCAGCAGCGCCAGCCATACCGGCGGCGGCTCGCGCAGCATCAGGTCCAGGCCCACGGCCAGCAGCAGGTAGCTGACGATGTAGCCCGCGGCGGCGCGCAGCAGCACGCGGCGGCGGCCCACGCGATCGCTGCGGCCGCCCCAGTAGCGCGCCATCAGCATCCACAGCACGCCGGCCACGGTGACGACCAGGCCGCCATGCCATTCGGCCAGCCGCAGGCCGCGCACCACGGGGCCGATGACGGGCATGAAGGCCATGATGGCGGTCAGGCACAGGGTGTTGAAGACGAACAGGGCGGCGGCTTCGTTCGGGCGGCGAGGGGTGTCTGGCAATTGCGGCATGAAAGACGGGATGCGGATGAAAATTGTTATCATCCAGGCCAGGCGGCGGCCGCGCTAGCGAATCCGCGCCGGAAATCGCGGAATTGGAAAAAAATGGCCTCTCAGCCTCGTCTCGCTCCGGATCGCGCCGCGCCGCTCACCGCGCAGGACCTGCTGCGCCTGCTGCCGCCGGACTGGCTCGAGATCCGCACCCACCACGAACTGCCGGGCGGCATCTCGATCGGCTGCCTCGACGGCCGGCCGCAGTCCGATTGGGCCGCCAGCGGCGCGGCCGAATCCAGCGTCGGCGTGGCGATCGTGCTCGACGGGCAGTTCGGCCTGGGCTTCGAGGGCGGCGCCGCCCTGCGCGTGCAGCCGGGCAGCGTCATCCTGCACGGCACCGCCGAGCCGGTGCCCGGCTGGGATGAGTTCAAGGGCCGGCGCGCCATCCGCGCGGTCGACATCCGGTTTTCCAGCGACGCCGTGCGCGCCTTGTGGTGGCGCACCTTGCGGCAGGTGCCGTCCGCCGCCTTCGCGGCCGATGGCAGCGTGCCGGCGCGCGATGCGCAGCTGGCGATGCTGCCGCTGTGGCCTGGCCTGGCGCGGGTGGCCAGCGAGATCCTGGCCTGGAACCAGGATCGCGGCGAGATCGCCGCGCTGTATCTGCAAGGCAAGGCCCAGGAGGCGCTGGCGCTGACCCTGGCGCATCTGGCGGGCCGCGGCGCGGCCGATCTGCCGCCGCCGGCGGATCGCAAGCGGCTGGCCGAAGCCCACCGCCGCATCCAGCGCGACTACGCCGATTGCGGCAGCGTGCGCCAGCTGGCGCAGGCCGTCGGCCTGAGCGAAAAGCGGCTGCAGGCCGGCTTCATGTCGCTCTACGGGCAATCGGTGCATGGCTGCCTGCTGCAGGCCAGGATGGACGCGGCCGCGCGCCTGTTGCGGCGCGGCTGCTCGGTCACCGAGACCGCCTACAGCATCGGCTTTTCCAGCCTCAGCCATTTCATCAAGGCCTTCAAGGCGCATCGCGGCGCCACGCCCACGGCCTGGCTGCGCGGCGCCGCGCAGTAGCCGCTCAGGCGCCGCGCGCCTGGGGGGTAGCGGCAATACCGGTATCGCGGCTGGCCTTGCTGCGGGGGGCGAGGCTGGCAACAATCCCGGTTCCGCGACTCCCGTCCGACAGCGACAAGGCTTTTCCCCATGACTTCGCCCACTTCCCCGGAACGCGCTGATACCGCCGCGCCGGCCGAGAACATCCACTGGCGCCGCAACCTGGCCGTCTGTTTCGCCGGCTCGTTCAGCACCATCGTGGCGATGACGCTGCTGCTGCCGTTCCTGCCGCTGTACGTGGAAGAGCTGGGCGTGCAGGGCCATGCGGCCATCGTGCAGTGGTCGGGCGTGGCCTATGGCGCCACCTTCTTCGCCGCGGCGCTGGTCGCGCCGCTGTGGGGCCGGCTGGGCGACCGCTACGGGCGCAAGCTGATGCTGGTGCGCGCCTCGTTCGGCATGGCGATCTGTATGTCGCTGACCGGCATGGTGCAGAGCGTGTGGCAGCTGGTGCTGCTGCGGCTGCTGGTGGGCCTGGCCGGCGGCTACGCGTCGGGCTCGACCATCCTGGTGGCGATGCAGGCGCCCAAGGCGCGCTCGGGCTGGGCGCTGGGCGTGCTGTCGGCCGGCATCATGGCGGGCAACCTGGTGGGTCCGCTGATCGGCGGCGCGCTGCCGCCGCTGATCGGCATCCGCGCCACCTTCCTGCTGGCGGGCGGCGTGATCTTCCTGGCGTTCCTGGCCACCGTGTTCCTCATCAAGGAAATGCCGCGCCCGCCCAAGGCGGCCGGGCAGGACGGCAAGCGTCGCGGCGGCTGGGCGCAGATCCCCGACAAGCGGCCGGTGGCCGCGATGCTGGCGACGGGCATGCTGCTGATGTTCGCCACCATGTCGATCGAACCCATCATCACGGTCTACGTGGGCCAATTGGTGGAGGATCCGGCCCGCGTCACGCTGGTGTCGGGCGTGGTCATGTCGGCGGCGGCGCTGGGTGCGATCCTGTCGGCCTCGCGGCTGGGCCGCTTGGCAGATCGCGTCGGCCACTGGACGGTGATCGTCGGCGCGCTGGCCGTGGCCGCGCTGCTGCTGATTCCGCAGGCCTTCGTCACCGCCGGCTGGCAGCTGGTGGCGCTGCGTTTCCTGATGGGCCTGGCGCTGGGCGGGCTGTTGCCGTGCGTCACCAGCGTCATCCGCCACAACGTGCCCGACGGCGTCGGCGGCAATGTGCTGGGCATGTCGATCTCGGCGCAGTACGCGGGCCAGGTGGCGGGCCCCTTGCTGGGCGGCTTCATCGGCGGGCATTTCGGCATGCCGGCGGTGTTCCTGGGAACCGCGGTGCTGCTGGCGCTGGGCGCCGCCGCCAACGGCGTGCTGCGGGCGCGCCACCAGCGCAGGCTGGCCGAGGCGTAGCGGGCGCGCCGCGCCGGCCGCGTGACGACGCGCGCCGCGGGGGGGGGGGGGCGCGTCAGAAGCCGGCCGAGCGCGCATCCATGACGTGGTCGATCAGACCCCAGTCCACCGCCTCTTCGGCGCTCATGTAGCGGTCGCGATCGAGGCTGCGCTCGACGTCTTCGTAGCTGCGTCCGCAGTGCTCGGCATAGAGGCGGATGATGCGCTGCTTGGTGCGCTGCATTTCCTCGGCGTGGATCAGCATGTCCGAGGCCTGCCCCTGGAAGCCGCCCAGCGGCTGGTGCACGTGCAGGCTGGCGTTGGCCAGCGCGGCGCGATGGCCGGGCTCGCCGGCCATCAGCAGGAACGATCCCATCGAGCGCGCGGTGCCCATGCACAGGGTGTGCACCGGCGACTTGATGAACTGCATGGTGTCGTACATGGCCAGCCCGCTGGTGATGACGCCGCCGGGCGAATTGATGTACAGATGGATCGGCTTGCCGGGATTCTCGGCTTCCAGGAACAGCAGCTGCGCGCACACCAGGGCCGACACGGCGTCATTGACCTCGCCGCTCAGGAAGATGATGCGTTCGCGCAGCAGGCGCGAATAGATATCGAACGAACGTTCCCCGCGGCCGGACTGTTCCACCACCATCGGGACGAGCTGCATCGTTTCGCTCATGCGCGAACTCCTGTCTTGCATCAAAAGAAAAAAAGCGGCGTCAGGCGGCGAGCTTGAAGGCCGGCCAGGCATCGTTCGCCGCCTGCGGCGCGGGCCGCGCCAGCCGCGCGTCGTCGGGGGCATGGATGATGGTCAGGCGGGTGCCGCCATCGGCCGTGGGGCTGAGCTGGAACGTGACCACGCTTTCCAGGCAGGGCGGCAGCGTCTCGCGCATGCGGTAGCGGACCTCGACCCCCGGCGTGGCGGCCAGCGGCTCGGGGTCGGCCAGCGCGCCGTCCGGCAGCCACTGCTCGCGCAGGGCGGGAATGCTGAGGGCGCGCCAGACCTTCTCGGGCGGCGCGTCCAGTTCGTAATCGAGCACCAGTGCCGTGTCCTGCGGGGCGGGGTCCGAGTGGGTCATTGGTCCATGTCCTTGAGCAGCGTCTTCAGGGCGTCGACCCGCGCCGGCCACCAGGCGCGGTACTTGGACAGCCAGCCGGCGAGCAGCGCCAGCCCGTCCGGGTCGACCTGGTAGTTCACGAAACGACCCTGGCGCTGCTCGCGGATCAGCCGCGCCTGGCGCAGCACCGCCAGGTGCTGCGAGACCGCGGGCTGGCTGATGTCCAGGCCTTCGCGCAGCGCACTGGCGTTCATGGCGCCCGCCGCCAGCTTGTCGAACAGCGCGCGGCGGGTGGGATCGGCCAGGGCCTTGAAGATGTCGTTTTCGATCATGGTAACACATTAGCAGTTGCTTATGTGTTGTGCAAGCCCCGCGCGAACGGCGGGCCAGGCCGCCGCGCGTCTCAGTGGATGACGCGGGCCGCCTTGCGGGCGCGCTTGATCTCGTACATGCGGGTATCGGCCAGGCGCACGGCCTCTTCGGCCACCAGGCCGCGCGGATCGAGGGCCACCACGCCGACGCTGGCGCCCTCGTAGGGCAGGGCGACGTCGCCGAGCGGGTAGCGGCCGACGGTGGCGGCGGCGGCGCGGTCTTCCAGTGAGCGGGCGGCTTCCTCGGCGTCGCCGCGTTCGGCCTCGTGGCCCGGCGCCGCGTCGCCGCGCGCCAGCGCGGGGCCCGGGCCGATCAGCACGAACTCGTCGCCGCCCAATCGCCCGACCATGTCGGAGGCGCGCAGCGCCATCGCCAGGCGCCGCGAGACTTCCTGCAGGAAGGCGTCGCCCAGCTGGTGGCCGTAGGTGTCGTTGATGCCCTTGAAGCCGTCCAGGTCGACCACGCCGACCAGCACGCTGCCGCCTTCGCGCAGGGCACGGCCGCGCAGGCGGTCCAGTTCCTCGTACAGCGCGCGCCGGTTGGGCAGGCCGGTCAGCGGATCGGTCAGCGCGTAGGCCATCAGCTTGGTGTTGGCGGTGCGTAGTTCCGCCACCAGCTGTTCGCGTTCCAGGAAGTTGGAGATCACGCTGGAGAACAGGCGCATGATCTCCTCGGCCCGCGGCGCGATGCTCTGGCGGCTGGCGCTGGCGCCGCACAGGGTGCCCAGCAGCAGGCCGTCGTCGGTGCGGATCGGGGTGCTGACGTAGGTCTGGATGCCGAGCTGGCGCGCGGCGTCGGAGTCGGGCCAGCAGGCGCCGACGTCGCTGGTGGACATGCGGCCTTCCTCCAGCGCGCGCTTGCACAGCGTGTCCGACCACGGCACCGACAGGCCTTCGGGAATCTGCAGCGCGCCGACGTTGCGCGCGTAGCGCACGTGCTGCTGGTCCTCGTCCGGATCGATCGAGGTGAGGTAAGTGGATTCCAGGCCGGTGACGGCGCCGAGCATATCCAGGAGGGGGCGCGTCAACTGCTCGACCGATTTGGCCGCCTGCAGAGACGCCGACAGTTCGGCGAGTATCGGGTCCAACGAAAGCTCCCAAAAAAACACTGACGCATCGACGCCGGCCCCGGGTCCTCGGCCCAGGGAGCGGCCTTGTCGACATTATGCCTGCCCTGCCTTCCTAAAGTCCTATGCTGCACTGCCGTAAGCCAGGGTGGCGCGGACGCTATGTCGTCGCGTACCTGGATACCCGTGCCCCCCGGCATGGGCAGTTGCAGTAAGAAGACAAGCATGAAAATCACCTCGTTGCGCAACAGGATCCTGTTGATCACGTGTTTTACCGTCGTCGGCGCGCTGGTGCTCTCGGGCATTGCGATTTATCACATCGTGCGCGACAACATGATGGCAACCATCTCCGCGGACCTGGATGCCATCGCCGCCGGCAACGCCAGCGCCATCGAGCGCTGGTCGGCCGACAAGGCCCTGGCGGTATCGGCCACCGCGGCGGTGGTGGAAAAGGGCGATCCGCGCGGCCTGACCAAGCTCATGGGCGAGACCAACGGCTTTCCCATCACCAGCATCGGCTGGTCGGACAAGAGCTACTTCTCGACCGCGCAGACGCCGCCCGACTACGACCCCACCGCGCGCCCCTGGTACAAGAGCGCGGTGTCCGCCGGCAAGCTGACCGTGACCAAGCCATATGGCGATTCCGGCACCGGCAAGCCCTACGTGGCCTTCACCGCGCCGATCGTGCGCGCCGGCCAGACCACCGGCGCCATCAGCGGCGCGGTGGCGCTGGACGGCATCAAGGACGTCATCAAGGCGATCCGGCCCACGCCCTCCAGCACCGCGTTCGTGCTGGCCACCGACGGCCAGGTGATTTCGCACGTCGATGACAAGCTGGCGCTCAAGCCGTCGACCGACGTGGCCGCCGGCCTGACGCCGGCCGTGCTGGCCGGCATGGCGCACGAGGGCGCCATGCCGCTGGTGCTGAGCCTGGGCGGCGTGCCCAAGCTGCTCAAGGCGCATCCCATCGCCGGCACCGACTGGTTCCTGGTGATCGCGCTGGACGAGGCCGAGGCCACCGCCGGCCTGTCGCAGGTCTTCAACGCCACGCTGATCTCGATGGTGGTGCTGACGCTGGTCGCGGTGCTGCTCGCCAGCGTGGTGACGTCGCGCGCCTTCAAGCGCCTGTCGGCGGTGCGCGACGCCATGGACACCATCGGTTCGGGCGACGGCGACATGACGCATCGGCTGGCGGTGGTGGGGCATGACGAAGTGGCGCAGATCTCGTCGTCGTTCAACGCCTTCGTCGACAAGATCAGCCACGTCATGCTGGACGTGCGCAACGGCGTGCACTCGATGACCTCGGCCACGCGCGAGATCGAGATGGGCAACCGCGACCTGTCGCAACGCACCGAAGTGTCGGCCGGCTCGCTGCAGGAGACCTCGTCGGCGCTGACCGAGCTGACCTCCAGCGTGCGCCAGACCGAAGAGGCGGCCGAGCACGCCACGCGCCTGGCGACCGAAGCCAGCCAGGCGGCCGAGCGCGGCGGCCAGGTGGTGACCGACGCGGTCAGCACCATGGGCGCGATCGCGCAGTCGTCCGAGCGCATCACCGAGATCATCAGCGTCATCGACGGCATCGCCTTCCAGACCAACATCCTGGCGTTGAACGCGGCGGTCGAGGCCGCGCGCGCCGGCGAGCAGGGCCGCGGCTTCGCGGTGGTGGCGGGCGAGGTGCGCACGCTGGCGCAACGCAGCGCGGCCTCGGCGCAGGAGATCCGCACGTTGATCCAGGCGTCGGTGCAGAACGTGCGCAGCGGCACCGAGCGGGTCCAGGCGGCCGGCTCGACCATGCACGAGATCGTCGAAGGCGTGTCGCGCGTTCAGCGTCTTGTCAGCGAGATCCACGGCGCCATGGCCGAACAGAGCGTGGGCATCAGCCAGATCGACCGCAGCGTGTCGGACATGGACCAGGCCACGCAACAGAACGCGGCGCTGGTGGAGCAGTCGGCGGCGGCCTCGGCGATGCTGAGCGACCAGGCCGGCGCGCTGGCCGGCACCGTGGCCCTGTTCAAGCTGCGCGGCGATGCGCACGGCGCCGCGCCGCGCATGGCGGCCTTGCCGGCCTGATCCGGCTCGATCGGCGTGGCGGCGCGTGACGCGCCGCGCGCCAAGGCGCGGGGCGGCCCGTCATTCCGTGGGGTGATGGGCCGCGCCGGCGTCGCGCAATGCGGCGCGGGTGATGCCTTTGTGTGGTTGGATTCGGCGCTCGCCGTGGCGGATATGGATGCATTCCGCCGGCCTTTCTTCGTTCCGTTCGCGGACGCTTTCCCTGTCTTTCGCTGACCCGATCCGCCTTGCCGGAAGCGGCCGCGCACGCGGCTTTCGTCTCGCTGAATGGGGGGTGAGGCCACGGGCCGTTTTGATTTTGACATCAATTCAGGATGCAGTCAGCTTGATGTCGCCAGACCTACGGGAAAGCGATAACGCATTCGCGTGTTCCGGCGCAAAAAGCGAAAGCTGATTGGAAGTGTCGCTCTCTACTATCTGCCGACCTCGTCCGCAGCACCGAAATTTTCAGCGGGAAGACAGGCGGGGGAACCAGACCGGTTTGAACAACCGGGTGGCAATAACAAGCGAAAAAAACGCAATGCCTGGGAGGGCGCGTCTTATGTACTTTGGCAATAGAAACTTTGTCGCGGGGCTCTTCATGATCGCCTTCGCCCTGCTGTTCGGGCTGGCGGCGTTGAAGTATCAACTGGGGACATTCAGCCGTTCGGGGCCGGGCCTGTTTCCGCTGATGGTCAGCTCGCTGCTGGGCGTGATCGGGGTGATCTCGGTGGTGCGTTCGCGCTTCGTGCCGCCGGTGCCGCTGAGCTACAGCATCAAGAACATCGCCATCATCATGCTGAGCCTGTGCGGCTTCGCGGTGGTGTCGGGCTTCATCAACATGATCGTGGGCATCGTCTTCCTGGTGTTCTGCTCGACGTTGGCGGGCACCTCGTACTCGGTGGTGCGCAATATCAAGATCTCGCTGGGCCTGATCGCGGTGGCGTTTGCCTTCCGCAACCTGCTCGGCCTGAACCTGCCGCTGTTCTGAGGGAGAGCCATCATGATGGAGATGTTGAACAATCTCGCGTTCGGTTTCGAGCACGCGCTGACCCTGCAGAACCTGATGTACTGCGCGATCGGTTGCGTGGTTGGCACGCTGGTCGGCCTGCTGCCGGGCCTGGGCCCGCTGTCGACCATCAGCCTGCTGTTGCCGCTGACGTATTCCATTCCCACCGGCGGCGCGCTGATCATGCTCGCCGGCATCTACTACGGCGCGCAGTACGGCGATAGCGTCAGCGCGATCACGATGAAGATCCCGCATGCGAGCAGTATCGTCGCCTGCATCGACGGGTATCAGATGAACCTGAAGGGCAAGACCGGCCTGGCCCTGTTCACCGCGGGCGTGTCGAGCTTCATCGGCGGCACCGTGGCGATCGTGGTGCTGTCGACGATGGCGCCGGCGCTGGGTGAAGTCGGCCTGCTGTTCGGCCCGGCCGACTACTGCGCGCTGATGCTGCTGGGCTTCTTCTGCGTCAGCTTCGTCAGCAGCGGCAGCCTGCTCAATGGCCTGGCCATGGCCATGATCGGCATCCTGCTGGGCGTGATCGGCACCGATGTCAACAGCGGCGTGGCGCGCTACACGATGGACCTGGCCTTCCTGCAGGACGGCGTGGGCCTCATCAGCATCGCGCTGGGCTGCTTCGGCATCGCCGAGATCGTCAAGAACCTGGACAACCGCAACACGCTGACGCCGTTCAACGGCAAGATCAAGCTGATCCCGACGTGGCCCGAGTTCAAGCGCATCATCCCCAGCGCGCTGCGCGGCAGCGTGGTGGGTTCGGTGCTGGGCATCCTGCCCGGCGGCGGCCCGACGATCGCGCAGTTCGCCGCCTACGCGGCCGACAAGCGCTTCAGCAAGTACCGCCACGAGATCGGCAACGGCGCCATCGAAGGCGTGGCGGGCCAGGCGGCGGCCGACGAAGCGGCCGCGCGCACCAGCTTCATCCCGCTGATGGCCATCGGCATCCCCGAAAACGCCGTCATGGCGCTGATGCTGGCCGCGTTCATCGTCAAGGGCATCCAGCCCGGTCCCAACATGATCGCCACCCACCCCGACCTGTTCTGGGGCCTGGTGGCCAGCATGTGGGTGGGCAACTGCTTCCTGCTGATCCTGAACGTGCCGCTGGTGCGCTACTGGCTGTCGGTGTTCAAGATCCCGTACACGGTGCTGTTCCCGGCGATCCTGTTCTTCTGCTGCATCGGCACGTTCAGCATCAACAACAACCTGGACGACATCTACATCACGGCGATCTTCGGCCTGATCGGCTACCTCTTCCTGCGCCTGGGCATGGAAGCGGCGCCGCTGATGCTGGGCTTTATCCTCGGCCCGATGCTGGAAGAGAACTTCCGCCGCGCCATGCTGCTCAGCCGCGGCGAGTTCGGCGTGTTCCTGACGCGGCCGATCAGCGGCACGCTGCTGGCGCTGATCGGCGCGGCGGTGGTGTGGCAGCTGGTGTCGTTCCTGCGCAAGGCGCGCAAGGCGCCGGCGCTGGAACAGGCGCCGGTCGAGCCCTGACGCGGCCGGGATTGGGCCTGCGCGACGTTTCCTCTCGCGCGGACAGGCCCTAGCCCCTGCCAGTGATGCGGGCGGCGGCCTCGGCCGATTGTTGGACGGCCCGGTCGCCGCGAGCGCGCAGATCCGCTTCATAGTCTTGCAAGGCCTGCCCCCGCGGCAGGCCTTTGCACACCTGGGCCAGCCGCGTCGCCAGCGACTGCGCGTCCGCCAGGGCGGTGTTGGCGCCCAGGCCACCCGCCGGGCTCATCGCATGCACCGCGTCACCCAGGAAAGCCAGGCCGGCTTGCGACCATTGCGGCAGGGGCGGCGCCTGGTAGACGGTCTTGAGCGCGATGCCGCGCGGGTCGCTGGCCGCCACCATCGCCGCCAGCGCGGGATGCACCGGCGCCAGCAGGCGTTGCGCGGCCTGCTGCCAGCGCGCGCCCGTCGCGGTGTCGTCCTGCCGGTTCGCGTGGGTGGCAGCGTCCGCGTCATCCGCGCCCAGCACCGCGCGACGCTCGCCGATGATGGCCCAGTATTGGTAGCCGGGCACCGCCGTCAGCGTGCATCCCGGCGCGAGGCGCTGCGCCAGCGCCGGCAGCGCCGCCAGCTGCATGGCGTCCAGCACCAGCGCGTAGCCGGCGCCGAACACCACGCCGGCGCCGTCGCGCAGGTCCGCCGGCAGGCCGTCGGGCGCCAGGCTGCCGGCCGGCGCCATGCCGAAGATCGTCACCGTGCCGGTGTCCGCGGGCACGGCGTGCGGCAGGTGCTGGCGCCGCAGCGCCGAATGCACGCCGTCGGCGGCCACCACCAGCGTGCCAGGCCGGGCGCGGATGCCCTCCAGGCGCGGGCCGCCGGCATCCATGCCGGCGCAGCCGTGGCCGAAATGCACGTGCCCCTCCAGGCCGGCCAGCAGGATCTCGCGCAGCGTCTGCCGGTGGGCCGAGCGGTCGGGCGCGGTGTCGGCATCCTCCAGGCGCCAGGTGGCCGAGGCGCGTTGCGGCAGCGGCCGCAGCCGCGCGTCGAGCAGGGCGCCCGGGCGGTCGTGGGTCGAGCAGCTGTGCTGGAACAGGGCGTACAGATCCGGCCGCAGGCAGTGCGCCAGCGCCGCCTGGCCGGTGGCGTCGATGCGCAGGCGGTAGCCCTGCACGCGGCTGTCGGTGCGCGCGTCGCGCTCGTAGACGTCGAAGTCGATGCCGGCGCGCGCCAGCCCCTGCGCCAGGCACAGGCCGCCCAGGCCGGCGCCGATGATGGAAACGTGGAGATTCTGCATAATGTCCTCGAAGCAAGCCGGCGTCGCCGGCACCCCCACAGCTTGCGTGCAAGCGCGCCCGCGCCGGTAATGCCGTCGCGCCAACAAATCATGCGAACCCGCCAGACTCTATCGCCCGCGCCCGATTACAGCGAATTGCTCGACGGCCCGGCCGTGTGCGTGTTCCATGGCGCCGACGCGCCGGGCAGCGAATTCCGACTGGGCTCGCGCGAATACGATTGGCACGCGCATGCCCGCGGGCAGCTGTTCGGGGTGGACAGCGGCGCGATGCGGGTGCGCACCGAGGCCGGCTCGTGGCTGCTGCCGCCGCGGCGCGCGGGCTGGATCCCGCCGGGGCTGCGGCATCGGGTCAGCGTGGCGGGCGCCGCCAGCGGCTGGGTGGCGCTGGTGCATCCGCAGGCCGCCGCGGCCTTGCCGGCGGCGCCCTGCGTGCTGGGGGTGGACGGGGTGTTGCGCGCTATGGTGCTGCGCGCGGCCGATTGGCCCGACAAGCTGGCGCTGGACCCGGCTCGCGCGCGCTTCGCGGCCGTGCTGCTCGACGAGATCGAGGCCGCGCCGCGCGAACGCCTGCACCTGCCGTGGCCGCGCGACCGGCGCCTGGCGCGGCTGGCGCAGGCGCTGGCCGACGATCCGGCCGACAACCGGCCGCTGCAAGCGCTGGCCGCGCATGCCGGCCTGGCGCCGCGCACCGCGCAGCGCCTGTTCCGCGACGAGACCGGTTTGGGGTTCGCGCAGTGGCGCCAGCAACTGCGCCTGATCCATGCGCTGGAACGCCTGAGCGCGGGCCAGCCGGTGGCGCAGGTGGCCGACGCGCTGGGCTACGCCACGCCGGGTAATTTCATCGCCATGTTCAAGCGCGCCTTCGGCATGACGCCGGGGCGCTATCTGCGCACGCCGCTGGGCGAGGGCGAGGCGGCCGTCGCCTGATCCGGGCCGGGACGCGCGGCGTCCCGGTTGCTGGCTTCCGCCAGGGCCTGCGCGAGGCGCCTGTCGGCGTGAACCGGCCCTGCTCGCCTTACTCCGCCAGCTTGCGCATCTCGGCGATCAGGTCGGCCTTGCCCTCGAAGCCGATGCCGGGCAGTTCGGGCAGGGTGACGTAGCCGTTGTCGACCCGCACGCCATCGGGAAAGCCGCCGTAGGGCTGGAACAGGTCCGGATAGGATTCATTGCCGCCCAGGCCCAGGCCGGCGGCGATGTTCAGCGACATCTGGTGGCCGCCGTGCGGGATGCAGCGGCTGGCCGACCAGCCGTGCTGGCGCAGCATGTCGAGCGTGCGCAGGTATTCCACCAGGCCATAGCTCAGGGCGCAGTCGAATTGCAACCAGTCGCGGTCCGGGCGCATGCCGCCGTAGCGGATCAGGTTGCGCGCGTCCTGCATCGAGAACAGGTTCTCGCCGGTCGCCATCGGCTTGTCGTAGTAGTTGCGCAGCGTGGCCTGCAGTTCGAAGTCGAGCGGATCGCCGGCTTCCTCATACCAGAACAGGTCGTACTGCGACAGCGCCTTGGCGTAGCGGATCGCGGTGTCCAGGTCGAAGCGGCCGTTGGCGTCGACCGCCAGCTTCTTGCCGTCGCCCAGCACGCCGAGGATGGCATCGATGCGGCGCAGGTCTTCGTCCAGCGAGGCGCCGCCGATCTTCTTCTTGACCACCGTGTAGCCGCGGTCGACGTAGCCGCGCATTTCGTCCTTGAGCTTGCCCAGGTCCTGCCCCGGGTAGTAGTAGCCGCCCGCCGCATAGACGAACACGCGGCGCTCGGGGCGGCCGTTGCCGTAGCGCTCGGCCAGCAGCTGGAACAGCGGCTTGCCGGCGATCTTGGCGACCGCGTCCCACACCGCCATGTCGATGGTGCCGATGGCGACCGAGCGTTCGCCGTGGCCGCCGGGCTTCTCGTTGACGTACATCGCGTTCCAGACGCGGTGCGGGTCGAGGTTGTCGCCGCTGTCGTCGAGCAGGCTGGCGGGATCGGCCTCCAGCACGCGCGGGATGAAGCGTTCGCGCATCAGCATGCCCGCGCCGTAGCGGCCGTTGGAATTGAAGCCGTAGCCGATCACCCGCCGGCCGTCGCGCACCACGTCGGTCACCACCGCCACCAGGCTCAGCGTCATCTTGCTGAAATCGATGTAGGCGTTGCGGATCGGGGAACTGATCGGAACGGTCTTCTCGCGGATTTCTACGATTTTCATGTTGTCTCCTGGCCGGGGCGGGGATGGGAAAACCGTAGATTATTGGCTCCATGCGGCATTATGATTCGCCATCAGGCACTACTTTATTAACTTGAAGTTAAAAGTGCCGGCGGCTAATCCCCCTGGGGCGTGCCGCCGGCGGCGAGTCCCCAAGAGGCGTTTGCGGCGGTGAACAACGATCTGGCATCTTCCCTGGAGTTCTTCGTGCTGCTGGCGCGCCACCGCAACCTGTCGACGGTGGCGCGCCAGCTCGACCTGACGCCGCCCGCGGCCACCAAGCGCCTGGCGCAGCTGGAGGCGCGGCTGGGCGTGCGGCTGGTGAACCGCACCACCCGCAGCATCAGCCTCACGCCCGAAGGCGAAACCTATCTGCACTACGCCACGCGCATCCTGGCCGACGTGCGCGAAATGGAAGAGGTGGTGTCGTCCAGCGGCTCGGTGCCCAAGGGCCTGCTGCGCATCAACGCGACGCTCGGCTTCGGCCGCACGGCGATCGCGCCCATCGTGTCCGAATTCGCCGCGCAGCATCCGCAGGTCGAGGTGCAGCTGGACGTCACCGACCGGCCCATCGACCTGGTGGAAAGCGGCGTGGACCTGGGCATCCGCTTTGGCGCCTTGCCCGACCAGCGCCTGGTCGCCCGGCGCGTGCTGTCGAACCGGCGCTTCCTGTGCGCGGCGCCGCGTTACCTGGCGCGGCACGGCACGCCCGCCAGCCTGGGCGACCTGGCCAGCCACCAGTGCATCATCCACCGGCAGAACGAGGACGCCTATGGCGTCTGGCGCTTCACGCGCGACGGCCGCGCCGAGACCGTGAAAGTGCATGGCGCGCTGTCCAGCAACGATGGCGACATCGTGCTGAACTGGGCGCTGGACGGCCACGGCATCCTGGTGCGATCGGAGTGGGACCTGGCCAAGTACCTGGAGAGCGGGCGGCTGCGGGTGGTGCTGCCCGAGTTCATCCTGCCCTCGGCCGACCTGTTCGTGTACTACCCCAGCAAGCGCGACCTGTCGGCGCGCACGCGGGCATTCATCGACTTCCTGATGGCGCGCTTCGCGTAGGCCAGGCCGGGGCGCGGCGACACGCCGGTCGGCGGTATGCGCGGCCGGACGCTAGCCGAACCGGTAGGCCAGCACTTCGTCGCCGGCCGGATCGATCTCGCCCGTGGGCACCCAGCCCAGGCGCCGGTAGAAGCCATGCGAGCGCACGCCCGGATCGGCCGCGCAACTCAGGAACAGGCGTTCGTGGCCCAGCGCGCGCAGCATCCGCATGACCTGGTCGAGCAATGCGCGGCCGATGCCGCGGCCCTCGTAGGCCGGCAGCAGGGCCAGCACCATGATCTCGCCGCTGTCGCGATCGCCGAAGCAGTAGCCGGCTAGCTCGCCGTCCGCCAGCGCCACCACGCCGGGCAGCGCGCCGTCGCGGATGCCGTCGCTCCAGCTTTCGCGCGTGATGCCCAGGGCGCGCAGGTCCTCGGCCGAGAAGGCGTTTTCGCGGGTGCGGCCGCGCAGGTCGATGCAGGCGGCGGCGTCGTCGGGATGGGCTGGGCGGTAATGCAGGTTCATGTCGGGTGGGGTCAAACGGAAGCGGGCGCGCCCGGCGTGGCGCCGCGCGCCGGGCGCGGCACGGGGATCAGCCGCCGAGCGCCGCCAGGTTCAGCGTGTGGCTGTGGCCGATCCACACCGCGCAGTCGCGGTGGTCGCGCAGCGACTCGCCGGTGTTGGGGTGCAGGAACACGTCCAGCGCGCCATGGTTGAGCGTCAGCCAGGTGACCACGCGCGGCAGCGCGGCCGGCGCGAAGGCGAGCTGGTAGCTCCATTGCGGGTGCGGGCCGACCGGACGCTCATGGAAGCGGCCCATCTCGATGCTGTCGCCGAACGCGGCCAGCGCCTGTTCGCGCAAGGCCCAGGCCGCGTCGCGGCTGTCGGCGTTGAAGTAGACGTGGGCATGCCAGCTGCCGACGATGGCGGGGTCCAGGATCATGATGGTCAACCTCCCGCGCGCTTGGCGCGATGGCCGAGTTTTTCGAGCGCGGCCAGGATGCGGTCGCAGTGGTCGCCCTGCACCTCGATGACGCCGTCCTTGACGGTGCCGCCCGAGCCGCAGGCAGTGCGCAGCTGCTTGCCCAGCGTCGCCAGCGCGTCGTCGTCCAGCGGCAGGCCCTTGACCACGGTGACGGCCTTGCCGCCGCGGCCCCTGGTTTCGCGCGACACGCGCACGCCGCCGGGGGCGGGCACGGGCCGTGACGCCGCCTTGCATTGGCAGTCGGCGAGCGGGCGCCGGCATTGCGGGCACATCCGGCCGCCGTCGGTGGAGTAGACGAGTCCGCCTGGGGAGCTGCTTTTCATGGGGTATTGCGTGATGTTGCGGTTCAGGCAGTCATTATGCCGGAGCGGCCGCCGCGCCCCTTGCGTTGTGGGGGTTCATTCGTCGAAGCCGCGCGGCCCCAGCGTTTCCACCAGGTAATCGATGAACGACTTGATGCGCGATGAGATCGCGGTGTTGCGGTAATAGACCGCGTTGACCGGCTGGCGCACGTCCAGCGTCTGGCGCGGGAACAGCTGGCGCAGGGCGCCGGACTGGCGGTCGGCGCGCGTCATGAAGTCGGAAAGGCAGACGATGCCGGCGTCGTTCAGCGCCAGTTGCCGCAGCGTCTCGCCGCTGAACGAGCGGATCGCCGGCTGGATGTGCAGCGGCTGGCCGTCGGCGTCCTCCAGCGGCCATTCGTTCAGCGACTCCAGTTGCGAGAAGCCCAGCAGGCTGTGCTCGGCCAGGTCGGCGACGCGCTTGGGCGTGCCGCGTGCCGCCAGGTAGCCCGGGCTGGCCAGCACGCGCACGCGGCTGCGGCCGATGGGCACGGCGTGCAGCGACGAGTCCTTCAGGCTGCCGATGCGCAGCGCCAGGTCGGTGCGGCGTTCCAGCAGATCGATGTTGCCCTCGTTGCTGTTCAGTTCCAGCTCGACCTTGGGATAGCGCTTGCGGTAGCCCGGCACCAGCGGCACGATCACGTGCAGCATGAACGGCGAGGCGGCGTCGACCCGCAGGCGCCCGGCCGGCTGGTTGCGGCGCGCGTGCATCAGTTCCTCGGTCTCTTCGACCGCGGCGATGATCTTGCGGGCCTGCTCCAGGTAGGCGCGGCCTTCCTCGGTCAGCTCCAGCCGCCGGGTGGTGCGGCGCATCAGCGTGGTCTGCAGCTTTTCCTCCAGCCGCGTCATGGTGCGGCTGGTGGCGGAGATGGTCTGCTGCAGCGTATCGGCGGCGGCGGTGATCGAGCCGCTGTCCACGATGGCGATAAAGACCTGCATTTCGTCGAGTGTCGTCTTCATATTTGACGTTATATCAAAAGTATTTCGCCAATACAGGGCTTATTCCGCAAGGATCGGGCGGGCACACTGGGTGCATTCCAACAACTTACCCAGGAGTTTCACATGAGCATCCCGTCTTTTGGCGTCGGCACCTTCCGCCTGCAGGGCCAGGTCGTCATCGATTCCGTGCGCAACGCGCTGGACGTCGGCTACCGCGCCGTCGACACCGCCCAGATCTATGAAAACGAAGCCGAGGTCGGCCAGGCCATCGAGGCCAGCGGCATCGCCCGCGACGAGCTGTTCCTGACCACCAAGATCTGGGTGCCGAACTACGGCCGGACCAAGCTCGTGCCGAGCCTGAAGGACAGCCTGGCCAAGCTGCGCACCGACTACGTCGACCTGACCCTGATCCACTGGCCCGCGCCCGGCAACGGCGTCGGCATCGTCGAAATGATGGCCGGCCTGATGGATGCCCGCGAGCAGGGCCTGACGCGCCAGATCGGCATCTCCAATTTCCCCATCGCCGAGACCCGCGAAGCCATTGCCGCCGTCGGTAAGGACGCCATCGCCACCAACCAGATCGAGCTCAGCCCGTACCTGCAGAATGCCAGTCTGGTGGACTTCCTGAATGAACAAGGCATTCAGGTCACGTCGTACATGACGCTGGCCTACGGCAAGGTGCTCAAGGACCCGGTGATTGGCCAGATCGCGCAGCGCCACAACGCCACGCCGGCGCAGGTCGCGCTGGCCTGGGCGCTGCAACGCGGCTTCGCCGTGATCCCGTCGTCGACCAGGCGCGAGAACCTGGCGAGCAACCTGCTGGCCCGCGACCTGCGCCTGACCGATGCCGACATGGCGCAGATCGCCGCGCTGGAACGCAACGGCCGCGAAGTCAGCCCCGACGGCCTGGCCGCCGCCTGGGACTGAGCCGCGCCACCGGCGCCGCGCGCGCCAACCTGATCTCATGAGGAGCCATTCCATGAAGCTATTCATCACCGGCGCCAGCGGATTCATCGGCGGCGCGGTCGCCACCTTGATGGCCAAGGCGGGCCATGAGGTCCGCGGCCTGATCCGCAATCCCGAACGCGTCGCCGAACTGCGCGGATTCGGCATCGAACCGGTGCTGGGCACGCTGGACGACGCGGCGCTGCTGGCGGCCGAGGCGCGCGCCGCCGACGCCGTCATCAATGCCGCCGACAGCGACCATCGCGGCGCCGTCGAGGCCCTGCTGGGGGCGCTTGCCGGCAGCGGCAAGGCGTTCATCCACACCAGCGGCAGCAGCCTGGTCGCCGACGACGCGCTGGGCGAGCCGTCCGACGCGGTGTTCGACGAAACCACGCCGGTGGCGCCGGTGCCGGGCAAGACCGCGCGCATCGCCATCAACGACCTGATCCTGGCCAGCGCGCCGGGCCTGCGCAGCGTGGTGCTGTGCCATAGCCTGATCTATGGTGCGACCGAGGGGCCGCGCGCCGAAAGCGTGCAGATCCCGCCGCTGGTGGCGCAGGCCCGCGAAAGCGGCATCGCCCGGCACGTCGGCCGCGGCCTGAACCGCTGGTCCAATGTGCACGTCGCCGACGTGGCGGCGCTGTACCAGTTGGCCCTGGAGAAGGCGCCGGCCGGCAGCTTCTATTTCGTCGAGAACGGCGAAACCGCCTTCGTCGACCTGGTCGGCGCCATCGGCCAGGCGCTGGGCCTGGGGCCGGCCCAGGCCTGGGATCCGGCGCAGGCGGTGGCCTATTGGGGCAAGGACCTGGGCGCCTATGCGCTCGGTTCCAACAGCCGGGTGCGGGCGGGCAAGGCGCGCCGCGACCTGGGCTGGGCGCCGCGGCACGATGACGTGCTGGGCTGGGTGCGCCAGGCCCTCGCCTGACGCGGGACGGCGCGGCGCCGGGTCGGGGCCGCGCCGGCGTCCACGGGGTGGGCCAACGGCGGGGCGTCGTCAGCAAAACGCCAACAGAGTTGCGGTAAGGTAATCGTTCCCTTCAGAGATTCCGCACGGAGCAGAACTTGAAATACCGCAAACTCGGCCGTACCGACCTGGACGTCAGCCTGATCGGCCTGGGCACCATGACCTGGGGCGAGCAGAACACCGAGGCCGAGGCCCACCAGCAGCTGGACTACGCGCTCGAGCGCGGCGTCAACCTGGTCGACGTGGCCGAAATGTACCCGGTGCCGCCCAAGCCGGAAACCCAGGGCCTGACCGAAACCTACATCGGCACCTGGCTGGCGCGCAGCAAGCGCCGCCAGGACATCGTGCTGGCCAGCAAGGTGGCCGGCCCGGTGCGCGATCCCAAGCGTCCCGGCCACATCCGCGACGGCAAGACCTTCCTGGACCGCAAGAACCTGACCGAGGCGCTGGACGCCAGCCTCAAGCGCCTGCAGACGGACTACCTGGACCTGTACCAGCTGCACTGGCCCGACCGCACCACGGCCACCTTCGGCCAGCTGTCGTATCCGTGGGTCAAGGATGACCACACCGTGCCGATCGAGGAAACCCTGTCGGTGCTGCAGGACTTCGTGCGCGCCGGCAAGGTGCGTCACGTCGGCGTGTCCAACGAAACGCCGTGGGGCGTGTCGCAGTTCCTGAAGGCCTCCGACAACCTCGGCCTGGCGCGCATCGCCTCGATCCAGAACGCCTACAGCCTGCTCAACCGCGTCTACGAGATCGGCCTGTCGGAATTCACCCACCACGAAGGCGTGGGCCTGCTGGCCTATTCGCCGCTGGCGATGGGCATGCTTTGCGGCAAGTACCTGGACGGCGCCCGCCCGGCCAATGCCCGCCTGACGCTGTACACGCGCTTCACCCGCTACAGCAACCCGCAGGCCGAGGCCGCCACCCGCGAGTACGTCGAACTGGCACGCCAGCACGGCATTTCGCCGACGCACCTGGCGCTGGCCTGGGTCAATCAGCGCCCGTTCGTCACCAGCAACCTGATCGGCGCCACCAACCTGCAGCAATTGAAGGAGAATATCGACAGCGTCGACGTCGAACTGTCGTCCGACGTGCTGCAGGCCATCGACCAGATCCACGTGCGCCATCCCAACCCGGCGCCCTGATCCCGCCCGCCGGGAGCCACGAGGACATCCATGCGAAATCTCGACTTCAGCTCCTGGCAAACCGTACTTTCGACCCTGCTGGGCCTGGCGGTCATCACCCTGATCGGGGTGGGGATCCGCCTGCTGGTGATGCAGACCATCCAGCAGCGGCGCGAACGCGAGAACCGCCAGATCAACGAGCGCCTGCGTACGTTGATCGCGGCCTACAAGACGCTGGGCGGGTCCTTCACCGGCAACCTGGTGGTGGACCCCAGCCACCTGCGCGACCTGCGTCGCGGTGTGCCGCAAGCGGCCGCCGCCGGCGACCCCGACGCGCTTGACGAAGCCGATCTCGATGCGGCCGACCCGCTGCGGCCGACGTCGCTGGAAGGCCCCGGCGGCGAACGTCGGCGGCGGGTGCGCGACGCCGTCGAGGCGGCGCTGTCCGACATCATCCTGCTGGGCACCGAGGACCAGGTGCGGTTGGCGGCCCGGGCGGCCTCCGACCTGGTGGCCGGACGCCGCATCGAGACCGCCGAACTGGTGGTGTCGCTGCGCGATTTCATCCGCCGCGTGCTGAACCTGGAGCCGGTGCCGGCCGGCCTGGCGATTCCGCGCCAGGGTCCGACCCGGCCTGCGGCCGGCGGCGCCAAGGGCGCGGGCAGCGCCCGCGGTGGCGACGCGGGCGGCGGTGGCAAGGGCGGCGCGGCGGGTGGCGGCGGTGCCGCCGCGGGCATGGGCATGGGCATGGGCCTGGGTTCGGGCCTGGCGGCCGACGATCCGCACGACCCCCACGGCGGCGCGCGCTGAGCCGTCTCGGCCTGTCGGCGCGCTCGGACGACGGGGCCGCCGTTCAGCGGCCGGCCATCATCGCGGCAGCCTGGCCGCGTTCTCAATACACGTCGCGCACATAGCGCTTGTCCGCCGTCATGCGCGCCACATAGGCCGCGGCGGCGTCGGCGTCCATGCCGCCGTGTTCCCGCACCACCTGCCGCAGCATGGCGTCGACGTCGCGGGCCATCTGCGCGGCATCGCCGCACACATAGAAGTGCGCGCCGTCCTGCAGCCAGGCCCACAGCCGCGCGCCGTGTTCGCGCATGCGGTCCTGCACGTAGACCTTGGCGGCCTGGTCGCGCGAGAACGCCAGGTCCAGCCGCGTCAGCAGGCCGTCGTCGCGCAGCGCCTGCAGTTCGTCGCGATAGTAGAAATCGCTGGCCGCGTGCCGCTCGCCGAAGAACAGCCAGTTGCGGCCGCGGTCGCCGCGCGTCCGCCGTTCCTGCAGGAAGGCGCGGAACGGCGCCACGCCGGTGCCGGGGCCGACCATGATCATCGGCGTGTCGCCTTGCCGTGGCGGCCGGAAGTGGCTGGCTTCCTGCACGAAGACCGGCACCTCGACGTCGCCCGCGCGGTCGGCCAGGAAGGTCGATGAGACGCCCTTGCGCCGCCGCCGGCCATTGTCGTAGCGCACGGCGGACACCGTCAGGTGGACCTCGCCGGGGTGCGCCTTGGGGCTGGAGGCGATGGAGTACAGGCGCGGTTGCAGGCGCTTGAGCGCGCCCAGCCACGCCTGCGCCGGCAGCGCCACCGGGAACGCGTGCAGCACGTCGGCCAGCTGCTTGCCCCACAGCCATTGCCGCAGGTCGGCGCGGCGCTCCTCGGCCAGCAATTGCCGCAGGCCGGGGTCGCGCGCGTGTTCCGCGATCAGCGCCAGCGTGGCCGGCGCGGGGCGCGCGATTTCGTAATGCGTGGACAGCGCCCGGGCCAGCGGCATGTCGCCCACGCCCGGCACGCTGGCCACGGCGTCGCCCGACAAGCCGGCCTGCGCCAGCAGTTCCTCCACCAGTTCGGGACAGTTCACCGGCCATACGCCCAGGGCGTCGCCCGCTTCGTAGTCCAGCCCTGTGTCTGCGATGTCCAGCGCCAGCGCGCGCGTGTCCTTGTCGCCGCCGGCATTCAGCCTCTGGTTGCCGATCAGGCGCGCGGGAGCCGGACGCGCGCGGGAGGGCGGGGCGGGGCGCGCGCCGACCGGCGGGGCGGGCGGTTCGGGCGCTGCGACGCGGACCGCCACGGCGGACGGGGCCTCGGCAGCCAGCGCCACCGCGATGTCGTCAGGCATCAGGCCACCGGCCGGATGGCCATGCTGTTCGGCGTCGGCCGCACGGATACTGGCGATGGCGCTTTCGAGCCAGGCGTCGGCCGGCGCTTCGTAGTCCGTGTCGCAATCGACCCGCGCCAGCAAGGGCTGTGCGCCCAGTTGCGCCAACCGTTGGTCGAGCCGGCGGCCGTGGCCACAGAAGGCGTCATAGTTGCTGTCGCCCAGCGCCAGCACCGCGTAGCGCAACGACGCCAGTCGCGGCGCAGCGGCGGCCGACAGCGCCCGCCACAGGTCCTGGCCGTTGTCCGGCGCATCGCCGTCGCCGAAGGTGCTGGTGATCAGCAGCAGGTATTGGCTGCGGGCCAGGGCGTCCAACGCGCAGTCCGCCATGCAGGCGGTGCGCAATTCGAAGCCGGCCGCGGCCAGCGCGGTGGCGCTGCGTTCCACCAGCGATTCGGCATTGCCGGTCTGCGAGGCCCACAGCAGGGTGACGCGCGGGCGCGGGCCGATGATGCGGACAGTGGCTTCGCCCGCGTCGGCGCCGGGCGTGACCGCCGGCGCCAACGGCAGCGGCGCGCGGCTGTACAGGCCGTGCAGCAGGCCGTTGAGCCACAGGCGGGTGGCCTCGTCGAAAGGCGCGTGGACGGGCAGCTCCGGCACGCCCGGCGCGCCGCCGGCCTGCCGCAGGCCGTTGAGAAAGCCCGACAGGTAGTGGCGCTGGCGCGCATCCAGCGCGGGGGGCTCGGCGCCGCTCGTCAGGCCGAGCAGCGCGGCCATGGCCTCGGCGGGAGCGGCGCCGCCGGCCGCCATCTCGGCCATGGCCAACGCGGCCGGCGCCTCGCCGTTCGCCGTCCCCCCGGCAGGCGCCGCCACGCGGCACAGCGCCACCGCGCAGAACTTCAGCTCGGGCTGCTGCGATACCGGGTCGATGGCGTCGCTGGTGACGGCGTTGATGCACAGGTCGTCGCCATACACGTCGTTCCAGTGAATGGGGGCGAAGCAGTTGCCGGGCCGCACCCGGTCGGTGACGACGGCGGGCAGCAGCGCGCGGCCGCGGCGGGAACGGATCTCGACGCCGTCGCCAGCGGCGATGCCGAGCGTCGCCGCGTCGTCGGGATGGATCTCCACGAAAGGCGCGGGGTTGAGCTTGTTCAGCATCGGCACCTTGCCGGTCTTGGTCAGCGTGTGCCATTGGTGCTGCAGCCGCCCGGTGTTCAACACCATGGGATAGTCGGCGTCGGGCAGCTCCGCCGGATCGACGTGAGGCCGCGCGTGGAACTGGGCGCGGCCGTTGGCGGTGGCGAACACCAGGCGCGGCCGGGCGCCGTCGTCCCCCTCGCGCGGCGGCTGGCCGATGCCGTCGTTGAGATAGCGGATCGGGTTGCGGTCCGGGCCGTCGGCGCTGGCGCAGGGCCATTGCAGCGGCGTCTCGCGCAGCCGCGCATGGCTGGCGCCGCGCAGATCGTAGCCGGTGGCGGGGTTGGAGAAGCCGGTGATTTCCTCGAACACCTCGGCCGCGCTGGCGTACTGGAACGCGTGGCCGTAGCCCATCTCGCAGGCCACACCGGCGATGATGCGCCAGTCGGGCAGCGCGTCGCCGGGAGGCGGCACGGCCCGCGGCATCAGCGTCAGGGTGCGTTCGGAATTGATCATCACGCCCTCGGCCTCGGCCCACAACGCGCCGGGCAGCAGGATGTCGGCGTAGCGGTTGGTCTCCGTGTCCAGGTAGGCGTCCTGCGCGATCACCAGTTCCGCGGCCTTCAGCCCGGCCACCACGTTGGCGCGATTGGCCACGCTGGCCACCGGGTTGGTGCAGATGATCCAGCAGGCCTTGACCTCGCCCGTGGCCATGCGCTGGAACAGGTCGATGGTGCCTTGCCCCAGCCGCGTGTGCAGCGTGCCGGCCGGCACGCCCCAGCGCGCCTCGACGAAGGCGCGGTCCGTGGCCGACAGCACGCTGCGCTGGCCCGGCAGGCCGGGGCCCATGTAGCCCATCTCGCGCCCGCCCATGGCGTTGGGCTGGCCGGTCAGCGAGAACGGCCCGCTGCCCGGCCGGCAGATGCGGCCGGTGGCCAGGTGCAGGTTGCACAGCGCGTTGGTGTTCCAGGTGCCGTGGGTGCTCTGGTTCAGACCCATGGTCCAGCAGCTCATCCACTCGGGCGCCGCGCCGATCCAGTCGGCGGCCTGGCGCAGTTGCGCGGCGGGAATGCCGGTCAGCGCCTCGACCTGTTCGGGGGCGTAGTCGCGCAGCAGCTCCGGCATCGCCTCCCAGCCGTCGGTGTGCGCGGCGATGAAGGCCGCGTCGATCTTGCCGGCCTGGTGCAGCAGATGCAGCAGCCCGTTGAGCAGCGCCAGGTCGGTGCCGGGCCGGATCGCCAGGTGCAGGTGCGCCTTCTCGGCGGTGGCGGTGCGGCGCGGGTCGACCACGATCAGGCGGGCGCCGGCCTTGACCCGGTCCATCATGCGCAGGTACAGGATCGGATGGCAGTCGGCCATGTTGGCGCCGATCACCAGGAACAGGTCGGCGCGGTCGATGTCCTGGTACGAGCCGGGCGGGCCGTCGGCGCCCAGCGACAGCTTGTAGCCGCTGCCGGCGCTGGCCATGCACAGGCGCGAATTCGATTCGATGTTGTTGGTGCCGATGAAGCCCTTGGCCAGCTTGTTGGCCAGGTACTGGGCCTCGATCGACATCTGTCCCGACACGTACAGCGACACCGCGTCGGGGCCGTGCGCGTCGATGATGGCGCGCAGCCGCCCGGCGGTGTCGCGCAGGGTGTCCGCCATCGGCCGCGGCGCCAGGTCCTGGCCGCGCCGGTCGCGCACGTAGGCGTGCTCCAGCCGGCCCGACTGGCGCAGGGCGAGGTGGGCCGACGACCCCTTGGTGCAGAGGCGGCCGAAGTTGCTGGGATGCTCGCGGTTGCCGGTGATCTTCACCACTTGCTCCCGTTCCACGTGCAGGGTCATGCCGCAGCCCACGCCGCAGTAGGGGCAGACGGTGTCCACGGTGCGCTGGCTGCCGCTCATGCTCGGTTCCCAAAAAAGAAAGCGCCCTGCCTGCGCGGCCAGCGGCCGGGCGGGCAGGGCGCCATTGCCCTGGTTGGTTCCCGGCGTGGCCGGGTCGATGCCCTGTCGATGCAAGTTCCATGCCAGTCGCGCGTCACCGGCATGGCGGGGACCCTGAGGGCGCGCGGCGCGCGCGGTGGTGCGCGATGGCACCGAATTGGTGCGCCGCCGACCCGTTTGGGTGCGCGGTGCAGGAGGCGGCGGGCCGCCGCTCGGGCGCCGCCGCGATGGCACGCTTATTGCTTTGATTGCCATACCGGGCCCGTGTCCGGCCAGACAACGCAAGCTTTGCAGGCAACGGCGCCCGGACCCAACAGTCCCGGGCGCCGTTTGTCTTTTGAAAACCGAACGGCCCAGCCTGGATAGACCCATGAGCACAGCGACCTCCACGACTTCCATGCAGACCCTGATCGTCATCGGCAATGGCATGGTCGGCCATCACTGCGTCGAACAACTGATCGAGCGCGGCGCGCTGGCGCGCTATCGCATCCTGGTGTTCGGCGAAGAGGGCCGGCGCGCCTACGATCGCGTGCACCTGTCCGAGTACATAGGCGGACGCGATGCCGAGTCGATGGCCATGAGCGACGCCGCGTTCTACGAACGGCCGGGCCTGTCGCTGCGGCTGGGCACGCCGGTGCTGCGCATCGACCGCCACGCGCGGCGGGTGGTGACGGCCGACGGCAGCCACGGCTACGACAAGCTGGTGCTGGCCACCGGCTCCTATCCCTTCGTGCCGCCGATCGCCGGCGCCGAGGGGGCTTCGCGCCTGGTGTACCGCACGCTGGATGACCTGGACCAGATCCGCGCGGCGGCCGACGGCGCCCGGCGCGGCGTGGTGGTGGGCGGCGGCCTGCTGGGCCTGGAGGCCGCCAACGCGCTCAAGTCGCTGGGGCTGGAAGCGCACGTGGTCGAGTTCGCGCCGCGCCTGATGCCGGTGCAGCTGGACGAAGCCGGCGGCGCGGCGCTCAAGGCGCGCATCGAGACGCTGGGCGTGGGCGTGCACCTGTCGCGCGCCACGCAGGAGATCAAGGACGGCACGCAGTACCGCTACCGCATGCGCTTCGCCGAAGGCGCGCCGCTGGAGACCGACCTGATCGTGTTCTCGGCCGGCATCCGGCCGCGCGACGGCCTGGCGCGCCAGGCGGGGCTGACGGTGGCCGAGCGCGGCGGCGTTGCCGTCGACGGCCATTGCCGCAGCAGCGATGCGTCGGTCTACGCGATCGGCGAATGCGCCGCGTTCGACGGCGCCATCTTCGGCCTGGTGGCGCCCGGCTACCAGATGGCGCGCGTGGCCGCCGCCGACCTCTGTGGCGAGGCCGGCGCGCCGTTCGCCGGCGCCGACATGTCGACCAAGCTCAAGCTGCTGGGCGTGGACGTCGGTTCGATCGGCGACGCCCACGGCGCCACGCCGGGCGCGCGCAGCTACCGCTACATCGACGAGGCCGGCGCCTCGTACCGCCGCCTGGTGGTGTCGGCCGACGGCAAGCGCGTGCTGGGCGCGGTGCTGGTGGGCGACAATAGCTACTACGACACGCTGCTGCAATACGCGCAGAACGGCATCGCGCCGCCGCCCGACCCGGCCAGCCTGATCCTGCACGCCGGCCAGGCCGCGCCCGCGCTGGGCGCCGGCGCGTTGCCGGCCACCGCCACCATCTGTTCGTGCCACAACGTCAGCAAGGCCGCCATCTGCGACGCGCTCGACGGCGGCTGCGCCGATGTCGGCGGCGTCAAGGCCTGCACCAAGGCCGCCACCGGCTGCGGCGGCTGCGCGGCCCTGCTCAAGCAGGTGGTGGAACACGAACTGGCGAGCCGCGGCGTCGCGGTGGACAAGAGCCTGTGCGAGCATTTCGCGTACACCCGCCAGGAGCTCTACGCCATCGTGCGAGTGCAGGGCATCGAATCGTTCGAGGAACTGCTGGCGCGCCATGGCCGCGGCCACGTCGGCTGCGACCTGTGCAAGCCGGTGGTGGCCTCGATCCTGGCCTCGTGCTGGAACCGCCCGATCCAGGACCCGAACCTGGTGCCGCTGCAGGACACCAACGACACCTTCATGGCCAACATGCAGAAGAACGGCACCTACTCGGTGGTGCCGCGCATTCCGGGTGGCGAGGTCACGCCCGACGGCCTGATCGCGATCGGCGCCGTGGCCAAAAAATACAAGCTCTACACCAAGATCACCGGCGGCCAGCGCATCGACCTGTTCGGCGCGCAGTTGCACGAGCTGCCCGACATCTGGGCCGAACTGATCGCCGCCGGCTTCGAGACCGGCCACGCCTACGGCAAGTCCACCCGCACCGTGAAGTCCTGCGTCGGCAGCACCTGGTGCCGCTACGGCGTGCAGGACAGCGTCGCCATGGCGCTGCGCATCGAAGACCGCTACAAGGGCCTGCGCGCGCCGCACAAGCTCAAATTCGCGGTCTCGGGCTGCACCCGCGAATGCGCCGAGGCGCAGAGCAAGGACATCGGCGTCATCGCCACCGAGAACGGCTGGAACCTGTACGTGTGCGGCAACGGCGGCATGCGGCCACGCCACGCCGAGCTGTTTGCGCAGGACCTGGACGACGCCACCCTGATCCGCCATATCGACCGCCTGCTGATGTTCTACATCCGCACCGCCGACAAGCTGCAACGCACTTCCGTCTGGCGCGAGTCGCTGGAAGGCGGGCTGGACTACCTCAAGGCCGTGGTCATCGACGACAGCCTGGGGCTGGGCGCCGAACTGGAGGCGCAGATGCAGCTGGTGGTGGACCGCTACGAATGCGAATGGGCCAACGCCCTGTCCGACCCGGAAAAGCTCAAGCGTTTCCGCACCTTCGTCAACAGCGCCGCCGCGGATCCGGACATCCGCTTCGTACAGGAGCGCGGTCAGCCGCGCCCCGCGCCGGCCGCGCGCGTGATTCCCATCGCCGAGGAGCTTGCCTGATGCGTTCGAATGTCGTGATTGCCCTGCGCCAGGATCCCCCGCCCGACGCCATGTTCGGCGTCGCGTCATGGCGCCCCGTCTGCACCCGCCGCGATCTGGTCGCCGGCTCCGGAGTGGTGGCATTGGTCGAGGGCCGCCAGGTGGCCCTGTTCTATTTGCCGGCGGTTGCCGGTGAAACGCTGTACGCCATCGACAACCGCGATCCGAAATCGGGCGCCAACGTCATCGGCCGCGGCATCGTCGGCCACCTGGCCGGCGAACTGGTGGTGGCCTCGCCGTTGTACAAGCAGCACTTCCGGCTGCGCGACGGCGCCTGTGTCGAATACCCCGAACAATCGCTGCGGGCGTGGCCCGTGCGTTTCAACGGCGACGCGGTCGAAGTCCAACCGCCCGCGACGGCTTGAGGATGCCCGCCATGCCGCGGCACGCCATGCCCTCGACCCTGCGCTTCCTCCTGGCGGCCCGCCGCAGCGAGCTGCACGGGCTCGAGGCGCTGGCCAGCACCTGTGAACTGGCCACCCTGGTCAGCAAGCTGGTGCACGTGCTGCAGAAGGAGCGCGGCTCGTCCAACCTGTACCTGTGCGGCGGCCAGGACGCGTTGCGCCAGACGCTGGCGGGCCTCAGTTCGGACGCCTGCGCGGTCGAGGAGGAAGTGCGCCGTTTCCTCGACCGCCTGGAACCGGATGCCACCCGCAGCGCCGGCAAGGCGCGGCTGCTCAACTGCATCGCGTACGCGCTGTACCGCCTGGACGAACTGCCGCGCACGCGCCGCGCCATCCGCGATCGCCGCGTGGCGGCGGAAGAGGCCGGCGCGGTCTTCACGCGGCTCATCGCCAGCCTGTTCGCGCTGGTGTTCGAAGCCGCCGACTCGTCGCTGGACGCGGGCGTCACGCGCCTGCTGGTGGCGCTGCTGAATTTCATGCAGGGCAAGGAGCTGTGCGGCCAGGAACGCGCCTATGGCGTCATGGGCTACACCGCCGGATACTTCACCGAATCGCAGAAGGCCCGCGTGCTGGAGCTGGCGGACCTGCAGAAGCGCTGCTTCGACAGTTTCGCGCAATACGCCGGCGCGGACGCGCTGGCCGCGTGGGAACGGCTGCAGCAGGGCGCCGGCCCGGTGCTGCGATTGCGCGACATGGCGCTGCGGACCTCCGAGGCCGAACGCGTCGACGCCGGCCTGGCCGAACTGTGGTTCGGTCTTTGCACCGAACGCATCGACGCCATGCGCGCGGTCGAAAGCCTGCTGGCCGAGGCCCTGACGCTGCAATGCCATCGCCGCATCGTCGAGACCCGCGCCGAGCTCGACAACCACCGGCTGCTGCTGAGCCGTTTCGCCGATCACGCCAGCGACGACGCGCCGGCGATGCTGTTCCAGCTGCAGGGCCGCATTCTCGATGTGCCGCCGCAGGACGGCGTGGGCGAGGCCATGGAACGCTCCATCCTCGACCTGATGCGCGATCAGGCGCAGCGCCTGCGGCAGTCGGACGACGCGCTGGCGCTGGCGCGCGGCGCGCTGGAGGAACGGCGGCGGGTCGAACGCGCCAAGTGGCTGCTGGTCAGCCGCCACGGCCTGAGCGAACAGGCCGCGCACGACCAATTGCAGCGTGTCGCGATGGACTGTCGCCGCTCGCTCGACGAGGTCGCCCGGCAGGTGCTGGCCGAACTCGATACCGCGGCGCGCTGAACGCCGCCGCGATGCCAGCCTACGCGCGCGGCACGTCCCACAGCGCGTCGGGCAGGTAGCCCTCCTGCTCGCCCTTGCGGGCGTAGCCCAGCGGATTGGCGACCACGTGGCAGCCGTCCTTCACGTAGTCCAGCGGGCAGTGCAGGTGGCCGTGCAGCCACATGTCGGCCAGCGGCAGCAGGTGGTCCAGCGCGTTGCAGAAGCCGGCGGTGCCCGGCGTCACGCCGTAGCGCGGATCGGCGCTGGCCAGGCTTGGCGCGAAGTGGGTGATGGCGACCGTGGGGCCGTCGAACGGCGCGCGCAGCGCTGTTTCCAGCCAGGCCTGACAGGCCAGGCCCTGCTCGCGCATCTGCTCGGCCATGAAGGGCGCGCCGTGGCGCCGCATCTGCGCCTTTTCCAGGTAGAAGTCGGCGGCGCGGAAGGCCTTGCCGCGCTTGGCCAGCGCCTGCGTCAGCGTGTCGCCCGGCGCGGCCAGCGCGTCGAAGTCGGTCCATAGCGTGGTGCCCACCAGCCGCACGCCGTCGATCACCAGGGTCTCGCGTTCCAGCCACTGGATTCCCAGCGCCTGGCACAGCGCCCGCAGGCGCTCGTGGGTTTCGTCGAAATCGAGGTTGTCGTATTCGTGGTTGCCCGGCACATAGACCACCGGCGTCGGCCAGCCGTGGCGCGGCGCATAGCGGCCCAGGCCGAAGTCGTCCGTCGCCAGCCGCGAGCGTTGCTGGTAGGAGCCGATGTCGCCCGCCAGCACCAGCAGGTCCGCGCCCGGCGTCGGCTCCGCGACGAAAGTGGGGTCGGATTCCAGGTGCAGATCGGACAGCAATTGAATTTTCATGGGCCGGGCTTGTCTTGGTTGCGATTCGCAAGTAAATTGGTTGCGACCCGCAACTTCAGGACGCGCCACCATGGATCTTATCGACTTTCCCACCCGATCCCGCGAACAGACCATCCGCGACCTGCGGGAATTCTCGCGCAAGCTGGTGCGCGAACTCGGTTTCATGCGGCCCTCGCTGGCCGGCAGCGAGCTGGCGCCGTCGGCGGTGCACGCCATCATCGAGATCGGCCTGCAGCCGGGCATCCAGGCGCGCGACCTGGCGCTGGTGCTGCGGCTGGACAAGTCCAATACCAGCCGCCAGGTCGCCAAGCTGGAGGCGGCCGGCCTGGTGGCGCGCGAAACCGACAGCGGCGACGCGCGCGCCTCGCGCCTGTCGCTGACGCCAGCGGGCCTGGACCTGCGCAACCGCATCGACCAGTTCGCCACCGAGCAGGTGTCGCGCGCCTTGCGGCAACTGGCGCCGCCCGACCAGGAAATCCTGGTGCGCTACCTGTCGCTGTATGCCGACGCGCTGGCGCGCGAGAATCCGAACACGCGCGCCGCCCAGGCCAGCGACGCGATCGAACTGCAGATCCAGGAAGGCTACGCGCCGGGCTGTATCGGCGACGTGGCCGCCTTGCATGCGCGCTACTACGCCCAGGCCGCCGGCTTCGGCGTGGTGTTCGAGCGCCTGGTGGCGACGGGCCTGGCGGCCTTCGCCGAAGCGTTGCCGGCGCCGGGCAAGAACCTGTGGCGCTATGCCGACGGCAATCGCACGCTGGCCTCCATCGCCATCGACAGCGACCTGCGGAAACGCACCGCGCACCTGCGCTGGTTCATCGTCGATGAATCGCTGCGCGGACTCGGCGTCGGCCGCGCGTTGTTGACTCGCGCGATGCGCTTCGCCGACACGCTCGATGTTGACGAAACGTATCTGTGGACCTTCAAGGGATTGGACGCCGCGCGCCATCTGTACGAGTCCGAAGGCTTCGTGCTGACCGAGGAAGCCGAGGGCACGCAGTGGGGCGGCGTGGTGGTGGAGCAGCGCTTCAGCCGGCCCGCGCGCTGACGCATCTGGACACACACTGAGGCCGCGCGCACGCGCCGCGGCCCGCTTCGGCACGCCACCTTTCACGGCGCTGTCACGTCGCATTCCTAGACTCGCTGGGGTCTTGCCGGCTGGTCGCGGCAAGGTCGGTCCTCCTCTTTCCAAAGAACCTCCCCATGCCCTCCAAGAGTCTTGCAAGAACCCTTGCCGCGGTCCTGCTCGCGGCCGCCACGCTCGCCGCCTGTGGCGGTGACGATTCCTCCGATGATCCCGCGCAGCCGCCGGTCACCCCACCGACCGCGCCGCAGCTGCGTTGCGCCCCGTAAGCGGCGGTAGCGCCGACCTCCACGATTCCGAGCACACCCGATGACCTCCCGCCGCAATTTCCTCCAGACCGCCACGGGCGCGGGCTTCGCCGCCGCCGCGCTCGCCGCCTTCCCGCCCAGCATCCGCCGCGCCCTCGCCATTCCCGCCAACAACGCCACCGGCACCATCAAGGACGTCGAGCACGTCATCATCCTGATGCAGGAGAACCGCTCGTTCGACCATTACTTCGGCACGCTCAAGGGCGTGCGCGGCTTCGGCGACCGCTTCCCGATCCCGCTCGCCAACGGCCGCAAGGTCTGGCAGCAGCAACGCGGCAACGGCGCCGTGCTGACGCCGTTCCACATCGACGGCACCACCAACAACGCGCAGCGCGCGTCGGGCACCCCGCACAGCTGGGACGACAGCCAGAAGGCCTGGGACGGCGGCCGCATGGCGCAATGGCCGACGCACAAGAACGACATCTCGATGGGCTACTTCAAGGAACGCGAGCTGCCGTTCCAGTTCGCGCTCGCCAATGCGTTCACGCTGTGCGATGCCTATCACTGTTCGATGCACACCGGCACCGACGCCAACCGCTCGTTCCACCTGACCGGCACCAACGGCGCCGTGCCCACCAACACCGCCTTCGTCAACAACGAGTGGGACTGGATCGACGGCCTGCCGGCCAACGTCAACAAGGGCTACACCTGGACCACCTACGCCGAGCGGCTGGAGCAGGCCGGCGTCAGCTGGATCTCGTACCAGAACATGCCCGACGAATGGGGCGACAACATGCTGGGCGCGTTCCGCACCTTCCGCCAGGCCAACGTGAATTCCGGGTTCCCGGTGTCCAGCGGCGGTGAGCCCGGCGTGCCCTACGCCAACACCGGCCAGGCCTTGCCGTACAAGGCCTACGACCCGGCCACCGACAACGCCGCCAATCCGCTCTACAAGGGCGTGGCCAACACGCTGCCGGGCGCCGCGCCCGAGAACTACCTGGACGCCTTCAAGCGCGACATCCGCGACGGCAAGCTGCCGCAGGTGTCCTGGATGAACGCGCCGTCGATCTACTGCGAACACCCCGGCCCGTCGAGCCCGGTGCAGGGCGCCTGGTTCCTGCAGGAAGTGCTGGACGCGCTGACCGCGGTGCCCGAGGTCTGGAGCAAGACGGTGCTGCTGGTGAACTTCGACGAGAACGATGGCTACTTCGACCACGTGCCGTCGCCGTCCGCGCCGTCGCGCGATGCCGGCGGCAGCGCCGCCGGCAAGACCACGCTGGCCGATGCCGACCTGACGCCCGAGTACTTCACGCATGCCTCGCCCGCCGGCAGCGCCAGCCAGCCGGCGACCAAGGACGGCCGCGTGTACGGCCCTGGCCCGCGCGTGCCGATGTACGTGATCTCGCCCTGGAGCCGCGGCGGCTGGGTCAACTCGCAAGTGTTCGACCACACCTCGGTGCTGCGTTTCCTGGAAGCGCGTTTCGGCGTGGCCGAGCCCAACATCAGCCCGTTCCGCCGCGCGGTTTGCGGCGACCTGACCAGCGCCTTCAACTTCAAGACGCCCAACACCGAGGCGCTGCCGACGCTGGCCGGACGCGCCACGCGCGCGGCCGCCGACCAGTTGCGCACCGCGCAGGAAGCCCTGCCGCAGATGCCGCTGCCCACCGACATGCAGCTGCCGCTGCAGGCCAGCGGCACGCGGCCGTCGCGCGCGCTGCCGTACGAACTGCACACCAGCGCGCGCTGCGCCGCGGCCGGCACGGTGGAACTGGTGTTCGCCAACACCGGCACGCAGGGCGCGGTGTTCCACGTCTACGACCGCTATCACCTGGATCGGCTGCCGCGCCGCTACGCGGTCGAGGCCGGCAAGACGCTGTCGGACACCTGGAACGCATTGCAGGACAACCTGGGCATGTATGACCTGTGGGTGCTTGGCCCCAACGGCTACCACCGCCACTTCAAGGGCGACACCAACCGCATCGCCGACAGCGGCGCGTTGCCCGAGATCCGGGTCTGCTACGACATCGCCAATGGCGAGGTCTATGCCGAGCTGCTCAACACTGGCGCCAAGTCCTGCACCTTCACGGTCGCGCCGCAGGCGTACCGCCAGGACGCGGCGCTGACGCTGGACGTGGCGGGCGGCGGCAAGGCCACCCGCAACTGGGGGCTGGCGGCCAGCGGCCAGTGGTACGACTTCGCCGTCACCTGCTCCAGCGATCCGGCGTTCTACCGCCGCTTCGCCGGCCGCGTCGAGACCGGCGCGCACACGGTGAGCGATCCGGCCATGGGCGTGGCCGGCGCCTGACGGCCGGGCGCGGTCAGACGCGGAAGTCCGCCGCCATGTCCTCGTCGGTGCGCATGGGCAGCTTGCCCGCGCGGCAGGCCTCGAGGAAGCGGCGGTAGTCCTTCTCGTTCTGCCGCGCGTAGCCCTGCGCATACGCCAGCAGCGCCTCGGGGAACTGGCCCGCGCGTCCCATGTACGCGGCCAGTTCCACCGAGTGCCCGCTGGCCTTGGCATGGGCCCGCGCCAGCGCGCGGCCGCACATGCGGGCGTAGCCGGTCAGGATCTTCTGGTTGAAGCTCTCGACGTCGGCCGACACTTTCATGTCGCGCAACTGGCGGAAGTAATAGTGCCTGCCGCGCGGCCCGGTGGCCCAGCCCAGGAAGATGTCGCTGGCCGCCTGCAGCAGCCGCTGGCCCGCCACCACGCGATACCCGTCATGCGCGGGCGCCTTGTCGCGGGCATAGCGGGCGATGACGGATTGGCGCGCCTCCTTGACCTGCAGGAACAGCGGATTGCCCCAGCTGTCGACCATCAGCATCACCAGGCAGACCGTGCCCACGCTGCCCACGCCCACCACCTTGAAGACCACGTCCTGCACCGCGAAGTGCTTGAGCAGCTCGCGCCGGTCCGGCGCCAGGCTGTCGAGATAGCCGGCATAGCACTTGGCCATCTTCTTTTTCCAGGTCGGCGTGTCGGGCCAGTGCTCGGCCTTGCCCAGCAGGGTGACCGGGCCGCTGGGATGGAACATGGCCGGCGGCGCGTCGCGGATACGCCAGCGGTCGCCTTCCAGGTACGCCATCTTGCGCAGCATGCTCTCGTTGGTGCGGCCGGCGGCCTTTTCCATGGCGCGGCCGATCAGGCGGCGGCCCTCGGGGGTTTCCGCGTCCTGCAGCATGCGCTCGAAGGTGATGCCCTCGTACCAGACGTCGAGCGTGCTGTTCTGCGCATACTCGTTCATGCGCAACTGGTATTCACTGGTGGCCGCCATGACGATGTCGGCGCTGTCGCCGCGGCCGTAGCCCATGTGCGCCGCCGCCACCGCCAGACTCGCCGTCAGCCGCTTGACGTCCCATTCCCACGGGCCGGTGGCGGTTTCGTCGAAGTCGTTCAGGTCGAACAGCAACTGCCGCTCGGGCGTGGCGAAGCCGCCGAAGTTGAGCAGGTGGGCGTCGCCGCAGATGGGAATGGAGATACCGGTATGCGGGGTGCCGGCCAGGTCGTGCGCCTGCAGGATGGCGGCGCCGCGAAAGAAGGTGAAGGGCGAGGCCGCCATGCGGCCGTAGCGCAGCGGAACCAGGGCCTGTACCCGCCCGGCGCTGTTGATCCGCAGCAACCGGATCGGGTCCCGGTCGACATTGCCGAGGGCGGCGTGGGCCGAACGCTTGACGTGCTCCCGGGCCTTCTGTCCGTTGGACCTGCGCGCTTGAATGCTGTCTGTTTCGAGCATGGCGGTTCCCTGGTCGCGGACCGGCGCCGATGACCGGCCTGTCGCCAGGAGTGTAGCGGGACTGCACCCGTTGCGGGCGTCCGCGTCAGCGCGCCGGCCGTCGCGGCGCCCGGCCCCTGACCGCCGCCTCAGATCACGGTGATGCGCAGTTCGGCCAGCAGCGCGGCCGCCTGGGTCTTGGAGATGGCCGCGCCGGCCAGCCGCGCGGCGGCGGACAGGTCGATGCCGCCCAGGTCGGCCTCGCGCAGGTCGGCGCCCTCGAAGCGCACGTTCTTGAGCGTGGCGTTGCGCAGGCTGCCGCCATGGAAAGTCGTGTCGCGCAGGTCGCAGCCGGTCAGGTCGGCGTCGGAGAAATCCAGTTGCTGCAATGCACACTTGCGAAACGAGATGCCGCGCACCAGCGCGCCCACCAGCAGGCAATCTTCCAGCGTCCAGCCCAGGCAGGCGATGCCGTCGAAGTCGACGCCGGTCAGCTTGCAGCCCTGGAAGCGGGCGCTCGCCAGGCGCGCGCGGCGCCAGTTGGCGTTGTTCAGGTCGCAATGCTCGAATACCGCGTCGCTGGCGTCGGCCGAGGCGAACACGGCCTGTCCGCCACGGCAGCGCCGCCAGACGCTGTCGGCCAGCGTCGCGCCCTGGAACGAGGCGCGGGCGATGGCGCAGGCGGTGAAGCGGGCGCCGCGCAGGTCCAGGCGCGAGAAGTCGGCTTCCTGGAAGTCGCAATCGTCGAAGGTCAGCGGCTGGCCGTCGGCCCGCTCGATCAGCGCCTGCATCGCCTGGCGGTCCAGCGCCTGGCCGGTGACGGTTTCCATGGATTGCCGCGTCATGCCCATCTTCTCTATCGGGTTCATCGAACCCTCATTGGAACATGCCGTGCTCGACGCAGAACGCCACCAGTTCCTGGTCGGTGCGCACCTCCAGCTTGCGCATGGCCGATATCTTCTGGCCGCTGACGGTCTTGACGCTGCGCTTGAGGCTGCCGGCCACCTGCATCATCGATTCGCCGCGCACGAAGTGCCGCAGCACCTCGAATTCCTTGGGCGACAGGCTGTTGATGCGCTCGCCGATGAGCGTGCCGCGCCCCGCCGGCGACCGCCGCCGCGGCAGGCCGGGCGGATAGTATTTGCGGCCGTGTTGCAGCGCCTGCAGGGCGGTGACGATCTCGTTCGGGCTGTCGTGCTTGAACACCACCGCGTCCACGCCGGCGTCGTACAGCGCCGACACGATCATGGGGTTCGACACCATGGTCAGCACCACCACGCGCACGCCGGGGTAGTGGCGGATCAGGTACTTGACCAGGCGGATGCCGTCGCCGTAGAGGTCGTCGCCGGGCATGGCGTAGTCGGTGATCACCACCTGCGGCGCGTCGCGCGCAAGCTGTTCGACCAGCGCCGTGGGCGTGTCGAGCGCGGCGACGACCTCGAAGCCCAGGTGCTTTTTCAGCAGGTCGGCCATGGCCATCAGAACCAGCGGATGGTCGTCGGCGATGACGATGCGGAGTCTTTGCATGCGGGGCGCGATCAGGTTGGCCGGGAGGGCTGGCGGATTATTCCGCACCCGGGACCGGCCCCGGGCCTGGCGGCGCCGAAGTCGGACGAAGGGAGAAAAGCGTGCGGGCCGGGAGCGGGGGGAGTCATGGGCGGGCTCTCAGGAATGCAGGACGCGCGGCAGCGCCGGGGGCGCGGCGTGATCGCGCCGGCCAGGAGGGCGCGGTCGATTGAGAATTTTCTTGTGCAGTCGCGCGTCCGCTTTTGGCACCATCGTCTTCCTGTCTTGTCTGCATTGATCTTCCGCCCGACGCGGCCGGCATTGCGGCGTGCCCACGCCCCTGAGGTTCCATGATGTCTCCCTTCACGCGCCGCGCCTGGCCGGCGCCCGGGGTCCCGCCCCGCCATGTGTGAATCCGTTCACGCCTGGCCCGCGCGCGACGACGCCCCGTCCCTGCGATTCCAGCCCGTGTTCACCGGGCAAGGCCAGGTGCATGAATACGCGGTCGTCGACCGCCCCACGCCCTCGGCGGGCGGCCTCTCCGATATCGGGGCCCAGCGAGCCCGCCTGCGGGCCGCGGTGGCCTTCGCCGCCAGGTCCGGGGTGGCGCTCGACCTGTCTTTCGAGCATGCGCTGGCGGCGTCGCACGACGCCGATCTGGCGCAACGGCTATGCACCGATCTCGATATCGGCCTTGTGCAAGACCAGCTCCGCATCGGCCCGCCCGCCAGCCGCGAGCGGCTGCAATGGCCCGCCCGGCGCCTGACCTTCCGCCTTCCATTGTTGCTGCGCCTGGTGCCGCAGGCGCATCTGCTGACCTACTATGCCGAATTCGCTCCGGGCCTGCGCGCGCAATTGCTTGGCGCGTCTGGCGGCGCGTTGCGCGGATCCGGCCTGACGTTGAAGATTCCGCGTGGGCTCGGCGCCGATCGCGCGTTGCAGCGCCGCTTGCGCGCGTTGGCCGGGCGCGCTGCCGACGCCGGGCTGGAAGTGTTCGCGGATGACATCCAGGATATCAACGATTTCGTCTGGCTGCGGCGGCTGCCCGGGCTGCTGTTTCGCGGCCCGGCGCTCAGTGCGCCGCTCAGCGGGTCCTGCCTGGGGAGCTGGTTGCGGGCGGACGGCGGCGCCTGGCGCAGCTTCCAGGTGTGCGTGCCGCAGCCCGCCCAACCCGGCGAGTGACGTCTGCGGCGGCCTCAGCCAGCCTGCATGCTGCCCAGGATGAAGCCATCGACCGCGTTGCTGCGGCCGCGCCACAGCGTCGGCTGGCCCGCGATCGGGGTGCCGTCGGCGGTGAAGAACAGGGCGTCGGCCAGATGGATGTAGTTGGGCAGGGGTTCGGCCGGTTGCGGCAGCCGGAACACGTCGCCCAGTTCCGCCAGCGAGGTGCGCACCGATTGCCGCGCCTGGCTGTCCATGTCCGACAGCGAGTCGGCGAAGGTCTCGGCGAAACGGTCGAAGTACTCGGCGCCCGACACGATCGAACCGGACACCAGCATGCCGCCCATCTGCAGCGTCACGCCGATGCTCTTGAGCTGGCCGCCGTTGTTCACCAGGTTCACCAGGAACTGCAGGAAAACGTCGGCCGGCGGCGCGGTGACGGCGGGGGCGGGCTGGGACGGGGTGGGGGTCGGTTCGAGACTCATGGCGGCATGGGCTCCGGAATGTGCGAGGGAGTCACAAGATACTCGAACTGCGGCCGGCGCGCATCGGGGCAATCGGCGGAAAAACAGCCGGATCGGGTGTCATTCCGCGGCATCGGCGCGGCGGGCCGCGGAGTAACTTGCGGACAATCGTGTTTTCCCCAGAGCAGGCCGCCCATGATCACCGTGAATTCCAGGAATGCCGCTGACGCGGCCGATCTTCGACTATCGTCGTCCGCCGCGGGCGCCGACGGCGCTTTCCGCGCCGCGTTCCAGGACGCGCAGCAGCGCGGCGCGTCGGCGCTGGGCGGCGGCGTGCGCGGCGCCTCGCCCGTCGCCACCTCGGCGTCCGAGCAGGAGTTCATGGACTACGCCTCCATGTCGCTGCAGGACAAGATGTTCTACGCGGCGCTGGCCTCGCTCGGCATCTCGAAAAAGGACTACGACGCGATGTCGGCGGCCGACAAGCTCAAGATCGCCGAGAAGGTCTCGCTGGTCATGCAGGAACTGGCCAAGGCCGAGCAGACCCGGCAGCAGCAGGTCGGCTGACCTGGCGGGCGGCCCCGCCGGGGCCACCGCGCATCATCGACCCGGGTCCGGCGCGCCCGCTTGCGCCGCGCGGTCCGCCTCGTGCCGCCGCAACATGGCGGCGACGCGCTCGCCCGCGGCCCGCAGCCGCGCCACCAGCGCGTCGGGCGCGAGCACGTCGAACTCCACCTCCAGCGCCATCAGCCAATACGCCAGCGCGTCCAGCGACTGGCCGGTGCATCGCAGCAGGCAACGGCCCGCATCCAGCGCCTCGATCTCGCCGACCGTCGCCGGGATGCGCGCGGCCATCGCCGCCCTGGGCGCATGCAGCACGATGCGCGCTTCCTCGGCGTGGTTGCCGCCGACCGAGCGCGCTACATAGGCGCGCAGGTCGCCGCCATCCGGCGGCGGGCGCGGCGCGAAATGCGCACCGAGCGTGACCTCGCCGGCGATGCGGTCCAGCCGGAAGGTGCGCCAGTCCTCGCGCGCCGGGTCCCAGGCCACCAGGTACCAGCGGTATCCCGTGTGCGCCAGCCCCTGCGGCTCGACCTGGCGCGTGCTGGCCTGGCCGCGGCCGTCGGTGTAGTCGAAGTTCACGCGCAACTGGTCGCGGCAGGCGGCCGCCAGCGCGGCCAGCTGGCCCGCGTCCACCAAGGGGCCGTTGCGCGCCAGTGGCACCAGCGCCGCGCGCAACGCGTCGACCTTGTGGCGCAGCCTGGCGGGCATCACCTGTTCCAGCTTGACCAGCGCGCGCAGCGCCGCTTCCTCGACCCCGCCGACCGAGCCGGTGGCCGCGGTGCGCAGCGTGATGGCCACCGTCAGCGCCTCGTCGTCGTCCAGCAGCAGGGGCGGCAGCGCGTTGCCGGCGCGAAAGGCATAGCCGCCCGCCACGCCGCTGCTGGCCTGGATCGGGTAGCCCAGTTCGCGCAGGCGGTCGATGTCGCGCCGCAGCGTGCGCGGGTGCACTTCCAGCGTCTGCGCCAGCTCGCCGCCGGCCCAGTGGCGGCGGGTCTGCAATAGCGAAAGCAGGCGCAGGAGACGGTTGCTGGAAGTGAGCATGGGGACAACGATAAAGCGAATCGAGGGCGGAAACTGTCCGCAATGGATTCTACAGTTCATCCCGTCGCCAGCGGCCATGGGGCCGCGGCGGGAATCCACGAAACCGGAGTTTTTTCCATGTCCATCGTCTTTTATTGGCACCCCCAGTCCAGCGCCTCCCCGATCGCCGCCGCCCTGGCCGAACTGCAGGTGCCGCACGAACGCGTGAAGGTCGACATCCGCACTGGCGAGCAGCATCGCCCCGAATTCCTGGCGATCAATCCGAATGGCAAGGTGCCAACGCTGACCGTGGACGGCGCGCCGCTGTTCGAAGGGCTGGCGATCCAGCTGTGGCTGGGCGAGCAATGGGGCGTCGAGCGCGGCCTGTGGCCCGCCGCGGGCACGCCGCAACGGCTGGCCGCCATGTCCTGGAGCGCGTGGGCCTATGTGTCGTACGGCGCGGTGCTGTGGCGCCTGTTCCACGTCGGCCACGGCGAGGAAGGCCAGCGCGATCCGCGCCATGCGGAACGGGCGCTGGCCGACCTGGACGTTTTGCTGGCGGTGCTGGACGGCCACCTGGCGCGCCAGCCCTGGATACTGGGCGCCGAATACTCGCTGGCCGACCTGGTGGTGGGCTCGGTGATCGGCTACAGCACGATGCTCGGGGCGCGCGTGGCGGCGCACCCGAAGGTGCAGGCCTGGCTGGGCAAGGTGCAGGCCCGGCCCGCCATGCAGATCGACCGCTGAGGCCGTCCGCGCCTACCAGCCCCAGCAGGTGCCGGTGGCGGGCTTGCCGCAGGCGCGGTAGTTGACGGCGAACCACAGCTTGCCGGCGCCGCGCGGTGTGCCCTGCGGCGTGGCGTCGGTCTTGACGTCATTGCGCGGCAGCTCTTCGAGCGTGTCGCGCGCCGTCTTGGTGGGTGAACCGCTGGGCGCGCCCGCCACCAGCTGGATGCGGCCCAGGCTGGCGGCGGTGCGGTCCTGGAACACGATGTCGGTGTCGGCCAGCGCGGTCATCTTCAGGGAAGCGTTGCGCACGGCGGCGGCATAGCCGTCGTTGGCGCCGGTGGACGCCAGCGCGCCGCTCAGCGTGCTGACCGTCAGGATCTGCGCGGGCGTGGCCGGCGCGGCCATGGCGTACTGGTCCAGGCCGGGCAGCTGGTTGGCGGCCACCTGGCGGCGCAGCCAGTCGCCCCACAGGAATTCGGCGAATTCCGGCAGGCTGCCGTTGCTGTAGGCGATGTCGCGGGTGAAATACACCAGCGAGCGGTAGCGGTCTTCCTGCATGCCGCCGGCTTCCTGCGCGTTGGCGATGCCCAGGCGCTTCGGCAGCTGGTCCACGGTGATGGGCTGGTTCTGGCCGTCGCGCAGCCACGCCTTGCGCTCATCGACCATGCGCTGCCAGAAGGCCGCGGCGGTGCCGGTGTCGCTGTAGTTGGCGTCCACCTTGACCCACACCGGCAGCTTGGGGCCGCCGTCGAAGATCTCGCGCAGCGACGAGAACGTGTGGTGGCCGTCGGTCAGGTACAGGTTGCCGTCCCAGCCTACCACCACCGTCTTCAGGTTGGCGGGGTTGGCGCCGAAAGCGGCGGTGCAGCTGAAGGTCGCCGGCTGGTCCAGGCGCGCGGCCTGCAGCTGGGCGATGGAGGTGAAGGCCTGGGACGTGGTGGCGCCCATGTCCTCGCAGTAGTCGCTGAACTTCTTGCCGACCGTGCGGTTCAGGTAATCCAGCTGCTTGGTCGCGTCGGCGGCCCAGGTGGGGCGGCTGAAGTCGCCCTGCCAGCGGCCCAGCTTGTAGTAGATCTGGTCGTAGCCGATCGCGGCCTGGGTCGGGTGCAGTTCCTCGATGCGGACCTTGATGACGTCGCCCGACTTGGTCGACAGATAAGCCTGGTTGCGGGTGTCGGTCGGCGGCGCCGGATTCTGCACGACGGGGCTGTCGTCATCATCGTCTTTGCTGCCGTTGCAGGCGGCCAGCACCAGCGGCAGCGCGGCCAGCGCCAGGATCCGCAGGGCGGGGCGCCAGCGCGCGGTGAAAGGGCGGGGAAGGTCGGAGTGGGGCATGCGGGACATGAATGAGCGTTTCGGGGTCGGCTGGAGAAGTATCCAATAATGACAGCCACGTGTTTCGTGTTCATTGCACCGTCACGGCAGCTTCATGCGCGGCGTCGTTCAAGGCGTTGCTTGATCGATGCGGGCCCAATGCTAAGATCGCCGCCAATGACCGCGCCACCCCTCCAGACCCCTCTCGCGGCCGAACTGGCCGAACTCGCCCGCACGCTGGGCAATGCCCATCGCCTGGTGCTGCTCGAGCATATCGCGCAGGGCGAGCGCCCGGTCGAACGGCTGGCCGAATTGTCCGGCCTGTCGGTCGCCAACACCTCGCAGCACCTGCAGCAGTTGCGCCGCGCCGGTTTCGTGGCGACCCGGCGCGATGGCAAGCACGTGTACTACCGGCTCGGCACCGCGCCCATCGCCGGGCTGCTCAATGCCCTCGGGGCCGTGGCGCAGCACAACCGCGGCGAGATCCGGCGCCTGGTGGCGGACAGCCAGGATCGCCGCGACGGTCTCGAGGCCATCTCGCGCGACGAACTGCTCAGCCGCCTGGGCGAAGGCAGCATGACGCTGCTGGACGTGCGGCCCGCCGACGAATTCGCGCAGGGCCACCTGCCCGGCGCCATCAACATCCCCGCCGACGAGTTGCTCGAGCGGCTCGGCGAATTGCCGGCCGCGCACGAGATCGTGGCCTATTGCCGCGGCCCGTTCTGCGTGCTGTCTTCCGACGCCGTCACCGCGTTGCGCGCGCACGGCCTGCGCGCCCGGCGGCTCGACGCCGGTTTTCCGGACTGGCGCGCCGAGGGGCTGGCGGTCGAGACGCCCGACCCGCCCGCGCGTTAGCGCGCCGCGACGTCTTGCGCAGAGGGCCGCATTCAAGCCGGCTTCGAGCGCGCCAGCAGCAACGCCAGCGCCAACCCCAGCCACGCCAGGGACAGCGGCCGGGGCGTGTCGAAAGGCAGCCATGAGGTGGCCGCCAACCCCAACCCCAGCAGGCTGTAGTAGGCCAGGCCGAACAAGGCGCCGGCCCGCCCCAGGCAGTGTCCGTAATGCCGCAGCGCCGGTCCCAGCAGATTGGGTATCGTCAGGCCATAGCCCGCGAACACGGGCAACGCCGTGGCCGCCCACAGCCAGCCCGGTTCCGGGCGCCAGGCCATGGCGGCGGCCTGCGCCGCCGTGCCCAGCGCGACGCAACGCAGCCCGTAGCGCACCCGGCGCTCGGCATCCGCGGCGGCGGGCAGCCGGCGGTTGGCGGCTGCGCCCAGGCTGCCGACCAGCGCCACGCCCAGGCCCACCCAGCCGAAACCCAGTCCCGGCAGCGGGCCCGTCATGAACGGGCCGGCGGCATAGAACGAAAACACCAGCAGGTTCAGGCCGGCGACCCGCAGCACCGCCAGGCGCAGCGCGGCGTCGGCCAGCATCTGGCCGGCCAGCGCCGCCAGCGGCACGTGGCCGGTGCGCGCCGGGCGGGTTTCGTGCCAGCGCCAGGCGACCGATCCCAGCAGCAGCGCGATCACGACGGCGAGCGTTGCCAGCACGCCGGCATAGCCATGCCGGTCGGCCAGCAGTTGGCCCGTCAGCGGTCCGACGGCGGGCGACCAGGCCAGCACCGCGCCCAGCGTGACGAAGGTGCGCGTCAGCCGCGGGCCGTCCAGGCAATCGCGCAGCACGGTCTGCGTCACCACCGAGCAGGCCGCCAGGCCCAGCGCCTGGACGAAGCGGCCGCCCAGCAGCCAGCCATAGTGCGGCGCGGCCAGCGCGCACAGCGTGCCCGCCAGCCCGGTGGCCAGGCCGGCCAGCATGGCGGGGCGGCGGCCCCAGGTGTCGGCGAGATGCCCCCACAGCAGCACCCCGACGGCAAAGCCGATGAAGAACACGCCCATGACCGGCTGCGTGGCGGCGGCGTCCAGGCGCCAGTGGCGCGCCAGGTCCGGCAGGGCGGGGGCGAGAATGGTCTCGGCGATCTGCGGCAGGGCCAGCAGCGCGATGACGAGCCAGGGCGGCGGCAGGGCGCCGGGGGTGGTCGGAGAGGAGAGACGGGAAGACATGCGACGGCCGTGATGCGAAAAGCCGCTAGCGTAGGCGCGCGGCGACGCGCAAAATCACGACATCGCGCCATAAAACATCGCCAATCGGACATGCCTATCTATTCGCTCGACACCGTCGAGGATCCGGACCTCGTCGCCTGCCCCGTGGTGGGCATGGCGATCGATACGCGCGCGCACGCGTCCGACTGGCACGCGCATCAACGCGCGCAATTGCTGTATCAGGCGGAAGGCGGGGTGACCTTGTATCTCACCGACCGGGTGGGGCAGCTGGCGCCGCTGCAGGCGGCCTGGCTGCCGGCCGGGTGCGTGCATCGCACGGCCATGCAGGGCACGTTCGCGTACCGCAGCCTGTACTTCGATGTGGCGGCCTATCCGGACCTGCCGCGCGAGCCGCGCATCCTCGATGTCAATCCGCTGCTGCGAGAGATGATCGTGCGCGTGACGCATTGGCCATCCGACCAGCCGCTGGACGGGCCGCGCCAGCGCCTGGTGGGCGCGCTGCTGGACGAACTGGCGGCGGCGCCCGCGGCGCCGCTGCATCTGCCCATGCCGCGCGACCGGCGGCTGGCGCCGATCGCGCGTGAACTGTTGGCGGACCCGGCCTGCGCGCTGTCGATCGACGACTGGGGCCGCCGGGTGGGCGCCAGCGGCCGCACGCTGGCCCGCGCCTTCCTGGCCGAAACCGGCCTGCCGTTCACGCGATGGCGCACGCAATGCCGCCTGCTGATGGCGCGGGCGCGGCTGGCCGAGGGCGCGTCCGTCACGGAGGTGGCGCATGCCGTGGGCTATGCCAGCGACAGCGCCTTCATCGCCATGTACCGGCGCGCCTACGGCGAGCCGCCGGGGCGCCGGCAGCGCCGGCGTTAGAACACGTGGCGGATGCCGACGCCGGCCGCGGTGCTCTTGAGGCCGTCGATGAACGCGTAGTCCTTGCCGTACGAACCATAGGCGTACAGGTTGGTGCGCTTGGACAGGTCGTAGGTGTAGCCCACGCTCCAGACGTTCATGTTGGCGTCGCCGCCGGTCAGGCGGTCATTGGACGGCGAGACGTGCTGCCACGACGTGAACACGCTGCTGGCGCCGCCGATCGGGAAGGTGGCGCCCAGCATGTAGGCATTGGCCTTGAAGCCGTCCACATAACGGTTGGTGCCGAACTCGTCGCTGAAGGGCGTGCCCGCCGGCAGGTCCTGGCCGACGAACCAGCCGTCGGTGGTGCGGCCATAGGCGGCGGCCAGCTTCACCACTTCCAGGTCGTACGACGCGCCGATGGCGTATTGGCGCGGCGTCGCGCCGTGGTCGATCGAGCCGCGGTTGGAGCCGTTGAGCTGGTCGTAGGTCAGGGTGACGTTGACCGGGCCCTCGACGTAGCGCAGGCCGGCGGTGATGCCGCGCGAGTTGTCGTTGGTGCGGAAATGGGTTTCGTCGCTGTTGGTATCGTCGACGTTGAAGGAATAGCCCGCGGCGAACTGGAAGCCGCTCATCGAGGGGCTGCGATACATGATCATGTTGTCCCAGCGCATGGTGTTGGCCGCGCTGAAACCCAGGCCCAGGTTCGATTGGGTGTAGCTGGTGTAGAAGGGATCGATGTCGGCCAGGTAGTTCGAGCCGACGGTGGCCTGGCGGCCGAATTCGATCGTGCCCCAGGCGTCGTTGGCCAGCCCGAGGGTGGCTTGGCGGCCGAACAGGCGGCCGCTCTGGCCGCGGGTGCCGTTGCCCGAATCGAAACCGCTTTCCAGCGTGAACACGGCGCGCAGGCCATCGCCCAGGTCTTCTGATCCGCGCAGGCCCCAGCGGGAGCCGGCCTGGATGCCGTTGATCATGCCGAGCTTGCTGCCGTCATAGCCATTGCCCTTGATCTTGTTGTAGCCAATGCCGGTGTCGATGACACCATAGAGAGTGACTGACGTTTCTGCCTGAGCGACGCCTGCAAAAGTGGTCAACATTGCGGCTGCGAGCAGCGTCTTTTTCATCCGTGGAACTCCTGTAGTGAAGTGGGAAAAAAACAAAGGGAACAGCAGCCAGGCATGATGCCGATTGCGGTTCCCGAACGGCATTGTAGGTCAAAAAGTCCTATTTCCTGACAAAAAGCGTGGATTTCTGGCTATTTTGGTCGATCGGTGGACGGAATTGGAGGGTTTGCCGGAACCGGCCGCGCGGGTATCCGACACGGCTTGGCCGCCTCGATCAGGAGGGGGGCGGACATGCAAAAAAGCGCCGCCAGGGGATGCCCTGGCGGCGCCTCGGAGGCGATGCGCCGACCGTGCCGGCGCGGCCCGATCGCGGCTTAGAACAGGTGACGCACGCCGACGCCGCCCGCGGTGCTCTTCAGGCCTTCAACCAGCGCATAGTTCTTGCCATACGAACCATAGGCGTACACGCTGGTGCGCTTGGACAGGTCGTAGGTGTAGCCCACGCTCCAGACGTTCATCTTAGGATCGTCGCCGTCCGCGGAGGCCAGATGCTGCCACGAACCGAACAGATTGCTGGCGCCGCCCAGCGGCAGCGTGGCGCCCAGCATGTAGGAGTTGGCCTTGAAGCCCTCGCCGATAAACTCGTATGAGCCAAAGGTGTCGTTCTGGCCAACGCTGCCGACTGGCAATTCCTGGGCGACAAACCAGCCGTCGGTGGTGCGGGCATAGGCTGCGGCGAGCTTGACGACTTCCAGGTCGTACGAAACGGCCAGCGCATATTGACGCGGCGTGATGCCGCGGTCGAGATCGATGGGGTGGCGCGGATCATCAGTGGTCTTGGCCTGGTTGGAGCTGTTGAGCTGGTCGTAAGTCATCGACACGTTCAACGGACCATTCACGTAGCGCAGGCCGGCGGTGATGCCGCGCGCGTTGTCGGCGGTGCGGAAGCCGCTCTGGTTCTTGTCGGTGCTGTCGACGTTGAAGGAATAGCCCAGGGCGAACTGGAAGCCGTCGGTCCAGGGGCTGCGGTACATGATCATGTTGTCCCAGCGCATGGTGTTGGCCGCGCTGAAGGTCGTACCGATGTTGGCCTGGGTGAAGCTGGTGTAGAAGGGGTCGATTTCCGCCAGGAAGGTGCCGCCGACGGTGGTCTGGCGACCGAATTCCACCGAACCCCAGGCGTCGTTGGCCAGGCCGACGGTGGCCTGGCGGTTGAACAGGCGGTTTTGCTGCGAGGTGCCGTCGCCCGAATCGAAGCCGCTTTCGACCGTGAACATGGCGCGCAGGCCATCGCCCAGGTCTTCGGAGCCCTTCAGGCCCCAGCGCGAGCCGGCCTGCACGCCGTTGATCATGCCGATCCTGCTGCCGCCGAAGTTCACGTCCTTGCTCGTGCCCGTGGTGGGGTTGATGACGGAATCGGTGGTGTCGGATACCTTGTTGTAGCCGATGCCGGTGTCGATCACGCCGTAGAGCGTGACCGAGGTTTCCGCCTGGGCGACGCCGGCGAAAGTGGTCAGGATGGCGGCTGCGAGCAGCGTCTTTTTCATCGGAAGAACTCCTAGAGAGGTAAAGGGCGGAAGAACGGAACCGCGGGCCGGAAGGCCGGCCGGGCTCCGGTTGCCCGTGTCGATTGCACCGGGCCATTCTCCGGTAAGTTCGGCGAAGGGCTGGCTATCCTGCTTTCTTCTAGGACAGATCTGAGACGAGTTCGCCACGCTGGCGCGCGCGGGCGTGGGAATGGGCCGCGCGACCTCGCCGGCGTCGCCTGTTCAGGGCGTGCCGGGAAGTCCGGGCGAGAGGGGGGGGGAGGCGATCCGGCGGGCGTGCCGGATCGTGGGGCTCAGCGGCGGGCGCGCAGCCGGCGTTCTTCGCGCACCACGATGCCGGCGCCGAGGATGATCATCGCGGCCAGGGCGTACCAGGTGATGGCGTAGACCAGGTGATTGTTGGGGAAGGTCAGCGTGGTCAGGCCGCCGACGGGCGCCTGCGTCGGATCGCGGCCGGCGCCGGGAGCGGCGTCGGCGTCGATGAAATAGGGCGCCACGTCGCCCAGGCCGCGCGCCTGGGCGATGGCCGGCAGGTCGCGCGAATACCAGAGATTGGCGGCTGGATCGTTGTTGCGCAGGAAGCCGTTGCCCGGCTCGCCCATGCGCAGCAGGCCGTCGACCTTGACCGGGCCGGTGTCGGCTTCGGCCGGGGCGCCGGCAGCCTGGCGCTTGCGCCATTCGGGCAGCACGAAGCCGCGGTTGACCAGCACCGTGCCGGCGCCGTCCGCCAGTTGCAGCGGCGTCATGACCCAGTAGCCGCTGCCCAGTTCGGTGGCGGCCTGCACCAGCGTCTGCTTGTCATATTGGTAGGCGCCGCTGGCCGACACGCGGCGGTATTCGGCGTTGTCGGACGTCAGTCCCGGCCAGTCGGCGCGCGCGGGGGCGGGCGTGGCGGGCGCGTGGGCCCGCTTGTCCACCTGCGCGATCAGGTTCTGCTTCCAGGCCAGGCGGTGCACCTGCCAGGTGCCGAGGGCGCACAGGCCCGCGAACAGCGCGACCGCAACCACGCCCAGGACGGCCAGGGTGGTTGCGCTGCGGGGATTGCGGGGGGTGTCGCCGGAATGCGTAGAGTCTTTTGTTGCCGCCATCACGTCAGGGCATATTCCGCATGTCGTGGATCGACATGGGCATCATGTTGGAGTTCAGGTGATACATGATCCAGATGGATCCGCTGAGCGTAATCACGACCAGCACCAGCGTGAATATTAACGCCAACATGTTCCAGCCGCTTTCGGACTTGGCGTCCATGTGCAGGAAATAGATGATGTGCACCACGATCTGGACCGCCGCGAACGCCAGGATGATCAGCGCCGTGGTGCGCGAGCTTTCGAACACGCGGTCCATCACCAGCCAGAACGGGATCGCGGTCAGGATGGCGGCCAGGATGAAGCCGGTGACGTAGCTTTTCAGGGTGCCATGGGCGGCGCCGTCGTCATCGTCGTGGTGATCGTGGCCGTGGCCGGCATGGGCGTTCATGGCAGCACTCCCATCAGGTAGACAAAGGTGAACACGCCGACCCAGATCAGGTCCAGGAAGTGCCAGAACATCGACAGGCACATCAGCCGGCGGCGGTTTTCGGGGATCAGGCCGTGCATGCGCACCTGCACCATCATCGTCACCAGCCAGACGATGCCGAACGTGACGTGCAGCCCGTGCGTGCCCACCAGCGTGAAGAACGACGACAGGAAGGCGCTGCGCTGCGGCCCGGCGCCGATGTGGATCAGGTGCGCGAACTCATACAGCTCCAGTGACAGGAAGCCCAGCCCCAGCAGGCCGGTGACCGCCAGCCAGCCCTGCGTGGCGCCGACCCGGTTGCGCCGCATCTCCAGCATGGCGAAGCCGTAGGTGATGGACGACAGCAGCAGCAGCGAGGTGTTGACCGCCACCAGCGGCAGGTCGAACAGGTCGGCGCCGGACGGGCCCGCGGCGTAGTTGCGCCCGAGCACGCCGTAGGTGGCGAACAGGCAGGCGAAGATGAGGCAGTCGCTCATCAGGTAGACCCAGAAGCCCAGCAGCGTGCCGTTCTTCGGGTGGTGTTCGCCGGCTACGTGGAACACGGGCTCCGGGGGCGGCGTGGCGCCGCCGGGCAGGGTGGGGGCCAGGGTATCAGACATGTTTCGCCAACAGTTGGGTGCGGGCGTCCTCCGTGCGCACGACCTCGTCGGCCGGCACGTAGTACTCGCGCTTGTAGTTGAAGGTATGGACGATGGACACGATGACCAGCGCGGCGAGCGACAGCATGGCCAGCGGCCACATGTGCCAGATCAGCGCGAAGCCCATCACCACGCTGATGGCCGCCAGCACGATGCCGGCCCAGGTGTTCCTGGGCATGTGGATGGGGATGAAGCCATCCTGCGGGCGCTGGTAGCCGTGCTGTTTCATCTGCCACCATGCGTCCTGGTCATGCACCCGCGGCGTGAAGGCGAAGTTGTAGTTGGGCGGCGGCGAGGACGTCGACCATTCCAGCGTGCGGCCATCCCACGGATCGCCGCTGTCGTCGCGCAGCGACTCGCGGCGGCGGTAGCTGACCACCAGCTGGATCAGGAAGCAGGCGATGCCGATGGCGATCAGGAAGGCGCCGAACGCGGCCACCTGGAACCAGATCTGCAGCGACATGTCCTCGAAGTGGTTGACGCGGCGCGTCACGCCCATCAGGCCCAGCACGTACAGCGGCATGAAGGCGAAGTAGAAGCCCACCAGCCAGAACCAGAACGAGCACTTGCCCCAGAACGGATCGAGCTTGTAGCCGAAGGCCTTGGGGAACCAGTAGGTGATGCCGGCCATCAGGCCGAACAGCACGCCGCCGATGATGACGTTGTGGAAGTGGGCGATCAGGAACAGGCTGTTGTGCAGCGCGAAGTCGGCCGGCGGCACCGCCAGCAGCACGCCGGTCATGCCGCCGATCACGAAGGTGACCATGAAGCCCATGGTCCACAGCATCGGCACCTCGAAGCGGATGCGGCCGCGGTACATGGTGAACAGCCAGTTGAAGATCTTGGCCCCGGTCGGGATCGAGATGATCATAGTGGTGATCCCGAAGAACGAGTTCACGCTGGCCCCCGACCCCATGGTGAAGAAGTGGTGCAGCCACACCAGGTACGACAGCACCGTGATCACGACCGTGGCGTAGACCATCGACGCGTAGCCGAACAGGCGCTTGCGGCAGAAGGTGGCGACCACTTCCGAGAAGATGCCGAAGGCCGGCAGGATCAGGATGTAGACCTCGGGGTGGCCCCAGATCCAGATCAGGTTCACGTACATCATGGCGTTGCCGCCGAAGTCGGCCGTGAAGAAGTTGGTGCCGACGTAGCGGTCCATCGACAGCAGCGCCAGCACGGCCGTCAGCACCGGGAACGCGGCCACGATCAGCACGTTGGTGCACAGCGCGGTCCAGGTGAAGATCGGCATGCGCATCAGCGACATGCCGGGCGCGCGCATCTTGACGATGGTGACCAGCAGGTTCACGCCGGACAGCAATGTGCCGACCCCCGCGATCTGCAAGGCCCATATGTAGTAGTCGACCCCCACGTCCGGACTCTGCGCGATGCCCGATAAAGGCGGATACGCCAGCCAGCCGGTGCGGGCGAATTCGCCCACGAACAGCGACATCATGACCAGCACCACGCCGCCGGTGGTCATCCAGAAGCTGAAGTTGTTCAGGAACGGGAAGGCCACGTCGCGCGCGCCGATCTGCAGCGGCACCACGTAGTTCATCAGCCCCGTGACCAGCGGCATGGCCACGAAGAAGATCATGATGACGCCGTGCGCCGTGAAGATCTGGTCGTAGTGGTGCGGCGGCAGGTAGCCGGTGGAATCGCCGAAGGCCACGGCCTGCTGCAGCCGCATCATGATGGCGTCGGCGAAGCCCCGCAGCAGCATCACCAGCCCCAGGATCATGTACATGATGCCGATCTTCTTGTGGTCGATGCTGGTGAACCACTCGTGCCACAGGTAGCCCCACTTGCGGTAGTAGGTGATGGCGCCCAGCACCACGATGCCGCCGATCGCCACCATGGCGAAAGTCGCCAGCAGGATCGGCTCGTGCAAGGGGATGGCGTCCCAGGTCAGGCGACCGAAGATCAGCTTGGTGAGGTCTGGTTGATCAGTCATCTCGGTTTCCAGGGCTCGGTTTCCAGGGGGAATACCTTGATTTCACGCGATGCGCCGCGGCGGCGACGACGCCGCTACAGCGCCAGTTCCGCCGCCGAGGTGCACATGGCGCCGACATACTTGCGCGGCGGGGCATCGGCCAGGCCCAGGCGCTCGCGCGTGGCCGCGTCCAGGCTGGCGATGTTGCGCGCGCCCGGGATGCCCATGCCGCCGCCGGCGTCGATCGCCATGGCGTCCTTCATGCACATGCGGTTCGGTTCCACGCAGCGGTTGACGATGGCATCGAACAGGCCGGGCGCGACGCTGGCGTAGCGCTGCACCGGGTTGCGTTCGCTGGGCTGCTCCAGCTTCAGGTAGGTGTCGCGGCCGAGCGTGGCGCCGGAGGCGCGGGCGTCGGCGATCCACTTGTCGAAGCCCTGCGGGTCCAGGCCGTGGAAGCGAAAGCGCATGCCGGAAAAGCCCGCGCCGCTGTAGTTGGCCGACAGGCCCTCGTATTCGCCGGGGTGGTTGATGACCGCGTGCAGCGTGGTCTGCATGCCCGGCATGGCGTAGATCTGGCCGGCCAGCGCCGGGATGAAGAACGAGTTCATCACCGTCGACGAGGTGATCTTGAACTGGATCGGGCGGTCGACCGGCGCGGCCAGTTCATTGACCGCCGCCACGCCCTGTTCGGGATAGAGGAACAGCCACTTCCAGTCGAGCGCCACCACTTCGACCACCAGCGGCTTGGTGCCGGGCGGCACCTCGCGGCCTTCGGACAGGCGCGCCAGCGGGCGGTAGGGATCGAGCTGGTGGGTGCTGACCCAGGTGAGCGCGCCGAGCGCGATGATGATCAGCAGCGGCGCGGCCCAGATCAACAGCTCCAGCATGGTGGAGTGGTTCCAGTCGGGGTCGTAGTGCGCGTCGCGGTTGCTGGCGCGATAGCGCCACGCGAACAGGAAGGTCAGGAAGATCACCGGCACGATGATGAGCAGCATCAGGCCGGTCGAGATGATGATCAGGTTGCGCTGCTGCACCGCGATGTCGCCTGATGGTGAGAGCAACACCGCATTGCATCCGGAGAGCAATGGCAGGGCGGCTAACAGCAACAATCCGCGGAACCTTGGGAAAGACGGCATGGCCATACCCCGAAACGTAACCGTGGGAGGTAAACGCAACACTACGCTGGAAGCCGCGAAAAATCTAGGGTAAAAAGAGCAAAAGTATGCACGGGAAGGCGTGCGGGGCGGGACCGGGCGTGATCGCGCCGCGGTCCGCGAGGCCTTGCCGCATGTGCGTACTAGTGTGTTGCAAAAGCGTAGGCAAGGCGTTTTCCAAAACCTCCTTTCAGCGAGCACTCACATGGCGACCACCACGCAGTATCCCGGTCATGCCTCTGCCTTGCCCAGTCCGGGCGCGACAGGGGGCGCGGCCAGCCACGCCAAGGTGGCGCCGGGCGAAATCGCCGTGGGGGTCGTCATCGGACGCGCCTCCGAATACTTCGACTTCTTCGTTTTCGGCATCGCCTGCGTGCTGGTGTTTCCACGGGTGTTCTTCCCGTTCGAGGCGCAGCTGGAAGGCACGCTGTGGGCCTTCGTCATCTTCTCGTTCGCGTTCATCGCGCGGCCGATCGGCACCGCGCTGTCGATGGCGATCCAGCGGCGCTGGGGGCGCGGCACCAAGCTCACGATCGCGCTGTTCCTGCTCGGCACCGCGACGGTCGGCATGGCCTTTCTGCCCGGCTACAACGTCATCGGTTCGCACGCCATCGTGCTGCTGGCGGTGTTCCGCTGCCTGCAGGGGCTGGCCTTCGGCGGCTCGTGGGACGGCCTGCCGTCGCTGCTGGCGCTGAACGCGCCGCCCAAGCGCCGCGGCTGGTACGCGATGCTGGGCCAGCTGGGCGCGCCCATCGGCTTCATGATCGCCAGCGCGCTGTTCCTGTTCCTGCACCTGACGCTGACCGAGGCCGACTTCCTCGACTGGGGCTGGCGCTATCCGTTCTTCGTCGCCTTCGCCATCAACGTGGTGGCGCTGTTCGCGCGGCTGCGGCTGGTGCTGACCGAGGAATACACGCAGCTGCTCGAAGAGGGCGAGCTCGAACCCATCGGCACCGGCCAGATGGTGCGCGAGCAGGGCTACAACCTTTTCCTGGGCGCGTTCGCGGCGCTGGCCAGCTATGCGCTGTTCCACCTGGTGACGGTGTTCCCGCTGTCGTGGATCGCGGTCAGCGCCACGCAGCAGATCTCCGATGTGCTGATCGTGCAGATCATCGGCGCGGGCGTGGGCATCCTGGGCACCATCGCTTCGGGCTGGATCGCCGATCGCATCGGCCGGCGCACCACGCTGGGCCTGCTGGCCGCGCTGATCGGCGTGTTCGCGCTGTTCACGCCGTGGCTGCTGGGCGGCAGCCCCAAGGCGCAGGACGCCTTCATCCTGATCGGCTTCGCGCTGCTGGGGCTGTCGTACGGCCAGGCGTCCGGCACGGTGACGGCCAACTTCACCAAGCGTTTCCGCTACACCGGCGCGGCGCTCACCACCGACATGGCCTGGCTGATCGGCGCGGCTTTCGCGCCGCTGGTGGCGCTGGGCCTGTCGGCGCGCTTCGGGCTGGTGGCGGTCAGCATCTACCTGCTGTCCGGCACCGCCTGCACGCTGCTGGCCCTGCGCATCAACAAGGCGCTGGAAACGCGTGACTGACGGGAACAGGGCGCCAGTACGCGGCAGCGACGCGGGGACTTCATTCTATTGGGTGCGCGCCCTGGCGCTGGGCGCGTTGCTGATCGCCATTGCCATGTACCGGCCGCTGGATCCGCTGGTCATCCCGGCCTGGTATCGCGCCGCGGGCGACGCGTTCTTCGTCATCGTATGCATGCTGGCCGCGGCGCTGGGCCGGGGCGCGGGCTTTCGCGACATCGGGTCGCGCGGCTTCGTGTCCGCATTCCTGCTCTACAGCCCGGCCTGGCTGCAAGGCGGTACGCCGCCCGCGGCCGCGCCGTGGTTGCCGGACCTGCTGGTCGGCCTGTTGCTGGCGTGGCCGCTGCTGTGGCTGTGCGAGGCGCTGTGGTGGCGGCGCGGAACGCGCGCCGCCTGAACGCGCGACGTCTGAATGCGCGACGCCGCGCCCGGGGCGCTGCATGCGTGGCGCGGACAGGCCCGTCCGGGCTGTCCGCCCGCACTGTCCGCCCGTACTGCGCGGGTCAGCGCACCGGCCAGCCGTACATCTGGCCGCCGTCGCGCCATTGCGCGTTCAGGCCGCGCGGCAGCTTCATCGCGCTGGCCATCCCCAGGTTGCGCTCAAAGCTCTCGCCGTAGTTGCCGACCTGCTTGACGATGCTGTAGGCCCACTTGTCGTCCACCCCCAGGTTCTTGCCCATGCCCGGCGTTACGCCGAGGATGCGCTGCACGTTGGGGTTGTTGCTTTTCAGCTGGCTGTCGACGTTGGCCGAGGTGACGCCGAATTCCTCTGCTTCGAGCATGGCGTTGAGCGTCCAGCGCACCACGTTGAACCAGTTGTCGTCGCCCTGGCGCACCATCGGGCCGAGCGGGCTCTTGGCGATGTTCTCGTCCAGGATCAGGTAATTGTCCGGCTGCTCCAGCGTGGTGCGCGAGGCCGCCAGCTGCGATTTGTCGGAGGTGAAGGCGTCGCAGCGGCCGGCCGCGAAGGCGCGCACGATCTCGTCGTACTTGTCGATCACCACCGGCTTGAACTTCAGGCCGTTGGCGCGGAACCAGTCGGCCAGGTCGAGCTCGGTGACGGTGCCGGGCTGCACGCAGATGGTGGCGCCGTCCAGTTCCCTGAGCTTCTTGACGCCGAGCTTGGCCGACACCATCACGCCCTGGCTGTCGTAATAGTTCACGCCAGTGCTGATCAGGCCCAGCGTGGTGTCGCGCGCCATCGTCGGAGTGACGTTGCGCGTCAGCACATCGACCTCGCCCGATTGCAGCGCGGTGAAGCGCGCCTGCGTGGTCAACGGCGTCAGGCGGAATTTGCTGGCGTCGTTGAAGACGGTGGCGGCGATGGCTCGGCACATGTCCACGTCCAGCCCCTGCCAGTTGCCCTTGCTGTCCGGCGAGGAAAAGCCCTGGATGCCGGTGGACACGCCGCACTGCACGTAGCCCCGCTTCTTGACGGTGTCGAGGGTGGGGCCGGCGTGGGCCAGGCTGGTGACGGTGGCCAGCGCCAGGGCGCCGGCCGTGGTTCGGAATATCGGCATTGCGTTCTCCGGCCGGGCCCGGCCCGGCGCCAGGGTGGGACGGTTCAGGCGGTCAGCGCGCGGGGCTTGGCGATCTGGTCCAGGCTTTCGGTCAGGGCCTGGTCCAGGATCGCGACGGCGCGGTCGATTTCCTCGTTGCTGACCGTCAGCGGCGGCGCGATGCGCCAAACCGAGCCGCGCTCGGGACGACGGCGGATGTTCATCGACAGCCCCAGTTCGAAGCAGCGCTGCGTGGTCAGGGCGCCAAGCGCGTGGTACGGCTCGCGCGTGTCGCGGTCCTGCACCAGCTCCACGCCCAGCAGCAGGCCCAGGCCGCGCACGTCGCCGATGGCTTCGTGGCGCTGTTGCAGTTCCAGCAGGCCGCGGCGCAGGTAGTCGCCCTGGCGGCGGGCGCGCTCCAGCAGCTGTTCGCGTTGCAGCGTTTCCAGCACCGCCAGGCCGACGGTGGCGGGCAGCGGGTCCGAGACGTGGCTGGTGTAGAAGGTGAAGCCCTTTTCGTGCACGTCCTGCTCGATGGCGGGCGTGGTGATGGTGGCCGCCAGCGGCAGGCCGCCGCCCAGGGTCTTGGAGACGCTGATGATGTCGGGCGTGACGCCGAAGTGTTCCGAACCGGTGCGGCAGCCGAGGCGGCCGAAGGCGGTCTGCGCCTCGTCGAAGATCAGCAGCATGCCGCGCGCATCGGCGGCGCGGCGCAGGGCCTGCATGTATGACTTGGGCGGCACCAGCACGCCGCCGGCGCTGATCACCGGTTCGACGATGATGGCCGCGGGCCGGCCGGCCGAGGCCATGTCGAACATCTTCAGGCCGATCTCCAGGCAGGCCAGCGCCGACTGTTCGGCGTCCAGGCCGGCGATGTAGGGGCGGTACGCGTTCGGCTCCGGCATGACGAACACGCCGGCCGGCGGCACGCCGTAGCCCTTGCGGTCGCTGGCGTACGAGACCGAGCCGGCGCCGCTGGTGACGCCGTGCCACGAGCCGCCCACGGCCAGGATCTCGAAGCCGCTCTTGTGCATCTTGGCCATGCGCAGCGCGATCTCGTTGCTCTCGGAACCGGTGTTGACGAAGATCGACTTGGTCATGCCGGCCGGCATCCAGTCGCGCGCCAGGGTGGCGGCCAGTTGCGCCACGGCTTCGGGGATCATGCCGCTGAAGAAGTGGAAGGCGGTCTCGCCGGCGCGGCGCACCGCGTCGACGATGGCCGGATGGTTGTGGCCGATGGTGGCGCACATCTGGCCCGAGGTGAAGTCCAGGATCTCGCGGCCGGTGTCGTCGCGCACCACCGTGCCCTTGGCCGACTTGAACAGGTTCGGGAAGGTGTCGCCGCCGTAGCGGATGAGGTATTCGCGGGCCGCCGCACGCAGGGTTTGATCCATGTTTACACTCCGGCAAAAGGCAGGTTCCAATGCGGAACCGACGGACGCAGTGTCTGGCGGCGCGGCGCCGGCGTCCAATGCGAAGTACGCATGCGCCGTCATGCATGGCGCGCATGGCCCATGCGAATCGCGCAAGGAGCGGTATGGATACCCGGTGGCTGCAGGACTTCATCACCTTGTCGGAGCTGCGCAACTTCACGCGCGCGGCCGAGGCCCGCAATCTGTCGCAGGCGGCCTTCAGCCGCCGCATCCAGAGCCTGGAGAACTGGGCCGGCGCGCGGCTGATCGACCGTTCCGCCTTTCCGACCCAGCTGACCGAGGCGGGCGAGCGCTTCCGCGTCGCGGCGATCGAACTGGTCAACCAGCTGGTCGAGGCGCGCGCGGGCATCGCCGCGGTGCCGGCGCGCAACCAGCTGCGCCTGGCGACCTCCTATGCCTTGGCCACGACCCACCTGCCGCGCTGGTGGCGCGACTGGAGCGCGGGACAGCAGCTCAGTCGCAGCCTGCAGACGGGCAACGTGCACGACACGGTGTCGGCCTTCACCTCGGGCGCGGCCGACCTGCTGATCTGTTTCCACCAGGTGGCGCAGCCGCTGCCGCTGGACCTGTCGCGGTATGACTGCCTGACGCTGGGCCGCGAGCTGATCCGGCCGTACGCGGCGCGCGGCCTGGTCGAACGCGAGGGGCTGGACTTGCCGGGCACCACGGCGCGGCCGGTGCCGTTGCTGATGTACTCGCCCAGCGTCTATTTCGCGCGCCTGATCGACGCGGCGATCGAGAGCGGGCCGGAGCCCTTGCACGGCGTGCGCCTGTTCGAGGCGGAGATGTCGGACGTGCTGGGCGACATGGCGGCGCAGGGGCTGGGCGTGGCCTGGCTGGCCGACAGCGCGCTGGGACGCCTGGAAACGGCCGACCTGGTGCCGCTGGCCAACCGCGCCTGGGACATCGAGGTGGCCATCCTGGCATTCAAGGACCGCAGCGACGCGCGCGCCGCGGTCGAGGCCGTGTGGCGGCGGATGGCCGCCGCGGCTCAGCCGGCGTAGCCCTCCAGCACGTTGGCGACATTGGTGCCGACCTCGGCCACCGCATAGCCGCCTTCCATGGTGAAGACGGTGGGCAGGCCCAGCCGTGCCAGGCGCGCGCCCACCTGCAGGTAGTCGGCGCTGCGCAGCTTGAATTTCGAGATCGGGTCGCCTTCGTAGGTGTCCACGCCCAGCGCGATCACCAGCGCGTCCGGCTTGAAGCGGCCGATGGCGGCCAGGCCCTGTTCGAGCGCCTCGGTCCAGCCGGCGAAGTCGGTGCCGGCCGTCAGCGGCAGGTTCAGGTTGGCGCCCAGGCCCGCGCCCTGGCCGGGCTCATCGGCGTAACCCAGGAAGAAGGGATATTCGGTGGTCGGGTCGCCATGCACCGACACGGTCAGCACGTCGCCGCGCTCGTAGAAGATGCTCTGGGTGCCGTTGCCGTGGTGGTAGTCGATGTCCAGCACCGCGACGCGCTCGGCGCCGGCCTCGCGCAGCGCCTGGGCCGCCAGGGCGGCGTTGTTCAGGAAGCAGTAGCCGCCGAAGAAGTCGGCGCCGGCGTGATGGCCGGGCGGGCGCGTAAGCGCCATGGCGGCGCGCGGGCCGCTGCCGCTCGAGACCGTGCGCGCCGCGTCGATGGCGCAGGCCGCGCCGGCGGCGGCTGCTTCCCAGGTGCCCGCCGTCAACGGGCTGCCGCTGTCGAACGAGAACAGACCGAGGCGCGCGGCGAAGTTGCTGGGCGCGATGTCGTGGCGGAAACCGCGCACCGGCCACACCGACGGCAGGATGTCGAGCTCGGCGTTGGCCGGGTCCAGCGCGATCCAGTCGGCCCAGGCGCCTTGCAGGAAGTCGACGTAGCGCGGGCTGTGCACGCGCCGGATCAGGTCCAGGTCGGGCGCGGCCGGCGCTTGCAGCGTGCCGATGCCGCGCTGGCGCAGGGCGTCCAGCACGTACTCGAGCCGGGCCGGGGTCTCATGACAGGGCACCAGCTTGCCGCGGAACATTTCCTGGCGGCCATCGTGTTTGGCGTGGACGGGGTTGTGGAAGATATGCACGGTAGCGTCCGTGGAAGAAGGGAAGGGAAACTATAGCGGCCGCGCCGCGTACCAGGCGATGGCCGGCAGCTCGCGCAGGATCGAATACAGGTCGCGCGCCTCGGCGAAGCGGGGCGAGGCGCCGCCAACCTGGGGCACGCCGTGGCGCCTGAGCGCCAGCATGGTGCGCGGCACGTGGAAGTACTGCGTGATGGCGATGGCGCTGGCGTAGCCATGCTCGCGCATGTAGGCGCTGGCGTGGATGGCGGTGGCCCAGGTGTCGTTGCCGAGGCTGTCGGCCACCACCCGGTCGGCCGGCACGCCGCGCGAGATCAGGTAGTCGCGCATGACCGCGGCCTCGTCGCGGCCCGCCGGATCGACGCCGCCGCTGACGAAGACGACCCTGCAGCGCCCGGCGGCGTAGCAGTCGTAGGCGCGGTCCAGCCGGGCCGCCAGGCGCGGCGACGGACGGCCGTCGGGCGCGACGGTGTTGCCCAGCACCACCGCGACGTCCGCACGCGGGGCGCCTGCCAGCAGGCCCGCCGCGACCAGCGCGGCGGCCGCCAGCACCACGGCGGCGCACAGGCCGGCGGCGGTGGCGAGGAGGCGGCGGCGCCAGCGGGAGGGTGAAGCGTTCATAGGCGCGGACGGTGACGACGGGATGGGTTCATTGCCGCTTGGGGAAGGGCAGATCGACCTCGATGGCATTCGAATAGACCGGCTCGGTCGCGGCCGCCGGATCGGTCAGCGCCACGACCAGGCGATAGCGGCCGGGCGCCAGGTCGGGAAAGAAGGGCACGTACTGGCCGTTGCCGGCGTCCACCTGATAGCTGGATGCGCCGTCCGCGTCCTGGCGCCACAGCACCGGGTCGTCCGCCCAGCGGGCCGCATGGCGTGCCTGGATCGGCGCGGCGGGGCGATCCGAGCCTTCGCCGTAGGCGGGGCCGAGCTGCGGGGCGGCGGGAGCTTCCAACGTTACCGGCGGCCGAGGGTACAGCGGTTGCAGTGTGCGCCGGTCCTGGCTGTCGATGAACAGCAGCCAGACGCGCGGCGACTGCAGGCGCACCGGGCCGGGCCCGAGATTGGTCACGTGCAGCGTGAAGCGGCCGCCGGCTTCGTAGAGCGTGGTGCCGAGGTGGCCGAACACCGACAGCTGCAGGCCGCTGGCGGGCGGACGCTGCGGCGGGGCGTAGCGATGCTTGTCGATCTTCAGGTCGGCGTAGCGGACCCATTTGGGTGGCGCATCCGCGGCCGCGCCGGCCAGCCGCACCTGCAGCCAGTACGGCCGCAGCGCGATGACGTCGAGCCGGTCGCCGGCCTTGGCGGTCTGTGCCGACAGCGCCTTCACATCGGGCGCGTCGTACAGGTCGAGTCGCTCAAAAGGCACGGCGCCGTCGTCCAGCGGCGCGCCTTCGCCGTCGATCTGGATGCGTGCCACCGTGCCGTCCTCGTGGAACGCATAGGTCAGGTCGAAGGCCGTGTCCTCCAGGTCGAACAGCGCCTGGGTGGTCCATTGCACCGGGCGCGCCGTGCCGTCGGCGCGCAGCACGTAGTCCTCGGTGCCGTTGCGGTCGGCGCCATAGCGGCAGCCTGTCGAGAAGGCCGCCTTGCCGGCATCGAACACCGGGTTGACGAACTGGTGGCACGGGCTGGCCTCGGGCGCGGGGTGCGCGATCTCGTGGAAGCGGCCGTCCTTGGGGCGGTACAGGAACAGGCGGGCGTGGACCTGGCCGCTGCCGCCGCTCTGGCCGATCACCAGGTCGCGGTAGCCGTCGTGGTCGATGTCGGGCGTTTCGAAAACGTCGGCCGCCTCGTCGTCCAGGCGGGCTATTTCCTGAGGCGCGCCTTTGCCGACGCGGACACTGACGCGCTGCTGGGCGGCGCCGCCGACGGTCACCACCGCCCGCAGGCCCGGCTTGATGTCGTAGGCATGGTCGCGCGCGAGCGCGCTGGCGCTGACGCCGGTGCCGGCCAGCAAGGCCGCGAGCAGGAACATTTTCAAGGCAGCGACTCCCGGATTTCTTCTCGGCGCATTATGCCCGAGCGCCCGCGCCGGGCGATGGCTGCCCCGCACCCGGATGGGGGACGGGCCACGGCTCGCGGCGGTCGGAGGTTCCTGGGTAGAATCGTCGGATAGCCTGCGATGCGCGTGCCATGAACCTTCCGTTCCCCATCCGTCAAGAATGCCCCCCGGGCGCCTGTATGTGCGACCGCGACCGGCTGCTGGCCGATCCGGCGGCCGACGCGCGCATCCTGCGGCTGACCAAGGAAGAGGAAAAGCGCCTGGTGGCGCGGCTCGAGAACATCGCCAGCCTGGAAGACCTGCGCGCGATGCAGGACCGCATGCAGGCGCAACTGGGCATCGTGGTGCGCATCGTCCCCAGTGACAACGAGGTGCGCACCTCGCGCGGCATCGCCATCCAGCTCGACGACCAGCCGGGCCTTTGCCGCAAGACGCGCTCGTCGATTCCGGCCGCCATCCGCCGCGGTTTCGACAACAAACCCGAGATCGTCTACGCGCTGCTGAACGAGCGCGACCTGCTGAGCGGCACGTAGCGCCGTCGAGGACGGCGCCAGCCGCGTCCCTATCTGCCGCGCGGCGCCGGGCAGGGCGCCAGCGGCACCACGTCGGCGGGCGTGCGGCCCGCTTCGGGCCGGGTATCCACCTTCTTGCCGCCGCGCGCCGCATAGGCCAGCAGCACGGCGCTGCCGGGCTCCAGCCTGGGCGTGTTGGGGCCGCCGTAGGCCACGGTCCAGCCGCGCACCGCCAGCGGCGCCAGGGTGTATTGCAGCGCCGAGCCGGGCGAGACGTGGGCGACCTTGCCGGCGAACAGTTCCTGCTGCCGGGTCTCGACGCCGTTGACGGACTGGTAGGTGGCGATGCTGACCAGCGCGGCCGATTCGCCGTGCCGCGCCAGGATGGCGGTTTCGTAGCGGCCGGGGGGAATGGCGCCGAGGCTGACCGTGATGTTGTCCCGGGCCTGGCCGCCGGCGTCCAGCCGCACGCCGGTGACGTCGGCGCGGGCCAGCGGCGCCGAGCCGGTGTTGCGCACCCGCACGCTGTATTGGCCCGACGTGCCGGTCAGCGTGCAGACCTCGACGCCGTAGGGCGCCTTGGTGGCATGGGCCGGCGGCGTCGCCAGCAGGGCGGCGGGCAGGATGGCGACGCGGAAAAGGCGGGACGGCACGGTACGCTCCTGTAAGGAGGCAGCGCGCCGGGACGCCGCGTTGCCTGCCTTATTACACCACTTGGCGGCCGGGGCCGTCGCCCTGCGGGCGCTTGCCGGCCAGCCAGTGCAGGATCAGCGCCAGCACCAGCAGGGCGGCCATGATGAAGCCCCAGAACAGCCAGCCCAGCACGGCGATCCAGGTGCCCAGGCTACCGGCGGCGGGCAGGATCTGGTTCAGCCCCTGCACCAGCCAGACCAGGCCGGATTGCAGCGACTGGATCAGGCCGGCGTCGACCCAGGGGGCGGCCCAGGCGGGCGCGGCCCATTGGGCGGAGCCGATGGCCGTGGCGCCGGGCACTTGCGCCGAGGCGATGGTGGCCAGCACCCAATCGGTCAGTTGCAGCGTCAGCGCCACCAATCCGGTCCATAGCGCGGCCAGCACGGCGAAACCGAGCCAGATGATCTTTTTCATTGCGGGGTACTCCGGTGATTCAAGAAAGAAACGCCACGATAGAGCGGAAAGCCATTCTGAAAAACCAGCGTCTTTGTGACAAACATTAAGAAAAAACCGAAGTCTTGGCATGCGCCAGGATGCGTTGCACCAGCGGATGGTGCTGTCCGCGGCGGTTGCGGATGCCGTAGATCTCCTCGTGCACGCTATCGCAGCGCGCCAGCGGCCGCAGGCCGCGCAGCAGGCCGACGTCGTCGCCGCCCAGGCGACTGAGCGGGAACACGCCCAGCCCGCGCGCGGCGAACACCGACATCAGCGCGCTGTCCTCGAACTCGCCGACCACGTTGGGCCGCAGGCCCTGTTCATTGAACCACCGGTCCAGCGTCTGGCGCAGCACCGAATGGCCGGTGGGCAGCAGCACCGGCAGGCGTTCCAGGCAGTGGGGGAAGTCCTGGGTGTCGGCCTTGCGCACCAGTCGCGCCGGGCCGTACCAGTCCACCGGCGAGGACACCAACCGGTCGCTGGTCAGGCGCAGGTTGGGGTTGGCCGGCGCGCCCTGGCCGGCCAGCACCAGGTCCAGGTGGTGGCGCGCCAGTTCGCCCAGCAGTTCCTCGACCTCGCCCTCGTGGCAGGTCAGGCGCAGGTCCGGGGTGTCCAGCACCGGGCCCAGCAGTGCGTGGGCGGCCAGCTTTGAGATGCCGTCCGACAGGCCCACCGACAGCCGGATCACCGGCTTGGTGGCGGCGGCGCGGACCTCCTGCGGCAATTCCTGGCCGATCTGGAAGATCTCCTCGGCGCGGGCGAAGGCCGCCTGGCCGGCGTCGGTCAGGGCCACGCCGCGGCCGGCCGGGCGCAGCAACTGGTGGCCCAGGTTCTTTTCCAGTTCGCGCACCTGGGCGCTGATGGTCTGGATGGCCATGTCGAGCCGCTCGGCGGCGCGCGAGAAGCCGCCTTCCTTGGCGACCATCCAGAAGTAGTACAGGTGGCGGTAATTGAGCATGGCGATATTCACTTCGGTTTTTTCGAACCATAACTCACTTTCAGGCTGATTTCTCCATCGGCCCGGGATCCGGATCATGAGGGCCTTCATACATAAGCGGGAACATCATGGAAGCCTTGCTCTCATTTCTACAAGCCGACTTCGCCGGCACGCCGGCCTGGAGCTGGCTGCTGTTCATCGGCATCGTCATCTCCCTGCTGGTCTTCGACCTGGGCGTGCTGCACAAGGAAGACCGCGAGATCGGCGTGCGCGAAAGCCTGCTGCTGTCGGCCGGCTACATCAGCGCGGCCCTGATGTTCGGCGGCTGGGTCTGGTGGCAGATGGGCCCGGCCAGCGGCATGGCCTATTACACGGGCTTCCTGATCGAGAAATCGCTGTCGCTGGACAACGTCTTCGTGATCGCGCTGATCTTCAGTTTCTTTGCCATCCCGCGCCAGTTCCAGCACCGCGTGCTGTTCTGGGGCATCCTGGGGGTGATCGTGCTGCGCGCCATCATGATCGGCCTGGGCGCCGCGCTGGTCAGCAACTTCGGCTGGTTGATGTACCTGTTCGGCGCGTTCCTGGTGTTCACCGGCATCAAGATGTGGATGATCGCCGACCAGGAGCCGGACATCGCCACCAACCCGATCCTGAAGTTCCTGAAGCGCCGCATGCGCGTCACGGAAGGCCTGCGCGGCAACGCCTTCTGGGTGCGCGAGCCGGACGCGGCCACGGGCAAGACGGTGCGCTGGGCCACGCCGCTGTTCCTGGCCCTGGTATTGATCGAGTTCGTGGACCTGCTGTTCGCGGTGGACTCGGTGCCGGCGATCTTCGCCATCACCACCGACCCGTTCATCGTGTACACCAGCAACATCTTCGCGATCCTGGGCCTGCGTGCGCTGTACTTCGCGCTGGCGGCGATGATCCACCGCTTTCACTACCTGAAGTACGCGCTGTCGCTGGTGCTGGTGTTCATTGGCACGAAGATCTTCCTGGTCGGCTTCGTCGGCAAGATTCCCGCCGTGGTGTCGCTGTCGGTGACCTTCGGCCTGATCGGTGGCGGCGTGCTGTTCTCGCTGTGGAAAACCCGCTCGGGTGCGCCGCAGCCTGAGCTGAAGACGGAGTAAGCGCGTCCGGCGCTTATCGAGGGGCCCGCCGATGGCGGGCCCTTTTTTCATCGCCGGGCCGCCTCGAGCGTGCGCAGGAAGTCGGTGATGGCCTCGGCGGCGGCCCTGGGCGCGGCCTGCAGCAGGCAATGCGGCGCGTCGATGTCGACGATGCGGGCCTGAGGCGCCAGCCGCGCGACCAGCGCGGCGGCGGCGGGCGGCACGACGCGGTCGTGGCGCGCCTGCAGGTACAGCAGCGGCATGCGCACGCCGGCGAATGCCGCGGTCTGGTCGGCGCCCATCACGGCCTTGAGGCGGGCCCGCATGACGGTGGGCGCCACCCGCGCGACGGCCTGGTCCAGCGCGGCGCGCAGCGCCGGAGTGCCATGGGCGCCCAGCAACAAGTGGTGCAGGACCGCGCGCGGCAGCAGCGTGACCGGCAGCCAGCTGGCCAGCGGGCGCGCCACGCCCAGGCGGGGATGGGGCGCGCGGACGAACGAGGCGCACAGGATCAGGCCGCGCAGGTTCGGCGGCGGCGCGGCGGCGATGGCGGCGCCCAACGGTCCGGAGAATGATTCGGCCAGCAGCACGAACGGCGTCTGCGCGGGCAGGGCCTGGCGCACGCGCTGTTCCAGCGCGGGGTAATCGAGCGGCTCGCGGGCGGGATAGCGCAGCACCACGGGCGGCGGCGCGGCGGGGAGCGCGGACAGCAGCGGATCAAACAGATCGCCGGTGCCGTCCATGCCGGGCAACAGGACCAGTTGAAGGGGCATGCGCGAGGTTCCGATTGGGGGGGATAGCCGCATTCTGACAGGGTGCCGGCATATCCACTGAATATGAATATGTAGCCCTATATATATTTGTCATATGGAATGACGCGGCGTAGAGTGCGGAACGTACCCAGACCCACGCAAGGAGCCGCCATGACCTGGTCCGCCAAACAGTATTCCGCCTTTGAAAACGAACGCACCCGTCCGGTGCGTGATCTGGTCGCGGCGCTGCCCAACGAGACGGTCGCGACCGCCGTCGACCTCGGGTGCGGCCCCGGCAACTCCACCGAGGTGCTGGCCAGCCGCTATCCCCAGGCCGAGGTGACCGGCATGGACAGCTCGGACGACATGGTGGTGGCGGCGCGCAAGCGCCTGCCGTCGATCGCGTTCGAGCTGGCCGATATCGAGACCTGGAATCCGCCGCGCCAGTACGACGTGATCCTGGCCAACGCCGCGCTGCAATGGGTGCCCGACCACGCGACCCTGTATCCGCGCCTGGTGGGTAAGCTGGCCCCGGGCGGCAGCCTGGCGGTGCAGACGCCGGACAACCTGGAAGAGCCGGCCCACAAGCTGGCGCGCCAGGTCGCCGCGGATGGCCCCTGGGCCGCCAGGATCGGCGACGTCAAGCATCCGCCGCGCCACAGCGCCGCCTGGTACTACGAACTGCTCAAGCCGCACTGCGATCGCCTGGATGTGTGGCGCACCACCTACCTGCACCCGCTGGCGGGCGCGCAGGCGGTGGTGGAGTGGTTCAAGGGCACGGCCCTGCGCCCCTACCTGAACAAGCTGGATGCCGGCGAGCAGGCGGCGTTCCTGGCGCGTTACCAGGAAGAGATCGCGCGCGCCTATCCGGCGCTGGCGGACGGCACGGTGCTGCTGCCGTTCCCGCGCCTGTTCCTGGTGGCGGGGCCGAAGGGCTGAGGCCCGCATGCCTCAGGCGCCGTCGAGGCCGCCGGCCTTGTCGGCGAAATAGCGCGCCGGCGTCTGCCCCAGCGTCTTGCGGAACATGGTGATGAAGGCGCTGACCGATTCATAGCCCAGGTCTTCGGCGGTGCGCTGCACCGACACGCCCGACGACAGGCGCTGCAGCGCCATCACGATGTGCATCTGCTGGCGCCAGCGGCCGAAGCTCATGCCGACCTCCTGCCGCACCAGGCGCGCCAGCGTGCGCTCGCTCATGGCCAGGCGCCTGCCCCACTCGGCCACCGTGCTGCGGTCGGCCGGATCGGCGTGCAGGGCCGTGGCGATCTCGCGCAGGCGCGGGTGTTCCGACAGCGGCAGGTGCAACTGCTCGGTCGGCATCTGCGCCAGTTGCTCGACCAGCACGTCGGCCAGCCTGCGGTTGCCCGGATCGGCGGTGGCGGCCGGCGACAGGTCGGCCAGGTGGACCATCAACTCGCGCACCAGCGGCGTGATCGCCAGCGTGCAGCATTGGCGCGGCAGGCCGGGGGTATCCGGCGGCACGAACAGGAAGCAGACCCGGCCATTGTCGGTGACCCGGTTGCTGTGCGGGGTGCCGCCCGGGATCCAGACGCCGTAGCGCGGCGGCACCATCCACAGGCCCTGCGGCACCGTGCTGGTCACGGCGCCCTGCAGTGACAGCACCAGCTGGCCCATGCGGTGGCGGTGGGTGGGGGATTCGTGGCTGTTCCGGGCCGCATCCACGCGCATGGCGTAGGTCCATTGCGCGGGCATGTCGGGATCGAAATAGGGGCTGTGGGCTTCCGGCGGATACATGGGGCGGACGTGGCGGGATCCTGGTTGGCAGGATTTAGGGATATTCTGTCATTATCTCGAAATTCAGCAGCCATGGCATTGCCTAAGCTGTCGTCATGAATCCTTCCCAGCCTTCCCCCGCTTCCCAACGCCCCGTCCTGCTGATCGTGGGCATCCTCTTCATTGCCATGGCGCTGCGCGCGCCCGTCACGGGCGTGCCGCCGCTGGTCGGGCTGATCCGCGAACAGCTCGGCCTGTCGAACACCGCCGCCGGCATGCTGATCACGCTGCCGTTGCTGGCGTTCGCCGTGGTGTCGCTGGTGTCCGCCGGCATGGCGCGCCGCCATGGCCTGGAACGCAGCCTGTTCTTCGCGTTGCTGCTGATCGGCGGCGGCATCGTGCTGCGCAGCCAGGGCCAGGCCTGGGCGCTGTATGTCGGCACCGCGGTCATCGGCTCGGGCATCGCCATCGGCAACGTGCTGCTGCCCAGCCTGCTCAAGCGCGACTTCCCGCAACGGGTGGCCGGGCTGACCTCGGCCTATGTGCTGACCATGAGCATCGCGGCCGGCGCCGCCTCGGCGCTGGCGGTGCCGCTGGCCAGCCTGGCCGGCGGCGACTGGCGCATCTCGACGCTGTGCATGCTGGTGATTCCGCTGGCCGGCGCGTTGCTGTGGCTGCCGCAACTGGCCAACCACACGCCGCCGGCGTCGTCGACCGCGCACGCGCCGCATGGCGGCCGCCTGTGGCATTCGCCGCTGGCCTGGCAGGTCACGTTGTACCTGGGCATCAATTCGTTCGTGTTCTACGTGGGGGTGAGCTGGTTGCCGGCGATCCTGCGCGACGCCGGCTACTCGGCCGAGCGCGCCGGCTCGCTGCATGGCCTGCTGCAACTGATGTCGGCCGGGCCGGCGCTGTTCCTGGCGCCGGTGGTGCGCCGCATGAAGGACCAGCGCGCCGCGGCGTTCTGCTCGGCGGCGGCCTCGCTGGTGGCGTTCACGGGCCTGATCGTGGCGCCGGGCTGGGCCACGCTGTGGATCGTGCTGCTCGGCCTGGGCACCGGCGGCGGCATCATCCTGGGCCTGATGTTCGTGGGCCTGCGCGCCAGCCATGCGCAGCAGGCGGCCGCGCTGTCGGGCATGGCGCAATGCATCGGCTATCTGTTCGCGGCCAGCGGCCCGACGCTGGTCGGCGCCCTGCATGACCGCCTGGGCGGCTGGTCGGTGGCGCTGGGCCTGTGCGCCGGGCTGTGCGTGGCGATGGCGGGCTGCGGCCTGCTGGCGGGCCGCAATATCCAGGTCGGCCAGTTCCACCCGCGCGTGGCCGAGCCGCCGCGACGCTAGGCAACCGAGGCGGCCCGTCTCAGGGCTGCCCGGCCTGGCTGCGCCACAGGCGCACCAGCGTGTCGGGGGCCTGCGCCTCGGGCACATCGAACGCGAGGCTGGCGCTGTCGCCGCTGGCCGGATCGCGAAACACCACTTCCACATGGAAATAGCGCTGGTCGCCGCCTTGCGCGGCGCAGTCCGGCGTCGCCAGCGGCGCCGTGCGGCGCAGGGCGTCGCCGACTTCCTGGCGCAGGTCCGGCGGGCAATCGGTCAGGTCGATGCTGCGGGTGCGCGCCAGGCCGGGCAGGTACGCCAGCCCGCCTTCGCGCGTCAGGCTGACGCGCAGCGTGAGTTCGAGCGGCGGCAGCGCGATCATGGCTGTATGCCCACCGCCGCCCAGGCGCCGGCCACGGCCTTGTGCGCGGCATCGCCGCGTACGCTGCGCGCCACGTCGAGCGTCAGGCGCGCGAAGGCGGCGAAGTCGGCGTCGTGGCGCAGGCGCTTGTCGCGCAGCGTGTCGTACCAGATGCGCCCGGCCACTTCCCAGGCCGGGCCGTCGAGCGCCGTGGCGGCCAGATAAAAGGCGCGGTTGGGGATGCCGGAGTTGATGTGCACGCCGCCGTTGTCCTGCGGCGTATCGACATAGGCGCTCATGTGTGCCGGCTGCGGATCCTTGCCCAGCACCGGGTCGTCATAGGCGCTGCCCGGCTCGGCCATCGAGCGCAGCGCGCGCGCCTTGACCTTGGGCAGGAACAGGCCCTGGCCCACCAGCCAGTCGGCCTCGCGCGCGTTCTGGCCCAGCGCATACTGCTTGACCAGCGCGCCGAAGACGTCGCACAGCGATTCGTTCAGCGCGCCCGACTGGCCCTGGTAGGCCAGCGCCGCCTCGCTGTCGATGACGCCGTGGGTCAGTTCATGGCCGATGATGTCGACCGCCACGGTGAAGCGGTTGAAGATCTCGCCGTCGCCATCGCCGAACACCATCTGCGCGCCGTTCCAGAAGGCGTTGTCGTAGTCTTCGCCGTAGTGCACGCTGCCCACCAGGGGCAGGCCCGCGCCGTCGATCGAGTCGCGCTGGTAGATGTCGTGGAACAGCTTGTAGGTGGCGCCCAGGTGCGCATAGGCCTCATCGACCGCGGCGTCGCCGCTGGCCTTGGCGTCTTCGGCGCGCACCAGCTTGCCGGGCAGGGTGGTGGTGTTGCCGGCGTCGTGTACCGCGCGTTGCGGCGTGCCGGCCTGACCCTGCGGGCGCGGCGGCGCCACCTGCGCGCGCGGCGGCTGCGCCGCCATTTCACGCAAGCCGCGCTGCTGCTGGTCGATGATGAGGGTCTTGACCGCCGGCATGCTGACCCGCGCGTCGGCGTGCTGCGCCAGGCGGTCCAGGACGTAGGGCGGAACCACGCCGATCAGGGGCGTGGACGCGGAAGGGCGTGGCATTGTCGGTCTCCATCCGAAGGACATTGCGGACGCGGCGCGCGGGCCGTACCCGGAGGCAGGCTTTACGGTAGCAGATGGGCCCTGCGCGGGGGCGTAACAGTGTGCGGCGTGATGCTAGGAACGATAAGCGTGCGCCGGCGCCTCGACGCCCGCGGCCTGATCCGTTATCTTCAGCGCGTTCCGCCACTGCCGCTTTCATTTCGAGACACTGCATGCCCGCCGATTACCGCATCCGCCATCTCGCGCTGACCGAGACCCACATCCTGCTGACGCTGGCCGACGGCCGCGAGCTGCGCGAACCGATCCGGCGGCACATCCGGCTGGAGAAAGGCAGCCCGGCCGAGCGCGAACAGTGGCAACTGGTGGACGACGACCATGGCGTGGTCTGGCCCGGCCTGCTCGCGCCGTCGGCCGAAGGCATGCTGAACGTCCGCGACCTGCTGTGGGACGCGCATTACGAGAAGGCGCTGGCCGCATTGCAGGCCGCCGGCTGGAAGCTGGACAGCCTGCCCCAGCGCGAGCAGGAACTGGTCGCGCTATGGCGCATGGAAGCCGATATCAACAACGGCGGCTTCATGCAGTTCCTGTGCAACTGGGGCGACCCGACCTGCCAGCTGGCGCTGCTCGCGCTCGGCAAGATCGGCGCCACGCGCACGCACGCCATCCTGGCCGGGATGCGCGGATTGATCGATCGCTTCGAGGCCGCGCCCGAGGTCATCGAACTCAACGATATCTATGGCGCCATGACCGAGGCCGAGCAGGCGCGGCTGCAGGAACTGGACGAGGCCTACTTCGAGTACCCGGACAACCTGGCCCGCCTGGGGCTGGCTTGCTATGACGCGCCATGACGCGGGCGGTTGAGCGGCCCTAGGCGGCGGGCGCGCGGCTGGCGGCTTCGCCCAGGGCGCGCAGGCCCGCGGCCAGCTCGGGCGTCCAGGGCCGCGCGATATTGAGCCGCAGGCAGTCGCCATACTTTCCCGAGGCCGAGAACAGCGTGCCGGGCGTGTACGAGATGCCTTGCGCCACCGCGGTGCGCAGCAGCGCCAGCGTGTCGGTGGGTTCGGGCAGTTGCAGCCACAGCCACCAGCCGCCCTCGGGGCCGCCGATCCGGGTCCCCGCGGGGAAGTTCTGGCGCACCTTGTCGCGCGCCAGGGGCACGATAGACGCCAGCCGGGTTCGCAGCTTGCGCAGGTGGGCGGGCAGCTTGCCGGCTTTCATGTAATCCGCCAGCACCTGCTGCTCCAGCAGCGGCGCGGCCAGCGAATTGCTGATCTTCAGCGATTCCAGCTGGCGCTGGCGCTTGCCGCCCAGCACCCAGCCCAGGCGGAACGCGGGCGCCATGCTCTTGCTGCACGAGCCGCAGTAGATGACGCGGCCATCGCGGTCCCAGGCCTTGAGCGCGGGCGGGCGCTCGGTCCGGTGGCCCAGGTCGCCGAAGGCGTCGTCCTCGATCACGGTCAGGTCATGGCGCTGGGCGATCTTCAGCAGGCGTTGCTTGGCCGCGTCGGGCATGCAGTCGCCCAATGGATTCTGGAATGTGGGCATGACCACCACGGCGCGCACGTCGGCCTGGTGCTCCAGCGCGTATTCCAGCGCTTCCAGGCTGAGGCCCTGGCCGGGCACGCAGGGCACCTCCAGCGCGCGCATGCCAAGGTGTTCGAGCGTCTGCAGCAGGCCGAAATACACCGGCGATTCGACGATGATGGTGTCGCCCGGCCGAGCGGCGGCGCGCAGGGCGATCTGCATGGCCTCGGTGGCGCCGTTGGTGATCAGCAGCTCATCGGGCGCGGCATCGATGCCGCAGCCGGCCAGGTGGGCCAGCAGTTCGGTCTTGAAAGCGGGCAGGCCGGTGCCCGATGGATAGGCGCCCAAGGCCAGCGGCTGCTGGCGTAGCTGGCGTTGCGCGATCCTGGCCAGCGCGTCGCAGGGATACCAGTCGGGCGCCGCGCTGGCCAGGTGCAGCGCCAGCGGCAGCGGCTGCGCGGTCAGCGCATAGAGCTGGGTCATGCGGTGTTGCAGCGAGGCCAGGCGCTCGTATTCCATGCCGGCCGACCGTTCGCTCGCCATGGCCGGCAAGCGGCCGCGCGCCTGGCGCAGGGCCTTCCAGTCGGCCACGTAGGTGCCGGACTTGTAGCGGGCCTCGGCATAGCCTTCGCGTTCTAGCTGGCGGTAGCAGCGCACGGCGGTGGCGACGCTGACGTCATGCGCGGTCGCCAGTTCACGCACCGACGGCAGGCGCTCTCCCACGCGGTACTGCGCGGCGTGGATGGCGCGCTTCAGGCGCGCCGCGAGCAGGGCGTAACTGTGCTGCATGACAGATCCTGGAATTCGCAATCTGTGCAGCATAGCCTGGCGCCGCGCTGTCGTCGCGCGCGGGCCGGGTCGGGCGCATGATGGGCGCGGTTTCCATTCATCCGCAACCCGAAGGCGCACGCCATGCACGCAGAGAACTTTTCCTTGTCCCGCTACCTTGAACGCATCGGTCATGCCGGCGCGGCGCGGGCCGATCACGCCACGCTGGCCGCCCTGATGCGCCGCCAGCTGTTCACCGTGCCGTTCGAGAACCTGGACGTACAGGCCGGGCAGGTGGTGTCGCTGGTGCCCGAGGATATCGTCGACAAGATCGTGGCGCGCGGACGCGGCGGCTACTGCTACGAGGTCAACGGCCTGTTCGCGATGGCATTGCAGGCGCTGGGCATCGGGTATCGCTTCGTGGCCGCGCGGCCCATGTTCTATCCCGTCAGGCGTCCCCGCACGCACATGGCGCTGGTGGCGCGCGTCGATGGCGCCGATTGGCTCTGCGACCTGGGCTTCGGCAGCTATGGCCTGCGCGCGCCGCTCGACCTGGCGGACCTGGACCGCGAGGTGCGGCAGGACATGGACCGCTTCAGGCTGAGCCGCGCCGATACGGGCGAGTACCTGCTGCAGGCGTGGGCCGGCGGCCAATGGCAGAACCAGTACGGCTTCGACCTGTCGCCGCAGGAATGGATCGACTTCACGCCGGCCAACTACCTGAACTCGACCCATCCCGATGCGATCTTCGTGCAGAAGCGCGTGGTGGTGCTGCATGGCGAATCCGGCCGCAGCATCCTGGTGGGCAACACGCTCAAGGTGGTGGCGGCGGACGCGGTGACCGAGACGACGCTGGATGAGGCCGAGGCCGTCGCCGCGTTGCGCGAACGCTTCGGGCTCGATCCGCGGGCCGGCATGCGCCGCCCGCGCCACGACGGCGCGGACGCGGCCTAGTCGAACACGCCCGCCCGCACGGCGCTACAGGTCAGGACGGTCACAAAGACAGCGATGGGATGGCGCATGGGGCAGGCCTCGGAATCGGGGTAAAAACAGCGTAATGCCTGGCTGGAACGTTTGCCAGTCCTAATGGCAAGCAGTTTTTCTCATTGCAACAACCGTAACCTGTCACACTGCTGACTCGGGCTAGAATCGCTCGCTTCTATTCCGGGGGGAATGCCAGATGCGATATTTCCTGATCTTGGTGGGGGCCGCCGTGGTCGCCTATTTGCTTGCGCGCGGCATCGCCGCCGTGCTCTCGGATCGTAAACGCAATAAATCAGAAAGGGACTGAAAAGTGAAGCCGACCGACCTCCAGATCGTCAAGTCCGTCAAGCCGCGCAGCCTCAAGGTGGGCATCATCACGGGCGTGCTGTTCGTGCTGATCCTGTGCCTCGCGTTCGGCTCCTGGTTCCAGGTGGACCAGGGCGAGCGCGGCGTGGTGCTGCGCAACGGCAAGCTGGTGCGCGTGTCCGAGCCCGGCCTGGATTTCAAGACGCCGTTCATCGACAACGTGATGACGGTGTCGGTGCGCGACCACACCTTCGTGTTCGAGAAGCTCGAGGCCTACAGCTATGACCAGCAGCCCGCCACGCTGCGCGTGTCGGTCACGTACCGCGTGCCGCCGGAGCACGTCGCCGAGCTGTATTCCGAATACGGCACCATCAACAACCTGCAGATGCGCGTGCTCGAGCGCAAGACGCCCGACGCGGTCAAGAACGTGTTTGGCCAGTACACCGCCGTGCGCGCCATCCAGGAACGCCAGAAGCTGGGCCTGGACGTGAACAACGCCGTGCTCAAGACCATGGAAGGCGCGCCGGTGCAGGTGGTGGGCGTGCAGATCGAGGAAGTCGGTTTCTCGCAGGCCTACGAGCACTCGATCGAACAGCGCATGCTGGCGCAGGTGCAGATCGAGACCACCCGCCAGCAGAAGGAAACGGCGATGATCAACGCCGAGATCCAGGTGGTCAAGGCCAAGGCCGAAGCCGACGCGCGCCGCCAGCAGTTCACCGCCGAGGCCGACGGCATCCGCATGCGCGGCGACGCCGAGGCGGCGGCGATCCGCGCCAAGGCCGAAGCGCTGGCCGCCAACACCAACCTGGTCAGCCTGAACGCGGTCGAGAAATGGGACGGCGTGCTGCCGTCCACGCAGGTGCCGGGCGCGGCCCTGCCGTTCATCGGCATCAAATAGCGGCGGCGTTGTCGCTGCGCGCGGCGGCCGGCATGCGCCGCCGCGCGAAGTCCACCAGGTGCTCGCCCGACAGCGCCTTGCTATAGAACCAGCCCTGCACGATGATCTCGGCGCTGGATTCGAGCGCCGCGATCTGCTCCTGGGTTTCCACCCCTTCGACGATGATCTGCAGGTCCAGCGCCTCGCAGAAGCGCAGCAGGCCGCTCATGACCTGGGCGCCGCGCGCGCTGCTCTGGGCCAGCACGAAGCTGCGGTCGATCTTGACCGCGTCGATCTCGAACTGGTGCAGATAGCTCAGCGCCGAGTAGCCGGTGCCGAAATCGTCGATATACACCTTGCAGCCGATGCCGTGCAGGCGGTCGAACGCCGTGTGCAGCGCCTCTGCGTCCTCGACCAGCGCGTCCTCGGTCAGCTCGACCGACACCTGGCCCTGGGCCTGCTCCAGCACCTTGACGAGCTTGTCCAGATACGACTCCGAGGTCAGCGTGCCGCTGGTGACGTTGACGGTCAGGGGCAGGGTGAAGCCCGCCTTGCGCCAGGCATGGCATTGCAGCACCGCCTGCTTGGCCACCCACAGGTCCACTTCGCGCATCAGGTCGGCCTGCGCCAGCCAGCGCAGGAATTCCAGCGGCGCCTGCTGCGTGCCTTCCGGGCCGGTGGCGCGCAGCAGCGCCTCGCAGCCGGTGCAGCGGCCGTTGCGCAGCGACACCTGCGGTTGGTATTCGAGATAGAAGTCGTATTCGCTGATGGTGCGGATGCGCGAGATCTCGGCGCTGCGTCGGGCGCGGTTGGTGTAGGTCGAGACGACCGGGTCGTGCGCGAACAGCAGCGATTCCTCCTGCAGGCGCGGGAAGGTGGTGTCGAGCGACTTGAAGTAGACGGTGGCGTCGGCCTTGCGCTGGCGTTCCAGCGCGACCACGAAGGGCGCGTAGATGCAGGCCCCCAGCGCGATCAGCGCCACCTGCAGCACGACGCCGCCCAGGTGGCCGCCCGCGCTGAGATAGGCGTTGAGCAGCACCGGCGAGGTCAGCGGCAACGTGACCGAGGCGGGCGGGATCCAGCCCAGCTGCACCACCGCCAGCGCCACCAGCGTGTTGCAGACCGGCGCCAGCACGAACGGGATCAGCAGCCGCGGATTCAGGATCAGCGGCAGGCCGAACAGCAGGATCTCGTTGACGTTCAGCAGCGATACCGGAATGCTGGCCAGCGCCAGCAGCCGCAGCGACTCGCTGCGCGAGAACATCAGGATGGCGGCCACCAGCGACAGCGTCGCCCCGGCGCCGCCGATGAACACGAAGGCGCCGAGCAGGCTGCCGTTCAGCGCGTACATGCCCTCGTGGCCGGCGGCGATGCTGGCCGCGTTCAGGGCGGTGGCCTGGTCCAGCACGTCGATGACGGGCGCCATCGCGTGAGAGCCGTGGATGCCGAAGAACCAGAAGATCGAGTTCAGGGCGGCCGTCATCGGGCCGGTGGTGAAGGGGCTGTCGAGCGAGGCCAGGTCGAGCGGGATGTCGAACTGCGCCACGCCGGGAATCCGCATCAGCGCGCTGACCGCCAGCGCCACCGCGCCGGCGGTCAGCAGTCCCGGTATCACCATGTTCAGGGTGCCGCGCACGTTTTCGCCGATCAGGCCGTCGGGCGCCAGCCGCGTCCAGCGGCGCCGGTGCAGCCAGGCCAGCAGCGGCAGGCTGCCCAGCGGCAGCAGGATGGAGATGCTCAGGATCAGGGTGGCGGCCGCGTGCGGGTAGGGCGCCAGCAGGCCCTCGGCGATCACCACGTACGACAGGCACAGGAACGCCGCCGGCAGATTGGGCACGCGGTGGCGGATCGACAGCATGTAGCCGACCGAGGTGCTGACCAGCATCGGCATGACGCTGTTGAGCCGGGTGTGCACCGCGGCCAGTTCCTGCACCACCGTCGAGGACAGGCCGAGCTGCCCCGCCACCACCGACAGCACCAGGAACAGCGCCGACACGAGCAGGCACGGCATCGTCCAGAGCAGTCCTTCGCGGATGGCGCGCAGCGCGCTTGCGCTGGCCAGGGCCGCCAACCGGTCTTTCGGATAGCGCATGAAGCTCGTTGTCGGCATACCGGTTCGCCCTCAGAAGCCCGCTACCGAGGGCAGGCTGGCCCGGGGGCGCGGCGGCGTCGCCGGCCCCGGTTTGTAAGAATCCTTTGCCGCATCCTAGCGCCTGAGTTCCCGACTTAGCAATCGCGTCGCCGAAAAATCCTAGGGATTCCCCTCTGTCAAGAATTGAAAAGCGGGCGCATCGTGCACGTATCGGGATAAGGGCGGCGCGCTACCATCGGGCGCAAGCCCCTGTTTGGCGGGAGCCGCGGTTTCGGGACAGGCTGTACCGAGAGGGAGACACGATGTCGCAGTTGGAGTGGGTGCCCGGCGACAAGACGCCGGAGCGGCAGGGCTATTACGAGACGCGGCTGGACACCGGGGATACCGCGATCACGCTGTACAGCGTGCTGGGCTGGATGCCGGTCAAGGCGCCCGGCATCATGGTGAGCTGGCGCGCGCTGCCGCCGGCCGCCGAGCGGCAGGAGGCCGAGCGGCACATCCAGGAGTTGCGGGCGGCGCAAAGCCACGTGCCGATGGATTATTGAGCGGCCGGCGGGCAGGCCGGCGCGGCCGTGGTCTTGCGGTAATGAGAATTGTTTGTAAAATCCGCAGCGTCGCCACACTACGCCACCGGATCGTTCCATGTCCCGCCCCGCCTCGACCCGCCCCGGATGGCTCGCCTGCTATGACGAGCTGATCGGCGCCTGGAGCCGCCGTTCGGGCAACCGGCACGATGCCGAAGACGCCGCCCACGACGCGATCGAACACCTGCTGAAGGCGGACGGCAGCGTGGCGGCCAAGGCCCGCGGCTATCTGTTCCAGGCCGCCGGGCATCGGTTGATCGACCGCTGGCGCCGCCAGCGGCGCGAGCAGCACGTCCCGCTGGACGAACTGGACGAGCATGACCAGCCTTTGCAGACCGACCCGGAATCGCCGGTGCGCGCGGCGCGGCTGGCCGACGATCTGGCGCGGGTGCTGGGTGAACTGCCGCCCAAATGCCGCCAGGCATTCGTGTTGAACCGGATCGAGGGCTGGACCCAGGCCGAGGTGGCCACCTACATGGGCCTGTCCAAGAATATGATTGAACGCTATGTCATGCGAGCGATCGAACACGTGCGCGAGCGCCTGCGCGAGCACAATCCATGACGCAGTTTTCCTTCAATCCATGTCCGCGCCCGCGCGCGGACGGCAGCCGACGATGACCGAGTCTTTTTACCGTGACGCCGACGATCCGAGCCAGCCCGCCACCGCCGCCTGGTGGTTCGCCCGCTGGCATTCGGGCGACATGACGCGCCGCGAGCGCCGCGCCTTCGCGCGCTGGCGCCGCGAGCAGCCGGATGCGGCACGCGAATTCGACCGGATGCAGCAATTGGGCAAGGTGGCCGAACATCTGCCGCAGGACCGGGTGCGGGCGCTGCTGGGCGGAGCCGTCCCGGCGCGTCCGTCGCGTCGCCGCGTCGCGATGCCGTTGCGCGTGGGCATCGCTTGCGCGGCGCTGGCGCTGGTGGCGTTGGCCGGCTGGTGGAGCCTGCCGGGCGAGGCGCCCACCTTCACCACCGTGGTCGGCGCCGACCGCGGCGAACGCAAGCAGGTCACGTTGCCCGACGGCTCCGTGCTCGACATCAACGGCAATACGCTGGCCGAGGTCAAGTTCTACGCGGGCCGCCGCGAGATCGAACTGCAGGGCGGCGAAATCCTCTTCAGCGTCAGCCCGGAGGCCGAACGTCCCTTCATCGTGCGCGCCGGCAGCGGCGACGTGCGCGTGACCGGCACCGTGTTCGACGTCCGGCGCGACGAGGACGTGGTGACCGTGCTGGTGCGGTCCGGCACGGTGGAGGTCACCGGCGGCCATTGGTGGAATCTCGGCCTGGCGGTGCTGCGCGGCGGACACGGCATCCGCGTGCCCGGCAGCGGCGCCATCGGCGTGCCGGCGCCCACCGATGTCGATACGGCATTGGCCTGGCAGACGGGCCGGGTGGTGTTCAAGAATGCGCCGCTGGCCGAGGTGGTCAGCGAAATGAACCGCTACCTGGCCACGCCATTGCGCCTGGCCGACAGCAAGAGCGGGCGCTTGCGCGTATCGGCCTCGTTCAGCCTGGACCGTCCCGAGTCCCTGCTGGAGGCGCTGCCGGCGGTGACGCCGGTGAAGCTGACGCCGGCGGCGGATGGCGCCATCGACATCTCGGCACGCTAGGCGCTCGCGCCGTTACAAAATAATCGGGCCCGGCATTCAGGTTTTTTCGCACCGGCATCGTTCTACACAGGAAGGCGCGTCGCGCCGCGTCCCCAAGCAGGGACTTTCCTGTCCATCGCCGAACCGAAACCGTTGCTGATCGTGAATGCCTCTTCCGGGCGCCGCCTGCGCGCCACTCCCCGCTTTGCCCTTTCCTCCCTGATGCTGTCGCTGGCCATGGCGGCCGGCGCCTGCGACGCGGCCCAGGCCCAGTCGCAGGCGCCCGCGGTCGCCGTCGACATTGCCCCGATGCCGCTGGGCGAAGCCTTGTTGCAATGGGCCGCGCAGACCCGCCAGCGCGTGTTCTACGCGCCCGAGCTGGTGGCCGGCTTGCGCACGCCCGGCTTGCGCATGAGCGGCAGTCCGGAGCAGTCGCTGGCCCGCCTGTTGCAGGGGACGGGTGTGGCCTATCGCTGGCAGGGCGACAGCATCGTGCTGACGCGGGACGGCGAGGTGGCCAGCCTGTCGCCGGTGAAGGTGCTGGGCAGCGGCGATCCCGCGGTGACCGAGGGATCGGGTTCCTACACCACGCCGGCCACGTCGGCGGCCACCGGGCTGGCGCTGTCGCTGCGCGAAACGCCGCAGTCCGTCACGGTGGTGACGCGCCAGCGCATCGAGGACCAGAACCTGCGTTCGCTCGACGAGGTGATGGGCAACGTGGTGGGCGTGCAGGTGGTGGCCGAGGACAGCGACCGCACCGACTTCTGGTCGCGCGGCTTCTACATCGACAGCCTGCAGTACGACGGCGTGCCCACCACGATCGGCCTGTCGATGTATGGCGAGTCCGACAATGATTCCATCATCTACGACCGCATCGAGGTGGTGCGCGGCGCCACCGGCCTGATGACCGGCGCGGGCAACCCGTCGGCTTCGATCAACCTGGTGCGCAAGCATGCCAACAGCCGCGAATTCACCGGCTCGGTCAGCGTCGGGGCCGGCTCGTGGAACCAGTTCCGCAGTTCGCTCGACCTGAGCACGCCGTTGAACGAGGCCGGCAGCGTGCGTGCGCGCATGGTGGCGCTGTACCAGGACAAGGATTCCTACATCGATCTCTACCACGCCGACAAGAAGGTGTTCTACGGCGTGATCGATGCCGACCTGACGTCGTCCACCACCCTCAGCATCGGCATGGACTCGCAGGACAAGCGGCCGCGCGGCACCACCTGGGGCAGCCTGCCGGTGGTGTTCAGCGACGGCACGCCCACCGATTGGCGCCGTTCCAAAACCACCGCGGCGGACTGGACCTACTGGCACACCACGCAGCGCACCACGTTCGCCTCGCTCTCGCACCGGTTTGACAACGACTGGGAGGCGAAGGCCGACTGGTCGCTGCGCAAGAGCAAGTACGACGCCAAGCTGCTGTACCTGTATGGCCAGCCCGACCGCGAGACCGGCACAGGTTTGCGCGCGTTGCCGGGCTATTGGAATTCCTACGCGCAGCAGACCGCGCTGAACCTGCAGGTCAAGGGGCCGTTCCAGTTGCTGGGGCGTCGCCATGAACTGGTGCTGGGCGCGATGCGCAGCCGCTACAGCGAGGACTTCTACAGCTATGGCCGCGCCAGCGCCATGCCAGACACCGGATCGTTCTACGACTGGGATGGCAAGTACCCGCAGCCCGACTGGACCACGTCGACGCTGCGCGACACCGTGACGCACCAGCGCGGCGCCTATGCCGCGGCGCGCTGGTCGCTCAGCGACAGCCTGACCCTCATCACCGGCGGCCGCTACGCGACGTGGCAATCGCGTTCGCCGACGCGCGACCAGAAGGATTCGCGCCTGATTCCCTACGCCGGCCTGGTGTACGACATCAACAGCACTTACTCGGCCTACGCCAGCTACACCGACATCTTCCAGCCGCAGGACTATCGCGACCGCAACGGCAATTACCTGGATCCGGTCGAGGGGCAGAACTACGAAGTGGGCGTCAAGGGCGAGTACCTCGACGGCAGGCTCAATGCGTCGCTGGCGCTGTTCAAGGTCAAGGAAAGCAAGACGGGCGTGCCGGACGCCGGCTACATGGTGCCGGGTTCGACCGATGGCGCCTACAAGACCGCCGACGGCGTCACCACGCGCGGCATCGAGATGGAAGTGACCGGCCAGTTGGCGCCGGGCTGGAACACGACGCTGGGCGGCACGTACTACACCAGCCGCGACGTGCATGGCGTGTCGGTCAACACCGAACGCCCGCGCGCCACGGCGATGCTGTTCACGACCTACCGCCTGCCGGGCGCGTGGAGCAAGCTGACGCTGGGCGGCGGCGTCAATTGGCAGATCAGCACCTACACCAACGTGGAGCTGGACGACGGCAACGTCACCGCGAAGCAGAAGGCCTACGCGCTATTCAACCTGATGGCACGCTACGACTTCAATGCCCGCCTGTCGGCGCAATTGAACGTGAACAACCTGTTCGACAAGAAGTACTACCTGGGCGGCGTGGCCAACCAGGTCTATTACGGCGAGCCGCGCAGTGTGTTCCTGAATCTGAAGGCGACGTTCTAGCGTCGGTCGCCCGCCGCGGCATCGGCTCGTGCAGGGTCTGCCGTTCGCTCGCGTTGCCCACGGACGGACGGCGGCCCGGCCTCAGGCCTGCTGGCGCGTCGCCGCCAGCACGATCTCGCGGATGCACACGCCGGGCGGTTGCGAGTAGGCGTAGTACACCGCGTTGGCCACGTCCTCGGCGGCCAGCACCTTGCCGCCCATGTCGGCCTTCCAGTCCTGGTAGCCGCTCTTGATGCCTTCGTCGGTGGTGTGGCTGAGCAGTTCGGTCTCGACCGCGCCGGGGGCGATGGTGACCACGCGCACATTGTGCGGCGACAGTTCCTCGCGCAGGTTTTCCGACAGGCCGTGCACGGCGAACTTGGTGCCGACGTAGGCGACGTGGTTGGGGAAGGTCTTGCGGCCCGCCACCGAGCTGATGTTGATGATGGTGCCGCGGCCGCGCTCGGCCATGCCGGCGGCGACGGCGTGCACGCCGTTGAGCAGGCCCTTGACGTTCACGTCCAGCATGCGATCCCACTGTGCGGGATCCTGGCGGGTGATGTCGCCCAGCAGCATGACGCCGGCATTGTTGACGATGGCGTCGGCGGGGCCGTACTGGGCCTCGGCCTCGCGCAGGGCGGCGGCCAGCGCGGCGCGGTCCGTCACGTCGACCTGGCGCGCCAGCGTGTTCGGCAGGTTCAGGGCCTGCATCGGCGCCAGGCGGCGCGCCAGCAACAGCAGCGGGTGGCCCTGCGACGAGAACAGGCGGGCGGTGGCCAGGCCGATGCCGGAGCTGGCGCCGGTGACGACGACGAGGGGGCGTTGGGGGGTAGTCATGGTGGAGACTCCAGGTATTGGTTATTCATATGCCAGAGGGGCTGAAAACCATTCTAGGCCCGGCTTTCGCGCTTGAAAAATGGTTTATTCTTCTCGCATCAATCGGGAAAACTTATGGATAACCGCCAGCTCAACGCCTTCATCGCGGTCTTCGAGGAACGCAACATCACCGCCGCCGCGCAGCGGCTGCACCTGAGCCAGCCGGCCCTGTCGGGCACCATCAAGAGCCTGGAGAGCCTGCTGGGCACGCAGTTGTTCGAACGCCAGGCGCGCGGCGTGTCGGTCACGGACGAGGCCCGCATCCTGTATCCGCAGGCGCGCCGCCTGGTGGCGCAGACCGAGTCGATGGCGCGCCAGTTCCGCCAGGATGCCCACCTGGCCGAGCTGCGCATCGGCGTCGAGGGCGAGATCGCGGGGGCGCACGTGCGCGCCTTCGTGGCGCGGGCGCGGCAGGCGGTGCCCAATCTGCTGCTGCACCTGCTGGAAGGCTGCGTCGGCGACGCCCGCCTGGCGACCGAGGACGAGCGCTGCGAGGACGAACTGTTCGTGCCGCTGTGGGACGACCCCTATGCCATTGCGCTGCCGGCCGAAGCCGGCGACGGCGCGGCCTCGCGATGGATCGTCTGTCCCGACCACCCCAGCCATCAGCGCCTGCTGCCGTATTACGGCGCGGCCGCCGGCGCGCCCGCCGCGCAGGCCGGCTCGTTGCGCCTGGCGCTGGAGCTGGCCGCGGCCGGCGTCGGCGCCTGCATCGCGCCGCGCTCGCTGATCGCGCAGCAGCCGGGCGTCGCGGCCCAGGATCTCGACGGACTGGCGCTATCGCGCCGCGTCGGCCTGTGCTATGCGGCGCAGGCGCTGGACAAGCCGGCGCTGGCCTTGCTGGCCGAACAGTTGAGCCAGGCGCCGCGGGAGTGACAGGGGGCGCCAGGCGCCGGGGTTGCCGGGGAGCCCTGGCGAAAAGGGCCAGTCCATTTATAATTGAGAATAATTTCCATTATCTCAACTGCCCCGGTGGACCGGCCGAGGCCGGATCGCGATGCCTCCCTCTTCCTGCGCGCCCCATGCCGAGGCGCAGTCCGTTTACCTGGCCCACCACCATTGGCTGCGCGCCGTGCTGCAGCGCAAGCTGGGCAACGCGTCGGACGCCGCCGACGTGGCGCACGACACCTTCGAACGGCTGATCCGCGCCTATCCCGCCGAACCCTTGAGCGAACCGCGCGCCTACCTGCGCACCATCGCCAACCGTCTCCTGATCGGCCGCGCGCGCCGCGCCGCGCTCGAGACCGCCTACGCCGAATCACTGGCCTTGCAGCCGGTGCCGGTGGAGCCTTCGGTCGAGGCCCGCGCCCTGGTCCTGGAGGCGCTGGAGCAGGTCTGCGAGCTGCTCGATACCCTGCCGATGACCAGCCGCCGCATCTTCCTGATGGCGCAGCTCGACGGCATGTCCAACGGCGAGATCGCCGAGCGCCTGGGCCTCACGCCCAACGCCGTGCAGAAATCGCTGGCCCGCGCCCTGGTGCGCTGCTACGCCGCGGTGTACGGTTGAGCGGCCGCGCCGAGGGCAGCCGCCTGCTGCGGCCGCACGCGCCGGAGGCCGGCAAGATCGATCCCAAGGTGATCCGCCAGGCGGCCGATTGGTGGGCGCGCCTGCGCGACGGCGCGACGCCGGCGGACCGCGCCCACTTCGAGCGCTGGCGCCAGGCGCTGCCCGCCCATGACCTGGCCTGGCAACGCCTGGTCGCGCTCACGCAAGGGGTGTCACAGGGCGTGCAGCAGGCGGGGGCGGGCGTGGCCTCGCGCGCGCTGCAGCAGGCGCCGTTGATCCGTTCGCGGCGCAACGCGATCCGCTGGATGGTGGCCGCGGCCGGCGTCGGGCTGGGCACCTGGGTGGCGAGCGATCGCGAGGCCCTGCGCGGCCTGGCGGCCGACCTGCGCACCGGCACGGGCGAGCGCCGCAGCGTCACGCTGGCGGACGGCACCCGCGTCGAGCTCAATGCCGGCAGCGCGCTCGACCTGCGCTATACCGATACCCGGCGCGAACTGGTGCTGCTGGAAGGCGAGATCCTGGTGACCACCGCCCGCGATCCCCTGGGCCGGCCGTTCTCGCTGCGCACCCGCGCGGGCGTGGTGACGCCGGTGGGCACGCGTTTCCTGGTGCGTGACCTGGGCCAAGGCCGCGCGCGGGTGGCGGTACTGGAAGGGGCGGTGGACGTGGACTGTGGGCCGGCGGGCGGCGCGCCGCGCCGGGTGACGGCCGGCAGCCAGGCCGAATTCTCGCGCGCCGGCGCCTTCGACGCGGCCGCGCTGCGCCCCGAGGTGTCGGCCTGGCTCGACGGCATGCTGCTGGCCGACGCCATGCCGCTGGCCGATTTCCTGGCCGAGCTCGGACGCTATCGCGCCGGCGTGTTGCGCTGCTCCCCGGACGCGGCGTCGCTGCGCGTGGTGGGCGCGTTTCCCGTGGCGGACACGGACCAGGTCCTGGCGATGCTGCAAGAGGTGTTGCCGGTGCGGGTGCGGCGCTATACGCGCTACTGGATCAACGTCGGGCTGGCCTGACGCGGCCAATGTGTAACTGAAACGGCGTAATGGCGGATCTCGCGCTTCATGTAGGGAAAGCAGCCCCGACGACGGGCGGCGCCGACCCCTCATGACACAGGATCCTTCTTCATGCCTCGCCTCATCCCGCCCGCGGTTTCCGCCGTGAAAGCCTCCCGCCGCCGCGTTCCGGCGAGCACGCGGTTGCGCGCCGCCCTGTCCCTGGCATTGCCGCTGATGGTCGCCGCCGGCGCCGTTGCCGAGGTCCATGCGCAGGCCGCGCCGCGCACCGTCTCCTTTTCGGTGCCGGCCGGCGCGCTGGGCGGCGCGCTGGGGGCGTTCGGCATGCAGGCGGGCGTGATGGTGGCGTCCGATCCGGCGCTGACCCGCGACGTGCGCACCGAGGGCGTGACCGGGACCTATCCGGTCGATGCCGCGCTCGAACGGCTGCTGGCGGGCACCGGCTTGCAGGCCGTGGCGCGCGCCGAAGGCGGCTATCGCCTGCGCCGCGCGGTCGATCCGCAGGCGGCGCTGCTGGCGCCCGTGACGGTCACCGGCAGCTACCAGGCCACCACCGACGGCACCGGTTCCTACACCTCGTCCGCCGCCACCATCGGCAAGACCACGCAGGCGCTGAAGGACATTCCCCAGTCCGTCACCATCCTGACGCGTCAGCGGATGGACGACCAGGACATGACCAGCCTGCCGGACGCGATCAACAACACCACCGGCATGGTGGGCGTGCAGGGCGTGGGCCCGGGCATCGCGATCAACGCGCGCGGGTTCCCGGTGGACATGCTGCAATACGACGGCGTGCCTTTGCTGCGCAACAGCTACAGCCTGGGCAACTGGGAGCAGGATTCGCTGGTGTTCTATGACCGCGTCGAAATCCTGCGCGGCGCGGCCGGCCTGCTGCAAGGCGCCGGGAGCCCCGGCGGCGCCGTCAACCTGGTGCGCAAGCGCGCCGGCGCGGAGCCGTCCGTGGTGGTGACGGGCAAGGTCGGTTCCTGGGATCGCTATGGCCTGCAGCTGGACGCCGGCAGCCCCTTGAATGCCTCGGGATCGCTGCGCGGTCGCGTGGTGCTGGATGACGAGCGCAGCCATTCGTACACGGACTACGTGTGGCACAAGACGCGCAATGTGTACGCCGCGCTGGATTACGACATCAGCGCCGACACCACGGCGGGCATCGCGGTCAGCAATCGTTTCAGCCGTTCGCGCCCCATGCTGGTGGGCTATCCGCGCTTCGCCGACGGCGGCGATATCGACCTGCCGCGCTCGACTTTCACCGGATCGACCTGGAACCGCGCCAAGAACGACCAGACCGTGTTCTACGCGGACCTGGACCACCGCTTCAACGACGCCTGGCGCTTCAAGCTGGGCGGCGTCGCCATGAACGAGAAGAACACCAGCGTGCACCAGCGCGTGGCCGATTCGGTGCAGCGCGATGGCAGCGGCTTGTCCTATGGCAATTTCGGCGTGGATTTCAGCAGCCGGCAGCGTGGCCTGGACATGTCGGTCAGCGGCGATTTCACCGCGCTGGGCATGAAGCAGGAGGTGGTGCTGGGCGCGAACTATTCCAAGCTCACCACGCAGGACCGCTTCACGCGGGCATGGAGCGATAGCGACGGCAACATCTTCGATATCGACCACAACCGGCCCTGGCAGGACATCGACTCCATCGCGGCGGCCAGCGGCTATGACAGCCGCAGCAGCTACGACATCCGCCAGAAGGGCATCTACGGCACGTGGCGCATCAAGCCCACCGAGTCGCTGGCGCTGATCGGCGGCGGCCGCGTGGGCTGGTACGACTTTGCCTACCGGTCCGCCGGCGAGACCTCGGCCACCACGGAGTCCGGCCGCGTCATTCCCTACGCGGGCATCGTCTACGCGCTGAACAACAGCTGGTCGGTCTACACCAGCTATTCGTCGGTGTTCGAACCGCAGACCGAGCGCACCGTCTCGGGCGGGCTGCTCAAGCCGGTGGAAGGCGCCAACTACGAAGCCGGCGTGAAGGGCGAGCTGGCGGATGGCCGCGTCAACGTGGCGCTGGCCGTGTTCCGCTATGACCACAAGAACCGCTCGGTGACCGACTACGAAAGCGGCTTCGCGTGCGATGGCTGGTATTGCTCGCGCGCGGCAGGCGAAGTGCGCAGCCAGGGCTTCGAGGCGGAAGTGTCGGGCGAGGTGATCCAGGGACTGCAATTGTTCGCCGGCTACACCTACAACACCACCAAGTACCTGGCCGACCCCGACAACGAGGGCAAGATCTTCAACACCTGGACCCCCAAGCACATGCTGCGCCTGTGGGCCAACTACAAGCTGCCGGGCGAATGGAACCGCCTGAGCGTGGGCGCCGGCGTCAACACGCAGACGCATACGTTGAGCTCCGACCGCAAGTTCGCGCTGGCCGGCTTCACCGTCTGGAACGCGCGCCTGGGCTACCAGGCCACGCCGGAAGTGAGCGTCGGGTTGAACGTGAACAACGTCTTCGACAAGAAATACTACGTGCCGTCCTACAACACGCTCAGCAGCAACAACTACTACGGCGAGCCGCGCAATGTCATGCTGACCGTGCGCTACACGCCGAAGCTGTAAGGGGAGCGGCGGGAATCGGGGAATCCGGAATGGGATAAAATAGTAACAATTCCCATTTAGATTCCACCGCGAGACGCGCCGTGTCCTCGACCGATTCCCTGCCCACCGACGCCGTTACGCGGATCTATCGCGAGCATCACGGCTGGCTGTCCGTCTGGCTGCGCAAGAAGCTCGGCAACTCGTTCGATGCCGCCGACCTGGCCCACGACACCTTCGTGCGCCTGATGGCGGCGCGGGTGCGCGCCGGCGGCGGCGACGAGCCGCGCGCGCTGCTCACCCACATCGCCAAGGGCCTGGTGGTGGACCACTGGCGCCGCCGCGCGCTCGAAGACGCCTATCAAAGCGCGGCCGCGCAGCTGCCGCCGGGCGAGGCGCCTTCGCCCGAGGTGCGGGCGCTGATCCTGGAAACGCTGCACGCCATCGATGCCACCCTGCGTACGCTGCCCGCCAAGACCCGCGCCATCTTCCTGGCCTCGCAGTTCGACGGCATGGCGTATGCCGACATCGCGAGCGCCCAACGCGTGTCGCTGGCCACGGTCAAGCGTCACATGCAGAAGGCGCTGACCGCCTGCCTCATCGCCCATCAGGGCGGCGCCGCGTGAGCGCCGCGCCGGATGCGGCGGTCCTGGAAGAGGCCGCCGGCTGGCTGGTGCGCTTCCAGTCGGAGACCCTGTCGGCCGCGGACCGCGCGGCCTTCGAGCGCTGGCGCGGCCGCAGCGCGGCGCATGCCGCTGCCTGGGCGCGGGTGGAAGACATGCTGCGCAGCTTCGGGCAGGTGCCGCCCGAACTGGGCGCGCGCACGCTGCGCCAACTGGACCGGCCCGGACGGCGCCAGGCGCTGCGCGGCGTGGCGGGCCTGCTGCTGCTGGGGCCGGCGGCCTGGCTGGCGTGGCGCGAATGGCCATGGCACGAATGGAGCGCCGACGCGCGCACCGCCACCGGCGAGCAGCGCCGCATGCAACTGGCCGACGGCACCCGCCTGCTGCTGAACACCGCCACCGCCGTGGATATCCAGTACACCGCCGAACAGCGCGTGATCTGGCTGCGCGCGGGCGAGATCCTGCTGACCACCGGCAAGGACCCGGCGCCGGTCCATCGGCCGTTCATCGTGCGCACCGCCCAGGGCTCGGTGCAGGCGCTGGGCACGCGCTTCATGGTGCGGGACGAGCGCGGCGGCATCCGCGTCGCGGTGTTCGAGGGCGCGGTAGCGATCCGGCCGGCCGCCAGCGACGCGCAGCGCGTGTTGCGGGCGGGGCAGCAGACCGTGTTCGACGCGGGGCGGATCGAGCCCGAGTCGGCCGCCGACGCCGCGCAGGTGTCCTGGGAGGACGGCATGCTGGCCGCGCGCAACTGGCGCCTGGCCGACGTGGTCGCGGAACTGGCGCGCTACCGCCGCGGTTTCCTGCGCTGCGATCCGGCGGTGGCCGAGCTGCGCGTGTCGGGCGCCTTTCCCTTGAACGACACCGACGCCGGCCTGCGCCTGCTGGAGAAGACGCTGCCGGTGCGGATCCAGCGCATGACGCCGTACTGGGTCACCGTCGCGGCGCGCTGAGAGCGCGCGGCCGTTACAAATTAATCGCCGATTCCCTGACACTTTTTCCGCCTTCGTCCGGTGTACCGGGTGAATCGTCGCGGCGCGACCGCGATGCCCCGCCCACGAAGGATCCCTCATGGCAAGCCGTTACTCCCGTTCCCTGTCCGTCCGCCGCGCGCGGACCTCATCGTCGTCCACGCGGGCCGCGGTGCGCGCCCTTGGCCTGGGCGTGGCGCTGGCGCTGGCGTCGACGGCCTCGCAGCCGGCGCGCGCCGCCGATGCCGTCAGCGCGGCGAGCGGCAAGCCCTATGCGATTCCCGCCGGCCCGCTGGGCGACACGCTGGCCCGCTTCGCCGCCGCATCCGGCGTGCCGCTGTCGTTCGATCCGGCCCTGCTGGCGGGCCAGCACAGCGACGGCCTGAATGGCGTCTACACGGTGCGCGAGGGCTTCGCGCGGCTGTTGTCGGGTTCCGGCTACGCGCTGGCGGAGCAGGGCGGCGGCGCCTATTCGCTGCGCAAGCTGCCGCCGCAGGGCGATGCCACGATGCTGCCGAACGTGGTGGTGACGGGCGCCGACGCGCATCCCTCGGCGCTGCCGGCCAGCTACAGCGGCGGCCAGGTGGCGCGCGGCGGCCGGCTGGGCCTGCTGGGCAACCGCGACGTGATGGATACGCCGTTCAGCATCGCCAACTACACCGCGGACCTGCTGGCCAACCGCCAGGCGGTGACGCTGGCCGACGCGCTGAACGTCGATTCCTCGGTGCGCTTCACCGGCCAGATCGGCGGCGTGACGGACTCGTTCTACATCCGCGGCTTTCCGATAGGCGAAGGCAACCTGGGCGAGATCGCTTTCGACGGCGTCTACGGCGTGGCGCCCAACTACCACGTGTTCACCGACTACATCGAGCGGGTCGAGGTGCTGAAGGGGCCGGCCGCGCTGCTGTACGGCATGTCGCCCAACAGCGGCGTGGGCGGCGTCATCAACATGGTGCCCAAGCGCTCGCTGCCCGAGGATCTGACGCGGGTGTCGGCCGATTACGCGGGGGCCTCGCAGTTCGGCGGCCGCGTCGACCTGAGCCGGCGCTTCGGCGACGATGGCGCCTGGGGCGTGCGCGTCAACGGCCTGCATCGCCAGGGCGACACGCCGCTGGACAACCTGCATTCGCGCACCGACATCGGCGCACTGTCGCTGGACTACCAGGGTGAAAAGCTGCGCGCCTCGCTCGACCTGCTGATCCAGGATGAAAAGGTCGATGCGCCCACCCGGCCGTTCCTGGTGGCGACGGGCCTGCGCGTGCCGGACGCGCCGGACGGCCGCCGCAACGCCACCCAGGCGTGGAGCTGGTGGAAGTCACAGGGCGAATCCGCGCTGCTGCGCGTCGAGTACGACATCAGCGACCGCCTGACGGTGTTCGCCGACGCGGGCGGCTCGACCACCACCATCAACCGCCTGTCCGACCAGACGCCGACCATCGTCAACGCCGCCGGCGACACGCTGGTGACGCCCAACCATTTCAAGTTCCAGGTCGACCGCGGCACCTACAACGCCGGCTTGCGCGCCAAGCTGGACACCGGCCCGGTGCGCCACGCCATCACCTTCATGGGCACGCTGTACAGCGATCGCAACCTGCAGGCCAGCGTCAACGGCACGCCGCTGTCGTCGAATATCTATGATCCGGTGGCGCGGCCCCGCCAGGACATCGCCGCCCCCGCCAGCGTGCCCAAGGTGTCGTCCTCGGACCTGACCGGCTTCGCGCTGGCCGATACCCTGAGCGTGCTGGACGAGCGCGTCCAGCTGACGCTCGGCGCGCGCCAGCAGCGGGTCGAGTCGCGCAACTTCAACCCCGTCTCCGGCGCGCGCACGCTCAGCTACGACGAAAGCGCGGTCACGCCGCTGGCCGGCCTGGTGCTCAAGCCCTGGCAGAACGTCTCGTTCTACGCCAACTACATCGAAGGCCTGAGCAAGGGCGACGTGGCGCCGGCCACCGCATCGAATGCCGGCCAGGTGTTCAAGCCCTACAAGTCCAAGCAGAAGGAAGTAGGCGTCAAGTTCGACTTCGACAGCGCCATGCTGACCCTGAGCGCCTTCGAGATCACCAAGCCCAGCGGCCAGCTGACGGCAGGCGTGTATGCCGCCGACAGCGAGCAACGCAACCGCGGCCTGGAGCTGAACCTGTCGGGCGAGCCGCTGCGCGGCCTGCGCCTGCTGGGCGGCGTGACGTTCCTGGATGCCGAGCTGACGCGCACCGGCAACCCCGCCACGCGCGGCAACCAGCCCGTGGGCGTGCCGCGCTTCACCGCCAACCTGGCCGCGGAATGGGATACCCCCTGGGTCGCCGGGCTGACGCTGACCGGCGGGGTGATCCACACCGGCAAGGAATACGTCAACCAGGCCAACACGCAGTCGGTGCCCTCGTGGACCACGTTCGACCTGGGCGCGCGCTACGTCACGCGCGTCGATGGCAAGGCAGTGACCCTGCGCGCCAATGTCGTCAACGTGTTCAACCGCGCCTATTGGTCGGGCGTGGCGTCGTACGGCACCATCTCGCAGGGCGTGCCGCGCACGCTGATGCTGTCGGCGTCGATGGATTTCTGATGGCTTCGCGGCGGGCCGCCAGGCGGCCCGCTTGCCTTGATTCGCTGGCCGCCTAGGCCGCCAGGATGCCGCGGATGCGCGCCAGGTTGTCGAGCGTGCTGCGCAGGTGGCTGGCCAATGCCTCGGCGGCCGCTTCGTTGCGCTCGCGCTCCAGCAGGTCGAGGATTTCCAGGTGCTGCTCGCAATGCTGGCGATAGCGGCTGCGGTCCTGCATCGAGCGGTACGACAGCAGCCGGCGCACGCGGTTGACGCGCTTGATGGTGTCGATGAAGAACGGGTTGCCCGAGGCCTCCACCAGCGACTCGTGGAAACGCACGCCGCGCTCGTGCAGCTGGTCGGCGCTGTCGCTGTCGATGCCGCCGTCGAGCAGGTGGCGTTCGGCGGCGCGGCAGCGCGCCAGCACGCTCTTGTCGATGCGGTAGGTGGGTTCGAGCAGGGCCGCGGGTTCCAGCGCCAGGCGCAACCGGTACGACTGCAGCAGGCTGTCGGGCGTGGTCATCATGGACGAGAATTCCCAGCCATAGCCGGGGCGCCGCTGCGCCCAGCCTTCCTGCGCCACGCGTGCCAGCAGCGCCTGGGTCTGCGCCTGCGTCAGGGCGTAGCGGGTGCGCAGCAGCGCTTCGCTGCACTGCATCGGCAGCACGCCGCGCAGCAACTCGTCGGCCAGCCGGAAATAGCTTTGCGTGACGATGTCCTCGGCTGCTGGCGGCGCCAGCTCGGCGGACGTGCGCGCCAGCGCGTCGTGGTCCCGCTGCAGGAAGTAGCCGCGGTTGGGCTTGCGCGCCACGATGCCGTGCGCTTCCAGCAGGCCGAGCGCGTCGTTGACCGGCGAGCGCGACAGGCGCAGGCGGTCGGCCAGTTTCTGCGCGCTCAGGTGCGCGCCGTCGGGCAGGCGGTCTTGCCGGATCAGCTCCAGGATCTTGCTGGCGGTATGGGTCTGCGCGCTCATGGGGGATGGAAAGTGGGCCTCAGCCCTGCGGGGCCGTCTCGGACGGCGCCAGGTTCGCGGCGCCAAGCGTATCCGCGAGGATAGCCGGAATCACGCCGCCCATCCGCAGCAAGTGCAGTTCCAATTGCGTTTCCACCGCGGCGGTGGCCTGCAGGGCCTGCTCGCGGCCATCGGCGCGCAAGAGGCGCACCGCGACCGGCTGGCGCGGCGCCAGGCGCTGCGGCGGGCAATCGATCTCGAAGCGGTCGCCCGGCTGGATGGCCAGGCTGTGCGGCGTGACGCCCGCCGGCAGGCGCAGCGGCAGGATGCCCATGCCGATCAGGTTCGAGCGGTGGATGCGTTCGAAGCTGACCGCCAGCACCGCGCGGATGCCCAGTAGGCGCTGGCCCTTGGCGGCCCAGTCGCGCGACGAACCGGTGCCGAAGCGTTCGCCCGCCAGCAGCACCACCGCGTCGCCGTCGCGGCGATAGTGTTCCGCGGCTTCCCAGATCGGCTCGATGGCGCCGCTGGGCGCGTGCAGCGTATGGCCGACCGGCGCGCCGGGGCTGAGCAGGTTGGCCAGGCTCTTGCTGTAGAAGGCGGCGCGCATCATCACCTGCCAGTTGCCGCGGCGCGAGGCGAACACGTTCAGGTCGTCGCGGTCGTCGCCCTGCGCCACCAGGAAATCGGCGATCAGGCTGTCGCGCGGAATGGCGCTGGCCGGCGACAGGTGGTCGGTGGTGACGTCGTCGCCCAGAACCAGCAGGGGATAGGCGGCATAGCGGCCCAGCTGGCTGGCGGGACCGGCGCTGGCGAACGGCGGCCGCCGCAGCGCGGTCGAGGCCGGGTCCCACGGAAAGCGCGGCGTGTCCGGCGACTGCAAGGCCTGCCAGCCGGGGTTGGCGCCGGCAATGCGGAAGGCGCGCTGGAAATCGTCGGCGCGCAGGCCCTGCGCCAGCGCCGCGTCGATCTCGTCCTCGCGCGGCCACAGCTCATGCAGATGCACCGCGCGGCCGTCCGGCGCGACCTGCACGGGCTCGCGGCTGAAGTCGCGCTCGGCGTCGCCGGCCAGCGCGAAGGCGATGACCAGCGGCGGCGACATCAGGAAGCCCAGGTCGAGATCGGGGTGGATGCGGCCGGTGAAGTTGCGGTTGCCTGACAGCACCGCGACGGGATGGACGGCGCCGGCGTCCATGCCCGCGCGCACCGCGTCCGGCAGCGATCCGGAATTGCCGATACAGGTGGTGCAGCCGTAGCCCACGATGCCGAACCCGACCGCTTCCAGGTCGTCGAGCAGTCCGGCGCGTTGCAGATAGTCGGCGGCGGCGGGCGAGCCGGGGCCGAGCGAGGTCTTGACCCAGGCTGGCACCGTCAGGCCGGCGTGGCGTGCCTTGCGCGCCAGCAGTCCGGCGGCGATCAGCAGGCGCGGGTCCGAGGTGTTGGTGCAACTGGTGATGGCGGCGATTGCGACGGCGTGGCGCGGCAGCGGCGAGGCCGCCTTGGGCGTGAAGGCCAGGCTGGCGAGGATCTCGCGCGTCTCGCCGTAGGGACGCAGGTCCTGCGGCCGAGTGGGGCCGGCCACGTGCATCCGCACCTGGTCCAGCGCGATCTCGATGACCCGGGTGTAGCGCGGCGTGGCTGTCGGATCCAGCGCCAGGCCGGCGCTGACCGCGTAGGCGCCGACCCGCGCGACGTGGGCCGCGTCGCGGCCGGTCTGGCGTAGGTAGGCAAGGGTGGCGTCGTCGATCGGGAAGTAGCCGGTGGTGGCGCCGTATTCGGGCGCCATGTTGGCGACCACGCAGCGGCTGCCGGCCGACAGCGTGGCGACGCCGGGGCCGAAGAACTCCACGAACTCGCCCGATACCTGGATCGCGCGCAGCCGCTGGGTGACGGTCAGCGCCAGGTCGGTGGCGGTGACGCCGGCCGCGAGCGCGCCGGTCAGGCGCACGCCGATCACGTCCGGGATGCGCAGCATGGTCGGCATGCCGAACATCACCGTCTGCGCTTCCAGGCCACCCACGCCCCAGCCGAGCACGCCGATGCCGTTGATCATCGGCGTGTGGCTGTCGGTGCCGATCATCATGTCCGGGTGCAGCGCGCCGTGGTCGTCGCAGACCACGGTCGCCAACTGCTCCAGGTTGATGGTGTGCATGATGCCGGTGCCGGGCGGATGGATGCGCACGTTCGACAGCGCCTTCGAGGCCCAGCGCAGGAAGCGGTAGCGCTCGGCGTTTCTGCGCAGTTCCAGGGCCAGGTTGCGCGCGGCCGCGTCGGGCTGCGCGTACGCCTGCACGGCCAGCGAGTGGTCCACCGAGACGTCCACCGGCAGCACCGGATTGAGCGCGCGCGGATCCACCCCGGCCTCGTCCAGCGCGTCGCGCATGGCGGCGATGTCGACCAGCGCCGGCGTGCTGGTGGTGTCGTGCATCAGCACGCGGCCGGGCTGGAAGGCGATCTCGGCCTCGCTGGTGCCGTCAGCCAGCCAGGCGAACAGCGCGGCCACGGCGGCATCGCGTTCGGCGCCGCGCATGTTGCGCAGCGCGTTTTCGAGCAGCAGCCGCAGCACCACGGGCAGGCGGTGGTAGTCCGGGCCGTACATGTCGGCCATGTCGATGTGGGTGTAGGCGACGCCGTCGAGCGTGAAGCCGGCGTGGCGCAGGGAGGGGGCGGGATTTTCCATGGGCGCTAGTTTTGCATATTGATTATGCAAAATGCAATCTAGAAAGACCGATAGACCCTGGAGCGAGGGTGTTATTCGGGGACGGATTCGTGGCCGTCCAGGGGCAGCTCCAGGCCACGGCGTTCGCCGCCGCGTACCCGGCTGACGGCGTGGCGCAAGGTGGCGCGGTAGTCGTCGCGCGCGCCCCGGATGGGGCGGTGGGCCGCGGCGATCAGGGCGGCGTCGCCCAGGCTCAGCGGCAGCACCAGGGGGCGGGACTGCTGGCGCGGGCGTTGTTCTGTCATGACGAATTCGCCGCCGCTGAAGTCGTGGGCGGGATCGGACAGCAGCGCCACCAGCACGAAGGGGAACGCGGCCTCGTCGCCCGCGTGCCGCAGCGCTTCGTAGCCGTCCGGCCGCAGGCGTGAGAGGACGGCCGGGGCGGCGCCCGGTCGTGCAGGGGCGGCATCCGGATCAGCCGGACAGGGGGTGTCGCGTCCCAGCCGCCGCGCCCAGGACTGCGCCAGCGGCGCCAGCCGCGCATGCAGCGCGCTCGGCAGGTCGTGCAGCGGCGGCGGCGCGGGCGGGCGCAGCGTACGGTGTTCGTCCTGTTCGCCAGTGATGTGTACGGCGGCCGGATCGTCGAAGGCCTGCGCCAGCGTGCGCGCCTGCGGCGCGCTGAACAGGGCGGGCAGCGGCGCCCAGCCCTCGGCGTCCAGATGGTCGATGATCCGGTCCCAGTCATAGCGCTCCAGCGGATGGCCGGCGGCGTTCATGGCGTTGCCGTCGGCGCGGCGGGCATGCGCCACAGGTACCACGCCGCGATGGTGCGATACGGGCTGAAGGCTTCGCCAATCGCCCGCATCTGGGCGGGCGACGGCGCCTTGTCCAGGCGCTTGAGGCGGCGGTAGCCTTCGCGCACGCCATAGTCGTCCACCGGCAGGATGTCCATGCGTTCGAGCGTGTAGATCAGCAGCATCTCCACGGTCCAGCGGCCCACGCCGCGCAGCGCCACCAGGCGTTCGATCAGGGCTTCGTCGCTCATCGCCAGCGCTTCCTCGCGCTCGGGAATGACGCCGTCGAGCGCCGCCTGCGCGATGCCGCGGATGGTGGCCAGCTTGGTCGCCGAAAAGCCGCAGGCGCGCTGGGCCTCGGGGTCGGTGTCCAGCAGCGTCCGCGGCCGCGGGAAGGTCTGGCCGGGATACAGCGCCAGCAGGCGGCCGAGGATGGCGTCGCCGGCGCGCGCGTGCAGTTGCTGGTAGGCGATGGCGCGCACCAGCGCTTCATAGGGCTCGCGCGCCGGCCGCGACGCGTGCAGGCAGGGGCCGATGGCCTGGACGTGGCGGGCCCAGTCGGCGTCGAGCGCGGCCAGGTGGCGGGCGGCGCGCTCGAACAGGACCGGCGTCGGCAGGGTTTCCGGCGCGGCGGCGGCCTTGCGGCGCCGGGCGGCGGTCGGGGTGGTATCGGGTGGCGTCATGGGAGGCGGGATTCGGTGGGCTGGGCGGGGCGGGACGCCGGCGAAGGACAGCATAACGGCTCACGCCGCCGCCGGCACTCCGTTGCTTGCGGCCGCGGCGCGCGCCCGTGACTGCGGCGGGCATGGGCCGTGCAGTATGCTTGTCGGCTTCATGGACCCCTTTCCCGCTGCCTGCAATGACTGATTTTCCGTTTGACGCCGTGCTGTTCGATTGTGATGGCGTCCTGGTCGATTCCGAGCCGATCACCGCCCGCGTCCTGACCGCGATGCTCAACGAACTGGGCTGGGCGATCACCTTCGAAGAGGCCACCCGCATCTTCACCGGCAAGGCGGTGCGCGACGAACTGCCGCTGATCCAGGCGCGCACCGGCGTGGCGCTGTCGCCCGACTGGTTCGCGCAGTTCCGCGAGCGCCGCAACGCCGCGCTGGACCGCGAGCTGCTGGAAATCCCCGGCGCGCCGGACGCGGTGCGCGCGCTGCACCGGACGCTGGACGGCCGCATTGCGGTGGCCTCGGGCGCCGACCGCCGCAAGGTCGAACTGCAACTGGCCAAGGTCGGCATCGCCGACTGTTTCGCCGAGCGCGTCTTCAGCGGCCACGAAATGCCGCGCAGCAAACCCTATCCCGATGTCTACCTGGCCGCCGCCAGCGCGCTGGGCGTGGACCCGCGCCGTTGCGCCGTGGTCGAGGACACCGTCACCGGCGCCACCGCCGGCGTGGCGGCGGGCGCCACGGTGTTCGGTTACAGCCCCGGCGACAACGGCCACAGCGGTCCCGAGGCGTTGCGCGACGTGGGCGTGGCGCATGTGTTCACCGACATGGTGCAACTGCCGGCCCTGCTGGCCGGCTGGGCCGCGACGCGCTGACGCGGGGACCGGATCAGCGGCCGGCGTACTGCTCGCCGCCGTCCAGGTCGATCACCGTGCCGCTCAGGTAGCCGGCGCGCGGCGACGCGCCGAACACCACCATGTCGGCCACCTCGGCCGCTTCCATCAGGCGGCCGAAGGGCAGGTCGTGCAGGGTTTCCTGCCAGCGCGATTCATCGCCCCAGCGGGCCTGCGCGCGTTGCTTGGCCAGCGTCAGCACGCGGTCGGTGCGGGTGCGCGACGGATTCACGCCGAACACGCGCACGCCGTGGCGCGGCCCGTCGCCGCCCAGGGCGCGCGTGAACGCGATCAGCGAGGCGTTGGCGGCCGCGCCGCAGATGTAGTCGGCGCGCGGCGCCGCGCCGGCCATGCCGATGATGTTGGCGATGACGCCGTTGCCGGCCGTGCGCATCAATGGGTAATAGTGGCGCGCCAGGTCGATGTAGCCATGCACCTTCAGGTCCCAGCCGGCGCGCCAGCGCGCGTCCTCTACCTGATCCAGCGCGCCGCCGGGCACCGCGCCGGCGTTGTTCACGAGGATGTCGATGGCGCCGGTGTGTTCGACCACGCGCGCCGCCGCGCCCGGTTGCGCCAGATCGACCGCCAGCGTGCGGGCCTGCCGGCCGGTCTGCGCGGCGATCGCGGCCGCGGCGGCTTGCAGCGCCGCGTCGTCGCGCGCCGCCAGGATCGGCTCGGCGCCTTCCCGCGCGAACGCCATGGCACAGGCCAGGCCTATCCCCTTGGACGCGCCCGTGACCAGTACGCGTTTGCCCTCCAGCTGCAGATCCATTCCAAGCTCCTCGCGATCGCGTCCGTCGTAGCGCGGACCAGGATGACGTTGTAAACCAGATGGCCGGCGCCGCGCCAGCGCCGGCCTGCTATGCTGGACGCGCACACCTGCAGGCGGGAGACGGCGATGGCGGAAATCTGGCTGGAAGTCTGGAGCACCTTGCGCAGCGAGTTCGCCGACATTCCCGATGTCGGCGAAGCCACCCGCATCGTGCTGCGGCTGGGCATGGCGGTGATCCTGGGCGGCCTGCTCGGCTACGAGCGCGAACGCATGGGCAAGGCCGCCGGGCTGCGCACCCACATGCTGGTGGCGCTGGGCGCGGCCATCTTCGTGCTGGTGCCGCTGCAGAACGGCATGGAAGTCGGCGACCTCAGCCGTGTGCTGCAGGGCGTCATCGCCGGCATCGGCTTTCTCGGCGCCGGCGCCATCATCAAGCTCAGCGACGAACGCGAGATCCGCGGCCTGACGACCTCCGCCAGCATCTGGATGACCGCCGCCATCGGCGTGGCCGCCGGCATGGGCCGCGAGGCCACGGCCGTGGCCAGCACGGCGATGGCGCTGTTCGTGCTGGCGGTGCTGCGGCGGGTCGAGGCGCGCATCGCCGGCAAGAGCGAGAAGCGGCTGATCGAGTCCGACCGTCCCTGAACCGGCCTCAGATCCAGACGTCGTTGGGCGCGCTGCGTTCGCCACCCTGATCCCCGGTATTGCGCACGCCGCGCGGCTCGATCAGCATGGCGTGCACTTCGTGTTCGGCACAGGGCTTGTGTTCGACGCCCTTGGGGATCACGGCCATCTCGCCGGGGCCCAGGTCGATGTGGCCGTCGCGCAGTTCGATGCGCAGCCGGCCTTCGAGCACGATGAACGTCTCGTCGGTATCGGCATGGGCGTGCCAGACGAATTCGCCGCGCAGCTTGACCAGCTTGAACTGGTAGTCGTTCATCTCGGCGATGACCTTGGGCGTCCAGTGTTCCTGGATCAGCGAGAGTTTGCGGGCCAGGTTGATGGCGGTGGCGGACATGCGGGGCTCCTCGGCGGAAAATGGAAAGCCCCAGCTTAGGGGCGCGCGCGCCGCCCGTCTTGTACGTTTGTGCGGCGCGCGTCAGCGCCGCAGGGTGCCGCGCCAGTGCGCCGGCGTCATGCCGAACGCCTGGGCGTGGCGCCTCGTCATGTGGCTCTGGTCGGTGAAGCCGGCCTCGGCCGCGGCGTCGGCCAGCGGCCGTCCCGCGGCGATCAGGCGCCGCGCCAGGTCGAGCCGGCGCAGCAGCGCATAGCGGTACGGGCTGGTGCCATACAGCGCACGGAAATCGCGCGACAGGCGCCAGCGGTCGATGCCGGCCGCCCGTTCCAGGTCGTCCAGCGACACCGCCATGCCGTGGGTGTCGTGGATGTACTGGCGGGCGCGTTCGCCGGCGGCGTAGTCGGGCAGGCGGGGGGCGGGCGCCTGCCCGGCCGCGGCGCATAGCGCCAGCGTCAGGTCGTAGAGCGCATCGTCTTCCCGCAGCGGATCGGCGTCGTCCTCGGCGTTGCGCAATAGCGCGGCGCAGGCGGCGCCCAGCCGCGGGTCGCTGGAGATGCCGTTGCGGATGAAGGGCAGCGGGCGGCCGCCCAGGATGCGCTGGATCAGCGCGGGCTGCACATAGGCCATGCGGTAGTGGAAGCCGGCGTCGGTGCCGGCCTGGCCGTCGTGCGCCTCGTCGGGATGCAGCACCAGCACGCCGCCCGGCAGGCTGTGCCGCAGGCCGCGGCGATAGTGGAAGCTCTGCACCCCCGCCAGGGTGCAGCCGATGGCGTAGGTGTCGTGGCGATGCAGGCCGTAGCCGCGGCCGCCGAAATACGCCTCGATGCGCTCGAACCGGTCGGCCGGCGCGCGGCGCAGGATCCAGTCGCGGGAAGCGGGGCGGGCGGACATGGCTGCCTACGGCCGGATCTGCACCAGCACGAACTCGTTGCCGTACAGGTCGATGAAGTGCGCGTACACCGTGTTGCCGTCGTCCACCGGCTCCCGGGTGAAGCGCACGCCGCGCCCGGCGAAGCGGGCGTGGTCGCGCACGACGTCGTCGGTGTAGAACACGCCCACCGGCTGGCCGCCGGTCTGGTCGCCGACGCGGTCGCGCTGGGCCTGGGTCTGGGCCTGCAGCAGCCAGACGCCCACCGACGGCTGCTCGTGCAGACGCAGGTGCACATAGCGTTGCTGCCCCACGGCCATGTCGACGAATACCTCCATGCCCAGCTTGTCCTGGTAGAAGGCGATAGCGGTGTCGTAATCGTTGACGAGCAGGACGAGACGGCCCAGCGAATGCATGTCGGGACTCTTTTGAAAGTTTTGCTTGCGGCTATGCTAACCGGTCTACGTTAATCCACTTCGCGCAGCAGCCGGAATCCGACCAGCGGATAGCGCGTTTCCACCGTATTCCAGTTGCGGTAGGCCGAGCGCACGTACAGCGCCCAGGTGTGCCAGGAGCCGCCGCGCCGCACTTTGACGTTGCCGCTGGCGGGGCCCTGCGGATCATCCTGGGGCGAATGCGCGTAGTAGTCCTCGCCATACCAGTCGGACACCCATTCCCAGGCGTTGCCGTGCATGTCATCGAGCCCGAACGCGTTCGGCGCGTAGCTGGCGACCGGCGCGGTGAAGGCATGGCCATCGCGCCGAGCGGCGGCGAACGCCTGCCATTTCGGCCACAACGGCGCGGCGTCGGCGTCGAAGGTGTTGGCCACGTCCGGCAGGGCGGCCGGATCGTCGCCGTTCTGGTAGCGGCCGCGGCCGCCGGCGCGGGCCGCGTATTCCCATTCGGCCTCGGTGGGCAGGCGGTAGACGCGGCCTTCCTCGCGGCTGAGCCAGCGCGCCATGGCGGTGGCGTCGTTCCAGCTGACGTTGACCACCGGATGCGCGTCGGTCTGGGCGAAGCCGGGGTTGCGCCACGAATAGCGGCGGTCGCGCCCCTCGAAGGCGTCGCCGCGCTCGCTGGCGTCCGGATCATAGGCGGCGTTGTAGCCATAGCCACCGGTGCCGTCCGCTTCCGATTCCGGCACATAGCCCGAGGCCTCGAGGAAGCGCCGGAACTGGCCCACGGTGACTTCCGTGCGCGCCATCAGAAAGGGGCGGGTGATGCGCACCGTATGCACCGGCGCTTCGTCGAACAGCTGCGCAAAGCGTTCCTTCGGGTATTGCGGATAGTCGCGCGCCAGCGCTTCGGGCGTCTCGTCGCTGCCCATCTGGAAGGTGCCCGCCGGCAACGGCACCAACACCATGCCCAGCGAATTCTCGATCGGTGCCGGCGGTTCGGCGGCCGCGACGGACAGGCTGGCCAGCGTAGACAGCAGGGCGAAGGCAAGGCGCATGGAATTCCTGGGAAGGGCGCGAGGGTGCCCGATAGTAGGGCCGCCGCGCGGCCGCCGCCAGTTCTGGGGAACCCGCATGGCGGGCGGTCTCAATCGTCCGGTTGTTCCCGCCAGGCGCGCGGCGAGGCGCCCAGCTTGCGGCTGAAGGCGCGCGACAGCGCCGAGGCGTTGGCGTAGCCCAGCTCGGCCGCGATCGACTTGACCGGCCGCCCTTCGCGCAGCCGCGCCTGAGCCAGCGCCAGGCGCCAGTCCGCCAGGTAGTCGGCCGGCGGCTGGCCGACCGTTTCGTGGAACGCGGCGGCGAACGCGCTGCGCGACATGCCGGCCTCGGCGGCCAGCGCGGCCAGGCTCCAGGACGCGCCGGGCGCCTGGTGCATGGCGACCAGCGCGCGCGCCAGCCGCGGGTCGGCCAGGCCGGTCATCAGCCCGGCCTGGATGCCGGCCTGTTCGGGATGGTCGATGAGCCAGCGCAACAGCTGGATCAACACCACCTCGAACAGCTTGTCGGCCAGCAGGCGCTGGCCGCAGCGCACCGATTCGGTCTCGGCGAACAGCAGCGCCAGCGCTTGCGCCAGCCCGTCGACCCGCGCCAGCGGCAGGGCGATCAACGGCGGCAGCGCGCGCACCAGCGGATTGCGCGCGCCGCCGTCGAAGTCCAGCGTGGCGCAGGTGAAGTCCGAACCGTCTTGTGGCGGGTTGTGGAAGTCGTGCCGCGCCGGCCGCGGATAGAACAGCAGCGTCGGCTCGGCCAGTTCCAGCCGCCTTGGCAGGCCGCTGCCCGGCGGATGGCGCACCTCCATGCGGCCGCGCCGCAGCACGTGCAGGAAGCCCCGGCCGGTTTCCGGCGCGAACCGGGTCAGGCCGCACATGGCGCCGCTATGGAACAGCCGGGCGCGGGCGCGGAACTGCTCCAGCAGGGAAGACAGGCGGTCGACGGGAGGCGTCATGACGGGCTTGGACGATTGGATATGTTTGATGGACGTTGAGTATCCAATGGTACTGCGGGAAGGGGAATACTGGGTGCCAGGCGCCGGCCCTCCGTGCCGGTTTCCCGCCCACTTCCCTTCATTCAAAGGAAACCATCATGTCCCGCGTTCCCCTGCTCGATACCGCCTCCGCCCCGGCCGCCAGCCAGGACCTGCTGCGCCAGATCCACGGCGCGTTCGGCGCCACGCCCAACATGTTCCGCGCGGTCGCCAATTCGCCCGCGGCGCTGGGCAGCATGTGGGCCGCGTTCGGCGCCCTGGGCGGCGGCAGCCTGTCCGCGCAGCTGGGCGAGAAGATCGCCGTGGCCGTGGCCGACAGCAACCGCTGCGAATACTGCCTGGCGGCGCATACCGCGCTGGGCCGCAAGGCCGGCGCCAGCGCCGAGGAAATGGCCGCGGCGCAGGCCGGCCGCGCCGACGATCCGCGCACCGCCGCGGCGCTGGCGTTCGCGCTCAAGCTGGTGCGCGATCGCGGCCAGGTGGGCGATGCCGATGTGGCCGCCTTGCGCCAGGCCGGTTTCGACGACGGCCAGATCGTGGAGCTGCTGGCGCACGTGGCGCTGAACCTGTTCACCAACTACGTCAACGTCGCCTTCGACGTGCCGGTGGACTTTCCCAAGGTGGCGTTGCGCGCCGCCTGAGCGGCGGTCGGGGGCGGCGCGGGCCGCCTCAGCCCGCCTTGCGGATGGTGAAGTTGATCCGCACGCTGCCCAGCGTGGGGTGGGGGCGGTCCTTCAGCGGCAGGACGCCGTGATAGCGCAGGCGGTCGACGCCGCCCCACACCACCACGTCGCCATGGAACAGCGGCACGTGCACGGCCTTGTCGCCGCGCTCGTGGCCGCCGAACAGGAACACCGCCGGCATGCCCAGCGACACCGAGACGATGGGCGCCGAGTAGTCGCGCTCGTCCTTGTCCTGGTGCAACGACAGGCGCGAACCGGGCTGGTAGCGGTTGACCAGGCAGGCATCCGGCGCGAAGCCGGGAAAGCCCGCCGCCAGCGCGGCCTCGCGCGCCAGGGTGTCGAAGGCTTCCGGCATCGCCGGCCATGGCCGCCCCGAGCGCGGATCCTCGCGGGTGTAGCGATAGCCGTGTTCGTCGCTGGTCCAGCCGAAGTCGCCGCAATTGGTCAGCGCCACCGACATGGGCAGCCCGCCGGGCGTGACCATGTGGCGAAAGGGCGCCGCCTGGCGCACCGCGTCCACGCCGGCCAGCAAGGCCCGCGCCGCCGGCAGCGCAAAGCCGCGCAGCACCACCGACTGCGCGCCGATGCGCTCGCGGCCGGTCTGCGCGGTTTCCTCGTCGTTGAACAGGTTCAGGCTGGTTCCCATGTCAGGTCGCGTCGTGGAAGATCACGCCGAGCGTATGGCGGCGGCCATCGCGCAGCGCGCTGACCCCGTGGCGCATGGCCACGCGGCGCCAGCCGCGCGCGCCGGCGACCGGGCGCTGGTTGACGGTGAAGACCAGCGCGTCGCCCTGGCGCAGCGGCAGCACTTCGGCGCGCTGCCCGGCGCTGTCGGTCTCGGTCATGACGAACTCGCCGCCGGTGAAGTCCTGGTCCGGCCGCGACAGCAGCACGGCGACCTGCAGCGGGAACACGTGTTCGCCATACAGGTCCTGGTGCAGGCAGTTGTAGTCGCCCGGCCCGTAGCGCAGGATCAGCGGCGTCGGCCGGCGCTGGCCGGCCTGGTGGCAGCGGGCCAGGAAGTCGGCATGCGCATCGGGGTAATCCACCGCGATGCCCATCAGCCGGTTCCAGCGGTTGGCGATCGGCGCCAGGCGCGGATACAGCGCGGTGCGCAGGTTGTGCAGCAGGCGCGGCAGCGGATAGGCGAAATACTTGTACTCGCCGCGGCCGAAACCGTGGCGGCTCATGACGATGCGGCTGCGGTAGCGGTGGTCGTCGTCATAGCCGGCCGCCAGCGCCTCGCATTGCGCCGGCGTCAGCAGGCCGGCGGCCACGGCGTGGCCGCGCGCGTCCAGGTCGGCGGCGATGCGGGTCCAGTCCAGGGTGTCCAGCTTGCTCATGCGGTGCGATGGGTGGGAGGGCGATAGTGTCCAGTCTAGCGCCATCGGGGCGGCGCCGAACTCCGTATGTTGCCGCCGCCTACAACAGCGACTCGATCGGCAGCAACGACACGAACCAGACCGAAAAGCGCTGCCAGACGGTGGTGCCCGGTTCGGTGTCATGGCGGAGGGTGCGGCCGTCGCGCTGTTCCAGCCAATACAGCCTGCCGTTGTCGTCCAGGCAGACGCGATAGGCATTGCGTGGGATGTCGTGCTCGAAGGCGTCGGCGATGTGGCGCGCCAGGGTGGGACTGTCGATCACGAAGCCCAGTTCGGTGTTCAGCCGCGCCGAGCGCGGATCGAAATTGAACGAGCCGACGAACACGCTGCGTCCGTCCACCGCGAAGGTCTTGGCGTGCAGGCTCGAGCCGGAGCTGCCGAACGGCCCCAGGCTCTTGTTGCGCTCCGCGCCCGTCTGGCGCTTCATCTCGAACAGCTCGACGCCGGCGGCCAGCAGGTCGTGGCGGCGCGAGGCGTAGCCCGAATGCACCACGGCCACGTCGGTGGCCTCCAGCGCGTTGGTCAGCACCCGCACCTTGACCCCGCCCTGCGCCATGCGCGCGAAGGCCTCGGTGCCGCTGGCCGTGGGCACGAAGTAGGGCGAGACCAGTTCCAGATCGGTCGTGGGCGTGCCAACGATGTCGTGCAGCTGGTGCGGCAGCATGGCCTCGGGCGGCGCGGTGCCCAGCGTCTTGCGCGGATCGTCGCTGACCATGCGCGTATCGGCCCACTCCAGCGCCAGTTCGCCGCGCAGCAGTTGCTGGATGAACGGCAACTGGCGCATCGCCTCGGCGTAGGCGGCGGCCTCGGGCGACCGCTCGACGTTGCCGGCCCTGCGTTCCAGCGCGGCCAGTTCATCCGGGCCGGCGGGCTTGAGCAGCCCGGCCACTGGATAGGCCGACTGGCTGGCCCAGTAGCGGTCGAAGTCGGCCGAGACGTCCGGCACCACGGCGCCCACCGCCAGCACGTCCAGGTCCGAGAACAGCACGCCGTTGGTCGCGCCGAAGTACTCGTCGCCGATGTTGCGGCCGCCGACGATGGTGGCCTGGTTGTCGGCGGTGAACGACTTGTTGTGCATGCGCCGGTTCAGGCGGCGAAAGTCGGTCAGGTAGCCGATCGGCTTGGGCCAGCGCACCACGAACGGGTTGTACAGGCGCACCTCGATGTTCGGATGCGCGTCCAGCGCCGCCAGCACCGTGTCCAGCCCGGCGGTGCCGTTGTCGTCCAGCAGCAGCCGCACGCGCACGCCGCGGTCGGCCGCCGCGTGCAGCGCCTCCAGCAGCATGGTGCCGGTCATGTCGTCGTGCCAGATGTAGTACTGCACGTCCAGGCTGCGCTGGGCGGCGCGCACCAGCATCATGCGCGCGGCGAAGGCGTCGTGGGCGTCGGACAGCGGGTGGATGCCCGACTTGCCCGGGTGCTGCGCCGCCAGCGGCGCGATGGCGCGGCCCAGCGCCGTATCGCGGGCCACGTCGGGCGCCAGCGCCTGCGAGGCGCCGCGCGATTCCAGGGGCGGCAGGCTGCAGCCCGTCAGGATGCCTAGGCAGAGGACGGTCATGGAAACGAATCGGGCTGTGTGCATACGCCGTATTGTGCCGAATAGTCGTCGGGCCGGGGCGCGCCGCGCGCATCGCATGGGTGATTGAATGATTTCCATATTTGAGATAAATTCCCTGATATGGAAAATTCACCCGCTCCCGATATCGACCTGGACCAACGCCTGGCCGGCCGCCTGAAGGCCTTGCGCGCCGAGCGCGGCTGGTCGCTGGACGAACTCGCGTCGCGCGCCGGCATCAGCCGCGCCACGCTGTCACGCCTGGAAAACGCCGAGGTCAGCCCCACCGCCAGCGTGCTCGGCAGGCTGTGCGGCGCCTATGGCATGACCATGTCGCGCCTGATGCGCATGGTCGAGGACGACTTCGCGCCGCGGGTGCCGGCCGCCGCGCAGGCCGTGTGGGTCGATGGCGCGACGGGCTTCCGGCGCCGCTCGGTGTCGCCGCCGTCGCAGAAGCTGGCCGGCGAAGTGCTGGCCTGCGAATTGCCGGCCGGCGCCCATATCGAATACGAACAGTCGCCGCGCGCCGGGCTGGAACACCACCTGGTGATGCTGGAAGGCGAGCTCTCCATCCGCGTCGACGGCCAGGCCCATGCGCTCGGGCCGGGCGACTGCCTGCGCTACCAGCTCTATGGCGCCAGCGCGTTCGATACCCCGCCGCACAGCGGCGCCCGCTACCTGTTGTTCATCGTCTGAGTCCGCCATGTCCATCGAAACCCCTGCATTGACCGCCGTTACCGCCGATGAGGCCCACGCCCTGCTGCCCGGCCTGGGCGACCTGCTGCATGCCTGCGTGCAGGACGGCGCCAGCGTCAGCTTCGTGCTGCCTTTCGGCCCCGAGGCGGCGCGCGCATTCTGGCTCGACAAAGTGCTGCCGCCGCTGGAAAGCGGCGGCCTGGTGCTGTGGGTGGCGATGCGCGAAGGGCGGGTGGCCGGCGCGGTGCAGCTGGACTGCGATACGCCGCCCAACCAGCCGCATCGCGCCGAGATCCGCAAGCTGCTGGTGCACCCCGATTTCCGCCGTCGCGGCATCGCCCGCGAACTGATGCAGGCGGCGGAGGCCACGGCCGTGGCCGCCGGCCGCAGCCTGATCACGCTGGATACGCGCACCGGTGACAACGCCGAGCCGCTGTATACCTCGCTGGGTTACCGCACGGTGGGGGTGATTCCGGGATTCGCCCGGGATGCGCGCGATCCGAACCGGCTGGACGGCACGACCATCATGTACAAGCCGTTGTAGCGCGGCCCGGCGGGCGCCGGGCGCGGCAGGCCGCTCAGGCGAGCGGCTTCAGGCCCACGCTGTAGGGCGGGGCGTTGCCGCGCGCGGCGGCCTTGATCTTCAGCATCGAGCCGCCCGGGGTGAATTCGAAATCCTGGAACGGCACTTCGAACCACTGGTGGAAGCTGGTGCGCGAGAACTCGGGCACCCAGACCTTGGGGCGCTTGCTGTCGCAGTGGAATTCCACCAGGGTGCAGTCGATGCCCAGCGGACGGGTGTTGCCGATGCGGTAGCTGGCGCGCAGTTCGGCGCTCTGGGTGCGGCCGGGCTGCCAGGTCAGGCCGATGGATACCATGAAGTGTTCGATCGCCTCAATGCCGCGATACATAGCTGACTCCGAATGCTGCCGGGCGCGAACGCCCGCAAGAAGCCGCCGCGATGGCGGCGGGAAATACCGCGATTATCCGCCATTCCCCGTTTTCCTGCCGGGCGCCGCGCCTGCGCGTCAGTCCGCGGCGGGCCCGTCCGCGTGGAATTTCAGCAGCGCCGCGGCCACCGCCTGCGGCGCTTCGCGCTGCGGAAAGTGGCCGACGCCGTCCAGCACCCGCCGTTCATAGCCGCCGGTGAAATACGCTTCGCGGCCTTCGGACGTGGCGGGCAGGTTGCAGCTGTCCGAGCCGCCGTGCAGCACCAGGGTCGGCAGCGCCAGCCGCGGCGCGGGCGTGAGCCGCGCGCTGTCGTCGGCGTAGGCCGGGTCGCCGGCCTCGAAGCCCCAGCGCTGGCGGTACGAATGCAGCACGACGGCGGGCCAGTCGGGGTTGTCGAAGGCGCGCGCGGCCTCGGCGAATGCCTCGGGCAAGTACCAGCCGGGCGGCGACCAGGTGTCCCACAGATAGCGGGTGAAGCCGCGGGCGTCCTCGCGCAGGGCCGCCGCGCCTCGGGGCGTGGCCATGAACCAGTGGTACCAGTAGTTGCGCGCCTGCGGCAGCGGCAGGGCCTGCGCGGGATCGTTGGTGCCGTAGCCGACCGACAGCAGCGCCAGGTGCGAGGCCACGCCGGGTTGCAGGCCGCAGGCGTTGGCGGCGGCGCGCGCGCCCCAGTCGTGGCCTACCAGCAGCGGCCGGCGCAGGCCGAGCGCGGCGATGAAGTCCAGCAGATCGCGGCCCAGCGCCGCCAGCTCGCCGCTGCGCGGCGTCGCCGCGTCCAGGAAGCGGGTCGGGCCGAAGCCGCGCAGCGCCGGGCACAGCACGCGGTAGCCTTCGTCCGCCAGGCGCTGCGCCACCGGGCGCCAGCATTCGGGGCTGTCGGGCCAGCCGTGCAGCAGCACGGCGGCGCGCTCGCCGCCGGGGTTCCATTCGAGATAGGCGATCTCCAGCCGGGGCGTGCGGAGGGTGGCGTAGACGGTCATGGTCGTGTGTCCTTGCGGTATCGGGAAAGGCCACGATAGCGGCGCCAGCAATCACGATTGGTGAATAATGTGAAGTTATTATCAATGAATCACGTATTGAGGAATCGCCCATGGACACCCCCGCGGCGCCGGCCGGCGCGGTGCTGGACCTGACCCTGCTGCGCACCTTCCTGGAGGTCGTGGACCATGGCGGCTTCGCGCTGGCGGCCGATGCGCTGGCGCTGACGCCGTCGGCGGTCAGCGGCCACATCAAGCGCCTGGAGTCGGCGGCCGGCGCCGTGCTGCTGGAGCGCACCACCCGCAGCTTCGAGCTGACCGCGGCGGGCGAGACGCTCTACGCCTACGCGCGCAATATCGTCGACCTGGAACGCGAGGCCCGCGCCCGCCTGCGCGGCGCCGGCCTGAAGGGACGGTTGCGCATCGGCTCCTCGGAAGACTTCGCCGGCGCCTGGCTGGCCGAGGTGCTGCAGGCGTTCCATCGCGCGCATCCCGGCGCGTCGATCGAATTGAAGGTGGGCGTCACGGCCGACCTGCTGCGCCAGCAGGAACGCGGCAAGCTCGACGTGGTGTTCGGCAAGCGCTGCGCGCGCGTGCACGATGACGGCGAACTACTGTGGGAAGAGGAACTGGTGTGGGCCTGGGGCGAGGACAAGCCGTGGAAGCCGGGCGAGCGCATGCCGCTGGCGGTGTTCCCGGATCCCTGCGTCTACCGCGAGGCCGCGATCGCGGCGCTGGGCAAGGCGCGGCGCGCCTGGCTGCCGGCGTTCGAAAGCGCCAGCATGGCGGGCTGCCTGGCCGCGGCGCAGGCCGGCTTCGCGGTGGCGCCGGTGGCGCGCAGCCAGTTGCGTCAGGGCCTGCGCGCGCTGTCGCGCGAGGACGGCATGCCGGCGCTGCCGAACGCGCGTTTCTATGCCTTCGCACGCTCGGCCGAACCGGCGGTGCGGGCCCTGGTCGCGGCCGTGCGCGAGACCGGACAGCGGCGCCGGTTCGCGCGCTGAGCGGCGGGCTTGGGTTATTTCAATCGCCTTGATTGAGTAAACCAAATGGACGCGTGGCGCCGCGTCCCGCACGATGGTGCCCATGTCTTATATAAGACCGACGCAGCCGCCGCCGGTCCGGGCATTTGAATCGAAGGAATCATCATGGCAAATTTCCTGCTTGCATTGGTCACCGCTGAACTTTCCCTCTTCGGCGTCGACGCCGCCGCCGCGCCCGTGGTCGCCGCCCCGGCCGAGGCGCCGTCCGCCGACACCTCGCCGCGCTTCGACAGCGAGCACTACCGCAGCGCGCTGGGCTGAGGCGCAAGGCTGTAGAAATAGGCAGGTTTCACGCAAGAACGAGCCTGTACGCTGCACCACGCGATTCTTAATATCCCTCTCACGCCCGGGGTCGATGGTTTCCGCGTGAATCCATGGACGACGGCGGGTCGCCGGCGTGTTGCCGGCGGCTGCAAGCAGAGGGAGATCGCATGAGCACCGAAAAAATCTGGTTTGTCACAGGCGCCGCGGGCGGCCTGGGTCTGGCGCTGGTCAGGATGCTGCTCGATCAGGGGTGCCACGTCGCGGCCACGGCGGACGATGTGGATGTGTTGATGGAGGCCGTGGGCGCCAAGCTCGAAGGCCGCTTCCTGCCGCTGGAAGTGGATCTGGCCGATGAAGGCAACGTGCGCCGCGCGGTCGACACCGCCATTGCCGCGTTCGGCCGCATCGACGTGGTGGTCAACCACGCGGGCCACGGCCTGTCCGGGCCGCTCGAGACGCTGTCCGACGATGCGTTGCGCGGCAGCTTCGATATCAACGTCTTCGGCGTGCTGAACGTGGTGCGCGCGGTGATGCCGCGCCTGCGCGCCCAGCGCGCGGGGCATGTGTTCAATATTTCGTCGATCCTCGGTTTCGATGGCGGCCGCGCCGGCTGGGGCGCCTACAGCGCCGCCAAGTTCGCGGTCAGCGGCCTGACCGAGGCGCTGGCGCTGGAAGCCGCGCCGCACGGCGTGCGCGTGTCGCTGGTGTATCCCGGCGCGATGCGGGCGGGGGTCGACGAGGCCGGCGGCCATCCCGAGGCGGGGCAGGCGGTGGTGGCGGGGCATCCCGCCGCCGGCGATCCGGCCAAGGCGGCGCGCGCGCTGATCCAGGCGGCCGACGGGCAGTATGCGCCGCTGCACCTGTTCCTCGGCCGCGACGCCTTCGACCAGGCGCGCGGCAAGATCCAGTCGGTGCAGCAGGAGCTGGCGCGCTGGCGCGAGATGTCGGTGTCGATCGGCTTCGTCGACGAGCGCCGCATGGCGGCCTGAGGGGCGGCGCCTACCCGGCCAGGCCCTGCGCCACCTGGTAGGCGCCCAGCAGCGCCAGGCTCACCATGAAGCATTGCTTGAAGGCGCGCGGCGACAGCCGGTCGCGCAACCATTGCCCCAGCGCCATGCCGGCCAGCGCCGGCAGCAGCATCAGCACCGAGGCGCCGGCGGCGTCGGGGGTGTAGCTGCCGTTCAGCCACAGGCCCGCCGCCAGCGCTACCGTCGACACCGTGAACGAGATGCCCATGGCCTGGATCAGGCCGTCCTTGTCCAGGCGCAGCGCCTGCAGATAGGGCACGGCGGGTATCACGAAGACGCCGGTGGCCGCGGTGACGACGCCGGTGGCCAATCCCACCACCGCGCCCAGCGCGCCCTCGCGCTGCGCGGGCACGGTGGGAGGCTTGCCGAACAGCCCCCAGGCCGCATACAGCACCAGCGCCACCCCCAGGCACACGCTGGCCCAGTGGCCGGCCGGCGCGCCCAGCCACAGCGCGCCGGCGATCGTACCGACGCACACACCCGCCTGCAGGGAGCCAGTACGGCGCAGCACCTGCATCAGGGTCGGCCAGGGCCGCGCCTGCCACAGGTTGGTGATGAGCGATGGCACGATCAGCAGCGCGGCGGCCTGGGCCGGCGCCATCACCAGGGCCAGCATGGCCATGGAGATGGTCGGCAGGCCCAGGCCCACCACGCCCTTGACCACGCCGGCCAGGATGAAGACGGCGACGGTGGTCGCGAGCAGCGCCGGCGTGCCGATGACGGACAGGTCATGCAGGTTCATGCGGCCTCGCAATGCGCGGTGAGCGGGTCGCGCGGCCGGCCGAACAGCGCATAGGCGACGTCGTCGGCGCCGCCCTGGCTGGCGGCGCGCAGCAGCCATAGGCGGCCTTCGCACAGATCGGCGGGCTGGCCGGTGCCATACAGCGCCGGACCGCCGAGCAGGGCGATGCCGAGCATGCGCTGGGCCGGCGCATGCCCTTCGCGCGCCGCCGCCCGCAGCCATGTCAGCATGGCGGGATAGTCGCCCTGCGTCTGGGCTTCCAGCGCCAGGGCGTATTTCTGCACCGGCGTGGCATAGGCCGACAGGCCGTTGTTGGCTTCGGCGCGGCCTGAGGAATGCAGCGCCAGGGCGATCAGCAAGGCGGCCGGCCAGGCCACGGCCATGCGCCGCGTGATGGATTGGTTCATGGATATTCCCCGTCATGGAAGGTCTATGGCCAGATTCTGCGCGCGACGCGTCGCAAAGCCATATCGGGATCTCGCTGAGTCTGCCTATGGAACAGCCTGAGCCTGGCGTGCTACGCTTTTCGCATGCGCTTCGACCTGACCGATCTGCGGCTTTTCCTCAACGTGCAGGAAACCGGCTCCATCACGGCGGGCGCCCGTCGTTCGCACATGACGCTGGCGTCCGCCAGCGAACGCATCCGCGGCATGGAAGAAACGCTGGGCGTGCCGCTGCTGCTGCGCGAGCACCGCGGCGTGCAGGCCACGCCGGCCGGCCGCACGCTGGCGCATCACGCGCGGCTGGTGCTGGCGCAGATGGACCGCATGCGCGGCGAGCTGGACCACTACGGCCAGGGGCTAAAGGGCCATGTGCGGGTGCTGTGCAACACCACCGCGCTCAGCGAGTACCTGCCGCAGGTGCTGGGCGAATTCCTCAAGGACCATCCGCGCGTCTCGGTCGACCTGGAAGAGCGCCTCAGCTACGAAATCGCCGATGCCTTGCGCGCCGGCACCTGCGATATCGGCGTGCTGGCCGATTCCACCGACCTGCACGGGCTGCAGGTGCTGCGCTTTCGCCATGATCCGCTGGCGCTGGTGCTGCCGCCGGGCCATCGGCTGGCGGGGCGCGAGACGGCGCTGCTGGCCGACGTGGCGGACGAGGAGTTCGTGGGGCTGGTGGAAGGCAGCGCATTGCAGGAGCACATCGCGCACCATGCGCGCCGCGGCGGCAAGGCGCTGTCGTACCGCGTGCGGCTGCGCAGCTTCGACGCCGTCTGCCGCATGGTGGGGCAGGGCGTGGGCATCGCCATCATGCCGAAGGTGGCGGCGGTGCGCTACGGCCGCGCGGCCGGTGTGCGGCGGGTCGCGCTGGTCGACGACTGGGCCGTGCGCGACCTGGTGCTGTGCGTGCGCGGCGAGCTGCCGGCCTATGCGCAGCAGCTGGTGGCCTACGCGCTGCGCGATGCGCCCAAGACCTAGCGGCCAGTGTGTGGCGCGTGCAGCCCCCCGCGCGCCCTCAGCGTTGCGCCAGCCCGGGCTTGCGCAGGTGCCCCCGCTCGAACCATGAGCCCGACGCCACGGCGGTCAGGATAATCAGGCCATACAGGCACATGGCGGCCGCGGCGATCAGGAAGAACAGCGTCAGCGATCCGGTCAGGTGCAGCGCCACGCCGCCGATGCCCGCGCCCACCGCCAGGCGCAGGAAGCCGGCCCACAGCGGCCATTTCAGGCGGCCCGCGCCCTGCGAGGCGAAGTACATCGAGAACCCGAGCGCGAAGAAGCCGTACACCGGCCCGACGATGCGCAGATAGGCGCTGCCGGCTTCCAGCATGTGGTCCTCGGCGCCGAACAGGCGCAGCCACGCTTCGGGAAACAGCGCCGCCGCCAGGCCGAGCGCCTCGGCCAGCGCGAACGCCATCGCGCCGCCCGTGAGCGCCACGCGCAGGGCGCGTTCCGGCTGGCCCGCGCCGATGTTGGAGCCGACCATCGCCACCATCGGCGCGCCCAGGCCGAACGCCAGCGGCATCATCAGGTATTCCAGCCGCACCGCGATGCCGTAGCCGGCCACCGCGGCGGTGCCGGCATAGGCGCCCACCAGCGCCGCCGTCAGCGCCACCAGGCCGTTGGTGAGCAGCGGGTTGAGCGTGGCCAGCGCGCCGACGCTGAGGATGTTGCGCATCAGGCTCAGGTGCAGGCGGCAGCGGGTCAGGCGCGCGGCGTTGCGGCCGCTCAGGCAATAGCCGCCCAGCACCAGCGTGCCGACGGCGTAGTAGGTGACCAGCGCCCAGCCGCCGCCGGCCACGCCCAGCGCCGGGAACGGGCCCCAGCCGAAGATCAGGCAAGGCGACAGCGGCACCAGCAGCAGCGCGCCGCCGCAGATCACCGCGCCGGGCACCAGCATGTTGCCGGTGCCGCGGATGACGCTGGCGAACGCGTTCATCAGCCACATCAGCACGATGCCGCCGAAGATGACGTTGGAATAGGCCAGCGCCGCCTCCAGCGCGGCACCCTCGGCGCCGAGCGCGCGGTACAGCAGCGGCCCGAAGGCCAGCAGCAGCACGCAGAACAGCAGGCCCAGCGCGGCGTTCAGCACCACCGCGTGCAGCACCAGCTGGTCGGCCTCCTGCTGCCGTCCGGCGCCCAGCGTGCGCGCCACCGCGGCGGAGATGCCGCCGCCCATGGCGCCCTGCGACATGTTCTGCATCAACATCAGCACCGGCACCACCAGCGCCACGCCCGCCAGCACCGGCGTGCCCAGCCGCGCCAGGAACCAGGTCTCGATCAGGCCGGTGGCGGACTGCGCCAGCATCATCAGGATATTGGGCCACGCCAGCCGGGCCAGCGTGGGGGCGATCGGCGCGTGCAGCATGGCCTGCAGGCGGGCATTGGCGGGGCGGGGCGCGGAAGAGGCGGACATGGCGGACGGCCGGAGGGGGAGTCCGCAAAATTTACGTGCATATGCCAATATCTGTCAAGATTGCGCTAGACTCGAACCCGGCGCGGCAGTAGCGTTATGGGCTTGCCAGCGGCCCCTTTCCTGGCCGTGCCGGCGCGCGCCGCCCTGGCGTACCTTTTTCCCCTTGCCGTCCGAAGCCATCATGCCCGACGCCGATTCCTCCGCCATTCCCCAGGACCCGCTGATCTGCAACGGCGCCGCGCTGCGCAAGGCGACCCGGCGCGTCTCGCAGCTGTACGACACGGTGCTCGCGCCCTGCGGCCTGAAAGTGTCGCAGCACTCGATCCTGGTGCACATCGCCCGCGCCGGCTCGCCGTCCATGACCGACCTGGCGCGCGCCATGGTGCTGGACCGTTCCGCGCTGGCGCACAACCTCAAGCCGCTCGAGCGCGATGGCTACGTCCACATGGCCCGCGACGAGCGCGACGGCCGCAGCCGCCGCGTGGCGCTGACCGACGCCGGCCGCGACAAGCTGGCCGAATCCAGGCGCCTGTGGAAGGACGCGCAGCGCCGCTTCGAGGCCGCATACGGCGCCGAGCGGGCCGCGGCGTTGCGGACCTCGCTGGCGGACATCTTCTCCGACGAGTTCGCGCTGGCGTTCAGCCGCGGCTAGCGCGCGCGGGCCAACACCAGCACCGCGCCTAGCACGCAGGCCATGCCGGTCAACTGGCTGGCCGACAGCGCCTCGCCCAGCAGCAGCGCGGCCAGCAGCACGGCCGAGACCGGCGCGATCGCGGTGAACAGCGCGGCGTCCGAACCGCTGACGCGCTCCGAGCCGGCGTACCACAGCACGAAGCCGCCCACGGTCGGGACCACGGCGTAGTACGCCACCGCGAGCAGCGCGTCCAGCGGCACCGGCCGCGTCCACGGCGCTTCGGCCAGGGCGGCGGGCAGGCACACCGCCAGGCCGATGGCGACCATCAGCGTCGACAGCGCCAGCGGCGGCACCGGCGCCCGCAGCCGCTTGTGCAGCAGGATGAACAAGCCCTCGCACAGCACCGCGCCCAGCACCAGCGCGTTGCCCAGCAGCGTGCCGCCATCCTGAGCCACGCCGCTTCGCGTCATCAGCCAGACGCCCGCCGCCGCCACCACGATGGCCAGCAGCGTGGCCTTGCCGGGCCGCTCGCCCAGCAGGGCGATGGCGATGCCGGCCGACACCAGCGGCAGCGTGCCCAGGATCACGCCGCCGTCCACCGCCGACGTGCGCTGCAGGCCGGCGATCAGCAGCGTGGTGTAGCCGACGCTGCCGGCGATGGCCTGCGCCGCCAGCAGCAGCCAGTCGCGCCAGGCCAGGCGCGGCAGGCGCGCGCCGGTCAGCTTCCACAGCAGGGCGAAGCAGGGCAGCGCCAGCGCGAAGCGCAACGCGGTGGCGCTGAACGGCGGCAGGCCGGCGGCGATGATCTTGCTGGCGACGACGGTGCTGCCGACCAGCGCCATCGCGGCGGCCAGGCAGCAATAGCCTTGCAGGGTACGGTTCATGAGGATGCGGCCATGATGGAGAAGGCCGCAGCGTAGGCGCGGACGGGGGCCGCGGTCTTGAACGAAATTGCGCGGCGCCGATTCAGCCGGCGGCGGCCAGCGCGTAGCGCCCGGGCGAGACGCCGTAGGCGCGCGTGAACAGCCGGGTCATGTGGCTCTGGTCGGCAAAGCCGGCGCTGGCCGCCGCGTCGGCCAGCGCCATGCCCTGGCGCAGCAGGCGGCGCGCCAGCAGCAGCCGGCGCTGCACCTGGTAGGCGTGGGGCGTCATGCCGGTGGCGCGGCTGAAACCGCGCAGCACCTGGAAGCGGCTCAGGCCGCAGGCCTGGGCCAGGTCGGCCAGCGACAGCGCGGCGGCCGGGGCGTCGTCGATCAGGCCGAGGGCATGGCGGATGGCGGCGGGGGCGCCGCTCGCCGGCACGCTCCGCGCCAGGCCGCCGGCGCGCGCCAGCACCCGCGCCAGCAGCACGTCGCGCGCCAGCGCGTCGCCGCCCGTCACGGCCAGCGCGTACAGCGCCAGCAGGTCCGCCGCCAGCGCCGGGGCGTCCATCGCCGGATGTTCGAATTCAAAACCGCGGGCGGCCGGCAGCGCGTCGGCCGCGCCCGCCACCACCGCAGGATCCAGGTACAGCATCTGCCAGGCACGTTCGCCGCCGATCGGCGCGCCGTCATGCACCTCGCCGGGATTGACCGTGATGACGTGGCCCGGGCCGGCCTCGACCTGGCCGCGGCCGCTGTGCGACACCTGCGCCCCGTGGCGGATCACGCCGATGCCGTACTGGTCGTGCGTATGCCGCGCGAAGGCCCGCCCGCTGCGCGCGGCCACGGCCTGCACGCCGGCAAGGGCGCTGCGCGACATGACGAACTGGCTGGCGGGCATGGCAGGGCTCCGGGTTGGCGGCGGGATCAGGTCCGCCCGCCGCGGCTGAAGACCTCGCGCAGCGCCGCCGCGAACAGGGCGTCGACGTTGCGGCGCAGGCCGTCGGCGCGGGTGAACAGCGAGATCGGCGGCAAGGTCCAGTCGAAAGAATACGGCACGATCGCCGCGCCGGCGATGCGCACCAGCTCGTCGGCGATGTCGGCCGGCAGGATGGACACGGCGCGGTCGCTGGCGACGATCATTTCGCCGATCAGCTTGGACGAATCGCTCTGCACCGAGGGCGTGGGCGGCGCCAGGCCGGCGCGCAGGAAGATGTCGGCCACCTGTTCGCGGATCGGGCTGTCCGGCGTGCCCAGGATCCAGTCCAGGTCGGCCAGCATGTTCCATTCCAGCCGGGCGCGGCCCAGCCGCGCCGCCAGCCGGCGGCTGGCGATCAGGCGCGGCGGCTGGTGGTACAGCACCTCGAAGTCGATCTGGCCCAGGTCCACCGACGGCGTGGCCCAGCCCACCACCACGTCCAGCGTGTGGTCGCGCAGCTGGCGCAGCAGCGCGGGGCCCTGGCCCTCGTGGATGGTGGCGGTGATGCCGCGCCCCTGCGGCATGGTGCGGGCGATGGCGGCCGACAGCATCTGCCCCGAAACGAACGGAATCACCCCGATGTGCAGGTGGGCGGCCTGGCCGGCGGCCACGGCCTCCATTTCCTGCACCAGGTGGCCCAGGTCGTGCACCAGCGCCCGGGCCCGCGCCAGCACCACCGCGCCCAGGGGGGTGGGGGTCATGCCGCGCACCGAGCGTTCGAACAGCGGCACGTCGAACATGCTTTCCAGTTCGGCCAGCGCGTTGGTCACGGCGGGCTGGCTGGTGGCCATGTGTTCGGCCACCCGCGTCAGCGAGCCGTGCTGCTCGATCTGCAGTAGCAGCATCAGGTGCCGCATCTTCAGCCGCGAGGTCAGTTTCCGGAGCACCTCATCCGGGGAAAACGGTGTCATAGACAAGGCATAAGATAAAAGTGATGTGACAATATTAAATCTGAATGAACACCTTATGCCTGCGGCCCTAGAATTTTCCCTATTCAAGACTAGGAGGCGCCGCCCCATGAATTCGCAAGCAGACCGCCAGGCCGCTCTGGACTACCACGAGTTTCCCACCCCGGGAAAGATCTCCGTCGTGGCGTCCAAGCCGCTCACCAACCAGCGTGACCTGGCCCTGGCGTATTCGCCCGGCGTGGCGGCGGCCTGCGAAGAAATCGTGACGGACCCGGCCAATGTGTTCCGCTACACCGGCCGCGGCAACCTGGTCGGCGTGATCTCCAACGGCACCGCGGTGCTGGGCCTGGGCAACATCGGCGCGCTGGCCTCCAAGCCGGTGATGGAAGGCAAGGCGGTGCTGTTCAAGAAATTCGCCGGCCTGGACGTGTTCGACATCGAGATCAACGAAACCGATCCGGACAAGCTGGTCGAGATCATCGCCGGCCTGGAGCCGACCTTCGGCGGCATCAACCTCGAAGACATCAAGGCGCCCGAGTGCTTCACGGTCGAGCGCAAGCTGCGCGAGCGCATGAAGATCCCCGTCTTCCATGACGACCAGCACGGCACCGCCATCACCGTTTCCGCCGCGTTCATCAACGGCCTGAAGGTCGTGGGCAAGCAGATCGACAAGGTCAAGGTCGTGACCTCCGGCGCCGGCGCGGCCGCGCTGGCCTGCCTGGATCTGATGGTGGACCTGGGCCTGCCGCTGGAAAACATCTGGGTCACCGACATCGAGGGCGTGGTCTATGAAGGCCGCACCGTGCTGATGGACCCGGACAAGGCGCGCTTCATGCAGAAGACCGACGCCCGCAAGCTGGCCGAGGTGATCGAGGGCGCGGATGTGTTCCTGGGCCTGTCGGCTGGCGGCGTGCTCAAGCCCGAGATGGTGGCCAAGATGGGGCCGCGCCCGCTGATCCTGGCGCTGGCCAACCCCACCCCGGAAATCCTGCCGGAAGTGGCGCACGGCGTGCGCGACGACGTCGTCATGGCGACCGGCCGTTCGGACTACCCGAACCAGGTCAACAACGTGCTGTGCTTCCCGTACATCTTCCGCGGCGCGCTGGATGTGGGCGCCACCACCATCACGCGTGAAATGGAAAAGGCGGCGGTGTATGCCATCGCCGAACTGGCCGAGGAAGAACAGAACGAAGTGGTGGCCGCCGCCTACGGCACCTACGACATCTCGTTCGGCCCCGAGTACCTGATTCCCAAGCCCTTCGATCCGCGCCTGATCGTGCGCATCGCGCCGGCGGTGGCCAAGGCCGCCATGGAAGGCGGCGTGGCCACGCGCCCGCTGGCCGACCTGGAAGCCTACGAAGAGCAGCTGCAGCAGTTCGTGTACCACTCCGGCGCCTTCATGAAGCCGCTGTTCTCCGCGGCCAAGCGCATCGTGCGCAACGGCGGCAAGTCGCGCATCGTCTTCACCGAGGGCGAAGACGAGCGCGTGCTGCGCGCGGTGCAGGTCATCGTCGACGAAGGCGTGGCGCGCCCGATCCTGGTCGGCCGTCCCGCCGTGCTGCTGTCGCGCATCGAGAAGTTCGGCCTGCGCCTGCGCCTGGGCGAGGATGTCGAGGTCACCAACCCGGAATACGACGAGCGCTTCCACCAGTACTGGACCACGTACTGGGAACTGATGTGCCGCCGCGGCATCACCAAGGAAATGGCGCGCGTCGAAATGCGCCGCCGCCTGACCTTGATCGGCGCGATGATGGTGCACCTGGGCGACGCCGACGGCATGGTCTGCGGCACGGTCGGCGCATACCACGACCACCTGCGCTTCGTCGACGAAGTGATCGGCCGCCGCCCCGGCGCCAACGTCTACGCCGCCATGAACATCCTGCTGCTCAACGAGCGCACGGTGGTGCTGGTGGACACGCACGTCAACGACGAGCCGAGCGCCGAGCAGATCGCCGAGTTCACCATCGCTGCCGCCCGCGAAGTGGGCCGCATGTTCCTGGCGCCGAAGGTGGCGCTGCTGTCGCGCTCGAACTTCGGCTCGGGCAGCTCGGCCTCGGGCGCCAAGATGCGCCGCGCGCTGGAACTGGTGCGCGAAGCCGCGCCGGAACTGGAGATCGACGGCGAGATGCACGGCGACTGCGCGCTGGACGAAGCCCTGCGCCTGCGCATCCTGCCGTCCTCGACGCTCAAGGGCGAGGCCAACCTGCTGGTGTGCCCGAATGTGGACGCCGGCAACATCGCCTACAACCTGCTCAAGACGGCGGCCGGCGGCAACGTGGCGGTCGGCCCGATCCTGCTGGGCGCCAACGCGCCGGTGCACATCCTGACCTCCAGCTCGACCGTGCGCCGCATCATCAACATGACGGCCCTGACGGTGCTGGACGCCAACCGCGTCGAAGCCTGATCGCCGCGCGGTCGCGCGCGACCGCAAGGCAAAACGCCCGCTTCATCGCATGATGAAGCGGGCGTTTTTCATTGCCGGCAAAGCCGGCCGGCGGCTCAGTTGGCGCTGGCCTTCCAGGTGCCGTCGGGCTGCTTGCAGAACCAGAACTTCCAGGTTTCGGTGGTGCTGGTGCGCGCGAAATCGCCTTCCAGCAGGCGGCAGGTGCGATCGCCCGCCGTGCTGGTCTGCAACGGCGTGATCTTGGCCGTGATCGGCGCGGCCTTGCGCTTGGGCGTGCTGGACCAGTTCACGCTCTGGCCGTCGGCGGCGCTGTTCAGCGCTTGCGCCACCGCCTCGTGGAAGGCCGGTTTGTCGGCCTTTGAGATCTGCGTGATGAGGGCGTTGTTCAACATGACGGCGGGCGCCGCCAGGACCGGCCCGGACGCGACGCCGGCGGCGAGTGCGAAAGCGATGAGACGGATGGTTTTCATTGCGGACTCCCTCGTTGTTGTCAGGGCCGGGCGGGCGGCCCATTGATGGTCAGGTCCGATGGTACGCGAAGCGTCGGCGTCTTGTCTCGATCCGCCCGCGGCCAGGGGCCGCGGCTTGCGCGCACGCAAAAAAAGCCGCCCGGCAGGGGCGGCCAAGGTACAACAAGGGGAGGGGTAAATCAGTCAGCGCGGGCTCAGTTGGCGCGGTGGTAGGCGCCCGAGAACGGCATGTCGTTGGGTTCGACGTTCGAGACCTGTCCGGCGGCCTTGGCGGCGGCCAGTTCGGCTTCCACCTGGGCGCGGGTCACGCCCGATTGGGGGGCGCCGTACACGCCCTGGAACGGCATGTCGTTGGGTTCGACGTTCGAGACCTGGCCAGCGGCCTTGGCGGCGGCGAGTTCAGCCTGCACCTGGGCGCGGGTCGGGCCTTCATACGGGGTGCCGTAGACGCCCTGGAAGGGCACGTTGTTGGGTTCGATGTTCTGCGAGGCGTAGGCGCCGGCGCTCAGGGCGGCCAGGGACATCAGCAAAGCGGTGGCAAGGGTCTTTTTCATGGTGAATCTCCGATTTCAGAAGCCGGGGAGCGAAGCGGCGGCCTATCCGTCGTAGTTCGTTGTTGTTTCCCGATGGCTCTATAGTGCGCCGGATATCACTAGGGATAAACCCGTATATCGGTAAAAGATCTTTCCATAAATGGAAGGAATAGGTAATTTCGAGCAATTAGTCGCCATCAATGGCAGCGATAGCCGGCGCAACGCCTTGCTGGGGCGCGGCGTGGAGCAGGGGGAGTGGCACGGCCGTCGTGGCGATGCCACGACGCCGGCAACAGGCGGCAGGCGACCCGGGCAGGCCGGGCGAGCGGTGGCGGGTGGGGGCGCTGGGGCCGGCGGGAGCGACGGGGCGCCCTGGAGCGGCCGGGCGGCCGCCCGCAGCCGGGGTCAGTAATGCGGCGGCAGTTCGTCGCGCAGGCTGCGGAACGGCGCCGCGCCCTCGGGCGCCTGCTGGCGCAGGTCGGCCACCTCGCGTTGCAGGCGGTCGATCTGTTGTTGCTGGCGCACGATGATCTGGTTCAGCTGTTCCAGCAGGTCGTCGGCGAAACTGGCCTTGACTTCCAGGTCCAGCAGCCGGCGTTCGATGTCTTGCGAGTTTTCCATGGGAGTATTAGAACCCATTCCCCGCGACCCGCGCGCAAGGAGATCCGATTGACCGACGCACGACGCCGCCGTGGCGTGTTGGCCCGCCCGATCCTGCACAGCCTGCTCGGCATGGCGCCGGCCGTGGCCGCCATGGCCGAATCGCAGGCGCCGCAACTGGCGCCGGTCGTGGTGAGCGGCACCCGCCTGGGCGCGCCGCCCCTGGAAACCCCGGCCTCGGTGGATATCGTCGAGGGCGCCGAGATGCGCCGCGCCCAGCCGGGCATCAACCTGTCCGAGGGCCTGGCGGGCGTGCCGGGCCTGCAGATCCAGAACCGGCAGAACTACGCGCAGGATCTGCAGCTGTCCAGCCGCGGCTTCGGCGCGCGCTCCACGTTCGGCGTGCGCGGGGTGCGGCTGTATGTGGACGGCATCCCGGCCACCATGCCCGACGGGCAGGGCCAGACCTCCAACATCGACATCGGCTCGCTCGGCCGGGTCGAGGTGCTGCGCGGCCCGTTCTCGGCGCTGTACGGCAATTCCTCGGGCGGCGTGATCCTGGCCTATACCGAGGACGGGGCGGTGCCGTCCGAAATCGGCGCGTCGGCCTGGGCCGGCAGCGACCACACCTGGCGCTACGGCGCCAAGGCCTCGGGCACGTCCGGCGACATGGACTACGTGCTCGACCTGTCGCGCATGACCACCGGCGGCTACCGCGACCACGGCGCGGCGCGCAAGAACCTGGGCAACGCCAGGCTGGGGGTGCGGCTGGACGACGCCAGCCAGTTGACGATCGTGGCCAACAGCGTCGACCTGACGGCGCAGGACCCGCTCGGCCTGACCTACGCGCAGTTCCAGGACGCGCCGCGCAGCGCCGACCTGGCCGCGCAGTACGACACCCGCAAGACCGTGCGCCAGACGCAGGGCGGACTGGTCTACGAACGCCATGTCGACGGTGCCAACACCTTGCGCCTGATGCTGTACTACGGCCAGCGCGACACCAGCCAGTTCCAGGCCATTCCGCCCGCGGCGCAGGCGGCGCCGACCCAGGCGGGCGGCGTGATCGACCTGCGGCGCCGCTATGGCGGCGCCGATCTGCGCTGGACCTCGGAGCTGGGGCCGGCGCAGCGGCCGCTGACGCTGGTCGGCGGCTTTGCCTATGACACCATGCGCGAGAACCGCAGGGGCTACCAGAACTTCACGGGCGAGGGCGCCAGCCGCCAGCTTGGCGTGCAGGGCGCGTTGCGGCGAGACGAAACCAACACGGTCTACAACGCCGATCCCTACCTGCAGGCCTCGTGGCGGGTCGCGCCGCGCTGGACGCTGGACGCCGGCCTGCGCTACAGCACGGTGGACTTCCGCTCGCGCGACCATTATGTCGCGCCCGGCAATGGCGATGACAGCGGCGACGCGCGCTACCGCCGCGCGTTGCCGGTGGCCGCGGTGCGCTACCAGCCCGATGCGCGGACCAGCCTGTATGTCTCGTACGGCCGGGGTTTCGAAACCCCGACGCTCAATGAACTGTCGTACCGGCCGGGCGGCCTGCCCGGCCTGAATTTCGCGCTGGCGCCGGCGCTCGGCACCCATGCCGAAGCCGGCGTGAAGACCGGCCTGGCCGGCGGCCAACTGACCGCCGCGGTGTTCCATGTGTCGACCGAAAACGAAATCGTCTCGGCCGGCAGCACGGGCGGCCGCGCCACGTTCCGCAACGCCGGCCGCACGCGCCGCGACGGCGTGGAGCTGGGCTGGTCCGCCGGGTTCGCCGGCCATTGGCGCGCGCAGCTGGCGTACACCTGGCTCGATGCGCGCTACCGCGACGACGGCGGCGGCGACATCCGCGCCGGCAACCGCATCCCGGGCATCGCGCGGCAGTCGGCCTACGCCTCGGTCGGCTGGGCGCCGCCGCAGGGGTGGCAGGCGGGCATCGAGGCCCGCTACCTGAGCCGCCTGTACGCCAACGATGCCAACGACGCGGTCGCGCCGGGCTATGTCGTGGCGGCGTTGTCCGCCGGCTACGTGAAACAGGCGGGGCCGTGGGAATGGCGCGCCCATGCGCGGGTCGACAACCTGTTCGACCGGCGCTACGCCGGATCGGTCATCGTCAACGAGAGCAACGGCCGCTACTACGAACCGGCGCCGGGACGCGGCGTGGGCGTGGGGCTGGGGGCGACGTATCGCTATTGAGGCAGGCGCTGGCGCGGGACGCCGCGGCGCGCGGATGCGAGGAGAGCGGGTCTGACGCCGAAATGTCGGACGGTTTGCCGGGTCGAGGCTTTAGGGGTGACCGATAAAATAGTTTTTATATTCTGATCATCCGGGAGCATCGATCGTGGCGGCAAACAAAGGGGGGCCACGCATCTGGCTCGCAGGGGTGATCGCGGCCCTGCTGCTACCGGCATTGGGGCATGCGCAAGCGGGCGTGCGTGAATGCAAGTTGCTGGACGGGGGCGACACCGTGACGTTCAGCTTGCCTCCGTCGGTCAGTTTCGAGATGGACAAGCAGCCTCCCGGGGGCAGCATTCTATATATCAGCCGTCCCTATGAGTTCAGGTACCATTGCTTCAATAGTGCCCCGGTGCCCAGGCGGGCGGCGCTTGTGATCCTCGGTGACTACGGGCCGATCAGGCAGGCCATGAGAGACGCATCGTTGAGCCTGGCGATCGTCTACGACAGTCTCTTCGAGGGGCAGTGGAACCCTGATCCATTGGCGGGAACGTACTCACCTTATTTCAGCGTCGATAAGCCGTACCAGGGGGACAGCGGCGAACGTGTGGGCCGCATCCTCCTGGTGCTGTATACGCAAAAGACAACGAAGCAGCCTTTGCGCGTGTTCCTGCCCGCCACGTTCGCGTTCAAACTGGTCGCGGACGAAGGCGCCGTGCTGGCGCCCGGCATCTTCCTCAACACCACGCCCTCGCGCTTCCAGTTCATCCCCTCCTGCATCGGCTCGGTCAATGTCGACAACACAGTCACGTTCGATACGGTGCTGACGACGGCAAGCCACAACGGCAAGTTGCCGCAAGCCAAGCCGTTCAACGTGTCGGCGGGGGTCAATAGTCCCGTTTGCCCCGGCCTGGAAGGCCTGGTGGGTCCGTCGGCATCCAGCAATCCCCTGGACGAATTCTTTTTACGAACTGCCGTCTCATTCCTGCCGCAAAGCGGTGAACGCACGGACATACTCAACGAAGAGCTTTTCCTGAAGAACGCCGATGGCCAGGAGAACGGCCTGAAAATGACCATCACCAATGCCGCGAACCAGACGGTCCGGTTCGGCCCCGTCCCGATGGACAAGTACGGCATATCCTCCTCGGGCTACCGCAACAACGCGGGCCCCGTGTTGCGCGGCACCACCTTGTCGGCGACCCAGACGTACACCGCGCATCTCGAACGGACCGGCGCCGAGCTGAAGACCGGCAAATACCGCGCGCAGGTGTTGGTCAAGGTGCAATGGTTCTGACCTGGCGCTTGAGGCTGGCGCCGCGCCCTAGCCAAGCGCCGGCTCAACGCCGGCCGCCATCCCCATAGCAGAACCCATGGTCCTCGCAGTCCGCACAGCCGGGCGCGGCGGCGGCGGGCTGGCCGGCATGCTCGAACGCGGAATACGCCAGGAACTTCTTCCAGCGCAGATTTTGCGTGTTGCGCGCCACCAGGCCGGGATAGTGGCGCGTCAGCAGCGCGGTGACGTCCTCGCGTCCGTTCAGGCCCAGGTCGCGCCACAGGTGGTCGGGGCGCAGGCAGGCTTGCGCCAGCACGCTGGTGACCCAGGCGGTGGTCGAGGCCTGGCCGCTACAGGCGTCGAGCAGCACGCGCAGCAGCCGCGTGAAATCCGCTTGCGGGCTGGCCAGGCCGCGCGCCGCGTAAGCCAGCAGTTGCGCCCGCAGGTTGGCATAGGCCGGCGCGGAGCCGGCCTGCGCGCCAGGGAACAGGTTGGCCAGCACTTCGGCCAGTTCGGTCGGCGACAGGCCGGTGCGGGCCAGGTCGCGATGCGCCAGGCTCTTGCCGATCACCGTCGCGAAAAAGCGGGTGTCGGGATGGCCGGGCACGGCCTGCTCCAGCAGGCTACAGGTCAGGGCATCGATGTCCCGGGCGGGCGGGGCGGCGGTCAGGACGGCATCCATGGCGGTTCAAGGCAAGATTTGAAGGAGTCGTTATATGCTGAAATATATAACGAAGGGGGGATGACCCTTTCTGCGATGTGTCAAAGCCGCCGGCATCGGGCGCGGCGGCGGACGGATGGGGCGGTATCATCGGCCCGCTTCCCATTACAGGTCCCCACGATGTCCCGTCTTGCCCCTCTTGCGGTTCCCCGCCGTTTCGGCGCCGTTGCGCTGGCGCTGGCCGGCCTGTTCGCCATGGCCGCGCCGCCGCTCGCCGTGGCGCACGACATCGGCGCGGCCATCGAGGCGATGCGGCTGGGCCGCTATCCGCTGCGCGAGCCCGAGCGCCGTGTCTGGGGCACTGAAAACGCCAAGGACGCCTTGCTGGTCGGCCAGCTGGAAAACCGCCTGTTCCTGTATCGCTATCTGCGGCCGGGCGGCGCGGGCTCGCCGTCCGAGCTGGCGTTCCGTTCGCGGGCGCTGGTGATCGACCCGGCGGCGTGGCGCGCCGACCGCGCGGAAAATGTCAGTGTCACGGCGCCCCGCGACGGCCAGGTCTTCTATTGGGTGACCTACACCTATCCCGATGCCGCCGAGGGCCGCGCCGATGGCTTCCTGGTGGATGCCTCCGGGGCCGTGATCCGCGTGCAAGCGGATGCCGCCCGGGTGGTGGCGACGGCCGACCAGCCCTGGGACGAGACGCGCCGCGCGCAGGCGCTGGCCACGCTCAAGCCGGCGCTGGCGGGGTATCCGAGCCGCTTGCCGGCGTGGCCCGCGGACGTGCGCTTCGAGACGCGGCCGGCGGGCGATGTGCCGGCGGCGTTTCGCGCCTTGCACCAGGCGGTGCGCGCCATCCCGCGCGCCAAGGCCGCCGAATTCGGCCGCGCGCTGGCGGACCTGCGGCGCTTCGTGCTGGAACACGACTATCGCGAGATCGACCCGGCGGGCAAGGACGCCGAGGCGCTGACCGCGTTGAACGACTATGGCTTCTGGCTGGGCGAGTCGGGCCGGGGCGGCGAGCTGGCCGAAGCGGAGCGGGTGCTGGGCGAGGTGCTGCGCCGCGACCCGGCGCGCACGCCGGCCTACCTGAACCGCGCCGATGCGCGCCTCAAGTTGCGCGACCGGCAGCGCGAACTGCGCGACTATTACGAGACGCTGGCGCGGGAGGACTTCCGCCAATACTGCTCGCGCCGCCTGGCGGCGGGCGAAGCGATGCCGGCGAACGTGGCCGCCCGTATCGGCGCTGCCCTGGACGCCAGGACGCTGGATGCCGCGGCGTGCCGGCCGCGGCTGGCGATCTTCGAGGCCATCCGCGCGGGCGACCTGGACGCGGTGCGCGCCGAACTGCGCGGCGGCCAGGATCCGAGCGGCGTCAACGAGTACGGCGTGTCGGCGCTCAGCGCCGCCACCTATGGCCGCCAGCCCGGGATGGTGCGGGCGTTGCTGGCGGCCGGCGCCAAGGTCGACGGTCCCAATCGCGGCGCGCCGCTGCTGGCCGCGGCCCTGCCGCCGTCGGGCGACAGCCGCCCGGCGGCCGAGCGCTATGCGTTGGCCGACGTCCTGATCGCCGCCGGCGCTTCGCTGGAGGCGCCCGACTCGAATGGCACGCCGCTGCTGCTGCGGCGGGTGTCGTACTCGGCCGAGGACAAGGACACGCTCGACTACCTGCTGGCCAAGGGCGCCAACCCGAACGACCGCGACAAGAGCGGCCGCTCGGTGCTGCACGCGGCCATGGGCAGCCCGTCGAAGTTTTGGTTCGCCGACAAGCTGCTGGCCAAGGGGGCGGACATCAATGCCGTCTACATCCGCATGTATTACGGCGACCAGGCCATGTGGGAAACGCCGTTGCTGGAAGCGCTGCGTGAGTCGCCCAGCGGCGAGCTCACGCCGCAGACCGTATATCCGGTGTCCGAGCGCGTGGCGTTCGCGCTGGCGCGCGGCGCCGACCCGACGGTGGGCGGCTATGGGCCGAAGGGCGGCCAGCAGCGCGCCGGCATGGACGAGGCCCTGAGCCTGGCGGCGCGGCAGATGTCGCCGGAACTGGTGGACCGCCTGGCGCAGGCCGCCGCCGGCAAGCCGCGCGCGCCGCTGACGGCGGCGCCGCTGTCGAGCCTGCTGCGGCAATGGAACGAGGTCGAGAACCGCGCCGACGCGCAAGGCAATGGCCCGCAATGGGACGGCCTGCGCGCGCGCTTGCGCGCCACCGCCGAGCGGCTGCTGGCGGCGGGGGCGCCGCTGGCCTATGACGGCAACCCCTCGGGCGTGACCCGCCGCGATGTCGCGCCGTTGTCGCTGCCCTGGCTGCCCGACGATCTGTACCTGGCCTGGTTGCAGGCGGGCGCCAATCCGTCGGATCGCAGCGACGGCGAACTGCGGCTGCGCGGCGTGGTGGACGCGGACGCCTTGCCCCTGGTCATCATGCTGCGGCTGGGCAACGATGCCAAGGCGCGCATGCTGCTGGAGCATGACGCCGGCCTGTACGCCACGCCGGCGCGCTGCGGTATGGCGGTGGCGGACATGCTGGCCTGGAAGCTGGGCGACAACGGGCCGCTGGGGCCGTCGGCCGCGCGGGCCTTGCGGCAGGTGCTGGATGGCGCGGCCAGGGCGCCGGCCTGCGACCTGGAGCAGGGCGCGCGGGTGCAGCCGTTCGTCGGGGTCAGCGCGCGTGAACTGGCGCAGCGCGCCGGCGTGACGCTGACGGTGAAGGCGCCGGACTGAGCCTCGGGCCATGTCCGCCCGGTTGCGGGCGCGGCCCGCCAAAAAAAAACAGGCGCCTCGCGGCGCCTGTCTGTCGTCATCGAATGACGGGTCTTACATGGCGTGGCCCATGTTGACGTTCATGTTGTACAGCACCCAGGCCGAACCCCCGACGATGATGGCGATGATCATCACGGTGAAGACGAACGTGGCCAGGTTGTCGCGGGCCGATTTCGAAGCGCCCATGTGCAGGAAGTACACCAGCTGCACCAGCAGCTGGAGCACGCATAGCGCCACCACGCCGATGATGGTGATGGTGTGGGACAGCGCGCCGCTCATCACCAGGCCGAACGAGCCGAAGGTGAGCAGGAGCGAGAGCACGAAACCGATGATGTAGGACTTCACGGTGCCGTGGTCGGCGGCGTGATCGTCGTGGCCGTGTGCGGCCGCAGCGGAGTGCGACATCAGAGGGCTCCCAGAAGATAGACGAAGGTGAAGACGCAGATCCAGACGATGTCCAGGAAGTGCCAGAACAGGCTCAGGCACGCCAGACGACGCTTGTTGATCGAGTCCAGGCCATGGCGGCGGATCATGTCGATCATGACGATGATCCAGATCAGGCCGAACGACACGTGCAGGCCGTGGGTACCGATCAGCGTGAAGAACGCCGACAGGTAGGCGCTGCGGCCGGGGCCCGCGCCTTCGGTGATCAGGTGATGGAATTCATAGACTTCCATCGCGATGAAGCCCGCGCCGAACAGGAACGTGATCATCAACCAGCCGATTGCGCGGCTCTTGTTGTTGGCGTGGACGTTCAGGTTGGCCATGCCGAAGGTGAAGCTCGAGAACAGCAGCAACAGGGTTTCGACCAGCACGAACTTCAGGTCGAACAGTTCCTTGCCGGTCGGGCCGCCCGCGGTGGCGTTGGACAGCACCGCGAACGTGGCGAACAGCACCGAAAAGATCAGCAAGTCGCTCATGAGGTAGACCCAGAAACCGAAAACGGTCTTGGATCCATCGTCATGGTGCGCGTGATCGTCGTGACCCGCGTGGGGGTGAGTGGCTACGGCTTGAATCATGGCTCAGGCGGCCTTCTGCATTTTTTCAAAGTGGGCGTTTTCGATGCGTTCGACTTCCGCGGCCGGGACCCAGTAGTCGACGTCGCGGTCATAGGCGCGGACGATGAACGAACCGATCATGCCGACGAAACCGACGATCGACAGCCACCAGATGTGCCAGATCAGGGCAAAGCACATGACCAGGCCGAACGCGCCGATGAAGACGCCGGCGGCGGTGTTCTTCGGCATGTGGATGTCTTCGTACTTGGCCGGGCGCTTGTAGGCCTTGCCGTTCTGCTTGTCTTCCCAGAACTGGTCCAGTTCATCGACGTGAGGAACATGGGCGAAATTGTAGAAAGGCGCGGGTGACGAGATCGACCATTCCAGGGTGCGGCCATCCCAGGGATCGCCGGTGATGTCCTGGTTCTGCTTGCGCTGGCGCACGGACACGAACACTTGCTGCAGCAGGAACCAGATGCCCAGCATGATCAGCGCGGCGCCGGCCAGCGCGACCAGCAGGTAGGGCTGCCATTCGGGGTTGTCGTAGTGGTTCAGGCGACGCGTCATGCCCTTGAAGCCCAGGATGTACAGGGGCATGAAGGCCAGGAAGAAGCCGACGAACCAGCAGTAGAACGAGTAGCGGCCCAGGCGTTCGTTCAGCTTGAAGCCGAAAGCCTTGGGGAACCAGTAGGTCATGCCGGCGATACAACCGAACACCACGCCACCGATGATGGTGTTGTGGAAGTGGGCGATCAGGAACAGGCTGTTGTGCAGCACGAACGACACGCCGGGGATGGCCAGCATCACGCCGGTCATGCCGCCGATGACGAACACCAGCATGAAGCCCAGCGTCCACAGCACCGGCGTGGTGATGCGCAGGCGGCCGCGGTAGATGGTGAACAGCCAGTTGAAGATCTTCGCGCCCGTCGGGATCGAGATGATCATTGTGGCGATGCCGAAGAACGCGTTGACGTTGGCCCCCGCGCCCATGGTGAAGAAGTGGTGCAGCCAGACCAGGAACGACAGCACGCCGATGGCGGCCGTGGCGTAGACCATGGACTTGTAGCCGAACAGGGTCTTGCGGGCGAACGTGGCAACCACTTCGGAGTACACGCCGAAGGCAGGCAGCACCAGGATGTAGACCTCGGGGTGGCCCCAGATCCAGATCAGGTTCACGTACATCATGACGTTGCCGCCCATGTCGTTCGTGAAGAAGTGCGTGCCCAGGTAACGGTCGGCGGTCAGCAGCGCCAGCGTGGCGGCCAGCACCGGGAAGGCGGCCACGATCAGGACGTTGGTGACCAGCGAGGTCCAGGTGAAGATCGGCATCTTCATCAGGGTCATGCCCGGCGCGCGCATGCGCAGGATGGTGACGATGAAGTTGATGCCGCTGAGTGTTGTACCCAGCCCGGAGATCTGCAGCGCCCAGATGTAGTAGTCGACCCCGACGCTTGGGCTGTAGTCGAGCCCGGACAGCGGCGGATAGGCGAGCCAGCCGGTCGCGGCGAATTCACCGACGAACAGCGAGATCATCATCAGCGCGACGCCGGCGCCGAACAGCCAGAAGCTCAGCGAGTTCAGGAACGGGTAGGCCACGTCGCGGGCGCCGATCTGCAGCGGCACCACGATGTTCATCAGCCCGGTGATGAAGGGCATCGCCATGAAGAAAATCATGATGACGCCGTGGGCGGTGAAGATCTGGTCGTAGTGGTGGGGCGGCAGGAAGCCGGCGGAGTCGGCCGAGGCGACGGCCAGCTGGGTACGCATCATGATGGCGTCGGCGAAGCCGCGCAGCAGCATGATCAGCGCGACGATGATGTACATCACGCCGATGCGCTTGTGGTCGACGGAGGTCAGCCATTCCGTCCAGAGGTACTTCCATTTGCCGAAGTAGGTGACGGCGCCGAAGACCGCGAGGCCTCCCAGGCACACGGCAGCCAGCGTAACCATGACGATGGGTTCATGGTACGGAATGGACTCTAGGGTGAGTTTCCCGAACATTATTGATTCAATCCTGCGATCAGATTATTCGACGTGGGGGTGCACGTGGCATCGTCGACGCCGGCCATCTTGGACATGGTGCTGCCCAGGATGTAGTCGAACATGGACGGCGGCACCGAGGCGTACTTGACGACCGGGTTGCGCTCGCTGCGCTTGGTCAGTTCCTGGTACACCGCCGGGGTCAGCGAGGCGCCTGAAGCCTTGGCTTCCTTGACCCAGTTGTCGAAACCTTCCTGCGACGTGGCGATGGCCTTGAAGCGCATGCCGGAGAAACCGGCGCCGCTGTAGTTGGCCGAGATGCCGGCGTAGGTGCCGGGCTCGCGCGCATTCAGGTGCAGCTTGGTCTCCATGCCGGCCATCGAGTAGATCTGGCTGCCCAGCTGGGGAATGAAGAACGAGTTCATCACCGAGGCCGAGGTGATCCGGAAATTGACCGGGACGTCAACCGGGAACGCGATCTCATTGACCGTGGCGATGTCGTACTCGGGGTAGATGAACAGCCACTTCCAATCCAGCGACACCACCTCGATGGTGACCGGCTTGTGCTCGGAGACGAGCGGCTTGTAGGGATCGAGCGCGTGCGTGGAGCGCCACGTGATCACGGCGAGGATCGCCACGATGATACATGGCACGGTCCAGACCACGACTTCGATCGCCGTGGAGTGGGCCCACTTGGGCTGGTAGTCGGCTTTGGTATTGGATGCGCGGTATTTCCAGGCAAACGTCAGGATCATGATGATGACCGGGATCACCACGATGAGCATCAGACCGGTTGCCGTGAACAGCAGGGTCTTTTCCTGAGCGCCAATGTCTCCCTTGGGGGAGAGGATTTCCATGTTGCAGCCGCCAAGCAGCATGACCGCGCCGACGCCGAAAATGCGCGTAAGGGTCGCAAGGAGGGGGTGTTTCACGTACAGCCTTGGAAGGATGGTGGGAAATGCTGCGGAGCAGCAGACTGGAATGCTGCTAGGCAGCAACGTCCATCCTATCGGGTTGATTTGGGTCAAGGCTGCGACGAATGGTCGCATTGCCCGGCTGGCTTTTGCCCCCAGGGCGCCCCGTTAAGGGTTTTCCCAGGCGGGAGCGGGCTTTGCTGGGAGGGTGGGGGTGCGACGATATGTCGCACCTGCACAAGACGAGATTGTTGCGATGTGTGGCATCCGCGCCAATCAGTCGACCAGCACCTCGCGTTCCGGCCCCGGTTTCTTGGCCAACTTGCGCTGCAGGGAGCGCCGGTGCATGCCCAGCAGGCGGGCGGCGGCCGAGACGTTGCCGCCGGTCTCGTGCAGGGCCTGGTGGATGTGCTCCCATTCTAGGCGGTGCAACGGCGTCATGGTGCTTTCGATCGTAACGCTTTCCGGCTTCACCAGGCCCAGGGTGCGCAGGATCATCGGCGCGGTGGCCGGCTTGGGCAGGTAGTCGTCGGCGCCGCGCTTGATGGCCTCGACCGCGGTGGCCACGCTGGCGTAGCCGGTGACCAGCAGGATGCGCATGTCGGCGCGCAGGGCGCGAAGGGGACGGATCAGGGTCAGGCCGGAGTCCTCGCCCAGGCGCAGGTCGACCAGCGCGAAGGCCGGGCGGATCTCTTCGGCCACGCGCAGCGCTTCGGCGATGCCGGTGGCGGTTCGGGTCTCGAGGCCGCGGCGCGACAGGCTGCGCTGCAGGGTGCGCACGTAGAGCTCGTCGTCGTCGATCAGCAGGCCAAGATCGGTGGGATTCAACATATCAGGTCCCGGGAGTGCCGAGAGGCAAATAGAAACGGATGCGGGTGCCGCCACCATCGGCGGCGGTCATGGTCATTTCACCGCCCATCTGCTCGACGGTGGCGTGCGACAGGGCCAGGCCGACGCCCAGGCCGCCCGGCTTGCCGCTGTTGAACAGGCTGGTGGCCGGCAGCAGCGTGTGGTCGGGGTCGAAACCGCCGCCGTAGTCGCGCACTTCGCCGCGCAGGGCGCCATAGCCGTATTCCAGGTGCAGGTCCACGCGCGGCTCGCTGGCGGCTTCGCCGGCGTCGGCCGCGTTGTTCAGCAGGGCCTGCAGCAGGTGGGCGATGGCCGGATCGACCCGCAGGCTGGCCGGCAGGGTGCCCGAGCGCTGCAGGTCGATTGTCGGCCGGATCAGGCGCCATTGCCCCACCACGCGAACCAGGTCCACGGCGGTTGGGACCGCCAGATTGCGGATGCGTTCCCGGCACAGGGCCAGCAACTGGCTGAGGGTGGCGACGTCCTGCTTGAGGTCGGGCTCCTTGACCTCGGCGGCGATCTCGTCGGCCAGCAGGGTCATGGTGGCCAGCGGGGTGTTCAGTTCGTGCGCCATCGCCGCCGCGTGGGTGGCCAGGGCGACGATGCCCTCGTTGCGGGTGAAGCGCTCGCGCAGCCGCGCCAGTTCGCGTTCGCGCGCCCGCAGGTCGGCGGCCAGGCGGGTGGTGAACACCAGCACGACCACCACGGAAATCAGGAAATTGGCGCCCAGGCCCCACAGCAGCAGGGTGTGGGTGTTGACGTCGCCGCGCAGCGGCTGACCGAAGATGGCGGCGGCGAAATAGCCGGAGATCCCCGCCAGCGCCGCGGCCAGCGCCCAGTTGCGCGGCAGCGCCAGCGCCGCCAGGGCGGTGAGGATCAGGAACATCATGCCGAACGGATTGCTCAGGCCGCCGCTCCAGCCCACCATCCAGGCCAGCACGGCCATGTCCACCAGCAGGTGCCCGAAGGCAGTGGCGTGGGACAGGTCGCGGCTGTGGCGCAGCCGCAGGCTGGCGTAGACGTTGAAGCCGATCAGCACGCCCACGCCGATCCACAGCGGCTCCAGCGGCAGGGCCAGGCCCAGCACGCTGCTGGCCACCAGGATGGTGGCGGCCTGGCCCGCGATGGCGAGCCAGCGCAGGCTGCAGAGGGTACGCAGGAAGGAAAAGGCGGAACTACCGGGCATATCCAGACACAGAGTTGCCGGTCTATCGCCGGCGGATCAGGCGTCCGGCTGCGCGGAACGCTGGCATCCGGCGCGGCGTGGGGCGCCGCGCTGCCGCCGGGCCCCGCGAGGCCGCCGGCGGCGGATGTGTGCTGGCATTGTATGAGGAATCAGGACGGGCCGCAGATTGCGGTGTGTCCCTGTTATTGCATGTCGGACATGCCGCTATGGGCCATCGCGGCGGGCGGATAGCTTTCCTGGTCGGACGCCATCTGTCCTTGCGTCTCGGCGGTCTGCAGCTCCTGCTCGACCTGGGCGCGGCTTTCCCCAAGGCCGTTCGAGGCGACGGCGGGCGGGTAGTCTTCCTGGCCGAAGGTGTACTGGCCGTCGGTCTTGGCCCGGGCGAGTTCGGCGCTCACCTGGTCGGCGGTCTTGGCGGCGGGGGCGGGGTAGCTGACGCGCCAGTCGCCGTAGAGGTCGCGCTTGTATTGCGCGGTGGGGGCGGCGGCCTGGGCCGGTTGGGCTTGCACGGCTGCGGTGGCGGTGAGGCCGGCGCAGAGCAACAGAGTGACAGTCAAGGTCTTCATGAAACGCTCCTGGCAATCAAAGCAAACGGCCTGGGGGCAGGCCGCGCCGTCGTCTCCGCTGCGGCATGGGGACGATTTCCTGGGGTGCGGGGAATGCGGCGGATGCGTTGGGAAAGGGCGCACCCGGTGTTCTTGATTCGACCGGGCGCGCGTCCTGGCGTTGCAGAAAACGCGGGTTGTTGTCCAAACAACTATTTCAAGCTTGAAATACAGGTGTCAATGCGCTTGCGATGACACGGTCCCCGTTAATCAATGCCCGTGCTTGGGGGCCGGGGCCGGGGCCGCGCCGCCCGCCAGCGGACGCGCGGTGGCCGTCACCGGCACGCGGCGCTGCTGGCCGTTGGCGTCTTCCACCAGCAGCGTCAGCGCCACCGGGTCGCCCACCGACACCTGTTTGGCCAGGTCGATCAGCATGACGTGGTAGCCGCCCGGCTTCAGTTCCACCGGCTGGCCGGCGGGCAGGTCGAGGGCGGGGATCTGGCGCATTTTCATGACGTTGTCCTGCATCGCCATTTCGTGCACCTCGACGTGCTTGGCGGCGTCGGACTCGACGCCGACCAGGCGCGCCGGAGCGGACGAGGTCAGGCGCATGAAGACGCCGGTGGCGTGCTGGCTGGGCACCGTGGCGCGGACCCAGGCGTCTTCCACCTTGAGGGTGGCGTCCTGCGCCAGGGCGGGGGCCTGGACCAGGGTCAGGGCGCCCAGGGCGAAGGCGGCGGCGAGGGATTTGAAGGCGGTCATTTTCATGGAATTTCCTTTGATCGGGGGCGGTTCAGATCACCGTGCGCAGGTCGGCGACGCATTCCTCGGCGCTTTGCTGGTGACGCAGGGCCACGCGCAGCTTGCCTTCGGCGTCGATGATGTAGGTCAACGCGGTGTGGTCCATGGTGTAGGACGAGCCGGTCGGGACCTTCTGGTAGAACACCTTGAACGACTGCGCCGCGGCGCGGGTCTGCTCGGCGTCGCCGCGCAGGCCGACGAACGCGGGGTCGAAGGCCTGCATGTAGGCCTGCAGGATCTCCGGCGTGTCGCGCTCGGGGTCGACGGTGATGAACAGCACCTGCAGCTTGGCGGCGTCCGCGCCCAGCAGGTTCTTGATCTCCAGCGCGCGGGTCAGCGCGGTGGGGCAGATGTCCGGGCATTGGGTGAAGCCGAAGAACAGCATCACGGTCTTGCCGCGGTAGTCGGCCAGCTGGCGTTGCCGGCCCTCGGTGTCTCGCAGCTGGAAATCGCCGGTGGGCATGCTGGCCAGGTCCATGCCGTTGAGCTTGGGGGCGTCGGGGCCGCAGCCGGCCAGCGGCAGCAGGGCCAGGGCCGAGAGCAGCCGGCGCCGGTGGCGGTCGGGCGCCGGCGCGGCGCCCGCGGGGGCGCGCGAAAGGGGGGAATGCATGAAAGCCTCGTCGGTTGACGGTTCGCAAGGGCGCGGCGGGGCCGCGCGGAAAAGCGGAGTCAGGCGGCGAGGGGCGGGGCGCGCGAGCCCAGCGGCGGCCCTTGGGCCGGTTGCACCGGCGCCGCCACGTGGGCCGGCGGGAAGGGCGCGGCGCGGGAGACGGCGAGCGCCAGCGGCGCGGTCTGCGCGGCGGGCGCCGGGGTGACGTGCGCCAGCAGGCCGAACGGGCATTGCGCGCCGGTGTCGGCGCTGGAGTGGCCGGCGCCGCCGCGCTTGCCGTCGGGCGAGAGCGCGATCTTGAGGGTGGCCAGGTCGCCGGCGGCCGAGCAGAAGGTCACCTCGAGCCGGCCGTCGTGCAGCGCGCGGGCGTCGGGCATGTAGCCCGTCGGCACCAGGGCGCGCAGCAGTATCGCCAGGAACGCCAGCCACAGCACGCCCCGGACGCGCGGGGCGCCGGCGGTTCGCGAGGGATGGGTCAGGGCGGACATGCAGCGATTGTAGGCCGAGCGGCCGAGGACGGCTTCAGGTGTCGGGATCGAGGCGCCGGATCAGGGCGATGTAGCGGCGCCGCGCCTGGTCGGCGGGCAGGCCGGCCAGCAGGCGCCAGGTGGCCAGCTCGACCTGTTCGCGCACGCTGGCGTCCGGCGCATCCTGCGGCGGCGCGTCGCCGCGCCGGGCCTGCTGCTCGTAGGCATACAGCCGGATGGCGACGCTGGTGGACGGCGCCTGCGGCAGGGCGCGCAACGCGATCACGGCGGCCTCGAACGCGTCTTCCAGGTCTTCGTCGGCAATCGCCAGCGTCTCGCGGTCCATCGCGTCGCCCTCGGGCTCCAGGCCGCTGGCGACGGCCAGCCGCCGCCACAAGGCGTCCTCGCTGGCCGGGTCCGACGCCCGCGCGGTGACCTTGGCGATGGTGTTGTTGCGCAGGCGCAGGGTATGGGTGGACGCGCCGCGGTAGCGGACGGGGCCATCCTGCACCTGGAAGGTCAGCGGCACCGCGATCGACCGCCCGGCCGGCTGCGGCGGGCCGACGCTGTCGACCGTGAAGGTGTTGCGCGAATAGTCCATCACGCGCGAGAACAGGTCGATCAGGCCGCCGCGGCCCTGGTAGACGCCGCCCAGGGGGCTGTCGCCTTCCTCGTGCCAGACGACGTCCTCGGCGAACAGCGGGAACAGGGTCTCGAACTGGCCCGACAGCATCGCCTCGCGGTAGTCGTCCAGGATGCGTTCGACCTCGTCGCCGCTCATGGCGGCGGCGCGGCTCGGGCGCGCGGTGGCCGGACGCTTGTCCATGAACTGCAGGATGTCGGAGGCGACCCGGTCGCGGTCGTTGTCGACGCAGATCATGTGGTAGCTGTTGTCCAGCAGCACCAGCCGGCTGTCGGGAATGGCGTCGTTCAGGAAGTGCGCCGAGCGCACCGAGGTCAGCTCGTCCTCGTGGGCGTGGATGATCAGGCTGGGGCAGCTGATGGCGTTCAGGCCGCGTTGCACCAGGCGGCGCAGGCGGTCGACCTCGCGCACACAGGCCAGCGGCACCCAGCGGTAGTGGAAATTCTCGCCGCGCTCGAACTTGGCCTTGACGATGGAGCGCACCAGCTCGTTCTTGATGCCGTAGGGCTCTTCCTCTTCGACCCGCATGCGCGCGGCCAGGCCGGGGATGCGGTAGACCAGCTTGCGCAGGCCGCGGTACCAGGGCGTGCTCCAGCCGTCGATGAAGACCGGCGCGGCCAGGCTCACCAGCTTGCCCTTGCGGTGCTGCACGCGCTTGCACAGCTCCACCGCCAGCAGCGCGCCCAGGCACATGCCGACCACATGCAGCGTGTCGTGGCGCTCGGCCACCTCGCGGTACTTGGCGGTGACGGCGTCGATCCAGTCCTCGGCGCGCACCGGCAGCAGGTCCTCGGGCGTGGTGCCGTGGCCGGGCAGCGTCAGCGTGTGCGTCTCGATGCCGGCGCGCTTGAGGATCTTGTGCAGCGAGCCCAGGTCGTACTGGGTGCCGCCCAAGCCGTGGATGAGCAGGGCGCCGGTGTTAGTCGACATCTGCCTGCTCGACTTCGCCCAGACGCCACATGCCGGCCACCACCGCCACGCTGCCGTCGAAATCCTCCAGCGGCGAGCCGCGGTCGCTGACCACGCGCCAGCCGCCGCCGGCATGCGCCATGCGGAACAGCAGCGGGGTGCGGTCCTGGGCGCCGGCGCGGCGCGCGGCCCAATGCATTGTCAGGCGCGCGCGGTCATCGGGATGGGCCAGGGCCAGCAGCGCGTCCAGGGTGGGAATGGCATCGGCCTGCATGCCGAAAGCGCCCTGGAGGTCGCCGGCCAGTTCGAGCGAGCCGTCGAACGGGTTGTAGCGGTACATCAGCTGGTGGCTGCCCGCCAGCGCCAGGTCGAAGCGGCCGCGCCACTGCACGGCGTTCTCGAGTTCCTGCGCGCGGGCGCCGCGCAGCGTGTTGACCAGCAGGATCAGCAGCGCGGTGACCACCAGGTAGACCTGGGTGGCCAGCAGCACGTGCCAGTGGTCGTTGGCCTCGACGAACGGGCCTTCGCCCTGCGCGCCCTGGTAGAGCGCCATCAGGGTCAGCGTGACGACGGCCAGGGTGCCGCCCAGCGGCCCCCACACCAGCGCGGTCAGCACCGCGAACACCAGCGGCAGGTAGGTCAGCTCGAAGGTGACGACGTACGGCAGGTTCTTGATCATGTCGCCGTCGAACGTCATGAAGGTCGTCGCGATCAGGCCGGCGTAGGCGCAGACGCCCAGCACCAGATCGCGCCGGCGCGGGCCGCCCGAGCGGCGCGGGCGAAAATGGGCCCACACCGTCAGCGCGGGCGCCAGGATCAGGATGCCCGCCAGATAGGCCGCCACCCAGGTGCGCAGCCGCACCAGGGCATGGGCTTCCTGGGTCAGCCAGAGCCAGCCGCCGCCCAGCAGGGCGGACAGGCCGGCGCCGACCACCGCGCCGGCCAGCAGCGCCGCCACCAGGCCCACGCCCCCCTCGCGCGGGGTCAGGCGTTGCACCGTCCAGGCCGCCAGCAGGCTGGACAGGCTGGCGGTGATGGCGAACACCAGCGCCGTGGCGGGCTGGCCGCGGGTGAAGCTGGTGAGCGCCAGCTGGGCGCAGAAGAAGGCGGCCAGCAGCAGCGACCAGTTGCGGCGCTGCGTCAACAGATAGGCGCCCACCGCCACGCCGGGCGGCAGCCAGACGAACACGGCATGGCTCACCGGGTCGTTGAGCAGGCGCGAGAAGACGCCGCACAGCAGGTACGGGATGGCCCATAGCAGGCAGTACAGGTTCTTTCTCGGCGCTTGGGTCATTCCCATATTGTTCCTTGCAGACGCTGTGGCACAGGGCGAGCTGGCGCTCGCGGCAATCAGCGGGTTATACACGGCCCGGCACGGTCCGCGAAAGTTGCCGGAGCATACCGCCGCCCGAAAATCTTGGTACCCTTGGACGCAGTCATTTTCTACTCCGTTCCAGGATTCAGTGCTCTCCTTGCCCGCCCAGACCTTGCCTGTTCCCGATTTTGCCGGCGTTTCCGGCGGCTTTCCGGCGCGGCCGCCGGCCCGCGGCGCGGCCCGGCTTGTCCGGCTGGCGTTGCTGACCCTGCTGCTGGCGCTGCTGGCGGCCTGCGGCACGACCAAGGTCCAGCCGGGCTACTACCGGGTGCAGTCGGGCGACACGCTGACGCAGATCGCCCGCAAGCAGGGCACCAGCGTATCGAACCTGGCGCGCTGGAACAACCTGTCCAACTCCAATTCGATTGAGGTGGGACAGATGTTGCGCGTCGTGCCGCCCGCCGGCCAGGCCGCCTCCACCCCCGCCAAGCCGCGCGCCAGCGCCTCGGGCGGCAGCCGTTCGCCGGCGCCCGCCATGGGCAAGCGGCGCACCGCGCCGCCGGGGGCGATCTCGCTGGTGTGGCCGGCGCAGGGCAAGGTGACCCGCGGCTACGACGGCTCGGGCTCCAACGGCATCGTCATCTCCAATTCCACCGGCACGCCGGTGGTGGCCGCCGCCGCCGGCACCGTCGCCTATTCGGGCAGCGGCCTGCGGGGCTACGGGCATCTGGTGATCGTCAAGCATAACGCCAGCTTCCTCAGCATCTACGCCCACAACAGCAAGCTGCTGGTCAAGGAAGGCCAGCGGGTGAGCCAGGGCCAGAAGATCGCGGAAATGGGCAACAGCGACAGCAAGCAGGTCGGGTTGTACTTCGAATTGCGCTACGACGGCCAGGCGGTCGATCCGGCCGGGTCCCTGCCCGGGAAGTAGGAGCCCCCACGCTGCGCGCACTGCGTGCGCTTGCTGCCCCCCGAGGGGGCTGCCTGGCCTTCGGGCGGCCGGGCGGCCAGGCGGCCCCCACGCTGCGCGCACTGCATGCGCTTGCTGCCCCCCGAGGGGGCTGCCCGGCCTTCGGGCGGCCGGGCGGCTATTTTTTTGTGGCGTCGTTGATGGGAGAGCGGGCGCGCGCGAGGTGGGTTTGCTGCCGCTCAAGGGGCTGCCCGGTCTTCGGGCAGCCCGGCGCCGCATCAACCGATCTGGCCGGCGTCCTGGGTCAGGGTCGAGATGAATGCCGCGGTGCGCGGGTCGCGCGGGCGGGTGAAGAGGTCGCGCGAGGCGCCCGATTCGACCACGTTGCCATCGAGCAGGAACACCGCTTCACGCGACACGCTGGCGGCCAGGCGCAGGTCGTGGGTGGCCATGAGCATGGTCATGCCCTCGGTGGCCAGCTGGCGCAGCACGTCCACCACTTCGGCCGCCAGGCCGGGGTCGAGCGCCGAGGTCGGCTCGTCGCACAGCAGCACGCGGGGGGCGGGCGCCAGGGCGCGCGCGATCGCCACGCGCTGCTGCTGGCCGCCCGACAGGTTGGCGGGCCAGGCCTCGGCCTTGTCGAGCATGTTGACCTTGCGCAGCAGTTCCTCGGCGCGCGCGCGGGCGCGGTCGGCCGGCCATTTCTGCACCGTCACCAGCCCTTCCATCACGTTGCCGATGACGGTCTGGTGCGGGAACAGCTGGAAGTTCTGGAACACCATGCCGGTCTGCATGCGCACCCGCTGCACCTGGTCGCGCGGGAGCTTTTCGCCGGGCTCGAACTCGACCCGCTCGGGGCCGATCTCGAGCGTGCCGCGGTCGGGCACCTCCAGCAGGTTGACGCAGCGCAGCAGGGTGCTCTTGCCGCTGCCGGACGGGCCGATCAAGGCGGTGACGCTGCCTTCGGCGATGGCCACGTCGACCTGCTTGAGCACCAGGTTGCCGCCAAAGGATTTCTCGATCTGTTCCAGGCGGATCATCGGTTCTTCTCGGAAAACACCGCGTGCTGGCCGAAGCGTCGCTCCAGGCGCACCTGGGCGGCGGACAGCACCGAGCTGAACACCAGGTAGATCAGCGCGGCCTCGGTGTACAGGATCAGCGGTTCATACGTGACGGCGGCGATGCGCTGGGCCGCCTGGAAGATCTCGGGCACCGTCAGCACGGCGGCGAGCGAGGTGTCCTTGACCAGGGCGATGAAGGAATTGGACAGCGGCGGCACCGCCACCCGCGCGGCCTGCGGCAGCACGGTGCGGCGCAGCGCCTGGCCGCGCGTCATGCTCAATGAATAGGCGGCTTCCCATTGGCCGCGCGAGATCGACTCGATGGCGCCGCGGATCACTTCGGAGTTGTAGGCGCCGACGTTCAGCGTGAAGCCGATCAGCGCCGCCGGCAGCGGGTCGAGCACCACGCCGACGCTGGGCAGGCCGTAGAAGATCACGAACAGCTGCACCAGCAGCGGCGTGCCACGGATCAGCCAGACGTAGAAGCGCACCAGCGCCACCAGCGGCGCCGGGCCGAATAGCCGGATCAGCGCCACCACGAAGGCCAGCGCCAGCCCCAGCGCGAACGACATCAGCGTCAGCGGGACGGTGAACACCAGCCCGGCGTGCAGCAGGGGCCAGAACGAGTCGGCCATCAGCTGCACCCAGGCCGGCACCGCCAGGGCGTCGAGCTGGGCCAGGATCCAGTCGGGCAGGACGTTGTGCAGCCAGGCGGGGAGCGTCATGGAGCGGACCGCTTATTGCTGCGCCGACAGGTCCGTGCCGAAGTACTTGACCGAGATGGTCTTGTAGGTGCCGTCGGCCTTGATGTCGGCCAGCGCCTTGTTGATGGCGGCCACCAGTTCGGGGTTGTTCTTGCGCAGCAGCACGCCGGAGTTGCTGAATTCGGCGGCCTTGTCGGTGGCGGCGATCTTGACCTTGGCGTTGGGCTTCTGCTTCTTGAAGTCCAGGAACGACAGGTTGTCGTTGACGGTGGCTTCCACCCGGCCCGAGGTCAGCAGGTCGATGGCTTCGTTGAAGCCCTGCACCGCCACCACTTCCGCGCCATGGCTCTGCGCCAGCTTGCCGAAGTTGCTGGTGAGCGTGTTGGCGGACTTTTTGCCCTTGAGGTCGGCGAACGACTTGATGCTGGTGTTGTCGTCGCGCACGATCAGCACCGCGGCCGACGAGATGTAGGGATCGGAGAAATCGTATTTGGCGCGGCGCGCGTCGGTGATGCCGACCTGGTTGATGACGGCGTCGTAGCGCTTGGCGTCGAGCCCGGCGATCAGGCCGTCCCACTTGCCTTCGACGAACTCGGCCTTGACGCCCAGGCGCTGGGCGATGGCGCGCCCAATGTCGACGTCAAAACCGGTAAGCTGGCCGGATGCATCGTGGAAAGTGAAGGGCGCGTAGGTGCCTTCGGTGCCGATCTTGAACACGCCGGCGGACTTGATCTGGTCCAGCCCCGACTGGGCATGGGCGGCGGACAGGGCGGCGACCTGGACCAGGCCGGCGATGAACAACGAGCGCAAGAGTTTCATGGCAATGCTCCACGGATGAGAGATCACTGCGAAAGGCCCGCGTCAGCCGCGTCGCCTTCCGGTGTAGCCGCACTCTAACAACGCGTCTATTTTTCCACAAAGCATAAGGAATAGTAAAAATATAGCGGCAAGTCATATGCGGCATTCGCGCCCCGGGCCGCCCGGCCCGGGGTTGATCCAGGTGCTATCCAGATGGAGACAGGCGTGCAACAACAATGGAACAGGCGGGCTTTCATGATGGCGGCGGCGGGTGTCGCGGCGTCCGCAGGCGTCATGCCGGCGTATGGCGCCAACGGTTTGCGGCGCGTGCCGGGCGGCGGCAGCATCACCGACGTGGCCGGCCTCAAGGTCGGGCACTACACCGACACGCGGCGGCCGACCGGCTGCACGGTCATCATCGCGGAAGCGGGCGCCACCGGCGGCGTGGACGTGCGCGGCGCGGCGCCGGGCACGCGCGAGACCGACCTGCTCAACCCCGTCAACATGGTGGAAAAAGTGCACGCGGTGATGCTGGCCGGCGGCAGCGCCTTCGGCCTGGAGGCGGCCACCGGCGTCATGCGCTACCTGGAGGAACGCAAGATCGGTTTCGACGTGGGCGTGGCGCACGTGCCGATCGTGCCGGCGGCCATCCTGTTCGACCTGGGCGTGGGCGACGCTTCGATCCGGCCCGATGCCGCGGCCGGCTACCAGGCCTGCAAGTCGGCCAGCGCCAAGCCGCCGCAGGAAGGCAACGTCGGCGCCGGCGCCGGCGCCACGGTCGGCAAGCTGTACGGCGCCAAGCGCGCCATGAAGGGCGGCCTGGGCAGCGCCTCGCTGACCGTGGCCGGCGTCACGGTGGGCGCGATCGTCGCGGTCAACGCGGTGGGCGACGTGGTCGATCCGGCCACCGGCCACGTGTTGGCCGGCGCCCGCACCGCCGACGGCAAGATGCTGCTGGACACGCGCGCGGCGATCCTGGCGGGCGACCTGCCGACCTCGATGCGCGAAGGCGCGGCCACCACCATCGGGCTGGTGGCGACCGACGTCAAGCTGACCAAGGCGCAGGCGCAGAAGATGGCGCAGACCGCGCACGACGGCCTGGCCCGCACCATCAACCCGATCCACACCATGCTCGACGGCGACACCGTGTTCGCGCTGGGCACGGGCGTCTCCAACAAGCCCGCCAACATGATGCTGCTGGGCGTGCTGGCGGCCGAGGCGATGGCGATCGCGGTGCAGCGCGCCATCCTGGCGGCGCGCGCGCTGGAAGGCTACCCGGCGGCGGTCGACTTCATCGCCTGAGCGGCGCTTTCTCCTGAAGAAATGGCGTGCAGGAACGCCATTTGCTGCTTCCCCCCTTGTTCGTGCTGACCCCAAGCTGTCATATCGCGCCGGCATGATGGAAAGCGTCGGCGCACCGCCTGCGCGGGAGGGGACAGCATGTACGAAGGAGAGCGCTTCAACGGGGCCACCCACCTGGCCGGCCTGGCCTTGGCGGTGGCCGCTTCGGGGGCCCTGATCGCCCGGGCCACGGAGTTGAAGGTGGACGCGCGCCAGATCGTCGCCTGCGCCGTGTTCGCGGCGTCCATGATCGCGGTCTATGCCTCGTCGGTGCTGTATCACTGCTCGCGCGGCCGCAGCAAGGCGCGTTGGGCCAAGGCCGACCACTGCGCCATCTATCTATTGATCGCGGGCACCTACACGCCGCTGGCGTTCGTGCCGCCCGAACTGGGGTGGGGCGCCGCCATGGCGGTGGCGATCTGGCTGCTGGCGCTGTACGGCATCGGCCGCGAACTGTGGTGGGCGCGCGGCGCCGCGCCGGCCCTGCCGCTGTACCTGGCGATGGGGTGGCTCGGGGTGATGTGCGCCGCGCCCATCGCCGGCGCGCTGTCGGGCGCGGGGCTGGCGTGGCTGCTGGCCGGGGCCGCGCTCTATACGGTGGGCACGGTGTTCTACGCCAACGACAAGCGCTGGCGCCATGCCCACGGCATCTGGCATCTGTTCGTCATGGGCGGGTCGGCCTGCCACTTCGTCACGGTGTTCGGCTTTTTGCGCCACGCCTGAGCGTCGGCCGTCAGCGCCAGGCCGCCAGCGGCAGCATGCCGCCGCGGTTCTTCACTTTCCGCATGACGATATGCGAACACAGGTCGCGCACCCCGGCGATCTTGCTGAGCTTGTCCTCCACGAACTGCGAGAACGCCGCCAGGTTGCGGGTGCGCACCGTCAGGATGTAGTTGGAGGCGCCCGTGACGATGCTGGCCTCGGTGATCTCGTCATACAGGGCGATGCCGGCCAGGAATTCCTCGTGCCAGCCGGCGCGGGACTGGTCCAGCGACACGTGCACGACGGCTTCCAGCTCGAATCCCAGCCGCTCGGCGTCGAGCACGGCGCGATAGCCCCGGATCAGGCCGCTTTCCTCCAGCGCCCGCACCCGCCGCAAACAGGCCGATGGCGACAGCGCCACCTGCTCGGCCAGGTCCTGGTTGCTGAGCTGGCTGTTCTCCTGCAGGCGGTAGAGGATGCGGTGGTCGATAGCGTCCAGTTGCATGGTGCAATCCAATTCGAAAAAATGGTCTATGACGCAATTTAATGCGAAATTCTAGGGTTAGCCACGCCTTGTTTTGCAACTATTCGGCTCGGGCGCGCTGCTAGTATGTAGCCAGCATATTGCCCGAAGGAGCTGTGAATGCATACCCGTGAAAGCTGTGTCGCCGCCGACCGGCAAGACCCCCTGGCGCCGCTGAAGGCGCGTTTCGACCTGCCGCCCGGTGTGCTCTATATGGACGGCAACTCGCTGGGCGTGATGCCGCGCGCCGCCGCCGCGCGCGCCGCCGAGGTCATCACCCAGGAATGGGGCACGGGCCTGATCCGCAGCTGGAACACCGCCGGCTGGTTCGAGCTGCCGTCGCGGCTGGGCGACAAGCTGGCCGGCCTGCTGGGCGCCAGGGAAGGCGAACTGGTCATCACCGACACCACCTCGCTGAACATCTTCAAAGCCCTGGCGGCCAGCCTGCGCATCCAGCAGAAGCGCCAGCCCGGGCGCCGCGTGATCCTGTCCGAACGCGACAACTTCCCCACCGACCTGTACATGATCCAGGGCATGATCGACCTGCTGCAGCAGGGCTACGAGATGCGCCTGATCGACGACGAACTGCCGCTGGACCGGGCGCTGGACGATGACGTGGCGGTGGTGCTGCTGTCGCACGTCAACTACCGCAGCGGCCAGATGCACGACATGGCCGCGGTCACGCGCCAGGCGCACGAGCGCGGCGCGCTGATCATCTGGGACCTGGCGCACGCCGCCGGCGCGGTGCCGGTTGACCTGAACGGCGCCGACGCCGACTACGCCGTGGGCTGCACCTATAAGTACCTGAACGGCGGCCCCGGCTCGCCGGCCTTCATCTGGGTGGCGCCGCGCCACATTCCCGACTTCTGGCAGCCGCTGTCGGGCTGGTGGGGCCACCAGCGCCCGTTCGACATGACGGTCGCCTACGAGCCGGCCGGCGGCATCCGCCGCTACCTGTGCGGCACCCAGCCGATCGTGTCGCTGGCCATGGTCGAATGCGGCCTGGACGTGGCGCGCGAGGCCGACATGGCCGAGGTGCGCAAGAAGTCGCTGGCGCTGGCCGACCTGTTCATCGCCCTGGTCGAGGAACGCTGCGCCGGCCATCCGCTGACGCTGGTGACGCCGCGCGACCACGCAGAACGCGGCAGCCACGTCAGCCTGCGCCACCCGAACGGCTACGAGGTCATGCAGGCGCTGATCGCGCGCGGCCTGATCGGCGACTACCGCGAACCCGAGGTGCTGCGCTTCGGCCTGACGCCGCTGTACTTCGGTTACGCCGACGTCTGGGACGCGGTCGAGATCCTCAAGGACGTGCTCGACAGCAAGGCCTGGGACAAGCCCGAGTTCAAGCAGCGCTCGGCCGTGACCTGAGCGGCGGCGCACCGGCCCAAGCGACATCCAACAAGAGAGCGCAGTACCGGAGGAGACAATGAAACAACCACAAGGCTTCGGCAGGATCGCCGAGCGGGAGCAGGGGCTCAAGCGCCGCCTGACGTCCGGCCAGATGAGCATGATCGCGATCGGCGGGGCCATCGGCACCGGCCTGTTCCTGGGCAGCAAGTTCGCGATCGGCTTTGCCGGCCCCAGCGTCATCATCAGCTACGCCATCGGCGGGCTGATCACGCTGCTGCTGATGGGCTGCCTGGCCGAGATGACGGTGGCGCATTCCACCTCGGGCTCGTTCGGCGCCTACGCCGAGCACTACATCGGTCCGCTGGCGGGCTTCCTGGTGCGCTACGCGTACTGGTCGTGCGTGGTGCTGGCGGTGGGCACCGAGGTCACCGCGGTGGCCGAGTACATGAAGTTCTGGTTCCCGTCGGTGCCCGGCTGGCAATGGGTCTGCCTGTTCTCGGCGGCGCTGATCTTCATCAACGCCATGAGCGTGAAGGCGTTCGGCACCATCGAGTACTGGTTCTCGACCATCAAGATCAGCGCCATCGTGGCGTTCATCATCCTGGGCGCCTATGTGGTCTGGGGCAACCCGCAGTACGGCGCGGCGCAGTACACGGCGCACGGCGGCTTCTTCCCCAACGGCGTGTGGGGCATGTGGATCGCGGTGGTCATCTCGATCTTCAGCTACCTGAGCGTGGAGATGATCGCGGTGGCGGCGGGCGAGGCCGAGGACCCCGAGCGCGCGGTGAAGAAGGCGTTCCGCGCCACCATCGTGCGGCTGGTGGTGTTCTACCTGCTGACGCTGGCGCTGATCCTGGCCATCGTGCCGTGGGACCAGGCTGGCAAGGGCGGCAGCCCGTTCGTGACGGTGATGGAAGCGGTGCAGGTGCCGTACGCGGCTGGCGTCATCAACTTCATCGTGCTGGTGGCGGCGCTGTCGGCCATGAACAGCCAGCTGTACATCACCACCCGCATGATGTTCAGCCTGTCGCGCGCCGGCCACGCGCCGGCGGCGCTGGGCCGGCTGACGCGCAGCGGCACGCCGCTGAATGCGCTGCTGCTGTCGACCAGCGGCATCGCCATCGCCACCGTGCTGAACGTGCTGTATCCGGAGACCTCGTTCACGCTGATGATGGCGATCTCGATGTTCGGCGCGCTGTTCACCTGGATGATGATCTTCGTCACGCACTACTTCTTCCGCCGCCGCTGGGCGCGTGAAGGCGGCGCGGCGCTGTCGTTCCGCATGCCGGGCTTTCCGCTGCTGACGCTGCTGGGCGCCGGCGCCATGCTGGCGATCCTGGTGACGACCTACTTCACCGGCGTGTTCAAGATGACGCTAGTGTTCGGCGTGCCGTTCCTGCTGGTGCTGGCGGCGCTGTACCTGCTGCTGTTCCGCAAGTCCGCCGCGGCGGTGGTGCTGGAAGCGCGCGAGCAGCGCTCCTAGGGGGGCGCCGTCGGACCCGTCCGCCGTTGCGGCTGGCGGGTTTCGGATGGCGGGGCCTGCGGCGGCGCGTTTCAGCCGGCGCGCGTGTCCACGCACTGGCGGATCGCCGCCAGCATGGCGCGGGCCCGCGCCGGCAGCGAACGCGACGCGTACACGGCGTGCATCTGCGGCGCCACGCCCTGCGCCGAGGTGGCGGTGTAGCCGGGGCACACCTGCACCAGCGTGCCGCGCGCGATCTCCGGCGCCGCCGCCCAGTCGGCCAATCGGGCGATGCCCACGCCCTGCAGCGCCAGCGCCATCAGGCCGCTGCTGGTGCTGACGCGCACCGTCGGCTCGGCATGCATGCGCACGATGCGCTTGTCGCGCCGCAAGTGCCAGTCCTTCAGCACGCGCGGGCCGGTGTGCATGATGAGCCGGTGATGCGCCAGTTCCTCGGGTTCGCGCGGCAGGCCCATGCGCGCCACGTAGTCCGGGCTGGCGCACAGCAGCCGCGCATACGGCCACAGGCGCGCGCCCAGCAGCTCGCTGGACGCCGGGAAACCGCCGCGGATGGCGAAGTCCAATCCCTCGGCGATCGGGTCGATCCCCTTGTCGGTGTAGGTGATGTCCACGGTGACGCCGGGATGCTCGGCCGCGTAGCGGCGCAGCACGGCCGGCAGCAGGGTCACGCCCAGCAGGTCGGGCGCCGAGAAGCGCAGCCGGCCCTGGTCGCCCGACGGGGTGTCGCGCAGCGCCTCGCGCGCCTCGCTTTCCAGGCGCAGCAGGCCGCGCGCCGACTCGAAATAGCTTTCTCCCTGGGGCGTCAGCACCACGCTGCTCTTGCTGCGCAACAGCAGTTGCGCGCCGACCTGGCGTTCCAGCGCCTGCACCGCGCGGGTGACGGCGCTGGGCGAAGCGCCCAGCGCCCGGGCGGCCAGCACGAAGCTCTGGCGTTCGGCGACGGCGCAGAACACCTGGTATTCCCATAGCGCGCCGCGTTCCATGGCGATTCTCCATTGCGATTATCGCAACATGATATTGCAACGCGGAACGGGCGGGCGGGCCTAGACTGCGGCCATTCCCGATTCTCCGCCAGGTTGATCGCCATGTCCGATCCCCATTATTTCGACCCCCTCACTGGCGCGCGCCATGCGCTGGATGAAGCGCGCTGGTGTTCCGACGCCCGCGCTCCATTGATGATCTCGCCGCTGCCGGGCATCTCGCCCGACGACATCGACCGCCGCGAGCGCTCGCTGTGGCGCTACCGCGCCGCGCTGCCGGCGACGATCGAGCGCCCGGTGTCGATGGGCGAGGGCTGCACGCCGATGGTGGAGCGCGGCTGGGGCGGGCTGCGGCCGCATTTCAAGCTGGAATGGTTCAACCCCACCTGCAGCTTCAAGGACCGCGGCGCGGCGGTGATGCTGTCGTGGCTGCGCCAGATCGGCATCGACGCCATCGCCGAGGACAGCTCGGGCAACGGCGGCGCCGCCATCGCGGCGTTCGGCGCGGCGGCCGGCATGGGCGTCACCATCTTCGCGCCGGCCTACACCTCGACCGCCAAGGTGGCGCAGATCCGCGCGTTCGGCGCCGACGTGCAACTGGTGGACGGGCCGCGCGAGAACGCCGAGACCGCGGCGATCGACGCGTCCGACCGGATCTTCTACGCCAGCCACAACTGGCAGCCGTTCTTCCTGCAAGGCACCAAGTCCATCGCCTACGAGATATGGGAGGACTTCGGCTTCGAGGCGCCCGACAACGTGGTGATCCCGGCGGGCGCGGGCAGCAACGTGCTGGGCTGCGCCATCGGTTTCGCCGAGCTGCTGGCGGCCGGACAGATCACGCGCCTGCCGCGCCTGTTCGTGGCCCAGCCGGAGAACTGCTCGCCGGTGGACGCCAGCTTCCACGCCGGCGTCGACACGCTGGTGCCGCGCGACGTGCTGCCGACGGTGGCTGAAGGCACGGCGATCAGGCGGCCGGTGCGCCTGCGCGAAGTGCTGCAGGCGATCCGCGCCAGCGGCGGCCAGACCGTCGCGGTGCCCGAGGCGGACATCGTCGCCGCGGTGCGCAGGCTGGCGCAGATGGGGCTTTACGCCGAACCCACCAGCGCCACCGCCGCGGCGGCGCTGGACCGGCTGCGGTCGCGCGGCGCGATCCGCGCGACCGAGCGCACCGTGGTGCTGCTGACCGGCACCGGCATCAAGGCCACGCAGTTCATGACGGATCTGTATTCGGCGGCGTGATCGGCGCGGCGTCCGCCAGCAGGTGGTCGAGCAGGCGGCGGGCGCGGGCGCTGAGGGTGTCGCGCGACTGCACGCACAGCAGCAATTGGCGCGAGGCCCAGGCGTCGGACAGCGCCACCGGCACCACCTTGAGCAACTGGCGCATGCTGTGCGCGGTGGTCTCGGGCACGATGCCCACGCCGACGCCGGCTTCGACCAGGCGGCACATGGCGTCGAAGCTGCGCAGTTGCACCCGCAGCTTGATGGGCTTGCCGACCACCAGCGCCTGCCGCGCCAGGAAGCGTTGCAGCGCGCTGCTGCGGTCGAGCCCGACGAAGTCCTCGTCCAGCACGTCGCGGAAGGCGACCTCGGCCGTGCCGGCCAGCGCGTGTCCGGCAGGCACGATCAGCACGAAGCGGTCGGCGCGATAGGCGTAGGTCTGCAGGGCGCCGGTATCGACCGTGCCCGCGACGATGCCGATGTCGGCCGAGCCGTCGGCGATGCACTCGACGATCTCGTCGCTCAGCATTTCCTGCAATTCGACGTTGATGCGCGGATGCGCCGCCAGGAACCCGCCCAGCGCCTCGGGCAGGAAGGCGGTCAGCGCATTGGTGTTGGACAGCAGGCGCACCGAGCCGCCGAATTCACCGGAGAAATCGGCCAGGTCGTCGCGCAGACGGTCGGCCTGGGCCAGCATGATGCGGGCATGGGCGGCCAGTTTCAGGCCGGCCGGGGTGGGAATGACGCCCTGGCGGCGGCGCTCCAGCAGCGGCACGCCGAGCGAGGCTTCGAGGTTGCGGATGCGGGCGCTGGCGGCGGCCAGGGCCAGGTTGGCGCGGGCGGCGCCGTGGGTGATGCTGCCCGCCTGCACCACGTGCAGGAACAGCGCCAGGTCGGTCAGGTCGAAACGCATGGCGGCGAGCCTACGCGATGCGCGCAGGCAGCCTATGCGAATCGCGCATTTTCAGCCCGGGACAGGGTCCGTACACTGCGCCGATTCGTGTTCTTGTGATGGTCCGCTCATGCATCTTGTCGCCTCCGGTTTTCCGATTCTACCCGCGCTGATCACCGCGATCACGATCGCGTTGTGGGCCTTTTCGCGCCTGCCGGAATACCTGACGGCGCTGCTGTTCTTCAGCGCCGCGATGATCTTCGCCGCCGCCCCGCGCGAGGTGGTGTTCTCCGGCTTCTCGTCGGCGGCCTTCTGGCTGGTGCTGAGCGGCTACGTGCTGGGCCTGGCGCTGAAATACACCGGCCTGGCCGACCGTATGGCGGGCGCGCTGTCGCGGCGCCTGTCGGGTTCGTATCCGAAGGTGGTGGCCGGCGTGGTGGCGCTGACCTACCTGCTGGCCTTCGTGATGCCGTCGAACATGGGCCGCATCGCGCTGCTGATGCCGATCGTGCTGGCCTATGCCGACCAGATCGGACTGGTCGCGGGGCGGCGCGGGCGCATCGGCCTGGCGCTGGCGGTGGGCTTCGGCACCTTCCAGCTGTCCACCTCGATCCTGCCGGCCAACGTGCCCAACCTGGTGATGGCCGGCAGCATCGAGACCAGCTATGGCCTGCAGCTGGGCTACCTGCCGTACCTGTGGCTGCATGCGCCGGTGCTGGGCATCCTGAAAGGCGCGGTGCTGGTGGCCTGTATCGCCGGGTTGTTCCGCGATACGCCCGAGGCCGCCCCGCCGGCGCCCGCGGCCCGGCCGCTGTCGGCGGCCGAAAAGCGCCTGGCGGTGTTGCTGGGGCTGACGCTGCTGGGCTGGGTGACGGACGGATGGCACGGCGTGTCGCCGGCCTGGATCGGGTTGGCCTCGGCCTGCCTGTGCCTCTTGCCCAAGGTGGGGTTCGTCAGCGGCGAGCAGTTCGGCAAGGAAGTGAACTTCCGCACCGCGATCTACGTCGCGGGCATCCTGGGGCTGGCCGCGATGGTGGCCGATAGCGGCCTGGGCGGCATCATCGGCCGGGCCCTGCTGGCCTGGCTGCCGCTGTCGCCCGAGGCGCCGATGCAGAGCTTCTTTTCGCTGGTGGGATTGTCGGCGGCGTTGAACTTCGTGGTCACGGCCAATGGCGTGCCGGCCCTGTACACGCCGCTGGCCGAGACGCTGGCGCAGGCCTCGGGCTTTCCGTTGATGACGGTGCTGATGGCGCAGGTGGCCGGCTACGCCACCGTCATCATGCCGTACCAGGCCTCGCCCATCGTGGTGGCGATGGGCATGGGCCAGGTGCCGGCGCGCAGCGGCCTGGCGCTGAGCCTGCTGACCGCGCTGGTGTCGTTCGTGGCGCTGGTGCCGCTGGACTACCTGTGGTTCAGGCTCCTGGGAATGCCGGGATCGTGACCAGTTCTTCCTCGGCGGGCAGGGCGTCCGGCGCCGGCGCGAACACGCGCAGGCGGTGGCCGTCGGGGTCGAGCGCCACGAAGGTGCGGCCGAAGTCCATGTTGGTGGGCGCCTGCAGGATCGGCAGGCCGCGCAGGGTCCAGTCGAGGTGGCGCTGGTTGAGCGTGTCGGCGTCGGGCACGGTGAAGGCCAGTTCGGTGCAGCCGCCGCGGCCGGCGGCGGCGGGTTCGACGGTGTGGCGCGACCACAGGCCCAGCATCAGGCCGGAATCGAGCGCGAACAGCGCGAAGGTGGGCGAGCTTTCGACGGGCGGGCGGTTCAGCAGCGCGCTGTAGAACGCCGCGCTGGCCTCGGGCTTGTCGACGTAGAAAATGACGAAGTTCTTGGCGGACATGATGCGCTCCTGGTTGAATGAGCGCCCATCTTAGAGAGGCATGCTGTCAGATTTTGTCAGTAGTCTTCATGCCGATGTCGCACCCGCCGGCGCGGCGGCGGACGCCCCGGATCAGCAGCCGTCGGACTTGGCGGTATTGAGGGCGCGCCATTCCTTGAGCAGCACGTGGCGGCGGCGCGGATAGCGTTGCCCGGGCTCGAGCGTGGCGATGCGGTCGGTGCGGAAATGGCGGAAGTCCTGGCGCAGTTCGCACCAGGCCATGACGATGCGCACGCTGTCGAAGAATCCCAGGGCGAACGGCCAGATGACGCGCTCGGAATCGGCGCCCTTGTCGTCGCGGTAGGTGATGGCGATTTTCTGTTCGCCGCGGATCGCCTGGCGGATCAGGGACAGGTCGACCCGGTCGACCACCGCCCAGCTGCTGGGGCCGACCAGCAGCGGAATGGCGTCCAGTTCGTCGCGCAGTTCCTGCGGCAGCACCGCGCTGATCTTGGCCAGCGCGTTGGCCGCGGCCTGGCCCAGCCGCGCGTCCGAGCGTCCGGCGACCCAGCGGGTGCCCAGCACCAGGGCCTCGATCTCCTCGGTGCTGAACATCAGCGGCGGCAGCATGAAGCCGGGCCGCAGCACGTAGCCGATGCCCGGCTCGCCCTCGATCTCGGCGCCCTGGGCCTGCAGCGTGGCGATGTCGCGGTAAAGCGTGCGCAGGCTGACGCCCAGGTCGGCGGCGAGCCGGTGGCCGCTGACGGGCAGGCGGTGGCAGCGCAGGGTCTGCAGCAGGTCCAGGAGGCGTTCGGTGCGGGACATGGAGGGCGGGCAAGGGCGGGATGGCGTAATGCTGCCACGAAAATGGCAGCAGCTGGAAGCCTCGGCCCACCGCCTTCGACCCCGCCACCCTCAGCCCCGCCGCCCTCAACCCGGCAGCGCCGCCAGCCAGTCGTGCACCCGCCCGGCCAGCGCCAGGCTGTTGCGGTCCATCATCAGCATGTGCGAGTTGCCGTGGATGCCCTGGTCGGGCAGCGACAGCACCGTGACGCTGGCATGGCGCGCCGCGAATTCATGCACCCGCGCCCGCATCCGCGGCCAGCGCGGGTCGGTGTCCATGTGGTCGCCCATCACGATCAGCGTGGGGGTGTCGTAATGGGCATCGGCCCCCAGGTCGGGGATGCTGGCCGGCTCCAGCGCCACCAGCGCCCGCACCCGCCGCGGCAAGGCGTGGGCGGCGCGGATGCCGAACACACCCGCCTGCGAATGGCAGACCACGATGGCCGCGCCGATCCGCTCCAGGAAAGCCTGGTAGGCGCGCAGGATGGCGGCGTCGGTGTGGACCCAGCGCGGCACCATCTGCGCGGCCAGCGCGCCGAAGGCTTCCAGCGGAAATTGCGTGTCCGGGTAGGCGCTGCCGGGGCCGGGCCGGGTGCCCGGTCGGCCGATGCGAAAGCGCGTGTAGCAGTCTTCCTGCGTCTGCACCACCGGCGCCTCGGGCCAGACGTGCGGGGCGGCGCCGGCGCGGCCGCGCTCGACCGCGTCGCACAGGTAGGCGTCCCAGCCGCGCCGCAGAAAATAGTGCAGCCAGCCCTGGCGGCCGTCGGGCGTGGTTTCCCAGGCCGCGCCGGTCATGCCGCCGCCGTGCCAGAACGCCAGTGGCGGCCGGCCGCTGGGCGGCTCCGACAGGAAATACTGGGCGTACATCTGCTCGACGCGGTAGGTGCCGTTGGGATCCAGCGCCACCGGCTGGCCGCCTTCGGCCATGACCAGTTCGCGCCGCGGCAGGCCGCCGAGCGCCAGGTCGCGGCCGCCGACGTGGAAGGCGCCCATGTCGCGCAGGCGGATCGGCGCCAGCGCCGGGCCGTCGTCCGGGGAAGCGGCCATCATTCGGCCTTGATGTGGTTGGTCTCGATGACCTGTTTCCACTTGGCCGTCTCGGTGGTGACGAAGCGGCCCAGGTCGGCGCGCGAGCCGGCGGCGGTCTCGACGCCCAGTTCGCGCATCTTGGCCGCCACCTCGGGGGCCTGCAGCGCTTGCGCGAAGGCGTCGTGCAGCGTGTCCAGCACCGCGGTCGGGGTGCCCGCCGGGGCCATCACGCCGAACCAGGGCGTGATCAGGAAGTCGGGCACGCCGGCCTCGGCGAAGGTCGGCACGTCCGGGATCGCCGGGGCGCGCGCGGCGCTGGCCACCGCCAGGGCGCGCAGCTTGCCGGCGCGGATGTTGGCCAGCGAGGCCGGCAGGTTGTCGAAGTACATGTCGACCTGGCCGCCGAGCAGGTCGGCCGCCACCTGGCCGGCGCCCTTGTACGGGATGTGGGCCAGGTCGATGCCGGCGCGCTGCTTGAGCAGTTCGGTCGCCAGGTGCGCCGAGCCGCCGACGCCGGACGACGCGGAATTGAGCTTGCCCGGATTGGCGCGGGCATACGCCAGCAGCGCCGGCAGCGTGTCGGCCGGCACCTTGGGGTTGACCACCAGCACGCTCGGCACGGTGCCGATCATGGCGACGGGGGCGAAGTCCTTGACGATGTCGTAGGGCGCCGGCTGGTACAGCGACGGCGCCACGGTGCAGCCGAACGCGCACATCAGCAGCGTCTGGCCGTCGGGCGCGGCCCGCGCCACGGCCTGCGCGCCGATGTTGCCGCCGGCGCCGGCGCGGTTCTCGACGATCAGCGGCTGGCCGAGCCGCTTGGAAAGGTTGTCGCTGAGCAGGCGCGCCAGGATGTCGGGCGTGCCGCCGGCGGGGAAGGGCACCACCAGCGTGATCGGGCGGCTGGGGAAATCGGCGGCCTGCGCGGCCAGCGGCAGGCAGGCGGCCAGCGCCAGCATGGCACGGCCGGCCCAGCGGGCCAGCACGGGGCGGATGCGCCGCGGCGCGGGAAGGTGGCGGGTGGGGCCCATGGTTGTCTCCGTGACGGATGGCCGGGTCGAAACGCCCGGTCCGTGGCGGACTGTAGCCAAGCCGGCCGCGCCTGCCCAATGCCGGTGGCGCAAGACCGCCATATCGAATTCGATATGGTTCTTTTCAGTCATTCGGTTAAGGCATAGCATGGCGCCATGAGCGACCCCCAATCCTTGCCCTACCTGCGCAGGCTCGACATGAACCTGCTGCTGACCTTCGACGTGCTGATGCGCACGCGCAGCGCCACCGCCAGTTCGCGCCTGCTGCACAAGACGCAGCCGGCCATCAGCCGCGACCTGGCGCGCCTGCGCCTGCGGCTGGAGGATCCGCTGCTGGTGGTGGTGAAGGGCCGTTTCATCCCGACCGAGCGGGCGCTGGAGCTGCACGCGGCGGTGCACGACGCGCTGGCGCAGCTAGAGACCGCGCTGCGTCCGCCCGAGACCTTCGACCCGGCGCGCGCCGAAGGCGTGGTCAACATCGGCACCGGCGCGCACAGCGAGATCCTGCTGGCCGCGCCGCTGATCGAACGGCTGCACCGCGCCGCGCCCGGCGTGACGCTGCGCTTCCAGTCGCTGCACGGTGATTTCGCGCCCGACGACCTGGAGGCCGAGCGGCTGCACATCGCCATCGGACTGTTCGGCAAGGTGCCGGCGCGCTTTCACCGCGACGCGCTGCACACCGACCGCCGCGTCTGCGTGCTGTCGGCGCGCCATCCCTGGGCCGCGCGCGGCGCGCTGACGCTGGCCGACCTGGGCGCCATCAAGTGGTTCGCGTTCGAGCAGATGTACGGCCGCGAGACGACCTTCGACCGGCTGCTCAAGCCGGGCGCCGGCCGCATGGCGTTCTCGGCCTATCTGTCGGGGTTCGGCGTGGCGCCCTACGTGCTGGTCGACACCGACTACGCCACCACCATGCCGGCCAGCGTGGCGCGGGCGCATTGCCGCCATTTCCCGCTGGCGATGCTGGAGATGCCGGCGCGGCTGCGGCGCATGGAACTGGCAATGGTGTGGGCGCGCCGCCAGCACGCCTCGCCGTTGCAGGCGTGGCTGCGCGACCAGGTGCGCGACGTGCTGCGCGAGCGCCTGGCCGCGGACGTCCAGGCTTAGCGGCTGACCGGCTTGCCGGTGGCCACGTCGATGGCCGAGCCGTCTTCCAGGCTGACGCGGTAGATCTCGCGCAGCACGTTGCCGGCGAAACCGATCTCGACGATCGACACGTCCTTGAAGGTGGTCTGGATGCCGTCGGGCAGCACGGCGTTGAACTTGGCGGACGCCTGCTTCATGGCGTCGGCCAGGCGCGCGTCGTACAGCGCCATGCTGTAGACCAGCGTGGTGTGCGGGTTGTGGGCGCGCACTTCTTTGCCGTTCTTCATCACGTTGACGCCGCTCACGCCCATGGTCTTGACCAGGTCGCGGCCGGCGTCGGCCATCTTGGCGTAGACCGGGCCGGTCACGCGCGGCAGCGGGCCGTCGCGCAGCGGCGCCAGGGCAGCGGTGGCCACGGTGTTGTAGGCCATCATGGCCTCGAAGCCCGCGCCGCTCTTGACCACGCCCAGGTCCAGCCACCACGGGTGGCCCGCGCCCTTGGCGGCTTCGGTCGGGTAGAAGTCCTTGAGGGTGACCTGCAGCGGCGCCGGCGGCTTGGGCAGCGCGCGCAGCATGCGCTGCGGCGTGGCGCTGTCGGCGCTGTGGATGTGGACCACGGTCACGTGCGGGATGTTGGACGTCTCGGCCTCGGTCTTCAGGCCCAGCGCCAGCAGGTCCTGCTTGAGCGTGCCGTTGACCTTGGCGTCCAGCACGGCGTTGACGTCCTGCGGCAGGCGGTAGACCACGCCGTAGGTCGTCTTGTGTTCACGGAAGGCGGGCTGCTCGAGCGCGCTGTTGTCGATGGGAGCGGCGGCGAAGGCGGCCGAGAGGGTGGCCAGGGACAGGCCCAGGGCGGCCAGGGGCAGGACGCGTTTGATCATGGATTTTCCTTTTATGTGTAAGACCCGCGAGAGTCCGGTCCAGTGTGGCCACGCCGGATGTACGGCGTATTGCACCAGTCCAAAGAAATCCGATAGGCGTCCGAGCCTGGCCGATAGCTGCGTCCGGTCCGCCCTATAGCAGGAAGACGGCCGCCACGATCAGCAGCCCCAGCACCAGGTTGACGCCGACCCAGCGGCGGATGCCCGCCATGGCCTGGCCGCCGCGCGGCCACTCGGAGGCGGCCACCGCCGCGCGCAGTCGCGGATAGAGCGCGGCCCGAATGTAGGCGTAGATGACAGTCATCACGAGCCCGCCCGTGGCCATCACGGTCCAGGCGCGCGGCATGAAGAAGGCGCCGCCGCTGCGCGCGGCCTGGGCCGCTTCCTGGCCGATCATGACCGCGCCGGTCGCCAGGATCAGCACGATGGCGGCCAGCACCGCGTTCAGGAAGGGGCCGAGCACCGCGGCCATCAGCCGCAGGCGCTGCGGCGGTTCCAGTTGCGCGGCCGCCGGCCGCAGGAAACAGTGGGCGAACAGCATGCCGCCGACCCAGAGGATCACGGCCAGCAGGTGGATGAGTTTCAGGGCGCTGTAGAGCATGGTGTCGGGGTTCGGGAATGGCCCGCGCCGGCGCGACGGCGGCGGCGAGGCCTGGCTGAGGGCGGTGGCCGCCGGGGAGAACGCGGCCGAGTCTGTCCCCATCATATATCCCCCTGACGCCCGGGCGGACTTCTTGACGTACGTCAGGGGTTTCCATTTAGAATGAGATTGATTGTTATTTGTAATCAAGAATCTCCGGGAGTTCACCGTGTCCAACCTCGCGCTAGCCTCTGGCGACGCCGTCCATCTGCTCTACCGCGCGCACCACGGATGGCTGCATAACTGGCTGCGGGGCAAGCTGGGCAACTCCTGCGATGCCGCCGACCTGGCGCAGGACACCTTCCTGCGGGTGCTGCGGCATCGGCACGAACTGGACGCGCTGCGCGAGCCGCGCGCCTACCTGACCACCATCGCCAAGCGCCTGGTGCTGAATCATTACCGGCGCCGCTCGCTCGAACAGGCCTACCTGGATGCCCTGGCGGCCATGCCCGAGGCCATGGCGCCGTCGCCCGAGCAGCGCCTGCTCATCCTCGAAACGCTGCAGGAAATCGACGAGATGCTGGCCGGCCTCGCGCGGCCGGCGCGGCAGGCGTTCCTGATGGCGCAGCTGGAAGGGCTCAGCCATATCGAGATCGCCGCGCGCCTGAACGTGTCGGTGCGGTCGGTGCACCGCTACATCGCCAAGGGGTACGAGCAATGCATCATGGCGGTGATGTGAGCGCGCCGTGGGGCGTGGCGGGCGAGCTGCCCGCCGTCGACCGCAAGGTCGCGGGCGAGGCGGCGCGCTGGCTGCTGCGCCTGAGCTCCGAGCGCGCCACCGATGCCGACGTCCATGCCTGCCAGCAGTGGCGCGCCAGCAAGGCCGAGCATGAACACGCCTGGCAGCGCGCGCAGCGCGTCAACCAGCGCTTCGGCCTGATCCCGGCGTCGCTCGGCATGGCGGCGCTGAACCGGCCCGAATCCGCCGGCCGGCGCGCGGCGGTGAAGACGCTGGCCGCGCTGATCGTGGCGGGGCCGGTGGGCTGGGCCGCGTGGCGCGCCAGTCCGTTCGAATGGAGCGCCGACTACCGCAGCGCCACTGGCGAACAGCGCCGGGTGGCGCTCAGCGACGGTTCCTCCATGCGCCTGAACACCGCCAGCGCGGTGGATGTGCTGTACGACGCCGACCAGCGGCTGGTGCGGCTGCGCGCCGGCGAGATCGCCGTCCACGCGGTGGCCGAGGGCGGCGCCCATCCGCGGCCCTTCGTGGTGCGCACGCGGCAGGGCGATGTCCAGGCGCAGGCGGCGCGCTTCTGCGTGCGCGAAGACGGTTCGGCCTGCCGCGTCAGCGTGCAGGAAGGCGGCGTGACGCTGCGCCGCGGCGACGCCAGCCTGGCGCTGGCGGCTGGCGAGCAGGCCTGGTTGCGCGGCGATGAAGCGCCACGCATCGAGCCGGCCGACCCGCATGCCGCCGACTGGACGCGCGGCGTGCTGCATGCCAGCGCCTGGCGCCTGGATGCCTTCGCGGCGGAGCTGGGCCGCTACCGGCCCGGCGTGCTGCGCTGTGATCCGGAAGTCGCCGGGCTGCGCATCTCGGGCGCCTTCCAGTTGCAGGATACCGACGCGGTGCTGGCGGCCTTGCCGTCCACGCTGCCGGTGCAGGTGCGCTACCGCAGCGCGTACTGGGTGACGATCATGCCGCGCGCGGGACAGGCCTGATTTGTCGTTGTTACAAAAAAGCCGGGGGCGAGCTGTCCGGTTGGCGTTGGCCGAGGGTCATGGTCAGTAGAGGCACACGAATGCCGATACCCGTTGGATCGAAAGGACGACCATGGCTCACTCCCCCGCCAGCCGCGCCCGCGGCACCCCCATGAACCGAGAGGCTCCATGCCGATTGACCCGCCTGGCCCTGGCGCTGCGCATTGCCACCGCGCTGGCTGCCCCCGCCGCCACGCTGTGGCCGGCCGCCGCCGCGCTGGCCCAGGTCGCGCCGGCCGAGCAGGCGCGCAGCTACCGCATTCCGGCCGGCCCGCTGGCCGAGAACCTGTCGCGCTTCGCCGACAACGCCGGCGTCACGGTGCTGTTCGACGCGGCGCTGGTGGGCCAGCGCCGTGGTGCCGGCCTGAACGGGGAGTATTCCGTGGCTGACGGTTTCGCCCGCCTGCTGGCCGGCAGCGGCCTGGCCGCGCGCGAGCGCAGCCCGGGCGTGTTCGTGCTGCAGGCCCTGCCGCAGGCCGGCGTGACGCAGCTGACGCCGGTCACGGTGGAAGGCGAGGGCGCGGCGGTCACGCCCGCCTGGGAAACCCGCAGCGACCGCAAGCGCCTGGACGACGCGCAGGTGCGCAGCTGGGGCGACCTGAGCAAGCGCCTGGAACCCGGCGTGAATTTCAACCGCCAGAACAACAGCATCAACATCCGCGGCCTCGACCAGGACCGCGTGCTGACGCGGGTGGACGGCATCCGCCTGCCGTGGCTCGACGACGGCGCGCGCGGCGTCAAGGGCGGCCTGGAAGCGGTGGACTTCAATTCCCTGTCGCGCCTGGACATCGTGCGCGGCGCCGACGCCAGCGCCGGCGGTTCGGGCGCCATCTCGGGCATGGCGGACCTGTACACGCTCGATCCCTCGGACCTGCTGGCCGACGGCAAGACCTTCGGCGCGCTGGCCAAGACCGACTACGACACCGCCGACAGCAGCTGGGGCGCCAACGCCGCGCTGGCCGGGCAGATCCACAGCAACACCTTCTGGCTGGTGCAGGCGGGCGTGCGCAACGGCCACGCGCTCGACAATCGCGGCGACGTCGGCGGCTACGGCCCGCGCCGCAACCAGCCGACGCCCGAGGACTACGACCAGCGCAGCTTCCTGCTCAAGCTGCAGCAGCGCGTCGAGGGCGGCCACCGCTTCGGCCTGACCGGCGAATACTTCAAGCGCAACGCCACGCAGGACAGCATGTTCGAGCAGGGGCCGGGCACCAGCTACCTGATCGGCGAAAACACCACCAAGAAGGAAACCGAGCGCCAGCGCGTGTCGCTCGATTATTCCTACAAGGCGCCCGGCGAGGGCGGCTGGATCGACAGCGCCACCGCGGTGGTGTACTGGCAGCGCATGCAGCTCGACAGCGCGCTGGATGGCGAACGCAGCCGCGACACGCGCGCCAACATCATTCCCGGCGATCCCCTCCGCTACGGCTTTCCCAGCGGCGCCTATGGCCGCAACAACTCCATCCGCCAGACCATGTTCGGCGCCAATGGCGAGCTGACCAAGCGGCTGGCGGGCAACACGGTGTCGCAGCTGTGGACCGTGGGCGGCGAGTGGTACGGCAACAAGACCGAACAGAATTCCAGCGGCTACGACAACTGCCCCACGGTGCCGCCCGGCACGCCGGCGCTGTTCGGCCCGCGTACCTGCGACATGCTGCACACCAACCAGGCCGACGTGCCGCTGTCCAAGGGCAGCCAGTGGGCGTTGTGGATGTCAGACGAATTCAGCTTCGGCGACGGCCGCTACACCGTCATGCCGGCGTTACGATACGACCACTACGAGCAGAAGCCCAAGTCCACCGAAAGCTACGCCAGCAACCGCAATGGCGGCGTGCTGCCGCCCGAGAACCGCGGCGGACGCTTTTCCCCCAAGTTGCTGACCACCTGGAAGGCGGCCGACGCGCTGAGCCTGTATGCGCAGTACGCCTATGGCTTCAAGGCGCCGAGCGCGACGCAGCTGTACACCAACTACGGCGGTCCCGGCACCTACCTGCGGGTCGGCAATCCCTACCTGAAACCCGAAACCAGCAAGGGCTGGGAACTGGGCGCCAAGCTGGGATCCGATTCGCTCGGCGGCGCGCTATCGTTCTTCGACAACCGTTACCAGAATTTCATCGACAGCAACGTGCCGCTGGACGCCAACTCGCCGCAGTGGCAGCCGGGATGGGCCGGGCAGTACCCGCTGGGCATCACCGGCAACGTCAACCGCGCCAAGGTGCGCATCTATGGCGCCGAGGCCAGCGCGCACTGGAAGTTCTCGCCGGGCTGGCGCACCTGGGGCTCGCTGGCGTGGGCGGTGGGCAAGGATGAAGGCACCGGCCAGTACCTGAACTCGGTGGCGCCGCTGAAGGCGGTGCTGGGCGTGGGCTACGGCCGCGACGTGTGGGGCGTGGACGCGATGCTGACCACCGCCCTGCGCCGCAACAAGGTCGAGTACCCGGAAGCCGGCGCCACGACGCCCAACCGCGACTTCCAGGCGCCCGGCTACGGCGTGGTGGACCTGATGGGCTACTGGCGGCCGACGGCGGTCAAGGGCCTGCAGGTGCAGGCCGGCGTCTTCAACCTGTTCGACAAGAAGTACTGGGAAGCGATCAACGTGCCGACCGCCGGCGCCACGGCCCTGCCGCGGCCGGTGGACTGGTACACGGAACCGGGACGCAGCCTGCGCGTCTCACTGACTTATCAATACTGACCCGCGCTGCCGCCGCTGCGCGACAGCGGCGGCAGTCTCGATTTTCCATTCCGGCTGGAGAGCCCGCAATGAACCAAGAAGTGAAGCACACCGATTTCGACACCCGCGCCGCCGAGCTGCGCGCGCGCAACGACGCGCTGGCGGCGAGCAAGCCCGGCCTGCGCGCCCGCAACCTGGCGCAGGAACTGGGCGTCTCCGAGGCCGAATGGGTCGCCGCCGGCTGTGGCGGCGTCAAGGCGATTGAACTGCACGGCCAGCCGCAGGAGATCTTCCGCGAATTGGGCACGCTGGGTCCGGTGATGGCCTTGACGCGCAATGACTGGTGCGTGCACGAACGCCACGGCGAATACCTGGACATCCAGGCCGACGGGCCGGTTGGCCTGGTGCTGGGGCCGGACATCGACCTGCGCGTGTTCTTCTCGAGCTGGCGCTCGGCCTGGGCGGTCGAGCAGGATGGCCGCCACAGCCTGCAGTTCTTCGACGGCGAGGGCGTGGCGGTGCACAAGGTCTATCGCACCGAGGCCACCAACGTCGCCGCGTATGACGCGCTGGTGGCCCGTTTCGCCGGCGCGTCGCGCTGGCCCGAGACCTCGCCCTATGCGCCCGCCACCGACGCGCCGCGGGTCGAGGACAGCGCGCAATGGCGCCAGGCCTGGCTCGGCATGCAGGATACGCACGAATTCTTCCCGCTGCTGCGCAAGTTCAAGGTGTCGCGCCTGGCGGCGCTGGCGGCGGCCGGCGAGGACCTGGCCCAGACGGTGCCGGTGGAATCGGTCGAGCGCATGCTGGAGTCGGCCGCGGGCAGCGGCCTGTCGATCATGTGCTTCGTCGGCAACCGGGGCATGATCCAGATCCACACGGGTCCGGTTGAACAGCTGCGCCGCACCGGTCCCTGGTATAACGTGCTGGACCCGAAGTTCAACCTGCACCTGGACACCACCGCCATCGCGTCGGCGTGGGTGGTCAACAAGCCCACCAGCGATGGCTGGGTGACGTCGCTGGAGCTGTATTCTTCCAGCGGCGACCTGATTGCGCAGTTCTTTGGCGAGCGCAAGCCGGGCAAGCCGGAACTGCCGGGTTGGCGTGAATTGATGTTGGGTCTGTGCCGCGTGCCGTTGGCCGCGTGAGGATGAAGCAATGAAGAAATGGCTGGCGATGGCGGCGGGATGGATGCTGGTGGCGTGCGCGCAGGCGGCGCCGCCGGCGCGCGTGGTGACCCTGGGCGGCAGCGTGACGGAGATCGTCTACGGCCTGGGGCAGGGTGACAGGCTGGTGGGCGACGACCAGTCCAGCCTGTACCCGGAGGCCGCGACCAAGCTGCCGCGCGTCGGCTATTACCGCGCGGTGCCGGTGGAAGGCGTGCTGGCGCTCAAGCCCGACCTGGTGCTGGCCTCCGAACAGGCCGGCCCGCCCGAGGCGCTCAAGCGCCTGGGCGAGGTCGGGGTGCGGGTGGTGAGCGTGCCGGACGCGCCGTCGGTCGATTCGCTCAAGGCGCGCATCCGCGCCGTGGCGGGCGCGCTGGACGTGGCGCCCGCCGGCGAGCGCATGGTGCAGGAGGTGACGCGCGAACTCGACAAGGCCGAGGCGCTGCCCGCCACGCGCGCGCGGGCGCTGCTGCTGATAAACCGCAATGGCGCGCCGCAGGGCGCGGGCCATGGCACCGCGGCGGCCGAGGTCATGCACCTGGCCGGGCTGGCCAACGTGCTGGACGGGCAGCAGGGCTACAAACCGCTGTCGCCCGAAGCCATCGGCGCGCTGGCGCCGGACCTGATCATCGTGACGCGCGAGTCGCTGCAGGCCAGCGGCGGCCTGGAAGGCTTCGCGCGGCTGCCCGGCATCGCCGTCACGCAGGCCGCCGCGAAGCAGCGCATCATCGTGATGGACGACCTGCTGATCCTGGGCCTGGGCCCGCGCCTGCCGCAGGCGCTGACGCAGCTCAAGCAGGAGGCCGCGCATGCCATGGCGCGCTAACCCGCCCCTGGCGCTGGTGCTCCTGGCGGTGGCGTTGGTGGCGGCGGTGCTGGCGGCCAGCGCCAGCGGCGCGGTCTCGATTCCCCTGCGCGAACTGCCGTCGCTGCTGTGGGGCACGCCTACGCCGGAACAGGCGCTGTGGCGCAACGTGCTGATCGACATCCGCCTGCCGCGGGTGCTGCTGGCGGTGGTGATGGGCGCCGGCCTGGCGATCTCGGGCGCGGCGCTGCAGGCGCTATTCCGCAATCCGCTGGCCGAGCCGGGCCTGATCGGCATTTCCGCCGGCGCCTCGCTGGGCGCCGTCATCGCCATCGTGATGACGCACGGCGGCTTCTGGTACACCGCGCCGGGCGCCTTCATCGGCAGCCTGGTCGCGACGCTGTCGGCCTACATGGTGGGCCGGCGCGTGCCGGGCGTGGCCGGGCTGCTGCTGGCGGGGGTGGCGATCACCGCCATTGCCTTCAGCCTGATCGGCCTGTTCACTTTCATGGCTTCCGACGCGCAACTGCGCGACCTGACCTTCTGGAACATGGGCAGCCTGGCCGGCGCCAGCTGGAAGCTGCTGGCCTTCCTGGGGCCGTGGGTGCTGCTGCTGTCGTTCTGGCTGATGCGCCAGTGGCGCGTGATGAACGCGCTGCTGCTGGGCGAGCGCGAGGCCCAGCACCTGGGCTATTCGCTCAAGCAGGCGCGGGCCCGGCTGGTGCTGGCCTGCACCCTGATCGTCGGGCCGCTGGTCGCCGCCAGCGGCACCATCGTGTTCGTCGGCCTGGTGGTGCCGCACCTGGTGCGCATGACGCTGGGCGCCAACCATCGCCTGCTGCTGCCCGCCTGTCTGCTGGGCGGAGGGCTGGTGATGACGCTGGCCGACTGGCTGGCGCGCATCGTGGTGATTCCGGCCGAACTGCCGATCGGCCTGGTGACCGGGCTGGTGGGCGGTCCCTTCTTCCTGTGGCTGCTGGCGCGCGGCCGGAGGCACGGTTGATGCTGGCCGCTGAAAATCTGACCCTGGCGCGCGACGGCAAGCGCATCCTGGACCGCGTGTCGCTGGCGATCCATCCCGGCGAAGTGGTGGGCCTGCTGGGCAGCAACGGCGCCGGCAAGTCGACCCTGCTGGGCGCGCTGTCGGCCGAGCTGGGCGCGGATGGCGGCAGCCTGACGCTGGACGGCCGCCCGCTGGACGCGATGCCGCCGCGCGAGCAGGCGCGCAAGCGCGCGGTGCTGCCGCAGAAGCCCGGGCTGACCTTCGACCTGGGGGTGCGCGAGGTGGTGGCGATGGGCGCCTATCCGTTTCCGGAACTGTCGCCGGCCGAGGTCGACGAACTGGCGCGGCAGGCGCTGGAATGGGCCGACGTCAGCCACCTGGATGGCCGCCGCTATCCGCAGCTGTCGGGCGGCGAGCAGCAGCGGGTGCAGTTCGCCCGGGTGCTGGTGCAATGCCGCGCGGCGCGTGCCGCGGACGAGGCCCGCTATCTGTTGCTGGACGAACCCACCGCCAGCCTGGATCCCAAGCACCAGGCCGACCTGATGCGGCGCGCGGCCCAGCTGGCGCGCGAAAGCCATACGGGCGTGCTGGTCATCCTGCACGACATGAACCTGGCGGCGCGCTGGTGCGACCGCCTGCTGCTGCTGAGCGGCGGCCAGGCGGTGGCGCTGGGCACGCCGGCCGAGGTGCTGACGCCGGCCAACCTGTTCCTGGCGTACGGCATCGAGGCGCAGGTGATGCCGCACCCGCTGCAGGCCGACCGGCTGCTGGTGCTGATGGCTTGATGCGGGCGAGCCCCGGTAAAATGGGGCATCGCGGCGGCCGTGGCCGCCTTTTCCTCATCTACCGACAGGACCCAGTGTCATGCCTACTTTCGACGTCGTCTCCGAAGTCGACAAACACGAACTCACCAACGCCATCGACCAGGCCAACCGCGAGCTCGCCACCCGTTTCGATTTCAAGGGCACGGATGCCAAGTTCGAGCTGGAAGGCTTCGTGGTGACGCAGGTCGCATCCAGCGCGTTCCAGCTCAAGCAGATGCTGGATATCCTGCGCGGCCGCCTGTCGGCGCGCGGGATCGACGTGCGCTGCCTGGATGTGGCGGATCCGCTGGAGAACCTGGGCGGGGCGCGGCAGAAGGTGACGATCAAGCAGGGCATCGAGCAGCCGGTGGCCAAGAAGCTGATCGCGGCGATCAAGAACGCCAAGCTCAAGGTCGAGAGCCAGATCAATGGCGACAAGCTGCGGATCAGTGGCAAGAAGCGGGATGATCTGCAGACGGCGATCGCGTTGTTGAAGAAGACGGATGTGGATTTGCCGTTGCAGTTCGAGAATTTTCGGGACTGATTTTTTTTTGGCGGCGGGGGCTTCGTAGGCCGCCCGTTGCGCGGGGTGTCGGGAGGGTGGGCGCCCACGATTGCGGTCCGGAGCGTTCGCTCCGGACTTCCCCTTCGTCATCTTCGTTCAGGCCTTCGGCCTTCCTTCAGATTCCCTCGGGCGCATCGAGGTTGCCCACCCTCCCGACACCCCGCGCAACGGGCTACCGGCGTCTTGGTTTGCGGCGCAGTCAGGGCGGTGGGGGGTGGAGAGGTTTGCGTTGCCCGCAGAAAACCGGCCGCCCTGCGCGGCCGGTTTTTGCATACGCGGGTTGGGGCGTCGGGGCGGTGTGCGCTGCGCGCTTGCGGGGAGTGGTCTTGCTGGCCTGATCCATCGGGTGGGCGTCGTGCCTGCACGGCGCACCGTCATTTCCTCAATACGCCGCCCACAGGTGCTGGGCCGCATAGGCGCGCCAGGGGCGCCAGGCTTCGGCGCGGGCCAGGAGTTGGGCGGGGGTGTAGGCGCGGTTTTCGAGTTTTTCCAGGGCGCGGATCAGGCCGATGTCGGAGGCGGGGAAAGCGTCGGGTTCGCGTAGTTGGCGCAGGGCGATGTATTGGGCGGTCCATTCGCCGACGCCGCGGATCTCGCGCAGGCGGGTGACGGAGGCGTCCAGGCTGTCGGCGGCTTCGAACAGGCGCGGGTCGGCCAGGGCGGCGGCGGCGACGGCGGAGAGGGTGGCGGCGCGGCTGCGGGGCATGCCCAGGGGGGCGAGGTCGGCGGGGGCGATGGCTTCGGGCAGCGGAAACAGGTGGGTCAGGTCGCCGTCGGGTTGGTCCAGGGGCTGGCCGTGGGCGGCGACGAGTTTGCCGGCGAGCTTGATGGCGGCGCCGACGGTGATCTGCTGGCCGAGGACGGCGCGCAAGGCGAGTTCGAAGCCGTCCCAGGCGCCGGGCACGCGCAGGCCTGGGCGGGCGGCGGTCAGGGCCGCCATGACCGGATCGTGGGCGAACTGGGCGGCCAGGGCGGCGGGGTCGCTGGCCAGGTCGAAGACGCGGCGCAGGCGCGCGATGAGGGCGGGCAGCGCGTGCAGTTGCGGGAAGCGGACGGTGGCTTGCAGCGCGTTGCCGGCGCCGGGTTCGACGCGGACGGTGCCCTGGGCGCCGTCCAGGCCGATGGTGCGGGTGTAGCTGTCGCCGCTGACGCGTTCGATGCCGGGGATGGCGCGGGCGCGCAGGAAGTCCAGCATGGCGGGCCAGTCGTAGGGCGGGCGGTAGCGCAGCAGCAGCTTGATCTCGCCTTGCGGGCCGGCCGAGATATCGGGCTTGCCGGAGCGCCGCAATTCCCCAGGCGGGCGGCCGAACAGGGCGTGGAAGATCTCGTTGAAACGGCGGATGCTGCCAAAGCCCGCGGCGAAGGCGATCTCGGCCATCGGCAGGTGGGTCTCGTGGATCAGCTGCTTGGCCAGCAGCACGCGGCGGGTCTGGGCCACGGCCACGGGCGAGGCGCCCAGGTGCTGGCGGAACTGGCGCCGCAACTGGCGTTCGCCCACGCCCAGGCGCGCGGCCAGCGCATCGACGCCGGCATCGTCCAGCGCGCCGAGCTCGACCAGGGCCAGGGCGCGCGCGACGCTGTCGGGCAGCTCGGGGGCCGACCCCGCGGCGGGCGCGGTCTCGGGGCGGCAACGCAGGCAGGGGTGAAAGCCCGCTTCCTGGGCGGCCGCGGCCGTGGGGTAGAAAAGGACGTTGCGCGACAGCGGCGTGCGCGCCGGGCAGACCGGGCGGCAGTAGATCCGGGTGGTCTTGACGGCGGTGAAGAAGCGGCCGTCGTAACGGGCATCGCGCACGCGGATGGCGCTGTAGCAGGCATCATGGTCGAGGTTCATGGGGCCATGCTAGCGCCGGACGCAGGCGCGATCTAGCGGTTTTCGGACACTGTTGTCACGCGCACTGCCATGTCCGGAATCCGCCAGCGCGGCGTCGCCGGCCAGCCTATATTGGACCCATTCCCACCGCATCCGGAGCCTGCCATGCCGATTCAAACTTTCACCCTGGAACGTGTTGCCACGCCCATCGGGCAGATGCTCGTGCTGACCGATGCGCAGGCCTGCCTGCGCGCGGTCGATTGGGAGGATTACGAACCCCGCATGCATGCCTTGCTGCGCCGCCAGTATGGCAAGGGCGCGGTGCGGGTCGAGGATGCCGCGCGGGCCTCGGCGGCGAGCCGCCGGCTGCAGGCGTATTTCGATGGCGAAGTCGATGCGATCGACGGGCTGGAGGTGGCGCTGGGCGGCACCGATTTCCAGCGCCAGGTGTGGCGGGCGCTGCGCGATATCGAACCGGGCGCGACGGTCAGCTATGGCGTCCTGGCCGGGCGCATCGGCCGGGCGTCGGCGGTGCGCGCCGTGGGCATGGCCAATGGGGCCAATCCGGTGGGGATCGTGGTGCCGTGCCACCGGGTGATCGGCGCCGATGCGTCGCTGACCGGCTATGGCGGCGGCCTGCATCGCAAGCGCTGGCTGCTGGACCACGAAGGCCGCTGGCGGGCGGCCACGGGCGCGCCGGTGGCGCGCGCGGCCTGATTGTTTGTCAGGGAAGCGTCGAATCCGTGCCCGTGCGGGCGCGGCGCAGGGATGCGGCCGTCAGGCGCGGATCCAGCCACGCGCGATGGGCAAGGCCATCAGCTTGCGATAGAGGGCCTGCAGCAGCGCGGTCAGCGGCGCGCCGACGCGGCGCCAGACCGGCATGACCAGCCCGGCCGCCACGGGCGCCAGCAGCAGGCCGCCGGCGATGTCGAGCGGGAAGTGCACGCCCAGGTAGACCCGCGACAGGCCGACCAGCGCCGCCAGCAGCAGCGTGGCGTAGCCCCAGCCGGCCCAGCGCCGGTCGAAGATCAGCGTGAACGCCAGCGTCGCGATGATGATGGTGTGGTTGCTGGGGAACGACGCGGTGGCCTTGTGGGCGAAGAAGGCGTGGCCCAGGCCGAGCGTGAACGGCCGGGGATGCGGCCACAGCGCGCCGCACAGGTAGCTGATGAACAGCGCCGCGCCGATGCCGGCCAGCGCCTTGAGCACCAGGTCGCGTTGCGCCTGGCCACCCCACAGCCAGAGCGCGACCAGGACGATCGGCAGCAGCTGGATCAGCCGGTTGGCGACGATCAGGCCGGCCTGGATGCGCCAGGCGGGGCTGGCGGGATCGGCGTTGATCAGAAGAAACAGGGACTGATTGAGGGGTTCCAGGAATTCCATGACTCGTCATCTGACTGAAATTATCTTGTCAGGCGGGATAGTAGACAGGTTTGCCGTCAAATCCCTTGCAAAATGCGGCGGAATCCATGGATTTACGTCTGGATGCGATTTACCCCGCCAGGCCGGCCAGGCGCTCGGCCGCGGGCGCCGGCTTGCACAGGTAGAGCGCGCATTCGGCGGCGTCCAGTTCCGAGCGCGCCAGGGCCAGCAGGGGCTGGGCCACCTCCGGCGGCATGGCGGCGGTGAACCGGTCGAGGAATCCCGCCCCGGCCGGCGAGGACGCGGGCGCGGCGTCCGCCTCGCGCAACAGGCCCAGCGCGATGCCATACAGCCAGGATGAAAACGGGCCGGAACCGCGCTCGCGCCAATGCGCGGCGGCGGCGTCGAAGCCGGCGCCGCCGTCCGTGGGGGCGCTTGCCAGATGGCGCCGCAACAATTGCGCCAGCGGCTCCGCGTGGCGGCGGATCAGGTCCTGCAACCGCGGCGCGGCGGCCCCTCGCGAGACGTCTGGTTGGCGGCAGCGGTAAAGCGAAGGCGTGGGCATGGGCGGTCTGCGAAGAAAGCACGCCGGCTTGCCGTGAGGCGCGCCGGCCAACGCCGCATTACATCGGCCGCGCCGGCTTTTGGGTATCCCTGAAATCAGGTAATTGCCGCGCTGGCCGGCTGCGGCAGCGACAGGCGCGCGCACAGCCGCGTGCGGCCGGGCACCGAGGCGATGTCCAGCGCGCCGCCGACGCGCGCGATGCGGGTGGCCATGCTGCGCACGCCGACGCTGAGATTGGCGCGGCGCACGGCGTCGACGTCGAAACCGACGCCGTCGTCCTCGATCTCCAGTTCCAGCTGGCCATGCGCCGGTTGGCGCAGCGTCACGCCGACCCGCCGGGCGCGGCTGTGCTTGACCACGTTGGTCAACGCTTCCTCGATCAGGCGCGTCAACGCCAGGCATTGCAGGGCCGAGGGCGTGCCGTCCCAGGCGCCGGGCACGTCCCAGCGCACCGCCACGCCCAGCTCGTCGAACAGCTGGGTGTAGCGGTGGCGCAGCGGCGCGATCCATTCGCGCGGGGTGGCGGGGGGCGTCATGTCGGCGCTGGCGCCGTTGTCGATGGTCTGCCGCAGGTCGTTGCGCAGCAGGTTGAGCATGGACAGGACCTGCCGGTTCCGCAGCGGCTCGCCGGCCTGCTCGACCGCCGCCGTCATGCGCACCAGCGAGCCGCCCAGGCCGTCGTGCAGGTCGCGCGCGATCTCCAGCCGGTCCTGCAGCCGGCTGTTGGCCAGCGCCAGCTCGTGCTCGCGCGCCAGCGTGGTGGCCAGCTCGGCGCGGGCGCGGCCGACCGAGATCTCCAGTTCGTGGTTGAAGCGTTCGATGCGCCGCACGCCGCGCGCATGGCGCAGGCCCAGCACGGCCGACATGCCGACCAGCACCGCCACGCTGGTGTAGGGGATGACCGAGAGGCCGCCGATGAGCTTGAGGATCAGCAGCAGGTCATGCAGGGCGGCGCCCAGGAAAATCACCAGGCAGGCGGCCAGCAGCATCTGCTCGCGGTTGCGGCTGCGCACGGCGTGGACGGCGAATTGCAGGCAGTTCAGGTAGAACAGCGCCGAGACCGTCAGCACGATGATGCGCTGCATGGTAGCCACGGCCGTATCGGGCACGCCGATGGCAGCGGCCAGCATCACGGCGACGGCGAACCACAGCGCCTTTTCCAGGCGCGGCCAGGATTGGCCGGCGAAGCGCCAGGTGAACAGGCAGAAGCAGGCGATATGCAGGGTCAGCGCGACCGTGTTGGCGCGCGCCGCCATCAGCGTGGTGCCGAACGGCCACGGGCTGACGGCCAGCACGTTGGCGCAGAACAGCACCCAGAAGAACGCGGTCAGCGCATACCAGCCATGGCTCGACTGCCGCGGCTTCATGGCCCACAGGAAGAAAAACAGCGCGCCCAGCGTGGCCGAGATCACCAGGTTGACCAGGAACAGGGTGCGGTTGCGCCACGCGCGCATCTCGTGGTCGCGCAGCAGCGCTTCGGGCTCGCCCAGGTGGACCGGCCCCAGGCCGGGCGTCTGGCCGGCCACGCCGGTAACGCGGATCCACAGGGTGTTGAGGCCGTCGCGCACCGAGGATTGCGGCAGGCGCCAGTAGCGCGGCATGTTCCAGCTGCGCGACAGCGGCTCGACCAGGCTGGCGTCGCGCCACAGCAGGTCGTCGTTCAGATGGATCTCGCCGGCCATGACGATGGACTCGACCGCCAGCGCGGCCTGGCCCGCGGGCGCGCCGCCGCAGCCATGGCGCCAGTCGATGCGGTACCAGACGGCGCCGCTGTATTGGGGCCAGCGGCTGTCCCAGTCGTCCGGCAGCGACACCGTCCGCCAGGCGGGGCCGTCGGCGGGCCGCTCGCCGCCGGGGCCGGCCTGCGCCGTGCGCACCTCCAGCACCCGCGCCACGCAGTCGGCCGCATCGGGCTGCGCCATGGCCGGCGCGGCCAGCAGCGCCAGCCAGGCCAGCCAGGCCAGCAACGCCAGCCACGTCAGTCGAGCAAGCCGCGCGAGCGCGCCGTGTGGATCGCGCGGGTGCGCGAGGAGACGGCGAGCTTGCGGTAGATGTGCTTGATGTGGCATTCGACGGTGTAGCGCGACAGGAACAGTTGCTCGGCGATTTCGCGGTTGCCCAGCCCCTCGGCCACCAGCCGCAGGATCTGCCCTTCGCGCGGGCTGAGCGTTTCGCCCGCGTCGGCGGGGGCGGCCTGGGCCGGCGCGGGCCGCATTTCCTCGATGATGCGGCGGGCCACGAACGGGTCGATCGGCGCGCCGCCGCGCAGCACGCTGCGCAGCGACAGCAGCACTTCCAGGTCGTCGCGCTCCTTGAGCACGTAGCCGGTGGCGCCGGCGCGCAGCGCGGCCAGGATGGCGTCTTCGGTGCTCCAGGCCGAGATGACCAGGATCGCCAGCGCCGGATCGGCGGCGCGCAGCTCGGCGATCAGGTCGATGCCGCTGCCGTCGGGCAGGCCCAGGTCGACCAGCGCCAGCGCGACCGATTCGTCGGCCGCGCGGCGCCGCGCCTCGGCCAGCGAGGCCGCGAACAGCAGCGCGTCGGCCGGGTAGCCCAGCTGGCCCAGCAGCCGTTCCAGCCGGCGGCAGACCAGCGGTTCGTCTTCCACCACCAGGACCGGGGCGGGCAGGGCAAGCGCGGAGACGGGCGACAGGTCGGTCATGGCGGCGGACAGGGGAGCCACGGGCGAATTTGCCCGCGTGGCATTTTGCCGGCCTCCCTCGGGGCTGGCTATCCCTGAAACTGGGTATGCGGCGGCGTCGCGGGGCGGCGCGTTCACTTGGCGATGCGCTTGCCCTGGGCGTCGATCACCGCTTCGCCGTCTTCCTTGGTGAAGGCGCCCTGTTGCGGCGCCGGCAGGATGTCCAGCACCAGTTCGGACGGGCGGCACAGGCGCGCGCCCTGCGGGGTGCTGACGAAGGGGCGGTTCAGCAGGATGGGGTGGGCCTCGATGGCGTCCAGCAGGGCGTCGTCGCTCAGCGTGGCGTCATCCAGGCCAAGCTCGGCATAGGGCGTGCCCTTCTCGCGCAGCGCGTCGCGCACGGTGATGCCGGCGCGCTTGAACAGCGCCTTCAGTTCCGCGCGCGACGGCGGCGTCTCCAGGTACAGCACGACCTGAGGCTCGATGCCGGCGTTGCGGATCATGGCCAGCGTGTTGCGCGAGGTGCCGCACTTGGGGTTGTGATAGATGGTGACGTCGGACATGGGGCCTTCCTTGCGGTGTTGCGGGGACAAGGGGGGAGCATAGTGCATTCCGGCTCGGCCCTGTCCCCATGCGCCCGGCGTCAGGCGCGCAGCTTGCGGCCCAGCCGGCGCCAGCCGATCACCACGCCGGTCAGGCTCAGCGCCGCGCCGCCCAGGCTCAGGAACACCAGCAGGATGTCCCACAGCGGCCGCCGCGCCAGCAGGCCGGTCCAGTCCCAGCTGTGCAAAAAGGCGAACAGCCAGCGGCTGGCGCGGTTGCCGCGGTCCTGCCGGCTCAGCACCTGGCCGGTGCGCGGATCCAGGTAGACCCAGCTGGCCTGCGGGTCGTCGAACACCATTCGCCACGCCGGCAGCGGCTTTTCGATATGGCCGAGCATGGCGTGCTCGTCGCGGCCGTAGTAGTAGAAGTCGTAGCGGTCCAGCACCTGCACCTCGGTCAGTTTGGCGCCGGGCACCAGCCGCGCGGCGGCGGCGCGCAGGGCGGCCGGGTCGAGCGTGACGGGCCGCGCGTCGGCCGCCGCCAGCAGTTGCGGCGCGCCCGGTCCGCTGCGGGCCAGCACCAGGTCGTGGCCGTCCACCCGTTGCCAGCGCAGTTCGCGCGGCGCCGCGGGCAAGGCGCGGATCAGCGCGGCGGGCGGCGCCTGCGGCGCGTCGGCGGCATAGGCGCCGCCGGCGTAGGCCTGCTGCGCCAATGGCGGCGCGCCGCTGCTGAACACCTTCCACGGGTTCATCGACATCAGGCCGCTGAATATCCAGGTAATGGTGATGCCGGCGAACAGCAGGCCGGCCAGGTGGTGCCAGCGCATCATGTTCTCGCGGTAGGGCGAGCGGCTGCCGCTGGCGTAGGGGCGCGAGAAGCGCCAGCGCAGGATGCCGACCACCGTGCCCGTCAGCGCCACGGCCACGCCGATCACCGACAGCCAGACGACGATGTCGTGCCACCACGGATCGAAGACGTTGCCACGGAACGGATACAGCCAGTGGATCCAGGCGCCGGCGTAATTCCACAGCCGTTCGCGGCGGGTGGCGTCCAGCACCACTTCGCCGGTGGCGGACGAGACGTACAGCCGGGTGCGGGCCGGGTCGTCCAGGTCGATGCGGTGCAGCGGCCGATGCATGTCGAGCGCGCCGGAATGGGTGTAGACGTCTTCTTCCACCTCGCCCTGGTAGTGCGCGGCGTAGTCGCCGCCGAACCACGCCGCGGCGCTGGCCGTGGCGACCGTGGCGTTGGCGCGCGGCAGCAGCGCGCCGCTGGCGGCGTCCACCACCTTGGGCGCGCGGCCGCGCCCGGCCGGCACCAGGTAGACCGGCGCGCCGCCGCGCAGCGCGGCCAGGCTCAGGCCCGCCATATCGGTCGCGCCGGCCGCCGCCAGCGCCTGGGCCGGCGTGGCGGCGACGCGGGCCGGATCGAGCGGCGCCAGGTGCGTCATGCGTTCCTGCGGCGTGAGCTTGGGATAGCCCACGTACATCATCACCACGCCCGAGATGAACCACATGGCGAAGAACAGGCACAGCACGATGCCGGCCCAGCGGTGCGTCAGGTACAGCCAGCGCTTGGCGCGGGTGGACCACGGCACGGGCGCGGGCCGGCGGCGGGGGGAGGGGATGGCGTCCATGGCAGTCCTCAGAACCGCGCCTGAAGCGTCAGTTCGAACGAGCGCGGCGCGCCCAGGTAGAACATCGGCGCGCCGGTGACGTTGGCCGCGTACACCTTGTCGGTCAGGTTGCGGACCCGGCCGGTGACGGTGAAGTGGCGGTCGATGCGGTGCGACAGCGCCGCGTCGAATACGGTGTACGACGGCGCCCAGACGGTGTTGGCGGCATCGGCATAGGCGCGGCCGACATAGCGCGCGGCCACGCTGGCGTTCCAGTCCGGCAGGAAGGCGTAGTCGATCCAGGCGTTGGCCACGCGCCGCGGCGTGTTGGTCGGCACATTGCCGTTGCGCGACACGCGGACGCCGCCGACCGTCTCGGAGAAGTCGTCGTATTGGGGATCGACGAAGGCGACGTTGGCCTGCAGCGACAGGGTGCGCGTCAGCCGCAGGCCGCCCGCCAGCTCCAGCCCGCGCGCCGACTGCTGGCCCACCGGGATGCTGACGGCCGGGTTGTTGGCGTCGGGCGCCGAGATGTTCTTGCGCGTGATCTCGTAGGCGGCGACGGTGGCCGAGCCGCGGCCGTCCCAGAACTCGAACTTGCCGCCGACTTCCTTCTGCGTGCCGGTGGTCAGTTTGTCGTTGTTGAGCACGTCGGCGAACGACGCGGTGGCCATGATGCCGGACGGGGGATCGGCGGCCGTGGCGTACTGAGCGTAGAGCGAGGCTTGCGGCGTGATGGCCCAGTTCAGCGCCAGCCGGCCGGTGGTGGGCGAATAGCTGCGCGAGGCCGAGGCCGGCGAACTGGCCGTGACCGCGCGGCGATTGGTCAGGTCCAGGTCGATGAAGTCCTTGCGCAGGGCCGACACGATGGCCACGCCGGGCAGCACCTCGGTGCGGTTTTCCAGCGTGAAGGCCAGCGTGCGGATGCGGTTGTCGCGGTCCGGATTGTGGCCGCGCGTCATGCCGGGGATGTCGTAGAAATAGCCCGGCTGGAAATCATACGGATCGACCGCGTCCACCGTGGCCGGCAGGCTGGTCGGATAGCGGGTCTGCTTGTTCACGCTCAGGTCGGCGCCGAACGACCAGCTGGTGGGCAGGCCGGCCAGCGTCGATTCGACCAGGCCTTCGACGCGGTTGCCGATCAGGCTCTGTTCGTGGCGCTGCAGCAGCGCGCCCGAGCGCAGCACGCGGCTGTTGGCGGCGTTGTAGCGGTAGGTCTCCAGGTTGCGGAAATCGCGGTCGGCGCGGTAGTAGTAGAGCGTGTTCTTGAACGTGACGCCGGGCGCGGCGCGCCATTCCGTGAGCGAGCGGGCCCACAGCACCGACTGCTCGTACAGGCCGTCGTCGACGTTGTAGTTCTTGAAACGCGTGCCGCCGCGGATCTGGCCTTCGCCGCTCACCTTGCCGTTCGCGCCCACTGTCAGCGGCGTGCCCCAGTAGGGGCGGTCGACGCGTTCGCGCTGGTACTCGAAGGCCCAGGTCTGGGTGACGTCGTCGCCCAGGTCGGACAGCAGCGAGGCCGCCACCTGGGTGGCGTTCGACCGTTCGCCGTCGACCCAGCCGTGGCTGGCGGTGGTGTTGGCGTCGATGCGCAGGTAATGGCCGCGGCCGCCCGGCGAGCCGGCCAGCTGCTGGTTGATGCCGACCGACGCCTGGCGCGTGTCGAACGATCCCAGGCGCAACTGGCCTTCGTAGAAGGTGTCGCGTTCGGCCAGCTTGGTGACGTAGTTGATGGCGCCGCCGACCGCGCCGGCGCCGAACAGGAAGGTCGAGGGGCCGCCGATGGCCTCGACCCGGTCGTAGATCCAGCTGTCGATCGGTCGCGCGGCCACCGAGTCGTATTGCACCGAGATGCCGTTGAACAGCTGCGAGACCTGCCCGCCGCTGAAGCCGCGGTAGCTGACGGCGCCGGCCATGCCGGGGGGCGCGGCGTTGTTCACGCCGGGGATGCCGCGCGCGATGTCCTGGGTGTTGAGGGCGCCGCGCGCCTCGATCTGCTGGCGCGAGATGACGGTGACGGACGCGGGCGTGTCCTTGATCCGCAGGCCGAGGCGGCTGCCGGTGCCGTCGATGCGCTCCAGGTTGATGGGGCCGTTGGGCGAGTCCTCGGCGCGCTCGCCTTCGACCCGGGTCGGGGCCAGGGTTTCGATGGCGGGTTCGGCGGTCAGCGCGAACGCGGGGTTGGCCGCGCAGGCGCCGGCCAGCAGGGATGCTGCATAGGTTTTTTTCATGGTCCAGGCCGGCGGGGGCCGGCATGCACGCTCGCGCGGGCGCCGCGGTCAGGGGCGGCGAAAAGGCGCGGGCGCGGGGTCTCCAGGGCGTCGCCGCCGGAAATGGGCGGCGCGGGCTCGGGCGCGGGCGGCGGGGCGGCCGTCCACGGGGGACGGCGTCCGCGCGCTCAGGCCGCGGGCGGGGCGCGCGGCTGGGCCGCGTGCCAGGCGTGGAGCGGGTGCGAGGCGCGGTAGAACAGCGCCGGATAGGTGACGCCGCCGCTGGCGGGCGCCGGCAGCACGGTCAGGGACGTGGGGGGCATGCCGAGATCGCCCTGCGGATTGCGGCAGAACGGGCAGTGGTTGCTGTCGCCATGATGGGCGGCGTGGTCGCCGGCCGCGTCATCGCTTTGCACCTCGATGGTCAGGGACGAGCGGCCATCGGGGGCGCAGTAGTCCACGGTGACCTGGCGGCTGGCATTGGGCAGGTGGTTGCCATGCGCCAGCGACGGAACCAGCGACGCCCACAGGATCGCGATCAGCGCGATCCAGGCGTAGCCGCGGTTCAGGAAGTGGGCAAGGTGCATGACGCAGGATTATATCGGACCCGTCCTGGCTTGCCGTCCCGCGGATACGGCACGGCACACTAGACCGAAAGATGCCGCCGCACGTCCTCGCCGTCGATGGCGGCGCGGTCGCCGCTGGCCACCACCTCGCCGCGCGACAGCACCACGAAGCGGTCGGCCAGTTCGCGGGCGAAGTCGAAGTACTGCTCGCACAGCAGGATGGCGATGTCGCCGCGCTGGCGCAGCATGTGGATGACGCGGCCGATGTCCTTGATGATGGACGGCTGGATGCCCTCGGTCGGTTCGTCCAGGATGATGAGCCTGGGCTCCGCCACCAGCGCGCGGGCGATCGCCAGCTGTTGCTGCTGGCCGCCCGACAGGTCGCCGCCGCGCCGCGCCAGCATGCTCTTGAGCACCGGGAACAGCTCGAACACTTCCTCCTTGATGCGGCGCGCGCGCGCCGCCGGCTGGGTGGCCATGCCCATCAGGATGTTCTCCTCGACCGTGAGCCGGGCGAAGATGTCGCGGCCCTGCGGCACGTAGGCCATGCCGCGCGCGGCGCGCTGGTGCGGCGCCAGGCGAGTGATGTCGGCGCCGTCGAAGGCGATGGCGCCGCGCGCCACCGGCAGCACGCCCATCACGCACTTGAGCAGCGTGGTCTTGCCGACGCCGTTGCGGCCCAGCAGCGCCAGGCATTCGCCCTGGTTCACGGCCAGCGATACACCGCGCAGGGTGTGGCTGCCGCCGTAGTACTGGTCGATGGTGTTCACGTTCAGCATGTCAGCGCCCCAGGTAGACTTCGATCACGCGCGGGTCGGCCTGCACCTTGGCCATCGGCCCCTCGGCCAGCACCGAGCCTTCATGCAGCACGGTCACCTTGCCGTCGCCGGCGATCTGGTTGACGAAATCCATGTCGTGCTCGACCACCATCAGCGAATGGCGGCCGCGCAGTTCGTTGAGCAGTTCGCCGGTGCGCTCGGTCTCGGCGTCGGTCATGCCGGCCACCGGCTCGTCCAGCAGCAGCAACTGCGGTTCCTGCATCAGCAGCATGCCGATCTCCAGCCATTGCTTCTGGCCGTGCGACAGCAGGCCGGCCGGGCGGAAGGCCTCGGGCCGCAGCCGGATCAGGTCGAGCGTCTCGCCGATGCGGTCGGTCTGCTCGCCGGTCAGGCGCGCGAACAGCGTGGGCCGCACGCGCTTGTCGGTCTTCATGGCCAGCTCCAGGTTTTCGAACACCGTGTGTTGCTCGAACACGGTGGGGCGCTGGAATTTGCGGCCGATGCCGGCGTGCGCGATCTGCGCCTCGCTCAGCGTGGTCAGGTCGATGCTCTGGCCGAAATAGGCGGTACCGGCGGTGGGCCGCGTCTTGCCGGTGATGACGTCCATCATGGTGGTCTTGCCGGCGCCGTTGGGGCCGATGATGCAGCGCAGCTCGCCGACGCCGATGTCCAACGTCAGATCGTTGAGCGCCTTGAAGCCGTCGAAGCTCACGGTGATGCCTTCCAGGTAGAGGATGGCGCCGTGGCTGGTGTCCAGGCCCTTGGGGCTGACGCGGCCGTAGCCGGCGTCGCCGCTGGGGCCGCCGTCCAGCATGGCGGATTCGGAATGGGTGCTGGTCATGCGCGTCGCTCCTGGTAGCGGGCGGCCAGGCGCCGGGCCAGGCCGACGATGCCGGTGGGCAGGAAAAGGGTCACCAGCACGAAGATCAGGCCCAGCGCGTACAGCCAGAATTCGGGCAGCACGCTGGTGAACCAGGTCTTCAAGCCGTTCACGGCGCCGGCGCCGATGATGGGGCCGATCAGCGTGCCGCGGCCGCCGGTGGCCACCCAGATCACCATCTCGATGGAGTTCTCGGTGGACATCTCGCTGGGGTTGATGATGCCGACCTGCGGCACGTACAGCGCGCCGGCGATGCCGCACAGCACGGCCGACAGCGTCCACACGAACAGCTTGAAGCCGAGCGGGTCGTAGCCGATGAAGCGCAGCCGGCTCTCGGCGTCGCGCACCGCCGTCAGCACCCGGCCCAGCTTGGACTGGGTGACGGCGCGCGCCAGCACCAGCGCGCCGGCCAGCGCCGCCAGCGTGATCCAGTACAACGCGGCGCGGGTGCCGGGCGCGGTGATGTCGAAGCCCAGGATGCGCTTGAAATCGGTGAAGCCGTTGTTGCCGCCAAAGCCCGTGTCGTTGCGGAAGAACAGCAGCATCGCCGCGAAGGTCAGCGCCTGCGTGATGATGGAGAAATACACGCCCTTGATGCGCGAGCGGAAGGCGAAGTAGCCGAACACGAAGGCCAGCGCGCCCGGCACCAGCACCACCAGCAGCATGGCGTAGGCGAAGTGGTCGGTGAACGCCCAGTACCAGGGGTAGTCCTTCCAGTCCAGGAACACCATGAAGTCCGGCAGCCGGCTCTGGTAGACGCCATCCTGGCCGATGGCGCGCATCAGGTACATGCCGTGGGCGTAGCCGCCCAGCGCGAAGAACAGGCCGTGGCCCAGCGACAGGATGCCGGCGTAGCCCCAGACCAGGTCCAGCGCCAGCGCCGCCAGGGCGTAGCACATGAACTTGCCCAGCAGCGCCACCGCGTAGGCCGAGATGTGCAGCGGATGGCCGGCGGGAAACGCCAGGTTCAGCAGCGGCGCCAGCGCCAGCAGCAGCACGCCCGCGCCCAGCGCGGCCCAGGCGCGGCCATTGAACAGCGGACGGCGCGCCAGCAGGTTGAGATCGGTCAGCGCGGTCTGCTTCATTCGACGCTCCGGCCGCGCGGGGCGAACAGGCCTTGCGGCCGCTTCTGCACGAAAAGCACGATGAGCACCAGGATGGTGATCTTGGCCATGACCGCTCCCGCGTAGGGCTCCAGGAATTTGTTGACGCCGCCCAGGCCGAGCGCGGCGATGACGGTGCCGGCCAGCTGGCCGACGCCGCCCAGCACCACCACCATGAAGGAATCGACGATGTAGCCGCGGCCCAGGTCCGGGCCCACGTTGCCCAGCTGCGACAGCGCCACGCCGGCCAGCCCGGCGATGCCCGAGCCCAGCCCGAACGCCAGCATGTCGACGCGGCCGGTGGGCACGCCGACGCAATCGGCCATGCGCCGGTTCTGCGTGATGGCGCGCACGAACAGGCCGAGCCGCGTGTGGTTCAGCAGCGCCCACACCAGGAACACCACGAACAGCGCGAAGCCGATGATGACCAGCCGGTTGTAGGTCAGCACCAGGCCGCCCAGCACGGTGACGCCGCCCGACATCCAGCTGGGGTTGCCCACTTCCACGTTCTGCGCGCCGAACAGCGTGCGCACGCCCTGCATCAGCATCAGGCTGATGCCCCAGGTGGCCAGCAGCGTTTCCAGCGGCCGGCCGTAGAGCCAGCGGATCACGGTGCGTTCCAGCGCCATGCCGACCAGCGCGGTGACCACGAAGGCCAGCGGCAGCGCCGCCGCCACGTACCAGTCGAGCCAGCCCGGCAGCCAGGCGCGGAACGCCGTCTGCACCAGGTAGGTGACGTAGGCGCCGATCATCAGCAGCTCGCCGTGCGCCATGTTGATGACGCCCATGAGGCCGAAGGTGATGGCCAGCCCCAGCGCCGCCAGCAGCAGCACGCTGCCCAGGCTGAGGCCGTAGTACAGGTTGCCGGCCCACTCGATGGTGGCCAGGTGGCGGTCGATGCGCTTGAGCGCGTTGGCGGCCGCCTCGCGCACGCCGGCGTCGGGTTCGGCGTAGACGCCGTCCTGCTGTTGCGTCAGCGCCGCCAGGGTCGGCCGGAAGGCGGCGTTGTCGGTGCGGCCGAGCAGATCCACCGCATGTCGGCGCACCGCGGGGTCGGCGCTCTTGAGTTCGAGATTGGCCTGCGCGATCTCCAGCGCGGCGCGCACGGCCGCGTCCTTTTCGGCGGCCAGCGCCTTTTCCAGCAGCGGCAGGCGCGCCGGATCGCCGGTCTGCTGCAGGCGGCGGGCCGCGGCCAGCCGTTCCTGCGGGTTGTCGGAGAACAGGCGCGAGCCGGCCAGCGCCGCCTCGATCGCGCGCCGCAGCCGGTTGTTGATGCCGATGCCGGCGGCATCGGCCGGCATCGGCAGGGCCGTGCCGGTGGCCGGATCGGTGGCCTGGCCCTTGCCGTCGCCGATCAGCACGCGGCCGTCCGGCAGCGCATACAGCTGGTCATTGCCCAGCGCCTGCAGCACCGCGGCCGCGCCCGGGCCGGGCTGCTGGCCCAGGGCGGCGATGGCTTGCAGGCGGGCGTCGGTGTCGTCGCCGGCCAGCGGCGCCAGCAGCGCCGGGTCCACGCCGGGCGTGGCCGCGTGAACGGCCAGCGCCGGCAGGGCCAGCAGCCATGCCAAGAGGAGATGACGCAGGAATTTCGCGATGACCGCATTCAGCATGGCTGCGCTTCCGGTTCCGGTTCAGAGACCTTGCTTGCTTTCGTTGCCCGGGATGTACGGGCTCCACGGTTGCGCGCGGATCGGGCCCTTGCTCTTCCAGACCACGTTGAACTGGCCGTCCGCCTTGATCTCGCCGATATAGACCGGCTTGTGCAGGTGGTGGTTGGTCTTGTCCATCTCGATCGAGAAGCCGCTCGGCGAGTTGAACTTCTGGCCGCCCATGGCCGCGATCACCTTGTCGACGTCGGTGGTCTTGGCCTGCTCGACCGCCTGCTTCCACATGTGGATGCCGATGTAGGTGGCCTCCATCGGGTCGTTGGTGACCACGGTGTTGGCGTTGGGCAGGTTCTTGGCCTTGGCGTAGGCCTTCCACTTCTTGATGAATTCTTCGTTGACCGGGTTCTTGATCGACTCGAAGTAGTTCCAGGCGGCCAGGTGGCCCACCAGCGGCTTGGCGTCGACGCCGCGCAGTTCTTCCTCGCCCACCGAGAACGCCACCACCGGCACGTCGGTGGCCTTCAGGCCGGCGTTGCCCAGTTCCTTGTAGAACGGCACGTTGGAGTCGCCGTTGATGGTGGAGATGACGGCGGTCTTGCCGCCGGCGGCGAACTTCTTGATGTTGGCGACGATGGTCTGGTAGTCGGAATGGCCGAACGGGGTGTAGACCTCGTCGATGTCGCTGTCCTTCACGCCCTTGGAGTGCAGGAAGGCGCGCAGGATCTTGTTGGTGGTGCGCGGGTACACATAGTCGGTGCCCAGCAGCACGAAGCGCTTGGCGCCGCCGCCGTCTTCGCTCATCAGGTATTCCACGGCGGGAATGGCCTGCTGGTTGGGCGCGGCGCCGGTGTAGAACACGTTCTTCTCCAGCTCCTCGCCTTCGTATTGCACCGGGTAGAACAGCAGGCCGTTCAGTTCCTTGAACACCGGCAGCACCGACTTGCGCGACACCGAGGTCCAGCAGCCGAACACCACCGCCACCTTGTCCTGCGACAGCAGCTGGCGCGACTTCTCGGCGAACAGCGGCCAGTTCGAGGCCGGGTCGACCACCACCGCTTCGAGCTTCTTGCCCATCACGCCGCCGTTGGCGTTGATCTCGTCGATGGTCATCAGGGCCACGTCCTTGAGCGACGTCTCCGAGATGGCCATGGTGCCCGACAGCGAATGCAGGATGCCGACCTTGATGGTGTCTTCGGCGGCGAACAGTTGCGGCGTCCAGCCCGACATGGCCAATAGGCTCGCGGCGGTCAATTGCTTGAGGACTAGTCTGCGTTTCATGGTGACTCCTGGATGGGAAGAAGCCGGCGGCGCCGGCGATAACGGTCTCAAAGCCTGGGACTGCATCCAACTACCTCTGCGCGCGGCCCTGCCGGAGCAAGGGCGTGACCAGGACTCAAAAGCAAAAGGCGTGCCAACCGCGGCGCGAGTACGGCGCGCTGTATTGAGCGATAGGGAAACAGGCGGTTCGGCGGCGGCGCGGCGGCCGCGTCGGCGCGGTTCAATCTGGTGCCGCGTGCACAAAACCGGTGCGGTCATTGCCCGCTGTGGGTGCGCGAACGCGGCGCGCGCGGTGGCGGCTGGCGGGGCGCCCAGGGCGGGGAAGGGGGCGCGGCGCACATGGCACGCGTATTGCTTGGGAATCCGTACTTGTATACAAGAGAGGATTCCAGCATGAATGCCGTAGCAACGCAGAAGGGCCCCATCGGTTGGACGATCGCGCAATGGCTGTCGGCCTATGACGCCGACGGGGCCACGCCCGAAACGCTGTTGCTGCCGCTGGCCGCCGCGCCGGGCGACGCCGCCGACAACGCCTGGATCACGCGGGTCGACGCGCCGGTGCTGGCGCGCCAGCTCGACGACCTGCGCCTGCTGCTGGCCGCCGCCGGCGGCGACCGCGCCCGCCTGCCGCTGTACGGCGTGCCGTTCGCCATCAAGGACAACATCGACGCGGCCGGCTGGCCGACCACGGCGGCCTGCCCCGCGTTCGCCTACACGCCGGACGAAGACGCGACCGTGGTGCGGCGCCTGCGCGCGGCCGGCGCCATCCTGATCGGCAAGACCAACCTCGACCAGTTCGCCACGGGCCTGGTCGGCACCCGCTCGCCGCACGGCGCGGTGGCCAACAGCTTCAACCCCGACTACATCAGCGGCGGCTCCAGCTCGGGGTCGGCCTCGGTGGTGGCGCGCGGGCTGGTGGCGTTTTCGCTGGGCACCGACACCGCGGGCTCGGGCCGGGTGCCGGCGGGCTTCAACAACATCGTCGGCCTCAAGCCGACCAAGGGCTGGCTCAGCACCGCGGGCGTGGTGCCGGCCTGCCGCACGCAGGACTGCGTGTCGATCTTCGCGCTGACGGTGGACGACGCCGAGCGCGTGGCCGGCATCGCCGGCGGCTATGACGAGCATGATCCCTATTCGCGCGCGCAGCCGGCCGGCGCCGCCGCGCCCTGGCCCGCCACGCCGCGGCTGGCCGTGCCCGACCGGCTGGAGTTCTTCGGCGACGCCCAGGCCGCCGCCGCGTTCGAGGCCGCGGTGCAGGCGCTCAAGGCCGGCGGCGCCGAGGTCCAGGCCATCGACTTCGCGCCGTATGCCGAGCTGGCGGCGCTGCTGTACCAGGGGCCGTGGGTGGCCGAGCGTTTCGCCGCGGTCGAGGCGCTGTGGCGCGACAAGCCCGAGGCCATCCACCCGGTGGTGCGCGGCATCGTCGAGGGCGCGGCCAACTACGACGCGCTCGACGCCTTCAAGGCCGAGTACCGCCGCGCCGAACTGACGCGCCGCATCCACCAGTCGCTGCAAGGCTTCGACGCGCTGGTGGTGCCGACCTCGCCGTCGATCTACACCATCGCGCAGTTGCAGGCCGACCCGGTGCGGCTCAATACGCAACTGGGCATCTACACCAACTTCGCCAACCTGGCCGACCTGTCGGCGCTGGCGCTGCCGGCCGGCATGCGCGGCGACGGCCTGCCGGCCGGCATCACGCTGATCGGCATGGCGTGGCAGGACCGCGCGCTGGCGCGTTTCGGCCGCCAATGGCAGGCGCAGCGCGGGCTGCCGCTGGGCGCCACGGGCCAGCCGCTGCCGCCGATGGGGCCGCCCGCCGCCGACCCGGAACTGCTGCGCGTGGCCGTGGTGGGCGCGCACCTGACCGGCATGCCCCTGAACCATCAACTGACCTCGCGCCGCGCGGTGCTGGTGGAAAAGACCCGCACCGCCGCCGACTACCGGCTCTACGCGCTGGCCAACACCACGCCGCCCAAGCCGGGCCTGGTGAAGTCCGACAGCGGCGCGCCGATCGAGGTGGAGCTGTGGGACATCCCGCTGGCGGCGTTCGGCGCCTTCGTGGCCGAGATCCCCGCGCCGCTGGGCATCGGCACGCTGACGCTGCATGACGGCCGCCAGGTCAAGGGTTTCATCTGCGAGCCGCGCGGCCTGGCCGGCGCCCGCGACATCACCGCCTTCGGCGGCTGGCGCGCCTACCTCGCCAGCCTGAACGCCACCCCCCGCTAATGCCAATCGCCCCTGGGAGCCGAACCGTGTTCGATACCGTCCTGATCGCCAACCGTGGCGAAATCGCCGTCCGCGCCATCCGTACCCTGAAACGCCTGGGCATCCGCAGCGTTGCCGTGTATTCCGATCCCGACCGCAACGCGGCCCATGTGCGCGAGGCCGACGTGGCCGTGGCGCTGGGCGGCGAGAAGGCCGTCGACAGCTATCTGCGCACCGACCTGCTGCTGGCGGCCGCGCGCGAGCATGGCGCCCAGGCCATCTACCCCGGCTATGGCTTCCTGTCGGAAAGCGCCGAGTTCGCCGAAGCGTGCGAGGCCGCCGGCATCGCCTTCGTCGGCCCCACGCCGTTGCAGATCCGCGAGTTCGGCCTGAAGCACCGTTCGCGCGAACTGGCGGCCGAAGCCGGCGTGCCGATGACCCCTGGCACGGGCCTGCTGGCCAGCCTGGGCGAGGCGCTGACGCAGGCCGAGCGCATCGGCTATCCGGTGATGCTCAAGAGCACCGCGGGCGGCGGCGGCATCGGCCTGTCGCGTTGCGACAACGAGGCCGAGCTGACGGTGGCGTTCGACAGCGTGCAGCGCATGGGCGAGCATTTCTTCCGCGACGGCGGCGCGTTCATCGAGCGCTATGTGGACAACGCCCGCCACGTCGAGGTGCAGATCTTCGGCGACGGCGCCGGCCGCGTGCTGGCGCTGGGCGAGCGCGACTGCTCGGTGCAGCGGCGCAACCAGAAGGTGATCGAGGAAACGCCCGCGCCGCACCTGCCGGCCGCGACCCGCGCGGCGCTGCTGGCGGCGGCGGTCAAGCTGGGCGAGTCGGTGGCCTACCGCTCGGCCGGCACGGTCGAATTCATCTACGATCCGGCGCGCGACAGCTTCTACTTCCTGGAGGTCAATACCCGCCTGCAGGTGGAGCACCCGGTGACCGAGGCGGTGACCGGGCTGGACCTGATCGAATGCATGCTGCGCGTGGCGGCGGGCGAACCGTTGGACCTGGCCGCGATGTCGCGCGCGCCGCAAGGCGCATCGATCGAGGTGCGGCTGTACGCCGAGGATCCGCTGCGCCAGTTCCAGCCGTCGCCCGGCGTGCTGACCGAGGTGCATTTTCCGGCCGGCGTGCGGCTCGATGGCTGGGTCGAGACGGGCACCGAGGTGCCGGCGTTCTACGACCCGATGCTGGCCAAGCTGATCGTGCACGCCGACACTCGCGAGGCCGCGCTCGACAAGCTGGCCGATGCGCTCGCGCACACCCGCCTGCACGGCATCGCCACCAACCTCGATTACCTGCGCCAGATCGTGGCCGACGCGCGCTTTCGCGCCGGGCAGCTGTCGACGCGCTTCCTGGAAGGCTTCACCTACCGGCCCGCGGCCATCGAGGTGCTGGAGGCCGGCACCTACACCAGCGTGCAGGACTACCCGGGCCGCACCGGCTATTGGGACATCGGCGTGCCGCCGTCGGGGCCGATGGACGACTACGCCTTCCGCCTGGCCAACCGTATCGTCGGCAACGCGCCCGACGCCGCCGGCATCGAGGCCACGCTGGTCGGGCCGACGCTGCGCTTTCATGGCGACGCCATCGTCGCGCTGACCGGCGCCGAGTGCGCCGCCACGCTCGATGGCGAACCGGTGCCGATGTGGCGGCCGGTCACGGTGCGCTCGGGCCAGGTGCTGGCCACGGGCCGGGCGCTGTCCGGCTGCCGCACCTACCTGGCGGTGCGCAACGGGCTGGACGTGCCGGTCTACCTGGGCAGCCGCTCGACCTTCGCGCTGGGCCAGTTCGGCGGCCATGCCGGGCGCACGCTGCGGGTCGGCGACATGCTGCCGCTGGTGCGTCCCGACCTGCCAGCCGCCAATGCCGAGCCGCCCGTGAGCGCGCCGCAGGCGGCGCCGGCCGAATTGATCCCGGCCTATGGCAACACCTGGGAGATCGGCGTGCTGTACGGCCCGCATGGCGCGCCGGACTTCTTCCGTCCCGAAGCCATCGAGGCCTTCTTCGCCGCCGACTGGGAGGTGCACTACAACTCCAACCGCCTTGGCGTGCGGCTGACGGGCCCCAAACCGACCTGGGCGCGCGAGAACGGCGGCGAGGCCGGCCTGCATCCGTCCAACATCCATGACTGCGAATACGCCATCGGCAGCATCAACTTCACCGGCGACAGCCCGGTGATCCTGACGCGTGATGGCCCGAGCCTGGGCGGTTTCGTCTGCCCGGTGACGATCGCGCGCGCCGAGCTGTGGAAGGTGGGGCAGGTCAAGCCGGGCGACCGCATCCGCTTCGTGCGCATCGACTACGCCGAGGCGGTGGCGCGCGAGGCGGCGCAGGATAGCAGCGTGGCGAGGCTGCAGGCGGTGGCGCCGCGGGCCACCGCGCCGGCCGCGCCGCCCGCCACGGCCTCCGAAACCATCATCGCCGCGCTGCCGGCGACAGGCAGCCGCCCGTCGGTGTCGTACCGCCAGGCGGGCGACGGCTACCTGCTGCTGGAGTACGGCGACAACGTGCTCGACCTGGCGCTGCGCATGCGCATCCACCTGTTGATGGAAGCGCTGGCCGCGCAGCCGATCGACGGCGTGCGCGAGCTGTCGCCGGGCGTGCGCTCGCTGCAGATCCGCTACGACAGCCGCGTGATCCTGCAGCAGGCGCTGATCGCGCGGCTGCTGGAAATCGAATCGCAACTGGCCGACGTGGCGACGCTGAAAGTGCCGACCCGCGTGGTCTACCTGCCCATGGCGTTCGAGGACTCGGCCACGCTGGGCGCAGTGCAGCGCTACCAGGAAACCGTGCGCGCCAGCGCGCCGTGGCTGCCGAACAATGTCGACTTCATCCAGCGCATCAATGGCCTGGCCAGCCGCGAGGACGTGCGCCGCATCGTGTTCGACGCCAGCTATCTCATCATGGGCCTGGGCGATGTCTACCTGGGCGCGCCGTGCGCGGTGCCGATCGACCCGCGCCACCGCCTGCTGACGTCCAAGTACAACCCGGCGCGCACCTTCACGGCCGAGGGCACGGTGGGCATCGGCGGCGTCTACATGTGCATCTACGGCATGGACTCGCCCGGCGGCTACCAGCTGGTGGGCCGCACGCTGCCGATCTGGAACAAGTTCCTGAAGAACCCGGTGTTCCAGGATGGCAAGCCGTGGCTGCTGCGCTTTTTCGACCAGGTGCGCTTCTATCCGGTGAGCGAGGCCGAGCTGGATACGCTGCGCGAGGATTTCCGCGAAGGCCGCGCCACGGTGCGGATCGAGGAGGAGGTGTTCGACTTCGCCGCGCACCAGCGCTTCCTGGCCGGCGAGGCCGATAGCATCGGCGCGTTCCAGGCGCGCCAGAAGACGGCGTTCGACGCCGAGGTGGCGCTGTGGAAGCACGAGGACGTGGCGGTGGCGCCGGTCGAGGCCGCGCCCGAAACCGAGACCGCGCTGCGCGAGGGCGAACGGCTGGTCAGCGCCGACATGTGCGGCAATGTCTGGAAGATCCCGGTGCAGGTGGGCCAGAGCGTGGCGGCCGGCGACACGCTGGTGGTGGTGGAAGCCATGAAGATGGAGCTGTCGGTGATCGCGCCGGTGTCGGGCACGGTGACGGCGATCCGCTGCGTGCCGGGCAAGCCGGTGAATGCCGGCGACGCGCTGCTGGTGCTGGCCGAGGACGCCACGTGCCCCGTGACCTGAGCCTCATGCGCGATCCGGTGCGCATCGGCCCGTCGCTGCGGCAGGCGCCGGCGCTCGCGGGGTCGCTGGCGGAGCAGGTCTACCAGCGCATCAAGGACGAGCTGTTCGACTTCCGCCTGCTGCCGGGGGATCGCTTCACGGAAGCGGAGCTGGCGTTGCGGCTGGGGGTGAGCCGCACGCCGGTGCGGCTGGGCCTGGCGCGGCTGGAGCGCGAGGGCTTCGTGCTGCCCAGTCCGCGCAGCGGCTGGCAGGTGCGGCCGTTCGATTTCGAGCGCTTCGAGGCGCTGTACGACGTGCGGGTGGTGCTGGAGCTGGCGGCGGTGGAACGGCTGTGCGCGCGTGAGCAGATGGATGAGCGCGGGCTGCTGGGGGCGCTGGCGGATGTGTGGCTGGTGCCGCCGGCGCAGCGGATCCTGGATGGGCGGATGGTGGCGGAGCTGGACGAGGCGTTTCACTGCTCACTGGTGGAGGCGGCGGGGAATGCGGAAATGGCGTTGATCCACCGGGAGGTGACGGAGAAGATCCGGATCGTGCGGAGGCTGGATTTCACCAAGGAGTTTCGGGTGGATGCGACGTATGAGGAGCATGGGGCGATCTTGCGGGCGGTGCTTGGGCGGCGGGGGGAGGCGGCGGGGGGATGTTGCGGGGGCATATTGAGATTAGCAAGGCTGAGGTTAGGAAGATTACGTTGCATATGTTGCATGTGGCTAGAGAGGGTTCTTAAGGCGCGTTGGGGCGAGGCTGCGGGGCGGGTGCGGGGCTACGATTGCGGTCCGGAGCGTTCGCTCCGGACTGCCCCATCCTCAACCTCGTCCGCCTTCGGCTCCCTACGGTTTCCGTCGGGCGCATCTACACGCCCCGCACCCGCCCCGCAGCCTCGCCCCAACGCTCGTGCGTCTCCATGCGGCGGATGGCGGGGAGAACGGTTTGCTTGGCGTTTTGCTCAGCGTCGGGGTGGGGCGGAGGAGTTTGCGGGGCCCGCCAGAAACGGCTGCGTGGGCAGCCGTTTCTGGCATACATCGTGTGGGGCGTCGGGGCGGTGGTCGCTGCGCGTGGTGGCTGCGATGGGGGGGCCCTCGCTCGGGTCAGCCTTGCAGCTGTTTGTAGACTTCTTCGGAGAGGCGTTGGAGTTCTTCGCGGCTGATGGCGCCTGAAAGGGCGTAGCCGAATTGGCCTTCGACCCAGTAGAAGACGCGGACGGGGCCTTCCTGGGTGAATTGGAAGGCGGTCTGGCCGCCGGCGGCTTCGCGGGTGACGTAGAGGGTCAGGCGTTGGCCGTCGGGGGCGCCGTACATGAAGAGGGCGACGGGGCCGCTGCCGCCGGGCAGCAGGCGGCCGCCGACGAGGTCGTAGCCGGCGTGGGTCAGGGAGGGGGCGCGCACGGGGGCGCCCAGGCGCTTGGTGAGCCAGGTGACCAGGGCCTTTTCGTTGTCGCCGCTGACTTCGACGGGGCGGCCCATGTCGGGGGCGTAGACGGCGTGGGCGATGGCGGCGCGTTGGGCGTAGCCGCCGGCGGCGCGGTCGGGGGCGGCGGTGGCCAATACGGTTTGCAGGTGGCGGGCGTCCAGGGCGCCGCGCGCCAGCCAGGCGCTGCTGGCGCTGATGGCGGCGATGGCGACGCCGGCGGCCAGGGCGCGCCAGGGCAGGCGGCGCGCGGGGGCGAGAGCGGCAGGCGCAGGGGCAGGGGTTCGTCCAGCACCGGGTCGAGCAGGGCGTGCAGGGCGCGGCGCTGGGCCTGCCAGGCGTGGACGCGGGCCAGATCCTGCGGGTGGGCGGCGAGGAAGGCGTCGACCTCGGCGTGGCGGCCGGGCGGCAGCTGGCCGTCGGCGTAGGCGTGCAGGTCGGCTTCGGTGATCGGGTTGCCGGCGGTCGGGACGGCGTGGAGGCGTTTGTCGTTCATGTCATTTCACGCGATGGAGCCGGCTGGCGGGTTCCTGGCCTTGCATCAGGGCGCCCAGCCGTTCGCGGGCGCGCGACAGGCGCGACATGACCGTGCCGATCGGCACGCCCAGCACCTGCGCGGTTTCCTGGTACGACAGGTCTTCCACGCACACCAGCAGCAGCACTTCGCGCTGCTCGGCCGGCAGGCCTTGCAGGCAGCGGTCCAGGTCGCGCACCTCCAGGTGGTCGGTCTGCGTGGCGCGCACCGGCACGTCGGGCAGGTCGCCCGCGCCGGCCTGTTCGGCCTGCCGGTGGTTGGCGCGCACGCCGTCGATGAAATGGTTATGCATGATGCCGAACATCCAGGCCCGCAGCTCGCCGCGGCGCTGCCAGCGCGAATAGCGGCTCCAGGCGCGTTCGAGCGTGTCCTGCACCAGGTCGTCGGCCCGGTGCGGGTCGCCCGTCAGCCCGCGGGCGTAGCGCCGCAGGCTGGGGATGCAAGCCAGGATCGCGGCTTCGTCGTCGGCGCGCATGGTCGGGCGTGGATGGGCGGCGCGGCCGGATCAGGGCTTGATGACGTGCCAGACGTCCTTGAAGTTGTCGCCGGTCTTGTCGCCCGGCTTGGCGTCCTTGGCATACAGGTAGACCGGCTTGCCCTTGTAGGCCCATTGCTTGGAACCGTCGTCGCGGGTGATGATGCTGAGGTCGCCCGAGGCCTTGGCGTCGGCGGCGGCGGTGACCGGGGGCCAGATCTTGGCGCACTGGTCGTTGCAGGCGCTCTTGCCGCCCGCATCCTTGTCGAAGGTGTACAGGGTCATGCCGGCGCTGTTGACCAGGACGCCGTCCTGGGTCTTGACGGCCTGGGCGTGGGCGCCGGCCGAGAACAGGGCGGCGGAGGAGAGAACCAGGGCTGCGGCGATTTGAGTACGCATGTCGTGCCTCGTAGATGGGAAAGTGGGGGACTGCCCTCTACAGACGCCGGGCGAAACGGGAATATTCCGCCGCGGGACAAAAAAAGTGGAGGGCCGGGGATGACGATCCAGCCGAGCCTCGCGCGGGCCCCTTGCGACGGGCCGCCGTCAGGCGTGGCCGCGGGGGTGCGGGGCGGGTTCGTAGCGCATTTCTATTTCCAGGGCGGTCTCCTCCACGGGGGTGAAGCCCAGCGACTCGTAGAGCCGGCGGGCGGGGTTGCCCTTCAGGACGGACAGGGTGACCGGGGCGCCTTCGTCGTCCGCCTGCCGCAGCAGGCCCGCCAGCAGGCGCCGGCCCAGCCCCTGGCCCTGGAAGGCCGGGTCGATCTGGATCTGCACGACGCGCCAGCCGGCCGGGTCGCGGAAGGTCTTGAACAGGCCGGCCGGGCGGCCGTGCAGCCAGACGATCTGGGCGTCGTCGAAGTGGTGGCGGATGCGCGCCAGGTGATGCGCGTCGTCCTGCGGCGCGCCGGCGCGGGCCAGGTGTTCGGTCATGGTCGCCTTGCGCAGCGACAGCAGGAACGGCAGGTCGTCTTCGGTGGCGGCTTGCAGCGCCAGGGAATGGGGGCTCATGGTGCGGCTTCAGGTTGCTTGAGGGGACCACGCTTGGCGCTTTTGCCGGCCTGGTGGATGAGGTTATAGAGCTGTTGCGCCGCTGGCGCCAGGGGGCGGCCCCTGCGCGAGATCAAACCCAGGCTGCGGGTGACGCGCGGATGCTCCAGCTTGATGCCCGCCAGGGTGGGGTGGCCGGCCGGCGGCATCGCTAGCTGGGGCACCGCCGCCACGCCCAGGCCGGCTTCCACCAGGCCCAGCAGGGTCATGACGTGGCTGACCTCGAAGGCGCTGACGGTGCGCTTGCCGCTCTTGGCCAGGGCGTCGTCGATCAGCAGGCGGTTGCCGCTTTCCTTGGCCACGGTCATGAAGCGTTCCTGCGACAGCTCCTCCCACGATACGCTGCGGCGCGCGGCCAGCGGATGGTCGCGGTGCACCGCCAGCACGAAGTCCTCGCGCAGCACCGCCTTGAAATCCACGTCCGGCTCCTGGGTGCCAAAAAAGCTGATGCCGAAGTCGGCGCGGCCGGTGACCACGCTGTTGAGCACGGTGTGGGCGGTCTCGTCGATGATGCGGACCCGTATCCGCGGAAAGCGCTCGGCGTAGTCGTGAATGATGGCGGGCAGGAAGTAATAGGCCACCGACGGCACGCAGGCCACGGTCACCAGCCCGCCGCGCTGCGCCGCCAGGTCGCCGATGCTGAGCACCGCGCGCTCCAGTTCGTCGATGGCGCCGCGGGCCCGCTCCAGGAAGATGCGGCCGACGTGGGTCAGGGACACCCGGCGGGTGGTGCGTTCCAGCAGGCGCGCGCCCAGCAGGTCCTCCAGCTTGTCGATGCGGCGGCTCAGCGCCGGCTGCGACAGGTTCAGGTCTTCGGCCGCGGCGCGGAAACTGGCGCGTTCGGCCACGGCCACGAAGGCCTGCAATTCCTGCAAATCGAAATTGATGCGTGCCATGCATTAATCCATCCGTAAGTTGCAATTCAAATAATAGCCGCGCCGTCGCAGAATGCACCGCATGGAAACGATCATCCCTTGCGTACTGATGCGCGGCGGCACCTCCCGCGGCCCCTTCTTCCTCAGCGACTGGCTGCCCGCCGATCCCGCCGAGCGCGACCGGCTGCTGCTGCAGGCCATGGGCTCGCCCCACGCGCTGCAGGTCGACGGCCTGGGCGGCGGCAATTCGCTGACCAGCAAGGTCGCGATCGTGTCGCGCTCGACCCGGCCGGACTGCGACATCGACTATCTGTTCGCGCAGGTCTCGGTGGACCGCGCCAGCGTCGACACCCGTCCCAACTGCGGCAACATGCTGTCGGGCGCCGCGCCCTTCGCCATCGACGAGGGCCTGATCGCCGCGGCCGACGGCGAAACCGCGGTGCGGGTGCACAATGTCAACACCGGCGCCGTGATCGAGGCGGTGGTGCAGACGCCGGGCGGCCGCCTGACCTACGAAGGCGAGGCGCGCATCGACGGCGTGCCGGGCGTGGCCGCGCCGGTGCGCCTGAACTTCCTGGACGCCTGGGGCGCGGTCACCGGCCGCCTGTTCCCCAGCGGCCAACGGCAGGAAACCGTGGACGGCGTGGCCGCCACGCTGATCGACGCGGCCATGCCGATGGTGCTGTTGCGCGCCGCCGACTTCGGCCTGCGCGGCGACGAATCGCCGGCCGAGCTGGACGCCCACCCGGCGCTGCTGGCTCGCCTGGAGCGCATCCGCCGCGAGGCCGGCGCCCGCATGGGCCTGGGCGATGTGTCGAACAGCGTCATCCCCAAGCCGGTGCTGCTGGCGCCCGGCGGCGATCCGGCCATCCTGTCCATCCGCTCGCGCTACTTCACGCCGCACGCCTGCCACCGCGCCCATGCCGCCACCGGCGCCGTCGGCGTGGCCGCGGCCTTTCTCATGCCGGGCACCGTGGCGCATGACTGCGGCGGGCCGGCGCCGCGGCCAGGCTACCGCGGCGTGCGCATCGAGCACCCGTCGGGCGGCATGGACATCGATGTCAGGCTGGACGACGCCAGCGGCGAAGTGCGGGCCGCCGGGCTGGTGCGCACCGCGCGCAAGATCATGAAGGGCCTGCTGTACGTGCCGGGGCGCTACGTGCCGGCGCGGGAGGAACGCGCGATCCGGCCGCAGCCGGCGCACGCCGCGCTGGCGGCCTAGGCCGTCGCCACGGATGCCGTACCCGCAGGCCACGCAAGGCCTGCGCCACCGAAACATGAAGGCAGCGGGGCGACCCGCTTCCGACCCCAGACACAGCGGTCCGCAGAGACCGGCCACAGAACCATCAGGAGACATGACATGGCTTTTCCCACCCGCAGCACCCTGTGCGCCGCCGCGCTTTGCCTGGTCCTGGGCAGCCCGGCCGCGCACGCCGAATTTCCCGAACGCGCCATCACCATGGTGGTGCCCACCGCCGCCGGCGGCGGCAACGACACCCTGGCCCGCGTGATCGGGCAGAAGATGGGCGAACTGCTGGGCCAGACCGTCATCGTGGTCAACAAGCCCGGCGCGCAGGGCGCCATCGCGGCCGACTACGTGGCGCGCCAGCCGGCCGACGGCTACACCCTGATGCTGGGCTACATCGGCACGCACGGCATCAACCCGGCGCTGCAGAAGCTCAACTACGATCCGGTGCGCGACTTCACAGCGATCGGCATGGTGGCCGACTCGCCCACGCTGATGGTGGTGTCCAGCAGCATCGGCGTGCAGGACGTGCCGGGCCTGCTCAAGTACGGCCAGGCCCATCCCGACGGCCTGAGCTACGCCTCGGCCGGTCCGGGCACGGCGCCGGCGGTGGCGGGCGAACTGTTCAACCGCGCCACCGGCGCGGCCATGCTGGAGATTCCCTACAAGGGCTCGGCGCCCGCCATGACGGACACGCTGGCCGGCGTCACCCAGGTCATGTTTCCCAGCCTGTTCAGCGCCTATCCGCACCTGAAGTCGGGCAAGATCCGCGCGCTGGGCGTGGCCGGCACGCGCCGCGCCAAGGTGCTGCCCGACATGCCGACGCTGGCCGAACTGGGCGTGCAGGGCGTGGACGTGGCGCAGTGGTACGCGGTGTTCGCGCCCGCCAACGCCGACCCGCAGGTGGTCGCCAGGCTGAACACCGCGCTCAATGGCGCACTGAACGACCCGGCCGTGGCCGGCAAGATCGACGACCAGGGCGCCGAGGTGCGCACCAGCACGCCGGCCGAGCTTGCCGCGTTCGTGCGCGAAGAGGCCGTCAAGTGGAAGCGGCTGGCGTCGACGATCCACGCGGCGCTGTGAACAGCGCCAGCGGCGCGGCGTCGAAATGGCGCAGGTTCGGAAACACCAGCCGCAGATCGTCCGCGCTGGCGCCGAACCAGCCGCCCAGCGCCGCGCCCAGCTGTTCCACCGCCAGCGTCGGCAGCAGCCGGCCGTTGTCGACGAAGCCCGGGCCATCCGGCGCGATGGCCGGATGCGTGCCGAGGATGCGGCCGCCATCGACGGCGCCGCCCAGCACGAAATGATGCGCGCCCCAGCCATGGTCCGAACCGTTGCCGTTCGATCCCAGCGTGCGGCCGAATTCCGAGGCGGTGAAGGTGGTGACCTGGCGCGCCACGCCCAGGCCCGCCAGGGCTTCCTGGAAGACGGCCAGCGCCTGGCCCAGTTCCTTGAGCAGGGCGGGATGGGTGTCGTTCAGGCCGGTGTGGTTGTCGTAGCCGTTCTGCGAGACGAAGAACACCTGGCGGCGCGCGCCCAGCGCCTGGCGCGCGGCGATGATGCGCGCCACGATCTTGAGCTGCTGTGCCAGCGGCGAGTCGAAATCGCCCGGCACCGCCACGCCCGACAGCGCCGCCCGCAACCGCGCATCGGCGTCGATCGACTGCGCCGCGATGCGCGACATCTCGCGCTCCATCAGGTGCTCGCGCGGTTGCGTGATCAGCTGGCGCAGCAGCGCGGTGCAGGCGCTGGATCCGTACATGTCGCGCGTCAGCAGCTCGATGCGGGTCGAGCCGTTCACGCCGACCCGGTAGCCGGCCACGTGGCGGCCCGCCAGCAGCACGGTGCTGCCGCCCGCGGTGATGCCGGTGAAGCTGCGCTGCGCGTTGATGTCGGCGTACAGGTCCGTCAGCCGTCCGGCCCAGCCGGATGAGGCGCCTTCCGGCGCCAGCGCCTGCCAGTACGACTGCTGGTCGTTGTGCGAGAACAGCTTGGGCGGCAGCGGCACGCGCGCGCCGATATATTCCGCCTTGCTGGTGGGCACCACCAGCGGGCCGACGTTCAGCACCACCGCCATCTCGCCGCGCTCGAACAGCGGCGCCAGCGGTGCCAGGGCCGGGGCCAGCGCGAATTGGGCGCCGGCGGCGGCGGGTGCCTTGCCGCGCAGCGCGGTGGCCGCCAGCGCGTCGCGCCGCAAGGCGATGTCGGTGCGCGCCGCGGCATAGGCGCGGTAGGCCGGCGCATCGAACGGCACCAGCGTGTTGAACGGATCGTTGCCGCCATACAGGAACACGCACACCAGCGCCTTGTAGTCGCCGGGCGGCGCGGATTGCGCCGCCGCCGCGCCCAGCGCCGCCAGGTTCAGCGCCAGCGGCGCGGCGGCGTGCGTGGCCCCCAGGGCGCAGGCGCGCAGCAGGAATTCGCGGCGGTCGGCCTTCATTTCTGCACCAGGTATTCGGGGCTGGCCGCCACCAGCGTGATGGCGGCGCGCACGCGGTCGCGCGGCCGTTCGCGCGGCAGGGTGTCGACGGTCTGCGCGATGGCCTGGGCCGTGGCCGCGCTGAAGGCATCGCCCGCCAGCAGCAGCACGACCCGCGCCACCAGCGCGTCGGCGTCGGCGGCCAGGGCGATCTCGGCGCTATATGGCGTCTGCAGGTCTTCCCAGCCGCGATCGACATAGATGGCCACGAAATTCAGGTAGCCGGCGATGCTGGTCTCATCGGTGATCTGCAATTCCGGCGCCACCAGGCCGCGCCGCGCCAGCTCGGTGACGGGCGGCGTGTAGCGCGGCCGGAAGAAATTGAACACGCTGGCCGAGCGCATCGGGCTCTGCGCCAGCCGGATGGTGTTGTCGGTGGTGTCGGGCATGGCCCAGGCGCCGTTGGTGGAGGTGGCGCCGAAGGCGCGCGCCCAGCCGGAGAAGCGCAGGATGGGTTCGCGCACCTTGCCCCAGCCCGGCGCGGCCAGGTCGGGCTGGCGCGCCGCGTCGTCAAGCAGGATGGCGCGCACCACCGCCTTGAGGTTGCCGCGCGCGCCGTGGCCGTCGTCGTCGAACGCGGCCGCCACGCGCCCGACATAGGCCGGGCTCGGGTTGCTGGTGACCAGCCGCTGGATCAGCTGCGTGCCGATGAACGGCCCCACGTTGGGGTGCGCGCTGATCACTTCCATCGCGCGCTGCAACGACAGATGGCCATCGGTGCCCGGCGGGATCATCGCGCCCAGGAAGCGTTTTTCGGCCAGCGAATGCAGCGCCGGGTTGAGTGCCATCGGACGGCGGTGGAACTGCACGTCGGTCTCGGGCCCGTCCAGGTGCCAGCCGGTGAAGACCTTGGCCAGTCCCTGCACGTCGGCATTGTCGTAGGTCTCCACGGGGGCGCCGTTCGCCAGTCGCGGCGTGCCGTCGCGGTTCAACTCGACCAGGCCGATGCTGAACAGCTGCATCACCTCGCGCGCATAGTTCTCGTCGGGGTGGCGACCGGTGCGCGGATCTTCCTTGCGGTTGCCGCGATAGGTCAGCATGCAGCCCATCGACAGGTTGCGGGTGACGGCGGTGAGCAGGTCCTGATAGTTGCCGAAGGCATGTTCGGCCAGCAGGTCCATGAAACTGGCGGCGCCGAACAGCGGCCAGTTGGCGGTGATCGACGTCACGCCGACCACGAAGATCTCCGACAGCGCGAACGCCACGCGCGTGCGCACCTGGTCCTCGGCGCTGATGAACTTGCGCCACAGCGTCGATTCGAGCGGCGCGTTGATGCCGTTGCCCTTGTAGGCCTCGGTGTTCTTGCCTTGCTGCAGCAGCCAGTCGAAATGGCTTTGCGAGGGCGGCAGCGCCAGTTGCGCGTCGAGCCAGCGGGCGTAGCCGTCGCGCACCACCGCGTCGATCAGCGCCGGCGTCGGGCCGAAGGTGGCCTGCGCCAGGAAGCGCGAGGCCTGGCCGGGCGTGGGGGGAGGGCGGGGGGATGAAACGGCCGGCGCCGCTTCGGACGGCGACGCGGACATGCAGGCAGCCCCGGGATCGAATGCGAGCCCTTACGGTACCGAAGCGCCGGGGGGCGCTTCAAGCCCGCCATTCGGACGAGGGACTAATCCATTTGAATGAGCCGTCGCCGCAGAAGAGCACCGGCCCGCGCTGGCGGGCCGGTCCGCGCGGACTAGACCGAACGGGTGATGCCGCCGTCGATGCGGATGTTCTGCCCGGTGATGTAGGAAGAGGCGTCGGAAGCCAGGAAGGCGATCAGGTCGGCCACTTCCTCGGCGGTGCCGTAGCGGCCCATCGGGATGCGCACGCGCCGGTCTTCCTTTTCCGGCAGGCTGTCGATGAAGCCGGGCAGCACGTTGTTCATGCGCACGTTGTGCTCGGCGTATTCGTCCGCGAACACCTTGGTGAACGCGGCCAGGCCGGCGCGGAACACGCCGGACGTGGGGAACAGCGCTTCCGGCTCGAAGGTGGCGTAGGTCGAGATGTTGACGATGGCGCCGGATTTCTGCTGCTTCATGACCGGCGCCACCAGGCGCGCGATGCGCACCACGTTGAGCAGGTAGAACTCCATGCCCAGGTGCCAGTCGTCGTCGCTGATTTCCAGCAGCGGGCCCTTGGGGCCGTGGCCGGCGCTGTTGACCACGGCGTCGATGCGGCCCCACTGCTGCAGGGTCGCGTCCACCAGCCGGGCCAGGTCCTCGGGCGAGCGGTTCGAGCCGGTCACGCCCAGGCCGCCCAGCTCGGCGGCCAGCGCCTCGCCCTTGCCGGACGAGGACAGGATCGCCACGCGGTAGCCGTCGGCCGCGAGTTTGCGCGCCGCCGCCGCGCCCATGCCGCTGCCGCCGGCGGTGATGATTGCCACTTTATCCGTGCTCATGCGTCGTTCCCCAGGGTGTCGGAAAACGGCCATTGTAGGGGCGGGCGCGGCGGCCTCGCGCAGATCCCGCGAGGCCGGCAGGGGCGATCAGTCGACCAGCTTGAGCACGCCCTTCATCAGCGCGAAATGGCCGGGGAACGAGCAGAAGTAGGTGTAGTCCTGGCCCGCGGCCAGCTTGCTGACGTCGAACGTGACCGAATCGGTCTCGCCGCCGCCGATCACCTTGGTGTGGGCGATGACGCGGGCGTCGTCCTTCTTGACGTAGTTGTTGTCCAGGCCGGCGGCCATGCCGTCGTTGACGGCGCCCTGCATGTCGACCTGCTTGGTCAGCACCCAGTTGTGGCCCATGACGTTCTTGGCCAGCGTGCCGGGGTGCTTGAGGTTCACGGTGAATTGCTTGCAGCTCTTGCTGACCGTGATTTCCTTCTTGTCGAACTGCATCTGGTCGTTGCCGGCGATATCCACCGAGCATTCGGCGGCCAGCACCGGGGCAGAGGCCAGGGCCAGGACGGCCGCGGCGCAGAGATTCTTCAACAGCATGTTCGTGCCTCCAGGGGTCGAGGGGAGTGGAACCGCGCGCTCCGCCGGGCGGAGCCTCGCGGCCGTTGCGGTATTGTCGTTCCAGTCTACGCCTCGCGGCGCAAGACCGTCCGCCAGGGGTTTGACGCAGCGCAAGCCGGCGCCAGCGGATTGTCCTGGCGCGGTCCCGGCCGGCCGCTCCGGCGGTGCCCCCGTCGCCGGCCTCGCGCTCAGCGCGTGCCCCCGTCGCCGGCCTCGCGCCAGATCACGTTGCCGACATCGTCGGCCACCAGCAGGGCGCCGCGCGTGTCCAGCGCCACGCCCACCGGCCGGCCGCGCGCCTGGCCGGCGTCATCCAGGAACCCGGTCAGCACGTCGCGCGCCTGGCCGTCCGCGCGCGCGTCGGTGAACGGCACGAAGATCACCTTGTAGCCGCTGCGCGGGTCGCGGTTCCAGGAACCGTGCTGGCCGACGAACATGCCGTGCGTGAAGGGGGCCGGCAGCGTGGCGCCGCCGGACCAGGCCAGCCCCAGCGAGGCGGTATGCGGCCCCAGCGCGTAGTCGGGCACGATCGCCTGCGCCACCAGGTCGGGGCGCGGCGGCTTTACCCGGGTGTCGACGTGCTGGCCGAAGTAGCTGTAGGGCCAGCCATAGAAACCGCCGTCGCGCACCGAGGTCATGTAGTCGGGCACCAGGTCGCTACCCAGTTCGTCGCGTTCGTTCACCGCGGTCCAGAGCGTCTTGCCGTCCGGTCCCCAGGCCATGCCCACCGGATTGCGCAGGCCGGTGGCGTACAGGCGCTTGGCGCCGCTGGCGACGTCGATTTCCCAGATGGCGGCCCGGCCTTCCTCTTCGGCCATGCCGTTTTCGCCGACGTTGCTGTTCGAGCCGACCGACGCATAGAGCTTGGCGCCGTCGGCGCTGGCGATGAGGTTCTTGGTCCAGTGATGGTTGCGGCCGGCGGGCAGGTCCGTCACCTTGACGCCGGGCGCATCGATGCGGGTCTGGCCCGCCTGGTAGGGAAACTGCAGCACCGCATCGGCGTTGGCGACGTACAGCTGGTCGCCGACCAGCGCCATGCCGAAGGGCGAGTTCAGGCCTTCCAGGAACACGCTGCGCGTCTGCGCCGCGCCGTCGGGCGTCAAGCCGCGCAGCAAGGTGATGCGGTTGGCGCTGGGCGTGCGCGCGCCGGCCCGCTTCATGACGATGCCGGCGGCCCAGTCCTTGATGCCGCCGGACGCCTCGGCCGGCTTGGGCGGCGCGTTGCTCTCGGCCACCAGCACGTCGCCGTTGGGCAGCACATAGAGCCAGCGCGGGTGGTCCAGGCCGCGGGCGTAGGCGGTCACCGCCAGGCCGCTGGCCGGGGTCGGCAGGCCGGTGTCGGCCCAGCCCACCGCCTTGGCGGTATTGACCGTGGGAATCAGCGTGGGATTGGGCGCGGGCAGCTCGGGCCGCGGCCCCATGCCGGCCTCGACCGGCAGGCGCGCGACTTCGCCGCAGGCGGCCACCAGGGCGGCGGCCACGACCAGCACCGGCAACACGTATCGAATTCGCATGGCGCGGCTCCAGTCGCGGGATGGGCAAGCCTTCATCATACGACGCGGCGGTGGCCGCTCCGCCACTGCCTAGCGCATGTCGAAGGCTTCCTGGCGCCAGTGGACGCCGCCGCGGCCCAGGCGCCGCAGCCCTTGGCGCAGCGCCGTCGCCAGGCCAGCCGGGCCACAGTACCAGACGTCGGCGACCCGGCCGGCGGCCACTTCGCCCTGTGCCAGGGAGGCGGCATCCAGTCGCTGTCCCTGCGCCGCGCTGTGCACTTGCAGCGTGATGTTGTCCAGTGCCTCGCAGCGTTGCCGCAGCACCTCGACGAACGGGTCGGCGCCGGCGTCGCGCACACAATAGTGCATCCATACGGGCGGGCGGTCGCCGGGCGCGTCGCGGGCCGCTTCCAGCCAAGCCAGGAACGGCGTGACGCCGATGCCGCCCGCGACCCACACTTGCGGGCCGGCGGCGGGATCGGCCGGGCGTTCGAAGCGGCCGTAGGGGCCTTCGACCGTGACCGGCGCGCCTTCGCGCAGCGTGGCGGCCAGGCGTCGGGTGAAGTCGCCCAGGGCCTTGATCTGGAAGGTGACGTCGTGGCGGCCGGCGTGCGGCGCGCTCGCAATGGTGAACGGATGCGCGCCTTCGCGCCGGTCGAAGGTGACGAAGGCGAACTGCCCTGCCGCGTGGCCCGGCCAGCGCGGGCCGAGTTCACAGGTGACTTCGAGGATGTCGCCGGGGCGCCGGACCAGCCCGGTGACCTTGCCGGCGACGCGCCGGCCTTGGCCGATGCGGCCGGCCAGCGACAGCAGCGCGGCCGCGGCGCCGCCCGCCATCAAAGGCAGCAGCAGCGCGCCGGTCGGGCCGCTCCAGTAATAGGCCGGCGCCAACGCCAGCGTGTGAAACGCCAGCACCAGGAAGGCCAGCGGCATGGCGCGGTGAACGATGCGCCACGCATGGTACGGAAAGCGCCGCCACAGCGTGAGGACCAGCATGGCCAGCAGGGCATAGATCGTCCATTCGCCCAGATCCTTGGCCAGCCCGCGCGAGTCTGCCAGCACGGCCAGCACCGCGTCGCGCGCGGGCCGTCCTTCGATGCCCACCAGCGCTTTCAGCGGCGTGCTGGCCAGCTTGACCAGCCAATGCGCCGCGCCCGCGCCGATGGCCAGGATGCCGGCCCATTTGTGCAGCCGGTAGATCTTGTCCATTCCGCCCAGCGGGCCTTCCAGCCAGGCCGGACGCAACGCCAGCAACATGATCAGCGACATCAGGCCGATCGACCAGACGCCCGTCAGGTACAGCGCCTGCTGGCGCAGCGCCCAGGGCCAGGCGGCGCCGGACGCCGGTTGCAGCAGGAGGGCGTCGACCGCCCAGGCGCCGGTCAGCGCGAGCAGGAAGAGACCCAGGGCGGAACGGGTTTTCATGGCGGCCGCCTCAGTCCTTGATACGGCTGCGCAACACGGCGCCGCTTTGCGCATCGACGCGCAGCTTCACGCGCTGGCCCTGCGGGTTGTCGGCCTTGACGTCGTAGCCGCGGTGATGCTCCAGCTCGATCTCGGTGATGTTGCGGTAGCCCGCGGCGGTGAGCGTGTCGTAGATCTGGCGCACGGTCAGGATCTGCGCGGCGGGCGCGGCCTGGGCGGGGGCCGCGGCGGCCGGTGCGGCTGCGGCCGGCGCAGCGGCGGGCTGGGGCGCGGTCTGCGCCAGCGCGGCGGCGCCGGCGAGGGTGGCGGCGCCGATGGCCAGGGCGGACAGGGTCTTGCGGATCGGGTTCATGCGGTTTTCTCCTGAGGGTCGAAGTCGGGCCGTGGATCGGCCATGACGTCATTATTCGGGGGGGCGCATGAACCCGTTCTGAAGCCGCCGTTCACCCGCCGTTCATGTTTGATCCGCTATAAATGAGACGCTTGTCTTCCCCTGTTTTTCCCCCGCGCGCCGGGTTACCCTGGTTGCGTTGCCCTCACGGAAACCCCATGGCCGCACGTTCGCGCATCGCAATCTGGCTGACCGGCTGCGCGCTGGTCCTGGCGCTGGCCGCCGGGCCGGGCGCGGGCGTGGCCGATGAAAGCGACCACGAGCAGGCGCGCCAGGCGCTGCAGGCCGGCAAGGTGCTGCCCCTGCGTTCGGTGCTGGACATCGTCGAGCGCGATTTTCCCGGCCAGGTGGTGAAGGTCGAGTTCGAGGAAGACGACGGCGTGTTCCTGTACGAGATCCGCCTGCTGCAGCCCGGCGGCAGCCTGGTGAAGCTGAAGATCGACGCGCGCGACGGCACCGTGCTGGGCATGAAAGGCCGCGACATCCAATTCCGGAACCGACACTGATGCGCATGCTTGTCGTCGAAGACGAACCGACCCTGGCCGCGCAACTGGCCGACGCCCTGCGCCACGCGGGCTACACCGTCGACACCGCGGCCGACGGCGCCAGCGCCCACTACATGGGCGAGGTCGAGACCTACGACGTGGTGGTGCTGGACCTGGGCCTGCCGGTGATGGACGGCCTGACCGTGCTCAAGCAATGGCGCGCCGCCGGGCGCGGCATGCCGGTGCTGATCCTGACCGCGCGCGCCAACTGGCACGAGAAGGTCGCCGGCATCGACGCCGGCGCCGACGACTATCTCACCAAGCCCTTCCACATGGAAGAGCTGCTGGCCCGCGTGCGCGCGCTGCTGCGCCGCCACAGCAGCCACGCCAGCGCGCAATGGCGCTGCGGTCCGCTGATGCTCGACACGCGGCTGGCCAGGGCCACCGTCGACGGCCTGCCGCTGAACCTGACCAGCCACGAATTCAAGGTGTTGGCGGTGCTGATGCAGCGCGCCGGCGAAGTGGTCTCGCGCGGCGAGTTGATCGAGCATATCTACGCGCAGGACCACGACCGCGATTCCAACACCATCGACGTGTTCATCGGCCGCCTGCGCAAGAAGCTGCCGCCCGACACCATCGAGACCGTGCGCGGGCTCGGCTACCGGCTCGCCTGTCCCTCATGACCACGCCGCGCGCGCCGGGTTCGCTGCGCTGGCGCCTGCTGGCCGGCACGCTCGCCTGGATCGCGGTCACCGTCGTGCTGGCCGGCTGGGGCCTGGGCAGCCTGTTCCGCCAGCACATCACCGAACAACTGCGGGCCGAACTGGCGCTGCACATGAACCAGCTGACCGCGGCGGTCAGCGTGGCGCCCGATGGCCGGCCGGCGGTGGCGTCGCCCCTGAGCGATCCGCGCCTGGAGCAGCCGCTGTCGGGGCTGTACTGGCAGATCGACCGCCTCGACGACAACGGCCGCGTGGCGGCCGCCGGCGTGGCGCGTTCGCGCTCGTTGTGGGACCAGGTGCTGGCCCTGCCCGCGGCCGACAGCGCCGACGGCGTCTATGACATCGCCGGTCCGCAGGACCATCGCCTGAGCGCGCTGACGCGCCTGCTCAAGCCCGAGGACGCCGACACGGTGACGTTGCGCCTGATCGTGGCCGCCGACCGCGCGGTGCTGGCCGAACCGATCGAACGCTTCAACCACATGCTGCGGTTGTCGCTGGGCGCGCTGGCGGCCGGGCTGGTGGCGGCGGCGGTGGTGCAGGTGGCGATCGGGCTGCGGCCGCTGGGCCGGCTGCGGCGCCAGCTGGCCGCGCAGCAGGGCGGCAACAGCCTGCACATCGACGGCCGCTTTCCCAGCGAAATCCAGCCGCTGGTGGACGACTTCAACCGCGTGCTGGCGGTCAACGCGGACATCGTGCAGCGCGCCCGCACGCAGGCCGGCAACCTGGCGCACGCCGTCAAGACGCCGCTCACCATCCTGGGCAACGCGGCCGCGCGCGAGGACGGCGCGTTCGCCCGCCTGGCGCGCGAGCAGGTGGCGATGGCGCAGCGCCAGATCGACTATCACCTGGCGCGGGCGCGGGCCGCGGCGGCGTCGGGCACGGCCGGAGGGCGCACGCCCTTGCGCGCTCCGGTGCAGGCGCTGCTGCGGGTCATGCAGCGCCTGTACGCGGCGCGCGGGCTGGAGCTGGAGATAGCGGAATTCGCCGACGGCCTGGAATTCCGCGGCGAGGAGCAGGACCTGCAGGAAATGGTGGGCAACCTGCTCGACAACGCCTGCAAATGGGCCACGCATCGCGTCCGCATCGGCGCGCGGGCATCGGCGCCGGACCGCCTGCAGATCGTGATCGACGATGACGGCCCCGGCATCGGCGAGGACGAGCGCGAACGCATCTTCGAGCGTGGCGTGCGCATGGACGAGCAGCGGCCGGGGTCGGGCCTGGGCCTGGACATCGTGCGCGACCTGGCCGGCACCTATGGCGGCCAGGTCAGCGCCGCGCAGGCGCCGCTGGGCGGCCTGCGCGTGACGCTGACGCTGCCGGCGCTGCCGACCGCGACGGGTACGCGCTAGCGCACCAGCGTCACCGGCACTTCCGCCAGTTGCACCACCTGGTTGGCGACCGAGCCGATCAGCATGCCGGCCAGTGCGCCATGGCCGCGCGTGCCCATGACGATACGCGCGCATTGATGCTGCTGCGCGTAGTTGGCGATCTCGACCGCGGCATTGCCGAATTCGACGTGGCTGGTGTAGTCGGTGCCGGTGACGTCGAGCAGCTTGCGTGCGTCGTCGGCGGCTTCCTGGCCTTCGCGCACGTAGTATTCGTCGATCATGTCCTGGGTGACCAGCCGCGACAGGCCGGCGCGGCCTTGCGGCGGCGTCTGGATGTTGAGCAGGTGGATGCGCGCGGCGCGCGCACCCTGCGCCAGCTGGCGCGCGTGCAGCACGGCGCGGTTGGCGTTGTCGGAGCCGTCGACCGGCACGAGGATATGCAGCATGGCGGCCTCCTTACTTGACCAGGGTGACGGGCAGGTCCGTCAGATGCAGGACCTTGGTGGCCACCGAGCCCATGAACAGCGCGGCCACCGATCCCAGCCCGCGAGAGCCCATGAAGATCTCGTCGGCGTCGATCTCGCCGGCCACGCGCACGATGGTGTCCGCCGTCGCGCCGGTCTCGACGCGCTGGCCGAACGGCACGCCGGCCTCGGCCAGCAGCGCGCTGGCTTCGCGCAGCGCGGCCTGGCCCTCTTCCTGGTGGTAGGCGTCAATGTCCGCCTGTGACAGGCCGCGGCCGATCTTGCCGGCCTGCAGCGGAATCTGCACCGTCAGCAGTTCGACCCGTTCGACCGGGTCGTAGTCGCGCGCCGCGAGCAATGCCCGCACGGCGTGCACGGCATGCTGCGAGCCATCCACGGGGATCAGAATGCGTTTCATCGACGTCTCCTTGTTGTCCGCGAGCCGCGGCGAAGGGCCGCAGTATCTCCACTGTACGAAATTATTCCGCGCCTTGGGCGGCGGCGGGATGCGCGGAATCAAACGAAGCGGGATCGTCCGCGCGCAGCGGCGTGCGTCCCGCGCGGGGAGGGGCCGCTGACGCAGCGGCGGCATGGCCGGCAGGCTGCGTCAGCGCCAGCGCGCCGGGGTCTGCGCCGCCTCGGCCGGCAGGCCCAGCAGCAGGGCGGCCATGCGGCCCAGCGTGGCGGCGTCGCCGGTGGTTTCCAGCGACACCGAGCCGGCGCCGTCCGGCGCCAGCAGCCCGCGCTCCTGCAGTTGATGGCGCAGGCGGCGCGCCACCGGGCCGCCGGTTTCCAGCAGCGGCACGGACGCGCCCGCCGCGGCCTGGATCGCGTCGTGCAGGAACGGGAAATGGGTGCAGCCCAGCACCAGCGCGTCGGCGCCCTGCGCCAGCAGTTCGCGCACCGGCGCCGCCACCACGCGGGCGGCGGCGGGGCCGTCGATCTCGCCGCGCTCGACCTGCAGCACCCATTCGGGGCACGGCCGGAACAGGATGCGGATCTCGGGCGCCTCGCGCTGCACCAGCGCCGCGAACTTGGGGCTGGCCAGCGTGCCGGTGGTGGCGAAGACGCCGACCACGCCGCTGCGCGTCAGGTGCGCGGCCGGCTTGATGGCCGGCTCCACGCCGATGATGACCAGGTCGGGATGGCGGGCGCGCAGCAGCGCGATGGCGGCGGCGGTGGCGGTGTTGCAGGCCACCACCATGGCCTTGGCCTGGCGCGACACGAAATAGTCGGCGATGGCCAGCGCCCGCTGCTGCACGGTTTCCTGCGTCTTCTCGCCGTAGGGCACGTGGGCGGAATCCGCCAGGTACAGCAGGTGTTCCCGCGGCAGCGTGTCGCGGATGGCGCGCAGCACGCTCAGTCCGCCGACGCCGGAGTCGTATACGCCTATGGGGTGGGGGGCATGCATGGGAGAGCAGCGAGAGCCAGGATGGCGTCCAGTGTAGCGCCCGGGGCCTGTCCACACCGCTTCTTTCCGTGTGGGCAGACCCTAGTCTTGCGGTGTCTCGCGATGCGCGCGCACTTCCTCGATCAGCCGGCGGGTCGCGCCCGACAGCGGCGCGTCGCGCCAGATCAGGGTGAGCGGCGCGCGCAGTTCCACCGGGCCGCTGACGTTGACGTACACCACGCCCTCGATGTTGACCCGGCGCAGCGAGGCCGGCACCAGCGACACGCCCAGGCCCGCCGCCACCAGGCTCAATGTGGACAGCACGCGCGGCGCCTCCTGCGCCACCCGCGGGCTGAAGCCGGCGGCGCGGCAGCCCGAGATGATGGCGTCGTACAGGCCGGGGCCGCTGTGGCGGCGGTACAGGATCAGCGATTCCTCGGCCAGCTCCGACAGCGCGATGCGCTTGCGGCTGCGCCCCTTGACCATCGGATGGTCGGCGGGAAAGGCGGCCAGCATGGTTTCCTCCAGCACGCTTTCGACCGCCACGCCGCGGTCGGCGCCGTGCGCGCCGCGGATGAAGGCGACGTCGACCCGGCCGGCGCGCACGTCCTCCATCAGTTCGCCGGTGCTGCTTTCCTCCAGCACCAGGCGCACCTGCGGCGCGCTTTCGCGAAAGCGCCGGATCACGGACGGCACGAACGGGTGGAAGGCGGCCGAGCCGGTGAAGCCGACCGTCAGCCGGCCGGCCTCGCCCAGCGACACCCGCCGCACGCCGTCGACCGCCTGGTCGACCAGCGCCAGAATGCCGCGGGCATCGGCCAGCAGCGCCCGGCCGCTTTCGGTCAGCTCCATGCCGCGCGGCAGCCGGTGGAACAGCGTGACGCCCAGCTCCTGTTCCAGCACGCGGATCTGCTGGCTGAGTGGGGGCTGGCGGATGCCCAGCCGGGCGGCCGCCTTGGTCAGGTGGGATTCCTCGGCCACCGCCAGGAAATAGCGCAACAACCGCAGATCGACGGATGCCATATGCATTGAATATGAATGTTTAACCAGTCATATATTAGACATTATCTTGGCCCCGGAGTAGGCTGCGAGCTATTCCTTCACTCCCGGCGCCGCGGCGCCGGCGCTTCGCGGACCGGCCACGGCCACACGACAATGAACGCAGCAGCACCTGATTCCCCCGACGCCGCCACGCGGCCGCCGCCCACCTGCGGGCAACTGTTCTACGGATTCCTCATGCTTGGCCTGACCGCCTTCGGCGGCGCGCTGCCGCTGGCGCGCCGCATGGTGGTCGAAAAGCACCGCTGGCTGTCCGGGGCCGAATTCACCGACCTGCTGGGGCTGTGCCAGTTCCTGCCGGGCGGCAACATCATCAACCTGTCGGTGGCGCTGGGCATGAAGTTCCGCGGCCCGCGCGGCGCCTTCGCGGCGCTGATGGGCCTGATCCTGGCGCCCTCGGCCATCGTGGTGCTGCTGGGCATGGTCTACGACCGTTTCCAGAACGATCCGCACATCCAGCATCTGTTCGCCGGCCTGGCGGCCGCGGCGGCGGGGCTGCTGATCTCGATGGCGGTCAAGATCGGCGTGCCGGTGCTCAAGCGCCGCGACTGGCTGGCCGGCGCGGTGGCCACCGCCTGTTTCATCGCCATCGCGGTGCTGCGCATTCCGCTGCTGCCGACCATGGCGGTGCTCACGCCCCTGAGCATCCTGCTGGTCTGGAGGCAACGTCGATGATCCAGACCCTGATCGCCCTCGCCATCATCTTTTCACAGCTGTCGGTGCTGGCCTTCGGCGGCGGCAACACCATCCTGCCCGAGATGCAGCGCCAGGTCGTGGAGGTGCACGGCTGGATGACGGCCGCCGATTTCTCCGCGCTGTTCGCCCTGGGGCAGGCGGCGCCGGGCCCCAACCTGATGGTGGTCACGCTGGTCGGCTGGCACGTGGCCGGCTGGGCCGGCATGCTGGTCACCACGCTGGCCAAGTTCGGGCCGTCCTCGATCATCACCATCATCGCCCTGGGGCTGTGGGAACGCTTCAAGGACCGCCCGTGGCGCGGCGTGATCCAGGCCGGCATCTTCCCGATGACGGTGGGGCTGGTGGCCGCCAGCGCCGCGCTGATCACCGAGGCCTCGGTCCACTCCTGGCTGCTGGGCTCCATCACCGCGGTGGTGGCGCTGCTGGGCAGCGCGACGCGGATCCACCCGCTATGGCTGCTGTTCGGCGGCGCGCTGGTGGGATTGCTCGCGATCGGTTAGCGTTGAGGCTCTTGCCACGCGTGGGAGCCCGTCATGACGCTGCCGGTCAAGGATCCGGATACCGACTCGACCCAGGCCGGCGTCGCGCCGCTGCCGTTTTTCCATGCGCACCGGCGCCTGGTGCTATGCGGGCTGCTGTTCGTCGCGGTGGCGGTGGGATTGTGGCGCGCCGGCCTGGCGCCGAGCCGGGCCGGCCTGCTGGGCTTCGACCTGGCCGCGCTGGTGTTCCTGCTGCTGACCGGCGCGGCCTTCGGCAAGGCGACGCCCGCCACCATGCGGGTGCGGGCGCAGCAGGTCGACGTTGGCCGCAGCGCCGTGCTCTGGAGCAGCGTGCTGCTGTCGTGCCTGGTGATGCTGGCGCTATGGACCGAAATGCGCGCCGCCGGTGGCGCCGAGGGCGTGACCGACCTGATCGCGGCGGCCGCCAGCATCGTGCTGTCGTGGCTCTACATGAACATGATCTTCGCGCTGCACTATGCGCATGGCTATTACAGCCATCGCAACGGCATGCACAAGGGCCTGGACTTCCCGGGCAAGGAAGATCCCGACTACTGGGACTTCGCCTACTTTTCGCTGGTGCTGGGCATGACGTTCCAGGTGTCCGACGTGCAGATCGTCAGCCGCCGGCTGCGGCGCACGGCGCTGATGCACAGCGTCATCGCCTTCTTCTTCAACGTCTTCATCATCGCCATCAGCGTCAACGTGGCGGCGGGACGGGCATGAAAAAGCCCGGCCGCGGGGCCGGGCTTTTTTTTGCCGCCGGGCCGCCCCAAGGCAAAAACGCCCCCTCGGGGGGCAGCGACTCGCGTAGCGGCGGAGCGTGGGGGCCTTTCTTCCAAGAGGACAGGCCGATCGCGCTCAGGCCGCGGCGGCCAGGCGCCACAGCGACGTCACTTCCTTGGAGCGCGCCGCGTACAGCGGGTCCTCGGCATCCTTGGCGCGGCCGTGGGTGGGCCGCGTGTCGATGCGTTCCACCACGCGCAGGCCGGCCTGCTCGATCATCTCCAGCAATTGCTCGCGGGTGCGCAGGCCCAGGTGTTCGGCCAGGTCCGACAGGATCAGCCAGCCCTCGCCATTGGGTGTCAGGTGCGCCGGCAGTCCGTTCAGGAAGCCGCGCAGCATGCGGCTGTCGGGGTCGTAGACCGCGTGCTCGACGGGCGAGCTGGGGCGGGCCGGCAGCCACGGCGGGTTGCAGACCGCCAGCGACACCCGGCCTTCGGGGAACAGGTCCGCCTCGACCACCTCGACCTGCTGCGCCAGGCCGAGCCGTTGGAGGTTTTCGCGGGCGCAGGCCAGCGCCCGCGGGTCCATGTCGGTGGCGATGACGCGCTTGCCGCCGCGGCGCGCCAGCACGGCCGCCAGCACGCCGGTGCCGGTGCCGATATCGAACGCCACGCTGCCGCGCGGCATCGGGGTGCGCGCCACCAGGTCGATGTACTCGCCGCGCAGCGGCGAAAACACGCCATAGTGCGGGTGGATGCGGTTGTCCAGCGCGGGAATCTCCACGCCTTTCTTGCGCCATTCGAAGGCGCCGATCAGGCCCAGCAGCTCGCGCAGCGACGCCACGTAGGGTTCGTTGGCGGGGCCGTGGGCTTCTTCGCAGGCCTGCCGCGCGTCCGGCGCGCGGCGCAGCGAAATGCCGTGGCCGGCGTCGAACGGAATCAGCAGCATGCCGAGGATGCGGGCGCGCTGCGACTGGATCTGGCGATGCTGGTTGAAGGCCTCCAGCATGTTTTCCACCGGCTTGCGCGGGCGCTTGTCGACCCGGCGCGTGATGGCCTGCAGCAACTGGCGCGCATTCTGGAAGTCGCCGCGCCACAGCAGGCCCACGCCTTCGCAAGCCAGGCGATAGGCCACGTCCGCCGTGGTGCGGTCGTCGGCCAGCACCACGCGCTTGGGCGGCGTGGCGCCGGATTCCGAGCGCCAGCGGGCGGAGTGGTGGGTCTGGTCAGGGGCCTCGCCCTCTGTCCAATGCAGTTCAGGCTGGGTCAACGGGACGCTCCGGGCAAGGCGGGCTTCAGGGGCAAGACGGTCATGAAACAGGGAAATCCAGGGGGAAAAAGAAAAAAGGCGCGGTCTGCCAATGTAGCAGCTTCGCGCCTTGGGGGGCGGCGGACGGCGCCTGGCGCCGCCCGTCGGGGCCGTATCAGTGGAACAGCACCACGGCCTTCTGCAGCGTGATCCAGATGCCCCAGGCCAGCGGGATGCCGACGCAGGCCCAGGCGAACAGCACTAGCGCCGCCGGCGTGCGGAAGGTCGAGGCGCCCACGCCGTGGGTCTCGGCCGCCGCCGCGCGTTCATGCGCCAGGGCCTTCTCGCGCGCCAGTTCCTCGTCGGTCATGAAGTACTTGGGGTTCACCGGGCGGATCGCCAGGTTGCACAGGAAGCCCAGCACCAGCATACCCGCCAGGATGTACATGGTGATGTCATACACCTGCGCCCGCGGCACGCCGATGGACAACTGGTATTCGCGGATGTAGTTCACCAGCACCGGCCCGAAGATGCCCGCGGCCGACCAGGCCGTCAGCAGGCGGCCGTGGATGGCGCCGACCATCTGCGTGCCGAACAGGTCGGCCAGGTAGGCCGGCACCGTGGCGAAGCCGCCGCCGTACATCGACAGGATGACGCAGAAGGCCGCCACGAACAGCGCCAGCGCGCCCATGTGCGCGGTCCAGGGAATCGCCGCGTACAGCGCGAAGCCCAGCACGAAGAAGATCAGGTAGGTCATCTTGCGGCCCAGCTTGTCCGACAGGCTGGCCCAGAAGAAGCGGCCGCCGATGTTGAACAGGCTCAGCAGGCCGGTGAAGCCCGCGGCGATGGCGGCGATCGAGGCCAGCTGGGCCTTGTCGAGCTGGCCAAAGCCCAGTTCCGGCTTGTTGATCAGGCCGCCGCCGAACACTTCCTGCAGCAGCGGCGAGGCCATGCCCAGGATGCCGATGCCGGCGGTCACGTTCAGGCACAGCACCAGCCAGACCAGCCAGAATTGCGGCACGCCCCAGACCCGCTTCACGTGCACGTGGCCCTTGGTGATCATGGCGTTGTTGGCGTGCTTGGCGGGGGCGGTCCAGCCCTCCGGCTTCCAGCCGGTGGGCGGCACGCGGTAGCCGAGCGCGCCCGACATCATGAAGATGAAGTACACCAGTGCCATGGTCAGGAAGGTCTGCCACACGCCCGGCGAGGTGGGCGTGGCGAAGTGGCGCATCAGCAGGTCGGCCAGCGGCGCGCCGATCATGGCGCCGCCGCCGAAGCCCATGATGGCCATGCCGGTCGCCATGCCGCGGCGGTCCGGGAACCACTTGATCAGCGTGCTGACCGGCGAGATGTAGCCCAGCCCCAGCCCGATGCCGCCGATGACGCCGGAACCGAGCCACAGCATCCACATCTGGTGCAGGTAGACGCCGAAGGCCGAGATCACCAGGCCGCCGCACCAGCACAGCGCCGACACCACGCCCGCCTTGCGCGGACCGGCGCGTTCCAGCCAGCCGCCCCACAGCGCCGCCGAGCATCCCAGCAGCACGAAGAACAGCGTGTACATCCACCCCATGGTGGAGATCTTCCAGTCGCAACTGGTGGTGAACAGCTCGGCCACCAGGCTCATGTCGGGCGGGCAGGCCAGCGGCTGGGCGCCGCCGACCGCCTTGGACAGCGGCAGCCAGAACACCGAGAAGCCATAGGCCATGCCGATGCACAGGTGGATGGCCAGGGCGGCCGGGGGTACCAGCCAGCGGGAAAAACCCGGTCCGGCGATGGTGCGTTCCTTGTCCAGGAAACCCGGCTTGGCGCCGGGCAGGTCGAGTGTTGCAGTGCTTTCCATGAGGTCTCCTCGGGGTGCGGCTTTATAGCGGCGTGGGCGGGAAAAATCCAGTCCCGCCGCTTCTTGTTGAACCCTTTGCTGCGGTAAAGCTTGCTGCGCTCGCGCACCGGCTGGCGGCGCGCGGGTCGGCCGTGGCGCGCGCGCCGGTCAGGGCACCCGCGCCAACGGGGTCAGGCGCTCGCGGTTCTGCGTGACCGCCTCCAGCACCAGGGGATGCAACTGTTGCTCGCCGGCATCGCCATCGGGCTGCCGGGCTAGGAAGTCCAGCAGCTCGTTGCGCATGCGGGGCTCCCAGAATTTGTGGATATGGTTGGCCACGCCTTCCACCGCCTCGGGGCGCAGCGGCATGGCTTCGAAGAATTGGCCGATGCGGTTGGCCATGCGGATCAGGTTGCCGATTTCCATGCGTGTCAGGTCTGCGAAGTGATGCGTTCAGGGTGGGAATACAGGGTGGCGTCGTCATTGCGCAAAAAGCCCAGCAGCGCGATGCCGGCGCTGTCGGCCAGCCGCACGGCCAGCGCGGTGGGGGCCGATACCGCCGCCAGGATGCCGACGCCGGCCGCGGCGGTCTTCTGCACCATCTCGAAACTGGCGCGGCTGGATACCAGCACCACGCCGTGCGCGGCGGACAGTCCCTGGCGCGCCAGCGCGCCGACCAGCTTGTCGAGCGCGTTGTGGCGGCCCACGTCCTCGCGCACCAGCGCCACGGCGCCGTCGGCGCCGGCCCAGCCGGCGGCATGGGTGGCGCCGGTCAGGTCATGCAGCGCCTGGCGCGCGCGCATGTCGCGCATCGCCCGCAGCACCGCGCCCACCGGCACGGGCGCGCCGGCCGGCACCGGCGCCACCGGCCGCAGCACCTCGGGCAGCGTCTCGACGCCGCACAGCCCGCAGCCGGTGCGGCCGGCCATGGCGCGGCGGCGCGATTTCAGGCGCGCCTCGCAGGCACTGGAGATTTCGAGTTGCACCACGATGCCGTCGCACTGCGGCAGCACGTCGATGCCGCGCACGTCGGCCACGCTGTCGATGATGCCTTCCGACAGCGAAAAGCCGACGGCGAAGTCCTCCAGGTCGGCGGGCGTGGCCAGCATGGTGGCGTGGCTGATGCCGTTGAACTCCAGCGCCACCGGCGTTTCCTCGGCCAGGTTGTCGCCTTCGGCGCCGGGCGCGATGGCGCCGGCCCGCACGCGGGTCACCTGGGCCGCCACGAGCTCGGGGCGGGAGGAAGGGGGAGGGGCGCTGTGGTCCATGGCGGGCTCGGCTGTCGGGTTATTTCCCCGACGTCACGGCTTCGTTCTCGCGCGAGCGCTCACGCAGCAGCTTCTGCTGGATGTCCGCGAAGCGCGACCATTGCCGCTGCCATTCCGACGGCTGGGACACGCGCGTGACCTGCACGGCCGTGACCTTGTACTCGGGGCAGTTGGTGGCCCAGTCGGAACTGTCGGTGGTGACGACGTTGGCGCCGGACTCGGGGAAGTGGAAGGTGGTGTATACCACGCCCGGTTGCACCCGGTCGGTCAGGGTCGCGCGCAGCACGGTCTCGCCCGAACGGCTCTGGATGCCGACCCAGTCGCCTTCATTCACGCCACGGTCCTCGGCGTCCTGCGGATGGATCTCCAGCACGTCTTCGCTATGCCACATGACATTGGGCGTGCGGCGGGTCTGCGCGCCCACGTTGTATTGCGACAGGATGCGGCCGGTGGTCAGGAGCAGCGGGAAGCGGCGCGTGCTGCGCTCGTCGGTCGGCACGTACTTGGTGATCATGAACTTGCCCTTGCCGCGCACGAAGGCGTCGATGTGCATGATCGGCGTGCCCTCGGGCGCGTCGTCGTTGCACGGCCATTGCAGGCTGCCCAGCTTGTCCAGCTTCTCGTAGCTGACGCCGCTGAAGGTCGGCGTCAGGCGCGCGATCTCTTCCATGATCTCGCGCGGGTGGCGGTAGTTCATGGGGTAGCCCAGCGCGTTCGACAGCGCCACGGTCACTTCCCAGTCGGACTTGCCGTTCTTCGGTTCCATCACCTTGCGCACGCGCGAGATGCGGCGCTCGGCGTTGGTGAAGGTGCCGTCCTTTTCCAGGAACGACGAACCCGGCAGGAACACGTGCGCGTACTTGGCGGTCTCGTTCAGGAACAGGTCCTGCACCACGATGCATTCCATCGCCGCCAGCGACGCCGCCACGTGCTGCGTGTTGGGGTCGGACTGCACGATGTCCTCGCCCTGGCAGTACAGGCCCTTGAAGGTGCCGCCCAGCGCGGCCTCGAACATGTTGGGAATGCGCAGGCCCGGCTCGGGTTGCAGCGTCACGCCCCAGTCCTGCTCGAACTGCGCCCGCACCGTGTTGTCGGAGATGTGGCGATAGCCTGGCAGCTCGTGCGGGAACGAACCCATGTCGCACGAGCCCTGCACGTTGTTCTGGCCGCGCAGCGGGTTCACGCCCACGCCTTCGCGGCCGACGTTGCCGGTGGCCATGGCCAGGTTGGCGATGGCCATGACGGTGGTCGACCCCTGGCTGTGCTCGGTCACGCCCAGGCCGTAATAGATCGAGCCGTTGCCGCCGGTGGCGAACAGGCGCGCCGCGCCGCGCACGGCTTGCGCCGGCACGCCCGTGATCTCGGCCATGGCTTCGGGCGAATTCTCGGGCAGCGACACGAAGTCGCGCCATTCCTGGAACGCCTTGGCCTCGCAGCGCTCGGCCACGAAGGCCTCGTCGATCAGGCCTTCGGTGGCGATCACGTGGGCCAGCGACGACAGCAGCGCGGTGTTGGTGCCGGGACGCACCTGCAGGTGGAAGTCGGCCTTGATGTGCGGCGAACTCACCAGTTCGATGCGGCGCGGGTCGATCACGATCAGCCGCGCGCCCTGGCGCAGGCGGCGCTTCAGGCGCGAGGCGAACACCGGGTGGCCGCTGGACGGGTTGGCGCCCATGACGATCACCACGTCGGTGTGCATCACCGAGTCGAAGGTCTGGGTGCCGGCGGATTCGCCCAGCGTCTGCTTCAGGCCATAGCCGGTGGGCGAATGGCAGACGCGGGCGCAGGTGTCGACGTTGTTGGTGCCGAAGGCGGCGCGCACCAGCTTCTGTACCAGCCAGGTTTCCTCGTTGGTGCAGCGCGACGAAGTGATGCCGCCGACCGCGTCGCGGCCGTACTGGCCCTGGATGCGGCGGAATTCGGACGCCGCGTAATCGATCGCCTCTTCCCACGACACTTCGCGCCAGGAGTCGGTGATGCGCTTGCGGATCATCGGCTTGAGCACGCGCTCCTTGTGGGTGGCGTAGCCCCAGGCGAAGCGGCCCTTGACGCAGGAGTGGCCGCGGTTGGCCTGGCCGTCCTTCCACGGCACCATGCGCACCACTTCCTGTCCCTTCATCTCGGCCTTGAAGCCGCAGCCCACGCCGCAATAGGCGCAGGTAGTGACCACCGAGTGCTCGGCCTGGCCCATCATGATGACGGTCTTTTCCTGCAGGGTCGAGGTCGGACAGGCCTGCACGCAGGCGCCGCAGGACACGCATTCGCTTTCCAGGAACGGCTGGTCCTGCCCCGGCGACACGCGCGATTCGAAGCCCTTGCCGGAAATGGTCAGCGCGAAGGTGCCCTGGGTTTCCTCGCAGGCGCGCACGCAGCGGTTGCAGACGATGCACTTGGAGGCGTCGTAGGTGAAGTACGGGTTGGACTCGTCCTTCTCGCTCTTGAGGTGGTTGGCGCCGTCGTAGCCGTAGCGCACGTTGCGCAGGCCCACCACGCCGGCCATGTCCTGCAGCTCGCAGTCGCCGTTGGCCGGGCAGGTCAGGCAGTCCAGCGGATGGTCGGAGATATACAGTTCCATCACGCCGCGCCGCAGGTCGTGCAGCTTGGGCGTTTCGGTGAAGACCACCATGCCGTTCTCGGCCGGCGTGGTGCACGAGGCGGGATAGCCGCGGCGGCCCTCGATCTGCACCAGGCACAGGCGGCACGAGCCGAACGGCTCCAGGCTGTCGGTGGCGCACAGCTTGGGGATGTTGATGCCGGCCTCGGCGGCCGCGCGCATCAGCGACGTGCCTTCGGCCACGGTGATTTCCTGGCCATCGATGGTCAGGGTGACGGTCTTTTCGGACACCCGCGCCGGGGTGCCCAGATCGCGGTCGCGCTTGATGACGGTTTCTAGCATGGCGGTCTCGGCTTCAGGCGGGGTGGGCGGCGGATTGCGAGGACTCGATGCCGAAGTCCTGCGGGAAGTGGTTCAGCGCGGACAGCACCGGGTAGGGCGCCATGCCCCCCAGCGCGCACAGCGATCCGCCCAGCATGGTGTCGCACAGGTCGCGCAGCAGGTGCACCTGCTGTTCGCGTCCCGGACCGCCGGCGGCGATCTTGTCCAGGGTTTCCATGCCGCGGGTCGACCCGATGCGACAGGGCGTGCACTTGCCACAGGACTCGATGGCGCAGAACTCCATGGCGTAGCGCGCCATGCGCATCATGTCGACGCTGTCGTCGAACGCCACCAGGCCGCCGTGGCCGATCATGGCCGAGATCTGGACATAGGCTTCGTAGTCCAGCGGCACGTCCCACTGCGATTCCGGCAGGTAGGCGCCCAGCGGCCCGCCGACCTGCACCGCGCGCAGCGGCCGGCCGGAGGCGCTGCCGCCGCCGAAGGTGTACAGCAGGTCGCGCAGGCTCAGGCCGAAGGCCTTTTCCACCAGCCCGCCCTGCTTGAGGTTGCCGGCCAGCTGGAACGGCAGCGTGCCGTGCGAGCGGCCCACGCCGTAGTCGCGGTAATAGGCCGCGCCCTTGGCCAGGATGATCGGCACGGTGGCCAGCGAGATCACGTTGTTGATGACGGTGGGCTTGCCGAACAGGCCGGAGATGGCCGGCAGCGGCGGCTTGGCGCGCACCACGCCGCGCTTGCCCTCGATGCTTTCCAGCAGCGAGGTTTCCTCGCCGCAGATATAGGCGCCGGCGCCCTTGCGCACTTCCAGGTCGAAGCGGCGGCCGCTGCCATGCACGTCGTCGCCCAGCCAGCCGACGCTGCGCGCCCGGGCGATGGCCGCTTCCAGCGTGGCGATGGCGTGCGGATATTCGGAACGCACGTAGATATAGCCGTAGGTCGCGCCCACCGCCAGGCCGGCGATGGTCATGCCCTCGATCAGCACGTAGGGGTCGCCTTCCATCAGCAGGCGGTCGGCGAAGGTGCCCGAATCGCCCTCGTCGGCGTTGCAGACGATGTACTTGCGGTCGGCGGGCGAGCCCAGCACGGTCTTCCACTTGATGCCGGTGGGAAAGGCCGCGCCGCCGCGCCCGCGCAGGCCGGAGGTGACCATCTCTTCGACAATGGCGGCCGGCTCCATGGCCAGCGCGCGTTTCAGGCCCTGCAGGCCGCCGTGCGCGGCGTAGTCCTGCAGCGACAGCGGATCGATCACGCCGACCCGGGCGAAAGTCAGGCGTTCCTGCTGCTTGAGATAGGGGATTTCCTCGGTCAGCCCCAGGCGCAGCGGATGTTCGCCGCCCGTCAGCCAGCCGGCGTCGAACAGCGCCGGCACGTCCTCGGGCTGCACCGGCCCGTAGGCCAGGCGGCCTTCGGGCGTGGATATCTCGACCAGCGGTTCCAGCCACAGCAGGCCGCGCGAACCGTTGCGCACCACCTGCACGGCCAGGCCGCGTTCGTCGGCGGCCAGCTCGATGGCGGCGGCCACGGCGTCGGCGTCCATGGCCAGCGCGGCCGCATCGCGCGGCACGTAGATCAGGATGGGGGTGCTCATTGGCCGGCCTCCCGTACGCGATGCAGCAGGCGGTCCAGCTTGGCGGGCGTGACGCGGGCGTGCGGCTGGCCGTCCAGCATCACCGCCGGCGACTGGGCGCACAGGCCCAGGCAGTACACCGGCTCCAGCGTGAAGTCGCCGTCGCGCGTGCTGGCGTGGAAATCACAGCCCAGCGCCTGGCGCGCGTGCTCGGCCAGCTGTTCTCCGCCCATCGCCTGGCAGGACTCGGCGCGGCACACTTCCAGCGTGTGGCGGCCGGCGGGTTCGCCGCGGAAATGGGGGTAGAAGGTGATGACGCCGTGGACTTCGGCGCGGGACAGGTTCAGGGCCTCGGCGATGGTCTGCACCGCCTCGGCCGGAATACAGCCCAGTTCATGCTGGACCGCGTGCAGCACCGGCAGCAACGGGCCGGGCTGGTCTTTCAGGCGGGCCAGGATGCGGGCGGTGGCCGCGACCGCGGGGCTGGCGGACGCCTGGGCGGCGTCCAGGGCCATGGGGCCGCCACGGGCGCCGCCCGTGGATGCCAGATCGGATTTTGCCTCGCGCTGACGCATGGCGGTCTCCTCCAGTAGTGCTGGGACCCCGTAGGGAGGGGTTCTGTTGTGATGGGACGCCAGGTCGATTTATATGCATAAAAAAACATATAAACTTCCCACGCCCCGCGTTATTTGTGTACTCTAAACAGGTAATTAATCGCCTTCAATAAGAAATAAATGACATATAAGTTCCGAATCGGCCTGCGGCCGCAATGGACCTTGGGCGGAGACGATGGCGACCCGGTGCCGCTGCAGGACATGCTGGCGCTGCTGGCCGCCATCGACGCCACCGGCAACATCGCCGGCGCCTGTCGCGCCTGTGGCTTGTCATACCGCCACGCCTGGGGCGTGCTGCGCCGTTTCGAGGGCATCTTCGCCACCCAGCTGCTGATCACCAACCGGCGCCAGGGCACGCAGCTGTCGCCGTTCGCGCAGCGCCTGCTGTGGGCCAACCGCCGCATCGAGGCGCGGCTGATGCCCACGCTCGACAGCCTGGCCTCCGAACTGCAGGAAGAACTGGCGCGGCTGTTGCCGGAAAACGACCCGCACCTGCGGCTGCACGCCAGCCACGGCTTCGCGGTGGAATCGCTGATGGAGCACATGGGCGCGCGCAAGCCCGGGCTGGAACTGCGCTACCGCACCGCGATCGAGGCGCTGGCCTCGCTCGAGCGGCACGAATGCGACCTGGCGGGCTTCCAGGTGCCGCTGGGCGACTTCGAGGCGCCCATCATGGATCGCTACGCGCAGTGGCTGCATGCCGACGAATATCTGCTGATCCACCTGGCGGTGCGCAATACCGGGCTGTTCGTGGTGGCCGGCAATCCCAAGCGCATCACCGGCATGGCCGACCTGGCGCGCCAGGACGTGCGCTTCGTCAACCGCCAGATCGGCTCCAGCACCCGCTATCTGGTCGGCCTGATGCTGCAGCGCGCCGGCGTCTCGATCAGCGAGGTGCAGGGCTACGAAACCAACGAATTCACCCACATGGCGATCGCCGCCCACATCGCCAGCGGCATGGCCGACACCGGCGTGGGCGTGGAAACCGCCGCCTGCCGCTTCGGCCTGGATTTCATCCCGCTGGTGCGCGAGCGCTATTTCTTCGCCATCCGCAAGAGCGCGCTGGAGACCCCCGCCATGCGCGATCTGCTGTCCATCATGCGCAGCGCCGATTACGTCGGTTACGTCGGTCAGCTGATCGGCTACGACGCCCGCGATACCGGCCGCCTGCAGACCCTTGAAGAGGCATTTTCCTAGGCGCGCCGCCACGGGCGCCGGGCTATGATTGTTCCCATGAGCAAAGTGATCCTCCTGGCTGATCGCCGCACCGACCGTCCGGCGCCCGTCGCGCCGCCGGCCGCGGGCCAGCCCGCGCTCGACCGGCGCGCGCGGCCGCTGCGCGACCTGCGCATCTCGGTCACCGATCGCTGCAATTTCCGCTGCACCTATTGCATGCCGCGCGAGGTGTTCGACACCAGCTACGCCTTCATGCGCCATTCCGACCTGCTGTCGTTCGAGGAAATCACGCGGCTGGCCGGCATCTTCACCCGCCTGGGCGTCGAGAAGATCCGCCTGACCGGCGGCGAGCCGCTGCTGCGCAAGCATGTGGAAAACCTGGTGGGCCTGCTGTCCGGGCTGCGCACGCCCGCTGGCCGGCCGCTCGAACTGACGCTCACCACCAACGGCAGCCTGCTCGAACGCAAGGCCGCCGTGCTCGAGAACGCGGGCCTGACGCGCGTCACCGTCAGCCTGGACGCGCTGGACGCCGCCATGTTCCAGGACATGAGCGACAGCGGTTTCACGCCCGACGACGTGCTGCGCGGCATCGACGCCGCCGCCGCGGCCGGGCTGGCGCCCGTCAAGGTCAACATGGTGGTGCGGCGCGGCCTGAACGACGCGCAGATCCTGCCGATGGCCGAGCGCTTTCGCGGCAGCGGCCACATCCTGCGCTTCATCGAATACATGGACGTGGGCAACACCAACGGCTGGAACCTGACCGAAGTGGTGCCCAGCGAGGAAGTGCTGGCCCGCATCGGCGCGGTCCATCCGCTCGAACCGATCTCCACCGACGACATGGGCCGCGTCGCCGAACGCTGGCGCTACCGCGACGGCGCCGGCGAGATCGGCGTCATTTCCAGCGTCACCCAGGCCTTCTGTGGCGGCTGTACGCGCGCGCGCCTGTCGCCGGAAGGCAAGCTGTTCCTGTGCCTGTTCGGACACGAAGGCCACGACCTGCGCGCGCCGCTGCGCGACGGCGCCAGCGACGACGAGCTGGCCGCCATCCTCACCGGCATCTGGGCCGCACGGGGCGACAACTATTCCGAACAGCGCGGCCGCAACATGGCCGACCCGGCCCGAAAAGTCGAGATGAGCTACATCGGTGGCTGACCCGGCGCCCGCTTTCGACCGGCAACGCGTGGCCGGCCTGATCCTGGCCGGCGGCCAAGGCTCGCGCATGCAGGGGCATGACAAAGGCCTGGTGCCGCTGGCCGGCGAACCGCTTGTGGCGCACGTGGCGCGGCGCCTGGCGCCGCAGGTCGGGCCGCTCATCCTCAGCGCCAACCGCAATGCCGATATCTACGCCCGCTATGGCCGGGTGGTGGCCGACGATACCGACGCACTGGGCGCTTGGCAGGGGCCGCTGGCCGGACTGGCCGCGGGCCTGGCGGCGGCCGCGCCGTGCGAGTGGCTGGTGGTGGCGCCGTGCGACACCCCGTTCCTGCCGGCCGATCTGGCCCAACGCCTGATCGCGGCCGCGCAGGCGGCGGGCGCGCCGCTGGCCTACGCGATGGCCGACGGCCAGCGCCATCCGGCCTGCATGGCGCTGCGCACGATCCTGCTGCCGGTGTTGCGCGACTACCTGGCGGCCGGCGAACGCAAGGTCGGCCTGTGGCAGTCGCGGGTGGGGGGCGTGGGCGCGCCGTTCGATAACGTACCTGGCGCGCCCGGCGCGTTCATGAACCTGAACACGCCCGAGGAACTGGCGGCGGCCGAGCGCTACGCCAGCCAGTGACGCAGGTCGTAGTAGGGCACGCGGTCGCGATCTTGCACCTGGACGTCGGCGGGCAGGCGCGCCAGGCCGGTCGACCACGGCAATGAACTGATCACCCCGGAACCCTGGTGGCCGTACGGCACCAGTTCGGCGTTGCCGTCATCGGCGGCGCGGCGCTGCACGCGCAGGAATTCCTCGCGGCTGTCCTGGCGCGGATGCTCGGTGCGCAGCGGCAGCCGGCTGACCGGCGGGAACAGTTCCTCGCGGCCCTGCATGCGGCGCACCAGCGGCGACACCAGCATGGCGAACACCGCGTAGGCCGACACCGGATTGCCCGGCAGGCTGACCACCGGCTTGTCGCCGATCATGGCCAGCGCCACCGGCTTGCCCGGCTTCATGCGCACCTTCCACAACGACAGCTCGCCGCCCAGCGCGGCCAGCGCGGGCTTGACCAGGTCGCGCTCGCCGACGGACACGCCGCCCACGCTCAGCACCAGGTCGCATTCGGCCAGCAGCGTCTTGAAGGCGCCGCGCAGGTCTTCCTCGGTGTCGCGCGCGTGCAGCACCAACGCCGGTTCCGCCGCCATGCCGCGCACCAGCGCCGCCAGCATCGGGCCGTTGGAGTTGTAGATCTGCGCCGTTTCGCGCGCGCCGCCGGGCGGCACCAGTTCGTCGCCGGTGGTCAGGATGCCCACGCGCAGGCGGCCGAACACCGGCACGCTGGCCAGGCCCTGCGAGGCCAGCAGCGCCACGTGGGCGGCCTGCAACTGCGTGCCGGCGGCCAGCAGCGGGGAGCCGGCCAGGGTGTCCTCGCCGCGCTGGCGGATGTGCTGGCCGGGGCGGGGTTCGCGCGTGATCTCGACCTGGTCGTCGGCCTCGTGCGTGTCTTCCTGCATCACCACCACGTCGGCGCCGTCGGGAATCAGGCTGCCGGTGAACAGGCGGATGGCATGGCCGGGCTTGAGCGGCTGCGGCGTGTCGCCGGCATAGCAGCGCTGCTGGATCGGCAGGCGTGCGCCCGGCTGCCAGTCGGCCAGGCGCAGCGCGTAGCCGTCCATGGCGCTGTTGTCGGCCGGCGGGATGTCCACCGTGGCGTCGAGGTCGGCCGCCAGCACGCGTCCGGGCGCCTCGTCCAGGCCGACGTGTTCGCGGCGGGCGAGGGGGGCGGCGGCGTTGGCCAGCAGGGTCTGGGCTTGGTCGAAATCCAGCATGGGCGTCAGTGGTCTTGGTCGCGGGGTTGGAGGTGCGTGGCGAAATTGCAGGGGCGCTGGCCGCTGTCGAGCTGTTCGCGGATGATGCGGTTCCAGGCGGTCTCGCAGGCGTTGTTCGAGCCCGGCAGGCAGAACAGCAGGGTCCGGTTGGCCGAGCCGGCGAAGGCGCGCGACTGGATGGTTGAGCTGCCGATTTCCTCGTAGGAGATCTGGCGGAACAGTTCACCGAAGCCGGGGATCTCGCGGTCCAGCAGCGGCAGGATGGCCTGCGGCACGTGGTCGGCGTGCGAGAAGCCGGTGCCGCCCGTGGTCAGGATGACCTGCACTTCCGGGTCGGCGATCCAGTCGCTGATGACGCGGCGGATCTGGTAGACGTTGTCCTTGGATATGTCGCGCCGCACGCACTGGTGGCCGGCCTGCGCCAGGCTGTTGGCCAGCAGGTTGCCGGACGTGTCGTCGCCGGCGCTGCGGGTGTCGCTGACCGTCAGCACGGCGCAAGCCAGCGAAACGGGGGAGGCGTCGTTCATGGAGTCTCCTTGGGGGGCGGGGTGTCGGCGTTCCAGGACTGCGTGCGGTCCTGGTCGGATTGGCGCTGTTCCACCCAGAAGCTGTCGCCGCCCGCGAGGGTTTCGCGCTTCCAGAAGGGCGCGCGGGTCTTGAGCGCGTCGATGATGAATTCACAGCCGCGGAAGGCGTCGCCGCGATGGGCGCTGGCCGCGGCCACGAACACGATCTGGGCATTGCGCGTCAGCGCGCCGACCCGGTGCACGATCACGGTGCCGTCCAGGTTCCAGCGCGCGCGGGCGGTGGCGGCGATCTCTTCGAGCTCGCGCTCGCACATGCCGGGGTAGTGTTCCAGGTAGAGCGTGTCGGTGGGCGTGTCCGGCGCGTAGTCGCGCACGTAGCCCACGAAGGTGACGATGCCGCCCACGCCCGGCCCGGCGCTGGCGCGCAGGGCGGTGGTGAGCGCGGCGCCGTCGAAGTCGGCTTCCTGCACGATGACCATGGCGCTCAGCCTCCGGTGACGGGTTCGAACACCGCCACCTCGTCGCCGGCGCGGATCGGCGCCGACGGCTTGGCGTGGGTCTGGTTGATGGCCAGCTTCAGGCGGCCGGCCGGGGCCAGCTGCGGATAGCGTTCGCCGAGCGCGGCCAGCAGCTGCGCGCCGGTGGACTCGCCGTCCAGCGGCCAGGCCTCCGAGCGCTTGCCGACCAGTTCGGCCACGCGGGCGAAGTACAGAAGATTAATCGTTGCGCCATTCACCGCTTTTGCCTCCCGCCTTGTACTTCAGGCGCACTTGTTCGATGACGATACCCTTGTCGGCCGCCTTGCACATGTCATAGATGGTCAGCGCGGCGACGCTGCACGCGGTCATGGCTTCCATTTCGACGCCGGTCTTGTAGCTGGTGCGGCAGGTGGCCAGGATGTCGATGCGGTGCGCGTCGTCGTCCAGCGCGAATTCGACGCCGACGAACGACAGCGGCAGGCTGTGGCACAGGGGGATGAGCTCGGCGCAGCGCTTGGCCGCCAGGATGGCGGCGACGCGGGCGGTGTTCAGCACTTCGCCCTTGCCCTGGCCGGGCTGCGTCAGCAGGCCGTAGGCGACGGCGTTCATGCGGACGCTGGCGGTGGCGACGGCCACGCGTTCGGTGTCGGTCTTGCCGATGACATCGACCATGCGGACCTGGCCGGCTTCATCCAGGTGACTCAAGGTGGGGACGGGCGTGGACATGGGAATCGGGATCGAGAATTGTTAATGATTGAAAAGAGCGGTCCCGGCAGGCCGTGGCGGGCCGCTGTTACGCCTATGATAGACGAGCCGCCGCCGGCCGCGCCTTGAGGAAAGATAAGCCCGCCGCGGTTCGCCTGTTCTTGTGCCCCTGCGGGGGCATTTTCGCTTTTGGCGGCCCGCTGCAAAAAGCCCCCCAATTTGCTCGAAGGACGCGATAATGGCCTTCAATTCGTACCAGGAGACGCACAATGCCCTTGCGGATGCCCAAGTTCCGGTTCACCCGCCGCTTAGGCAAGATCCTCTTGGGCGTCGTGGCCGTGGCGCTGATCCTCTGCGGCGTGGCGGCGTGGCAGGTGCCCAAGGTCCTGCATAACGTCCTGACCCAGGACGTCGCCAAGATGCTGGGGCGCGACGTCGCCGTCGGCAAGATCACCTTCAATCCCTTCACCCTGACCGTGCGCGCGCGCGATCTCGCCGTGGCGCAGCCCGGCTCGCAGACGCCGCTGTTCACGGCCTCGGAAGTGAACGTCAGCGCCGCCTGGAGCTCGCTGTTCTGGTTCGCGCCGGTGGTCGACCGCTTCACCCTGCGTTCGCCGACGCTGTCGATCGTGCGCGAGGACGTCACCCGCTTCAACTTCTCCGACGTGCAGCAGCGCGTGGCCGAGATGACGGCCCCCAAGCCCGACGAGCCGCCCAAGCCCGACGAGGGCCTGCCGCGCTTCTCGCTGAACAACATGGTGATCGAGGGCGGCGTGGTCACCCTGGACGACAAGGTCACCGGCCGCAAGCAGGTGATCGACGAGCTGGCCGTGGGCGTGCCGTTCATCTCCACCTTCGGCTACGCCACCGACATCGACGTGCAGCCGCGGCTGCACTTGCGCATCAACGGCAGCCCGTTCGACCTGACCGGCGTGGCGCGGCCCTTCGACAAGGTGCCGTCGTCGACGCTGCGGGTCGCCTTCACCGGGCTGCAGCTGGAAAAGTGGGCCGACGTCTGGCCCATGCCGCTGCCGTTCAAGCTGGAGCGCGCGCTGCTCGACTCGAACCTGCAGATCGTGTTCGAGCAGCCCAAGGACGCGCCGCCCAAGATCCGCGTGGTCGGCGACCTGGGCCTGCGCCAGTTCGATCTGCGCGACAGCGCCGGCGAAAGCCTGGCGGGCTGGAGCGCGCTGACCGTCACCCGCCTCGAACTCGAACCGATCGCGCGCCAGGTCTATGTGGGCGGCGTCGACCTGTGGGCGCCGCAGGTCTACGCGCGGCGCTACAGCAACCAGCATCTGAACTGGCAGGACGTGGCCGACAAGCTCAAGCAGCTGGGCGGCCCGGCGCCGGCGGCCAAGCCAGCCGCGACGCCCGCCGCGGGCGCAGGCGATGCCGCCAAGCCCGGCGTCGCCAAGCCGGCCGCCGCCGATCCTGCCCAGGCAGCCAAGCCCGCCGCCAGCAGCCCGGCGTCGTCGGCCAAGCCCGATTCGGCCGCCGCGTCCGTGCCCAACGGTGCCCCGGCCGCCGCCACCGCCGACACGCCGCCCAAGCCCGCCGCGCCCGCCGAATGGAAGGTGACGCTGGACGCCTTCAACATCCACGAGGGCGAGCTCTACGTCACCGACGCCATCAGCAAGCTCGACTACACCCTGACCGGCCTGGCCGTCACCGTCGAAGGCGTGGCGCTGCCGCAGGTCAAGGGCGAGCCCATCAACCTGTGGCTGACCGTGGACAACAGCACCGATGGCGGCTGGATCCGCGCCAAGGGCCCGCTGGTGCTGCAACCGCTGTCGCTGGAGCTGGCGGTCCGCATGGGCAATGTCGCGCTGGCGCCGTTCGCGCCGGCCGTGCGCAGCCTGTCGCCGATCCTGGTGCAGGACGGCCGCCTGGGGCTGACGGCGCAGGTGCATGTGCTGGACAAAAACGGCGCCATCGACGCTTCCGCCACCGGCGTGCGCGCCGAACTGGCCCAGTTCAAGGCGCGCGACGAAACCCTGAACCCCGCGCTCGACGTCGCGCTGCAGCAGCTGGTCGTCACCGCCGACCGCCTGGCCATGGGCCCGGGCGCCAGCAACTTCACGCTGGCCGCGGCCGGCATCCAGGGCGGCGGCAAGCTCGACCTGAAGGGCGCCTTCACGCCGCAGCCGCTCACGCTCAAGACCTCGGTCGACCTGTCCGGCCTGAACGTCGCGTCGTTCGCGCCGTACTTCGCTTCCAGCCTGAACGCCACCGTGCGCGCCATCACGCTGGGCGCCAAGGGCGACGCCGAATTCGTGGCCGCCAATGGCAACGCGCCGATGAAGGCCGGCTGGAAGGGCGGCGTCGAGGTCACCGACGTCGACCTGCAGGACCGCGTCAACAAGGACGACTTCCTCAACTGGAAGCGCCTGGGCCTGTCCGGCATGAATATTTCGGTGGCGGGCGAGAAGATCGTTGCCGGCCTGGGCGACATCGCGCTGGACGACTTCTACGGCCGCATCCTGCTGAACGCGCAGGGCCGCCTGAACGTCATGGACCTGGTGGCCGCGCCCGGCCAGGCCGGCGGCTCCATCACCCAGGACACGCAGACCCCCGGCCGGCGCGCCGAACCGTCGGCGCCGGCGGCCAAGGGCGGCGGCATGCCCGACATCTCGCTCAACAGCGTCACGCTGACGCGCGGCCGCATGACCTTCACCGACCGCTTCGTCAAGCCGAACTACGTGGCCGAGCTGTCCAGCATCGACGGTTCCATCACGGCGGTGTCGTCCACCAACCCGCAGCCCGCCAAGGTCAAGGTCACCGGCCGCGTCTACACCACCGCGCCCCTGTCGATCAGCGGCGTGGTGCAGCCGTTCGCCAAGTTCCTGTCGCTCGACCTGAAGGCCTCGGCCAAGGGCGTGGACCTGCCGCGCTTCAACACCTATTCGGCCAAGTACGTCGGCTATCCGATCAAGCGCGGCAAGCTCTCGGTCGACCTGGAATACAAGATCAAGGACCGCGCGCTGCTGGCCACCAACCACGTCGTGCTGAACCAGCTGACCTTCGGCGACAAGACCAACAGCCCCGACGCCACCAAGCTGCCGGTGCTGCTGGCCGTGGCCCTGCTGAAGGACTCGCGCGGCAACATCGACATCAACCTGCCGATCTCCGGGTCGCTCGACGACCCCGAGTTCTCGGTCGGCGGCATCGTCGTGCGGGTGCTGCTGAACCTGGTGGTCAAGGCCGTCACCTCGCCCTTCAGCCTGCTGGCGTCGGCGTTCGGCGGCGGCGAGGAACTGTCGTACGTGGAATTCGCGCCCGGCAGCGCCGTGCTCACCGAGGACACGCAACAGCGCATCGAGACCCTGACCAAGGCCCTGGCCGACCGCCCCGCGCTCAAGATGGACCTGAGCGGCCGGGCCGATCCCAAGACCGACCAGGACGGCCTGCGCCAGGCCTGGGTCGACGCCCAGATCCGCCTGGCCAAGGCCCGCGACGTCGCGCCGCGCGGCAAGAAGCCGAACCCGGCCGGCGTCGAGGTCTCGGGCGCCGAACGCGCCAAGTACCTGGAAAAGGTCTACGACGACACCGACATCAAGGACAAGCCGCGCAATTTCATCGGCATGGCCAAGTCCGTGCCGTCCGGACAGATGGAGGAGATGCTGCGCGCCGCGGCCCCGGTGGGCGACGAACAGTTGCGTCAACTGGCCGACGCGCGCGCGCAAGCGGTGTATGAAAAGCTGCAAGCCCAGGAAGGACTCGCGGATCGCGTGTTCATCGTTGCCCCGCAACTGGACGCCGATGGCATCAAGGACGAGGGCTTGCCCTCGCGCGTGGACTTCTCCCTGAAGTGAACCCCGGCGGTTCGCCAGGACGCGCCCGCGTCCGGCGGCCGTCCTTTGCCCGGAGATGCATGATGAAAGACCAGGACGCGCATTTCGACAGCCTGCTGCCGCCCCTCAAGCTGGACCGCCGCGGCTTCATCGCCACCACCGTCGCCGCCGGCTTCTCGCTGGCCGCCGGCCCCGCCGTGGCCCAGACCGCCATCAAGACCGACGCCAACGGCCTGACCGCCGGCAAGGTGGACATCCCCGTCGCCGACGGCAAGATGCCCGCCTACCGCGCCATGCCCGCCGGCAAGAAGAACCTGCCCACGCTGCTGGTGGTGTCCGAGATCTTCGGCGTGCACGAATACATCCAGGACGTCTGCCGCCGCCTGGCGCACCTGGGCTACCTGGCCATCGCGCCCGAGCTGTTCGCGCGCCAGGGCGACCCGTCCAAGTACACCGAGATCCCCAAGCTGCAGGCCGAGATCATCAGCAAGGTGCCCGACAGACAGGTGCAGGACGACCTCGACGCCACCGTCGCCTGGGCCGCCGGCCATGGCGGCAGCGACGACAAGCTCGGCATCCTCGGCTTCTGCTGGGGCGGCCGCCAGGTCTGGCTCTACGCCGCCCACAACCCCAAGCTCAAGGCCGGCGCCGCCTGGTACGGCCAGTTGGGCGGCGACCCGAGCGAACTCAAGCCCAAGTCGGTCCTGAGCCTGGTCAACGACCTCAAGGCCCCGGTCCTGGGCGCCTACGGCGGCAAGGACGCCGGCATCCCCCAGACCGACGTCGACAAGATGCGCATCGAACTCGCCAAGGGCCCCGCCGCCGCCAAGGCCTCCCGCATCGACGTCTACCCCGAAGCCCCTCACGCCTTCCACGCCGACTACCGGCCGAGTTACCGCAAGGCCGAGGCGGAGCAGGCTTGGCAGAGGATGCTTGACTGGTTCAAGCAGAATGGGTTGGGGGGGTGAGGCGTTACGGTTGATGTTCTTCGTAGGCCGCCCCTGGCGTCGGCCGGGCAGGCGGGGCGCGCCCACGATTGCGGTCCGGAGCGTTCGCTCCGGACTGCCCCTGCGTCATCCTCGTCCTCGCCTTCGGCGACTCCTTCGGATTCCCTTGGGCGCATCGAGGTTGCGCCCCGCCTGCCCGGCCGACGCCAGGGGCTACCGACATCTGCACATGTGAGGCCGCTCGGGCGGAGTGGGGGAGAGAGTTTGCGTCGCCCGCCAGGACCGGCTGCGCGGGCAGCCGGTCCTGGCATACGCTTTAGCGGTGCGTCGTGAGAGCGGCGCTGCGCGAGGGGGGAGGGCGCGGCACGAGGGAGATACAGGTCAAGCGCCGCGACCCTTCATGTCGCACGGGAACGTGAACGCGCGAACACGCGACGCAGTTTCAAAGCCAGTCGCCCAAAAGCCAAGCCCACAAGCCCCAAAGCCAAGTCCGCAAGCTCCAACGCCAAACCTGCCGACGCGCGCAGCGTTCATCCTGACCTGCAAGACCCCGCGTAAGCCAAAAAAGGCCGCCCGCGCGGCCGCCTTTTGGCGGGCCCCGCAAACCCCTCCCACCCCCCGTTGACGTGGCCAACCACGCCAAGCACCCCATTCGCCCCAGCAACGTGGGCACCAAGACATCATGAGCCCGGCGGGGCGGCGTCAGGCGGGGGCGGGGCGTGTAGATGCGCCCGACGGAATCCGAAGGAGTCGCCGAAGGCGAGGACGAGGATGAGGATGGGGCAGTCCGGAGCGAACGCTCCGGACCGCAATCGTAGCCCCGCCCCCGCCTGACGCCGTCCCGCCGGGCGGCTCAAGAACTCAAATCCCCCCCCAAAAAAAAGAGATCACTTCTCAGCACTCTCCCCCGGCAACCCATCACTAACCTCAGCCAACGCCGCCTTCATATCCTCATAAGAAATCACCCGCTCATTCTGAAAACTCCCCAGCACCCCCCGGCACCCGTCGACGCCCGACCGCTTCATCTCTTCCATCATCCGCGTCCCATCCCCGAGTCCCTTCTCGTAAAGCCCGTCATACCCCGCCGCCGAAAACCCATATTCCTTGGCGTACCGCTCCAGGTTCTTGCGCGAGGTCGCCTGGTGCTGCGCCAGGTCGGGTTCGGATGCCCCGCACGAGCGCGCCGCGCCGTTGGAGGCGCCCGCCGCCACCACGAAGGATTCGAACTGGGCCTGCTCGGCCGCGTCGGGCGCGGCCCAGGCCGCGGTGGCCGCGGCCATCGTAAAGGCCAGGCCGATCAGCATCTTGCGCATCGGTTTGTCTCCGCAAAGCGCCCGCGCGCGGCCATCGCGCCCGGGCATTGATCACCTTCACATTATGGCAACGATCGTGTGCCAAGCGCGCCGCGCCGCGCGTGTGGAGTCGTTTCAGACTGTGCGGGTTTCTTTCCCGATCTGTCCGGACGGCCAGCAAGCGCCGCGCGCAGGAACTATGATGAGGGCTGTGGGGCACATCCGCCCCAATGCAACACCCCAACACTGGAGATCCCCCCATGAGCATCAAAGTCGGCGATCGCGTGCCCGACGGCACCCTGACCGAATTCATCGAAACCGAAAGCGAAGGCTGCTCGCTCGGCCCCAACGCCTTCCAGGTCGCCGACCTGACGCGTGGCAAGACCATCGCCCTGTTCGCGCTGCCCGGCGCCTTCACCCCGACCTGCTCGGCCAAGCACCTGCCCGGCTACGTCGAGCAGGCCGCCGCCCTCAAGGCCAAGGGCGTGGACGAAATCTGGTGCGTGTCCGTCAACGACGCCTTCGTCATGGGCGCCTGGGGCCGCGAACAGAAGACCGACGGCAAGGTCCGCATGCTGGCCGACGGTTCCGCCCTCTGGACCAAGGCCCTGGGCCTGGAGCTGGACCTGATCCAGCGCGGCATGGGCGTGCGCTCGCAGCGCTACTCGGCCCTGATCGTCGACGGCGTGGTCAAGCACCTGAACGTCGAAGGCCCCGGCAAGTTCGAAGTCAGCGACGCCGCGACCCTGCTGTCGCAAGCCTGATTTCCCCCCGCGCAGTCCCTGTTTCATCGCTCAATGCGCGGGCCGCCCTGGCGGCCCGCGTCGCTACTCCCCGGCAGGGGTAGCCAGACGCCATGCTCGCAACCATCTCTTCTTTCTCGTCGCTGTATTTCGCGACCCTGCTGATGCTCATCGGCACCGGCCTGTTCAACACCTACATGGGGTTGAGGCTGACCGCGCAGTCCGTCAGCGAGGTCTGGATCGGCACCCTGATCGCCGGCTATTACTTCGGCCTGGTCTGCGGCGCGCGATTGGGACACAAGCTCATCATCCGCGTCGGCCACATCCGCGCCTTTGTCGCCTGTGCCGCCGTCGCCACCAGCATGATCCTGGCGCAGACGCTGGTCGACTCCATGCCGCTGTGGCTGGTGTTCCGCGTCATCTCGGGCATCGTCATGGTGACCGAATTCATGGTCATCGAAAGCTGGCTCAACGAACAAACCGAAAACCACCAGCGCGGGCGCGTGTTCTCCGTCTACATGGTGGTGTCCGGCCTGGGCACGGTGCTGGGGCAACTGGCCCTGACCGCCTATGCCACGCTCGACCTGCGGCCGCTGACCCTGGTGGCCATGTGCCTGGTGCTGTGCCTGGTGCCGATCGCCGTCACGGCCCGCTCGCACCCGCCCACGCCGCTGCCGGCCGCGCTCGATATCCGCTTCTTCATGCGGCGCGTGCCGCTGTCCATGACGGTGCTGTTCGTGGCCGGCAACCTGTCCGGCGCGTTCTACGGCCTGGCGGCCGTGTACGGCGCCAAGCACGGCCTGACGACCTCGCAGGCCGCCGTGTTCGTGGCCGCCGCCGTCACCGCCGGGCTGCTGTCGCAATGGCCCATGGGCTGGCTGTCCGACCGCATCAACCGCGCCGGCCTGATCCGCTTCAATGCGCTGCTGCTGGTGGTGCTGCCGACCGTCATGTGGGGCTGGCTGGCCTTGCCCTATTGGGCGCTGGTGGCCATGTCCTGCGTCTTCGGCATCCTGCAGTTCACCCTGTATCCGCTGGGCGCCGCCTTCGCCAACGACCACGTCGAATCCGAGCGCCGCGTCAGCCTGTCGGCGGTGCTGCTCATGACCTACGGCGTCGGCGCCTGTGTCGGCCCGATGATCGCGGGCCTCTTGATGTCGCTGGCCGGCCCCAGCATGTATTACGTCTTCATCTCGGCCTGCGCGCTGATCCTGGTGTGGCAGGTGCGCCCCACGCGCGTCACCGGCGCCCACCAGGTCGAGGAAGCGCCGGTGCATTTCGTGCCGATGCCGGACACGCTGCAAAGCTCGCCGGCCGCCGCCGTGCTCGACCCGCGGGTCGACGTGGAAAACGATATCGGCATCGAGATGGTGCAGCCGGATCCCGCGGCCGCGCCCGCCACGCCGCCGGTGGAAGGCGCCGGGGCGGTGGATCCGCCCATCGCGGCCATGACCGCCACGGCCGAGCCGGCGCGGACCGAGCCCGAGGGCGAGGATCAGGCGGCGCGGCAGCCCCGCACCGGCACCTGAGCGGCCCGGTCGGTCACCACGGGGTCATCAGCAGGATGGCCCCCAGCGCCAGCGCCAGGCCCACGCCGTTCAGGCGCGTCAGGGGCTCGCGGAACACCAGCGCCCCGACCAGCGTGCCCAGCGTGATCACGCCCATGTTCATGGACGCGAACACCAGCGCGGGATGCTCGGGCAGCGCCTGGTGGGCGCGGATGTAGGTGAGGATGTTGCCGAAATTCATCACGCCCAGCGCCACGCCGGCCGCCAGATGGCGCGGCGCCCAGGCGGCGCGGCGCCACAGCAGGTAGGCCAGCATCAGCGCGCTGGCCAGCACGAAGGCCAGTAGCAGGCCGCTGGCGAACCCCGTGCCGGCGCGCGCCACCTGCTTGAACAGGATGTCGACCACGCCATAGGCCACCCATACCGACAATGGCCATAGCCACAACGCGCGGCGTCCGGCCGCGTCGGTGTCGGGCGCCGTGGCGGTGGCTTCGGGCCGGGCGGCGGGGCGCCGCAACAGGCAGAACAGGGCGGCGAAGGCCAGCGCGATCGCGCCCAGCTTGCGGCCGCTGACCGGCTCGCCGAACAGCAGGAACGCCGCCAGCAGCGGGATGAACAGCGACAGCCGCTGCGCCGCGTCGCTGCGCACCACGCCGGCATGGCGCACGGCCAGCGCCATCGCCATGAAGCCGCTGGGCAGCAGCAGGCCCAGCGCCACCAGCACCAGCCACGGCGTCTGCGGCGTGAGCAGCGTGGCCGGGTCCGGCCGCAGCACGGCCCAGCAGAGCAGGGCGGCCACCGCGTGGTTCACCATGATGGCCTGGCGCACGTCCACCTGCCAGCGCCGCGCCAGCTTCAGCATCGCCGCCACGGCGACGCTGCAGGCGACGCTGGCCAGCAGGTAGAACGGGCCAGGCGTCAGCGTCACGCCGACAGGTCCTGGCGCGCGTGCTGATGCGTATGCTGGCCGGCGTCGATACGCATGCCCAGCCGTTGCAGCAGGCGCTGGTCGGCCTCCATGCGCGGGTTGCCGGTGGTCAGCAGCACGTCGCCGTAGAACATCGAATTGGCGCCGGCCATGAAGCACAGCGCCTGCATCGCGTCGTCCATGGCCTCGCGCCCGGCCGACAGGCGCACCATGGCGCGCGGCATGGTGATGCGCGCCACCGCGATGGTGCGCACGAACTCGAACGGATCGAGCGGCTCGACGTCGGCCAGCGGCGTGCCTTCCACCCGCATCAGGTTGTTGATCGGCACCGACTCGGGGTAGGGCTCCATGTTGGCCAGCTGCGCGATCAGGCCGGCGCGCTCCTGGCGCGATTCGCCCATGCCGACGATGCCGCCGCAGCAGACGTTGATGCCGGCGTCGCGCACGCGGTCCAGCGTGTCGAGACGGTCCTGGTAGGTGCGGGTGGTGACGATCTTGCCGTAGAACTCGGGCGAGGTGTCCAGGTTGTGGTTGTAGTAGTCCAGGCCGGCCTGCTTGAGCTGTTCTGCCTGGCCCTCGCGCAGCATGCCGAGCGTGACGCAGGTCTCCAGGCCCAGCGCCTTGACCGCGCTGACCATCTCGGCCACGGCCTCCAGGTGGTGCGGCTTGGGGCTGCGCCAGGCAGCGCCCATGCAGAAGCGTTGCGCGCCGCCGGCCTGGGCGGCGCGGGCCGCGGCCAGCACCTCGTCCAGCGGCATCAGCTTTTCCGTTTCCAGGCCGGTGTCGTAGCGCGACGACTGCGAGCAATAGCCGCAGTCCTCGGGACAGCCGCCGGTCTTGATCGACAGCAGGCTCGACAGCTGGATGCCGTTGGGGTCGAAGTGGGCGCGGTGCGTCTGCTGGGCGCGGAACACCAGGTCCATGAACGGCAGGGCGTAAAGCTCCATCACGGCGGCGCTGCTCCAGGCGGGCGCGGGCTGCGCCTTGGGCGGCTTGGGAACGGGAATGTAGGCGGTCTGCATCAACGGACTCCAGAAGGCTTGCGGGGATCTCGCCGGCCCCGGGAGCGGGGCGGCCAGATCGGCGGATCGTAAGAACCTGCGCAGGGTTTGCGCAATCTGGGGTTCGGTGCGGATTTTGGAGGGGTGTTGAGCGGGTTTTTGCCGAAAATGATGGTTTTTGGCGGCGGACGGAATCGAACGCGGTGGCATCTTCGCGCAGCGCGATGCCCCGATTATTTTGATTCAATTTGTAAATTCGCGCGGCGCGCGTCAGCCCGCGCCGGATTTGCCGCGCGAGCGTGGTTTTTCATGCCCGGTGATGCCGCGGTCGCGGGCCCAGACGATGGCCGCGCTGCGGCGGTGCACGCCGATCTTGCTGTAGATGGTGGCCACGTGATTGCGCACCGTGTTGCGCGACAGGCGCAGCTGGCGGGCGATATCGTCGTCGCCATGGCCCTGGCACAGCAGGCCCAGCACCTCGCGCTCGCGGGCGGTCAGCTGCGCCAGCTCGGCCACGTCGCGCGCCGCCGGCGCCGGGGCGCGCAATTGCGCCAGCTTCTCGATGATGCCGCGGCTGAACCACGAGGTGTCCTGCATCACGGCCTCGATCGCCGTCAGCAGCTCGGTCTCGCTGCGCTTGCGTTCGGTGATGTCCTGCATCACCAGCAGCACGCGGCGCTCGCCGCCGATCATGACCGGCTCGGCCGACGCCAGGCAGTCCAGCAGGTCGCCATCGGGCGTGGCCAGCGCGGCTTCGCGGTTGCGGATGCTCTCGCCGCGCGCCAGGCTGTCGGCCATGCCTTCGAACGGGCGCAGGCCCAGGCTGGTCAGCTCCTGGCCCGCGCCGTCCTGCGCCGACACGCCCACGGCCTGCGCGAACGCGTCATTGATATCCAACGCGCGCAGCGATTCGCCGTCGCACAGCGCCATCGGCACCGGCGCCAGCCGGAAGGCCTTGGAGAAACGCTCTTCGCTCTGTTGCAGGGCTTCCTCGGTACGCTTGCGTTTTTCCAGGTCGATGAAGGTGAACAGCATGCACGGCTCGTCCTGCATGTCGATCGGCTGGCCGGCGACGATGACGAAGCGCGGACCGCCATCCGCCAGCCGCACCACGCCTTCGCGCTGGCTGATGGTCAGGCCCGCGTTCAGCTTGGCCACCGCGTCGTCCTTGTCGTCGCCGCCGTCGAGCACATCGAGTTCGTAGGCGGACTTGCCCAGCACCGCCTCGCGTGTCAGGCCGGTCATGTCGAGGAAGCCCTGATTCACTTTCACATAGCGCAGGTCGGACAGGCGGCAGATGAGCGCCGGCGCCGGATTGGCGGCGAAGGTGCGCTCGAAGCGCTGCTCGGCGTTGAACTGGCCGGTCTGGTCATCCAGGATCAACACGCGGAAGTCCGCGCCGTCGCCTTCCAGCAGCAAGCCGCGCGCGCGGATGTTGCGCAGGAAATCGGCGTCGTCCTTGCGCGTCAGGTCCAGCAGCAGGTCGTCGAACGCCACCGCGGCGGCCAGGCGGTCCAGCGGGTACTGCCGGGCGGGCACGCGATGGTGGTTGCGGTAGGTCAGCGCATAGCGCTTGCGATAGCCGGCGGGCGTCTGCCCCAGCGCCTCCAGCGTGTCGACCCCGTGCAGCGCCAGCGCGCTGGCGTTGGCCCAGGCGACGCTGCCATCGGGCTCGAGCAGGATGATGCCTTCGTTCAAGCCTGCGATGATCCGTTGCAGGTGTTGGCGGTGGGCTTGCGGAGCGGCGTTGCTGGCGGTCACGTGGGCCTCTTGGCTTGGCTGGCACAAGCGCACAGGATGCGTTGCGCGGCGCGGCCTGTCCAGAGGATAAACGGACGAGACGGGGAAGGGGCGGCACGGCGCTTGCTGCCGCGCAAAGCAAAAAAGCTCCGGAATCCGGAGCTTTTGGCGGGCGCCTTCTGGCGCAGTGCAGGAAGACTCCTGCGGAACGACTGGTCTTGCGGCTTGCTGGGATGCACACAAGATGCTTGGCGGAGCGGACGGGACTCGAACCCGCGACCCCCGGCGTGACAGGCCGGTATTCTAACCAACTGAACTACCGCTCCGCAGCGGTTTACAACAACACTTGGCAGCACATCATCTTGTCAGGACGACTTTGCAGATCCGGTCGGCGAGCCAGCGAACTGGCGTCCCCTAGGGGATTCGAACCCCTGTACTCACCGTGAAAGGGTGATGTCCTAGGCCTCTAGACGAAGGGGACCGGAACTTGCAACTGCACAAACTACTGTACTACTTACTGCTTTACTGGTGGAGGTAAGCGGGATCGAACCGCTGACCTCTTGCATGCCATGCAAGCGCTCTCCCAGCTGAGCTATACCCCCCAGATTCCCTGCTGTTCCAACCTGTAAACAACAAGGCTTACACCCTATAAATGCAAAAAGCTCCAGGGACGGAGCTCTTGAAAGGCACTGCGTAGAGCGCTTTTGGCGGAGCGGACGGGGCTCGAACCCGCGACCCCCGGCGTGACAGGCCGGTATTCTAACCAACTGAACTACCGCTCCGCAGCGGCTTACTCAACTACTGTGTCACTTCAACTGCATTCGGTACTGAATACTTCTGTACTGCAACCAGTAAACTGGCGTCCCCTAGGGGATTCGAACCCCTGTACTCACCGTGAAAGGGTGATGTCCTAGGCCTCTAGACGAAGGGGACTTGGACTTGCTGTTTTTACTGCGAGTTTTACTGCTGTACTACTTCTTCGCTTTGGACTGGTGGAGGTAAGCGGGATCGAACCGCTGACCTCTTGCATGCCATGCAAGCGCTCTCCCAGCTGAGCTATACCCCCGTTCTTCTAATCAATTCCTGCCACGTTTTACGTTTTTTCGATCACTTTCGTGGCCGTTTTTCGTATCTCGTTGCCGGTTTTGTTTAGTGCCGTTGGCGAAGAAACGAGATTATGCACGAACTAATTTCGGCGTGCAAGTCGGTTGGGTGCAAAAACTGAAAAAGTTGCGTTGAAATCGCTTTCAAGGGGACGCATGCGTGGCCGCGGGGGCCCCGCGGCGAGGGCGCCGGCCGCGTCTGGAGCGCCGCGCGCCAGGCGCACAATGCCGGAAAATCAAAGGCTTGGACGAGTGCTATCGTGACTGTTGCGTGGACCCGGGCGGGATCCGCCATGACGCTTTGCCGGCAGGAGATTTTTTTCGCATGAGCACCCCGACTTCTTTCCCGACGCGCCCGCTGGGGCGCAGCGATATGTCGATCACGCGCATCGGCCTGGGCGCCTGGGCGATGGGCGGCAATGCCTGGGCCATCGGCTGGGGGCCGCAGGACGACGCCGATTCGATCGCCGCGATCCGCCTCGCGGTCGATCGCGGCATCAACTGGATCGACACCGCCGCCGTCTACGGCCTGGGCCACGCCGAAGCGGTGGTGGGCCGCGCGCTGGCGCAGATGAGCCCCGGTGAACGGCCCTACGTCTTCACCAAATGCGGCCTGACCTGGTCGCCCGAGCAGCCGCAGGCGACCCCGCGGCGCAACGGCGCGCCGGCCAGCATCCGCCGCGAAATCGAGGCATCGCTGCGCCGCCTGGGCGTCGAGCGCATCGATCTATACCAGATGCACTGGCCGGCCGGCGACGGCACGCCGCTGGAGGCCTATTGGCAGGAATTGCTGGACCTCAAGCGGGAGGGCAAGGTGCGCGCGGTCGGCCTGTCCAACCACAACCTGGCGCAATTGCAGGACGCCGAGGCGCTGGGACACGTGGAGTCGCTGCAGCCGCCGTTCTCGGCGATCCAGCGCGGCGCCGGCGCCGACCTGATTCCGTGGTGCGCGCAGAACGGCACCGGCGTCATCGTCTACAGCCCGATGCAATCGGGCCTGCTCAGCGGCGGCTTCTCGGTCGAGCGGGCGCAGGCCCTGCGCGCGGACGACTGGCGTTCGCGCAACGCGGAATTCCAGCCGCCCTGCCTGGCGCGCAATCTGGCCCTGGCCGAAGCGCTCAAGCCCATCGCCGAACGCCACGGCACGACCCAGGCGGCGGTCGCCATCGCCTGGACCCTGGCGTGGCCGGGCGTCACCGGAGCCATTGTCGGCATGCGCAACGTGGCGCAGGTCGACGGCGTGCTGGGCGCGGCGGAATTGGAGCTGGACGGCGATGACATGGCGCGCATCGCGGACGCGATCGAACTGACGGGCGCGGGGGTGGGGCCGCTGCTGCCGGTCGATGACAGCGGCGCGCTGCCCGCCAACCTGTTGCGCTAGGGCCCGGCCAGGAAGGCCCGGCCGCAAAGCGCCGGACCAGGCAAGGCCTGGCCCGGTTCAGGCTCAGCGGCGACGCGGGCGGCTGATGCCGAAGGCGGCGATCAGCGCCAGGCCGATCAGCGCCAGCGCCGACTTGTCGCCAAAGCGGGCATAGGGCGTCAGGCCCGCCATGCCCTGCACCGAGACCGGCAGCACGCCGGGCTGCAGCGGCGCCAGCTGGGCCGCGACATGGCCCTTGGCGTCGATGGCTGCGGTGATGCCGGTGTTGGTGGCGGTCAGCATGGGGCGCGCGGTTTCGATGGTGCGCAGGCGCCCGATCTGCAGGTGTTGGCGCAAGGCCCAGGTATCGCCGAACCAGCCCAGATTGCTGACGTTCACCAGGATGGTGGCGCCCGGTTCGCCGTTGGGGCCGGGCTGCAGCGCGGGCAGCAGGTCGGGGCCGAACAGGTCTTCGTAGCAGATGTTGAAGGCGATGTGCTGGCCGCCCACCGCGAACGGCGTCTGGCGCTCGGCGCCGCGGTCGAAATCGCCCAGCGGGATGTTCAGCATGTCGACGAACCAGTGGAAGCCCGGCGGCACGTATTCGCCCCAGGGCACCAGGTGGCGCTTGTCGTAGCGCATCGCGGTGCTGCCGCCGGTGAGCTGTTCCAGCGGCGTCTGGCCGTCGAAGCCCATGACGCTGTTGGTGTAGCGGTCGCGGCCGTCGCGCACGTCGTGCAGGGGCACGCCCATGGCGATCACGGCGTTCTGCCGCGCCGCCACCTGGCGCCAGACGTCCCACACGCGCGGGTCGAGCTGGTCCTGGAATATCGGCAGCACGGTTTCCGGCAGGATCACCATCTGCGGCGGCGGCACGCCCGGCGCCGACGGCATGGCCGCCAGTTCCAGGTGGCGGCGCAGGCTCTGGTCGAGCAGCGCCGGATCGAATTTCTGCGACTGCTCGATGTTGCCCTGGACCAGACGCACGTTCAGCGGCTCGCCGCTGGGGGCCGACCAGTCGATGCGCGACAGCGGCCAGCCGGCGGCGGCCAGCGCCAGCGCCACGCCGGCAGCCAGCGCGTGGCGGCCGTCGCGCGGCTGCTTCTGCTGGCCCGCGGGACGCCACAGGCTGGCGATGGCGGCGGCGGCGAAGGCCGACAGCAGGGCCATGCCGTGCACGCCCAGCAGCGGCGCCCAGCCGGCGATGGGGCTGTCGACCTGCGCGTAGCCGATGTTGAGCCACGGGAAACCGGTCAGCAGCACCGCGCGGATCCATTCGAAGCCGGCCCACAGCGCGCCCCAGGCCAGCGTGGCCGACAGCACGCGTCCCGGCGTGGAATCGGCCGCCAGCGGTGTGTAGCGCCGCGCCAGCGCGCCGGCCGTGGCCGGGAACAACGCCAGGAAGGCCGACAGCGCCAGGACCGCGGCCACGGCCAGCGGCGCGGCCAGGTCGCCGTAGCGGTGCAGGCTGATGAAGATCCAGTACAGCCCCAGCGCATAAGTGGCGAAGCTGAACAGCCAGCCGCGCAGCCATGCCTGGCGCGCCGACGGCGCGTACAGGGTGACGCGGGCGGCCACCGCCAGCGCCAGGATCTGCGTGATGGCCAGGGCCCAGTCCGGCAGCGGGCCGGGGGCGAAGGTGAGGGCGTGGACGGCGCCGGCCAGCGTCAGGCCGGCCGCGCCCAGCAGGAACGGACCGCGGGAGGCGCGGCTCATGCGTCGGTGTTGGGCGGGACGCCGCGCGACGGCGCGACGCGCTTGACGCGCAGCCAGATGGCGCGGCGGGCATCGCCGCGCGCCACTTCCAGTTTCAGGCCGTCGATCTCGGCGACGTCGCCGCGGCGCGGAATGCGGCCGAGCTGGCCGCCCATCCAGCCGCCGACGCTGTCGTACTCGTCGTCGGGCAGATGGCAGCCGAACACGTCATTGAAGTGCGAGATGTCGGTGGCGGCCAGCACGCGCCACTGGTTCTCGCCCTCGGGGAAGATCGAGTCTTCCTCGGTTTCGTCGAATTCGTCCTCGATGTCGCCGACGATCTGTTCCAGCACGTCTTCCATCGTGACAAGGCCGGAGATGCCGCCGTGCTCGTCGATGACGATGGCCTGGTGGTTGCGGCTGGCGCGGAACTCGTGCAGCAGCACGTTCAGGCGCTTGGATTCGGGGATGAACACGGCCGGGCGCACCAGCGTGCGCACCTCGATGCCGGGCTCCAGCATGCAGCGCAGCAGATCCTTGGCGAGCAGGATGCCGATGATGTTGTCGCGGTCGCCTTCGTAGACCGGGAACCGCGAGTGCGCGGTTTCGATCACGTTGGCCACCAGATAGGGGATGGGCTGCGTGACGTCGAGCAGGTCCATGCGCGAACGCGGGACCATGATGTCGCCGACGGTGCCTTCGGACACGGCCAGCGCGCCCTTGATCATCTTGTAGGACTCCGCGTCCAGCAGGTCGCGGTCATGCGCGGCTTCGAGAACGGCCTTGATGCCTTCACGGTCCTCGGGCTCGCGGCGCACAAGGGAAAGCAGGCGGTCTAGAAGGGATTTGGTGGCGGGTTTGGATGAGCGAGCGGGAGTCGCTTCGGGAGCAGGGTAGGGGTCAGACATCGTCCGGGAGGACAAGTTATGGAGGGGCCAGCATAACCGAATCTGGCGCTCAATTTGTAACGCCGTCCCGGAAAATGGGTCCAACCGACGCGATCTGCGCCTTGCAGGACGCCATTTTGCGCCGATTGCTCAGGGTTCACCCCAGGGCCGCGGACCAGGCCTCGAGGATCAGGCCTCGTTGTAGGGGTCGGCGATGCCCATGCGGGCCAGCGTGGCGGTCTCCAGCGCCTCCATGCGGCGGGCGTCGCGCGCCTTGATGTGGTCGTAGCCGAGCGAATGCAGCACGCCGTGCAGGGTCAGGTGGGCGGCGTGGTCGAGCAACGCCTTGCGCTGTTCGCGGGCCTCGCGCACCAGCACCGGCACGCACATCACGATGTCGCCGCGCGCCACGCCCAGCGGGTCGACGCCGTATTCGAACGTCAGCACGTTGGTGGCGTAGTCGCGCTGACGAAAATCGCGGTTCAGGCGGCGCCCCTCGGCCGCGCCCACCAGGCGCAGGCTGAGCTCGGCGGCCGTGAAGTCCACCAGTCCGTCCTCGGCCGCAGCGGCCAGCGCCCGCTCGGCCCAGCGGCGCAGGCGCCAGCGCGGCAGGCGGGGTTCCTCGACGCCGTACTGGACGGAAAGGGACAGGTCAGGCGTCATTTTCCGAGGCTCGGTCGTAGGCATCGACGATGCGGGCCACCAGCGGATGGCGCACCACGTCGCGGCTGGTGAAACGGGTGGTGGCGATGCCCTGCACCTCATCCAGCACCTTGACCGCATGCGCCAGGCCGCTTTCCTGGCCGCGCGGCAGGTCCACCTGCGACGGGTCGCCGGTGATGACGGCCTTGCTGCCGAAGCCGATGCGCGTCAGGAACATCTTCATCTGTTCCGGCGTGGTGTTCTGCGCTTCGTCCAGGATGACGAAGGCATGGTTCAGCGTGCGGCCGCGCATGTAGGCCAGCGGGGCGATCTCGATAGTCTGCTTCTCGAACAGGCGCTGCACCTTCTCGAAGCCCATCAGGTCATAGAGGGCGTCGTACAGCGGGCGCAGGTACGGATCGACCTTCTGCGCCAGGTCGCCGGGCAGGAAGCCGAGCCGTTCGCCGGCCTCGACCGCCGGGCGCGTCAGCACCAGGCGCTGCACCGTGTCGCGTTCCATCGCGTCGATGGCGCAGGCCACCGCCAGCCAGGTCTTGCCGGTGCCGGCCGGGCCCACGCCGAAGGTGATGTCGTGCTTGAGGATGTTGTTCAGGTAGTCGCGCTGGCGCGGCGTGCGCGGACGCAGGTCGCTGCGCTTGGTGCGCAGGGCGATGGCGTCGCTGTCGTCGTCCAGCGCCGGCAACGGGTCGGCTTCGCGGGCCGGCGCATCCTGCGGCTTTTCTTCCTGGCGGCCGACGCCGATCTCGACCAGCCCGAGCTGGATGTCGTCGACCGACAGGGCGCGGTGCACGGCCTGCTCATGGAAGCGGCGCAGCACGCGGCCGGCCAGTTCGGCCTGTTCGCCTTCGATGGTGACGCGGCTGCCGCGACGCGACAGCTTGACGCCCATGCCATCGGCCAACTGGCGCAGGTTCTCGTCCAGCGGGCCGCACAGGTTGGCCAGGTGGGTGTTGTCGCCGTCCAGGGTGACGACGGCGGGCATGCTGCGGCGGGCGCGGGGGCGGGATGTGGTCATTCGGTCTCTTGGGCGTCGCGGTCGATGTCGGCCACCCGGGCGCGCAACGAGTTGGTGTGCGCTTCGGTGATGATGACGTCGACCATCTGGCCGATGAGCCGCGCGGGCGCGGCGAAATTGACGATGCGGTTGTTCTCGGTGCGGCCCATCAGCTCGTTCGGGTCGCGCCGCGAGGGGCCTTCCACCAGCAGGCGCTGGCGGCTGCCGACCATATTGCGGGCGATGGTGGCGGCCTGCTCGTTGATCAGCGCCTGCAGGCGCTGCAGGCGGCGCAGCTTGACGTCCTGCGGCGTGTCGTCATGCAGGTCGGCGGCCGGCGTGCCGGGGCGGCGCGAGTAGACGAACGAGAACGAGGTGTCGAAGCCGACGTCCTCGATCAGCTTCATGGTCTTTTCGAAGTCTTCCTCGGTCTCGCCGGGGAAGCCGACGATGAAATCCGACGACAGCGTCAGGTCCGGACGCGCGGCGCGCAGGCGGCGCACCACCGACTTGAATTCCAGGGTGGTGTAGCCGCGCTTCATGGCCGCCAGCACGCGGTCGCTGCCGGCCTGCACCGGCAGGTGCAGGAACGACACCAGCTTGGGCAGGCGGGCGTAGGCGTCCACCATGCGCTGGGTCATTTCCTTGGGGTGCGAGGTGGTGTAGCGGATGCGCTCGATGCCGGGAATCTCGTGCACGTATTCCAGCAGCATGGCGAAATCGGCGATCTCGTCGCTGTCGGTCATGCGGCCGCGGTAGGCGTTGACGTTCTGGCCCAGCAGGGTGACTTCCTTGACGCCCTGGTCGGCCAGGTCGGCCACTTCGATCAGCACGTCGTCGAACGGGCGCGAGACTTCCTCGCCGCGCGTGTAGGGCACGACACAGAAGCTGCAGTACTTGCTACAGCCTTCCATGATCGAGACGAAGGCGGTGGCGCCGTCGACGCGCGGCGGCGGCATGTTGTCGAACTTTTCGATCTCCGGGAAGCTGATGTCGACCTGCGAGCGGCCCTCGGCGCGGCGGCGCTGGATCAGGTCGGGCAGGCGGTGCAGGGTCTGCGGGCCGAACACCACGTCCACGTAGGGCGCGCGCTTGACGATGGCCTCGCCTTCCTGGCTGGCCACACAGCCGCCCACGCCGATCACCAGGTTCGGGTTGGTCTTTTTCAGGTGCTGCACGCGGCCCAGGTCGGAAAAGACCTTTTCCTGGGCCTTTTCGCGCACCGAACAGGTGTTGAACAGGATGACGTCGGCTTCTTCCGGGTTGTCGGTCAGCTCCAGCCCCTGGTCGCCACGCAGCACGTCGGCCATCTTGTCCGAGTCGTACTCGTTCATCTGGCAGCCGAAGGTGCGGATGTAGAGCTTGCGGGGGGAGCCGATGGCGGCGGACGGGACGGCGGCGCCGTCGGGCGCGGCCGAGGCGCGCTTCAGGGAGGTTTCTTGCATGTTGGTCGCCGTGACGGGTGTAGATCCCGGGGGCAGAAGAGGGGAAAAGCGGGATTTTACCCCTTGCAGCAAATTTCCCACTTCAATCCGCAATGCAGGGTTACGATAGCTCGCCTTCGCCAATGACCTTTCCGAGAACAAGACTCTTTACAAACCCGGTCCGATGACGACGAATCTTCCTATTCCCCCGACTCGCACGCTTCCGGCGGGCGGCGTGGCCGCCTCAGCGGACGAGTTCCGCAACCCCTTGTCCACCACCGCGTGGGTAGTGGCGGGCCTGGCGCTGGCCGTGGTGGCGGGCGCCTGTGCGCTGTGGGTCGACCTGCCGCTGGCGATCTGGATCCGGCAGACGGTGTCCGAGGGCGTCAACGAATCGTTCGAGTGGATCGGCGAAATGGGCGAAAGCGGCCGCTACATCGGCGTGGCGCTGGCGTTCTACATCGTCGGCCTGGTCGGCCTGGCGCGCGGCTGGCGCAATCCGGTGCGCATGAGCTACGCCAGCATGGCGCGCGGCAGCCTGCTGATGCTGTCGACCATGGCGGTGGGCGGCCTGGTGGTGCTGGTGCTCAAGCGTTCGGTGGCGCGGGCGCGTCCGGAGCTGTTCTTCGACAAGGGCATCTACGGGCTGGGCGAGGCCTTTTCGCGCGCCAATCAGTTCAATTCCTTTCCCTCCAGCCATACCTACGCCGCCTTCGCGGTGGCGGTGACGCTCGGCATCCTGGCGCCGCGCTGGCGTTGGGCGTTCCTGTCGCTGGCCGTGCTGGTCGCCGTCAGTCGCCTGGTCAACCTGGATCACTATCTGTCGGACGTCATGACCGCCGCCGGCATCGCCATCGCGGTCGGCCACCTGCTGGCCCCGCGCGTGCTGTGCAGCAAGTACCAGTGGCCGCTGCGGGCGCCGTGGCGCTGGTGGAAGAAAAGCTGAGGACGCCGGCGCCAGGCGTTCCGACGAACAAAAAGGCCGCCCCGAGGGTGGCCTTTTGCATGGCGGGCCGGCTCAGGCGAAGGCCACCACCACGCGGCGGTTGGTGCGGCTTTTCTTCTCGATCTTGGTGACCGTGACCGGGCCGATCTCGCCGGTGTTGGCCACGTGCGTGCCGCCACAGGGCTGGCGGTCCACCCCGGGGATCTCGATGATGCGGATGCGCGCCGTGCCGCCGGGCGGCGCCGCGCCGACCGTGCGCACCAGGTCCGGCTGCGCCGCCAGTTCCTGCGGCGTGATGGTGTTGACGGTGACGTCGGTGCGGGCCTGGATCAGCGCGTTCAGGCGCTCCGTCAGGTCGGCCTTGTCGAGGGTCGACTCGGGCAGGTCGAAGTCGATGCGCGCCGAGTCGGGCGAAATGCTGCAGCCGGTGACGGGCGCCGGCACCAGCGAACCGAGCAGGTGCAGACAGGTGTGCAGGCGCATCAGCCGGTGGCGGCGCGGCCAGTCGAGGCGCACGGTGACGCGGTCGCCGACCTGCGGCGCCGCGGCGCCCTCGGCCAGCACGTGCAGGATGCGGCTGCGGTCGTCGGCGTAGACGGTATCGGCCAGGGCCAGCGCGCGGCCGTCGGCCAGCGTCAGCGTGCCGCTGTCGCCGGCCTGGCCGCCGCTGCGGGCGTAGCAGATGGTCTGGTCCAGCTCGACGCCGTCGGCGCGCACGGCGATGACGGTGGCTTCGCACTGCTGTTCGTAGGGCGCGTCGTCGAAGCGCTTGAGGGTGACGCTCATGGGATGTCTCCGTTTTCTTGTGGTCGGGTCAGGCCAGGGTCTTGATGCCCTGGGCGGTCTCGATGGCGGCGCGCAGGCGCGGCGGGCCGTCGGCCTGTTCGATGGCGATGAGGGCGTCCGCGCCCAGCCAGGCCAGCCCCTGGCGCAGCAGCGCGGCATGCGGATGGCTGCCGCTCAGGGCGCGCAGCGCCAACGGCTGGCGCGGCAGGCTGACGCCCGGATAGGCCGGCACGTCCCACTGGATCAGCGTCGGCAGCAGGCCGCCGCCGGCCGCCTGGCCATCCTCGCGCCAGGCGGGCAGGGCGCCATCGTCCGGCACGGTGAGCCGCCAGCGCAGGTCGCCGCGGGTCATGGGAATGGCCGGGGCGATGCGGTCCGGGTGGCGCGCCTGCCATGCGCTCAGGTCGTCGGGCGCCGAGACGCGCGCGGCCCAGTGCGCCAGGAAAGGTCCCTCGGCCAGGCGCGCCCGCATGGCCGGCTGGTCCAGCCCGAACCAGCGCGGCCGCTGCGGCGCCGGTGCGTCCGGGTCGATGGCGATCACTTCCAGGTACACGCCGTCGGCCATGCCCAGCACGCGGTTGTGGGTGCCCATGCGCGGATGCGCGCCGCCGCCCATGGGCGCGATGCCCAGCAGGTCGGCCACGTGGCGGGTGCCGCTGTCCAGGTCCGCGGCGGCGACGACGAGATGATCGAGAGCGAGTTTCATGAGGCCTATGGTAGCGAATACGGGGGCGGCCGTACCCGTACACCTGGCGGGCGGGGCGTCGGTACAGTGCGGGGAAGGGACGCCAGTGCTAGCCCGTGACGCTGATCCCGGCGGTGTCGGGTTGCCTTGCCTTGCGCACGCGTATCTCCACGTGCTGGTCCAGCGCGACCAGGGCGCGCATCAGCCGCTCCAGCGAGATGTTCTGCAACTGGTAACGGCGTATCTGGGAGACCTTGGGCTGGGTCATGCCGGTCAGGGCGGCAACCTGGGCCTGGGTGAGCTGGCGCTGGTCGATCAGATCGTTGAGCTTGATGGCGAGCTGTGCCTGGACGGTGAGGTCGGCGGCGTCTTCAAGGCCGAGGTCATACAGAACATTCAGGGTGCCGGTAGTTCGCGTCATGGTTGTCTCTTGTGGGGCCCATAGCGGGCCTGAATCTGTTTGAGCCGCCGGGAGATCAAGGCAATGTCGGGCCGCGGCGTGGAAATACCCGATTTGGACTTCTTCTGGAATGCATGCAGTACATGCACTCCGTTGCCGATGCGTATCAGGTAGACGGCGCGGAACGTATCGCCCCGATGATCGTCGACCAGTTCAAACACGCCCGGCCCGAGTCCGTGCCATGGCTTGGACGCGGCCGGCTGCCTGCCCGACTGCACGATGAACAGACTCATCCCCAAGTGTTTCTGAACGGCCAGCGGAAAGGTCTGGAAGTCCTTTTTCGAGGAGCCTTCCCAATACAGGGGACGAGGGAGTTCGATAAACATGAATATACCTGTTCGGATATAACTGTCAACCTCCATGGCGACGGCTATGGCGAAGGTATCCGCATGTAGGACGGGGCGCTATTCGTGGTGACCGAGGGGCCTGCGCAAGAATCGTCCGCGCATAAAAAAACCCGCCACGACGGACGGGTTTTCCGGAGCGGGAAACGACTCAGGCGACTTCGCCTTCCTCGCCTTCCTTCTTGACCGGCTTGACCAGGTCTTCGCGCTTGACGCCCATCCACATGGCCAGCGCGGCGGCGACGAACACCGACGAGTAGATGCCGAACCAGATGCCGATGGTCAGGGCCATGGCGAAGTAGTGCAGGGTGGGGCCGCCGAAGAACAGCATGGCCAGCACCATCATCTGGGTCGAGCCGTGGGTGATGATGGTGCGCGAGATGGTCTGGGTGATGGCGCTGTTGATGACTTCCTGCACGTCCGCCTTGCGGTACTTGCGGAAGTTCTCGCGGATCCGGTCCATGATGACCACGGATTCGTTCACCGAGTAGCCCAGCACCGCCAGCACGCCCGCCAGCACCGACAGCGAGAATTCCCACTGGAAGAAGGCGAAGAAGCCCAGGATGATGACCACGTCGTGCAGGTTGGCGATCACGCCGGCCACGGCGAACTTCCATTCGAAGCGGAAGCCCAGGTAGACCATGATGCCGATGACCACCACCAGCAGGGCCATCAGGCCGTTGTGCAGCAGTTCCTGGCCCACCTGCGGGCCGACGAACTCGACGCGGCGCAGTTCCACGCCCTGGTCGGCGGTCTTGAGCGCGGCCATGACGGTTTCGCTCTGGGTGGCCGACGTCTGGCCTTCCTGCAGCGGCAGGCGGATCATGACGTCGTGCGAAGTGCCGAAGTTCTGCACCTGGAAGTCGGTGTAGCCCAGCTTCGAGACCACGCCGCGCACGCTCTCAAGCTGCGCCGTCTGCGCGTAGTTGACTTCCATGACCGTGCCGCCGGTGAATTCGATCGACAGGTGGAAGCCGCGCGTGAGGATGAAGAAGACCGCCGCCACGAAGGTGACGAGGCTGATGATGTTCAGCACCAGCGCGTGGCGCATGAACGGGATGGTGCGGTGAATCCGGAAAAATTCCATTTTTTGCCCTGGCTATTCGGTGGCGGGCGGCGTTGCCGCCCGCGCACATGTTCAGTTGGTCTTCGGCTTCCAGACTTCGCCGATGGAGATGGACGTGAGCTTCTTTTTGCGGCCGTACCAGAGGTTGGCCAGCGCGCGCACGCCCACGACGGACGAGAACATCGAGGTCAGGATGCCCAGGCAATGGACCACCGCGAAGCCGCGGATCGGGCCGGAACCGAATGCCAGCAGGGCCAGGCCGACAATCAGCGTGGTGAGGTTGGAGTCGAGAATCGTGCCCCAGGCGCGCTCGAAGCCATGGTGGATGGCCTGCTGTGGCGACGCCCCGTTGCGCAGTTCTTCCCGTATCCGCTCGTTGATCAGCACGTTCGAGTCGATCGCCATGCCCAGTGTCAGCGCGATGGCCGCGATGCCCGGCAGCGTCAATGTGGCCTGCAGCATCGACAGCAGGGCCAGCAGCAGCAGCACGTTCAGGGTCAGGCCGACGGTCGAGAACACGCCGAACAGGTGGTAGTAGATGATGATGAAGACGGCGATCGCCAGGAAGCCGTACAGCGTCGAATGGAAGCCCTTCGAGATGTTGTCGGCGCCCAGGCTCGGGCCGATGGTGCGTTCCTCGATGATCGACATCGGCGCGGCCAGCGCGCCGGCGCGCAGCAGCAGGGCGGTGTCGGCGGCTTCCTCGGAGCTCATGCTGCCCGAGATCTGCACCTGGCCGCCGGCGATTTCGCTGCGGATGACCGGGGCCGTGACCACTTCGCCCTTGCCGTTCTCGAACAGCAGGATGGCCATGCGCTTGCCGATGTTGTCGCGGGTGACGTCGCGGAAGATGCGCGCGCCCTTGGAGTCCAGCGTCAGGTGGACGGCGGCCTGCTGGGTCTGCGAATCGCGGCCGGGCTGAGCGTCCTGCAGGTTTTCACCGGTCAGGACCACTTGGCGGCGCACCAGGATCGGGCGGCCGTCGCGGTCGGCGTAGCGCTCCAGGCCGAACGGCACGGTGCCGCCCAGCAGCGCGGCCTGCGCGGCGGGCGAGTCGTCGACCATGCGGATTTCGAGGGTGGCGGTGCGGCCCAGCAGTTCCTTGGCCTTGGCCACGTCCTGCACGCCGGGCAGCTGCACCACGATGCGGTCCGAACCCTGTTGCTGGATGACCGGTTCGGCCACGCCCAGTTCGTTGATCCGGTTGTGCAGCGTGTTGATGTTCTGCTTGAGGGCCGAGTCCTGCACGCGGGTGACCGCGGCCGGGTTCAGCGCGCCCAGCAGCAGCAGCTTGCCGTTTTCTTCGCTTTCGGTGAATTCCAGGTCGGGCAGGCGGCTGCGCAGCGTCGAGATGGCGCGGTCGCGGTCCTGCGCGCTGGCGAAGGTGGCGGCCACGCTCATGCCCGAGCGTTCGACGCCGGCCACGTTGACCTTCTGGTCGCGCAGCACCGAGCGCACGTCGGCGGCCAGCGAGTCGTAGCGGGCGGTCAGGGCGCCCTGCATGTCCACTTGCAGCAGGAAGTGCACGCCGCCGCGCAGGTCCAGGCCCAGGTACATGGGCTTGGGGGCGAACCAGCCCATCGCGCGCATCCAGGTGGGCGAGGCCGGCAGCAGGTTCAGCGCCACGGTGTAGTGCGGGTCGCCCTGGACGGTATTGAGGGATTTGTCGATGAGGTCGCGCGCCTGCAGTTGCAGGTCGGTCGACGTGAAGCGGGCGCGCACGGTGCCGAGCGTGCCGTTCTGTTCGTAGTAGACCCCTTCATTGGGGATCTTGGCGTCGGTCAGTATCTGCTCGACCCGTTCCAGCATGGCCGGATCCACCTTGATGGTGGCCTTGGCGCTGGAAACCTGGACGGCGGGCGACTCGCCGTAGAAATTGGGAAGCGTATACAGCAGGCCGATAAAGACCGCGATCAGGACCGTAATGTACTTCCAGAGGGGATAGCGGTTCATTGCCGGCTACGTCATGTAAGAGTGGAGAAAAGGCCGCCCGGGCGGCTGGCGCGACGGGCGGCGGGGCGGCTGCCGCCGGACCCGGGGCCCGGCGGCGGAGCTCCTATGGGACGCTTACAGGGCCTTGATGGTTCCCTTGGGCAGAACGGTCGACACCGACGACTTCTGCATGATGACCTCGACCGGCTTGTCGGCCAGTTCCGAGACTTCGACGGTGACGTAGCTGTCGTTCACCTTGGTGACCTTGCCCAGCATGCCGCCGGCGGTCACGACTTCGTCGCCCTTGGCCAGGGCGGCGATCAGGTTGCGGTGTTCCTTCTGGCGCTTCATCTGGGGACGGATCATCAGGAAGTAGAGGATCACGAACATCAGGATGATGGGCAGCATGCCCATCAGCGCGTTGCCTTCGGGGGCGGCCTGGGCCACGACGAGGCTGGCGGTATCGATAACGGACATGTAATTCTCCTGCGTGTAGTCTATTTGGGTTTGTTTATATCGTGCTGTCGCCGATCTTGTTCTGCGCCCATCCCCGCGCGAGCCATGGATAGGGCAAGCCGACTATTGTAGCGAGGTTATTTCCCGCCACCAGTCACGGCCTGTGCGCAGTAATGGGGGCGGATTTCCAAATAAAAAGCCCCCGGCGCTCTCGTGGTTTTCACTAGGTCGGCCGGCGCCGTCCCGCTACTCCACCCCGCGCGCCCGGTCGGCCGCGAACTGTGCGCGCCAGGCGTCGAAGCGGCCCTCGGCGATGGCTTCCCGCATTTCCTTCATGATGGTCAGGTAGAAATGCAGGTTGTGCAGCGTGTTCAGGCGCGCGCCGGTGATCTCGTTGGCGCGCTGCAGGTGGTGCAGGTAGGCGCGCGAGAAGTGGGCGCAGGTGTGGCAGGCGCAGCTCGGGTCCAGCGGACGGGTGTCGTCACGGTACTTGGCGTTGCGGATCTTGACGTCGCCGAAGCGGGTGAACAGCCAGCCGTTGCGGGCGTTGCGGGTCGGCATGACGCAGTCGAACATGTCGACGCCGCGGCTCACGCCCTCGACCAGGTCTTCCGGCGTGCCCACGCCCATCAGGTAGCGCGGCGCCTGGGCCGGCAGCTTGGGCGTGACGTGCGCCAGGATGCGCATCATGTCTTCCTTGGGCTCGCCCACCGACAGGCCGCCGATGGCGTAGCCGTGGAAACCGATGTCCTGCAGGCCGGCCAGGGACTCGTCGCGCAGCGATTCGTACATGCCGCCCTGGACGATGCCGAACAGCGCGTTGGGGTTCTCCAGCTTGTCGAATTCCTCGCGCGAGCGGCGCGCCCAGCGCAGCGACATGCGCATCGAGCGGGCCGCTTCCTCGACGGTCGCGGGGCGGCCGTCGATCTCGTAGGGCGTGCATTCGTCGAACACCATGACGATGTCCGAGTTCAGCGAGCGCTGGATGCGCATCGATTCCTCGGGCGTCAGGAACAGGCGGGCGCCGTCGATGGGCGAGGCGAACTTCACGCCTTCCTCGGTGATCTTGCGCATGCCCTGCAGGCTGAACACCTGGAAGCCGCCCGAGTCGGTCAGGATCGGCTTGTCCCACTGCATGAAGCCGTGCAGGCCGCCATGCTTTTCCATGATTTCCGTGCCCGGGCGCAGCCACAGGTGGAAGGTGTTGCCCAGCACGATCTGCGAGCCGATCTCCTTGAGCTCGTGCGGCATCATCGCCTTCACGCTGCCATAGGTGCCCACGGGCATGAAGATGGGCGTTTCCACCACGCCGTGGTTGAGCGTGATGCGGCCGCGGCGGGCGCCGCCGTCGGTGGCGAGCAGTTCGAAATTCAGTCCGGTCATGGGGCGAGGGATTCGATGAACATGGCGTCGCCGTAGCTGAAGAAGCGGTAGCGCTGGGCGACGGCGTGGGCGTAGGCGCGCCGGATCGGCTCGACGCCGGCCAGCGCCGACACCAGCATCAGCAGGGTCGACTGGGGCAGGTGGAAGTTGGTGACCAGCGCGTCGATGACGCGGTACTGGTAGCCGGGGGTGATGAACAGGCGCGTGTCGCCCTGGGCGGCGGCCAGCGGCAGGCCGGGGGCGGTGCGGCCCTCGGTCTGGGCGGCGGCCGATTCCAGGGCGCGCACGCTGGTGGTGCCGACCGCGATCACGCGGCCGCCGCGGGCGCGGGCCGCGGCGATGGCGTCCACCGTGGCCTGCGGCACGGTGAACCATTCGGCGTGCATGACGTGGTCGGCCAGGTTGTCCACGCGCACCGGCTGGAAGGTGCCGGCGCCGACGTGCAGCGTGACGAAGGCGCGCTCCACGCCCAGGGCCGCCAGGCGGTCCAGGGTCGGCTGGTCGAAGTGCAGGCCGGCGGTCGGCGCCGCCACGGCGCCCGGCTCGCGGGCGTAGACGGTCTGGTAGCGGTCGTCGTCGCCGGCGTCGGCGGTGTGCGTGATGTACGGGGGCAGCGGCGTGGCGCCGTGGGCGTCCAGCAGGTCCAGCACCGGGCCGGGGAAGCGGATGTCGAACAGTTCGCCCTCGCGGCCCAGCACCGTGGCGTCGAAGGCGTCGGCCAGCCGCAGCACCATGCCGGCGCCGGGCGACTTGCTGGCGCGCACATGCGCCAGCGCGCGGTCGCTGTCGGTGATGCGCTCGACCAGCACCTCGACCTTGCCGCCGGTGATCTTGTGGCCGGCCAGGCGCGCCTTGATGACGCGGGTGTCGTTGAACACCAGCAGGTCGCCGGGGCGCAGCAGCCCCTCCAGGTCGGCGAACTGGCGGTCATGCAGCTGGCTGGCGCCGTCCAGGTGCAGCAGGCGGCTGCCCGTGCGCTGGGCGGCGGGCGTCTGCGCGATGAGCTCGGGAGGCAGCTCGTAGTCGAAATCGGAAACGGTAAGGGGTTGCACGCGGATATCGGTATCAGGGGCGGGCGCGGCCAGGGCCGGCCGCCGGGCCGCCGGCAAGGGGCGGGCGGCAAAAAAAGCGAGCCGGACCCGACGGGTTGGCTCTGGACAGCTCGCTATTGTAAAGGGGCCGGCGAAAAGGGCGGCCGGACCGCCGCGATCGCCGTTGCCGGCCCACGGGTGGCGAAGCCCGCAAGGAGGCCGGCGCCGCAGTGTCCGCCGCCCGGTGGCGTCAGGGACGGGGTGGCGCCTTCAGCGCCCGCCGCGCCAGCCGAGCCGGCGCGAGCAGTCGGCCGCGGCGGCCGTCAGGGCCCGCAGCGGCGCGCCGTTCGGGGCGAGGTCGAAGCCGCCGTGCAGCCCCAGGCCGGTGATCGCTCCGGCCAACTGGCCCTGGGCGTCCAGCACCGGCAGCGCGGCCGAGTCGATGCCATGCAGCAGATGGCCGCTGACGCAGGCGTAGCCGCGTTCCCGCGTGGCCTGCCAGCGCGCCCGCAGCGCGGCGGCGGGGTCGGCCGGATCGATGGGTGGGGGCTTGCCGGCCGCATCCGGCGGCTGGCCGGGGCGGGATCGTCCAGCAACTGCGCGGCGTCGGCGCCCTGGCGCCGCGCCGTGTCCCATTCGGCCAGCGCGCGCGGCAGCGCCAGCGCTTCCGGCAGCCAGGCCGCGAAGACCCGCCCGGTGGCGCTGTTCAGCAGGGGCAGCACCGAGCCGACGCGCACGTTGACCGTGACCGGCAGCCGCGCGTCGCGCCACTGGACGATGGTGGGACCGTGCTGGCCCCAGACCGAGATGAAGACGGTCTGGCCGATGGCGGCGCTCAGGTCTTCCAGGCAGCCGGCCGCCAGTTTGACGAAATCCACCTCGGCCAGCGCCGCCAGCCCGGTGTGCAGGGCCTGCGGCCCCAGCCGGTAGCGGGCGCTGGCCGGATCCTGCTCGACGTAGCCGCGCCGCTCCAGCGACACCAGGTAGCGGTGCGCCTTGGCGCGCGGCATGTCCAGGCTGCGGCCCAGTTCCGACACCGACACGGCGCCGCCCAGTTCGGCCAGCCGGGTCAGGACGTCCAGGGCGATCTCGGCGGACTGGATACCGGTGCTGCTCTCTGTTGACATCAGTTCGTCTCTTATTAGAATACGTGTATCACTAAAAAATACATCAGCGTGCCGTGGCGGACAAATCCCCGTGCCGGATGACCGGCCCGGGGCGCAGGCGGACAAAGACGGAGACAAGCAATGAAGATGTCCATCTTCTCGGTGCAGGACCACTACCCCGACCAGCCTCGCAGCCTGGGTCAGCTCTACAGCCAGGTGCTGGAGCAGGCGCGCCGCGCCGAACAGCTGGGCTACGACACCTTCTGGGTGGCCGAGCACCACTTCCATGAATACGGCGCGGTGCCCAATCCGGCGGTGTTCCTGGCGGCGCTGTCGCAGCAGACGACGCGGCTGCGGCTGGGCACGGCGATCTCGATCCTGACCTTCCACAACCCGCTGACGGTGGCCGAAAACTATGCCCTGGTGGACCAGCTTTCGCAAGGCAGGCTGTCGCTGGGTGTGGGCTCGGGCTATCTGAAGCACGAGTTCGAGGGCTACGACGTCGATCCGGCCACCAAGCGCGAGCGCTTCGACGAGAACCTGATGCTGGTCGAGCGCCTGCTGGCCGGCGAGCGCATCAGCCACGAAGGCAAGTTCAACCGCATCCACGAGGTGCGCCTGAATGTGCAGCCGCTGCAGCAGCCGGTGCCCGTCTACGTGGCGATCCTGCGCCGCGAAGCCGCGTACCACGTCGGCCGCCAGGGCCGCCGCATGCTGTTCGTGCCGTACGCGGCGGTGGACAACTTCGAAGAGATCGGCCTGATGATGCAGGACTACCGCCGCGGCCTGGCCGAGGCCGGCATCGAGGACGCCAGCGGCATGGCGGCGGTGGCGCTGCACACCCACGTGGCCGAGACCGACGCGCAGGCCCGCGAGCGCGCCGCCCGCGCCTTCGACCTGTACGTGGAGACCCGCCTGTATGCGCGCAAGCAGGTCTACGACGACATCATCGCCAGCGGCCTGTCGCTGTTCGGCTCGGCCCGCACCGTGGCCGACAAGCTGGCGCGGCTGGCCGACATGGGCCTGGACCACGTCATGAGCCTGCACAACTTCGGCCTGATGCCGCAGGACCAGGTGCTGGACTCGATGCAGCGGCTGATGGCCGAGGCCCTGCCGCTGTCGGGCGTGCGCCCGGCCAACGCGGTGCCGGCCTGACCGTCCGCCCCCGGGGAGCCGCCATGAGCGCCAGCCACGACCTCAGCCCGGCCCATCTGCGCCGGGCGCTGGGGCGCTACGCCACCGGCGTCACGGTGGTGACCGCCGCCGGCGCCGACGGGCCGATCGGCCTGACCGTCAATTCCTTCGCCCCGGTCTCGCTGGAGCCGCCGCTGGTGCTCTGGAGCCTGCGCCGCGCCAGCATCCACTATGCCGACTTCACCGGCCGCGGCGGCTTCGCCATCCACGTGCTGGCGGCGCCGCAGCGCGACCTGGCGCGGGTGTTCTCGCAGCCGGTGGCCGACCGCTACGCCGGGCTGGACTGGTACGCCACCGAGGACGGCATTCCCGTGTTCGACGAATGCGCCGCCCGCTTCGAGTGCGCCACCCGCCAGGTGCTGGAGGTGGGCGACCACGCCGTGCTGATCGGCGAGGTGCGGCGCCTGCATGCCCCGGACGACCACGGCGGCGCCCTGGTTTTCCATAATGGATCCTTCCTGTCGCACCTGGGGGATCCCGTCGTATAACGCTTTCTACGCCGTAGCGGATCGGCAAGACGCATAACGATATCCGCGCCCCAAAGGAGACACCGCATGACCCCTCGTAGCACTCTGACGGCCGCGCTGGCGGCCCTGCTGGTCGCGGGCGCCGCGCCCGCGCTGGCGCAGGTGAAGATCGGCGCCACCCTGTCCACCACCGGTCCCCAGGCCTCGCTGGGCATTCCCGAACGCAACACCATCAGCCTGCTGCCCACCGAGATCGGCGGCGCCAAGGTCGAATACGTGGTGCTGGACGACGCCTCCGACACCACCCGCGCGGTCAGCAATTCGCACAAGCTGATCTCGGAAAACCAGGTCGACCTCATCATCGGCTCGACCACCACTCCCAACACCATGGCCATGCTGGACACGGTGGCCAGCGGCGCCACCCCGGTCATCACGCTGGCCTCGTCGGCGCGCCTGATCGATCCGGTGGACGACAAGCGCCGCTGGGTCTTCAAGACGCCGCACTCCGATTCGCTGATGGCCGAGGGCATCGCCCGCCACGCCGCCGCCAACGGCGTCAAGAAGCTGGCCTTCATCGGCTTCAACAACGCCCTGGGCGAGACCTTCTGGGTGGAAGTGGAAAAGGCCGCCAAGCAGCACGGCATCGAGATCGTCGGCAAGGAAAGCTTCGCGCCCACCGATACCTCGGCGGTGGCGCAGACGCTGAAGCTGGTCGGCGCCGCTCCCGACGCCGTGGTGGTGGGCGCCTCCGGCACGCCGGCGGCGATGCCGGCGCGGGCGCTGCGCGAACGCGGCTTCAAGGGCAAGATCTACTTCAACCACGGCGTGGCCAACAACGACTTCCTGCGCGTCTGCGGCCCGGCCTGCGACGGCGCCTGGGTGCCGGTGGGGCCGGTGATGGTGGCCGACCTGCTGCCGGACACCCATCCCGTCAAGGCCACGGCCCAGGCGTTCGCCAGGAAGTACGAGGCCGCCAACGGCCCGGGCAGCGTGTCGCTGTTCGCCGCCTACACCTGGGACATCGGCCTGCTGCTGCAGCAAGCCGTGCCGGTGGCGCTGAAGAAAGCCAAGCCCGGCACCCCGGAATTCCGCGCGGCCCTGCGCGACGCCCTGGAGAGCGTCAAGAACCTGCCGACCGCCACCGGCGTGGTCAACATGAGCCCGACCGACCACAACGGCCTGGACGAGCGCGCGCTGGTCATGGCCACCGTGGCCGGCGGCAAGTGGAAACTGCAGTAGCGGCTCCCTGGCGACGGCGGCCGGCGCGCGCTTTCGGCGGGCGCCGCCGCCCGTAACCGTCCCAGGTTTTGTATGCTCACGGTTTTGCAGGACGAGCAACCGGGTGGACAGGGCATGACGGGACTAGGGAAAAAGCGTGTAGGCGGGCCGCGGCAATGGCTGGCCGGTGGACTGCTGGCCCTGGCGGCCGGCACGGCCTGCGCCCAGGTGCAGGGCCTGCCGCCGAGCGTGGTCAACGCCTGGAAGGCCAGCAAACTGCCTGACAGCTCCCTGTCGCTGGTGGTGCAGGAAGTCGGCGGTCCGCGCCTGGCGACGCTGAACGCCAAGGAAGCGCGCAACCCGGCGTCGGTGATGAAGCTGGTCACCACCTGGGCGGCGCTGTCCGAACTGGGCCCCAACTACGTCTGGCGCACCGCCTTCATGACCGAGCCGGGCGCCCGGCCCGACGCCAAGGGCGTGCTGTCCGGGCCGCTCTACCTGCGCGCCGGCGGCGATCCGCAATTCCTGATGCAGGACCTGTGGGTGCTGCTGCGCGAACTGCGCCTGCGCGGCGTCAAGCAGATCAATGACCTGGTGATCGACCGCAGCATCTTCGGCCAGGTCGCCACCGACCCCGGCGCCTTCGACGGCGCCCCCGACCGCGCCTACAACGCCAGCCCCGACGCGCTGATGGTGGGCTTTGGCGCGGTGCGCATCCTGTTCACCCCCGACCCGTCCGCCAACAAGTGGGTGCCGCTGATCGACCCGCCGCTGCCCGGCCTGAAGATCGAGGGCCGGGTCGAATGGAGCGACGCGCGCTGTCCGGGCGCGCCCGTGGTCAACACCGACCCGGTCATCACCCAGCAGGGCATCACCCTGCGCGTCAGCGGCAAGGTGGCCGGTTCCTGCGGCGAATTCGACCTGTACCGGCTGGCGCTGTCGCAGACCGATTTCGCCACCGAGGTCTTCCGCCTGCTGTGGAAGGAACTGGGCGGCACCTTCAAGGGCCAGGTGCGTGCCGGCATGGTGCCAGGCGACGCCGTGGTGCTGGCCTCGCACGACTCGCCGACGCTGGCGGAGGTGATCCGCCAGATCAACAAGCGCAGCAACAACGTCATGGCGCGCACGCTGCTGCTGACCCTGGGCGCGGAAAAGGGCCGCCGGCCGGCCACCGTGGCCAGCAGCGGCGCCGTGGCCAAGGGCCTGCTGGCCAAGCAAGGCCTGGACATGCCCGAGCTGGTGATCGACAACGGCGCCGGCCTGTCGCGCGACGCCCGGGTGTCGGCCGACAGCCTGGCGTCGATGCTGACCGTGGCCTGGAATTCCCCCGTCATGCCGGAGTACATTTCATCCCTCGCGATCGCGGGGGTCGACGGCACCGTGCGGCGCCGCATGAAAGGCGACGGCACGCTCGGCATGGCCCACCTGAAAACCGGGTCGCTGCGCGACGTGCGCTCGATCGCCGGTTACGTGCTGGGCGCCAGCGGCAAGCGCTACGTGGTGGTCAGCATCGTCAACCACGAGCAGGCCGGCGCCGTGCGGGCCTTCGACGACGCCCTGATCGCCTGGCTGGCCGAGCAATAAAGGTTGACGCGGCCCCCTGCATCCACCCGGTAAACCGATTACGATTCTCGGGCGCGCGCCGTATTTCCGGCGGCGCCTGAGGCGAACAACCCTGTCTATCAATAATTCTGGAGATTTACGCACATGCCCGTGCACGAAATCCGCCATCCGCTGATCCGCCACAAGCTCGGGATCATGCGTCGCGCCGACCTCAGCACCAAGAGCTTCCGTGAACTGTCGCAGGAAGTGGGCGCGCTGCTCACGTACGAAGCGTCCAAGGACCTGCCGCTGGCGCCCGCCACCGTCGAAGGCTGGTGTGGCGCCGTGCAGGTCGAGAAGATCGCCGGCAAGAAAGTCACCGTGGTGCCCATCCTGCGCGCCGGCATCGGCATGCTGGACGGCGTGCTCAGCCTGATCCCGGGCGCCAAGGTCAGCGTGGTGGGCGTGGCCCGCAACGAAGAGACGCTGGAAGCCCACACCTACCTGGAACGCCTGGTGGGCGAACTGGACCAGCGCCTGGCGCTGATCGTCGATCCGATGCTGGCCACCGGCGGCTCCATGGTCGCCGCCATCGACCTGCTCAAGCGCGCCGGCTGCAAGGAAATCCGCGCGCTGGTGCTGGTGGCCGCGCCGGTCGGCATCGACGCGGTGCTGTCCAAGCACCCGGACGTCCACATCTATACCGCGTCCATCGACGACGGCCTGAACGAGCATGGCTACATCATGCCGGGCCTGGGCGACGCGGGCGACCGCATCTTCGGCACCACCCAGAAGACCGACTGAGGCCTTCCCCCGGGCGACGTGGCCCGGGCCCGCCGGCGGCGGCCATCTCCAGGCCGCGCCGGACGGGCGCTACGCCGCCAGTCTCTGCGGCGCGCCTTCCAGGTGTTCGCCGAACCAATGCAATGACTGCGCCAGTCCCGCTACCTCGCCCACGATCAGCAGGGCGGGGGAGCGGATGGCGTGCGCCCGCGCCAAACGCGGCAGGTCTTCCAGCGTGCCGGACAGCACCCGCTGTTCGGGCCGGCTGCCGTTCTCGATCAGCGCGAACGGGGTGGCGGCGGCGCGGCCATGGCGGATCAGCCGCTGCGTCAGCAGTTCCAGCTGGCCCACGCCCATGTAGAACGCCAGCGTCTGGCGTTCGCGCGCCAGCGCCGGCCAGTCCAGGTTGTCCTCGTCCTCGCGGCAGTGCGCCGTCACCAGGCGCACCGATTGCGCATGCTCGCGGTGCGTCAGCGGAATGCCGGCATAGGCCGCACAGGCCAGCGCCGCGGTGATACCGGGCACCACCTCATAGCGCACGTCGTGCGCGCGCAGGTGTTCCAGTTCCTCGCCGCCGCGGCCGAAGATGAAGGCGTCGCCGCCCTTCAGGCGCACCACGCGGCGGCCCAGGCGGGCGTGCTCGACCAGCAGGGCGTGGATGCGCGCCTGGGTGGCGTGATGGTCCTCGCCCGGCAGCTTGCCCACCGCGATGCGTTCGGCGTCGCGGCGCGCCAGCGACATGATGTCGTCGCTGACCAGCCGGTCGTACAGGATCACGTCGGCCTCGTTCAGCGCGCGCAGCGCCTTCAGCGTCAGCAGGCCCGGATCGCCGGGGCCGGCGCCGACCAGCACCACGCTGCCCTCGGCCGGCGCCAGCGGCTGGGCCAGGGCGGCTTGCAGCGCGGCTTCGGCGTCCTGCGGGCGCTGCTGGCGCAGCAGGCCGGCCACCGGACCGTCCAGCAGCCAGTCATAGAAGCGGCGCCGCGCGCCCAGGTCGGGGTGGCCGGCGCGGATGCGCTGGCGATAGCGTTCGGCCAGGCCGGCCAGGCGGCCCAGGCTGTGGTCGAACAGGGATTCGATGCGTTCGCGCAGGCGCCGCGCCAGCACCGGCGCCACCCCCGACGAGGAAATGGCGACGATGACCGGCGAGCGGTCGACGATGGACGGCACCTGGAACGACGACAGTTCGGGGTCGTCCACCACATTGCTGAAGATGCGGCGCGCCTGCGCGGCGTCGGAGACCGCCGCGTTGACGCCGCGGTCATCGGTGGCGGCCACCGCCAGCCACGCGCCATCGAGCCAGGCGGGGTCGAAACGGCCCGCCAGGTGGCGGATGCGGCCCGCCGCCAGCAGGTCCGCCAGCGCCGGCGTCAGTTCGGGGGCGCCAACGGCGACATCGGCATGGGCTTCGAGCAGCGCGAGCGTCTTGCGCTCGGCCACCGCGCCACCGCCCACGACCAGCACGGGCCGGTCTTTCAGATCGGCAAAAATCGGGAAAAGCTTCATCACGCAGCCTCGGGCGCACCCGGCAGAAGGTCAAACGATCATAGGGACCGGGTTTCATCCCCACAACTTCCGATTTCTTGAATCCATATAGCCACAACTTATTTGGCGAAGCCCGCTTGCGGGTTGCGCCCGCTCAACTCATGCAAGTTCCATGCCCGCACAGTGGCGCCGGCCAGCCCTGTAAAGAAGCGCATCGGGCAGCGCCCACCAGGGCGAGGACGCCCGGCGGCAGGGTTGCGGTGCGGGCAGGCCGCCGGATTCGAAGCCGCGGGGGCCGCCCGCACATCGATGGTGCGCCGCCGCATTCGTTTACGCACCAAGTTGGATCGCGAAACGCGCCGGCCATCTTCGGGCGCGGCTCCCGGCCCGGCCGCGCACAGCGCCGCGGATCGCCGCAAACCCAGTGGGCGCGCGGGGGCGCGGCGCCCGCGCAGGGCACGCCAGGCGACTTGGCACGCCGCTTGCTTAACCGTTGATGGACGGGCCGCGCGCGGTCCGACCACGCCAAGCGCCGCGATCCGCGGCAGGGAACAACGACGTTCCGCAGCGCCAACGGGTTGTTCCCGATCGGCGCGCGGGACGTTTTTTTTTGCCAGGAGCCTCGTATGACGCCAGTGAAACCCCGCCTTCCCGCCGCCACGGGTCCGGATTCGACCACCGACGCCAGCCGCCGCAAGTGGCTGGCCGGCACCGCGCGCGCCGTGGCCGGCGCCGGCCTGCTGTCGCTGGTCGACCCGCTGGTGCGCGCCGGCGCCTGGGCCGCGGGCAGCGACGCCCCCGAGAAGACCGAGGTGAAGATCGGCTTCATTCCGCTGACCGACTGCGCTTCGGTCGTCATGGCCTCGGTGCTGGGCATCGACAAGAAATACGGCGTCACCATCACGCCGTCCAAGGAGGCGTCCTGGGCTGCGGTGCGCGACAAGTTGCTCAATGGCGAACTGGACATGGCCCACGTGCTGTACGGCCTGATCTACGGCGTGCAGATGGGCGTGGGCGGGCCGAAGAAGGACATGGCCGTGCTGATGAACCTGAACCAGAACGGCCAGGCCATCACCCTGTCGAACAAGCTGCTGCAGGCCGGCGCCCGCGACGGCGAGTCGCTTGCCAAGTTGATGGCGTCCGAGAAGCGCGAATACACCTTCGCCCAGACCTTTCCCACCGGCACCCACGCCATGTGGCTGTACTACTGGCTGGCCGCGTACGGCATCGACCCGATGAAGGACGCCAAGGTCATCACCGTGCCGCCGCCGCAGATGGTGGCGAACATGCGCGTGGGCAACATGGACGGCTTCTGCGTCGGCGAACCGTGGGGCGCGCGCGCCATCCTCGACAAGATCGGCTTCACCGCCGTGACCACCCAGGCCATCTGGACCGATCATCCCGAGAAGGTGCTGGGCACCAGCGCCGACTTCGTGACGCGCAATCCGAACACCGCGCGCGCCGTGACCGCCGCCATCCTGGAGGCGGGCAAGTGGATCGACGCCTCGCCCGAGAACCGCCGCAAGACCGCCGAGACCATCGCCGCCAAGTCGTACGTCAACACCGACGCCAGCGGCATCATCGACCGCATGCTGGGCCAGTACGACGACGGCCTGGGCAAGCGCTGGACCGATGCGCACGCGATGCGCTTCTCGGGCGACGGCGCGGCCAATTTCCCCTACCTGAGCGACGGCATGTGGTTCCTGACCCAGCACAAGCGCTGGGGCCTGCTCAAGGAACATCCCGACTACCTGGCCACGGCGCGCCAGGTCAACCGCATCGACATCTACAAGCAGGCCGCGCAGGCCGCCGGCATCGCCTTGCCCGCCAGCGAGATGCGCAGTTCCAGGCTGGTCGACGGCGTGGTCTGGGATGGCAGCAACCCGGCGGCCTATGCCGACGGTTTCAAGGTCAAGGCCTGAGCGCCGCTTTGCACAGGAGAGACTCGCGATGTCTACCGTAACGAGTATGGAACGGACCTCCCCCGTGTCCGCGCCCCCCGCCGCGGCGCCACAGGCCGCGCCCTGGACCGATGCCTGGCGCGAGCGGCTGGAAGCGGCGCTGCGCGCCGTGGTCGGCCCCGTGGCCGGCTTCGCGCTGTTCGTATTGGTCTGGCAGGTGGTGGCCATGCGCATCCCCGAGATCCCCACCCCGGGCGTGACCTGGCGCGCGGCAGTGGAACTGTTCGCGGATCCGTTCTACGACAACGGCCCCAACGACAAGGGCATCGGCTGGAACCTGCTGGCCTCGCTGCAGCGGGTCGGCATCGGCTTCGGCCTGGCGGCGCTGGTGGGCATCCCGGTGGGGTTCGCCATCGGCCGCTACGCGCCGGTGCGGGCGATGTTCTCGCCCATCGTCAGCCTGCTGCGGCCGGTGTCGCCGCTGGCCTGGCTGCCGCTCGGCCTGCTGCTGTTCAAGGCCGCCAACCCGGCCGCGATCTGGGCGATCTTCATCTGTTCGATCTGGCCCATGATCATCAACACGGCGGTCGGCGTGTCGCGCGTGCCGCAGGACTACCTGAACGTGGCGCGGGTGCTGAACCTGTCGGAATGGAAGGTCACCACCAAGGTGCTGCTGCCGGCCGTGCTGCCCTACATGCTGACCGGCGTGCGGCTGTCGATCGGCACCGCCTGGCTGGTGATCGTCGCGGCCGAGATGCTGACCGGCGGCACCGGCATCGGCTTCTGGCTGTGGGACGAGTGGAACAACCTGAAGGTCGAGCACATCGTCATTGCCATTTTCGTGATCGGCATCGTCGGCCTGATCCTGGAAACGCTGCTGGTCGCGCTGGCCCGCCGCTTCACCTACACCGAGGAGTAGCGCCATGAAGAAATTCGTACGCATCGAACGCGTGGGCCAGACCTTCGCCACCCGCAAGGGCGCCTTCGTGGCGCTGCGCGACATCGACCTGACGGTGGAGCAGGGCGAGTTCATCACCCTGATCGGCCATTCCGGCTGCGGCAAGTCCACCCTGCTGAACCTGATCGCCGGCCTGACCCGTCCGACCAGCGGCGTGCTGCTGTGCGCCGAGCGCGAGATCACCGGCCCCGGCCCGGACCGCGCCGTGGTGTTCCAGAACCACTCGCTGCTGCCCTGGCTGACCTGCTTTCAGAACGTGCACCTGGCGGTGGAACGGGTCTTCGGCGCGTCGGAGAAACGGGCCCAGCTGGCCGAGCGCACCCGCGCCGCGCTCGACCTGGTGGGCCTGCTGCCGGCGCAGAACAAGCTGCCGCGCGAGATCTCGGGCGGCATGAAGCAGCGCGTCGGCATCGCCCGCGCGCTGGCCATCGAGCCGGGCGTGCTGCTGATGGACGAGCCGTTCGGCGCGCTCGACGCGCTGACCCGCGCGCACCTGCAGGACGAACTGCTCAAGATCGTCGCCAAGACCCGCACCACCACCATCATGGTCACGCACGACGTGGACGAGGCGGTGCTGCTGTCCGACCGCATCGTCATGCTGACCAACGGACCGGCCGCGACCATCGGCGAGATCCTGCCGGTGCCGCTGGCGCGGCCGCGCGACCGGGTGCGGCTGGCCAATGACCCCATCTACCTGTCGTGCCGCGCCGCGGTGGTGGACTTCCTGCACCGGCGCCACGGCAACCCCGAGCGGACCCAGGCGCCCGTAGCCCTGGCGGCGGTGCCCGATGCCGACGCCGAGCCGGCGCAGGCCGAGGGCTCGCGCGCCGTGGCCTGACGCCGGCAGACCCCGGGGCCGGCGCGGCATCGCGGCCGTCATCGTCCTGACACGTTCCGTCATGCGTGCGGTTTGCCAACCGGTGTAGTATCAAGCCAGCCGTGCGCGGACAGCGCCGGTGTGTCCTGGATTTCTGGAGTGGCTTGTGGCATTGCGAAAATTGGCATCCCTGGTTTTGGTGAGCGGCGCGCTGGGCGCGGCCGGCGTGGCGCAGGCCGGTGTCTGCGACGCGAAGTTCATGCACGAGGGCGGCGCGGTGCAACTGACCGGCTCGGGCAACATCGCCCTGGGCGCCGACCTGGCCTTCACCGAGGTTACGAAAAGCAATGGCGACAACTGCCGCGCCCGCGTGCAGGGCGTGGCCCGCTTCAGCTACGCGGGCCTGCCCCCGGGCAAGTCCAAGCTCGATTACCTGATGACCGTGAAGGGCGGCCAGGCCACCTTCCTCAAGTACGCCAGCGCCGGCGAGGCGCCGCAGCCGTCCGAGGGCCAGTTCGACCTGCGCATGCTGGGCCTGTTTGCCTACGACGGCAAGCTCAACCCGGGCCAGAAGCTGCCCGGCTCGTCGTTCCGCCTGAAGATCGGCAAGGAAGCGCCGGTCGGCGGCCAGCCCAGCACCACGGTGCGCATCGGCGAGAAGACCGTCGGCCGCGCCACCAGCATCGGCACCGCGCTGGGCCAGCAGGCCTGCCATCCGGTCACGTACACGCGCAATTCCGATCCCACCATGGCCACCTTCCAGGGGCTGACCATTCCGATTCCCGGCATGAACACCACCGTCACCGACTGGTACTGCCCGTCGGTCAATCTGGTCATGAAGCAGGACATCGACCAGGGCGGCGTGAAATCCGCCGTTGAGATTACGCAAATCAAGTAGCACACGGTAGCAAGCCGGCCGGGCCCATCGCGGAGCGGCTGGTATGATGGTTTCGTCATAGACACACACAGGAGCTCAAAACATGGCCACGAGAAAATCCGAAGACGTCGCAAAAGAAAAACTCATCGACAGTGTCAAGACCAGCCTGAATGACGCTGAAAGCCTGCTGCGCGAAGCCGCCAGCAGCACGGGCGACAAGGCCACCGAACTGCGCGAACGCGCCATGACCTCGCTCAAGCGCACCCGCGAAGCCCTGTACGAAGCCCAGGACGCGGTGTTCGAACGCGGTCGCAAGGCGGCGCGCGCCACCGACGACTACGTGCACGACAATCCCTGGCAAGCCATCGGCATCGCGGGCGTGACCGGCCTGCTGCTCGGCTTGCTGATCAGCCGCCGCTGATAAGGCAGGACTTCCGGGCGGGCGGCGCCGGCGTTTCGCCGCGTCCCCCGCCCGGCGTCCTTTTTGCCATGGGTCTACGCAAATCTGTTTTTGGCGTGGCGTCCAGCCTGGTCGGGCTGGCGCGCACGCGCCTCGAGCTGCTGGCGCTGGAAGCGGCGGGCGAGAAGGCGCGCCTGCTCAAGCTGCTGGGCATGGCGTTCGCCGCCTTGCTGTTCCTGACGCTGGCGGTGCTGGTGTTCACCATCACGGTCGCGGTGGCCTTCTGGCCGACCGAAGACCGCTATCTGGCATTGGGCCTGCTGGCGGCCTTCTATCTGGTGGTCGGCGTGGTGCTGCTGCTGGTGGTGCGCCACGGCCTGGTCTACGGTCCGGCGCCGTTCGCGGCCACGCTGGAAGAGCTCGGCCGCGACGCCGAACTGCTCGAACGCGTGCGCGACGCGCAGGACGATGACGACCGGGCGCGCCGGCGCGAGGAGGACTGAACCATGACGAAACGGTCTCCCGCCGTCGATCGCGCCGTGCGCATCGAACTGCTGCGCGCCCGCGCTGCCATCGAACGCGAGTCGCTGGCGCAGGGCATCGTGTCGGCCGGGCGCAAGCTCGAGCCGGCCGCGCTGCTCAAGAGCTTCCTGCCGGGCATGGCGTCCGGCGGCGCGTCGCGCTGGGCCATGCAGGCCATCGGCCTGGCGCGGCGCTATCCCCTCATCAGCTCGTCGCTGTCCGCCATGTTCATGCGTGGCGGCGGCAAGTCCAAGCTGCTCAAGCTGGCCGGCGGCGCGCTGGTGGGCTGGCAGCTGTTCAAGGTCTGGCGCGATTCGCGCGACGATCACGACGACGCGCGCTGATCCCGGTCTTCGCGTCCGTCCAAAAGAAAACCCCGCCGGGACACGGCGGGGTTTTTTTCATCGTGATCAGGCAGGCCGTTTTACCCTGCCCAGGAGCATGAACACCAGGATGGCCGTCCCGGCCGCGGCGCCGGCCAGAACGAGAAGCTGGAACCGAAATGCGCTTTCGTATGCCTGCAACAGCAGCGATCGCCCCGCCGTCGGCAGATGCGCCAGCGCATTCTGCAGATCGCTCATGGCCAGCCGGTTCGATGCTTGCACCAGATCCGCATCGGCCGCCAACCCACTGGGTACTGACGCCGCCAGCCCCGAGAGAATGTTGGCGGACAACATGGCCCCCACGACGGCAATGGCCATGCCGTCGCCGGCCAGCCGTACCGCGTTGAAGATGCCCGTCGCCATGCCGGCCCGTTCCTTGGGCACCACGCTCACCGCCAACCCGTCCATCAGCCCCCAGGGCAGACCGATCCCGACGCCGATCGCCAGCATCGCCAACAAACGCCCGTGGCGTGCATCACCGGACAGCGTCAACCCCAGCCAGGCGAGTCCGGCAGCCGCAATGGCGAGGCCGATGCCGGATAGCACGCCGACATTGATCCAGCGCGCCAGAAGCGCGGCGATGAACGGCACCACCAGCAGCGGCGCCGATAGCGCGATCATCATCTGGCCGGCGGCCAGTGCGCTGTATCCTTCCACGCCGATGAACCGAGCTGGCAGCACGACCAGCAGCACGATGTACGCATAGGCCGGCGCGATCGCCAGCACCTGTACCCCCGCGAACCGCGCGTTGGCGAACAATGAAAGGTCAAGCATGGGGTTGGCCTGCCGGCGTTCGATGAAGACGAAGGCGGCCAGCAGCATGGCGGCGCCCATCAGGCAACCCAGTACCGAGGCATCGCTCCAGTGCCGCTCGGGGGCAAGGATGATGCCGTACGTCAGCAGGGCCAGCCCGGTGGTAAAGCTGATGGCGCCAGGCCAGTCCAGTCCCGTGGCGCCGGGGTCGCGCGTTTCCCGGGCAAATGGCGCAATGAGCGCGGCAGCCAGCAAGGCAACCAACGCCGGCAGATAGAACACCCATTGCCATCCCAGCGTGTCGATCAGCAGTCCTGCCAGGAATGGGCCGAACGCCGCGCCGGCGCCGAACGTCGTGCCGATCAGGCTGAATACGCGCGTGCGGGCGTACCCGTCGAATTCCTGGGTCAGTGCCGCCATTGCGCCCGCGAAGGCGGCGGCCGCACCGAGGCCCTGGATGAGCCGCAGGATGTCGATCCAGAACACGGACGGCATGAGGGGAATGGCCGCCGTTATCAAAGCGAACAACAGCATGCCCGACAGCCAGGTGCGTTTGCGTCCATAGGTGTCGGCCAAACTGCCCGCCGCGAGCGTCGCGCTGCCGTAGGTCAGGATGTAGGCGTTGATGATCCAGGTCAGCTCGACTGCGCTGCCGCCCAGCGCCTGATTGATGGAGGGCACGACCACGGCGGGGCCGGCGATGCTCAACGGAATGACGGCGGCCGTCAGGCAGCCGGTCACGATCAGAGGGGCTCTGCGAACCGTCGCGTCCGGCGCGGATGCGGGGGTGGCACTCATTGGATATTCCTTAATGACAGCGGGCCGCGCGGGCCCTGCGGATTCTTGGCTGTAGCGACAAGGCCATTCGGTCTTGCCCGCTAAGAAATTGATGATAATTTCGAACTAATCGTGGAAAAATAGTCTTTGAATCAGCATTGAGATGACATTTATGTCATGAATTGGAGCGACGAATGGATGGCTACGGAGGATTGGCGATCTTTGTGCAGGTGGCCGAGTCGCGCAGTTTCGCGATCGCGGGACGGCAGTTGGGCATCTCGGCGTCGGCGGTGAGCAAGGGCGTGGCGCGGCTGGAGCACAAGCTTGGCGTGCGCCTGTTTCAGCGCAGCACCCGAAGCGTCAGCCTCACGGCCGAAGGCGCACTGTTCCTCGATCGCTCCCGGCGCATCCTTTCAGAGATCGCGGCGGCCGAGAATGAACTGGCCAGCACCAAGGCGGCCCCGCAGGGACGATTGCGGGTAAGCCTGCCGTTGGTCAGCGGATTGATGTGGCCGGTGTTGTCGGCCTTTGCGAGCCGCTATCCGCAGATCGAGCTCGATCTGGATTTCAGCGATCGCCTGGTGGACGTCGTGGAGGAAGGATTCGATGCGGTGGTGCGCACCGGAGAGCTGAGCGATTCCCGCCTGATGAGCAAACGCCTGGGTGTCAGCCGCTTTTGCTGCGTGGGCGCGCCCGACTATTTCCAGCGGCATGGCACGCCTGGACGGCCCGAGGACATCGCCCGGCATGCCTGTCTGCTGCATCGCGTTCCCAGCACCGGCATGCTGGAAAAATGGCGCTTGCGCCGCGGCGACGAGGACGCCGATGCGCGCCCTGCGGCAAGCATGACCAGCAACCACCTGGAGACCCTGCGGCATATGGCCATCCAGGGACTCGGCATCGCCTACCTGCCGGACTTCGCGGTCAACGGGGCCCTCGAGCGGGGGGAACTGGTGAGGGTGCTGGACGAATGGGCGGGTTCGCCCAGCACCTTCTGGGTACTGTGGCCGTCAAACCGGCAATTGCTGCCCCGGGTACGGGCATTCGTCGACTTCATGGCCAAACACCTGTTCCCGGCGGCATCCCCATAACGGAAGGAGCAAGGCCACCTGGCCTACAGGCCCAACTGCCCCCAGATGTCGTCCACCCGCTTCTTGACGTCGGCGTCCATGGTGATGGGCGTGCCCCATTCGCGCTGGGTCTCGCCGGGCCACTTGTTGGTGGCGTCCAGGCCCATCTTGCCGCCCAGGCCGGACACCGGCGAGGCGAAGTCCAGGTAGTCGATGGGCGTGTTCTCCACCAGCAGCGTGTCGCGCACCGGGTCCATGCGCGTGGTCATGGCCCACACCACTTCCTTCCAGTCGCGCGGGTTGATGTCTTCGTCCACCACCACGATGAATTTGGTGTACATGAACTGGCGCAGGATGCTCCACAGCCCGAACATGACGCGCTTGGCATGGCCGGCGTACTGCTTGCGGATCGACACCACCGCCAGGCGGTAGCTGCAGCCCTCGGGCGGCAGGTAGAAGTCGACGATTTCCGGCAGCTGGCGCCGCAGCAGCGGCACGAACACCTCGTTGAGCGCCACGCCCAGCACGGCGGGCTCGTCGGGCGGCTTGCCGGTGTAGGTGGAGTGATAGATCGGATTGCGGCGCATGGTGATGCGCTCGACCGTGAACACCGGGAACCAGTCCTGTTCGTTGTAGTAGCCGGTGTGGTCGCCGTAGGGGCCTTCCAGCGCCATCTCGTAGTCGCTGTTGGGCGGCGGGTTGACGCCGTCCGGCACCACCGGCGCGATGGCGCGCGGATCGGACGACGGCAGCAGGTGGCCTTCCAGCACGATCTCGGCCCAGGCCGGCACCGACAGGTTGCTGCCCAGCGCCTGCGCCACCTCGGTGCGCGAGCCGCGCAGCAGGCCGGCGAACTGGTATTCGGACAGGCTGTCCGGCACCGGCGTGACCGCGCCCAGCGTGGTGGCCGGGTCGGCGCCCAGCGCCACGGCGATGGGGAAGGGCGTGCCCGGATGGGCCAGCGCGTGGTCGCGGAAATCGAGCGCGCCGCCGCGGTGCGACAGCCAGCGCATGATGAGCTTGTTCGGCCCCAGCAGCTGCTGGCGGTAGATGCCCAGGTTCTGGCGGCGGGCGTTGGGGCCGCGCGTGATGACCAGACCCCAGGTCAAGAGCGGCGCCACGTCGCCAGGCCAGCAGGTCTGGATCGGCAGACGCGTCAGGTCCACGTCCTTGCCTTCCCAGACGATCTCCTGGCAGGCCGGACTCTTGACGTTCTTGGGGCTCATGTCCCACAGGGCCGACTTCAGCATCGACACCTTGGCCAGCGCGTCGCGAAAGCCCTTGGGCGCTTCGGGCTCGCGCAGCGAGGCCAGTAGTTCGCCGATGTCGCGCAGCGCGCTGACGTCGTCGGCGCCCATGCCGCGGGCCACGCGCGAGGGCGTGCCGAACAGGTTGGCCAGCACCGGCATCTCGGCCGGCTTGCCGTCGTGCTGGGCCTTTTCGAACAGCAGGGCGGGGCCCTCGGCGCGCAGCACGCGGTCGGAAATCTCGGTCATTTCCAGGCGCGTCGAGACCGGCGCGGCGATGCGTTTGAGCTCGCCCATGCGTTCGAGTTGAGCGAGGAAGTCTCTAAGGTCGCGGTATTTCACTACAGATCCCGGCTATTTGGTTACATCTTGGGGAGAAAGAGAGGTTAACATTGACTCCCTCTTTTTCCACGCAGGAGGTTTTATGCCCGATGCGTCAGTGGCCAGCCTGTTCAGGAACATGGCCCAAGGAGTGCACCAATATCTTGCCGAATCGCTGCGCATCTGCTCCGTCTACCTGGGCATCGCGGTGATCGTGACGGTAAGCATGGGATTCGCCCTGCCTGGTTTGCGCGACCAGGCATTGCAAGTGCACAAAGCCTTGTTGACCGCCCTCGCGCCTTCATCCATGCAGACCGGCGTCGAATCCGAAGCCGGATCCGAATTCGGCGTCGATACTTCGTCGGCGATTGCCATGGCCGTGCCCACCGCGCCGTCCAGCAATGCGACCGGCATGCTGGGGCCTGCCCGCGCCGCGCCCGCGACGCCCAAGAAGCCTGCCATGGTCGCCACCGGCCCGCAGGCCGAAGCCTTGCGCAACTACATTTCGCGCAAGTACAAGGTCGCCTATGACGCGACCGGCCCGCTCCTGAACACCGTATACAAGGTGGGCCGCGAGAAGCAGCTGGATCCGCTCCTGCTGCTGGCCGTGATCGCCATCGAGTCGCGCTACAACCCGCTGGCCGAGAGCCACGTCGGCGCGCAGGGCCTGATGCAGGTGATGACCAGCGTGCACCAGGACAAGTTCGATGCCGTGGGCAAGAATCCGCTGGACCCGGGCGCCAACATCGCCGTCGGGGCGACGATCCTGAGGGACTGCATCAACCGGCGCGGCTCGGTCGATGGCGGCCTGGCGTGTTATGTCGGCTCGACCGGGCCGGATGACAACGGCTACGGCGCCAAGGTGCAGGCCGAGCGCCGCCGCCTGGCGCTGGCGTCGGGCATCGCGTTGGCCCGGGATTGACCCTGGCCCAATGTGGTGGCCTGAGGTGGCGGCCGCCGGCCGCTTGGCGCGCCGGCTAGCGCCGGCGCCGCCCTCATTGGAATGTCACCAGGATGGTGACCTGCTGGCGGAATGCCCCCGACACCAGCGTCGTTCCCGTCTTCACCAGTTCCGCCGAGTAAGACAGATTCCTGGGGTGCAGGCTGGTGGTCAACGATTCGCTGTCATGCCAGGCGTTGAAGGTGATCGGCGTGACGCCGTTTTGCTTGATCTGCAGCGCGAGGCCATTTGGCGCCCCATCGGTGTTTTTCAGTTCTATGCCCAGGCCCAGGGACGTCAGCGCGGTGTTGCCCTCGGGTTCGAATTTGATCCGCAGGGGAACCACCATGCTGCCCAGGTCGAGGACGTTGAAACCGCCATCGCAGGCCGTGTCGAAATCCGCGACGATGGTGAACTGCTGCGGCGCGGGCAGGGGAAGATTGCTCGCGCGGTACGCCCGGCCCAGGTAGACCGAATCCGGCGTAGAGATCTTCGCGATGCAGGTCGGGACGAGGCTGATGGCCGTGGCGTTGTTCGAACCGATTTCGATGTGATTGGTGTGGATGAATCCGTAATGTATCCTGACGAGGTCGGCGTACGGGGGGAAGTAGGCCCTGACGGGTCGAGTCGGAGGCGTGACGGTGACCAGCCGCAGCCTGCCGAGCAGCAACCCGTTTGCCGTCAACGTACTGTCCGTGGCGGACTTGGGGGCGTAGCTCTCTTGGCTCAAGGGGAATCTGTCGTCCGTCGTGTTGCCCGTCGGCTCCCAGTCCGGATATCCATTGATCTGAAGGACGAGTTTCAGTCCGGCCTTGCGCAACTCGTTTATGACCGGCGTCAAGTTTGCGCCCGGCACCAGGAACGGCGTCCTGGTTGTTGAGTTGCTGACGCACACCCATGGCACGGGTGGCATAGGGGCGTCATAGACGACCGTGCCTGGCGGATTGGACTTGTCCAGCGTCAGTAGCGCTGGCGCGAATTGTCCGGGCGCGGCCTGTATCCCTTTGTCTTCGATGTAGTTGCCGGCCCGCGTCGGATCGAGCTGGCACCCCGGCCCGGCCGCATGGGCCGGCAGCGGCAGCAGGCAGGCGATGATCCATCCCGCCGCCGCCAGCGCGCCACGCCGCGGGCGGCGGATCCTTGTCGTGTTCCGCTTGAACATGATGTATTGACTCTTGAAAAAGGGAAAGGCGGCCCGGTGCCGGTTGCCGCCCCGGAAAATATAGGTGGCCCGGGCCGGCAATGGCCGCGCCGCCATAGGCTTGGCTATTGCGTCCGCCCGGCGATTTTGCATGGCAAGGATTATCTGAACGTTAAGGCTTCGTCAGACGGAAAGGCGGGCCGGCGCGCGGCCGCCCGACCAGTGTATCGGCGCGTCCCGCCCGTGGCAGGCGCCCGCGCCGATATGGCGGCCCGGTCCGAGGCGGCCGGGCCGACGGGCGCGCCTCAGCGGCCCAGCAGCCTGCCCAGGCGGGCCACGGCTTCTTCCAGCCGGTCCAGGCCGGTGGCGTAGGAAAAGCGCATGGTGTGGTGGCCATGGGCCGGGCCGAAGTCCAGGCCGGGCACGGCGGCGATGCCGGCTTCCAGCAGCAGGCGTTGCGAGAAGCTGGCGCTGTCGGTGCCGAAGTCGCTGATGTCGGCGTAGATGTAGAAGGCGCCGTCGGGCTTGACCGGCACCTTCAGGCGGAGGCGGTCGAATTCGGGCAGCAGGTAGTCGCGGCGCTGCTTGAAGGCTTCGCGGCGGTGTTCGAAAGTGCGCAAGGCGTCGGAGGTGAAGCAGGCCAGGGCGGCATGCTGCGCCAGGGTGGGGGCGCAGATGGCCAGGCTGCCGGCGATCTTCTCCACCGGGGCCACCATGTCCTCGGGCACGATCATCCAGCCCAGGCGCCAGCCGGTCATGTGGAAATACTTCGAGAAGCTGTTGATGACGATGATGTCGTCGTCCAGCGTCAGCGCGGATCGCGGCTGGCCTTCATAGGACAGGCCCAGGTAGATTTCGTCGACGATGGCGAAGCCATGGCGGGCGCGGACCTCGCCCAGCAGCCGGGCCAGCTCGCCGTGGTCGATGGAGGTGCCGGTGGGGTTGCTGGGCGAGGCCACCAGCACGCCCTGGGCGGCCTCGGTCCAATGGTGCGCCACGTCCTGGGCCGACAGCTGGAAGCGCTTGTCGGCGGAGCTGGGGATCAGGCGCGGCCGGCCGCCGGCGGCGAGTACGAAGTTGCTGTTGGCGGGGTAGGACGGGTCCGGCATCAGGACTTCGCCGCCGGGGTTGACCAGGGCGGCGCAGGCCAGGGTCAGGGCGCCGGAGGCGCCGGCCGTGACGATGACGCGCCGCGGGTTGATCGTGGCGCCGAACTGGTCGTGGTAGAACTGGGCGATCGCCTCGCGCAGCGGCATCAGGCCGGCGGGGGCGCTGTAGCCGCTCTGGCCGGCCTGGGCCGCGCGCTGCAGCGCTTCCACGACCTGGGGCGGCGCGGTAAAGTCCGGTTCGCCGATGCCCAGGCTGATGATGTCCTTGCCCGCCGCCTGCAGCGCTTGCGCCTGCTTGAACAGTTCGACGACCTGGAAGGTCAGGAATTCGTTGGTACGGGCGGCAAGGCGGGGCATCGGGCTCTCGAAGGCTACTTGAAGCGGAATAAAGGGAATTGTAGTCATGCAGCCATCACGGCGCGCTTTCCTCCTGGGCCGGCGGCCCGTCCAGACGCCCTGGGCCACTTTCCTGCAACGGCTGGGGCTGTTGTGCCAGGGGACGTTGCGCGACCTGGGCGAGACGGCGGGCCAGGGGCCGCGCGCGCTGCTGACGCCGTCGCGCGAGGGCGACGTGGTGCATGCGCGCGCGCTGTGCGCCGAATATGGCGTGGTGCTGGCGCTGGACGATGCCGACGGGCCGTTCGCGCCGGTCGATGGCCCGCTGCTGCGGATCGATCCCGGCCGCCTGGCGGGCCTGGCACGGCTGGCCGGGGCGCCGCCGCGCTGGCGCGCCCAGCCCGGCGTGCCGCTGGCGGCGCTGGCGCAGGCCGGGCTGCGGCAATTCGCGGGTCTGCCGGGCGCCATGACCCTGGCCCAATGGCTGGCCGCGCCGGCCGCCTGGCCGGCCGGGGACTGCGCGGCGTCGGGCGTGCTGGCCGTGGACCTGCTGCTGGCGGACGGTGTCGAGGAATCCCTGGGGCCGTTTGGCGCCGACGACCTGCAGCCGTTGCGGTCGGCGACGGTGCAGCGACTGGTGCCGGCGCTGTTCCAGCTGGTGAACGGGGACCTGGCCGCCGCCTGCCGTGACGGGGACGCCTGGCTGGCGCGCTACCGGCTCGACGCCCTGGCGCCGCGGGCGCCGGCGACGGTCAACCTGGCGCATCTGATGCTCGGGCAGGGCGGCACGCTGGCGTGGGTGCAGGGGGTGACGCTGGCGGACTGCCCGCCCGTCGCCGATGCCGGGGCTGCCCCCGCGCCGCAGGCCGGCGCCCTGGCGCCGCGCGATGCCGGAACGGCCGCTGCGGCGCCGAGGCAGGCCGCCGCGCTGCAGGCGCGCATCAAGGCGCTGTTCGACCCGTATGGGCGTTTTCCCGAATTCACGCCGCCGCCGAATAGCGACAGCTTGTAAGCCGGGGGTAAGATGGGCGGCGCCCGCGGCCTGGCCGGGGATGCGCGCCCCGGGGGCCGCGCAGGGAACGTTTCGCGCGCTCCGCCATCGGAATAGAATTGCCCCCTTTCGTGTTCCTCACTCTAGCCAGTAGCCGCCCCTATGGATGCCAACCTCCGCAAAGCCGCCCTTGAATACCACGAGCACGGCCGTCCCGGCAAAATCTCGGTCACGCCGACCAAGCAGCTCACCAACCAACGCGACCTGGCCCTGGCGTACTCGCCCGGCGTGGCGGCGGCCTGTGAGGAAATCGTGGCGGATCCGGCCAACGTGTTCCGCTACACCGCGCGCGGCAACCTGGTCGGCGTGATCACCAACGGCACCGCGGTGCTGGGCCTGGGCAACATCGGCGCGCTGGCCTCCAAGCCGGTGATGGAAGGCAAGGCGGTGCTGTTCAAGAAGTTCGCCGGCCTGGACGTGTTCGACATCGAGATCAACGAAACCGACCCGGACAAGCTGGTCGAGATCATCGCCGGCCTGGAAGCCACCTTCGGCGGCATCAACCTTGAAGACATCAAGGCGCCCGAGTGCTTCACGGTCGAGCGCAAGCTGCGCGAGCGCATGAAGATCCCCGTCTTCCACGACGACCAGCATGGCACCGCGATTTGCGTGTCGGCGGCCTTCATCAACGGCCTGAAGGTCGTCGGCAAGCAGATCGACAAGGTCAAAGTCGTCACGTCCGGCGCCGGCGCGGCCGCGCTGGCCTGCCTGGACCTGATGGTGGACCTGGGGCTGCCGCTGGAAAACATCTGGGTCACCGACATCGAGGGCGTGGTCTACGAAGGCCGCACCGTGCTGATGGATCCGGACAAGGCGCGCTTCATGCAGAAGACCGACGCCCGCAAGCTGGCCGAAGTGATCGACGGCGCGGACGTGTTCCTGGGCCTGTCGGCCGGCGGCGTGCTCAAGCCCGAGATGGTCGCCACCATGGGTCCGCGTCCGCTGATCCTGGCGCTGGCCAACCCGACGCCGGAAATCCTGCCCGAGCTGGCCCATTCGGTGCGCGACGACGTTGTCATGGCGACCGGCCGTTCGGATTATCCGAACCAGGTCAACAACGTGCTGTGCTTCCCGTACATCTTCCGTGGCGCGCTGGACGTGGGCGCCACGACCATCACGCGCGAGATGGAAAAGGCGGCGGTGTACGCCATCGCCGAGCTGGCCGAGGAAGAGCAGAACGAAGTGGTGGCCGCGGCCTACGGCACCTTCGATATCTCGTTCGGCCCCGAATACCTGATCCCCAAGCCGTTCGATCCGCGCCTGATCGTGCGCATCGCGCCGGCGGTGGCCAAGGCCGCCATGGAAGGCGGCGTGGCCACGCGCCCGCTGGCCGACCTGGAAGCCTACGAAGAGCAGCTGCAGCAGTTCGTGTACCACTCCGGCGCCTTCATGAAGCCGCTGTTCTCGGCCGCCAAGCGCATCGTGCGCGAAGGCGGCCCGGCCCGCATCGTGTTCGCGGAAGGCGAAGACGAGCGCGTGCTGCGCGCGGTGCAGGTGGTGGTGGACGAAGGCCTGGCCCGTCCCATCCTGGTGGGCCGTCCGTCGGTGCTGCTGACCCGCATCGAGAAGCTGGGCCTGCGCCTGCGGCTGGGTGAAGACGTCGAGGTCACCAACCCGGAATACGACGAGCGCTTCCACCAGTACTGGACCACCTACTGGGAACGCATGTGCCGCCGCGGCATCACCAAGGAAATGGCGCGCGTGGAAATGCGCCGCCGCATGACGCTGATCGGCGCGATGATGGTGCACCTGGGCGATGCCGACGGCATGGTCTGCGGTTCGGTCGGCGCGTACCACGACCACCTGCGCTTCATCGACGAAGTGATCGGCCGCCGGCCGGGCCGCAACGTCTATGCCGCCATGAACATCCTGCTGCTCAACGAGCGCACGGTGGTGCTGGTGGACACGCACGTCAACGACGAGCCCACGGCCGAGCAGATCGCCGAATTCACCATCGCGGCGGCCAAGGAAATGCAGCGCATGTTCCTGGCGCCGAAGGTGGCGCTGCTGTCGCGCTCGAACTTCGGTTCGGGCAGCTCGGCTTCCGGCGCCAAGATGCGCCGCGCGCTGGAGCTGGTGCGCGAAGCCGAGCCGGAACTGGAGATCGACGGCGAGATGCACGGCGACTGCGCGCTGGACGAGGCGCTGCGCATGCGGATCCTGCCGTCGTCGACCCTCAAGGGCCAGGCCAACCTGCTGGTGTGCCCGAACGTGGACGCCGGCAACATCGCCTACAACCTGCTCAAGACGGCGGCGGGCGGCAACGTGGCGGTCGGCCCGTTCCTGCTGGGCGCCAACGCGCCGGTGCACATCCTGACCTCCAGCTCGACCGTGCGCCGCATCGTCAACATGACCGCGATGACGGTGGTGGATGCCAATACCCCGCGTTGAAGTCACCAACGGCGGTCCGGCGTGCCCGCGCACGCCGACCGGCCTGGTCCTGACCGGAGGCGGCGCCCGCGCCGCCTATCAGGTGGGCGTGCTCAGCGCCATCATGGAGCTGCTGGACCCCGACTGGCATTCGCGTTTCAAGAATCCCTTCGACATCATCTGCGGCACCTCCGCCGGCGCCATCAACGCCGCCGCGCTGGCCTGCCGCGCCGAGCGGCCGCACCTGGGAGTTCGCCGCATCCGCCGCCTGTGGTCGTCGCTCAATACCGACATGATCTACCGGGCCGACGCGCCCGGCCTGATCCGCACCGGCGTGCGCTGGCTGGGCCTGCTGTCGCTGGGCTGGATGTATTCCGGCCTGACGCGCAAGCGGCCGCAGTCGCTGCTGGACAACAGCCCGATGCAGGAGCTGCTGGGCCGGGTGCTGGATTTCGGCCACCTGCAATCGAATCTGGAGAGCGGCGCGCTGTCGGCGCTGGCGATCACGGCCTCGGGCTACACCAGCGGCGAGCACCTGACGTTCTACCAGGCGCATGCGCCGATCGAGCCCTGGCACCGCTACCTGCGGCTGGCGATTCCCACGCCGATCACGGTCGACCACCTGATGGCCTCGTCCGCGATTCCCTTCGTCTTTCCCGCCCGCCAGATCACGGTGCACGGCAAGGGCGAATGGTGCGGCGACGGCTCCATGCGGCAACTGGCGCCGATCAGCCCGGCCATCCACCTGGGCGCGCACCGGGTGCTGGTGATCGGCACCGGGTTCCGCGATGACACCCACCCCGAGCACCGCGAGGCCGCGCCGCCATACCCTTCGCTGGCCCAGGTGGGCGGCCATGCCCTGTCCAGCATTTTCCTGGACGGCCTGTCGATGGACGTCGAGCGCCTGGAGCGGATGAACTACCTGGTCGACCACGCCGCGCCGCGGGAGGGCGACGAGGTCGCCGTGCGCCGCATCCAGGTGCTGGCGATCACCCCCAGCCGCTCCCTGGACTCCCTGGCGCTGGAACACCTGGGCGACATGCCGGCCCAGGCCCGTGCCCTTTTTCGCGTACTCGGTGTATCGTCCGACCCAAGCCGCCCCGGGGGCGGTGCGCTGATGTCCTACCTGTTGTTCGAGTCCAGCTACACCAAGCGATTGATTGAACTGGGTTATGCCGATACGATGCAGCGTAACGATGAAGTGATCGCCTTTTTCAAGGAGGCACAGGCATGACGCGCAATGCCCAATCTACCCTGCAGAAGCAGTTGAAGCGAGGTGGAGCGCTGGCCCATGACGGGCTGGACAAAAAGGCCGTGGTCGACGCCGCGCATGAGCTCGGCCTGGCACTGTTTGTGGCCAATTGCGACCCGGCCCGCAGCCGCTCCGCGGTGCTGCGCGCCATCGTCAAGGCGGTGGATTTCCCCGAGTATTTCGGCGGCAACCTCGACGCGCTGTACGACTGTCTGTGCGATACCGTGCTGGATCACAAGACCGGCGTGGTGCTGTGGCTGTACAAGCTGCATTCGGGGGATCCGGCGCTGGAGGAAGACGCCGCCCGCATCGAGTCGGTCTGCGCCGACGCCGCGGAATTCGCCCACGAGAATGGCCGCACGTTTGCGTATGTGGTGGAACACGCGGGCAAGCACCCGGACCCCGAGCCCGGCGTGGCCGCGGCGCCCTACGGCGAACACGACTGACGGCGCTGTCAGGCGGCATTGGCGGCGCTCACGCCCCCCTCGCGCCAGCCATCTGCCTGTCATGCCCCAAGCGCGGGGCGCTTCATTACCAGCCGAGCAATGCCCCAGCGGCTGAAATCAAGGCCAGGCCAGCCGTTTCCGTGCGCAGCACCCGCGGGCCGAACCTGACGGCCTGAACGCCCGCTTCGCGCGCCTGGGCCAATTCCTTGTCCGACCAGCCGCCCTCGGGGCCGACCAGCAGCGTCAGTGACGCCAGGCCGGGCGTGGCGCCGAGCAGGCCGGCCAGGTCGGTGTCGGCCTCCGGGTGGCACAGCAGGCGCAGGCCATCGGCGGGCTGCGCCAGCCAGTCGGCCAGCGCCACGGGCGCGTCGACCGCCATCAGGCGGTTGCGGCCGCATTGTTCGGCGGCCGACTGGGCGATGCGCTGCCAGTGGGCCACCCGTTTTTCGAGTCGTGGGCCGGCCAGTTGCAGCACGCTGCGCTGCGCCGCGATCGGGCTGACCCGGGCGGCGCCCAGTTCCACGGCCTTTTCCACCACCCAGTCCATCTTGTCGCCGGCGGGCAGGCCCTGCACCAGCGTGATGCGGCCGGCCAGCTCGGCTTCGCGCGGATCGAACGCGCCCAACTGGGCGAAACCGGCCTTGCCCTCGATTTCCAGCACCGCCGGGTATTCGCCGCCCTGGCCGTTGAACAGCGCCACGGTTTCCCCCGCGCGCAGCCGCAACACCCGGATGGCGTGGTGCGCCAGGGCCTCCGGCAGGGCGATGCGGGCGCCGGCGGACAGGGGAGCGTCGCAGAAGAAGCGGGGAGCGGACATGGGTGATGCGGTAATGGACGGACGGCGGACGTGGGGCCGGGCGCAGACCCGGGGCGCGGCACCGGGCAGCGGCCCGGAGACTTAGGGGCGGGCCGGTGGCCCGGTCACCTGAGCGCGTAGCCTACCACCTTGGTGCCCCAGTCGATCAGGTTGGGGGCGCTGGACGCCAGTTGCAGCGTCAGCAGGGTCAGGAAGCCGACCGTCATTTTCTTGTCCAGGCGCAGGAGGTCGTGGCGCACCTCGGCCAGGTCTTCGTGGGTGGCGAAGCGCTTGAGTTCCTCGCGAGTGGGCAGTTGCGCGACGACTTCGACGAGTCTGTCGAATTGGTCCTGGGCGGCGCGCCTGGCGATGTCGCGTTCGAGTTCAGCCCTTTCGCGGGCGTAGTCGACCCGTGACAGGGCATAGGCGTGGAGTTCGGCGCGCGCCTCGTCCTGCGAGCGCTTGAGCAGATCGGCCTCGCCCTGCAGGCGGGCTTGTTCCAGCGCCTGCGCCACCGCGATGGCGCGTTCCTCGCCCAGCGCGTTGCGCAAGGCCAGGATGCCGGCGGCGGGAATGGTGAAGCTCAACATGGCAATCATGATACGGATTCCAACAAGGGGCTGTGCCAAGCCATCATGAATGTCGGACCGGCCCGCCGCAATTGTGGCAACTACGCCATGACATTGCGGTCTCCCCCCGGGGGCCGCCACGATTTCCCCCAGGAGCATCGTCCATCTGGCGGACCCCGCCGCCTGTCGCCGGACGGGTCATCCCCAGGTGTTAAAATCGTCTGCTTCGCAACCTACTCAACTGGCCCCCATTTCCTGCGTGGGCGCGCCAGCCTCAAAGAGCCTTCCGAATGAGCAATCCGACCGCCCCTAAACTTGCCTTGGCGGATGCCATCCGCGCCCTCGCGATGGATGCCGTGCAACAAGCGAACTCCGGGCACCCGGGTGCTCCCATGGGCATGGCGGAAATCGCCCAGGCCCTCTGGATCGGCAACCTGCGCCACAACCCCAAGGATCCCGCCTGGGCCAACCGCGACCGCTTCGTGCTGTCCAACGGCCACGGCTCGATGCTGATCTACGCGCTGCTGCACCTGACCGGCTACGACCTGCCGATCGAAGAACTGAAGAATTTCCGCCAGCTGCATTCCAAGACGCCGGGCCACCCCGAAGTAGGCATCACCCCGGGCGTGGAAACCACCACCGGCCCGCTGGGCCAGGGCCTGGGCAACGCCGTCGGCATGGCGCTGGCCGAAGCGCTGCTGGCCGCCGAGTTCAACAAGCCCGGCCACGCCATCGTCGACCATCACACCTACGCCTTCACCGGCGACGGCTGCCTGATGGAAGGCATCTCGCACGAAGTGTGCTCGCTGGCCGGCACGCTCAAGCTGTCCAAGCTGGTGGTGCTGTATGACGACAACGGCATCTCGATCGACGGCCACGTCGAGCACTGGTTCGCCGACGACACCGCCAAGCGCTTCGAAGGCTACGGCTGGAACGTCATCCGCGGCATCGACGGCCACGACGCCGCCGCCGTGGACGCCGCCATCAAGGCCGCCCGCGCGCAATCGGACAAGCCCACGCTGATCGTCTGCCGCACCGTCATCGGCAAGGGTTCGCCCAACATGGCCGGCACCCACAACGTGCACGGCGCCCCGCTGGGCAAGGACGAGATCGCCGCCACCCGCGCCGCGCTGGGCTGGTCGGCCGAGCCGTTCCAGATCCCGCAGGACATCTACGACGGCTGGGACGGCCGCAAGACCGGCGCCGCCGCGCAGGCCGAATGGCAGTCGGCGTTCAACGCCTACGCCGCCGAATTCCCGGCCGAGGCCGCCGAGTTCACCCGCCGCATGAAGGGCGAGCTGCCCGCCGGCTACGCCGACCAGTTCCAGGCGTTCCTGAACGCCACGCTGGAAAAGGCCGAGACCGTCGCCACCCGCAAGGCCTCGCAGTTCGCGATCACGGCGCTGGCCGCCGCGCTGCCGGAAATGCTGGGCGGCTCGGCCGACCTGACCGGTTCCAACTTCACCGACTGGAAGGGCGTCGCCGCCGTCCGCGCGGGCGACAAGGGCATCCAGTTTGGCCGCCACATCAACTACGGCGTGCGCGAATTCGGCATGGCCGCCATCATGAACGGCGTGGCGCTGCACGGCGGCTACCTGCCGTTCGGCGGCACCTTCCTGACGTTCTCGGACTACTCGCGCAACGCCATCCGCATGGCCGCGCTGATGAAGCAGCGCGTGGTGCACGTGTTCACGCACGACTCCATCGGCCTGGGCGAAGACGGCCCGACCCACCAGTCGATCGAGCACGCCTCCAGCCTGCGCCTGATCCCCAATCTGTCGCTCTGGCGTCCCTGCGACACGGCCGAAACCGCCGTGGCCTGGAACGTCGCCGTGACGCGTCCGGCCAGCATCGGCATGGACGTGCATGACGGCGGCCCGACGGCCCTGCTGCTGTCGCGCCAGAACCTGCCGTTCGTGCCGCGCGATGCCGCCACCGTGGACGCCATCGCCCGCGGCGGCTACGTGCTGCGCGACGCCGACGGCGCCCGCGCCGTGATCATCGCCACCGGTTCCGAAGTCGCCATCGCCCTGGATGCGCAAGCCCAGCTGGCCAAGGACGGCATCGCGGTGCGCGTGGTGTCCATGCCGAGCACCGACGTGTTCGACAAGCAGGACGCCGCCTGGAAGCAATCGGTGCTGCCCAAGGGCCTGCCGCGCGTGGCCGTCGAGGCCGGCGTGACCGCCTTCTGGCACAAGTACGTGGGCCTGGAAGGCGCCGTGGTCGGCATCGACCGCTACGGCGAATCGGCCCCCGCGGGCGCGCTGTTCAAGTTCTTCGGGCTGACCGCCGACAAGGTGGCCGAGACCGTCAAGCAAGTTCTGTAAAAAAGGAGCCTAGTCATGACCATTCGCGTCGCCATCAACGGTTACGGTCGCATCGGCCGCAACATCCTGCGTGCCCACTACGAAGGTGGCAAGAAGCACGATATCGAAATCGTCGCCATCAACGACCTGGGCGATCCCAAGACCAACGCCCACCTGACCCGCTACGACACCGCCCACGGCAAGTTCCCGGGCACCGTCGAAGTCGACGGCGAGTTCATGGTCGTCAACGGCGACAAGATCCGCGTGCTGGCCAACCGCAACCCGGCCGAACTGCCGTGGGGCGAGCTGAAGGTCGACGTGGTGCTGGAATGCACGGGCTTCTTCACGACCAAGGAAAAGGCCGGCGCGCACATCAAGGGCGGCGCCAAGAAGGTCATCATCTCGGCCCCCGGCGGCAAGGACGTTGACGCCACCGTCGTCTACGGCGTCAACCACGGCGTGCTGAAGTCGACCGACACCGTCATCTCGAACGCGTCGTGCACCACCAACTGCCTGGCCCCGCTGGTCAAGCCGCTGAACGACAAGCTGGGCCTGGAAAACGGCCTGATGACGACCGTCCACGCCTACACCAACGACCAGGTCCTGACCGACGTCTACCACGAAGACCTGCGCCGCGCCCGTTCGGCCACCATGAGCATGATCCCGACCAAGACCGGCGCCGCCGCCGCGGTCGGCCTGGTGCTGCCGGAACTGAACGGCAAGCTGGACGGCTACGCCATCCGCGTCCCGACCATCAACGTGTCGATCGTCGACCTGTCCTTCGTGGCCAAGCGCGACACGACCGTCGAGGAAGTGAACAGCATCCTGAAGGCCGCCTCGGAAGGCGAACTCAAGGGCATCCTGGACTACAACACGGAACCCCTGGTCTCGGTGGACTACAACCACAACCCGGCCTCCAGCACCGTCGACGCGTCGCTGACCAAGGTCTCGGGCCGCCTGGTCAAGGTCTCGTCCTGGTACGACAACGAGTGGGGCTTCTCGAACCGCATGCTCGACACCACCGTCGCGCTGATGTCGGCCAAGTAAGCATCGCTGTCGAACCGAAGGGGACGAACAGGTTTTCCGCCACGGCGGAAAGCGGGTTCGTCCCCTTCGTTCGCCAACTCTAGGGAAAGCAAAGCATATGTCCAAGGTCAATACCCTGTCCGCGCTGGCCAAGGCCGGCGCCCTGTCCGGCAAGCGCGTGTTCATCCGCGCCGATCTGAACGTGCCGTTCGATGACGCCGGCCGCATTTCCGAAGACACCCGCATCCGCGCCTCGGTGCCCGGCATCCGCCTGGCGCTGGACGCCGGCGCCGCGGTGATGGTTACCTCGCACCTGGGCCGTCCGAAAGAAGGCGAGCTGACCGAGGCCGATTCGCTGGCCAAGGTCGGCCAGCGCCTGTCCGAGCTGCTGGGCATGCCGGTGCCGCTGGTGCAGAACTGGGTCGACGGCGTCAAGGTCGAGCCGGGCCTGGTGGTGCTGCTGGAAAACTGCCGCGTCAACGTCGGCGAGAAGAAGGACGACGAGGCGCTGTCGCGCAAGATGGCGGCGCTGTGCGACGTCTACGTCAACGACGCTTTCGGCACGGCGCACCGCGCCGAGGCCACCACGCACGGCATCGCGCGCTTCGCGCCGGTGGCCTGCGCCGGCCCGCTGCTGGAAGCCGAGCTGGACGCGCTGGGCCGCGCGCTGCATGAGCCCAAGCGCCCGCTGGTGGCGATCGTCGGCGGTTCCAAGGTGTCGACCAAGCTGTCGATCCTGCAATCGCTGGCCGACAAGGTCGACCAGCTGGTGGTCGGTGGCGGCATCGCCAACACCTTCATGCTGGCGGCCGGGCTGTCGATCGGCAAGTCGCTGGCCGAGCCGGACCAGGTGGACCAGGCGCGCGCCGTGATCGAACTGATGAAGCAGCGCGGCGCGGATGTGCCGATCCCGGTGGATGTGGTGTGCGCCAAGGCGTTCGGCGCGGACGCCGAGGCCACCGTGAAGGCGGCCGATGAGGTCGCCGCCGACGACATGATCCTGGACATCGGCCCGCAGACCGCGCAGCAGCTGGCCGAGATCCTGAAGCAGGCCGGCACCATCGTCTGGAACGGCCCGGTGGGCGTGTTCGAGTTCGACCAGTTCGCCAATGGCACCAAGGTGGTGGCGCAGGCGATCGCGGATTCCGAGGGCTTCTCGATCGCGGGCGGCGGCGACACGCTGGCGGCGATCGCCAAGTACGGCATCGGCGAGCAGGTCGGCTACATCTCGACCGGCGGCGGCGCGTTCCTGGAGTTCCTGGAAGGCAAGACGTTGCCGGCGGTGGCCGTGCTGCAAGAGCGGGCCCAGTAAGTCGCTGGCCAGGCTCGATGAAAAGCCGCTCCCTTGGGAGCGGCTTTTTCATGGGCGATTCGCGTGCGGCGGGGGCGGCCATCGCCGCCCCCGCGCCGTGGCTACTCCATCTTCGCGCCCGACAGCTTGACGATGCCGGCGTAGCGGTCGATCTCGGCGCGCATGAAGTCGCCGAAGGCGGCGGGTGTCTGGGCCGCGGGGACGATGGCGCCCATGGATTCCATGCGCTGGCGCATGGCGGGGTCGGCGGTGATGGCGTTGATGTCGCGGTTCAGGCGCGCCACGATGTCGTCGGGCGTGCCGGCGGGGGCGACGATGCCGTACCAGGCGGAGGCGTGCATGTCGCTGACGCCGGCCTCGGCGAAGGTGGGCACGTCCGGCAGGGCGGGCAGGCGCTGGCGCGAGGCGACGGCGAGGGCGCGCAGGGCGCCGGCCTGGACCTGGGCCAGCGAGCCGGTGTCGATCATCATGTCGACCTGGCCCGCAAGCAGGTCGGAGACCGCGGGGCCGCTGCCCTTGTAGGGGATGTGCAGGATGTCGACGCCGGTGCGGGCCTTGAACATGGCGCCCGCCAGGTGCTGGGACGAACCGACGCCGCCCGAGCCGTAGTTGAGCTTGCCGGGCGCGGCCTTGGCGGCGTCGACCAGCTGCTGCGCCGACTGGTAGGGCGACTGCTTGGGCACTTCGAGGATGTTGGGGATCTCGGCGACGAAGGCGACGGGCGTGAAGTCCTTGATCGGGTCGAAGCCCAGGCGCGCATACAGGTGCGGGTTGGCGGCGTTGGTCGAGCTGGTGGCGACCAGCAGGGTGTAGCCGTCGGGCTTCTCGCGCACGAAGGCGGCGGTGCCGATGTTGCCGCCGGCGCCGGCCTTGTTGTCGACGATGACGGTCTGGCCCAGGCGTTCGGTCAGGCGCTGCGCGAGCATGCGGCCCAGGGCGTCGGTGGCGCCGCCGGGGGGCCACGGCACCACCAGCTTGATGGGGCGGTCGGGGTAGGCCTGGGCCTGCGACAGGGCGGGGGCGACGGCGAGCGCGGCCAGGGCGAGCGCGCTCGCGGCGCGGCGCAGGAATGCGTGGGGCATGGAGTCTCCTGATGCGCGATCCGGCAAGCGGCCGCGTTTGTTGTGTCCAGGACTCTACGCAATCCCCCACTTGATAAAAAGGGATAAATATTTAAGGAATTTCATTCCTTTTGGGAATGGTGTGCCTTGTCCAGACGCCCTGGCGGGGCGGTTTGATGTGCCATCGGTTTTGGGGACGTAGACTGGTGTAGGCTTGGCGCTCGCCCGCGCCCCGCGGTTTCCTCTCCCGTTTCCTCCGCTTCGCCGCTCCATGAATCTACGATTTCTTCCTGGCCTGAACAATTTCCGGGGCATCACCCGGGAGTCCGCCGGCCGCGATATCGCCGCGGGGTTGAGCGTGGCCGCGGTGGCGCTGCCGGTGGGGCTGGCCTATGCGGCGATGATGGGGGTGCCGCCGGTGGCGGGGCTGTGGGCGGCGATCGCCGGCATGCTGGGCTACGCGCTGTTCGGCTCCTCGCGCACGCTGATCGTGGGGCCGGACACGGCCACCTGCACGCTGATCGCGGCGACGCTGACGAGCATGGCGCTGACCACGCCCGAGGACCGCCTGGTGGCCGCCACCGGCATCGCGCTGACGGTCGGGGTGGGCTGCCTGATCGCGCGGCTGCTGCGCCTGGGCGTGCTGGCCAACCTGCTGTCGCGGCCGGTGCTGATCGGCTACATGGCGGGGGTGGCAGTGACGCTGGCGTTGTCGCAACTGAGCGGCCTGACCGGCGTGGGGCTGCGCAACAGCGGGCTGGTGCATCCGTTCCTGGAGTTGTCGCGGCGGGTGTCGGAGATCCGCATTCCGACGCTGTGCCTGGGGCTGGCGTCGTGCCTGCTGCTGGTGGCGATCAAGCGCTGGCGGCCGACCTGGCCGGGGCCGATCATGCTGGTGGTGGGCGCCTGCCTGCTGTCGTGGCTGTTCGATTTTCCCCGCCTCGGCATTGCGGTGGTGGGCGAGGTGCCGGCGGGCCTGCCGGCGCTGCGCCTGCCGGTGCGGCTCGAAGGCGTGGACAACATCCTGCTGGGCGCGGCGGGCGTGCTGGTGGTGAGTTTTTCCAGCGGCATTGTGACGGCGCGCAGCTTTGCCGCGCGCACTGGCGAGCACGTGGATCCGAACCGCGAGCTGGTCGGCTTCGGCGCGGCCAACGTGGCCGCGGGGTTGTTCCAGGGGTTCGTGGTGACCGGGGCCGATTCGCGCACGGCGGTGGGGCTGGCGGCGGGCGGCTCGTCGCCGCTGGTCGGCGTCAGCGCGGCGGTGGCGCTGGCGCTGGTGGTGGGCCTGCTGAGCGCGCCGCTGTACTGGCTGCCGCAGGCGGTGCTGTCGGCGATCCTGCTGCTGGCGGCCGCCAGCCTGTTCGACGGCCAGGCCTTCATGCGGCTGGCGCGGATTTCGCGCATCGAGCTGGCCTTCGGCATCCTGGCGGCGGTGGGCGTGGTGGGCTTCGGCGTGCTGCAGGGCGTGGCGGTGTCGGTCGGCGCCACGCTGCTGTACGCCATGTATGTGTCGGGCAATCCGCGCGACGCGCTGCTGGGCCGGCTGCCGGGCGAGTCGGTGCTGGGCAAGATGCACCTGAACCCGCAGGCGCAGCCGGTGCCGGGCACGGTGATCTGGCTGTTCGAGTCGTCGGTGTGGTTCTTCAACGCCGATGCATTCCGGCGGCGCGCGCGCGAGATCATCGAGCAGGCTGGCGACGCCACCTGGTTCGTGCTGGACGCCGAGGCCATGACGCAGGCCGACGCCGACGCCATCGAGGCCTTGTACGAACTGCGGCGCGAGCTGCGCGACCGCGGCATGGTGCTGCTGGTGGCGGGCGGCCACGGCCAGTTCCGCATGGCGCTGGAGCGTTCAGGCCTGGCCGAACGCATCGGCCGCGACAAGATATTCCCGTCGCCCGAGCAGGCGGTCGAGGCCATCGAGCGCTGGCGCCAGGGGCCGGCGCCTGCCACTTTGTCCTGACCATGCTGGCGGACGACGCTGTCGCCGCGCCATCCGTCCATGCCGATCCGTGCAAGCGACCGGGCCGCGGGCGGTCCTCAGTCGATGATGTGATAACCGCCGTCGATGTATAGCGTCTGCCCGGTCATGCGGCGGGCGGCGTCGGTGGCGAGCCAGGCGGTGGCTTCGCCGACGTCGTCGATCGACACCAGGCTGCGCGCCGGCGCCTTGGCCTGGGCGCGGTCGAGCAGCGCGTCGAATTCGGCGATGCCCGAGGCCGCGCGGGTCTTGAGCGGCCCGGGTGAAATGGCGTGCACGCGGATGCCCTGCGGGCCGAGTTCGGCGGCCAGGTAGCGGGTGGCCGATTCCAGCGCGGCCTTTACCGGGCCCATCATGTTGTAGTGTTCGACCACCATCTGCGAGCCGTAATAGCTCATGCAGAACAGCGCGCCGCCACCGGGCATGAGCGGTTCGGCCAGCTTGGCCATGCGGATGAACGACCAGCACGACACGTCCATCGCCGTCAGGAAGCCGGCGCGCGAGCAGTCGGTGACGCGGCCATGCAGGTCGTCACGCGGGGCGAAGGCGATCGAGTGCAGCACGAAGTCCAGGCCGCCCCATTCGGCGGTGACGCGTTCGAACACGGCTTCCAGTTCACCCTCGCGCAGCAGGTCCAGCGGCATCAGCAGCGATGCGTCCACCTGGCGCGCCAGCGGCTCGACGTGCGGGCGCGCCTTGTCGTTCAGGTAGGTCACCGCCAGTTCCGCGCCCATGGCGCGGAATGCCTTGGCGCAGCCCCAGGCGATGGAGTCGGCGTTGGCGACGCCGGTGACCAGGCCGCGCTTGCCGGCAAGAGGCAGGGCGGCGTTCATCGTTGCTTCACCAGGGCCAGGGTGTGCTGGGCGATGATCAGCTCTTCATTGGTGCGCACCACGTACACGCCGATGCGGCTGTCGTCGCTGGAAATGCGCGGCCCGTGGTGCGCGTTGCGCTCGGGGTCGAGCTTGATGCCGAGCCAGCCCCAATGCTCGCTGATGGCCTGGCGGATCTCGGCCGAGTTCTCGCCGACGCCGGCGGTGAAGACGATGCCGTCGATGCCGTTCATGGCGCAGCCCAGGCCGATCATGCCCTCGGCCACGCGCCAGGCGAAGTACTTGAGCGCCAGCCTGGCCGACGGCGCGTCGCTGGCCAGCAGTTCGCGCATGTCGTTGCTGATGCCGGACAGGCCCTTCATGCCGCAGTCGTGGTACAGCACGTGTTCGATGTCGTCGTGCGACATGCCTTGTTCCATCATCCACAGCACCACGCCGGCATCCAGGCGGCCCGGCCGCGTGCCCATCGGCAGGCCCTCGAGCGCGGTGAAGCCCATGGTGCTGTCGACGCTCTTGCCCTGGTGCATGGCGCAGGCCGACACGCCCGACCCCAGGTGCGCGGCGATGATCTTGCCCATCGCGATCTCGGGCAGCGCCTGGCGCAGCCGCTGCGCGATGTACTCGTACGACAGGCCGTGAAAGCCATAGCGCCGCACGCCTTGTTGGTACAGATGTTCGGGCAGGGCGTAGCGGTCGGCCACGTCCGAATGGCTGCGATGGAAGGCGGTGTCGAAGCACGCCACCTGCGGAATCCACGGACGGCGCTCGCGGATCACGCGGATCGGCGCCAGGTTGTTGGGCTGGTGCAGCGGCGCCAGCGGCGTGAAGGTGTCGAGCTTGGCCAGGATGGCGTCGTCGATCAGCACCGGCTCGGACAGGTCGGGGCCGCCATGCACCACGCGGTGGCCCACGGCCAGCGGCGCGCCGCCCAGGTGGCCGCTGAGCCAGGTGCCGACCACTTCCTGGCCGTTGGGCACGTCGGGCGCGTGGCTGGGCGCGATGTCGCGTTCCACCAGCGTCTGGCCGGCGGCGTCGCGCACCCGCAGGCGCGGATGGCTGGTGCCGATGCCTTCGAGCTGGCCGCCCAGGCGCGGCGCCAGGGCCTGCTTGTCGTCGATGTCGTACAGGTAGAACTTGATGCTGGAACTGCCGGCGTTGATGACGAGAATGGTGTCGGACATGGAGTCGATCGCCTCTTGATGCAACGGACAAGGCGGGGCCTCGGCCCCGCCGCTTCAGGCCAGCGGACGCGCCTGCTGCGTGGCCAGGTGGTGCGCGTAGATCGCCGCTACCGCGCACGATGCCAGGCGCGAGCGCGGGCTGTCGGCGCGGCTGGTCAGGATGATCGGCACGCGCGCCCCCAGCACGATGCCGGCGGCCTCGGCATTGGCCAGGAACGTCAGGTTCTTGGCCAGCATGTTGCCGGCTTCCAGGTCGGGCACCACCAGCACCTGGGCCACGCCCGCCACCAGCGAGCGGATGCCCTTGATGCGGGCGGCGTCGGGGCTGATGGCGTTGTCCAGCGCCAACGGGCCGTCGAGCACGCCGCCGGCGATCTGGCCGCGGTCGGCCATCTTGCACAGCGCGGCGGCCTCGATGGTGCTGGGGATGCTGGGCGTGACCTGCTCCACCGCCGACAGGATCGCCACGCGCGGCTCGCCCAGGCCCAGGCCGTGGTGCAGGTCGATCACGTTGCGGATGATGTCGGCCTTGGTTTCGAGGTCGGGGAAGATGTTGATGGCCGCGTCGGTGATGAACAGCGGCTCGGCGTAGGTCGGCACTTCCATGATGAAGACATGGCTGATGCGCCGGCCGCTGCGCAGGCCGGTGGCGCGCGCCACGACTTCGTGCATCAGTTCGTCGGTGTGCAGGCTGCCCTTCATCAGCAGCGAGGCCTCGCCGCCGCGCACCAGGGCCACGGCGGTCTCGGCCGCGGCATGGCTGTGCGGCGCGTCGACGATGCGGGCGTCGCCCAGGTTCAGCTTGTGCTGCGCGGCGGTGTCGCGGATCTTGAGTTCCGGCCCCACCAGGATGGGACGCAGCAGCCCGAGGTCACGCGCTTCCAGCGCCGCCGACAGCGACGGCTCGTCGCAGGGATGGGCGATGGCGCAGGCCGCGGGCGCCAGGGTCTGGGCGCGCGCGATGAGTTTGTCGTAGTGCGTGGAGGTGGGCAGGCTCATTCCGGTTTGGCCTTGGCGGTGACGGGTTTGCGGACGCGCACGGGCGCGGCTGCTTTCTTGCGGGCGGCGGCCTTGACGGCCGCTTGCGGCGCGGACTTGGCGGCGGCGGCCGCGGCGGCGCGGCGCGGGCGGGCGGCGGGCGCCGCGGTTTCCGCCGATGGCGCGGCGCCGCGTTTTGCCGCGGCCGGCTTGCGGCCGGCGGCTTGCGCCGGGGCCGACGGTTCCAGTTTCGCGGCCGCGGCGCGCACCGCCTTGCGCGCGCTCGGCGCCGGTTCATCTTTCTGCGCGCGGCGCGCGGCGGTCTCGAAGATCTGTTCCATCTCGGCCAGGCTGGCGCGCGCGGCGGGGCTCAAGGGCTGGGCCGCCTCCAGCACGTGCTTCATGGTCTCCAGCGCCTCGCGGATGGCGGCCGGCGACGAGCCTTCAAGCAGCTTGGGCATGGTCTGCAGCACGGCGGCCGAGTCCAGCCGCATCATCATGGCCTGGTCGCGGGTGATGTCCTTGAATTCCTGCAGCGTCATGGCGTTGCCGGCCTCGGCGCGCATCTTGCGGATCAGCGCGAAGCTACGCTCGTCCAGGCCGCCCTCGGCGCCGGCCACGTACAGCAGCATGCGGATGGCCGCGACGCGCAGGCCGCCTTCCTGCAGCAGCGAACGCAGCTCGGCGGCGCGTTCTTCCATGAAGCGGCGGTGTTCTGGCGACACGCCGGGGTGGCGGCGCGGCTGGCTGTCCTTGCCGCCCAGGCCGGCCAGGTCCTGCACCAGCGGCGAGCCGTAGACGCCCATGAAGGTGCGCTCGTCGGCCGAGTCGCGCAGTTCCTGGAAGATGTTCAGGCTGGTCTCGATCAGCTTCGAGAACATTTCCTGCGCCTGCAGGAACGGGTTGTCGGCGGACACCGGCTGGCGCTGCTCGCGCACCTGCTCGGCCACTTGGGCGATGGGCGCGATCAGCGGGTTGCGGTCGGACACCAGCTCATAGGGCAGGCGTAGCGGATGCAGGCGCTGGCTCCATTCGGCCGACTGCGGCGTCACCAGGGCGCGCACCCAGGGCTGCACGAAGCTGCGGTACATGCCCAGGTTGATGTCGGAGATGCGGGCCACGGCGGCAAAGCGCAGGTCGTCGTCTTCCTTGCGCTCGACGATGGCGCGCACGTCGTCCATGCGGCGCTGCTCGAACGACAGCACGTAGTTGCCGTAGGCCAGGTCGGCGTTGGGCGTGTCCGGCGTCTTGTCGGCGATCTCGGCCTGGTAGATGCCCGGCGGCAGCACATCGATCATGTCGATGTTGGAAGTGAATTCCTGGTGTTCCTTGCGCGCCACGCTGCCGGACACGAAGATGCCCAGGTGGCCGATGCTTTCATGCACGGCGTAGACGATGGTCTGGTCGTGCGCCAGCACCTCGGCGTCGTCCTGGTACAGGTCGGGGATCCAGCCCAGCGCCTGCGGCGGCGGGGTGATGTTGTCGCCCTTGGAGCAGAACACCACGATCGGCGAGCGGATGTTGCGCAGGTCGATGCGGATGCCGTCGGACGTGACCAGCCCGGCGGTCGACAGGCGGTTGCCGACGAACAGGTTGTCGACGATGTACTGGATTTCCGGCCCGTTCAGGAAGACGTGGCCGCCCCACCATTTCTCGAAGCTCAGGTAGCGGCCGGCCTCGGTGTCGACCTTGGAATACAGGTTGTACTGCTTGGACCAGAGCGTGTTGGCGGGGTTGAGGTTCTCGAAGTTCTGCACCAGCCAGGCGCCATCGAACTTGCCGTCGCCCAGATCGCTGGTCAGGGCGGTGAGCCAGCTGCCGCCAAGCAGGCCGCCGGCGTAGCGCATCGGATTCATGCCGCGCCAGCCGGCCCAGTAGGACAGCGGCGCGCCGGCGATGATGATGGGGCCGAACAGCTCGGGACGCACGGCGGCGGTCATCATGATCTGCCAGCCGGCCTGGCAATTGGCCACCACCACCGGCTTGCCCTCGGCGTCGGGATGGCGGGCGATGATCTCTTCCAGGAAGTGGGCCTCGGCCATCATCACGTCTTCGACGGTCTGGGTCGGCACCGGCTGCGGCAGGAAGGTGGCGAAATAGCAGGGATGGCCGGCGCGTACCGCCACGCCGATCTCGCTCTCGGGCTTGAAGCCGCCGATGCCGGGGCCGTGGCCGGCGCGCGGATCGACCACCAGGAAGGGGCGCTTGATCGGATCGACCGTCACGCCTTCCGGCGGCTTGATGCGCAGCAGGCCGTAGTTGACCGGACGCGGCAGCTCGCGGCCGTCCAGCACCAGCTCGTACTCCATGCTGAGCACATTGGGGGCCCGCTTGGCCATGTGGTCATGGTACTGGTTGCCGCGCTGGCGCATCACGTCGGCGAACAGGACGCCGCGCTGCCAGGCATCCACGGCATATTCATAGGCGGCCGTCCAGGGATTGAAGGACGGGGCGGGGACGCGATCGTTGCCGGATCCGGCCATGGCGATCTCCTGTAGGTAGCTCCCGGCAGCGGGTGCTACCGGACCGGTTCCTCAAGTGGAACCAGCTGACTTGACCCCCCCATTACACCTGATTGGATGTTGCATCGCAACATGGGGACGGTTGATGCAAGTCAAACGCCCGGGACTATCCGTCCCTTCTTGATTGCCGCGTCCATGTCGGGCCTCATGCGGCGTCGTGGCAGACGGCTTCGATGCGGTTGCCCGACGGGTCCGACAGGAAGGCGGCGTAGTAATGCGGATGATAGTGCGGCCGCAGGCCCGGGGCGCCGGCATCCTGTCCGCCGTGGGCCAGGCCGGCAGCGTGGAAGGCGTCCACGGCGGCGCGGCTGGCGGCCTTGAAGCACCAGTGGCGGCGCGCCGGCGGCGTCGGCGACGCGGCGGGATCGGCCTGGATGCTCAGGTAGGTATGGCCGGCATCGCCGGGGCGGCAGCGTTCGCCATAGCCCAGGGCGTCGGCGTGGTCGTAGACCTTGGCCGCGCCCAGGGCCGCCATGACGGCGTCGTAGAACGGCCGGGCGCTGTCGAGCCCGGCGACGCTGATGGAGACGTGATCCAGCAATTGCATGGCGGCTCCGGGGCAGGGCTCAGGCGCGGGCCGCCGCGTTGTGCTCCAGCCATTTGCGGACCGAGGGACGCTGCCACTGGGTCTCGGCATAGTCGCGCAGCGGATCGGGCAGGCCGTCCAGCCACAGGCGGCGCAACGCCACCGCCAGGTCCAGGTCGGCCAGGCACCATTCGTCGAACAGGGTCGACTGGCCCGCGCCGATCAGCGCGCCGGCCACGTGGATCAGCTTGGCCGCGGCCGAATGGCCGGCGTCCGACAGCGGCTCGCCGGCGCAGTCGTAGAAGACCGTTTCGGTCGGGCGTTCCTGGCGCAGGGCGCCCAGGTCGCTGCGCAGCCAGGCCTGCAGCTGGCGGGCGCGGGCGCGCTCGCGCGGCTGGGCCGGATACAGCGCGGTACAGGCCGGCGCCGGGTGCAGGTCTTCCAGGTACTCCGCGATCGCGGTGGACTCGGTCAGATTGAAGTCGCCGTGCGTCAGGGCCGGCACGCGCGCGGTCAGGGCGCGGCATTGGTACGGCTGCATGCGCTGTTCGCCCGCGTCGAGGTCGATCATGCGGACCTCGAACGGCAGCTGTTTCTCGGTCAGCGCCACATAGGCCGACATGGCGTAGGGGCTGAGGAATTGGGAATCGACGAACAACGTAAACGGGGCGCCCAAGTGCATCTCCGGTCAGGCGGTGGATAAATGGGGTCTATGACGCAAAGCGTAACGCAATTGAAATTTCGCGTGTCGCGCCGATGCGTCAGTCGACGATGAAGAGCTTGGCGCCGACGGCGGTGGACGAGCGGTGCGGCTCGGCCTGGTCGGCCACCTGGTAGCTCATGCCCGGGGTCAGCACGAAGGTGCGGCCGTCTTCCAGCTCGGTGTGCAGCTCGCCTTCCAGGCAGAACAGGATATGGCCCTTGCTGCACCAGTGGTCGGCCAGGTAGCCGGGCGTGTATTCGACCATGCGCACGCGCAGGTCGCCGAACTGGCGGGTGCGCCAGTAGGCCTTGCCGGTGTCGCCGGGATGCTCGGTGGGTTCGACCTCGGACCAGTCGGTGGTGCCGAAGGGGATGTTGCTCATCTTCATGGTGGTGTTTCCCTTGGGGGCGGCGCGCCCCGCGCGCAGCGAAAAAGTGGAGGGCTCAGGCGGCCAGTTTCTTCTGCCAGAACATGGCGCGGCCGGTGTCCTCGTCCAGCGAGTAGCCTTCGTAACCCAGCTTGCGGTACAGGCCCTGGGCGACGTCGTTGCCTTCCAGCACTTCCAGCGTGATCTTGCAGCAGTCGAGCTGGCGGGCGCGGTCTTCCAGCGCGGCCAGCAGCTGCTTGCCCACGCCCTGGCCCTGGAAGCGCGGCGACACGGCCAGATCGTGCAGGTTCACCAGCGGGCGGCAGGCGAAGGTCGAGAAACCCTCGAGGTAGATGGCCACGCCGGCCGCGGCGCCGTCGACCCGCGCCAGCAGGGCGCGCGCCGTCGGCCGCTTGGCCAGTTCCGCGATCAGGTTGCGCTGCGCGTACTCGGGCAGGGGCGTGCTGCCGCCCATGGGGCCGCTGGCGTATTCGTTGAGCATGGCCAGCACCTGCTGGCCGTGTTCCGGGTTGTTGAAGTCGACGTCGATGATTTCCAGCACGATCGGTTCCTGTTCAGGGGCGGCCCCGCCCGTGGCGGCGGGTGGCGCGACCGTCAATTATGCGCGAAGCCGCGCGACGGGTCGAAGCGCATTGAAAAATCGCGCCATAGCCCCTATCTTCTCTCTGTTCAGGGCCGAATCCGGCGCGAGCCGCCGCCTTTGGCTGCAACCCTCACCATGGGCTGGAAAATGGAGTTCAAGGACTACTACAGCATTCTTGGGGTGGAGCGCGGCGCCTCCGAAGACGACATCCGGCGCTCCTACCGCAAACTCGCCCGCAAGTACCACCCCGACGTCAGCAAGGAAAGCGACGCCGAGGCCCGCATGCGCGACGTCAACGAAGCCTACGACGTGCTGCGCGACAAGGAAAAGCGCGAGGCCTACGACAACCTCGCCGCCGGCGTCTCGCCCGGGGGCGGATTCCAGCCGCCGCCCGGCTGGGACGAAGGGTTCGAGTTCCATCGCGGCGCCGCCTCCGGCGAGGAGGCGCAGTTCAGCGAGTTCTTCTCGTCGCTGTTCGGCGGCCGCGGCCGCCGCGCGCAGGGCGCGGGGCGCGAACAGGAATTCCGCGCCCGCGGCGACGACCACCACGCGGCCATCGAGGTCGATCTCGAGGACGCGCTGCAAGGCGCCACCCGTGACATCAGCCTGCGCTCCATGACGGTCGACGACCAGGGCCGCCCGCAGGTGCAGACGCGCACGCTCAGCGTGCGGATCCCGCCGGGCGTGCGCGAGGGCCAGTTCATCCGCCTGGCCGGGCAGGGCATGCCGGGCTATGGCGGCGGCGAGAACGGCGACCTGTACCTGGAGGTGCGCTTCAAGCCCCATGCGCGCTACCGCGCCGAGGGCCGCGACCTGTACATGACGCTGCCGGTGGCGCCCTGGGAAGCGGCGCTGGGCGCCCAGGTCAACGCCCCCACGCCGGGCGGCACGGTCGAGGTCTCGGTGCCGGCCGGGTCCGGCAACGGCCGCAAGCTGCGGCTGCGCGGCCGCGGCATTCCGGGCGACCCGCCCGGCGATCTGTACCTGGTGCTGGAGCTGGCGCTGCCGCCGGCCGACAGCGACGCGGCCAAGGCGGCCTACCGCAAGATGCAGCAAGACCTGCCGTTCAATCCGCGGCGCCACCTGGGGGTCTGATCATGAAGAAAGTCGTCATCAGCAGCGCCACCGTGGTGGGCAAATCGCAACCGCTCAGTGCCGACGACCTGGCCCGCGCCTGCGGGGCCGAGGTCGACTGGGTGGTGCAGCTGGTCGAGGTCGGCATCGTCGACGCCAGCGGCCCGGGCCCGGCGGAATGGCGCTTCTACAGCCTGGACCTGCAACGCGCGCTGGACGCGCGCCGCCTGGAGCGCGATTTCGGCGCCGGCCTCGATGCCGTGGCGCTGATCCTGGACCTGAGCCAGGAGGTGCGCCGCCTGAAGGCGCAACTGCGCGCGCTGGGCGCCGACGAATAAGGAGACAGACCATGCTGACCCTCTATCACGCGCCGCGCTCGCGTTCGTTCCGGATTCTCTGGTTGCTGGAAGAGCTGGGCGTGCCCTACGACACCGAGATGGTGTCGATTCGCCGCCGCGACGGATCCGGCCATATCGCTCCCGACTACATCGACATCCACCCGCACGGCAAGGTGCCGGCGCTGGTGCACGACGGCGTGCCGGTGTTCGAGACCCCGGCCATCGCGCTGTACCTGACCGATCTCCATCCCGAGGCCGGCCTGGGGCCCGTCGTGGGCGATCCGCAGCGCGGCCCCTACCTGACCTGGCTGTCGTATTCCACCGGCGTGTTCGAGCCGGCCATGACCGAGCGCGCCTTCAAGACGCCGCACCAGCACGGCACGATGGGCTGGGGCTCGGCCGACGAGGTCGAGCAGGTCGTGACCCGCGTGCTGCAATCGCGCCCGTATTTCCTGGGCGAGCATTTCAGCGCGGTCGACATCGTGCTGGGCGGCACCTTGCAGTTCATGATGCAGGTCAAGCTGATTCCCGAGAACCCGGTGTTCTCGGGCTATGCCGAACGGCTGGCGGCGCGTCCGGCGATGCACCGCGCGCTGCAGCGCGAGGGCGACATCGGCGAGTCCTGATTACCTGAGGCGTTCGCGCAGGTCCGCCTGCCATTGCGACGGGCGGCCCAGGTAGCGGCCCGGTTCGAGCACGCTGAAGGCGCCGTCGCGTTCCAGCGCCAGCGTCGGGAAGCCCGAGCCGCGCAGGCGCTCCAGCAGCGCGCGGCTTTGCGCGATGTGGCGATCGGTGGCGTCGCCGGCCGTGGCGTCATAGGCGGCCTGGAAAGCCGCGCCGTCCAGGCCGATATCCTCGGCCAGGCGGCGCAGTTCGGCGGGATCGGCGATGCGCAGGCCCTGCACGTAGTGCGCGCGTTGCAGGCGCTGCAGCATGTCCAGGCCACGTCCATCCAGGGCCTGGGCGGCCAGGATCGCGGTGGTGGGCGGGGCCGAATCGAACACCGCGCCGCTGTCGCGCAGCAAGCCGTCGAAGTAGTCCGGGCCGAACACCTGGCCGGTCAGGCCGGCAATGCGTTCATCGTGCGGCATGACATAGCGGCGCAGCGCGTCGGTGACCGGCTGGCGGTTGCCGCCGGTCATCATGCCGCCGCCGTGCAGCGCGATGGCCAGGCCGTCGATGCCGCGGGCGGCCTGCACCAGCGGCGCGGCGCCGTAGCACCAGCCGCACAGCGGGTCGTGGATGTAATGCAGGGTGGGAAGGGAAGAGGTAGCCATGGCGCCATGGTAGAGGCGCGTGCGCGCCGGAACTAGCCCGGCGCGGTAGCCACAGTGTTGCGCCGGCCGTGCAGATGATCCGCGCGGCCGGGGCGGGGCGTCAGCCCGCGATCTGCACGCCGATCCAGAACAGGCCGGCCGCCAGCAGCATCGAGGCGGGCAGGGTCAGGATCCAGGCCAGCAGGATGTTGCGCACCGTGCCGCCCTGCAGGCCGCTCTTGTTGGCGATCATGGTGCCGGCCACGCCGGACGACAGCACGTGGGTGGTGGACACCGGCAGGCTGAAGACGTTGGCCAGGCCGATGGCGCCGACCGCGGTCAGCTGCGCCGACATGCCCTGTGCGTAGGTCATGCCCTGCTTGCCGATCTTTTCGCCCACCGTCAGCACCACGCGGCGCCAGCCGACCATGGTGCCGGCGCCCAGCGCCAGCGCCACCGCCACGATCACCCAGAAGGGCGCGTATTCGGTGGTGGCGGTCAGGTCGGCGCGCAGGCGCTGCAGGTCGGTGCGTTCGCGCGCGGGCAGGCCTTCGATGCGCGCCACCTTCTTGGCGGTGTCGTCCAGGCACAGCAGGTAGCGGCGCACGTCGATGCGCTTGGCCGCCGACAGGTCGGCGTAGTTGCTGACGCCGTGCAGGTCGGCCTGCAGCGCGTCGATGGTGGCCAGGGTCAGTTCGGGATCGCAGCGGAAGGTGCGCGGCAGGTCCGAGGCCGAGCCGGTGCGCTTGAGCGCCAGGAAGTCGCCCAGCATGGCTTCGTTGCGCTGGTAGAACGCGCTCAGGTGGGTGGCGGCGTCGCGTGTGCGCTCGATCTGGTAGGTGGTGCTGTTGGTGTCCAGCACGAAGTTGGCCGGCACGATGCCGATCAGCACCAGCATGATCAGGCCGATGCCTTTCTGGCCGTCGTTCGAGCCGTGCACGAAGCTCACGCCCATGGCCGACAGCACCAGCACCAGGCGGTTCCAGAACGGCGGGTGCTTCTTGTTGTCGATGGCGCGGCGCTGCTCGGGCGTCTTGTGCATCTTCGACAGCGGCAGCCAGCGCTTGAGCGCCAGCAGCAGGCCGCCGGCCACCAGGAAGCCGGCCACCGGCGACACCACCAGCGAGGCGCCGATGTCGATCGCCTTGCCCCAGTTCACGCCCTCGGCCAGCGGCAGGTCGGTGATCAGCGCGTTGGCCAGGCCCACGCCCAGGATCGAGCCGATCAGCGTGTGCGAGCTGGAGGCCGGGATGCCGAAATACCAGGTGCCCAGGTTCCAGGCGATGGCCGCGGCCAGCATGGCGAACACCATGGCCAGCCCGCGCCCGGTATCGACGTTGATCAGCAGTTCCACCGGCAGCAGGTGGACGATGGCGTAGGCCACGCCGACGCCGCCCAGCAGCACGCCGAGGAAGTTGAAGATGCCGGAGAGCACCACCGCCAGGTGGGGCGGCATGGCCTTGGTGTAGATGACCGTCGCGACGGCGTTCGCCGTGTCGTGGAAGCCATTGATGAATTCGAAGGCCAGGACGAACGTCAGGGCCAATGCAAGGCTGAGGCCAACCCAGAGGTCGAGGCCGTGAAAGAGGGTGGACATGGAGGCGGGGGAGGTTCCGGCGGAGGCCAGATTATTACAGATTTGTGACCTGCCCCTGGTTGCGTCAGACAACTTTTGCCGTTCGCCGCGTCCGGCAACCGGCCCTCCCCCGCCCCGCGCCGGTCGCGCTAGAACTTCTGGTACTGGAACTCGATTTCCAGCGGTTTGCCCAGGTTGGCCGAGGTGTCGGCCTGGATCATCATGACCGCCAGCAGGCCCAGGTAGAGCAGGCACAGCCACAGGGTTTTCTTCATCGCGCGGCGTCCGGGACGGGAAGGGGTGGGTTGGGGGGCGTTCATGGACGGAAGACCTCGGCGATGCGCTGGTTCACCCGCAGCCAGCCCAGTTCGCCCAGGTGCTGCACGTCGCGCAGGGTGCCGATCTCGTAGGGCGCGTCGTACATGTCCATGCAGGTCATGGCGTAGCGCGCGCACAGCGCGTCGACCTGGCGCTGCACGGGCGTGAAGCGGTCCAGGTCCCTGAAGACCATCGGGTGCAGCGGCTGCATCACGAACAGCGCGTTGACGCCGTGGTTGCGCAGCAGCCGCATCAGCGCTTCCAGTTCGCGCAGCTCGTCCCTGCCCGTCAGCGGCTGGGGCTGGAAGGCGGTCTTGCCGCCGGCCGGCACCGCCTGCAGGTATTTGTCGAAGAACTCGTCGCGCACGGCGTAGCGGTTGCGCGTCATCTGCGCCTGTTCGGCGTCCTGCGCCTCGCGCGCCAGGGCGTCCCAGTCCACCACCCGGGCCGCCGCCGTGGGGCCGGCGGCTTCCTGCTCGGGCGCGGGGGCGGCATGCGCCGGCGTCCACAGCCCGATCAGCCGCTGGCGAAAGACGTAGGCCTGCTCGGCCGCCATCGACCACGCCACCCGGGCGTCGCCCTTGTCGCGCAGCCAGCGCGTCACCTGTTCGCGGCCCTCGGGCTGGCGCAGCAGGCGCGGCAGCAGGGGATTGGCGTGTTCGCGGAACTCATCCGGGCCCAGCCCGCCGTCGCCGTCGAACCAGCCCGGCGACACCATGATGACGACGCGCGAGGCGGACGACAGTTCGTCGGCCAGCGCCGCCAGCACCAGTTGCATGCCCAGCGACTGGAAGCCCGAATGGCCGTAGGCCATGACCGGCATGCGCAGCTCGTCGGCCAGGAAGCGGTAGGGCACGAAGCGCAGGTCGGTGCTGGTCAGCTCGGACGAGCCCAGCACCACCAGCCGGTCGCCGGTGCGCAGCGCCTGGCTCAGCCGCGACAGGTTGCGGGTCTGGTCTTCCAGGGTGTTGCCGAGGTTGTGGATATAGACGCCCGTCGCCGCTTCGGCGCAGGGGCCGGTGCGCAGGGCCAGCCAGTGCCAGGCGCCCCAACCCGCGGCCAGCGCGACGGACAAGGCCAGCGCCGCCGCCAGCGCATGCTGCCCAAGGGTGCGTGTGAACATGAGGAACCAGGAAGGCGCGGCGCGCGGATCGGGGTGAAAGAGAAGATTGTGAGCGGATGTTATCCAGCCCCCATGACCGAGACAAGGGCGCAAACCCGCGGGTGCCCGCGGATTCCCCTTTTTGCCACAGGGAGACCTGCGCCGCCGCGGGGCCGCCCGGCGGAGAATGCGATAGCATCCTTGTCTGGCGGGGTCCTGGATTTCCAGGATTGACCGCGCCCCCGGCCCGCCGGCGGCGCCCGTTCCCCCGCGCCTTCCGTCCACTCCACGCCCGAGCGCCCATGACCGCCCCTACCCGTATCGCCCGCCGCCATCCCGACGAACTGATCATCGGCCTGGTGTCGATTTCCGACCGCGCGTCGGCCGGCGCCTACCAGGACGAGGGCCTGCCGTCGCTGCGCGCCTGGCTGGGCGGCGCCCTGGCCTCGCCGTGGCAGGCGGTGGACCGGCTGATCCCCGACGAAGCCGCCCGCATCTCCGATACGCTGATCGAGCTGGTCGACACCTGTGGCTGCGACCTGGTCCTGACCACCGGCGGCACCGGCCCGGCGCGGCGCGACGTCACGCCCGAGGCCACGCTGGCGGTCGGCACCAAGGAAATGCCGGGCTTCGGCGAGCAGATGCGCCAGATCAGCCTGCGCTTCGTGCCCACCGCGATCCTGTCGCGGCAGGTCGCCGTGATCCGCGAGCGGCCGGCGCATGCGGCCCTGATCGTGAACCTGCCGGGCCAGCCCAAGGCCATCCGCGAGACCCTCGAAGGCCTGAAGGCCGACGACGGCTCGACGCTGGTGCCGGGCATCTTTGCCGCCATTCCCTATTGCATCGACCTGATCGGCGGGCCCTACGCCGAGACTCGTCCCGAGGTCATCGCCGCGTTCCGCCCCAAGTCGGCGCGCCGCCCGCAGCCGTCGCCGGACGCTGCGGTATAGTTGGCCGCCTCTTTCCATTCATTGCCAGAGAGTCCTGATATGAAGGTCCGTACCGCCTTGTCCCTTGCCGCCGTCGTGCTCGCCGTGTCGGCCTGCGCCAACGTCAAAGACGTCCGCGACCGCGATCCGGTGTTCTACGGCTCGACCCCGCGCACGGCCGAGGAATACACCAACTGCGTCGCCGCCGCCTGGAAGGACCAGGGCGTGCGCTTCGAGCGCAAGGCGGTGCGCAACGGCTTCGAGCTGATCCAGTCGGACAGCCTGGGCGTCGAGGCGGTGCTGACCACCACGACCTGGAAGGGCAAGACCGAGACCCGCCTGTCGACCCGCATCGCGCGGCGCGACCAGAGCATCATCGAACCGGCCAACCTGTGCCTGCAGCAGTGATGCCGCAACGCCGAGACATGCTGCGGCTGGGCCTGGCCGCGGCCGCGGTGTGCCTGGCCCTGCCGGTGCGCGCCAGGCAGGCGCCGGCAGCGCAACAGGGCGGCTTCATCAGCCGCAAGCTCAATGCGCCGGTGCCCGGCGGTGTCGCGGTACTGGCGCTGGGCGACGCGGCGACGGCGCCCGAGGTCACCTACCGCGACCGCCGCGTACTGGTGGTGCGCGAAGACGGCAAGCAATGGATCGCCGTGGTCGGCATCCCGCTGGCGGTCAAGCCCGGCCAGCAGGAAATCTCGGTGCGCGACGCCGCCGGCACGCGCCAGTTGCCGTTCACCGTGCGCGCCAAGGAATACGTGGCCCAGCACATCACGCTGAAGAACCCGCGTCAGGTCAACCCCGACCCGGACGACATGAAGCGCATCGAGCGCGAGATGGCCGAGCAGAGCGCCGCCAACCGCGCCTACCGCGCCGGGGTCACGCCCAGCAACCTGCTGCTCGACCGCCCGGTCAGCGGCGGCCGCCTGTCCAGCCCGTTCGGCCTGCGTCGCTTCTTCAACGGCGAAGAGCGCAATCCGCATTCCGGCCTGGATTTCGCCGTGCCCGCCGGCACGCCGATCAAGGCGCCGGCCGCGGGCGTGGTGTCGCTGGTGGGGGATTATTTCTTCAACGGCAAGACCGTCTTCCTGGACCATGGCCAGGGCTTCGTGAGCATGTTCTGCCACATGTCGGCGATCGACGTGAAGGTGGGCGACGCCGTGGCGCGGGGCGGGGTGGTGGGCAAGGTCGGCGCGACCGGCCGGGCGACCGGCCCGCACCTGCACTGGAACGTCAGCCTGAACGATGCGCGGGTCGATCCCGCGATCTTTATCGGCGCCTTCAAGCCCTGACGCCGCCGGAGCCCGCGGGCGCGGCAAAACCGCGCCGGGCGCCGGCGCCGCTTTGAAACTCAATGGCTGGGGAAAGGGCCGGGCCGCCTTCAGGCGGTGGCCGCCTGCGGCGCGGGCACGTCCTGCGGCTGCTGCAGGGAGATGCGATGCAGGACGTACTGGTGCATGCGCTCGGCGTACATCATCTGGTCCAGCATGCCGTGCAGCTGCACTTCCTGCTCGTCCAGGCAGTTGTCGTACTTGGTCTTGGCCTCGGCGTAGGTCAGGCCGGTATTGCGCAGGCTGTTGATGAACGCTTCACGCGATTGATGCAGCAGGCGCAGGCCTTCTTCCCCCTTGGCGAATCGTCTTCGCGTCAGGGAGAGCTGGTCGGCCGCTTCTTTCAATTCCTGTGTCAGATCCATCTTGCTGCTTCATGCGTGTTCCGCCGGGCCTGGCGCCGGGGGAGCGCCATTCTTTCACGAACCGGGGTCTTGCGCATTACTACGGCAGGGCGCGCGCGAGTTTAAGGCCATGGGGCAACCCGCGGCAGGGCGCCCGCCGTGGCGACGGCAGGCCGGCGAGGACGCCGGCCCCGCGGCTCAGCGGCGGTACTGCTGGGGACGGCTGGTCGGGGCGGGGCCGCGCTCGTCCTTGTGGCGGAAGTTGATGCGGCCCTTGGTCAGGTCGTACGGCGACATTTCCAGCGTGACGCGGTCACCGGCCAGGATGCGGATGCGGTGCTTGCGGATGCGGCCCGAGGCGTAGGCGCCGACTTCGATGCCGTTGTCCAGCGTGACGCGGTAGCGGCTATCGGGCAGCACTTCGTCAACGATGCCGTCCAGTTCGATGAGTTCTTCTTTAGCCATTCTCTACTCCTTGATCAATACGCGCCGCCATGCCGTCGGCATGGCGCGCCACCCGGGGATGGCGAGCGCGTCGGACTCTGTTAGCCAGGTCCAGCGGTTGAACGTAAAACGTCCGGGCAAGCGCGGGTATGGGCCACGGCATCCCAAGTGGATGTCTGAAATGACGGATACTCGCGCCGCGAGGGCAGTGTGCGCGTGATGCGCAGCTTGGTCGCGGGTCGGCGTTTGTGGCGCGTCGCCGGAAGAAGCGGGTTGGAGTGTCTGCTGCGATACCGGGCGGCGCGGGTCGCGCCACGGGGCAAGGGCAGGTTTCACCCAAGAAAACCGGTTGCAGCGTTGCAGGAATGCCGGGCGTAAGTCCGGCCAGACCCGACACTGCGGGTAGGTACTCAGACTGCCACCGTGGGTTGGCACTCAATGGTGTGAACGAAGCCCGGTTTTTGCGGAAAAATCACGGACTTATGTTACTGCAAAGCGCAATGATTAGCCAGTTTTTATCCGCCCTGACGGCGTGATAGTTGCTATTGAACGACTGTGCGCTGCGCGATCCGGCCGCTGGAAAAGCGGGTGGCGGTCGCCCCGCGCCGCCGGGCGCGGGGCGGGGATGGCGTCCCTCATTGCGCCGGGATGCGCGCCTGATAGTCCGTTTCCCAGCGCAGCAGCGCCGACCAGAATGGGCCCGGCTCGCGGCCTGCCAGCCGGGCCGCGAGCACGCCCAGGTGCGCGTGCCAGCCGCCGGCCACGTCGATCATGTCGACGCGCGAGGCCAGTTTGCGGTGGGTCAGCACCAGCCGGGTGCCGTCGCCTTCCGGCGACAGCTCGAACGTGACTTCCGACGGCTGGCCCTGCGAGCCGCCCCAGGTGAACGCCAGCAGCCTGGGCGGCTCGCAGCGGGTGATGACGCCGTGCGTGGTGACGCCGTTCTCATAGGGCTTGTAGGGCTCGGGCGTGGGCTCGACCACGGACGACAGGTCGGCGTGCACGAAGCGCAGCGTGACGCCGCCGCCTTCGCGCAGCTCCATGTCGCCGGTCGCCAGCCACAGCCCGCGCTTGCCGGATTCGGTCAGGAAGGCCCAGACCCGCTCCACGCTGCCGGGCAGGACGCGGGTGAAGCAAAGGGAGGTAGGGCTGGTGACGACACCGTAATCACTCATGTTGGCTCTCCGGGGGATGCGGTCGGGGGCGCATGGGCGGCCAGCGCGGCTTCGAGCGCGTCCAGCCGGCCCGACCAGAAATGTTCATAGAAGCGCAGCCATTGCATGGCTTCGGCCATCGGGGCCGGGTTCAGGCTGCATACGTGGCTGCGGCCGTTGACGGTCCGCCGCAGCAGGCCGGCCCGTTCCAGCGCCTGCACGTGCTTGGAGGCGCCGGCGAAACTCATGCGCAGGGGCGCGGCCAGTTCACCGATGGTCCGGTCTCCGCCGGCCAGGCGCTGCAGCATGTCGCGGCGCGTGGGATCGGCCAGCGCGCGAAAGACGGCATCGAGGGACGGGGGAAGCAATGATTCAACCATAGGGTTGAATATAGCCGTCCTCCCGATCAAAATTCAACTGCTTGGTTGAATTTTTATGTAACGGCGTGGGGCAGCGCCGTTTCCGCGTCCTCGTAGGCCTCGGGATACTGCGGCAGGGCGTCGGTGATGTCGAACCAGGGCGCCTTGCTGGCGACATGGCAGTGCACGCCCGGCTTGATACCGGGGTCGTCGTCCAGCGCGCCCAGCGGCAGGCCGTAGATGTCGGGCGTCTGGTCGAAGCGGCTGAGCAGCGGCGTGCCGCAGGCTTCGCAGAAGCCGCGGTAGTTGCCCGGCGACGAGCAATACCAGGTGACGTGGTTTTCCCCCTTGGTCCAGGCGAAATCCTTGGCCTGGACGGTGGCTCGGCTGCGGAACGCGGCGCCGTGCGACTTGCGGCACATGGCGCAATGGCAGTTGAGGGCGTCGGTGAGCGGACCGGTGATCTGGTAGGCAACGCGGCCGCAGAGGCAGGAACCGTTGAGCATGATGACCGCCTGTCGGAAGGGGGATGCTTCGAATATACCCGTCGCCCGCGACGATGGCGCGACCTTATATGACGGATGTCTTTCAGTCGGTTGCCATGACCCCTATTTTCAGCCAAATGATTCGATCGTCAGGTCATCGCGCTGTCATGCCGCGAAAACAGAATGCGCGAATGAACCAATCCAAGGGGTTTCAACGATGACATACGCCATCGAAGTACAGGGGCTCAGCAAGTCCTTCCATCCCGGCGCGCGGGCGCTGGACAACGTCGACCTGCGCGTGGCCGACGGCGAGATGGTGGCGCTGCTGGGCGCCTCGGGCTCGGGCAAGTCGACGCTGCTGCGCCATCTGGCGGGCTTCGTGGTCGGCGACGCCGGGCAGGGCAGCGTCACGGTCAATGGCCAACTGATCCAGCGCCATGGCCGCCTGTCGCGCAAGGTGCGCGGCGCGCGCGCCAGCATCGGTTTCGTGTTCCAGCAGTTCAACCTGGTGGGCCGCCTGCCGGTGATCACCAACGTGCTGACCGGCCTGCTGCCGCGGGTGCCGATGTGGCGCAGCCTGACGCGCGTGTTCCTGCGCGATGAAGTCCGCCAGGGCCTCGACGCTCTTGCCCAGGTTGGTATAGACGACTATGCATTTCAGCGTGCCTCGACGCTGTCCGGCGGCCAGCAGCAGCGCGCGGCCATCGCCCGTACGCTGGTGCAGAACGCCCGCGTGATCCTGGCCGACGAGCCGATCGCCTCGCTCGATCCCGAATCCTCGCGCCGCGTGATGGACACGCTGGCGCACATCAACCGCAGCCGCAAGGTGGCCGTGGTGGTGTCGCTGCACCAGGTCGACGTGGCCCTGCGCTACTGCCCTCGGGTGGTGGCATTGCGCCATGGCAAGGTGGTCTACGACGGCCCCTCGGCCGACCTGACGCCGGCCATGCTGCGCGACCTGTACGGCTCGGAACTGAGCGAGCTGCTTCCCGAATACGCGCCGCAAGCCCAGCCCCTGCCGGGCCTGGCGCCGCTTTCCCAACAGGCCTACGCGGCCTGACCTTACCCGTTCCCTACCCGGAGCTTTCCATGCTACGCAGAACCTTTGTTGCCCTGATCGCCGCTGCCGCCTTGTCCACGCAAGTCCATGCGCAAGACGCCAAGACGCTGAACTTCGGCATCATCTCGACGGAATCGTCGACCAACCTGAAGTCGGTCTGGCAGCCCGTCATCGACGACCTGAGCCGCGCCATCGGCGTGCCGGTCAAGCCGTTCTTCGCTTCCGACTACGCCGGCATCATCGAAGGCATGCGCTTCAACAAGGTGCAGATGGCCTGGTACGGCAACAAGGCCGCCATCGAGGCGGTCGACCGCGCCAGCGGCGAAGTGTTCGCCTCGGTGATCGACAAGGACGGCAACCCGGGCTACTGGTCGCTGCTGATCGTCAACAAGGACAGCGACCTCAAGACCCTGGATGACGTGCTCAAGCGCCGCGGCCAGCTGACCTACGGCGCCGGCGATCCCAACTCGACCTCGGGCACCGCGGTGCCGGGCTACTACCTGTGGGCCGCCAACAAGATCGAGCCCAAGACCTTCTTCAAGGCCGTGCGCGTCAGCAACCACGAGACCAACCTGCTGTCGGTCATCAACAAGCAGGTCGACGTGGCCGTCAACAACACCGAGGCGCTGGAGCGCTATCGCCTGAACACCGGCAAGGATGCCAACGACAGCGTGCGCATCCTGTGGAAGTCGCCGCTGATCCCGGCCGATCCGCTGGTCATGCGCACCGACCTGCCGGCCGACATGAAGGCCAAGATCCGAGACTTCTTCGTCAACTACGGCAAGGGCAAGGACGCCGCGCGCGAAATGGCCAACCTGAAGGCGCTGACCTACCAGGGCTTCCGCGCCTCGGACAACCAGCAACTGGTGCCGATCCGCCAGATCGAACTGGCGCGCGAAAAGGCCAAGATCGAAGCCGACTCCACCATCGGCCAGGCCGAGAAGCAGAAGCAGCTGGCCGACCTGGACGCCAAGCTGGCCAGCCTGGGCCAGCCCGCCGCCAAGCAGTAACGATGCCGCGCCGCGCCGGGGCTTGCCCGTCAAGCGCCGGCGCGCGTCCATCCGATTTCTCTACTCCGGAATTCCCATGACCCTGGCCGTGCCTTCTTCCCGTTCCCCCGCCGCCCCGCGCTCGTCGCTGCCGGTCCTGCTCGTATGGGCCTTCGTGCTGGCGCTGCTGGTGATGTCCTGGCGCGGCGCCGACATGCGGCCGCTGGACCTGCTGCGGGACTCGGGCAACATGGCCCAGTTCGCCGCCGATTTCTTCCCGCCCAATTTCCGCGATTGGCGCATGTACCTGGACGAGATGGTGGTGACGGTGCAGATCGCGGTGTGGGGCACGTTCCTGGCGATCGTGGTGGCGGTGCCGCTGGGGTTGCTGTGCTCGTCGAACATGGTGCCGGCCTGGGTCTACCAGCCGATGCGGCGCCTGATGGACGCCTGCCGCGCCATCAATGAAATGGTGTTCGCGATGCTGTTCATCGTGGCGGTGGGCCTGGGGCCCTTCGCCGGCGTGCTGGCGCTGTGGGTGCACACCACCGGGGTGCTGGCCAAGCTGTTCTCCGAGGCGGTCGAGGCCATCGACCCGCGCCCGGTGGAAGGCGTGCGCGCCACCGGCGCCAATGCGCTCGAAGAGATCGTCTATGGCGTGATCCCGCAGGTGCTGCCGCTGTGGATCTCGTATTCGCTGTACCGCTTCGAGTCGAACGTGCGGTCGGCCTCGGTGGTGGGCATCGTCGGCGCCGGCGGCATCGGCACCGTGCTGTGGGAAATCATCCGCAGCTTCCGCTACGCCGAGACCTGCGCGGTGATGATCATCATCGTCGGCTTCGTGGTCGTGATCGACATGACGTCGGCCCGCATCCGCCGCGCATTGATCTGAAGGCCGGGGCGCGCCGCGACGCGCCTCACGGCTCAGCCGGCCGGCGTCAGCGCCAGGAAGGCCGGCAGGGCCAGCAGGCCCGCCAGCCGGGCGGCGGCGATGTCGGCCGGCGCCAGCGCCGCGCGCGGCATCAGGAAGTTGACGGTGCCCAGGCAGGCGCCGTCGAACACCACCGGCACGTTGATCACCGATTGCAGGCCGAGCGCCTGGATGGCGTCGTGGTCGTCGAAGAACTCGCGGATCGCCTCGCCCCCCTCGCCGATGAAGACCTTGCGTTCAAGCAGGACGTGGCGGCCCCAGGCGGTGCCGCGCTTGTCCTTGCTGCCGCCCGGCGGATAGGCCGCGGGGTTCGAGCTGTACAGCCGCACCACCCGCATGCGTTCGGCGTCGTGCCGGTTGATGGTGCACAGCGTGTGCCCCAGTGTGCCGTGGGCGAGCGCGTCGAGCGCGGCGAAGGCGGCCGGGGCCGAGGCCTCGTCATAGGCCTGCGCCAGGCGCTCGACGGTGTCGGGCGGGATGCTCATTCGGCGGTGATTCCCAGTTCCTTGATGAGCTTGCCGTACTTGTCGGCATCGCGCGCCAGCACCTGGCCGAATTGCGCCGGGGTGGTGTCCAGCAGCAGCACGCCCATGTCGCCCATCTTCTTGATGACGTCGGGACGCTTGAGGATCTTGTTGATTTCCTGGTTCAGGCGCGTCGTCAGCTCGGGCGGCATGCCGGCCGGGCCGAAGGCGCCGTACCAGACCGACAGTTCGTAGCCGGGCAGCGTTTCGGCCACGGTGGGCACGTCGGGCAGCAGCGGCGAACGCTGTTCCTCGGTGACGGCCAGCAGCTTGAGCTTGCCGGTCTGCACGTGCGGCAGGGTCTGCGTGCCGGCGCTGAACAGCACCTGGGTGCGGCCGGCCACCGTGTCCAGCACCGCCGGCGCGCCGCCGCGGTAGGGGATGTGCATCATTTTCACGCCGGCGGCCTTCTCGAACAGCGCGGCGCTCAGGTGGTTGGTGGAACCCTGGCCGGCCGAGGCGTAGGCCACCTTGTCGGGGTTAGCCTTCACATAGTCGATGAATTCCTTGACGTTGCCGGCCGGCACCGAGGGATGCACCACCATCGTGTTGGTGACCAGCGCCAGCTCGGCGATGGGGGTGAAGTCCTTGACCCCGTCGAACGGCATGTTGCCGTAGAGCGCCTGGTTCATGGTGTGCGTGCTCATCGAGCCGACCAGCAGCGTGTAGCCGTCGGGCTTGGCGCGCGCCACGAAGGTGCTGCCGATGTTGCCCGAGGCGCCCGAACGGTTCTCGACGATGACGGGCTGGCCGAGCGATTGCGTCAGGCCTTCGGACAGCACGCGCGCCAGGATGTCGGTGGAGCCGCCGGCGGCCCACGGCACGATCAGCGTGATCGGCTTTTCGGGCCAGGCGGCGTGCGCCAGCGCGGGCGCGGCGCAGGCCACGGTCAGGGCGCAGGCGCGCAACAGTCGTCGGATGGTCTTCATGGTGTTTACCCCTTGCGATGAGGCCGGTCTGGTCGCCGGCTGGATGGAAAATCGGTTTATCGGCCGACCGCGTAGCCCTGCATGCCGCGCGGGTTGGCGGCGGCGCGCAGCAGCAGGCCGCCGCCGGCCGCGGGCTCGCGGGTGCAGGCGCTGATGCGGCCTTCCGACCAGTCGGGGCCGACGCGCACGTCGTGGCCGACTTCGCGCAGCGCCTGCCGCGTGGCTTCGGGCAGGCGGCCTTCGACGGTCAGGCGGTTCAGCGTCAGCGCGCGCGGCCAGAACGAGCCCGGGAAATGGTCGATGTGCCAGGACGGCGCGTCGATCGCTTGCTGCAGGTTCAGGCCCATGGCGTGGCGCAGGAAGAAGGACACGGTCCACTGGTCCTGCTGGTCGCCGCCGGGCGTGCCGAAGGCCATGTAGGGCTGGCCGTCGCGCAACGCCAGGCCGGGCGACAGCGTGGTGCCGGGCCGCTTGCCGGGTTGCAGCTGGCCGGGCACGCCGTCGTCCAGCCAGGTCATCTGCAGCCGCGTGGTCAGCGGGAACCCCAAGGCGGGAATCACCGGGCTGGATGACAGCCAGCCGCCGGACGGCGTGGCCGCGACCATGTTGCCGTCGCGGTCGATGACGTCGATCTGGCAGGTGTCGCCGACGAAGATCTCGCGCGCGGCCCACTCGGCCACCGGCGGCAGCGCCGCGAAGGTCGGCTCGCCGACGCCGAAGCGGGTATCGGAAGCGGCCAGCGTGCGGGCGGCGGCCTCCAGGTCGGGCAGGCGCGGCGCGCGGCCCGCCGGGGAGCCAGGTTGCAGCGTGGTGGCGGCGCGCGGGCCGATGCAGGCGGCGCGCGCGCGGGCGTAGTCGTCGCTCAGCAGCGCGGCCAGGGGCACGTCGACGAAATCAGGGTCGCCGTACCAGGCGGCGCGGTCGGCGAAGGCCAGCTTGGCGGCCTCGGCGATGCGATGCACGAATTGCGGCGAGGCCGGGTCCAGCCCGTCCATTTGCAGGTGGCGCAGCAGCGCCAGCTGTTGCAGGTGCACCGGGCCTTGCGACCAGACGCCGCATTTGGCCACGGTGTAGCGGCCATATTGCAGCGTGACCGGATCGTCATAGCGGGCGCGCCAGTCGGCCAGGTCGGCCTTGCGCAGCAGGCCGCGATTGCGCTGGCCGGTGGTGTCGCGCACGGCTTCATGGGTGTAGTAGGCGTCGATCTCGTCGGCGACGAAGCCGCGGTACCAGATGGCCAGCGCGGCGTCGATGCGGCCATTGCGGTCGCTTGCCGCCGCGTGCGCTTCGTCGAGGATGCGGGTGTAGGTGGCGGCGATGGCCGGCGTGCGCAGCAGCGCGCCGGGGGCGGGCACCTTGCCGTCGGGCAGCCAGACGGCGGCCGAACTGGTCCACTCGTCGCGGAACAGCGCCTGCACCGCCAGGATGGCCTGCGAGATGCGCGGCACCAGCGGAAAACCGTTGCGGGCGTAGTCGATGGCCGGGCGCAGCACGTCGGCCAGTTCCCAGGTGCCGTAGTCGCGCAGCATCGTCAGCCAGGCGCCGAAGGCGCCGGGCACGGTGGCGGGCAGCAGCCCGATGCCGGGCACCAGGTCTACGCCCAATCCACGGAAGTAGGCGGGCGTCGCCAGCGCGGGCGCCGGACCCTGGCCGCACAGCGCGCGCATGCGGCCTTCGCGTTCGCTCCACAGCAGGATCGGCACTTCGCCGCCGGGGCCGTTCAGGTGCGGCTCGACGATCTGCAGCGTGAAGCCGCCGGCCACCGCGGCGTCGAAGGCGTTGCCGCCGCGTTCCAGCACGCCCATGGCGACCTGCGAGGCCAGCCAGTGGGTGGACGAGGCGACGCCGAAGGTGCCGCGGATTTCCGGGCGGGTGGTGAAGTCGGACATGGACGGTCGGGACGGCAGGGACAAGGAGATACGCCGCAGTATAGGGTCGGGAAATAACTGATGTGCCCATTGTTGGCATAATTGAATAACCAATCAGTTATGAGAAAAATGCCGTGACCTGGGATGCCGCCCGACTCGCCAACCGCCTGCGCCACCGCCACCTGGTGCTGCTGGCCAACATCGCAAAGCACGGCACGCTGACCCGCGTGGCGGCCGCCACCGGCGTCAGCCAGCCGGCCGCCACCAAGGCGCTGGCCGAACTCGAGGACATCTTCGGCGCGCCGCTGTTCCTGCGCACCGGCCGCGGCATGCAGCCCACGGCGCTGGGCGAGCTGGCGCTGGTGCGCGCCCGCCGCATGCAGGGCGACCTGGACTTGTGGGCGCGCGAGGTCGAGGCGCTGCATGACGGCCGCGCGGCGCATCTGCATGTCGGTGTCGTGCCGTATGTGTCGAGCGCGCTGCTGACCGCCGCCATCGGCCGGCTGCACCAGCGCCACGGCGTGACCTTGACGCTGCACCGCGCCACCACCGACCACCTGGTGCCGATGCTGCGGCGGCAGGAGCTCGATTGCATCATCAGCCGGGCGACCTCGACCGTGGCGCAGGACGACCTGACTCATCGCGTGCTGTACCGCCAGCGGCCGCGGCTGATCGCGCACAGCCGGCTGGCGCAGCGCCTGGCGCGGCGCGCGCCGGACTGGGCGGCGGTGGCGCAGATGGACTGGGTGCTGCCGGCGGTCAACACGCCGACGCGCCAGCTGATCGTCGAGCACTTCATCCGCGCCGGCCTGCGTTCGCCGGCGCCGGTGCTGGAGGCCTATTCCACCGATGTGATCGAGGGCATGCTGAGCGCCAATCCGGCTTTGGTGTCGGTGGTGCCGGAGGACATCGCGCGCGAGCTGTGCCAGCGCGGCAAGCTGGGCATGGTGCCGTGGGATTTCGGCTGGGAATTGCCGCCGATCAACCTGATCCGACGCTGGCGCGAGCAGGCGCTGGCGGCGGAGGAGTGCTTTTCCGACATCCTGCTGGAGCTGTGCGCCGATCTCGGGCCGGATGCGCGGCCGCGTGATTGAGGCGCGCCGCAACGGCGGCGCGCGCTACGCGATCAGGCGGCCGCGGGCGATATCCAGCAATTCGGCGGCGGCGGCTTCCGGCGCGCCGTTGTTGCCGACGCGCAGCAGGCGGCAGCCTTCGGGCACCGGGAAGTCCTGCGCGGCGCGTTGCAGGCGCAGGGCGATCTGTTCGGGCGTCTCGCGGCCGCGCGCCGCCAGCCGCTGCGCCAGTTGCGCGGGGTCGACCGTGATCTCGACCGCGGTCAGCGCCGGATAGCGCCGGTGCGCCTCGGCCAGGTGCGCGCGCGAACCGTTGATGATGACGGCCGCGCCGCAGTCCAGCCAGGTGTCGACCTCGATGCCGATGCCGTAATGCAGGCCGTGGCTGGCCCAGCGCAGCGCGAAACAGCCGAGCGCCGCGCGGCGCGCGAATTCCTCGACGCTCAGGCGCAGCGCGTCCTCGGTGGCGCCGCTGTCGCGCGTGATGTAGCGGTGCGCCACCAGCACCGGCTCGTCGCCGCGCAGGCCGGCGCGCAGCAGCCGCAGCAGGGTGTCCTTGCCACTGCCGGAGGCGCCCATCAGGTAGATCAGGCGCGCGCCGCTGGCGGGAGCGGAAGGGTTCATGCCGCGGCCGGTCCTTCCAGATACGCCGCGCCCGCCGCGTCGGCGTGGCCGCCGTCGAAGTGGTAGTGGCGCGCCGCGATGAAGTCGGCGCCCGCTTGCGGCTGCACATAGACGCTCACGCCGGGCACCGCCATGGGCTGGCCGCGCAGCGGGTCGGCGAAGGCGGCGATGCCGGCCCGCGCCTGTTCCAGCGCGGCGCCGTCGAGCTTGCCGGTCAGGGTGATGTGGAAGGTGAAGGTGTCGAACACATAGGGGTAGCCCCAGCGCGCCAGCATGGCCTGTTGCTCGAGCGACAGCGCATGGGCCTGGCGACGGGCCAGCTCGTCTTCGCTGGGCGCGGCGCGCAGGTCGTCCAGGCCGCGCACGGCAGAGGTGGCCAGGGCGTTGATGCGGGCATGGCCCTCGGCGTCGGAGGCGACGATGCGCCAGGCCAGGAAGCCGCGCAGCGGTTCGCACTCGAGCTGGATGCCGAAGGCGTCATCGGCGCTGGCGAGTTGGCGCGCGGCGGCATCGACGTCGCCCGGCGTGGCGCCGGGGCGCAGCCGGAACGGCGGCTTCAGCGTGGCGTGCAGGCCGTAATGGCGCGGCGCCTCGGTCCAGTCGCGCGCGGCCTCGGGCTGGCCGGGCAGCGGCGGCAGGGCCGCGCCGGTGTCGGCGCAACGGCCCAGCCAGCGGCTGCCGAATTCACGCCAGGGGCCGGTGGGCGCCAGGTACAACGCGTAGCGGTGGGCCAACGGCATGGTCAGGCCGCCATGCGCTGGGTGCGGTCATCGCCGAAGGCGCGGGTGGCGTAGCGCAGCTCGCCGCCGACGATGGCGGCGCAGACGCGCGGCAGGCCGGGCACCTGGTCGTCGACCACGATGGCGTCGGCGATCAGGCCGGGCGCCAGCGCGCCGCGATCCTGCAGGCCGGCGGCGCGGGCCGGGTTCAGCGACACCAGGTTCCAGGCCTGCTCCAGCGGCAGCACGCCGTCGTTCACCAGGCGCAGCGCCGCCGCCAGCGGGGCGGGGTAGTAATAGTCGGAAGTGAGGATGTCGCACAGGCCGGCGCGCACCATCTCGGTGGCGCTGGGGGCGTTGGTGTGGCTGCCGCCGCGCACCACGTTGGGCGCGCCGAAGACCACCGAGTTGCCCAGGTCGCGGGCCACGCCGGCGGCATCGCGCGTCAGGGGGAATTCCGCCACGCTGCAGCCCAGCTGATGGTAGTAGCGGCGGGTGGCGGCGTCGGGGTCGTCGTGCGAGGCGACCTTCAGGCCGGCCGCTTGCGCGCAGGCGGTCAGCTCGCGCATGGCGTCGGCCACCGCATCGGCCGCGCCCATGGCGCGGCGGATGCGCTCCTGGAAGGTGTCCAGGTCGCATTCGGCGCGGTCGGCGTATTGCAGCAGCTTGCGGTCGTTGCCCAGGCGGCGCGCCATGCTGGGCAGGTGGTCGTTGAGGGCGACGAAGCGCACCCGGCCGTCGCGGATCCACTGCTGGGCGGTCTCGACGCCGCCGACGTGGTGGGTCTCGAAACGCAGGTGCACGTAGTGGCGCGCGCCCATGATGTGGCGCATGCGTTCGAGGGCGGCGAACATGCGCTCGGCATAGGCTTCGCCGCGCAGGCCGCCTTCCCACGACAGCGTGACGCCGTGGAATTCGGTGGTGATGCCGTTGGCCAGCAACTGGCGGTCGACGTCGAACAGCGCGCCGTCGTAGGGGAAGGTGACGCTGGGGCGCGGCATGATGGCGCGCTCGAAGGCGTCGCCATGCAGGTCGACGATGCCGGGCAGCACCAGCAGATTGCCGGCGTCGAACCAGGCCGCGCCGCGCGCGGGCGCGCCGCCGGCGTCGTCGATCAGTCCTCCGTGGAATCGCAGGCTGGCGTGTTCGATGCCGCGAGGGGTCAGGATACGTTGGCCTGTGACACCGGCCAGGGGCGAGGGGGCATTTTCTTGGTTCATGATGGGAAAGTTAGCGGCATTGCATTACAACCAGATGTCTAGATGAGTGCAATCACATGGCGGCACCGACCGCTGCCCGCGGCCGCCATGTGCCGGCCTCAACTGTCGTCGGCCACCATGAGCTGGACCAGGTCGCCGACGAAACGGGTGATGCTGTATTGCAACGGCGCGCCGGCCTGGTCGACGTTCAGGGCTTCGACCTGCAGGATCGGGCGGGTCTTGGGCTGGCCGAGGATGCGCGCCACTTCCGGCGACGGCAGCGCGGCGGTGATGCGCGACCATTTGCGGGTGTAGTCGCCGATGTCGTAGTGGGCGTAGACCTTGGACACCGAGCGCAGCGCGTTCATGCGCTCGATGAAGTCGGGGAAGCGCTTTTCATCGAAGTAGTGCTCGGAGGCGCTGATGGGGCGGTTCTCGGCCTTGCCCACCATCTGCACCCGCAGCAGCGGGGCGTTGCGCGCCAGGCCCAGGTGCTTGGCGATGTCGGCCGCGCGCAGCGTCTGGCTGCCCAGCGCCTCGAGGTGGCCCAGCATGCCCTGGCTGCGCAGATTCTCGGAAAAGCGCGTGCGCTTGCCGATGGCGTAGTCGATGGCGTGTTCCTGCACGAAAGTGCCGCGACCCTGCTCGATGCGCACCAGCCCGCTCTGTTCCAGTTCGCCCATGGCGCGCCGGATGGTGTGGCGGTTGACGGAGAACTTGGCGGCCAGCTCCGGTTCGGAGGGCAATTGTTCGCCCGCCATGTACAACTTGTTGCGAATGTCGTCCGCCAGCGACTCGCCGATCTGTCGCCACACGGCGATACCGGAACCTCTTTCGACCATAGGATGTGCTCGTGCTGTCATATCAGCTTCATCAAGAATGGCTGTGATTGTGCACCAAGCGGCGGGCGCGGGATAGGCAATGCGTCCCTGCCGCAACTGTCATCAAAAATTCACGCCAGGCTGTTGAACTTCCATTTGAACGCCATCATAATCCATGCAGTCGTCTAGACGTTTAGAGGAAACAATGGACCATCCACAAACAGCGCAGGGCGAAGTCCACGCGCAGCGGGCCGCCTGGATGCGGGTGTTGGCACTGGCCGATCCGGCCATGCTGGAAGGCGCGTTCGGCGCGCTTGGCGGCGTGCCGTCGCATCAGATGCTGCGCCCGGCGCAGACCGGCATGGCCATGGTGCGGGCCCGCAGCGGCGGCACCGGGGCGCGCTTCAACCTGGGCGAAATGACGGTGACACGCTGCGCCGTCAGCCTGGACAGCGGCGTGGTCGGCATCGCCTACGTGCAGGGCCGGTCGTTGCGCCATGCCGAGCAGGCCGCGGTGGCCGACGCGCTGCTGCAACTGCCCGACTGGCACGACACGGTGCAGGCGCAATTGATCCAGCCGCTGGCGCGCGAACGCGCCGAGCGCATCGAGCGTCAGGCGCGCGTGGCCGCGCAGACCAAGGTCGAATTCTTCACGATGGTGCGAGGCGAGGACTGACATGCATCAAGAACTTCTTGGCGCCGCGGCCGCCAGCCGCAAATTGCTGCCGGGCTTCGCGGATCCGGTGAACGACGCGCAGGCCACCTTCCGCACCGCGCTCGACGCCATGGCGCATCCGGGCCGGGTGTACGAAGTGGCCGCCGCCAGCGGCGTGCCGGCCGGCCTGTCGCCGGCGCTGACCGCGCTGCTGTTGACGCTGGTGGACGTGGACACGCCGCTGTGGCTGCCGCAGGGCCTGGATGCCGGCGTGCTGGATTTCCTGCGTTTCCATTGCGCCTGCCCGATGGTGCCGTCGGCGTCGCTGGCGCGTTTCGCGGCGGTGCCTGCGGGCGGCAACGTGCCCGCGCTGGCGTCGTGTCATCCCGGCGATCCGGCCTATCCGGACCTGTCCACCACGCTGCTGATCGAAGTCGCGTCGCTGGACGCCGGCGCCGAAGTCACGCTGACCGGCCCCGGCATCCAGAGCCGCCAGGCGCTGCGCGCCGCCGGCCTGCCGGACGGCTTCTGGCGCGACTGGCGCCTCAACCATCAACGTTTCCCGCTGGGCGTCGACGTGTTCCTGACGCACGGGCGGCAACTGTGCGCGCTGCCCCGCAGCACGCGCGTGGAGAGCTGACATGTATGTAGCCGTCAAAGGGGGCGAACGCGCCATCCTCAATTCCTACCGCATGCTGGACGACTACCGGCGCGGCGACCGGGCCCTGCCCGAACTGAGCCTGGACCAGATCCGCGAACAGATGCCGCTGGCGGTGTCGCGCGTGATGGCGGAAGGCTCGCTCTACGATCCGCAACTGGCGGCGCTGGCGCTGAAACAGGCCGCCGGCGACGTGATCGAGGCGGTGTTCCTGCTGCGCGCCTATCGCACCACGCTGTCGCGCTATGGCTACACCCAGCCGATCGACACCGGCGAGATGCGCCTGCAGCGCCGCATCTCGTCCACCTTCAAGGACGTGCCGGGCGGCCAGATCCTCGGGCCGACCTATGACTACACCCAGCGCCTGCTCGATTTCTCGCTGGAGGCCGAGCGCGAGGCCGACTCCCTGCCGGCCGGCGGCGAGCCGCTGGACAGCGCCATGCCGCGCGTCACCGACCTGCTGGCGCACGACGACCTGATCGACGCCGAGGCCGTGCCCGAAGGCGATCCCGAGCCGTTCGACCTGACGCGCCAGCCGCTGGACTTCCCCGCCTCGCGCGCCGCCCGCCTGCAGAACCTGGCGCGCGCCGACGAGGGCTTCCTGTTGTCGATGGGCTATTCCACGCAGCGCGGCTACGGCAACACGCACCCGTTCGCCGCCGAGATCCGCTACGGCTTCCTGGAAGTCGAGATGCATATCGAGGAACTGGGTTTCGCCGTCACGGTGGGCGAGATCGAGATCACCGAATGCCAGATGGTGAGCCAGTTCTCCGGCAACGCCGAGGAAGGCCCCAAGTTCACCCGCGGCTATGGCCTGACCTTCGGCTACGGCGAGCGCAAGGCCATGTCGATGGCGCTGGTGGACCGCGCCATGAAGGCGCAGGAACTGGGCGAACGCGCCGATTCGCCGGCCAACGACCACGAGTTCGTGCTGTACCACAGCGACAACGTCGAGGCCTCCGGTTTCGTGCAGCACTTGAAGCTGCCGCACTACGTGGACTTCCAGGCCAACCTGGAACTGCTGCGCCGCATGCGCGCCGAGCGCGCCGCGCCGGCCCCCGAGAACACCCGCCAGCTGGACGAGGCCATTTCCTCATGACGACTTCCCACACCCCCGGCGCCGCGGTCGAACGCGACGACCACTACAACTTCGCCTACCTCGACGAGTCGACCAAGCGCATGCTGCGCCGCGCGCTGCTCAAGGCGGTGGCGATTCCCGGCTACCAGGTGCCTTTCGGCAGCCGCGAGATGCCGTTGCCCTATGGCTGGGGCACGGGCGGCATCCAGGTGACGGCGTCGATCATCGGCCCGGGCGACGTGCTCAAGGTGATCGACCAGGGCTCGGACGACACCACCAACGCCATCAACATCCGCCGCTTCTTCGGCCGCGTGACCGGCGTGGCCACCACCGAATCGACCCGCGACGCCAGCATCGTGCAGACGCGCCACCGCATTCCGGAAACGCCGCTGCGGGCCGACCAGATCATGGTGTTCCAGGTGCCGATCCCCGAGCCGCTGCGCTGGCTCGAGCCGAGCGAGACCGAGACCCGCACCATGCACGCGCTGGCCGAGTACGGCGGCATGCACGTCAAGCTGTACGAGGACATCGCGCAGCACGGCCACATCGCCACCACCTACGACTATCCCGTGATCGTCAACGACCGCTACATGATGCGGCCGTCGCCGATCCCGAAGTTCGACAACCCCAAGCTCGACAACAGCCCGGCGCTGATGCTGTTCGGCGCCGGCCGCGAGAAGCGGGTCTATGCGGTGCCGCCGTACACCCGGGTCAAGAGCCTGGACTTCGAGGACCATCCCTTCACCGTGGAGAAGTGGTCGGAATGCTGCGACCTGTGCGGCTCGCGCGACAGCTTCCTGGACGAGATCATCCTGGACGACGCCGGCACCCGCCGCTTCGTCTGCTCCGATACCGAATACTGCAACAACCGCCAGGCCGAGATGGCCGGGAAAGAGGCCACCGCATGAACGCCCAACCTTTGCTTTCCGTGCGCGACATGACGCGCACCTGGGACGGCGTGCACGGTTGCCGCAACGTCAGTTTCGACCTGTTCCCCGGCGAAGTGCTGTGCGTGGTGGGCGAATCCGGTTCCGGCAAGAGCACGCTGCTGTCGGCCGTGTCGTACCAGACCCAGCCCGACGCCGGCAGTGTCTGGTACGACACCCGCGACCAGGGCTTCACCGACCTGGCCGCGCTGTCCGGCGCGCGCCTGCGGCTGCTGGCCCGCACCGACTGGGGCTTCGTGCGCCAGAACGCCCGCGACGGCCTGCGCATGCAGGTCAGCGCCGGCGCCAACATCGCCGAGCGCCTGATGGCGGTGGGCGACCGCCACTACGGCGAGTTGCGCCAGGCCGCGGGCAGCTGGCTGCAGAAGATGGAGATCGACGTCGGCCGCCTGGATGACGCGCCGGCCTCGTTCTCCGGCGGCATGCAGCAGCGCCTGCAGATCGCCCGCAACCTGGTGACCCATCCGCGCCTGGTGTTCATGGACGAGCCGACCGCGTCGCTGGACGTGTCGGTGCAGGCCCGCCTGCTGGACCTGCTGCGCCAGCTGGTAACCGACCTGGGCCTGGCCGCGATCGTGGTGACCCACGACCTGGCGGTGGCGCGCCTGCTGGCCCACCGCACCCTGGTGATGCGCGGCGGCGAGGTGGTCGAAAGCGGCCTGACCGACCAGATCCTCGACGACCCGCAGCATCCCTACACCCAGTTGCTGGTGTCTTCCATTTTGCAGAGCTGACCATGACTGTCGCGAATCCCATGATCGAGGTGCGGGGCCTCGGAAAGATGTTCACCCTGCACAACCAGGGCGGCATCCGGCTGCCGGTGCTGGAGGCGGTCGACTTCGACGCCGCCGCCGGCGACTGCCTGGTGCTGGCGGGCCCGTCGGGCACCGGCAAGAGCACCCTGTTGCGCTGCCTGTATGGCAACTACCTGGCCACCGAGGGCAGCATCCGCGTGCGCGCCGGCGACGACTGGGTCGAGCTGGTCGGCGCGCCCGAGCAGCGCATCCTGGCGTTGCGGCGCGAAGTCATCGGCTACGTCAGCCAGTTCCTGCGGGTGATCCCGCGCGTGTCGGCGCTGGACGTGGTGGCCGAGCCGCTGCGCATGGCCGGCGTCGAGGCGGACGAAGCGCGCGAGCGCGCCGCCGCCATGCTGCGCCGCCTGAACGTGCCGCCGCGGCTGTGGGGGCTGGCGCCGGCCACCTTCTCGGGCGGCGAGCAGCAGCGCGTCAACATCGCCCGCGGCTTCATCGCGCGCCATCCCATCCTGCTGCTGGACGAACCGACCGCATCGCTGGATCCGGACAACCGCGCCGTGGTGGTGGAACTGATCCGCGAAGCGCGCGCCGCCGGCCGCTGCCTGCTGGGCATTTTCCACGATGAAGAAGTGCGCGACGCGGTGGCGTCGCGGGTCCTGGCCCTGCGCCCCGCGCAGGCCGCCGTCGAATTGGAGTGAACATGACCAGCACTTACCTGACCCACGCCCGCGTCGTGTTGCCCGACCGTGTGCTGGAAGACAGTGCCGTCCTGATCGAGGACGGCGTCATCGCCGCCATCGCGCCCGACGGCGCGGCGGCGGATCAAGAGATCGACCTGCGCGGCCTGACGCTGGTGCCGGGCCTGGTCGACCTGCATTGCGACGCCATCGAGAAGGAAGCCGAGCCGCGCTCGCGTGTGCTGTTTCCGCTGGACTTCGCGGTGGCGCAGGTGGATCGCCGCAACGCCGCCGCCGGCATCACCACGCCGTACCACGCGCTGTCGTTCGCCAACAGCGAATGGGGCGTGCGCAACAACGAGACCGCCGCCCAGGTGGTGCGCGGGGTGCGCGCCTTCCGCCCGCACAGCCTGGTCGACAACCGCGTGCACTGCCGCTACGAAGTCACCGACGCCACCTCGGTGCCGGTGCTGCGGCAGCTGATGGACGAGGGCGCGGTGGACCTGCTGTCGGTGATGGACCACTCGCCGGGCCAGGGCCAGTTCAAGACGCTGGAGTCGTACCTGCAGTACATGATCGGCAACCATGCCATGAGCCGCGAGCAGGCCGAAGAGGCCGCGCACGCCAAGACTCGCGCCAAGGACGGCGCGGTGCAACGGGTCGAGACGCTGTTGGCGCATGCGCGGGAACGCGGCATCCCCACCGCCAGTCATGACGACGATTCGATCCACCGCATCGCCACCATGCGCAACCTGGGCGTGGCGATGAGCGAATTCCCGATCACGCTGGACACTGCCCGCGCCGCCGTCTCCTGCGGCCTGCCCACCATCCTGGGCGCGCCCAACGTGCTGCGCGGCAAGAGCCAGAGCGGCTCGATGCGCGCCATCGACGCGATCCGCGCCGGGGTGGCGAGCTGCCTGTGCTCGGACTACCAGCCTTCGACCCTGATCGCCGCGGCCTTCGCGGTGGCGGCGCAGAGCGACCTGACGCTGCCGCAGGCGCTGGCGCTGGTCACCGCCAATCCGGCCGACGCCTGCGGCCTGTCGGACCGCGGCCGCATCGCGGTGGGCCTGCGCGCCGACCTGGTGGCGGTGGCGCAGGTGGGCGCGCTGCCGCTCATCAGCTACACCTGGTGCGCCGGCCGGCTGGTGTTCTCGACCCACTATCCGTCCGCCCGCGCGCCGGCGCCGGCCGCCGAGGCGCGCGGCTTGGTGGCGGCCTGATCCGGCGCGGACCGCGACAAACCTTGTCGCCGGACAAGCGGCGGACACGCGCATCTGGTTAAATGGGCGATGACGACGTGGCCGCGGCTTGCGCGGCGCGTCTCCCTTATTTTCCGGAGCGCTCGATGGCACGATTCAATTTCACCCAAGACCCCGAAGAACCCGATCTTTGGGCGGCGGAAAACGTGCCCGTGGGCGAAGGCCGCCCGCCGATCCACGTCATGATCCAGACCGACGGCGAAGAGCCGGACGGCGCCGCCTCCAAGGTGGTCAAGGCCATCATCGACAACCTCGACGAGCAGATCCTGGCCGCGGCCGACTTCCTGCTGGACAACTACTCGTACGAGCACTGCAAGAAGCTCGGCATCGAGGACGACCAGCTGCTGCGCGAGGAAACCGCCGAAGCCATGGCCGATAAGGCCGTGCTGCGGGCGCTGTGGCTGTTCGATGAGGATGGCGACGGCTACGAACTGTGGTTCACGCTGCCCTGGGACCCGGTCCACACCTATGACGTCGAATTCGAGGATGGCACCCCGGTGTCGTGCTCGGTCAACGACTGATCTGCCCCGACGCGCGCCGCCCCGGCGGGCGGCCGCGCGTTCAGCGGGCCAGCTCGAAGCGGGTCGCGCGGGCCTCGCCCAGCGAGTCGTCGTAGCGATATCGCAATTTCAGCGGCTTGCCCTTGCGCACGGCGGCCATGTTGGCGCCGTCCAGCGCCACGTCGATCTGGCGGTCGACGAATTCGGTGCAGTCGGTATCGGCGCGCGCGCCTTCGGGGATATCGGCCGCCTTCACATTCAGCCGGAACAACAGATGCGAGACCTCGGTGCCGTCGGTACGGTACTGGCGCATCTGCACGGGCGGGTTGGCGACGGTGCCGGACAGGTCGCAGGAAATGCGGGTCCAGGCGTGGGCGGAGGGCAGGGCGGCCATCAGGGCGGCCGCCGCGAGCGCGTGGCGCGGGCGTAACGATTTCATGGCATGTGCAATGAGCGCCGCCGCCTTGGCGCGGTGCCCTTAAGGGGTGCCGAGGGGCTTCTATGTTGCGCCGGGCGACCGCGCCGGTCAAGGCCGGCCGCCCCATGAAAAAAGGCCCCGCATCATGCGCGGGGCCTTCGCCGGAGGATTCAGAAACGCGTCAGCGCGACGCGCCGCGCTCAGGCGTCGCGGGTCGCCGGCTGGGCGTTGTCGGCCTTGGGCGCCAGGTCCTCTTCGTTGCCTTCCATCTTGGCGATGACGGCGGTGGCCAGGCTGTTGCCGACCACGTTGGTGGCGGTGCGGCCCATGTCGAAGAACTGGTCGATGCCCATGATGAGCAGCAGGCCGGCCTCGGGCAGGTGGAACATCGGCAGCGTCGCGGCCACCACCACCAGCGAAGCGCGCGCCACGCCGGCCATGCCCTTGCTGGTCACCATCAGCACCAGCAGCAGCGTCAGCTGCTGCGAGAAGCTCATCTCGATGTTGTAGGCCTGCGCGATGAACAGCACCGCGAACGACTGGTACATCATCGAGCCGTCCAGGTTGAACGAGTAGCCCAGCGGCAGCACGAAGCCCGAGATGCGCTTGGACACGCCGAAACGCTCCAGCGCCTCGATGGTCTTGGGGTAGGCCGATTCGCTGCTGGCGGTCGAGAAGGCCAGCAGGGTCGGTTCCTTGATCAGGCCGCCCAGGCGGAAGGTCGAACGGCCCAGGAACAGGTAGCCCACGCCGAACAGGATGGCCCACAGCAGCGCCAGGCCCAGGTAGAACTCGCCGATCAGCTTGCCGTAGCTGACCAGCACGCCCAGGCCCTCGGTGGTGATGGCGGCGGCCATGGCGGCGAACACGCCCAGCGGCGCGAAGCGCATCACGTAGTCGGTGACGCGGAACATGATCTTGGCCAGCTCGTCGATCATGTTGTAGATGGTGTTGTGGCCCTTGCCGCGGACGAATGACAACGCCGCGCCGAAGAACAGCGAGAACACCAGGATCTGCAGGATCTCGTTGTTGGCCATGGCTTCGGCGATGCTCTTGGGGAACACGTGCGCGATGAAGGCCTTGAGGGTGAAGTCGCCGGTCTTCAGGCCGGCGGTGGCGGCCGCGTCGGGCAGCGCCAGGTTCAGGTGCGCGCCGGGCTGGAAGATGTTGACTAGCGCCAGGCCCAGCAGCAGCGAGATGGCCGAGGCGGCGATGAACCAGAACATGGCGCGCAGGCCGATGCGGCCGACGGCGCTGGCGTCGCTCATGCTGGCCAGGCCGGACACCAGGGTGGCGAATACCAGGGGCGCGATGATCATCTTGATCATGCGCAGGAAGATGTCGGTGATCAGGCTGAAGTACGAGGCGATTTCCTTGGCCTCTTGCGCGTTCTGCGCATACTTGTTGCAGAAATAACCCACCACGACGCCCAGCACCATGGCGATGCCGATGTAACGCGTCAGCTTCTTAGTATTCATCTTCAAAAACGGAAAACAGGGACCCGATCGGTCGGCCGGATAGGCCTTACCCGCCGGCATGGGGCGGGGCGAAGCGGTCCAATGACGGATATGCCGGAGGGGACCCGGAGCGGCGCGGGTTAACCCTTGGGGCGCGATGTTAACGCCGCGAACCTGACAGTTAGTTGTCAGGTTGGGGACGGGTCATACCTGACTGCCGGCGGCGCCGCGTCATGACAAAATGGGCTGGCCCGATCCGGCCCCGCCGTGCCGGGCACAAAAAAATAGGGCCGCGACGGCCCGCCACCCATGAGGAGACAGAGCTATGCCGAAACGCGAATTGTCCGTGCTGGTGTCGGGGTACACGTTCCTGGAGGGCCTGCGCTGGCACGAGGGGCGCCTGTGGGCGTCCGATTTCTATACGGGCAAGGTGATCGCCGCCGACCTGCAGGGGCGGGCCGAGGTGATCTGCCGGGTGCTGGAGCAGCCCTCGGGCCTGGGCTGGCTGCCCGACGGGCGGCTGCTGATCTCTTCCATGAAAGACCGCAAGCTGCTGCGCCGTGAGGCGGATGGCCGGCTGGTGCCGCACGCGGACCTGTGGGCGCTGACCGGCGGCCCGATCAACGACCTGGTGGTCGACGCCCAGGGCCGCGCCTATGTCGGAAACTTCGGTTTCGACCTGATGGCGGGCCAACCCTTCGCCACCACCACCCTGGTGCGGGTGGACCCGGACGGGGTGGCGCAGGTGGTGGCGGACGGGCTGTGGTTTCCCAACGGCTCGTTCATCAGCCCCGACGGCAAGACCCTGATCGTCAACGAGACCTTCGGCAACCGCATCTCGGAATTCGACATCCTGCCCGACGGCGCCCTGGGACCGCGGCGCGACTGGGCCCACTTCGGCGCCCTGCCGGACTCCGATGACCTGGCGGTGCTGATCGCGGCGTCGGCCATCGGCCCGGACGGCGGCGCGCTGGACGCCGAGGGCGCGCTGTGGGTGGCCGACGCCATCGGCAAGCGCATCGTGCGGATGGCTCGCGGCGGCCGGATCCTGGAACAGATCGATACCGGCGAGCTGGGCATCTTCGCCGCCGCCCTGGGCGGACCGGACGGTAGAACGCTGTTCATGGCGGCGGCGCCCGATTTCATCGAGGCCAACCGCCGCGCCAAGCCGGAAGGGCGGATCCTGGTGACCGAGGTGGATGTGCCGCACGCGGGACGGCCGTAGCGCGCCCCTCCAGTCGCCTCAGGAGCGGTTGGGGCGCCCACTGAGGGCGCGCGCGGCCGATACCGCCAGCGAACTGAAGCGCTGGGAAAAGGACTCCAGCGTCCATTCCGCCAACAGGCCGGAAATGTGGATGGCGGCCAGCGGGCGGCCGCTGTGGTCGACTACGGCGCTGGCCAGCACGATCTCGCCCACCATGCTTTCTTCCATGCAGAGGGCGTACCCCTGTACCCGCGCCTCGCGCACGCGCTCGCGGATCCGCTCGGGATCGGTAATGGTCTTGGGGGTCAGCGGCCGCAGGTCGCTGCGCGCCAGTATGTCATCGACCTCGGCGTCGGTCAGGTGCGACATGACTGCCCGGCCGCCGGAGGACGAGAAGGTGGGCATGCGCCGGCCCACCAAGGTGGCGTAGAAGGTCTGGCGCTTGGTCTGGCGGCGCAGCGCGTAAACGATGGTCAGGTCATCGAACAGGCTCAGGTCGACCCGCTCGCCGCACTCCTGCTGCAGTTGTTCCAGGATGGGCGTGGCGCGCTCCAGCAGCGGATGGCCGCGCAGGAAGTCGAAAGTCCGGTCCAGGATCTTTTTGCCCAGCACGTAGCCGCGCTGGTTGCTACCGCGTTCGAGGTAGCCCAGCGCCACCAGCGTATGCAACATGCGCTGGGTCGAGCTGCGGTCCAGTCCCGACAATTCCGTCAGCTCGTTCAGGCTGAGCGGACCGGGGTGGCTGGAAAAAGCCTCGAGGATGCCAAAGCCTTTCGCCAGGGATTGGTTGAACCGGGTCTCGGTTGTGGCCATGTCGATCTACTCCATTCTCTTTGTTTTGATGGCGTTGCAACGGCGCGTTGTCGTTGGGGCGCCGGATACGCACTGTAGCGGCAACCGCCCGCGACCAGGCTAGGGAAATCACCCATGTTTTCGTATTGCCCGCCGCTTGTACGAACTCTATCATGTCAAATATAGATATCTAAGTATCAAATATTGATACTTATGATGTTTGATATTTCATAGCCAACAAGGGGAGTGCAATGACCGCCGTCGCAGCAGCCAGCCTGAGTCAGGACCAGATCGCCGGAGCCGTGGGCAGGCTTCGCCAGTACATGACCGACACGCTGACGGGATTCGTGCAGTGCCGCAGCCTGCCCGGCGAGGAAATGTCGGCCGCCCGCTTCCTGGAAGACGCGCTGGCGCAGCTGGGGCTGGCGTCCGAGCGCATCGCGTTGCGGACCGAGGAATTGAAGAACCTGCCGCTGTACTCGCCGGCCTGCTGCCCCGACGGCGGCCGCTACAACGTGCTGGCGCGCCATGAGCCGCGCGCCGCGGGCGGACGCGCCGTGCTTTTCAATGGCCACCTGGACGTCGTGCCGACCGGTCCGCATGAACTGTGGGACCCGGCGCCGTTCGACGGCGAATTACGTGACGGCTGGCTGTACGGCCGAGGCGCGGGCGACATGAAGGCCGGCATCATCTGCGCGCTGGCGGCATTCAAGGCCCTGCAGGACCTGGGCGTGCAACCCGCCGGCGCCGTAGGCTTCAACGGCGTGCTTGAAGAGGAGAACACCGGCAACGGCACCCTGGCCACGGTTTCCGCGCTGCAGAGCGCGATCGCCGCAGCCAAGCTCAGCGCCTTCGACGCGGTCGTCATTCCCGAGCCCACGCATGAGCGCATGATGAGCGCCCAGCTCGGCGTGTTCTGGATGTACGTGGACATCGTGGGCCGGCCCGCACATGCCGCCTACATGACCACGGGTGTCAATCCGGTCGAGACTGGCTTGCGGATTGTCGACGCGATGAAACGGCTCGAACACGAATGGAACCTGCCGGAGAATCGGCATCCGGCCTATCGCGAACATGCGCACCCCATCAACTTCAATCTCGGCCAGATCCACGCCGGCGACTGGAATTCGTCGGTGCCCAGCGTGTGCACGCTGGGCATGCGCATCGCCTGCTACCCCGATATGTCGATCGAGACCGCCAAGCAGCGGGTGCTGGCGTGCATCCGCGAGGTCGAGGCCGGACTGGCCGACAGCGACGTGCGCATCGACATCCGCTACGAAGGTTTCCACGCGCCAGGTTGCGAGTACGACCTGGAGGTGCCCGCGATGCAATTGCTGGCCGACGCCCACCGCCGCGTGACTGGTGAACTGCCCCAGCCCACGGCGCTGACCGCGACCACCGATGGCCGCCATTTCCGCCTGATGATGGACGTGCCGGTCACCTGCTACGGCCCCCAGGTGAAAAACGTGCACGGTTTCAACGAATGCGTGTCGGTGGACAGCATGGTGCGCGTCGCCACCTCGCTGGCGCTCTTCATCAACGACTGGTGCGGCGTCGAGCCGCGGCAAGCCTGAACCCATCTGCGTTCCCGCTTCTTTCTACGGATTCCTGCCATGACTTTTTTCTTCGCCCGACGCGTCCTGGCGCGCTGCGCCCTGGCCGCGGCCAGCCTGCTGCCCTTTGCCGCCTCTCCGTCGCATGCCGCCGAAACCCCGCAATATGGCGGGGTGTTGACGGCCATCCTGAGCCCCGAGCCGCCGACCCTGAACGTGGCGGTGCAGCAGGTTGCCAGCACGCAGTTGGTGGCCGGCAAGATCTTCGAGAGCCTGTTGACGTATTCCTTCGACCTCAAGCCCCAGCCCGGCCTGGCGCGGTCGTGGGAGGTGTCGCCGGATCGCCTGACCTACACCTTCCATCTGCAGCCGCAGGTGCAATGGCACGACGGCAAGCCGTTCTCGTCCGATGACGTGGTGTTCACCTACACCAAAGTGCTGGCCAACACGCCGCGCACGCGCACCTTGATGGCCAATGTGCAGGAGATCTCGGCCCCGGACGCCGACACCGTGGTGTTCAAGCTGAAGCAGCCGTACTCGGCCTTCCTGTACGCGTTCGACATCGGCGGCGGGGCGATCCTGCCCAAGCACCTGTACGACGTCGATACGCCGATCGGGCAGAACCCGAACAACAATGCGCCGATCGGCACCGGACCGTTCAAGTTCAAGCGTTGGGAACGCGGGTCGTATATCGAGCTGGTCAAGAACGAACACTACTGGAAGGCGGGGCGTCCCTATCTGGACGGCATCACCTATCGCGTGATTCCCGATTCCGCCTCGCGCCGCGTGGCGCTGGAGCAGGGCACCGTGATGCAGGCCTGGCTGCAGGACATCGAGCCGGTGGACCTGGCGCGGGTGGTCAAGCTGCCCAACATCACCCAGACCCACAAGGGTTATGAATATTGGTCGACCATGCAATGGATCGAGTTGAATGGCGGCCGTGCGCCCTTTTCGGACAAGCGCTTCCGCCAGGCGCTGATGTACGGCATCAATCGCCAGTTCATCGCTGACAAGATCATGTTCGGCACGGGCACGGTCGCCACCGGCCCCATCCACCACAACACGCGGTTCTATGACGCCAACGTCAAGTCCTATCCCTACGATCCGAAGCAGGCCATCGCCCTGCTCGACGAGATGGGCCTGAAGCCGGACGCCAAGGGCGTGCGCGCCACGATCGGCCTGATTCCACTGCCTTACGGCGAGATGCAGCGCCGCGTGGCCGAGTACATCAAGCAGAACCTGGCCAAGATCGGCGTGGCCGTGACGCTGGAGAACACCGACGTCGGCGGCTGGACCAGCCGCGTGGGCAACTGGGATTTCGATATGGGCGCGAACGGCGTGTTCCAGTACGGTGATCCGGCCATCGGCGTGTCCCGCACCTACCTGGGCAGCAACATCAAGAAGGGGCTGATGTTCACCAACACGTCGCAGTACAACAATCCGAAGGTCGATGCGCTGTTCAACGCCGCCGCCACCGCCGCCACCGACGAAGAACGCCAGAAACTCTATAGCGAGGTGCAGCGCATCCTGGTGGACGACGTGCCGGTGCTGTGGCTGGCCGACACCAACTACTCGACCCTGCTGAACAAGCGCGTGCATGACGCCGTGACCACCGCGCTCGGCGTGGTGGACACGCAGAGCGACGCCTGGCTGTCCAAAGAATGAAGAAGATCGCCAAGTTCCTGGCGAACCGGGTGGTCAAGAGCGTCCTGGTTCTGCTGATGATCGCGCTCTTCAACTTCTTCCTGGTGCGGGCCGCGCCAGGCGATCCGGCCGTGATCCTGGCGGGCCAGTCGGGCGCGGTGGACGCCGAGTTCATCGCCAAGCTGCGCCAGGAATTCGGCCTGGACAAGCCGATCCCGGTGCAGCTGGGCCACTATCTGAAGAATGTCGCCACGTTCGACTTGGGGTATTCCTATCGCCAGCAGGCGCCGGTGGCGAGCCTGATCCTGCAGCACCTGCCCGCGACCTTGCTGTTGACCCTGTCGGCTTTCGCCTTCGCGCTGCTGGCGGGCGTCAGCCTGGGCACCCAGGCCGCGCTGCGGGTGGGGAAGTGGGGCGATACCGTCATCACGACCCTGTCGATGCTGGCCTACGCGACGCCGCTGTTCTGGGTCGGGTTGATGCTGGTGCTGCTGTTTTCGGTGAACCTGGAATGGCTGCCCGCGTTCGGCTATGAAAGCGTCGGCGCCAACCTGACCGGCCTGGCCCGCGTGGCCGACGTGGCCAGGCACTTGTTGTTGCCGGCGTTGACCCTGGGCATGTTCTACATGGCCGTCTACGCCCGGCTGACGCGCGCCTCCATCCTGGAAATCAGCCAGCTGGATTTCGTCAAGACGGCTCGCGCCAAGGGCTTGTCCGAGCGCACGGTGATCGTGCGCCACGTGCTGCGCAATGCGCTACTGCCCGTCATCACTTATGCCGGCATCCAGGCCGGGGGACTGATTGGCGGGTCGCTGCTGGTGGAGACCGTGTTCGCCTGGCCCGGCATCGGCCGGCTGGCGTTCGACGCCTTGATCCAGCGTGACTACAGCGTGCTGCTCGGCGTGTTCTTCATGGCCTCCCTGATCGTGGTCGTGGTCAACCTCGTCACCGACATCCTGTACACGGTGGCGGACCCCAGGATCGAACTCAAATGAAAGCCTTCATGCAATCGTTCTGCCGCAACAAGGGCGGTGTCATGGGTCTGATTGTGCTGGCGATGGTCACGCTGGTGGCGATCTCCGCCAGCTGGATCTTCCCGGACAGTCCGTGGGACATCATCAACGGGCCTTTCATGCCGCCGTTGTCCGACGGCGCCTTGCTGGGCACCGACACGCTGGGCCGCGACATCGCCACCGGCATCGCCTATGGCTCGCGCATCACGCTGGTGCTGGCCGCGGTGTCCACGGCGGTCTCCATCCTGGTGGGTATCACGGTCGGCGCGCTGGCCGGTTTCTATGGCGGTCGGGTGGACCAGGCCATCGTCGGTTTCATCGAACTGTTCCAGACCATTCCCAGTTTCTTCCTGGCAGTGGTGCTGGTGGCCATCCTGACACCCAACATGGCCACGGTGATCTTCGCCATCGCGGTGGTCTCGTGGCCGCCGCTGGCGCGCCTGGTGCGGGCGGAGTTCATGAGCCTGAAGAACCGCGAATTCGTGCAGGCGGCGATGCTGTCGGGTCAGTCCAACCTGCGCATCATCCTGACGCAGATCCTGCCCAACAGCCTTTCGCCCGTGATCGTGTCGGGGTCGTTGATGATTGCCAGCTCGATCCTGCTGGAATCGGCCCTGAGCTTTCTGGGCCTGGGCGACCCCAATGCGATGACTTGGGGCTACATCATCGGCGCCTCGCGCAGCGTGCTGCGCGACGCCTGGTGGATGAGCGTGTTCCCGGGCGTGGCGATCCTGTTGACCGTGCTGTCGCTCAACCTGATCGGCGAAGCGCTGAACGACGCGCTCAATCCCAAACTGGCCCGCAGGAGGACGACGTGATGAGCGCGCTGCTTGAAATCCGTGATCTCAGCGTGACGGCCGCCCACGGCGGACCGACGGTGGTGCAGGGCGTGTCCTACACCGTGAACCGCAATGAGATCCTGTGCGTGGTGGGTGAATCGGGATCGGGCAAGTCGGTTACGGCGCACGCCATCATGGGCCTGTTGCCGGCGGACCAGTTGAGCGTCACGCAGGGCCAGATCCTGTACGGCGGGCGCGATCTGGTCGGCCTGTCGGCCACGGACTGGTATGGGCTGCGTGGCCGTTGCTTCGGCATGGTGTTCCAGGAGCCCATGACGGCGCTCAATCCCATCATGCGGGTGGGCCGCCAGGTCGATGAGGTGCTGGAGCGGCATACCAACCTGAACGCTGCCGCCCGCCGACAGCGGGTGCTCGAATTGTTCGGCCAGGTGCTGCTGCCCGATCCGCAAGCCATGTATGACGCCTTTCCGTTCCAGTTGTCCGGCGGCCAGCGCCAGCGTGTCGTGATCGCGATGGCGCTGGCGCTCGAGCCGGACGTGCTTATCGCCGACGAACCGACCACCGCGCTGGACGTCACCACGCAAGCGCAGATCCTGGCGCTCATCAAGGACATCCAGCGCCGCATGGGCATCGGTGTCATCTTCATTACCCACGACTTCGGCGTGGTGGCGGACATCGCCCACCGCATCGTTGTGATGCGCAAGGGCGAAGTGGTGGAATCGGGGGCGGCCGACGACATCCTGAACCGGCCGCAGCATCCCTACACCCGCCAATTGATCGCGGCGGTGCCGCACAAACCCGAAGGCAAGGACGAGGCGGCGCCCGCGCTGCCGCTGATGTCCGTGGCCAACCTGTGCAAGACCTTCGCCACCGGCGGGCGGCGGGTCGACGCGCTGCGCGACATCTCGCTGGACATCCGCCAGGGCGAGACGCTGGGGCTGGTGGGAGAGTCCGGTTCCGGCAAATCGACGCTGGGACGTACGTTGATCGGCCTGATCGCGCCCGACAGCGGCAGCGTGCGGATGGATGGCCGAGAACTGGTCGGTATGGCGCCCCGCGATTTCCGTCCCTACCGGCGCCAGATCCAGATGGTGTTCCAGGACCCGTATGCGTCGCTCAATCCGCGTCACCGCGTCATTGAGGCCGTGGCGCAAGGACCGATCGCGTTCGGCGAGAGCCGCAAGACCGCGTTGCGCGAGGCGCGCGAGCTGCTGGAACTGGTTGGGCTGGGCGGAGACGCCGGCGAGCGCTATCCGCATCAGTTCTCGGGCGGACAGCGCCAGCGGGTCGGCATCGCCCGGGCGCTGGCGCTCAAGCCGCGGCTGTTGGTGGCCGACGAGGCGGTCTCGGCGCTGGATGTGTCGATCCAGGCGCAGGTGCTCGAATTGCTCAAGACCGTCAGCGGCCAGTTCGACCTGTCGGTGCTGTTCATCACGCATGACCTGCGCGTTGCGGCCCAGATTTGCGACCGCATCGCGGTGATGCGCCAGGGCCAGCTGGTGGAACTGGACCGCGCCGCCACGATTTTCTATCACCCCCAACATGAATACACGCGTCGCCTGATTGAATCGGTGCCGGGCAAGGCCTGGAACAAGCCCGACCTGGCGGCGCTGTCGGAGTCTTCAACCAGGAGCAAGCAGTATGCGTGACACCGAGTATCAGGCGCTGGACGGGCTGGCGCTGGCCGATTTGCTGGCGCGGCGCGAGGTCGGCGCGGAGGACCTCATGGCCTGCGCGATCAGGCTGGCGCGCGAACGCGCGCCGGCGCTCAACGCGCTGTGCTATGAGCGCTATGAAGAGTCCCTGGCGGTGGCGCGCGCCTGGCGCCAGGCCGGCACGTTCCGCGCCATTCCCTTTTTGCTGAAGGATTCCGGGCTGGCGCACACGCGCTTTCCGTCCAGCCTGGGTTCGCGCCTGCTGAACGACACCGCCTATCCCCGCAACGCCACACTGGCCGACCGTTTCGAGGCGGCCGGCCTGATTGCCTTCGCGCGCACCACGGTGCCGGAATTCTGCATGGCGCCCACCACCGAGGCGCGGCGCAACGGCGGTCCTACCCGCAACCCCTGGGACTTGACCCGTTCGTCCGGTGGCTCCAGCGGCGGAGCGGCGGCGGCGGTCGCCGCGGGCATCGTCCCGCTGGCCCACGGCAGCGATGGCGGCGGATCGATCCGCATCCCGGCCGCGGCTTGCGGCGTCTATGGCCTGAAAGTGTCGCGCGGACGCGTGCCCATGGGGCCATTTCGCGGCGAGGGCTGGGGCGGCCTGGCGACCGATGGCGTGCTGTCTCGTTCGGTGCGGGACACCGCCGCAGCGCTGGACGCCATCGCGGCGCCCGAGCCGGGCGCTCCCTACGCGGCGCCGGCCGCGCCCGCCTCCTATCTGAAACTGCTGGCCGAGCCGTCGCGCAAGCGGCGCATCGTCGTCTGGCGCAGCGCCTGGCATGGCGTGCCGGTGGCGCCCGAATGCATCGCGGCGGTCGAGCGGGCGGCCGAACTGTGCCGGGCGCTGGGGCACGAGGTGGTCGATGGCGCGCCGCCCGATATTGATTACGAGGCCTTCGTGCTGGCGCATGCCAATGTGCTGGCGGGCAATATCGTGGTGTCGGTGGACACTCGCTTGGGCCTCACCGGCCAGCCGTTGCGCGACGATGATCTGGAGCCGGTGTTGCGCCAGGGCTACGACTACGGCAAGGGGCTGTCCGCGGCGCACTACATCGCCAGCGTCAACCGCTTTCATGCCATCGGCCGCATCCTGGACAGCTATATGGAAGGCTACGACGCCATCCTGTCACCGTCCCTGACCCAGCTGCCGCTGAAACTGGGCGAGCTTTCCACCGCCGGGGGCACATTCCTGGATTTTCGCCGCAAGGTGGCCTCTTACGGCACGTTCGCGGCGGCGTTCAACGCGTCCGGGCAGCCGGCGGCCAGCCTGCCGCTGGTCTGGACCGACGCTGGCCTGCCGGTCGGGGTGCAGGTGGTCGGCCGCTATGGCCGCGAGGATGTCGTGCTGGCGTTGTCGGCTGAACTGGAGGCGGCCCAGCCGTGGGCCGGACGGATCGCCGTCCCCCGGATGGCCTAGGGGCGGTTGGCAAGATGGGGGAGGTCGCTCCGTCCGCCCCCCGTTTCGGGGGGAGGGCGGGAGCCCCCTCTACGGGCGAGGGCTGGCGCGTTCGGCGCCGGTGGCATCGGCTGAAGGGATAGGATACCGGCCGTTTCAAGACCTTTCTTCGAATCCCCCGTAAAATCCCACCATCCCGCTCGGTTTCAACCATCTTTCAATCGACAGTACCTAAGGAGGACCACACATGGCCCTAGTCTCCATGCGCCAGTTGCTCGACCACGCCGCCGAGCACGGCTACGGCATTCCGGCATTCAACGTCAATAACCTGGAACAGGTCCAGGCCATCATGGAAGCCGCGGCGGAGACCGACAGCCCGGTGATCATGCAAGCCTCGGCCGGCGCCCGCAAGTACGCCGGCGAAGGCTTCCTGAAGCACCTGATCCAGGCCGCCGTGGAGTCCTACCCCCATATTCCCGTGGTCATGCACCAGGACCACGGCCAGTCGCCCAAGGTCTGCCAGGGCGCCATCGACCTGGGCTTCTCCAGCGTCATGATGGACGGCTCGCTGAAGGAAGACGGCAAGACCATCGCCGACTACGACTACAACGTCGACGTCACCAGGAAGGTGGTGGACGTGGCCCACAAGCTGGGCGTGACGGTCGAAGGCGAACTGGGCTGCCTGGGCTCGCTCGAAACCATGGAAGGCGACAAGGAAGACGGCCACGGCGCCGACGGCAAGCTGACCATGGACCAGCTGCTGACCGATCCGGAGCAGGCCGCCGACTTCGTGCGCCGCACCCAGCTGGACGCCCTGGCCATCGCCATCGGCACCAGCCACGGCGCCTACAAGTTCACCCGCAAGCCCACCGGCGACATCCTGTCGATCGCCCGCATCAAGGAAATCCACGCCCGCCTGCCCAACACCCACCTGGTGATGCACGGCAGCTCCAGCGTGCCGCAGGAACTGCTGGCCGAGATCCGTGAATTCGGCGGCAACATGAAGGAAACCTACGGCGTGCCGGTCGAGGAAATCCAGGAAGCCATCAAGTACGGCGTGCGCAAGATCAATATCGACACCGATATCCGTCTGGCCATGACCGGCGCCATCCGCCGCTTCTTCGCCGAGAACCCCGAGAAGTTCGACCCGCGCGAATACCTGAAGCCGGCCCGCGCCGCCGCCAAGGCGATCTGTGTGGCTCGCTACACGGAATTCGGCACCGCCGGCAACGCCAGCAAGATCAAGGCGCTGCCCCTGACCGAAATCGCCGCCCAGTACGCCGCCGGCAAGCTGGCCCAGGTGGTGCAGTAAGTTGCCGGCCGCCTCCCTTGCACGGGAGGCGGGCAGCAAAAAGGCGGGCCCTCGCGGGCCCGCCTTTTTTTCGTGCGCGCCGCGCCCGGCTCAGGCGGGCGGGGCGTTCCTGGGGAAGTTCGGCACGCTCTTGTCGACGTGGTGCCAGGACGGCGCCGAGTCGGTCCACAGGCTGACGCGGGTGTGGAAGGCCTCGGGGTCGTCGAGCGAGCCGGCCCGCACCACTTCGTAGGGCATGCCTTCCGAGCCGCCGAACAGCGGCGTGCCACAGTCCGCACAGAAGCTGCGCATGACGGTGTGGCCGGAATCGCCCTGGTAGCGATGCTCGCGCGCCTTGCCGCGCAGCAGGGTGACCGAGCCGGCCGGCAGGATCAGCGCATGGGCCGGCGCGCCGCCGCTGGAATACTGGCAATCGCGGCAATGACAGGTGGCCGCCATGATGGGTTCATCGGTCACCGCGTAGCGCACCGCGCCGCATTGGCAGCCACCGGTCAGGTGGACTTGCGCGTCGGCGTGGGGCGGGCGTTTCTGGGTTGCATCCTGCATACGACTGTGTCTCCTCCAGGTGAAAAGGGGAGCGCCGTGACGCGGTTCGCGGTCGGCGCATATATTGGAACGGGGCCAGACTAACCCGCCGTCCGCAGCCCGGCAAGACAGGGCTATTTGCAGTAACCTATGCGCTTTGCGCGACCCCCATTTTTGCCATAGGCCATTTTTCCGTGACTTCTGCTTTGCATCAATCCAGCATCAAGTCCTTGCCGCTGCTGGGCCGCGGTAAGGTCCGCGACATGTACGCGGTGGGCGACGACAAGTTGCTGATCGTCGCGTCGGACCGCATCTCGGCGTTCGACGTCATCCTCGACGATCCCATCCCCGGCAAGGGGCAGGTGCTGACCGAACTGACCGAGTTCTGGCTGCAGAAGCTGGCCCACATCCTGCCGAACCACTCCACCGGCATCAAGCCGGAAGACGTGGTCGCTGCCGACGAGATCGACCAGGTGCGCGGCCGCGCCGTGGTGGTCAAGCGCCTCAAGCCGATCCTGGTGGAAGCGGTGGCCCGCGGCTACCTGATCGGTTCCGGCTGGAAGGACTACCAGGCCACCGGCGCCGTCTGCGGCATCAAGCTGCCCGCCGGCCTGCAACAGGCCAGCCAGCTGCCCGAGCCGATCTTCACGCCGGCGGCCAAGGCCGAATTCGGCATGCACGACGAAAACGTCGATTTCGCCCACGTGGTCAAGGAAGTCGGCCAGGAAATGGCCGAGCGCATCCGCGACGTCACGCTCAAGCTGTACGCCGAAGCCGCCAAATTCGCCGCCACCAAGGGCATCATCATCGCCGACACCAAGTTCGAGTTCGGCCTGGACGATGACGGCACGCTGTACCTGATGGACGAAGTGCTGACGCCGGATTCCTCGCGCTTCTGGCCGGCCGACGGCTACCGCGTGGGCATCAGCCCGCCTTCGTTCGACAAGCAGTTCGTGCGCGACTGGCTCGAGACCCAGACCTGGGACAAGACCCCGCCCGCCCCGCGCCTGCCGCAGGACGTGCTGGAAAAGACCGCCGCGAAGTACCGCGAAGCGCTGGATCGCCTGATCGCCTGATCCGCGCCCGCCTCGAAAAAGCCGCCCGTCCGCCGGGCGGTTTTTTTTGTCCGCGAGGTGCCGCCGATCAGGGAAATCCCTGCTTTTCGGTAAGAATTATTGCTTATTGTTACGCTATACTCGCCGGCAACCTGCACCCGGAAGCCGGCGCGCCCGCGCGGCTTCCCCTCTGCCAACTTGCCGGACGACGCGGCCCGCAGCCGCCGCCAGGGCGCCATGCCCGCCGGATGTAGAAAGGAGCTGCGCATGATCATGATGTTGCCTTTCCTGACCGGCCTGATCGCCGTGTGGTTCGGCCTGCTGGGCAAGCGCCGACCCTGCGTCGCCTTCTGGCTGATCACCCTGGGGGTGTTCGCCGCGTGGTGCCAGTTCCACATGACCAGTCCGCTGGCGCTGTCGCTCTAGGTCCGCCGCCATGATCTTTTCCCGCAATCCGGCGCGCGGTTCGCGCCTGCTCAACGGCCTGGCCCTGCTGGCCGTGACGGCCATCCTGGTCATGGCCTTCGCCTGGCAATTCGCCTATGACGAAGTGCCGTGCCCGCTGTGCCTGCTGCAACGGGTGGCCTTCATGCTGGCCGGGGTGGGGCTGCTGCTGAACCTGCGGCTGGGGCCGTCGCCCATGCATTACGCCATGACCATCGCCGCCGCGCTGGGCGGCATGGTGGCGTCTGGCCGCCAGATCCTGCTGCACATCGCCCCCGGCGATCCCGGCTACGGCACGCCGCTGCTGGGCATGCACTTCTATACCTGGGCCTTCATCGCCTTCTGCGGCCTGATCGTGTTCTGCGTGATCATGCTGTCGGCCGACCGCAAGTGGGGCGACAACATGCTCAAGCGGCCGGTGCCGGCGCTGGGCATGCTGGTCATGGCCCTGTTCTTCATCACGGTGCTTGCCAACCTGGGCAGCACCACGCTGCAATGCGGTTTCGGGCCCTGCGCGGACAACCCCACGGGCTATCTCTGGCTGGGGTCTGGCGCCACGCCATAGGGGTGCCGCCGGCGCCGGGTAAAATACCGGGTTTCGCGGCCTGGCCGCAGCCTTTCAACGACTCGACACCGGTTATGACAGCCAAGACTTCCGCAGCGGCAGACGCCACCCCCGTGGTGGGCGTGATTATGGGTTCTTCCAGCGATTGGGAGGTCATGAAGCACGCGGTCACCATGCTGGAAGACTTCGGCGTGCCGCACGAGGCGCGCGTGATCTCCGCGCACCGCATGCCGCAGGACATGGCCGAATACGGCGCCGCCGCGTTCGAGCGCGGCCTGCGCGGCATCATCGCCGGCGCCGGCGGCGCGGCCCACCTGCCGGGCATGATGGCGGCCCTGACCGAAGTGCCGGTGTTCGGCGTGCCGGTGCCGTCCAAGTACCTGCGCGGCGAGGATTCGCTGCTGTCCATCGTGCAGATGCCCAAGGGCGTGCCGGTCGCCACCTTCGCCATCGGCGAGGCCGGCGCCGCCAACGCCGCGCTGCACCTGATCGCCACGCTGGCGGGCACCGATGCCGGCCTGCACAAGAAGCTGGTGGCATTCCGCGCGCGCCAGACGCAGGCCGCGCGCGACATGAAGGTTCCGCCCGAGGCTTGATCCCCATGACGCAATCGACTGCTTTCACCATTGCCCCCGGCGGCTGGCTCGGCCTGCTGGGCGGCGGCCAGCTGGGCCGCATGTTCTGCCACGCGGCGCAAAGCCTGGGCTACAAGGTCGCGGTGCTGGACCCGGCCGCCGAATGCCCGGCGGGCATGGTGGCGGACCTGCACATCCAGGCCGCCTATGACGACGAAGACGGCCTCGCGCGCCTGGCGCGGACCTGTCAGGCCGTCACCACCGAATTCGAGAACGTGCCGGCCGACAGCCTGCGCGCGCTGGCGGCGCGCTGCCGCGTCAGCCCGGCCGCCGACGCGGTCGCCATCGTGCAGGACCGCATCGCCGAAAAGGCCTTCATCGCCAGCCAGGGCATCCCGGTCGCGCCGCACGCCGCCATCCGCAGCGAGGCCGATCTGCGTGCCGCGCCGGACGGCCTGTTCCCCGGCATCCTGAAGGTCGCGCGCCTGGGTTACGACGGCAAGGGCCAGGCCCGCATCGACACGCGCGAGGCCGCGCTGGCCGCGTTCGCCGAGTTCGGCGGCGTGGCCTGCGTGCTGGAAGCGCTGATGCCGCTGGACTATGAAATCTCGGTCGTGATCGCACGCGGTTTCGACGGCGCCAGCGTGGTGTTCCCGGTGGCGCGCAACGTGCACCGCGACGGCATCCTGGCCGTGTCGACGGCGGCGCCGGTCAAGCTCGACGCCGCCCACGCCGAACGCCAGGCGCAGGCCACCGCGGCCGCGCAGGGCATCGCGCAGGGCCTGGGCTACCACGGCGTGCTGTGCGTCGAATTCTTCGTGCTCAAGGACGGCGGCCTGATCGTCAACGAGATCGCGCCGCGTCCGCACAACAGCGGCCACTACACCATGGACGCCTGCCTCACCAGCCAGTTCGAGCAGCAGGCGCGCGCCATGGCCGGCCTGCCGCTGGGCGGCACCGACCTGCTGGCGCCGGCCGTGATGCTGAACATCCTGGGCGACATCTGGTATCCGTCGGCCACCGGCGACGCGCAGCGCGAGCCCGACTGGGCCGCCGCGCTGGCGGTGCCCACGGCCAAGCTGCACCTGTATGGCAAGCGCGAGGCGCGCCGTGGCCGCAAGATGGGCCACGTCACCATCGTCGCGCCGACGCTGCAACAGGCCCAGGCCGACGCGGCGCGTGTCGCCGCCGCGCTGGGCATGCAGGCGCCCGAGTAACGCCATGTCCGCTTCGTTCGACTCCGCCAGCGCCGCGGACATCGCCGACGCCGCCCGCCGCCTGCTGGCCGGCGAGCTGGTCGCGTTCCCGACCGAGACCGTCTATGGCCTGGGCGCGGACGCCGAGAACCCGCAGGCCGTGGGCAGGATCTACGCCGCCAAGGGCCGGCCGTCGAACCATCCGGTGATCGTGCACATCGCGCCGCAGGGCGACCTGTCGTACTGGGCGGCCGAGGTGCCGCCCGAGGCGCGCCTGCTGATCGACGCCTTCTGGCCCGGTCCGCTGACGCTGATCCTCAAGCGCGCGCCGCACATCGCCGACACCGTCAGCGGCGGCCAGGACAGCATCGGCATCCGCTGCCCCTCGCATCCGGTGGCGCAGGCGCTGCTGGCGGCGTTCGCGGCCGGCAAGCCGAACGGGCAGGGCGGCGTGGCCGCGCCGTCGGCCAACAAGTTCGGCCAGGTCTCGCCGACCCGCGCCGACCACGTGCGCAGCGAATTCCCCGACGAGGTCGCGGCCGGCATGCCGGTGCTGGAGGGCGGCGCCTCCGAGGTCGGCATCGAATCCACCATCCTGGACCTGTCGCGGCTGGACCGCGGCGCCGGTCCCGTGCTGCTGCGCCCCGGCCACATCAGCGCCGCGCAGATCGAGGCCGTGCTGGGCGTGCAGGTGTTCGCCCCTGACGCGGCCGCGCCGCGCGCCTCGGGCACGCTCAAGGCGCACTATGCGCCGCGCACCGCGCTGGAGCTGGCGTCCGATGCGCGCCTGCAAGCCGCGCTGCAAGGCCGCGGCCTGCCCCCGGGCAAGGTCGTGGTGGTGGCGTACACGCCGCCGCCGGCGGCCGTCGATGCGCGCATCCAGTGGCAACAGGTGCCGGCCGATCCGGCGCGTTACGCCCAGGCGCTGTACGCCTTGCTGCGTGATCTGGACGGCCAGGGCTTCGCGCGCATCATCGTGCAGGCGCCGCCGGCCGATGACGCGTGGCACGCGGTCAACGACCGCATCGGCCGCGCCGCCGCCGCGTTCACGCTCGACACCACCGACCTGTAAGGCGGGGGCGGCCGCTCAGGCCGCCAGGAATTCCCCGATCCTGGCCACCGCCTGGCGCATCGGCGCCAGGAATTCCCCCGTCAATCGTTCCAGCGGCACCCGCGCCGCCTTGACGCTGACGTTGACGGCGCCGCAGGCCTTGCCGCTGGCCGAGCGCACCGGCACCGAGATGGCGCGCACATTCAATTCCAGTTCCTGGTCGACCACCGCGTAGTCCTGCTCGCGGATGCGCGCCAGCTCGGCCCGCAGCCGCGCTTCGGTGGTCAGCGTGAATTCGGTGTAGGGCTGCAGGTCGACGGCGGCGAAGTAGCGCGCCAGCGCCGGCTCGGACAACTGCGCCAGCAGCACCCGGCCGATCGAGGTGCAATAGGCCGGCAGGCGGCTGCCCAGCCCCATCGAGGTGGCCAGCAGCCGGTTCACTTCCGAGCGTGCCAGGTACAGCATCTCGTGCCCTTCCATGATGGCCAGCGCACAGGTCTCGTTGACGCTGGCGCTCAATTCCTCCAGCACCGGCTGCGCCAGCGAGACGAATGGCGTGGACGAGAAGTAGGCGTAGCCCAGCCCCAGGATGCGTGGCGTCAGGATGTATTGGCGGCCATGCTGTTCGGCGATGCCCAGCAGGATCAGCGTATGCAGGCAGCGCTGCACCACCGCGCGCGGCAGGCCGGCGCGGCGCGCCAGCTCGGCCGCGGTCTGCGGATGGCGGCGCGTGCCGAAGGCGCGGATCACGTGCAGGCCGCGCGCCAGCGTCAGCATGTAGTCCGGATCGCCGCGCAACTGATCGGGATGGTCTTCGGGGGCGAGGGGCGCGGCGTAGCCGGGCGGGGGAAGGTTGGGCAGCATCAGCCTGCGCGCAGCGGGGCGCCGGTGCGCGCCTGCAGCGCGGTCAGTGTCATGCCGTCGATCATATCCCGGACCCGCAGGCCGTCGGGCGTGACGTCGATCACGGCCAGGTCGGTGTAGATGCGGTCCACCACGCCGGCGCCGGTCAGCGGGTAGGTGCAGCGCTCGACGATCTTGGGCGTGCCGTCCTTGCTGTTGTGTTCCATCAGAATGTAGACGCTGCGCGCCCCCACCGCCAGGTCCATGGCGCCGCCCACGGCGGGCGCCTCGCCCGGCTTGTTGAGCGACCAGTTGGCTAGGTCGCCGTTGGCCGCGACCTGCATGCCGCCCATGACGCAGATGTCCAGGTGGCCGCCGCGCATCATGGCGAAGGAGTCGGCGTGGTGGAAATAGGCGCCGCCGTCCAGCAGCGTGACCGGCTGCTTGCCGGCGTTGATCAGGTCCAGGTCGATCTGGTCTTCGGCGGGCGGCGGGCCCATGCCGAGGATGCCGTTTTCGCTGTGCAGCACGATCTCGCGGCCGGCCGGCAGTTGCGCGGCCACCAGCACCGGCATGCCGATGCCCAGGTTGACGTAGCTGCCGTCGGGAATGTCCTGCGCCAGGCGCCGGGCCATGGCTTCGCGGGAGAGGGGAGTGGGCATGGGGATTCCTTCAGCTGGAGAACGCGGAGTGGGCCACGCGGGTGACGCGCTGGACGAAGATGCCCGGCGTCACCACGGCCTCGGGCGACAGCTCGCCCAGCGCCACGGCGGCGCGCACCTGGACGATGGTGGTCTTGGCCGCCATGCACATGATGGGGCCGAAGTTGCGGGCGCTCTTGCGGTAGGTGAGGTTGCCCCAGCGGTCCGCGAGGTCGGCCTTGACCAGCGCGAAGTCGCCGCGCAATGGGGTTTCGAACACATGGCCGCGGCCGTCGATGATGCGGGTTTCCTTGCCGGCGGCCAGTTCGGTGCCGTAGGCGGTGGGGGTGAAGAAGCCGCCCAGGCCGGCGCCGGCGGCGCGCAGCCGTTCGGCGATGGTGCCCTGCGGCACGCATTCCAGCTCGATGGCGCCGCGCCGGTACAGGTCGTCGAAGACCCACGAATGGGACGCCTTGGGGAACGAGCAGATCACCTTGCGCACGCGGCCGGCCTTGATCAGCGCGGCCAGGCCGGTCTCGTGGTTGCCGGCGTTGTTGCTGACCACGGTGAGTTCGCGCGCGCCCTGCTCGATCAGGGCGTGCAGCAGTTCGGTGGGCATGCCCGCGCCGCCGAAGCCGCTGACCAGCACGGTGGCGCCGTCGTGGATGTCGGCCACGGCGGCCGCGGGGGTGTCGAGGAACTTGTCGATCATCGTCTTGGTTTCCTGAAGGGGCGCGCCGCCTGGCCGGCGCGCCCGGTGTGGCTCAATCCAGCGTGATGCGGGCCGCTTTGACGATCTCGGCATAGCGCGCCGAATCCTGCCGCATCAGCTCGGCGAACTGGGCGGTGGGACCGCTGGCCGGCAGGAAGCCGGCATCCAGGAATTTCTGGCGCACGTCCGGCTCCCGCACGATCTCGCTGATCTCGCGCGCCATGCGTTCGATGATCGGCTTGGGCGTGTTGGCCGGCGCCATCAGGCCGGCCCACGAGCCGGTGACGAAGCCCGGCATGCCGGCTTCCTCCATGGTGGGTATCGACGGCTCGGTCGGCCAGCGCTGCCGGCCGGTGAAGCCCAGCGCCTTCAGGCGGTTCTGCTTGACGTACTGCATCGGCACCAGGATCGGGTCGAACACCATCGACACCCGCCCGCCCAGCAGGTCGGTCAGGATCGGCGCGCTGCCCTTGTAGGCCACGTGCGTCATGGTGATCTTGTTGCGCAGCGCGAAATCGGCGCCGGTCAGGTGGGCGCTGGAGCCGTTGCCGCTGGAGGCGTAGGTGAGCTTGTCCGGATGCTTGCGGGCGTATTCCACCAGTTCGGCCACGCTGTTGACGGGCAGGTCCTGCGACACGAACAGGAACAGCGGCAGGTCGGCCATCTGCGCCACCGGCGTCAGGTCCTCGAGCTTGTAGGCCAGCTTGTAGAGGTGGAAGTTGATGATGTAGGCGGGCAGGACCGACAGGAAGGTGTAGCCGTCCGGATCGGCCTTGGCGGCCACCGATGCGCCCACGCTGCTGTTGGCGCCCGGGCGGTTCTCGACAATGATGGTCTGCTTCAGGCGCGGGCCGAGCTTTTCCATCACGATGCGCGTGACGATGTCGGTGGAGCCGCCCGGCGTGTAGGGCACGATGATCTTGATCGGCTTGCTGGGCCAGTCGTCCGCGTGGGCGGGGCCGGCCGCCAGGCCGACGGCGGCCACGGCGGTGTAGAGCAGGGTCTTGAGGACGTTGCGGCGATGCCTTGCCGCGGGGTTGCTGGGCTGCGGTTTCCTTGCGAGTGCCATGGATTTGTCTCCTCCATGAGTCGGCCGAATGCCGGCGCGCGCCCCGGGTTTTTGTAGTGGCGCGGCCGGTTTTCCTGAGGGATGGTGATCGCGTTGCCTGTCGGTCAGGACGCGAAAAAAGTATGGCACGCAGGGTTCGGCCAACCGCCGCGCGGACCCGTCAATAAAGTTCGATCACCGGACTTCGTGTGCATTTCGCCAACCGCTTGCTACTCGGGTTTCCACTAGGCCTTTGCGCGTTGTTCACGCCGTGGACATCGCGTAATCTGGCGGCCGGCCCGCAAAGCATGGGCTCGGTTTCAGCCGCAGCGGGCCTACAGGCCGGCGCGGGCATCTAATTCAGGAGAAGCAATAATGAAGCGGTTGATTTCGTTTGCTGCCGGCGCGCTTGCCCTGGCGTGTGCATCCCAGGCTGCCGTGGCCGGTCCCACGCTGGATGCGGTCAAGAAGAAGGGTTACGTGCAGTGCGGCCTGACCGACGGCGTGTCGGGCTTCTCGGCCACCAACAGCAAGGGCGAATGGGAAGGCATGGACGTGGACATCTGCCGCGCCGTCGCCGCCGCCGTGTTCGGCGACCCGACCAAATTCAAGGGCACCGCGCTGTCGACCCAGCAACGCTTCACCGCGCTGCAATCGGGCGAAGTCGACGTGCTGCTGCGCACCGTCACCCTGACGCAGACCCGCGACACCTCGCTGGGCCTGTCGGCCGTGGCCGCCAGCTTCTACGACGGCCAGGGCATCCTGGTGAACAAGAAGCTGGGCGTGAAAAGCGCCAAGGAACTGAACGGCGCCACCGTCTGCGTGCAGCCGGGCACCACCACCGAACTGAACCTGGCTGACTGGTTCCGCGCCAACAACATCGAGTTCAAGCCGGTCGTGATCGACAAGGTCACCGAAGTCGTGCGCGCGTTCGAGTCGGGCCGTTGCGACGCCTTCACCGACGACGCCTCGCAGCTGGCCGCCGTGCGCGCCACGCAGGTCGCCAAGCCGGACGACTACGAGATCCTGCCGGAACGCTTCTCCAAGGAGCCGCTCGGCCCCATGGTGCGCCAGGGCGACGAGAACTGGCTGGGCATCGTCCGCTGGACGCTGTTCGCGCTGCTGGAAGCCGAGGAATACGGCATCACGCAGAAGAACGTGGACGAGATGCTCAAGAGCAACAACCCCAACGTCTTGCGCATCCTGGGCGTGACGCCGGGCGCCGGCAAGAACATGGGCCTGGACGAGAAGTGGGCCTACAACGCCATCAAGGCCGTGGGCAACTACAGCGAAGTGTTCGAGCGCAACGTCGGCAAGGACAGCAAGCTGGGCCTGCAACGCGGCACCAACGCGCTGTGGAGCAAGGGCGGCGCGATGTACCCGTGGCCGATCCGCTGAGCGCGGTGAGGTGACCCCTGACGGCCCGCCTCGCGCGGGCCGTTTCGTTTGCGGGCGGGGCGTGTCCGCCGCACCCATTAGGATCGGCACGCGATATGGGCGAACCGTTATGCGGTACGCTATGCGCTTTCCACCCGACGCTCCCGCGCCATGACGCAGACCCGACCCGAGGATTCCCCCCTGTTCATCGCCGCGCTGGCGCGCGGCGTGTCCGTGCTGCGGGCCTTCAGCGAGGGACGGCCGGCGATGACGCTGCCGGAACTGGCCGAGGCCACCGGCCTGAGCAAGAGTTCGGTGCAGCGCTTCACGCATACGCTGTGGACGCTGGGCTATCTGCGCAAGGATCCGGCCAGCAAGAAATTCTCGCTGGGTCCGTGGTCGCTGGAACTGGGCATGAAGTACGTGCAGACCAGTGCGCTGGTACTGGGCGGCAACCCGTTCCTGCATGCGCTCAACCGCAACTGCCAGGAAACCTGCAGCCTGGCCGAGCCCGACGGGCTGGACATGGTCTACGTGGCGCGCTTCGCCACCCACAAGGAAATGTTCGTCAACATGCCGGTCGGCATGCGGCTGCCGCTGTACTGCACGGCGGCGGGGCGCGCGGTGCTGGCGCGGCTCGATCCGCAGGTGGCCCGCGGACTGCTGGAACGCTGCGAGCGCAAGGCCTACACCGCCGCCACCATCACCGACCTGGACGCGTTGCTGGCCGAACTGGAATTCGCGCGCCGCCATGGCTATGCGTGTTCCAACGGCGAGTTCTATCCGGGCGACATCACCGTCAGCGCGGCGGTGCTGGATGCGGGCGGCACGCCGCAGGGCGCCGTCAACGTCTCGGTGCCGTCGAGCCGCTGGTCGTTCGAGCAGGCGCAGGCCGTGTTCGGGCCGCAGGTGGTGGAGACGGCGCACGCCATCAGCGCCTCGCGCACCTTGGGGCGCTCGCATCCGTTCTACGAACTCGAACCGCCGGGGGGCGCCTTGCGCGCCGCGCCGCTGGACGACGACGAGGCCTGATCGAGGTGGCGTCCCGCCGCGGGCGCGAACCGAGGGGCTGATTGTGGAAGCGCTGATTCAGGGCGTTGGCGATGCGCCAGCCGGGTGCGCCGCCGCGCCAATTCCTTACTATTTTTGTCAGATATTAATTTTCCAATCAGGGGGAACTCCCTAATTGGCGAGGCGTTGGCGCGCGCGTTAATCTATTTTTGACACGATCGTATCGTATAGCGATTTGATCGAATCTAAAATTTCGGTCCGCCACTCGTTTGCGGGCCGTCGCCAAGGAGCCGCGCTGTGCCGTCGTCCGCCGAAGTCCGCTTTCATCCCGTGTCGGGATTCATGGGCCTGCCGCCGGCCCGCGCCGCCGGGACCGGCGCCGCGCGCGCCTGCGTCGTGGGCATCCCGTTCGACTGCGGCACGCATCCGTTCCGGGTCGGTTCGCGCCAGGGGCCGGACGCGATCCGCGAACAGTCGCGGCTGTTGCGGCCGGTGGATATCTTCCGCCGCCATGGCATCGACAACCCGCCCGAGTTCCTGCGCGTCATCGACGTCGGCAACGTGGCCTGCCATCCCGGCGATCCCGACGCCTCGTACCCGCTGATCGAGGCCGGCATCGGCGCCATCCTCGACGCCGGCGCGATCCCGATCTCGATGGGCGGCGACGGCGCCGTGACGCTGCCGCAGCTGCGCGCCGTGGCGCAACGCCATCCGGATTTCGTGGTGCTGCATTTCGATTCGCACACCGACACCTATCCGATCCCCGGCTACAACACCGCCACCACCTTCACCCGCGCCGCCGAAGAGGGCCTGCTGGACGTGCGCCGCAGCTTCCACGTGGGCACCCGAGGCAGTTCGTTCATGCCGGGCGTGCTCGAGTTCGGCCGTGAAGTCGGCTACACCATCATGCCCTTCGACGAGTTCGACGCGGACCAGCGCGGCGCGCTCGACGCCATCAAGCAGCAGATCGGCGAGCGGCCGGTGTACCTGTGCTTCGACATGGACATCTTCGACCCGTCCTGCGCGCCCGGCGTCTGCACGCCGGAGTGGGGCGGCCTGTCGCCCAAGGAAGGGCTGGCCCTGCTGCGCCAGCTGGCCGGGCTCAATTTCGTGGCGTTCGACGTGAACACCGTCTCGCCGCCGCAGGACGTGCAGGGCGCCACGGCGTTCCTGGCCGCCACCGTCATGCAGGAATTCTGCGCGTTGGCGGCGGTGGCGGTACGGCAGTACCCGCAAGGACGCCCGGACTGAACCGGCGCATTGCGGCATCCATTTCATACAAGGGGAATTGCATGAAACTCAAATCCATCCTGCTCGGCCTGGCTTCGGCCGCGCTGCTGGCCCAGGCCGGCGCCAGCGTGGCGCGCACGCTCGACGAGGTGCGCGCCGACAAGACCTTGAACGTGGTCACCACCGCGTCCGCGCCGCCGCACGGTTTCAAGAACCCGCAGTCGAACCGGCTCGAAGGCATCATGGTGGACGTGGCGGCGGCGATCGCCAAGCACCTGGGCGTGAACGACAAGCTGGCCGACGTGCCGTTCTCCGGCCTGATCCCGACGTTGACCTCGGGCCGCGCCGACGTCATGTCGGCGCCGCTGTTCATCACCGAGGAACGGGCCCGCGCCATCGACTTCTCGGCGCCCGTGTACGAATGGGGCGAAGGCATCGTGGTCAGCGACAAGGCCTCGCGCCGCTACGCCAGGTTCGAGGACATGCAGGGCCAGCGGGTCGGCGTGCTGGTGGACTCGGTGCAGTTCAACATGATCAAGGACATGCCCGGCACCAAGGTCTCGACCTACCAGGACTATTCCACGCTGCTGGCCGACGTGCGCGCCGGCCGCGTCGACCTGGGCATCGTCGATCCGCCCAGCATCATCTACCAGATCAAGACCAAGAACATCCCGGGCGTGAAGCTGGACACCGGCTACCAGCCGCAGCGCAAATGGCAGGTGGGCCTGGCGGTGCAGAAGGGCAACACGGCGCTGCTGGAGGCCGTCAACGCCGCGCTGGCCGAGATGAAGCGCAACGGCGAGCTGGCCGCGATCGGGCAGAAGTGGGGCGTGTCCGACCTGCTCAGCAAGTAAGGCCGCCGCCTCGCGGTCACGGAGCACGAGTTAAGGAGCAAGAATTGGATTTCGCTACGTTGCGCATGTACCTGAGTCCCCTGGCCGAGGGCACGCTCTGGACCCTGGCGCTGTTCTTCTGTTCGGCTTTCCTGGCGGTGGCGCTGGGCCTGGTGGTGTGCCTGTGCCGCCTGTCGCGGCGGCCGGCGCTGAGCCGCGCCGCCCGCATCTACATCGACATCATCCGCGGCACGCCGCTGCTGTTGCAGCTGTTCTACATCTACTACGGCCTGCCGGAGCTGGGCGTGGTGATCAACGGCTTCGTGGCCGGCGTGCTGGGACTGACGCTGAACTTCGGCGCCTACCTGGCCGAGCTGTTCCGCAGCGGCATCCAGTCGGTGGACGCGGGGCAATACGAGGCGGCGCGCGCGCTGGGCCTGCGGCGCACGCAGCGGTTGCAGCGCATCGTGCTGCCGCAGGCGTTGCGGACCATCTTCCCCGCGCTCGGCAACTACGCGCTGGTGCTGGTCAAGGAGACCTCGCTGGTGGCGGTGATCAGCGTCTACGAACTGATGCGCGCCGGCGAGATGCTGGCGGGCGCCACGTTCCAGGCGCTGACGGTCTACACCATGGTGGGCGTCATCTATTTCGCGCTGTGCAGCGTGCTGGCCTATCTGTTCCGGCGCTCGGAAAAGCGCCTGACCGTGCCGGGCTACTGGAGCGGCGCCGGCGACAACCATGACATTTCGAAGGCCTGACGCGATGGACGGATTGAACTACGCGGCGCCGATCATCACGATGCGGGGCGTCTCCAAGTGGTATGGCGACTTCAAGGTGCTGGACGGGCTGGACCTGGAAGTGCGCCCCGGTGAAAAGCTGATCCTGTGCGGCCCGTCCGGCTCGGGCAAGTCCACCACCATCCGCCTGCTGAACCGGCTGGAGGAACACCAGCAGGGCACCATCGTGGTCGACGGCATCGAGCTGAACGATGACGTCGGCAACATCGAGCGCATCCGCGCCGAAGTGGGCATGGTGTTCCAGCACTTCAACCTGTTCCCGCACCTGACGGTGCTGGAAAACTGCACGCTGGCGCCGATGCTGGTCAAGGGCGTGGCGCCGGCGGAAGCCGAAAGCCGCGCCATGCAGTACCTGGAACGCGTCAAGATCCCGCAGCACGCCGCCAAGTATCCGGGCCAGTTGTCCGGCGGCCAGAAGCAGCGCGTGGCGATCGCCCGCGCGCTGTGCATGCAGCCGAAGATCATGCTGTTCGACGAGCCGACCTCGGCGCTCGATCCGGAGATGGTCAAGGAAGTGCTGGACACCATGGTGGCGCTGGCGCGCGACGGCATGACCATGGTCTGCGTGACCCACGAGATGGGCTTCGCGCGGGAGGTCGGCGACCGGGTGGTGTTCATGGACCAGGGCGCGATCGTCGAGACCGACACGCCCGACAACTTCTTCCGGGCGCCGCGCTCGGAACGCGCGCAGGCCTTTCTCGGGCAGATCCTGGCGTAGGCGCGGCCCGGCCTGTTGGGGGGCGGGGCCGGAATTCCGGTTGCCGGAACCTGTCGAATGGTTCCATGCCGGCCAGCGCAAATGGCTCTACCGGGTTTGCGCTACGCTACCTATCATGCCAAATCGGGCCGGCGCGCCGCCGCCGGCCCAAGCCTACGTAAAACAACCAGGGAAACACGATGAACGGCGCTGATAGTCTTTGCGATACCCTTCTGGCCAATGATGTGGACGTCTGCTTTGCCAACCCGGGCACGTCCGAGATGCACTTCGTCGCGGCGCTGGATCGCAAACCGAAGATGCGCTGCGTGCTGGGCCTGTTCGAAGGCGTGGTGACCGGCGCGGCCGACGGCTACGCGCGCATGGCCGACAAACCGGCCGCCACGCTGCTGCACCTGGGCCCGGGCCTGGGCAACGGCCTGGCCAACCTGCACAACGCCAAGCGCGCGCGCACGCCGATGGTCAACATCGTCGGCGACCACGCCACCTATCACGTGCAATACGACGCGCCGCTCACCAGCGACGTCGAAGGCGTGGCGCGCCCCATGTCGCACTGGGTCAAGCGCGGCATGTCGGCCGAGTCGATGTCGGCCGACGCCGCCGAGGCCATCACCGTGGCGCGCCGCCATCCGGGCAACATCGCCACCCTGATCCTGCCGGCCAACTCCGCCTGGACCGAACTGCCGGCCGACACCGCGGTGGTGAAGGTGGCCGATGAGGCCGTGCCGCACACCACCATTGAAGCCGTGCGCGCCGCCGCCAAGGCGATCCGTTCCGGCGAAGTCACCACGATGATGCTGGGCAGCACCGCGCTGCGCGAACGCGCGCTCAAGGCCGCCGGCCGCATCGCCCGCGCCACCGGCGTGCGCCTGGTGTCCGAGACCTCCAACCGCCGCGTCGAGCGCGGCGGCGACCGCACGCCGGTGGACCGGCTGCCGTACCCGATCGACCTGGCCGTGGCCAAGCTCAAGGACGTGCGCCACCTGGTGCTGGTCGGCGCCAAGGCGCCGGTGGGCTTTTTCGCCTATCCCGGCAAACCCAGCCTGCTGGCGCCCGAGGATTGCGAGAAGATCGTGCTGGCCACGGTCGAGCAGGACCTGGCGCACGCGCTGGAATGGCTGGCCGACGAACTCGGCATCGCCGCCGACGCGCCGCGCCTGACCGCGCCGGCCCCGGCCTACGAGGTGCCGGCCAGCGGCAAGCTGACCGGCGCCGCCGTCAACATCCTGGTGGCGCATCACCTGCCCGAGAACGCCATCGTCTGCGACGAGTCCATCACCCAGGGCCGCGAATTCCCGATCTACAGCGCCAGCAGCGCGCCGCACGACTGGCTGATGCTGACTGGAGGCGCCATCGGCATCGGCCTGCCGATGGCGGCCGGCGCGGCGGTGGCGTGCCCGGACCGCAAGGTCATCACCCTGCAGGCCGACGGCAGCGGCATGTACACGCTGCAGGCGCTGTGGACGCAGGCGCGCGAGAACCTGGACTGCCTGACGGTGATCCTGGCCAACCGTTCCTACGCCACGCTGCACGGCGAGATGAAGAACGTGGGCGTGGTCGAGCCGGGCCGCAACGCGCGCCGCATGCTCGACCTGGAAGAGCCCTATCTGGACTGGACCCACCTGGCGCGTGGCATGGGCGTGGAGGCGGTCAGCGTCGATACCGTGGAAGGCTTCGCCCGCGCCCTGCAGGACGGGCTGAAGCGCCGTGGACCGTTCCTGATCGAAGCGCTGATCTGATGTCGCCCGCGCCGCGCCGCGCCGGCATGGCCTGGCGCGGCGCTTTCAGACGCCCAGGTAGCGCGTCAGTTGTTCGGGCCGGGCGGCCAGCGCCGCGCTGTCGCCGTCCTGCACGATCAATCCCTTTTCCATCACCAGGCAGCGGTCGGTGTGCGCCAGCACCGCGCGGTAGTTGCGGTCGACGATCAGCGTCGACATGCCGGTGGCGCGGATCTGCCGGATGATCTTCCAGATCTCGGCCACGATCAGCGGCGCCAGGCCCTCGGTGGCTTCGTCCAGGATCAGCAGGTCGGGGTTGGTCATCAGCGCCCGGCCGATCGCCAGCATCTGTTGCTCGCCGCCCGACAATTGCTGGCCGCCATGGCCCAGCCGCTCCGTCAGGCGCGGAAAGGTCTCCAGCACGCGCGCATAGGTCCAGTCGCGCCGCCCCTGTTCGCCGGCGCGCGCCGCCACCAGCAGGTTTTCGCGCACGCTCAGGTTGGGAAAGATGCCGCGGCCTTCGGGCACGTAGGCCACGCCCAGCTGCGCGATCGCGTGCGGGCGGGCGCGGGTGCAGTCGGCGCCGCGCACCGTCACGCGGCCCTGCGCGCTGCGGATCTGCCCGACCAGGCTGCGGATCAGGGTGGTCTTGCCCATGCCGTTGCGGCCCACCAGTCCCACCGATTCGCCCGCCGCGATGCGCAGGCCGACGCCCCGCAGCACGTGGCTGGCGCCGTAGTACACATGCAGGCCGTCGGCCTCGATCAGTGCGCGCATGCGGGCTCTCCGAGGGTGCTATGCGGGTCCAGGTCTTCGCCCAGGTAGGCGGTGCGCACGTCGGCGTTGGCGCGGATCTGCGCCGGGTCGCCGCTGGCGATGCTGCTGCCGTTGACCATCACCGTGATGGTGTCGGCGATGCGGAACACCGCGTCCATGTCGTGCTCCACCAGCAGGATGGCGTGGTTGGCCTTGAGCGTCTGCAGCAGCGCCAGGATGCGGTCGGTTTCTTCCGGGCCCATGCCGGCCAGCGGTTCGTCCAGCAGCAGCACCTGCGGCTCGCCGGCCAGGCACATGGCGATCTCGAGCTGGCGCTTGCGGCCATGCGGCAGCAGGCCGGCCAACTGCGCGGCGTCGGCGGCCAGGCCGGTGCGTTCCAGCGCCTGCGCGGCCAGCCCGGCGCTGGCGGCGCAGGCCGAGGCCGGCCGCCACCAGTGCCAGAAGCGCTGGCGCCGCGCCTGCGCGGCGAGGCGACAGTTCTCGAATACGCTCAGTTCCGGGAACAGGGTCGAGCGCTGGTAGCTGCGGCCCAGGCCGGCGCGGGCGCGTTCGGGCTGGCCCCAGGCGGTGATGTCGCGGCCGCCCAGCGACACCTGGCCGCTGCTGGGCGCGAGTTCGCCGGACAGGATGTTGATCAGCGTCGACTTGCCCGCGCCATTGGTGCCGATCACGGCATGGACTTCGCCGCGCCGCAGCGCCAGCGATACGCCGTTGACGGCGGTCAGGCCGCCAAAGCGCCGGGTGACCGCGTCGGCGGCCAGCAAGGGATCAGGCATGGGGCTCTCCTTGGATCGGCAGGGGCAGGGGCTTGGCGGTGCTGGCCGATGCGGCCGGCGTGGCCGGGGCTTGCCGGGTCCGGCGCCGGCGCCACTGCGCCGGCAGGCCGGCCAGGCCGTCGGGCAGCAGCGCCACCAGCGCGATGATGGCCAGGCCCAGCGGGAGATGCCAATGGCGCGCGTAGTCGCCGAACAGCGCCTGCGACTGGAACAGTTCCTGCAGCAGCACCAGCGTGGCCGTGCCCAGCACCGCGCCGCCCAGGCTGCCCATGCCGCCCAGGATCACCATCAGCAGCACCAGGCCCGATTGTTCCCAGGCCAGCAGCTCGGGCGTGACGAAGCCGTCCTTGAGCGCGAACAGGAAGCCGGCCAGGCCCGCCAGCGCGGCGCCGATGACGTAGGCCGCCAGCTTGTACGGATAGGTCGAATAGCCGGCCGCGCGCATGCGCTGTTCATTGATGCGGATGCCCGCCAGCGCCGCGCCGAACGGCGAGCGCCGCAGCAGCGCCAGGAAGCCCCAGGCCAGCGCCAGGCAGGCCAGCACGAAGAAGTAGTAGGCCTGGCCCTGGTCCAGGTCGAACGGCCGCCAGCCGAAGATCTCGGCCTGCGGCCGGAAATACAGGTAGATGCCGTCGCTGCCGCCGCCCACCTTGGTGTCGTGGAACACGTAGTAGGCCATCTGCGCGAACGCCAGCGTCACCATGATGAAGTACACGCCGCGCGTGCGCAGCGCCAGCGCGCCGGTCAGTGCGGCGTAGGCGGCCGCGGCCAGCAGCGCCGCAGGCAGCAGCCACCACAGGCTGGCCGCCTCCGACTGCGGCGACAGCAGTGCGGCGGCGTAGGCGCCGATGCCGAAGAACGCCGCGTGCCCCAGGCTGACCAGCCCGGCGCCGCCCACCAGCAATTGCAGGCTGAGCGCGAACACCGCGTAGATCATGATCTTCACGGCCAGCCCGGTGTAGTAGTCGCTGCCGCTCCAGGCGAAGGCCGCCAGCGCCAGCAGGGTCGCGACAGGCAGGAGTCGATTCACATTCATGGTCAGCCCTGTTTGAACAGCCCTTCGGGCTTGCACAGAAGAATCGCGGCCATCAGCACGTACACCAGCACGCCGGCGGCGGCGGGGAACAGCACCTGGCCAAAGGTCTCGACCACGCCCACCAGCATCGCCGCCAGGAACGCGCCGCGGATCGAGCCGATGCCGCCGATCACCACCACCACGAAGCAGATGATCAGCACGCCGTTGCCCATGCCGGGATACACCGACGACACCGGCGCGGCGATGCTGCCGGCCAGCGCCGCCAGCGCCACGCCGGCGGCGAACACCAGCCGGTACAGCTTGTTGACGTCGATGCCGAGCGAGCCGGTCATCTCGCGGTTGCTGGCGCCGGCCCGCAACATCATGCCGAGCCGCGTGCGCGCGATGACCCAGTACAGCAGCAGCGCCACCGCGATGCCCACCGCCGAGATGAACAGCCGATACACCGGATAGGTCATTACGTCGCCCAGCGCGATGCTGCCCTGTAGCCAGGACGGCAGCGGCACGCCGTGGACGTCGTTGCCCACCAGGATGCTGCGCAGTTCCTCGAACACCAGGATCAGGCCGTAGGTCATCAGCACCTGCTGCAGGTGGTTGCGGCGATACAGGTAGCTGAAGAACGCCGCTTCCAGCAGGTAGCCGAGCGCGGCGGCGGCCAGCACGCACACCGCCAGCGTGGCGACGAAGCCGCCGCCGAGCCAGCGGTCCACCGCCGGCCCCAGCGCGAACGCCATGTAGGCGCCGATCATGTAGAAGCTGCCGTGCGCCAGGTTGATGATCCCCATGATGCCGAAGATCAGCGTGAGCCCGCTGGCCACCAGGAACAGCAGCAGGCCGTACTGGAAGGCGTTCAGGCTCTGGATGAGCAGGATGCCGACGTCCATGGGGCCGCCTTTCCTAGAGCTTGCAGCCGCGGGCGGGGTCGGCCAGCTTGCGCACGGCCACGTCCACCACCTTGTTTTCCAGGCCGTCGACGCGGCGCAGGTAGATGTCCTGCACCGGGTTGCCGGCCTTGGACAGCGTGAAGGCGCCGCGCGGGCTGTCGACCGTGGCGCCGCGCATGGCCTCGCGGAATTCCGCCTTCTTGCCGAAGTCGCCCTTGACCGCCGCCAGCCCCGACTGCATCAGCTGCGCGGCGTCGTAGCCCTGTACCGCGTAGACGTCCGGCTGCATGCTGTAAGCCTTGCTGTAATCGGCGCGGAAGGCGTTGTCGCGCGGCGTGTTCAGGCCGTCGGCGTAGTGCAGCGTGGTCAGCAGCCCCTGCGCCGACGCGCCCTGCGCCTGCAGCGTGCCGTCGGTGAGAAAGCCCGAGCCGTACAGCGGAATGGTCTTGTCCAGTCCCGCCGCGTGATAGTCCTGCACGAATTTCACCGCGCCGCCGCCGGCGAAGAAGGTGAACACCATGTCGGGCTTGAGCGCGGCGATCTCGGTCAGCAGCGACTGGAATTCGACGTTGGGGAAGGGCAGGCTGAGTTCCTTGACCACCTTGCCGCCGGCCTGCTCGAAGCCTTCCTTGAAGCCGCCGATGGCCTCGTCGCCGGCCGCGTACTTCCAGGTGATGGTGACCGCCGTCTTGTGGCCGCGCGCCTTGGCCACCGGGCCCATGGCATAGGCCGGCTGCCAGTTGGTGAACGAGGTGCGGAAGATGCCGGGGCCGCACAGCGGGCCGGTGATGGCGTTGGCGCCCGCGTTGGTCACGATCAGCGTGGTGTCGGCGTCCTTGGCGGCCTTGGCCAGCGCCATCGCCACGCCCGAGTGCACGGTGCCGATCAGCACGTCGACCTGGTCGCGTTTGATCAGGCGGTTGGCGTTCTCGGCGGCCTTGGACGGGTTGGATTCGTCGTCCACCTTGAAGTATTCGATCTCGCGCCCGCCGAGCTTGCCGCCCTGTTCGGCCACATACAGCTTGAAGCCGTTCTCGATGGCGGTGCCGAGCGCGGCGAAGGTGCCGCTGTAGGGCAGCATGAAGCCGACTTTGAGCTTGTCGGCGGCCAGGGCGCCGCTTGCGGCCAGCATCAGCGCCGCGCCTAGCGCGGCCCGGGTCAGGGCGTGGGTCATGGTGGTGTCTCCGTGCTTGTCATGGGCTGCCGGTGGGGCGGCCGGGTTGGTCCAGCGCGCCGACGAAGCCGGCGATGGCCTGGATAACGGTGGCGGGCTGGTCCTTGTGCGGCGAATGGCGGCAGTCGGGAATCTCCAGCAGTTGCGTCTGCGGCGCGGCGCGCCGGATACCGCGTATCTGTTCGAGCGTGCCGTACTCGTCGTCCACGCCCTGCATCGCCAGGACGGGGCAGCGGATGCGGGGCAGGTGCGCCTCGATGTTCCAGCGGCGGAAGGCCGGGTCCAGCCAGACGTCGTTCCAGCCGCGGAAGGCCGAATCGACGTCATCGTGATGGCGCGCCAGCCGCGCGCGCAGGTCCGTGTCCCGGTAAGCCTGGCGCGCCTGTTCGATGTGCGCCACGGTGCGGTCCTCGACGAAGATGTGTGGCGCGGCCGCCACCACGCCCGCCACCGCGCCGGGATGCAGGGCGGCGTAGAGCAGCGCAATGGAGCCGCCATCGCTGTGGCCGAACAGGACGGGCCGATCGCGGCTGGCGTCGATGCCGAGCGCGGCGAGCAGCGCGGGCAGCGCGTCGGCCGCCTCGCGGTGCATGAAGTCGACCGGGCGCCTTTCACCGGCGGCCAGCGGCGTGGAGCGGCCATAGCCGTAGCGCGAATAGACCAGCCCGCGGCAGCCGGCGGCGGCGCAGGCCTGCCGCGGCCAGTCCTTCCACATCGACACGGACCCCAGCCCTTCGTGCAGGAACACCAGCAGCGGCGCGTCGTGGCGCGCCGCCGCGATCCACTGGTATTCCAGGCGCAGGTCGCGGCCCGCCGCGCGCACGTCGGCCAGGGCAGCGGGCTCGGGAGCGGGCACGGCGCTCATGGCGTGACCTGTTCCAGCTGGCGCAGGCGGAAGCGCTGGATCTTGCCGGTGGCGGTCTTGGGCAGCTCGTCGGTGAAGTCGATCTGGCGCGGATACTTGAAGGGCGCCAGGTGCTGCTTCACATAGCGCTGCAGATCGGCGCCGGTGCTCGCGTCCGGCGCGTAGCCGGGCCGCAGCACCACGTAGGCCTTGGTCTTGACCAGCCCGTCATGGTCCGGCACGCCGATCACGGCGGCTTCCAGCACCGCCTCGTGCTGCACCAGCACGTTCTCGACCTCGACCGGCGACACGTACTGGCCGCTGACCTTGATCATGTCGTCGCTGCGGCCGGCATAGGTGTAGTAGCCGTCGGCATCGCAGATGTACTTGTCGCCGCTCTTGAGCCAGTCGCCCAGGAAGCACTGGCGCGTCTTGTCGCGGTTGTTCCAGTACATCAGCGCGGCGCTGGGACCCTTGATGTAGAGGTCGCCGATGGCGCCGGCGGCCACCGGCGCGCCATTGTCGTCGCGCAATTGCACCTCGTAGCCGGGCACCGGCTTGCCGGTGGTGCCGTAGCGCAGCTGGCCGGCGCGGTTGGAGATGAAGATGTGCAGCATCTCGGTCGAGCCGATGCCGTCCAGGATGTCACAGCCGAAATGGCGCTGGAAGCGTTCGCCGATGTCGCGCGGCAGGGCTTCGCCGGCGGAAGTGCAGACGCGCATCGCCACCTGCTCGCGCGGCGGCAGGTCGGGCGCGGCCAGCATGCTGGCGTACAGCGTCGGCACGCCGTAGAACACGGTCGGGCGGTGCCGCACCAGGCGCTGGAACACGGCCTGCGGCGTGGGCCGCTCGGCCATCAGCACGACGGTGGCGCCGACCGACAACGGAAAGGTCAGGCCGTTGCCCAGCCCGTAGGCGAAGAACAGCTTGGCCGCCGAGAACGCCACGTCGTCCTCGCGGATGCCCAGCACCGGCTTGGCGTACAGCTCGGCGGTGTGCCACAGGTTGCCATGGGTGTGGACCACGCCCTTGGGTTTGCCGGTGGAGCCCGACGAATAGAGCCAGAAGGCGATCTCATCGGACAGCGTGCGCGCGGCCGGCGCCAGCGGCGCGGCGGCCAGCAGCGCGTCGAGGTCGTGCGCACCGGCCGGCGGCGCTGCCGCGGGGCGCGACACCACCAGGTGTTCGATCTCGCCGGGCGCCTGTGCCAGCGCGGTTTGCAGTGTCGGCAGCAGGTTCTCGGAGACGAAGGCGGCCCGCACCCGGCTGTGATCGAGGATGTAGGCGTAGTCGTCCGGCGTCAGCAGGGTGTTCACGGCCACCGGCACCACGCCCGCATGCAGCGCGCCCAGGAACACCACCGGCCAGTCGGCCGTGTCCTGCATCAGCAGCAGGATGCGCTCCTCGCGCCGCAGCCCCAGCTGGCGCAGCGCGCCCGCCATGCGCGCCACGCGCTCGGCCAGGTCGCCGTAGGTGAGCTGGCGGGTGTCGTCGATGTAGGCCAGCTTGGCGGCGCGCGGCGCGTTCAAGGCGGCCAGGTGGCTGGCGAAGTTCAGTTCGGCGGGGCAGGCATTCACGGTTGTCTCCTGGTGTCCTGGCGGGCGGGGCGCGCGGCCGGCGGGACGCAAGCGTCTGGCGGCTTGTCGTTATGGGCGTGTGAAATCGATGGCGCCGCCGGGCAGCAGGTACAGCACCAGCGCGCGTCCCTGCGTCACGGTGGGGCGGTGGGCGCTGCCGGGGCCGTAGACCAGCCAGCCGGCGCCGTGGCCGTCGAAGCGCGCCGCGTCGGTCAGCGGCATGATCATGTCGATCTCGCCGTTGGGATGGGCGTGGTGCGGGCCGGCCAGGTCGTCCATGTCGACCACGTCGACCGAACAGCCGCCCAGGTCCTCGGCCGGCTTGATGACGCGGCCGTAGCGGATGCCGCCGCCTTCGCGGTCGCACATCCAGCCGTCGGCCACGCCCTGCCTACAGGTGGCGAAGATGTCGGCGTACAGCGCGCTGTCGGGGCCGGCCTCCTGGTTCAGGCGCTGCTGCAGGGCGGCGTCCAGCGCCTGGCCGGCCATCAGGCCCGTCACCTGGCGCATCAGGGCGTGGAATCGTTCTGGCGTGCTCACCGGTCTCCTCCTATACACTGTCGGCGCTTCAGCGGCGGATGCAGTCCAGTGCTGTTTTGCCGCACCTGACGCCCTGTTGAAGCTGTTGAAGGAAAAATAGTGCTTCCATTGATATGGGTCAAGCACTATAGTGCATAAATCGGGTGTTATCAGGGTTTTTGCGGAGTCAGCTACACCATGAATCAAGCGCTAGACGCGGCGCCAACCGAACCCAGGCGGGAAGCTTTCCTGGTGGCATTGGGCGAGCGGGTGCGCCGCCTGCGGGCCATCCGCGGCATGACGCGCAAGGGCCTGTCGCAGGTGACCGGCGTGTCCGAGCGGCACCTGGCCAATCTCGAGCACGGCGTGGGCAATGCCTCGATCCTGGTGCTGCTGCAGATCGCCAAGGCCTTCAACTGCGCGCTGGCCGAGCTGGTCGGCGACGTCACCACCGAATCGCCCGACTGGCTGCTGATCCGCGAACTGCTCAGCGGCCGCACCGAGTCCGACCTGCAGCGCGCCCGCGAGGCGCTGACGCAGCTGTTCGGCGTGGGCGCCGGCGCGCAGCGGCCCAACCGCACCCAGCGCGTGGCGCTGATCGGCCTGCGCGGCGCCGGCAAATCGACGTTGGGGCAGATGCTGGCCGATGACCTGGGCTACCCGTTCGTCGAGCTGAACCGCGAGATCGAGCGCGTGGCCGGCTGCAGCATCCTGGAAATCCATAACCTCTACGGCCCCAACGCCTACCGCCGCTACGAGCGGCGGGCGCTGGAAGAGGCCGTGCAGATCTACCCGGAGATGGTGCTGGCCACCCCCGGCGGCCTGGTGTCCGAGCCGGCCACGCTCAACCTGCTGCTGGCGCACTGCTACACGGTCTGGCTGCGCGCCACGCCCGAGGAGCACATGGGCCGGGTGATGGCGCAGGGCGATTTCCGCCCCATGTCCGGCAACAACGAAGCCATGGCCGACCTCAAGCGCATCCTGGCCGGGCGCGAGGCCTTCTACGCCAAGGCCGACCTGACCTGGGTCACCAGCCACCTTGAGGTGCAGGAGAGCTTCGCCGGCTTGCGCACTCAGGTGCGCAAGGCCTGCGGCCTGCCGTTGTAGCGCTCGCGTCTTTCGCCGACGACCGCCAGGGCCGCCCTTCGGGGCGGCCTTTTCCTTGGCGTGGCTTGGGCGCCGGCCTGTCTGCGCTAGAGAGAGCGTCATTGGCGGGCGCCGCGGTGCAACCTCGCGACCTGCACTTTTGTGCATCTTTTGCTTGACGCTGATTTTCGCCTGCACTAATCTGCATAATAATTCATGTCGTGCAATATTTTTCCTGTCAGGTTAGGGCATTAGGAGACAAGCGATGAGCAGCACCGCCAGCAAGGTCGACTTTCGGACCGATCCCACCCAGTACCGTCATTGGCGCCTGTCGTTCGATGGCCCGGTCGCCACGCTGGCGATGGACGTGGCCGAAGACGGCGGCCTGCGTCCCGGCTACAAGCTCAAGCTCAATTCCTACGACCTGGGCGTGGACATCGAGCTGCACGACGCGTTGCAACGCATCCGCTTCGAGCACCCCGAGGTGCGCAGCGTGGTCGTCACCAGCATGAAGGACCGCATCTTCTGTTCGGGCGCCAACATCTTCATGCTGGGCCTGTCCTCGCACGCCTGGAAGGTGAACTTCTGCAAGTTCACCAACGAAACCCGCAACGGCATCGAGGATTCCAGCCGCCACAGCGGCCTGAAGTTCATCGCCGCCCTGAACGGCGCCTGCGCCGGCGGCGGCTACGAGCTGGCCCTGGCCTGCGACGAGATCCTGCTGATCGACGACCGCTCATCCTCGGTCGCGTTGCCCGAAGTACCCCTGCTGGGCGTGCTGCCCGGCACCGGCGGCCTGACCCGCGTCACCGACAAGCGCCGCGTGCGCCACGATCACGCCGACATCTTCTGCACCCTGGTCGAAGGCGTGCGTGGCCAGCGCGCCAAGGACTGGCGCCTGGTCGACGACGTGGTCAAGCCGGCACAGTTCGAGGCCGCGGTGCGCGAGCGCGCGCTGGCGCTGGCCACCGGCAGCCAGCGTCCGGTCGGCGAGACCGGCGTGGCGCTGACGCCGCTGGCGCGCGAGGAAAGCGCCGATGCCTTGTCGTACCGCTACGTCGACGTGCGGCTGGACCGCGACAAGCGCCAGGCCACCTGGACCGTGCGCGCGCCGCAGGGGGCGGTGGAATCGGAACTGGCCGACATTCTGGCCGCGGGGGCGGCCTGGTGGCCGCTGCAGATGGCGCGCGAACTGGACGACGCCATCCTGTCGCTGCGCACCAACGAGCTGGACATCGGCACCTGGATCCTCAAGACCGAAGGCGACGCGCAGGCCGTGCTGGCGGCTGATGCCGCGCTGCAACGCCACGCCGATCACTGGTTCGTGCGCGAAACCGCCGGCCTGCTGCGCCGCACGCTGGCGCGCCTGGACGTCACCTCGCGCAGCCTGTTCGCGCTGGTCGAGCCGGGCTCGTGCTTTGCGGGCACGCTGCTGGAACTGGCGCTGGCCGCCGACCGGGGCTACATGCTCGACAGCGACGGCGAAGAGCACGATGCGGCCCACCTGATCGTGGGCGAGGCCAACTTCGGCGCCTATCCGATGGTCAACGGCCAGAGCCGCCTGCAGCGCCGCTTCCACGAGGAAACGGCGTCGCTGGAAGCGGTGCGGGCCCGCGCCGGCCAGCCGCTGGCAGCGCGCGACGCGCTGGAACTGGGGCTGGTGACCTACGCGCCCGACAGCATCGACTGGGACGACGAAGTGCGCATGATGCTGGAAGAGCGCCGCGCGCTGTCGCCCGACGCGCTCACCGGCCTGGAAGCCAACCTGCGCTTCGGTGGCCGCGAAACCATGGAAACGCGCATCTTCGGCCGCCTGACCGCGTGGCAGAACTGGATCTTCAACCGCCCCAACGCGGCGGGCGAGAAGGGCGCGCTCAAGCTGTACGGCAAGGGCGAACAGGCGACGTTCGATTGGAACCGCGTCTAGCGCGGCCGTCCCGCCGCGCTTGCGGCAAGTACCGAGACACGGCGCCGGCCCCCGCAGCGCGGCCGGCGCCCCAAGACCCGACGCCGCCCCGACGCGGCCTTCCATCCAGGAGCAGAGACAATGTCAGGCATCAACTACAGCGACAAGATCCCCAATAACGTCAACCTGTCCGGCGACCGCACGCTGCAACGCGCGCTGGAACATTGGCAGCCCAACTACCTGCAATGGTGGCAGGACATGGGCCCGGACGGCTCGCACGGCTTCGACGTCTACCTGCGCACCGCCGTCAGCGTCGAGCCCGACGGCTGGGCCCACTTCAACCACGTGCGCATGCCCGATTACCGCTGGGGCATCTTCCTGGCGCCGCAGGACGGCCAGCGCAAGATCCACTTCGGCGAGAACATGGGCCGCGACGTGTGGCAGGACGTGCCGGGCGAACACCGCGCCAACCTGCGCCGCATCATCGTCACGCAGGGCGATACCGAGCCCGCCTCGATCGAGCAGCAGCGCCACCTGGGCCTGACCGCGCCGTCGCAGTACGACCTGCGCAACCTGTTCCAGATCAACGTCGAGGAAGGCCGCCACCTGTGGGCCATGGTCTATCTGCTGCACCGCTACTTCGGCCGCGACGGCCGCGAAGAGGCCGACGCGCTGCTGCAGCGCACCTCCGGCGATTCCGACAACCCGCGCATCCTGGGCGCCTTCAACGAGAAGACGCCGGACTGGCTGGCGTTCTACATGTTCACCTACTTCACCGACCGCGACGGCAAGTTCCAGCTGTGCGCGCTGGCCGAATCCAGCTTCGACCCGCTGGCCCGCACCACCAAGTTCATGCTGACCGAAGAGGCGCACCACATGTTTGTGGGCGAATCCGGCATCTCTCGCGTGATCCAGCGCACCTGCGAAGTGATGAACCAGTTGAAGACCGACGACCCGGCCGCGGTGCGCGCCGCCGGCGTGATCGACCTGCCGACCATCCAGCGCTACCTGAATTTCCACTACAGCGTCACCATCGACCTGTTCGGCGCCGACCAGTCGTCCAACGCCGCCATCTTCTACGGCTCGGGCCTGAAGGGCCGCTACGAAGAGAGCAAGCGCACCGACGACCACCAGCTCAAGAATGACACCTACCGTGTGCTGTCCGTCGACAACGGCCGGCTGCGCGAGATCGAGGTGCCGATGCTGAACGCGCTGAACGAAGTGCTGCGCGACGACTTCATCCGCGACTCGGTGGCCGGCATCGGCCGCTGGAACAAGGTCATCGAGAAGAGCGGCATCGCCTTCCGCCTGCAGGTGCCGCACAAGGCCTTCAACCGCCAGATCGGCACGCTCGCCGGCATCCGCATGTCGCCCGAGGGCGAGATCCTGTCCGAAGCGCAGTGGCAGGCGCATCGCCATCAATGGCTGCCCACGCCCGAGGACCGCGCGTTCGTCGCCTCGCTGATGGGCCGCGTGACCGAGCCGGGCAAGTTCGCCAACTGGATCGCGCCGCCGGTCATGGGCATCAACCGCCAGCCCGTGAACTTCGAGTACGTACGTTTCAACTAAGGCCCTCGCGGCGGCGCCCGGCGCCGCCGCCCGCGCAATCGGATGACCGCGATGAACGCCGCCCTGCCCGTAGAAGTCCTGAAGCAGCACCTGATCGATCCCGAGATCTGCATCCGCTGCAACACCTGCGAAGAAACCTGTCCGATCGACGCGATCACGCACGACAGCAACAACTACGTGGTCGACCCGGATATCTGCAACGGCTGCATGGCTTGCGTGCCGCCGTGCCCGACCGGCTCGATCGACAACTGGCGGCTGGTGGTGCGCGCCGAGGCCTACTCGTTGCAGGACCAGCTGGGCTGGGACGAACTGCCGCGCGAGCAGCCCTTGCCCAACGCCGCGGTGGCCGCGGCGCCGGAAGCGCAGGCGGCCAGCGAAGTGGCGCCAGCCGCCGCCGCTGTCGTGCCACCCGTGACGTCGGTGACGCCCGGCGCCAGCGTGCCGCCGTGGTCCGCCGCGCATCCCTACGTCAACCTCTACACCCACAAGACGCCGGTGACCGCCACCGTCGTCGGCAACTACCGTGTCACCGGCGTCGACACCGACAGTGATATCCACCACATCGTGCTGGACTTCGGCGAGCTGCCGTTCCCGGTGCTGGAGGGCCAGTCCATCGGCATCCTGCCGCCCGGCGCCGACGCCCAGGGCCGGCCGCATCACGCGCGCCAGTACTCGCTGGCCAGCCCGCGCGATGGCGAGCGCGCCGGCTACAACAACCTGTCGCTGACGGTAAAGCGCGTCACCGAGGACCACCAGGGCCAGTCGGCGCACGGCGTGTGTTCCAACTACCTGTGCGACCTGGCCAAGAACGACACCGTGCAGGTGATCGGGCCGTTCGGCCATACCTTCCTGATGCCGAACCACCCGCGCGCCAACCTCATCATGATCTGCACCGGCACCGGTTCTGCGCCGATGCGCGCCATGACCGAGCGCTACCGCCGCCGCATCGAGACCGGCGAGAACGGCCGGCTGCTGCTGTTCTTCGGCGCCCGCACCGAACGCGAACTGCCGTATTTCGGCCCGCTGATGAAACTGCCGCGCGACTTCATCGACATCAACCTGGCGCTGTCGCGCGAGAGCGGCCAGCCCAAGCGCTACGTGCAGGACCTGATCCGTGAACGCGCCGCCGCCGTGCGCGAACTGCTGGCCGATCGCAATACCTGCATCTACGTTTGCGGCCTGAAGGGCATGGAAGTCGGCGTGCTGGACGCCTTGCGCGAGGTGGCAGTGCAAGCGGGACAGGATTGGACTATCCTGCACGATGTGCTGCGCCGCGAGGGGCGGCTGCACTTCGAGACCTATTGAGAGGTCCCACACGCCAGGGGAAGTCCACCAATGAAGTTCGCAGATTTCAAGGACGGCATGCTGATCAAGGCCGGCCCGGTCACCATCACGGAAGCCGAAATCCTCGAGTTCGCCCGCAAGTTCGACCCGCAGTGGTTCCACACCGACGTCCAGCGCGCCGCCGAAGGCCGCTGGGGCGGCCTCATCGCCAGCGGCTGGCACACCTGCGCGCTGGCGATGCGCATGGCGGTGGACGCCGCGCTACACGATTCGGAATCGTTCGGCTCGCCCGGCCTGGGCGAAGTGCGCTGGCGCATGCCGGTGCGTCCCGGCGACCAGCTGCGCCTGGAAGCGCGGGTGCAGGGCGCGCGCACCTCGTCCTCGCGTCCCGACCTGGGCATCATCACCTGGTCCTGGACGGTGATCAACCAGCACGACGAAGGCGTGCTGGAACTGGACGCCACCAGCCTGTTCGACCTGTCGGGGGAATGACCCCCGCCGGGCGCCGGGTGCGTCAGGCGCCGCCGAGTCCGGCCCGTCCGGACTCATGTCGCAGTTGGCTTGTCCGCGAGGCCTCGCGCCCGTAAGATGATTCCGTCGTGGGGCCATTGCGTCCAGCGATTCCGCTAGCCCGCCCGGTGATCCGAGCGGGCTTTTTGCATTGGTCCGCCCACATCCAGGCCCGCCGGCAATCGCCGGCGGGCCTTTTGTCTTGTGGCGCCCACATCGTTTTCATCGAGGCCCCTCATGCAATCCCTGAAACCCATCAACGTCGGCCACGCGCCGAACGACCAGACCGGCGACACCTTGCGCGACGCCATGGCGCTCGTGAACGAGAACTTCGCCAAGACCCGCGTCGGCGTGGAGGCGGTCGAAGTGTCCGCCGCTGCGGCCCAACGCAAGGCCGACGCCGCCGTGCCCGCATCGGAGAAGGGCGCCGCGGGCGGCGTGACGCCGCTGGACGCGGCCGGCAAGGTGCCCGCCGCGCACTTGCCGCCTCCCGCGATTCCGCTGTCGGAGAAATCCGCGCCCGGCGGCGTCGCGCCGCTGGATTCCTCCGGAAAGGTGCCGGCCGGCTACTTGCCGGTCCCCGGGGATTTCGTCGCCAGAACCGAAAAAGGCGCGTCCAACGGCGTGATGAGCCTGGATGCGAGCCGCCGCGCGCCGCCCGCCAACTCACGCTACCCGGATCTTCAATCGCGCCCGGATGGGACGGACTTCAACGAGTTGACCGTCGCCGATGACTACTACATTCGCGCGACGGCGCCGAACGCGCCGCCGGGGTGGACGGGGCAGGGCATGCTGAGGGTGCAGACTTACGCAAACATGACCTTGCAAGAGGTCATTCGCTGGTCGATGGATGCCACGCGCTGGTGGCGCATGCGCGCCGATTCGAGCGGCAACTGGTCGGCCTGGAAAAAGGTGGTTGCCGAAGGCGAGGCCATGCGTCGGGTGCGCCTTGTTAGTGGGACCGCGGTTGATGCCGGCACGTTGACGGCCGACAACACGCTTTACGCCTGGTCGAATAGCAACGTCATGGGCGCCAACTTTCCCAATATCGTGGGGGCCGGCTATCTGTATGTCACCATCATGGCCAGCGACCTGTTGTCGCAAGAGTTGACCATTACCGTGCAGGGCCGCAAGCCCTATGTCTTCCACCGCCTGGGCAACCCCATGGCTGGCGGCATATGGCAGCAGTGGCGCGTCGTGGGGCCCTTCAGCACGGCCACGATCATGCCCAACTTCGACGCAGGCGATATCTACGTCGATGGGGCAGGTTGGTACGAATGGAAGTCCGGTGCCTACCAGCTTCGGGTCATGGCACCTGCCATCCCGGTGGCGTCGGTTTCCTGGTGGCCGTTGCGCACGTCCATTCCTGCGGGCCAGATCCCGGCTGATGGGCAGACCGTCAGCCGTGCCACTTTTCCCGACCTGGCGGCCATGGTGACGGGCGGCAAGGTACCGGTGGTGACGGAAGCGGATTGGCTGGCGGATCCGCTCAAGCGGGGCAGTTATACGTTGGGGGATGGGGCGGCGACCATTCGGGTTCCCGATTTGAATGGTCAATCCCCTGGCTCGCTGGGCGCCGTTTTGCGGCGTGGAGACGGTGCGCTGTCGAGCGGTACCAACGGCCTGATCCAGCGCGATGCGCTGCAGAACATCGCCGGGACTTTCGCCGCCAGAAGCGGGACGTCTACTGGCATTGGCGCCATTGCGGCCGGTACGGGCGCATTCGAGCGCGGGTTCAAGGACTATGGCAGTGGCGTGGGGCATATCGCCTACGCCAGCACCGATGGGCCTGGCGACACGATTTCCTTTTCCGCCGCAAAGGTGGCGCGCACGGCGACCGAGACGCGGCCCACGAACGTCTCCGGCGTCTGGACGATCCAGGCTTTCGGCGCCGTCACCAACCCAGGCAGCGTAGATCTTGCACAACTGGCGAGTGATTTCGCGCTCCAGAATGCGCGGCTTCAAGCGCTTGACGATCAATTGCAGGCCTTGCGCAATCAGACCTTTGGTGTGGGTCAAACCTTCCAGAACGTGACCGCATCCCGCGTATTCGACCTAACCGCGTATACCAATACGACGAGCCGAGCCATCGTGATTTACATCGGATACAACCTCGCGGGGTCGGGCGTCGTGGAAGTCCAACTGCGCGCGCCTGGCGAATCGATCTGGATGCCTGGCGTTGTCGGCGGTTGGGCGACGTCCATTTCCGGCATGACGACGTCTTGCGTCATCCCGCCAGGTGCGTCGTATCGAATGCAGAAGGGCAGCGCCTGCACGATTACCAATGTCTACGAGTACCGATAACCACGGCAGTTCAATGACGCTGAAATTGAATCGTCACGGCTTTTCCCAAGCACACAAGGCGCTTTTTTGTTGTGTGGTGACGCGCCTGCTAACAAGGATCCCTCTATGCAAATTCTCAGCCCAATCAACGTCGGCCACGCACCGAACGACCAGACCGGCGACACGCTGCGCGACGCGATGACGCTCGCGAACGAGAACTTCACCAAGATCCGCGCCGGCGTGGACTCGGTCGAAGTGTCCGCCGCCGCCGCCCAGCGCAAAGCGGACGCGGCACTTCCCGCCGCCGAGAAAGGCGCCGCAGGCGGTGTGACCCCGCTGGACGCGGCGGGCAAAGTGCCGGCTGCGCATCTTCCCCCACCGGCAGTGCCGCTGTCGGAGAAATCCGCCCCTGGCGGCGTGGCCCCGCTGGATGAGCAAGGCCGTGTGCCCGTCGACCACCTGCCGATCCCGGTGCCTGCCGTGCCACTGGCCGAAAAGGGCCAGCCGAACGGCGTCGCCACGCTGACCGCCGATGGCAAGATCACGCCGGTGCAATTGCCTGACCTGATCCCCGCCGCTGAAAAGGCCCGGCCCAATGGCGTCGCGACCCTGGCGGCCGACGGCCGCATCGTCCCCGGCCAATTGCCGGCGCTGATTCCCGCCGCCGACAAGGGCCGCCCGGGCGGCGTGCCCACGCTCGATGCCGACGGCCGCGTCCCCGCCGCGCAACTGCCCGCGGTGCAGGACGCCGTGCCGTTGGCGGAAAAGGGCCTGGCGGGCGGTGTCGCCACCTTGGGCGGCGACGGCAAGGTGCCGGCCGGGCAGTTGCCGGTGATCGACAGCATTCCGCTGGGCTTCGTGTCCTGGTGGCCGAGCCGCGCCGCGATTCCCGCGGGATGGGCGCCGCTGGATGGCCAGACGATCAGTCGGGCCGCTTTCCCGGATATCTGGGCCACCTTGGAGGCGGGGAGATTTCCGTTGGTGGCTGAAGCCACCTGGCAAAGCGATGTGATGACGCGCGCAAGCTACACGGCAGGGGATGGCGCAACCACGCTGCGTCTGCCTGACTTGAACGGCAAGTCGGCCGGCTCGTTGGGCGCGGTGATGCTGCGCGGCGATGGCGCGTTGTCCAGCGGCGTTGCCGGGCAGATTCAACGCGATGCCATGCAGGCAATGATGGGAGAGCAGGCGCTGACCTACGGTGTCATCACAGGCCCCGGCTCGGGTCCCTTTGCCGGAAGTCGGCAGGGAGACCGCGCGCCGCGCACCTCGCCTTCCTACCCGGCAAGTGTCGGGGGCGATACGCTGAGGTTCGACAACTCCGTCAGCGTGCGGACGGCTGTGGAAAATCGCCCCTTGAACGCCACCGGCTGCTGGGTGGTGAAGCTTGCCGGCACGGCGATCAACGCGGGCAAGCTGGATGCTTTGCAATTGGCCTCCGATCTGGCGAGCGTGAACGCGGAGATGCAGGCGCTGCGAGGCCAGTTGGCCAGTGTCCTGGGCATCGGGCAGACGCTGCAGGATGTGACCGCGCAGCGGGCCCTGGCAACGAATTACACGAATCCGACAACGCGTCCCATCGTCGTGTACGGCGCGGGCACATCCGCGCAGGCGGGGGCAAGCATGGCGCTGGTGGTCAATGGAACGGTCGTGTCCACCAGCTCCTATGCGGGTACCGGCGCCGAGTTCGGCGTGTCGAGCATCGTGCCGTCGGGTGCGACCTACTGGATCGTCGCGGCAGGCCTGACCAACGGGAACACGCCGAAGAAGTGGATGGAATACCGCTGATCGGGCTTGCCTCGGCCGGGCCATCGCGCAGGCGCGACGGCCCGCGCGGCATCACGGCCGCCGCATCGCCTTCAGGATATTCACCCCGTCAGTCCCCGCCGCGGCCTCCCATTGCTTCACCGAGTCCGCCGCCGCGCTCTTGAGCGCCTGGCGCACCGGCGTCGGCACGGCGGTGTCGATCGTCACGCCGTTCTTGCGCATGTTGGCGTAGTTCTGCTGCAGCCGGCCTTCGATGCGCTTCCACTGTTCCGCCTCGGTCTGCGCGGCGGCCTGGTCGATGGCCTTGCGCGACTTCGCGTCCAGCGATTGATAGGCCTGCAGGTTCATCGTCGCCACCGAGATCGGCATGGCGTAGTTGATCTCGGCGAAGCGCGGCAGGTGTTCCCACAGCTTGCGGCCGGCGCCGCCGTCGCCCGAGGACAGCACCGCGTTGACCTCGCCCGAGGCGATGCGCGGCATGGCGTCGGCGAACGAGATGTTCTGCGCGCGCGCGCCGGCCTTCTGCATCACGTCCTGCGAGGTCGCGTCATAGGTGCGGATGCTGAGCGCCTTCAACGCGGCGACGCTGTCCACTTTGTCCTTGGACCAGATGCCCGAGGCCGGCCAGGGCGTGGTGTAGAGCAGCTTCTGGCCATGAGCGGCCAGCAGCTTCTCGTAGGCCGGGCGGGCTGATTTGTTCAGGGCGCGGGCCTTGGCCAGCGAGTCGGCCAGGAACGGCAGCGAGGACACCCCGAACAGCGGGTACTTCGAGGCCAGCGCGCCGGCGAAGGCGTCGCCGGCATCGACCTTGCGCGCCTGGACCGCGTCGATCATGTCGCCAGACTTGATGCCGCGCGCGGCATCGAAGCTGGCGTCGATCACCACCTGGCCCGCGCTCTTGCTGCGCACCAGGTCGGCGAAGGTGGACACGCCTTGCCCGGGCATCGAGGTGGCCGGGTATTCGGTGGTCATGGTGAGGGTGGTGGCGGCTAGCGCGCCGTGGCTCGCAAAGGCGATGACGATGCCCGCCCACAGGCGGATGGAAGGACTGCCCAGCATGCGCGACTCCTGGTCGTGACGAAAAATCCGGGGTCGGGCGGGCGGATGCTGCGGGCCGGCACCAGGCCAATGCCGCAAAGCGTACGGCAAGGGCCCGGGCCCGGCTAGTTCCTGATAACCCTAAGGCGCGCTTGAAACGGCCGTCGCGGCAGGCAAAAAAAAACGCCCCTCGAAAGGGGCGCACAGTCTTCGCCACGCCGGCGAACCGCGCGTCGGGAGCAGAGCCGGGCTCCGTCCGCGCGGCGTACTGCAAATCAAATCAATAGAAAGCCTGGATGCCGGTCTGCGCGCGGCCGAGGATCAACGCGTGCACGTCGTGCGTGCCTTCGTAGGTGTTGACCACTTCCAGGTTGACCAGGTGGCGGGCCACGCCGAATTCGTCGGAGATGCCGTTGCCGCCCAGCATGTCGCGGGCCAGGCGGGCGATGTCCAGCGCCTTGCCGCACGAGTTGCGCTTCATGATCGAGGTGATCTCGACGGCGGCGGTGCCTTCGTCCTTCATGCGGCCCAGGCGCAGGCAGCCTTGCAGCGCCAGCGTGATCTCGGTCTGCATGTCGGCCAGCTTCTTCTGGATCAGCTGATTGGCGGCCAGCGGGCGGCCGAACTGCTTGCGGTCCAGGGTGTACTGGCGGGCGGTGTGCCAGCAGGCTTCGGCGGCGCCGATCGCGCCCCAGGCGATGCCGTAGCGGGCCGAGTTCAGGCAGGTGAACGGACCCTTCAGGCCGGACACGCCGGGCATCATCTGGTCGGCGGACACTTCCACTTCGTCCATGACGATTTCACCGGTGATCGAGGCGCGCAGGCCGACCTTGCCGTGGATGGCGGGGGCGGACAGGCCCTTGGTGCCCTTGTCGAGGATGAAACCGCGGATCTTGCCGTCGAACTCGCCGCCGACGCACTTGGCCCACACCACGAACACGTCGGCGATGGGGGAGTTGGTGATCCACATCTTGTTGCCGGTCAGCTTGTAGCCGTCAGCGGTCTTGACGGCGCGCGTTTCCATGCCGCCGGGGTCGGAGCCGTGGTTGGGTTCGGTCAGGCCGAAGCAGCCGATCCACTCGCCGCGGGCCAGCTTGGGCAGGTACTTCTGCTTCTGCGCTTCGCTGCCGAATTCGTTGATGGGCACCATCACCAGCGACGACTGCACGCTCATCATCGAGCGGTAGCCGGAGTCGATGCGCTCGACTTCACGGGCGATCAGGCCATAGCTGACGTAGTTCAGGCCGGCGCCGCCGTATTCGGCGGGGATGGTGGCGCCCAGCAGGCCCAGTTCACCCATTTCCGAGAAGATTTCCGGATCGGTCTTTTCGTTGCGGAAGGCATTCAGCACGCGCGGGGCCAGCTTGTCCTGCGAGTAGGCGTGGGCGGCATCGCGCACCATGCGTTCTTCTTCGGTGAGCTGCTGGTCCAGCAACAGGGGATCTTGCCAATGGAACGAGGGATTCGAGGACATGCTGGGTCTCCGCTATGGATTTCCGTTTTCGGAATCTGGAAAGTTTAAACCTAAAATAATTGGCGCGGCAACCCGGGGTTTACGCGACGCGCGCGGGCGCGTCGCCGTGGGGTTGCCGGCGCCTCGGGTATCAGTGCCGGGCCTTGAGCGCCGCGTCGCGGATCTTGTCGAGCGTGGTCGACGGCGTGATGGTCTGCGGGTCGATGAAGCAGTGCAGGATGGCCGGCTTGCCGCTGGCCAGCGCGCGTTCGAAGGCCGGCCCGAACTGCTCGGTGGTCTCGACGCGTTCGCCGTGGCCGCCGAAGGCGCGGGCGTAGTCGGCGAAGTCGGGGTTCTTCAATTCGGTGGCGGAAATGCGGCCGGGGTAGTGCTTTTCCTGGTGCATGCGGATGGTGCCGTACATGCCGTTGTCGACCAGCACCACGATGATGGGCAGGTCGTACTGCACGGCGGTGGCGAATTCCTGGCCGTGCATCAGGAAGCAGCCGTCGCCGGCGAAGCAGACCACGGTCTTGTCGGGCCAGACGCGCTTGGCGCCCACGGCCGCCGGCAGGCCGTAGCCCATCGAGCCGGAGGTCGGGGCCAGTTGCGTGCCGAAGCGGGTGAAGCGGTGGAAGCGGTGCAGCCAGGTGGCGTAGTTGCCGGCGCCGTTGGTCATGATGGCGTCGGCCGGCAGCGTCTTTTCCAGGTAGGCCATGACCTGGCCCATCTGCAGCGCGCCCGGGGTGGTGACGGCGCTCGGGTCGCTCCATTTCAGGTACGACTCGCGCATGGCCTGCGTGCCGTCGGCCCAGGCCGGCTGCGCGGGGGCCTTCAGGCCGGCCAGCGCTTCGGCGAAGGCGGCGGGCGAGGTGTTGATGGCCAGCGTGGGGCGGTAGACGCGGCCCAGTTCGGCGGCGTCCGGATGCACGTGCACCAGCTTCTGCCTGGGCACCGGAATGTCCAGCAGCGTGTAGGCCTGGCTGGGGTTTTCCGACATTCGGCCGCCGACCAGCAGCACCAGGTCGGCGTCGGCCACGCGCTTGAGCAGGGCGGGGTTGATGCCCAGGCCGACGTCGCCGATGAAACACGGATGGTCGGCCGGGAACAGCATCTGGCGGCGGAACGACACCGCCGTGGGCAGCGCGTGGCGCTGCGCGAAATCGGCGAACTGCTGCACCGCGCGCGCGTCCCAGCGCGTGCCGCCGAGAATGGCGACGGGATTGCTGGCCTTGGCCAGCAGTTGCTCCAGGTCGGCCAGCTGGCCGGCGGTGGGGGCGGAATCGATGATGTCGTAACGCGGCGCGTCGGCCACCTGGGCGGCTTCGACCAGCATGTCTTCGGGCAGCGCGATCACCACCGGGCCGGGACGGCCCGAGGTGGCGATGTGGAAGGCGCGCGAGATCAGTTCGGGAATGCGCTCGACCTGGTCGATCTCGGTGACCCACTTGGCCTGCGTGCCGAAGACGGCGCGGTAGTCCATTTCCTGGAAGGCCTCGCGCTCGCGCATGCCGCGCTCGATCTGGCCGACGAACAGGATCATCGGGGTTGAGTCCTGCTTGGCGATGTGCACGCCGGCCAGCGCGTTGGACGCGCCCGGGCCGCGGGTCACCATGCAGATGCCGGGTTCACCGGTCAGCTTGCCATGGGCGTCGGCCATCATGGCGGCGCCGCCTTCCTGGCGGCAGACGGTGACCTTGATGTCGGCGTCGTGCAGGCCGTCCAGCACCGCCAGATAGCTTTCGCCGGGAACGCAGAAAACGTGTTTGACGCCCTGGGCGACGAGTTGGTCGACCAGGATGTGGCCGCCGAGGCGGGATGCTTGCTGGGACATGGTGGGTGTCAGGATGAGCCGAGATTAAGACATCCGAGCATAATGTTCCTTGATCGCACAATGCAATTGATAAAATTGCACAATCTAGTGACCCGCCGGCACGACCCGGATGTTGCGCCGCGGCAGGCGCGGCGGGTGTTTCCGGCGTTCTTCGGTTCCTTCCTGGCGGTTACCGCTCCATGAGAAACGGCATTCCCAACCTCAGCGCCCTGCAGGCTTTCGAGGCCTCGGCCCGTCTGGGCAGTTTTTCGCGCGCGGCCGAAGAGCTGTCCCTGACCCACAGCGCGGTCTACCGCCAGGTGGCCAGCCTGGAGGCGCGGCTGGGGGTGCAACTGTTCACCCGGGTGCGCCGCCGCATCGTGCTGACCGACCATGGCGCGGAATATGCGGGACGCATCCGCCACCATCTCGACCAGATCGAGAAGGACACTTTCGGCCTGGTCAGCCGCACGGGCATGGGCCGCAGCATCCACATCGCCGTGGTGCCGACGCTGGCCACCACCTGGCTGATCCCGCGGCTGGCGGATTTCCAGCGCGAGCAGCCGGACATCACCGTCAGCCTGTCGGTGCGCACCCTGCCGTTCCAGTTCAAGGACCAGCCGTTCGATGGCGCGCTGTATCACGGCGATACGCTGTGGCCGGGCACCCAGGGCGTGCTGCTGTTTCCGGAGCGCGAGCTGGTGCCGGTCTGCGCGCCCGAACTGGCGGCGCGCGTGACCGAGGCCGGGGCTGGCGCGCTGGCGGGCATGACCCACCTGCACCTGAGTTCGCGCCCCGACGCCTGGCGCCAGTGGTACGGCGCCAACAATTACCTCTATGGCCCCCAGGCCGCGGGCGGGCCGCGCTACGAGCTGTTCACCATGGTGATGGCGGCGGTGCAGGCCGGGCTGGGCGTGGGCCTGATGCCGCGCTTCCTGGCGCAGCCGGCGCTGGACCAGGGCACGCTGGCGATGCCCGTGCCGCAGTCGCTGACGGTCAGCCAGGGTTACTACTTCGGCTATCCGCAGCGCAGCGAGCGCTCCGAGGCGCTGAAGCTGTTCGAGACCTGGCTCAAGTCGGCCGCCGCGGCGGTGGCGGGGCGCTGATGGCCCGGCCCGGCGCGGGGCCGTGGCCGTAGAATGTGGCCCATCCCGCGACCGGCGCCGATCCCGCCGCCGACCCGCCATTCCCTGACGCCTTGCCCCCGCCCATGTCCGACGCCCGCCCGCCGCTTGCCTCCCAGGCCGACATCGACGCCTTCATCGACGCCGTCTGGCTCGAGGACGGCCTGTCGGCCAACACGTTGGCGGCCTACCGGCGCGACCTGACCGGTTTCGCGCGCTGGCTGGAGGACCCCGAGGCCTATGCCCGCGAGATGGCCGACCGCTATGGCGACGCGGCCTCGGCCCACGCGCTGCCGGCCGGCCCCGCCAAGGCGCTGGCCGAGGCCGGCAAGGCCGACATCGAGGCCTGGTTCGCCTTCCGCCACGAAGAGACCCGCGCCACCACCGCCAACCGGCGCCTGGCCGCGCTGCGGCGCTTCTATGCCTGGGCCCTGCGCGAGCATCGCGCGGCGCAGGACCCCTGCCTGACGCTGGTGGCGGCCAAGCAACCGCCGCGCCTGCCCAAGACGCTGTCCGAGCAGCAGGTCGACGCGCTGCTGCGCGCGCCCGACCTGGGTCAGCCGCGCGGCCTGCGCGACCGCGCCATGCTGGAAACGCTGTACGCCACCGGCCTGCGCGTGTCCGAACTGGTCGGGGTGCGGGCGCTGGACGTCAGCCTGAACGAGGGCGTGGTGCGCGTGGTGCTGGGCAAGGGCGGCAAGGACCGCCTGGTGCCGCTGGGGGCGGAAGCGGCGCACTGGATCGACCAGTACATGAAGACCGCGCGGCCCGAGCTGGCCGCCGGCCGCGTCAGCGACGCGCTCTTCATCACCGGCCGGGCCGAGCCCATGTCGCGCCAGGCGTTCTGGCAGCTGGTCAAGAAATACGCGATGCTGGCGGGCGTGCACGCGCCGCTGTCGCCGCACGTGTTGCGCCACGCTTTCGCCACCCATCTGCTCAACCACGGCGCCGACCTGCGCGTGGTGCAGATGCTGCTGGGCCACGCCGACATCTCCACCACGCAGATCTACACCCACGTGGCGCGCGAGCGCCTGAAGGCGTTGCACGCCGCGCATCATCCGCGCGGTTGACGCCGGCGTTTGCGCGCCGCCGTCCGCCTGCCTACACTTTTGCCTTCGCCTTTCCAACGCAATGCCATGAGCAAAGCCCGCCACGTCTCCGAAACGCCCGCCACCCAGTTCCTCAAGCAGCACAAAGTGGCGTACACCGAACACACCTACGAATACATCGATCACGGCGGCGCCGGCGAGGCCGCGCGCCAGCTGGGGCTGGATCCGCACGCGGTGGTCAAGACGCTGGTGATGGAAGACGAATCGGCCAAGCCGCTGATCGTGGTGATGCACGGCGACCGCGAGGTCTCCACCAAGAACCTGGCGCGCCAGGCCGGCCTGAAGAAGGTCGAGCCCTGCAAGCCGGAAGTCGCGCAGCGCCATTCGGGCTACCAGGTCGGCGGCACTTCGCCGTTCGGCACGCGCAAGAAGATGCCGGTGTGGGTCGAGGCCGAGGTGCTGCAATACCCCGTCGTCTACATCAACGGCGGCCGCCGCGGCTACCTGGTGGGCATCGACCCGAACGTGCTGGTGAGCCTGCTGGGCGCCAAGCCGGTGACGGTGGCGCTGGAGTAGGGCGCCGGCCACGGCCTGGCGTGGTATCCCGCTACCACCCCCATCCGCGCGGGTGGGGGCACAATGGATGGCAGAACATCAAGAACCGGCCGCCCGGTCCTCGGGCGCTCCAGCCGGCGATCCCCCATCCCCAGGAGACAATCATGAGCAAGAGACTGTTGATGCTGGTCGGCGACTACGCCGAAGACTACGAAACCATGGTGCCGTTCCAGACGCTGCTGGCGGTGGGGCACACGGTGCACGCGGTTTGCCCGGGCAAGAAGTCCGGCGAGAGCATCGCCACCGCCATCCACGATTTCGAGGGCGCGCAGACCTACAGTGAAAAGCGCGGCCACAACTTCGCGCTGAACTACGATTTCGACCGCGTCGAGGCGGGTTCGTACGACGGCCTGGTGATCCCCGGCGGCCGCGCGCCGGAATACCTGCGCCTGAACGAGAAAGTGCTGGAAATCGTGCGCGCCTTCGACCAGGCCAAGAAGCCGATCGCCGCCGTCTGCCACGGCGCCCAGTTGCTGGCGGCCGCGGGCATCCTGGAAGGCCGCACCTGCTCGGCCTATCCCGCGTGCGCGCCGGAAGTGCGGCTGGCCGGCGGCACCTACGCCGAGATCGGCATCGACCAGGCCTATACCGACGGCCACCTGGTGACGGCGCCGGCCTGGCCGGCGCATCCGGCGTGGCTGGCGCAGTTCCTGGCGGTGCTCGGCACCAAGATCACGCATTGAGTCTCGTGCGCCGCGCGGCGGCCATTCACATGGCCCGGCCCGCGCGGGCGGTCAGGCCGCCATGTCCAGCACGATGCGGCCTTCGATCTGGCCGCGGCGCATGCGGTCGAACACGTTGTTGATGTTCTCCAGCTTCTCGGTGGCCACGGTCGCGTGCACCTTGCCTTCCTCGGCGAACTGCAACGACTCCTGCAGGTCCAGGCGCGAGCCCACGATCGAGCCGCGCACGGTCACGCCGTTGAGCACCATGTCGAAGATCGACAGCGGGAAGTCGCCCGGCGGCAGGCCATTGAGCGCCACCGTGCCGCCACGGCGCACCATGCCCAGCGCCTGCTCGAAGGCCTTGGGCGAGACCGCCGTGATCAGGGCGCCGTGGGCGCCGCCGATTTCCTTCTTCAGGTACGCCGCCGGATCGGTGGTCCTGGCATTCACCACCACCTCGGCGCCCAGGCGCTTGGCGAAGGCCAGCTTGTCGTCGTCGATGTCCACCGCGGCGACGTTCAGGCCCATGGCGCGCGCATATTGCACCGCCATGTGGCCCAGGCCGCCGATGCCCGACACCACGACCCAGTTGCCTGGCCGCGTGTCCGTCATCTTCAGGCCCTTGTAGACCGTGACGCCGGCGCACAGCACCGGGGCGATGTCGACGAAGCCGACGTTCTTGGGCAGCAGGCCCACGTAGTCGGCGGCCGCCAGCGCGTATTCGGCGAAGCCGCCGTTGACCGAGTAGCCGGCGTTCTGCTGCTGCTCGCACAGCGTTTCCCAGCCGCCCAGGCAATGCTCGCAATGGCCACAGGCGGAATACAGCCAGGGGATGCCGACGCGATCGCCTTCCTTGACGTGCGTCACGCCTTCGCCCACGGCCACCACGTGGCCCACGCCTTCGTGGCCGGGGATGAAGGGGGGATTGGGCTTGACCGGCCAGTCGCCCTCGACCGCGTGCAGGTCGGTGTGGCAGACGCCGCAGGCCTCGATCTTCACCAGCAGTTCGCCGGCGCGGGGGCGGGGTACTTCGACTTCTTCGATTTCCAGGGGTTTGCCGAATGCGCGAGCCACGGCGGCCTTCATGGTTTTGTTCATTGCTACCTCCGAAGTCAGATCAGTCTTAGCATGCTCGGATGGGGACGCGTCCGAGACCTTGATTTATATCAACGCTGTCCCGATGCGCAGGCCGAGAGAAACGTGTGGTTGCAGATTGACCAGCCGGTCACCGCCGCTACCGAGCCTTGCCGCCCCGGTGGCTATCGTCGTACAGTGGCCCGCAAGCACCGTGTCCGCCCCAGGGAGCTCCCATGTGTGAAATCTTCATCCGCGCGAGCGAGCAGTCCTACGCGCCCGAAACCCGTTCCCTGCGCCTGCACGGAGTGGCCACCAGCCTGCGCCTGGAGCAATTGTTCTGGCAGGTGCTGGAAGAGATCGCGGCGCGCGACGGCATGCGCGTGACCCAGCTGATCGAGCGGCTGTACGACGAACTGGCGGAGTACCGCGGCGAGGCCGCCAACTTCACCTCGTTCCTGCGCGTGTGCTGCCTGCGCTACCAGTTGCTGCAGGCCGAGGGCCGCATCCCGGCCGATGCCGCGGTGCCGATCCGCTCGCTCAACCCCCAGGCGGTGCTGGAAGGCCTGCCGCCGTCGATGTATGACCCGCAGCCGCTGCGCCCGAAACGGCCGGTGGCGGCCTAGGCCAGGGACACGCTATATGCGTTCGCGCAGGAATCCCTTGAGCCAGCGGCAAAAGACGCTGGCGCTGTGCGCATGCGCGCTATGGGCGTTCACGTAGGCCAGGTAGCTGGCGCCTGAACTGATGCGCTGGTCGTCCACCGGCACCAGCGTGCCGGCGGAGAGCTGATCCGCCACGATCAACCTGGGCGCGATCAGCAGGCCCGAGCCGCCGATGGCCGCCGTGACCGCGAGGAAGAGATGGTCGTAGCTGGCGATGACATTGAGGCGTTCGATCGGGACGCCGGCGCCAAGCGCCCATGTCGCGATCACGTCGGGCCGGGAGCGCGCCGCGATCATCGGCCACCGGTCTTCGCGAGCCATGCGCTGCACGAGCGACGGCGACCCGACACAGACGAGTTCCTCGCGCATCAATTCCCAGCTTTCCGAGCCCGGCATGCTCAGGTCCCGGGTGATGAGCACGTCGAAATCGTCGGAAGGCTCGGGCGATGACAGCGACGTGATCAGATCGATCTGCACTCCATATTCCGCCGTGTAGGCGGCCAGTGAAGGCACGATCACCGTCATTGCAAAGCTCGGCATGGAGGTGCTCACCTTGAGCCGGTCGTGCCGCAATCCCTTTTGCGCCAGCAGCCGCAGCGTGACTTCGATCGTGGACATCGCGTCCTTGACCGCATCGAAAAGCTGCAGCCCGCTTGGCGTGAATTCGATGGTGGCCCCCCTGCGGTGGAACAGCCGCCCTCCTGCGAAGGTCTCCAGTGTCGCGATATGGCGGCTCACCGCGCCTTGGGTCACGCCCAGGGCCGCGGCCGCCCGCGTGAAGTTGCCGTGCTGGCCGACTGCCACGAAGGCGCGCAGGGGCGTCAGGGGCATGTCCACGCCTTTATTGTGAGTAAAACTCATGGTTACAGCTCCCCCTGGAATAGTGTCATGAAATGGTCGTGGATGCGGGATTTAACGAAGACTAGCATGGGTTCCTTCAATAACCGCACACCTCGCGAGGCCATGCAAATGTTTCGTTCCCTACATAAACTATGCCTTTTACTCATTATGACGGGCGCGCCGTTCTTGCCCGCGCAGGCGGGCGAGGTGGTGCTGTATTCGTCCAACAATGTGGAGACCGTGAATCGGGTCGTCGATCAGTTCACCAAAGAAAACCCGGATGTGAAGGTGTCCGTCGTGCGTGCGGGAACCGGTGCGCTGATGCAGCGCATCAAGGCCGAAGCGGCCAATCCGCTGGGGGATATCTTCTGGTCGGGAGGCCTGTCGACCATCGGTGAATTCCAGGAGTATCTGCAGCCCTACGACTCGCCGCAGGCGAGCGCCGTGGCGCCCGCCTATCGCGGCGAAGGGGGGCGCTGGTTGGGCACCAATACGCATGTGACGGTGCTGATGTCCAATCTGCGCCAGGTTCCCGGTGGCCAGCCGCCGCGCGGGTGGGCCGATCTGGCCGATCCGAAATGGAAGGGAAAGATCGTCATTTCGGACCCGGAGCGCGGTAGTGCTTCATTTGTCGCCCTGTATGGCCTGGAAAAGCTGCTGGGCAAGGATGTCCTCGCCGCCGTCGCGCGAAATGCCGTGGTGGTCGGCACCACCTCTGCCGCTTACGAAGGCGTTGCCAAAGGCGAGTTCGCCGTGGCCGTGACGATGGAATACGCCGCCTACGAATACGTGGCCGGCGGGCTGAAGGACATCAAGATCACGTACCCGGTCGAGGGCACCTTCCTCTCGCCCGAAGGGATGGCCCTCATCAAGGGCGGAAAGCACCCGCAGGAGGCTCGCAGGCTCTATGAGTTCCTGGCCTCGGCCAAGACGCAGACGGAAGTCTTCAAGAGTGCCTACCGCCGTCCCCTGCGCGCGGATATCGACGTGAGCAAGCTGGCTGATCTGCCCGCGATGGCCGACATCAAGGTGATCGCGCTTGACGACGCCCGCATGGGCGCGGAGCGGGCCGGGTTCATTGCGCAATGGCGGCAGATCATCAACGCGCGTTGAACGCGCCGGCCGCGCGCCAGAGAGGAAAACCCAGATGCAGGTTTCATTCGAATCCATCGCGCAGAGCTACGGGGCGCAGTTGCTGTTCGACTGTCTCAACCTCGTTATTCCCAGCGGTTCGTTTTTCACGCTGTTGGGGCCGTCGGGCTGCGGCAAGACGACACTGCTGCGCATGCTCGGCGGATTCGTCCGGCCCGATGCCGGGCGCATCCGCTTTGGCGGCGAGGACGTGACGGGCGTGCCGGTGCATCGCCGGGGCGTGGGCATGGTGTTCCAGGACTATGCGCTGTTTCCGGACCGTTCGATCCTCGCCAACGTGACCTACGGTCTTGCCGCGCGGGGCGTGGCAAGAGCGGAGGCCGAAGAACGAGGACGCGCCATGCTTCGCCGTGTCGGCCTGGACGCCTTCGCCGACCGCGCGCCCGCGGCGCTCTCGGGCGGACAGCGCCAGCGGGTGGCCATGGCGCGCGCGCTGGTGATCCAGCCACGCCTGCTGTTGCTGGACGAACCGCTGTCGGCGCTGGACGTGAAGCTGCGGGTGGAACTGCGCGGCATGATCCGCGACTTGCAGAGCGAGGCGGGTATCACTACGGTATTCGTCACGCACGATCAGGAAGAGGCCCTGGCCCTGTCCGATCATATCGCCGTGATGGATCGCGGAAGCATCGTCCAGATCGGGACGCCCCGCGAGATCTACATGCAGCCTCACACGGTCTTCACCGCGGATTTCGTTGGCAGCGCCAACCTTCTCGCCATCGACGGCGAGTTGCCCGCCACGCCGAATGGGCTGCGCCGCCTCGCCACGCCGGCCGGCGTCATCCTGACCGATTGCAAGGCGCCGCTGACCGCCGGCGCGCGGCTGGCGGTGCGCAGCGAGGAATTGCGCTTCGCTGACGCCGGACGGGCGCAGGAGGGCCACCTCCGTGGCGTGATCGAGCACGTGGAGTTCCGGGGCAGCATCACGGGCTACCGGGTCCGCACCGACGCGGGCGTCATCCGCGTCGACGTGCGCACCAGCCAGCCGGACCAGGCGCGTGCCCAGGGCGATGCGGTCGTGCTCGCGCTGCCCTGGAACGCGCGCGTCGTACGGGAAATGTGATGCTGAAAGCACTTCGACGCGATCCCGCCTGGATGACAGCGGCCTGGTTGGCCCTGGGCCTGCTCGGCGTTTTCCTGCTGCTGCCGCTGGTCGGCATGCTTGGCAAGTCCTTCATTGGTGCCGACGGGCACGCAAGCCTGGAGGGGTACACCCGCTTTTTCTCCGAGGCGGCCTATCGGGACGTCTTCCTGAATACGGTGATCCTCGGTATCGCGGTCACGGTTTCGTCGATGCTGGTGGGAGGCGGTCTGGCGGTCGTGGTGGCGCGCTGCCGTTTTCCAATGGCGGGCATGGTCACGGCATTGCCGCTGGTGACGCTCGTGATTCCCGACGTCGTCGTGGCGGCGGCCTGGGTGCTGATCCTGGGACGCCAGGGGCTGGTGAACATGGCATTGGCGCCATGGGGCATCGAGCTGCCGTCGTTGTACTCCTGGTGGGGCATGGTCTTCGTGATGACCCTGAACAACTACGTGTACGCCTTCGTCGCGGTGTTGGTGGGCCTGAAGTCGATGGACCGCAACCTGGAGGAGGCGGCCCAGAGCCTGGGCCGGCCGATCAGCCGCGTGCTGGGCGGGGTCACGCTGCCGCTGATGCTGCCGTCGCTCTTCGCCGGGGCGCTCATCGTGTTCACCCATGTGATCGGCAGCTTTGGCGTGCCCGCCATCCTGGGCGCGCGCACGCCGGTGCTGGCGGTGAAAGCCTACAACGAGTTCGTGAGCGAAATGGGCGGCAATCCGCAGATGCAGACGACGATGGCGTCGATCCTGGTCTTCCTGGGCGCGGGTCTGCTGCTGGTGCAAAAGTTCATCGTCGAGAAGCGGCGCTTCGAGATGGAGGCCAGCCGCAGCCCCGTCGCATTGGAGATCAGGGGCTGGCGGGCGACGCTGGCGAGCGTGGCGGTGCTGGGCGTGGTGGCGCTGTCCCTCATGCCCGCCGTGGTGGTGGTGGTGACCGCGTTCACGCCCTCCGTGGGGCCGGTGCTGCATTACGGCAGTTTCACGCTGGCGCATTTGCGGCATGCGCTGTTCCGTGCCCCCGAGCCCTTGTACAACTCGCTGTTCCTGGCTTCCATCGCCACGGTGGCGGGCGCGGTCTTCTCGGTCGCGGCGGCGTACCTGATCGTCAAGCGGCGATCAGCGCTGACGCACGCGCTCGATGTGCTGGTGATGTTGCCGTTGACCATCGCCGGCACCGTGCTGGGCATTGCGCTGATCAACACGTTCAACCACGGCTGGTTGGTGTTGACGGGTAGCTGGGTGATCATGGCATTGGCCTATTTCGTGCGCCGGATGCCGACCAGCGTGCGAGCGGCGGCGGGGCCCTTGCACAACCTTCGAGACTCCATCGAAGAGGCGTCCATGAGCCTGGGGGTGGGGCCATTGCGCAGCTTCGTGCGGGTGGTCCTGCCTGTGATCGGCCCGTCGGTGGTGGCCGCGGCCGTGCTGATGTGGGTCACCACGCTGTCGGAGTTGTCGGCCACGGTGGTGCTGTATTTCGGCGGGATGAACACCATGCCCATCGAGATCTTCCAGCAGATCGACAGCGGCCGCCTGGCGCTTGCCTGCGCCTATAGCCTCGTGTTGCTGCTGGCCATCTTCATTCCCCTGGCGCTCGCGCGCTGGATTTTCAAATTGAAAGTAGGAACCCTCGAATGACTTCATCTTCGCAACTTCCGCAGCTATCCCTGGCCGATCGTGTGCTGAGCGCCAAGCCGTCGGCCACCAAAGAGATGACACGGCTGGCGAACCAGCTCAAGCTGGAAGGCAGGAGTGTCATTGCGTTGAGCCAGGGCGAGCCGGACTTCCCCACGCCCGACCATGTGCGTGACGCCGCCAGGCAGGCCATCGATCGCAACGAATCGCGCTACACCGAGGTGGCCGGAACCCTGGCGCTGCGCCAGGCCGTGGCGCGCAAGTTCGAGCGCGACAACGGACTGCGCTTCAGCCCGGAGCAGATACAGGTCGGATGTGGCGCCAAGCAGATTCTCTACAACGCGCTGCAGGCGACCGTCAATCCGGGCGACGAGGTGGTCGTGCCCACGCCCGCCTGGGTCTCCTACCCTGAAATGGTGCAACTGGCTGGCGGCACGCCCGTGATCGTGCGCTGCCATGCCGACGCCGGCTTCAAGATCACGCCGGCACAGTTGGAAGCCGCGATCACGCCGCGCACCAAATGGCTGATGTTGAACTCGCCGTCGAATCCGAGCGGCGCGGTCTATTCGCATGACGAACTGGCGGCGCTGGGAGAGGTGCTGCTGCGCCATCCCCAGGTCTGGGTGATGGCGGACGACATCTACGAAAAGATCCGCTACGAGGACGCGGAATTCGCCACGCCGGCCGCCGTCACGCCCGCGCTGGCGTCGCGGACGCTGACCATCAACGGCGTGTCCAAGGCCTACGCCATGACCGGGTGGCGCGTGGGTTTCGGCGGCGGGCCAGTCGAACTGATCAAGGCCATGAACCTGGTCCAGTCGCAGTCCACGTCGCACACCAGTTCGATCAGCCAGGCGGCATCGGTCGCGGCGCTCGATGGTCCGATGGACTTTCTGCCGACGTTCGTGGAAGCGTTCCGCCGCCGCCGCAACCTCGTCGTGGGACGGCTCAATGCGATCGAGGGCCTTGCCTGCGACCTGCCGCCGGGGGCGTTCTACGCCTTTCCCAGTTGCCAGGGGCTGCTCGGCCGCCGCGACGCGGCGGGCCAGCCGATCGCCACGGACGCCGATCTTGCGCTGTATCTGTTGCGCGAGGCGGGTGTCGCCATCGTCCCGGGATCGGCCTTCGAGCTGCCGGGCCACTTCCGCGTTTCCTACGCAGCCTCCGACGCGGAGCTCGACGAAGCCATGGCGCGGATTGCCGCGGCATGCGCCCGGTTGTGCTGACGCACCCGTCGAGCCGCGTTGCTTCCAATCTTCCTGAGGAACATTCCATGACCAAGAACCAAACGCTTCGCGCCGCGCTGGACAGCGGCAATCTGTTTACCGCCATGGCCGCCCACAATCCCCTCGTGGCCAGGCTGGCCGAACAGGCCGGCTTTGGCGGCATCTGGGGCAGCGGCTTCGAGCTGTCGGCCAGCTACGCGGTGCCGGATGCCAACATCCTGTCCATGGGTACCCACCTGGAAATGATGCGCGCCATCGCCGCCAGCGTGTCCATTCCCTTGATCGCGGACATCGATACCGGCTTCGGCAATGCGGTGAACGTGAGCTATGTCGTGCCGCAATACGAGGCCGCGGGCGCGTCGGCCATCGTGATGGAGGACAAGACATTCCCCAAGGACACCAGCCTGCGCGCCGATGGCCGCCAGGAGTTGGTGCGGATCGAGGAATTCCAAGGCAAGGTCGCCGCGGCGGTGGCCGCGCGCCGGGACAAGGATTTCGTCGTGATTGCGCGCGTGGAGGCGTTGATCGCGGGCCTGGGCCAGGAGGAAGCGACGCGCCGCGCGCTGGCCTACGAGGAAGCCGGCGCCGATGCCATCCTGATTCACTCGAAGCAGAAAACGCCAGAAGAGATCCTGGCGTTCGTGCAGGAATGGCCCGGCCAGGTGCCGCTGGTGCTGGTGCCCACGGCCTACCCGCAGCTCACCGAGGTCGATATCGCCGCATTGGGCAAGGTGGGGGTCGTCATTTATGGCAACCATGCCATTCGCGCCGCCGTAGGGGCCGTGCGCAAGGTGTTCGCGCAGATCCGGGCGGATGGCGGTATCGGCAACGTGGATGCGACCTTGCCCACCGTCAAGGAGATCATCGCGCTGCAGGGGGATGAACACATGCGCGCCATCGAGGCTCGCTACCTGAAGTAGGCGTTGTCGTCGACACAGGCATCATGCACCGCGGCGGCCCTTGGGCCGCCGCGGTCGTCATGTAGTCGGGGCGTGTCAGCCGCCCGGCTGGGCCGAGGCCATGGCCACTTCGCTTTGCACGATGCGGCGGATGCGCACGGCATCGCCGATGCGCGACAGCTTGCCCTGCGAGTCCAGCAGCACGATCGCCAGGTCGCGGCCATTGATGCGCGCCAGCATCACCAGGCATTCGCCGGCTTCGTTGATGTAGCCGGTCTTGGACACCTTGATGTCCCAGTCGGGCTTGCGCACCAGCAGGTTGGTGTTGCGGAACGTCTGCGTGCGGTTGTTGATCTCGACGTCGTACTCCGTGTCGGTGGAGTAGCGGTGGATCAGCGGACGCTGCGACGCGGCGCGCAGCAGGCGGGCCAGGTCGTGCGGCGACGACACGTTGTTGCTGGACAGGCCAGTGGGTTCGATGAAGTGCGTGCTGGTCATGCCCAGCGACTGCGCCTTGGCGTTCATGGCGGCCACGAAAGCCGGCAGGCCGCCCGGATAGTGGCGGCCCAGCGCGTTGGCGGCGCGATTCTCGGACGACATCAGCGCCAGGTGCAGCATGTCGCCGCGCGACAGCTTGGTGCCCACGCGCAGGCGCGAGGTGGTGTGCTTGAGGCCGTCGATGTCTTCATCGGTGATCTCCAGCATCTCGTCCATCGGCTGGTTGGCGTCCACCACCACGACCGCGGTCATCAGCTTGGAAATCGAGGCGATGGGGCGCACCACGTTTTCGTTCTTGGCGAAGATCACGGTGGAGGTGGCCAGGTCCTGCACGTAGGCGGTGCTGGAGCGCAGCGCGGCGGCTTCGGCGCGCACCGACACCGCGGGCGGCGGCATGGCGGCTGCCGCGGCGGCGGCGGCCGTGCGCTGCGCGCGCGACGGCTTGTTCGGCTTGCCGTTCTTGCCGGCCGCGCCCTTCTTGGACGAACTCTGCTGGGCGACGGCTTGCTTGCCGCCCTTGGGCGGGGCTTTCTTGCCCGCGGCCTGCTTGGGCGCGCCCTTGGCCGCGGCCTGTTTGCCGGCGGCGCCCTTGGGCGGGGTCTTGGCGGCGGCCGACTTCGGCGCGGCCTGCTTGCCAGCGGCGGCCTTGGGGGCGGCTTTGCCCGCGGCCTGCTTGGGGGAGGCGGCCTTGCCGGCGCCCGCTTTGGCGGGGGCGGGGGCCTTCTTGGCTTGTTGCGCCTTGCAAGCCGCCGACTTGGCGTTGGTCTTGCAGGGATCGGTATTTTTCGCGGCGAGCGCGGCTGAGGGCAGGAGCGCGCACATCGCCAGCGCCGCCGGCGCTATCGCGTTCGCAATTGCACGTTTCCAGGTAAATGCCATGGTTTGAGCAGGCTTGTCAGTCTGTGAAGAATTATTTCCCCGGCCGGGCTTGCTGCGGTTCGGGAAAAGTCCAGATGAATTAGGGGCTTACGCGTCGAATTTAAACAGTAATTTCAAGTTCGGCGCAAGGCGATTCGCTATCATCGCCTAAAAAAATATCAGGGACGTATTGACGGGTAGCTTATTCGTCGCCCGCGGCGTGTCGAGACGCTACCGGCGGGCGGCGCGTGAGCGTAGCCCGGATTAACCCTCATCCGGCTGAATGCGCGGGGATTTCGTGGGAAGCGACCTGCGGAACCGCGGTCGGGAACGTGGCCTCGCCGGGTGGAATCGAACCACCAATTGACCCTTAGGAGGGGCCGGTTATATCCATTTAACTACGGCGAGACGGGCGGGATGGCTTCGCACCGGAATCGCGCCGGGCTCGCGGGGAGCCTAGTGCCTTGATATTCCAGGGAAAGACCAGGGGCGCAAGTGTAACACCATTGGGTGTCGCCGAAATTTAGTGGATTAAATCAACTATATGCCCTATATTTCCCGGCATGGCCGGACGCCGCGAGCGGCCCGGCCTCATACCTAGAACATCCAGGAGCAGGCATGACCCCGACTTTTCACACGATCCTGCTGGACGTGCAGGACCGTGTCGCCACGGTGACGCTGAACCGGCCCGACAGCCGCAACGCGCTCAATTCCCTCATGTGCGCCGAGCTGGTGCAGGCCATGCAGCACCTGGCGGACGATCCGGACGCGCACGTGGTGCTGATCGCCGCGGCGGGCGCGGCTTTCTGCGCCGGCGCCGACCTGAAGGAGCGCAAGACCATGTCGAACGCCGAGATGACGGCGCGCCGGGTGCAGGGCTTCGCCGCCTATGCCGCCATCGAGCGCATGCCGCAGCCGGTGATCGCGGTGGTGCAGGGGGCGGCGTTCGGCTCGGGTTGCGAGATCGCCGCGGCCAGCGACTTCGTGCTGGCCTCGTCCGCGGCGACGTTCTGCTATCCCGAAGTGGGGTGGGGCACCGTCGGCGCCACGCAGCGGCTGCCGCGCGTGGCCGGCGCGCGCAAGGCCAAGGAACTGCTGTTCACCGGCCGCCGCTTCGACGCGGCCGAAGCGCGCGAGATCGGCCTGGTCAACCAGGTGTACACGCCCGAGGCGCTGGCGGGCGAAGCCGCGCAGATGGCCGCGGCGATCGCGCGCGCCGCGCCGCTGACGGTCAGGCTGACCAAGCGCAGCATCGACCAGGGGCTGGCGACGACGCGCGAAGGCGCGATGGCGATCGAGCTGCTGGCGATCGAGGAAAACCTGCGCGGCACCGACTGGAAGCAGGCCATCGCCGGCTTCGGCGCGGCGGGAGACAAGGCATGATCGGCCCGACGACCCTGGCGCAGGCGCTGGCGCGCCAGGTGGCAGAACGCGGCGCCGCCGAGGCCTTCGTCGCGCCCGGCGAACGCCACACCTGGGCCGCGCTGCAGGACGGCGCGCGCCGCATCGCCCGCGGCCTGCATGCGGCCGGCGTGCGCCGCGGCGACCATGTCGGCGTGCTGCTGGGCAATGGCGGCACCTGGGTGCAGGTGTTCTATGCCTGCGCCTTGCTCGGCGCCGTGACGGTGCCGGTCAACACGCGCTTCAAGACCGACGAGCTGGCGTTCTGCCTGAAGCAGGCCGACGTCAAGGTGCTGCTGACGGCGGATACCTTCCTGGGCATCGACTTCCTCGACCTGCTGGCGCAGGTGGAGCCGGCGCTGGACCAGGCCCTGCCGGGCGCGGCGTTGCCGCTGCTGCGGCAGGTGGTGGTGCTGGGCGAGCGCTGCCCGCGCGGCGCGCGCCCCTGGGCCGATTTCCTGCGGGCCGGCGAGGCCGTGGACGAAGAGGCGCTGCAGGCCCGCCTGCGCGCGGTGGCGCCGGACGATGTGCTGCTGATCCAGTACACCTCGGGCACGACGTCGTTTCCCAAGGGCGTGATGCTGACGCACGCCAACATGCTGACCAACGCCTGGGCCGCGGCGCAACGCATCGGCGTGCGGCCGGACGACCGCTATTTCAGCATCCGTCCGTATTTCCACGTGGCCGGCACGACGCTGTCGATCCTGGTGAGCCTGATGAGCGGCTGCTGCCTGCTGACGCTGCCCAAGTTCGACGTGGCCGACGCCTTGCGCATGCTCGACGAGGAGCGCTGCACGCTGACGTCCGGCAACGACACCATCTTCCTCATGCTGATGGGCCATCCCGATTTCGACCGCGCGCGCATCCATTTGCGCGGCGGCTGGGCGGCGGCCGGCCCGCAGGTGATGCAGAAGATCCGCGACGTAATGGGCGTGCCGGGCATCTGCAATGCCTACGGCCAGTCCGAAGCCTCGCCCAACATCACGCTGTCGGCGCATGACGATCCCTTCGAGTTGCGCGCCATGGGCTGGGCCCTGCCGCATCCGGGCATGCAGGTGCGGGTGGTGGACCCGGGCACGGGCGAGGCGGTGCCGGCGGGCATGCCGGGCGAGATCCAGGCGCGCGGCTGGAGCGTGATGAAGGGCTACTACAACATGCCGGAAGCCACCGCCCGCGCGCTCGGCGCCGATGGCTGGCTCAGCACCGGCGACCTCGGCGAAATGGACGCTGAAGGCCGGTTGCGGATGGTGGGCCGCCTCAAGGACATGTTCCGGGTGGGCGGCGAGAACGTCGCGCCCGCGGAAGTGGAAGAGACCCTGCATGGCCACCCCGCCGTGCGCATGGCGCAGGTGGTGGGCGTGCCGGACGCGCGCCTGGGTGAAGTGCCGGCGGCCTTCGTGCTGCTCAAGGATGGCCAGGACTGCACGCCGGACGAGCTGACGGCGTGGTGCAAGGCGCGCTGCGCCAACTTCAAGGTGCCGCGCTATGTCGAGATCGTCGACAGCTTCGAGCACATCGGCATGACGGGCAGCTCCAAGGTGCAGAAGAACAAGCTGCGCGCCCATGCGCTGGCGCTGTTCGGACTGGAGAAGCCGGCATGAGCGCGCGCGACGTGGTGCTGTGCGAATGCTTCGCGCGCGACGGCCTGCAGCATGAGCCCGACTTCATCGACACCGCGACCAAGGTCGATCTGGTCGATCGCTTCGCGGCGCTGGGCTTTGAACGGGTCGAGGCGACCTCGTATTCCAATCCCAAGGTCGTGCCGCAATTCGCGGACGCCAGCGTGTTGCTGGCGGCGCTGCCGCGCCGCGCGGGCGTCTGGTACAAGGCCACCTGCGCCAACGCGCGCGCGGTGGAGCGGGCGCTGGTCGACCTGGACGCCGGCATCGGCGCCAACGAGATCAGCCTGCTGGTCTCGGCCAGCGAATCGCATTCGACGCGCAACCTGAAGCGCGAGCGCGCCGCCCAATGGGACAACATCGCCGAGATGGCGCGGCTGGCGGACGGCCGCTTCCGCCTGATCGGCACGATCTCGGTGGCGTTCGGCTGCCCCTTCGAAGGCGCGGTCGAGGCGGACTCGGTCATGGCGGACGTGCGGCGCTTCGCCGCGCTCGGCGTGGGCATCGTGACGCTGGGCGACACCACCGGCATGGCCACGCCGGCCTCGGTGCGCGACCTGTACGGCCGCATGGCGCGCGAGGTGCCCGAGGTGACGCCGGTGGCGCATTTCCACGACACCCGCGGCACCGGCCTGGTGAATTACGTGGCGGCGCTGGAGGCGGGCGTGACGCACTTCGATTGCGCCTTCGGCGGCGTCGGCGGCCATCCGGCCAAGGTGCGCTACGGCGGCGGCCATACCGGCAACGTGGCGACGGAAGACCTGGTCAACCTGTTCGAGTCGATGGGTGTGCGCACCGGCCTGGACCTGGCGGCGATGGACGCGCTGTCGCGGCATTGCGAGGCGGTGCTGGGACGCACGCTGCACAGCCGCGTGGCGCAAAGCGGCCTGAACCCGCTGCTCGGCGTCGCGCGGGAGGCCGCCGCATGATGACCGCCCGCCGTGTTTGTATATCATGCGGGCAGCGGCGCGCGACCCGCGCGCGCGCCGGTTTCCCCCGCATCTGAAGAGTCCCTCATGGCCACCCGAACCGCATCCAAGTCCGCCACCGCCGCACGCCCCGAACCCCGGGCGTTGAAGGAACTGTTCTCGTACCGCCTGAACCGGTTGGCCTATGTGTCCAGCCGCATCGCCGCCGGCCTGAACGAAAGCCGCTACGGCGTCGGGCCGCGCGAATGGCGCATCATCGCGCTGCTGGGCGCGGCGCCGGACATGTCATTGAACGCCGTCGCGCGCGAGGCCAACATCGACAAGAGCCAGGCCAGCCGCACCGTGTCGGAACTGATCGAGCGCGGCCTGATCCAGCGCAACGCCGACAGCCAGGACGGCCGCGGCGTCAGCCTGGACCTGACGCGCACCGGCCGCGCCCTGTACGACGAGATCTTCCCGGCCGCGGTCGAGCGCAACGAGGACATGCTGTCGGTGCTGTCGGACGCCGAGCGCGAGGCCATGGAGCGCATGCTGGACAAGCTGACGGCGCATGCGCTGGAGATGCTGAACGAATGCAAGGCGGAGGTGCCGGCGCGTCGCGGCCGCGGCGTGCAGCCGCGCTGAACGCGCGGGGCGCGCTCGCGCCTTTTTTTACCCTTATTGTTGATTTAATCAATCACTTTGATTGTCGCCATTGGCAGAGGATATCCGTGATGTCGGAACTGATCATCGAAGACCTGGGCGCGGTGCGGCTGCTGCGCCTGAACCGTCCGGAAAAGCACAACGCGTTGAACACCGCGCTGACCACGGCGCTGCTGGACGCGTTGCGCCAGGCTGACCGCGACGACGCGGTGCGCGCGGTGGTGCTGACGGGCAATGGCAAGTCGTTCTGCGCCGGCGCCGACACCGGCGAGTTCTCGGCCCTGACGCCGGAACAGCCGGACGCGGTGCTGCGCCGCGCCGACCTGACGACCGATCTGCACCTGGCGTTCTCGCGCATGGTCAAGCCGGTGATCGGCGCGGTCCACGGCAACGCGCTCGGCGGCGGCGCCGGCCTGGCGCTGGCCTGCGACCTGACGGTGATGGCCGAGGACGTGCGCTTCGGCTATCCGGAGCTGCGCCACGGCATCGTGGCCGCGGTGGTCATGGCCAACCTGGTGCGCCAGGTCGGCCGCAAGCATGCCTTCGAGCTGGTGGCGATGGCCGAACCGATCGATGGCGCGCGCGCGTTGCAGCTGGGCATCGCCAACCGCGTCGCGCCCGCCGCGCAGGTGCTGGACCAGGCGCTGGCGATGGCGCAGCGCCTGGCCGGCTGGGAACCCGCCGCCATGGGGCTGACCAAGCGCGCGTTCCACCGCGCGGCCGACCTCGGGTTGGCCGAGGCGCTGGGCGTGGGCCGCGACGCCAACGTCATCATGCGCGGCTTTCGCCAGGGAGCGGCGCGATGAGGCCGCTCGAAGGCGTCACCATCCTGGACCTGTCGCGCGTGCTGGCGTGCCCGTTCGCCTCGATGATCCTGGCCGAGCTGGGCGCCGAGGTCATCAAGGTCGAGCAACCCGGCGGCGGCGACGAGACGCGCGGCTTCGAGCCCAAGGTGCAGGGCGAGGGCGGCACCGAGTCGGCCTACTACCTGGCCTTCAACCGCAGCAAGCAGTCGGTCACGGTGAACTTCCGCCATCCCGAGGGGCAGGCGCTGATCCGGCGTCTGGCGCAGACGTGCGACGTGGTGGTCGAGAACTTCCCGGTCGGCACGCTCGCCAAATACGGCCTGGATCGCGAGCGCATCGCGCCGGACAACCCCGGTCTGATCTATTTCTCGTGCACCGGGTTCGGCATGACCGGGCCGTACGCGCCACGCAAGGGCTATGACACCGTGTTCCAGGCCATGGGCGGGATCATGAGCCTGACCGGCGAGCGGGGCGGCGGTCCGGTCAAGCCGGGCTTGCCGGTGAGCGACCTGACCTCGGGCCTGTGGGCCGCCATCGGCATCCTGTCGGCGCTGGTGGGACGGGCGCGCTCTGGGCAGGGCTGCCATATCGATTTCTCCATGCTGGACGGCCAGGTGGGCCTGCTGTCGCTGGCGGCCGCGCGCTATTTCGCGCTGGGCGAAGTGCCGCCGCGGCTGGGAACCGAACATCCCGGCCGCGTGCCGTCGGCCGCCTTCGAATGCGGCGACGGGCGCTGGGTGCAGATCACGGGCAGCGACCAGCACTGGAAGCCGCTGTGCGAGGCGCTCGAGTTGCCGCAGTGGGCCGACGACCCGGAACTGGCGCGTAACGCCGTGCGCGTGGCGCGCCGCGACGAGGTCATGGCCGGCCTGTCGGCCGCCGCCGCGCGGCTGACGCGCGACGAACTGTGCCGCCGCTGCGATGCGCGCGGCGTGCCGGCCGGCCCGATCCTGGACGTCGAGGAAATCCTGCACAACGAACACGTGCTGGCGCGCGGCATGGTGGCCAGCTACGAGCATCCGTCCATCGGCCGTTTCGGCGCGGTGCCGGTGCCGTTCAAGTTCGACGGCTTTGACGATCCGCGGCTGGAGCGCCCGCCCCTGCTGGGCGAGCACACCGATAGCGTGCTCGCCGGCCGGCTGGGCCTGACGCCGGCGCAGATCGAGGCTTTACGCGGGCAGGGCGCGATCTAGCCGCCGGGGCGAGACGCCCCGCGGCATCCCTCGCACAACATCACACACATAAAACACAATATCCCAGGAGACAAACCATGAAGATTCTGAAGCGCCTGCTGTGCGGCGCGGCGGTGGCGGGCGCGCTGTGCGCGTCGGCCGTCGCCGCCGATCCCTATCCCTCTCAGCCGATCACGCTGGTCAACCCGTACGCGGCCGGCGGTCCCGCCGACGTGCTGGGCCGGGCCCTGGCGCGCGAACTGGAAAAGCAGCTGGGCAAGACCATCATCGTCGAGAACAAGGCCGGCGGCGGCGCGGCCATCGGCGCCAACTTCGTGGCGCGCGCCAAGCCGGACGGCTACACGCTGCTGCTGGGCACGTCGGCCGCCCACGTGGTGACGCCGCTGATGCAGCAGACGCCGTACGACGGCATCAAGGACTTCGCCTTCGTCTCGATCGTCGCCAACCAGCCCAACATGCTGGTGGTGCGGCCCACGCTCAAGGCCGACAACGTCGAGCAATTGATCGCGATGGCGCGCAAGGAGCCGGGCCGCATCAACTACGCCTCGGCCGGGCCGGGCAGCTCGCCGCACCTGGGCGCCGAACTGTTCCGCGAACGCGCCGGCGTGGACATCGTCCACATCCCCTACAGCGGCGCGGCGCCCGCCATCAATGACCTGGTCGGCGGGCAGGTGGACATGGCGGTGCTGAACCTGGCCGCCAGCCTGCAGTTCATCCGCAGCGGCCGGCTCAAGGCGCTGGCCTACGCCAACGACCATCGCTCGCCGTTGCTGCCCGACGTGCCGACGCTGGCCGAATCCGGCGTGAAGGGCGCGGAGTCGGCCTCCTGGTACAGCCTGGCCGCGCCCAAGGGCACGCCGCCGGAAATCCTGCAGCGCCTGAACGACGCGGTCGCCAAGGTCAACGCCAATCCCGAATACAGCAAGCTGATGCAGGCGCAGGGCGTGGACCTGTGGAACATGACGCCGCAGGAAGCCACGGCCTTCGTGGAGAAGGACCAGGCCGCCATGCGCAAGCTGGTGCAGGCGGCGGGGTTGATGAAGAAATAGGACGGTTCCGGTGGCTGGAATGACGGTTTGCCGCCCTGATCGGATCCTGATGAGCGCGAAAATCTCCCGGTGGCCTCGGCTACCGGGGTTGTTTTAACGCTTTCAAGGTAGTAACGTTACTACGTTATTTGCAAGGATCAGGGGATGCGCCATGTCTATCACCACACTGTCCAGCCGGGAACTCAATCAGGACGTGACCCGCGCCAAGAAGGCGGCCTTGCATGGCCCGGTGTTCATCACGGACCGGGGCAAGCCATCCCATGTCCTGCTCGGCATCGAAGAATACTGGCGCCTGGTCGGCCAAAAGCGGAATCTCGTCAGCGCATTGTCGATGCCGGGCCTCGCCGACATCGAACTCGATGCCCCCCGTTCACGCGAGCTGCCCCGTCCCGCGGACGTCGAGTGATGTTCCTGCTGGATACCAATGTGCTCTCCGAGCTGCGCAAGGCGGGCGAAGGCAAGGCGGACAAAAACGTGATCGCCTGGCTCTCGAACGAGGATGCGGTGAATTTTTACGTTTCGGCGATCACGCTCATGGAGATCGAGATTGGCATCCTGCGCATGGAGCGGCGGGATGCCAGCCAGGGAACCCGCCTGCGGGCCTGGATGCGCGATCGCGTCTTGCCGGAGTTCTCCAACCGGACGCTGCCACTCGATACCGCGGTGTCTTTGCGGTGCGCCAGATTGCATGTGCCGAATCTGCGGCCAGAGCGGGACGCCTTCATTGCGGCGACAGCGCTGGTGCATGGGATGACGCTCGTTACGCGAAACGTGTCTGATTTTTCCGCTTGCGGCGTGACCCTCGTCAATCCGTGGGATGCCCAGGCATAAGCAACGGCGGCATTGCCCAGCAGCAGCATCTCTGGCCTGGCCTGGCCAGGCCGGGAGACCGGGCTGGGTCGATAAGTCGCTGGCACGGGCGTCGGTCCGCGTCCCGCTCAACCCGCCAGCAGCGCCACCCGCCTGAGCGCGTCGCGCGTTTCCGCCACCAGTTGCTCGACCACCGCGCCGGCCGGTTGCAGGCTGTCGATCAATCCCGCGCTCTGGCCGGCCTCGACCTTGCCGCCCTGCACGTCGCCGTCGAAGGCGGCCTGCTTCAGGGAACTGCCGGCGAACATCGTTTCCAGCATGGCCTGGTCGCCGTCGCGTTCGGCCGCGAGATAGTCGCGGGCAAACGCATTGCGCAACATGCGCACCGGCGAACGGCCGCGGCCCACCAGCGTGGTGTCGGCCACGCCGGCCGCCAGCACCGCGTTCTTGTAGGCATCGCACACGCCGGCCTCGGGCGTCAGCAGGAAACGCGTCCCCAGCTGCGCGCCCGCGGCGCCCAGGCACAGCGCGGCGGCGATGCCGGCGCCATCGGCGATGCCGCCGGCCGCCACCACCGGCACCGATACGCGCCGCACCACCGAACGCACCAGCACCTGCAGGCAAAGTTCATCGGGGCCGGGGTGGCCGCCCGCTTCCAGGCCGACGGCGATCACCGCGTCCACGCCGGCCGCTTCGGCCTTGGCGGCGTGTTCGGGGCTGGCGATGACCTGCAGCCACTTGACGCCGGCCTCGCGCGCGCGGCCGATGTGCTTCTGCGGTCCGCCCTGCGACGCGATGATGACCGGCACGCCTTCGGCCAGGGCGATGTCCATGTGTTCCTGCGCGCGCTTGTTGTACAGCGGGATGTTGACGGCGTAGGGCGCGTCGGTGCCGGCGCGGACCTCGCGGATGGCCGCCAGCAGCGCCTCGGGGTACATCGGGCCGGCGGCGATCACGCCGAGCCCGCCGGCGCGCGACACCGCCAGCGCCAGCGCCGCGTTCGACGAGGCCCAGCTCATGCCGCCCTGGATGATCGGATAACGCGTGCCCAGCAGGCGGGTCAACGGGGTTTGCAGAGTCATGGCGAATCAGGATGGGGAAAATCCCATTCTGGAATATATGGTTGATAAAATCAACTATATTCTGAGTGTCGGTCCGGCGAGCGCATCGCGCACGCCATGCGCGATGCGCCGACGCGGGTATTCCCGGTCGCGCCAGGTTATTTGTTTATGATGTGCGCGTCGGGCCCAAGGCCCGGCCGTCCCGAGGAGGGGGCGTCTTTCTCCATCAATAAGAAAAATCATGTCGAGCACTACCTCGAGCACTACCGATACGCTTTCCGTGCGCACCATCGTCCTGGGTACCCTGGTGGTGCTGCTGGCCATGGGCGTGCGCGCCACCTTTGGCCTGTTCATGCAGCCGATGGGCCTGGCCCACGGCTGGAGCCGCGAAGTGTTTTCCATGGCCTTCGCATTGCAGAACCTGGTCTGGGGCGTGGCCTGCATCTTCATGGGCATCCTGGCCGACCGTTATGGGTCCGGCCGCACCATCGCGCTGGGCGCGGTGCTGTACATGCTGGGCATGATCGGCACCCGCTTCGCGACCGACGAAACCACGCTCTACCTGAGCGCCGGCCTGCTGGTCGGCCTGGGCCAGGCCGGCACCACGTTCCCGGTGATCCTGCCGGTGGTGGCGCGCGCCGTGCCGGCGGCCTACCGCAGCACGGCCATGGGCATCGCCAGCGCCGGCGGCTCGCTCGGCCAGTTCGCCGTGGTGCCGACCGGGCAGGCGCTGATCACCGGCCTGGACTGGCCGGGCGCGCTGTGGGTGCTGTCGCTGTTCGTCGCTTGCGCGGCGCCGCTGGCCTATTTCCTGCGCGGCCGTCCGCCGGCCCACGGCGGGCCGCAGCAGTCGCTGGCGGCGGCGGTGCGACAGGCGGTGCGGCATCCGTCGTTCCACTTCCTGTTCTGGAGCTATTTCGTCTGCGGCTTCCACACGGCCTTCATCACGCTGCACCTGCCGGCCTATGTCACCGACGGCGGCCTGACGCCGGGGCAGGGCGCCACCGCGATCGCGCTGATCGGGCTGTTCAACGTGCTGGGATCGTTCTACGCCGGCAAGCTCGGCGGCCAGTACAGCAAGAAGCGGCTGCTCGCGGTGGTCTACGGCATGCGCGCCTTCGGCATCCTGCTGCTGCTGTGGCTGCCGCTGTCGCCGTGGGTGCTGTATGCGTTCGCGGCCTGGATGGGGCTGTTCTGGCTGGGCACGGTGCCGCTGACTCAGGGGCTGATCGGCCAGATCTATGGCCTGCGTTATGCCGCGACCCTGTCCGGCATCGTTTTCCTGGGCCACCAGGTCGGCAGTTTCATCGGCGTGTGGCTGGGCGGTTATGCCTATGCCAAGACCGGCAACTACGACCTGGTCTGGTGGCTGGGCGTGGCGCTGGCGGTGGCCGCCGCGCTGCTGTGCCTGCCGGTGCGCGAGCAGCCGCTGGCGCAGCCGGCGACCGCGTGAGGCGCGGATGCCCATCATGACCGACGCGCCTTCCGCACCGTCCGCCCGCCGCCATCGCGGCTGGCGCCTGGCGGGCTGGGCCGCGTCGGCGCTGGTGCTGGGCCTGGCCTTCTGGGGCTACACCCAGCCCGAGATGCAGATCCATTGGGAAAACCTGGCGTCGATGTGCGGTTTCTAGCCGCGCGGGCGGGGCGGGGGCGCGGTATCCTACGGCGGTAATCTTTTCCACCCCGCGTTTCCATCCCGCGTTTTGACGCCGCCCATGCAGGACGACCCGCTTTCCTACCCCGACCTGAGCCTGACCGCCATCGGCGGCATGCCCGCCGCCGACATGCTGGTGCTGACGGTCAACAACCGCCTGTCGCGCCGGCTCACGCTCGAGCTGGCGGGGTTGTTGCGCCAGGAGCGTCAGGTCAGCGAGCTGCCGCGCATCCTGCCCTTGTCCGCCTGGCTGGCCGAATCCGCCAATGAGCTGGCGTTCGAGACCGATGACGACGTGCCGGCCTACCGGCTCGACGGCTTCGCCACCCAGTTGGTCTGGACCGAGGCCATCCGCGCCGAAGAGGCCGAGCGCGTGCTGCTGGACGCCAGCCAGGCCGCGCGCCTGTCGATGGATGCGGACCAGCTCATGGACGAGTGGTCGTTGCGCGTGCCGTCCGGCGCCGACACCGACGAATACCGCGGCTTCGCGCGCTGGCGCGAACGCTATCGCCAGGCCCTGGCCGCGATCGACGCCGAAGACGCCAACCAGGGCTATGCCCGCGTGTTGCGGGCGCTCGAGGATGGCCGCCTGGCCGTGCCGGGCCATCTGGTGCTGGCCGGCTTCACTGACATGTCGCCGCGCTTCAGGCGCCTGTTGCAGGCGTTCGAGGAACAGGGCTGCCTGATCGCGCAATGGCGCGACACGCAGCGCGCGCCCGCCGAGCCGCGCCGCTACGAGGCGCCGGAGCAGGGCGCCGAGTGGCGCGCGGCGGCCGAGTGGGCCGCCAGTCAGCTGAAGCGTCATCCCGCCGGCCGCTACGCCATCGTCTCGCCCCAGCTCGAAGCCGAATCGCCGTTCGCGCGGCGCATCCTCAGCCAGGCGCTGGCGGGCCACGACGGCGCGCCGGCGTTCGCCTTCAACGTCGCGGTTGGCCGTCCGCTGGATGAATGGCCGATGGCGCGCGCCGCGCTGGCGTGGCTGCGCGCGCTGGCCGAATGCGCGGCCGGCAAGGGCTGTGGCGTCGAGGTGCTGGGCGCCGCGCTGCTGGCGGGCCACTGCGCGGGCGACGTCAGCGAACGCGCCCGCCTGGCCGCCCTCGATGCGCGCTGGCGCCGTCGCGGCCAGATCCACGTGTCCGCCGCGGAATGGCGCAAGCAGCTGTCGCAGCTGCCGCCGCTGGCGCAGGCCTGGGACCAGGCCATGGAGATCTGGACGCGGGGCGGCGCGCGCGCGACCAGCGATGTCTGGATGCTGCGCATGAAGGCGGCGCTGACGGCGCTCGGCTTTCCCGGCGAGGGCGTGCTGGACAGCGTCGGTTACCAGGTGCTGGGCGCGTTCGGCGAGGCGCTGGGCGGCTTCTCGGCGCTGGCGCCGGCCGCGGGCAAGCTGGGCGGCGTGGCGGCGGTCAACCTGCTCCAGAGCGTGGCGCGTTCGGCCGCCTTCCAGCCGCAGCGCGACCCGCTGGCGCGGCTCGACGTGCTGGGCCTGCTGGAAGCCGAAGGCGGCTTCTGGGATGGCGTCTGGATGCTGGGGCTGACCGATGACGTGCTGCCGGCCTCGCCCAAGCCGAACCCGCTGCTGCCGCTGGCGGTGTTGCGCCAGGCCAAGGCGCCGCGCGCCACGCCCGAGCGCGAACGCGAATGGGCCGAGGGGATCTACGCGGCGCTGTGCCGCTGCGCCCCGCAGGTCATCGTCAGCCACGCGCACATGGACGGCGAACGCGAGTTGCGGCCGTCGCCGCTGATCGCCGCCGCCGCCCTGACCGATTGGCGGCCTGCGCCCGCGCCGGCCGTGGCCGCCTTGCCGCAGGAAACGCTGGATGACGCGCAGGGCCCGCCCCTGGCGTCGGACGACCGTGGCGGCGGCGGGTTGGACGTATTGGACACGCAGGCGCGCAATCCCCTGTGGGCGTTCGTGCGCCACCGGCTGGGCGGGCGCGAGCTCGCGGCATACGCCGACGCGGCCACGGTGAACGTGCGCGGCCAGTTCCTGCACAAGGCATTGGAACTGGTGTGGGGCATGTTGCCCGACCAGGAGGCCTTGCACGACACGCTGGCCGCCGGCCGCCTGCCGGCCTTGCTGGAGCAGGCGGTGGCGCAGGCCGCCGAGGAAGAGCTGCAACAGTACGCACCGGCGCTGAAGGCACTGGAATGCGCCCGCGCGCTGGCGGTGCTGGCCTCGTGGCTCGACATGGAAGCCCAGCGGCTGCCGTTCGCGGTGGCGCAGGTCGAGAAGAACCACGAATGGCGCCATGGCGCACTGCACCTGAAGCTGCGGCTGGACCGCATCGACACGCTGGCCGACGGCCGCAACGTCATCGTCGACTACAAGACCGGCGTGGCCGCGGCCAAGCCCGAGCCCGACTGGTCGCGCAGCCGTCCGGTGAACGTGCAGCTGCCGTTCTACGCCTCGGTGCTGGCCGATGCCGCCGGCGGCGAAGTGGCCGGCCTGGTGCTGGCCCAGATCCATGCGCGCCAGGTGGCGGCGCAGGGCCTGGCCGACGAAGACCTGGGCATGGAGGGGGTGACGCTGGCCGCCGAGAGCAAGTACTTCGACGGCCTGTCCTGGCCCGAGATCCGCCAGCGCTGGCGCGCCGCGATCGAGTCGCTGGCCGATGAATACGTGGCAGGCCATGCCGCCAATGTCGCCTACCGCCGCGACGACCTGAAATACTGCGACGCGCTGCCCTTCCTGCGCTTGCACCTGGATGACGAGGACGCCTGAGCCATGGCCGATGTAGAACGCCAGCCCCAGGACCATGCCGCGCGCGCGGCGGCGCTGGACCCCGCACGCTCTTTCCTGGTGCAGGCGCCCGCCGGCTCCGGCAAGACGGAACTGCTGACCGACCGCATCCTGGCGCTGCTGGCCACCGTCAACCGGCCCGAGGAAATCGTCGCCATCACCTTCACGCGCAAGGCCGCCTCGGAGATGCATGCGCGCGTGCTGAGCAAGTTGCGCCGCGGCCTGGACGCGCCGCCCGAGGCCGCGCACGAGCGCCGCGGCTGGGAACTGGCGCGCGCCGCGCTGGCGCGCAACGCCGAACAGGAATGGCACCTGCTGGAACACCCGGCGCGGCTGGCGATCCGCACCATCGACTCGTTCTGCGCCGGCCTGGTTCGCAGCATGCCGTGGCTGTCCGAGCTGGGCGGCATGCCCGAGATCACCGACGACGCTCGCGCCCACTACGAAGCGGCGGCGCGCGCCACGCTCGACCTGGCGGACGACTACGATGCCGTCCGCATCCTGCTGCAGCACATGGACGTGGACGTGCAGGCGGCCAAGGACGCCATCGCCGACATGCTCGGCCAACGCGATCAGTGGTTGCCGTTGCTGCGCCATGGCTCCGACCGCGAAGCGCTGGAGCAAACCCTGGCCGAGGCCATCGGCGAGGACCTGGACGCGCTGTGCGAGGCCATGCCCTACGGCTGGGCCGATGCGCTGTCCGGCCCGGCGCGGCTGGCCGCGGCCCAGTTGCAGGACGGCGGCGAGGACGACCGGCTGGCCGCCTTGCTCGACTGGACCGAGGAACTGCCGGCCGATGCCGAGGTGCTGGACCAGTGGCGCGCCGTCGCGCACCTGCTGCTGACCGGCACGGGCTCGTTGCGCAAGACCGTCACCAAGACCCTGGGTTTTCCGGCCAAGTGCGCGCACAAGGAACCGTTCGTCGCCTGGCTCGAAAGCGCCGATGCCGATGCGGCCTGGGTGCGGCGCCTGGCGGCGGTGCGCGACATTCCGGCGCCGCGCTTGAGCGACGCGCAATGGGAAGTGCTGGGCGCCCAGCTGATGACGCTGGCGCTGGCCGTGGCGCAGTTGCGGCTGCGTTTCGCCGACACCGGCGAGGTCGATTTCATCGAGGTCTCGCAACGCGCCGCCTCGGCGTTGGGCAGCGCCGACGATCCGGGCGAGTTGCTGCTCAAGCTCGACGCCTCCATCCGCCATCTGCTGATCGATGAATTCCAGGACACCAGCCAGACGCAGCTGGACCTGTTGCGCACGCTGACCTCCGGCTGGCAGGAGGGCGATGGCCGCAGCCTGTTCCTGGTGGGCGATCCGATGCAGTCGATCTACCGGTTCCGCAAGGCGGAAGTGGGGCTGTTCCTCGAAGTCGCGGAAAAGGGCGTGGGCGAGCTGCAGCCGGGGTTCCTCAACCTGACCGACAATTTCCGCTCGCAGGCCGGCATCGTCGACTGGGTCAACCAGTCGTTCGCGCAACTGCTGCCCAAGCGCAGCGACGCCGCGGCGGGCGCCATCAAGTACAGCCCCTCCACCGCCTTCCACGGCGCCTTGCCGGATCCGGCCGTGCGCTTCCATCCCGCCTGGTCGCGCGCCGGCGCCGCGCCCGCCGAGGAGCAGGCCGAGGACATCGCCGTCGACCTGGTACGGCAGGCGCTGGCCGAACACGCGGGCAGCAAGCACCCGGTCGCGATCCTGGTTCGGGCCCGCAGCCACCTGGGCAACCTGACGCGCCGGCTGGCGCAGGAAGGCATCCGCTGCCGCGCGGTCGATCTGGTGCCGCTGGCGCTGCGGCCGGTGGTGGCGGACCTGGTGCAACTGGTGCGGGCGCTGTCGCATCCGGGCGACCGGCTGGCGTGGCTGTCGGTGCTGCGCGCGCCGTTCTGCGGCCTGACGCTGGAATCGCTGCAGCGCCTGTTCGGCGCCGACCATGTGACGCCGGTGCCGGTGCTGCTGGAGCGCCTGTTGCGCCCGGCGTCGGCGAAGGCCATGGCGGCGCCCTTGGCCACCGCGCCGGCCGCCCGCCAGGGATCGCTGTTCGACGACAGCGAGAACCCGGCGCAAGGGGCCTTGTTCGACGATGCGGCGCCTGAAGCATCGCGCGTTGATCCGGTCTTGACGCCGGTCGCGGCGGGCGAGGGCGAACCCTCGTTCGGCGGCGCGGACGCCCCGCGTTCGGCCGAGGCCCTGCTGCGTCCCGATGAATACGCGCGCCTGCGGCAGGTGGCGGCGATATTGCTGGACACGCGCAACGCGTCGGGCGCGATGCCGTTCGCGGCCTGGGTCGAGTCGCTGTGGCGCCGCCTGGGCGGCCCCGCGCTCTACAGCGGCCCGTCGGTCGCCAACGACGCCGAAAGCCTGTTCCAGCTGGTCGAGCGCCTGGCGCCGCACGGCGCCATCGACGTCGCCACGCTGGACACCGGCATCGCCCGCCTGTTCGCGGCGCCGGATGCCGCCGACGAAGAGGCCGCGGTCGAGATCATGACCATGCACAAGTCCAAGGGCCTGCAGTTCGAGACCGTGATCCTGTACGGCCTGCATCGCGCGCCGCGCGGCGACCAGCCGCCGCTGGTGCGCTTCGAGCAAAGCGGCGGCCGCGTGCTGTTCGGCCCGGTCAAACCGCGCGCCGAGACCGAGGCCGACCCCGTGTCGCGCTACCTCGGCGCGCGCGAGGCCCGTCGCGCGTCCTACGAAATCGACCGCCTGCTGTACGTCGCCGCCACCCGCGCCCGCAAGCGCCTGCACCTGGTCGGCCACGTCAACGTCGACGAGGCCAGCGGCCAGCCCAAGACGCCATCTTCCGCCAGCCTGCTGGGCCGCCTCTGGCCCTGCCTGGCCACCCCCACGCCGCCGGCCCTCGACGGCGACGCCGCCGAACCCGTGGCCGACGCGCCTGAATGGCAAGGCGAACCGCTGCGCCGTCTGCACCGCGACGGCCTGGCGCAATTGGCGCGGCAGGCCGACGTGTCCATCAGCCCCGGCTTCGCCGCCGCCGCGCGCGGCGCCTGGGGCGACAGCGCCGAGCATCCCGCCTGGCAACTCGAATCCGGCTACGACGCCGCCATCGGCACCCTGGCCCACGCCTGGCTGGCCCGCATCGGCCAGGACGGCGTCGCCACCTGGCCGGCCGACGCCCTGGCCCAACGCCTGCCCGCCATGCGTCGCCAACTGACCCGCGCGGGCATCCCCGCCAGCCAGGCCGACGCCGCCGCCGAAGCCGTCCTGGACACCCTCCAGTCCACCCTGGCCGACGAACGCGGCCTCTGGCTCCTGTCCCAATCCGGCGCCCGCCGCGAATGGCCCCTCATCGACGCCGCCGGCAAAGTCTCCGTCATCGACCTGGCCCTCAGCACCGAAGACGGCTGGCTCATCGTCGATTACAAAACAGGCCGCCCCCAACCCCACGAATCCCCCGCCGCCTTCGCCCAACGCATGCGCCAACGCCACGGCGACCAACTCCTGCGCTACTGCGCCCAGGTAACCGCCCTGGACGGCCGCAAAGCCCGCGCCGCCCTATATTTCCCCCGAGCCCAAGCCTGGATAGACCTATAAAAAAAGAGGCAAAACAAAAAAGACAAAGCAAGAAAAAAGGCAAAGCAAGAAAAAAGGCAAAGCAAGAAAAAAGGCAAAGCAAGGCAAAGCGAAGCGAGCCAACAAGACAAGCAAAGCAATGTCTTCCTCCCTCCCCCTAGGGGGGAGGGCCGGGGAGGGGGCCCACATACAGCCCCCCGGGGCCCGCCAACCAAGAGGCTAGCCGAGCGAGCAACGCGAAGCTCTGCTAGAATCTTGGTTGGCGGGCCCCTTCGCATGGTTCGACGGTGAACCTGGTCAGGTCGGGAACGAAGCAGCCATAGTCGTTTAGGGTCAGTGCCGGAGTAAGGCTCGCCAACCGGTTTTCGCAAAGGGGACGGGGTTGTTTTCCAAGGGGATTTCCCCGGAAGATGATTCCGTCCCTTTTGCATTTCATGCCGGCAATCGCATCGGCTCTTGCAAAGGCTCTACAATCCCGCCATGACTTATCTGGTACTGGCCCGCAAGTGGCGGCCGCGATCGTTCGATACCCTCGTGGGACAGGATCACGTGGTGCGCGCGCTGACGCATGCGCTCGACACCCAGCGCCTGCATCACGCCTGGCTGTTCACCGGCACGCGCGGCGTCGGCAAGACCACGCTGTCGCGCATCCTGGCCAAATCGCTCAACTGCGAAACCGGCATCACCTCCAAGCCCTGCGGCGTCTGTCGCGCCTGCACCGAGATCGATGCCGGCCGGTTCGTCGACTACCTCGAACTGGACGCGGCCTCGAACCGCGGCGTCGAGGAAATGACCCAGCTGCTGGAGCAGGCCGTCTACGCGCCAGGCGCCGGCCGCTTCAAGGTCTACATGATCGACGAAGTGCACATGCTCACGGGGCACGCGTTCAACGCGATGCTCAAAACGCTGGAAGAGCCGCCGCCGCACGTCAAATTCATCCTCGCCACCACCGACCCGCAGAAGATCCCGGTCACGGTGCTGTCGCGCTGCCTGCAATTCAATCTGAAGCAGATGCCGGCCGACTCCATCGTGGGCCACCTGCAGGCGGTGCTGGGCGAAGAGCAGGTCGGCTTCGAAGTGCCGGCCCTGCGCCTGATCGGCCAGGCCGCGTCGGGCTCGATGCGCGACGCGCTGTCGCTGACCGACCAGGCCATCGCCTACAGCGCCGGCAACCTGACCGAGGACGCCGTGCGCGGCATGCTCGGCACCATCGACCAGCGCCACCTGGTGCGCCTGCTGGACGCCTTGTCCACCGGCGACGCCAAGGGCGTGCTGGCGGTGGCCGATGAACTCGCCACGCGCGGCCTGTCGTACGCCGGCGCGCTGGCCGACCTGGCCGTGCTGCTGTCGCGCGTCGCCATCGAGCAGCGCGTGTCCGGCGTGATGCCGGCCGAGGATCCGCTGGCGGCCGACATCGCCCGCCTGGCGCAATCATTGCATCCCGACGCGGTGCAGCTGTTCTATTCGGTGGCGGTGCACAGCCGCGGCGAACTGACGCTGGCGCCCGACGAGTACGCCGGCTTCATCATGGCCTGCCTGCGCATGCTGGCGCTGAACGGTGACGCCGGTCCGCAGACCGCCATCGAGGCGCCCGCCGCGCCGGCCCGCCAGACGGCCGAGCCCGTCGCGGCCGCCGCGCAGCCGCCGCAAGCGGCGCCGGCCGCCGCCGCGCCGGTGGCGCAACCGGCAGCCCCCGCGCCGTCCGCGCCCGTGAGCGTGCCGCAAGCGAACGTCGCGCCGGCTCCGGCCGCCGCGCCCGCTGCTGTCGCGCCCGCGCCGGTGGCCGCGCCGCCCGTCGCCGCCCCTGTTGCCTCGCCCGTCGCCGCGTCCACCCAGCCGGCCGCTGCCAGCGTGCCGCCTTGGGAAGAGGCTCCCGCCGCCGCCGGTTCCGCCCAGGCCGCCGTCGACGCCGCTGCCCAGCCGGCGTCCGCCATGAATACCGCCGCGCCGAGCGCGCCGGCCACGGCATCGCCCGTTGCCGCGCCCGCCGTCGCGGCTGCGCCCGCGGCGCATGCTTCCGCCACGGACGCCCCCGCTGCCCCGGCGCCCGCCAAGTCGGCCCCGCTGGCCGTGACGCCCGCGGCTGCCGCGGTCGCGCCGGCCGCGGATGACAACGGTCCGCCGTCCTGGGTCGACGAGGAAATCCCGTTCGAGGCCGAAGGCGGCTTCGTGCCCGATGGTGGTTTCGCCCCCGACGGCGGTTTCACGTCGGACCCCGACGACGATTTCGAAACGCTGGCCAGCGCGCCTTCGTCCGCGCCCGCGCCGTCGGCGGCGCCCGCCCGGCGCGAAGGCCCGGCCCCGGCCCGCAAGCGCCAGTCGCGTGCCCGCCTGAACGACATGACCTCCGCCGCCTGGCCCGAGCTGGCCGCGCGCCTGCCGGTCACCGGCCTGGCCGCCGAGCTGGCGCGCCAGAGCGAATGGGCCGGCGTGCAGGGCGATGCCATCATCCTGCGCGTGGCGGTCAAGACGCTGGCCGAAAGCGAAAGCCGCGTGCGCCTGCAGACGGTGCTGTGCGAACACTTCGGCCAGGGCATCCGGCTGGACGTGGACGTCGGCGCGGTTGGTGAAGCCACGGCCCACGCCGTGGCCCAGGCCGAGCGCGCGGCGCGCCAGCAGGCCGCCGAGGACGCGGTCGCCGTCGATCCCTTCGTGCAGGCGCTGGTCTCCGACTTCGGCGCCCATGTCGTGGCGGGGTCGATCCGCCACGTCGAACCTCCTTCCGCCGCCGCGTAACGCGCCGGCAATCCCTACATTCCCTCGTTCAAGGAAGCTCCATCATGATGAAAGGACAATTGGCCGGTCTGATGCGCCAGGCGCAGCAGATGCAGGAAAACATGAAGAAGGCGCAGGACGCACTGGCCGAGATCCAGGTCGAAGGCGCCTCCGGCGGCGGCCTGGTCAAGGTCACCATGAGCTGCCGCCACGACGTCAAGCGCGTCGAGATCGATCCGTCGCTGCTGGCCGACGACAAGGACATGCTGGAAGACCTGGTCGCCGCCGCCTTCAACGACGCGCTGCGCAAGGCCGAAGCCACCTCGCAGGAAAAGATGGCGTCCGTCACCGCCGGCATGCCGCTGCCCCCGGGCATGAAGCTGCCGTTCTGATCGAACGTTCCGGCCGCCGCCGCCCCGGGCGGCGCGGCCTTTGCTGTCCGCACGTTTGCGTTGTGTCATGGATCCTCTACTGCCTGAACCCGAACCGCTGGTCTCGCTGATCGAGGCGCTGCGGCGCCTGCCCGGCGTGGGTGTGCGTTCCGCGCGGCGCATGGCCTATCACCTGTTGCAGCACGACCCCCAGGGCGCCGACATGCTCGGCCGCGCGCTGGCCGGGGCGGTGCGCGACCTGCGCCACTGCTCGCGTTGCAACAGCTTCGCCGAAGAGGACGTGTGCGCCACCTGCGCCAATCCCAAGCGCGATCCTTCCCTGCTGTGCATCGTCGAGACGCCGGCCGACCAGAACATGATCGAGTCCAGCCACGGCTATCGCGGGCTGTACTACGTGCTGATGGGACGGGTGGCGCCGCTCGAGGGCATCGGCCCGCGCGAGCTGGATTTCGACCGCGTCATCCGCCGCGCCACCGACGGCGTGGTGCAGGAGGTCATCCTGGCCACCAACTTCACCGCCGAAGGCGAGACCACCGCGCATTTCCTGGGCGAGGCCCTGGGCGAACGCGGCCTGCGGGTCACGCGCCTGGCGCGCGGCGTGCCGGCCGGCAGCGAGCTGGAATACGTCGACGCCGGCACCATCGCCTGGGCGCTGATGGAGCGCAAGACCACCTGATACGCATCCACAATAGTCCGCCGGCAATGTACCGGCGGGCATTGGAAGAACTGCCCGCGCGCGCGGCGCGGCATCCACAAGAGGAAGACAACCGCCATGTCAGCCCTGACCGGCCTGAAGGTCCTGGAACTCGGCACGCTCATCGCCGGCCCGTTCGCCGCCCGCATCTTTGGTGAATTCGGCGCCGACGTCATCAAGGTGGAAACGCCGCACGGCCCCGACGGGACCGGCGGCGGCGACCCCATCCGCAGCTGGCGCCACCTGCACGAAGGCAATTCGCTGTGGTGGACGGTGCAGGCCCGCAACAAGCAATCCATCGCCCTCAACCTCAAGCACCCCGAAGCCCGCGAGATCGCCCGCAAGCTGGCGCTGGACGCCGACGTGGTGGTCGAGAACTACCGCCCCGGCGTGCTGGAAAAATGGGGGCTGGGCTTCGAGCAGCTGCGCGCCATCAACCCCGCGCTGATCATGGTGCGCCTGTCCGGCTACGGCCAGACCGGCCCGATGAAGGACCAGCCGGGTTTCGGCGCGATCGGTGAATCGATGGGCGGCCTGCGCTACGTGTCGGGCCATCCCGACCGGCCGCCGCTGCGGGTCGGCATCTCGATCGGCGATTCGATCGCCGCGCTGCACGGCGTGATCGGCGCCATGATGGCGCTGCGCCACCGCGACGCCACCGGCGGCCGCTGGAACGGCCGGCAGGGCGAGGCGTGCAGGGCGGGGCAGGGCCAGATGGTCGACGTCGCCCTGTACGAGGCGGTGTTCAACATGATGGAAAGCCTGGTGCCCGAATACGACGTGGCCGGCGTGGTGCGCGAGCGCACCGGCGGCGCGCTGCCCGGCATCGTGCCGTCCAACACCTATACGACGCGCGATGGCCAGAACATCGTCATCGCCGGCAATGGCGACGCGATCTTCCACCGCCTGATGCTGGCCATCGGCCGCGACGACCTGGCCTCGGACCCGGACCTGGTGCGCAACGATGGCCGCGCCCGCCGGGTCGCCGAGATCGACGGCGCCATCCAGCAGTGGTGCGACGGCCGCGGCATCGACGAGGCGCTCAACACCCTGAAGGCGGCCGACGTGCCGGTTGGCAAGATCTACAGCGTGGCCGACATGTTCACCGACCCGCAGTTCCTGGCGCGCCGCATGATCGAGCAGCACCAGTTCGCCGACGGCAGCCCGGTCAAGCTGCCGGCGGTGGTTCCCAAACTCTCGGAAACCCCGGGCGGCACCCGCTGGATCGGTCCGTCATTAGGGGAACATACCGAGGAAGTCCTGAAATCGCTGGGGTATGATTCAGCGGCTATCGACAAGCTGGCGCAGACCGGCGCTATCGGTATCCCCGCACCCAAGGAGACAACACATGTCAGTCACACGTCGTGATCTGCTCAAGATGGCCGGCGCCGCCGGCGTCATGGGCATGGCCCCCGCCATCGTGCGCGCCCAGAAGCTGGAAAAGACCAAGGTCCAGATCGCCGTGGGCGGCAAGCCCCTGATCTACTACCTGCCGCTGTCCATCGCCGAGGCCCGCGGTTATTTCAAGGACGAGGGCCTGGACGTCTCCATCGCCGACTTCGCCGGTGGTTCCAAGGCCCTGCAGGCCGTGGTGGGCGGCAGCGCCGACGTGGTCTCGGGCGCTTTCGAGCACACGCTGGCCATGCAATCGAAGGGCCAGGCCTACCGCGCCTTCGTGCTGCAGGGCCGCGCGCCGATGATCGGCGTGGGCGTGTCCAAGAAGAACCTGCCCAACTACAAGGGCCCCGCCGACCTCAAGGGCAAGAAGATCGGCGTGACCGCGCCGGGCTCGTCCACCAACATGGTGGTCAGCTTCTTCCTGGCCAAGCACGGCCTGAAGGCTTCCGACGTTTCCATCATCGGCGTGGGCGCCGGCGCCGGCGCGGTGACCGCGTTGCGCAGCGGCCAGATCGACGCCATCTCCAACACCGACCCCGTGGTGTCGATGCTGGAAATGCCGGGCGACATCCAGATCATCGTCGACACCCGTACGCTCAAGGACACCCAGGACATCTTCGGCGGCAACATGCCGGCCGGCTGCCTGTACGCGCCGCAGGCGTTCGTCGACGCCAACCCCAACACCGTGCAGGCGCTGACCAACGCCATGGTGCGCGCCGACAAGTGGATCCAGAAGGCCGGCCCGGACGAGATCGCCAAGGTCGTGCCCGAGACCTACCTGCTGGGCGACCCGGCCGTGTACAAGGCCGCCATCGGCAAGAGCCTGGAAGGCCTGTCGCCCGACGGCATGATCCCCGAGGACGGCGCCGCCACCGCGCTCAAGGCCCTGGCCGCCTACCAGGCGGATTTCGACGGCGCCAAGATCGACCCGTCCAAGGTCTGGACCAACGACTTCGCCCGCCGCGCCAACGAGAAGTATCCCAATGGCTGACGCCGCGCTATCGCTGGAAAACATCAGCTGCACCTTTGTCTCCCGCGACGACCGCTCGCAGCGCTACACCGCCGTCAGCGACACCAGCCTGGCCATCGCGCCGGGCGAGTTCGTGTCGGTGGTGGGCCCGACGGGCTGCGGCAAGTCCACCCTGCTCAACGTCAGCGCCGGCCTGCTGTCGCCGTCGTCGGGCCAGGTGAAAGTGTTCGGCCAGCCGCTGTCGGGCATCAATGCGCGCGCCGGCTACATGTTCCAGGGCGAGGCGCTCTTGCCCTGGCGCAGCGCGCTCGACAACGTGGTGGCCGGGCTCGATTTCGCCGGCGTGCCGCGCGCCGAAGCGCTCGAGCGCGGCCGCGACTGGATGCGCCGCGTCGGCCTGGGCGGCTTCGAAAGCCGCTATCCGCACCAGATGTCGGGCGGCATGCGCAAGCGCGCCATGCTGGCGCAGACGCTGATCCGCGACCCCGACATCATCCTGATGGACGAGCCGTTCTCGGCGCTCGACATCCAGACGCGCCAGCTGATGGAAAACGAGGTGCTGGACCTGTGGATGGCCAAGCGCAAGGCGGTGTTGTTCATCACCCATGACCTGGACGAAGCCATCGCCATGAGCGACCGCGTGGTGGTGCTGTCGGCCGGGCCGGGCACGCATCCCATCGGCGAGTTCGTCATCGACCTGCCGCGTCCGCGCGACGTGGCCGAAGTGCGCAACAACCTGCGTTTCGTCGAATTGCACGCGGCCATCTGGGCGGTGTTGCGCGAGGAAGTGCTCAAGGGCTATGCCCAACAACAGAAGCGGGCCTGAGGCCCATGCCTGATCCCGGCCGCGCCCGCTTCCCCACGTACAGGCCCTGACCATGTCCAAGTCGTTCAAACCGGGTTCCGCCAGCCTGCGCTTCTGGCAGTTGCTGCTGCTCGTCGTCATCCTGGGCGTGTGGCACTTCGCCTCGCGCGATTCCAAGGTGGCGTTCTTCTTTGGCGAACCCCTCAAGGTGTGGGGCCGCATCTGGGCCTGGTTCGTCACCAACGCCGACATCTACACCCACCTGTGGGTCACGCTGACCGAAACGGTGCTGGCCTTCTTCATCGGCACCATCGCCGGGCTGGGTTTCGGCCTGTGGCTGGGGCTGTCGCCGCGCGCCAGCGCGATTCTCGACCCCTACATCAAGGCGGCCAACTCGATGCCGCGCGTGATCCTGGCGCCGATCTTCGGCATGTGGTTCGGGCTCGGCATCTGGTCCAAGGTGGCGCTGGCGGTGACGCTGGTGTTCTTCATCGTCTTCTTCAACGTCTACCAGGGCGTGCGCGAGGTCAGCCCGACGCTGCTCGACAACGCCCGCATGCTGGGCGCGCGCCGGCGCCAGCTGCTGCGCCACGTCTACCTGCCGTCGGCCACCAGCTGGGTGTTCTCCAGCCTGCACACCTCGGTGGGCCTGGCCTTCGTCGGCGCGGTGGTGGGCGAATACCTGGGTTCGGCCAGCGGCGTCGGCTACCTGATCCTGCAGGCCGAGGGCACCTTCGACGTCAACACCGTGTTCGCCGGCATCGTGGTGCTGACCGCATTCGCGCTGGTGCTCGACTACATCGTCGGGATCGGCGAGAAGCGCCTGATGAAGTGGCAGCCCAAGTCGGGCGAGACCGAGAAGCTCTAGCCGGCGCGGGCCGCCGGGCGCATCGCCCGGCCCGCGCGCGTCACCGCCTGCCTGGCGCCGCTGAAGGCTAGGCCTTGCCGCCCTGCGGGGCCGGCGCGTCCGGGTGGATCAGGGCGCCGTGCGCCCGCAGCCAGACGGTGAGGCTGTCGAACGCATCGCGCGCGCCTTGCAGCGCCTGCGCTTCCTGGCCCCGGGCCGCGCTGTCCAGATGCAGCAGGAAACCCTTCCACAGCGTGCCCGTGTCCTCGCCATACCCTCGCAGATAAGCAAGCGGCAGGGGCGGCGCGACGTCTTCCAGGCGCTTGGCCAGGAAACGCCCGCCCAGTTGCGATCCCTCGACCACATAGGCCACGCCCAGCGCGTAGGCGTCGGCGGCCTGTGGCGCGGGCGCATCGGGGCATTCGGGCACGGGGGCGGCGTCACCCGCGGTGCGCAGGTCGGCGCGGATCAGGGCGCTCTTGCCGGCGCGGGCCGCGGCCTGCAAGCCGGCCGGCCAGTCCAGTTGCCACAGCCGCCGTTCGACCGGCTCCAGCCATCCCAGCAAGGCGCGCAGATAGGCCAGGTAGCGGGCCGGGCTGACGTCGCCATCGGCCAGCGCCAGTCCCTGGTCCAGGGTGTCGTGGCGTTCGCGGGTGCCGTCGCGCAGCACCTGGTGTACGGGAGAAATCATGCGGAATCCTTGGTGGCCGTGGCGGGCAGGTGCAGCGACCAGCATTGCGGCTGTCGTTCGAGGCGCCAGCCCGAGGCCAGTGCCAGGTTCTCGATGTCGCGCGGATCGAACAGCGCCGGCGCGACCGGGGCATGGGCCGGCGCGGGCAGGCGCGCGTGCCACACGGCGGGATCGGAGGCGTCCAGCGTCAGTTCGGTGTCCTCGGGCAGCCACGGCAGCAGGCACAGGACCCAGGCCATCACCAGGTAGCGCGCGGCAAAGGCCGGCAGGTCGACCGGCGCCGGTTCGTCGGGCCAGTGGACGCGTCGCTTGGACCACATCAGTTGCGAGAACAGCAGCTTGCGGCATTCCTTGAGCAGGGTCGCCGCCGGCAGCGAAGCGCCATTGTCGACGAGCCATTGATCGAGTCCGCGCAGGACCTCGACGCTGTCTTCCAGCATCAGTTGCAGGTCGCCGGCCAGGCGCTGCGTACGCTGCTGCAGGGCGTCGGCGGCGGCGCCCTCGGGCGCCTGCCGCAGCATGGCCGTGGCCAGCGTGGCGTTGGACAGCGGCGCGAGGGCCTCGTGGCGCAGCACCGGAAAGACCTGCGCCAGGACCTGGAAGCGCACGCCTTGCGCGGCCAGCGCCTGGGCGTGCGGGGAGGAATCGGCGGCGTGCATCGCGACCGCCTCAGCCCGCCTGCCGCAGCACGGTCAGCAGTGCGTCGGGGTCGGCGGGTTTTTCGATCCAGCCGTCGAACAGGCTGGCGGCGTCTTCGTGGCGCTCGTGGCGCGCCAGGCCGCTCAGGGCGTAGATGCGCGACGCGGCGTTGCGCCGGCGCAGTTGCCGCGCCAGTTCGTAGCCGTCCATGTCGGGCAGCAGGATGTCCACCAGCACCGCCTGCGGGTCGAAGCTGGCGGCCTGCGCCAGCGCGTCCTCGCCGGTGCCGGCGCAGCGCGTTTCCAGACCGGACATGGCCAGGAATTCGGCCAGCAGTTCCGAGCCCATTTCGTTGTCGTCGACCAGCAGGACGCGTAACGTGCGCGCATCGTTCAAAAGATGTCTCCAGGATTCAGGGTGTTTGCGGCGCGGGCAGGCCGCGCGGCAGGGTAACGGTGAAGATGACCAGGCCATCGCGGCAGGCGACGGCGATGTCGCCATCGTGGTCGCGCACCACCTGGTTGGCAATATACAGGCCCAGCCCCAGGCCGGTGCGGTTGCGCGAGTGGCCCAGCGATTCCGGCTTGAATGGCGAGAACAGGTGCGCCATGACGTCGTCGGGAATCGGCGCGCCGTGGTTGGTCACGGTCAGTTCGATCGTGTCGCCCACGCGCGCGGCGGCGACGCGGATCGGCATGCGCGGCGCGCCATGCTGGCGCGCGTTGCTCATCAGGTTGGTGACCACCTGGGCGATGCGGTCGGTGTCGGCCATCAGCGTCAGCCCGGGGTCCACCTCGGGCTCGATGCGCAGGCCCGGGTAGGCCTGGCGCTTTTCCTCGATCAGGCCGGTCAGCAGTTCCGACAGCTGGCATTCGCGCTTCTCGATGCCCAGGCCCATGCCGCCCTGCAGCCGCGACAGGTCCAGCACCTGCGAGATCAGTCTCTGCATGCGCCCGCTCGAATAGCGGATGCGCTCGCCCATGCGGGCGCCGGAATCGGTCTTGGACAGCAGCGTGGCGGCCATCGAGATCGACTGCAACGGGTCGCGCAGGTCGTGGCCGAGCATGGCCAGCAGCGCGGTGCGGGCGCGGTCGACGTCGGCGGCGCGGCTGGTGGCGATGTGCGAGAGTTCGTCGCGCAGGTTGTCGGCCGCCTCCAGCTCGGCCGGCAGCCACGGCGCGCTGGTGTCGCGCGTGACTTCGCGCCAGGCCTCGAACGAGCCGCGCGGCGTCAGGCGCGGGCCGAGGTTGCCCACGGCGTACTGCTTTTCCGGCTTGCCGCCCCAGACCACGGTTTCGATCTGTTCACGTCGCAGCCAGATCAGCCAGCCGTTGTTCATCGGATCGAACTTGCAGGCCAGCAGGCCGGCGTAGGGCACCAGGTCGGTTTGCAGGCCGGGGTAGTCGCGCGCGATGTTGTCGCTGTGGACCAGCCGCTGGCCGCTCTGGTCCAGCGCGCACAGGATGCCCGCCAGCTCGCCGCGCGGCGCGATGCCGCCGAACACCGTCACGCTGTTGCCCCACAGGCACAGCGCGGCGTCGTTGGGAACCAGCGAGGCGGGGGTGTCGGGGCCGCCCGACAGGGCCTGGTGCACGTTCTCGGACGCGGACACGCGCTCGGCCAGCCGGCTCACCAGCGCGGCGCTGCGGCGCGCCTGCTCGGCGCGTTCGCTGCCTTCGATGTTGGCCAGCGCCGCCGACAGCACCTGCGCCAGCGCCTCGCAGGCCAGGCGGGCGGAATAGGGGATCAGGCGCGGGCAATGGTGATGGCAGGCGATCATGCCCCACAGCCGGCCGCCGATCACCAGCGACAGGCTCATCGAGGCGCGCACGCCCATGTTGGCCATGTACTCGAGATGGATCGGCGACACGCTGCGCAGCACCGAAAAGCTCATGTCCAGCGGCGGGCCGTCCTGGCCATCCTGGCCCAGCACGCGCACCGGCCGGTACTGGCCGTCGGCGATCTGGCGCAACGTGTTCACGGTGTACAGGCGGCGCGCCTGCGCCGGGATGTCGCCGGCCGGATAGCGCCGTCCGATCCAGTCCTGCAGCGCCGGATCGCCGCGCCGTTCGGCCACGATCTCGCCGCTGTCGTCGGGATGGAAGCGGTAGGCCATCACGCGGTCGAAGCCGGTGGCGCGCTGCACTTCCTGCACCGTGCGGTCCAGCAGGCCGGCGATGTCGCGCTGCGAGCGGATGCGTTCGATGCCGCGGTAGATGCGGGCGGGGTCGGCGATGCCGGGATCGTCGCCGCGGCGTTCGAGTTCGATCAGCGTCAGGCCGTCGGCGTTGCGATGGGCGATGACGTCGTAGGTGTGCTCGCCCAGCGCGATGGCGAGCGGGTCGAAGACGGGGTCGGTGCCGGCCAGCCAGGCCGGCAGGATGTGCGCTAGCCCCGGCGGCAACGCGGCCGGCGCGCAGGGGGAACCCAGTGCCAGCGGCATGCCCAGCACCTGCGGCGCGTTTTCGCTGGCGTAGCGCAGCACCCCCGCGGCGTCGAACGCGAGCAGCGCGCCCAGCGGCTGGATCGCGCCCGGTACATGGATCGGTTCGCTATCGCAGTTGGCGAGGGTGACGGGCGGGTGGGACTGGGTCGGCGCATTCATTCTAGGCTTGTCCTGGAGGTGCGCAATGTGTTGTCATTATGTCAAAGTTCTTGCGAATGTGTGCATTTGCTGCGCCTCGGCTTTTCGATGCTCGGAAGCCTTAGGATCGATGGCGCCAGCCGGCCCTAATCCCCTACGGAGTTTTCATGGCGCGTCTTCCCTACGCCGACCTGTCTCATCCCGAAGCGCGACCCCTGGTCGACCGTATCGTCGCCGAGCGCGGCAGCGTGCTGCACCTCTACCAGATGCTGCTGCACAGCCCGGCGGTGGCGGGCGGCTGGCTCAATTACCTGACGTCCATCCGCCAGCTGTCCACCCTGCCGGGCGATATTCGCGAACTTGTGATCATGCGGGTGGCGGCCATCAACGGCGCGCCCTACGAGGCCGACCAGCACGCGCCGATCGCGCTGAAGGAGGGCCTGTCGCAAGCCCAGCTGGATGCCCTGCCCGAGTGGGAGGCGTCGACCCTTTTCAGCGAGCGCGAGCGCGCGGTGCTGGCCTACACCGACGCCATGACGCGCCAGGTGCAGGTGCCGGAGCCGGTGTTCCAGGCGGCGCGCGCCGCCATGGGGTCGGAAAAGCTGATCGTCGAACTGACCGCCACCGTTGCCGCCTACAACATGGTGTCGCGCTTCCTGGAAGCGCTGCAGGTGCATTCGCACGACCACCGCTGATGGCGGCGCGGATCAGCCGCGTTGCGCCTCGATCAGCGCGTCCAGCTTGATGGCGTCGGCGACGAAGGCACGGATGCCTTCGGCCAGCTTGTCGCTGGCCATGGCGTCGTCGTTGAGCTGGGTGCGGAACGCCACTTCGTCCGAGGCGATGCGGGCGATGTCGCCGCCCGCCGTGTCGGCGCGCAGTTGCGCCGGGGCGTCGCCCTCGGTCTGCGACAGCTGGGTCAGCAGCTCGGGGCTGATGGTCAGCAGGTCGCAGCCCGACAGCGCCAGGATCTGGCCGACGTTGCGAAAGCTCGCGCCCATGATCTCGGTGGCGATGCCGAAACGCTTGTAGTACTGATAGATGCGGGTCACCGACTGCACGCCGGGATCGCGCGCGCCGGCGTGGTCGGCGTCGACCCAATTGGCGCCGGCGGCCTTCTTGTGCCAGTCGTAGATGCGGCCGACGAACGGCGAGATCAATTGCACCTGGGCGTCGGCGCAGGCCACCGCCTGTGGCAAGGAGAACAGCAGCGTCAGGTTGCAGCGCACGCCCTCGGCCTGCAGCGCGCGGGCGGCCTGGATGCCTTCCCAGGTCGAGGCGATCTTGATCAGCACGCGCTCGCGCGGCACGCCGGCGGCTTCATACAGGGCGATCAGGGCGCGGGCGCGTTCGATGGTGGCGCGCGTGTCGAACGACAGGCGCGCGTCGACTTCGGTCGATACCCGGCCCGGCACGATGTCCAGGATGGCGCGGCCGAAGGCCACCAGCAGCCGGTCCATCAGTTCGGCCGTGGGGGCGCCGCGGTGGTCGCGGGCGGTCTTTTCGAGCAGGGGGCGGTAGGCGTCCTGCTGGACGGCCTTGAGAATAAGGGACGGATTGGTGGTGGCGTCGGTGGGACGCAGCGCCTTCATCGCTTCGAAATCGCCCGTGTCGGCGACAACGGTGGTGTGATTGCGCAGGGCGTCAAGTTGGCTGGACATGGGCAATACGGCTCGCAACATCAGGGTTGAAGGTGCTTTAGCGTATCACCGACCACCGAAATCTCCGATCTCAGCCTTATTTGGCGCGGTTCCCCGGGGAAAACGCCTACTCAAGGTATAATTCCAAGGTTTGATTATCGATTCTAAAACCGGGGTTTACTGTGCTGCCGCAACTCTTTCCCGAGGGGATCAACCGCTTCCCTCCTGCAATTCTGGCTCTGGCGGACGGTACCATTTTTCGAGGCGTGTCGATCGGTGCGCCTGGGCATACCGTTGCCGAAGTGGTGTTCAACACCGCGATGACCGGGTACCAGGAAATTCTCACCGATCCGAGCTATAGCGGCCAGATCGTCACGCTGACCTATCCGCATATCGGCAACACCGGCGTCAACGCCGAGGACGTCGAAGCCAATCGTGTCTACGCCGCCGGCCTGGTGGTGCGCGACTGTCCCGCCCGCGTGTCGAACTTCCGTTCCACGCAATCGCTGCCCGAGTACCTGTCCGAGCAGGGCATCGTTGCCATTTCCGGCATCGACACCCGCAAGCTGACCCGCATCCTGCGTGAAAAGGGCGCCCAGGGCGCCTGCATCTTCGTCGGTTCGGATGCCGACCGCGCCGTCGAACTGGCCCGCGGCTTCGCCGGCATGGCCGGCCAGGACCTGGCCAAGGTCGTGTCCATCAAGGCCAGCGCCACCTGGACCGAAGGCACCTGGCAACTGGGCGAAGGCTACACCCAGCCCGACCAGTCCAGGTTCCACGTCGTCGCCTACGACTTCGGCATCAAGTCCAACATCCTGCGCCTGCTGGCCGATCGCGGCTGCCGCCTGACGCTGGTGCCGGCCGAGACCAGCGCCGAGGAAGTCCTCAAGCTCAATCCCGACGGCGTGTTCCTGTCCAACGGCCCCGGCGACCCCGAGCCCTGCGACTACGCCATCGACGCCACCCGCGTGTTCCTGGACAAGAAGCTGCCGGTGTTCGGCATCTGCCTGGGCCACCAGATCATGGGCCTGGCCGTTGGCGGCAAGACGCTCAAGATGAAGACCGGCCACCACGGCGCCAACCACCCGGTGCAGGACCTGGCGTCCAAGCGCGTCTTCATCACCAGCCAGAACCACGGGTTCGCGGTCGACGCGGCCAGCCTGCCGGCCAATGCGCGCGTCACGCACGTCTCGCTGTTCGACGGCACGCTGCAGGGTTTCGAGCTCACCGACCGTCCGGCCTTCTGCTTCCAGGGCCACCCCGAAGCCAGCCCCGGTCCGCACGACATCCTGGAGCTGTTCGACAAGTTCATCAGCCTGATGTCCGGCCAAAAGTAAAGATTGCATCATGCCCAAGCGTACAGACCTAAAAAGCATTCTCATCATCGGCGCCGGCCCCATCATCATCGGGCAGGCGTGCGAATTCGACTATTCCGGCGCGCAAGCGTGCAAGGCGCTCAAGGCCGAGGGTTACCGCACCATCCTGGTGAACAGCAACCCCGCCACGATCATGACGGACCCGGAAACGGCCGACGTCACCTACATCGAGCCCATCACCTGGCAAGCCGTCGAAAAGATCATCGAGCGTGAAAAGCCCGATGCGCTGCTGCCCACCATGGGCGGCCAGACCGCGCTGAACTGCGCGCTCGACCTGGCCCACCACGGCGTGCTGAAGAAGCACAACGTCGAACTGATCGGCGCCAACGAGCACGCCATCGAAAAGGCCGAAGACCGCCAGAAGTTCAAGCTGGCCATGACCGACATCGGCCTGGAATCGGCCAAGTCGGGCGTCGCCCACAGCATGGACGAAGCCTGGGAAGTGCAGCGCCGCATCGCCGCGGAAGTGGGCACCTCGGGCTTCCCCGCCGTGATCCGCCCCAGCTTCACCATGGGCGGCTCGGGCGGCGGCATCGCCTACAACGCCGAAGAATTCGAAACCATCTGCCGCCGCGGCCTGGAAGCCTCGCCCACCAGCGAGCTGCTGATCGAAGAGTCGCTGCTGGGCTGGAAGGAATTCGAGATGGAAGTGGTCCGCGACAAGGCGGACAACTGCATCATCGTCTGCTCCATCGAGAACCTCGACCCCATGGGCGTGCACACCGGTGACTCCATCACCGTGGCGCCGGCCCAGACGCTGACCGACAAGGAATACCAGATCATGCGTAACGCATCGATCGCGGTGTTGCGCGAGATCGGCGTGGACACGGGCGGCTCGAACGTGCAGTTCGCGGTCAATCCCGAGAACGGCCGCATGATCGTCATCGAGATGAACCCGCGCGTGTCGCGTTCGTCGGCGCTGGCATCCAAGGCCACGGGCTTTCCCATCGCCAAGGTCGCCGCGCGCCTGGCCGTGGGCTACACGCTGGACGAGCTCAAGAACGAAATCACCGGCGGCGCCACGCCCGCCTCGTTCGAACCGTCGATCGACTACGTGGTCACCAAGGTGCCGCGTTTCGCCTTCGAGAAATTCCCCACCGCCGACGCGCGCCTGACCACCCAGATGAAGTCCGTGGGTGAAGTCATGGCCATCGGCCGCACCTTCCAGGAATCGTTCCAGAAGGCGCTGCGCGGCCTGGAAGTCGGCGTCGACGGCCTGAACCAGAAGACCACCGACCGCGAAAAGCTGCAGGTCGAGCTGGGCGAACCCGGTCCGGAACGCATCTGGTACGTGGGCGACGCCTTCGCGCAAGGCTTCACGCTGGACGAAGTGCACAACATCACGCACATCGACCCGTGGTTCTTGTCGCAGATCAAGGAAATCGTCGACATCGAGCTGGCGCTCGAACAGAAGACGCTGTCCGACCTGGACTACGCCACCCTGTGGGAACTGAAGCGTCGCGGTTTCTCCGACCGCCGCCTGGCGTTCCTGCTGGACACCGTGGAATCCGAAGTGCGCAAGCTGCGTCACCAGCTGAACGTGCGCCCGGTCTACAAGCGCGTCGACACCTGCGCCGCCGAATTCGCCACCCGCACGGCCTACATGTACTCGACCTACGAGGAAGAGTGCGAAGCCGCGCCCACCGACCGCAAGAAGATCGTGGTGCTGGGCGGTGGCCCGAACCGCATCGGCCAGGGCATCGAGTTCGACTACTGCTGCGTGCATGCCGCGCTGGCGCTGCGTGACGACGGCTACGAGACCATCATGGTCAACTGCAACCCGGAAACCGTCTCCACCGACTACGACACCTCCGATCGCCTGTACTTCGAGCCGCTGACGCTCGAAGACGTGCTGGAAATCGTCCACAAGGAAAACCCGGTCGGCATGATCGTCCAGTACGGCGGCCAGACCCCGCTGAAGCTGGCGCGCGCGCTGGAGGCCAACGGCGTGCCGATCATCGGCACCAGCCCGGAATCCATCGACATCGCCGAAGACCGCGAGCGCTTCCAGAAGCTGCTGAACAAGCTCGGCCTGCGCCAGCCGCCCAACCGCACGGCCCGCACCGAAGCCGAGGCCCTGGCCCACGCCACCGAGATCGGCTACCCGCTGGTGGTGCGTCCCAGCTACGTGCTGGGCGGCCGCGCGATGGAAATCGTGCACGAGCAGCAGGACCTCGAGCGCTACATGCGCGAGGCCGTGAAGGTCAGCAATGACTCGCCCGTGCTGCTGGACCGCTTCCTGAACAACGCCACCGAAGTCGACGTGGACTGCCTGGCCGACGGCGAAACCGTCTTCATCGGCGGCGTCATGGAACACATCGAGCAGGCCGGCGTGCACTCGGGCGACTCCGCCTGCAGCCTGCCGCCTTACTCGCTGTCGGCCGACGTCATCGCCGAGATCAAGCGCCAGACCGGCATGATGGCCAAGGCCCTGAACGTCAGCGGCCTGATGAACGTGCAGTTCGCCATCCAGGGCGGCGACGTCTACGTGCTGGAAGTGAACCCGCGCGCCTCGCGCACGGTGCCCTACGTGTCCAAGGCCACCGGCCTGCAACTGGCCAAGATCGCCGCGCGCGCCATGGCCGGCCAGACGCTGGCGGCCCAGGGTATCACCAAGGAAGTCGTGCCGCCTTACTTCTCGGTCAAGGAAGCCGTGTTCCCGTTCGTGAAGTTCCCGGGCGTGGACACCATCCTCGGCCCGGAAATGAAGTCGACCGGTGAAGTCATGGGCGTGGGCACCAGCTTCGGCGAAGCCTTCGTCAAGTCGCAGCTGGCCGCCGGTGTGCGCCTGCCGGAATCCGGCACGGTGTTCATCAGCGTGAAGAACCAGGACAAGCCCCGCGCCGTGGAAGTGGCGCGCGGCCTGCACGCCCTGGGCTTCAAGCTGGTGGCCACGCGTGGCACGGCCGCCGAGATCGAAGCGGCCGGCATTCCGGTGCAGCGCGTCAACAAGGTCACCGAAGGCCGTCCGCACATCGTCGACATGGTCAAGAACGGTGAGATATCGCTGGTCATCAACACCGTCGAAGAGCGTCGCAACGCCATCGTCGATTCGCGCACCATCCGTACGCAGTCGCTGGCGGCCCGCGTGACGTTCTTCACCACCATCGCCGGCGCTCGCGCGGCCGTCGAGGGCATGCAATATCTGCGTCAGGGTCTGGGTCTGCAGGTGTATTCGCTGCAGGAACTTCACGCGTCCTTGTCGGACAAATAGTGCTTGGGCGCGCAGAGGGCGCGCCGCAAGTGAAGTGAGGCAAAGGAATGAAGTGGTTCATTCTGGCGTTGTTCATCGTGTGCGCCACGGTAGTTCACTACCGTGGCCGCGTCCGGCACAAGTTCACGCGGCAGGCGTTGGATCATTCCACGTTCACGGCGCCGCTGAACTGCTTCATGTACGCGTTCTCCAGCGTGCCCAACAAGCCCTATCTCGATCTGGACCAGTTCCCGGAGCTGAAGGTCTTGCTGGACCGCTGCGAGGAAATTCGCGCCGAGGCCGTCAACCTGTACGGGGATGGCCACATCAAGGCCTCGGACAAGTACAACGATGCCGGCTTCAACTCGTTCTTCAAGACGGGCTGGAAGCGCTTCTACCTGAAGTGGTACGACGCCGACCATCCCTCGGCCGAGGCCCTCTGTCCGGTCACGACCCAGGTGCTGGCGGGCATCCCGACCATCAAGGCCGCGATGTTCGCCTCGCTGCCGCCGGGTAGCCGCCTGCCGCGCCACCGGGATCCGTACGCCGGCTCGCTGCGTTTCCACATGGGCCTGATTACGCCGAACAGCCCCGACTGCTACATCAACGTCGATGGCCAGGAATACTACTGGCGCGACGGCGAGGCAGTCGTGTTCGACGAGACCTTCATCCATTACGCCGAAAACAAGACCGACCAGAACCGGATCATCCTGTTCGCGGACGTCGAGCGGCCCATGCGTTACCGCTGGGCCCGGGCGTTCAACCGCGTGGTCGGCGGCTTCCTGCTGCGCGCGGCGGCCGCGCCCAACCAGGAGGGCGACGCCACCGGCGGTATCAACCGCATCTTCGGCGCGGTGTATGCCGTGCGCCGCTTCGGCAAGGCGCTCAAGAAGAAGAGCAAGCCGCTGTACTACCTGTCCAAATGGGCGCTGGTGGCTGCGATCTTCGCGCTGATCTTCCTGTAAGACTCGCGCCGGCGTTCCTGTAGCATAGCGGGCGGAGCCTCTCATCCGGGAGGCTCCGCCTTTTTTCATCCGACGCGGGGCGAGCCTCCATGGACAGAGTATTCATCACCGGCGCCAGCAGCGGCCTGGGCCGCGCCCTGGCGCAGCGCTACGCCGCCAGCGGCGCCACGCTCGGCCTGCTGGGCCGGCGCGAGGACGCGCTGCGGGAACTGGCCGACAGCCTGCCCGGCCAGCATCGCTGCTACGCCGTGGACGTGTGCGACCGCCAGGCGCTGCACGCGGCCGCGCAGGACTTCATTGCGTTCTGCCAGGGGCGGGTGGACGTGGTCATCGCCAGCGCCGGCATCAGCGCCGGCACCCTGACCGGGCATCACGAGGATTACGAGGTCTTCAAGGCCATCGTCGATACCAACCTGCTGGCAACCGTGGCGACCTTCGAGCCCTTCGTCGAGCCGATGCGCGCGGCCGGCGGCGGCCGGTTGGTGGGCATCGCCAGCGTCGCCGGCGTGCGCGGCCTGCCGGGCGCGGGCGCCTACAGCGCCTCCAAGTCGGCGGTGGTGACCTATTGCGAAAGCCTGCGGCTGGAACTGGCGGGCGATGGCATCCGCGTCGTCACCATCGCGCCGGGCTACATCAGGACCGCGATGACGGCGCACAACCCGTACAAGATGCCGTTCCTGATGGACGCCGACAAGTTCGCGCAGCGCGCCCAGGCCGCCATCGGGCACGGCACGTCGTACACCGTGATCCCGTGGCAGATGGGCGTGGTGGCGAAACTGATGCGCCTGCTGCCCAATGCGGTCTACGACCGGCTGGCGCGCAACGCGCCGCGCAAGCCGCGCAAGTCGGACAAGGCCGGTTGAGCCATCACGGCACGACGTCGTCGCCCACTTCCGTGGCCACGTGGTCCACGTCGCCCCAATCCAGCACTTCCCACTGGCGGCCGCGCACGCCGACGCGGTTGATGCTGACGTTCAGCAGCGCCGCGTCGCGCGGCGCGTTCAGCGGCACGCCGCTGGCGTGGCGCCAGATGATGTCCAGCACGCCGCCGTGGGTGAACATCAGGATGCGTTCGCCGTCGTGACGGCTGGCCACGTCGTCGACCGTTGAAATCACGCGCGACTGGAACTGGCCCAGCGTCTCGCCGCCATCGAGCGCGCGCAGCGGATCGCGGCTGCGCCAGGCGGCCGCGGCTTCCGGCGCCAGCACGTCGATGCGCTCCAGGTCCAGCCCTTCGAGCACGCCGAAGCCGCGCTCGCGGATGCCGGGTTCGACCCGCACGCGCAGGTCCAGCTGTTCGGACACCGGCGTGGCGGTGGCGTGGGCGCGTTGCAGGTCGCTGCTGTAGATCGCATCGAACGGCGTGCCGCGGGCGTCTTCGCGCAGGCGCGAGGCCAGCAGGCCGGCCTGGTTGCGGCCGAATTCGTTCAGGGGGATGTCTTGCCAGCCTTGCAGTCGGCGCTGGCGGTTCCAGTCGGTTTCGCCGTGGCGGATGAACCAGATTTCAGTCATTGGGGTGTCGATACGGTGGGGAAGGGCGCGCGTGCCGGGTCCGGCTCAGAGCGGCTCGGGCGCGACGGGCGCGCGCGGCTTCCAGATGGCTTGAATGATCGAGCTTAACGCGACCAGCGCGGGCTCGCTAGCGCGTTCATAGGGCAGGATGAATCCCAGCATGGCGTCGGCCCGCGCCTGGCCCCACACCATGAAGTCGCCCGAGGCCGCGCCGGCCAGCGCGGTTTCCTCGCGCAGCAGCGCGCAACCGGCGCCCGCCCGCACCAGCGCCTCCAGGTTGGCCTGGTCGTCGTTCTGCATGGCGATGCGCGGCGACAGCCCGTGGCGCTCGAACATGTCGCGCAGCAGCAGGTGGGTATGGCTGCCGGCCGGTCCGTCCAGCCACGGCAATTGCGCCACCTCGCGCCAGCCGCCGCGCTTGAGCACCGTGGCGTGTTCGGTCGGCAACGCGATGCGGTAGCGCACGCTGCGCAGCGGCAGCCACAGCACGCCGCGCGGCGGATGCGCGGCGATGGTCAGCGCCGCCGGCAACCGGCCGGTGCTGACCTGCTCGGCCAGCACCACGGTGGGCTGGATCTGCGTCTTCAATTCGATCAGCGGCAGCCGCTGCGTGATGGCCGCGGCCAGCTCGCCCAGCCGCAGGAAGTCGGGTTTTTCGCTGGGCAGGCCCAACTCCACCACGCCCTGCAGGCTGCCCTGCAGCTGCTGCGCCTCGGACTTGAATTGCGCGCCCAGCACCAGCAGCGATTCGGCGGTGGGCAGCAGCATCTCGCCAGCCTTGGCCAGCGCCAGCCGTCCGCCGCTGCGGTCGAATAGGGCCACCCCCAGGCTCTGTTCGAGCGCCTTGATCTGCGCGGTGACAGCGGGCTGGGTCAGCGACAGCGCTTCGGCGGCCCGCGTCAGGTTGCCCAGGCGGGCGACCGTGACGAAGGCGCGGATCTGATAGATTTCCATGCCGCCTTTGTAGGGGAAGCGGGCTCAGGCGGCAAGCAGCCGCACCTGGGTCGGTTCCAGCCCGATCGACACCGGCGCGCCCACCGGGAAGGGGGACAGCCCCGCCAGGTGCGACTGGTCGGCCGTCAGGCGCTGTTCGCCGATCTGCACCTGGTAGCGGGTGAATTCGCCCAGGAACTCGCTGCTTTCCACCACGCCCGGCAGCCACACGTAGCGCGCGTCGCCCAGCCCGTCGGCCATCTCGATCTGCACCGTGTGCGGCCGGAAACTGGCCGCCAGGCGCTGCGCCGCCGGCGCCTCGGCCGCCAACGGCAGGTGCAGGTCGCCCACGCCTTCCACCGCCAGCACCACGCTGCCGCTGGTGCGCTCGCGCACCTCGCCCTCCAGCACGTTCATGGTGCCGACGAAATTGGCCACGAAACGGTTCACCGGGTAGTCGAACAGCGTGCTGGGCGCGCCGATCTGCTGCACCACGCCGTGGTCCAGCACCGCCATGCGATCGGCGGTGGTCATGGCCTCTTCCTGGTCGTGGGTGACGAAGATGGTGGTGATGCCGAGCCGCCGCTGCAGGCTCAGCAGGTCCTGGCGCATCTGCACGCGCAGTTTCTTGTCCAGGTTGGACAGCGGTTCGTCCAGCAGCAGCACCTGCGGCTCGATCACGATGGTGCGCGCCAGCGCCACGCGCTGCTGCTGGCCGCCGGACAGCTGGTTGGGACGGCGGCGGGCGTATTGAGACAGCCCCACCAGTTCCAGCGCGGCCTCGACCTTGGCGCGGATCTGCTCGCGTGGCAGCTTGCGTTCGACCAGCCCGAACGCGACGTTGTCCCACACCGTCATGTGCGGCCACAGCGCGTAGTTCTGGAACACCATGCCGATGTTGCGGTTCCACGGCGGGATGGCGCTGATGTCCTTGCCGTCCACCAGCAACTGCCCGGCGTCCTGCCGGTTGAAGCCCGCGATCAGGCGCAGCAGGGTGGACTTGCCCGAGCCAGACGGCCCCAGCAGGGCGAAGAACTCGCCCGGTTCGATGTTGATGTTGACGTCCTTGAGCACTTCCGTCCTGCCGTACGACAGCCGGATGTTGCGGCATTCAACGCTGACTTTCTTCATGTCGATTCCCCTTGATTCAGGCCGTCTCGTCGTGGCGCGCCGGCCGCTGGCGCGACTGGGCCCGCTCGACCAGCAAGTGCGAGACATACGTGCCGATGGCGACCGCGGCCACCGCCAGCACGCCCAGCGCCGCGCCCGGGCCGCGGCCCGCCGCGCTCTGCATGTACAGATAGATGCCATAGCTCATCGGCGCCTGGCTGTCCTTGGTGACCAGCATGATGGTGGCCGACAGCTCCACGGCCGCGGTCACGAAGCTGGTCACGAAGCCGGCCAGCATGCCGCCGGCCATCAGCGGCACCACCACCCGCCGGATGGTGCGCATCCGCGTCGCGCCCAGCGATTGCGCCGCTTCCTCGAGCGATACGTTGATCTGCTGCAACGCGGCCACGCACGAACGCAGCGCGTAGGGCAGCCGCCGCACCGAGTACGCGATCATGATGATGATCCACGACGAGGTCAGCAGCGTGCCGGTGCCCGGGATCTCCACGCCGCGGAAGGTGCGCAGCAGCCCGATCGCCAGCACGATGCCCGGGATCGCCAGCGCCGCCGAGGCCAGCAAGTCCAGCCACTGGCGCGCCGGCAGCCGGGTGCGCAGCATCAGGTAGGCGATGGCGGTGCCCAGGATCACGTCCACGCCGGCCGCCAGGCCGCAATAGAGCAGGGTGTTGGCGATCATGCCCTGCGACTCGCTGAACACCGCGCTGTAGTGCGCCAGCGTGTAGCCGTCGGGCAGCGGCGCGAAGCTCCACACGCTGGCCAGCGACAGCAGCAGCACGCCCATGTGTGGCGACAGCACCAGCAGCAGCACCAGGGCGATCCAGCCGTACGCCAGCACGCTTTCGGCCGGGCGCAGCTTGCGCTTCTGGATCGAGTTGCCGCCCTTTTGCAGCGTGGAATAGTCGCGGCCCTTGAGCACCCGCGCCGACAGCCATAGCGCCAGGATCGAGAAGGCGATCATGATGACGCTGATGACGTAGCCCAGCGGATCCTCCAGCCCCACCTGCGTGATGCGCAGATAGGCCTGCGGCGCCAGCATGTTGGTGGTGCCCAGCACCAGCGGCGTGCCGAGATCGTCGAACACCTTGACGAACACCAGCGAGGTGCCGGCCACGTAGCCCGGCAGCGCCAGCGGGAAGATCACGCGGCGGAACAGCCGGAAGCCGCGCGCGCCCAGGTTGAAGGCGGCTTCTTCCATGGCGCCGTCGATGTTGCGCAGCGCCACCACCAGGTTCATCAGGATGAACGGGAAGTAGTGCAGCGCCTCGACGAAGATGACGCCGTTCAGCCCTTCCATGAATGGAATGGTGAAGCCGAACCAGTCGTTCAGCAGCAGGTTGACGCTGCCCGAGCGGCCGAAGATCAGCTGCATCGCCACCGCGCCGACGAAGGGCGGCATGATGAGCGGCAGCACGCCCAGCGTCTGGATGATGAGCGCGCCGCGGAAGTCGAAGCGCACCGTGAAGTACGCCAGCGGCACCGCGATCAGCGAGGCCAGCAGCGCCGACCAGCCCGCCACGTAGAGGCTGTTGAAGAACGCCTCCAGCATCAGCGGCTGATTGAAGAACGCGCCGAAGTGGCCGATGGTGAAGCCGCCGTCGGCATTGACGAAGGCGCTGTAGAACACCGTGCCCACCGGCACGACCAGGAACAGCGCCAGGAAACCCAGCACCAGGAGCGCGGCCAGCACGGGGCCGGCGGGCAGGCGTGAATGGCCCGGAAGATTCATCGAGATTCCCGTAATGGTTCAAGACAGGCCGCCCGCGGCGGGGCGGCGGCCGGACGGGGCGAGCCCCCCGTCCGGCGCGAGCCGGGCTTACAGCGCCGCGGCCTCCCGCGCCAGCTTCACGGCCTGCTCATAATTGCTCTTGGCCGTGCCGTTCCATTCGCCTTCCAGCTTGGTGATCTGCTGGTTGACCGCGGCGTCCTTCTTGTTGCCGCTGAAGATCTTCAGGAACTCGGGATCGGCGGCCTGCTTGCCGTCGACCAGCGGTGCCCAGGCCAGCTTGCGGGCCTGCGCCAGCAGTTCGGCCGGCTTGCCGCTCTTGCCCTTGTCGCCGAGCTTGGCCTCGGCGTCGTAGATCGCCTTGGTCGCCGCCTGCAATTCCTTCAACCGGAACGTGACGGTCTGGTCGTACAGCGACTGCACCACGTAGTAGCGCGTCTGCGACAGGTCGGCGTTGAACTGCACCTTGCTGCGGCGCGCGATCTCGGCCGGGTCGGGATAGCCCTGCGGCACCTTGCCGGCCAGCGCCGAATACGGCAGCACCGGCAGGCGCGAGATCTTCGGCTCCAGCAGCAGTTCCTGGCCCGCCTGGCTGAGCGTGAAGGCGATGAACTTCTTGCCTTCCTCGGTGTTCTTGGCGCCGTCGATCAGCGCGATGTTGGCCGGCACGATGGCGGTCTCGGAGGGATAGACGAACTCCACCGGGAACTTCGAATACTTGCTCGACAGGCCGAAGAAGTCGATCACCGGCCCCGCGCCGAACTGGCCGTTGTTGACGCCGTCCGGCACGCCGAACGAGCGCTCGGTCACGGCGCTGCTGTTGCCCGACATGCGCAGCAGCGTGTTCCAGCCGTCGTCCCAGCCTTCGCCCTGCAGGATGGTCTCGACCGTCAGGTGCATGGTGCCCGAGCGCGACGGCGAGGTGATGCCGACGTGGCCGAACCAATGCGGCGCCAGCAGGTCTTTCCATTCGACCGGCGCGGGGATCTTGTGCGCCGCGATGTAGCGCGTGTTGTAGACGATGCCGTAGCCGGCCAGCGCCTGGCCCAGGTACATGCCGCCCGGGTCGTTGATGGGGTAGTTGCCGATCTTGTCCGGCACGTCCTTGTTGGCGACGTCCGCCGACTTGGCCAGCAGCTTGTCGCGGCCCAGCACCTCGAAGGCGTCCGGCGCGCTGGCCCAGAACACTTCCGGACGCTGGCCGGCCGGCGTCTCGCGCACGTAGGCGATGCCGGACACGGTGTTCTTGTTGAGGATTTCCAGCGTGATGCCGGGGTTGGCCTTCTCGAACGCGGTCTTGTAGGCCTGGGTCAAATCTTTCGGGAACGACGTGATCACCGTGACGGTGCCCGCCAGGGCGGGGGCGGCGCAGGCGGCCAGCAGCGCCCCTGCAAGGGCTGTGCGCATTGCATGCATGGTTTGTCTCCGTGGTTTTTCGATTTGTCCGGAGACCTTAGCGGCTGCATGCGCCGCCAGTCCAATCACAAATTTTGATGCGCGCCATCAGTGTGGCGGGCATTCGGGAGAACCCGCGCGAGCGCGCGGGCCAGGGGCGTACGAGTGGGGCTAGCGGCGGGCTACGCCCGGGATGCGGCGCGGGCGGCCGTCTGCGCGGCCTTGGCCTGCAGTTCCATCACTTTCTGGATCTGGCCCATGACCTGCACGGCCTGGGCGTTCAGTGCCTGGATCTGGGTGGCTTTCTGTTCGGCCGAGGCGTTGCTGGCGCGCACGCGTTCGATCTGTTCCATGATCCGCTTGAGCTGGCGCTGCAGCTCCTTGATCTGGCGGGTGTAGGAGTCGTCGTTGTCGGACGATTCGGTTTCCTGGGTCTGGCCGACCTTCATGGCGCCGGCGTTGTTGACGCGGATCTTGCCGTCGGGCGTGACGCTGACGCCCGGATCGCCAGCCTTGGCGTCCTTGGCTTCCTTGTTGGCCTGGATCTTCTGGGCCCACAGGTCCGCCATGCTGCCGATGCGCGAGGTGCCGCTGATGGAATCGATGGCCATGGAAGTCTCCGGGGCAGAAGGATTGACTGGGGTTTCCACTAATACGGCATTCCGGCGGGGAACTTAAGTTGCCGCCCGTTCCCGGCCCCCTTTACACTGGCGCCCGCTCATACCAATCACTCCCGGGGATTCCATGTCCAATTCCTATTTTCCGCGCTGGCGCCTGGCGGACGACGCCCAGCCCGGCGTCATCATCGCCCCCGACGAACGGCTGTCCTGGCCCAAGAACGTGGCCATGGGCGCCCAGCACGTGGTGGCGATGTTCGGCTCCACCGTGCTGGCGCCGCTGCTGATGGGTTTCGACCCCAACGTCGCCATCCTGATGTCGGGCATCGGCACGCTGATTTTCTTCCTGTTCGTCGGCGGCCGCGTGCCCAGCTACCTGGGGTCCAGCTTCGCCTTTATCGGCGGCGTCATCGCCGTCACCGGCTATGCCGGCGGCGGCGCCAATGCCAACATCGGCGTGGCGCTGGGCGCCATCATCGCCTGCGGCCTGGCCTATACCCTGATCGGCGTCCTGGTCTGGATCGCCAACGGCCGCGCCGGCGGCGGCGCCAACTGGATCGACACCCTGATGCCGCCGGTGGTGACCGGCGCGGTGGTCGCGGTGATCGGCCTGAACCTGGCCCCGATCGCTGCCAAGGGCGCCATGGGCGCCTCGGGCTTCGATAGCGCCATGGCGATCGTCACCATCCTGTGCGTGGGCGGCATTGCCGTCTACACCAAGGGCATGGTGCAGCGCCTGCTGATCCTGGTCGGCCTGATTCTGGCCTGCGTGGTCTACGCAATCTGCGCCAACGGCCTGAACCTGGGCAAGCCGATCGACTTCTCGGCCGTGTCGGCCGCTGCCTGGTTCGGCCTGCCGCACTTCGCCGCGCCGGTCTTCAAGGCCGAGGCCATGGGCCTGATCGTGCCGGTGGCCATCATCCTGGTCGCCGAGAACCTGGGCCACGTCAAGGCGGTCAGCGCCATGACCGGCCAGGACCTGGACCGCTACCTGGGCCGCGCCTTCGTCGGCGACGGCGTGGCGACGATGGTCTCGGGCGCTGTTGGCGGCACCGGCGTCACCACCTATGCCGAGAACATCGGCGTGATGGCGGTGACTCGCATCTATTCGACGCTGGTGTTCGTCATCGCCGCGCTGATCGCCATCGTGCTGGGGTTCTCGCCCAAGTTCGGCGCCTTGATCCAGACCATTCCCGGGCCCGTGCTGGGCGGCATGTCGGTGGTGGTGTTCGGCCTGATCGCCATCGCCGGAGCCCGCATCTGGGTAGTGAACCAGGTCGATTTCAGCGACAACCGCAACCTGATCGTGGCCGCGGTCACGCTGGTGCTGGGCGCGGGCGACTTCACCGTCAAGCTGGGCAACTTCACGCTGGGCGGCATCGGTACCGCGACCTTCGGCGCGATCATCCTGTACGCGCTGCTGCGCCGCAAGAAGTAGGGCGGGACCGGCCGGACGTCGCGCCAGTCCCGCTTCCTTCAGGGGCATGAGCGGGACCGGCCGCGGCCGATCCGCTCCCCTCAGGAGCGCGACAGCCGCGAGGCCGGCGTCCTGCCGCCGACCTGCACGGGCGCCACCTCGATCACCTGGCCCGACTGGGTCTTGAAGACCGAGGTCGCCTCCGCCAGGCGCCGCGCCTGGTCCTCCATCGCCGAGGCGGCGGCCGAGGCCTCTTCCACCAGCGCGGCGTTCTGCTGCGTCACCTCGTCCATCTGCGAGACCGCCAGGCTGACCTGGTCGATGCCGCCGGCCTGCTGGGCCGAGGCCGCCGAGATCTCGCCCATGATGTCGGCTACCCGCTGCACCGAGATCACGATTTCCTCCATGGTCTGCCCGGCCGCCGACACCTGGGACGACCCGGCCGCGACGGTCTCGACCGAGGTTTCGATCAGGGCCTTTATCTCCTTGGCCGCCTGCGCCGCGCGCTGCGCCAGGGAGCGCACCTCGCCCGCCACCACGGCGAAGCCCTTGCCCTGTTCGCCGGCGCGGGCCGCCTCCACGGCGGCATTCAGCGCCAGGATATTGGTCTGGAAGGCGATGCCGTCGATCACCGAGACGATATCGGCGATGCGCCGCGAACTCTCGGAAATGCCCTGCATGGTGGCCACCACCTGGCCGACCGTGTGACCGCCGCGCTGCGCCACCTCCATGCTCACCGCCGCCAGCTGGTTGGCCTGGGCGGCGTTGTCGGCGTTCTGCTTGACCGTGGCGGCCAGCTCTTCCATGGTCGAGGCGGTCTCTTCGAGCGCGGCCGCCTGTTCCTCGGTGCGGGTCGACAGGTTGGCGTTGCCGGCGGCGATCTCGGCCGCGCCGACGTTGATCTCCTCGACCCCCTGACGCACCGTCGTCACCGTGCGGGTCAGGCCTTCCTGCATGCGCCGCACCGCGGAAAACAGCGTGCCGATCTCGTTGTTGGAGCGGGCGTCGACCCGCTGGGTCAGGTCGCCGGCGGCGATCCGGTCGAAATGCCGGCCGGCGTCCTGCAGCGGCAGCAGGACGCCGCGACGGATGAAGGCCCAGCACAGCACCGCCAGCAGCAGCGCCACCGACAGCAGCACGATGGCCGAGATGCGGGCGGTCGAATAGGTGCTTTGCGAGCGCTCCAGCACGCCGTCGCTGCGTTCCTGGACCCGCGCCAGGAACACCTGCATGTCCTTGGCGAAATCGGCGTCGGCCTGGCGCACCCGCGCTTCGTTCTGCTGGTAGCGGGCGACCGAACGTTCCTTGAGCGCCGCGTCCAGTTCGTCCAGCCCGGCGGCGTAGGCGTTGAAGCGGCCCTGCAGGACCACGGCCAGTTCCTGGCCACGCTCGCTCTTGGGCACCGCCATGTAGCGGTCGAAGCGTTCGCGTGCCAGTTTCAGTTGTGCGGCGGCGGCGGCCTCCGCGCTGGCCGCCTGGTCCTGGGCGCCGGCCTGCAGGTCGGCGATGCCCGAACCCAGCGAGAGCCGGACGCGCAGCAGCGCGGCATTGGATTCATAAAGCGGATCGACCTGGTGCACGGCGACATTATTCAGGTCCTCGATTTCCCGCACGCTGCTTTCGGCATTCATCCAGCTCAAGCCGCAAGCCAACGCCAGGGTAATCACAAAGCAGGCCAACACCAGCATCATGCCCGTACGGACTTTCAATTTTTCCAGCATGGGAGCTCCCGTTCTTGAACGCGCTCCACCGCAGGCGCGGATCCTTTGCACGCCAGCGCTGCGATAGAGGGACGAACGTCGCGCCCGGATGACTGCGATGCGTCCGCCCAACCTGCAACACGCACAATCAATCGCTTTACGCGTGGCCAAAATGGCCGGCCCGCGTATCCCTTCGCTTAAAACAGGAAAATGCCGGCGAATACCGGCATGTATTTAATTGTTATTAATGGGCCAGTTTGTCGGTTATACCTTTTTTATTGAATACAACCTGGCGTTTTTACATAAACCCTTTGGATAACCGCCCTTGGCCGGGTTTATCCCTACCGGCAAGTATCTTTTATGCAACGCCAGGGGCGGCAGGCGCAAACGACGGGTTTTAGCGGGTTACAGCGCCGAAATGCGCCGAAAACGCCGGTTTCTCCGGTGGCTTGCAATTCCCGTGGACTTTGACCACAATATGGCCTTGATTGCCCCGGTTCCGACCCGAGCCGGGGTTTTGTTTTGGTCGCAGCTTGCCGCATTCGTCCGGCGGGCCGGCCCGAGCGGGCAGCGGGGGATCCATCGGGTTCAGCCTTGCCCGCCCCCGGCCGTGTTCCGCTCAAGACGTTGCCCGTCACGACTTGGCATCCGACGGCGCCCATGCGTCAGGTCCAGGACCTTCACACCGAGAACGCTCCGTCGGGGGCGTTTTCTACTTTTGTTTGGGAAACGACATGTCTGCCATTCCTTTGACCGTGCGCGGGGCCGAGCGCTTGCAAGAAGAGCTCCAGCGGCTGAAAACCGTGGAACGTCCCGCCGTCATCAACGCTATCGCCGAAGCGCGCGCGCAGGGCGATCTGTCGGAGAACGCCGAGTATGACGCGGCTCGCGAGCGCCAGGGTTTCATCGAGGGCCGGATTGCCGAGCTCGAGGGCACGCTTTCCAATGCCCACCTGATCGATCCGAGCTCGCTCGAGGCCGAAGGTCGTGCCGTGTTCGGCGCCACCGTCGACATCGAGGACCTGGATTCGGGTGATCGCGTGACGTACCAGATCGTCGGTGACGTCGAAGCCGACATCAAGGCGAACCTGATCTCCGTGTCGAGCCCCGTGGCGCGCGCGCTGATCGGCAAGAGCGAAGGCGACGTGGTCGAGGTCAAGGCCCCGGCTGGCGTTCGCGAGTATGAAGTCCTGGGCGTGCGTTACATCTAACGCCGGCCCTGAGCGGTAAAATCAGCAAAACACCATAGACCGAACCGGGCATCCGGAAGGATTCCCGCGGCAAGATTGCGGAACACTATGGTGGACCGGGCGCGTAAAGCGCCCGTTTTTGTGCCTGGCGGTACTATCGCTTGGGCGACGACTTGCGGCTGGTGCCGCTGCGTGCCCCGGCCCGCAGGCTCAGTGCGCTGCCGGCGCGGCGCGGGATGCCGTGGCTGCCGGAAGTGGTTTTCTTGGTGCCGGGACGCATCGGCTTGCCGTTCTTGTTGAGCTGGTCCTGCGGCACGAAGCGTGTCTTCGGCTTGGGCTCTTCCGTCTCGGAGCGGCGCGGACGCTTGGCCAGGGTCTTGCCTTCGGCGGCCAGCTTCTTGGGCGTATGCGGCTCGGAGGCGCGGCGCTTGGCGGGGCGTTCCGGCTCAAGGGCGGCCAGCACCGGCGGCTTGATGTTGCCGGCCAGCGGGCGGAACAGGATCAGGGTCTTGCCCAGGTGGTGCACCGGGGCGCAGGACAGGGTGTCGCAGATGGTCGACAGCATGGCCTCGCGGGCCTCGCGATCGTCGCCGCCGGCCCGGACCTTGATCAGGCCGTGGGAAGTGAGTGCCAGGTCGATTTCCTTGAGCACGGCTTCGGTCAGGCCATTGTCGCCGATCAGGACGACGGGGCGCAGAGGGTGAGCGGCGGACCGAAGGTCGCTGCGCTCACGAGAGGTAAGTTCTAATATAGGCATGCGTGGAATTGTACGGTAATGGCCAAGAATAAATTCTCCAAAGACTGGATTCACCAGCACATCAACGATCCCTATGTGAAGATGGCGCAACAGAAGGGCTACCGGGCCCGCGCCGCCTTCAAGCTGATCGAGATTCTCGACACCGAGAAACTGCTGCGTCGTGGCGACCTGGTCGTCGACCTCGGCTCGGCTCCCGGCAGCTGGTCCCAGGTGGCGCGCGAGCGCCTGGCGGGACCCGGCGGGGTGGTGGACGGGCGCATCATCGCCCTGGACATGCTGCCCATGGAGCCCGTGGCGGGCGTCGAATTCATCCTCGGCGACTTCCGCGAAGATGACATTTTGAAACAATTGGAAGACATGGTCGGATCGCGCGCGGTGGACCTTGTAATTTCCGACATGGCCCCCAACCTATCCGGCGTGGGTATCGCCGACGCCGCGCGCATCCAGCACGTGTGCGAGCTGGCGATGGAGTTTTCCCTCGCTCACCTCAAGCCCAACGGGGCGCTGATCGTCAAGGCATTCCACGGAACCGGCTTTTCGCAGATCGTGGAAACCTTCAAGCAGCACTTCAAGCGGGTGGTCGAGCGTAAGCCGAAGGCGTCGCGGGACAAGTCCTCCGAAACCTTTCTGGTTGCCCGCGATCTGAAATAGCCCGCGCCGGGGCTCGTGCCCCGGTCACAAGAACCTACCGGCCCGATGGCGGCCGGCCTGCCGAGACAACGACCAGCAAAATCACGAATCAGACGTAACTTAGCGGCCCCGCCCTTTCCCAGGACGCAACCCGGTCCGACAGGGTAGAATGGGCTATTGACATACTTGTGACTGTGCCATATGCGGGTGCGCGGTCGCCGGTCGGAATCGAAAGCAGGAGATCGACCTTGAATAATTCATTTTCGAAAGTCGCCGTCTGGATGGTGATAGCCCTCGTGCTATTCACGGTCTTCAAGCAGTTCGACGGACGCGCGCAGACCCAGGACGGCGTGACCTACACGCAGTTCATGGATGACGCCAAAGCGGGCCGTATCCGCAAGGTGGACGTGCAAGGTGGCCCTGGCGGCGACGTGCTGTACGTCACGCCGGACGCGGGCCGCGCCTACACGCTGACCTCGCCGGGCGACCTCTGGATGGTCTCCGATCTGCTGAAGTACGGTGTGCAGGTCTCGGGCAAGCCGCGCGAAGAGCAGTCGCTGCTGATGAGCATCTTCGTGTCCTGGTTCCCCATGCTGCTGTTGATCGGCGTGTGGGTGTTCTTCATGCGCCAGATGCAGGGCGGCGGCAGGGGCGGCGCGTTCAGCTTCGGCAAGTCGCGCGCCCGCATGCTCGACGAGAACACCAACCAGATCACCTTCGCCGACGTGGCCGGCTGCGATGAAGCCAAGGAAGACGTCCAGGAACTGGTCGACTTCCTGCGCGACCCCAGCAAGTTCCAGAAGCTGGGCGGCCGCATTCCGCGCGGCGTGCTGATGGTCGGCTCGCCCGGTACCGGCAAGACGCTGCTGGCCAAGGCCATCGCCGGCGAAGCCAAGGTGCCGTTCTTCAGCATCTCCGGTTCGGACTTCGTTGAAATGTTCGTCGGCGTGGGCGCGGCCCGCGTGCGCGACATGTTCGAGAACGCCAAGAAGCACGCGCCCTGCATCATCTTCATCGACGAAATCGACGCCGTCGGTCGCCAGCGTGGCGCCGGCCTGGGCGGCGGCAACGACGAGCGCGAGCAGACGCTGAACCAGATGCTGGTGGAAATGGACGGCTTCGAGTCGGGCCAGGGCGTCATCGTGATCGCCGCCACCAACCGTCCCGACGTGCTGGATCCGGCGCTGCTGCGTCCGGGCCGCTTCGACCGCCAGGTCGTGGTGCCGCTGCCCGACATCCGTGGCCGCGAGCAGATCCTGAAGGTCCACATGCGCAAGGTGCCGCTGTCGCCCAACGTCGACGCGACCATCCTGGCGCGCGGCTGCCCGGGCTTCTCCGGCGCCGACCTGGCCAACCTGGTCAACGAAGCCGCGCTGTTCGCCGCGCGCCGCAATGGCCGCACGGTCGACATGTCGGACTTCGAAAAGGCCAAGGACAAGATCATCATGGGCGCCGAGCGCCGCTCGATCGTCATGCCCGAAGAGGAACGCAAGAACACCGCGTACCATGAGTCCGGTCATGCCATCGTCGCCCGCCTGCTGCCCAAGACCGATCCGGTCCACAAGGTCACCATCATCCCGCGCGGCCGTGCGCTGGGCGTGACGATGCAGCTGCCCGAGACCGATCGCTACAGCATGGACAAGGGCCGTCTGCTGTCGACCATCGCGGTGCTTTTCGGCGGCCGTATCGCCGAAGAGATCTTCATGGACCAGATGACTACCGGCGCCTCGAACGACTTCGAACGCGCCACGGCCATCGCCCGCGACATCGTCACGCGCTACGGCATGACCGACGAGCTGGGCCCGATGGTCTACGCCGAGAACGAAGGCGAGGTCTTCCTGGGCCGCAGCGTGACCAAGACCACGCACATGTCCGAAGCCACCATGCAGAAGGTGGACTCCGAGATCCGCCGCATCATCGACGAGCAGTACGGCGTCGCGCGCAAGATCCTGGAAGACAACCGCGACAAGGTCGAAGTCATGACCGCCGCGCTGCTCGAATGGGAAACCATCGACGCCGACCAGATCAACGACATCATCGAGGGCCGCCCGCCGCGTCCGCCGAAGACGCCGCAAGGCCCGTCGGATACGTCTGATACGCCTCCGACTGGCCTGGCCGCCGGCGGTAACACGGCAGCCGCGGTCTGAGGTCTTTCGTCCTGATTTATGGCGAATAACTTCCTTTGCGGGCGCTTCGAGTTTGATCTCGAGCGCCCGCTTGTCATGGGTATCGTCAATGTCACGCCGGATTCGTTTTCCGACGGCGGCCAGCACGACGATACCGACGCCGCGGTGGCGCATGCGCGCCGCCTGATCGACGAAGGCGCGCAGATCCTCGATCTGGGCGGCGAGTCGACGCGGCCCGGCGCCGATCCGGTGTCGGTCGCCGACGAACTGGACCGGCTGTTGCCGGTGATCGAGGCGCTGCGCGACTGCGGCACGCCGCTGTCGATCGACACCTTCAAGCCCGAGGTCATGCGCGCCGTGCTCGATGCCGGCGCCGACATGATCAACGACATCTACGGCTTCCGGCAGCCCGGCGCCATCGAGGCGGTGGCGCAGTCGCGCTGCGGACTGTGCGTCATGCACATGAAAGGCGAGCCGCGCACCATGCAGGCGACGCCGCCCGAATATTCCGACCTGATTGGCGAAATCGGGCTCTTCCTGGGAGCGCGGGCACAGAAGCTGCGCGCCGCCTGGATCGATCCCCGACGCATCGTGCTGGACCCCGGTTTCGGGTTCGGCAAGACCGCCGACCAGAACTTCCAATTGCTGCGCCGGCTGTCGAGCCTGCGCAGCGGCGGTTATCCATTGCTGATCGGCCTGTCGCGCAAGAACATGATCGGCCACGCCACCGGCCGGCCGGTCGGCGACCGGCTGTCCGGCAGCATTGCCGCCGCCCTGGCCTGTGTGGCCCGTGGCGCCTCGATCGTGCGGGTGCACGACGTGGCGGCCACGGTCGACGCGCTCAAGGTCTGGCAGGCGGCTGAACAAGGAGCAATCACTTCATGACTCAACGCAAGTATTTTGGTACCGATGGGGTGCGCGGCGAAGTCGGCGGCCCGGTGATCAACGCGGAATTCGCCCTGCGCCTGGGTTACGCCGCTGGCCGCGTGCTGGCGCGCGAACACGCGGTGCGCGGCGGCAGTCGCCCGCAGGTCGTGATCGGCAAGGACACCCGCATCTCCGGCTACATGCTGGAGTCGGCGCTGGAGGCCGGCCTGTCGGCCGCGGGCATTGACGTGCTGCTGGCCGGCCCGATCCCCACCCCCGCCGTGGCCTACCTGACCCGCACGCTGCGCCTGGTCGCGGGCATCGTGATCAGCGCCTCGCACAATCCGTACCAGGACAACGGCATCAAGTTCTTCTCGGCCCAGGGCATGAAGCTGCCCGACGAGATCGAGGCGGCGATCGAGGCCGCCCTGGACGAACCGCTGGGCTGTGTCAGTTCCGAAGGACTGGGCCGCGCGCGCCGCATGTCGGATTCCCAGGGCCGCTACATCGAATTCTGCAAGAGCACGTTCCCCAACGACCTCGACCTGAACGGCATGACGATCGTGGTGGACGCCGCCCATGGCGCCGCCTACAACATCGCGCCGCACGTGTTCCGCGAGCTGGGCGCCGAAGTGCATGCCATCGGCGTGCACCCGGACGGCTTCAACATCAACAAGGGCGTGGGCGCGCTGCATCCGGAGCAGCTGGCCAAGGAAGTGAAGGCGCGCGGCGCCCAGCTCGGCATCGCGCTGGATGGCGACGCCGACCGCCTGCAGATGGTGGACGGCGATGGCCGCATCTACAACGGCGACGAACTGCTGTACGCGATCCTGCGCGAGCGCATGCAGCGCGGCAAGGTGGACGGCGTGGTCGGCACGCTGATGACCAACTTCGGCTTCGAGCGCGCGCTGCAGCGCCTGAACGTGGGCTTCGAGCGCGCCAACGTGGGCGACCGCTACGTGCTGGAGCAGATGCAGGCGCGCGGCTGGCTCTACGGCGGCGAAAGCTCTGGCCACTTGCTGTGCCTGGATTGCCACTCCACCGGCGACGGCATCGTCGCCGCGCTGCAGGTGCTGACCGCGCTGCGCCGCAACCGTGTCTCGATGGCCGACTGGATCAAGGACCTGCGCATGTATCCGCAGAAGATGATCAATGTGCCGCTGACGCCGGGCCAGGACTGGAAGACCCATCCGGGCCTGACCGCCGCGCGCCAGGCCGTCGAGGCCGAACTCGGCGACCGCGGCCGCGTGCTGATCCGCGCCTCGGGCACCGAGCCCAAGCTGCGCCTGATGGTCGAGGCCGAAGACGAAACCCTGGCGGTGACGTCGGCCGAGAAGCTGGCGGCCAGCCTGGGATAACCTCAAATCCACCAGGACCAGACATGGCCATTCATTGCTTTGCGATGAATGGCCATTGTTTGTGAGAAATAAGTATTGTTTTGTAAAGTTTTGTCGAACTTTGCGGGATTAAGGCCGCACCGCTCCGAACTAAACTTCATAGTCACGTAACATATTGGTCAAGTCTTTGACATACAGGGCGTCCAAACTGACCGGACTCTCTAGGAGCTTCGCGCAATGCTGGAACTAGCACGCATCAATCCAAGCCGTAATGCTACAGAACCGTGGACGGGCCCCGCCGCACGGGTGCTGGTGGTCGGCCTGGCGCGCACGGCCGAGGAAATTGAACAGATCCAGCGCCTGCGCTACGACGTCTTCACCGAAGACATGGGCGCGGTCTTCCCCGATGCCCAGGACGGAATCGAGCACGATCGCTTCGATCCCTTCTGCGAGCATCTGATGGTGCGCGAGCTCGACACCGGCCGTGTCGTGGGCACCTACCGCATCCTCACGCCCGAAAAGGCGCGCGAGGCCGGCGGCTACTACTCGCAATCCGAATTCGACCTGTCGGGCCTGGGCCCGATCCGCGACGAGGTGGTGGAAGTGGGGCGCTCGTGCACCCACGCCGACTACCGCAACGGCGCGGTCATCATGCTGCTGTGGTCCGGCCTGGCGGAATACCTGCGCCGCGGCGGCTACCAGTACGTGCTGGGCTGCGCCAGCGTCAGCCTGCGCGACGACGGCGTCACCGCCGCCGAAGTCTGGCGCACGATTTCCAAGCAGTTGCCGAAAGAAGGCCAGCCGCATGTGACGCCGCTGCACCGCTACCCGGTGGAAAAGCTCAACAGCACGCTGCCGGCCCGCGTGCCGCCGCTGATCAAGGGTTACCTGAAGCTGGGCGCGACGGTCTGTGGCGAACCCGCCTGGGACCCGGATTTCAACGCGGCCGACTTCCCGGTGCTGCTGAAGATGGACGGCATGGACGAGCGTTATCGCCGCCATTTCGGCCTGGATCAACCCACGGCCAACGGTCAGCGCTGATCATGCGCCGCTTGTTCCGCCGTATGAAGATCAAACTGATTCGGCGGGCAACGCGGCCATTCCGCCTGGAGCTCAAGCAACTCGAACGCGAGACGGATCTTTCGCCGTTCTAGCGCCTGATGCCTGTCTCGCCGCGCGGCCCCGGATGCGTCCGGGGCCGCGCTGTTTTCAGGACGCGATTCAGAACTCGAGCAGTTCGAACGAGAATCCCACCTTCGACCATTCGGCTTCTTCCGCGCGCAGCGTGAAGTCGCTGAGCGGGTGCTGCGCGAGCCAGTCGCGGTTCACGCGCACCACGATGGAATCGTTGCGCATGGACGCGGTCAGGGGCAGGGGTTCGATCTCGCCACGGCGGCGGAACAGCAGCACGGCCAGCCGCAGGCTGAGAATGGCGATCCACTGGGCGCGGTTGCGCACCAGCGGTTCGAGCTTGCTCAGCTTGCCCTGGTGGCCCAGCGCCAACAGCGCCAGCAGTTGCTGGTCGGCGCGCGAAAAGCCCGGCATGTCGGCGTTCTCGAGCACGTAGGCGGTGTGCTTGTGGTACGCGTTGTGGGCGATCGACAGGCCCACTTCGTGCAGGTCGGCGGCCCAGCCCAGGGCGGCGCGCAGTTCGGCGCGCTCCGCGCCTTCGGGCATCATCGTGTCGAACAGGCCGAGGGCGGCGTGGTGCACGCGGCGGGCCTGGTTGGCGTCGACGTGATAGCGCTTCATGAACTGGCGCACCGATTCGTCGCGCTTGTCGTGCTCGTCGTCGCGGCCCAGCAGGTCGTACAGCACGCCCAGGCGCAGCGCGCCATCGCCGGTGTGCATGATGTCGATGCCCAGTTCGTCGAACAGCGCGCTCATGATGGCCAGCCCGCCGGGCAGCACATCGGCGCGCTCGACCTTGATGCCGGGCAGCTCCGAGGGGATGACGCGGCCGGCGCGCACGATGCGGTCCCTCAGCTTGCTCAGGCCGGCGCGGGTGATGCCGCGCTCGGACATGCCGCCTTCGGTGAGGATGGCGTACAGCGCCTTGGCGGTGCCGGAGGAGCCGTAGGCTTCCTTCCAGCCGGTCTTGCGGTACTGCTTGGCGATGACTTCGATTTCGCGCCGCGCGGCCAGTTCGGCCTGCTTCATCTGGTGGGCGTCGACGATGCCGTCCGAGAAGAACTGCCGGCTGTAGCTGACGCAGCCCATATAGAGCGAGGACATCAGGCCGGGTTCGTGGCCCTTGCCGATGATGACTTCGGTGGAGCCGCCGCCGATGTCGATCACCAGGCGCTTGTTGGGCGAGGGCGGCAGGGTGTGGACCACGCCCGAGAAGATCAGGCGGGCCTCTTCGCGGCCGGCGATGACTTCGATCGGGAAGCCCAGGGCGGCTTCGGCCCGGGGCAGGAAATCGCGGGTATTGCGTGCCACCCGGAAGGTGTTGGTGGCGACCGCGCGCACGCGGTTGGGATGGAAACTGCGCAGGCGTTCGCCGAAACGTTCCAGAACGGCGATGGCGCGCTCGATGGCTTCGTCGCCGAGGCGTTTTTCGGCGTCCAGTCCGGCGGCGAGCCGGACGGTTTCCTTGAGGCGATCGATCTGGTAGATCTGGGGCGTACCGTCCTGCTGAACGATGCGTCCGATGGAGAGGCGGAAGCTGTTGGACCCGAGGTCCACGGCGGCCAGAAGTTGATCCATGCGGCTCGTAATATTGGCTGTGAGGTGGCCTGATTATAGAGACCCCATATGACAGCGCCTTCCGCTGCGGGTTTTCGCTTATGGAACATGCAGTTGGCGCCGGGAGACGATGCTCTATGCGTCCCGGTTTTGTCGTACGCTACGCATTTGGCGCTGTGTCATAGAACCGTCACCCTTTTGCAGTAAAACTCCACGCTCTCCCTACGTATGGAATCCGGTATGACCACACGCCCGCCCGCCGAGCCCTTGCTCCTGAATCGCGAGTTGTCGCTGCTCAAATTCAACGAACGCGTGCTGGCGATGGCGGAAAATCCCAGTACGCCCCTGCTCGAACGGCTGCGCTACGTCTGTATCGTCAGTTCCAACCTGGACGAATTCTTCGAGATCCGGATCTCGAGCCTGAAAGAGCAGCAACGCCAGTCGCCCAACTCGGTCGGCCCGGACGGCATGACGCCGGACCAGGCGTTCGAGAACGTCCAGCAGGCGGTGCACGAGCTGGTGGGGCGGCAGTACGCGCTGCTCAACGACGCCATCCTGCCGGCGCTGCAGGCCGAGGGGATCGCGCTGCACCACGCGTCGGAATGGAATGCCGAGCAGCAGGAATGGGCGCGGGATGTCTTCAACCGCGACGTGATGCCGCTGCTGACCCCGATCGGGCTGGACCCGGCGCACCCGTTCCCGCGCGTCTACAACAAGAGCCTGAATTTCATCGTCTCGCTGTCCGGCGCCGACGCCTTCGGCCGCCAGGCCTCGATCGCCGTCGTGCAGGCGCCGCGCGCGCTGCCGCGCCTGATCAAGATGCCGTCGGAGCTGTCCGGTCACCCGGAAGGCTACATCCTGCTGACCTCGCTGCTGCGCGCCTTCGTCGGCGAGCTGTTCCCGGGCCTGGAGATGCTGGGCTGCTACCAGTGGCGGGTGACGCGCAACAGCGACCTGTTCGTGGACGAGGAAGAAGTCACCAACCTGCGCCACGCCCTGCAGGGCGAGCTGTCGCAGCGCAACTTCGGCGCCGCCGTGCGCCTGGAGATCGACAAGCTGACGCCGGTCGAGCTGGAAACCTTCCTGCAGCGCGAGTTCTCGCTCAAGGCCGAGGACACCTACCGCGTGCCGGGTCCGGTGAACCTGTCGCGCCTGATGCAGCTGTGCAACTCGCCCAACCGGCCCGACCTGCTGTTCCCCGACTACCGCGCGCCGGTGCCGGCGCCGTTCGACCGCGTCGGCGACAAGCCGGCCGATCTGTTCGAGGCCGTGGCCGAGCAGGACCGCCTGCTGCACCATCCCTATCAGTCGTTCCAGCCCGTCATCGACTTCCTGACCGCCGCCGCGCTGGATCCGGACGTGATGGCCATCAAGCAGACCATCTACCGCACCGGCGAGGATTCCGAGCTGATGAAGATCCTGCTGGCCGCGGCGCGCGCCGGCAAGGAAGTGACGGTGGTGGTGGAGCTGATGGCGCGCTTTGACGAGCAGACCAACATCAACTGGGCCTCCAAGCTGGAAGAGGTGGGGGCGCACGTGGTCTACGGCGTGGTGGCGCACAAGACCCATGCCAAGATGGCGGTGGTGCTGCGGCGCGAAAAGGGCCGCCTGCGCCGCTACGCCCACCTGGGCACCGGCAACTACCACCCGCGCACCGCGCGCCTGTACACCGACTTCGGCCTGCTGACCGCCGATCCCAAGCTGTGCGAGGACATGGACAAGGTGTTCGCGCAGCTGACCGGCCTGGGCGCGCGCCGCTCGCTCAAGTCGCTGATGCAGTCGCCCTTCACCATGCACGACGGCATGGTGGCGCTGATCCGCGCCGAGGCCCGCGCCGCCAAGGCGGGCAAGCGTTCGCGCATCATGGCCAAGATGAACTCGCTGCTGGAAGAGCAGATCATCGAGGAGCTCTACAAGGCCAGCCAGGCCGGCGTGAAGATCGACCTGATCGTGCGCGGCGTCTGCGCGCTGCGCGCCGGCGTGCCGGGGCTGTCCGAGAACATCCGGGTGCGTTCCATCGTCGGGCGCTTCCTGGAGCACTCGCGCGTGTTCTATTTCTACGCCGAGGGCGCCGAGACGGTGTACCTGTCGTCGGCCGACTGGATGGACCGCAATTTCTTCCGCCGCGTCGAGATCGCCTTCCCGATCTACGACAAGACGCTCAAGAAGCGCGTCATCGACGAGGCCTTCACCTTCGCCCTGCGCGACAACCAGCTGGCCTGGCAGCAACAGGCCGACGGCGACTACGTCCGCGTGCGCAGCCGCCGCGAACCCTTCAACCTGCATCAGTACCTGATGCAGAAGCTGGGCGCGTAACACCCGGGCGGGCGGAACACGCCCGCCCTTTTTCCCGGCACCGGGCACCGCGCCCATCCGTCCCTGAAGGCGCCACGCGCCCTTCAAGCCACGCCCTCCCAAAGCCACACCGCACCCCTCCGTCCCCGAAGGCGCCGAGCGCCCGCCGAGGCACACCCTCCCAAAGCCACACCGCACCCATCCGTCCCTAAAGGCGCCGCGCGCCCACCGAGGCACACCCTCCCAAAGCCACACCGCACCCATCCGTCCCTAAAGGCGCCGCGCGCCCACCGAGGCACACCCTCCCAAAGCCAGGCCGCGCGGATCCGGCTCCGCCGGTCCGCCACCGGCGCCCCCCTGGGGGGGAAGCGCGCAGCGCTCCGGGGGGGGGTTTATGACTGTCACTATCCTGTCACGTTGGGCTTCTAAGATGCGAGGGTCGCTGAAAGACGGGCAGTAGAAAGCCTGCCAAAGACTCCTCTAACGAGCACAGAAGGAACCAAGATGTTCAAACGTGTCTTCAAACAAGTTTCCCTGGGTGTCGCGCTGAGCGCCGCCGTTTTCGCCGTCCAGGCCGCCGACGTGACCGGCGCGGGCGCATCGTTCCCGTACCCGGTCTACGCCAAGTGGGCGTCGGACTACAAGGCTGCCACCAACAACGCGGTCAACTACCAGTCGATCGGTTCGGGCGGCGGCCAGCAACAGATCATCGCCAAGACCGTCGATTTCGGCGCCTCGGACGATCCCATGAAGGCGGCTGACCTGGAAAAGAACGGTCTGCTGCAATTCCCGGCCGTCATCGGCGGCACGGTTGCCGTGGTGAACGTCGACGGCGTCGAGCCGGGCAAGCTGAAGCTGTCGGGCAAGGTCCTGGCCGAAATCTTCCTGGGCAAGGTCAAGAAGTGGGACGACGCCGCCATCAAGGCGCTCAACCCCGATCTGAAGCTGCCGTCGGCCGACATCATCGTCGTGCACCGTTCGGACGGCTCGGGCACCACCTTCGGCTGGACCAACTACCTGTCCAAGGTGTCGCCGGAATGGAAGGAACAAGTCGGTGAAGGCAAGGCCGTCAAGTGGCCCGTGGGTCAGGGTGGCAAGGGCAACGAAGGCGTCGCCGCCTACGTCGGCCAGCTGAAGAACTCGATCGGCTACGTCGAATACGCCTACGCCAAGCAGAACAAGCTGGCCTGGACGCAACTGCAGAACAAGGCCGGCAAGTTCGTCCAGCCGGAACAGAAGGCCTTCGCCGCTGCCGCCGCCAACGCTGACTGGAAGAGCGCGCCTGGCATGGGCGTGGTGCTGACCGACGAACCGGGCGCCGATTCCTGGCCCGTCACCGCCGCGACGTTCATCCTGGTCCACAAGTCGCAAGACAAGCCCGCCCAAGGCAAGGCTGTCCTGGAATTCTTCGACTGGGCCTTCAAGAATGGCGCCAAGTCGGCTGAAGCCCTGGACTACGTGCCGCTGCCGGAAGCCGTGACCAAGGAAATTCGCGCCGCCTGGGGCGAAGTCAAGGCTGCCGACGGCAAGGCCGTCTGGAAGTAAAAGGCAGGTGCCTGGCGCGGTGGCCCAGCCCCGCGCCAGCATCGACCAACTGCCCTGGCATCCGGTCCGCCGGATGCCAGGGCGGGTCTCCCGGACCCACCTGTAGTTTCCCCCCAAGGTTTCCTAAGGAAAGTCCATCCATGAGCGCGGTAATGGATAATAGTGTGCCGCTCCCGCCCAGCGTGGCGGATTCCGTGACTACCGGCACGCCTTCGCCTATGAAGCAAAATAAAAATGCGCTGATGGATGCGCTGTTCAAGAACCTGACCCGCCTGTTCGCCTTCCTGGTGTTCATCCTGCTGGCGGCGATCCTGGTATCCCTGATCTACGGCAGCCGCGAATCGCTGGCCAAGTACGGCCTGTCGTTCCTGTGGCTGAACGACTGGGACCCCGTCAGGCAGAACTACGGCGCGGTGGTGCCCATCATCGGCACGCTGCTGACCTCGGCCATCGCCCTGATCATCGCGGTGCCGGTGTCGTTCGGCATCGCCATCTTCCTGACCGAACTGTCGCCGACCTGGCTGCGCCGCCCGCTGGGCACCGCGGTCGAGATGCTGGCGGCGATTCCGTCGATCATCTACGGCATGTGGGGCCTGTTCGTCTTCGTGCCGGTGTTCCAGCAGTACGTGCAGCCGTTCCTGATCGCCACGCTGGGCAGCGTGCCCATCATCGGCGGCATGTTCGCCGGGCCGCCGTTCGGCATCGGTATCTTCACCGCCGGCCTGATCCTGTCGATCATGATCATCCCGTTCATCGCCGCGGTGATGCGCGACGTGTTCGAGCTGGTGCCGGCGATGCTGAAGGAATCGGCCTACGGCCTGGGCAGCACGACCTGGGAAGTGATGTGGCGCGTGGTGCTGCCGTTCACCAAATCGGGCGTCATTGGCGGCATCATGCTGGGCCTGGGACGCGCGCTGGGCGAGACCATGGCGGTGACCTTCGTGATCGGCAACGCCTTCAAGTGGTCGGGCTCGCTGTTCTCGCCGGGCAACTCGATCGCCTCGGCGCTGGCCAACGAATTCAATGAAGCCGGTGGCATCCAGAAGTCGGCGCTGCTGGAACTGGGGCTGATCCTGTTCCTGATCACCACGATCGTGCTGGCCCTGGCGAAGATGCTGCTGGTCCGCCTGTCGGCCGGTGAAGGCAAGAAATCCTGATCCCGCCGCACAAGGAAAAGATCATGGCTGTATCCGTACTCAATATGCAGAACGGCGTGTACCGCCGGCGCCGGGTGGTCAACCGCATCATGCTGACCGTCTCGCTGGGCACGCTGGTGTTCGGTCTGTTCTGGCTGTTCTGGATCATCCAGACGCTGCTGTTCAAGGGCGCGCCGGCGCTGTCGTACACGCTCTTCACCGAGATCACGCCGCCGCCGGGGCAGACCGGCGGCCTGATCAACGCCATCTTCGGCAGCGTGATGATGGCGGGCGTGGGCACGCTGATCGGCACGCCGGTCGGCATCCTGGCCGGCACCTACCTGTCCGAATACGGCCAGCGCGGCTGGCTGGCGCCGGCCACGCGCTTCCTGAACGACGTGCTGCTGTCGGCGCCGTCCATCATCATCGGCCTGTTCATCTACGCCGTGTACGTGGCGCAGGTCGGGCACTACTCGGGCTGGGCCGGCGCCATCGCGCTGTCGATCCTGGTGATCCCGGTGGTGGTGCGCACCACCGACAACATGCTGCTGCTGGTGCCCAACAGCCTGCGCGAAGCCGCGGCCGCCCTGGGTTGCCCCAAGTGGCGCATGATCACCCTGGTGTGCTATCGCGCCGCCAAGACCGGCATCATCACCGGCGTGCTGCTGGCCATCGCCCGCATCTCGGGTGAAACCGCGCCGCTGCTGTTCACCGCGCTGTCGAACCAGTTCATGTCGACCAACATGAACGGCCCGATGGCCAACCTGCCGGTCGTGATCTACCAATACGCCGCCAGCCCCTTCAAGGACTGGAATGACCTGGCGTGGGCCGGCGCCACCCTGATTACGCTGCTGGTGCTGGGCATCAACATCATTGCCCGCAACATGTTCCGCAAGTAAAGATCGCTTTGCCGGCGCGCCCGTCGCGCCGGACCTAGGGAAACCAAATGGAAAACACCGCTACCGCCGTCAAGAACAAGATCGAGGTCAAGAACCTGAACTTCTACTACGGCAAGTTCCATGCGATCCGCAATGTGAACATGTCGATCCAGGAGAAGAAGGTCACGGCCTTCATCGGCCCGTCGGGCTGCGGCAAGTCGACGCTGCTGCGCACCTTCAACCGCATGTTCGAGCTGTATCCGGGCCAGCGCGCCGAGGGCGAGATCATCCTGGACGGCGAGAACCTGCTGACCGCCAAGACCGACATCTCGCTGATCCGCGCCAAGGTCGGCATGGTGTTCCAGAAGCCCACGCCGTTCCCCATGAGCATCTACGACAACATCGCCTTCGGCGTGCGTCTGTTCGAACGCCTGTCCAAGGGCGAGATGGACGAGCGCGTGGAATGGGCGCTGAGCAAGGCCGCGCTCTGGAACGAAGTGAAGGACAAGCTGCACCAGAGCGGCAACAGCCTGTCGGGCGGCCAGCAACAGCGCCTGTGCATCGCGCGCGGCGTGGCCATCAAGCCGGAAGTGCTGCTGCTGGACGAGCCGTGCTCGGCGCTGGATCCGATCTCGACCGCCAAGATCGAGGAACTGATCGCTGAACTGAAGAACGACTACACCGTCGTCATCGTGACCCACAACATGCAGCAGGCCGCCCGTTGCTCGGACTTCACGGCCTACATGTACCTGGGCGAGCTGATGGAATTCGGCCAGACCGACCAGATCTTCGTGAAGCCTTCGCGCAAGGAAACCGAGGACTACATCACCGGCCGTTTCGGCTGATCGCCGGCGGGGACCGCGCCCGGCGGGAGACCGGCGGGCGGGGTTCCTGGGGTGCATCATCACGGTGGTATCGGCGGCGCGCCCGGATGGGCGCGCCGTTGTCGTTTCGACTGGCCGGTGCCCTGCGTCCGGCCAGGGGGCAACGTCAGGAACGCTGCTGCTCCAGCGTGCGCGCGCCGGCCGCCGGCTGCGTCGACGCGCCGCCCGCGTAGCGGCCCGGGATCAGGATCACGAACACCGCCGCCAGCACCGCCGCGCACGAGAACGCGATGAAATTCCACGCCAGCGGCAGTTGCAGGCCGGCCAGGTAGCCGCCGACGATGGGGCCGCTCATGGCGCCGATGCGGGCGAACGACAGCGCCCAGCCGGTGGCGGCGCCGCGCGCATGCGCCGGGTAGTAGCCGGCTAGGTAGCCGGTCAGGATCAGCGACGACGAAATGCTGCCGATGCCGGCCAGCGCCACCCACAGGTAATTGACCGCCAGCGGATTGTTGTAGGTCAGGCAGTAGATGCCGACGGCGCCCACCAGGTAGAACAGCGCCACGATCTTGCGCGGCTCGCTCTTGTCGGCGAACTGGCCCAGCACCAGGCCGCCGATGGCCGAGGCCAGGCTGAATACCAGTAGGAACGAGATGCTCGAGCCCAGGTCGTAGCCGTTCTTGCGCATGATCTGCGGCAGCCAGGTGTTCAGGCCATACACCAGCATCATGCCCAGGAACAGCGCGCCCCAGAAGCACAGCGTGGCGCGCAGGTGGCGCGGCGCGAACACCGCGGCCATCACATCGCGCCAGGTGGTCTTTTGCCCCGTCACTTCGCGCGGACGGAACGGTTCCAGCGACGTGATGCCCAGGCGCTGCGCCACGGCGCGGGCGCCGGTCTCGTCGCCCTTGGCCAGCAGGTATTCCAGCGATTCGGGCAGCAGGCGCGCCAGCACCGGCACCAGCAGCAGCGGCGCGGCGCCCACCAGGATCACCGCACGCCAGCCCCAGTGCTGCAGCACGGCCATGGCCACCGCGGCGGAGCACAGGATGCCGAGCGAGTAGCCGGAATACATCACGCCGTAGTTGAAGCCGCGCCTGGCGGGCGGGGAATACTCGATGGTCAAGGCCGCCGCCACCGGGATCACGCCGCCCAGGCCCAGGCCGCCAATGAACCGGAACGTCGCGAACCAGGTCGGCGTCGGCGCCCAGGCCGCGCCGATCATGGTCAGCGAGAACAGCGTGACGCAGGCCAGCAGCATGCGCCGGCGGCCCAGCAGGTCGGACAGCGTGCCGACGGCGAACGAGCCGACGAACATGCCCGCCAGCGCGTAGCTGCCCAGCATGCCGAGCTCGATCGGCGTCAGGTTCCAGCTCTTGTCGTCGGCCAGGGCGGGCAGCACCGCGCCCATGACGCCGACGTCGTAGCCCTCGAACAGGATCGCCAGCCAGCAGACGAACAGCACGGTGTAGGTGGTCCGCGTGGGCGTGGCCCAGGCGGACGGAGAGGAGGCGTTGGCCATGTGGTTCCCGATGTATGTCGTTATTAGGTATGTCGAATTAATTTATGCTTCAACTATATAGGTGTCAATCAGGGGATCGCCGGGCCGGGCGTCGCCTGAACGGGCCTGCGGGGGATTTGCCGGGGGCGCGCCGGTATCTGGTATAGTTGCGACCCTCGGGGCGTAGCGCAGCCTGGTAGCGCATCTGCTTTGGGAGCAGAGGGTCGCGAGTTCGAATCCCGCCGCCCCGACCAAACCACTCAAGGCCTTGCAGGCATCAGCCTGCAAGGCCTTGCGCCTTTTGGGGCCGCCTTTTGGGGCCGCCTTTTGGGGCCGCCTTTGGGGCCGCCTTTGGGGCCGCAGCCCGTCCCGTGCCCATTGCCGTGGTGGACGGGGGATTGTGACGCTACGTCTTATCTCGGACCGCCCAGTGCGCGATTGGCGTCATCGGCCCGTCACCCGGCATGCCTATATTGCCGTCGCATGAAAATGCGGACGATATGGCGGTACATGAAGGCCCATCCCCGGACAACCTGGGTGTCTGTCCTCTGCCTGGCCTGCTTCGCGGGGCTGATCCTGCCGCGGATCTACGATATGAAGTTGCGTTTTCCCGAGCAGTCGGAGATACACGTCACGGACGGGCTCGCGACGTTCAAGTCCGTCGGCAAATCGCGTTCTGCGTTGCTGGTGGTGGACGGATGGGAATATGTCTGCACGGGGCCGGCTTACGCAACCCCCAACTGCTTTATCGGTAACGTGAAGCAGGTGCGTGAGGCAATGCAGGGGAAACAGCTGAGGATCGTCTGGTTCGAACAATCCGTCTACCCGTTCTTCAGCAACCGGCGCGTCCTGTTGATGGCGCACGACGGGCAGCTCCTGGTGTCACCCGATCAAGTCGCCGCCGATATCCGTCAGGGGCGGGCGGATGCGCCCACCGTCATGGTCTGGATCTGCTTCGGCCTGCTCCTTGTCTGCATGTTCATGGTCTGGGTCATCGAAGGAAGAAGCTAGCGAACGCGCGTATCGGGAGCAGGAGGACTCGTAGGCCTGCTTTCCTGAGGCGTGTCCTGGGGCGCCGCATACAACCGTTGCAGCGAATCGCCCAGCGGGGTGATGAAGTCGTCCAGGCGCCAGCATGGCGACGCCTCGCGCTTGAGCACGAGGTGCACGACCTGCTGGGTGCGCGGGCCGCCGGGTTCCAGCACGAAGGGGTAGCGCATCGCCACGATCGCGGTGTCGCGGAGCTCGGATTCGGTCTCGAACACCGGTATGCCGCCGATTTCGCCATCCTGGGCGCCGAGCCAGGGCTCATAGTCGAGATGGCCGACCTCGCCCTGGGCGTAGGCCCACTCGCGGCGCAAGGCCGCGTCGAAGGCCGGGGTGAACAGCGAGGGATCGTGGCGGTCCGGCGCGGCGTGAAAGTCGGCGTGCGCCTGCTGGAAAGTGCGCGCCCACTGGGCCGGCGGCGTGCAGGCGGCGTGGGCAGGCCAGGCGAGGAAAGAAAACACCAGGGGCAGGAGGCGTTTCATGCGCGGGGATTCCTTGTGTCCGGTCGAGCCATTGGCGCCGCGTCGCGGCGTGCTGTCGCGCAGGATACCCCAGGCGCGGCCGGTTCTCGCGCCGCCCGGCGGCGACATGGCCCACGCCGGAACCCGGTTCTTGGATCTACCGCAAAACGCCGCGCGGGCGCAGCATGGAGTCTTCGACAGACAGTTATCAGGACTTTCATCATGAGCCATCGCATCGACTATGCCCAAGCCGCCCCGGAGGGCTACAAGGCATTCGGCGGCGTTTACGCCTACCTGCGCCAGTGCGGCCTGCCGGAGACGCTGGTCAACCTCGTGTATCTGCGGGTCTCGCAGATCAACGGCTGCGCCTACTGCATCGACATGCACAGCCGCGACCTGCTCAAGCAGGGCGTGGCGGTGGACAAGCTGGTGCTGGTGCCGGTGTGGCGCGAAGGCGGCGCGCTGTTCAGCGCCCGCGAGCAGGCCGCGCTGGCCTGGGCCGAATGCGTGACGCGGGTGGCCGAAACCGGCGTGCCGGATGCCGACTACGCCGCCGCCGCGGCCGAATTCAGCGACAAGGAACTGGCGGACCTGACCTATGCGATCGGGCTGATGAACGCCTTCAACCGCCTGGGCGTCACGTTCCGCAATACGCCGGCGGCCGTCAGGGCCAGAGCGGCTTGAGGCGCTCGTACTCGCTGGAAACGCGATCCGTGTGCCATTGCATGCCGCGCAGGCGCCACATCCGCATGTCAGGACGATTTGCGCCGGGCCGTCGGCCCTGATTGAACACGCCGTCTCGTTTATTCAGAAGGTGGTAAGCTGCCGCCTGCCCCGCTGACCTCGCCCCCGCCGCTCGGCGCCGAGGTTCAAAAAAATAAGACCAACAAGTTGACGCGTTATATGCCAAAGCCAGCATATTGGGGTGAGTTTGTTAAAATGCGACAACAATTTGCAAATGAAACATTTTTATGCCGCATTTCCAGGGCTCTCGGCTACCCGCACTATTCCGGTTTTCTTTTGATCCTGGCAATGGCAAGCCCCTGCGGCTTGTGGATGTGGGGTTGGCGAGCGCGATCCCGTCTCATATGTCCGAAGCGGTCGGGCCCTATGTGCTGACCGTGTTGCAACCCTCCGACACCCTGAACCGATTGCGGACGGCTGGCTGGCATTTGTGCATGGACCTGTCCGGTAATATTCAGGCGTGCCAGCACGACAAGTGCCTGGACATCGAACTGGCGGCCATCACTCCTTACGGCGTGATCTCGAACGAGGACTTCCTCTACGCCGAGGCCTTGACACTATTTTTGTCCCAAAGCGAGACACCCTGATGCGCGACAGCGGCCAGATGCGATTGCGCATCATGCATTCCGAGGCGGCGACGACCTTCGGCGGCCAGGAAAACCGGATCTTCCGCGAAATGGTGGCGCTGCGCGAACGTGGCCATACGCTCGAGGCAATCTGCCAACCCGTTAGCAAGCTATCGTCGCGCCTGCAGGCCGAGGGGTTCCGCGTGCATGAATTCCTGATGGACGGCGTGTCGAACTACACCCGGGCGGTATACGGAATCCGCGGAATCCTGGCCCGCGGCAAATTCGACGTCCTGAATACCCATAGCCGCCGGGACACCGTGATCGCGGCGGTGGCCGGCCGGCTTGCGGGCACGCCGTTGATCGTGCGCACCCGTCACCTGGCGAAACGGCCGGGGTCGCTATGGAGCTATACGCGATTGCCGCACCGGGTGGTTGCGGTCAGTGACTATGTCGCCAATCAGATGCTTGAGCGCGGCGTGCCCCAAAGTCATGTCGCGACAGTGTCCGACGCCATTCCGATCACGCCGAACGATGGGCGTTCCAGCCTACGCGAAGAACTAGGCATCTCCCGCGACGCCATTGTCATCGTCTGCGTCGCGCATCTTCGTCCGCAGAAGGGCCAGGGCCTGCTGCTGTCCGCGGCGGCGCCGCTGATGAACGGCTCGTCGGATATCCATCTGGTTTTCGCGGGCGAAGGCTCGCAACTCGATGCTCTCAATGACATGGCTCGCCAATACGGCTGCGAAGCGCGCACGCACTTTCTTGGCCGGCGCGCCGATGTCGGTAACGTGCTGGCAGCCAGCGATATCTTTGCACTGGCCACTCAGTTCGAGGCCTTGGGCACTTCATTCATCGAAGCGGCCGCCTGCGGACTGCCCATTATCGGCACGCGTGTGGGCGGTGTCCCCGAAGTCGTGAAGCATGGCGAGACTGGGTTGCTGGTGCCCTACGGCGACGTCGACGCGTTGCGCGTCTCTCTGGAAACGCTGGCCACTGACGCGACCTTGCGACAGCGTATGGGCGCGGCAGGCGCCGCCTACGTGCGCAGTGAGAAGAAGTTCTCGCTCGCTGGCATGGCGGAAGGCATGGAAGCGGCCTACCTGAATTGGTTGAAGAGATAGCGCCTGGGGCCCTGGCTTCTGGCTGGCCGAGGCTTGGCCGCAGGCATCCCGTGGCCCAGCACGCAACCTGTTCCTGGGATCTATGGGAAAGCGCCATGCGGTCGCGCCATGACGTTCTCACAGACAGAAATCAGGATTCATCATGGGCCATCCCATCGACTATGCCCACGCCGCTCCAGAGGGCTGTAAGGCGATCGATCGGGCTGATGAACGCTTTCAACCGCCTGGGCGTCACGTTCCGCAATACGCCGGCGGCCGTCAGGGCCAGAGCAGCTTGACCGCGATCGCCAGCATGGCCACGCCGACCAGGGCGTCCAGGATCCGCCAGGCCGTCTGGCTGGCGAACACCGGCCGCAGCAGGCGGGCGCCGAAGCCCAGGGTGAAGAAGAAGGCGAACGAGGCCGTCATGGCGCCCAGCGCGAAGGCGACCTTGCGGCCCTCGTACTGGCTGGAGATCGAGCCCAGCAGGACCACGGTGTCCAGGTAGACGTGCGGGTTGAGCCAGGTGAAGGCCAGGCAGGTCGCCAGCGTGGCGCCCAGCCCGGCGGCCTGGCGCGACGATGGCGTCAGGCTGCCGTGGTTGCGCAGCGCGGAGCGGAAGCTGCGCGCCGCGTAGGTCAGCAGGAACAGCGCGCCGCCGTAGCGCAGCACCGGTTCCAGCCAGGGCAGGGCGTTCGACGCCAGGCCGAAGCCGGCGACACCCGCGGCGATCAGCACGGCATCCGATACCGCGCACACCAGGCAGACGGCAAAGACGTGTTCCTGGCGCAGGCCTTGCCGCAGGACGAAGGCATTCTGCGCGCCGATCGCCAGGATCAGGCTGAGGCTGAGGAAAAAACCGGGGAAAAAGGCGCTGGTCATGTCGTACCTTGAATCAAGGGCGACAGACTAGCGGCTGCGGCTTAATTAGAGAATCTAAAGATCCTAATCTATCTTTAGCAACACTGAATTTCTGGCGGCGTCATGTCGCCGCTCGGGATCAATGGCGCGAGCCGCCCTGGCCGGGTTGCAGCTTGTCCAGCTGGGCCTGCAGGGAATCGAGCAGCAGCTGTAATTGCTCGGAGGTCACGGCATAAACGCGGCCCCGTTCGCTGCGCGTGGCCGCCGCGGGCGACGGGTCGTTCAGGAAGTCCAGCCGCAGCAGCAGCGAATCGTGTTCCACCAACGGCATCATGGCCCAGCCGGTCACCGGCGAGACGGCCTCGCCGGTCTTGAAATCTCTGTCTTGCACCTTGGCATCCTGTTCACGTGGTCGGCAGGCGACCGTATGTGGGGATTTTATTTATTCAGCTTAATGTCAGCAAGCGCGTTGAAAAGGACGGCGCCTGCGGAGGGCGGGGGGCGCATGGCGATCGACGGGGGACGGGGACTACCGGATCCTGTTGCCGGACCCATTCACCCATTGAGCGGTTTGATGATGGAAACTCGGACTGAGTGATGGGCGCTGGCGCGGGACGTGGGCAACAAAAAGGCGCCCCGTAGATGGGCGCCTTGTGGCGGGGGGGCCTTGAAGCCAGGCTAGCCGGCGTCCTGGTCCGCCGCGCGCAGCAAGCTGTAAAGCTTGTCCTTGAGCAGCAGTTTTTCCTTTTTCAGGACTTCGACGTTGGTGTCCGAGGCCGGCACGATGCCCGCCTCCATGTTCTTGATTTCCTGGTCCAGGTCGTTGTGGCGCTGGAACAGGGCGGAGAAATGTCCGTTTTCGGCTTTCAGGCGGGTAATCAGTTGGCGGTACTCAGGGAACATGACGGCCTCTTGCGTGATCCGGTTGAAGGGGGGCTGCGCGGGGCCGGCGGGCCGGCCCGTAATTGAGCTGTCGGTTCCATGACATCGCAATGGCCCGTCAAAGTCAACCCGCCGCGCCCGCGGCGGCGCGCGGGAATTGACGCGGCGCAAGGGCGTCGCGGCCGGAGATCGCCTGGTCTCATCTCCTCACGTTTATTTACATGGCTTTCAAAGACCGGGGATACACTCGCTTCCCCGTGGTCTGCCATAAAAAAGAAATGAATCAGCGTGCGCCCATCCATCGCCGGGTCCTGGAATTGTTCAAGCAGGACGGCCGCATCCACCCGGGGACCGGGATGATCACCGGCGTGATCGCGCTGTTCCTGGCGATCCTGTCGGTCCTGGGCGTCCTGGCATTCCATTTCCCGGCGTACCTGACGACGCCCGAACTGCGCACCTTCTACACCGTCGACGCGATGCGCACGCTGCTGTTCGCGGCCTTGCTGGCGTCCGGCACCATCGCCCTGACCAACATCGTGTTCGGCCGCCAGCGCTGGCTCAACATCGTCGCGTTCGTGCTGGTGTGCGGCGCGGTCGCCGCCGGCGGCAGCCAGGTGGTGGTGACCACGTCCAATACCGGCCACCATCCCTACCTGGGCCTGGACTGGTTCATCCTCGACCTGCTGGCCTCCAGCACCGTGTTCATCATCTTCGAAAAGCTGTTCCCGCTGTATCCGGGCCAACCGGTGTTCCGCGGCGAGTGGCAGGTGGACATGAAGCACTTCCTGTTCAACCACCTGTCGGTGGGCGCGGTGCTGCTGTGCATCAACTTCTTCGTGCACCGGCTGTTCTCGTGGGCCGCCTACGAGCCGCTGCAGCAGGCGATCCAGTCGCTGCCGTATCTGGCCGAGCTGTTCGTGGCGGTGCTGGTGGCCGACCTGGTGCAGTACGCCGCGCATCGGGCGTATCACGAGGTGCCGTTCCTGTGGCGCATCCACGCGGTGCACCACAGCACCCGCACGCTCGACTGGCTGGCCGGCTCGCGCCTGCACATCGTCGAGCTGCTGATCACGCGGGTGGCGGTGCTGGGCGTGCTGTTCGCGCTGGGCTTTTCCAAGCCGGTGCTGGATGCCTACATCATCATCGTCGGCTTCCAGGCGGTGCTGATCCATTCGAACGTCAAGCTGCCGTGGGGCTGGCTGCGCTACATCATCGTGACGCCGGACTTCCACCACTGGCACCACTCGTCCGACACCGAGGCGATCGACAGGAACTACGCGGCCCACCTGTCGTTCATCGACTACCTGTTCGGCACCGCGGTGCGCGGCACGGGCAAGCGGCTGCCGGAAAACTACGGCATCCTCGACAACGACATGCCCGGCACGTTCCTGGCGCAGCAGGCCTACCCCTTCCGCAAGAAATAGGTCGGCTGGCGCTACATCATCTTGACCGCACGGCCGATGAACTGGATCGGTCCGGTGGGCCTGCCGATCGGAGAACCGGTGGCGGGTTCCAGCGTCAGTTCGAACAGCTGATTGGGTTCCAGCGGCGGCAAGGCATCCAGCGGGATGCGCACCGGCTCGCCGGGCTTGACCAGGCCCAGGGACACCGGAGCGGACCAGCCGTCGGCCTTGGTCCAGAATTCCAGGGCGCGGTCCGGCGGCACCTGTACGGCGGCAATCGGGACCAGCTGCACGTCGTGCCGTCCGGCCTGGGCCTGTATCACCCAACCCGGCGCCTGCGACTGCGGCGCCACCAGCACCACCATGTATTGCGTGGCCGCGGGCGTCGAGAGCGGACGCAGCGCCAGGGCGACCGTCAGGGTCAGCGCCGCGGCCAGGCCGCAGGCGGCCGCGCCGCGCCAGAACGACAGACTGTCCCAGAGTCCGGCGCGCGTTCGCCGGGGCTTGCGGGCGGGCGCGACCTGGCCGGCGTCCAGCGTGGCCGCGATGCGCGGCCAGAGGCCGGGCGACGGGTCGATCGGCGTTGTCAGGTCGGCCAGCGGCAGCAGCCGCGCTTCCCAGCGGTCGACCGCGGCGCGCAGCGCGGCGTCGTGCTCCAGGCGGGCCTCGACTTCGCGCCGGCGAGCGCCAGGCAAGGTGCCCAGCACGTATTCGCCGGCCAGTTCGTCCAGGCCCTCCGGTGTCGTGGGCAGCGCGCTCATGCCAGACATTCCTTCAGCGCTTTCAGGCTGCGCTTGATCCAGGCCTTGACGGTGCCCAGGGGGGCGCCGATACGCTGCGCGATCTCGCTTTGCGACAGGCCCTCGACGTAGGCGTGCAGCAGGCAGTTGCGACGCACCGGCTCCAGTTGTTCCAGGCACGGGCCGATGCGGCCGGCGCTGTCGCGCCATTCGAAGGCGTCGTGCGTGTCGTGCCAGGCCTGCATCGAGTCACGGATATCCAGGGCCGCCGCGGTGTCTTCGTCCATGCCGGTTTCGTGCCGGCTGTCGCGCACGGCGTTCAGGGCCAGGTTGCGGGCGATGCTATAGAGCCAGCCGCGCGCCGAACCCCGCGTGGCGTCAAAGCCGGCGGCTCGCTTCCAGATATTGACGAAGGCGTCGTGCACGATGTCTTCGGCGCGAGCGCGGTCGCGCAGGATGCGCTGGGCCACGCCGAGCAGGCGCGGGCCCTCTTGCCGATACAGCGCCTCGAGCGCCGCGCGGCGGCCCGCGGCGCACTCCTTGAGAGCCGCTTCGTAATCGAAATCCGGGGCGGGGCGATGCGGCATGAGCGCGGGCCTGGCGACGGTGAGTACGGACCCGGGCCAGGCCCGGGCGGTGTGACTGCATATTACCGGAGTCCGCCCGCCTGCCAAGCCGTGCCGTGTCAGTCCGCCTTCCAGAAAATGTAGTCGGCCTGGTAGGCCACCTGGCTGCGCTGGCCCAGGGTGGCGGTCGTGCACGGCGTCTGCGGCGCCACGCCGCCCTTGAGCGCCGTGCGCTGGATATAGGCCACGCCCGTCAGGGCGCCCGCGCCCATGGCGGGATTGGCCTTGACCAATTGATAGGGCAGGTTGCCCGCGCCGGCCGGGGCCACCGCGACCTGGGTGCCGGTCAGCTTGGAGCCGTCCGCCGCTTCCCAGGTGGCGGGAGGGCCGTAGTACGTGCCGACCTGCTTGCCCTGGCGGTCGTTCAGGACGGCCTTCGGACCGGCGAAAACCCACTCGGCCTGGTCTTTCGCTTCGGCCTTGGCGCGGCACTCGTAGGTGATTTCACCCGAGCCCACGGTCTCCCAGGCCACTTTGTGGCCACCGGGCACGCGGACGTCGGCGGGCAGGGCGTCTTGCGAGTACGCCATGGCCTGGGAGGCGCCGAGCGTGCCGCACGCGGCCAGGACGGTGGCGGCGAACAGGCCGGCGCCAGAGTGGCGGAGGGGAAGGCGAGTATTCATGAGCGGTCTCCTGCGGGTAGGGGATCTGTCTGCAACGACACGCGGAATGCGCGCCGTTGCAGGTACTACACGCGGGAGACCGATTCGGATGCAGGCGGGCCGGATTTTTTTTGAAGGGGCGACGGGTCCGGCAGTAATGGTGTCCCTATTTGTCGGAGACGGCGTGACGCGGTGCGATGGCCTGGGGGCAATGGCGCCGTTGCGCGTCGGCCTCCAGGCTGACGATGTGGTGATACTGGTCCGCCATGAAATCCAGCAGTTCGCGCACCGCCGGCAGCAGTCCCCGGCGCGATGGAAAGACCGCGTGCACGTTGCCCTGTTCGGGCTGCCAGGGGCCGCCCACGTTCACCAGGCGCCCGGCGTCGAGCTCTTCATGGACCATCAGCAGCGGCAGGGCCACGATGCCCACGCCGCGCAGCGCCGCCTGCTTGAGCGCCAGCATGTCGTCCGTCACCAGCCTGGGCGAGAACGGCACCTCGACGCGCGCGCCATTGGCATCGTCCAGCTTCCAGCGGCATTCGCGCTGTTCGACGCCCAGCGCCAGCGTCGGCATCTGGCCGAGCCGCTGCGGATCGGCGCCCGCGGGCAGGCTCCGGGCCAGTTCGGGGCTGGCCACCAGGCATTGGCGGCCGACGCCCAGGTGCTTCATGACCAGGTCGCTGCTCTCGATGGCGCCGAAGCGCACCCTGACCGCGAGGTCGTAGCCCTCGCGCAGCACATCCACGGGACGGCTGAAGCTTTTCAGGTAGACGTGCACCTTGGGGCACTTCTCCATGAACCGCGCCACCACGTCGCCCAGGAAGTAGTAGATCAGCGCGGGCGGCGCGCTCATGCGGATGGTGCCCTGCGGTTCGGCGTGGGTGCGGTCGATGACGTCCTGCGCCGCTTCGGCGCCCGCCAGCATGGACAGGCATTGCTCGAAATACTCCTGGCCCAGTTCGGTGACGGCGAAGGTGCGCGTCGAACGCTGGATCAGCCGCACGCCGAGCCGTTCTTCCAGCAGCGCGATGCGCCGGCTGAGGCGGGACTTGGGGATGTCCAGGGCGCGTCCGGCCGGCGCGAAGCCGCCGTTGCGCACGACTTGCACGAAGTAGTAGAGATCGTTCAGGTCTTGCATGGGCGCGCCGGCCTCCGCGATGGGCAATCCCCAAGCATATCGCCGATCGCGGCCGAGCCGGCCGTCGCCACGTGATGGCGGCGGCCGCGCGCCGGAGGATCAGGCAGCCGCCAGCGCCTCGTCCTTCCAGCGCTGCTTGTCGCGCAGGGGCGGGGTGCCGAACAGGCGGCTGTATTCGCGGCTGAACTGCGACGAGCTTTCGTAGCCCACGGCGTGCGCCGCCAGCGCCACGCCGGCGTCGTCGGTCAGCATCAGCCGGCGCGCCTCCTGCAACCGCAGGTGCTTCTGGTACTGCAGCGGGCTCATCGCGGTGGCCTGCTTGAAGTGATGGTGCAGCGACGACACGCTCATGTGGACGTCGCGGGCGATTTCCTCGACCCGCAGCGGCAGGGCGTAGTTGTCGCGCAGGATGCGGATGGCCTTGGCGACGCGGTTGAGCTGGCTGTCCTGCAGCACGGTCTGGCGCAGCACCACGCCCTGGCCGTTCATCAGCAGGCGGTAAAGCAGCTCGCGCTTGATCATGGGCGCCAGGATCGGGATGTCGCGCGGCGTGTCCAGCAGCCGCAGCAGGCGCAGCATCACGTCCAGCAGCGTGCCGCCCAGCGGGTTGATGCACAGCGCGCGCGAGGATTCGGCCGGCACCAGTGGCGGCAGGTTCTCGTCGCTGATCAGCTCGGTGATCTCTTCGGGATTCAGGTCCAGCCGCAGGCCCAGGTAGGGCAGGGTCGGGCTGGCCACGGACACCTTGGCCACCACCGGCAGGTCGACCGACGAGATCAGGTAGTGGAAGGGGTCGTACTCGTAGGTCTCCTCGCCGATCAGCAGCCGCTTGGAGCCTTGGGCGATGACCGCCAGCGCGGCCTTCTGCAGGCCGGGCTTGGGGCCGGTCGGCTGTGACAGGCGATGCAGGTAGAGGCCCTCGACGGGCGTGTCGAGGGAACCTTCCAGCGTGCCGGTCATGCGTTCCAGCAGGCACAGCAGTTCGTGCCGGGCGGGCTCGAAGACGGGATTGGGAGTGTGGTCGGCGGGAGGCATGGGCGGGCTCCGGGCAAGGCGGCCTTGCGCGCGCGTGGCGCGGGCCGCCGGAGAATCAGGCGATGTCGAGTGTAGACCCAGTCAGCACTCGCGCGGGGGCGTGCCGGGTGGGGTGCGGAGGAATAGGCAAAAAATGCGGAGGATCGGGCGCGTCTCGCGCCCGGCGGCGCGATGGCCAGAGAATCGGGCAAAAAAAGGGCAGGATCGAGCATCCATCCGCCGGCGCCGGCGACGCATACTGTTTTCACCCCGGCCATGCCGGCGCCGCCCATCCCGGGACGGCCGCCGCGCCGCGCCCAGGAAGGAGTGCAATGATGCGGTACAAGAAATTCGGTAGCACCGGCCTGTTCGTCTCGGAACTGTGCCTGGGCACGATGACCTTCGGCGGCGAAGGCGAGCTGTGGAGCAAGATCGGCGCCCTGCAGCAGGAAGACGCCAACCGCCTGGTGGGACGGGCGCTGGAAGCGGGCGTCAATTTCATCGACACGGCGGACGTGTATTCGGAGGGCCGCTCCGAAGTCATCACCGGCCAGGCCCTGCGCGACCTGAAGGTGGCGCGCGACGATGTCGTCATCGCCACCAAGGTGTTCGGCCAGACCGGCGCGGGCGTCAACGCCCGGGGCAATTCGCGCGTCCACATCATGGAGGGCGTCAAGAAGAGCCTGGCGCGCCTGCAGCTGGACCATATCGACCTCTACCAGATCCATGGTTTCGATCCGGCCACGCCGATCGAGGAAACCGTGCGCGCGCTCGACAACCTGGTGCAGCATGGCCACGTGCGCTACGTCGGCGTGTCCAACTGGGCGGCCTGGCAGATCATGAAGGCGCTGGGCATCGCCGAGCGCCTGGGCCTGGCGCGCTTCGAGTCGCTGCAGGCCTACTACACCATCGCCGGGCGCGACCTGGAGCGCGAGATCGTGCCCCTGCTGCAAAGCGAGGGCGTTGGCCTGATGGTGTGGAGCCCGCTGGCCGGCGGCTTGCTCAGCGGTAAGTACAGCCGCGACGGCCAGGCCGCGGCCGGCGACCGTCGCGCCCAATTCGACTTTCCGCCGGTCAACCGCGAGCGCGCCTTCGACAGCATCGACGCCTTGCGCCAGGTGGCCGACGCGCGCGGCGTGTCGGTGGCGCAGGTGGCGCTGGCCTGGCTGCTGCACCAGAAGGCGGTCACCAGCGTCATCATCGGCGCCAAGCGCGTCGATCAGCTCGACGACAACCTGGCGGCCACGGCGATCCGCCTGACGGCCGAAGAACTGGCGGCGCTGGACCAGGTGAGCGCCCTGCCGCCCGAGTATCCGGGCTGGATGTTCACGCGCCAGGGCGAGTTCCGCCGCAAGCAGCTGAGCGAGTCCGACGCAGCGTGAGGGGACGGGGACTCGGACCGAGAAAGGCCGGCGGTGGCGGCAAGCCTCGCCGGCCAGGGCGATGAGGCGGGTAGAATCCAGGAACCGGGCGCGGCCCGTTCGCCGGCCGCGCTGCCCTTTTTCCGGGAGTTCCCGCTATGAAGCGCTATGCGCGCGCCGCCGGCCTGGCGCTGGTCATCATGATGGTTGCCGGCGCTGGCACCGCCTCGGCGGCGGCCAAGCCGTCTTTCGATTGCGCCCGCGCCAAGAGCGGCGCCGAGAAAGCGATTTGCGGCGATCCCGAGCTGGCGGCGCTGGACGTCAGCATCGCCCAGCGCTTCGGCAAGGCGCGCCACGCCTACGATGACGCCACCGCCAAGATATTCTCGACCGAACAATGGCTGTTCAATGGCGTTCGCGACCAGTCCTACGAGCGCCCCTTCAATAACCCGACCGGCGCGGCCGAGCTGGCCGAACGGCTGGCGGACCGCGACAAGTTCCTCGCGTCGCTCGAACTGACGCCCCGCAACGGCTTCGAGGGCCAATGGGGCAATTATGGTGGCCAGCTCAAGGTCGTGCGGCAGGCGGACGGCAGCCTGTTCGCCGAAGTCTCGGCGGCGGATCCCTACAACGCCCGCTGGCTGTGCGATATGTCGGGCAAGGCCGAGGCGCGTGGCGATACCCTGGTGGTCCACGAAAAGGATGCGCCCGGCTGGACGCTGGTGCTGCGCCGCAAGGGCGCGGGCCTGGTGGCCGAGGAGGCGCGGCCGGCGGGCGACAAGAGCGGCGATCCCACGCCCAGCTGCGGCTCGGGCGGCTCCATGGACGGCACCTATTTCGCCGTGCACTAGCGCGCCGCCGTGGCCATCCCCTTCCTGCGCCAGCTCACCGCGGTCAGCCGCACGCCGCAGGCCAACCGGCGGCTGGCGTATTTCCTGACGTTCATCGCGGGGGCCGTCAACGCGGGCGGTTTCCTGGCCGTGCAGCAGTACACCTCGCACATGTCGGGCATCGTCTCGATGATCGCCGACCACATGGTGCTGGGCGGCCTGGCCGTGGTGGTCCAGGGACTGGCCGCGCTGCTGTCGTTCGTGGCGGGGGCGGCCACCTCGGCCTCGCTGATCAATTTCGGCCGGCGCACGCACCTGGCCAGCGAATTCGCCCTGCCGCTGATGGTCGAGGCGGTGCTGCTGCTGGCCTTCGGCCTGCTGGGGGCGAACCTGGAGAACCTGCGCTGGTTCTACGTGCCGGGCACCGTGATGCTGCTGTGCTACATCATGGGCCTGCAGAACGCGATGATCACCAAGGTGTCCAAGTCCGAGATCCGCACGACCCACGTGACCGGCATGGTTACCGACATCGGCATCGAACTGGGCAAGCTGTTCTACTGGAACCTGGCGCACGAAGACAAGGCCGGCACACCGCCCGTGCGGGCCGACCGCGGCAAGCTGATCGTGCTGAGCACGCTGGTCACGCTGTTCTTCGCCGGTGGCGTGACGGGCGCCTATTCCTTCTTCCACTACGGCTTCGGTTCGACCCTGCCGCTGGCGCTGTTCCTGATGGTGCTGGCGGCGGTGCCGGTGGCCGACGACATCCGCCATTTCTTCGCGCGTCCGTAGCGCGCCCGCCGCACGGCGCGCGGTTCAGGCCTTGGCGTGTGCCAGCACTACCTGCAGCGCTGCCGCCGTCTGCCAATGCAGTTTTTCCAGGCGCGCATCCGTGGCGGGATCGGTGATGGCGCGGCCATCGGCGCCCACCGGATAGGGTTTGCCCAGCAGCCGCGCCATGTCGATCTGGTAGTAGCTGCTGTCGCCATACGGGCGCTTGCCGTCGATGAAGGGCATCGGCCAGAACGCGTCGCCCTCGCGCAGCACCGCGGCCAGTTCGCCCGGGCCGGCCTCGCGCCAGTTCGCCGCGCGCAACAGCGTCAGGTGCTCGCGCCGCAGTTCGAAGCGGCCCTGCGCATCGACGCCGCTGTCGGGAAAATCGAAGGCCTCGCGCCGTTGCGGCGGCACCGCATAGCGGCCGGGCGCCAGGCCGCCGATGTCGCGCACATAGGCCGGCACCAGCCGGCACACTTCCGCCAGGCGCCGCGTCGCCAGGCTTCGGTCGGATGTGCCCAGCAATGTCATCGCCGTGGCGATCGTGTCCTTGCCGCTCAGCGGCCGTTCGAATTCGATGCCGGGCGCGCCGGATTCCACGGGAATCCAGATCACGCCCAGTCCGCGCATCAGCCTGGCGTGGTCCGCGCCATAGCGCAGGCTGGCCAGATTTGCCCGGAATACCTGGCGCATGATGGCGTCCCGTTCATTCGGCGCCGTGGCGCCCGCGGCCGACGCGATGCGCAGCGGGGCGCAGGCCAGCGCCGCCATTGCCAGCGTCAGCGCGCGCCGCGGCGCAGCGGCGATGGCAGGTTGCGTGGCGGGCGTTGGCTCAGGCGGCGTGCGGGACATGGGGGTGGACTCCTGTGTCGATGGGGGCTTGCGTGTCGCGGCAAGGCGAGTCGGCAAATGTTGAAGGAAACGGCGCTAGCGCGGCAACGACGCCAGCTCGGCGGCCGCGCGCGAATAGCCGGGTTGCAGCCGCAGCGCCGCCTCGTAGCTGGCGCGGGCGTCGGCCTGGCGACCCAGCCGCCGCAGCAGCATGCCCTGGTTGGTCAGTATCTGGGCGCTGGGCGGTGTCGCCGCCACCGCCCGTTCATACGCCTTGAGGGCTTGCGCGGTGTGGTCCAGTCCATCGAGCAGGGCGGCTTCCAGGTTCAGGCCGATGCTCCACTGCGGATAGCGCGTCGTCAGGGCCCGCGTCGTGGCCAGCGCATTGGGCAGGTCGCGCAGTTCGGCCTGGACGCCGGCCTTGTTCACATAGAACCAGCGATTGTCCGGATTCAGCCGGATCGCCTCGTCGAACCGTTCGAGCGCCGCGGCGGGCTGACCGTTGACGGATTGCAGCTTGCCCAGGAAGTTCCTGACGTCGGCATTGGCCGGATCGCGCTGCGACAGGGCTTCGGCGATGCGCTGCGCCTGCGCCGGGTCGTTGGCGCGCAGCGCGGCAGAGATCTGCTGGTTCATCTCCTGCAGCGGCGCCGGCCATTGCTGGATGCGGGCGCGCAAGGCGGCGCTCTCGGCGGCCAGTTCTGCGCGGTAGGCGTTGTCGAATTCCAGCGGCGCCTGCGCCTGCGCGCGGGCGGCGGCGGGGGCCGTTACAAGCAGCGCGGCCAACAGGCCGCGGATCACGGGCCCGACATGCAGCCGGCGGGCGAACCGGTCCGCCAGCCATGCCGCGGCGAGCCGCCAGCCGGGCGACAATCGGAAAGGACGATGTGGCGTTGCGATCATGAGGGGCGGAAGCAGGGGGCCAGGGCCCCCTACGATATCCCGAAACTGCGCCAACGCTCGCCAGCACGGAAAAGCCCGGCATCATCGCCGGGCCGTTCCGTATCCCCCGAAGCCCTGGCCTCGCGGCCCGGCAGGCGGGGCGAAGGGCTTACTTGGGCATGAGCACGCTGTCGACCACATGGATCACGCCGTTGGACTGGTAGACGTCGTAGGTGCTGATGTTGGCGACGCCGCCTTTCTCGTCCTTGACGATGAGGTTGTGCTTGCCGTTCATCATCACCCACAGCTTGCCGCCGCTGGCGGTGGTCAGCTCGGTGACGCCGACCTTCCTGGCCTTGGCGGCCAGCGCGTCGAAGTCCAGCTTGCCGGGGACCACGTGGTACGTCAGGATCTTGGTCAGGGTGGCCTTGTTCTCGGGCTTGACCAGGGTGTCGACCGTGCCCGCCGGCAGCTTGGCGAAGGCGGCGTTGGTGGGCGCGAACACCGTGAACGGACCCTTGCCCTGCAGCGTGTCCACCAGACCGGCGGCCTTGACCGCGGCCACCAGGGTGGTGTGGTCGGCGGAGTTGACCGCGTTGGCGACGATGGTCTTGCCGGGCATCATCGGTTGGCCGCCGACCATGACATCGGCGGCATAGGTGGGCGACAGGGTCAGGGCGGAGCAGGCGATGGCAATCGAAGCTAGCAATTTCATGACGATCTCCTTTTTGGTTGGCCGTCGCTAGCAGATACGGGGCTGCCCGCCGTCTGGATGCATCCGATGACCTGGAGCAAACCCTAGGTCGGCGCGATCGCCCGGCGCCGGCGTGCGCGGGCCCGATGCCCGGATTGCCAGGATCACTACAATGGGAGGACCGGTACCCGACCGGGACGTCACCCCGCCGGGCATCGGTAAACACGCCTTTCGGGCGCTTGTTCGCAACGTAGTTCCGGCCGCGGACGGGTAGCATCCGAGAGAGTGATTGCCAGGCCGCGCACCGGCGCGCGGCGCTGCCGCGAATCACGCGATTCGCTATTTTCCGGAGGATAAGAACAAACATGGACGCGGAATTCTGGTTGGAACGCTGGCGCGACGGGCGCACGCACTTTCATCAAACACGAGTGACGCCGCTGCTGCAGAAATACTGGCCGACACTCTCGGTGCCCGCGGGCGGCAAGGTACTGGTGCCGCTGTGCGGCAAATCCCTCGACATGGTCTGGCTGGCGGCGCAAGGCTTCCAGGTGCTGGGCGTGGAACTGTCGCAACTGGCGGTCGAGCAGTTCTTCGTCGAGAACGAGCTCAAGCCGGTGGTCCAGGAAAGCGCCTATGGCAGGCACTACGTGGCGGGCAACATCGAGATCATCTGCGGCGACATCTTCAAGCTGGATGCGCCGCTGTTGTCGCACTGCGTCGGCGCGTATGACCGCGCGGCGCTGGTTGCCCTGCCGGTGGAGATGCGCGGCGAGTACGTGCGCCATGTCTACGGGCAACTGTCGCCCGGCTATCGCGGCCTGCTGATCACGCTGGACTATCCGCAGGAAGAGATGGACGGGCCGCCGTTCGCGGTGGTGGACGCCGAGATGCGCGCGCTGTTCAGCGGCGTCTCGCCAGCGGTCATCATCGACCGCCGCGACATCCTGACCAAGGAACCCAAGTTCGCCGAGCGCGGCGTGAGCCGGCTCGACACGGTCGTCTACCGGCTGGGCGTGCAGGCCTGAGGCTGGCTGGGGCGGCGCGTCGATGCCGCCCGCCCGGGCCTGGCGACCTGCCGCCAGGCTTCGCGCCAGGGACGCCGGTTCAGAAGAACCAGCCGCCGCGGGTCAGGTCCTTTTCGCAGCTCTTGTACTGGCTGGCGAATTTGTCGGCGCGCGCCTGCACTTTCTTCGACACCGTCTTGAGCCACGCCTTGCGGTCATAGCTGCGGTTGCGGTAGCCGGTCCAGCCCTCGTGGTAGTTCAGGTACTGGCCGTAGGCGTCCGACTTGGAGATGCCGTTCAGGCGCTGGCTCTTGTTCATGTACCAGCCCATGAAGTCCAGCGCGTCGGCGAAGTTGTCGCGGCTGGAGCCCCAACCGCCGGCATCCTTCTTGTAGTCGTCCCAGGTCTCGTCCTTGGCCTGCGCGTAGCCGTAGGCGGAACTGACGCGGCCCCACGGGATGATGCCCAGGAAGTAATAGCGCGGCGGCACCGCGTCCTGCTTGAAGCTGGACTCCTGGTACATCATCGCCATCGGCACCTGCACCGGGGCGCCCCATTTCTTCTGCACCTTGAGCGCGGCATCGTGCCAGTCCGGCTTCTCGCGGAAGATGGCGCAGATGTTCTCCGGATTCGAGGGCGGGGCGGTGGCGCAGCCGGCAAGCGCGGCCAGCAGCGGCAGCGGCATCAAGAGCCGTGTCATTGGCGGTCTTCTCCTGGTGCCGGCGGCGCGGCGGTTACGTCTTGTTTGTCACGGTTTGCAGTGATTGTATGAAAACGTATCGGTGGAAAAGTTCCGCCCCCGATTTTTTTATCGCGCCGGGCGGGGCAGGGGGAATTCCAGAGGCCGTTTGCCGCGTTGCCGCCACCAATGAAAACGGCCCCGGATCGCTCCGGGGCCGTGTTACAGGCGTGCCTGCGTGGCGAGGATTACACCTCGATCACGTCCGCCACGTCCTTGTAGTCGGCGATCTTGTCGAAGTTCAGGTACTGGTAGATCTGGTCGCTGCTCTTGTTGATGACGCCCATGTCGGCCATGTACTCGTCCTTGGTCGGGATGCGGCCCAGCTTCGAGCAGATCGCGGCCAGTTCGGCCGAACCCAGGTACACGTTGGTGTTCTTGCCCAGGCGGTTCGGGAAGTTGCGGGTGCTGGTGGACATCACCGTCGCGCCTTCACGGACCTGCGCCTGGTTGCCCATGCACAGCGAGCAGCCCGGCATTTCGGTGCGGGCGCCGGCCGTGCCGAACACGCCGTAGTGGCCTTCCTCGGTCAGTTGCGTGGCATCCATCTTGGTGGGCGGGGCCACCCACAGCTTGACCGGGATGTCGCGCTTGCCTTCGAGCAGCTTGGACGCCGCGCGGAAGTGGCCGATGTTGGTCATGCAGCTGCCGATGAACACTTCGTCGATCTTGGCGCCGGCGACTTCCGACAGCGTCTTGACGTCGTCCGGGTCGTTCGGGCAGGCCACGATGGGCTCGTGCACGTCGGCCAGGTCGATCTCGATGACGGCGGCGTATTCGGCGTCGGCGTCCGGTTCCAGCAGCTGGGGATTGGCCAGCCAGGCTTCCATCGCCTTGATGCGGCGGCCCAGCGTGCGCTCGTCTTCGTAGCCGTTGGCGATCATCCACTTGAGCATCACGATGTTGCTGTTGATGTACTCGATGATCGGTTCCTTGTTCAGGCGCACCGAGCAGCCGGCGGCCGAACGCTCGGCCGAGGCGTCCGACAGTTCGAAGGCTTGTTCGACCTTCAGGTCGGGCAGGCCTTCGATTTCGAGGATGCGGCCGGAGAAGATGTTCTTCTTGCCTTGCTTGGCGACCGTCAGCAGGCCGGCCTTGATGGCGTACAGCGGGATCGCGTTGACCAGGTCACGCAGGGTGACGCCGGGCTGCAGCTTGCCCTTGAAGCGCACCAGCACCGATTCCGGCATGTCCAGCGGCATCACGCCGGTGGCGGCGGCGAAGGCGACCAGGCCCGAACCGGCCGGGAACGAGATGCCGATGGGGAAGCGGGTGTGCGAGTCGCCGCCGGTGCCGACGGTGTCGGGCAGCAGCATGCGGTTGAGCCACGAGTGGATCACGCCGTCGCCCGGACGCAGCGAGACGCCGCCGCGGGTGCTGATGAACTCGGGCAGCGTGTGGTGCGTCTTGACGTCCACGGGCTTGGGATAGGCGGCGGTGTGGCAGAACGACTGCATCACCAGGTCGGCCGAGAAGCCCAGGCAGGCCAGGTCCTTGAGCTCGTCGCGGGTCATGGGGCCGGTGGTGTCCTGGCTGCCGACCGAGGTCATCTTCGGTTCGCAGTAGGTGCCCGGGCGGATGCCGCGGCCTTCCGGCAGGCCGCAGGCGCGGCCGACCATCTTCTGGGCCAGCGAGAAGCCCTTGCCGGTGTCGGCCGGGTCCTTGGGCAGGCGGAACAGCGTCGACGGGGCCAGGCCCAGCGCTTCACGCGCCTTGGCGGTCAGGCCGCGGCCGATGATCAGCGGAATGCGGCCGCCGGCGCGCACTTCGTCGAACAGCACGTCGGACTTCACTTCGAATTCGGCGATGACTTCGCCGTTCTTGATGGCCTTGCCGTCATAGGGGCGCAGCTCGACCACGTCGCCCATTTCCATCTGGGAAACGTCGAGTTCGATCGGCAGGGCGCCAGCGTCTTCCATGGTGTTGTAGAAGATCGGGGCGATCTTGTTGCCCAGGCACACGCCGCCGAAACGCTTGTTCGGCACGAAGGGGATGTCTTCGCCGGTGAACCACAGCACCGAGTTGGTGGCCGACTTGCGCGAGGAGCCGGTGCCGACCACGTCGCCGACGTAGGCGACCAGGTGGCCCTTGTCCTTGAGCGACTCGATGAACTTGACCGGGCCGCGCTTGCCGTCTTCTTCCGGTTCGAACGCGGCGCCGTCGCGCTTGTTCTTGAGCATCGCCAGGGCGTGCATCGGGATGTCGGGGCGGGTGGTGGCGTCCGGGGCCGGCGACAGGTCGTCGGTGTTGGTTTCGCCAGGCACCTTGAAGACCGTGATGGTCAGGCTCTCGGGCAGTTCCGGGCGGCTGGTGAACCATTCGGCGTCGGCCCAGCTCTGCATCACGGACTTGGCGTTGGCATTGCCCTTGTCGGCCTTTTCCTTGACGTCATGGAAGGCGTCGAACATCAGCAGGGTCTTTTTCAGGGCGTCGGCGGCGATCGTGCCGATTTCCTTGTCGTCGAGCAGTTGGACCAGCGGGCCAATGTTGTAGCCGCCCAGCATGGTGCCGAGCAGTTCAGTCGCCTTGGCGCGGCTGATCAGGGCACAAGCTTCGGTGCCCAGGGCCACGGCGGCCAGATACGAGGCCTTGACCTTGGCGGCATCATCCACGCCGGCCGGAACACGGTGGGTCAGCAGTTCGACCAGATTCTGCTCTTCGCCCGCGGGCGGGTTCTTCAGCAGTTCGATCAGTTCAGCGGTTTGTTTTGCCGTCAGGGGCAGCGGGGGAATCCCCAGAGCCGCGCGTTCGGCAACGTGTTGGCGGTAAGTATCCAGCATGTTGAGGCCTGCTTAAAGTCGGGTTGGAAGAAGGGTTGTCGCCAGAATTGTAGAGGGAAGAGGGGGGCGCTAGCAAATGTCTTATATCTTATATAAGACTTGAGTCGATAGGCGTTGTCTGCGGGCCACGCCGGGGCGCCGCCGGGCGTGGAATGGGGCGGTCTTGTGGGGGTGAAAACGGGGTCGATTCGGTGGCCGGCACCCCGGCGCGAGGAGGCGGAGGACGCTGCGACAGGCTCCGCGCCCGCGTTCGGGCAGAAGGAGCCTGTGGTGAAGCCGTGAGGACTGCCGGGCGGGCGCCCGGCGGAGAGATCAGTTGGCCTTGGCGTCGTACACCACGCCCACGCGGGCGAAGTTCGCGCCGTACTGCTTGACGTCCAGCTGGAACGGGGCGCTCTCGCCCGGCTTCAGCTTGGGCAGGCGCAGCTCCGAATAGCGCGCGCCGGTCAGCTTGTCCTGCGCGTCATAGAGGCTGACCCAGACCTTCACGTTGTCGATTTCGGCGCTGTCGTTGTTGCGCACCCGGCCATGCACCGTGACGTACTTGTAGCGGTAGCGGTAGGTGAAATTCAGCGTGCCGGTGCCGATGCCGGCCTCGGTGTTCTCGACGCTGATGTCCAGCGCCGGCCGGGTGCCGGGCAGGGCCGCGCGCTTGGCCGGTTTCCAGTCGGTCTTGACCTCGGAAAAGCGCTCGAAGTTCTCGCCGTTCAGCAGCACCGGAATGCGCTCGCCGGGGTACAGCATGGCCGGCAGCGACCATTCCTGGCGCAGCCGCAGGGCGCGCGAGCCATCGAACACCGAGATCTCCATGCCCGGCGACAGCGCCACGTACTTGTCGCTGCGGTTGACCACCTCGGCCAGCAGCAGCGGGCGCTCGATCTCGTCCAGCAGGCGGCGCGGGGCCGACAAGGTCAGCGAGGCCGGGTCGAACAGGGCGAAGTCCGGGTCCAGCAATTCGGCCGTGGTCAGCCGCACCTGGTCGATGATGCGCGGGTTGGCGGGGCTGACGCGCACGATGCGGCTGGCGGGGCCTTCGGGCGCCGGCGCCGCGGCGGCAGGCGCCGGCGCGGCCTGGGCCGCCTTGGGCGCGTCCCGGGGCAGCAGGCCGTTGTACTTGGCCAGGGCGTAGCCGCCAGCGGCGAGGATGATCAGCACCAGCCCGGCCCGGGCGGGCCGCGACAGGGGCCGCGCGGGGGAACGGTCAGCCTTCACTTTGCACCATGTAATCGTAGGAGCCGACCTTGCCTTCGGCCAGCATGTCGCAGCGCACGTCGAACGAGGTCAGCGCGCCGGGGGCGAGCGGACTGGCCGAGCCGTAGCCGTTGCCGGTGCCGATCAGCTTGCCGTCCTCGCCGTACAGCATCACCGTCACCTGGGTGCTGCTGGCGGCGACCGCGCCCTTGTTGCGCAGCAGGCCGACCAGGCGGTAGGCGCCATCGTTGCGCACCAGCTGCACCTTGTCGGCGGCGACATCGCGGGCGCTGCTGTTCGCCAGCGACGGCGTGGCCGGCTTCAGCACGTAGCGGCTGTAGGCGGTGTCGGGCAGGGAGATCGTCACCGGGGTGTATTCGCCGGGCAGCAGCGTGCGCGCCATCGGCGAGCCCGAGGTGGACGACAGTGTCAGTTCGCCCTGGTAGAACGTGGCGGTGACGCGCGGCGCATCGATCTTCTTGCCGGTCTCGTTGCGCATCAGCATCACCAGCTGGTTGCGGCCGCGCGCGCGCACTTCCTGCACGTCCGTCAGCTTGACCAGCGTGGCGTCGATGGGCGGCGGAGCGGCGCGCGAGGGTGAGCGGGTCGACGAACCGCTATTGAACAGCGTGGCGGTGAGCGGCACCAGGATCGCGGCCAGCACCACCAGCACGATGGCGATGATCGCGCCCGGCTGCAATTTGGCGGCGGGCGCCGGCTGCTGCATGCCGCGCAGGATCTTCTCCAGGCGCTGGGCGACATTGTCCTCGACCAGGGTGACGGCGTGGCAATGGCTGCACTGGTATTCGTTGGTATCCAGCTTGGTGAACTGCGCGCTGCCGCAAGTCGAGCAGGTCAACGTCACTGTATTGATCGTGGTCTGTTGGGGTGTCATGCGAGAGGGCGGGCGCGCCGCGTCCGGGGCGGCGCCGGGATGGCGCGGCCGGGCCGGGCGTGGCTGGCTTACTGGGCGGCAAGGATAGCGGCGGCGCGCCGGCGGCGGGGTGCATGAGCGCATCTGATTATTACGAAATGTATGCGAAGGCCCGCGAGCGCGCGGGGCCCGGTGCTATGATCGCCGGCGTTCCAAGCCCCTTGAATACGCCGTTCCCCAGTCGTTCCGCTCCTGGCCGCGATCCCTCGCGGCGGGGCCGAGCCGAGGCAGGTCAGGCTCCGTCCCAGCATGAGCATTTTCCAACACGTGTTGTTCCTCGCCTGTGTGGCGCTGGCGACCTATGCCCAGACCATGACGGGGTTCGCCTTCGGCCTGGTGCTGCTGGGGCTGTCCGGCGTGTTCCAGCTGGCATCCGTGTCCGAAGTGGCCAACGTGGTCAGCGTACTGTCCCTGGTCAACGCCGTGGTCACGCTGGCGCGGGCCAAGCCGCAGGTCAATTGGCGCCTGATGACGCCGGCGCTGGTCAGCAGCCTGGCCGGCGTGACGGTGGGAGTGGTGGCGCTGGCCTGGATCAGCGGCGCCATGGCGGTGCTGCTGCAATTGCTGCTGGGCCTGACCATCCTGGCTTGCGCCGTGCTGCTGGTGGCGCGCACCCACCCCCTTGAGCGCCTGTCGTCGCGCGCCTCGTTCGTGCTGTTCGGCGGGGTCTCGGGCGTGCTGGGCGGCTTGTTCTCCAGCGCCGGCCCGCCCATGGTCTATCACCTGTATCGCCAGCCCCTGCCGCTGGCATCCATCCGCAACAGCCTGCTGGTGCTGTTTTCACTGAACGCGGTCGTGCGCCTGGCGCTGGTGACGGGGCAGGGCACGTTCATGGCCACGTCGTTCTGGTTGAGCCTGCAGGCCTTGCCGGTCGTGATCGGGGTGACCTGGGTCGCGCGCCGCTACGCCACCGCCGGGTCGATGAAGACCGTCAAGCGGATGGTGTTCGTGTTGCTGCTGGCGGCCGGGCTCGGCCTGATCGTGCCGGCGTCCCGGCTCCTCGCGGCTGGGTAGCCGCGAGGGATGGCCCGGGCCTTGCCGGGGCTCAGCCGTGTTCGCCGGAGATGTACCGTTCGAGTTCGGTGATGATGAATTTCTGCTCGCTCATGACGTCCTTGACCAGGTCGCCGATGGACACCAGGCCGACCAGCTTCTTGTCCTGGATGACGGGCAGGTGGCGGAAGTGGCGTTCGGTCATCAGCGCCATGCAGTGCTCGCGGGTGTCTTCCGGGCGCACGTAGAAGACCGAATCGGTCATGATCTCGCGGACCTTGGTGGTGCGCGAGGAGCGATCCTGCAGCACGATCTTGCGGGCGTAGTCGCGCTCGGTGAGCATGCCCAGCACCTCGTCGCCGTCTGCCACCACCACGGCGCCGATACTGCGTTCGGCCATGGTCTTGATGGCGTCGTACACGGACGAGTCCGGCGTGACGGTCACGACGGGCGGGTTGGCCTTTTCCCTGAGAATCTCAGCAACTTTCTTCACGATGTGCTCCCGAATCGCTGGCAAGGTTCAAGCGCCGGCCCGAGCCCGCGCCGGACGCCTGGCGCCGACGCACGGTCTGGCCGTGACTCCATCCTAAGCCCGGCGGCGGGATTGCCGCAAGTTTCCGGTGGGTTCTCAGGCGGTATGGCCTGGCAGGTTCGTGGAGCAGGTGGCTATAGTCGCGGCCGCCATAGAACACGCCCATAATGGTCACGGACCCGTCATCGTTCAAGGAGTAGGCGATGGTGCATCGCTTCTGATGATGCAGGAAGCGGAGATTGGGGTTGGCGGCATGGCGCCGCGCTCCGCGTCTTGGAAAATGGGCCAGGTCCAGGCAGGCCTGGATCACGCCGTCGACATAGCTGTCCGCTGTTGCGGAAGTCCCCGCCGCGCTGAAATACCGTTGCATGTTGACGATGTCGCGGAGCGCGTCCGGCGTGAACACGACGCAGAACATGTCAGCGGCCTGAAGGTCGTCTGGCGCGCTCCGCGGCGAGCGCGGCCAGAACCTCGCCAGGGGTGAGCAGGCGGGATGGATCCGCCTTGCTGGCCCGGCTTATCGCTTCGAGCCGCTTGAGCCAGGCGTTTTCGTCCCGCTGATCGACGCTGGGTAGATAGGGAGGCGGCAGCTCCGGAGGAGGATCCGATTGGCAGTGTTCCCGTACGGGGGGCCGTTGGGATGGCGTTGGACGGCGTGGCATGTAGAGAATTCCAAAGGCGTGGGCGACCTGGATAGCCTATGTGTGGCACGACGACGCGACAAGTCCTTTGGGCCATTCCTCTCGTCCTATCTTTCGCCAAGCGCGCGGCGGTGGTCGGCGGCCAGCCCACGCCGGCCGCCGCGCCTTCTCAGCGGATCAGGAACCCCGCGCCCACCGGATCATTCTTGTCGATGACCCAGCGCGCCGTGCCCAGGATGCTGGCCGTGCCCTTCACCGTCGGCCGCACCGCGCGGGTGCCATTAAGGTCGACTTCACCCAGCAGGCAGCCTTCGAAGGTGCCGCTGCCCAGCAGGCCTTCGGACTTGATGGGCTGGTTCAGGCCCATTTTGCCGCGTGCCTCGAACATGGCCATCATCGCGCTGGTGCCGGTGCCGCCGGGCGAACGGTCGAGCTGGCCGGCGCTGAACACATGCACGTTCTTGTAGAACGCGCCTTCGATCGTCGGCGGGTGCCAGAACGTGATGAAGTTCAGGTTGTTGATGTGGGATTCGGTCGGATGCTGGATGCGCTGGCGCGCGTTGAGCTGGTCGCGCACGATCAGGCCCATGCGCGACAGCTCGGTGCCGTTGTCGGGCGAGATGCGCAGGTCGCAGTTCGACAGGTCGACGATGCCGAAGTAGTTGCCGCCCCAGACGATGTCGGCCGACAGCTTGCCGTAGCCGGGCAGTTCCACCGGGATGTCCTGCGCCGCGACGTAGGCCGGTACGTTCTCGAAGCGCGTCCACAGCACGTTGTCGCCTTCCGAGGCCACTTCCGACACCACCAGGCCGGCGGTGGTCTCGAAGCGGATGCGGGTGATGCCGTCCTTGCCGCGCGGCACCAGGCCGTTGGCCACCATGGCCATGCTGACCGCGATGGTGCCGTGGCCGCACATGTGCGAATACTCGGTGCCGTCGATGTAGATCAGGCCGGCGTCGTACTCGGGGCTGGACGGCGGCGTGAGGAACACGCCGAACATGTCCTTGTGGCCGCGCGGCTCGCGCATCAGCGCCTTGCGCAGCCAGTCGTAGTGCTGCTCCAGGAACGCGCGCTTCTCCAGGATGGTGGAGCCGGCGGGGTACGGAATGCCGCTGTGCACGATGCACAGGGGCTCGCCTTCCGTATGGGTATAGATGACATCGAACGCGTCTTGCTTGCGCATGACTGAGACTCCAGGCGGTGATAGGGGGAAGAGGAAAGTTATTTGCCGCGTTCGGACAGCATGTCCAGCCCGACGGTCAAATCCAGGATCACGATGGCGACGACCGCAGCCACGATCGTGGCGCCCGATACGGCTGCGATGGTCGGATCAATCGTGTATTGCACGTAGTTGAAAAGCTTCACGGGGATGGTGTTCAGGTCCGCCGTGGTGTTGAAAATCGACAGCTCCACATTGATCCACGACGAGATGAAGGCGAAGATCGAACCGGTCACGATGCCCGGACGGATCTGCGGCAGCACCACCAGGAAGAATGTGGTCCAGGGGTTGGCGCCCAGGTCGGCCGAGGCCTCTTCCAGCGCGCGCTGTTCCGGCGTCAGCAGCGTCAGGGTCGAGCGCAGCACGAACGGCGCGATGATCACGACGTGGCCGATCAGCAGGGACAGGAAGCTGCGGGTCAGGCCGAAATACGCGCCGAACTGCAGCAGCGCCGCGCCCAGCACGATGTGCGGCAGCACCAGCGGCGACATCAGCACCGAGGTCAGCGCGGCCTTGCCCGGAAACTCGTAGCGCGCCAGCGCCAGCGCCGCCGGCACCGTCAGCAGCACCGCCGCCACCGTCGCGGCCAGCGCCAGCACCGTGCTGGTGGTGAACGCGGCCACATAGCCGGCTTCGACCAGCAGCGTGCGGTACCACTCCAGCGTCCAGCCCTGCGGCGGGAACGCCAGGTACGGCGTGGCGGTGAACGATGCGCCCAGGATCACCACGAGCGGCAGCGCCAGGTAGGCCAGCACGGCCAGCGCGGTCAGGCGGATCAGATGGCGGGCGATCATCGCGCGGCTCCCGGCAAGGTGGCGGCGCGGTTGGCCAGCGCCACCAGGATCAGGGTGAAGACCAGCAGCACCATGCTCAGCGCGCCGCCATAGTGGAAATCGAACACCGTGCTGTACTGCTGGAAGATCAGCATCGACAGCACCGTGACGCGGCCGCCCGACAGCAGCGCCGGCGTCACGTAGGCGCTGACCGCCAGCGTGAAGACGATGATGGCGCCCGACACCACGCCGGGCAGCGTCAGCGGCCAGGTCACGTGCAGGAAGGTCGCTGCCGGGCTGGCGCCCAGGTCGGCCGAGGCCTGCTCGCAGGCCGGATCGACCCGCGCCAGCGCATTGCCCACCGCCAGCACCACGAACGGCAACAGCACGTAGACCATGCCGATCAGGATGCCCAGCTCGGTGCCGATGAAGCGCACCGGCCGGTCTACCGCGCCGCTGGCCATCAACCCCTGGTTGACCAGGCCGTTGCGGCCCAGCAGCACCATCCAGCCGAAGGCGCGCACGATGTTGCTGGTGAACAGCGGCACCACCAGCAGGATCACGCAGGCGCGGCGCCAGGCCTGCCAGCGCACCACGCGCACCAGGTACCAGGCCAGCGGATAGCCCAGCAGCAGGCAGGCGAGGGTGGTGAACAGCGCCAGCCGGAACGTCACCAGGATCACGTCCCAGTGGTACTGGTCGGCCAGCACCTTCATGTACTGCGCGGCCGTCGGCGTCAGGCCGTCGGGCCCGCCGGTGGCGCTGGCCAGCGCCACCACCGCCAGCGGCGCCAGGAAGAAGGCCGCGAAGAACAGCACCGGGGCCGCCAGCAGCAGGCCGGGAGAGAGCCAGGCGCGCCGCGTCATGGCTGGCCGCCGATCAGGTGCAGGTGGTCGGGCGCGAACGCCAGCGCCACTTCGCCGCCGGCATGCAGGCCGCCGGGCGCGAGGCCGCCGTGGCGCGCCACCAGCGTCTGGCCGCCGATGTCGACGTGGATCATGCTGTGGCTGCCCACGTTGATCACGTCGCTCACGGTGCCGGTCAGCATGGCGTCGGCGCGTTCGCACAGCTTCAGGTCTTCGGGCCGCAACACGGCCAGGCCGCGGCCCGCGGCCGGGCGTTGGGCGAGCGGCACGCGCAGGCCCTGGGCATCCAGCATCAAGGCGCCGTCATCGGCCACGGTGTAGGCGATGAAGTTGGCGTCGCCGATGAACTCGGCCACGAAACGCGTGGCCGGCTGGCGGTAGATGTCGGTGCCGGCGCCGACCTGTTCGATGCGGCCGGCGTGCATCACCACGACGCGGTCCGCCATGGTCATCGCTTCTTCCTGGTCGTGGGTGACGAAGATGAAGGCGATGCCGAGACGGGCCTGCAGGTGCTTGAGTTCGAGCTGCATGCGCTTGCGCAGCTTCAGGTCCAGCGCCGACAGCGGCTCGTCCAGCAACAGCAGCTTGGGCTGGTTGACGATGGCGCGCGCCAGCGCCACGCGCTGCTGCTGGCCGCCGGACATCTCGCGGGGATAGCGCGGACCGAAGTCGGCCAGGCCGACCATGTCCAGCGCACCCCGGGCGCGCGCTGCCGCGTCCGATTTCGACGCGCCCTGGCGCCGCGGACCGTAGGCGACGTTCTCCAGCACCGTCATGTGCGGGAACAGCGCATAGTTCTGGAACACGGTATTGAGCGGGCGGCGATGCGCCGGCAGGCGGCTGACGTCCTGGCCGTCGATCAGGATGCGGCCCGATTCCGGCTGCAGGAAACCGGCGATCGACTTGAGCAGCGTGGTCTTGCCGCAGCCGCTGGGGCCCAGCAGCGCCACGAACTCTCCCTGCTGGATTGCCAGGTCGATGCGATCCAGCGCCTGGTAGGCGCCGAAGCGCATCGACACGCCTTCGATGGTGAGCAAAGCGGACATGGGGAACGGACCTTGCTCAGCGCTTGCGGGTGACCTGCCGGTTCCACGCGTCGGTGACCTCGGCGCGGCGGGCGTTGATGATGTTCCAGTCGAACAGGCTCAGGTTCTTGACCGAGCCGTCGGCGCCCCAGGGCAGCTTGCGGGCCACGTCCTTGGACACCTGCACGTCCTTGACCGCGGGGCCCAGGTACAGCTTGGTGGCCAGGCAGGCGGCCGCATCGGGCGTCAGGGCGGTGTCGATGAACTTCTGGGCCGCGGCCTTGTTGGGCGCGCCCTTGACCAGGTGCAGGCGGGCGTCGGTGGCCCACACGCCTTCCTTGGGCACGGTGAAGCCGATGGGCAGGCCCTTGTCGATCAGGTCCCAGGCGCCGACGTTGAAGTGCGCGCCGATCACGGCTTCGCCGCTCTGGAAGGCGTTGGTGGCCGCGCCCGAGCTGTCGAAGAACAGCGCGGTGTCCAGCGAGGCCAGCTTGGAATACAGCGGCCCCAGGTTCGACGGGTCGATCGCCCACACCCGCGCCAGGAAGAAGATGAACGGCACGCCCGACGAGTTGGCGGGCGAGGGCACCGCCACCGCGCCGGCGTACTCGGGCTTCCACAGGTCCTTCCAGCTGGTCGGCGGCTGCGTCACTTCCTTGGTGCTGTAGGTGATGCCGAGCGAGTAGTAGCCGGTGCTGACCGCATAGGCGGCGTTGGCGTCGCGGTACACGCCCTGTTCGATGACGTTCTTCAGGTTGGGAATGGCGCCGGCGTCCAGCGCGTCCAGCACGCCGGCCTGCTGCGCCAGCTCGCTGATGCCGCCGTCCATCCAGGCCACGTCGATGGTCGGCGCGCCCTTCTGTTGCTGCAGCTTGGCCAGCGTGGTGGTGGAGGTGCCGACTTCCGGCACCACGGTGACGCCGGTGGCCTTGGTGAAGGGCTCGGCCACGCAGGCGCGGAACGCGTCGCCCCAGTTGCCGCCGTACCAGGCGACGGTGATTTTCTGCTGTTGCGCCAGCGCCGCGTGCGAAGCCAGGAATAGTCCTGCGCCGAGCGCCGCCGCGCCCAGCGCGCTGCGGGTGTTTGTTGCCATGTCGGATTCCCCTTGTAGATTTGTCGATCCGCGATTCATTGACTCAGGTACCACAGGCACATCTTGGGCGATGCTCGGGAAAACGAGCTTGAAGACGCGGGACATAAACTTGAATAATTGCGTCATGTCCGTCGCCGCGCCACCCCCGTCCTTGCCGCTCTCCTATGAAGACGGCGAAGCCCACCTGCCTCAGGGAAAACCCGCCCTGACCATCGGCATCGTGCTGCTGGACCAGTTCACGCTCGCCGCGTTCGCCGGTTTCGTCGATGTGTTGCGGCTGGCCGGCGACCATGGCGGGCGCAGCCGCCAGATCCATACCGCGTGGCGGGTGATGAGCTGGGACGGCAAGCCGCGCTGTTCCAGCGCCGGCCTGACCATCGAGGTCGAAGCCGGCCTGCCCGAGGATCCGGCGCAGTTCGACTACGTCGCCATCTGCGGCGGCAATGACTATTCCAGCGGCCGCATGCCCGAGCCCCTGCGCGACTGGCTGCGGCGGGCGGCGGCGCTGCGGGTGCGCCTGCTGGGCATCTGCACCGGCACCTTCGCGCTGGCGCAGGCCGACGTGATCGGGCCGCGCACGGTCTGCGTGCACTGGAACGTGCTGGAAACCTTCCGCGAGCGTTTTCCCGCGACCCGTGCCGTCGTCGACCGCCTGTTCGTCGACGAGGGCGACCTGATTTCCTGCGCCGGCTCCACCGCCGCCATCGACCTGGGCCTGTACCTGGTGGCGCGCCATTGCGGCCGCGACAAGGCGCAGCAGGCCATGCGCCACATGATGCTGCAGGGCGCGCGGCCGGGCCGCGTGCCGCAGGCGCATTTCCGCACCGACCTGTCCGGCATCCAGGACCTGCGGGTGCGCCAGGCGGCGCATTTCATCGAGCAGCGCATCGACAATCCGCCGCCGCTGGATGCCATCGCGCGTTATGTCGGCGTGGGCCGGCGCCAGCTGGAACGGGCCTTCCGCCTGGCCACCGGCATGTCGCCGATGGCGTTCCAGCGGCAATTGCGGCTGGAATATGGCAGCTGGTTGTTGCTTAATAATGCCTGCAGCATCACGCAAATCGCGCTGGATTGCGGGTTTGCCGACGGCGCGCATTTTTCACGCGATTTCCGCGCGCATTTCGGACTATCCCCACGCCAGTATCAGCAGAGCCACGGGCAGGACGCCGCGCGGCACGAAGGCGAGATCAGCGTCTTTCCCGCGTAGCCTTGCCCCGGCAAGGAGAACGCATGACATACGACCTTTGGTATTGGGACGGCATTCCCGGCCGCGGAGAATTCGTGCGCCTGGCGCTGGAGGCGGGCGGTATTCCCTACCGTGAGCGCGCCCGCGAGCCCGGCATCGGCGAAGACGCGCTGATCCAGGACATGCTGTCCGATCGCAAGCAGCCTCCCTTCGCGCCGCCTTATCTGGTGGCCGGGAAAATGACCCTGGCGCAGACCGCCAACATCCTGCTGTTTCTCGGGGAAAAGCACGGCCTGGCGCCCGCCACGGTATCGGGACGGCTGTGGGTCAACCAATTGCAGCTGACCATCGCCGACATGGTGGCGGAGGCGCACGATACCCACCACCCGATTTCGGCCAGCGATTATTACGAGGACCAGAAGGACGAGGCCGCGCGGCGCGCCCGCGGTTTCCGCGAGGAACGCATTCCCAAGTTCCTGGGATATTTCGAGCGGGTGCTGGCCGGCCCCGATGCGTGGTTGGCCGGCGGCAAGCGCTGGAGTTATGCCGACCTGTCCTTGTTCCATCTGGTCGACGGCCTGCTGTTCGCCTTTCCCAGGCGCATGGGAACGCAGGCGGTGAAGTTTCCCAATGTCATGGCCTTGCACCGGCGCGTCGCGGAACTGCCGGCGTTGCAGCCGTATTTCGCCAGCGGCAGGCGCCTGCCATTCGGCGAGGGCATATTCCGCCATTATCGCGAGCTCGACGCGGAATAACGATTCCGGTGCGCGGCTGCCGCATGCGGCTGCGCGGGATCCGGTGCGGATTTATTGTTGTGTTAATTAAATGGGGCCGTCGCCAACGCGGGCCCCATTATTTCTCCGACTCATGTCTGCAAATACGGGGGCGGATTCGTATTAACCCTGATCAATAACGAAAAATCACACAGGCGTTAATCGTGAAACGCAGTGAAAGACCCATCACCGCGATTTTTTTAGGAAGTCGTCAATGAATATATTGAGAACAGCTGATTTTTAGGATTAAATATTTTCGACTGGATACATTCTTCCGTTTTCTGTAATCCTTGACCTGCCGTCGCTACCCGGGCGACGGAACTGCAGGCAAGCGTGTGCATGCGGCGCGGCATGCGGCGCTTGATTCCTGGGACGCGCCAAGCAACTGCTTCAGGCAAGCCAAGGTTTCTCTATCGGTTTTCAGCAAACTCGTCCCATTCCCTGCGGGAGACGTCAACATGCAATGGCTTACCCTCAAACGCCTGCTGCGCGGCGAGCGCGGCATGCAGAAAGCGGATCTATACGGGCAGATCGCGGCCATCCATAAAGCGCAGGCGGTTATCGAGTTCGATCTCGAAGGCCATGTGCTGATGGCCAATCAGAATTTCCTCGACACCATGGGTTATGAACTGGACGAGGTGCTGGGGCAGCATCACCGCATGTTCGTGGTGCCCGAGGATCGGGAATCCGCCGAGTACCTTGCCTTCTGGGACAAACTGGGCCAGGGCGCGCACGACGCGGGCCGTTATCGCCGTACTCGCAGGGATGGCAGCGACGTCTGGCTGCAGGCCAGCTACAACCCCATCTTCGATAAACACGGCCGCCCCTTCAAGGTGGTCAAGTACGCCACCGACATTACCGAACAGCAGCAGCGCCAGGCGGATACCGAGGGCCAGCTAGAGGCCATTTCCAAAGTGCAGGCCATTATCGAATTCGAACTGGACGGCACCATCATCCGCGCCAACGACCTGTTCCTGAACGCGGTGGGTTATCACGAGGACGAAGTGCGCGGCCGCCACCACAGCATGTTCGTGCTGCCCGAAGAGGCGCGCAGCGGCGCCTATGCGGAATTCTGGCGCAAACTGCGCAGTGGCCAGCACGACACCGGCCAATACCTGCGCATCGGCAAGAATGGCCGCCATGTCTGGATCGAGGCCAGCTACAACCCGATTTTCGATGCCGAGGGCCGGCCGTTCAAAGTGGTGAAATTCGCCACCGACATCACCAAACGGTTTACCGCCGCGCAGACGCTGCGGGTGGCGGTGCAGGGCCTGACCGAAAACGCGGAACGCGCCAGCCAGGCCAATTCGCTGGCGCAGGACGCCTGCCGGGTGGCCGAAGAAGGCGGCAAGACCGTCGCGGGCGTGGTCCGCACCATGGGCGCCATCACCGACAGCTCCAAGCGCATCTCGGAAATCATCGGCGTCATGGATGGCATCGCCTTCCAGACCAATATCCTGGCGCTCAATGCCGCGGTCGAGGCGGCGCGCGCCGGTGTGCACGGCAAGGGTTTCGCGGTGGTGGCGGCGGAGGTGCGCAGCCTGGCGCAGAACAGCGCCGCCGCGGCCAAGGAAATCAAAGGGCTGATCACCACCTCGGTCGAGCAGATCGGCAGCGGCGCCCGCCAGGTGCAGTCGGCCGGGACCACCATGGAAGACATCGTCGCCTCGTCGCGGCGGGTCACCGAGATCATGGGCGAAGTGGTGGAAGTCTCGCTGGCGCAATCGGCCAAGCTGGGCGAAGTCACCGAGGACATCACCCAGATGACGGCCGAGGCGGCCTCCGCGCTGCAGGCCGCGCACGAACTGCACGGCGGCAGCCCGACCCTCAGGCCGGCGGTCAAGCCGGTGGCGCCGTCGGTGCGCACCCGGCAGGCCGCCAATACGCCGCTGCCGCCCAAGCCGGTGCTGGAGTACGTGCGCTACTGATGCGAGGGCGGCGGCGCGCCCGCCGCCCGAGTGCGCTATAAATACGGTCTTGTACGAACCCGTCGGCCCAGGCAGGAAGTTTCCGGCCCGGGCCGTGTTTTTTGCGGCAATTCCCCATGACCGAATCCGAAGCCCTGGCTCTCGCCACCCACCGCCATTACAAGGGCGGCCTGTACCGCTACATCGATACCGCCCGCCATTCCGAGACCGAGGAATCCATGGTGGTCTACGAGCACCTGTGGCCGCATGCGCGCGGCCTGTGGGTGCGCCCGGCCGACCTGTTCTTCGGCCAGCTGGCCGACGGCTCGGCGCGGTTCGCGCCGCTGCCTGCGGCGCGGTAAGGCCATGGCCTTCTACTATCGCCGTGCGCGGCCGGCCGGCGCCGCGCCGCGCGCCGCCTCCGGGCAGCCGTCCGCCGCCGTTTCCGCCGCCCTGAACGCCTTGCGCGGTCCGTTCGTCGTGGCCGACCTGGAAACCACCGGTCTGTCGACCGCGTCGTGCGAGATCCTGGAATTCGCCGCGGTGCGCGTCGGCACGGGCGGCGCGGCCGAGCAGGAATACGCGCAGGTGGTGCGCACCCGCGCCTCGGTGCCGCCGTTCATCACGCGCCTCACCGGCATCACCCAGTCCGAGGTCGACCGCCAGGGCGTGCCCGTGGCGCAGGCTTTCGCGGCGTTCCTGGCGTTCGTCGGCGACCTGCCGGTGTTTTTCCACAATGCCTCGTTCGACCGCCGCTTCCTGGACGCCGCCGCGCTCCAGACCGGCCTGCCGTTCGCTAACGCCACGCATTGCACGCTGGTCCTGGCGCGGCGCGCCTGGCCCGAGCTGCCCTCGCACAAGCTGGATGTGCTGGCGCGGCACGTGGGCGCATCGGAGCCCACCCACCGGGCGCTGGCCGACGTGCGCACCACGGTGGCCGTCGCATTGGCGGCCAGTTCGAGGTTGGCCGCGGCCTGAGGCCGCGCCACGTATCAACGGAGCCATCATGTCCGACCTGGAACATATCCGGCAGGCGCTGCGGGCCTTCACCGCCGAGCGCGAGTGGCAGCGGTTCCATTCGCCCAAGAACCTGGCGATGGCGTTGTCGGGAGAAGCGGGCGAGTTGCTGGCGCTGTTCCAGTGGCTGACCGAACAGGAGTCGCGCCAGCCGTCCGCGGCACTGCTGGCGGACGCCGCCGACGAGATCGCCGACGTGCAGATGTACCTGGTGGCCCTGGCGGATCAGCTGGGCGTGGACATCGCGGCCGCGGTCCAGGCCAAGATGGCCCGGAACGCGGCGAAGTATCCCGCGGATCGCTTTCGCGGCAGCGCGCGCAAGTATGACGATCCGCCGGACGCGGCCTGAACCTCAGACCACCTTTTGCTCGTGGTGCACCTGCGGCGGCTCGACGAAGAAGCCCGCCACGAGTTTGCGCCACTCCTGAAAATCGGAAGATTCCCGGAAATCCACCATATGGTTTTCGACGGTTTCCCAATCCACCACCAGCGTGTAGCGCTGCGGCTGCTCGATGCTGCGGTACAGCTCCATGCCGTGGCAGCCGCGGGCCCGCAGGAACAGCGGCTTGGCTTGCGCCACGCCGGCTTCGAACAGGGCTTCCTGTCCTTCGCGGACATGGATGCTGGCAATCTCCTGGATCATGATGGTGTCTCCGGATAAAGAGGCCGGGCAGGGGCCGGCCGGGCGGAGTAGTATGGCCCAAAATTCCGTCCCGATGAACCGATCCGTCCTTTCGCTGCCGCGCCTCGTCGCCGCCCGCCTGCTCTGGTACATCGGCGTTGCCGCGCTCGCCCTCATGGCGCTGGCCTCGCCGACGCAGTTCAGCGTGGTCGCGGTGCTGTCGGCCATTGCGATCTACATCCCGCTGTCCATGCTGGGCCTGCCGCTCGTGGCCTGGCTGGTGCTGCGCCAGGCCCGCGCCGCCGCGCCCGCCGCCTTGGCGCCGGCGTGGCCCTGCTGGCTGGCGGGCGCGACCGGCATCGCGCTGCTGGCCTGCTATCACCTGTGGGCCGAGATGGAACTGGCCGAACTCGGCGTGTTGCTGCTGCTCGTCGCGGTGGACCTGGCGCTGGCGCGCTGGGAATCGGCGCGCCTGCTGGAGCGCATTGCCGCGCATCGTCCGCGTTGAACCCGGGCCGGTCGCGCCGGCCGTCACACTCTCCTGACAGTCAGCCTAAAGGTTGCCTCCCTGCCGCCCGCCGCCGTGCGCGCTAGGTAAATCGTGCGAGAGCGCGCGTCGCCGCCCCATCCTATGAGCTGAGATGCGGCGCAGCAATTCCGGCTGGCGCGCGCCGCGACTCCTCCATATGCATGGCCTGCGCCGCGGTGCTCGCAGATTCCACGCCATCTTTTACGTCTTCGCGCTCCCTCTCTGGAGGGCGGTCGCCCGTTTAACCGATATCGACGTCCTTAGTCCGGAGCAATCATTCCGTACCAATACGAAAGTCCCAAACGCCACGTTGCCGTAAGGGCGTAATGCGTCGGGGTGGTAAAGGTCCGCGCCGGTCGGCCACCGGCACCTGTGCATCCGCATCGAGCGGATCAGGAGGAGCTCAAATGAAAAAGCTCGCAGCAGTCGCAGCGTTGTCCCTCGTCGCGGTCTCGGCCGCTTATGCGAGCGGCCCGGGCCAGCCCAGCATTTCCGCGTCTGGCCATGTCGGCACCATCACCGGGACGGTGTCCTCGGTCTCCACGGGCACTTCCGTGGTCTCGACCCAGATCAACGGCTATGGCTCGTCGAGCCAGACGTCGTTCGGTGAAACGGGCGGCGTCGCCACCGCGGGAGGATCGTTCAACCGGGACGGCACCACCGCGGTCACCAGCACGCGGCAATACGCGACCAGCGAAACCTACGGCCAGATCCATGGCAACGCGCCGATCATGGTGGGCGACAGCATCGCCAACGGCGGCGCCACGTTCGGCAGCACCACCACCAATGCCACGGCCACCGGCACGTTCAACGCCGGCGCGATCGGCGCGACCGCGTCGATCCATGGCATCGGCCCCGTGGGCGGTTTTGGTCACTGAGCAGCACGCAATCCGGACGGCTTCGGCCGTCCGGTCGAGAGGACATCATGAAAACCCTTGCGCTTGCCTTATCCCTGTCGCTGTCGCTGGTGGCCTTTTCCGCGGGCGCCCAGACCAGCTCTTCCGCCGCGTCCACCTCGGCGTCGTCGGGTTCCACCAACGCCGGCAACAACCAGGGCATCACGCTCAATTCCAATAACAGTGGATCGAGCACCCTGCGGACCGCGCCGCCGATCGGCGCACAGAGCTTCTATGGTTCGTTCTCCTCCGACAGCTGCATGGTGTCGGCGGGCGGCGGCGGCTCGGTGGTCGGTTTCGGCATGAACGTGGCGTTCCCGGTCGAGGACCAGAAATGCAGCCTGCGGCGCAACTTCGAGCGCACCATGCAGGCGGCCGCGTCGACCAAGGATCCGGACCGGTCGCGCCGGCTGGAAACGGCCGCCGTGGACATCCTGTGCCAGACCGACGATCGGACCAAGGCCGCGCTCACCGCGCAGGGCCTGTGCACCAATCCCTCGCTGACCACGGCGGATCACCGCTTCGAGAATCCCTCGCAGAACGTCGCGCAGACCGCGCCTGTCGCGCCTTCGCAAGCGCAGTACGCGCCCGCCCAGCCGCAGTCGCCCAGCGCCCAGTACATGGCGCCGGCGCCGGTCGCGCAGGCCTACCCGGTGATGTCGGGGCAGAACGCCATGCTCAACGCGCCGGCGCTGCGCAATCCGCGCATGGACCGGCAGGGCCTGACCGACTTTTATTCGCCGGGTTGATGATCGTGTGCGGCGATCGCAGTCCGGGGGGCTCAGGGCGTGGCGGCGGGCGTGGCCGCGACGCCCGGCCCCTCGGCCGCGCCCGGCTGCTGCAAGGCCGCGGCCTGAGGCGCGGATGCCAGCAGCATCGTGGGCGGCGACGACACCTCCAGCCCGGCGTCGTGCAGCCGCTGCAGCAGCGTGAACAACAACGCGCTGCGCACGCCGTAGGCCGAGCGCGGCGACGAGACATAGCCCTTGGCGTTGAACACCAGGTTGCCGCCTTCGATGCCGTCCAGGAACACATTCGGCGCTGGCGTATCCAGCACGTCCTCATGGTCGGCGAAGGCCTGCAGGATCAGCTCGCGCACCCGTTGCGCATCGGTTGACAGCGGCAGCGGCAACTTGATCTGCACCAGCCCCAGCGGGTTGGACCGCGTGACGTTGCGCACCGTCTTGGTCACGAATTCCGAATTCGGCACGATCACGGTGGAGCGATCGCCCATCTGGATTTCCGTGGCGCGCACGTTGATGCGCAGAATGTCCCCTTCGACGCCGCCCAGCGACACCCAGTCGCCCACCTTGACCGGCCGCTCGGCCAGCAGGATCAGGCCCGAGACGAAGTTCTGCACCACCGCCTGCAGGCCGAAACCGATACCCACGGACAGCGCGCTGGCGATCCACGCCACCCGTTCCAGCCCGATGCCGGCGGCCGACAGCGACAGCGCCACCGCCAGCACGAAACCGGCATAGCCGAACAGCGTCGCGGCCGACAGCTGCATGCCCGGATCCAGTTCCGTCGTCGGCAGATAACGGTTCGACAGCCAGCGCTTGAGCATCTTCACGCCCAGCAGCGACAGGCCCAGCACCAGCAACGCCTGCAGTACCGCGCCCGGGCGGATCTGCGCCTCGCCGATGGCCAGGCCCTTGCGCAACTGGTCGAAGCGCTGCACCAGATCCATCGGCCCTTCGCCGAACGGCGCCAGCAGCAGGATCACGGCCAGCAGGCCCACCGCCACGCGGCCCACGCCGGACAGCAGCACGGCGGCCTGGTCGCGCAGGCTGGGTCCTTCGCTGTCTTCGCGGTGCGACGTGCCCAGCAAGGTGCTGAAGCCATCCTCGATCAGCACGGCCAGCAGATAGGCCGATGCCAGGATGATGACGACCCACAGCACCTGCTTGGTCAGGAAGCTGCCGAAGGCGACATAGCCCGCCAGCAGGCTGGCCAGGCTGATCACCAGCACCGTGCCGGTCGCGGTCAGCAGCAGCGAGGTCCAGAAGGGCGGGGGCGGGCCGTCTTCCCGCAGCGCCTTGCGCCGCAGCCGGCGGCCGATCGACAGCGCCACCGCCATCGTCACCATCACGAACACGGCCACGATGCCGGTCAGGGTGATGGTGGTGGTTAGGCTGGCGTTCAGCAGCACCGGCAGACGTTCGGCCAGCCAGATCATCACGACGATCACGCCCAGCACGCCGGGCAGCCAGCGCAGGCGGTGCGCGACCTTGTCGGAGATCGGCGGCAGACGCCATGACGGCCGGTTGGCCGACAGCAGCGCGTAGCCCAGGCCCGACACGTAGCCGCCGAAACAGACCGTGGCGACCAGATTGGCCAGCAGGGCGCTGGTGTTTTCCGACAGCTGGGAATTCCAGTCCAGGCCGATGTGGATCAGCAGGGCGATGACCCCGGGCGTGGCGACGGCCAGCGTCAACAGCGCCACCGCCAGGAACGAGCGGCGCAGGCGTCCGGGCGGCACGCGCGTGGCTGTGAGCCGCAGCAGCACCCGGCCGATCCAGACGCGCAGCGCGATCACCAGCGCCGCCGCCGCGGCCAGCAGCAGCCAGCCCCATTTCGGCGTCTGGCCGACCGCGGTGGCCAGATCGTCGCGCAGCGCCACCAGGCGTTCCAGGTCGCGGGGGAATTCCTCGCGGAACTCGGCCCAGAATTGGCTGGACAGGAACGAGTCGCGTCGTTCGCCCAGGCGCGCCTGGAATTGCGTGCGGCGCAGGCCCGAGATCTGTTCCGCCGTCTGCGCGGCATCGACCGACAGCAGCCGCGCCAGCTTGATCTGCGCGTCCAGCGCGCGGCTGTTCTTCTCCAGCTGCATGCGCTGTGCCGCCACGTCGGGCGCTTCCTTGACGCCCTCGGGCGGGGCGCCCAGCTCGCTCAGGCGCGCGGTCACGCTGGTCAGCTGCGGCGTGAGCGCATCGGCGGTGGCATCCGCCTTGGATTGGATGTCCAGGGCAATGCCGCGCTGCTTGAGCAGGTTGGCGTCGTCGGTCTCGTCCGGAACGCGCTTGCGGATGTCGTCGAGCTGCTTGCGGGCGCCGGCCAGCATGGCGTCGGTTTCGGCGGGCGAAGAGGGCGGGGCGGCGAAGGCCGGCGCCAGGCACAGCGCCAGCAGCAGGCCGGCCATCAGTGCGGCAAAAGAACGGCGGCGCGGCAGGGCGCGCAAGAGCGGGTGTTGGGGGTTCGGGATCATGAGTCTTGGGGCGATGGGATCGCGTCGAGGCGGCAGCATAACAAGCCGCGGCCCGGTCCGTTGCAACAAAAACTCAGCTATGTCCCCCGTTAGATTCCGGCCGTTGCCTGCCCCGATCCGCGGGCCTGCGAAACCAGAAAATGGGGGCGGATTTGAACCGGAATGCCGGTGGCGGTCGGCAGGCCGGCGGAGGCCTGCGGCGGCCGCTTCAGGACTGCGCCGCGCGCTTCTCGGCCCGGGCTCGCCGGGGTCCGCCCAGCACCGCGTCGCAGACCTCCAGCCAGGCGCGGGCGGCGTACGACAGGTAACCCGATTGCTGCCAGATGTGGCCGACCTCCCATTGCAGGCCGGACTTGGCCAGCTTGGCGGTGCTGAGTCCGCGCGTCTTCATCCGCTGCATCAGCGGTTCGGGCAGCAGCGCCACGCCCAGTCCGGCCGACGCCATCGCCACCAGGAAATCCCAGTGCGCGCTCTGCGCCGCGATGCCGGGTTGCAGCCCGGCATCGGCGAACGCCTGGCGCAGCCGCCGCGTCATGGCGAAGTCGTCCGTGGGAATCAGCAGGCGGGTGTCGCGCAGCGCGCTCAAGGGCAACGAGGTCTTGCCCGCCCAGGGCGCATCCGGCGGCCCGATCACCCAGATGGGATAGCTGCCGAAGGCCTGCGCCGCCAGGCTGCTGTCGGGCGCGATCGGCAGGATGGTGGCGCCGACCTCCAGTTCGCCGCCCGCCACCAGGTCCTCGACCGCGCGGCCGGTGCCCTCCCGCAGGGTCAGGTGGATGCCGGGGTGCAGTTCGCGAAAGCGCTTGACCACCGGCGTGAACAGCAGGTTGATCATGGGCGGGATGCCGACCTCCAGCGAACCGCGCTGCAGTTCCGCCGTCTGGCGCATTTCCTCGCCCAGCTGGCGCATGGTCTCCAGCACCTGCAGGCCGCGCTGGTACATCACGCGGCCGGTGTCGGTGGGGCGCGCCGTGTGGCCGTCGCGCACCAGCAGCGGCGTGCCGGCTTCCTCTTCCAGCTGGCGGATCATCTTGCTGACCGTGGACTGCGTCACGAACAGCGCCTTGGCCGCCTGCGTGAAGCTGGCATGCCGGACCGTCTCGACGAAATACCGCAGGGCGCGCACGTCCAAGGCTCATCTCCTGCGCAAGGCGCGGAACATTCAAATAATGAAAAAAACGACTGGATAGGATGATTTTAAGTCATTACGAGATTTGGCTGGTGCTTCCTATACTGCGAAAAATTCGTCCCGAAGCCGGCCTGCCAGGCCCTTCGGGCATCAGGAAACGCCGCGCTAGACGGCGCCTGGATGCGACGAGCGGCCGAACCGCCGCGTCCGGCCGCGAGCCGCCGGCTTTTGAATCTGGAGACACCATGCATACCGACCGTATCCGCCATCCCGGGCTACGCGCCAAGATCACGTCCGCTGAACAGGCGGCCCTGCTGGTGCAGGACGGCATGACCGTCGGCATGAGCGGCTTCACCCGCGCCGGCGACTGTAAGTCGGTGCCGGCCGCGCTGGCCGAACGGGCCGGGCGCGAACCGCTCGCCATCACCCTCATCACGGGCGCCTCGCTGGGCCACGACACCGACAAGATGCTGGCGCAGGCCAACGCGCTGGCGCGCCGCATGCCGTTCCAGGTCGACACCACCCTGCGTCGCAAGATCAACCAGGGCGAGATCGCCTTCATCGACCAGCACCTGTCCGAGACGGCCGAGCAACTGCGCGCCGGCCACATCGGCCCGGTCGACGTGGCCATCATCGAGGCCGCCGCCATCACCGAGAGCGGCGCCATCGTGCCGACCATGTCGGTGGGCAATTCGGCCTCGTTCGCGCAGCAGGCGCGCTGCGTCATCATCGAGCTGAACCTCGGCGTGCCGGCCGCGATCGAAGGCCTGCACGACATCTATGTGCCGGCCGGGCGCCCGAACCGCGAGCCCATGGGCCTGGTGTCGGCCGACCAGCGCATCGGCCAGCCGTTCATCGAGGTGGACCCCGACAAGATCGCCGCCATCGTCATCACGCACGAGCCGGACAGCCCCTCCAATGCCTTGCCGCCGGACGCCGAGACCAACGCCATCGCCGCGCACATCAACGCGTTCCTGCGCCGCGAAGTGGACGCCGGCCGCCTGACCAATTCGCTGCTGCCGCTGCAGGCCGGCATCGGCACCATCGCCAATGCCGTGCTGCACGGATTTGAATCGTCGGATTTCGACGGGCTGACGATGTATTCGGAAGTGCTGCAGGACAGCGCCATCGAGCTGCTCGACCAGGGCAAGCTGGCTTTCGCCTCGGCCTCCTCCATCACGGTATCCAAGCCGGTGTATGAGAAGATCCTCGCCAACATCGATCATTACCGCGAGCGCATCGTGCTGCGCCCGCAGGAAATCAGCAACGCGCCGGAGATCGTGCGCCGCCTGGGCATCATCGCCATCAATACCGCGCTGGAGTTCGACATCTACGGCAACGTCAACTCGACCCACGTCGGCGGCACGCATATGATGAACGGCATCGGCGGTTCCGGCGACTTCGCCCGTAATGCGCACCTGGCGATCTTCGTGTCGAAATCCATGGCCAAGAACGGCGACATCTCCAGCGTCGTGCCGATGGTGTCCCACGTGGATCACACCGAGCATGACGTCGACGTCCTCGTCACCGAATGCGGCCTGGCCGACCTGCGCGGCCTGGCGCCGCGCGAACGCGCCCGCGCCATCATCCAGCATTGTGTGCACCCGTCCTATCGCGAGGCCTTGCAGGACTATTTCGACCGGGCCTGCGAGCGCGGCGGCCAGACGCCCCATCTGCTGGAAGAGGCGTTCGCGTGGCACCAGCGCTTCAACGAGACCGACAGCATGCGGGCGGTGCCGCCCGCGACCCGCAAGGTCGCCTGATTGCGCCCTGGTTTGCGGCGCGCCGTATAAGGCCCGGGGCGACCCGGGACCGACGGCGGGGCACTCCTTCCGAGCCGTTCCCTTCGAGCTATTCCTTCCTGTCCCGTGCCGTTTTGGCCGCATCATGGCCAGCGGCGGTCACCAGGCTCTTGCTGGAGCGTTCCAGCTCGTCGCGCAGCCATTGCTTGAGCGCCACCAGCGGCTCCCAATCGCGCAGGCTGGGCCGGTAGACCAGGTGATAGGTCTGGGCCTGCTCATAGTGCACGGTCACCGGTGACACCTGCACCAGCCGCCCGGCACAGATCGCGTCCGCCGCCAGCAACTCGCGTCCCAGCGTGATGCCCAGGCCCTGCTCGGTGGCCTGCAGCATCATGCCGGCATCGTTGAAGGTGGCGACCGGCGTCACCGGCACGCTCAGCCCCGCCGCATTGAACCAGTGCTGCCACATGTCGCGGTCGCCCAGCAGGGGTTGGCGCGCGAGCGTCTCGGGCGTGTTGTCAGGCAAGGCCGCCGCCGTTTCCGGCGAGGCCAGCGCGATCAGGGGCAACGGCATGTCGAACAGCGGCTCGGACTCGACGCCCGGCCACGGACCGCGGCCGAATCGCAGCGCGGCGTGAAAGCCGTCGCGCAGCAGATCCACGACCTGCTGCGACGTCTCGATCTGCAGCGACAGGTCCGGGTGGCGCTTGTGCCAGCGCGTCATGCGCGGCAGCAGCCAGCGCTGCGCGAACGAGGGCAGCACCGACACGCGCAACTGCTGCGCGCTGCCGGTCGCGGCGGCCGAAGCCGCCATCAGGCCCTCGTCCAGCAACACCATTGCGCTCTGCACGCGGCACAACAGCGCCGCGCCGGCCGGGTTCAGCACGATGCCTCGCCCGCTGCGCTCGAACAAGGGAAAGCCCAACTGTTCTTCCAATCCCTTGATCTGCTGGCTGACCGCGCTGTGGGTCAGATGCAGGCGTTCGGCCGCGGCCCGCAGGTTCTGCAGTTCAGCGACGGCGCGGAAGGCGGGCAGGGTATTCAGGGGCAGGCGCATGGGAAAGGGGGGCGGGACGCCAGGCAGTTTCACGGGCACTCCGTAGGGGAGAGGCAGGCCGGCCCACGGAGGGAATGGTTCGATTGGTTAGCTTAACTGACCGTCCTGGGTAAAACAATTCGATTTTCAGCGGCAGTTTGGGCGGATACGCTTACCAAAACGGACTAAATCGAGGAGCCAAGCCATGTCCGCCCAAACCTGCATCCAGACCTCTCCCGCTTTCGGCGCCGCTTGCCCGTCGCCCACGCGGACTCACGCGCCCGAGATGACGCCGTCCGTGGCGCCGGCCATCTTGGCTTCCCAACCGATGACGCGCGACCCGGCAACCGCGGCATCCGGCGCCAACCGCGCGGCCCTGCCGTCGGGCGGTTTCATCGTTCGTCTCTGGCGCGCCTATCGCCAACGGCGTGCCGACAGGGTCCTGCGCAACCTGGCGGACGAGATGGATGTCCACATGCTGAAGGACGTGGGTGCGCCGGAATGGCTGGTGAACCAGGCCACGGTCGAGCAATCGCTCAAGCGGGTCACTCGCATCGACACCTTGCGCTGGTGACCGGGGCAGGATGGCCGGGGTGGCAGGTCGCGTGCCTTTCCACTCCTGCCGTGGCCGGCTGTCTTTCCAGATATCCCATTCCACCGCGTCTCTATATATAGGCAGTTAGCTGCTGGGTAGCTGCCGCGCTGACTGACCGTTGACGGGCACGCTGACAGGAAGGATGCCCCCGGGATGGGGGCACTGGAGGAGTAGCGCACAGCCTGGGAGTGGCACACAGCTGGGGGAGGGGCTCGCCATCGGGGGAGCGAGCTTCGCTCTCCCCCCCCCTATATATAGAGTCTGCTTCCGATGCTGGTATGGCAGCTCGATACACTCCCGCTATAAGCCTCTATATGGAGAGACTCTCTATATAGAGATCATCTACAGGGGAATGCATCGGGAGACGCCTGATCGGTGGCTCGCTGTCAGCGACTGACGTGACGTCTGATAGACGCAGCACGCAATGGGGGCTACAGATGGTGTTCGCCAACCTTGCAGAGGATGGCCCCAATGGGGCCGCTATCCAGCCGCCACCCGGGATCCCCGAGCCGCTGCGCAGGGGAAAACATCATCTTTCTGCAAAACGAGTGTCATCCTGGCGTGACAAGCCAAAATTCTGTGCTATAGTCTCGCTCCTTCGCAGTTCAAGCAGTTTTGTTGAGCAGCGAGGCTAGGCAAGTGCAACGGATTCGAACGCTACGGCGAACGGATCTGCCGCAGGGCAGCAAGGCGGTGGGTCAGCAATGATTCTCTCGAACCGGCAGTCAGCGAATTTTGCAAAAGGTGGTGCAAATCAGGCAGAAGCCAGTTGCATAACCTGCAAAAATTGTGCTATAGTCTTGGGCTTGGCTGGTGACGGCAAATCAGGGTTTACCCGGTAGGGTGGTCTGAAAGACGTTGCAAGCCGACTGGGCGGTAACCAACCTCTGGAGTGATCCGGAGCTGCTGTGAAAGTGAAGCGATTCACCGGCGCGGCGGGGTTGCAAGATAGGATGCAAATTAGGCAAAAGCCGGTTGCATAATCTGCAAAAGTTGTGTTATAGTTTCAGGCTTGGCAGTTACCGAAAACTTAGGGTTAACCCTGATATTTCGATAGCTGCTAAAGAGAAAGCCGGGCGCGAGCCTGGTGAGACCTGAAGAGGTCGTAGGCAAGAAAGCGAAGTGAATCAAACGACGCTGACTTGACAAACGATAAAAACTTCTTCATAATCTCGTTTCTCTGCTGCTGACACAGCGATCGACGCGAAAGCGAAATCGCCGAAGAAAGCAGAAGATGCAGTAAGTAGTACAGAATTTAGCAGTACCGCTCTTTAACAATTAAACAACCGATAAGTGTGGGCGCTTGATGCGAGTGCATAGTGACTTCGGTCACAAGCACAATGAAATCAAGTGCTCACTAGAAGTGAAGTACCTTAGACGTCAAGTTTAAGAACATACCTCACTTCCTTTGAGTAGCGACGTATGACTCGGTTCTTCGGAACTAAGAAATACGAAACAAATACAGAGATTAAACTGAAGAGTTTGATCCTGGCTCAGATTGAACGCTAGCGGGATGCCTTACACATGCAAGTCGAACGGCAGCACGGACTTCGGTCTGGTGGCGAGTGGCGAACGGGTGAGTAATGTATCGGAACGTGCCTAGTAGCGGGGGATAACTACGCGAAAGCGTAGCTAATACCGCATACGCCCTACGGGGGAAAGCAGGGGATCGCAAGACCTTGCACTATTAGAGCGGCCGATATCGGATTAGCTAGTTGGTGGGGTAACGGCTCACCAAGGCGACGATCCGTAGCTGGTTTGAGAGGACGACCAGCCACACTGGGACTGAGACACGGCCCAGACTCCTACGGGAGGCAGCAGTGGGGAATTTTGGACAATGGGGGAAACCCTGATCCAGCCATCCCGCGTGTGCGATGAAGGCCTTCGGGTTGTAAAGCACTTTTGGCAGGAAAGAAACGTCATGGGTTAATACCCCGTGAAACTGACGGTACCTGCAGAATAAGCACCGGCTAACTACGTGCCAGCAGCCGCGGTAATACGTAGGGTGCAAGCGTTAATCGGAATTACTGGGCGTAAAGCGTGCGCAGGCGGTTCGGAAAGAAAGATGTGAAATCCCAGAGCTTAACTTTGGAACTGCATTTTTAACTACCGAGCTAGAGTGTGTCAGAGGGAGGTGGAATTCCGCGTGTAGCAGTGAAATGCGTAGATATGCGGAGGAACACCGATGGCGAAGGCAGCCTCCTGGGATAACACTGACGCTCATGCACGAAAGCGTGGGGAGCAAACAGGATTAGATACCCTGGTAGTCCACGCCCTAAACGATGTCAACTAGCTGTTGGGGCCTTCGGGCCTTGGTAGCGCAGCTAACGCGTGAAGTTGACCGCCTGGGGAGTACGGTCGCAAGATTAAAACTCAAAGGAATTGACGGGGACCCGCACAAGCGGTGGATGATGTGGATTAATTCGATGCAACGCGAAAAACCTTACCTACCCTTGACATGTCTGGAATGCCGAAGAGATTTGGTAGTGCTCGCAAGAGAACCGGAACACAGGTGCTGCATGGCTGTCGTCAGCTCGTGTCGTGAGATGTTGGGTTAAGTCCCGCAACGAGCGCAACCCTTGTCATTAGTTGCTACGAAAGGGCACTCTAATGAGACTGCCGGTGACAAACCGGAGGAAGGTGGGGATGACGTCAAGTCCTCATGGCCCTTATGGGTAGGGCTTCACACGTCATACAATGGTCGGGACAGAGGGTCGCCAACCCGCGAGGGGGAGCCAATCCCAGAAACCCGATCGTAGTCCGGATCGCAGTCTGCAACTCGACTGCGTGAAGTCGGAATCGCTAGTAATCGCGGATCAGCATGTCGCGGTGAATACGTTCCCGGGTCTTGTACACACCGCCCGTCACACCATGGGAGTGGGTTTTACCAGAAGTAGTTAGCCTAACCGCAAGGGGGGCGATTACCACGGTAGGATTCATGACTGGGGTGAAGTCGTAACAAGGTAGCCGTATCGGAAGGTGCGGCTGGATCACCTCCTTTCAGAGCTTAGTGCTCGTGTTAAGCGTCCACTCTTATCGGTTGTTTGATATATAGCTGGGATCGGTTGTGGGCTTGGGTAGAGGGATTCCTCCCTGTGTCCATGACTCCTGACTACTGATCCGAGAAGGTTTTGGGTCTGTAGCTCAGTCGGTTAGAGCACCGTCTTGATAAGGCGGGGGTCGTTGGTTCGAATCCAACCAGACCCACCAAGTATTCGCAGGTAGTTGATACCGTGAATATGGGGGTGTAGCTCAGCTGGGAGAGCGCCTGCTTTGCAAGCAGGATGTCATCGGTTCGATCCCGTTCACCTCCACCAAGACTTTAAGATCACCTGGTGGTGATGTAGAGGCTAACTCATAGCGTCGTGTAGATAATTTCTGCCCGGTCTTATGAGTTAGGTTTTACCTGACAGCTATATTCGTTCTTTAACAATCTGGAAGAAGCACAACGAAATGTACTTATCAAGTACTCGGCGCAAGCTGATGAAGATAAGTACGGGTTGTGATTGCATTAATTTTGTTCCAAGTTCTCAAGACTGGGGTGAATAACCTCAGACTGCTTTGAAACTTATGAACGGCACAAACGCTAATACTCAGGTCCTATAGCCTACAGCGTTATAGGATCAAGCGACTAAGTGCATATGGTGGATGCCTTGGCGATCACAGGCGATGAAGGACGTAGTAGCCTGCGAAAAGCTGCGGGGAGCTGGCAAACAAGCTTTGATCCGCAGATATCCGAATGGGGAAACCCACTCCGCAAGGAGTATCCCTGACTGAATACATAGGTCAGTGGAAGCGAACCGGGTGAACTGAAACATCTCAGTAGCTCGAGGAAAAGAAATCAACCGAGATTCCGAAAGTAGTGGCGAGCGAAATCGGAAGAGCCTTTACGTTTTAGCATGCAAGATAGTCGAACGGAATGGAAAGTCCGGCCGTAGCAGGTGATAGCCCTGTAGACGAAATTTTGTGTGTGGAACTAAGCGTAAGAAAAGTAGGGCGGGACACGTGAAATCCTGTTTGAAGATGGGGGGACCATCCTCCAAGGCTAAATACTCGTGATCGACCGATAGTGAACCAGTACCGTGAGGGAAAGGCGAAAAGAACCCCGGAAGGGGAGTGAAATAGATCCTGAAACCGTATGCATACAAACAGTAGGAGCCTCCTTGTGGGGTGACTGCGTACCTTTTGTATAATGGGTCAGCGACTTACATTCAGTGGCAAGGTTAACCGAATAGGGAAGCCGTAGCGAAAGCGAGTCCGAATAGGGCGATTCAGTCGCTGGGTGTAGACCCGAAACCAGATGATCTATCCATGGCCAGGTTGAAGGCACGGTAACACGTGCTGGAGGACCGAACCCACTAATGTTGAAAAATTAGGGGATGAGCTGTGGATAGGGGTGAAAGGCTAAACAAATCTGGAAATAGCTGGTTCTCTCCGAAAACTATTTAGGTAGTGCCTCAAGTATTACTGCGGGGGGTAGAGCACTGTTATAGCTAGGGGGTCATGGCGACTTACCAAACTATGGCAAACTCCGAATACCCGCAAGTACAGCTTGGGAGACAGAGCACCGGGTGCTAACGTCCGGACTCAAGAGGGAAACAACCCAGACCGCCAGCTAAGGTCCCGAATTATCGCTAAGTGGGAAACGAAGTGGGAAGGCATAGACAGTCAGGAGGTTGGCTTAGAAGCAGCCATCCTTTAAAGAAAGCGTAATAGCTCACTGATCGAGTCGTCCTGCGCGGAAGATGTAACGGGGCTAAGCGATAAACCGAAGCTGCGGGTGTGCACTTTTAGTGCACGCGGTAGGAGAGCGTTCTGTAAGCCTGCGAAGGTGGCTTGTAAAGGCTGCTGGAGGTATCAGAAGTGCGAATGCTGACATGAGTAGCGATAAAGGGGGTGAAAAGCCCCCTCGCCGTAAGTCCAAGGTTTCCTGCGCAACGTTCATCGGCGCAGGGTGAGTCGGCCCCTAAGGCGAGGCAGAGATGCGTAGCTGATGGGAAACTGGTTAATATTCCAGTACCGTCGTACAGTGCGATGGGGGACGGATCGCGGAAGATCATCAGGGTGTTGGATGTCCCTGTTGCTGTATCGAAGATGGCGCTTAGGCAAATCCGGGCGCGTAAATCAAGGGTATGGCACGAGCGAGCATTGCTTGCGAAGTGATTGGAAGTGGTTCCAAGAAAAGCCTCTAAGCTTCAGCTGTACGAGACCGTACCGCAAACCGACACAGGTGGACGGGATGAATATTCCAAGGCGCTTGAGAGAACTCAGGAGAAGGAACTCGGCAAATTGATACCGTAACTTCGGGAGAAGGTATACCCCGGTAGTGTGAAGCGCCTGCGCGCTTAGCATGATGGGGTCGCAGAGAATCGGTGGCTGCGACTGTTTATTAAAAACACAGCACTCTGCAAAGACGAAAGTCGACGTATAGGGTGTGACGCCTGCCCGGTGCCGGAAGGTTAAGTGATGGGGTGCAAGCTCTTGATCGAAGCCCCGGTAAACGGCGGCCGTAACTATAACGGTCCTAAGGTAGCGAAATTCCTTGTCGGGTAAGTTCCGACCTGCACGAATGGCGTAACGATGGCCACACTGTCTCCTCCTGAGACTCAGCGAAGTTGAAGTGTTTGTGATGATGCAATCTACCCGCGGCTAGACGGAAAGACCCCATGAACCTTTACTGTAGCTTTGCATTGGACTGTGAACCGGCCTGTGTAGGATAGGTGGGAGGCTTTGAAGCGTGGTCGCTAGATCACGTGGAGCCATCCTTGAAATACCACCCTGGTTTGTTTGCGGTTCTAACCTTGGTCCGTTATCCGGATCGGGGACAGTGCATGGTGGGCAGTTTGACTGGGGCGGTCTCCTCCCAAAGTGTAACGGAGGAGTTCGAAGGTACGCTAGGTACGGTCGGAAATCGTGCTGATAGTGCAATGGCATAAGCGTGCTTGACTGTGAGACTGACAAGTCGAACAGGTGCGAAAGCAGGACATAGTGATCCGGTGGTTCTGAATGGAAGGGCCATCGCTCAACGGATAAAAGGTACTCTGGGGATAACAGGCTGATACCGCCCAAGAGTTCATATCGACGGCGGTGTTTGGCACCTCGATGTCGGCTCATCTCATCCTGGGGCTGTAGCCGGTCCCAAGGGTATGGCTGTTCGCCATTTAAAGAGGTACGTGAGCTGGGTTTAAAACGTCGTGAGACAGTTTGGTCCCTATCTGCCGTGGGCGTTGGATACTTGACGGAGCCTGCTCCTAGTACGAGAGGACCGGAGTGGACGTACCTCTGGTGTACCGGTTGTCATGCCAATGGCATTGCCGGGTAGCTAAGTACGGAAGAGATAACCGCTGAAGGCATCTAAGCGGGAAACTCGTCTGAAGATTAGGTATCCCGGGGACTTGATCCCCCTAAAGAGTCGTTCGAGACCAGGACGTTGATAGGTCGGGTGTGGAAGCGCAGTAATGCGTTAAGCTAACCGATACTAATTGCTCGTGAGGCTTGATCCTATAACACTGATGGTTATGACCTGGTGATGTAGCGTTCCAAGTGTCGTTCAATACAAAATCTGGCTGCCCCGTCAGCAGCCAGCCAACACCAATTACACCCACTGTGCGGGATCATCGAGCTAGCCTCTGATCCCCCACACGTTGCGCTTCTTCCAAGATTGGAGCGGTTGTCCCACAAAGGACAATCTCTCAACCAGTTACGCCTGACGACCATAGCAAGGTGGTACCACTCCTTCCCATCCCGAACAGGACAGTGAAACGCCTTTGCGCCGATGATAGTGGACGGACGTCTGTGAAAGTAGGTCATCGTCAGGCTTTTATTCCGCAAAACCCCATAGGCTCCGCCTGTGGGGTTTTGTCTTTTGTGAAAAGCCCGTTTATGCGCGCGGCAGGATTATTGAGCCAGGCTCTGATCGTCGCGCACGAAGCTGGCCATGCAGTACCCAGGATTGGAGCGTTCGCCATCGAGGCAGGATGCTCGGCAGGTCAAGCCTGATACCCATAGCAAGGTGGTACCACTCCTTCCCATCCCGAACAGGACAGTGAAACGCCTTCGCGCCGATGATAGTGGACGGACGTCTGTGAAAGTAGGTCAGTATCAGGCAGTTATTCCAAAAGAAAACCCCGCAGGCTGACGCCTGCGGGGTTTTTGCTTTGTGGCCAGGATTAAGTGGCCTGGCCGCTCTTCATGCAGGAGCGCCGCCTGTTTCCTCTTTCCGAGCTGGCGGCGCCTTGGTGCGACGCGTTGATGCCGATCTTGGCAGTGACGTCATCACCGCCGCAGCATCATGCGCCTGGCGGGTGGCTCCTGCGGACATCAACTGGCCTGGCGCTGTGCGGCATCCGGCAGCTGGCGTCGTAGCGCGGCGAAGAACAATTCCGACTGCAGGCGTTCGCTCTGGATCTGCTCCGCGACCTTGGCGGCGATTTGTGGATCCGCCGGCGCCATGGGCCGGCCAGTGGATTGCGCCAGCACCTGGGCGGTACAGGCGCGCTCGAGGAAGAACAGGTCATCGTAGGCATAGTCCAGGCGTTCGCCGCAGACCACCACGCCGTGATTACCGAGGAACGCGATATCGGCGCCTTGCATGGCGTGGGCGATGCGTTCGCCTTCGCTGGCATCCAGGGCCAGGCCGTTGTATTCGCCATCGACGGCGATGCGGCCGTGAAAGCGCATGGCATTCTGGGACAGCGTGGTGTCCAGCGTCCGATCGATCGTCAGCGTCAGGGCCGTGGCGTACGGCATGTGGGTGTGCAGCACACAGGCCTTGCCGGCGATACGGTGGATCGCGGCGTGGATGAACATGGCGGTGGGCTCGACTTCGTGGCGTCCCGCGAGTTTCCGGCCCTGGGCGTCGACCAGCACGATATCGTCGGCCTGGACCTCGTTCCACATCAGGCCGCGAGGATTCAGCAGGAAATGATCGGTGTCGCCGGGCAGCGCCACGCTGAAGTGGTTGCAGACGCCTTCGCCGAGTCCGTGCGCGGCGGCCGCGCGCAGGGCCAGCGCCAGGTCGGCGCGCAGGGCCGCGACGCGCTCGGCATGAAAGAGCGCATCGGCGAAGTGGGGGTCTTTGTTCATGGGCAGCCCGAAGTCAGAGTCGAAAGTGATGGGAGGGTGGAGGAATGCCGAAATGCCGAAATCCTGATGCCCATTGCCTTGCCTTGAGCACGCGGGCCGGGATCTTGTCGGGCAAGGCCGGCAGCGGCTTGCGCTGCCGGCCCGCGGATTCGGATCCAGATTTCAGATCCAGCCGGCCTGTTGGAACAGGCCGGGGACTTTATCCAGACTCGATACAGTAGCGTCGGGGCGATAGTCCGGCAAGGGCTGGCGGCCGGTGCCGCGGTCGATCCAGACACAGCGGAAGCCGATATCGCGCGCGGCGGCGTGGTCCAGGTGCGGACTGGCGCAGATGTGCACGACCTCATCAGGCGTGACACCCAGGCTTTCGTGGGCGTGGGCGAAGATGCGCCGCGACGGCTTGTAGGCGCCCGCCTGCTCGGCCGTGATGACGCGGTCGATGTGGCCGCCCAGTTGCGCCACGTTGCCGGCGATGATGGCGTCATCGGTGTTGGAGATGATGCACAGGCGGAATCCGGCGCGTTTCAGCGCGGCCAGGGTGTCGACCACCTCGGGAAATGGCGGCATGGCCGAGATGCTGCCTGTCAGCAGCTCGGCGTCCTGCGGCCGGTAGGCCAGGCCGAGGTCGCCCATGGTGAGCCGCAGCGATTCGCGGGTGACGTCGACGAAGCGCATATGGGGCGGGGTGCGCTCCAGGCGGTGTTCGTGTTCGTCGTAGACGTGCAGGAATTGCGCCGGCGTCGGCGTGTGCTGGCGCGTTTCGCCCGCGGCCAGGATTCGCGCGACCGCGGCCTGCAGGCCTTCATCCCATTGGATCAGGGTGCCGTAGCAGTCGAACGTGAGCCATTGCGGGCGGGGGAGATGGTCCAGGGGCATGGGAATTCCTTTTTGGCGCCGTTGGAGATGGAACCAGCTTAGGATTTGGCCTGGTGAGTTGTAAAATTAATAATTGGACTCACGTCAGTGGAATAATAAATATCGCTGAGGCGTGGCTCCTGACCTGTGTGGCACGGGATCGATTCGGACACGGGCAACCTTGCTTCCATTTGCCTGGCACAACGTCAGGCGTCGCATGGGATGCCATCGGACACGCCACAAGAACACACCCGAGGACACACCATGCTTGATCTTGAACTGTTGAGGACCCTCGTCTGCGTGGTCGATGAAGGCAGTTTCACGCGGGCGGCGGGGCGGGTGCATCGGACGCAATCGACCGTGAGCCAGCAGGTGCGCAAGCTGGAGCAGACCGTGGGCAAGACCTTGCTGCTGCGCGACCGGGCCGGCAACCAGGTGCAGGCCACCGAGGATGGCGAGTTGATGCTGGCCTATGCGCGCAAGCTGCTGGCGATGGCGGACGAGGCCGAGCTGGTGCTGTCGGCGCCGCGGCGGATGCAGGCGATCCGGTTGGGTATTCCGGAGGATTTCGATGTGTCGCGGCTGGCGGCGCTGCTGGCCGGCTTCGCCGCCAGCCATCCGGAGATCCGTCTTGAAACCGGCAGCGGCATGAGCACCGATCTGAAGGCGGGGCTGGCCGCGGGGGAGCTGGACCTGGCGTTGATCAAGCGTGAGCCGGGCGATGGCCCGTGCCTGGCGTCCTGGCCCGAGCGCCTGGTCTGGGTGGGGAACAAGGCCCTGCTGCGGGGCGAGGCACCCGTGCCGCTGGTGCTGTTTCCGCAGGGCTGCATCTATCGCAAGCGCATGATCTACGCGTTGGAAAGCGCCGGCCTGCCTTGGCGCGCCGCGTATCACAGCCAGAGCCTGACGGGCGTGCAGGCGGCGGTGGCGGCGGGGCTGGGGATCTCGTTGCTGCCGGCGTTCGCCTGCCTGCCGGAGCACGGGATACTCGGCGCGGCGCAAGGGCTGGCGCCGGCGCCGCATACCGAACTGGCGATCGTGGGCGAAGCGCGCGCCGCGGCGGGTGGCGCGGTGGCGAATCTGATCGAGGTGTTGAAGCGGGCCGTGGGCGAGGACGGTGAAGTATCGCGCCGTCGGTTGGCGTCAGCCTAGGTCGCCGTCCACGTAGTACCAGCGTCCGCCTTCGCGCACGAAACGGCTGACTTCGTGCATCCGGCTGGCGCGTCCGGCCAGGCGGCTGCGCGCGACGAATTCGACGGTGGCGTGATCGGCATCCTGGTCGCGAGCCTGCTTGACCGTCAGGCCGAGCCATTTCAGGCCCGGCGGGTTCGGTTCAAGCGAGGCCGGCCGGGTGCCGGGATGCCAGGTGTCGAGCAGGTAGGCGAGCCGGTCCAGCACGAAGGCGCTGTAGCGCGAGCGCATCAGGTCTTGCGCGGTGGGGGCCTGCAAGGCCTGCGGGCCCTGGTGCCAGCGGCCGCAACAGGCGGCGTAGGGCCTGGCCGTGCCGCAGGGACAGGCAATCGGGTCTGGCGTGGTCACGGTGAATCAGGCGAGCAGGTCGTTGTATTCGGGATGGCGGCGCATGTAGACGTCGGCGTAGGAGCACTGCGGCCGTACCTTCCAGCCTTGCGCGCGGGCCGAGTCCAGCGCGGCGCGGGTGAGTTCGGCGGCGATGCCGCGGCCGCCGACCTGGCTGGGCACGCCGGTATGGGTGATGGTCATCACGCCGTCGCGCAGATGGTAGTCGAGCACGCACAGTACGCCGTCGACGGTGGCGGTGTAGCGCGAGTGCTCGGTGTCGTGGATGACGGAAACCATGGGGCATTCCTGCATGGGGAGTGGGGAGCCTGCGTGGCAGGGTGTCGATATAGGATACCAGCGGCGGCAGGCGGCCCGGGTCAGCGTTGCAGGATCTTCAGCAGCGCCGTCAATTGCGCATCGCGCGTTTCGACCAGGTCGGCGATGCTGCGCGTGCCGGCCTCGGCGTTGACGCCATCGATCAGGCGGCGTTGCAGTTCGGGCGTGACCTCGGGCGAGCCCAGGTCGTCCCACCAGGTCTGCACCGGTCCCAGCAGGTGGTCCATGAAGTTGGCCAGGCCGCCGGCGCCGCCGCCGAGGTTGAAGGTCATGTGCGGGCCGAACAGGGCCCAGCGCAGGCCGGGGCCTTGCGACACGGCGGCGTCGATGTCGGCCACGCTGGCGACGTTGTCGGCGGCCAGGTGGATCGCTTCGCGCCACAGGGCGGCCTGCAGGCGGTTGGCGATGTGACCCGGCACTTCCTTGTTCAGGCGGATCGGGTGCTTGCCCAGTTGGCGATAGAAGGCGATGCAGCGCTCGATGGTGGCGTCCGAGGTCTGCTTGCCGCCCACCACCTCCACCAGCGGAATCAGGTGCGGCGGATTGAACGGGTGGCCGATGACGAAGCGCTCCGCGTGCTGGCAACGCGCCTGCAGCCGGCTCATGATGAGCCCGGACGAACTGGAGGCGACGATCGCGTGGGGCGCGAGCAGCGCGTCCATGCGGGCGAACAGGTCGGTCTTGAAGTCTTCGCGCTCGGGCGCGTTTTCCTGCACGAAGTCGACGCCTTGCAGCGCGGTGGCCAGGTCGGGCTCGAAACGCAGGGTGTCGGGCGTCGCGCCCGCGGCGACGCGTCCCAGTTCGGCCAGCACCGGCCAGGCGGCGGCGACGCGCGCGCGTGTCAGCGGCTCGGCGTCGGCCGCGGGATCGCAGACCACGACGTCCAGTCCGTGCGCCAGGAACAACGCGGCCCAGCTGGCGCCGATGGTGCCGGCGCCGACGATGGCGACGCGGCGGATGGCGGGGTGGGGGGACGAGTCGGTCATGCGGCGCTCCAGAGGATGTCGATGGGAAGGCCCATTGTGAAGCAAAGCGGGCAGGGTTGCCACGCGCGAGGCCGGCGGGCAAGATAGCGCAGCCCCGGCGCCATCGTGGCGGCTGCGTGGCGTGTTTTTCCGCGGCGCGGCCCGGCGCGGGCTGGCCGCGCGTATCTTCACTGCTGACTGGAGCGTTTCATGGAGTCGTCGCGATCCGGCGAACGGCGAGCGGTGCCGTACTTCTGCCAATGGGAATCGGCGCATCGGGCGGGCGAGATCATCCGCCAGGAACTGCGCCTCGAGGATGACCCGGCGTGGCGCGCATCGGGCGCGCGCGACGTTGAGGAATATGCGCGCTGGGCCAGCCATGTCTGCGGCATGGCCTGCCTGAAGATGGTGCTGGCCGCCGAGACCGGGCAGGTCCATCCGACGCTGGAACTGGCGCGTCGCAGCCTGCCTTATGGCGCCTACACGGAGAACGCCGAGGGGCACATCAAGGGAATGATCTACGCGCCGTTCGTGCGCTTCGTGGCCGAGCAATTCGGGCTGCGGGCGCAAGTGCGGGTGGACCTGCGCGCGGACGAGTTGCCTGCGCTGATGGACGGCGCGGCCTATTTCGTGGCGTCGGTGCATCCGTGGATCCGCTGGCCGGAGCGCGAGCCGCCGGCCAGGGGCGGGCACCTGGTGCTGGTGACGCGGGCCACGCCGGCGCATGTGATCTTCCACAATCCTTCCGGCGAACCCGGCGCGCAGGCCGATGCCTGTGTGCCCATGGCGGCGTTCGAGCGCGCGTTCGCCGGGCGGGGCGTCGCGATCCTGCGCGCGACTTGAGAGGACCGGCGCGTCAGGCGTTGCGGGCCCGGCGCAGATAGCGCCACACCAGCGCCGCGGCGCCGAGGTAGCCCGCCGCGATGATGGCGTAGGCGGCGGGCAGGCTGGCGTGCCAGTCCGGCAGCAGGTGCAGGATGGTGCCCATGATCGCGACGCCGACCAGCGCGCCCGATTGGCGGTTGGCGTTCAGCGCGGCGGCCGCGCTGTTGGCGTGGTGCTTGCCGGAGACCTGCATCACCACGCTGGTCATGGCGGGCACCGCGATGCCAACGCCCAGGTTGGCCAGCGCCACGATCACCGCGAACGGCCAGTAGCGCATGTCGGGCGCGAAGGTGAGCAGGCCGACCGCGCTCATGGCGGTGGCCAGGGAGATGCCGCCCAGCAACGCGGCCGAGACGTTCCAGCGCGCAGAGACGCGGCGCGACAGCAGGTTGCCGATCGAGAACACGGCCAGCATCGGCACCAGCTGGATGCCGGTCTGCAGGGCGTCGGCGCCGCGCGCATGCTGCAGGAACAGGCTCAGCAGGAATAGCTGGCCATAGGCCGCGAGGTTGATGAGGAAGCCGACGCCGTTGGCCGCCGCGAATTGCGGGGTCTGGAACAGCGCGCGCGGCAGGATGGGCTCGGCATGGCGCCGCTCGCGGCGCACCAGCGCCAGCGTGGCCGCCGCGCACAGGGCGACCGCGCCCAGGATGGGCGCCGACGACCAGCCGTAGGCGTTGCCCTGGATCAGCGCGAAACACAGCGCGGACAGCGCCACCACGCCGAGCACGTGGCTCAACGGGTTGAGCGCGCGCGGACGGCGCGGCGCGGCCTGGATGCGGCGCCGCGCCAGCCACAGGCCGGCCAGGCCCAGCGGCAGGTTGATGAGGAAGATGCCGCGCCAGCCGAATTGATGGATCAGCACGCCGCCCAGCAGCGGGCCGGCGGCGCCGGCCACCGCCACGATGGCCGACCAGGCGGCCAGCATGCGGTTGCGCACCTGCTCGTCTTCGTAGGCGTGGGTCAGCAGGCTGAGCGAGCTGGGCATGAACAGCGCTGCGCCCAATCCCTGCAGCATGCGGGCGGCGATCAGCAGGTCGCCGCCGGGCGCGATGCCGCAAAGCAGCGAGGCCAGCGTGAAGACGCCCAGCCCGGCCAGGTAGATGGTCTTGGCGCCATAGCGGTCGGCCAGGGCGCCGGCCACCAGCAGCAGGGCGGCGAAGGTCAGCGTGTAGCCGTCGACGATCCACACCAGGTCGGTGAGCGGCACGGTGAACTGCTGCGCGATGCTGGGCAGGGCGACGTTGACGACGGTGACGTCCAGCATCGCCATGACGAAACCGATGGCCAGGGTGACCAGGGGCAGCAGGCCGGTGACGGCGGGACGCGGGACGGGATCCGCCGGGACGGGCGGGAGGGGGGCGGTGGAGCAGGCGGTGCGCATGGCGGGGACTTCCGGGGGACTATCCGAGGCGCACAGCTTAGGGCGTTTCCGTGATGCAAAAAATAGGAGAAATTGCTCTATAGTGATGCAAAATTGCATCACGCAGTCGACCTATGCTCTGATCGTTTCTTGAAGGCATCCGTCACCATGGATTGGGACAACGCGCGCATTTTCCTGGCGATCTACCGCAACGGCACCCTGCGTGGCGCCGCGGCGCTGTTGCAGATCGACCAGGCCACGGCCGGCCGCCGGCTGGCGGCGCTGGAAACCTCGCTGGACGCCCGGTTGTTCCTGCGCACGCCGTCGGGCTATGTGCCGACGGCCGCGGGCGAGCAGGCCTTCGCCGCGGCCGAGCGCATGGAGCAGGCGGCCGACCAACTGCAGCGGCAGATGCAGGGGCTGGATCACCGGCTGTCGGGCGTGGTGCGGGTGGCGACATCGGAGACGGTGGCCAGCTACTTCATCATGGAGGCGGTGCGCCGCCTGCACCTGCAGCATCCCGACATCCGCATCGCGCTGTCGACCTCGATCCAGCTCAGCAACCTGACGCGCCGCGAGGCCGACCTGGCGATCCGCAACGTCAAGCCGGACAACCCCGACCTGATTCACCGTCACCTGGCGCGCAGGGATGTCGGCCTGTATGCGTCGAAGTCGTACATTGCCGCGCGCGGCGAGCCGCGGCAGGGCACGGCGTTCGCCGGCCACACGCTGGTCACGTATCAGCAGTCGGTGTTGCCGGGATGGTCCGATACCTTTTGCGGCGAGCCGACGGGCAATGGCCACATCGCGATGGAATTGAATTCGGGGCTGATGATCATCGAGGCGGTGGCGGCGGGGCTGGGCATCGGTGAACTGCCGGTCCACATGGCGCCGCAGTATCCCGACCTGGTGCGTATCTGGCCCCACCGCAGCGAACCCTATGACCTGTGGCTGGTGATGCACGGCGACCTGAACCGCACGGCGCGGGTGCGGGCGGTGGCCGACGCCATCGTCGAGGTGTTCGAAGCGGGCTGAGGCGCGGCCCTCGTGGCAAACCGCGGCTTGTGGCCGCGGGCCGGCAGCGCTAAGGTTGACCGTCCGGCGGCGTCAGGCTGGCCGGTCGTGTTCCATGACCTGAACGAGGAGTGCCGCGTGTCCGATCTTTGGCGTTTGTCCGCAGTTGAACTTGCCGCCCGTATCCGCCGGCGTGACGTATCCGCGGTCGAGGCCGCGCAAAGCGCGCTGGCGCGCCTGGAGGCGGTGAATCCCCGCATCAACGCCGTGGTCGACCATCGCGCCGAAGACGCGCTGGCGCAGGCTGCACAGGTCGACGCGGCGCTGGCGCGCGGCGAGGATCCCGGCGCGCTGGCGGGCGTGCCGGTGACGGTCAAGGTGAACGTGGATCAGGCGGGCTTCGCCACCACCAACGGCGTGACGCTGCAGAAGGACGTGATCGCCACCGTCGACAATCCGGTGGTGGCCAACCTGCGCAAGGCCGGCGCGGTGATCGTCGGGCGCACCAACACGCCGGCGTTTTCGTTGCGCTGGTTCACCCGCAACCTGCTGCACGGCGATACGTTGAACCCGCGCAATCCGGCGCTGACGCCGGGCGGGTCTTCCGGCGGCGCGGCGTCGGCGGTGGCGGCCGGCATCGGCCATCTGGCGCACGGCACCGATATCGCGGGCTCCATCCGCTATCCCGCCTATGCCTGCGGCGTGCACGGACTGCGGCCGTCGCTGGGCCGTGTGCCGGCCTATAACGCGGCTTTGCCCGAGCGGACTATCGGCGGCCAGATCACGGCGGTGTCGGGGCCGTTGGGCCGCAGCATCGCCGACCTGCGGCTGGGCCTGGCGGCGATGGCCGCGCCCGATCCGCGCGATCCGTGGTGGGTGCCCGCGCCATTGGAAGGCCCTGCCGTGCCGCGTCGCGCGGCGCTGTGCCTGAACCCGGACGGGATGGAAACCGAGCCCGCGGTGGTCAAGGCCCTGCAGGATGCCGCCCGGCGCCTGAGCGAGGCCGGCTGGTCGGTGGATACGGTCGACACCCTGCCGCCGTTGCGCGAAGCCGCCGACCTGCAGATCCGCATGTGGATGGCCGATGGCTACGAGGGCATGGTCGAGGCCGCCCGCAAAGAGGGCGACCGCGGCGCGCTGGCGGCGCTGGAAGGCCAGCGCGAGCATGTCGCCGGCATGGACCTGGCGAAATTCTCGGCGGTGCTGACGCGCCGCGCCACGCTGACGCGCCTGTGGGAACTGTTCCTGGCGGACTATCCGGTGCTGCTGTTGCCGGTGTCGGCGGAACTGCCGTTCGAGGACAACCTGGACCTGCAGGGCGAGGCCGCCTACCGCCGCGTGTGGCGCGCGCAGATGACCCAGATCGGGCTGCCCTTCATGGGCCTGCCGGGACTGACGGTGGCGATGGGCAGCGCGGGCGGCAGCCCCGTTGGCGTGCAGGTCGTGGCTGGGCGCTATCGTGAAGACCTGTGCCTGGCGGCCGGCGAGGTGATCGAAGCGGCCGGGCCCGCGGTCGAGATCGCGGAGCCGGTCGCGCGCTAGGCGCGGCGCGGTCCGGTTCCCGGCTGGCCGGAGGACCGGATCGCAAGCGGGGTGATGGTCAAGAGGATCACGGCGCAGGCCGGGCAGCGGGGAATCAGCCGGCGGCCGGCCGCCATTCGGATCGCAGCAGTCCCATCATGCCGGTATCCCAGCGCGCCTGGCCGGCGCGGGTGGAGGAGCGGCGCACGCCTTCGAGCGTGAAGCCCAGCGCCTGGTAGGTGCGGATCGCGGGCGTGTTGAACATGTAGACGTTCAGCTCCAGGCGCTCGATGCCGGGCGCGCGGAAGGCCTCGTCGATCATCAGCGCCACCATCGGCCGCGCCAGGCCCTGGCCGCGCGCGTCGGGGGCGATGGCGACACGGCCCAGGCGGGCGTTGCCGTCGCGCCATTCATAGGCCAGTTGGGCGTGGCCCACCGGCGTGTCGTCGCGGCAGGCCATCCAGCAGCGCCGCGCGGGCGGTTGCGACTGGCCTTCGCGCAGCATGACGTCCATGTCGGTCGCGGTCAGCGGATACGACACATGCGAACCGCCCCATTGCACGACCTCGGGCAGGCTGGTGAACCAGCTGGCGAGCAGGGGGTAATCCGAGGTCGAGAAGGGGCGCAGGGTCAGCATGGAAAGGGGGCCGTGGCGGTGGACGGCCCCCAGCTTAACCGGCGCGGGCGCGGGGTTTCAAGACGCGGTTCAGCGGAAGCTGAAACGCACCTTCAGGACGCCGAGATCGCCGTAGGCGAGTTCGACGTCGCGGTTGGCGGGCACATCCAGGTAGCCGGCGTACGAACCGGTGATGACGTGCTGGCCGGCGGTCAGGCCCAGGCCCTGCTCGCGCAGGAAATTGGCGAGCCAATACAGGCCGGCCTTGGCGTGGCCGTTGGGATGGATGCCGGCGTGCTGCTCGACCTCGGCGCCGTCGACCGACAGCGTGATGGCCATGCTGGCGGGGGCGGCATCCGGCGAGGCGATACGCGGCCCCAGCACCAGTCCGGCATTGAACATGTGGTCGGCCAGCAGCTCGGGCAGGCTGGCGTGCTCCGGCGCGGCGTAGCGGCAACCCAGCACTTCCAGCGCCAGCCGCGCGCCGGCGATGGCGGTGTCGATCTCGGCGTGGCTGTACGGTTCGTCGCGCGCGGGCAGGTCGTGCGCCAGCTCGAAGGCGATCTCGGGCTCGACGCGGACCAGCGGCGCGGGCGTCTCCAGCGTGCCGGCCAGCGCCACGGTCGAGGCGTAGATCGGCGCGACCACGGTCTTTTCGGGCGACGGCAGTGCGCTTTTCCAGGCGCCGATACCGTCGCGGCGGGTCTCGCGCAACAACCGGGCGGTGCATTGCTGGACGGCGAACGCCTGGCCCAGCGTCTGCGGGCGGCAGGCGGCGGGCAGGCGCGGGCCGGCCACGCCGGAATCACGGGCCGCGATCAGCGCGCGGGCCGCGTCGACGCAGCCGGGATAGTCTTCGATCTGGATCTGCATGCGCGTCAGGCTCCCACGAACAGCAGGGTCCACAGCACGATCATGGCGATCAGGCCCAGCCAGCAGGAGCCCCAGAAACCGACGATCGGCCATTTCAGGGCCAGCGGCGTCTTCTTGGGATCGACGTGGCCCAGCAGGTCATTGGCGTTGCCGATGAGCCAGAAACGGGTGCCGGGGAACATCAGGCGGAAGAAATAATCCAGCATGATGGCGGCCTTGATCGCCAGCGGATAGCGCTCGAAGGGACGGTGCTGCAGATAGGGGTGCTTGAGCGTGGCGTTGATCTGCTTGCTCTTGAAGAAGAACAGCACCAGGCCGCTCAGCGAGCAGGTGATGAAGCACAGCACGAAAAGGCTGAAGGCCATGGCCATGGCGGGTGAATGCATGGAAATCCCGGTAACGCGCGGCGCGGCCGCGAACAGAAGGTTGTAGGAAAGGGCGGTCAGCCGCGGGTCTGGCCTTCGCCGGTCAGCACCCACTTGAGCGTGGTCAGGCCTTCCAGGCCGACCGGGCCGCGGGCGTGCAGGCGGTTGGTGGAGATGCCGATTTCAGCGCCCAGGCCGTATTCGAAGCCGTCCGCGAAGCAGGTCGGCAGGTTGACGTAGACCGAGCTGGAATCGACTTCGCGCTGGAAGCGCTGGGCCGACGACAGGTCTTCGGTGACGATCGCGTCGGTGTGGCCGGAACCCCAGCGGGCGATGTGCTCGATGGCGTCGTCGAGCGAGTCGACGATGCGGATCGCCAGGATCGGGCCCAGGTATTCGGTGCCCCAGTCTTCTTCGGTGGCCGGCTTGGCGTGCGGCAGCAGCGCCAGTGTGCGCGGGCAGCCGCGCAGTTCGACGCCGTGTTCGGTCAGCGCGGCCGCCAGGCGCGGCAGGATCGAGACGGCCGCCACGGCGTCCACCAGCAGCGTTTCCATGGCGCCGCAGATGCCGTAGCGGTAGGTCTTGGCGTTGAAGGCGATGGCGTGGGCCTTGTCCGGATCGGCGGCGGCGTCGATGTAGATGTGGCAGTTGCCGTCCAGGTGCTTGATGAGCGGCACGCGTGCTTCCTGCGCCAGGCGCGCGATCAGGCCCTTGCCGCCGCGCGGCACGATGACGTCGATGTGCTCGGTCATGGTGATGAGCTTGCCGACCGCTGCGCGGTCGGCCGTGGCGACGACCTGCACCGCGTCCTGCGGCAGGCCGGCGGCCGCCAGGCCCTGCTGGACGATGCGCCCCAGCGCCACGTTGGAGTGCAGGGCTTCGCTGCCGCCGCGCAGGATGGCGGCGTTGCCGGACTTCAGGCACAGCGCCGCCGCGTCGATGGTGACGTTGGGGCGCGATTCGTAAATGATGCCGATGACGCCGAGCGGCACGCGCATCTGCGCCACGCGCATGCCGTTGGGGCGCACGCTGGTGGCGGTGACGCTGCCGATCGGGTCGGGCAGGGCGGCGATCTGGCGCAGGCCCTCGGCCATGTGCGCCAGCGTCTTTTCCGACAGGGTCAGGCGGTCGAGCAGGGCCGGCTCCAGGCCGTTGGCGCGGGCGGCGGCGACGTCCTTGGCATTGGCGGCGAGCAGGTCGGCCTGGTTGGCGGCGAGCGCGTCGGCCATGGCCAGCAGGGCCTGGTTCTTGGCGGCGCTGTTGGCGCGCATCATGGCGCGCGAAGCCCGGCGCGCGTTGTCGCCCAGGGTCAGCATGGCTTGTTCGATGGAGGACGAGGACATGGCGGCGTCGATCATGGTGAGGGGGCGGCCAGGGCGCCGCTTGCGATAGGAGTAGTTTATCCGGCCGGGGGCCGGGAGGATCAGGAGGCGGCCGGAGCCGCCTTCACGGTCGGTTGCCGGCGGCGGCGACGCGCAGGGCCAGGCGGGTCATTTCTTCCCAGGGGTCGGATAGCCGGCCCGGGACGGACAGCCCCTTGATGAGGCGGTCCACTTCGTGCGCATGCTGCACCGCGGCGGGCCAGACGTCGGGGCGGACTCGGCCCAGCGCCTGCAGCGCGAGGCGTTCGTGCGCGCCGAAAATACGCAGCCGGCGCATCAGGCCGTTGGCGTCCTGCCCCAGGCTGCGGGCCTCGGCCACGCGCGCCAGCAGGCGAATTTCCTCGCCTACCGCCCACAGCACCAGCGGCAGGGCTTCGCCCTCGGCGCGCAGGCCGTCGATCATGCGGATGGTGCGGGCGATGTCGCCGGCCAGCATGGCGTCGCGCAGGCCGAACACGTCGTAGCGCGCGACGTTGAGCACGGCGCGCTCGACGTCCTCGGCCGCCAGTTGGCCTTCGGGGTAGAGCAGGCCCAGTTTCTGGATTTCCTGGTGCGCGGCCAGCAGGTTGCCTTCGACCTTGTCGGCCATCCATTGCAGGGTGGCGTTGTCGGCGCGCTGGTTCTGCCGCGCCAGGCGCTGGCCGACCCAGGCGGGCAGGCGGCCGCGTTCGACGCCGGCGATGTCGACCATCATGCCGCCGCGCGCCAGGGCCTGCACCCAGCGGCCTTCACGGGTGGCCTTGTCCAGGCGCGGCAGCGATACCAGGATCAGCGTGTCGGGGTTGTCGGCCTGCTTCTCAGCCTGCTCGGCCAGGCGCGTCAGCGTGTCGGCGCCGGGCTTGCCGGGCTTGCCGGTGGGAATCTTGAGCTCGAGGATGCGGCGGTCGCCGAACAGCGACACGCTCTGGGTGGCGGCGATCACCGCGCTCCAGTCGCTGCGCGCATCCATCACCATCGACAGGCGCTCGGTGTAGCCCGCCGCGCGCCCGGCGGCGCGCAGCGCGTCGACCGCCTCGGTCACCAGGAGAGGCTCGTCGCCGGACACCGTATACAGCGGCGCGAGACGGTTGCCCGCCCGCTGCAGGTGGTCGGCCAGGCGATCCGCGTCCAGGGGTTGTGCCATCGGTCAGCGCAGGTTGGCGGGGTCGGTGGTGGACGGGGTCTGCCACGGCGCCGGGGTGCTGCGCGGTATCGGCGCGGTCGGATCGTACAGCGGGGTTTCGCCGTCTTCGCCGCGTTGCTCGCGGTTCTCGAATGCCTTGCGCACTTCAGGCGCGGTCATGCGGCGCAGCAGGCGCGAGACCAGGTCGCGTTGCATGGCGATGTAGAGCGTTTCGATCTGCCCTTGCTTGGCCTGGACGATCTGGTCGTCGTACGGCATTTCGCGGTAGATCGACAGGGTCGTGTCCGGGATCAGGGCACGGCCCTTGGCGTCGATCAGGCGGAAGGTGTAGTTGATGCCCAGTTCGTATTCCTCGACACGGCCCTGGGCGTTCAGCGATACCTCGCGCAGGGTTCGGTTGTTGCTGACCTGCTGCAGGATGGCTTGCGCTTCCTTGGACGTCGTGACGAGCTTGGTGTTGGGGGACGCGGCCCTCAGCGCACGGCGCACGTCGGCGCCGAACTGGGAGTTGTCGGGGATGCCGATATACAGCGTATCGAACGGCAGCGGCGTGACGCCGCGCAGCGTGAAGCCGCAAGCGGAGATCAGCATGAACAGCGCCAGGCAGGCGCCGCGCAGCAGCCAGGATTGGCGGGGGGAGTGCGTTTGTTGCCCGGCGAAGTACATGCTTGACCTCATCAGCCTACGACGTTGACCAGTTTGCCCGGAACCACGATGACCCGCTTGGGCGGGCGGCCTTCCAGGTAGCGGGCGACTTCTTCCTGGGCGGCGGCGAGTTTCTCGATGTCTTCCTTGGCGGCCTTGGCGGCGACGCGGATCGAGCCGCGCAGCTTGCCGTTGACCTGCAGCATCAGCTCGATTTCGTCCGCCACCAGCGCGGCCTCGTCGACGTGCGGCCACGGCGCGTCGAGCAGGTCGCCCAGCTCGTGCGAGTAGCCGAGGTCGCGCCACAGGTGCCAGGTGACGTGCGGCACCACCGGGTACAGCACGCGCAGCAGCACGCCCAGCGTTTCGGCGTAGGCGGCATCGGCGTGCGCGCCTTGCGGCAGCTTGGCGTCGTCGATGGCGTTGAGCATCTTCATGCACGCGGACACGACGGTGTTGTACTGGATGCGCTGGTAGTCGTAGTCGGCCTGCTTGAGCAGGTTGTAGACCTCGCGGCGCAGATCCTTGACGGCGGCGGGCGCGTCGGTCCAGTCGGCGCCGGCGGCCAGGCCGCGGGCGACGGTGTCGCGCTGCGCGTAGCTGATGGACCACAGACGGCGCAGGAAGCGGTTCGAGCCTTCGACGCCGGAGTCGGACCACTCGAGCGTCTGCTCGGGCGGGCTGGCGAACATGACGAACAGGCGGGCCGTGTCGGCGCCCAGCGTGTCGATCAGCGATTGCGGATCGACACCGTTGTTCTTGGACTTGGACATCGTGCCCACGCCGCCGTAGGTCACGTCGGAACCGTCGGACTTGAGCTTGGCGCCGGTGATGGCGCCGCGCGCGTCGTAGACGTTCTCGACTTCCTCGGGCCAGAAATACTCGATGCCGCCCTGGGCGTTCTTGCGCGAGTAGATGTGGTTCAGCACCATGCCCTGGCAGAGCAGCTTGGTGAAGGGCTCGTCGAAATTGAGCAGGCCCATGTCGCGCATGACCTTGGTCCAGAAGCGCGCGTACAGCAGGTGCAGGACCGCGTGTTCGATGCCGCCGATGTATTGGTCCATCGGCATCCAGTAGTCATTGCGCGCGTCGACCATGGCGTTGTCGTTGCCCGGCGAGGTGTAGCGCATGAAGTACCAGGACGAGTCCACGAAGGTGTCCATCGTGTCCGTCTCGCGGCGCGCCGGCTTGCCGCAGCTGGGGCAGGCGCACGACAGGAAGGCTTCGTTCTTGGCCAGCGGATTGCCGCTGCCGTCCGGGATCAGGTCGGCCGGCAGCACCACCGGCAGGTCCTTCTCGGGGACCGGCACCGGGCCGCAGTCCGGGCAGTGGATGATCGGGATCGGGGTGCCCCAGTAGCGCTGGCGCGAGATGCCCCAGTCGCGCAGGCGCCAGGTGGTCTGCTTCTCGCCCAGGCCTTGCGCGCCCAGGTCGGCGGCGATGGCGTCCACGGCTTCCTTGTGGGACAGGCCGTCGTACTTGCCGGATTGGATGGTGCGGCCGCTCTGCTTGTCGCCGTACCATTCCTGCCAGGCGTCGGTGGAATAGGCCTTGCCGGCCACGTCCACGACCTGGCGGATCGGCAGGTCATATTTTTTGGCGAAGGCGAAGTCGCGTTCGTCGTGGGCGGGCACGCCCATCACGGCGCCGTCGCCGTAGGTCATGAGCACGTAGTTGCCGACCCAGACCTCGACCTGGTCGCCGGTGACCGGGTGGGTCACGAACAGGCCGGTGGGCAGGCCTTCCTTTTCGCGCGTGGCCAGTTCGGCCTCGGTGGTGCCGCCCAGCTTGCACTGTTCGATGAAGGCGGCCAGCGCCGGGTTCGACTGCGCGGCGTGGGTGGCCAGGGGGTGTTCCGGCGCCACGGCGCAGAACGTCACGCCCATGATGGTGTCGGCGCGAGTGGTGAAGACGTACAGCTTGCCGTCCTGGATCAGCTGGCCGTCCTGGCCGGCGATCTGGTGCGGGAAGGCGAAGCGCAGGCCTTCGGACTTGCCGATCCAGTTTTCCTGCATCAGGCGCACGCGCTCGGGCCAGCCGGGCAGATCGTTCTGCACCGCGCCCAGCAGTTCGTCGGCGTAATCGGTGATGCGCAGGTAGTAGCCGGGGATCTCACGCTTTTCGACCGGGGCGCCCGAGCGCCAGCCGCGGCCATCGATGACCTGTTCGTTGGCCAGCACGGTCTGGTCGACCGGGTCCCAGTTCACGACCTGGGTCTTGCGGTAGGCGACGCCCTTTTCGAGCATCTTCAGGAACAGCCACTGGTTCCACTTGTAGTACTCGGGGTCGCAGGCGCACATTTCGCGCGACCAGTCGATCGCCAGGCCCATCGCCTTCATCTGCTTCTTCATATAAGCGATGTTGTCGTAGGTCCACTTGGCCGGCGGCACCTTGGACTTGATGGCGGCGTTCTCGGCCGGCATGCCGAAGGCGTCCCAGCCCATCGGCATCAGCACGTTGTAGCCCCGCATGCGCAGCTGGCGCGCCATCATGTCGTTGATGGTGTAGTTGCGCACGTGGCCCATGTGCAGCTTGCCGCTGGGATAGGGCAGCATCGAGCAGGCGTAGAACTTCGGCTTCTCGGAGCCGTCCGGGTTCTTCGCGTGTTCATGGACCAGATAGGCGTCGCGGGCCTGCCAGTCTTGGTGGGCGGCCGCTTCGACGGTAGTGGGGAGGTAACGTTCCTGCATGGGCTCGTGCGCGATGGCGAAAAATGGGTGAACCGCCCCCGCGCGCCAGGCGCGGGGGCGGCCAAAACCCCTGATTATAGGAGGTGCTAGGCGCGGATAGGGGACGGGGCGATTTCCGGGATGCGGGCACTGGCCCCCAGCATGCCGTAAGCCAGGGTTATGGCCCCCAGAACCGCGCCCGCGGTGACCACGCCGGGCCAGCCGTAATGGGAGTAAAGCCAGGACGATACCAGCGATCCGGTCGCCCCGCCGATGAAGTAGCTGGTCATGTAACCGGCCGTCAGGCGGCTGCGGGCCTCGGGGCGGGTGCGGTACAGCGAGCTGGTATTGGTGACATGGACGCCCTGGATCGCCAGGTCCTGGATCAGGATGCCCACCAGCAGCGCGATGACCGAGGCCTGGCCGAAGGCCATCAGCCCCCAGGATGCGAGCAGCAGCAGCAGGCCGATGCGGGTGGCCTGGTTGCCCAGGCCGCGGTCGGCCAGGCGGCCGAAGCGGTTGGCGGCATAGGCGCCGGCCGCGCCGGCCAGCCCGAACAGCCCGATGGTGGTGTTGTTGAAACCGTAGTCCGGACCCGACAGCAGGAACGTCAGCGGCGTCCACAGCATGCTGAAGGCGGCGAACAGCAGGCCGCCCAGCAGCGAACGGCCGCGCAGCAGCGGTTCCTCGGCGAACAGGCGGAAGATCGAGCCGAGCAGGCGCGGATAGCTCATGGCGGCGTGGCTCTTGTGGCGCGGCAGCACCTTCCAGAGCGCGGCGGACATGGCCAGCATCAGGATCGCGGCAACCCAGTAGACGGTGCGCCAGCTGCCCAGGTCGGCCAGCACGCCGGCCGCGGTGCGGGCCAGCAGGATGCCCAGCAGCAGGCCGCTCATGACGGTGCCGACCGCCTTGCCGCGCTCATGCGGCGCCGCCAGGGTGGCCGCGAACGGCACCAGCACCTGCGCCACCACCGACAGCATGCCGGTCACGGCGGTGCCGAGCATCAGCATCTGGATATTGGGGGCGAAGGCCGACACCAGCAGGCCGCCGGACGACAGCAGCGTCATCAGCACGATCAGGCCGCGGCGCTCGAACAGGTCGCCCAGCGGCACCAGCAGGATCAGGCCGAGCGCGTAGCTCAGCTGCGCGATCATGACGATGCTGCCGGCGGTGGCGTTGGACAGCGTGAATTGCTGGCTGATGGTGTGCAGCAACGGCTGCGCGTAATAGTTGCTGGCGACCGCCAGGCCGGTGGCGACGGACATCAGCAGGATGACGGGCGCGGTGAGCGGGGCGGGTTGGGCGGGAGTGGCGTTCATGTGAGGCGGGGCGTTGGCGTGTGGCGAAAGGAGAACTCAGGCGGCGATGCCGCCGGGCGTTTCCTGGTCATGCGGGATCAGCAGTTTCTTCAGCAGGCCGGCCATCTGGCGGCGTTCGGTGGCGTTCAGGGGGGCGAGCAGCGTTTCCAGTTCGCGCAGGTAGTCCTTGAGCACCTGCTTGATGACGCGCAGGCCTTCGGCGGTCAGCGCCACGATGACGCCGCGGCGGTCGTCGGGGTTGGGCGTGCGCGCCAGCAGGCCGGCCTGTTCCAGGCGGTCCAGCCGGTTGGTCATGGCGCCCGAGGTCAGCAGCAGCGCCGCGACCAGTTTTTGCGGATTCATGGCGTACGGCGCGCCAGTGCGGTACAGCGTCGCGAGCACGTCGAATTCGCCCTGATGCAGGTGGTAGCGCTTGAACGCCTGGCCCACGTCACGCGCGGCGAAGGCGTGGAAGCGGAACACGCGGCTCAGGACGCTCATGGGCGAGATGTCCAGGTTGGGGCATTCCTGCTCCCATTGCGACAGCACCAGGTCGACCAGATCGTTCATGATGTTTTTATATAAAGTATCTTTACATGAAGATAAATTCTAACAGGCGGGCCAGCGATCATGCAAGGCGCGCCAGCCGGCAGGCGCGGGCGCGCAAAAAAAGAAAGGGCCCGCCCTTTGCGGGGCAGGCCCTTTCCGGCTTGACCGGATAACCGTGCGGAATTACTGCGCGGCGTCCTTCAGCTTCTTGAGCGGGCGAACCTTCACCTTGACCGAAGCCGGCTTGGCGGGGAACCAGCGCTCTTGGCCGGTGAACGGATCCTTGCCGAAGCGCTTGGCCTTGGCGGGAACCTTCTGCACGGCGACCTTGAACAGGCCGGGCAGCGTGAATTCGCCGGCGCCCTTCTTGTCCACGGAGCTCAGCACCGAGGTTTCCAGGCTGGCCAGGACGGCCTTGACCGACTTGGCTTCAACGCCGGACTGCTCGACGATGTAGGCGACCAGCTGGGTCTTGTTCAGAGCAGCCTTGATAGCCTTGGGGGCGGCGGCGACCTTCTTGGCGGCAACGACCTTCTTGGCTGCCGGCTTCACAGCGGGTTTGGCGGCAGTAGCCTTCTTTGCGGGCGCCTTGGCGGCGGGCTTGGTGACTTTCTTGGCAGGAGCTTTAGCTTTCGTGGCCATGGTCAAAATCCGTATGTTGAGGACATGGGGCAGCGCGCGCGCCGGGTATCGGCGTTTAACGCTACGCGCCCGATGATAGCGGAAGAGTGGCGGTTGTAGCCGCTTTCGCAAGGCCTTTCGCGCAATCTTTGTTGTTTTCCAGACAGAAAAAACCCTTCTACAAGGGGTTTTGCAAAATGCAGTGACATTCACTGCGATTTTTTCAATGCCGCGCGCATCGCGCAAAGTGCTTCTGCAATGGGGTTTTGAACCATCCGCGGCCGGCGTGTTCCAATGCTTCGCGCCGCGCGTTGGCGGTGCGCGCGGGCGGCCGGTTGCCGCCTGCCCGCATTGCCGGCGCGCCATCCTTACCCCGCATGGAAGTGAAGCACCCCTATGTTGATGAAGAAGTTGGCGGCGAGCCTGCTCGTTGCGACCGCATGCATGTCAGGCGCCCTGGCGCAATCGATGCCCCAGCCCGACCTGTCCGCCAAGGCCTGGTTGCTGCTGGACGAGACCAGCGGCCAGGTGATCACCTCGCACGCGGCCACCGCCCGGATCGAACCGGCCTCGCTGACCAAGATCATGACGGCGTACGTGGTGTTCAGCGCCATCCACAGCAAGGAGCTGTCGCCGGACCAGAAGGTGACCATCTCGACGCGCGCCTGGAAAGTGCCGCCCGGCAGTTCCAAGATGTTCCTGGAGCCGGGCTCCAAGGTGTCGGTGGACCAGCTGCTGCGCGGCCTGATGATCCAGTCCGGCAATGACGCGGCGATCGCGCTGGCCGAAGCGGTGTCGGGCAGCGTCGAGGCGTTCGTGGCGCGCATGAACGACACCGCCGCGCAACTGGGCCTGCATGGCACGCACTTCGCCAGTCCCCACGGCCTGCCGGATCCGGGCACGTATTCCACCGTCAGCGATTTGTCGATCCTGGCCACGCGCTTCATCCGCGATTACCCCGAGCTGTACAAGACCTACGATTCGGCCAGGACCTTCACCTACGCCAACATCACGCAACCCAACCGCAACCGGCTGCTGTGGCTCGATCCCAGCGTCGATGGCCTGAAGACCGGCCATACCGACGCGGCCGGCTATTGCATCGTGGCGACCGCGCGCCGGCCCAACGGCAAGGATCAGCGGCGCCTGATCACGGTGGTGGTGGGCACGGCCTCGGACAAGCTGCGCACCCAGGAAAGCCGCGAGTTGCTGGAATGGGGCTTCCAGGGGTTCAATACCATCAAGTTATATGCAAAGGGCCAGGCGGTGGCCACGCCCGAGGTCTGGAAGGGCCAGGCCGACACGCTCAAGGCCGGGTTCGCGCGCGACGCCTATGTCACGGTGCCGGCCGGCGCCAAGGTCGAGCCGGTCTGGGCGCCACAGGATCCGCTGGTGGCGCCGATCGCGGCCCAGGCCACGGTCGGCTCGCTGCGCGTGATGGTCGACGGCAAGCCCGCCATGCAGTTCCCGGTGGTGGCGCTGGAGCCGGTGGCCGAGGCCGGATTCGCCGGCCGCGCCTGGGATTCCATCCGCTTGTGGTGGCGCGGGCATTCTTGATCCGACGGGAGGGGACATGGCGGTGAGTTTTCCGGGTGGGCCGGCCGCGGCGCCGACCACCGATGATCCCCTCGGGCTGCTGTCGGCCTGTCATGGGCGCATTGCGCGGCAATGCGCCACCTTGCGGCGCCTGGCCGCGCATCTGCCGGCGCATGGCAGCGACGATGCGGCCCAGGTCGCGGCCGCGGGCGTCGCGCGTTATTTCCAGACGGCCGCGATCCACCACCACGAGGACGAGGAAGAGGACCTGTTTCCGGCCCTGATCGAGTCCATGGCCGGTTCCGACGCCGTCTGCCTGCATGCGCTGGTCGACGGGCTGATCGCGGATCACGCGCGGCTGGCGGCCTTGTGGGCGCCGCTGCGGCGAATCCTGGACGAGATCGCGGCGGGCCGTCCCGCGGCGTTGCCGCCAGCGCAGGTGGAGGCGTTCGCGGCGGCCTATGCGGCGCATATCCAGCGGGAAGAAGATGAACTGCTGCCACTGGCCGCGCGCCTGATCGGCGATGACGCGCTGGCCGCGATCAGCCGGGCGATGAAGGCGCGGCGCGGCGGCGAGGCGGGCTGAACCTCGTCGCGCGTTTGGCGGGCGCGCGCCGCTTTTAGTGTTAAACGGCCGCAGCCGGGGCAAGCCGCGCCGGGTTTCGACACGCCACGCCATGCACCGCAACGCATGCTTTCGCATGCCGTCCATGCCGGCCCGCCGACGGTGCGCGATATCATCGGCCTGCAGGGCGGCGTGGACATGCGCGAGCTGGAACGCAGGTTCCTGCGCTGAGCGCGCGGGAATACGGAAAAAACGGGGCAGGGGAGCGATGGCGGCGGGAAGCAAAGCGTGGTTGGCGCGCGTGTTTGGCGATTGGGTGCCGGAAGTCGGCCCCGCGACCCTGCGCGCGGACCTGGCGGCCGGGCTGCTCGGCGCCCTGCTGGTGCTGCCGCAGGGCGTGGCCTTCGCCACGCTCGCCGGGCTGCCGGCGCAATACGGCCTGTATTCGGCCATCGTGCCCTGTATCGTGGCGGCTTTGTTCGGCTCCAGCCGCCATGTCATGTCCGGCCCCACCAATGCCAATTCGCTGGCGCTGTTCGCGGTGCTGACGCCGCTGGCGGTGGCGGGCAGCCCGGGCTACATCGAGCTGGCGCTGGCGGTGACGGTGCTGGTCGGGCTGATGCAATGGCTGGTGGGCGCGCTGCGGCTGGGCTCGCTGGCGCACTTCATTTCGCCATCGGCGCTGTTCGGTTTCACCAGCGGCGCGGCCCTGCTGATCGCGGTGCATGCGCTCAAGGATGCGCTGGGCCTGCCGGCGCCGGATTCGCATGGCGCCGGCGCGTTGCTGGCCAGCCTGGCGGGCCATTGGGACCAACTGCAGGCGGGCGCGCTGCTGGTGACGGCCGTGACGATCGCCGCGGCCCTGCTGCTCAAGCGGCTGGACAAGCGCAAGCCCTACATGCTGGCCGGGCTGGTGGTTGGGGCGCTGGCCGCGGCGGCGTTCAATGCACTGGCGGCGCGCTTCGGCGCCGCGCCGGTGCCGCTGCTGGGCGACCTGGCGCAGCCGTGGCCGCCCTTCCACGTGCCCCGCATCGACTGGCGCGCCTTGCCCGATCTGCTCAGCCTGGCGTTCGCATTGACCATCGTGGCGCTGGCGCAATCGATTTCCATCGCCAAGGCGGTGGCGACGCGGTCGGGCCAGCGCATCGACGCCAACCGTGAATTCGTCGGGCAGGGCCTGTCCAACGTGGTCGGCGGCTTTTTTTCCTGTTATCTGTCCTGCGGCTCGCTCAACCGTTCCATTCCCAACTACGAGGCGGGCGCGAAGACGCCGCTGGCGGCGGTGTTCTCGGCATTGCTGCTGATGGCGTTGGTGGCGCTGAGCGGCCCCCTGCTGGCGCGGATTCCGCACGCGGCCATCGCGGGCCTGTTGCTGCTGGTGGCCTGGACCCTGCTGGACGTTCCGCGCTGGCGCCTGCTGATCCGTACCCAACCGGGCGAAAGCGCGATCGCCGCGGCCACGCTGGCGGCCACCGTGACCATTCGCATGGAGGTGGCGATCCTGCTGGGCACCGTGCTGTCGCTGATGGCGTACCTGCATCGCACCTCGCGGCCCGCGATGCGCACCATGGGCTTCGATTCGCGCGGGCTGGACCGTCGTTTCGTGGTGCTGGCGCAGCAGCCCGAGGCATTGCCGGAATGTCCCCAGCTCAAGCTGCTGCGCATGGAGGGATCGGTCTATTTCGGCGCCGCCGCGCACGTGGCGCAGCGCCTGCAGGAACTGCGCGCGGGCGCGGATGCGCCGCGCCATCTGCTGGTGATGGCCAAGAGCATGAATTTCATCGACCTGGCCGGCGCCCAGGTCTGGGAGGATGAGCTGGTGGCACGCCGCGCCATGGGCGGCGACCTCTATTTCCACCGGCCGCGCCCCGAGGTGCTGGCGATGTGGCGCCGCACCGGCTTCCTGGAGCGGCTGGGCGCGGACCATGTGTTCCCTGACAAGGCGACCGCGCTGCACGCCATCTACGCCAGGCTCGACCGGGGCATCTGCGCCGGTTGCCAGGCCAGGGTGTTCTGGGAATGCCAGCCGGACAGCCCGCAGGCCGGCCACTGAGCCGGCCTCAGCCAGGCGCGTCGGTGCCGAGGTAGGCGGCCTGGACGCGCGCGTCGGCCGCGATCCGGTCCGGCGGGCCTTCGGCCAGCAGGCTGCCGCGCACCAGCACGGCGATGCGGTCGGCATGCTTGAAGACCACGTCCAGGCTGTGCTCGGTGAACAGCACCGCCATGCGCTGGGTGTCGGCCAGTTCGCGCGTCAGGCGCATGAGCGCGTGGCGTTCGTTGGTGGCCATGCCGGCGGTGGGTTCGTCCATCAGCAGCAGCTTCGGCCGGTGCGCCAGCGCCATGGCCAGCTCGACCCGCTTGACGTTGCCGTAGGCCAGGGCGCCGCAGTGCGCGCCGGCCTGGGCGGCCATCCGCACCTGTTCCAGCAGCGCCATGGCTTCGTCGGCGCGGTGCGACGCGGCGCGGCGCCTGGGGCGCAGCAACAGGCGGTCGCGCGACAGCAGGGCCGTCTGCACGTTTTCCAGCACGGTCATCGAGCGGAAGGTGGCGGCGGTCTGGAAGGTGCGCCCGACGCCGAGGCGGCAGATCTTGAGCGCCGGCAGGCCCACCAGCTCGCGGCCGTCCAGGCGCACCGAGCCGGCATCGGGCCGCAACTGGCCGCCCAGCACGTTGAAGCAGGTGGACTTGCCGGCGCCGTTCGGGCCGATCAGCGCCAGCATGTGGCCGGCCTCCAGCTGGAACGAGACGTCCGCCAGCGCGTCGATGCCGCCGAATGATTTGCGCAGTCCCTGGACCCGCAGCAAGGCGTCGGCCGCGGTCATGCGCGCCTCCGCGTCCAGCGCGCGGCGGCGCCCGCCAGGCCCGCCGGAAACAGCATCACCAGCGCCAGGATGGCGAGCCCCAGCACCGCGTGCCAATAGTCCGTGCTGCGCGCGGCGGCGTCCTGCAGCCAGGTGTAGGCGGCCGCGCCGACCAGGGGGCCGGCCAGCGTCTGCAGGCCGCCCAGCAGCACCATCACCAGCCCGTCCACCGAGCGGCTCACGCCGAGCACGTCGGGAGCGATGCTGCCCTTGGAGAATGCGTACAGCGACCCGGCCAGGCCCGCGGCCAGCGACGCCGCCACGAAGCCGGCCCACTGGACGCGGCGCGTGTCCATGCCCAGCGCTTCGGCCCGCAGGGCCGAATCGCGCGCGCCGCGCAGCGCGTAGCCCAGCGGCGAGAACGCCAGGCGCCGCAGCCAGGCGATGCCGAGCGCGGACAGCGCCAGCGTCAGGTAGTAGAACCAGGGGCCCTGCGTCAGCCAGCGCGACGGCCACAGGCCGATCAGGCCGTTGCTGCCGCCGGTGACCTCGTCCCATTGATAGGCCAGCGCCCACAGGATCTGCGCCACCGCCAGCGTCAGCATCGCCAGGTACACGCCGGACAGGCGCACGCAGAACCAGCCGAACACCACCGCGCCGAGTCCGGCGGCCAGCGGGCCCAGCAGCAGGGCGGCTTCCATCGGCAGCGCCGCCAGTTTCAGCAGCAGCGCCGCGCCATAGGCGCCCAGGCCGAACCAGGCGGCGTGGCCGAAGGTGGTCATGCCCGCCAGGCCGGTCAGGAAATGCAGGCTGGCGGCGAACAGGGCGGCGATCAGCACTTCGGTCAGCAGGATGCCCAGATAGGGCCACTGCGCTGCCGCCAGCGGCGCCAGGACCAGCAGCGCCAGCAACGCGCCGTAGGCCAGCCGCAGGCGACGGCCGGCGGGGGCGATGGGGGCTTCGGCCGCCAGCGCATGCGAGGAGGGCGCCGGCGGCTGGCCCAACAGGCCCCACGGCCGCGCCACCAGCACGACCGCCATCACGGCGAATTCGGCCAGCAGGGTGAGCTTGGACAGGTTGAACAGCCAGGGGCCGATCTGCACCTGACCGAGGAAGACGAAGACGGCCTTGACGCAGCAGATCAGGACCGCCGCCAGGAAGGCGCCGGGAATCGAGCCCAGGCCGCCGACGACCACGACCACGAAGGCGCTGGCGATGATCTCCAGGTCGAGCCCGAGCGTGGCGGGCACCCGCGGCGCGGCCAGCGCGCCGCCGAGCCCGGCCAGGAACGCGCCCAGCGTGAAGGCCGAGGTGAACAGCCAGGCCTGGTTGACGCCGAGCGCGGCCAGCATGTCGCGGTTCTCGGCGGCGGCGCGCAGCAGGCGGCCCCAGCGGGTGCGCATCAGCAGCAGCCACAGCAGGCCCAGCACCACCGGGCCGGCCACGATCAGCAGCAGGTCATATTGGGGAAAGCGCCGGCCCAGGATCTCGACCGCGCCGGACAGGCCGGGGGCGCGGGCCGAGAACAGGTCTTCCGGGCCCCAGATCGCCAAGACGGCGTCGCCGATGATCAGCACCAGCGCGAACGTTGCCAACAGCTGGAACAGTTCCGGCGCGCGGTACAGCCGCTTGAGCACCAGCAGCTCGGCGGCGGCGCCGATCAGGCCGGTGGCGAGCGCCGCCAGCAGCAGCCCGGCCCAGTAGCCCGGGCCATCGCCGAAATACCGGGTGAAGCTCCAGGCCAGGTAGATCCCCAGCATGTAGAAGGAGCCGTGCGCGAAATTGACGACCCGCGTGACGCCGAAGATCAGCGACAGGCCGGCGGCCACCAGGAACAGCGCGCTGGCGTCCGCCAGGCCGTTGAGCAGCTGCGACAGCAGCCCGGACAGGCTCATCAGTGCGGGCGCATCTTGCGGACTTGTTCGTCCGGCGGTTGCAGGCGCGCGCCGTCGATGTAGGTGAAGTCCTTCATGATGCCCTTGCCGTCCTCGACCGCGGTGACGCCGATGTAGACGCCCATGGTCGATTGGTGGTCGATCTTGCGGTACTGGATCGGGCCGTAGGGCGTGTCCACTTTCAGTCCGGCGAAGGCGTCGACCAGTTTTTCGGTGTCGACCTCGCCAGCCGCCTTCAGGCCCTGGGCGATCGACATGAGCGAGGCGTAGCCGACCACCGAGCCGACCTTGGGCGTCTCGTTGTAGCGCTTGCGGTAGGCCTCGACGAAGGTCTTGTTGGCCGGGGTGTCGATGGCGTACCAGGGGTAGCCGGTGACGATCCATCCCGACGGCGTGTCGGCGCCCAGCGGCTCCAGGTATTCCGGCTCGCCGGACAGCACCGAGACCACGGCGCGGTTCTCGAACAGGCCGCGGGTGTTGCCCTCGCGCACGAAGCGCGTCAGGTCGGCGGCGAACAGCACGTTGAAGATGGCGTCCGGCTTGGCGTCGGACAGGGCCTGGACCACCGCGCCGGCGTCGACCTTGCCCAGCGGCACGGCCTGCTCGGCGACGAATTCGACGTCGGACTGGAACGACTTCATCATGGCCTTGAAGGTGGCCACGGCCGATTGCCCGTACTCGTAATTGGGGTAGACGATGGCCCAGCGCTTCTTGCGCAGCGCCAGCGCCTTGGGCGCCAGCGCGGCCACGTGCATCCAGGTGGATGGCCGCAGGCGGTACGTGTAGCGGTTGCCTTCCTGCCAGGTGATCTTGTCGGTCAGCGGCTCGGCGGCCAGGAAGAACACCTGCTGCTGCTTGGCGAAATCGGTCAGCGCCAGGCCGGTGTTGGACAGGAAGCCGCCGAACAGCAGGTCCACCTTTTCGCGCGCCAGCAGTTCCTGGGCGGCGCGCACCGAATCGCCGGGGTTGCCGTTGTCGTCGCGCGAGAACACCTCGAGCTTGCGGCCCAGCACGCCGCCGGACGCGTTGACTTCCTCCAGCGCCAGCTGCCAGCCCTTCTTGTACGGGCCGAGGAAGGCGGGAATCGCCTTGTAGCTGTTGATCTCGCCGATGCGGATCGGCGGTTCCTTGTCTTTGGTGTCTTTGGCGGACGCGACGGGAGTCAGCGCCAGGGCCAGGAGCGCGGGGGCGAGCGCGCGGCGCAGCAGGGTCAGGCAGGGACGGAGCATGGCGGGTATCGCTGGCAGGAAGGCCCGGCCAGAGCCGAGTCTTGTAATGGACGATTGCTGTTGCGGCCCAATTGAAGCATGCGCGGCGCCCGGGCGCCAAGAAAAACGGCGGGGACGGGCCCGCCGGTTTGTATCCCGCCAATGCAAAAGGCCCTGCGATGCAGGGCCCGTCAATGAAAAAGCCCTGCGAAAGCAGGGCCTTTGCGACTTTCCGGAGACCGGCTGAATTACTTCAGCTTGGTTTCCTTGTAGTCAACGTGCTTGCGAGCGACCGGATCAAACTTCTTGATCAGCATCTTCTCGGGCATGTTGCGCTTGTTCTTGGTGGTCGTGTAGAAATGACCCGTGCCGGCAGTCGACTCGAGCTTGATCTTTTCGCGGATACCTTTGGCCATGTCGTGCTCCTAGTATGTCAGATTGGCGGGGGGCCGATTAGGCCAGTTCGCCGCGGGCACGCATGTCGGCCAGCACGGCGTCGATGCCGTTCTTGTCGATCGTGCGGATGGCCTTGGCCGAGACGCGCAGACGCACCCAGCGGTTTTCGCTTTCAACCCAGAACCGGCGCGATTGCAGGTTGGGCAGGAAGCGACGCTTGGTCTTGTTGTTCGCGTGCGAAACGTTGTTGCCCACCATCGGGCCTTTGCCGGTCACTTGGCATACGCGTGCCATGGATGCACCTCATTTATTCTTGCGCATCGCCGGGGGGGTAGACAGGGTTTCAGCCGCCGGGCTATGAAATCAGAGGCTTGGATCGTCGTGGTCTTGCCACGAGGTCTTGCCATCTTGCCGGCCACCCAGTCTTAGTGGATGAGGGGAAATCTCGGGATTCCGCCCAGTGCTTATACCCGCTGCCTGCCATCCGCAAAAATGCGCTTGGGGGTCAGAGTGTTGAACTACAAAGCATAGTAGTCCAGCACGGGAAACTTCATGTGAAGACGTAGATTCTAATACGAAAAATCCAGGTAAATCAAGTGCTCGGGCGGCGGCGCGTGGAAAAGCGTGGCGTTCAAGCCGCGCCAGGCGCGTCGGGATGGCGCGCGTCGGCCCGATTTCGGCAGGCATTTTCCGCTGCCGGGCGAGGGCGGGCTTCCGTCCCCGTCCTGGCCGCCTTGCGTCCCTGCACGGCCGCCTCGCGTCCCGGCACTCAGGCCGGGTGCGATTGCGCCACGCGCCCCGACAGCCAGGACAGGCAGGCGCAGGTGGCCAGCGTGGTCGTCAGCGGCAGGGCGCTGTCGGTCTGCCAGGCGCTGACGGCGAAACCGGCCAGCGCGCCGCACGACAGTTGAAGCGTCCCCAATAGCGCCGAGGCCGCGCCCAGCCGCTTGCCCTGGTCGGACAGCGCCAGCGCCGCCGAGTTGGGATTCACGAAGCCCTGGCTGCCCATGTAGCAGATCAGGCAGGCCATCAGCAGCGGCAGCGTCATCCAGCCCACCAGGGTCAGCGCCACCGCCGCCAGGCTGGCGCAGGCCAGCGCAGTCAGGGCGCGGCGCTGCAGCTGGCGCGGGGTGTGGGTGCGCAGCAGGCGCGCGCTGATCTGCGAGCAGATGATGAGCGACAGCGCGTTGGTGCCGAACAGCAGGCCGTAATACTTGGGGTCGACGCCGTACAGTTCGATGAACACCCGCGGCGAGCCGATGATGTAGGCGAACATGCCGGCCTGGCCGAAGCCGCCGGCCAGGCTGTGCGCCATGAAGCCGCGGTGCGCGAACAGGGCGCGGTAGTTCTGCACGATGGTGTGCCAGCGCAGCGGCACCACCCGCTCGGGCGTCAGCGATTCCTTCATGATGAGCACGACCGCCGTCATCAGCATGGCGCCGCCGGCCAGCATCACCCAGAACAGGCTGCGCCAGCTGGCGATGCCCAGCAGTTGTCCGCCGGCCAGCGGCGCGAGGATCGGCGCCAGGCCCATGATCAGCATCAGCAGCGACATGGCGCGCGCCGCTTCGTGGGTTTCGTAGTGGTCGCGGATGACGGCGCGCGGAATCACGATGCCGGCCGCGCCGCCCATCGCCTGCACCACCCGCCAGCCGGTCAGCGCCTCGACCGAGCCGGCCAGGGCGCAGCCCAGCGACGCGATCATGAAGAGCGCCAGCCCCACCATCAGCGGCGGCTTGCGACCGTAGCGGTCGGCCATCGGGCCGTAGAACACCTGCGCCAGCGCCAGGCCGATCAGGTAGGCCGCCAGCGTGCGCTCGACGTCGCCGCGCGGCACGCCGAGGTTGACGGCGATCGTCGGGAACGCCGGCAGGTACATGTCGATGGCGAAAGGACCGATCGCCGTCAGGGCGCCCATGAGAATGAGCCAGCCCGGCAGCGCGCCGCGGGAAGAAAGGGTAGGGGGCATGTGGGCCGCGATGGGGATCGCGCAAGGGACAGGGTGCGTCGCGCTGCATTGCGCGTCTTGCACCAAGCCAATGACTTTATCACGCGCTGCCTTACACGCAAATTGCAAGGGATTTCCGATACAGTCTGTCCGTGTCCGTACGTATTCCAGAGGAGATGCTGTGAGTCCTTTGTTGTCTGTTGTGGAACGCAAGCTCCAGGCCTTGCCCGTCACTGTCCAGCTGGTGCTGCCCGATGGCACCGTGGTCGGGCCGCCGGATCCCAGGGTGCGGTTCGTGACGCACGACAAGACCGCGCTGGCCCACCTGGCCGAGGGCGCCGTCGGCGTGCTGGGGCAGGACTACGTCGAAGGCCGCATCGATATCGAAGGGTCGATGCGCGACGTGATGGCGGCGGCCGCGGCGCTGCTGCCGGGTTCGCCGGTGGACGCGGCGCGCGGCGGCTGGCTGACCGAGCTGGTGCGCAAGGTGATGTCGGTGTGGCGTCACTCGGTGGAGCGCGACGCCCGCCAGATCGAATTCCATTACGACCTGTCCGACGATTTCTACGCCCTGTGGCTGGATCCGCGCCGCGTCTATTCCTGCGCCTACTACCGCGAGCCGGGCATGGACCTGGCGCAGGCCCAGGAGGCCAAGCTGGACCACATCTGCCGCAAATTGCGGCTGCGGCCGGGCGAGCGCTTCCTCGACGTGGGCGCGGGCTGGGGCGGCTTGCTGCTGTGGGCCGCCGAGCACTACGGCGTGGACGCCACCGGCATCACGCTGTCGCGCAACCAGCATGCGCACGTCACCCGGCTGATCCAGGAAAAGGGCCTGGGCGACCGGGTGCGGGTGGAACTGCTGGACTATCGCAAGCTCGACGAGGCCGCGCCCTATGACAAGATCGCCTCGGTCGGCATGTTCGAGCACGTCGGCCGGGCCCAGCTGGAAGGCTATTTCGCCAAGCTGCGCCGGCTGCTCAGGCCGGGCGGGCTGATCATGAACCACGGCATCACCGCGGCCGGCGTCTACAACGCCGAGCTGGGCAGCGGCATGGGCGAATTCATCGAGAAGTACATCTTCCCCGGCGGCGAGCTGACCCACATCAGCGTCGTCATGGAGGCCATGACCAACGGCGGCCTGGAAGAGGTGGACGTCGAAAACCTGCGACCGCACTACGCCCGGACCCTGTGGGCCTGGAGCGACGCGCTCGAGGCCAATCTGGCCGAGGCCGCGCGCATCCTGGGCGGCGAGCAGGGCGAGCGTTCGCTGCGCGCCTATCGGCTCTATCTGGCCGGTTGCGCCATGGGCTTCGAGCACGGCTGGATCGCGCTGCACCAGATCGTGGGCCAACACCCGGCCACGGGGCGTCCCGACGAGCTCGACAATCCGCCCGACCTGGCCTATCCATGGCGGCGCGATTACATGTATCGGGACCCCGATCCGAAGGCTTGAAACCGGGTTTTTGGGCCCTAAAATGTATTTATAAGAACAAAATATTAACTATATGTATCTTTATTTTCGAGAGGCGATTCCCCAGGGGGAACCGGGGAATCGCCTCTTGGGAATAAGGGTTTTTCCCCACGGTTTTCGGCCTGAATGTATCTGATTCGTTCAGGCCTGGGGTTGGGTCATGCATTAATTTCGGTTAAGATGCTGGCTTCTTCTTTCAGTTTGTTCACTATCTGTGGGTTCTCGAAAACTCCGTTTTTGAGGCTCCTGTCTTGCAAGACCCCGCACCCTGCGGATCCTCTTGTTGCTAGTGTCGGTTTGTATTGGCGGTTCTGCCCGTCTTCCGCACAACCCCCTTAGCTCCATGGCACGGCCGGACCAGCGCCGCCGTGTCCCTGAACCTATGGAGGCAAAAGCCAATGCGTTTCACCCCCGTCAAGACCCTGGCCGCCGCGGCCGTCTTGTTTGCCTTCGCCGGATCGGCCCAAGCCGCCGATGCGCCGCAATGCGAACTCAAGCGTCCGATCAATTTCGGCGCCATGAACTGGGAATCCAACCTGGTCCTGGTCGATGTCGAACGTTTCATCATGGAAAAGGGCTACGGTTGCAAGACCGAAACCTTGCCCACCGAGACCTTGCCGGCCCTGGCCGCGCTCGAGCGCGGTGACCTGGATATCAATACCGAGATCTGGCTGAACAGCGTCGCCGACCCCTGGGAACGCGCCGAAAAGACCGGCCGCGTCAAGCGGATCGGCGATCTCTACATGGGCGGCGAGGCCTGGTACATCCCGCGCTACACCGCCGAGCGCCTGCCCGAACTGAAGTCCGCGGCCGACCTGCCGAAGTTCAAGGACCAGTTCAAGGACCCCGAGGAACCCGGCAAGGGCCGTTTCTACGGCTGCCCGGCGGGCTGGGGCTGCGAAGTCACCAGCACCAACCTGTTCCACGCCCTCAAGCTGGACGACACCTACACGCTGTACTCGCCGGGCACCGGTGCGGCGCAGAAGGCGGCCCTGATGTCGGCCTACAAGCGCAAGCAGAACGTGGTCTTCTACTACTGGTCGCCCACGCCGCTGGTTGGCGCCATGGACCTGGTCAAGCTCGAAATGCCGCCCTACGACGCCGACAAGCACAAGTGCCTGACGTCGCCCAAGTGCGCCAAGCCCGAGCCCAGCGCCTATCCCGACAATCCCGTCTTCACCGCGGTGAACACCAAGTTCTCGCAGGAAGCGCCGGTGCTGACCGAGTTCCTGTCGAAGGTCTCGGTGCCGCTGCCCGTGATGAACGAAACCCTGGCCCACATGGAAGAAACCGGCGACGAGTCCGGCGCCGTGGCCAAGTGGTTCCTGAAGACCAAGCCCGACGTCTGGACCAAGTGGGTCCCTGCCGACGTCGCCGGGCGCGTGCAAAGCGCGCTGTAACCCCCGCCGCCTTTCCGGCGGTGGTCCGTTCCGGTTGGCCGGGACGGACCATCGGGTTGGACTTTTTCCCCTTGGGATGACCCCAAGGGGAAAAAGCCCTCCGGCAGGCGGACTGCCCGCCATCGCGGGCAATGCGCGGGACGTCTTGTTCCCGCGCCGGACTGTAAGCGGTTTTCGCCCTTGCCGATGCCGGCCCCCCGCGAGGGGCGCCGGCCCGGCCACCGTACCGGATGCCGTGCTGGCGCACGGCCCGGCGCGTGGCGAACGCGCTGAAATGGAGTCAAAACATGTTCCCTGAAATCATTCCCGCCCGTCAGGTGCGGGGGGCCATCGACGGATTCGTCGATCACCTGGTCACCAATTACGCCGACACCCTGGAGACGCTGTCCCAGCCCGTGCTGCACGCCCTGGTGTGGCTGGAGCAGGTGCTGCGCAGCTCGCCGTGGTGGGCCGTGGTCGGCGTCACCATCGTCATCGCCTGGCTGGTCAGCCGCCGCATCGGCCTGAGCCTGGCCATGGGCGCGCTGCTGTGCGTCATCGGCGTGCTCGGCCTGTGGGACGCCGGCATGCAGACGCTGGCGCTGATGATCATGGCGGCCGGGCTGTCGGTCATCATCGGCATTCCCCTGGGCGTGCTGATGGCGCGCGTCAACTGGCTGCGTTCGATCATGCTGCCGGTGCTGGACGTGATGCAGACCATGCCCAGCTTCGTGTACCTGATTCCGGTCGTGATGCTGTTCGGCCTGGGCAAGATCCCGGCCATCATCGCCACCGTGATCTACGCCGTGCCGCCGCTGATCCGCCTGACCGACCTGGGCATCCGCCTGGTCGATCGCGAGGTGCTGGAAGCGTCGCGCGCCTTTGGCGCCAACCCGCGCCAGCAGCTGTTCGGCGTGCAGCTGCCGCTGGCCCTGCCCAACATCATGGCCGGCATCAACCAGACCACGATGATGGCGCTGTCGATGGTGGTGATCGCCTCCATGATCGGCGCGCGCGGCCTGGGGTATGAAGTGCTGCTCGGCATCAACCGCCTGGAAGTGGGCCGCGGCCTGCTGGCGGGCCTGGGCATCGTGGTGCTGGCCGTGCTGTTCGACCGGATCACGCAATCGTATGGACAGCGCATGCGCATGGGAGGCCAGCGATGAGCAAGATCGAAGTCAAGAACATCTACAAGATTTTCGGGCCGCATCCGAAGAAGTGGCTGCAAGCCGCGCAGGGCGGCATGAGCAAGGAAGCGCTGCTGGCCGAAAGCGGCCACACGCTGGGCCTGCGCGACATCAGCCTGTCGATCGAAGAGGGCAGCATCTACGTCATCATGGGCCTGTCGGGTTCCGGCAAGTCGACGCTGATCCGCCACTTCAACCGCCTGATCGAGCCGAGCGCCGGCCACATCCTGGTCGATGGCGTCGACGTGGTCAGCCTGAACAAGCGCGACCTGGAGACCTTCCGCCAGAAGAAGATGAGCATGGTGTTCCAGCGCTTCGGCCTGTTCCCGCACCGCACCGTGCTGGACAACGCCGCCTACGGCCTGGCCGTGCAGGGCGTTGGCCGCGCCGAGCGCGAGCAGCGCGCCCGCGAATGGCTGGAACAGGTCGGCCTGTCGGGCTTCGAGCAGCAGTATCCGCACCAGCTGTCGGGCGGCATGCAGCAGCGCGTCGGCCTGGCGCGGGCGCTGGCCACCGATGCCGAGATACTGCTGATGGACGAGGCCTTCTCGGCGCTCGACCCGCTGATCCGCCGCGAGATGCAGGACCAGCTGCTGCAACTGCAGTCCAAGCTCAACAAGACCATCGTCTTCATCACCCATGACCTGGACGAGGCGCTGCGCCTGGGCAACCGCATCGCCATCCTGAAGGACGGCGAACTGGTGCAGGAAGGCACGCCGGAAGACATCCTGCTGAACCCGGCCAACGATTACGTGCAGTCGTTCCTGCAGGACGTGAACCGCACCAAGGTGCTGAACGTGACCCACGCCGTGAACCCGGCGCGCCTGACGCTGACCATGCGTTCGCGTCCGGCCCATTCAGTCGATCGCATGCGCGCGCTGAACTACGAGTATGCGCCGGTGCTGGACGGCAAGCGCCTGGCCGGCGTGCTGACGCTGGTCGCGGCCGAGCAGGCCGTGCGCGAGGGCGGGCGCGACGTGTCGCGCTTCGTCGAGGATCTGGCCTCGGTGCCGGCCACGGCCGGCCTGGGCGAGGTGCTGGCGCAGCTGGTGCACAGCGACCAGCCGGTGGCGGTGACGGGCGAGAACGATGAGTTCATCGGCATGCTGTCGCGCAAGAAGGTGGTCGAACTGGTGACGCCGGTGCTGGCCGAGACGGCGCCTACGGACGAGTCCGGCATGTCCGCCGAGACGCCTGCGGAAGGCAGCCAGGCGGCGCAAGCCGAACTGCAGGGCCAGCCGCAACCCGCGCAGCGGGGCGAGGCGGCCTGACGTCCGGGTTGCCGTCAGGCGGACGGGCGGCGGCTGCCGCCCGTCATGGCGATCCGGTTCCGGCGCGGCCAGGCTTGCGCCCGGGGCCAGTCCGGATATGATGGCTGGCCGGCGCCGACTGCCGGCGAGCCACTATTCGGAATATCGGAATCCGTCATGCCAATCTTGAATGTCCAGATCATGCAGGGCCATTCGGCCGCCCAGAAGACCGCGTTGCTGAAGGCGGCCTCGCAGGCGGTCGTGGAAAGCATCGCCGCGCCGCTGTCCAGCGTGCGCATCGTGCTGCAGGAAATCCCCGCCGAACATGTGATCGTGGCGGGCGAGATCGGCAAGGCCATGGCGCGCGTCGACGCGGCGCTGATCGAGGGCCGTGACGAAGCGAAGAAGTCGGCGCTGATCGCGGCGCTGAACCAGGCCGTGTGCGCCAGCATCGGCATCTCGGGCGAGGACGTGCGGGTGCTGATCCGCGACGTGCCCAAGACCGACATGGGCGTGGCCAACGGCCTGAGCGCCAAGGCCGCGGGCCGCTGAGCGGGGCCCCGGCATGGCGACCGGCAAGGACAAGGGCTCCGTCACCGTCGATGACGTGGCGGCCGAAGCGGGCGTGTCGATCAAGACCGTCTCGCGGGTGCTGAACAACGAGCCGAACACCAGCGAGAAGACCCGCGCCAAGGTCATGGCGGCGATCGCCTTGCTGAGATATCAGCCCAATCCGTCGGCCCGCCGGCTGGCCAGCAAGCGCTCGGACCTGATCATGCTGGTCTACGACAATCCCAGCGACAACTACCTGATCAACATCCAGCACGGCGCGCTCGACGCCTGCAAGCGCTATTTCTACAGCCTGCTGCTGCATCCCTGCGACTACCGCGCGCCCGACCTGGCCGCGCAGATCGTGCAGGCGGCGCGGCAGCACGCCAGCGCCGGGCTGGTGCTGACACCGCCGTTGTCCGACGTGCGCGCGCTGATCGAGGCGCTGGACCACGGCGACGTGCCCTATGTGCGGCTGGCGCCGGGTTCGCCCAGTGCCCGGGGGCTGGAAGTCAGCACCGACGATCGTGCCGCGGCGCGCGACATGACCCGCTACCTGCTGGACCTGGGCCATCGCCGGATCGGCTTCGTGGCCGGCCATCCCGACCACGGCGCGGTGGGCGAGCGCCTGCACGGCTACCGCGACGCGCTGGCGGAGCAGGGCGTGGCCTACGACCCCACGCTGGTGGAGCAGGGCCTGCATTCGTTCGACTCGGGGGGGCAGTGCGGCCAGCGCCTGCTCGACCGCGCGCAGCGGCCAACCGCGATCTTCGCGGCCAACGACGACATGGCGGCGGGCGTGCTGTACACGGCGCACGCGCGCGGCCTCAAGGTGCCGCAGGAATTGTCGGTGGCGGGCTACGACGACACGCCGCTGTCGCGCCAGACCTGGCCCAAGCTGACCACGTTGCGCCAGCCGATCCGCGAGATGGCCTACGCGGCGGTCGAGCAGTTGGCCTCGCGCGAACCGCAGGCGCGGGTGCGCACGCTCGGCTACGAGCTGGTGGTGCGGGATTCGACCCGCCCGCCCGGCTGAGCGCGGCGCGCGCGCCGGCGGTCAGCGCAGGCGCTTCTGCACGTCATCCTGCGGCGCATAGCCGATGCTGTCGCGGGCGTCGGCCACGTTCCACGCGCTGCCCTGGTTGGCCGACACGCCATTCACGGTGACGCTGCCGTCCTGCCAGCCCGACGCATCCGCCGTCAGCGTGGCGAGCAACAGCCGTTCGAAATCCCCATTGGACAGCCACATGTTGTGGAACCACGCCAGCGCGCGGCGGGCGGGCTCGTCCAGCGATGCGGGCGCCGGCGCGCGCTGGTGCGCCACGCCGGAATAGGTCATGTCGCGCGGATCGTTGTCGTCCGGCAGGATCCAGCCGATACGCGCGATCACGGTGGACAGCTTGCCCTGCGTGACGGCGGAATAGGCGCGGCACAGCCGCTCGCCCATCACCTTCGAGGTGCCGTAGGCCAGCGAATGCACCTCGCGTTCGCCGTCGAACCAGCGGGTGCCGGGCGCGGGCTCGGTGCGCGCGGTGAGCTTGCCCGGCCCGATCGTGGCGGCCAGCGGCAAGTCCTTGTAGCCGCCCATGGCGTGGTTGGACGACGAGAACACCAGCCGGCGCACGCCCTGCGTGGCGGCGGCGGTCAGCACGTTCAGCGTCATGTCGTAGGAGCCCAGCGCCTCTTCCCAGCTGGCGTCGGGCGTCGAGTGGCGCGCCGCCAGGTGCAGCACAGCGTCCGCCCCGGCGAAGTGGCGGGTCCAGTCGGGATCGGGCCGTTGCAGGTCGGCCGCCACCAGGGTCAGGCGGTCGCGCAGCTCGGGGCTGAAGACGCTGGCGTCCGCGTGCAGGTCGATGCCGACCAGGTGCTCGCACCAGGGCTGGCGCGCCAGGATGGCCAGGGCCTTGCGGCCGAGCTGGCCGGTGGCGCCGGTAACGATGATGCGGGCGGGGGGCAGGGGAGTGGTCACGTTGGATGCTTCCGGTTCAAGGCAGGGGGCACAGGCAGGCGGGCGAGCGCAGCGGGTAGGGGGCGCCGTGCGACTGCGCCAGGCCGGTGGCCGGATCGATGCGCACGGCGCGAAGGAGGTGGTCGTCCTGCGCGGCCAGCAGCAGGAATTCGCCATCGGGCGTGAAGGCGATGTCGCGCGGCGTGCGGCCGCCGACGGCGATGAAGCCGAGCGGTTCGAGCCACGGCGCCGCGTGGTGCAGCCGGTAGACCGCGACGCTGTCGTGGCCGCGGTTGGCGGCATACAGCAGGTCGCCGCGCGGATGCAGGCGCAGCGCCGACGTGGTGTTGGCGCCCCGCCAATCGGGCGGCAGGGTGCTGGCGCGGGCCAGGGCGTCGCCGGCGCCGTCCAGCGCGTACAGCGCCAGGGTGTTGGACAGTTCTTCCACCACCGCCGCCAGCGTGTCGCCGGCCGCCAGCACGAGATGGCGCGGTCCGGCGCCGGGCGGCGTGCGCCATTGGCGCATCGGCTCGGGGTCCAGGCCGTCGGGCAGGACGCGATGGCAGGCGATCGTGTCGGTGCCCAGGTCGCACAGGTAGACCCGCGTGCCATCGGCGCCGGGCGCCGCGTAGTGCACGTGCGGCCCTTCCTGGCGGTCCGCGCGCGGGCCGGCGCCGCGCCGCGTGATGACCTGGGGCGCGGCGCGCGGCAGGCCCTCGGCGTCGAGGGCGTAGCACAGCAGTTCGCCGGAGCCGTAGTTCGACACGTATAGGTGCCGCGCCGCCAGGTTGACGCTGACGTGGCAGGGGGCGGCGCCGGGCACGGCGACGCGCCCGATGGGGCGCAGGGCCGACGCGCCGTCCTCGATCGCGAAGACTTCCAGCGTCGCGTCCCGCTCCTGTTCGCTGACGCTGTAGAGGCGGCCGGCCGCCACGCACAGGTAGGAGGGGTTGACCGGGCCGGACAGCACCTGGCGTTGCCGGAACGATGCCGTCGCGCCGTCGAACGCGAGCAGGTGGATGCCCTGGCCGCGGCCCTGCACGTGGGGCAGGATTTCCGTATAGGTGCCGATGGCGAGCACGCAGCTGCCGGGTGCGGAAGAGGGTGTGTCGTTATGCACGTTCGGGCCTCGTCGCGACGTCGATCCACACCGCCAGCACCAGCACGGCGCCCTTGACGATCATCTGCCAGGAAGTGTCCACGTTCATCTGCTGCATGCCGTTGTCCAGGCTGGCCATGACCAGCGCGCCGATCAGCGCGCCGTACACGGTGCCGGAGCCGCCGCGCATCGAGGTGCCGCCGATGAAGCAGGCGGCGATGGCGTCGAGTTCGCCGCCCACGCCGGCGGATGGCGAGCCGGCCGCCGAGCGCGCGGTGGTGACGATGCCGGCGAAGGCGCACATCAGCCCCATCAGCATGAACACCATCAGCTTGACGCGCTGGACGTTGACGCCGGACAGGCGGCTGGCCTCGACGTTGCCGCCGACCGCGTAGACGTGGCGGCCGAACACCGTCTGGGTGGCGATCCATGAGAACACGCCCAGCAGCGCCAGCAGGATCAGCACCGGCAGCGGCACGCCGTTGGCCCGGTTCAGCACCAGCACGAAGCCGGCGGCGGTGGCGGCGATGGCGCCGATGCGCAGGGCATCGAGCCAGCGCGGCGTCACGGCCAGCCCCAGCCGGCGGTGGCGGCGACGCCGCGCCAGCGTCAGGCCGCAGGCCAGCGCGATGATCAGCGCCGCCAGCAGCCAGGACAGGGCCGGCGGCACGAAGGCCTGGGCGATGGCGCCCAGGTCGTCGGGCACCGGGGCGATGGTGACGCTGTCGGTGCTCAACTGCAGCAGGCCGCGGTAGGCCAGCATGCCGCCCAGGCCGACGATGAAGGAGGGCACCCGCAGCCGGGTCGTGAGGCAGCCGTTGACCAGTCCAAGCGCGGCGCCGGCGGCCAGCACCACGGCGACCGAGAGCCAGGTGTTCCAGCCCAGGTTGACCGTCAGGATGGCGACCAGGCCGCCGAGCAGCCCGAGCAGCGAGCCCACCGACAGGTCGATTTCACCGGCGATGATGACCAGCACCATGCCGCAGGCCAGCATGCCGGTGACCGACATTTGCAGCAACAGGTTGGAAATGCTGTTGGGGCGCAGGAAGCTGCCGTGCGTCTGGTGCCAGAAGAACAGCCAGATCAGGGCGAGCGCCAGCAGCATGGCCAGCAGTTTGTGGCGCGCGAACAGCTGCCGCAACGGCGGGTGGCCGCTGCGCGGGCGCGGTTCGGAGGAAGAGGAAGCGAGCATCTGGGTCATGGCGTTCAGGCGGCGTGCCGCAGCGGGTCGGTGTTGAGGGCGGCGGCGAGCACGCGTTCCGGCGTCAGGCCCTGGATGGGAAAGTCTCCCGCGATGCGGCCGGCATTCATGACCAGCACGCGGTCGCTCATGCCGAGGATCTCGGGCAGTTCCGACGACACCATGATGATGGCCACGCCGCGGTCGGCGAGGTCGAAGATCATCTTGTAGATGTCGTACTTGGCGCCGATGTCGACGCCGCGGGTGGGTTCGTCCAGGATCAGGACCTTGGGTTGCTTGAGCGCCATCTTCGCCAGCACCACTTTCTGCTGGTTGCCGCCCGACAGGCTGGCCACCGGCAGGCCGGGGCTGGCCGTCTTGATGCGCAGGCGCGCGATTTCGCGCTCGACCGTGGCCAGTTCCGAATCGCCATCCACCCGCGTGGCGCGGGCATGGTCGGCCAGGCTGGCCAGCGTGATGTTCTCGGCCACGCTCATCAGCGGCACGATGCCGTGGCGCTTGCGGTCCTCGGGCACCAGGCACAGGCCGTGCGCGATGGCGTCGGCGGGCGAGGCGATGCGCACCGGCTGGCCGGCCACCCGCACCTGCGCCTGGTAGCGGCCGGCGTAGGCGCCGTAGATGGCCGACACCAGTTCGGTGCGGCCCGCGCCCACCAGGCCGGCGATGCCGAGGATCTCGCCGGCGCGGACCTGCAGCGCGGCGTCGTCCACGCGCTTGCGCCGCGGGTTGGTGACGTCCCAGCAGGTCACGCCGCTGGCCTGCAGCACCACCGCGCCGGGCTGGCGTTCGGTGCGCGGAAAGCGCGATTCGAGCGCGCGCCCGACCATCAGGCCGATGATGCCGTCTTCGTCGAGGGCGGCCGCCGGCCGGGTGGCGATGTGCTGGCCGTCGCGGATCACGGTGATGGTGTCACAGACGCGCTTGACCTCGTCGAGCTTGTGCGAGATGTAGATGCAGGCCACGCCGGCGCGCTTGAGGTCCTCGATGATGGCCAGCAGCACCTCGATTTCCTTGGCGCTGAGCGAGGAGGTCGGCTCGTCGAAGATCAGCAGGCGCGCTTGCTTGGCCAGCGCCTTGGCGATCTCGAACAGCTGTTGGTGGCCGTTGCCGTAGTTCATGACGGGGGCGGCCACGTTGACGTCGGTGAGCTTGAGCCGCGCCAGCAGCTCGGCGGCGCGCCGGTGCATGGACGGGTAGTCCATGCGCCCGCCGGGCAGGCGCATTTCGTTGCCCAGGAAGATGTTCTCGGTGACGCTCAGCTGCTGCACCAGCATCAGCTCCTGGTGCAGGATGACGATGCCGGCGTGCTCGCTGTCGCGGGTCGAGCGCGCGCGCAGCTCGCGCCCTTCCCACAGGATCTGGCCCTGGTAGCTGCCGTGCGGGTAGACCCCCGACAGCACCTTCATCAGGGTTGATTTGCCGGCGCCGTTCTCGCCGCACAGCCCCAGGCATTCGCCGGGGCGCACGCTCAGGCTGACGCCCGAGAGCGCGCGCACGCCGGCGAATTCCTTGACGATGCCGCGCATTTCAAACAGCGGTTGCTGCTGCTCCATGGTGCGTCTCCCGGCTACTTGCCCGCGATCTGGTCTGCCGTATAGAACCCGTCCTTGACCAGGATGTCCAGATTGTCGCGCGTGATCAGCGTGGGCGTGATGAGGAGGGAATTGACCTCGCCCTTGCCGTTGTCGAGCTTGGCGTTGAAGGCGGGGGTCTTGCCCTGCACCAGGTTGACCGCCATCTGCGCGGCCGCCTCGGCGATGGCCTTGATCGGCTTGTAGACCGTCATGGTCTGCGTGCCCGCCGCCACGCGGCGCACGCCGGCCAGGTCGGCGTCCTGGCCGGACACCGCGACCTTGCCCGCCAGTTTCTGGCTCGTCAGCGCCTGGATCGCGCCGCCGGCCGTTCCGTCGTTTGACGCAACGATGGCCTGGATGTTGTTGTCGTTGGCGTTGAGCGCGTTCTCGATGATGGTCTGGGCCTTGGACGGATCCCATTCGGGCGTCCACTGCTCGCCGACGATAGTGATGTCGCCCTTGGCGACCAGCGGCTTGAGCACGTTCATCTGGCCTTCGCGGAACATGCGCGAGTTGTTGTCGGTCGAGGCGCCGCCCAGCAGGTAGTAGCGGCCCTTGGGCACGGCGTCGACCATGCCCTGGGCCTGCATTTCGCCTACCTTGATGTTGTCGAACGACACGTAGCCGTCCAGCGGCGCGCCCAGGATCAGCCGGTCGTAGGCGATGACCTTGATGCCGTTGCGGTGCGCCTTGGCGATGGCGCTGCCCAGCACCTTGGAGTTGAACGGCACGATGACCAGCGCGTCCACGCCCTCGGCGATCAGGTTCTCGACCTGGGCGATCTGGCGCGACTCGCTGGCGTTGGCCGATTGCACGTTGACCTTGGCGCCGAGCGCGGTGGCGGCCTCGACGAAATAGTTGCGGTCGCGGGTCCAGCGCTCGACCCGCAGGTCGTCGATGGAAAAGCCGATCACCGGAGCGTCCTTGCTGGCGTGGGCGGCGGGGCTGGCGAGCAGGACCGCGGGCATGGCCAGCGCGCAGGCCAGCAGGCGGCGGAAGAATGGGGTCATGTCAGTCTCCTAGTGGCGCGTCGCGCTCAGAAAGTGATACCGGTCTTCAAGCCCACGATGAAGGCGTCGTGGTTGGCGCTGGTGCCGCCAGGATGCCTGATGTACTGCAGATTGGGGCGCAGGTAAATGGACGGGATCGGCGACCAGCTGTAGTAGGCCTCGGCCACGTACTCGTAGCCGTCGCCCACCTTGGTGCTGGTGCCCAGGCGCTGGTCCTGCTGGCGCACGTAGTCGGCATAGCGGCCGTTGTTGTGGGTCGCGCCGATCGCCACGCCGATGACGTCGCGCGCCAGGCCGAACGGTCCTTTGTACTGCAGCCCGAGCGCGATCTGGTGATCCTGCGCGGCGGTGGCGCGGTCGGCCTGCGACACGTTCAGGAACACCGAGGCGCCGCGGCCGCCGGCGGTGCCGCTGACCTGCTGCTCGAAGTTGAGATAGAAACCATACTGGCCGTTGCGCTCGCGCGGCGCCAGCCCGGTCTGGCCGCGCGGCGCGTGGTTGATGTCCTGGTACAGGTCCTTGCCGTCGGAGGTGTTGTACCAGGCGCCGAACTTGTACGAGCCAGGCAGGCCGTTCCAGGCCGGCAGCCAGCCGACTTCCACCGGGATCAGCGCGCCGGTGGTGCCGTTGGGATTGTCCAGCGACAGCCCGTGGCGGCGCGCGTAGCCGTCGTCCACGTAGTTGGGATTGACCTGGTAGACGCCCGCCTGCACGTAGGTCTGTTCGGACGTGTTGACCTTCAGGCGCGTGGCCCACTGGCTGGTCGGCCAGTTGACCCAGTAGCTGCCCACCAGGTTGCCGGGCTGCGAGCCGCAGAAGGTCAGGTTCTGGAAGTCGCAGGAAAAGCTGGCGAAGTCCTCGCCCACCGTGAGACGGCCGATCTTCCACTGCACCCGGTTGTCCAGGAAGGCCTGGTTCAACCAGAACTGCGTCATGTGCCAGGTCTGGCCGCGGCCGTAGACCTCCTGGATCAGCATGTTGTTGCCGATGCCGGCGTCCGCGCCCAGGTTGCGGCCGTTGCGGTCGGTGATGGTCATCTGGAACGTGCCGCCATGCCAGCCGAGCAGCTTGTCCAGGTCCATCGTGGCGCCGATGACCCACTGGTCGGTGTAGCGCGTCAGCTTGTCCTGGCCGCCGCTGAAGTTGTGCGCGGCCTCGCCGGTGTAGCCCAGGTTCAGGGTCACGCCGCTTTCGGCCAGGCGGGTGCGCAGGCCACCCCAGTCGCCCAGCAGGTAGGGGCTGGTTTGCAGATCGTAGGCCTGGGCGGCGCCGGCGGCCGACAGCAGGCCGGCCATCAGCAGCCGCGGCAGCCAGCGGCCGGATGGCGCGGGAGGGGACGGGAAACGCAGGGGCCGCAGGTGCACGCCGGTCCCTGCCGCTGCCGGAAGGCAGGGAGGTATTGCCATGACTTTGTCTCCTGATGCCGCCCGTGCCGTGGGCCGTCGCGGCTTGTTTTCGTTGACCGGCAGGTACCGGCGAAGCTAGTGTCTGTAAAAATGACAGCGCTGTCAATTGTGATCGGGATTAGGGATTGCCCGGGGAGGGCGGTGTTTTTCCAGGGGCCGGGAAAGACGACTTTCGCCTGGCGAGAGTGGCGCGCCGAGGGGCGGCGGGAGGCGCCGGGCGCGCGAGTATGATGGGCAGATAACCAGGAGGAAACATCATGAATGAAGTCATCGTCGCGTCCGCCGTCCGTACCGCCATCGGCGACTTTGGCGGCGCGCTGAAGGACGTGCCGCCCTGCGATCTGGGCGCCACGGTCATCAAGGCCGCGCTGGAACGCGCGGGCGTCAAGGGCGACGAGGTCGGCCATGTGGCCGTGGGCCACGTCATCAATACCGAGCCGCGCGACATGTACCTGTCGCGCGTCGCCGCCATGAACGCGGGCATCGCCAAGGAAACGCCGGCCTTCAACGTCAACCGCCTGTGCGGCTCGGGCCTGCAGGCCATCGTCTCGGCGGCCCAGACCATCCTGCTGGGCGACGCCGAGATCGCCATCGGCGCCGGCGCCGAGAGCATGAGCCGCGCGCCGTACATCGCGCCGGCGCAGCGCTGGGGCGCGCGCATGGGCGACAGCGTGATGCAGGACATGATGACCGGCGCGCTGTCCGATCCGTTCGGCCGCATGCACATGGGCGTGACCGCCGAGAACGTCGCGGCCCAGTTCGGCATCAGCCGCCAGGACCAGGACGCGCTCGCCGCCGAATCGCATCGCCGCGCCGCCAACGCCATCGAGGCCGGCTATTTCCGCGACCAGATCGTGCCGATCGTGCAGAAGACGCGCAAGGGCGAGGTCGTGTTCGATACCGACGAACATGTGCGCCGCGACGTCACGGCGGACAGCCTGGCCACGCTCAAGCCGGTGTTCCAGAAAGAAAACGGCACCGTCACCGCCGGCAACGCCTCGGGCCTGAACGACGGCGCCGGCGCGCTGGTGCTGATGAACGCCTCGGTCGCCGCCAAGCGCGGCGTCAAGCCGTTGGCGCGGCTGGTGGCGTACGCCCACGCGGGCGTCGACCCGACCATCATGGGCATCGGTCCGGTGCCGGCCACGCAGGCCGCGCTCAAGCGCGCCGGCCTGACGGTGGACCAGCTCGACGTGATCGAGGCCAACGAGGCCTTCGCCGCGCAGGCGTGCGCGGTGACCCGCGAACTGAAGCTGGACCCGGCCAAGGTCAACCCGAACGGCAGCGGCATCGGCCTGGGCCACCCGATCGGCGCCACCGGCGCCATCATCACCGTCAAGGCGCTGCATGAACTGCAGCGGGTGCAGGGCCGCTACGCGCTGGTGACCATGTGCATCGGCGGCGGGCAGGGCATCGCGGCGATCTTCGAGCGCATCTGAGCGACGCGTCATCGATGCGCCATTGACGGCGCATCCCGCATCCGGGGCGGGCCGCAATGGCCCGCCCTTGTCGTGATTGGCGCCGGCCCTACAATCGCGCCATGTACAAATCCAAATTCCCCTCCGAACTCGACCAGCCGACCTTGTCGGAAGTGGACGGCGTGCGCTATCTGCACTTCAACACCGAATGGGTCCAGGGCGCCATGCGCATCAAGAACCCGGCGGAACTGGTGCTGGAATACACCAGCCAGATGATGGCCTGGCTGCTGTTCCTGGAACCGCCCAAGGACGAGGCCATCGGCATGTTCGGCCTGGGCGCCGGTTCGCTGGCGCGGTTCTGCGCCAAGCAGACGCGCGCGCCGCTGCTGGCGGTGGAATGGAATCCGCGCGTCACCGCCGCCTGCCACATGTTCTTCCGCCTGCCGGGCGAGAACCGGCTGCGGGTCGAGTACGCCGACGCCGCCGAATGGGCCGCCGATCCGCTCAACGCCGGCCGCTGCCCGGTGCTGATGGTCGACCTGTACGACGCCTTGGCGCAGGGTCCGGTGCGCGACAGCGTCAAGTTCTACCGCGATTGCCGCCGCGTGCTGGGCGAGGTCGGCGTGGTGGCGGTGAACCTGTTCGGCCGTCACGAAAGTTTCGGCAAGAACATCGACAATCTGTCCAAGGCCTTCGACGACCGCATCGTGCTGCTGCCCGAGATCGACGCCGGCAACCAGATCGTGCTGGCGTTTTCCGGGCCGCGCCTGGCGGTCACGCCGGCCGAGCTGCTGGCGCGAGCCGAGGTGGTCGAATCCCGCTACGGCTTGCCGGCGCGCCGCTGGGCGCGCTCGCTGACCCGCCACGCGGTCGACGGCATCCTGCATTTCTAGGCCGTCCCTGTTTTCCCGCGGCCGGTGCGGCCGCGGGCGACAGTTCCCGTTCACATGTTTTCGTCCCCGCGAGCGGCGCCTTAGGGCAAGTCCTTACAACATCCGACTAGTCTGATTCATTGGGGCAGGACTATGATGGGCTTATTCATAATTATGAATTACGGCGCTGTCAGGCCGTCTGCCCATGACCTCACCCATCGTCCGGCAAGCCCTGTACCTGGAAGTCGCGGATCGTCTTCGCGCCATGATCCATGCGCGCGTGCTGCGCAATGGCGAGTGGATCGACGAGCTGCGCCTGGCCGGTGAACTGGGCATCTCGCGCACGCCGCTGCGCGAGGCGCTGAAGGTGCTCGCCACCGAGGGCCTGGTGCGGCTGGAGCCGCGCCGCGGCTGCTTCGTCAATGAACTGTCGGCGCAGGACCTGGAAGACATCTTCCCGCTGATGGCCATGCTGGAAGGGCGCTGCGCCCACGAGGCGGCGTGCAAGGCCTCGGACGCGCAGCTGGAGGCGCTGGCGCCGCTGCACGAGGCGCTGGCCGGCCATGCCGCCGCCGGCCGCATCGACGCGTATTACCAGACCAATTACCTGATCCACGAAGCGGTGCAGGCGCTCGCCGGCAACCAGTGGCTGGTCGACATGGTGGGCAACCTGCGCAAGGTGCTGAGCCTGTCGCGCCACCGCAGCCTGGCCTGGCCCGGCCGCATCGAGGAATCCTGCGCCGAGCACCTGGCGATCTTCGAGGCCCTGCGGGCCCGCGATCCCGAACGCGCCGAGGCGCTGGCGCGCCATCACCTGATGCGCCAGCTCGAAGTGCTGCGCGCACTGGCCGCCGATGACGAGGCGCCGCCGCTTTCCGATCTTCCCGTTGCAGAGGAGTCCGTCCATGAACGCACCCGTCCATCTCGAGTCCGCGCGCGGCGCACGCACGCCTGACACCGACGCCGAGTCGGGCGAGACCGCCGCGGATGCCGGCGACAGCCTGATCACGCGCCTGGGACGCCTGTGGGAACGCGGCCGCCTGCCGAGTGAATCCGAAGTGCGGCGCTTGTTCGAGGCCCGCCTGACCGACGTGGCCGCCAACAAGCTGGCTCGGCGCTGGCGCGAGCTGTATGTGGCGGCCGACGGCAAGGACCGGCGGCTGATGCTGGCCGCGCTGACGCAGGTGCGCGGCACGTTCGCCGGCGATGGCGGCGAGGGCGTACGGTTCTTCAAGCGTCTGAACGCGCAGCCGGCGGGCCTGCGCTTCCTGGTGGAGCTGCGCGCCGACATGCTGCGCTGGCGCAAGCAGGTCGCGGGCGTGCAGGCGCTCGACAAGGACCTGGAAGGCCTGCTGTCGGCGTGGTTCGACGTCGGCCTGCTGGAGCTGCGGCCGCTGACCTGGGATTCGCCGGCCTCGCTGCTGGAAAAGCTGATCATCTACGAGGCGGTGCACGAGATCCAGTCGTGGGACGACCTGCGCCACCGCGTGGCGCCGGATCGCCGCTGCTACGCCTATTTCCATCCGCAGATGCCGGACGTGCCGCTGATCTTCGTCGAAGTGGCGTTTGCCGGCAGCATGGCCGACAACGTGCAGGCGGTGCTGGACAGCGCCGCGCCGCGGCAGGACCTGGGCAAGGCGCGCTGGGCGATCTTCTATTCGATCTCTAACACGCAGCCGGGCCTCAAGGGCATCAGCTTCGGTAACTTCCTGCTCAAGCGGGTGGTCGAGCAGTTGCTGGAGGAGCTGCCGCAGCTCAAGTCGTTCGCGACCCTGTCGCCGATTCCGGGCTTCGCCGACTGGCTCGGCAAGCTGGACGCCGACGCGGTCGAGGCCATCGTGCGCGAGGACAAGTCGCGCGCCAAGGCGCGCCAACGCGCCGGCGTGCCGGACGGCCAGCGCTGGGTGGCGCGGCTGGCGCGCGCCGCGCAGGGCAAGGCGACGCCCGACGTGGTCAAGCGCGCCGGCTTCCGGCTGGCCGCGCACTATCTGCAAGCCATGAAGAACGGCCTGCCGCTGGACGCCGTGGCGCGCTTCCACCTGGGCAATGGCGCGCGCATCGAGCGCCTGAACTGGGCGGCGGACGTTTCGGCCAAGGGCCTCAAGCAGTCCTGCGGCCTGATGGTCAATTACCTGTACGACCTGGATGAACTGGACGGCAACCTGGCGCGCCTGCACGACGGCAAGCCGCAGGTCAGCCGCAGCGTGGTGCGCGCGGCCTGAGCGGCGGCGCGCCACGACCCATAAAACACATAACCAGCGAGGGGACATGACGGACGACATGGCAGGCCGTGTGCGGCTGCAGCGCGACGGGCAACTGGCCTGGGTGACGCTGTCGCACCCGGGGCGGCTGAACGCCATCACCGTGGGCATGTGGCGCGAACTGCGCGATGTGTTCACGCGCATCGCCGCGGACGACACGCTGCGTTGCGTGATCGTGCGCGGCGAGGGCGGCAATTTCGCCGCGGGCGCGGACATCCGCGAGTTTCCGGTCGAGCGCGCCGACGCCGCGGGCGTGCAGCGCTACCACCGCGAGATACTGGCGCCCGCGTTGACGGCCGTGGCGCAATGCCCGCATCCGGTGGTGGCGCAGATCGAAGGCGTGTGCGTTGGCGGCGGGCTGGAGATCGCCTGCCAGTGCGACCTGCGCATCGCCGGCGAATCGGCGCGCTTCGGCGTGCCGATCAACCGGCTGGGCTTTCCCATGGCGCCCGATGAAATGCGCGGCCTGCTGGCATTGGCCGGCCGCGCCGCGACCCTGGCCATCCTGCTCGAAGGCCGCGTGTTCGGCGCCGCCGAGGCGCGGGACCTGGGCCTGCTGACGCGCATCGTGGCCGACGCCGAGGTGGCCGCGCAGGCCCAGCGCAGCGCCGAGCGCATCAGCCAGGGCGCGCCGCTGGCCGCGCGCATCAACAAGCGCCTGTCCGCCCGCCTGGCGCAGGGCGGCGCCTTGACCGAGGCCGAATACCAGGATTATTTCTCCTACGCCGACAGCCGCGACCACAAGGAGGGCGTGCGCGCCTTCCTGGCCGGCGTAGACCCCCACTTTTCCGGAGACTGAAGACGGTGAGCAACGCCAATCTATATGCTGTGCTGGAGGGCGGATTCCCCGCCGATCGCAAACAGGTCGCGCTCGAAACCCCCGAGCTGGCCTACACCTGGGACGACATCGACCGCGCCACGGCCTGCCTGGCGAATCTGCTGACCTCGCTCAAGCTGCCCGCGGGCGCGCGGGTCGCGGTGCAGGTCGAGAAATCGCCCGAGGCCCTGCTGCTGTACCTGGCCACGCTGCGCGCCGGCCTGGTGTACCTGCCGCTGAACACCGCCTACCGCGAAGCCGAGATCGAGTACTTCCTGGGCAACGCCGAACCGGCGGTGGTGGTCTGCGCCAGCAAGAACCGCGACTGGGTCCAGCGCGCCGCCGACAAGGCCGGTTGCGCCCACGTCTACACGCTCGACGAAGACCGCACCGGCACCTTGCTGGATGCCGCCGGCGGCCTGTCGCAGGCCTTCAAGACCGTCAAGCGCAAGCCGGACGACCTGGCCGCGATCCTCTACACGTCCGGCACCACCGGCCGTAGCAAGGGCGCGATGCTGTCGCATGGCAACCTGGCGTCCAACGCGCAGGTGCTGCACAAGTACTGGGGCTGGCGTTCGGACGACGTGCTGCTGCACATGCTGCCGATCTTCCACGTGCACGGCCTGTTCGTGGCCTCGCACGGCGCGCTGCTGGCCGGCGCCAAGATGATCTGGCTGCCCAAGCTGGACGCCGACCAGGCGCTGCGCTATCTGCCGCAGAGCACGGTGATGATGGGCGTGCCGACCTACTACGTGCGGCTGCTGGCCGACAAGCGCTTCAACCGCGACGCGTGCGCCAACATGCGCCTGTTCATCTCGGGCTCGGCGCCGCTGCTGTCCGAGACCTTCAACGATTTCCGCGAGCGCAGCGGCCACGCCATCCTGGAACGCTACGGCATGAGCGAGACCGTCATGCTGACCTCCAACCCGTATGACGCGGCCGATGGCGAACGCCTGGCCGGCACGGTGGGCCGGGCCTTGCCGGGCGTGCAGGTGCGGGTGGTGGACGACGCCGGCATCGCGCTGGCGCCGGGCGAGATCGGCAACGTGCAGGTGCGCGGGCCCAACGTGTTCTCGGGCTACTGGCGCATGCCGGAAAAGACCCGCGAGGAATTCACCCGGGACGGCTGGTTCAAGACCGGCGACGTGGGCCGCTGGGGCGGCGAATCCGCCGGCCGCGACGTGCCCGCCGACTACCTGTCGATCGTCGGCCGCAGCAAGGACCTGATCATCTCCGGCGGCTTCAACGTCTATCCGAAAGAGATCGAGACGCTGATCGACGACATGCCGGGCGTGGCCGAGTCGGCCGTCATCGGCGTGCCGCACGCCGACTTCGGCGAAGCGGTGGTGGCGGTGGTGGTGCCCAAGGAGGGCGTGTCGCTGGACGCCGCCGCGATGCAGGCGGAGCTGAAGGCACGCATCGCCAACTTCAAGGTGCCCAAGCGCGTGCACATCGTCGACCAGTTGCCGCGCAACACCATGGGCAAGGTGCAGAAGAACGTGCTGCGCGAAACCTATCAGGCGCTGTAGCGCCCTCATGCCGGGCCGGTCCATCGGGGCCGGCCATTTTTTTCAAGGAGCCCGATCCCTTCCAGAACGATTCCCGAACCAGGCAGCATCCCAACCCAAGAACACAAGAGACGAGACGCGGGAAACGCGCCGTCCCCACGCTGCAGCAAGAGGAGACAATATGAAATACCGCACACTCGCCGCGGCCCTGCTGGCCACGCTGGCCGCCGGTTTCGCCGGCAGCGCCGGCGCCGCGTCCTGGCCGGAACGGCCCATCACGCTCATCGTGCCCTTTCCCGCCGGGGGCGGCACCGATACCTTCGCCCGGCCCCTGGCCCAGCAGTTGACGATGCAACTGGGCCAGTCAGTGGTGATCGACAACAAGGGCGGCGCGGGCGGCACCGTCGGCGCGGGCGTGGCCGCCAAGGCCCGACCCGATGGCTACACCTTCTTCATGGGGGGCGCGCACCACGCGCTGGCGCCGTCGCTGTACAAGAGCCTGAACTACAACATCCAGAAGGACTTCGTGCCGGTGGCGCTGGTGGCGCAGCCGCCGCAGGTGGTGGTCATCAACGCCACCAAGCTGCCGGTCAAGACGCTGCAGGAATTCATCGCCTACGCCAAGCAGCATCCCGGCGACGTCAACTTCGGCACCGCCGGCAAGGGCAGCACGCACCACCTGGCCGGCGAGCTGTTCGCGATGCAGACCGGCATCAAGCTGGTCGACGTGCCGTACCAGGGGGCCGGCCCGATGCTGACCGCGCTGATCGGCGGGCAGGTGGACCTGGCCTTCGACGGCCTGGGTTCGTCTTCCGGCCACATCCGTTCGGGCGCGATCAAGCCGCTGGCGGTGGCCGCGGAGCAGCGCTCGCCGTCGTTGCCGGATGTGCCGACCGCGGCCGAGGCCGGGGTGCCGAACTACGTGGTGTCGACCTGGTATGCGATCTGGGCGCCCGCCGGCACGCCGCAGGAGGCGGTGGACCGCATGACCGCCGAGATCACCAAGGCCCTGAACACGCCCAAGATCAAGGAGACCTGGGAGAGCAACGGCACCTCGGTGCCGACGCTGACCGGTCCGGCCTTCGGCAAGTTCGTCGACAGCGAAGTGGCGCGCTGGGCCAAGGTGGTGTCGGACTCGGGGGTGAAGCTGGATTGATGCGCGGTCGGACCGGAGTGGATTACAATTGATAACCATTATCATTATTCCATCCACCTTCCGGTCCGTAGCATGGCCATCAATCACAGCGGCGCTCACGCGCCTGTCGAAGGGCTTTACCAGCAACACCAGTCCTGGCTGCGCGATTGGTTGCGGCGCAAGACCGGCTGCCCGTTCGACGCGGCCGACCTGACGCAGGACACCTTCCTCAAGGTGCTGCTGCGCGCCGGGGAGGCGCGCAGCTACCGCGAGCCGCGCGCCTACCTGGTGACCATCGCCCATGGCCTGATGGTCAACCTGTTCCGGCGCCGCGACATCGAGCGCGCCTATCTCGACACGTTGGCGGCCCACGAAGAGGGGCTGGCCCCGTCGCCCGAACGCCGCGCGTTGGCGCTGGAGGCGCTGGTCGAGATCGACCGGTTGCTCGACGGCCTGCCGCCCAAGGTGCGCAAGGCGTTCCTGTTGTCGCAACTGGAAGGGCTGCGCCACGGCGAGATCGCCGAATGCCTGCAGGTCTCGGTCAGTTCCGTGCGCCAGTATCTGGCACGCGCCATGCAGCATTGCCTGTCGGCATGGTGAACGGCCGGGCCGACAAGCTGCCCGAGGCCGTGATCCGCGAAGCCAGCCTGTGGTTCGTACGGCTCGGGGCGGAAGAGGCGGGCGCCGCCGATACCGCGGCGTGGCGCCGCTGGCTGCAGGCCAGTCCGGCGCACCAGGCCGCCTGGGATCGGGTGGAATGCCTGGGCCGCCAGTTCGGCCAGGTCGACCCGCAGGCCGGGATCGCCGCGCTTGACCAGCCTCGCTCGCGGGGCCGGCGTCAGGCCTTGAAGGCGCTGTCGCTGGCGTTGGGCGCGGGCGGCTTGACCGCCGCGGGCCTGCAATGGCAGACCTGGACAGCGGCGCTGAGCACGCGCGTCGGTGAGCGCCGCAGCGTCACGCTGGACGACGGCAGCATCCTTACATTGAATACCGACAGCGCAGCCGACGTGCGCTTCGATGCCGGCCAGCGCCTGGTCATCCTGCGGCGCGGAGAATTGCACGTGGCGTCGCATCCCGACGCGCGCCAGCCGCCGCGGCCGCTGCGGGTGGTCACGCCCATGGGCCAGGTCACGGCGCTGGGCACGCGCTACACGGTGCGGCTGCTGGACGGGCAGGCCTGGACCGCCGTAAGCGAAGGCGCGGTACGGATCGAGCCCGCGAATGGCGCCGCCGACGCGGCGCGCACCATCGAGGCCGGCTTCTCGGCGTACTTCGACCGCGTCCTGGTGCAGCCGGCGCGGCCGGCGCCGCATGCCGCCGCCTGGGTCCAGGGCGCGCTCTATGCCGACAACATGCGGCTGGACGACTTCATCGCCGAGCTGGGACGGCACCGGTCCGGCCGCATCGCCTGCGATCCCGCGGTGGCCGCGTTGCGCATTTCCGGCTCTTTCCCGCTGGGCGACAGCGACCGCATCCTGGCCGCGGTCGAGCGCGCGCTGCCAGTGCGGGTCGAGCGCTACACGCGTTATTGGGTGACGCTGCGGGCCAGGCCTTGAGCCGCATGCGGCGGGCCACGCGCCAGCCGTCCAAAAAAAACAGACAGGGCCTGTCACTTTCGTGGTCTCGATTGGCATACGGGTGTAGCCCCGACTTTCTTTGCCTGGAAACCCACGATATGTCTCTGCCTTTTTCTCCTATCCACCCTGACGCGCCGGCCAGTCCGCGCATGAAGGCGTTCGCCGCGCTGGTGCTGGCCGCCATGGCGGGCGGCGCCCTGGCGCCGCAGCCGGTGCGCGCGCAGGCCGCGCCGGCCGCCACCGCTGGCCGCGGCGTCAATGTGCCGGCCGGTCCGTTGGGCGCGGCGCTGGCGGGGTTCGCGCAACAGGCACGGGTGCTGCTGTCGTTCGACCCGGCCTTGACCGAGGGCATGCAGAGCCCTGGCCTGCAAGGCGATTACAGCGTGGAGCAGGGCTTTGCCGCGTTGCTCGCGGGCACGTCGCTCGAGGTCTTGCGCCGTGGCGACGGCGACTATCTGTTGCAGCGCGCCGGCCAGACCACCCAGCTGGCGCCGGTGCTGGTGCTGGGGGCCGGCGCCACCACGGAAGGCTCCGGCCTCTACACCGCCGACTGGATGCGTTCGGCCAACGGACTGGTGCTGTCGCAGCGCGAAACGCCGCAGTCCACCAGCGTGCTGACCCGCCAGCAGCTGGACGATCGCTCCATCAGCAGCGTGCGCGACGTGATGGAAAACGCCACCGGCATGAATGTGCAGCAGGCCGAATCGGAACGCCTGAGCTACTACTCGCGCGGCTTTTCCCTGGATACGTTCCAGTTCGACGGCGTGGTCAAGCCGCTGAACGGGCTGTACCAGTTCGGCGATGGCAACCTGGACCCGGTGATCTACGACCACGTCGAGATCATTCGCGGCGCGACCGGCCTGATGAGCGGCACCGGCAATCCGGGCGGCTCGGTCAATTTCATCCGCAAGCGGCCGACGCGTGATTTCCAGGGCAGCGTGAAGGCGGCCGCCGGCACCGAGGATACCTATCGGGGCGAGATCGATCTGTCGACGCCGTTCAACGAGTCGGGCTCGGTGCGAGGCCGGCTGGTTGGCGCCAAGGAGCGCCGCGGCGACACGATGGACCTGTACAAGAAAAAGCGCGACGTGCTCTACGGCATCGTCGAGGCCGACGTGGCGGCGGCGACCACGGTCAGCCTGGGCGGGTCGGTGCAACGCACCCGGCCCAGCGGCATCAGCTGGGGCGGACTGCCGGCGCTGGACGCCGAGGGCAAGCCGATCGATTGGCCCAAGGGCCAGGCCATGGGCGCCAAATGGTCGCGCTGGGACACCGATTCGCACGAGTATTTCGCCCAGGTCGAGCACGGTTTCGCCAACGGCTGGAACGCGCGCCTGTCATACACGCGGCTGGAGAACACCTTCAACGCGCCGCTGCTGTTCACCTCCGACGTGCCGCTGACCATCGATGGCTTTTCCGAACCGCCGCTGCTGCGCAAGTTCAAGGGCGGCAGCGACCAGGACGTGTACGGCGGATCGCTCGACGGCGGCTTCGATGCCTTCGGCCGGCGTCACCAGTTCAACCTCGGTTTCTCGCATTCGGTCATCAAGGCCTGGAACCAGAGCTGGGACACCAGCGACCAGGCGGGCTATCCGATCCCGGACATCAAGAACTGGACCGGCGACTGGCCCACGCCCACCTGGGACATCCTGTCGCTGTCGCAAACCCATCGCGACAAGCAGACCGGCATCTACGGCACCTTGCGCCTGGGACTGACCGACAGCTTGCACCTGCTGACCGGCGCGCGCTGGACCCGCTGGGAGTCCACCGAGACCAGCGGCGGCGTCACAGGCTATTCGCACACTTATTCGGAAGTCACGCCCTACGTGGGCCTGACCTATGACCTGGACGATACCTATACCGCCTACGCCAGCTATACCAACATCTTCCAGCCGCAGATGGTGAAGACGCGCGACTGGAGCATGGCGGGGCCGGCCTACGGCCACAACTACGAGGCGGGACTGAAAGCGTCGTACCTGGACGGACGCCTGAACGCGTCGGTGGCGGTGTTCCAGACCGACCAGAAGGATGTCGCGGAGTATGGCGGCTATGACTACGCGCACGACGACGGCTGGTACTACATCCTGGATGGCACCCGCACCCGCGGTTTCGAGGTCGAGTTGGCGGGCGAGGTGACGCCGGGCTGGAATGTGTTCCTGGGGTACACCTACCGCCAGTCCAAGGACAACGAGGGCAAGAAAGTGCAGACCACCCAGCCGGAGCAACTGCTCAAGCTGAGCACCGCCTACCGCCTGCCGGGCGCCTGGAACAAGCTGACGGTGGGGGGCGGCGTGCGCTGGCAGAGCCAGACCAGCGCGCAGACCTATTACGGCCTGCAGTCCGGCGCGATCGTGCAGAAGCCATACGCGTTGTTCGACCTGATGGCGCAGTACAACTTCAGCGACAAGACCCAGCTGCAGCTCAATGTGCGCAACCTGGCCGACAAGAAGTACTACCGCTCGATGGGCTTCTACAACTCGGTCTTTTACGGCGAAGGCCGCAGCGCGCTGGTCACGCTGACCCAGCGCTTCTAGGGCCTGCGCCGCGACCGCCCGGGCGTTTCAGCGCCAGTCGCTGGCCAGGCTGAGCCTGGCCAGCTGGTCGCGCGTCAGCGTCAGGCTGGCGGCCTTGACCAGTTCGTCCAGCTGCGCCAGCGATGTCGCGCTGACGATCGGCGAGGTAATGCCCGGCTGCGCGATCTGCCAGGCCAGCGCGGCCTGCGCGGGCGTACAGTTGGCATCCTCGGCGACTTCATCCAGCGCCTTCAGGATGCGGTAGCCGCGATCGTTCAGGTAGGTGTCGACGATCTTCTTGCCGCGCGCGCTCTTGCCGACGTCGGCCGGGCTGCGGTACTTGCCGCTGAGAAAGCCGCTGGCCAGCGCGTAATAGTTGATGGTGCCCAGGTCCTGCGCCTTGACCAGCGCCTGCAGGTGGCCTTCGAACGGTTCGCGGCTGTACAGGTTGTATTCCGGCTGGATGCTCTCGTAGCGCGGCAGGTTGTGCCGTTCGCTGGCGATCAGCGCTTCGGACAGGCGCACCGCGGTGTAGTTGGAGGCGCCGATGGCGCGCACCTTGCCGGCCTCGATCAGCTTGGCGTACTCGCCCAGCGTGTCGGTGAGCGGGGTGTCGGGGTCGTCCTTGTGCGACTGGTACAGGTCGACGTGGTCGGTCTGCAGCCGCGCCAGCGAGGCGTCCAGCGAGCGCCGGATGTAGGCCGGCGCCAGGCCCTTGGCGTCCGGGCCCATCTCCATGCCGACCTTGGTGGCGATCAGCACGCGCTCGCGCTTGCCCGAGCGCTTGAGCCATTTGCCGATCAGGGCCTCGGATTCGCCGCCCTGATTGCCCGGCACCCAGCGCGAATAGACGTCGGCGGTGTCGATGAAATTCAGGCCCGCGTCGACCAGGGCGTCCAGCAGCGAAAAGGTGCCGGCTTCGTCAACGGTCCAGCCGAAGACGTTGCCGCCGAAGGTGAGGGGAGGGATCTGCAGGCCGGAACGGCCCAATGCGCGTTTGATCATGATGTGGCCCTTTGGATGTCGCGGATGTCGTGTCGCGCGGGGGCGGCGCTTTTAGTATATTGGCGCCGCGCGCCCCGGCATGGGGCAGGCGTGCCGCGCATGCACCATTTCAGGGATTCCCCCCAAGTGAATTTGTGTTGCGACACGTTAGACTATACGGCTTTACGGCTGTCCGGACCGCGGGGAAGCCCGCGGAACAGCCGTAATAATGAACAAATACCAAGGGTTCAAGGAGCTTACCTATGCTGATCGGAAAAAAACATTTTCTGACGGTTGGCGCGATGGCGCTGGCGATGGCGATCGCCGCGCCGGTGGCGGCGCAGCAGAAGTCGGTGGCGATCACCGCCATCGTCGAGCATCCGGCGCTGGACGCCGTGCGTGACGGGGTGCAGGACGCCCTCAAGCAAGCCGGTTACGAGCCGGGCAAGAACCTGAAGTGGCAATACCAGAGCGCGCAGGGCAACACCGGCACCGCCGCCCAGATCGCGCGCAAGTTCGTCGGCGACAAGCCTGACGCCATCGTCGCCATCGCCACCCCGTCGGCCCAGGCCGTCGTGGCCGCCACCAAGGACGTGCCGGTGGTCTATTCCGCCGTGACCGACCCGGTCGCCGCCCAGCTGGTGCCCAGCATGGACGCCTCGGGCACCAACGTCACCGGCGTGTCGGACCTGCTGGCGCTGGACAAGCAGGTCGAGTTGATCAAGAAGATCGTGCCCAACGCCAAGCGCGTCGGCATGGTCTACAACCCGGGCGAGGCCAACTCGGTCGTGGTGGTCAAGAAGCTGCAGGAACTGCTGCCCAAGTCGGGCATGAGCTTGGTCGAAGCCGCCGCCCCGCGTTCGGTCGACGTGGCTTCCGCCGCCCGCAGCCTGATCGGCAAGGTCGACGTCATCTACACCAACACCGACAACAACGTGGTGTCGGCCTACGAGTCGCTGGTGAAGGTCGGCAACGACGCCAAGATCCCGCTGATCGCCTCGGACACCGACAGCGTCAAGCGCGGCGGCATCGCCGCCCTGGGCATCAACTACCGTGACCTGGGCGTGCAGACCGGCAAGGTCGTGGTGCGCATCCTCAAGGGCGAGAAGCCCGGCGCCATCCCGTCCGAAACCATCTCCAAGCTCGAGCTCTACGTGAACCCGGGCGCCGCCGCCAAGCAAGGCGTGACGCTGTCCGACGCGATCATCAAGTCGGCCGCGGTGGTGGTAAAGTAAAGCGCAAGTCGTTCGGCCCCGCCCGTGCCCACCCGGCATGAGCGGGGTTTTGTTTTATCTTGTTTTCTTGTGTTTTCCCCGCGCCGGTACGCGGGGTCCACAGGGCGGCAGCATTCACAAGATGCGCGCGGCCCGGCGCGATGGCGTTGGCCTTGAACGGCAGGTCGGTCACGGACCGCATGCCGCGTTTTGCTCCCCTGGAGCGCCCCTCAAGCAGCCCGCTTGCGGCCCTGGCCGCCAAGCCCGGCAACGCCTTGGCAGGAATCGAGAGAAAATCGCACGGCAGGAAACGTTTATTGCGAAAGCTCGGGTAAAACTGACCCCGAAACGCAAGAATTTGGACGTTCCCAATCTCTAATATGCTCGTTCCTTACCTGATTGGATTTGACCCATGTCATTGTTCTCGTTGCTAGGCGCGCTGGAGATCGGCCTGATCTTCAGCCTGGTGGCCTTGGGCGTATATATCTCCTTTCGCCTGCTGCGCTTTCCGGACCTGACCGTTGACGGCAGTTTCCCGCTGGGCGGCGCCGTCTGTGCCACGCTGATCGCCTCGGGCACCGACCCATTCGTTGCCACCATCGCCGCCACCTTCGCCGGCGCGGCCGCGGGGCTGGTCACCGGCTGGCTCAACGTCAAGCTCAAGATCATGGATCTGCTGGCCAGCATCCTGATGATGATCGCGCTGTATTCCGTGAACCTGCGCATCATGGGCAAGCCCAACGTGCCGCTCATCACCGAACCCACCGTCTTCACCATCCTGCAGCCCGGCTGGCTGTCGGACTACGTGGCGCGGCCGCTGATCCTGCTGGTCATCGTGATCCTGGCCAAGCTGGCGCTGGACTGGTTCTTCGCCACCCAGACCGGCCTGGCGGTGCGCGCCACCGGCTCGAACGGCCGCATGGCCCGCGCGCAGGGCGTGAACACCGGCCGCATGATCCTGGGCGGCATGGCGCTGTCGAACGCGCTGGTCGCGATGGCCGGCGCGCTGTTCGCGCAGACCCAGGGCGGTTCCGACATCTCCATGGGCATCGGCACCATCGTCATCGGCCTGGCCGCGGTGATCGTCGGCGAAAGCATCCTGCCGTCGCGCAAGCTGGTGCTGGCCACGCTGGCCGTCATCATCGGCGCCATCGTCTACCGCTTCTTCATCGCGCTGGCGCTGAACAGCGATTTCATCGGCCTGAAGGCGCAGGACCTGAACCTCGTCACCGCGGTGCTGGTCACGGTCGCCCTGGTCATTCCCATGCTCAAGCGCCGGCTGTTCGGCAAGAAGGGGCGCTGATATGCTGTCCGCAAAAGACCTCAAGATCACCTTCAACGCCGGCACGCCGATCGAGACGCGCGCGCTGCGCGGGCTGTCGCTGGACATCCCCTCGGGCCAGTTCGTCACCGTCATCGGTTCCAACGGCGCCGGCAAGTCGACCTTCCTGAACGCCGTCTCGGGCGACCTGCCGGTCGATTCGGGCCGCATCGAGATCGACGGCGCCGATGTCACGCGCCAGCCGGTGTGGGGCCGCGCCTCGCGCGTGGCGCGCGTGTTCCAGGATCCGATGGCCGGCACCTGCGAAGACCTGACCATCGAAGAGAACATGGCGCTGGCGCAGTTGCGCGGCGCGCGCCGCGGCTATGGCCGCGCGGTCAAGGCCTCGATGAAGGAAGGCTTCCGCGAACGCCTGGCCACGCTTGGCCTGGGCCTGGAAAACCGCCTGACCGACCGCATCGGCCTGCTCTCGGGCGGCCAGCGCCAGGCCGTGAGCCTGCTGATGGCGGCGCTGCAGCCGTCGCGCATCCTGCTGCTGGACGAGCACACCGCCGCGCTCGACCCGCGCACCGCCGACTTCGTGCTGCAGCTGACGGCGCGCATCGTGTCGGAAAGCAAGCTGACCACCATGATGGTCACGCACAGCATGCGCCAGGCGCTGGACGTGGGCGACCGCACCGTGATGCTGCACCAGGGCCAGGTGGTGCTGGACGTGTCCGGCGACGAACGCCGCGGCATGGACGTGCCGGACCTGCTGGCCATGTTCGAGCGCGTGCGCGGCGAGAAGCTGTCGGACGACGCTTTGCTGCTGGGCTGATCGACCGGTCCGGCCGCCGTCAGGCGCAAGACCCGGCGTGGATCCCTCGGGATCGCGCCGGGTTTTTTCATGCCGGCGCGCGGGGGTAAAAGGCCGTCAGGCCGCCAGCGCGCGCCAGGTGCGCAGCAGCAGCGTCTCGATGTCGTGCACCGGCAGGCCGGTGGCGCGCGCCACGGCCTCGCGGTAGGGCGGCATGTTGGTGCATTCGAGCACGATGTCGCTCAGGCCCGGGGCGCGCCGCGCCAGTCGTTCGGCCGCGGCGACCACGTTGCGCTCGACCTCCCGCAGGTCCATGTCGATGGCGTTCTCCAGGATGCGCGCCTGCATTTCGCAGCCGGGCGCCAGGCCTTCGACCACGGCGTTGGCCGGCACGCCGGCCGCGTCCAGCACGGCGCGCTCGAGCGAGGCCGCGTCGAAGGTGACGATGCCCACCCGCGCCAGCCCGCGGCATTGCAGCAGGCTCGACGTCACCACCGGCACCGGCACGGCGGCCTGCAGGGCATCCTGGTAGCGCGCCAGGAAACCGCAACTGGTGGAGATCAACGCCGCGCCGTCGCGCGCCAGGCCGACGGCGGCATCGATGAACGGTTGCAGGAAGGCCGGGTCGGCCTCCTGCACGATCTTGCGCGGCGAGGCGCCCCGCACCGTGACGAAGCGCGCGGGGATGCCGGCGCGGGCGTAGGTCTGGGGATTGCCGACGTCGCCGGGCGGGCGCGGAAAGCGCGTGTCCAGCATCAGCAGGCCGAGGAAGCCGGCGGGGGCGGTGGTGGTCGGATCCATGCGGGCTGGCGGCATGTCAGAGGAAGCGTTCCGGGCGGAATGCACCGTGGCGGCTCGCGGCGGCGCCGTCGGTCATCAATTCCCCCAGTATCTGCGCGGTGCCTGGCGCCGTGCTGAAACCGATGTGCTGGTGGCCCAGCGCCAGCCACAGGCCCGGATGGCGCGGCGCCTGGCCGATCATCGGGCGGCTGTCCGGCAGCGTGGGACGACGGCCGAGCCAGGCCTGCGGATCCAGCCGCGGGCCCAGGCCGATGGCCTCGCGCGCCCGGGCCTCGGCCAGATCCAGCTGGACGGGGCGGGCGGGCGCGTCGCAGTCGTCCAGCTCGACCCCGGTGGTCAGCCGCAGGCCGCGCGCCATGGGCGACAGCACGTAGCCGCCGCCGGTGTCGTAGACGGGACGGACCAGCGCCGGGCCGTCGGCGGCGCCGTAATGCATGTGATAGCCGCGCTCGAACGCCAGCGGCAGGTCGATGCCGGTGGTCTTGAGCAGGGCCTTGGACCACGGGCCCAGCGCCACCACCAGCTCGGGGGCGGCCAGGGTTTGCGCGCCGGCGTCGCCCTGCACGACCCAGCCGCGCCCGCCGTCGCGGCGGATGGCGGCGGCCCGCAGCGTGCGGAAGATGCCGCCCGAGCGCTGGAACAGGTCGGCGTAGGCCGCGGTCACGGCGCCGGGATCGTCCACCGAATACGAGCCCTGGATCCACAGCGCGCGCGGGAAGATCGGCGCCAGGGCGGGCTCCAGCCGCGCCAGGTCGGCGCCATCCAGCGCCTGGGTCGGCACCTGGTGGCGGGCGTAGGCCTCGCGCGCCAGGGCGCCGCCCTGCCACGCCTGTTCGCTGCGGAACAGGAAGATCCAGCCGCTGTCGCGCAGGCGCTGACGGGCGCCGGCCTGGTCCAGCAGGCGCAGGTGTTCGGTCGCCGACCGCCGGATCAGGCTGTCGAGCGCCGCCGTGGTTTCGCGGAACACCGATGGCCGGGCGCGCGCCAGGAAGCCCGCCGCCCAGCCCAGGTTGCGGGCCAGGTACGAGGCGCGGTAGCGGAACTGGACGGTGTCATTGCCCAGCAGCCGGGGCAACTGGCGCCACAGGCCGGGGTGGTTGAAGGGCATGAGGGAGCTGCGGGCCAGGACGCCGGCGTTGCCGGATGACGTTTCCCGGCCGGGATCCTGGCGGTCGACCAGGGTGACCTGCATGCCGCGGCGCTGCAGTTCCAGCGCGCAGCAGACGCCGACGATGCCGGCGCCGAGCACTATGACTTGCTTTCCCATCGTCGCTGTCGCTACTTGAGTCGGTACGGAATCAAGGGGGGGGTAAGCGGCCGATTGTAGGGCAGCGGGCAAGCGTCAGCGAGAGCGGGCAATCCATGATTGCGACGCCGCGCCGGGCGGCCGCCAGGCGGGTCTGCCGGCGGCGATCAGGCCGGCGGCCGCTGCCCCAGGATGCGGCCGGCCGCCGCCACGCCCCACCACGCGGCCTCTTCGAACACCGAATACCCGGACAGGTCGGCATGGGCGAACAGTACCGGGCCGTCGACCTCGCGCAACGCCGCCAGGCCGGCGTTCGACAGGTAGCCGCAATAGGGCGACGCCATGGCGTGGCCGCGCACGGTGATCTCCAGCTGGCGGGCGCGGCGCCAGAACTCGTCGCCATAGGCGGCGACCAGGTCGGCGGCGGCCTCGTCGCGCAGCGCCTCGGGCGAGGCGCCGGCCAGCCATTGGCGCGCGTCCTGCGGCGTGCGGGCGCTGAGCGCGTGATAGGCGGTGAACACGGTGCGGGGCGAGCGCGCCACGCGCAGCAACTGGTGGGTCGAGACCACGTAGCCCAGCGCCTGGCCCTGGTAGACCACGTTGTCCCACGACAGCGGTTCGCCCGGCGCCTCGCGCGGATAGCCGTCCATCACGAAGTTCGACACCAGCCAGGGCGCGTGCGGCGAGGCATGCGTGGCCGGATCGTAGCCATAGGCGCGGATGTCCGGCAGGATGCGCTGCGCTACGAACAGCGGCATGGCGCAGACCGCGCGTTGCGCCTCCAGCGTGTAGACGCTGGTGGCCGCGCCCGGGGCGAGGCAATCGATGCGCGGGCCGGCGGCGCTTTCGCGCAGCCGCGCGGTGGTGCCCGGCAGCAGCCAGCCGCCGTGGCCGAGGCGGGCGCTGATGGCGTCGCGCAACCGCTGCACCAGCGGCGCCAGGCCGCCCGGCCAGGTCAGCACCGCGCCTTCGTTGGCGTTGGCGGCGTGGCCGTCGCGGCTGGCGAAATAGTGCAGGCCGGCCCAGGCCGAGACCCGGTCGTAGGGCGCGCCGTAGTCATCGCGGCAGCAGTAGTTCAGGTACCAGTGCAGCGCGGGCGAGGTGTAGCCCTCGCGCTCGAGCCACTGTTTGAAGGTCAGCGCGTCCAGCGCGCGCCAGGCCGGATCGCGCGAGGACAGCACGATCGGGATGCAGAAGACCTTGCGGCCGTCGCTGCCGGTCGCGCCGTGCAACTGGTCGACCCGCGCCAGGAACTTGCGGTGCTGTTCGATATCGGCCTCGGACAGGCCGTGCATCGGCAGCAGGCCGTCTTCCCAGCGGCCGTCGCGCAGCAGGCGTTCCTGCGGCGAATGCGCCAGGATGGCCTCGTCGTAATAGGGCCGCTCGCCGAAGGCGTCGCGTTCGGCGATGCCGAAGTCGGCCAGCATCTCGCGCACGTGGGTGGACTGCATCGACGGCAGCGGCAGGTAGTGCGCGCCAAGCGGATAGTCCAGGCCGTCGCGCGCACCGGCGGCGGCATTGCCGCCGTATTCGGGGCCCTCGACCACGACGAAATCGGTAAAGCCTTCGCGCGCCAGTTTCCAGGCGCACGACAGCCCTGCCACGCCGGAACCCAGGATCGCCACCTGGCAGCGGCGGCTGCCTGAGGACGGCGGCAATGCCGCGCCATCGCGCAGCGCGTGGCCGGCCTGCATGCCGGGATAGCGAACCTCGGGCGTGGTCTCGACCACGCGCGAACGGTAGTAGCCCGCCGTGCCCGCGGCGGCGGCGGTGGCCGCGCCCAGCAGGAAGGTGCGGCGGCGCATCAGCGGATGACCCTGCGCCAGTCCTCGTCGAAGTAGCGCACGAGCGACTGTTCGTTCAGGCGGTTCGGCGGCATGGCCAGCGCCGGCATGTCGGCGGGAAAGTGGAACAGCTCGCGCAGGGTGGCGGGGTCGAGGTAGCGGGTGGGCACGCTGATGGCGTCCGGCGGCGTGTAGTCGCGGCGCTTGCCGGCCAGGATGAAGCCCCAGTCGCCGAACGACGGCACGTAGGCGTGGTACGGCCAGGTGTTCAGGCCGGCTTCCTTGAGCGTGGCGTCCACGCTCCAGAACGAGCGCGGCGCGAAGTAGGGCGAGGTCGACTGGATCACCATGTAGCCGTTCTCGGCCAGGTGCCGCGCCATCAGGTGGTAGACCGGCACCGAGTACAGCCGGCCCAGGCCGAAGTTGGACGGATCCGGAAAGTCCACCACGATGAAGTCGTAGACCTCGGCGTGGCTTTCGAGCCAGCGGCCGGCGTCGTCGTTGATGACGGTGACGCGCGGATCGGTCAGCGAGCCCTGGTTCAGTTTCGTCAGCGGTTCGGAGCGCGAGAACAGGCCGGTCATGGCCGGGTCCAGGTCCACCAGCGTGACGTGCTCGACGTGCTTGTACTTGAGGATCTCGCGCACCGCCAGGCCGTCGCCGCCGCCCAGCACCAATACGTTGCGGGCCCACGGCAAAGCCTGCAGGCCCGGGATCACCAGCGACTCGTGATAGCGGTGTTCGTCGCGCGACGAGAATTGCAGGTTGCCGTTGATGTACAGCCGCAGGTCGTCATGCCAGCGCGTCACGATCAGGCGCTGGTAGGGCGTGGTCTCGGCGTGCACCACGTCGTCGCCGTACAGGCCTTTCTCGGCCCAGGCCGTCATCTGGCCGGAAAACAGGAAGCCCAGCGCCAGCAGGCCCAGCACCACGCCGCCGCGCACGGCGCGTTCGGCCGGACGCCGGATCTCGTTGCGGAACAGCCAGGTGGTCCACAGCGCCACGCTGGCGTTGAGCATGCCGAACAGGAAGCCGGTGCGCAGCAGGCCCAGCTTGGGCGCCAGCAGCAGCGGGAATACCAGCGACACGGCCAGCGCGCCGAGGTAGTCGAAGGTCAGCACGCGGCTGACGATCTCGCGGAACTCGGCCTTGCGCTGGTTGAACACCCGCATCACCAGCGGGATCTCCATGCCAACCATCAGCCCGATGATGAACACGCCGACATACAGCGCCGCGCGGAAGGGCGCCGACAGCCAGGCGAAAACCAGGAACAGGACGGCGGCGGAAACACCGCCCAACAAGGCGACGGCCAGCTCGACGTCGATGAACCGATTCAAAACGTCGTCGTCTTTTACATATTTTGACAACCACGATCCGATGCCCATCGCGAACAGATAGCAGCCGATGACGGACGAGAACTGGAGAATGGAATCCCCCAGCAGATAGCTGGCGAGCGCGCTGCTGATGAGCTCGTAGCCCAGGCCGCAGGACGCGACGATCAATACCGAGAGGATGAGAACGCGGTCGCGCATGGGGGTTCCGACTCTGAAAATGCGTTCGCAGTATATCGAAAGCGCCGTATATACTGCGCGCAATTAGGGGCCTGAAGGGGGCGAATATGGGAGAAGCAATGCATCCGGCCGTGACCTATCTGATCTACATCGTCTCGGCGTTGGTGATGCTGGGCATTTTCACCGCGGTGTACACCACGGTGACGCGCTACAAGGAATTCGAGCTGATCCGCCAGGGCAACATTGCCGCGGTGCTGTCGTACGGCGGCGCGCTGGTGGGCTTTTCCTTCACCCTCTGCTCCAGCATCGCCATTCATGCGAGCTTCGTCATGTTCCTGGTCTGGGGCGTGGCCGCCATGGTGGTGCAACTGGTGGTCTACGCCGTGGTGGCGCGCGCCATCCGCGGCCTGAACGAAGCCATCGAGGAAAACAACATCGCCATGGGCGGCCTGATCGGATCGATCTCGCTGGCCGCCGGCGTGGTCAACGCCGCCTGCCTCACCTGAGCCGCCGGGCGCGCTGATTCGTATCTGACACAGGAGAACTAGCCATGAGTCTCGGTTCATTTATCCGCAAGCAGTTTATCGACATCCTGCAATGGAACGAGGACGGCGACGGCGTGCTGGCCTGGCGCCATCCGATGCAGGATTTCGAAATCCAGTACGGCGCCAGCCTGACCGTGCGCGAGTCGCAGATGGCGGTGTTCGTCAACGAAGGCAAGGTGGCCGACGTGTTCGGCCCCGGCATGTACAAGCTGACCACCCAGACCCTGCCGGTGCTGACGTACCTGAAGAACTGGGACAAGCTGTTCGAGTCGCCCTTCAAGTCGGACGTGATCTTCTTCAGCACCCGCCTGCAGCTGGGCCGGCGCTGGGGCACGGCGCAGCCGGTGACGCTGCGCGACAGCGAATTCGGCATGGTGCGGCTGCGCGCCTTCGGGGTGTATTCGTACCAGATCACCGACCCGGCCAAGTTCTACCGCGAGATCAGCGGCACGCGCGACGTCTACACCGTCGACGACCTGGAAGCGCAATTGCGCAACATGGTGGTCGCGGCCATGACCACGGCGCTGGGCGGCTCCAAGGTGCCGTTCCTGGACATCGCCGGCAACCAGGGCCTGATGTCGCAGAGCATCGGCGAGCAGCTCGGCCCGGTGTTCGACCGCTACGGCGTCAAGCTCGACAACTTCACGGTCGAGAACGTGTCGCTGCCGGAAGAATTGCAGAAGGCGCTGGACACGCGGATCTCGATGGGCATGGCGGGCGACCTGGGCAAGTTCACCCAGTACCAGACCGCCACCTCGATCCCGCTGGCGGCGCAGAACGAAGGCGGCATCGCCGGCATCGGCGCGGGCCTGGCGGCCGGCGCGGCGCTGGGCCAGACCATGGCGGCCGGACTGGGCGTGGCCCCGGGGCAACCGGCGGGGGGCGCCGCGGTCGCGGGCGCCGCGGCGGGCGCGACCGCGGCCGGTGGCGGCGATCCGGTGCAGCGCCTGCAGCAGCTAAAGGATCTGCTCGACAAGGGCCTGATCACGCCGGCCGACTACGACACGGCCAAGGCGGAAGTCCTGAAGAAACTCACCAGCTGAGCGCCGAACGCCCATGCAGCAGGTCCTGTGTCCGCAGTGCGGAGCGCCCGTCAAGTTCACCTCCACGGCATCGGTCATGGCGGTCTGCGGCGCCTGCCGCAGCACGCTGCTCAAGGATGCCGAGTCGGTCAAGCGCATCGGCGAGACGGCCGATGTGCTGGAAGACTATTCGCCGCTGTGCCTGGGCGCCGCCGGCCAGTTCGAAGGCAAGCGCTTCGACCTGATCGGCCGCATCCAGCTGCGCTACGAAGACGGCTTCTGGAACGAGTGGTACCTGTGGTTCGACGACGGCTCCGATGGCTGGCTGTCGGACGCCTCCGGCCAGTACGCCATCACCCGACGCCGCAAGGCCAAGACGGTGCAGGGCCTGCCGGCGTTCGCCGACATCTCGCCCGGCGACGACATGAAGCTGGACGGCCAGCGCTTCACCGCCTCGGACGTGCGCCGCTGCCGCGCCGGGGGCGCGCAGGGCGAGCTGCCGTTCGTGCCGGGCGACGGCTGGGAAGCCAAGGTGGCCGACTTCCGCAGCCTGGACGCGTTCCTGACGCTGGACTTCTCCGACGGCCCCGAACCCGAGCTCTATATCGGCAAGGCCTTCGACCTGGCGGGCATGCAGGCGGCCTCGCTGCGCCCGAACGAGCAGGTCGAGGAAACCGCCGGCCGTTTCCGCGGCCAGATCAAGGCGCTGGACTGCCCCAACTGCGGCGCGCCCATCAGCTTCGTCGCCGCCATGGCGACCCAGGTGGTGTGCCCGTCGTGCGCGGCCACGGTCGATTGCGCCGGCGACACCGCCGAGGTCATCGAAAAGGCGCGCAAGGTCAAGGCCATCAAGACCACGCTGGCTCTGGGCGCCACCGCCCGGATCGATGGCGCGGCTTTCACCCTGATCGGCCTGATGAAGTGCGCCGACCCGGATCCCGAGGAGCCGTCGGACTGGATCGAATACCTCTTGTTCAACCCGGCCAAGGGCTTCATCTGGCTGGTGGAAACGGACGAGGGCTGGGAGCGCGTGCAGGTCTGCGACACCTGGCCCAGCTACAACAACGCCACCAGCGTGCGCTGGCGTTCCAAGCTGTACCAGAAGCTGTACGACTACACCTCGCGCGTCGACCTGGCGCTGGGCGCCTTCAACTGGCGCGTCAAGGTTGGCGACAGCACCAAGATCACCGATTTCAAGGCCGGCAACCTCAAGCTGACCCGCGAGCAGGGGCCGGCCGAACTGGGCTGGTCGGCCTCGGCGCCGGTGGCGCCGGCGCAACTGGCGGAATGGTTCGGCGATCCCGAGCTGGCCAGGCAGAAGGCGATGCCGCGGTCGGCCGCGGGCGGCGGCTACCGCAAGTGGGCCTGGTTCGCCACCATCGCCATGGGATTCCTCAACATGGGCAACATCTTCAGCGGCCGCATCCTGCCGCTCGTGATCGGCCTGGCCTTCCTGTGGCTGCCGGCCAGCCTCGCGGACAAGATCTCCGCAAAGGACGACTGAGGCATGGGCAAGTTCATCTACGCGATCTACGCCGTCATCGTGGTCATGGCCGCCACCGGCGCCAGCTCTCCCGGCGCCCGCTTCACCAGCGGTGGCGGCAGCAGTGGCAGCAGCAGCAGCTGGGGCGGCGGCTCTTCGGGCAGCTCGGGCTGGTCATCGGGCGGTTCGCACAAGTGACGCCGCACGCGACGCCCGGCCGCCACATCCTGGCCGATTTCCGCGGCGTGTCCGCCAGCCTGCTGGCCGACGCCCAGGCGCTCGAGCGCGAACTGATCCTGGCCGCCGAGGCCGCCGGGGCGCGGGTACTGGGCGCGCACTTCCACCATTTCGGCGAAGGCGCGGGCGTGACCGGGGTGGTCATGCTGAGCGAATCGCACATCAGCGTGCATTCCTGGCCCGAACACCAGTTCGCGGCGCTGGACATCTTCATGTGCGGGGCCGCCCGCCCCGAACTGGCGCTCGAGCGCCTGCGGACCGCGCTGGGCCCGGACACGGTGCGCGTCACCACGGTCGAGCGCGGCTGAGCGCCGCTTTCCCTTTCGGCGTTGATCTGGCGCAAGCCGGCCGTTTGCCGCAAATTGACGAGCGTTATATACCTATATATATTTCGTTACCGAGATTGATCTTGTCCGAGGAGAGATTCATGTTCCGCAAACACCCGATCCTGGCGGTATCGCTGGCCCTGGCCGCCGTCTGGGGCCCAAGCGCCCACGCCGGCGACCTGGTCGTGTCCGCCGCCGCCAGCCTGACCAACGCGTTCAAGGACGTGGCCCAGGCGTACGAGAAGGAGCATGCCGGCACCAAGGTCATCCTGAACTTCGGCGCTTCCGACGTGCTGCTGCAGCAGATCGTCAAGGGCGCGCCCGCCGACGTGTTCGCGTCCGCCGACCAGAAGGCGATGGACAAGGCCGTCGAGGAAAAGGCCGTCAAGCCCGAATCGCGAGTCGATTTCGCCGCCAACCAGATCGTGCTGATCGTGCCGACGGACAGCAAGGCCAACATCACCGCGCTCAAGGACCTGACGCGCGATGACGTCAAGCGCATCGCCTACGGCAACCCGGCCTCGGTGCCGGTTGGCCGCTACACGCAGGGCGCGCTGCAGGCCGCCGGCCTGTGGGACGCGGTGCAGGCCAAGAGCGTGCTGGCGCAGAACGTGCGCCAGAGCCTGGACTACGTGTCGCGCGGCGAAGTGGACGCGGGCTTCGTGTTCGCCACCGACGCCGCCGTGATGCCGGACAAGGTCAAGGTCGCCGTGCGCGTGCCGTCGCAGACGCCGGTCACCTATCCCATCGCCGTGACGGCGCGTGATACCGCCGCCAAGGAAGCCAAGAGCTTCGTAGCCTACGTGATGTCGCCCGCCGGACAGGAAATCCTGTCGCGCTACGGTTTCCAGAAGCCCTGAGGCCGCGGCCGGTATTCAATCGCGGTCAGTGATGAGCGATCCAGTATGGGTGCCCCTGCTGCTTACCCTGAAAGTGGCGGGCTGGGCAACGTTGTTGGCGACCGTGGCCGGCACCGCGGCCGCTTACGGTTTGTCCCGCTGGCGTTGGCCGGGGCGGGACCTGCTGGACGCGATCCTGACGCTGCCGCTGGTGCTGCCGCCCACGGTGCTGGGCTATTACCTGCTGGTGCTGCTGGGACGCCGCGGCGTGCTGGGCGAAAAGCTGGCTGAAATCGGCATCGAGCTGGTCTTCACCTGGCAGGGCGCGGTCATCGCCGCGTCGGTGGTGGCCTTCCCGCTGGTCTTCAAGTCGGCCCGCGCCGCCTTCGAGAACGTCGATCCCCAATTGGAAAGCGCGGCCCGGGTATTGGGCGTGTGCGAGGCAGGCGTGTTCTTCCGCGTGACCTTGCCGCTGGCGGCGCGCGGCATCGTGGCCGGCGTGCTGCTGGCCTTTGCCCGCGCGCTGGGCGAGTTCGGCGCCACCCTGATGATCGCCGGCAACCTGCCGGGCCGCACCCAGACCCTGTCGGTCGCCATCTATGAAGCGGTGCAGGCGGGCGACGACGCCACCGCCAATTTCCTGGTGCTGGTCACGTCCATCACCTGCGTCGCGGTGCTGCTGGCGGCCGGCAAGCTGGTGCCGATCCGCGGCCGGCGTGGCGGAGACGGACAATGAGCGTCGATCTGCGCATCCGCAAGAGCATGGTGTCCGGCGACCGGCACTTTTCGCTCGACGTGGCGTTTTCGTCGGCCTCCAAGCGCATCGCGCTGTTCGGGCCGTCGGGCGCCGGCAAGAGCCTGACGCTGCGCGCGGTGGCCGGCCTGTTGCGGCCCGATGCCGGCCGTATCGAGGTCAACGGCCGGGTGCTGTTCGATTCCGATGCGCGCCTGAGCGTCGCGCCGCAGGCCCGTCGCGTGGCCTACCTGTTCCAGGACTACGCCTTGTTCCCGCACCTGACGGTGGCGCAGAACATCGCCTTCGGCTCGCGCCGCGGCTGGCTCAATCCGCCGCGGCGGGCCGTGTCGGCGGAGGCGCGGCGCTGGGTCGAGGCCTTCGAGCTGGGCGCCATCGTGGGCAGCTATCCGCACGAGATCTCGGGCGGCCAGAAGCAGCGCGTGGCGCTGGCGCGCGCGCTGATGCTCAAGCCGGAAATCCTGCTGCTGGACGAACCGTTCTCGGCGCTGGATTCGCAACTGCGCGGCAAGATGCGCCAGGAACTGAACACGCTGCAACGCCAGCTGGACGTGCCGATGCTCTTGATCACGCACGATCCGGCCGACGTCGAGGCGCTGGCCGACGAGGTCTTCGAAGTGCGCGAGGGCAAGGTGCGCCGCCGCGACGAGGATGTGGGCGTGTGAAGGCCGGGGCGGCATTCAGGGCGTGAATGCCGCTGCCGCCCGAGGTGGCATGCCGCGCCGGGCGGGCGCCTGGCCGCGGCGGGCCGCAATCAGTCCAGCACGCCCAGGATCACGCTCGACGCCTTGAACACGGCGACCGCTTCGGCGCCTTCGCCCAGTCCCAGGTCCTGCGCGCTTTCGTTGGTGACGATCGCCACCAGCGTGGTGCCGCCTTCCAGCCCGATCAGGATCTCGCTGTTGACCGCGCCGGTGCGCACCGCCGTGATGGTGCCGGGCAACTGATTGCGGGCCGACAGCCGCAGGCCGGGGCCGGGCGCGCCGACGATCACCGACGAGGCCTTGACCAGCGCCAGCGCTTCCTTGCCGGGCGCCAGTTCGAGTTCCTGGGTGCTTTCGCGGGTGATGGTGGCCGTGATGACCTGGCCGCCGGCGATGCGCAGCAGGATTTCGTCGTTGACGGCTCCGGTGCGGACTTCCATCACGGTGCCCATGAGTTTGTTGCGTGCGCTGGTTTTCAACATAAATCGCCTCATCAAGTCGATGTCGCCGCTGGCGTCCAGGCCGGCGCGCGTCAGGTTGTCCATGAATTTGCGGTGTTCGGACTCGAGCGCCCGGAAGGTCGCGATCAGGCCGCGCGCCCGGTCGGTCAGGCGCGTGCCGCCGCCGCCCTTGCCACCGGCCGCGCGCAACACCAGCGGTTCGCCCGCCAGGTTGTTCATGGCGTCGATGGCGTCCCAGGCGCCCTTGTAGCTCATGCCGACCGCGCGCGCGGCGGCCGTGATCGAGCCGGTGGCGTCGATCTGCGCCAGCAGGTCTATGCGGTTCTTGCCGCCCCAGTTCTGGGCGCCGGAACGAAACCAAATCGAGCCGTCGAGTTCCAACATCGGTATCAGGTGTGGTCAGGGTCTGGAAGTACCCCCGAGTGTAATGGAGCCCGCGCCGCCGGCGTTTGAGATATATCGGATGAGAATGAGATGCTGTTGAAACTTTATCCGCTTCGCGGCACTATGGACGCGCTCAGGATGTGTTGATGGGTGTTGACATCGGGGGCCGGCTCGCGGCCCCGCTTCTTGGAGATCGACATGAAAGCGCTGAAAATGCTGGCATCGGGTTCCATGGCGGCACTGCTGGCGGCCTGCGCATCGGGCCCCACCGTCAAAAGCGATTACGACCATCAGGCGGATTTCTCGCGCTATCGGACCTTCGGCTATATGTCGCCGCTGGGCACCGACAAGGCCGGCTACAGCACCTTGCTGACCGAGCGGCTCAAGGACGCCACCCGCGGCCAGATGGAAATGCGCGGCTATGTCTACGCTGCCGCCAATCCCGACCTGCTGGTCAACTTCAATGGCAAGCTGCAGCAAAAGACCGAGGTGAGCCAGGCGCCGGCGCCGCCGATGGGGCCGTACTACGGCTATCGCAGCGGTTTCTATGGCGGCTGGCCCGGCTACGGCTGGAACGACACCGTCTACCAATACACCGAGGGCACCCTCAACATCGACCTGGTCGATCCGCGCCGCAAGCAACTGGTGTGGGAGGGCGTCGCGGTCGGCGAAGTCCGCGATCCCGAGGCCGCGACCTCGCCGCAGAGCATCGAGAAGGCGGTCGCCCAGGTCTTCTCACAGTATCCGTTCCGCGCCGGCGTCGCCGCGCCGCAGCTGCCGGACAAGAGCAAACCCAAGCCCTAGGGCCTGTTCACACGACAAGGAACCCCGCATGAGCACCCGCCGCAAACCCGCGTCTTCCGATACCGGCGCCACGCCGTCCTACGACACCGTGGCCCTGGTGCTGCAGGGCGGCGGCGCCCTCGGCTCGTACCAGGCGGGGGTCTACCAGGGCCTGCACGAGGCCGGCATCCGTCCGAACTGGATCTCCGGCATCTCGATCGGCTCGATCAACGCGGCGATCATCGCCGGTTCGCGCGAGGACGAGCGCATCGAACGGCTGCGCGGCTTCTGGGAAAGCATCTGCCGGCCGGCGGGGTTCGCCTCGGTTCCCTGGGGCGATACGCTGGCCGGCATGTTCGAGGGCATTCCGTTCGGCTTCGGCTCGCCCGCCATGAACGGCCAGCTATCGGCCTTCCAGGCGCTGTTCTCGGGGCAGCCGGGCTTTTTCAAGCCGCGCTTTCCGCCGCCATACTGGGTGCACGGCAAGGGCGCGGCGTCCACCAGCTTCTACGACACCACGCCGTTGGCCGCGACGTTGCGTGAGTACGTGGATTTCGATCTGCTCAATTCCGGCTCGGTGCGCGCCAGTTTTGGCGTGGTCAACGTGCGCAGCGGCAATTTCGCCTATTTCGACAGCCTCAAGGACACCCTGCGGCCCGAGCACATCATGGCCTCCGGCGCCTTGCCGCCCGGCTTCCCGTCGGTGGAGATCGACGGCGAGCACTACTGGGACGGCGGCGTGGTGTCCAACACGCCGCTGGCGCAGGTGCTGACCAGCGACACGATGCGCGACACGCTGGCCTTCCAGGTCGACCTGTGGCCCGCGCGCGGCGGGCTGCCGACCACGCTCGAGGAAGTGGCCGAGCGCCAGAAGGACATCCAGTATTCCAGCCGGACCCGCATGGTCACCGACCAGTTGCGGCGCGTGCTCAAGCTGCGCCATGGCCTGCAGCAACTGCTGGAACGCCTGCCCGAAGCGGAGCGCGGCGCGCCCGAGCTGGCGGAAATCCGCCGTCTCGCCAAGACCCCGGCCACCAACATCATCAACCTGATCTACGAGTCCAAGCACCGCGAGCGCTTCTCCAAGGACTACGAGTTCGGCACCGAGGCCATGCGCGAGCACTGGGAGTCGGGGCTGGCCGACATCCGCCAGACACTGGCCAAGCCGGGCATCCTGGCGCGTCCCACCCAGGACAGCTGCTTCGTGGCCCACGACATCCACCGCAACGGCAAGCGCACCGCCTGAACCGCCGGGGGCGGCAGGCTGGGATCCGTCTGATTCCAGGGGAAACTCGGCGCACAACGGCGTCAGCAACGGTAGTCTTTCGGCAAGACTTGAAACCTTGTTCCGGGTCCGGGCCGCCGTCTTCCGCGCCGCGCCCGCGCCCGGTGGAGACGCCGACATGACCATCGCTTTCCCCCAATCCCCCGTCCGTGGCCCGCAGTCCGCGCCCGCGGTTCCCGGCGCCGCCGCGCCCGCCACGCTGGCCGAAGCGGCCGACGGCGCCTTCCCGGTCCGGCTCGATGGCTGGTGGAGCCTGCTGTACCACGGCTGGACCCTGCTGACGCCGCAGGGCACGCGCCTGGACCTGACCGAGGTCGAGCGCGCCTGCTTCCAGTGCCTGCTGCGCAATCCGCGCAAGGAACTGCTGCGCGAAGAACTCGCGGTGCTGCGCGAGGAATTGATGCTGCCGCGCCAGAGCACCAACCTGCGCGCCCTGAACGTGGCGATCTGCCGCCTGCGCCGCAAGGTGCGCCAGGCTGGCGGCCGTCTGCCGCTGCATACGGTGCACGGCGTGGGCTATGTCTTCCTGGGCAACCTGCAAGAGGTTGCCGACGTGTGATCGCGGTGAACGGATTTTCCCCGGATCCGTTTGTTCTACGCCGCGCTTCGTGGTGCGCGCCGTCGTGAAAATCAGTGATTTCCCCAATAACTGAGTTACATTAACGGGCTATTCACGTGTCAGTGGCGGGGCGCAGGATTTTGCTTTGATCGCAATCACGTATTGCGGTCAAATACGGCGGTCGGACACGGCCGCGCAAACCCAAGGCCGCCCTTCGGCAACCGGACACGGCGGTCAGCAGACGCCGTTACATTGTTGCGGTCGCTTGACGCGGTTAACTTCGCGGGGGTTTCAATGCGGTTTTCGCCTAAACGTGTCTCAGGTCTGGCTTTTTCCGGCGGCGTCCTCGCGCTGTTGTTGGCGGGTTGCGGTGAAAAGCCGCAGATGAATCCCGGCATGCCGCAGGTCAGCGTCATCACGGTGCAGCCGCAACGCACACCCATCATCTCCGAACTGCCCGGCCGCGTCGACGCGGTGCGCGATGCCCAGATCCGTTCGCGGGTCACCGGCATCGTCCAGAAGATCGCCTTCGAGCAGGGCGGCGACGTCAAGGAAAACCAGCTGCTGTTCAAGATCGATCCGGCGCCCTACAAGGCCGCCTACGATCAGGCCACCGCGCAGCTCAAGCAGGCGCAGGCCAATCTGTTCAGCGCCAAGCTGCTGGCCGACCGCTACGGGCCGCTGGTCAAGGCCAACGCCGTCAGCAAGCAGGAATACGACAACGCCGTGGCGGCCTACCGCCAGGCCGACGCCACCGTGGCCGCGGCCAAGGCGGCGCAGGACAACGCCTCCATCAACCTCGGCTACACCGATGTCACCTCGCCCATCACGGGCCGCATCGGCAAGCCGCTGGTGACCGAGGGCGCGCTGGTCGAGGCGACCTCGGCCACGCAGATGGCGACCGTGCAGCAGCTCGACCCGATCTACGTGGACTTCACCCAGTCCACCGCCGACCTGGCCGCACTGCGCCGCGCCTTCGCCAGCGGCAAGCTGCAGCAGGTCGGCAAGGACGCCGCCCGCGCCACCGTGGTGCTGGAAGACGGTTCCGAATACGACAAGCCGGGCAAGCTGCTGTTCACCGGCATCACGGTCGATCCCAGCACCGGCCAGGTCAACCTGCGCGCCGAGGTGCCCAATCCCGACGGCATCCTGTTGCCCGGCATGTACGTGCGCGTGCGCCTGGAGCAGGGCGTGGACGACCAGGCCCTGGTGGTGCCGCAGCAGGCGCTGCAACGCACCGCCGACGGTTCGCAGAGCCTGATGCTGGTCAAGGACAACAAGATCGAACAGTTGCCCGTCACCACCGGCGGCGCCATCAAGAACGACTGGCTCATCACCAGCGGCCTGAAGGCTGGCGACGTGGTCGTGGTCGAAGGCTTCCAGAAGATCCGTCCCGGCGCCCCGGTGCAGGCCAGTCCCTGGAACAAGGACAAGGCGGGCGGCGCGCCCGCCGCGGGCGGTCAGCCGCCGGCACAGCCTGGCGCCAAGCCGGCGGATCCCGCGGCCAAGCCCGCGGACCCCGCCAAGCCGGCGCAGCAGGCCCCGGCCGCCGGCCAGAAATCGTAAGCGGCTCGCAGCGCAACGCGCTGCGTTCCTCTTTGGTGAGCATCGCTTTCAGAGTCAGCCCACATGCCGCAATTTTTTATTGATCGACCAATTTTCGCCTGGGTAGTCGCCCTGTTCATCCTGCTGGCGGGGGTGCTGGCCATCCCCAACATGCCGGTATCGCAGTATCCCGACGTGGCGCCTCCGGCCATCACCATCACCGCGACCTATCCCGGCGCGTCGGCCAAGGAAGTGGCCGAATCGGTCACCAGTATCATCGAGGACAAGCTCAACGGCGCCAAGGGCCTGATCTACTACGAGTCGGTCAGCGATTCCTATGGCACCTCGACCATCACCGCCACCTTCGCGCCCGGCCGCGATCCCGACCTGGCGCAGGTGGACGTGCAGAACCGCGTGTCCAACGTGATCGCCCAGCTGCCCTCCGCGGTGCAGCAGCAGGGCCTGAAGTACGAGCAGACCAGTACCGGCTTCCTGATGATCGTGACGCTGTCGTCCACCGACGGCTCGCTCGACCAAACGGCGCTGGCCGACTACATCACCCGCAACATCCAGAACCCGGTGTCGCGCGTGTCCGGCGTGGGCCAGTTCCAGCTGTTCGCGGCGCCGCGCGCCATGCGCATCTGGGTCGACCCGGCCAAGCTGGTCGGCTTCAGCCTGAGCATGGCCGAGGTCAACCAGGCCATCGCCGCGCAGAACGTGCTGGTGTCCGGCGGCAGCATCGGCGCGCCGCCCAACCCCGAGTCGCAGCGCATCACCGCCACCGTGGTGGCCAACGGCCAGCTCAGCACCGTCGAAGGCTTCGGCAAGATCGTGCTGCGCGCCAACACCGATGGCTCCAAGGTGCTGCTGCGCGACGTCGCCCGCATCGAGGTCGGCGCCGACAACTACCAGTTCGGCGCCCGCCTGAACGGCAAGCCCACGGCGGCCTTCGCCATCGTGCTGTCGCCGGACGCCAACGCGCTGGCCACCGCCCAGGGCGTGCGCCAGCAGATGGACGAGCTGTCCAAGTACTTCCCGGGCAACATCACCTACGCCATCCCCTACGACACCGCGCCGTACGTCAAGGTCTCGATCGAGCAGGTGCTGCATACCCTGGCCGAAGCCATGGTGCTGGTGTTCCTGGTGATGTACCTGTTCCTGCAGAACGTGCGCTACACCCTGATCCCGGCGCTGGTGGTGCCGGTGGCCATGCTGGGGTCGTTCGCGGTGATGCTGGGGCTGGGATTCTCGATCAACGTGCTGACCATGTTCGCCATGGTGCTGGCCATCGGCATCCTGGTGGACGACGCCATCGTGGTGGTCGAGAACGTCGAGCGGATCATGGCGACCGAAGGGTTGCCACCCAAGGAGGCCACCAAGAAGGCCATGCCGCAGATCAGCGGCGCCATCATCGGCATCACGCTGGTGCTGGTGACGGTGTTCCTGCCGCTGGCCTTCATGAGCGGGTCGGTGGGCGTGATCTACCGCCAGTTCTCGGTGGCCATGGCCGTGTCGATCTTCTTCTCGGCGCTGCTGGCGCTGACCTTCACGCCGGCGCTGTGCGCGACCATCCTGAAGCCGGTGCCCAAGGGACACCACAACGACAAGAAGGGTTTCTTCGGCTGGTTCAACCGCAAGTTCGACGCCACCACGCACGGCTACCAGAACTGGGTCTCGCGCATGCTGCACAAGGGCGGCCGCATGATGCTGGCCTTCCTGGTGCTGGTGATCCTGCTGGGCTGGCTGTACCTGCGCCTGCCGTCTTCGTTCCTGCCGGAAGAAGACCAGGGCTACGTCATCAGCAACATCGAGCTGCCCACGGGCGCCAGCGCCAACCGCACGGTGCAGGTGATCGAGGAGGTCGAGGCCTATTTCCGCCAGATCCCCGCGGTCGAGAACATCATTACCGTGCAGGGCTTCAGCTTCAACGGCAACGGCTTGAACGCGGCCATCGCCTTCACCACGCTCAAGGACTTCAAGGACCGCAAGGGCAAGGGCGATTCAGCCGGCGCCATCGCGTTCAATGCATTCCAGAAGCAGCTGATGGGCGTTCACGACGCCATGGTGTTCACGCTGGTGCCGCCCGCGATCTCGTCGCTGGGCAACGCCACCGGTTTCGACCTGCGCCTGCAGGACCGCGGTTCGGCCGGCACCGATGCGCTGGCCGCGGCCACCGGCCAGCTGATGGGCATGGCCATGAAGAGCCCGGTGCTGTCGCAGGTGCGCATCACCGGCCTGTCGGCCGGCGCGCAGCTGACCCTGGACATCGACCGTGACAAGGCCGCCGCGCTGGGGGTGAACTTCGACGAGGCCGCCTCGCTGATCTCCACCGCCGTCGGTTCGGCCTACCTGAGCAAGTTCCCGAACCTGGGCCGGATGCAGAACATCTGGGTGCAGGCGGATGCGCCGTACCGCATGCAGCTGTCGGACGTGCTCAAGCTGAACGCCCGCAACGTGCAGGGCGGCATGGTGCCGCTGTCGACCTTCGTCAGCGCCAAATGGTCGCAGGGCCCGGTGCAGGTGGTGCGCTACAACAGCTATGAATCCATGCGCATCGGCGGCAGCGCCGCCGCCGGCTACACGACCGGCCAGGCCATGGAGGAAATGCAGAAGCTGGTGGGCCAGCTGCCGCAGGGTTTCGGCTACGAGTGGACCGGGCTGTCCTACCAGGAACGCCAGGCCGGCAACCAGGCCCCGATCCTGATGGGCCTGTCGCTGCTGGTGGTGTTCCTGGTGCTGGCCGCGCTGTATGAAAGCTGGGCCATCCCGATCTCGGTGATGCTGGTGGTGCCGCTGGGCATGCTGGGCGCGGTGGCGCTGGTCAGCGCGCTGGGCATGTCCAACGACGTGTACTTCCAGGTGGGCATGGTGACCGTGATCGGGCTGGCGGCCAAAAACGCCATCCTGATCGTGGAATTCGCCAAGGACCAGTACGCGCGCGGCATGGGCCTCTACGAGGCGGCGGTGGAAGCCGCGCGCCTGCGGTTCCGGCCGATCCTGATGACCTCGCTGGCGTTCATCCTGGGCGTGGTGCCGCTGGCCATGGCCACCGGCGCCGGCGCCGCCAGCCAGCGCGCGGTGGGCCTGGGCGTGTTGGGCGGCATGCTGGCCGCCACGCCGTTCGCGGTGATTTTCGTGCCGACCTTCTTCGTCGTGGTGCTGGGCCTGTTCAAGACCAAGCCGCGCCTGCTGGGCGCCGAGCTGCGCGCCTTCGAGGAAGAGCAGGCGGCCAAGAAGGCGGCCGCGGGGCAGACCCCGCCGGACGCTCCCGCACAACCCAACGGTGGCCAGGAGGGCAAGGAATGAGCGCCCTGATGTTCAAACAGACCGCCTTGTCCGCCTTCGTGGCGGTGGCGTTGGCCGGCTGCTCGCTGGCGCCCGACTACAAGCGTCCCGATGCGCCGGTTTCCGGCAACTGGCCGGACCAGCCCAAGGTGCAGTACGGCGCGTACGCCAATCCGATGACGCTGGGCACGCAGCCCGCGTCCGCGGTGGCGCCGCAGGCGGCCACGGCCGCCGCCGACCTGGGCTGGCGCGAGTTCTTCCATGACCCGCGCCTGCAGCGCCTGATCGAGCTGGCGCTGGTCAACAACCGCGACCTGCGCGTGGCGGTGCAGCGCGTCGAAGAGGCGCGCGCCCAGTACGGCGTGCAGCGCGGCGCGCAGTGGCCGAGCATCGGCGCCGGCATCCAGGGCCAGCGCCAGCGCTTCCCCGAGAACATGCGCCAGCCCGGCGCCGGTTCGATCACCAGTTCCTATCAGGCCGGCATCGGCCTGACCACGTTCGAGATCGACCTGTTCGGCCGCCTGCGCAGCCTGTCGGAAGCGGCGTACCAGCAGTACCTGTCGACCGAACAGGCGCAAAAGAGCACCCACATCACGCTGATCGGCGCGGTGGCGCAGTCGTACTTCAACCTGCGCGCGGCTCAGGTGCAGCTGGAACTGACCCAGCGCACGCTGGCCTCGCGCCAGGAGTCGTACAACCTGGTCAAGCGCCGCTTCGATGGCGGCGTGGCGTCCGAACTGGACCTGAACCAGTCCAAGTCGCTGCTGGATACGGCCTCGGCCGACCTGGCGCAACTGGCCCGGGCCCAGGCCCAGGCCGTCAACGCGCTGGTGCTGCTGCTGGGCACGCCGTTGCCCGAGGACCTGCCGGCGCCGGCGACGTTCGGCCGCGACCAGTTGCTGGCGACGGTGCCGGCCGGATTGCCGTCCGACCTGCTGGAGCGCCGCCCGGACATCCTGGCCGCCGAGAACAACCTGAGATCGGCCAACGCCAACATCGGCGCGGCGCGCGCGGCGTTCTTCCCGACCATCTCGCTGACCGGCCTGCTGGGCGTGGCCAGTCCGTCGCTGGATACGCTGTTCAAGGGCGGGCAGGGCTACTGGAGCTTCTCGCCGTCGATCACGACGCCGCTGTTCGCGGGCGGCAGCATCCGCGAAGGCCTGAACCTGGCCCGCGCGCGTGACAACATCGCGGTGGCGCAGTACGAGCAGACCATCCAGCAGGCGTTCCGCGAAGTCTCGGACGCGCTGGCGGGCGAAGCCACCTACGGCGCGCAGCTGGACGCCCAGCGCGCGCTGCAGGATTCGTCGGCGCGCACCCTGGAACTGTCGAATCTGCGGTATACCAATGGTGTCGACAGCTACCTGCAGGTGCAGACCGCGCAAGTGGACTTTTTCAATGCCCAGCTCGCGCTGGTGCAAACCGGCCTGGCCGCGCTGATCAACCGTGTGGAACTCTACAAGGCGTTGGGCGGCGGCTGGGAAGAAACAACGAAAGTGCAATGATAGAACTTGGTGTAAACATCGATCACGTCGCGACCCTGCGGCAACAGCGCCACACGGCCTATCCCGACCCGGTGGCGGCGGCGCTGCGCGCCGAAGACGCCGGCGCCGACCTGATCACGCTGCATCTGCGCGAAGACCGCCGCCACATCCAGGACGCCGACGTCTACGCCATCCGGCCGCAGCTGCGCACGCGCATGAACCTGGAGTGCGCGGTCACGCCCGAAATGCTGGAGATCGCCTGCGCGGTCAAGCCCAGTGACGTCTGCCTGGTGCCGGAAAAGCGCACCGAGCTGACCACCGAGGGCGGGCTGGAAGTGGCGGGCGCCATGTCGGCGGTGTCGGACGCCGTTGGCCTGCTGGCCGAGGCCGGCATCCGTGTGTCGCTCTTCATCGATCCGGACCCCGCGCAGATCGAAGCCGCCGCCCGCGCGGGCGCGCCGGTCATCGAGCTGCACACCGGCGCCTACGCCGAAGCCGAGGGCGAAGCCGCCCTGGCCGAACTGCGGCGCATCCGCGTGGCGGTGGCCGAAGGGCTGCGCCATGGCCTGCGCGTCAACGCCGGCCACGGCCTGCACTACGGCAACGTCAAGCCGGTGGCGGCGCTGGACGGCATTTCCGAGCTCAACATCGGCCACGCCATCGTGGCGCAGGCGGTGTTCGACGGCTGGGAAAAGGCCGTGCGCGACATGAAGGCGCTGATGGTGCAGGCCCGCCTGGAAGCGCTGCGCGGCCGTTGAGCCCGGGCCCGATCCCTTTTCACGACGCCGCAGCGATGTCCGAGTCCGATCCCCCTCTCGCCGTCCCCGCGCCGGCCGCCATCGGCGGCATCGGCATGGACCTGCTGCGCATCGACCGCATCGAGCGCGCCCTGGCGCGCCACGGCGACCGTTTCGCCGAGAAGATCCTGGGACCGCAGGAACTGGCCAAGTTCCACGCCCGCCGCGCCCGCGACCCGGTGCGCGGCGTGCGCTTCCTGGCGACGCGCTTTGCCGCCAAGGAAGCCTTTTCCAAGGCGGTCGGATTGGGCATGCGCATGCCCATGACCTGGCGCCGGGTGCAGACCCTGAACGCGCCCGGCGGCCGGCCGGTGCTGGTGATCGCGCCCGAACTGCTGGAATGGTATGTGCAGCGCTTCGGCGCCGCGCACGTTTCCATCACCGATGAATCCGACATGGCCGCCGCCTATGTGGTGGTCGAACGCAAGCCCTGAGCCCGCGGGCCGGCCTGCAAGACACAGACTGAAGGACACGCCGATGGCCAAGAAGAAATCCCGGGCGCTGCCGCCCGGTCCCGTGATGGTCGATGTGGCCGGCACCGTGCTGACCAAGGAAGAAAAGAAGCGCCTGCGCCACCCGCTGGTGGGCGGCGTGATCCTGTTCGCCCGCAATTTCGAGAACCGCCGCCAGCTGACCGAGCTGACCCGCCAGATCCACAAGGCGCGCAAGGAGCGCCTGCTGATCCTGGTCGATCACGAGGGCGGCCGGGTGCAGCGCTTCCGCGAGGACGGCTTCACGCCGTTGCCGGCGATGCGCGACCTGGGCGTGCTGTGGGACCGCGATCCGCTGACCGCCATGCGCCTGGCGACCGAGGCCGGTTACGTGCTGGCCGCCGAGCTGCGCGCCTGCGGCGTGGACATGAGCTTCACGCCGGTGCTGGACCTGGACTACGGCGTCAGCAAGGTGATCGGCAACCGCGCCTTCCACCATGACGCGCGGGTAGTGACGATGCTGTCGCGCGCGCTGATCCAGGGCCTGACGCTGGCCGGCATGTCGGCCTGCGGCAAGCATTTCCCGGGCCACGGTTTCGTCGGCGCGGATTCGCACCACGAGATCCCGGTCGATCCGCGCCCGCTGGAGCGCATCCTGAAGGACGACGCCGCGCCCTACGCCTGGCTGGGCGACGCGGTGCTGCCGTCGGTGATGCCGGCGCACGTGATCTATCCCAAGGTCGACAAGCATCCGGCCGGCTTCTCCAGGCGCTGGGTGCAGGACATCCTGCGCACCCGCCTGGGCTACGATGGCGTGGTGTTCTCGGATGACCTGACCATGGAAGGCGCGTCCGTCGCCGGCGACATCCTGGCGCGCGCCCAGGCCGCGCTCGGCGCCGGCTGCGACATGGTGCTGGTGTGCAACCGGCCCGACCTGGCCGACGAGCTGCTGGCGCGGCTCGAGTTCGACCATGCGCCCGAGTCCGTGGCCCGCATCCGCCGGTTGATGCCGCGTTTCGACGCGCTCGACTGGGATTCCCTGCAGGCCGAAAGCCGTTACCAGAATGCCCGACGACTTCAATCTCAAATCGTTCCTGGCTGACCTGCCGCATCTTCCGGGTGTCTACCGGCACCTGGATGCGGCCGGCGAGGTCATGTATGTCGGCAAGGCGCGCGACCTGAAAAAGCGCGTCTCGTCGTATTTCCAGAAGAACCTGGCCAGCCCGCGCATCGCCCAGATGGTGGCGAAGGTGGCGCGGCTGGAGGTCACTGTCACGCGCTCCGAAGCCGAAGCGCTGATCCTGGAAAACAACCTCATCAAGAGCCTGAAGCCGCGCTACAACATCCTGTTCCGCGACGACAAGTCCTATCCCTACCTGCTGATCACCGGCCACGACTGGCCGCGCATCGCCTATTACCGCGGCGCCACCAACAAGCGCGGCCAGTTCTTCGGCCCGTTCCCCAACGCCTGGGCGGTGCGCGAGACCATCCAGATCCTGCAGAAGGTGTTCCGCCTGCGGACCTGTGAGGACACCGTCTTCGCCAACCGCTCGCGGCCCTGTCTGCTGCACCAGATCGGGCGCTGTTCGGCGCCCTGTGTCGGCGCCATCGCGGCGCAGGACTACGCGTCGGACGTGCAGCGCGCCGTGCGCTTCCTGAACGGCGAGGCCAAGGACGTGATGGGCGAGATCGAGGCCCGCATGCTGGAGGCCGCCGAGGCGCTGCGCTTCGAGGAAGCGGCCGCGCTGCGCGACCAGATGGGCTCGCTGGCGCGGGTGCTGCACCAGCAGACCATGGAAAACGTCAGCGGCGAGGACACGGACATCGTCGCGGTCGCCATCGCTGGCGGCAAGGTCTGCGTCAACCTGGCCATGGTGCGCGGGGGACGCCACCTGGGCGACAAGCCGTTCTTCCCGACCCACGCCGAGGGCGAGGCCGCGCCGCAGGTGCTGGAGGCCTTCGTGGCCCAGCACTACACCGACAACGCGCTGCCGCCGGTGCTGGTCTGTTCGCACGCCTTGCCCGACGCCGGCCTGATCGACCTGCTGGTGGAGCAGGCCGGCGGCCGCCCGTCGCGCGTGCTGACCCGGCCGCAGGGCGCCCGCCGCGCCTGGCTGGAACAGGCGGTCAAGAACGCCGAGATGGCGCTGGCCCGCGCCCTGACCGAATCCGGCGCCCGCGCCGCCCGCACCCTGGCGCTGGCCGAGACGCTGGACCTGGATACCGACGAGGCTGCGCTGGACGCGTTGCGCATCGAGTGCTTCGACATCAGCCATACCGCCGGCGAGGCCACCCAGGCCTCCTGCGTGGTGTTCGAGCACCACGACATGCAGCCATCGCTGTACCGCCGTTACAACATTGCCGGCATCACCCCGGGCGATGACTACGCCGCCATGCGCCAGGTGCTGACGCGGCGCTTCGCCAAAGTGGCCGACGGCGAGGCCCAGATGCCCGGGCTGGTGCTGATCGACGGCGGCAAGGGCCAGGTCGAGGTGGCGCGCCAGGTGTTCGCCGAGCTGGGACTGGACATCCAGGCGCTGGTGGGCGTGGCCAAGGGCGAAGGGCGCAAGGTCGGCCTGGAAACCCTGGTATTCGCCGACGGCCGTCCGCCGGTGGCGCTGGGCGGCGAGTCGGCCGCGCTGATGCTGATCGCCCAGGTGCGCGACGAGGCGCACCGTTTCGCCATCACCGGCATGCGCGCGCGCCGCGCCAAGACCCGCAACGTGTCGCGGCTGGAGGAGATCGAAGGGGTCGGGGCGCGCCGGCGGCAGCGCCTGCTGGCCCGTTTTGGCGGTTTTTCGGGGGTGGCGTCGGCCAGTATCGAGGATCTGGCGTCGGTGGACGGGATTTCCGAGGATCTGGCCGAACGGATCTATGAGGCGCTGCGTGGATAAGGCCCGGAACGCCCGTTTCACGGCCGTCCGGCGGCCGCGAGGCAGCCAATGCAACCCGGCTGAGGTAGCATACGGACACTATGCCAATTAACGTACCCATAATCCTGACGTGGCTGCGGATCGCCATGATCCCGCTGGTAGTCGGGCTGTTCTACCTGCCTGAAAGCTGGTTGTCCGTGCCGGTGCGCGATACCTTCGCCGCCTGGGCGTTCATCATCGCCGCGCTGACTGACTGGTTCGATGGCTGGCTGGCGCGCCGCTGGAACCAGACGTCGGCGTTCGGGGCGTTCCTGGATCCGGTGGCCGATAAGCTGATGGTCTGCGCCGCGCTGATCGTGCTGCTGGACCTGAGCCGTGTCGACGCCTTCATTTCGCTCATCATCATCGGCCGCGAAATCACCATTTCGGCGCTGCGCGAGTGGATGGCCAAGATCGGCGCCAGCGCCAGCGTGGCGGTGCACCGGCTGGGCAAGTTCAAGACCGCCGCGCAGATGGTGGCGATTCCGTGCCTGCTGTACAACCAGCCGATCCACGGCATTTCCACCAAGATGCTGGGCGACGTGCTGATCATCGTGGCCGCGGTGCTGACGGTCTGGTCGATGCTGTATTACCTGCAGCGCGCCTGGCCCGCGATCCGCGAGAAAGCGCAGTAAACCACGGCGGCCCGGCTCGCGTCCAGGGCCGTCCTGACAGATCAAGAGCGATGCCGGCGGGGCGAAAGACCGCGACCGGCCCGGCCGTGCGCCGCATTCGCCACTGGGACAACGCCGGCCAGGCCGGACGTTGCTGGAGACAACCCGCGAGCCGCCCCGAGGCGGCCGCCTTTCGCCGCTGCCCGCGGCCTTGCGCAATGACTACCGCTGCATCCAACCTGGCCTCGGACGCCGCCGTCCGCCGCCGCGACTGGCAGATCATCCTGCTGATCGGCGTGGCCCATGCCTCGTCGCACTTCTTCCAACTGGTCCTGCCGTCGCTGTACGTGTCGCTCGGCAACGAGTTCGGGCTGGATTTCGCCCGCCTCGGCCTGCTGGTGTCGACCTTCTACGTGGTGTCGGGCATCGGCCAGGCCTCGTCGGGCTTCGTGGTGGACCGCATCGGCGCGCGGCCGGTGCTGTGGTTCGGCCTGTCGTGCTTCGTGCTGTCGGGCGTGCTGATCGGCTCGGCCACCGGCTACCCCATGCTGATGGCGGCCGCCGTGGTCGGCGGCATCGGCAATTCGGTGTTCCACCCGGCCGACTATTCCATCATCAACCACCGCATCACGGCGCCGCGCCTGGGCCACGCTTTTTCCGCCCATGGCCTGACCGGCAACCTGGGCTGGGCCCTGACGCCCGTGTTCATGACCTCGATCACGCTGCTGGCCAACTGGCGCGTGGCGGCCTACAGCGCCGCCGCGCTGGTGGCCTTCGTGCTGCTGCTGACCGTGCTGGGCCGCAGCCTGCTGGGCGGCGCCGAGCCGGCCCAGGCCGACGACGCCAAGCCCGGCGCGCGCGCCGCGCCCAAGCCGCAGGAGGGCGTGCTGACGACCCTGGCCACGCTGCTGTCCAAGCCGGCGCTGTGGGGCGCGTTCCTGTTCTTCGCCTGCACTTCGATCGCGCTGTCGTCGGTGCAGAACTACACCATCCCGCTGCTGGGCCAGCTGTACGACCTGTCCAAGGTGGCGGCCAGCTCGGCGCTGTCCGGCTACATGGTGGCGTCGGCGGTGGGCATGGCGGCCGGCGGCTTCCTGGTGTCGGCCAATCCGCGCACCGAGCGCACGGTGATGGTGGCGCTGATCCTGGCCGGCCTGACGCTGGTGGTGCTGGCGCTGGGCCTGGTGCCGGCGCTGTTCGCCGCGCCGGTGGTGGCGCTGGCCGGCTTCTGCTCGGGCGTGGCCGCGCCGTCGCGCGACATGCTGATCCGGCGGGTGACGCCCAAGGGCTCCACCGGCTCGGTCTATGGCCTGGTGTATTCCGGCATGGACGTCGGCTCGGCGCTGGGGCCGCTGGCCTTCGGCCTGCTGCTGGACGCGGGCCTGCGCCAGGGGCCGTGGATCGGTGCGGGCGTGGCGTTTGCCGCCGCCGCGCTGCTGGCGCAGTGGATCGCGGTGCAGGCGCGCCGCGCCGATCCCGCCGCCGCGGTGCCGGCGCGCTCCTGACGCGCCGGCCGCGCGCCGCCGCGCCCAGCAGAACGCCGCCCTCGGGCGGCGTTTTTTCATGGTCGCGGCGGATCCGCCGTCGCCCGGAAAGGGGGCGCCTGCCGCGCCCGGATCAGCCGTGCGCCTCGATATGGGCGGCGATGGCGCGGCCGATGTCCTCGGTGCGGGCTTGGCCGCCCAGGTCGGGCGTGCGCGGGCCGTCCTTCAGGCAGTGTTCGATGGCCGCCAGGATGGCGTCGTGCGCGTCCTGGCTGCCCAGGAACTGCAGCATCAGCGCGCCCGACCAGATCATGGCGATGGGGTTGGCGATGCCCTTGCCGAAGATGTCCGGGGCCGAGCCGTGCACCGGCTCGAACAGCGAGGGGAAGGCGCGTTCGGGGTTCAGATTGGCCGACGGCGCGATGCCGATGGTGCCGGTGCAGGCCGGGCCCAGGTCCGACAGGATGTCGCCGAACAGGTTGGAGGCCACCACCACATCGAAGCGCTGCGGCTGCAGCACGAAGCGCGCGGCCAGGATGTCGATGTGCTGCTTGTCGGTCTTGACGTCCGGATACTGCTGGCCGACGGCGTCGGCGCGTTCGTCCCACCAGGGCATGCTGATGGCGATGCCGTTGCTCTTGGTGGCGACCGTCAGCTGCTTGCGCGGGCGGCGGTTGGCCAGGTCGAAGGCATAGCGCATGACGCGGTCGGTGCCGTGGCGGGTGAAGACCGACTCCTGGATCACGATCTCGCGCTCGGTGCCGGAGAACAGGCGGCCGCCCAGGTTGGTGTATTCGCCTTCGGTGTTCTCGCGCACGATGAAGAAGTCGATGTCGCCGGGGCGCTGGCCGGCCAGCGGGCACGGCACGCCCTCGAACAATCGGACCGGGCGCAGGTTGATGTACTGGTCGAACTCGCGGCGGAATTTCAGCAGCGAACCCCACAGCGAGACGTGGTCCGGCACCGTGGCGGGCCAGCCGACCGCGCCGAAGTAGATGGCGTCGTAGCCCTGCAGCTGTTCCTTCCAGTCGGGCGGCATCATTTCGCCGTGCTGCGCGTAGTACTCGCAGTTGGCCCAGCGGAAGGTGTCGATCTGCAGCGTCAGGCCGAAGCGGCGGGCGGCGGCCTGGACGGCGCGCAGGCCTTCGGGCAGGACTTCATTGCCGATGCCGTCGCCGGCGATGGCTGCGATTTTGTGGACGTGGGACATGGAGGGACCTGAAAAAGGAAGGGGGAAGGGCGTCCCGCGCCGCGCCATCGGGCGCGTCGCAGGGGATGGCAGCCATGGTAGGCGTGCCTACAGTCCATCTACAATGGCCTATCGCGTGAAATGAATATGCACGAATCATGAATAATGACCTCTTGCCCGCCGATCTGCGCGTCTTCAACGCGGTGGTGCGCGCCTCCAGTTTTTCCCGCGCCGCCGAAGACCTGGGCATGTCGGCCGCCTACGTCACCAAGCGCATCCGGCTGCTCGAGGCCAGCCTGGGCACGCCGCTGTTCCATCGCACCACCCGGCGCGTGGTGGTGAGCGAGGCGGGCGAGCGCGTCTACCACTGGGCCCAGCGCATTCTCGACGATGTCGAGCACCTGGTCGAGGAGGTCGGCGTCACGCGCCGCGAACCGCGCGGGCTGCTGCGCATCTGCAGCAGCTTCGGCTTCGGCCGGCGGGTGGTGGCGCCGGCGCTCTCGGCATTCGTGTCGCGCCATCCCGCGGTGCAGGTGCGCTTCGAGGTGTTCGACCGCCTGATCGACGTGGCGGCCGAGGGCTACGACCTGGACGTGCGGGTCGGCGACGACATCGCGCCGCACCTGATCGCGCGCAAGCTCGCCGCCAACCATCGGCTGCTGTGCGCCGCGCCGTCGTACCTGGCCGAGCGCGGCGTGCCGCGCAAGCTGGACGACCTGGCGGCGCACGACTGCCTGGTGATCAAGGAACGCGACCATCCCTTCGGCGTCTGGCGCATGCGGCGCGGCGAGCGCGAGCACACGGTCAAGGTGCGCGGACCGCTGTCGGCCAACAACGGCGAGATGGTGGTGCAGTGGGCGGTGGACGGGCGCGGCATCATCCTGCGCTCGGCCTGGGACGTGGGCCCGTTGATCGCCGCCGGCAAGCTGGTGCCGGTGTTGCCGCAGTACCGCCAGGAAGCCAACATCTGGGCGGTGTACCCGTCGCGCCTGAACGCCTCGGCCAAGGTGCGGGTCTGCGTGGATTTCCTGGAGGCGCATCTGCGCCAGCTGGACGCCGGCGCCTGACCCGGGCAGGCGTGGCGACAGGCCGGCATGCCCGGCTTGCGTCAGGTCAAGCCGCCATGGCGGGGCGCGATGGGGCGCGGGCGCGCTTGACGCATCGCAAGCCGCCCGTCGGCCGGCTCCGATGTAATGACCTTGGGAACGACAAGGTTATTCAACAGGAGAAAGCCATGGGAAAGAAGCACGCGATGCTCGCGGCGGGTGTCGTCATCGGATTGTGGGCGGGCCAGGTGTCGGGGGCGCCCCGGCAGGAGCCGATCCAGCCGATCGAGGCGGCGGTGGTCAAGGACCCGGCCAAGGTGGAGCTGGGCAAGAAGCTGTTCTTCGATCCGCGCCTGTCGCGCTCGGGCGCGATCTCCTGTAATTCCTGCCACAACCTGGGCATGGGCGGCTCCGACAACCTGAAGGCGTCCATCGGCCACAAGTGGCAGCAGGGAGGGATCAACTCGCCGACGGTGCTCAATTCCAGCCTGAACATCGCCCAGTTCTGGGACGGCCGCGCCAAGGACCTGCGCGAGCAGGCCGGCGGCCCCATCGCCAACCCGATGGAAATGGCCTCGACCCACGAACTGGCGGTGCAGGTGCTCAACTCCATCCCCGGCTACCGCGCCGAATTCAAGCAGGTGTTCGGCAAGGACGGCATCACCATCGACGAGGTGACCGGGGCGCTGGCCGCCTTCGAGGAAACGCTGGTGACGCCGAACTCGCGCTTCGACCAGTGGCTCAAGGGCGACGACAAGGCGCTGACGGTGAAGGAGCTGGCCGGCTACACCCTGTTCAAGAACAGCGGTTGCGTCGCCTGCCACAACGGCGTGGCGGTGGGCGGCAACTCGTTCCAGAAGATGGGGCTGGTGGCGCCGTACCAGACCGACAACAAGGCCGAGGGCCGCGCCGCCGTCACCGGCAAGGACGCCGACCGCTTCAACTTCAAGGTGCCGACGCTGCGCAACGTGGCGCTGACCTATCCGTACTTCCATGACGGCGAGGCCGCCACGCTGACGCAGGCGGTGGACGTGATGGGCCGGCTGCAGCTGGGCCGCACCTTCACGCCGGACGAGAACGCGCAGATCGTGGCGTTCCTGAAGACCCTGACGGGCGACCAGCCGGCGATCCAGTATCCGCTGCTGCCGCCGTCGGCGGACGACACGCCGAGACCGGCGCCGTTCGTGAAGTAAACCGATGCGGCGCCACCGTTGGCAGGTGGCGCCGCCTTGGGGTTCACGAGGTGGCGCGCCCTTGGAGGCGCGCGCCGCCCGTTATTGGCGCACCGTGCGCACGTCGGCCGGCGGCGCCGTCTCGACGTTGCTGCGCCACGGGTTGATGTCCAGTCCGCCGCGCCGCGTGTAGCGGGCGTAGACCGTCAATTGCTCGGGCGAGCAGGCCTGCATGATGTCGGTGAAGATGCGTTCCACGCAATGCTCGTGGAATTCGGCGTGCTGGCGGAACGAGATCACGTAGCGCAGCAGCGCTTCGCGGTCGATGGGTTGGCCGCGGTAGCGGATCTGCACGCTGGCCCAGTCGGGCTGGCCGGTCACCGGGCAGTTGGACTTGAGCAGGCGCGAGCAGAGGGTTTCCTCGACCACGTCGCCGGCGCGCGTGCGCAGCAGCTCGGGCGCCGGCTCGTAGGTGTCGATCTCGATGTCGAGCTTGTCTATATAGATACCGTCCAGCTCGCCCATCCGCAGTTCGCCGAAACGCTGCGGCAGGATGAAGTCCAGCCCCACGGGCGCGCCGGCGGCGGCGCTCAGGTCGCGTTCCAGGCGGCCGCGCAACGCGGCCGAATTGACCAGCCGGGTCTGGTTGAACGAGTTCAGGTACAGCTTGAACGACTTGGATTCGATGATGTTGGGGCTGTCGGCCGGCACCGAGAACGTCGCCATCGCCACCCGCGGCTTGCCCTTGGCGTCGAGCCAGGACAGTTCGTAGGCGTTCCACAGGTCGACCCCGGTGAACGGCAGCGGGCCGCGCGCCAGGTTGAGCGCCTCGCGGTTGTGGGCGCGGGCGATGGGAAACAGCAGCGAGGGGTCGTATTGCGAGACGTAGGTCACGCTCTGGCCCAGCGGGCCGTGAGACAGCGTCATGGAAAGGTCGTCGGAAAACGTGGAGATGACCGCATTGTAGGCGCTCGCGAACGGTCCATTTTTCGCATCATGAAACGCCGATCCCGGCATGTGAAAGTTCGTGCTGCGCAGCAGCGCGCGGCCATTTCACGGATGACAATTCCGTTCCGTAATGCGGAATGAATCAAATAACTTATTGATTTTTATGAATAATATTTTTCATCTTATATAAGAGGCACGGCCACATTGCTCCGCAGCACAGGCATAGACTTTGTCCAACGATTCACGCAATGCAACCCCGAAGTTTTCTTGCCTTTTCAGCCATAGACCAAGGAGCATGACCATGAGCAACCGCGAAACCGAAATCCGCAATCTGCAGAAAGACTGGGCCGAGAACAGCCGCTGGCAGGGCATCAAGCGCGACTACAGCGCCGAGGATGTCATCCGCCTGCGCGGCTCGATCGCCGTCGAGCATTCCCTGGCCCGCCGCGGCGCGACCCGCCTGTGGGAACAACTGCACAGCGAGCCTTTCGTGAATTCGCTGGGCGCCCTGACCGGCAACCAGGCCATGCAGCAGGTCAAGGCCGGCCTCAAGGCCATCTACCTGTCGGGCTGGCAAGTGGCCGGCGACGCCAACCTGGCTGGCGAGATGTACCCCGACCAGTCGCTGTACCCCGCCAACTCGGTGCCGCAGGTCGTGCGCCGCATCAACAACTCGCTGACCCGCTGCGACCAGATCCAGTGGATGGAAGGCAAGAACCCGGGCGACGAGGGCTACATCGACTTCTTCGCGCCCATCGTGGCCGACGCCGAAGCCGGTTTCGGCGGCGTGCTGAACGCCTTCGAACTGATGAAGGCCATGATCGAGGCCGGCGCCTCGGGCGTGCACTTCGAGGACCAGCTGGCGTCCGTGAAGAAATGCGGCCACATGGGCGGCAAGGTGCTGGTGCCGACCCGCGAAGCCGTGGCCAAGCTGGTCTCGGCGCGCCTGGCGGCCGACGTGATGGGCACGCCCACCTTGCTGCTGGCCCGCACCGACGCCGATGCCGCCGACCTGGTGACCAGCGACGTCGACGACAACGACCGCCCGTTCATCACCGGCGAGCGCACCGTGGAAGGCTTCTTCCGCACCCGCGCCGGCATCGACCAGGCGATCTCGCGTGGCCTGGCCTACGCGCCGTACGCCGACCTGATCTGGTGCGAAACGTCCACGCCCAACCTGGAATACGCCCGCAAGTTCGCCGATGCGATCCATCGCCAGTTCCCGGGCAAGCTGCTGGCGTACAACTGCTCGCCGTCGTTCAACTGGAAGAAGAACCTGGACGACGCCACCATCGCCAAGTTCCAGCGTGAGCTGGGCGCCATGGGCTACAAGTTCCAGTTCATCACGCTGGCCGGCTTCCACGCGCTGAACTACGGCATGTTCGAGCTGGCCCACGGCTACGCCCGCCGCCAGATGAGCGCCTTCGTCGAATTGCAGCAGAAGGAGTTCGCCGCCGCCGATCTGGGCTTCACCGCGGTCAAGCACCAGCGCGAAGTGGGCACCGGCTACTTCGACGCCGTCACCCAGACCATCGAGGGCGGCAAGTCCTCGACCACCGCGCTGACCGGCTCGACCGAGGAAGCGCAGTTCGAGCACGGCAAGGAGCAGAAGGCCGCCTGAGCCGGACGGGATTGATTTTGCAGTTGCAGTTGTAGTGCTGTTGTAGGGTGGATTCAGGGTGCCTGCGGGCACCCTCTTTTTTTGGAATGGCGGCGGATAAAGGTGCGCTAGCGCCGCGCCGCCAGGTACGCGCCGGGCGCCTGGCCCAGCACGCGCCGGAACGCGCTGGTGAAGGCGCTGGGGCTGGCGTAGCCCAGGTCCAGCGCGACGCGGGTCACGGGCTGGCCCTGGCTCAGGCGTTCGATCGCGGCCAACAGGCAGGCCTGCTGGCGCCAGGCGCCGAAGCTGATGCCGGTTTCCGCGCGGAACTGGCGGGTGAAGGTGCGCCGGCTCATGCTGGCGGTGGCCGCCATCGTGTCCAGGTCCGCCGTGATCGACGGCGCCGCGAACAGTGCGCGGCAGGCGCGCGCCAGGCGCGGATCGGCGGGCAGCGGCGCGTGCAGCGACAGCGCCGGCATGGCGGCGATTTCGGCCGCCAGCAGCGCCATCAGCTTGCCGGCGCGGCTATCCAGGTCGTACAGCGCGGGCAGGTCGATGGCCTCATCGAGCAGATGGCGCAGCAATGGCGATACCGCATGGACCTGGCATTGCGCCGGAAGGCGCAAGGCTCGCGCGGCGGCGTCGTTGAGGAAGGTGTTGAGCATGGTCACCGGGCCGCCCATGGTCATCTGGTGATCCACGCCCGCCGGCACCCAGCAGGCGCGCTGTGGTGGCACCAGCCAGCGGCCCGTCGGCGTGGTCACGCTGATGGTGCCGCGCGCGGCGAAGGCGAACTGGCCGCGGCGGTGGGCGTGCCGCGGAAACGTCAGGCCGGCGGGGTAGTCGCAGGCCGTCACGACCACGTCGCGCGGCAGGTCCTCGTAGGGATCGACCAGGGTATTGCGCATGGCCCGAATTCTATAGGAAATAACCCGATATCGAAGGCGGGCCGGCTGCGCCGCGCCTAGGATACCGGCATTGCCAATCGCGTCCGCCGCCAGGGCGCGGCGTATCGCCTGACCTTCCGGAGCCGACATGGCCAATACCATCCATCGCGTGGGCCACGGCCCGCATCCCGTCATCGTGCTGCACGGCTGGTTCGGCGACGCGCGCGCCTTTGAACCGATCGAGCCGTGGCTGTCGGGCGCGGATTTCAGCTATGTCTTCATGGACTATCGCGGCTACGGCGACAGGCGCGACGAGGCCGGCGACCATTCCATCGACGAGATCGCCGCCGATACGCTGGCGCTGGCGGATACGCTGGAGCTCCACCGCTTCAGCCTGGTGGGCCATTCGATGGGCGGCATGGCGATCGAGCGGGTTGCCACGCTGGCGCCCGAGCGGGTACGCGCGCTGGTGCCCGTGGCGCCGGTGCCGTGCGGCGGCATCGCCATGGCGCCGGCCACGCGCGCCCTGTTTGACGGCGCGGCGGCGGACCTGGCCGCGCGCCGTGCCATCATCGACCGCAGCACAGGCGGCCGCCTGCCGGCGGCGTGGGTCGCGTGGAAGGCCGCTTATTCCGCCGCGCATTCATCCGCAACGGCCTTTGCCGCCTACTTGCCCGCCTGGGCCGGAACCGATTTCAGCGACGACATCGATGGCCGTCATCCGCTGCTGGCCCTGGTGGGCGAGCACGATCCGGTGTTCACGCCGGCGTTGATGGCGGCGACCTACGCGCGGCGTTATCCGCGCGCGATGATCGAAGTGCTGCGCAATGCCGGGCACTATCCGATGAATGAAACGTCGCTGGCGCTGGTAGCGGCCATCGAGCGTTTCCTGCGGACATCGGCCACGGCGTGAGCGCGGCCGATGCCGTCAGGCCGCGGCGCGCATGGCCGCCAGGCACTCCGCCAGCGGCGGCACGGTGCGCGCCAGCGCTTCGACGGCGGCCGCGTCGACCCGGTCCTGCGGCGGGATCTCGGCCAGCACCCGCACGTTGCCGAAGCGTTCGATCGCCTCGCGATTGCCGGCCGACAGCGGGCCGCTCATGATCACGCCCAGCACCGGGATGGCGCGGCGGCGCAGCGCTTCCAGGCTGAGCAGGGTGTGGTTGATGGTGCCCAGGCCGCTGCGCGCGGCCAGCACCACCGGCATGCCCAGGCGCGCGATCAGGTCGATCATCATGTGGCTGTCGTCGATCGGCACGTACAGGCCGCCGGCGCCTTCGACGATCAGCGGCGCGCGGGTGGCGGGCGGCACGATGGCGGTGGCGTCGATCACCGCGTCTTCCAGCGGCGCGGCGGCCCAGGGCGACAGCGGCGCCTGCAGCACGTAGGCCGGCAGGTGCAGGCGCTCGGGCGGCAGCTGCGCCAGGCGGGCGACGGTCTCGGTGTCGCCCGGCTCTTCGGCCACGCCGGTCTGCACCGGCTTCCAGTAGTCGGCCTGCCAGGCGCGCGCCAGGATGGCCGACACCAGGGTCTTGCCGATGCCGGTATCGGTGCCGGTGACGAATACGCCTTGGGCGGGGGAGTCAGTCATGTTTTTCCATATGCCATAGGCCAGGTGGTAGGTCACCGTGGCGCCTTGTTTGTCGAACTGCGCCAGCACCCGCCGCAGCGCGGCCGCGCCCAGCGGCGCCGTGCCGGGGGCGGGCGTGGTGGCGCCGATGCCCTTGAGCGCCTTCAGGAAGTGCAGGCCGTCAGAATGATCTTGTATCAGCCGTTCGCTGTGCACGCCACCGGCCAGATCGGCCATGGCCGGACGGATGGCGCCGCTTGGGGGATACGCCGGCGTGGCCGCGGCCAGGCCGACGGCGTCGTGGGCGGCGCGCCATTCCGCGAAGGTGCCCTCGGCCAGCGTCGCCACCGCCAGGTGGCCGCCGGGCGCCAGCAGGCCGGCCAGGCGGCCGAGGCCGCCGTTCAGGTCGGCGAACCACTGCACCGCCAGGCTGGAGCAGATCAGGTCGTAGCCTCCCGGCAGTCCTTGCGGATGCTCGCCGTCCAGGACCTGATAGCGGGCGGCGCCGGGCAGCGCCGGGCCTTGCCGGGCCCGCGCCAGCATGGCGGGGGAGATGTCGGTCACGGTCCAGTCCGCCGGGCCCAGCCGGGCAGCCAGCGCCTGCGTCAGCAGGCCGGTGCCGCAGCCGATCTCCAGGATGCGCGGACGCGGCGGCAGCGGCAGCCGTTCGATGGCGTCGGCCAGCCGCGCGGCGGTGATGCGCTGGGCGGGGGCGTGGTCGTCGTAGCGGGTGGCGGCGGCGCCGAAGCGCGCGCCGACCCGGGCATTGCGCGGATCGGCGCTCATGCGGCGGGCGCCACGCGGGCCAGGAAGGCGCGGATGCGCTGCGCGCACCAGTCGGTGTCGGTCAGCGGCAGCAGGTGGCCGCCGGCTTCGCGCCAGTGCAGTTCGGCGGCGGCGCCGAAGCCCGCCGTCGTCATCGGCGCGGGGGCGATCGGATCGGCCGCGCCCGCCAGGGCCAGCAGCGGCATGGGCAGCGTCGCCAGCGTGGCGCGCTGGTCGGCGTCGCGCAGGATCCGCAGGTCGCGCGCCAGCGGTTCGAGCTGGGGCGCGCCGAAGGCGCCGGCGTCGCCGCAGCGCTGGCGGAAATCGCGCAGCACCGTTTCGGGTTGCGCCGCCAGCCGGTTCAGCATGCGGTCGAGCATGCGCGCCGGCACGCCGTCGGGGAAGTCGTCGGCCGCGCCGAAGCGGGCGAAGCCGTTGATCGCCACCAGGCCCAGGCAGGCGGGCGGCGGTTCGCCCAGCAGGCGCAGCGCGCCCAGCGAGTGGCCGATGGCCAGCACCGGCCCGGCCGGCGCCGGCGTGCGGGCCGGGCCGAAATAGCCGGCGTCGGCCACGGCCTGCGGCCAGTCGGCCAGCGCGGCGGCCAGCGGCGCCCAGAACGCGGCGTCGAAGGCCCAGCCGTGCACGAACAGCAGGGTGGGGCGAACGGACGGAGCGGCGCCCGGCATCAGGCGAGCGCGGCCGTCAGGCCGTCTATCAGTTGGTCGATATCGCCGTCGCGGTGCGCCGCGCTCAGGGCGATGCGCAGCCGGCTGGTGCCGGCCGGCACGGTGGGCGGGCGGATCGCCACGGCCAGCAGGCCGCGCTGTTCCAGCGCCGCCGCCAGCGCCAGGGCGCGGGCCTCGTCGCCGACGATGGCGGGCACGATCTGGGTCGACGAGTCGCCGGTGTCCACGCCCAGGCCGTGCAGCGCGGTGCGCAGGCGTTCACCCGAGGCCGCCAGCCGGGCGCGTTCGGCGTCCAGCGTCGGCACCAGGTCCAGGGCGGCATCCATGGCGCCCAGCACGGCGGGCGGCAGGGCGGTGGTGTAGATGAAACCGGAACAGGCGTTGACCAGGTAGTCGCAGAGCGCGCGCGAGCCGGCCACGTAGGCGCCGAAGCCGCCCAGCGCCTTGCTGAAGGTGCCCATGGCCAGGTCGACGCCGCCGGGCGCCAGTCCGGCCAGCCCCATGCCGCCCGGCCCCAGCACGCCGGTGGCGTGGGCTTCGTCCAGGTAGACGAAGGCCTGGTAGCGCTCGGCCAGCGCCGCCAGCCGGGCGACGTCGGCGCGGTCGCCGTCCATGCTGAAGACGCTTTCAGTCAGGATGAAGCGCACCGCGGGCGCGGCCGACGGGTCGGCGCGCGCCGCCAGCAGTGCCTCGAGGTGGTCCAGGTCGTTGTGGCGGAAGCGGATCTGCCGCACGCCCGCCGCCTGGCAGCCGTGGTGCAGGCTGGCGTGGTTGAGCTTGTCGGCATAGACCTGCACCTCGCCCTGGCCGGCGGCCGCGCGCAGCAGCGCGGGCAGCACGGCGGCGTTGGCCTGCCAGCCGGAGGCCAGCAGCAGCGCGGCCTCGGTGCCCTTCAGGCGCGCCAGCTTGGCCTCGACCTGCTCGTGCAGGTCGAGATTGCCGCACACCAGCCGCGAGGCCTGCGCGCCGGCGCCGTGGCGGGCGGCCCATTCGCGCGAGCGCTCGATCAGCAGCGGGTGCTTGGACAGGCCCAGGTAGTCGTTGCTGGAAAAGTTCAGCAACGCGGCGCCATCGAGCGCGAGGCGGCCGGCGGGGGCGGCCCCGGCGGCGCGCAGCCGGCGGCGGACGCGGCGCGATTCGGCTTGCGCCAGTTCGGAAGAAAAGAGGGGATCCAGCTTGGACATGACGATTTCCTGCGGCGGCCGGCGGCGGGGTGCCCCGCCCCAGGGCCGCGGCCGCGAAGCGCGCCGTCAGGCCCCCGGCCGTAGAATGCGAGCCATTGTAGTGGAGGTGAAACATGCATACCCCCGACTGGATGGCCCGGGGCCAGCCGCATATCTGGCAGCCTTACGCCCAGATGAAGACCGCGACGCCGCCGCTGCCCGTGGTGCGCAGCCACGGCAGCCGCCTGGAACTGGCCGACGGCCGCCAATTGATCGACGGCGTGGCGTCCTGGTGGACCGCCTGCCACGGTTACAACCACCCCCACATCGCCCAGGCGGTGCGGGCCCAGCTGGACGCCCTGCCGCACGTGATGTTCGGCGGCCTGACCCACGAGCCGGCGCTGACCCTGGCGCGGCGCCTGGCCGGCCTGCTGGGGCCCGGGCTGGACCGGGTGTTCTATACGGATTCCGGCTCGGTGGCGGTGGAAGTCGCCATGAAGATGGCGGTGCAGTTCTGGCTGAACCAGGGCGAACGCGGCCGCAGCCGCTTCCTGGCCTTCCGCGGCGGCTACCACGGCGACACCTTCGGCACCATGGCGGTGTGCGACCCCGACGAGGGCATGCACAGCCTGTTCCGCGGCATGCTGGCCGAGCACGACATCGTCGACCTGCCGCGCGACGAGTCCGCCATGGCCCGGCTCGACGCCTTCCTGGAGACCCGCGGACCGCAGCTGGCCGGCATCCTGGTCGAACCGCTGGTGCAGGGCGCCGGCGGCATGCTGCTGCATGACCCCGAGGTGCTGCGGCGCCTGCGCCAGCTGGCCGACCGCCATGGCCTGCTGCTGATCTTCGACGAGATCTTCACCGGCTTCGGCCGCACCGGCACGATGTTCGCGTTCGAGCAGGCCGGCATCCGCCCCGACATCATCACGCTGTCCAAGGCCCTGACCGGCGGCACGCTGCCGCTGGCCGCCACGGTGGCCAGCAGCCGGGTGTTCGACGCCTTCTGGTCGGACGACCCGTCGCACGCGCTGATGCATGGCCCCACGTTCATGGGCAACGCGCTGGCCTGCGCCGCCGCCAACGCCTCGCTCGACCTGTTCGAGAGCGAACCGCGCCTGGCCCAGGCGCGGGCGCTGTCGTCGGCCCTGGAAGCGGGGCTGGCGCCGTGCCGCGAGCTGGCCTGGGTGCGCGACGTGCGGGTGCTGGGCGCGATCGGCGTGGTCGAACTGGACCGCATCGACGACCGCGAGGCCCTCAAGCGGCGCCTGGTCGAGGCCGGCGTCTGGGTGCGGCCGTTCGGCAACGTGGTGTATTTGACGCCGGCGCTGACCATCGCCCCGGACGAGCTGGACACCCTGATGCGGGCGGTCGTGACGGTGCTGCGCGCGCAGCGGCCCTGAATTGGCGGCGAACCCGGCCGGCTGACGGCCCCGCCGCCGGGAGCCCCGCCGCCGGGAGCCCCGCCGCCGGGATTCCTGCCGTCACCGGGCGGGGTCGCGGCAAGGCGCCGGGGCCCGCTTGATCCAGGTCAAGGCGGGCGCCGGCGGCGCTGGGTAGCATCGGCGCATGCGAGCAAAATCCATCTTCGCCGTCCCTTCGTCCCTGTCCGACGCCGAGCGCCAGCAGCGCCGCCACGCGCTGGTGCGCCTGTCGCTGGCGTGGCTGGCGATGATGCAGGTGATGATGTTCGCCTGGCCCGGCTACCTGCGCCACGAAGGCATCCCCAGGGACGCCCTGGACACGCTCGACTGGGCCATCGTGCTGATGAACTGGGCCAGCCTGGCCCTGACGGTGCCGGTGGTGCTGTATTCGGCCTGGCCGATCTGGCGCCACGCCGGCGCCAACCTGCGCCAGGGCCGCGCCGGCATGGACGTGCCGGTGGCGCTGGGCATCGTCGCCGCCTTCATCCCCAGTGTCTACGCCACCTGCACTGGCCACGGCGAGGTCTATTTCGATTCGGTCACCATGTTCGTCGCCTTCCTGCTGACCGCGCGCTACCTGGAACTGTGCGCGCGCCAGTCGTTCGGCGGTACCTCCGGCGGCCAGCGCCATGCCCGGGTCGAGGCCCAGCGCCAGCGGCTGGGCGCGGGCGCCGACCGGCTGGCCTCGCGCTTCGTCATGGCGCAGGTGGCGCTGGCGCTGGGCGCGGCGGCGGTCTGGGCCTATATCGACCCGGCCCACAGCATCCCGGTGATGGTGGCCCTGCTGGTCATGAGCTGTCCCTGTGCCATGTCGATGGCGGTGCCCACCGCCATGGCGTCGGCGCATTCGGCGCTGGCGGCGCATCCGGCCATGCCCGACGCGGCGCTGGACGCGCTGCTGGCCCAGGCGCAACGCAAGGCGCGCCAGAACCTGCACGGCTCGCTGGTCTGGCACCTGCTGATGACGCCACTGGCGCTGGTCGGCTGGGTCACGCCGTGGCTGGCGGCCATCACCATGCTGGTGTCGTCGCTGGCGGTGGCCTACAACTCCTGGCGGCTGTCGCGCCAGGATTGGTCGGGCAGCCGGGCGCCCGGCGGCGCGCTGGAAGCCGCGCCATGACCATCCTTTACCTGCTCCTGCCGCTGTCCCTGCTGTTCGTGCTGGCCATCGGCGTGTCGCTGTGGTGGGCGGTGTTCAACGGCCAGTACGACGACACCGACAACGCCGGCACCGCCATCCTGCGCGACGACGACAGCGGCCCGGCATCGCGCGGTTAGATCCCCTTCTGGCATCCAGCATTGCACAGGCGACGGCCATCGGGCAGCCGTCCGATCCGCCGTGCCCGCCGCCCGGCCATGGACGTTGCGCCGGCGCTGCGGGTTCCCCTGCACGGCCAATAGGGTTTGATTCACATCAACCCCGGTTTACCTGCGACCCCCCATCATTGAAACCTGAAGCTAATTGTTTCTTTTGGGGGAAGGGTGATGAACGATTGCGCCGCAATCGCAAGCAAGGCCGATACCTTCAACTATCGGATCGTGAGGCAGTTCGCGCTCATGACGGTGGTCTGGGGCATTGTCGGCATGGCTGTGGGCGTTTTTCTCGCCGCGCAGCTGATTTGGCCTCAGTTGAATTTCGACACCGCCTGGCTCAGCTACGGCCGCCTGCGCCCGCTGCACACCAACGCCGTGATCTTCGCCTTCGGCGGCAGCGCGCTGTTCGCGACCTCGTACTACGTGGTCCAGCGCACCTGTCAGGCCCGCCTTTTCTGTGACCGGCTGGCCGCGTTCACCTTCTGGGGCTGGCAGGCGGTCATCGTGGCCGCCGCCATCACCTTGCCGCTGGGCTACACCAGCAGCAAGGAATACGCCGAGCTGGAATGGCCGATCGACATCCTGATCACCCTGGTCTGGGTGGCCTACGCCATCGTGTTCTTCGGCACCATCATCAAGCGTCGTTCCAAGCACATCTACGTGGCCAACTGGTTCTTCGGCTCGTACATCCTCACCATCGCCATCCTGCACATCTTCAACAACATCGAGATGCCGGTGACGCTGTGGAAGTCGTACTCGGCCTACGCCGGGGTGCAGGACGCCATGGTGCAGTGGTGGTACGGCCACAACGCGGTCGGCTTCTTCCTGACCACCAGCTTCCTGGGCATGATGTATTACTTCGTGCCCAAGCAGGCCGGCCGTCCGATCTACTCGTACCGCCTGTCCATCGTCCACTTCTGGGCGCTGGCCTTCACCTACATGTGGGCCGGTCCGCACCACCTGCTGTACACCTCGCTGCCCGACTGGACCCAGTCGCTGGGCATGACGTTCTCGCTGATCCTGCTGGCGCCGTCGTGGGGCGGCATGATCAACGGCATCATGACGCTGCAGGGCGCCTGGTACAAGCTGCGCACCGATCCGATCCTGAAGTTCATGGTGACCGCGCTGTCGTTCTACGGCATGGCCACGTTCGAAGGCTCGATGATGTCGATCCGCACCGTGAACGCGCTGTCGCACTACACCGACTGGACCATCGGCCACGTGCACTCCGGCGCGCTGGGCTGGGTCGCGATGATCTCGTTCGGCTCGCTCTACTACCTGATCCCGCGCCTGTATGGCCGCGAGAAGATGTACAGCGTCAAGGCCATCGAGCTGCACTTCTGGATCGCCACCATCGGCGTGGTGCTGTACATCGCCGCGATGTGGATCGCCGGGGTGCAGCAGGGCCTGATGTGGCGCGACACCGCCGCCGACGGCACGCTGGTCTACAGCTTCGTCGAGGAACTCAAGACGCGGGTGCCGTACTACCTGATCCGTCTGCTGGGCGGGGCGCTGTTCCTGTCGGGCGTGCTGGTCATGGCCTGGAACGTGTGGAAGACGGTGCGCGGCGCGCAGGCGGTCAACCCCGCCATCCCGCAGGACGATCCCCACGCCACCCGCGCGCCGGCTGTCGCCGCGCCCGCGCCGGCCACCGTTTGACGAGGACATCATGGCCAACAAGCAACAAGGCTTTTTTTCCCACCAGACGCTCGAGAAGAACATCGGCTGGATGATCATCGCCAGCATCCTGGTGGTGTCCTTCGCCGGGCTGGTGCAGATCGTGCCGCTGTTCTTCCAGCACAGCACCACGCAGCCGGTGGCGGGAGTCGAACCCTACAGCCCGCTGCGCCTGATGGGCCGCGACGTCTACATCCGCGAAGGCTGTGTCGGCTGCCACTCGCAGCAGGTGCGCCTGCTGGCCGCCGAAGTGCAGCGCTACGGCTCGTACTCGCTGGCCTCGGAGTCGGTATTCGACCACCCCTTCCTGTGGGGTTCCAAGCGCACCGGTCCCGACCTGGCGCGCGTGGGTGAACGCTATTCCGACGACTGGCACCGCATCCACCTGCGCAACCCGCGCAAGGTGGTGCCCGAGTCCAACATGCCCGCCTATCCGTGGCTGGAAAAGACCGTGATCACCGGCCAGAACGTCGAGCAGCGGATGCGCGCGCTGCGCGCCCTGGGCGTGCCGTACAGCGACGAGGAAATCGCCGCGGCGCCCAAGGCCATCGAGGGCAAGACCGAAGAGGACGCGCTGGTGGCCTACCTGCAAGGGCTGGGCGTCGGCGTGCGCAAGGCGCAGCAGGCGAAAAAGGCGGAAGAGGCCAAGAAGGCCGAAGAAGCCAGCAAGGCCGCGCAGCCGCCGGCCGCCGCCGCGCAACCCGCGGCCACCGGAGGCTGACCATGGCCCTGCTGAGCGCAATCGTCACCGCCATCTCGATGGCAACCTTTTTCGGCATCGTCTGGTGGGCCTGCTCGCGCGGCCGCCAGCATGCCAACAGCGAATCGGCCATGTTGCCGTTCGCGCTGCCCGATGAGTTCGGGCCGGCACAACAAGATGGAGCGGATCGGTCATGAGCGATTTCGTCAATGGCTTCTGGGGGTATTTCATCTCGATCGTCGCGGTCGGCGGCGTGGTCTGGTGTGTGTGGCTGCTGTACACGCAGCGCCGCTGGCTCAGCACCAAGCCGGCCAACGGCCAGGTCGAGGACACCGGCCACGTCTGGGACGGCGACCTCACGGAACTGAACAACCCGGTGCCCGGCTGGTGGACCTGGATGTACCTGCTGGCCTGCGCCTTCGCGCTCGGCTACCTGTTCTTCATGCCCGGCCTGGGGTCGTACAAGGGCCAGCTGGGCTACAGCAGCGCCGACGAAGTGGCGCAGCAACAGGCCAGGATGGCCGCGGCCGTGCGCCCGATCTACGCGCGCTTCGAGACCATGACCGTGCCGCAGATCGCGGCGGACGCGGGCGCCCGTGAAATCGGCCAGCGCCTGTTCCTGAACACCTGCGCGCAGTGCCATGGCTCCGACGCCAAGGGCGGCCCGAGCTTTCCCAACCTGACCGACGGCGACTGGCTGCACGGCGGCTCGCCCGAAGCCATCATGCAGACCATCACCAATGGCCGCATCGGCATGATGCCGCCCTGGAAATCGGCCATCGATCCCAAGACCGCCGGCGACATCGCGCAGTACGTGCGTTCACTGTCGGGCCTGACGGCCGATCCGGTGCGGGTGTTCCGCGGCCAGCGCGAGTTCGCCAACTTCTGCGTGGCCTGTCACGGTGTCGACGGCAAGGGCAACCAGGCGCTGGGCGCGCCCAACCTGACGGACGACGTCTGGCTCTACGGCAGTTCGGAAGCCACCATCGTCAAGACGATCCTGGACGGCCGCGACAACCGCATGCCGGCGCATGGCGACATCCTCAGCCCGGAACAGATCAAGATCCTGACCGCCTGGGTCTGGGGCCTGTCCAACAAGCCGGATGCGCAACAACCGGCCACGGCCGCCGCCTCGGCCAAGTAGGCATCGCCACATAGGTGGGGGCGCGCCGCGACGGCAGCCCCCATATCACATGGACTTACCGCACGGAGCAGCACATGGATGATGGGTCAAGCGCAAGCGTCAGCAGTTCGCCTGGCGGCGACCCGCCACCCTGGCGGCCGCACGCGCGGCCGCCGCGTCCCGGCCATGAAACGCTGGAGCAGACCCTGGCCGACGTGCGCGGCAAGATCTATCCGCGCTCGGTCAGCGGCATCTTCGCGCGCTGGCGCATCGCCTTCGTCTTCCTCACCCAGCTGATCTTCTACGGACTGCCGTGGCTGCAATGGAACGGCCGCCAGGCGGTGCTGTTCGACCTGGGCGCGCGCAAGTTCTACCTGTTCGGCCTGGTGCTGTGGCCGCAGGACGTGGTCTACCTGGCGGTGCTGCTGGTGATCTCGGCGCTGGCGCTGTTCCTGTTCACCGCGGTGGCCGGGCGGCTGTTCTGCGGCTACGCCTGTCCGCAGACCGTCTACACCGAGATCTTCATGTGGATCGAGCGCAAGGTCGAAGGCGACCGCGTCGCCCGCATCCGGCTCGATGAGTCGCCCTGGACCTGGCGCAAGGCGCGCCTGAAGGTCACCAAGCACGTCCTGTGGATCGCGCTGGCCTGGTGGACCGGCTCCACCTTCATCGGCTACTTCGCGCCGATCCGCGAGTTGGGCCACGAACTGTTCACGCTGCAGCTGGGCCCGTGGCAATGGTTCTGGATGGTGTTCTACGGCTTCGCCACCTGGGGCAACGCCGGTTTCATGCGCGAGTCGGTGTGCAAGTACATGTGCCCGTACGCCCGCTTCCAGAGCGTGATGGTCGACCCCGACACTTTCGTCGTGACCTACGACAAGCGCCGCGGCGATCCGCGCGGCGGCCGTTCGCGCAAGGTCGACCACAAGGCCGCGGGGCTGGGCGACTGCGTCGATTGCAGCCTGTGCGTGCAGGTGTGCCCGACCGGCATCGACATCCGCGAGGGCCTGCAATACATGTGCATCGGCTGCGGCGCCTGTATCGACGCCTGCGAACAGGTGATGGACAAGATGCAGTACCCGTCGGGGCTGATCCGCTACACCTCCGAGCGGGCGATGCTGGACGGACTGTCGACCCAGAGCGCGCGCTCGCACCTGCTGCGACCGCGGGTGCTGATCTATGGCTCGCTGATCCTGGCGCTGGCGGTGGCGTTCGTGACCTCGCTGGCGATGCGCAATCCGCTGCGGGTCGACGTGATCCGCGACCGCGGCGTGCTGGGGCGGGAAGTGGCCGGCGGCATGATCGAGAACGTGTACCGGCTGCAGATCATCAACACCTCGGATTCGCCGCTGCGGCTGCGGTTGTCGGCCGACGGCGTGCCGGGGCTGGCGGTGCGCGCCGGACAGGGCGAGTCGGACGTGGTGGAGGTCGAAGCGGCGGCCAACAAGCTGGTGCCGATGGTGATCCGCGCGCCGGCCGGCGTCGAGCCGGGCGCCCACCCGATCACGTTGCGGGCCCGCGCCCATGACCAAGAGAACCGGCCGGTCGAGACCGACGAAGCCGCAAGTTTCTATGTGCCCGATTGATTCGGGAAAAGGATGCCGACGATGACTACTGCCCATGCTGCCGCGCCGATGATGGTGAAACCCTGGTACCGCGAGTTCTGGCCCTGGTTCCTGATGGCCGGGCCGTTCCTGGCGGTGATCGGCTGTTCGATCACCATCTACCTGGCTTATACCCAGTTCGGCGACCAGCCGATCCAGGAAGGCGTGGTCAAGCGCGGCCTGGTGATCGAGCAGGCGGACACGCCGCCGGCCGCGAGCGGCGTTCGTTGATGAGTTCCGGAGGCACGCCATGGGGTTGAGGTCGTTGATGTGGATACTGTGGCCGTCGTTCCTGGCGGCGGCCGTGGGCAGCGCGATTGTCTTTGCCCTGATCGATCCGCTGGATGTGGCGGTGTTCGGGTATGTGCCGACGGGGCGGGTGGGGTTCTATACGGTGTCGTTCTTCCTGCTTTGGGGGATGGCGGGGGCGTCGAGTGCGTTGACGGCCTGCTTGATGCCCAAGGTCGAGGAAGACCCGGATCTCTAGGCTTCGCGGCGCTGCCGAGCGCATTCACGGCATCGCGCAACAAAAAACCGGCTTCGCGGCCGGTTTTTTGTTGCGGGATCCATGCGCCCGTAGCGCCGGTGGCCTTCTCAGGGCACCAGCGACAAGCCGATGCGGAACTGCGATTCGTTGCGCTGGTTGTAGCCCAGCAGCGTTTCGCCGTAGCCGTTGAAGTACTGCAGGTGCAGGTAGCCGTTCATGTTCAGCCAGGTGCGCTGCAGCGGCCAGGCGAAATCGAGCTGGGTGGTGCGGCGGCGCTGGTCGCCCTGGCGGTACATGGCCGAGACCACCGCGCCGTTGTCCTGCGCCCAGCGCAGGTTCCAGTCGACGCGGCCGGCGTAGTCGGCGTAGTCGGAGTTCTCGCTGGCCACGCCGAAATAGGCCTTGACCTTGGGCGCGAAGGTCAGGGTGCTGCCGCCGTCGAAGCGGTAGTTGAACTGCGGCTGGATATAAGCGTCGTTGACCGAGCGCGAGTCGTCGCCGGCCTTGCCGTTGGAGTTGTGTTCGACGCCGGTGTTCAGCCCCAGGCGCCAGCTCTGGTTTTCCGACTGCCACATGTTGTCCGACAGCCAGAACAGGCTGGGGTTGAAGGTGGTGTCGATGAAGGGCATGGAATCGCCTTGCAGGTCCCACAGCGAGGTCTGGGTATAGCCCAGGTAGAAATTCTCGCCCCAGGTGGCAGGGCGGTTGCCGGACGGGCTGAACAGGCGGTACTTGGCGCTGATCTGGAAGCGCGCGGTGGTCTGGCCGCGGGTGCCGATGTCGAAGTACACCGGCTTGTATTCCGAGATCGCGCTGCGGAAATGATCGAAGGCCGATTGCTGGTAGCTCGAGACGGCCACGGTGTCTGGCGCCGGGCCGCCTTCGGGCGACGCGCCGGCCGCGGCCACCGCGGCCGGCGGCACGGGCTGGCCGGTGCGCGGGTCGACCACCGGGCCGGGCGCGGGCGTGCTGGCCAGCGTGCCGCTGTCGCGGCCGGTGGCGTCCAGCGCCATCATGGCCGGCTGGCCCTCGATCGACACCGCCTGCAGGCCGCGCGCGCTGGCGGGCACTTCCGCGCTCCAGGCCATCCGCGCGAAATTGTTGACCGGCACGCTGTAGTTGGCCTTGCCGCCTTGCAGCTTGGCCAGGCTGCGCACGATCTGGCCGTCCTGGCCGCGCCATTGCAGCACCAGTTCGGGCGGGGCCTCCCAGGTGGCGCGGGCATTGCCTTCGTTGAAGTACACCGCTTCGATGGTGACGGTGTCGCCGGGCGCGGCCGATGGCCGGTCGAGCCGATACGACACGCCGGCGGCGGCGGTGCCGGCCAGGCCCAGCGCCAGGGCGGCGGTCAGGGTGCGCAGGGGAAGGGCGATGCGTCGGGACGAAGTCATGGGAGGCGGGTGGTATCTGTGACGCTGCAATGTAGCATCGGCCCGGCCTACATTTTGTAAGTCGGGCTTATCGGATGTAGGACTTGCAACATGGGGGCGGTAGCGTGGACGCGCCGCCGGCTGCGTCCGGCGTGAGTGGCGCGCGCGCCAGCGCCAGGCCGCGGGCCGATATCGGCGCCCCGCATGGCACGAGGCCCCGCGCATCATCGGCGATGCGCGGGGCCTCGTGCGGTAGGGTTTTCGGCTTATTCGCCGAACTTGATGCCCTGCGCCAGCGGCAGGTTGCGCGAGTAGTTGATGGTGTTGGTGGCGCGGCGCATGTAGTTGCGCCAGGAATCCGAGCCCGATTCGCGGCCGCCGCCGGTTTCCTTTTCACCGCCGAAGGCGCCGCCGATCTCGGCGCCCGATGTGCCGATGTTGACGTTGGCGATGCCGCAGTCCGAGCCCGAGGCCGACAGGAAGGTCTCGGCCTCGCGCAGGTCGTTGGTGAAGATGGCCGACGACAGGCCTTGCGGCACGCCGTTCTGCAGCGCCAGCGCCTGGTTGAAGTCGCTGTAGCGCATCACGTACAGGATCGGCGCGAAGGTCTCGTGGCAGACCACGTCGGTCTGGCCGGGCATCTCGGCGATGGCGGGGCGCACGTACCAGGCGTCCGGGTACTGGTCGGCCAGCACGCGTTCGCCGCCCGTGACCTTGCCGCCCTGTTCGCCGGCGGCCTTGAGCGCGGCCTGCATGGCGTCGAACGAGGCGCGGTCGATCAGCGGGCCGACCAGGTTCTTGCCGTCCAGCGGGTTGCCGATGGGGGCGCTGGCGTAGGCTTTGTGCAGGCGCTGCAGCAAGTCGTCGGCCACGCTTTCGTGCACGATCAGGCGGCGCGTGGTGGTGCAGCGCTGGCCGGCGGTGCCGATGGCGCCGAAGACGATGCCGCGCGCGGCCATGTCGAGGTCGGCGGTGGGGCCGACGATGATGGCGTTGTTGCCGCCCAGTTCCAGCAGCACGCGGCCGAAGCGCTGCGCCACGCGCGGGCCGACCTGGCGGCCCATGCGGGTCGAGCCGGTGGCCGACACCAGCGCCACCGCGTGCGAATCCACCAGCGCCTCGCCGATGTCGCGGCCGCCGATCAGCACTTCGGACAGGCCGGCCGGCGCGTCGCCGAAGCGCTGCACTGCCTGCGCGAACAGCGCCTGGCAGGCCAGCGCGGTCAGCGGCGTCTTTTCCGACGGCTTCCAGACCACGGCGTTGCCGCACACCAGCGCCAGCGCGGCGTTCCAGGACCACACCGCCACCGGGAAGTTGAAGGCGCTGATGACGCCCACCACGCCCAGCGGATGCCAGGTTTCCATCATGCGGTGGCCGGGACGCTCGGACGCGATGGTCAGGCCGTACAGCTGGCGCGACAGGCCCACGGCGAAGTCGCAGATGTCGATCATTTCCTGGACCTCGCCTTCGCCCTCGGCCACGATCTTGCCGGCTTCCAGGCTGACCAGGCGGCCCAGCTCGCGCTTGTGCTGGCGCAGCGTTTCGCCGAACAGGCGCAGCAGTTCGCCGCGGCGCGGCGCCGGCACGTCGCGCCAGGCCAGGCTGGCCTGGCGGGCGCGGGTGATGGCCGCATGGGCCTGCGCCACCGTGTGCTCGTGGACCTGGGCCAGCTCGGCGCCGTCGATCGGGCTGCGGGCGACGAGCGTGCCGCCGGTCAGGGTCGCGGGGGTGAGGCCGAGTGCGCGCAGGATGTCTTGGGGCGTGTCCATACCGGTTCCTTGGAGATGCCGGCGAAGGGGCGAGCCTTCGCTTAAGGGTTATGCCTAAGTGGCGATTCTGGAAATAAATTTACTATACGAAACTCCAGCGTGAAATGCGAAACCTTTTTTTGAAGGCGATGCGCGTGTCAGAACCCCTGCTGCTAGTCGAGTCGGTCACCAAGACCTACCAGCGCGAAGGCCAGCCCGATCATCTGGCGCTGGCGGGCATCGACTGCCGCCTGGACCGTGGCGAGGTGCTGGTGGTGGTGGGGCCGTCGGGCTCGGGCAAGAGCACCTTCCTGCGCACCTTGAACGGCCTGGAGCGCATCGACAGCGGCACCATCCGGGTCGACGGCGTGTCGCTGACCGACCCGGCCACCGACGTCAACCGCTGGCGCACCGACGTCGGCATGGTGTTCCAGCACTTCAACCTGTTCCAGCACCGCACCGCGCTCGATAACGTGGCCTTGCCGCAGCGCGTGGTGCGCGGCCGCGACCGGGCCCAGGCCGAGCGTTACGCCCGGGAACTGCTGGACCGGGTCGGCATGGCCGACTTCGGCGCGCGCTATCCCAGCCAGTTGTCCGGCGGCCAGCAGCAGCGCGTGGCGATCGCCCGCGCCCTGGCGATGGACCCCAAGCTGATGCTGTTCGACGAAGCCACCTCGGCGCTCGATCCGGAGACCGTCTGCGGCATCCTGGAGCTGATGCACGCCCTGGCGCGCGACGGCATGACCATGGCGGTGGTGACGCACGAGATGGGCTTCGCCCGCGACGTGGGCGACCGCGCGCTGTTTATGGACGCCGGCCGCATCGTCGAGTCCGGCACCCCGGCCGAGGTCTTCGGCCAGCCGAAAGAGGCGCGTACCCGCGCCTTCCTGGAAAAGATTCTGTAGCGGGCCGGCGGCGCCGGGCTCGCGTGGCCGTTCGTATCTACGCATCACGCAGTCTTCGCTTCACGCAGCACGCCGCATCCGCATCACGCAGCAATCGCAGTACGCAGCAAGCAGGGCCGGCCCGGCCTGACCGGGCGCCGCCGGCATCAGGTGTACGCCCGGAACGACACACGTCATCCATCTTGAAGGGGAAGCAAATGCTGAAAATCAAACAATGGCTGGGCGCCGCCGGCGTCGCGCTGGCCGTGGCCGCGATCGCCCAGCCGGCCCGCGCCGACGAGCTGTCGGACATCATCAAGCGTGGCGAACTGCGGGTGGCGGTGCAGACCTCCGGCCCGCTGATGAGCTTCATGGACAAGAGCGGCAAGCGTACCGGCCTGGCAGTCGAGGTGGCCAGGCGCATGGCCGACGACCTGGGCGTCAAGCTGGTGCTGCAGGACTATGAGTGGAAGGGCCTGATCCCGGCCCTGCTGTCCGGCAAGGCCGACATGGTGGCCGCCGACATGACGCCGACGCCGGCGCGCGCCGCCCAGGTGCTGTTCTCGGCGCCGATGTTCTACGCCGACACCGTCGCCGTGGTGCCCAAGGACTCGCCCTACAAGTCGTACGCGGAACTGGACAAGGACGGCGTGACCGTCGGCGCGCTGGGCGCCAGCACCTATGCCGAGGTCGGCAAGAAGATGCTGCCCAGGGCCACGCTCAAGGAGTTCTCCGGCGGCAGCGCGCCGGTCGGCCAGGCGCTGTCCACCGGCCGCCTGGACGCCGGCATCATGTCGCTCTCCACCGCCAACCAGTTCCTGGTCGACTTCGGCAACCTGCGGGTGCTGGACGGCGTCATGGTGCGCGAGCCGCTGGCCTTCGCCGTCGGCCCCAACGCCTTCCGCCTGAAGTTCTGGCTCGACAACTGGCAGACGCTCAAGACCGCCGACAACACGCTGCCCGAGCAGATCAAGTACTGGTATTCGACCGACTGGAAGAAAGACCACTGATCGCGCGCCTTTCCCACCACTGACCGACAGGACCTGAATGGACTGGCTGATCGATTACTACAACTGGCGCATCGTCAGCCAGTACACGGGCCAGTTCGCCACCGGGCTGGCCAACACCCTGATCGCGGCCGGCGTCAGCCTGGTGTTGTCGGTGCTGGCCGGCATTCCGCTGGCGCTGGCGCGCATGTCGCCGCGCGCCGCGGTCTGGCGGCCGGTGGCGGGCTACGTGCAGTTCATCCGCTCGACCCCGCTGCTGGTGCAGATCTACCTGGTGTATTACGCGGTGCCGATGCTGGTGCCCGGCGCCAAGGGCTGGAGCGAGATGCTGCTGGGCATCCTGGCCATGACGCTGCACCACGCCGCCTACATGAGCGAGATCATCCGCGTCGGCATCGAGTCGGTGCCGCGCGGCCAGATCGAAGGCGCCAAGGCCTGCGGCATGAACTACCACCAGCGCCTGCGCTACGTGGTGCTGCCGCAGGCCTTCGCCAACACGCTGCCGCCGCTGCTGGGGCAGACCGCGGTCCTCATCAAGGACACGTCGCTGCTGTCGCTGATCACCGTGTTCGAACTGGTGGCCGCCGGCGTGCAGATGAACAGCGACCGCATCGTGCCCACCGAGAGCTTCCTGACCATCGCGGCCGGCTATCTGCTGATCTACGCGGTGATGCTGATGCTGTCGCGCGGCGTGAGCCTGTGGCTGGCGGGTCCCGCCTGGAACGCGAGGTAAGCATGCTGGATTCCTACCTGTCCACCGCCGGCGTCGTGCTGCCGTTCCTGCTCAAGGGCTTCTGGGAGACGCTCAAGATCTCGTTCATGGCGATCATCGCCGGCTCGCTGCTGGGCTTCGTGATAGGCGTGATCCGCAGCTACCGCATCCGCGGCCTGCACCAGCTGCTGGGGCTGTACATCCACGTGCTGCGCGGCACGCCGTTCCTGGTGCAGCTCTACATCTTCTACTTCGTGCTGCCCAGCACCGGCATCGAGCTGCTGCACTGGGAGTCTGGCACGGCGGCGTTCGTGTCGCTGTCGGTCTACACCTCGTGCTACGTGGCCGAGATCGTCAGCGGCGCCATCCGCGCCGTGCCGCGCGGCCAGACCGAGGGCGCCATGACGCTGGGCCTGCGGCCGCTGCAGATCCTGCGGCTGGTGATCCTGCCGCAGGCCATGCGCCTGATCGTGCAGCCCATGAGCGGCGTCTACGTCATGCTGATCAAGAGCACCGCGATTTTGTCGGTGGTCGGCATCACCGAGCTGACGCGGCAGGGCGAGGTCTTCATCATCACCTTTCCGGCGAAATCGCTGTTCATCTACAGCATGATCGCCGCCATCTACTTCCTGTACTGCTATCCGCTGCTGCGCCTGGCCACCTGGCTGGAGAAGCGCCTGACCGGCGGGCTGCAGGGCGCCGGGCTGAACTGACACGACCATGGCCACCGAGTACATCGATACCTACTACAAGCGCACGCTGGGCGATGCGCAGACCTACTACCCGCCGCTGGCGGGCGCGGCCGAGACCGATGTCTGCGTCGTGGGCGGCGGGCTGGCCGGCCTGTCGACGGCGCTGGAACTGGCCCGGCGCGGCCGCGCCGTGACGCTGCTGGAAGGGCGCCGCATCGCCTGGGGCGCCTCGGGCCGCAACGGCGGCTCGGTGTCGCCGGCGTTCTCGGCCGGCGCCGACGCCATCCGCAAGCGCGTCGACGAAGACCACTACCGCCAGCTGTACCGGCTGTCGATCGAGGGCGTCGACATCATCCGCGACAACATCCGCGACCTGCGCATCGCCGACGCCCACAAGGTCGACGGCCGCCTGCGCGTGGTGCGCTACGAGGCCACCGACGCGCTGCGGCGCCATTGCGAAGACCAGTGGCGCGACTTCGGCCGCGACGTGCGCCTGCTGGGCCGCGCCGAGGTGCGCGAGCGGCTGCTGTCCGATGCCTACTTCCAGGGCATCGAGGACCTGTCGTCGTTCCACTTCCATCCGCTGAACTATGCCCGCGCCCTGGCACGGGAATGCGCGCGGCTGGGCGTGCGCATCCACGAGGATTCCCCCGTCACCCAGGCCCGCTTCGAGGGGGCGTCGCGGCAGTTGCGGACCGCCGCCGGCCAGATCGATGCGCGCACCGTGGTGCTGGCCACCGGCGGCTATACCGGCGACGTGGTGCCGGCGCTGCGCCGGGCGATGCTGCCGATCGCCACCTACATCATGCTGACCGAGCCGCTAGGCGAGCGGGTGCGCGAGGCCATCCGCACCCCCGCCGCCATCGGCGACGACCGCCGCGCCGGCAACTACTACCGGGTGCTCGATGGCGGCCGCATCGGCTGGGGCAGTAGAATCACCACCCGTGTCGATGATCCGCCCGATCTGGCCGAGTCCCTGCGCCGCGAACTGCTCAGCGTCTACCCCCAGTTGCAGGGGCTGCGCGTCGAGACCGCGTGGTCCGGGCGCATGGCCTACGCGCGGCATCTGATGCCGCAGATCGGCAAGCTGGCGCCCGACGTCTGGTACTGCACGGCCTTTGGCGGGCACGGCATGAACACCACCGCCATCGGCGGCCGCGTCGTGGCCGAGGGGATTTCCGGCGACAGCCAGCGCTACCGGCTGTTCGAGCCGTTCGGGCTGGCCTGGAACGGCGGGGCGCTGGGCACGGCGGCGGTTCAACTCACATATTGGTCTTACCAGGCGCGCGATTGGTGGCGGGAGCGGCAGTCGCGGGCATGACAGGGTGTACAGATGCAAGGCAACAAACAGAGCGTGTTGGCACAACGGCTGCGAGCCCTGCGCCAGGCGCGCGATTGGACGCTCAAGCAGGCGGCGCAGGCCACCGGCGTGTCCGCGTCCACGCTCTCGAAAATCGAGAACGGCCTGCTTTCGCCCACCTATGACAACCTGATCAAGATCGCCGCGGGCCTGGACCTGGACGTGGCCGAGCTGTTCACCGCCTCGGACGCCCACATGGGCACCGGCCGCCGCAGCCTCAGCCGCCAGGGTGAAGGCCGCCAGTACGAAACCCCGTATTACGACCACCGCCTGCTCTGTACCGCGCTGTCGCACAAGCGCATGATGCCGTTCCACACCCGCGTCAAGGCGCGCTCGTTCGACGAATTCCAGGACTGGAGCCGCCATGGCGGGGAGGAATTCGTCTACGTGCTGGAGGGCGAGGTCGAGCTGTATACCGAGTTCTACGAGCCGGCCCGGCTGAAGGCGGGCGAGAGCTTCTATATCGACAGCCGCATGGGCCACCGGGTGATCAGCCTGAGCAAGCAGGACGCGCTGGTGTTGTGGGTGTCCACCCACGCCGACCTGGGCGAGGAATGAGCCGTTCTTGCGGCCGATAAACCCGGGCGCGTGCGCTGACGCCGCCACGCGCCGTCCGCAACAGGGTAAAATGCGCCGCCCGGACATGTTCCGGGCAGCCACACGCCGCGCGGCAGTAGCTCAGCTGGATAGAGCACGGGCCTTCTAAGCCCGGGGTCGGGGGTTCGAGCCCCTCCTGCCGCGCCAGGAACACCCGTGGAATCAAGCGCTTACGCGGTTTCACGGATCGCCAACACGGCAATTATTAGAATTATTTGGCCGTCGTTGGAACGTTACGCTGTAGCAGAGGCCCGCTTGGCGCGCCGCCGGTTCACGTTTCTGATTTGAGCTAATCTGGCTCGGCAAGATTGAGCGATACGCCAAGGAGACTGACATGTCTTTAGCGTTCGCCAGGGTGGTTCTTGTCTTCATGCTGGCGCCGCTGTCCAGCTACCTCTTCTGGGTGGGCCTCGGACTGACGCAGGTCTCGCATGATCAGCCGATCTGGGAGCCGTGGATCGTGGCGATCACGATGACGTCTGCGACCGTCATCTTGTATATCCCATTGGCTTTTGTGGTGCTTGGGTTGTGGGTTTATTGGACACGAAAGGCGGTAGACAAGTTTCCCCGCCTTGTCCTTGGTGGCGTGGTCTGCGGCGGGCTGGTGGGTCTGGCTTTCGCCAGACACAAGGGCCCGCTTGTGCTGTTTTGGGGTTTGAGCGTCGGCGCCATTGTTTACCGATACAGTGGGCGTCCGTTCACATCCGGCGCGCCGCAACCAGGCAAGGAGCGGTTCCCGCGCGCCACATGGCTGTCAGGGGCCGGTCCGCTTCAGTCCGGAATACCGTCCAAGGTCCGCTTCACGAAGTCCAGGGCGGGCGCCTGCGTTCCCGTCACCTGGAGCGTCAGCAGCTTGTCGCCGCTGCGCCAATTCACCACCGTCATTTCCGGGCCCCCTTGCGGGCGTGCCAGCCTGCTGGCGACAACCCCGCGCGGGATCCCCCCCGCTGACATCCTTACGTTCACCCGCTCGACCGGCACCAGATTGACCATGCCGCCTTTGCGCAGCAGGGATTCGGTCAGCACGACGGTTCCCTGCGCGGGGCAGTGGTAGACGCGGATCAGGCCGGTCAAGCGGGCGTCCGCCTCGGCGCCGCTGGGCGTGGTGAACCGCAGATCGCAATGGCCCAGCGGTCCGGCCGAGACGTCGGCGGGAATGATCCAGGACGTGCGCAGGTGGCTGGGAAGGCTGTCGCGCGCCTGCTCCAGTTTTTCGACCCCTTCATCCAGGGGCGTGAATGCGCGCTCGATCACGGGCAACGCGCCGAGATCGTTGAGGACGCCCGCCGGGTTTGCGCTGGCGGCCAGTTGCGCCAGGCGTTCTTCCCAGCGTCCTTTGGCGGCCGCGGACATGTCCGGCGGTGGCTCGATGTCCTTTGCCGCCGGGAACTCGGTGGCGACCGGGGCCGCGGCCCGAGCCGGGAGGATGGCCCCGGAAATAGCGAGCATCGCGATCAGAAAGAGGGGCGTCGCGCGGCGGGAGAGATTCATGGCAGCTTGGCTCGCAGGCAATTGTTCCGCGACGAGTATAGGACGCCGAGGCGCTTTGGCCGCTTGTGCGACAAGCAGGCCGGACGCGGTCCGTAGCCGCCGGCAGGCGCCCGGTATGATGACGGCCAACGGCAATCGCGGGGCGACGGCATGCGCTACCGGGTTGCCTGAACCGGATTTCCAATGACCGCCGAACACACCTACCTCGTCACCCAACCCCACGTCAGCGAATTCCCCGAGCCGATGGTCTTGAAGCAGGGCGACCGCGTGTCGGTCGGGCAAGCCTATGACGGTCCCGAGGGCTGGCCCGACTGGTTTCTTTGTTCCGCGCCTGGCCAGCAGCCGGGTTTCGTGCCGGGGCAGATCCTGGAGCGCCACGCGGACGGGACCGGCACCTTGCGAGAGGACTTCACCAACCGCGAGCTGGATGTCGCCGAGGGCGAGGTGTTGCATGGCGACCGCCGCTTGAACGGCTGGTTGTGGGCGACGCGGCCGGCCGATGCCGCGACCGGATGGGTGCCGCTGGACAATCTGCGGCAGCGCGGGGCGGGGGAATCCGCGCAGTGATGTGGCGTCTGCTCCTGGCGGCCGCGACCACCCTGGCCGCCTGCCTGCCCGCGCATGCCCAACTGATCGAGCACGGCCTGTTGCCGCGTCCCGACGGCTCGTCGATCGCCTATTACCTGAAGCAGCGCGATGCGGCGCGGGCCGCCGACAGCCTGCTGGTGGTGATGCAGGGTTCCGACTGCAACAGCGTCGCGCACAATCGCGCGATCCGCGAGCAGTTGTGGCGGGCGTTGCCGGCGGCCGATGTGCTGACGGTCGACAAGTACGGCATCGACGCGGGCTTGCCTTATCAGCAGGACGATGGCGAGAACCGCGCCGATTGTCCGCGGGCGTACCTGCTGCACGACAACTTCGACCAGCGCGTGCGCGACTACGAGGCCGTCATCGCGTTGCTGCGCCGCCATGGCGCGTACCGGCGCGTGGTGGCGTTGGGAGGCAGCGAAGGCGCGGTGGTGGCCAACCTGCTGGCCGCGCGCGGCGGGTCGGTCGACGCCAGCATCGCGTTCAATGGCGGCGGGCGCTGGTTCCTCGACGACGTGCTGCACACCATCGAGGCCGCCGATACGCCGGCCGACGCCAAGGCGGCATCGGCGGCGGGGTTCCGGGAGTTCGCCGCGTTCCTGCGCGATACGCCGTCTTCGGACCTGGTGGCCAGCAGCCATGGCCATGCGTGGTGGCGGCAGGCGCTGGCGCTGGATCAACAGGCGGCGCTCGGGCGCGTGCGCACGCCGCTGCTGATCGTCCAGGGCGGGCGGGATGCCTCGGTGTCGCCGGGGGCGGTCGAACGCATGGTCGAGGACCTGCGGCGCGAGGGGCGGCGCAATATCGCGTATCGCGTCTATCCGCGGCTGGACCACGGCCTGCGCGACGCGGACGGCGCCAGCCGCATGGGCGAGGTGGCCGAGGACATGGCCGCGTGGCTGCGCGATCTGCCCGCATACTGACGCGGGCTTCCTACAATAGCGCTTGATTGCACCCGGACGCGCCATGCCCACTCCCGAAGACATCATGCGGCACTACGACTCGGATCCCGACGAGGATCCGTGGGTGCGCGGCAAGCCGGCGCCGGAAGCGGTGGCGGTGGCGCCTTACGACCCGGACTGGCCCGCGCGCTATGCGCGCCTGGCCGCCGACATCGCGGCGGCGCTGGGGCTGGTGGCGTTGCGCATCGATCACGTGGGGTCGACGGCGGTGCCGGGCCTGCCGGCCAAGCCGGTGGTGGATATCGATGTGGCGGTGGCCGACCCGGCCGACGAGGCCGCGTATGTGCCCGCGCTGGAAGCGCTGGGTTATGTGCTGACGATCCGCGAGCCGTCGTGGCACCAGCATCGCTGCCTGCAATTGGCGGCGCCGCGCGTCAACCTGCATGTGTTCGGCCCGGACTGTCCCGAGAACATCCGCCACCGCATGTTCCGCGACTGGCTGCGCGCGCATGACGATGACCGCGATCGCTACGCGGCGGCCAAGCATGCCGCCGCGCAAGGGGTGGACCAGGTGGCCGACTACAACCTGCGCAAGCAGGCGGTGATCCGCGAGATCTACGAACGGATGTTCCGGGCGGCCGGCTTTCTCTAGCGTTCGCTTGCGGATCCGAACGACGGCGCGCTGACGATGCGTCGGGCGCCGATGCGTCGGAAGCCGATGCGCCGGGCGTTTCCGCGGCCGCGCCCGGCCGCGGTTGTCGGGATCAGCCGCCGCTCAGGAACAGCTTGTCGCAGTAGCCGCCGAGCAGGTCGTACGACACGATGGTCTTGTTGGCGTCGGTGGTGAACGACATGTAGCAGGACTCGCCTTCCTGGGTGTAGTAACCCGTCGGCGCGGTGTTTTCCTGGTAGATGGGGATGGCGCCCTGGCCGCCGCCGGCCGGCAGCACCGTGACCAGCGTGCTGCCCGCGGACGCGGTGCCGGTCTGCACGAAGCGCCGGTGCTGGGTGGAGCCGTAGCGGCTCCAGGTGTGCACGTAGCGGGGATTCTGCGGGGTGCCGATATTGGGATAGGCGGCCGAGCCGCCCTGGGCATCCTCGGGGCCGAACTGCGAGGTGACCACGTCGAGGTTCTGGCCGATCATGCTGTTCGCGTAGCGGTTCAGCTGGTTCGCGGGCGGGTGGTAGACGCAACCGCTCACCAGGGCGAAAACCAGGGCGGCGGAACCGATGGACAGGGTGCGGCGGATCATGAGGCGCTTCTCGTGAAGTCCGAAAGCGCGAATTCTATTTCCAGGTCGGCCCAGACAGGAAATCGTCAGCGTAAAAGACGTAACCAGGTATATGCGGCGCGGCTCGAGGACGGGCTCGACCGCGTCACGGACTCATCCGGGATGCCGCTCGCGGCGGCGCCTATGTCCGCGCCATTGCGTGCGCGTAAGCATCCAGCGTGCGGTGCATCTGGCCGGCCAGGCGGAAGTGCGATTCGGCGTAGCCGCGCGCATGGGCCACGGCAGCGGCGGTGGCGGCGGGGTCGGCGCGGATCTGCATGATGCGGTCGGCGAAGCCGGCGATGTCGCCCGGTTCGGCCAGCCAGCCGGTGGCGCCGGGCCGGACGATCTCGGGCAGGCCGCCGACGTTGCTGGCCACCACCGGGCAGCGCACCGCGAATGATTCCGGCACCACCCGCGACCAGGCTTCGGTGGCGGACGGCACCAGCACCACGTCGGAAGCGTGGATCAGGTCGGCCACGTCGGCGCGGTGGCCGGCGAACACCACGTGCTCGGCAATGCCGAGCTGCGCGGCCAGGATGCGCAGCTCGTTCGCGTACGCCTGGGTGGCGGCGGTGGCCATGCCCACCACCAGCGCGGTGGCCGGCACCGCGTGGCGGCGCAGCCGCAGCACCACGCGCAGCAGGTCGGCCTGGCGTTTCTCGGGGCGCAGCATGCCGATGGTCGAGACCACGTAGTCGTGCGGGTTCATTGCCAGCTCGCGCCGCACCTGGCGGCGCACGCCCGGCTTGTCGGCGGCGCGGAAGAACTCGTCGCCGGCCCACTCGCCCACCACGCTGATGCGGTCGGCCGGCGCCAGCCGGGCGTCCAGCAGCGCGTCGCGGCCGGCGGCGCTGGTGGCGATCACGTGGTCGCAGCCCAGCTTCCATTCCAGGCGGCGGCGTGCGCTGGTCGGCATGGGCTTGGCGAAATGGCGAGTGCGCACCACCGCGCACAGGTCGCGGCACAGCGCGCCGGTCTTGCCGTCGGCGCGGCTGTGGCTGTCGATGACGTCGATGTGCAGGCGCCGCACGGCGCGCCGCAGCCGCAGCACGGTGACTGGCGAATAGGGGGCGTCGAAATTGATGTCGACGGTGGCGATGCCGCGCTGGCGCGCCGCCAGGTTGATGGCGCTGCCGGCGGGGGCGGCGATGGCAGCGTCGTGGCCGTGGCGCGCCAGCCAGCTGGCCTGGTCGAGGGTGCGGAACTCGAGTCCGCCCAGGCTTTTTTCGCCGAGAGTATGCAGGATCCGCATGGTCTGAACAGAGCTGTGAAGGCGGCCGCCGCGTCAGGCGCGGGCCGTGGGGGCGTGCGACAGGACCTGCGCGCAGGCGTGCGCGACCTGATCCGGGGTGATCGAATTGATGCCGTCGCGCGGATGCTGCGGCACCACGTCGGCCGCGCCGCGGCGGCGCCAGAACCATTCGGGATTGCGGCTGTTGAAGATGCCGACGTAGGGCACGCCGACGGCCTGCGCCACATGCGACGGGCCACAGTCGTTGGCCACCACCAGGCGCGCGCGCAGCATGATCGCGCTCAGCTCGGACAGCGGACGGCAATAGGCCACCTCGATATCGGCGCGCCGCAGGGCGTCCAGCTCGGCGCGTTCGCGCGCTTCCTGCTGGCCCAGCACGAAGGTATAGCGGGTGTCGGCGCCCAGCAGCGGCTTGAGCCGGTCGGCCAGCCGCAGGTAGTGCGCCAGGCTCCAGCGCTTGAAGGGGCCCGATCCGCCGCCCGGAATGAACACCACGTCGGCGCCGAGCGTGGTGTGCCGGTGCGCGCCGGCCAGTTCGGCGAAGCAGCGGCGCGAGGCCTCTTCGGCGTTCAGCGGACGGTACGAGGCCAGCAGGCGCAGGTTGGCCAGGCCGATGTACTCGGCCTCGTCCTTGCGATGGCAATGGGTCCATACCACGTCGCTGAAGCGGGCATTGCGAAAGCCCAGCCGGATGGCGGGCAGCCGCAGCAGGTTGATGAGGCCGAAGCGTTCGCTGCTGTGGTGCAGGCTGACCGAGACCTGGGTCCGGGCGCTCAGGCTGCGGGCGTAGTCCAGCAGGCTGCGGGCGCGCAGGAATTCATCGACCCAGGGCAGGCCGCGGTAGATGTGGCCGACGTCGTCGCGCGCGACAACCTTGACCTGCCGCGCGGGCCACCAGGCCTTGAGCTGGTAGAGCGTCGCGAAGGCGACGATCTGGTCGCCCAGCTGGGGCTGGCTTCTGACGTAGACGACGATGTCCGACACGCTTTGCCTCTCCTTCGGTAGCTTGTGCAATGGCTACGCAATCTAAAGGAGCGGGCGGCCAAACCTTCTTCGATAAATTTAAGGAATGTGAAAATTTGGCAGGGCCGGCTTAATAGAAATACATATCTGCCCCCGCCGGCCGCGGCCGGCGGGGCGCGCCGGGCGGATTCAACTGATGTTCTCCCAGCCGCGCATGTCGTAGGCGTCGGCGGGGCGGGCTGGCAGCGGCCGGGTCAGGCGCCGCGTCAGCGCCACGGCTTCCTCCAGCGTGGCCACGGCCTCGTGCGGGATGCCGAAGGCGCGCGCCGCCAGCTGCCCCTGCCGGTCGGCCTCGGCGCGGCGGCCGGCGTCGGGCTCGACGCTGATCTGGGCCTTGCACAGCCGGCCCAGGCGCGCCTTGTTGTGCTTGAGCCAGAGCCCGCGCTGCTTGCGGTCCTCGTGGGGTTCGGCGGGGTCCAGTTCGACGTAGGCCACGGTGAAGGGCTGGCCGGCCGCCAGCAGGGCTTCCATTTCGGTTTCCCACTGGGCGGCATAGCCGGGGTGGACCTGGGCCGGGTCGAACAGGCAGAGCGGATAGCGGCGTATGTCGTGGATGCGGAAGGTATCGGGTTGGATGCTCATGAGGGGCTCCGGGTAAGCGGGGAGGGGGGAACGAGGGGGCTTGCGACAGGCTGCGCGGCGGGCTGCGCGTCGGCGGACGGCGGCTGCCAGCCGGCGCCGAGCGCCTTGTACAGGCCGATGGCGTGGCGCACTCGCGCCAGCTGGCTCAGCGCCAGGGCGTCGCGCGCCTGGTAGGTGGCGCGCTGGGCGGTCAGGACGCCGAGATAGCCGCTCAGGCCGTTGCGGTACAGCCGCGTGGCACGGTCGAGCGCGTCCTGGCTGTCGTCGACGGCGGCGGCCAGCGCCTGCTGGCGCGCCCGTTCGGCGTTCAGGCCGGCCAGCGCGTCCTCGACATCCTGGAACGCGCGCCGCACGCTGCGGGCGTAGGCCAACTGGCTGGCCTGGGCCTCGGCCTCGGCGGCGCGGACGCCGGCCGCGGCGCGGCCGCCGTCATAGACGGACTGCTGGACGCCGGCGCCCAGCGACCAGATGGCGCTGGCGTCGCGGAACAGGTCGTGCACCAGGCTGGCGGCGCTGCCCACTCCCAGCGGAATCACGAAGGTCGGAAACCGCGCCGCCGTGGCCACGCCGACGCCGGCCGTGGCCGCCGCCAGCCGGCGTTCGGCCGCGCGGATGTCGGGGCGGTTGCGCACCACCTCCGAAGGCAGGCCGGCCGGCAGCGCGGGCGGCGTCGGCAGGGGCCGTCCGCCGGCCAGCAGGCGGGCCTTGAGGTCGCCGGGGAAGCCGCCGGCCAGCACGCCGATGGCGTGCGCCAGCCGCGCTTCGTCGCCGGCCAGCTCGGGCACGCGGGCCTCGGCCGATTCGCGTTCGGCGCGCGCCTGGGAGGCTTCGGCGCGAGTGCCCAGGCCGTGGCTGGCGGCGCGCTGCGCCAGGCGTTCGGCGGCCGCCAGCGTGGCGATGTTGTCGCGGGCGATGGCGCCGCGTGCCTGCGTGGCGCGCAGCGCGGCGTAGTCGCCGGCTAGTTCGGCCAGCAGGCTGATGCGCAGGGCGTGGCCGTCTTCCTCCACCGCCTGCACGTCGGCGTCGGCACGCTCGACGGCGCGGCGGCGGCCGCCGAAGACGTCGATTTCCCAGCTGGCGTCGAGCCCCAACTGATAGGCGCGCGATTCACCGATGCCGGGCGGACGCAGGGCCAGGGACGTGCGCGAGGCGGTGGCGTCGGCGCGGGCGCCGACGTCGGGGCCCAGGTGGCTGGCGACCTGGTCGCGTTCGGCGCGGGCCTGCAGCAGGCGCAGGCGGGCGATCGCCAGGTCCTGGTTGTGCGCCAGCGCCTGTTGCAGCAGTTCATCGAGCATCGGATCGTCGAAGGCGCGCCACCATTGCGCCAGTGCGGCCGGGTCGACGGGGGCGGCGCCGGCCAGGGGCGTCGACCAGGCCTGCGGGTGGATCGGGGGCTCGGCGCGGTAGTCGGGTCCCACCGCGGCGCAGCCGGCGAGCGCCGCGGACAGCGTGGCGATGGCGGCGGCGCGGCGCGGCGTGGCGCGGCGGTCCGGGTGAAGGCGGGGCAGGGTTCGCATGGCGCCTCCTACATCAGGTTGTGCAGCCAGCCGGCCAGGCGGCCGCGCGCCACGCGTTGCTCGCCCGGCGCGCCGACGTCGACGCTGCACGTCATGCCCGCCGCCAGCTGGACGCCGTCGGGCACCGCGTCGATCTCGATGCGCACCGGAATGCGCTGCGCCAGCCGCACCCAGCTGAAGTTGGCTCTGACCGCCGGCAGCCCGTATTCGTCGGGGCCGTCGTTGTCGTCGGCGATGCCGTGTCCGATCGAGGCGACGCGGCCGGTCAGCAGCGGCGCGTAGCCCATCAGCTTGATCTGCGCCGGCGCGCCGGGCCGGATCCGCTCCAGCTTGGTTTCCTCGAAATAGCCGGTGATCCAGAAGCTGTGGGCGTCGAGGATGGCGATGTCGGGCTTGCCCGCCACGGCGTAGTCGCCGCGCCGCAGGCGCAGCCGCGTGACGAAGCCGTCCACGGGCGCGCGCAGCACGCTGCGCGCCAGGTCCAGCTCGGCCACGTCCAGCGCGGCGCGGGCGCGTTGCGCCTCGGCCTGGGCGATGGCGACGGCGCGGCCGGCGCGCTGGATGTCCTCGCGCGAGACCAGGTCGTCCAGGCCGTGGCGGCGGCGCGCCTCGTCCTGGCGCTGGCGCAGGGTTTCATCGGCGGCCGCGGCCAGGGCGCGGGCCTGGGCCGCCGCCAGTTCGAAGCGGCTGGGGTCGATGCGGTAGAGCACGTCGCCGCGCTTGACCGGCTGGTTGTCGTCGACGGCGACCTCGGCCACGGTGCCCGAGACTTCGGGCGCGACCCGCACCACGTGCGCGCTGACGCGCCCGTCGCGGGTCCACGGCGCCAGCACGTAGGCGTTCCAGAGTGCGGCGACGAGGGCGCCGGCCAGGGCGAGCGCGGCCAGGGTCAAGACCACGCGGAAGGTTTTCTGTAGTGACTGAGACATGGGAATACGGCAATCAAAGGGTCAGGATCAACAGGGACACCAGCGCCAGCGACACGGCGAACTCGAACAGGGCGGGATGCCAGACCCGCCGCAGCAGTCCGCTGCGCGCCATCACGACACGCGCCAGCCAGTACAGCGGCACGCTCACGCAGGCATAGAAAAAGAACGGCGGCACGTAGATGCCGGCAAAGGCGAATTCACTCAGCACGGGACGGCTCCTGCAAGGGATGGGCATCGAAGTAGGCGGCGTGGCCGTGGATCAGCCAGTGGATGTCGGCGAAGGCGGCCATGGCTTTCTGCACGGCCGGACGGCGCGGCCCGGCCGGGTCCAGCTGTCCCGCCAGCAGGCGGGCGGCGCGGCGCGCGTGCAGCGACCGGCGCGACGCGGGGGCGCCGCCGCGGGCGAGGCGATCCAGGCCCTGCTGCGCCAGGTGCTGCGCGTCGGGCGGCAATGCGCGGCTGGCCAGCAGCCGCTGGATGCGCTGCGTCTCCAGGCCGACGCGCAGCGCCGCCAGGCTCTGCGCCAGGGCGTCGGCCAGTTGCGCCGGCCGGCCCCTGAGCAGCGCGCCCAGTTGCGCCACGCGGTGCTGCTGGCGCTGTTGCCAGCCGGCGTCCGCAATCCGCCTGCCGCGCAGCAGCGCCAGCGCGTCGTCGCGGATGGCGCGCCGCAGGCGGGCGATGTCGCGGCCCGGGTGGCGCGGCAGGATCACCTGGAAGCACAGCAGCGCGAAGGCGGTCGCCAGCACCCAGGCCACCGCGTGGTTGGCGAAGGCTTGCATCGAATACTGCATGGGGTTGTCGGCCGCCGTCAGCGTGTTGAACGCGACCAGGTAGGCCAGGCCGCCGAACGCCGTGCGGGGCGAGCTGGTGGCGAGGATGCCGGGCAGCCAGAACACGGCCAGCGCCACGGCCAGCAGCGCGAAGCCGTCCAGGTGCGGCAGCACGCCGAAGGCGCAGACCCAGGCCGCCGGGACGGCATAGATCCCGCCCCGCAGAAAGGCGCGGGCGCCGGCCGGGGGATCGCCGGCGGTGGCCAGCAGCGAGCAATAGGGCGCCAGCACCAGCAGCATCATGTCGCCGTCGGTCCAGCCACTCCAGAGCCAGAACAAACCTGCCAGCACGATGGCGGCCATCGAGCGCAGGCCGTTCTGCAGCGCGCCGGCGTAGTCGCGGTGAAAACGCACCGGCGCGGCCCCCGTGGACGGGCGCTGGCGCGCCAGGGCGGCCAGGCCGCCGAGCGCGTCCAGGTAGGCGTCGAGCTGTTCGCCCAGGCGGTCGGCGGCGATCAGCAGCGTCGCTTCCTGGCGCGCATCCGCCAGGCGCAGGTCGGACAGCGAGGCGGCCAATTGCTGGCGGGCCTGGCGCAGCAGCTCGGTCGCGCGCGGCGGGTCGCCGTCCGTCAGCGCCTGGCTGGCATCCTCCCAGGCCTGCCGCAGCGGCGCGCGCAGCGCGGCCAGGGCGTGCGCGGCGGGGCCGTCGTCCGCGCGCGCCGGGATGCCGCCCACCAAGGCGCCGAACAGCGCCGCCATGCCATTGCGCACGGCGGCCGCGCGTTGCGCCAGGTCTTCCGATTCGGCCTTGCCGGCGGCCAGCAGGTCGTCCACGCCATACACCTCGGCGATCAGCGCCTGCCGCGCCGCCAGCGCATCGGCGGGCGCGGCGCCTTGCTGGCGCGCGATGGCGCCGGCCACGCTGGCCGCCAGCCGCTGGTAGTGCGCATGCAGGCGGGCGCGCAGGGTGCGGGCGCTGAACAGGCTGCTGACCAGTCCCAGGCAGACGACGCCGATCATCACGGTGGCGCCGCGGCCCATGACGTGCTCGAAGGTATGTTCGGGATGGCCCATGGCGCCGTAGGTCGCCAGGCCGATGGTGTAGCCGGCCACCACCGCGCCCGAGGCGCGGAAATGGCGCAGCAGGGTCATGGCCGCGACGCACAGTCCGAGCCAGGCGCCGAAGCCCAGCACGAACAGCAGCGGCTGCTGGCCGGCCACGGCCATCAGCGCCACGGCCGCCAGCATGCCGACCAGGGTGCCGATGACGCGCCACGCGCCCTTGCCGATGACCGCGCCCTGGACCGGGTTGATGACCAGCAGCACGGTGGAGGCGGCCGAGAACGGCGAGTCCAGTTCCAGCAGATAGGCCACGGCCAGCGCCAGCAGGGCGGCGGCGGTGGAGCGGGCGACGTAGGCGCTGCGCGGCGTGGCCAGATCCAGCCGCCACAGCAGGGCCCGCGCGCGGCCGGGCCACGAGGCAGGGGTGTCCGCGATGGCGGACCGGACTTCAGACATGAGCGCATCGCTCCTGAATGCTTGCGATAAGCCAGTCTAGGAGCGGGTCCGGGCGCGGAGAAGTCGAGAGTTCGCACGCCAGGCATGCGTCGCGCGCACGCCTGGCGCGCGGGCCGCGTCAGCGCGGCGCGGCGTCGGCGTCGCGCGCGTCTTCGGTCAGCGCGCGGATGGTGCGGCGCAGCCACTGGTGCGCGGGCGCATGCTGGAAGCGCGGGTGCCAGGCCTGCATGATCAGCACCGGCTCCAGTTCCAGCGGCATCTCGAACAGGCGGATCTTCATGCCCATGTCGACGGCGGTGCGCGCCAGCTGTTCGGGCAGCGGCAGGATCAGGTCGGAGCCATGCAGCGCCAGCAGCGCCGCGCTGGGCGTGGGCACGGTGAGGGTGACCTGGCGGTCCAGTCCCTGCCGGGCCAACGCCTCGTCGATCGGGCCGTGCGACTTGCCGCGGCGCGAGACGCTGATGTGGCCCCAGCGCGCCACCCGCCGCGCGCTGATCTCGTCCTTGAACAGCGGATGGTCCGCGCAGGCCACGCCCACCATGCGGGTGGTGAACAGCGGCTGCACGCGGATCTCGTGGCCCAGCTGGCGCGAGGCGCTGATGAACAGGTCGACGCGGCCGGCGCGCAGCATCTCGTCGTCGACGTCATCCTCTTCGGGCATGAAGCGCAAGGTGGCGCGCGGCATGTCGTTCTGCAGCGCGTCGAGCAGGCGGCCGGCGTAGATGCCGGTGAAGATGTCGTTGGCGCGCACGTTGAAGCGCGTGTCCAGCCGCTTGAGGTCGACCTGCTCGCCGGGCGCGAGCACGCCGCTGGCCTGCTGCAGCGCGTCTTGGATCTGCTCGCGCAGTTGCAGCGCGCGCGGCGTCGGCACCAGCGCGCGGCCGGACTGCACGAAGATCGGGTCGCCGGTGGTTTCGCGGATGCGCGCCAGGGTGCGGCTCATGGCCGGGGCGCTCAGGTTCATGCGGCGGGCGGCGCCGACGACGCTGCCTTCTTCCAGCAGGGCTTGCAGCGCGTACAGCAGGTTCAGGTCGGGTCGCATGGAGTCGGCGGGAGGGGCGCGGCCGGCGGGGCCGTTCCCGCGAGGGCAGGGCCACGCCCCGGCCGGCGCGGGCGTTGATCTTGTTCAGCCCGATTATGCATCGCCCGCCGCGGCCGTCGCCCGCGGCGGGCGTGCGGGGCGCGCACGGCTGGCGTGCGTGCGGCGGTGCAACGCCATGCGCGGCGCGTGCAGGCCAGGCCCGCGGCGGCGTCAGGACCGCCTGGGGAATGGGCGTACAAAAAGGCCGTACAAGATTCCCGATGTATGGACTCAACTGGCGTTTGTCGCCATACTGGTCGACTCATATCATCCATACATTGCGACATTCTTGCGCAATAGAATCAATGCATAACGACGACATGTATGCATCCTGGACGCTGGCGTTCGTGCGCGGCGCCGGCCCCCGCTACCGCCAGATCGCCGATTTCATCGAGACGTCGGTGGCCGCCAACCGCATGCAGCCGGGCGACCGCCTGCCGCCTCAGCGGGGCCTGGCGCAGCACCTGGGGGTGGATCTGACGACCGTGACGCGCGCCTACGCCGAGGCCGGCCAGCGCGGGCTGCTCGAGGCGCGCGGGCCGCTGGGCACCTTCATCGCGCGTCCGGCCGAGCAGCCGCTGCTGCAGATGCTGGACCTGGGCATGAACATGCCGCCGCTACCGCTCGGTTGCGACCTGCAGGACCTGCTGCGGCACGGCCTGGTCAAGACCATGGAGCGCCACGATGTCGGGGTGATGATGGCCTACCACCAGGCCGGCGGCGGTCCGGCCGAGCGCGAGGCCGGCGCCCAGTGGCTGGCGCAGTCGGTCGAACGGGTCGACCCGGACCGCGTGCTGGTGTGCCCCGGCGCGCAGGCCGCGCTGGCGGCCGTGATGCTGGCCTACAGCCAGCCCGGCGACGGCATCATCGCCGAGCCGCTGGTGTATCCCGGCCTGCTGACGGCGGCGCAGCAACTGGGCCGCCGCGTGCTGGTGGCCGAGTCCGACGCCGACGGCATGACGCCCGCCGGGCTCGAGCGCGCCTGCCGCGACGGCGGCCGGCTGGTCTACCTGAATCCCACGCTGCAGAACCCCACCGCCCACACCATGAGCGCGGCGCGCCGCCGCGACCTGGTGCGCTCGGCCGTGGCCTGTGGCGTGCGCATCATCGAGGACGATCCCTATTCGCTGTTCCTGAACGGCGCGCCGCCGGCGCTGGCCAGCCTGGCGCCGGCCTCGGTGTTCTACATCGCCACGCTGGCCAAGACCCTGACGCCGGGATTGCGCACCGCCTTCGTGCTGGGCCCCGACCAGGACAGCCGCCGCAACGTGCTGGCGGCGATGCGGTCGTTCGCGGTGATGGCCGCGCCGTTGATGGGCGCGCTGACCACGCAGTGGATCGCCAGCGGCGTCGCGCAGCAGATCCTGGACGGCGTGCGCGCCGAGTCCCATGCGCGCCAGCAGCTGGCGCGCCGGCTGCTGCCGGGGCCGTTCCCGGCCGCGGCGGCCGGCATCCACCTGTGGCAGCCGTTGCCCGACCGCTGGACCGCGGCCGACCTGGAACGGGTGGCGCGCGACGAGGGCTTGAGCGTGACCTCGTCGGAAGCCTTCCACCAGGGCCCCGGCGCGCCCAACGCCATCCGCATTTCGCTGGGCAGCATTCCCGAGCGCGAGGCGCTGGCGCAGGCGCTGGAGCGGCTGGCCGGCCTGGTGCTGCGGCGGCCGCGCGACCAGCGCGACGTCATCGTCTGAGGCGCGGGCCGCGTACTATGGGCCTGATGCCTGCCTGGTGCTGACGCCGCATGCTGTTCGAGACTTTCCATTCCCTGCAGGAGACCTTGGTCGACTTCGCCCGGACCCATGCCGACTGGCTGGCGCCGCTGGGGTTCGCGTTCGCGTTCCTGAAGTCGCTGCCGCTGGTGGCGCTGGTGATTCCCGGGACCGCGCTGCTGCTGTCGATCGGCGCCATCCTGGGGCTGGGCGACGCCGGTTTCGTGCCGGTATGGCTGGCGATCGCGGTGGGCGCGGCGCTGGGCGACTGGGTGCAGTACGCCTGCGGCGTGTGGTTCGGGCCGAGCCTGATGCGCTCCAGGCCGCTGCGCAAGCGCCCCGCGCTCCTGCATCGCAGCACGATGTTCATCCAGAAGTGGGGCGTGCTCAGCATCGTGCTGTGCCGCTTCTTCGGCCCCTTGCGCGCCACCGTGCCGATGATCGCCGGCATCTGCGGCATGCGCGCCGCGGCGTTCCAGGCCGCCAACTGGGCTTCGGCCTTCCTCTGGGCCGCGGCGCTGCTGCTGCCCGGGTGGTGGGGCACGCGCACGTTCCTGTGAAGACGGGCGCGCCGCATTGCGGTCGCGCCCGGCGCCCGCGGCGCGCAGACTTCCCGCGCCGCCTGGCGATGCCCGTCAGAAATGATGCCGGATGCCGACCGAGGTCTGCAGCGTGTGCGATTCGCGGATGTCCAGGCGGTTGACGTAGGCGTACAGGTTGGTGCGCTTGGACAGGTCGTACTGGTAGCCCAGGGCCCAGCCGGTGATGTCCGAGCCGGTGCCGCGCTGGTACGAGGCCATCACCGAGCCGGCCTTGCCCGTCGGCACCGTGACGCCCGCGATGAACGAGTTGACCTTGTCGTAGCCCGCCGACGGGCCGGTGTTGGGATTGCGCAGGTTGCCGTAGGTGCCGTGCAGCTTGATCCACTCGAAGTCATAGGACCCGGCCACCTGCAGGTTGGCGGCGGTCTTCTTGTTCGGCTGTTGCGAGTTCGGATTGAGCCGCTCGTAGGTCAGCGCCGCCGCCACCGGGCCGCCGTTGTAGCGCAGGCCGGTGGTCAGCACGCGGTCGTGGGCGTCGGTGGCGAAGGCCTCGCCGTCGTGGGCCTCGAAGCTGTAGCCCAGGCCCGCCTGCCAGCCGCCCACGCGCGGCGTGGCGTAGAACACGGCGTTGTTGACGCGGCCGCCGGCGCCGAAGTCGCCATCGTTGTAGCCCAGGCTGGCATTGTTGGACGACTGGCCCCAGCCGGTGCCGAACGGCGATCCCACCCCGGCCCACTCGAAGCCGTAGACCCACTGGCGTCCCAGCCGCACTTCGCCGAAGCCGCCGGCCAGGCCGACATAGGCCCAGCGGCCGAACATGCGGCCCTGCGCCTGCGTGCCGTTGTTGGCGTTGAAGCCGCTTTCCAGGCGGAACACGGCCTTGTAGCCGTTGCCCAGGTCCTCGGAGCCGCGCAGGCCCCAGCGCGAGCCCGACTGGTTGCCGCTCTTTTGCCGCAGGCTGGAGGCGCCGTCCTTGCGTTCATAGGTGGTGCCCAGGTCGACCAGGCCGTACAGCGTCACGCTGCTGGTCTCGGCGGCCTGCGCCGGGTTGAGGCAGCTCAGGGCCAGGGCGGCGCCCAGCGTGCTGCGATGGCGGATGATTCTTTTCATGGTGTGATCCCCTCGATCGGTATGGCGTTGGACAAAAGAAGCCCCTGCCGCCGGCGCGCCGGCGGCAAAGGGTGAAGCAAGCGGAGGTCTGGGGCGGGCGCTAGCGGATCATGGCTGCGCACCGTGCGCGGGCAGTGGCGCCAGGTCCCGCGGCGCGGCCACGCACAGCGTGACGCGGGACGGGTGCGCGGCCGACAGGTGCACCGTGTTCAGCGCGATGCGCCGTTCGCGGGCGTCGGCGGCCGATTCGCCGCTGTTCGGGTTGACGTCGTACTTCGGGAAATTGCTGCTGGAGATGTCCAGGCGGATGCGGTGGCCGCGCTGGAACAGGTTGCAGGTGGCGAACGGCTCGATGGTGATCTCGTAGACCTTGCCGGGCGTCAGCGGCCGCGCCTCGTCCCAGGTCTCGTGGAAGCGGCAGCGGAAGATGCCGTCGGTCAGGTTCAGCGCGTAGCCCTGCGGGTAGTCGGCGCTGGGCGGGTAGACGTCGATCAGCTTGGCGGTGAAGTCGGTGTCGGGGCAGTCGGACGAGATGTGCAGCCGCACGGTCACCGGCCCGGCCACCGCCAGGGCCTCTGGCAGCGGCTCGGTCTGGAACACCAGCACGTCGTCGCGCGCGGCCAGCGGCAGGCCGGGCTGGCGCACGCCGAAGAAGCGCGCATCCTCGCGCTGGTCGAACCCGCCGCCCTCGAACACCGGCTGGCCCGAGGTCAGCGCGCCGCCGATCGTCGGCACCGGGTCGCGCGGGTCGTACTGGTAGCGCAACTGGCCCGCATCGCCGGCCGGCGCCCGCTGATCCAGGCGACCGTCGGCGTGCAGGTAGAAGGTGGTGGCGCGGGCCTGCGGCACCGGCCAGGCGTCGGCCTGGATCCAGGCGCCGCCATGGTCGAAGCGGCCGTGCGCGTTACGCGCGCCGCTGCCGCCGCCCATCAGGAACAGGCGCGCCGCCGGGTCCGGCGCGGCGCCCGCCGGGGCGTCCTGCAGCCAGCGCTGGAACCAGGCCAGCCGGAAGCCCAGCCAGTGCCGCGCCAGGTTGCCGTCGAAGGCGGCGCGCGGGCCGAATTCGGCATCGCCGCTGTGGGTGGTGTTGCGGTCGCCATGCAGCCACGGCCCCATGATGAGCCGCACCGGCGACCGGCGGCCCTGCGTCAGGCCGGCGTAGTTCTCCATGGTGGTGCGCACGTAGGCGTCGTACCAGCTGGACATCAGCGCCACCGGGATGTCGGGAATCGCGTCGTAGTAGCCCTGGGCGTAGATGCCCAGCTGGCGCCAGGATTCGTCGAAGGCGTCGGCGCGCCATTGCTCGAACAGGTAGTCCTCGTACTCGGGCACGCTGGCCAGCGGCGAATGGCCGGGGCGCCACGGCATGCGCGTGAACCACTGGCGGATGTCTTCGGCCTCGAGCGCGGCCAGCACCAGCGGGTCCTGCCGCGCGGCGGGGCTGAGCTTGGCCTGCTTGTAGGCCCAGGTGGCCTGCTTCAATTCGAACGCGCCCGACTGGCGGATGCCGCACTGGTAGCCGTTGGAAAAGCCGCCCGAGTCCAGCACCATGCACGCCAGGCCCGGCGGGTTCAGGCAGGCCAGCGCCATCTGCGTGTGCGCCGCGTACGACAGGCCCATGGTGCCGATGCGGCCGTTGCACCACGGCTGTTGCATGATCCAGGCCAGCGTGTCGAAGCCGTCGGGGCCTTCCGACAGGTACTTGGTGAAATGGCCTTCCGAGCCATAGCGGCCGCGGCAATCCTGGAACACCACGGCAAAACCCTGCGCGGTGAAATGGCGCGCCACCTCGGGCCGCGGCACGCCGAGGCGGCCGTCGATCTGCTCGGAGCGCGACACGTCCGCCTTGCCGTAGGGCGTGCGCTCCAGGATCACGGGCAGCGGCGCGTCCTGGCCGGGGCGGTAGCCGGCCGGCAAGTGCACGTCGGTGGCCAGGCGCACGCCGTCGCGCATGCGCACCATCTGATCCGCCAGCAGGACGGCGGGAGAAACTTCGGGGGCGGTCATTTTGCTTCCTGTATGTACAGCATTGAGGTGCGTTCGAGCTTGTTGGCGCGCATGACGGTGCCGTCGCGCGCGGCCCAGAAGGCCACCGGGAAATACAGCGGCACGATGCCGACGTCGTTGAAGGCGGCCTCGGCGGCCTGGCGCAGCAGGGCGTCGCGTTGGGCCGGGTCGAACTCCACCGCGGCCCGCGCCAGCAGGCGGTCCACGACCGGGTTGGAATAGCGCGCGCGGTTGAAGGCGCCGGTGCCGGCGGCCTTGTCGTAGGTGGCCAGCACGTTGGTCAGGCCGTTGGACGAATCGCCGGTGCTGTTGCCGTACGAGAAGATGAAGGCGCTGTACTGCTGCTTGCCGCTGGCGCCGGCGTAGACGTTGTAGGGCTGGGTCACCACGCCGTTGATGCGCAGGCCGGCGCGCGCCATCATCTGCGCCAGCGCCTGGGCCAGGTCGCTGTCGCCGGCGAAGCGGTCGTTCGACGAATGCAGCGTCAGGCCGAAGCCATGGGGATAGCCGGCCTCGGCCAGCAGGGCGCGCGCGCCTTCCAGGTCGTAGGCGGGCGCCGGCAGGTTGGGGCTGTAGCCGCCCAGCCCCTCGGGCACCATCTGCCCGGCCGGCACGCCGGCGCCGCTGAGCAGGCGCTCGGTGATCGGGCCGCGCATGAACATCTTCGAGATCGCCTGGCGCACCCGCACGTCCTTGAGCGGGTTCACCGTCATCGGCTTGCCCTGCGCATCGGTGACGAACGGGCTGGCGTCGCGCGCCGAGTCCAGCGCCAGGTAGATCAGGCGCGCGGACGGCGAGCGGTACAGCGTGTAGCCGGCCTTGCCCCGGATCGCCTTGGCGTCGGTCGGCGGCACGCTGTCGATCAGGTCGACCGTGCCCGACAGCAGCGCCGAGATGCGCGCCGCGTCGTTGGCGATGTAGCGGATCATCACGCGCTCGAAGTCCGGCCGCGCGCCCCAGTAGGCATCGTTGCGCGCCAGCTCCAGGCTGTCGCCCGGCTGCCAGCGCACGAACTTGTAGGGGCCCGTGCCGATGGTCGCCACGCCGCTGTTGAAGTCTTCCGAGCGCTTGTCCTGCGCCGCGTGGCGCGACAGGATGTAGACCAGCCCGATCTGTTCCATGAAGTCCGGCGTCGGCTCCTTGGTGCGGATGCGCAGCGTCAGCGGATCGACCACCTCGACCGCGGCGATGGACCGCACCGCGCCGCTGAAGGGCGCCGGGCTGTTGGGCACCTTGGGCGCGCGCGCCAGCGAGAACACCACGTCGTCGGCGCTGAACGGCGTGCCGTCATGGAAGCGCACGCCGGGCCGCAGCTTGATCTCCCAGGTGTCGGGCGCCAGCACCCGCCACGACAGGGCCAGGCCCGGCCGCGTCTGCATGTTCTCGTCGGTCGACACCAGCCGCTCGAAGATGTTCTCGGCGGCGGCCTGGTTGTTGCCGGTGCGCGAGAACAGCGGGTCCATCGACGACGGTTCGCTGGAATGGCCGATGGTCAGCAGCGGCCGCGCCACGGCGGGCGCGGCGCCGGCCAGCAGCGCCAGCAGGGCCAGCAGGGCCAGCAGGGCCAGCGCCGCGGCGCCGCGGCGGATCGGGGTAAGCAGGGCATTCATGCGGCGGGGGTTCCTTGTGGGCGCGCGGCGCCGGCGCCGTCGAGCAGGTGACAGGCGGCCTGGTGGCCGTCGGCCGTGACGCGCAGCAGCGGTTGTTCGGTCTTGCAGCGCGCCATGGCCTGCGGGCAGCGCGGATGGAAATGGCAGCCGGCCGGCGGGTTCAGCGGCGACGGGATCTCGCCCTTGATGGCGTGAAAGCGCCGCTTGCGGTTCGACAGCCGCGGCACTTCCTCCAGCAGGGCCTGGGTGTAGGGATGGCGCGGCGCGGCGAACACCTCGGCGGTGGGGCCGGATTCGACCACGCGGCCCAGGTACATGATGACGGTGCGGTCGCTGATGCGCCGCACCACCCCCAGGTCATGGCTGATGAAGAGATAGGTCAGGCCCAGGTCCTGCCGCAGGTCCATGAAGAGGTTCAGGATCTGCGCCTGGATCGACACGTCCAGCGCCGCGATCGACTCGTCGCAGATCAGGAAGCCGGGCTTGACCGCCAGCGCCCGGCCGATGCCCACGCGCTGGCGCTGGCCGCCCGAGAACTGGTGCGGGAAGCGGTTGCGGTAGTCCGGGTCCAGGCCCACGCGCCGCATCACCTGCACCACGTAATCGTCGTAGTCGCGGCGCGCGATGATGCCGTTGGCCAGCGGCGCCTCGCCGATGATGTCGCGCACCCGCTTGCGCGGATTGAGCGAGGACATCGGGTCCTGGAAGATCATCTGCGTGGCCATGCGCTGCGCGTGCGCGGCGCGGCCGCTCAGGGTGGACAGCTCGCCGGCGGGCGTCTGGACGCTGCCCGAGGTGGCCGGCAGGATGCCCGCCAGCACCCGGCCCAGCGTCGACTTGCCGCAGCCGGATTCGCCCACCAGGCCGACCACTTCGCCCTGGTGGATGGTCAGGTCGACGCGGTCGACCGCATGCACGGTGTGCGAGGCCACCTTGGCGCCCAGCAGGCCGGCCAGGCGTTCGGCGTAGTCGGGCCGTTTCACGAACAGGCGCGACACCTGGTTGGCCTGCATCAGGATCGTCGGGCTCACGAAAGGGCTCCTGTCTGGGGATGGAAGCAGCGCAGGCCGCGGCCGCCGGCGGCCTCCAGCGGCGGCTGCTCGGCGCGGCAGCGCTCGGTCGCGTGGCCGCAGCGCGGGTTGAAGGCGCAGCCGGCCGGCAGCGCCAGCGGCGACGGCGCCATGCCGGGGATCTGATAGAGGCGGTCGCCGGTGTGCTCGTTGCTCGGCACCGAACCGATCAGGCCGATGGTGTACGGGTGGCGCGGACGGTCGAGGATGTCGTCGGTGCTGCCGGACTCGACCACGCGGCCGGCGTACATCACGCAGACGCGGTCGGCCAGGCCCGCCACCACCGCCAGATCGTGGCTGACCCACACCATGGCGGTGCCGGTCTCGGCGCACAGCTTCTGCATCTCGGCCAGGATCTGGGCCTGGATGGTGACGTCCAGCGCCGTGGTCGGCTCGTCGGCGATGATCAGGTCGGGCTTGTGCAGCATGGCGATGGCGATCGCCACGCGCTGGCGCATGCCGCCCGACAGCTGGTGCGGGTAGGCCTTCAGGCGCTCGGCCGGCGACGGGATGCCGACCGCCGCCAGCGTGTCGCGGGCGCGGTCCCAGGCCGCCTTGCGGCTGCAGCGCTCGTGGCTCAGCACCGTCTCGACCATCTGGGTCTCGATGCGGAACACCGGGTTGAGCGTCATCATCGGGTCCTGGAACACCATGGCGATGCGGTTGCCGCGCAACTGGCGCAGTTCCTCGCGCGACAGCGTCGCCAGGTCGGTGCCCTTGAACAGGATCTGGCCGCCGTCGATGCGCCCGGGCGGATCGATCAGGCCCAGGATGGAAAAGCCGGTGATGGACTTGCCCGAGCCCGACTCGCCGACCAGACCGAGGATCTCGCCGGGGTGGACGTCGAAGCTGACGTCGTCCACCGCCCGCACCAGGCCGGCGCGGGTGTGGAACCAGGTGCGCAGGTTGCGCACGGAAAGGGTGGGGGTTGCCGATTGCATGGCGCTTCCTATTTCTGCAGGCGCGGATTGAGCGCCTCGCGGACGCGGTCGCCCACGATGTTCATGGTGAAGACCACGGTCAGCAGCAGCACGCCGGGGAACACGCTGATCCAGTACAGGCCGGCCAGCATCTGCTGGTAGCCGTTGGCGATCAAGAGGCCCAGCGACGGCTCGGTGACCGGCAGGCCGATGCCCAGGAAGCTGAGCGTGGCCTCGGCGGCGATGGCGTTGGCGGTCTGGATCATGGCGATGACGATGACCGGCGGGATGCAGTTCGGCAGCAGCTGGCTGAATAGCGCGCGCCGGTGGCTCAGCCCCAGGCACAGGGCGGCTTCCATGTATTCCTTGCGCCGCTCGACCACGGCGGTGGCGCGCACCGCGCGGGCGAAGTAGGCCCACTGCACCACCACCAGCGCCAGGATCACCTTGTCCACGCCCTGGCCCAGGATGGCCAGCATCATCAGCGCCACCAGGATGGTCGGAAAGCCCAGCATCAGGTCCACCAGGCGCATGATCAGCGCATCGATGCGGCCGCCGAAATAGGCCGCCGTCAGGCCCAGCACCGTGCCCACGGCCATGGCGAACAGGCCGCTCAGCACGCCCACGGAAAGGCTGGTGCGCAGGCCATACATCATGGCCGACAGCATGTCGCGGCCCTGGGCGTCGGTGCCGGCCCAGTAGATGTCGCCATAGATGCCCTGGCTGCCCGGCGGCATGCGGCCGTCCAGGATGGTGATGGCGGCCAGGTCATACGGGTTCTGCGGCGCGATCCACGGCGCCAGCAGCGCGGCCAGCACCAGCAGCAGGAAGAGGATCGCGGCAAGGGTCGCGGGGCGGCTGTCGAGCACGCCGTGCAGCGCCTGGCCGAAGGTGGTGTCGCGGCTGGGCAGCCATTTCTTGGGAAGCAGAGTCATTCGGAGGCTCCCACGCGGACACGGGGATCCAGCACGGAATAGATGATGTCCACCAACAGGTTGAGCACGATGAACATGGTGACCACGATCAGCAGGTAGGCGACCACCACCGGGCGGTCCAGCTTCATGATGCTGTCGATGATGAGCTTGCCCACGCCGGGCCAGGCGAAGATGGTCTCGGTGACGGTGGCGAAGGCGATCAGCGAGCCGAACTCCATGCCGACCACGGTGACGATCGGGATCAGGATGTTCTTGAGCACGTGCATATAGATCACGCGCGATTCGCGCAGGCCCTTGGCGCGGGCGAATTTCACGTAGTCCAGCGGCATCGTTTCGCGCACGCCGCTGCGGGTCAGGCGCACGATCAGCGCGATCTTGAACAGCGCCAGGTTCAGCGCCGGCAGGATCAGGTGGCGGATGCCGTCCCATGACGCCAGGCTGGTGTGGATGCCGAGGATCTCGCCGGTGGGGCCGCGGCCGGTGGACGGCAGCCAGCCCAGCGTCACCGAGAAGATCAGCACCAGCATGATGCCCTGCCAGAAGTTGGGCAGGCTGAATCCCAGGATCGAGCCGGTCATGATGCCGCGGTCCAGCGCCGAATCCGGCTTCAGGCCGGCCACCAGGCCCAGCGGCAGGCCGATGGCCAGCGCCAGCAGCAGCGCCACGCAGGCCAGTTCCAGCGTGGCCGGCAGGCGTTGCAGGATCAGCTGGATGGCAGGCTGGTTGAAGACGAACGAGTTGCCCAGGTCGCCGTGCAGCGCATTGCCGACGAACTTCAGGTACTGCTGGTACAGCGGCAGGTCCAGGCCCAGCGACTGCACCGCCTGCGCGATCTCGGCCTGCGTGGCGTCGGCCGGCACCAGGATCTCGATCGGGTCGCCGATGGCGTAGACGCCGGCGAACACGATCAGCGACGTCAGCGCCAGGATCACCAGGCTCTGGCACAGCCGGCGGATAATGAACGCGGTCATGGCGCCTCGCGGCGACAGGAAGCGGGGAACGGAACGGCGCGCATCGGGGGGCTCCTTGCCGGACAATATCGGCGATATCGCGTATTGATTGCGGATTCATGAATGGCGAGAATCCGGATGGGCGGAATGTTCGATCCATCGCGCCTGGCTGGCAACCGTATGCCAAGCCGGCATACGCCTATGTGAATGACGAGAAATTTGGTGTTAACCCTAGGCCCCGCGCATCGATACGCCGCGCGGAGCCGGTATTGCGGACCGCGCGGAACAGGATGAATTTCAAGCAGCTCGAGGCCTTCCTCGCCTTCATGACCACCGGTTCGACCATCGAGGCCGCGCAGCGGCTGGGCTCGTCGCAGCCGGCCGTCAGCCGCCTGCTGAGCCAGTTCGAGACCGACCTGGGCGTGCCGCTGTTCGTGCGCCGCAAGGGCCGCCTGCATCCCACGGCCGAGGCCGAGTCGCTGCTGCCTGACGTGCAGAACATGATCTCGGACGCCGAATCGCTGCAGCGCCACGTCAACCAGCTGCGGCTGGGCGGGCAGCGGCGCACGCTGATCCGCGTGCAGCTGCCGAGCACGGTGGCGCAATCGGTCATGCCGGCGGTGGCCGACGCCTTCCTGGCGGACCATCCCGAGGTGGCGCTGGAAGTGCTGGTGGGCACCTACGAGACCAGCGAGGTCGCGGTGCTGGGGCGCGAGGCCGACCTGGCGCTGGTGCGTTCGCCGCCCGTGAATTCGGGCCTGTCGATGCTGCTGCGGCTGGCCACCGAGGCGGTCTGCATCATGCCGCCGGGGCATCCGCTGCAGGCGCTCGATGAGATCGGCCCGGCCGACCTCATCGGCGTCGACCTGGTGCTGCTGGGGCGGCAGCGCTCGCTGCGCCAGCAGATCGACCAGGCCTTCCGCCAGGGCCGCATGATGCCGCAGATCAAGGCCGAAGTGCACTCGGTGGAAATGGCCTGCCGGCTGGCGGCGCAGGGCATCGGCGTGTCGATCGTCAACGGCCTGTTCGCGGCGCTGTGCCAGGACATGGGCATCGTGCGTCGGCCGTTCCGGCCGGTCATCGACTATTGCGTGGGCATGGCCACGCTGGCGGGCCAGCCGCCGCATCCGCTGGTGCCCGAACTGATCCAGCGCATCCTCGACGCCATGACCGAACGTGCCGGACCCGGGGCGTTCACGGCGCTGGCGCCCGAGTCCGGCGCGGCGCCTACGGCATCAGCTTGAGCAGCGCGGCGATCAGCGCCCAGCGGCGCGTCACGTAGACGCGCTTCTTGCGCAGGCGGATGGCGGCGGCGATCTGCCGCGCGGCCTTCTCCGGCGATGCCACCCAGAACAGGCCCTGGCCTTGCGCCATGGCGGTGGCGACGAAGCCTGGGCGCACGTCGGTCACCGCGATCGGCAACTGCAGCCGCCGCACCTTCCGCCGCAGCCCGTCCAGGTAGTTCGACACGAACGCCTTGGAAGCGTTGTAGGCCGGCGCCGCGCCGCTGCCGCGCAGCGCCGCGACCGACGAGATGCCCACCAGGTGGCCCTTGCGGTGCAGGATGAAATGCCGCAGCGCGACGTGGGCCATGGCGGCGAAACCCTGCACGTTGACGGCGATGGTGTCGGCTTCCTTGTCCCACTCCAGGTCGGTGTTGATGAACCCCACGCCGGCGCTGATGACGAACAGGTCCAGGCCTTCCATGCGGGCGATCAGGTCGCGCACCGCCTGCGCCGCGCCGTCGTCGCGGGCGATGTCCAGCGCCAGCGTGTGGGCCGGGCGCGGCAATTCGGCCCGCAGGCTGTCGAGCAGTTCGGCGCGGCGGCCCACCAGGCCCAGCACGTAGCCCTCGGCCGACAGCCGCTTGGCCAGTTCGCGGCCGATGCCGGAGGTGGCGCCGATGATGATCGCTCGTTTCATGCGGGGGAGGATTCCATGGGAAGAGGGGGCGGCCGCGGATACAGTACGACGCAAAACCCGCGGGTCGCGGACACAGGCAGGATACAGCGCCTTGGTGCAATCCAGGTTCCCACTTTTTCCGACACCAGGAGCCATCATGTCCCATTCGCTGGAAACCGTGCTGTACACCGCCCACACCCACACCACTGGCGGCCGCGACGGCGCCGGCCGCACCGACGACGGCGCGCTGCTGCTGCCGCTGAGCCCCCCGGGTTCGGGCAGGCCCGGCGCCAATCCCGAGCAGCTGTTCGGCATCGGTTACTCGGCCTGCTTCATCGGCGCGATGCAATTGGCCGGCGCCAAGCTCGGCATCGCCGTGCCGCGCGACGCGTCGGTCGACGCCGAGGTGTCGCTGGGAAAGACCGACGGCGGCACGCGTTACGCGCTGGCGGTCAAGCTGAACATCGCGTTGCCGGGCCTGCCGGCCGAACAGCGGCGCCAGCTGGTCGACACCGCGCACCAGACCTGCCCGTACTCGGGCGCCATCCGCGGCAACATCGACGTGGAACTGGCGATCCTCTGACCCTGCCGGCGCCAGGGGCAACGCCCCGCGATGGCGACATCGCGGGGCGTTTTTCATGCGGTCGGGGAACCGTAGCGGACGGAAGCAGGGCGCGTCGATGCGCCGGCCGGTGCCCAGGCTCAGGCGGCGGGCCGCAGCAGCACTTGCGCTTCCAGGCCGCCGCCCGCGCGGTTGCGCAGCCGCAGTTCGCCGTCGATCACGTCGGCCAGTTGCCGCGCGATCGCCAGGCCCAGGCCGGTGCCGCCGCTGTCGCGGTTGCGCGAGCCTTCGAGCCGGTAGAACGGTTGCAGCACGGCCTGCAATTCGTGCTCGGGAATGCCGGGGCCGCGGTCCAGCACGCGGATCGACACGCCGCGGCCATCGTCGGCCGCGCCGACCTCGACTTCGGCCGCGCCGCCGAATTTCAGCGCGTTGTCGATCAGGTTGCCGAGAATCCGGCGCAGCGCGCGCGGCCGCGTCTGCCACGGGCCGGGGCAGTGTCCTGCCAGCGTCACGGGTTTGCCGATGTCGGTGTAGTCGCACACCAGGCTGTCCAGGAACGCGTCCAGGTCGATGCGCGCGGGTGGCTCGGTGGCCGCGCCGGCGCTGCGCGCATAGGCCAGGCCGTCGCGCACCAGCTGCTCCACTTCCTGCAGATCATGCGCCAGCTTGTCGCGGTCGGCGGATTCGTCCATGAATTCCGACCGCAGCTTCATGCGCGTGATCGGCGTCTGCAGGTCGTGCGAAATGGCGCCCAGGATCTGCATGCGTTCGGCCAGGTGCGCGGCGATGCGGTCCTGCATGGCGTTGAAGGCGGCCGAGGCCTGCGCCACCTCGGCCGGCCCGTCCTCGGCCAGGCGCGGGCTGCGGCGGTCGGGGCTCATCGCGTCGGCGGCGCCGGCCAGCTGCGTCAGCGGCCGGATCGCCAGCCGCACCGCCAGCCAGGCGCACAGGATCAGCAGCGCCAGTTGCGCCAGCAGCACCGCCGGCAGCCACATCGCCAGCGGCATCACGGCCATGTGGATGTCCAGCGTCACCGCCTGGCCGTCGGCCAGCGTGGCGCGCGCCTGGATGTGCTTGGGGTCGTCGCCGACGGTGCCGAAGGCCAGGGGATAGGCGTTGTTCAGGGCCGCCTGGATCGAGTCGCGCACCGCTTCGGCGGCGGGCGTCTGCAACGGCCGGTCGAAGTCGCCGGGGCCGAGCTGGTACTGCCGGTTGCTGGCGCTCAGGCGCGGCAGCCAGGCGGCGCGCTCATCGGCCGGCAGGCGGTTCAGGATCGCCAGCGCCACCACCACGTCGCGCTCCAGGTTGTCGAGCATGACGCTCTTGGCCGACTGGTAGCGCTCGTAGAACTGCAGGCCGAACGACAGCGCGTGCGCCAGCACCAGGCCCACCAGGAAGATCAGGAACAGCCGGCTCGCCAGGGTGCGCGGCCAGCGGCGTAGCGCCGGAACCAGCGTGGCCATCTACGTCGCCTCGGACACGTCGACCTGCGCCGCGAATACATAGCCTTCGCTGCGCACGGTCTTGATGTACATCGGCTCGCGCGCATCCTCGCGCAGCCGCTGGCGCAGGCGGCTCACCAGCAGGTCGATCGAGCGGCCGAAGAAATCGGCGTCGCGCCCCTGCGTCAGGTTCAGCAACTGGTCGCGGTTCAGCACCCGCTGCGGGTGGTCCAGGAACACCCGCAGCAGCCGGTATTCGGCGCCGCTGAGCGACACGATGGTGCCTTCGGCATCCAGCAGGTGGCGCGCGGTGGTGTCCAGCGTCCAGGCGCCGAAGCGCACGGCGCGGCCCGGTTCGGTGACCTGGAAGTTGGGCGGCAGCATGCGGGTGCGGCGCAGGATCGCCTTGATCCGCGCCAGCAGCTCGCGCGCCACGAACGGCTTGACCAGATAGTCGTCGGCGCCCATCTCCAGCCCCAGCACGCGGTCCATGTCCTCGTCGCGCGCGGTCAGCAGCAGGATCGGGGTGCGACGGTGCTTGCCGGCGCGCAGTTCGCGGCACAGCACCAGGCCGTCGTCGCCGGGCATCATGATGTCCAGCACGATCAGATCGACGGTCAGGGTTTCGAGCAGCGCGCGCATCTGCCGGCCGTCGGCGGCCAGGGTGACGTTCAGGCCGTTCTTCTTGAGGAAGTTGCCGGCCAGTTCGCGGATCTCGCGGTCGTCGTCGACGATCAGGATGTGGTCTGGATTATCCATGGCGCATTCTACTCACCGGGCTGGGCGCGGCGGCGCACCTGGCTGTTGACGATCAATTGGCAGGGGCCGGGCTGGACGGCCTCGGCGCCCAGGCCGCCGGCCAGCAGCGCCAGCACGGCCAGCAGGCGCCGCAGGGTGGAACGGGGGCGGGGCAGGGGGACGGTGTTCATGGACAGGCTCCGGCAACAGGTGTCCGGCAGGTTATAGCGCCGCCCGCGCCGCGAAGTGTGTCGTAGTGTATGCAGGGCCGGACACGATACAAAAGCCGGGCAAAAACCCGCTTTCCGGGCACAGGACGGATACCCGGCGCGCGTCCAATGCGGTCATCGAGACACAAACGGACCGCCGCGCCATGACCACCTTCATCGACACCCCCCTCGCCCTGGCCGCCGGCATGCTGACGGTGGCCTCGCCCTGCGTGCTGCCGCTGCTGCCGATCCTGCTGGGCAGCGCGGTCGAGCGCGCCGGCCGGCTGCGGCCCCTCTTCATCGTGCTGGGCTTCGTGGCGGCGTTTTCCGGGCTGGGCATCGCGCTCAGCCTGCTGTCGGGCGCGGTCGAATCGGCGCACGAGGCGGTGCGTTCGGTGTCGGTGGCGGCGCTGGCCCTGTTCGGCCTGGCGCGCATCTGGCCGCAACCCTACGACTGGCTGGCGGCGCGGCTGAGCGGCCCGCTGCAAGGCGTGATCGGCCTGGGTGACAAGGGCGGGTCAGGCAATGCCGGCGGTTTCCCGCTGGGCATGTCGCTGGGCGCCGTCTGGACGCCGTGCGCCGGCCCGGTGCTGGCGTCGATCCTGATCCTGGCCGCCCGCGCCGACGACCTGGCGCATTCCAGCCTGCTGCTGCTGGTCTACGGACTGGGCGCGGGCGTCCCGATGCTGGCCATCGCCTATGGCGGCGGCTTCGCCGCGCGCCGGGTCGGCGCCATCGCCCGCCACGCCGTGCGCCTGCAGCGCGCCTTCGGGGGGCTGCTGGTGGCCTCGGCCATCGCCATCCATTTCCAGTACGACGTCCTGGCCTATGCCTGGATCAGTCGCCTGTTTTCCTGAGCCTTTGTTCCGACCTGACCGTTTTTTCGTGACCCGCTTACACGCAACCTGAAGGAGCGCACCATGCTGTCCATCCGCCTGCCGGCCCGCCGGGCCCTCGTTTCCGCCAAACTGGCCCTGGCCAGCCTGCTGCTCGGCGCCGCCGCGCACGCCGCCGCGCCCGCGCCGGCCCCCGCCCCGGAGTTCACCGGCATCCAGACCTGGCTCAACAGCGAGCCGCTGACCCTGGCCGGCCTGCGCGGCAAGGTGGTGCTGGTCGATTTCTGGACCTACACCTGCATCAATTGCATCAACACCCTGCCGTACGTGAAGCAGTGGAACCAGAAGTACAAGGACCAGGGCCTGGTCGTGGTCGGCGTGCATACGCCGGAATTCCCGTTCGAGCGCACCACCAAGAACGTGGCGGACGCCATCAAGCGTTTCGGCATCGAATATCCGGTGGCGCAGGACAACCAGTACAAGACCTGGGACGCCTACCGCAACCAGTACTGGCCCGCGTTCTATCTGATCGACAAGGGCGGCAACATCGTTTACCGCCACTTCGGCGAGGGACGCTATGCCGAGACCGAGGCCGAGATCCAGCGCCTGCTGGCCCAGCCAGGGGCCTGAGCCGGCCGCGTCGGGCGTTTCAGCCGCCGGCCAGGGCCAGCATCAGCAATGCCCCCAGCAGCGCCGGCGGCATCACCCAGGCGCCCAGCTTGAGAAAGCGCAGCGCGCCGACGTGCTGGCCCTCGCGCCGCACCGCGATCAGCCACAGCAGCGTCGCCAGCGAACCGGTGATCGACAGGTTGGGCCCCAGGTCCACGCCGATCAGCAGGGCGCCGGCGGTCTGCGCCGGCAGGTCGGCGATCTGGCCGACCGAGCCGGCGATCAGGCCCGCCGGCAGGTTGTTGATGAGGTTGCTGGCCAGCGCCGCCACGATGCCGGCGCCCCACAGCGCGCCGCCGGCCGAATCGCTCGCCAGCCGCAGCAATGCCTGGGCCAGCGCGTCGATGGCGCCGCTGCGCGCCAGGCCCTCGACCAGCACGAACAGGCCGGCCACCATCGGCAGCACGCCCCAGGCCACGTGGCGCAGCACCGGCAGCGGGCTGAGCCGCTGCTTCAGGTGGATCAGGGCGGCGGTGGCCAGGCCGGCGATGAAGGTCGGCAGGCCCAGGTCGGCGTGCAGCGCCGAGGCCAGCATCAGCACCGCGGCCGTCAGCAGGATGCCGATGCCGGTCAGGCGCGCGCCCGCGGCCAGCGGCTGCGGCACGATGTCGGTGCGCAGCGGCTCGCGCAGCGCGTCGCGCTGGCTGAAGCGCAGCGCCAGGTAGGTCAGGCCGATGGCCGCCAGCGACGGCAGCGTGAAGCGTTGCAGCCAGTCCAGCAGCGGCGGCATCTGGCTGCCGTAGACCACCAGGTTGGCGGGATTGGAGATCGGCAGCACGAAGCTGGCGGCGTTGGCGATGAAGGCGCAGATGAACAGGTATGGCAGCGGCCGCGCGCCGGCGGCCCGCGCCGCCGCGTACACCGCCGGCGTCAGCACTACGGCGGTGGCGTCATTGGACAGGAACACGGTGACCAGGATGCCCACCAGGAACACCAGGTCGAACAGCCGCCGCGCCGAGCCGCGCGCGTGGCGCGCCGCCACCATCGCCAGCCAGTCGAACAGCCCCTGCTGGCGCGCCAGTTCGGCCAGCACCATCATGCCGATCAGGAACAGGTACACGTCCAGCCCCTTGCCGACCGCGCCCAGCGCCGCCTGCCACGGGATCAGGCCGGTGGCCGTCAGCAATAGCGCGGCGCCGCCGGCCCAGACGTATTCGGGCAGCTTCCAGGGGCGCAGCAGGATGCCGAGGATGGCCAGGGCGGAGATGCCCCACAGGGCGAGGGAAGCGGCGGGAAAGGGCATTGGGGCGATGGCGAGTATCCGGTGCGGGAAGCATTATCGCCGGTTCGGCGTCCGGGCGGCCCGCCAGGGCGAGCCGCCGCGCCCGGGTCCCCGTCGGTGGCGCCTACTGGATCTGCAAGGTGTACATCGCCTGCCCGCGCACCAGCGTCAGCAGCAGCGGCTGCCCGGGCGCCGCGCCGCCCAGCAGGCCGCGCAGGTCGGCCAGCCGGCTGACCGGGCGCTGGTTGACGCCGATGATGATGTCGCCGCGCTGCATCCGCGCGGCCACCGCGCCGCGCTCGGGATAGGTGGCGCTGACCGCCACGCCGTCGTTGCCCTTCAGGCGCTGCTCGCGGCCGATCTCGCTGAACTCCACGCCGTTCAGGCGCGCGTCCAGCGAGCCGCCGTGCAGCCGCTCGTTCTTCTCGGGTTCGATCCGCAGCGTCACGTCCGAGCGCTGGCCGCCGCGCGACAGCGTCAGCCGCACCTGCTTGCCCACCGGCAGCAGGCCCTCGGCGTTGCGCAGCTGGGCGCTGGTGCCGATCGGCTTGCCGTCCAGCGCCAGGATCAGGTCGCGCGCCTGCACACCCGCCTGTTGCGCCGGCGAGCCGTCCGCCACGCGCGCCACCACCACGCCGCTGGCGTTCGGCGCCATGCCCAGCTGGCGCGCGTTGCGCGGCGTGACGTCGATGGTGTCCAGCCCCAGGCCGCCGCGCTGCACCTGGCCGTGCTGCAGCAGCTGGCGCATGACCTCGCCCGCCAGGTTGGACGGAATCGCGAAGCCGATGCCGACGTTGCCGCCCGACGGCGTGTAGATCATGGTGTTGATGCCGACCAGCTCGCCGTTCAGGTTGACCAGCGCGCCGCCCGAGTTGCCGGGGTTGATGGAGGCGTCGGTCTGGATGAAGTTCTGGTAGCCGGCCGCGCGCAGGCTGGAACGCTCCAGCGCCGACACGATGCCGGACGAGGCCGACTGGCCCAGGCCGTAGGGGTCGCCGATGGCGACCACGAAATCGCCCACCCGCAGGTCGCTGGAATCGGACAGGGTCAGGGCCTGCAGCTTGTCGGGCGGAATGCGCAGCACCGCCAGGTCGGTGTCCGGATCGCTGCCGACCACGGTGGCGGTGAAGCTGCGGCCGTCCTGCAGCGACACGCGGATCGAGGCGGCGCCGCGCACCACGTGGTGATTGGTCAGGATGTTGCCCTGGGACGCGTCGACGATCACGCCCGAGCCGATGCTCTGGCGCCCAGGCGCGCGGGCCTGGCCGCCTTCGCCCTGGGCGGAAATGTTGACCACCGCGGGCGTGACGCGCTCCAGCATGGGCGCCAGCGACGGCAGGGGCTGGCCGTCCACGGCCATGGGCAGGGCCGCCTGGGCGCCGGCGGGAAGGGCGAGCGCGGCGGCGAGCGCCACGGCGGACAGGATGCGGTTCATAAGGGCCTTGGGAAGTCTGCGCGGCAGTATCGCCGCGCCCCGCGTCGCCCATATGACCGATCAAGCACCTTTCCGGCGGCGTGTTCCGCCGCCGTGCCCGTCTTTCCTAGAAGCCGACCGCCTGGCCGTCGCGGCGCGAATCGGACGCGGCCACGTAGCCACCGTGCGGCAGCCGGCAGATCAGTTGCGCCGAGCCGAATTCCAGGCTGTCGGCCGGCGCCACCGCCACGTTGTGGCCGCGTTGGCGCAGCGTGTCGACCACGTCGGCGGGCAGGTGCGATTCGACGTTGACCACCGGGCCTTTCTCCACCCGGAAGCGCGGCGCATCGCTCATGGCCTGCGGATTCTGGCCGAAGGCCGCCAGGCGCGTGACCATCTGCAGGTGGCCTTGCGCCTGCATCGAGCCGCCCATCACGCCGAACGACATGACCGGCTCGCCGCCGCGGGTGATGAAAGCGGGGATGATGGTGTGCATCGGCTTCTTGCGCGGGCCGACCTGATTGGCGTGGCCGGGCGTCAGCACGAAGTTCAGGCCGCGGTTGTGCAGGCTGATGCCGGTGCCCGGCACCACCACGCCGGAACCGAAGCCGTGGTAGTTGGACTGGATGAACGACACCATGGTGCCGGCCGCGTCGGCGGCGGTCAGGTAGACCGTGCCGCCGGTGGCGGGCGTGCCGGCCACCGGCACGGCGGCGCGGTCCATCGAGATCAGGCGCGCGCGCTCGGCCAGGTAGGCCGGGTCGAGCAGGGCGCGGGCGTCGGTGCGCATGTGGCGCGGGTCGGCCACGTGCTGGTGCAGGTCGGCGAAGGCCAGTTTCATGGCCTCGATGCTGACGTGGTAGTAATCGGCGCTGTCGCGGCCCATCGATTCCAGGTCGAACTGTTCCAGCATGCCCAGCGCCATCAGCGCCGAGATGCCCTGGCCGCTGGGCGGGATTTCATGCAGCTGGTAGCCGCGGAACGATTGCGAGATCGGCTCGACCCATTCAGGGCGGTGCTGGTCCAGGTCGTCCGCGGTCAGCGCGCCGCCGCTGCGGGCGGCGAAGTCGGCGATCTTGTTGGCCAGCGCGCCGCGGTAGAAGCTGTCGCCGCCGCTTTCGGCGATGTCGCGCAAGGTGCGCGCCTGGTCCGGAAAACGCCACCATTCACCCGCCTGCGGCGCCCGGCCCTGCGGCAGGAAGGCCTCGGCGAAGCCTGGCTCCTGCGCCAGCTTGGGCATCTGCGTGGCCCATTGGCGGGCGATGGTGGGGCTGACCGCGAAGCCGTGCTCGGCGTAGGCGATGGCCGGCTCGAACAACTGCGCGAACGGCAGCTTGCCGAAGCGGTCGGACAGCGCCTTCCAGCCCGCCACCTGGCCAGGCACGGTGACCGTGCCCCAGCCGGTGGCCGGCATCGCCTCGCGGCCGGCGAAGTAGTCCGGCGTCCACGCCGCCGGCGAGCAGCCGCTGGAGTTCAGGCCATGCAGTTTTCCTTCGTGCCAGACCAGCGCGAACATGTCGCCGCCGATGCCGTTCATCACGGGCTCGACCACGGTCAGCGCGATGGCGGTGGCGATGGCGCTGTCCACGGCATTGCCGCCGGCCAGCAGCATGCGCAGCCCGGCCTGCGCCGCCAGCGGCTGGCTGGTCGCGACCGCGTTGGCGGCCAGCACCGGCATTTTTCGGGAAGCGTACGGAAAAGACCAATCGAAGGAAGAAGACATGGTGGCGTGGAAGGTGTCGAAGGAAATTACTGCGGAGTGATGCCGGCCTGGTCGATCAGCTGCTTGGTGCGCGGGATCTCGGCCTTGATGAAGGCGGCGAATTCCTCGCGGCTGCCGCCACGCGGCTCGGCGCCGGCCTCGGCCAGCTTACCGCGCAACGCGGGATCCGCAAGCACCTTGTTGACGGCGCGGTTGAGCTTGTCCAGGATCGGCGCGGGCGTGCCTTCCGGCGCCACCAGGCCGTACCACGGCGCGATGTCGTAGCCGGCGTAGCCCTGCTCGGCGATGGTGGGAATGTCCGGCGCCAGCGCCGAGCGCTGCGAATTGGACATGCCCAGCGCCAGCAGCGCGCCGCTCTTGACCTGCGGCAGGCCGGTCATGATGGTGTCGAAGTACATCGACACCTGGCCGCTCAGCAGCGCCGGAATGGCTTCGCCGGCGCCCTTGTAGGGCACGTGCAGGATGTCGATGCCGGCCACCGACTTGAGCATTTCGCCCGCCATGTGCGAGGTGGTGCCGGTGCCGAACGAGGCGTAGGTCAGCTTGCCCGGATTGGCGCGGGCGTAGGCGATCATCTCGGGCAGCGTCTTGAACGGCTGCTGCGGATTGGCCAGCAGGATGTTGGGCGTGTAGGCCACCATCGACACCAGCGCGAACGCGTCCGGGTCATAGGCCAGGCGTTTCTGCAGGAAGCGGTTGGTGACGATAGCGGCCGGGCCGCCCATCAGCAGCGTGTAGCCGTCGGGCGCCGAGCGCGCCACCGAGGCGCTGCCGATCGCGGCGGCGGCGCCGGGGCGGGCTTCCACCACGAACGGCTGGCCCAGTTCGGTCGACAGCGCCGCGCCCAGCTGGCGCGAGATCAGGTCGGTGGCCGAGCCGGCCTGGAACGGCACCACGATGCGCACCGGATGCTGCGGCCAGTCGGTGGCCTGGGCGCCGGCTTGCGCGGCGAAGGCCAGGGCGGCGACGCCGGCCAGGGCGCGGATGAGACGGAAAGGCATGGATTCCCCTTGAATGCGTAATGTCGACGCGTGGCGTCGGTAAGGCAATGGCGCCGGGCGGGTCTGCTGCCCCTTGCTCTGCCGGCGGACGCACCCGGCCGGCACGCCAGGAGCAGATTTGACGCGAGCGCCGCCGCGCCGGCCATTGGTGTTTGCATCCATGGATTACTGGATCCAATTTGTGTTATTTTTGCGTTTATCTATCATGGCGGCTTTGAAAACCCGGGGACGAGGATGCTGCAGTACCAGAAGACAGCCGTCAGCGCCGAAGAAGAGGCCTACCAGTACCTGCAGCGCGAAATCCGGCTGGGCAACTACCCGCCGGGCCATCGCCTGGTGCCCGAGGTCATCGCCAGCGAGATCGGCACCAGCCGCATGCCGGTGCGCGGCGCGCTGCGCCGGCTCGCCTCCGAGGGCCTGGTCGAGATCCGCGCCAACCGCGGCGCCGTGGTGCGCGGCCTGAACCAGCAGGAAATGCGCGAAGTCTTCGAAATGCGCTCGGTGCTGGAAGGGCTGGCCATGCGCAATGCCGTGCGCAACATGAGCGCCGAGCACATCCGCCGCCTGGCCAACATGCTGGACCAGCTCGAGCAGGGCACGGGCGACTACCTGGACTGGACCAGCGCCCACCGCGACTTCCACGAATACCTTTGCAGCTTCTGTCAGCAGCCGCGCCTGTTGCGGCAGATCTCCGAACTGCATTCCGTGGTCGAGCCCTACATGCGCCTGTGGGCGGCCCAGCCGGGGCGCGTGCTGCGCGTGCGCGAATCGCACCAGGAACTGATCGACGCGCTGCTCACAGGCGACCCCGACCGCTGCGAGGCGGCGATGCGCCAGCACGTGCTGAACACGGTGCCGGCGTTACAGGCTTTCCTGCGGCAGCCCGACTGAAGCCTGCCCGCCCCGCGCGGCGCCGCTCAGGTCTTGCCCAGCGCCGGCTTGGCGCGGCGCTTGAACTTCACTTCGCTGGCCAGGACGCCCGCCACGATCAACGCCGCGCCTACCAGCGCCAGCCCCGGCAGGCGTTCACCGGCCAGCCGGCCGACGATGCCGCCCCACACCGGTTCGCCGGCATAGATTACCGTGGCGCGGGTCGGCGACACCGACTTCTGCGCCCAGTTCATGGTCAGCTGGATCACCGCGCTGGCCAGGCCCAGGCCGATGGCGCCGCCCGCCCACAGCCATGAGAACGCCGGCACCGGCTCGCCCAGCACCGGCATCAGCGCGAACGACACCAGCCCTGCCGTCAGCAGTTGCACCGCCGTGACGCGGCGGCTGTCCACCGAGCTGGCGAAATGGCCGATCAGGATGATCTCGGCGGCAATCGCCACCGCGCCGGCCAGCGTGGCGATCTCGCCGGGGCTGAAATGCAGCGCGCCCGCTTCAGGCCCGGCCAGCAGCACCAGCCCCGTGAACGCCAGCCCCACGCCGACCCAGCTCATCAGGCCGGGCGGACGCTTGAGCACCGCCCACTGCAACAGCGGCACGATCGGCACGTACAACGCGGTGATGAAGGCCGACTGGCTGCTGGTGATGGTGCGCAGGCCATGGGTCTGCAGGTAGTACCCCAGGAACAGCGCGCAGCCGATCGCCACGCCCGCGCCCGTCTCGCGTCGCGTCAGCCCGGCCATGTGTCGCCGGAACAGCAGCATCGACACGGCGCCGGCGATGGTGAAGCGCACCCCCACGAAGAACAGCGGTCCGCTATGCTGCATGGCGATATGGATAATGAGGAAGGTGCTTCCCCACAGCATGGTGACCAGCACCAGGGCGATTTCCTGGCGCGACAAAGCAAACATCGATTCGGGTTTCACGGCGGACTTCACGGCGGATTTCAGGTGTCACTAATTTGAGCAATATACTGCACATTACCAATTCCGACAGCGATGTCCTCACGCACGTCGGGGCCAATCTCAAACGCCACCGCAAATTGGCCGGCCTGAGCCAGGCCGCGCTGGCCGAGGCCTCGGGCATCAGCCGCCGCATGATCGCCGGCCTGGAGGCGGGCGGGGCCAACATCAGCCTGTCCAGCCTCGACAAGCTGGCGCAGGCGCTGGGCGTGGGATTCGTGGACCTGGTGAGCGATCCGGCGCGCGAGCGGCGGCGGATCGAGGCGCGCGCCTGGCGCGGCAAGCGGCCGGGCAGCCAGGCCGTGCTGCTGGGCGCGGCGCCGGCCAGCTGCGAGGCGCAGCTGTGGATCTGGTCGCTCGGGCCGGGCGAGACCTACGTGGCCGAGCCGGACCCAGAGGGCTGGCACGAGATGGTCTACGTCATCGAGGGCACGCTGCGGCTGGACCTGTCGGGCCAGGTGCAGCAGGTGCAGGCCAATGATTTCGCCATCTACAGCAGCGCGCAGCCGTATGCCTATGGCAACGATGCCGACGCGCCGCTGCGCTTCGTGCGCAATGTGCTGCGCTAGGACCGCGCCGGCCGCGCCGGCTTCGGCTTGGCGCGCCAGCAGCGTCGGTTTGCCGCAACGGCCCGAATTTTCCCGCGCCACGACCACCGGTCGGTCGGCTAGAATCGAGAATAATATTCATTCCTAGGCCGCTCGGTTGCATGGGCGTCAAGTGCATCCCATGTCCGATCAGGCTCCCGCTCCCACCCTCGAAGCGCTGTATTGCGATCACCATTCCTGGCTGGTCGGCATGTTGCGCCGCAAGCTCGGCAACGGCGACAGCGCCGCCGACCTGGCCCAGGACACCTTCCTGCGAGTGCTCGCCAACCGCAACGTCGATGCGATCCTGCGCCCGCGCGAGTATCTCGCCACCATCGCCCGCGGCCTGGTCACCGACGCCTACCGCCGCCAGGCCATCGAGCGCGCCTACCTCGAAACCCTGGCGGTGCGCCCCGAGCCGGTCGCCATTTCGCCCGAGACCCGCGCCATCCTGCTGGAAACCGTGCTGGCCATCGACCGCATGCTGGACCAGCTGGGCCCGCGCACCCGCGAGATCTTCCTGCTGGCGCAGTTCGAGGAGTTGACCTACGCGCAAGTCGGCGCGCGCCTGGGCGTCTCCCTCACCACCGTCAAGAAACACATGGTGCGCGCGCTGACGCAATGCCTGCTGCTGGCCGCCGACTGATGGCGCCCGGTCCCGAACTGCTCGAAGCGGCCGCGCACTGGTACGTGGCCTTGCGCGATGCCGACGCCGACGACCCGGCGCGCGCCGCTTGGCGCCGCTGGCTGGACGCCGACGCGCGCCACCGCCAGGCCTGGGCGCGGATGCTGGCCTTACAGGAACGGCTGGGCAGCGTGCCCGGCGACCTGCTGTTGCCGACGCTGCGCGGCGCCCGCCAGCAGCAGCGCCGCCGCTTGCTGGCGCTGGCCCTGCTGGCCGGGGGCGGGGCCTCCTTCGGCTGGTATGCCGCGCCGCCCTGGCGCGTCCTGTCCGCCGGATTGCGCACCGCCACCGGCGAGCGCCGTACCGTCACGCTGCCGGACGGCGGCACCCTGTACCTGAACACGGCGTCCGCCGTCGATATCGACTACGGCCCCGAGCGTCGCGTGCTGCGCCTGCACCAGGGCGAAGTGCTGGTGCAGACCGCGCCCGACCCCGCCGGCCAGCGGCCGTTCGAGGTATGGACCGTGGACGGCAGCGCGCGGGCGCTGGGCACCCGCTACGCCGTGCGGCGCGAGCCCGCCGGCACCCGCGTTGCCGTGTTCCAGGACGCCGTGCTGCTGCGGCCCGCCGATCCGGCGGCGCCGTCGCTGCGGCTGGCGGCCGGCCAGCAGAGCCTGCTGACCGCGCGCGCCGCCGCCGCGCCCGAGCCCGTGATCGCGGGCCAGGCGGACTGGGTCGAGGGCAGGCTGGTCGCCATCGACCAGCCGCTGGGCGACTTCATTGCCGAGCTGGCGCGCTATCGCCAGGGCAGCCTGAGCTGCGATCCGGCGGTGGCGCACCTGCGGCTGTCGGGCGCATTCCGCCTGGCCGACACGGACGCGGCGCTCGAGAACGTGGCCGCATCGCTGCCCGTGGCCCTGCGATACCGCACCCGCTACTGGGTTCGGGTCGTGCCGCGCTGATTTTTTTTCTTCCCCGGGGTTGCTCTTTTTCATTCTCATCCGGCCTACCAGACAGGACCGCCTGGAGATGACCGGGCGGTGTCCCGTGTCCCGTCCATGAGAGCCATCGTGTCCCGCAAGCCGCAAGCCCCCGTGTCCCGACCCCTCCCGCGTCCCGCCCATCCGGCCGCGCCGCGTCCGCCCAGTCTCCAGGCCGCGCCGCGCCTGTTGCCGGCGCTGTTCGCCGCCGCCCTGTGGAGCGCCAGCGCCGCCGGCCCGCTGGCGCCCGTAGCGCTGGCCCAGTCAGCGCCAGCGGCGCGCAGCTACGACATCGCCGCCGGTCCGCTGGACGTGGTGTTGAGCCGCTACGCCGCCGCGGCCGACATCACCCTGTCGTTCAACGCCGACCAGACCCGCGGCCGCCAGTCCGCCGGCATCCGTGGCGCCTATACGGTGGACGCCGGCCTGGCGCATCTGCTGGCCGGCAGCGGCCTGGAAGCGCGCCATCGGGGCGGCGGCAACTACGTGCTGCGCGAGGCGCCAGCCGCCGGCGTGTCCACGCTGCCCGCCGTGACCGTCACCGGCGAAACCGCCTTCAGCGCGGTGCCGGGCTATGCCGCCAGCCGCAGCGCCAGCGCCACCAAGACCGACACCCCGATCCTGGAGATCCCGCAGTCGGTCTCGGTGATCGGGCGCGAGGAAATGGAAGCGCGCGGCGTGCTCGACGTGATGGACGCGATCCAGTACACCCCGGGGGTGGCCGTCAACACCTACGGCCCCGACAACCGCGGCTGGGAATACATCAGCTTGCGCGGCTTCTCGACCTATAACGTGTCCATGCGCGACGGCCTGGCGCAGACCCCGTCCGGCGTCACCTACTATTCCACCGAGCCCTACGGCCTGGAACGCATCGAGGTGCTGCGCGGCCCGTCGTCGATGACCTTCGGCCAGAGCGATGCCGGCGGCCTGCTCAACCGCGTCAGCAAGCTGCCCAACGGCGAGCGCATCCGCGAGGTCGAAGTCCAGTACGGCAGCTTCGAACGCAAGCAACTGGCATTCGACCTGGGCGATGCCTTCGGCGCTGGCGACGCGCTCAGCTACCGCCTGGTGGGCTTGGCGCTGGACAGCGACGACCAGGACAAATATCCCACCGGCGACAAGATCAATCGCAAGCGCCTGTACCTGGCGCCCTCGCTGCGCTGGCAGCCAAGCGCGGCCACGTCGCTGACGCTGCTGGGCGAATACATCAAGGACAAATCCGGCGAGGATCCCTACTACTTCGCCAAGGACTACAAGCTCACCGACGTCAAGATGGGCGACCCGGGCTTCAGCCGCATCAACCGCGAGCAGTCCTCGATCGGCTACCAGCTCGAGCACCGCTTCAACGACGCCTGGACCTTCCGCCAGAACTTCCGCTACAGCCACCTCTCGCTCGACCGCCGCGTGGTCTGGACCGACGAGGTCAACGAGGATGTCACCGCCATCACCCGGGTCGCCCGCAGCTGGGACGATCCGCTGAGCCAGTCCGTGCTGGACACGCAGATGCAGGGCAAGTTGCGGCTGGCCGGCGCCGAGCACACGGTGCTGTTCGGCTTCGACTGGAACGACCAGCGCGCCAGGGCCAACCGCTATATCGGCCCCGCGCCCGGCCTGGACCTGCTGAACCCGGTCTACGGGGTGCCGATCCCCACGCCCACCGATCCGCTCGCCAACTATCGCCAGACGATCCGCCAGGCCGGCCTCTACCTGCAGGACCAGATCAAGCTCGACGATCATTGGATCGTGACCTTGGGCGGACGCCAGGACCGCGTCACCTCCACCACCGACGACCGTCTCAACGGCACCTACACGCGGGTCCGCGACAACGCCTTCAGCGGCCGCGCCGGGTTGACCTACGTGGCCGACAATGGCGTGGCGCCGTATGTCAGCTACTCGGAATCGTTCCTGCCCAGCAGCGGCGTGGATGGCGACGGCAATCCCTTCAAGCCCAGCCGCGGCAAGCAGGTGGAAGTCGGCGTCAAATACCAGCCGGTGGGCTCGCGCAGCCTGTATACGCTGGCCGTGTTCGACCTGAACAAGACCAACATCGTCAGCTACAACCCCATCACCAACGAGCAGCGCCAGATCGGCAAACAGCGCGCGCGCGGCATCGAGTTCGAGGCCAAGGGCGAGCTGGCGCGCGGCCTGAACGTAGCGGCCTCCTACACCTGGCTCGACATCACCGTGCGCAACAGCGGCGACGCGCTGGAAGTGGGCAAGATCCCGATCGGCATCCCCAAGCAGACCGCGGCGCTGTGGCTGGACTACACGCTGGCCGAGGGCCTGGGCGTGGGCGGCGGCCTGCGCTATATCGGCCGGCGCCAGGATGACGAGCACAACACCACCAGCCGGCCCGGCGTGACGCTGGCCGACGCCGTCGTCCACTACGAGAAAGGTCCATGGCGGCTGGCCCTGAATGCCACCAACCTGTTCAACCGCGACTACTACTCGATCTGCTACATGGGCGAGTGCTATCGCGGCGCCGAGCGCACGCTGATGCTGACGGCGCGCTATCGCTGGTAAGGCCCGCGCTGCGGCTGGGCGCGCGGCAGGGGACCGCGCGCGCCTGACCGCTCACCGGACAGGATTTCACCGCCGCCGCGCCGCCCGCATATAGCCGGGAGTAATATGGCGCGTCTGGCGGCCGGCTTCCGTCTCCTCGCATCCCTCGTGGTGTCTGCACCGAAGCGCCCCAGCGCGACAAGAAGACACAAGGAGAGAGGCAAGTGGAGAAGCAAGAATCGGCCGGCTGGTATTTCGGCTGGAACATCGTCGGCGCCGCCACGGTCCTGACGCTGTTGACGGTGGGGCTGCGCATGGGCATCGGCCCGTTTTTCCTGCCCATGGCGGACGGCCTGGGTTTTTCGCGCAGCCTGCTGTCGGGCATCGTCGCGGCCGGCATGCTGTGCTACGGCCTGGCGATGCCGCTGGCCGGCTACCTGGTCAGCACCCGCGGCACCCGCTTCGTGCTGTTGACCGGCGCCGCCATCGTGGTGGCCTCGTCCATCTGGACCGTCTTCGCGCGCGGTCCCATCGAATTCCTGCTGGCCTTCGGCGTGGCCCTGTCGGTCGGCCTGGCCTTCACCAGCCCGGTGGCGCTGACCCCGGTGATCAGCCGCTGGTTCACCCGCCAGCGCGGCATGGCGCTGTTCTTCCTGTCCACCGGGTCCATGGCCGGCATCGCCTTGATGACCCCGACGCTCACCTTCGCCATCAGCGCGGTCGGCTGGCGCGAAACGCTGCTGGCCTTCGCCGCCCTGTTCGCGCTGCTGACCGTGCCGGTGGCCTTGTTCGTCATGCGCGACCAGGCGCCCGAGCACACCGACCTGCTGCCGCACCAGATCGTCGAGAAAAAATCCGCCTCGCGGCCCGCCGCCAAGGGCCCCGAGCCGCGCGTCAAGGACGCCGTGCGCACGCTGCCGTTCTGGCAGGTGGCGCTGGGCCTGTTCGCCTGTGGCTTCAGCATGAACCTGCTGGGCACGCACGGCATGCCCATGCTGATGGACCATGGTTTCGACGCCACCACCAGTTCGCTCGGCATCGGCCTGATCGGCCTGGTGGCGATCTTCAGCACCCTGGTGCTGGGACGCATGTCGGATCAGGTCGAGCGGCGCAACATCCTGGCCGTCATCTACCTGGTGCGCGGGCTGGGGTTCTTCGCGCTGGTCATGGTCGGCGCGCATTGGGAACTGTACGCGGCGGCCACCATTGGCGGCATCGTCTGGGCCGGCAGCATCGCGCTGTCCTCGGCCATCCTGGCCGACGTCTATGGCGTGCGCCTGGTGGGCGTGCTGTACGGCCTGACCTACCTGGGCCACCAGATCGGCGGCATGATCAGTTCCTGGCTGGGCGGCTGGGCCTTCGAGGCCTTCCATACCCACTGGGTGGCGTTCGGCGCGGCCGGCGCCCTGTTGCTGCTGGCCGCGGCCATCTCCCTGCAACTGCCGCGGCGCGGCGCCTTGCGCGCCGTGCCGGCGATGGCGGCGGGCGGGCGCTGAGCCCGCGCCGCCGTCAGGCTCAGCGGTCCTTCAGCAGCGACACCAGCTCGGGCACGTAGCGTTCGCCGCCGCCCTGGCTGACCGCCTGGTCGTACGTGTGCTGCACGGCGGCGCCGATCTCGCGCACGGCGCCGGTCTCGGCGGCCATCGTGTTGTAGTACGACAGGTCCTTTTGCGCGTTCGACATGAAAAAGCGCAGCGACGACGGATCCTGCTCCAGCAGATACGGCTTGAGGCGCTCCAGCGCCACGCCGCCGCCGCCGCCCTTGGCCAGCACCTCGGCGAACACCGCCGGGTCGATGTCGGCGCGCAGCGCGCAGGCGGCTGCTTCGGCCAGCAGCGCGATCGCGCCCAGCGACACGTAGTTGTGCAGCAGCTTCATGCGATGGCCCGCGCCCACCGGGCCGGCGTGCGCGATGTTCTCGGCAAAGCACGCCAGGATCGGCTTGCATTCCTCGAACAGCGCGGCGTCGCCGCCCACCAGCAGGTTCAGGCGGCCTTCGGCGGCTTCCTTCGGCGTGCGCGTCATGGGGGCGTCGAGGAAACGGCCGCCCTTCTCGGTGACCGCCTCGGCCACCTTGACGGTGGAGGAGGGGATCGCCGTCGAGCAGTCGATGATCACCGTGCCCGGGCGCAGGCCTTCCAGCACGCCGGCCGGCGACAGCAGCACCGCCTCGACCTGCGGGCTGCCCGTGACGCACAGGATGATCACGTCGGACTGCGCCGCCAGCGTGGCGCCGTCGGCGCAGCTGGTGGCGCCCGCCGCCTTCAGGGCGTCCAGCGGCTGGTTGCCCGGATGCTCCAGCACCGTCAGCGTGTGACCGTGCTTGACCAGATTGCTTGCGATGCCATGGCCCATCAGGCCGATGCCCACCATACCGATTTTTGCCATCTTCCACTGCTCCTGCCACACGGGCTGTTTGTTATGGCGTAAATCTTACTCTCAGATCCGCGAGGGTCCGGCCGCCGCACCGTCGTGGGGCGCGCCAACGCGGCCCTTGCCGGACCGCCTTACGGCGCCCCGCCGCATGCCGGGCGGCGGGGCGTCAGGACCAGGCTGGCGCCGGGGAGGGCGGCAGGGCCAGCCTGTGCCGCGCATCACACGATGCGGATGCTCAGTTCCGGCAGGCCGTCCACGTGCGCCACGATCACGTCGCCGCGCACCACCGGGCCCACGTTCTCCGGCGTGCCGGAATAGATCACGTCGCCCGGGAACAGCTCGAACGCCTGCGACAGCCGCGAGATCTGCTCGGCCACCGACCAGATCATGTGCGACAGCGTCGCCTGCTGCTTGCGCTCGCCATTGACCGCCAGCCAGATGTCGCCTTCGCGGTAGTGGCCGGTCTGGGCCACCGGATGGATCGGGCCGATCGGCGCCGCGTGGTCGAAGCTCTTGCCGATTTCCCACGGCTTCTTCTGGTCGCCCATGCCGCGTTGCAGGTCGCGCCGCGTCATGTCCAGTCCCAGCGCGTAGCCGTAGACGCAGTCCAGCGCCTGGTCCAGGGGAATGTCGCGGCCGCCCTTGGACAGCGCCGCCACCAGCTCCACCTCGTAGTGGTAGTTCTGGGTCAGCGGCGGGTAGGGATGGTCGGCCACCGTGTCCGGCAGCACCACCTGGATCGCGTCCGTCGGCTTCTGGAAGAAAAACGGCGGCTCGCGGCTCGGGTCCGAACCCATTTCGATGGCGTGCGCGGCGTAGTTGCGGCCGATGCAATAGATGCGGCGCACCGGAAAGCGCAGGTCGCTGCCGGCGATCGGCACGGTGGTCTGCGCCACGGCAAACGGGGTCTGGACGGCTTGGGTCATCGCGGGTCTCCTGAAGGTTGCGAGGTCCAGGCCAGCTTACGGCCGCCCCGCCCGCCCCGGCAGGAGACGTTTACGCAATCCCTGGACGATTCCGCGTATCCGCCTCGCCGCCGCGCAGGCGCTCGCGGTAACCGGTCGGGCTGACCCCTTCCAGCTGGCGGAAGCGGCGCGAGAAATACGCCTCGTCCGCGAAACCGGCGGCATGCGCCACCTGCGCCACCGTGCGCGCCGTATGCGCCAGCAGGTCGCGCGCCAGCGCCATGCGGCGCTCGGCCACCAGTTCGGTGAAGGTCTTGCCGGTTTCCTTCTTCAGCAGGTGCGCCAGGTAATTGGGCGACAGAAACGCCGCCGCCGCCGCGTCGTTCAGCGTCAGGTTCTCGGCCAGGTGCGCGCCGATGTGCGCCAGCACCCGCCGCACGCTCTCGCGCCGGCTGCTGCCCGCGTGGTGCCGCGCCAGGTGCAGCAGGTCGGTCTCGTAGCGCCCGCAGGCCAGTCCGATCAGCTGCAGCAGCAGGCCGCGTATGGTCGTCGACGAACCGAAGCCGCGGCGCCGGTTCTCGTCCATCAGGCGTCCGATCAGCGCCTCGGCCTGCGCCAGCCCGTCCTCGTCCAGCGCGAAATCCAGGTACTCCTGGAACAGGAACGGCGCCAGCGCCGGCGCCTGCGACACCGGCACCTCCTCCAGGTCCAGCGGATCGACCGCCAGCTCCGGCCACAGGAAACGCTGCGCGAAGTTGATGATGACGTAGCGCGCGCCCGGCGGATGCGGCACCAGGTGCACCCGGTACGGCAGCACGAAACTCATCCCGCCGCGCGGAAACGGCCGGGTGGTGCCGCTGATGGTCTGGCGCGTGTCGCCCTCCAGGTTCACCTGGATCTGGAAATACTCATGGCGGTGCGGCTGCTCCAGCGGCTCGCGCACCTGCTGCGCGCGGATGTCGAAATCGAAGTAGTCCGCGCGCTCGGCCATGCCGTAGGTCTTGATGGGGGTCATGCGGGCGGTCGGGAAACGGGCAATTGCATGGGCAGACTGTAGCGCCGGCGCGACGCCCGCGCCAGTTGCGCACGATATTGTCCGCTCACCGGTCGGCCCGGGCCCGCGCTGGCGCGCGCCGCCCGCTTTGCGCTACCGTGGGGCATTGCGCAGCGCACACTCCCCATCGCCATGACAGACACCATTCCCGCCGGCTTCGCGCCCTGGCTCCCCAGCAGCCAATTCATGCGCCACCTGGCGGACCTGGGTGGCTTCTACCGGCGCGAGGCCGACGACGTGCTGGCCATGCGCGTCGGCCCGGCCCACGGCAACATGCACGGCATGGCCCACGGCGGCCTGCTCGCCACCCTGGCCGACAGCGCCCTCGGCTTCGTCATCGCCCACCAGTGTCAGGCCTCGGTCGTCACCGCCCAGATGTCGGTCGAATACCTCAACGCCGTCATGCCCGGCGACTGGCTCGAAGCCCACGTCACCATCGACAAGCGCGGCAAGCGCCTGATCTACGCCACCTGCCACCTGAAAGTGGACGAGCGCCTGGTGCTCAAGGCCAGCGCCGTCTTCGCCGTGCGCCAGGCGGCGGTGCCGACCTCGGACGGTTGATCTACCGCCTATCCATGTGCAATCGGCGGCCCAGGGGCCGCCGATCGGTTCTCGTGCGCGGGCCGCGCCACCCGGCCCATGGGCCGCGGATACGGCGTCGCCCAGCCAGGCCTACAGATACGGCGTCGCCAGCCAGATCACCTTGTTGCGCAGCCGCTTGGCGAACGGCGCCTGCAGCAGCTCTTCCAGCGTCTGGCGGCGCGCCCCGGCCACCTGCGCGTCGATCCGGGCGCCCACCCAGCGCGCCACGTCCACGTCGTAGATTTCCGTGTCCAGCTCGAAATTGAGCCGCAGGCTGCGCGGGTCCAGGTTCGACGACCCCACGTAGGCCCAACCGTCGTCCACCGTCATCAGCTTCGAGTGGTCGAACGCCCCTTGCGAGCGCCACACCCGGCAACCCGTGCGCACCACCTGGTCCAGCTGCGCCGTCATGGCGTAATCGACCAGCCGCAGGTTGTTCTTGCCCGGAATCACGATATCCACCACCACCCCGCGCCGCGCCGCCGTCGCCAGCGCCCCGATCAGCGGCTGGTCCGGCAGGAAGTAGGGCGACTGGATCCGCACGTGCCGCTGCGCCACCGCCAGCGCGCCCAGCAGGATGCTGTGCGCGCTGCCCAGGGCGCGGTCCGGCCCAGACGGCACGCAGCGCATCGGCACCGCCCCATGCGGCGGCTGCGCCTGCGGATCGAACCACGGCTGCGCCGGCAGCGACTCATGCGTCGTGAAATTCCAATCGTGCGCGAACACCGACATCAGCTGCGTCACGATCGGCCCTTCCACCCGGAAATGCGTATCGACATTGGTCGCCGCGCCCGACAACGCCGTCACGAACGCCGCCCGCACATTCATGCCGCCGGTGAAGCCGACGCGCCCGTCCACCACCAGCACCTTGCGGTGGCTGCGCAGGTTGGCGTACGGCATGCGCAGCACCCCCAGCGGATTGGTCATGAAGCGCGCCACCGGCACCCCGCCGCGCGCCAGCATCCGCACGATCGGCGGCCGCGAATACTTGGCGCCGATCGCGTCGATCAGCACCCGCACCTGCACCCCGCGTTCCTGCGCCTCGATCAGCGCCTGCGCCATCTCACGCCCGATCGCGTCGTTGTCGAAGATATAACTCTGCATCGCCACCGCGTGCCGCGCCTCGCGGATCGCCTGCAGCATCGCCGGATAGGCCTCGTCGCCGCCGGCCAGTGGCCGCACCGCGTTGCCGCCCAGCAGCCGGAAGCGGCTGACCCGGTCGCCCAGCACCTTCAGCGACGCGAACTGCGGGCCCGAGATCGGCGCCACGTCTACGCTCGGCGTCTCCACCAGCGCCGCGTCCACCAGCATCGCCTCGTCGCGCTGCTGCGACAGCCGCGTCTTGCGGATCCGGTTGATCCCCGCCACGAAATAGACGGCCGCCCCGAACAGCGGCGAAAACAGCGCCAGCCCGACCCAGCCGATGGCCGACCGCACATCCTGCTTGGTCATGGCCGCATGCACCGCCGCGCCCGCGCCCGCCACCACGCTGATGGTGAACACCATGTGGGGCCAGTAATCGATTAGTAGTTGGTGTATGCGATCCATAGCGACGGCGAAGCGCGGGCCTCCAGAGGGTGATCCGAGCGCCAAGGATAGCAAGGTCGACGGTGGCGGCAAATCCGGCCGGCTCGGGCCGTTGGCCGCGGCGGATCGCTGGCGGGGGACAGACCGTTTTACACAGCCCGAAAAATCGTGCTATAGTTCGGCCTCTTCGCGGTTGGACACGGAAACAACGGGTTCGGCGGCAAAGAGAAACACCCCAGTGGTGGCTGTAGCTCAGTTGGTAGAGTCCTGGATTGTGATTCCAGTTGTCGTGGGTTCGAGTCCCATCAGCCACCCCAAGAATTCAAATGAAATCAGGCACTTACGCGAAAGCGGAGTGCCTTTTTTCATTCCCGAATGGTGGCAAGATCCGACGATGGTGGCATGCGTCAGGCGCTGCCCTTGATCTTGACCACGCGCCGGCGGTCGTACACCCGCCTGGTGGTGGCCGGGTTGGCGTGGGTTTCCGGGTTCTCGTCGCGGCCCACCATCACCGTTACATAGTAGGCGCGCAGGTCGTGGAAGGTGAACCGCTCCCGGCCTGGAACCTTGACCCAGTCGGCCATGATCTTCGACCACAGAGCCTTGAAGCCCTGTTCGGTATACGGCTGCCCGTCGCGGTTGGTGAACACGAACATCGATTCAGGGATGGCCGATTTTCCGTCTCGCGCGCGGCGGTCCATCTGGGCGAGCTCGGCAAACAGCTGGCGCAGCGCCGGCGTCCACTCGATCAGGCCTCTGCGCAGCGCGTCGCCGGCCTTGGCCTTGGCAAAGCCCACCGAAATGCCAGCGGGCCCCATATCGGTCTTGCGCAGCTGCAGAAACTCCACGCGGCGGCGCCCGGTGAGCGCGATGAACTTGGCCATCAGGCCGATTACATGCGACGACGGGCCCTTCTTGGCCGCGGTGGCGCAGAATGATTCGATCTCTTCCCAGGACGGGCAGCGCGAGCGCGGGCGTTCCTTGTTCCGGCGCACCTGTCGGCAGGGGTTGGCCGTGGCGTATCCCTGTTCAATCCCAAATTGGAAGGCTGACGCCAGGAACGCCATTTCACGGTTAGCCCGCACCGGCGCCGCAGCGCGCTCCACGCGAAGGTATCGCGCGATGTGGGGCGGTTTGACGTCATCAACCTGCATGGCGGCGAATCGCTCCAGAACCTGCTTGCTCGCCGTGATGTAGTCGTCTTGTGTCTTGGGCGCCAGGTCGTTTTTGAATCCGCCGCTGGCCATGTACTCGCGGATCAGCTCGCCCACGGTTCCTGTGTCCGGCGCGCGGCGCTCCATTTCCAGCACGCGCTTGATGGCCTCGGTCCGGTCATGGCCCAGGTTGATGTATTTCCGATCGTTGGTGTAATAGCGGAACGTCCAGCCGCCGTTCGCGCGCGGCCGCGCGTCCATGCGGGGCAACAGCCCCAGCTTCAAGTGTTTCGTACGCTTGGCAATCATGCCGCGCATCTCCAATTCGGTTCGGCGCCGCGCTTGGGCCGGCGCTTTTCTTCGCCCGACAGACGGGCATCATGGTACTCGCGCAGGATGCGGGGCCAGCCATCGCCGGCCGCGCGGGCAAACGGCCAGCCGTTCCGCTCCAACCAGCGGCAGGCCGCGGCCCGGGTGACATAGCCAGTCAGCGCTTTGATCTCGTCGGGCGTGAGGTAGGGGGAAGCCATCACATCTCCTTCTTGTCGGTGTCGGCGCGGGCGGCGCGGCGCAGTTGGCGCAGAATCAGGCGAGCCAGGCGCTTGTGGACGCGCACCAGGCGCTCGTCGCTGCTCCAGTGATAGCCGCCACCGCATTCGGGGTCGGGCCTCTCGGTTTCGTATTTGCGCGCCAGCATCGCCGCCGCTTCCCGGTTGGCAGCGGCGCGGGCGGTCAAGTAGGTGCGTCCATGGGTCGGCGATCGGTAGACGACGCGCGTGACCTGCTCAATCCTGGCCATCGCGTTCCCCTTGTTCGGGCTGGGTGGCATCGTCTACCACCTCGCCAACTGCGGCGCGCAAGGCGTCGAAAGCGGCATCGAATCGTGCGACGTTCTCAGGAAACACCACCAGCGCGCCATCAGCCCGGTCCCATACATGCCCGTACAGCTTGGTCATGCCCTTGGCGGCGGTCAGCAGCCGGCCGACGTCCGCACCCCCGACGCACTGCTGGCTGCCATCCTGGGCCGCCTGGGGCTGCTTGAGGGCGCGGATTCGAATGTGCGCGTCGGAGTAGCTGTTCTCTGCGATCTGGGCTGCTTCCTCCAGCGCCGCATTGCGCACTGCCTCGGCGCTGGCCTGGGGCGCGGGTTCGCCCATATGCGTCGGCCCGTTCTCTGCATTCAACGCAGCGACCAGCCGCGACGACGTTTCCCGCTCGGTGCGCAGGTCGCGCTCCGCTTCCCGTGCGCGGCGCTTCCAGATCGCCAGATCTTCGCGGGCGCCCTCATAGGCGCCCGCGAAGTCCACAGGCTTGCGCCAAAGCTGCGCAGCCAAGAACGGGTCCTTTTCCAGCCGCCCCACCGAAACGCCTTGCGGGTTGCATGCGCTGCACGGAATCGACTCCGGGTAGCCGGTCGTGTGGCTTGTGTACCAGCCGGGGCCGCCACACCGCTTGCACCGATCCCCAGCTACAGGGGCGCTTGCCCGAAGGTTGCGCACCGCCTGCACGACGGGGTCGACGGGTTCAGCGGCGTGGCGGGCTTCTATCTCGTTGGATTCCTTCTCATACGCGATCAGGTAACCGACGATCAGCCGCGCATCCGCTTCGGCGCTTGCCGGCGTCATGTCATTCCATTCCGTCTCCAGACACTCCGCAATGGCCTGGACGCGCCAGTCATCGAGCGGCGCGCGCTTCGGCTTGGCTACAGGTGCGCTTGCCAGGGCGAAGCGGGCGTAGTCGCGCATCATCCCGTGAATCTTGTCCAGATTCTTGAGCTGTAGATAGCTCGTCGGGACATGGGGCAGCGGCGGCAGCGCCCGCTCATCGGCTACAGGGGCGCGCAGCTTGCGCAGCACGGCCGCCTCGACTTCCCGCGCCATCGCTCGGTCATTCTCGGCGCGCATGGTGGTGTTGGCCGCCGGCCAGTCGCAGGCGGTGTTGATCTCGTCGTCCGTCAGCACGTGCTTGGCGGTGTTGTTGGTGGCCGCCTGGGCGGCGCTGTTCGGGTTGGGGTGGTTGGTCATAGGTCCAGTTCCTTGTTTATCGGTGTGCCGGCGCTGCGGGCGATGGCCAGCAGCACGTCGCGGAATTCAGGCGGCGTGGCGTTCCGGATGCGGGTTTTATCCTTGCCGCCAACCATGGCCATCATCCCCATGCGCCGTGCCTTTTCATAGCCGTGTAGCTCAAGAGCGCGCGGGTGTATGCGCTGAGGGGAGGGTCCCCATTTCAGCTCTGGCAGTTCGGTGCCGCACGCATATAGCCACGTCCCTTTGCGCGACAGGTGGCCGTAATGCCCCTGTTCGACATAGCAGGTCCAGCCGCCGAACGCATCGGCACGCACCCAGCGGCCCGCGCGCGGTGGCTTCTTCAGCCCGAACCAGCCCCACGCATGCGAATCGGCCGGGTGTTCCAGGACGCCGCCGTAGTTGCGTACCGCCGTCAGCGCCGCGGCGAAGCAACCGCCGTCTTCACCCAGGCGGAACTGGTGGGGTTTGTTGGGCGGTCCGTGCCAGTACCTGCCCCAGCGCTGGCAGGGCGGGTGGGCGACGACGGGTAGATGCCCTGTGTACAGACGGGCATCTCGCTGCTCGTCCCACGGGTCCACGCCAGGCGCGCCGAAGTAGGCGCCACCCGTCTCCACGAAGAGCGCGGCAACGTCCATGCTCACCTCCCCGCGCCCTGGCCGCGCTGCTGGGCGGCGAGTTGCCAGCAGACGGGCTTCTCGGTATCCAGGCGGCGCACCAAGCCCAGCTTCTCCAGGTGCAGAAGCCACGCCCGAACGGCGCCGCTGTGCTGCTGCTGGCTGGTGCCGAAGCGCGGACGCACCCTGTCGGCCACATCCCGGGTCAGGAGCGCGCCCGGGCCTGCCAGCGCGGCGAGAACCTTTTTCTCGTATTCGCTGAGTTCCATCACGCCCCCCCCTTACGTTGGGCTGCAATGGCGGCGCGGTCCAGGCGTTCAATCTCGGCCAGGATCAGCGCGCCGGCCTTCTCCAGATTGCGTCGCGCGGCGCCAGGCTTCCACCAGGCTGCATCCCACGGCCACAAATCAACGAGCGGGCGGCGCAACGGGTGCGGGTCATCGGTAGCGGTCTGGAGGGCAGCATAGCGAGCGTAGGCCGCAGCAGCCGAGGCCAGCTCTCCCAGGTCGTATTCGTCGTCGCGCTCGTCGGTCCATCCTTCCTGCTGCCGCTGGCGTTGGCGCTCGGCCAGCACATCGCTCGCGGCAGCGGTCAGCGCATCGCCAGCAGCGGGAGCGGCAACGGAAGCGCTGACCTCTCGCAGGCATTGGTTCCAGCCCCGGATGAATTCACCGTGGTATCGCAAGTCCGAAAGCGGCTTGGGCAACGCCGCGAAACCGGGATAGAGCGGCACCCACGCACCGGACTGCTTGCGAACATCTTCGATGCGGTCGTTATGGATCGGGCCTTCGTGGCCCCCGTCGGAACACGGCCGGAACCAGAACAGAGCCTGCCGCTCGTCCTTCTCCCCCTCAGTCGCTACCGTGGAGGCGGGCGCGCCAGGGGCGGCGCAGGCGGGGCACGGTTCGGCGGTCAGGATATTGCCGACGGCGCCCTGGTCGTTGCAGGTCGGGCAGGGAGGTGCGGGAAGCGGCATCCAGTGCGTGGGCTGATGAAACAGCGGAGGCATCTCGCCGTCCAGTTTCCAGCCGCCCAGGCCGTAGAACTGGCCCGTAATGGCTGCGTTGTACCGCTCATTCCACAGCAATACACGGCGGCCGTCCTTCGGCGCGCTCTCGATGGGAAGCCAGCCGGCGGGGTCCGCATTCCCCAGCGCTTCCATCATTCGCGCCGCGAGCTCGTAGCCGTTGGTGCGCAGATTGCGCGTCATGGCCAGCACCGCGGCCGGGCTGGTGTCGGGCAGGGTTTCGTTGTCGGTCGTCATGGTTGAGCCTCGGTGGTGGCGCGCGCGGCGCGCATCAGTTCGACGGCCACCTTCTCGGCAGCCCAAAGAGTAGGGACGTCCAGCAGGCCCAGGATGGTGTCGATCACGGCGCAGGTATGGGCCAGGATCGCGAGCTGGTCGTCGGTGAGAGCGGCGGGCGCGGTGTAGTCCTGCAATACCGAGCCGCCGGTGTTCAGGTGCTGCACTTCCTCCTGGAAGCGCGGGTCGTTTTCGATGGCCACGCCCACGGTGTTGAAGGTCGACGCCAGGTCGGTGCGCGCGTCGTCGTGCGGGTCCGTGCGCAAGCGGGCCAGCGCCAGGTGCATGTCCAGGCTGATCTGCTGCTTGAGCGGCGCCATCATCGGGTAGCGTCTCGCGGTGTGCTTGAAGGGGCGTCGCGCGGCGCGTTGGCGGGCTTTCTCGCTTTCGGCCTGGCGGCGTTGCTGGCGGTTCATCGTCGTTCTCGGTATATGGAGGCCGGGCACCGGCGGCGGTCGGATGGGGGAGGGAGTCCCGCCGCCGCCGGGCCGGCCAAAGGGTTACGCCTGGGCAGCCAGGCGCGAGCGCAGCTCGTAGCCCATCAACGGCCAGATCTTCTGCACGGCGTTCTGACGGGCGATGTTGCGGCCGATCTCGGCGTCGAAGTTCTCGGGGCTGGCGCACGCGCTCTCGCCGGTCACGGTGAATCCGTTGCGCAGCACCAGGACGCAGAAGGTCAGAAGCCCCAGGGCCTTGGCATCGCATGCCTGGGCTTCCGGGCCGCCGCGGAAGTGGCCGTCAACCCCATCGAGGGCCGTGAAGAAGTGGCATTCCTTGATGTTGGCCTCGATGTCGGCCGGCGTGACGCGCGGTGCGGTCTTGCCCTTGGCCTGGATCTGCTGCTCGATGCCGTCGTCGTCGGTGCGCGGCGATTGGATGTTGTTCATGGACTGCTCCTATGGGGTACTGCGTTGGGAAAGGGTTACGCCGCTTCCGGCTCCAGGTTCAGGCCCAGCGAGCCCTGCTTCTCGGCCGCCGGCGTGATGCTGATGGTGATCTCGTTGCCCAGCACCTCGTAGAGCTTCTTGACCTGCTCGCCGCTCGGGTGGCACTTCACGCGGAAGGTGGTGACCACGCTGCCGCCTTCCATCATTTCCACCGCGAAGCCGTCGACGTCGGCCGTATCCAGCTCGATGTCGGAATCGCCGCCCAGGCCGAAGTCGATCAGCACCTTGGCGCCGACCAGCTCGTGCTTGAGGCGGATCTTCTCGATGAGGTCGCCGAACACGCGCACGGTGGGCTCGGGCATGACGCCGTCGACGCTGCCCTGAGCCGGGTTTTCCTCGGCCTTGTAGAGGGCATGGCGCAAGCGCGGGTGGAACTCGGACAGCACGCCGTTGCCGGCGGTAAACTGGATCTTCAGGTCAGCGGCGCCCGCCGGCTCTTCGCCGTGGCGCTCGGTGCGCACGTTGATGTGCGCCAGGGTTGCGGTTTGCTCGGTAATCGAGAACATGGGGCAGGGCTCCAGGGTGCTACGTTGGGGAAAGGGTCAGGCGGCTCAGTTGCGTGAGCTGCTGATGGAAGCGCGTGACGCGGCGCTCGAAGTCGAGCAGGTCGGCCTCCAGGGCCTCGATCGCATCGTCGTCGCGCGTGATTCGCACGATGGTCAGCTTGCGGCCGATGGCCTCCAGGTCCGGCGCCCACAGCACCAGGTCGACCCACTGGCGGCCGAGCAGCCACATGGCGCCGTTGCACTGATCCACGTATTCGCTGATGTCGCCGGACACGACGGCGGTGAACAGAGTGTTGGACGACACCATGGTCTTGATCTCGACGATGCCGTCTTCGTCGACCAAGCCGTCCACGCTGACGCCGAACTTGCGGTCATCGGTGGTGATGAATCCCGCCTCTTCGACGAACCGGCCGGTGGCGGCCTCGTAGGCGGCGCGGGCGTGCGGCTCCTGCTCGGTGCCGAAGCGCATGGCGCCGTTCACGAACACCTCGGCCGCCTTGCCGCCGGCGCGCTCGCGGGCCACGTCCATGGCGTAGTTCAGGCAGTTCTTGGACGGCTCCTTGCTTTTAAGCCGGTCGCGGCAGTCCTTGAAACGGCTGCCGGTGGTGACGCCGCGGCGCGCTTCCAGCCATTCGGGCGAGCCCTGCGGCTCCTTGTGGAAGATCAGGTCCATTTACTTTTCCTCCTGCTTTAGCATGGCCCGCTTGTCGGCGTAGGCCTTCTTGAACGCGGCGAACGCCGCAAGGTTGTTGGTGGACTCGATGGCCTTGCAGCCGTCCCGCCAGATGGCGGCGGCGGATTCCATGTCGTCGGCCTGGGCTAGCCTGCTGATCCACTCGTCGCGCAGGTCTTCCGCTGCATGCGCGGCGCCGTTCCCGTCGTTGTCGTCTTTCTGTTCGGACAGGCCGGTAATCGCCTTGAGCGTGTAGCGCTCCAAGTAGGTCTTGGTGCTGGCGCGGGCCTGAATGGCGTTCTTCGCGCCACCAGCGTCAGGCGGGCCGCCCATCGACACGCTTTCCTCGTGTCCGCCAACATGGCGCAGGTAGCAGGTCACCTCCATCCAGTCCTTTTCGTCGCGCGTAAGCTTCCAGGACGACGACAGGCCATGCTTGGAGAGCGCCGGCGTGACCGCATTGACGACGTCGTGCAGCTCGGCGTAGGCCTTCCCCTTCAAGGGGCCATCCGTGACGTCCTTGCCCTTGATGATCTTGACCGCCTCGGCCTTGAAGTTGGCGAACGCCTCGTCGTAGGCCTTCTTGGCTTCGGCCTTGGCCCAGCGCTCCTGCAGGTCCATCATCTTCTCGACCTGTTCCAGCGTGGCGCCTTGCTGCACGGCCGCCAGCATCATGCCCATGGGCGAATTGGCGGCCAGCGTGGGCAAGTGGCTGGGGTTCGATTCGGGACGGGGGGCCACTTCGCGGGCCGGGGCGTCGATGATTTCGGTCATGGCTTCCTCAGTAGGTGATGCGGATGTTGGGGATCTGGCCCTTGGCGATCAGCTTGATCGCCTGCTTGGCGCAGTCCTCGGGCATGCCGCCCTGGACGAACGCATCCAGGGCAGCGCGGTTGATGGCTGTCTTGTGCGCCAGGTCAGCCTCGCGGCGCGCGGCTTCGGCGGCCACAGCGGCCTGTTCGTCGGCGATGCGCTGGCGCTCAGCGGCGGCGGCCTGCTCGGCAGCCTGCCGCGCGCGCTGCTCAGCCTGCGCCGCGGCTTCCCGTTCGCGCGCTGCGGCGGCCTGGCGGTCGAGTTCGGCCTGCTGCTCTGCAGCGATACGGCGCTGCTCGGCCAACTGGGCATTCAGGCGGGCGGTTTCAGCGGCGGCCAGGGCTTCAGCTTCGCGGCGCGCGGCGGCATCTCGCTCGGCCTGGGCGCGGGCTTCTGCTTCGCGCTGGGCGCGCTCGGCGGCTTCGCGGGCGATGCGCTCTTCGCGTTCCTTCTGCTCGCGCTCCGCTTCGGCAGCGCGCAGGCGCGCCAGCTCGGCCTGCTCAGCGTCGTATTTCTCGCGCGCCGCCAGGGCCTGCGTCAGCGCGTCTATGGCGCGGGCCTTGACGCGGTGCGCCTCGGCCTCGTATTCCTCCCAGGACGCATCCACAGCCCGCGCATTGACCTGTTCGAGGGTGGCGCGCAGTTCGGCCGCGTCGAGGTCGTGGTGTTCGTCGGCGCGCAGGCGGAACCATTCGATACCCTGCTGGTGGCGCTGCTGGCGCGCTTCCTCGGCGGCTTCCCACTCGGTGAGCGGCGCGCGCACCTCTTCGGCCAGGGCATCCAGCGCGGTGCGCATGCGCAGGCGTTCGGCATCGATCTTTTTCGGGATCTCTTTCAGGCGGTCCACCTGCTCCTTGCCCAGGCCGTCGAGGGCGGTCTTTACCTTCCGGACCTTGAACGCCAAGCTGGCGATCGCCTCGCGGCCTTTCTTGGTCGTCAGGTCAGCGACGTGGCCGCTGACTTCGGTGCGGATTTTGTCCAGCCAGGGTTCCAGACCGCCGGGCTTGGAGTAGACCTGGAGGGCCGTCTCCGGCGGCGGCAGTTCTGCAAGTTGAGTTGCTTCGGTCATGGTCATTCCTTGGCGGCCACAGCGGTCTTGCTGCAGCCTTCGCAGGTGGGGTAGGGGGTGGACTGGCTGTCCAGCGTCGGGCCCAGCACGCCGACGGAGGCGGCCAGCACCACGGCGCCGGCGATGCCGACCCATTCGTAGCGGTCGAGGCCCAGCAGGGCGCGCAGGAGGCGGCGGATCACAGGAGGCTCTCCAGTTGCGACTGGTAGAACGCATGGGCGCGCTCCAGCTCGGCGCGAAGGTAGTCCTGCCACCAGTCGACGTCGCCGCCGCCGGCGGAGCCCAAAATGCCCGCGTCGTATTCGTCCAGTTCGGGCGTGTCGCGCGGCGACAAGTCATCGGCGGCTTCCCGAAGTTCTGCCGCCAACGTCTTGGATTCGCCCTCGTACAGGAGGCCCGATTCGATGCGGGCGTTGTTCTCGCTGACGATCAGCTCGCGGTAGTGAAGGCCGGGGCGGCACACGCTGAATTTCATGCTTTGCTCCAGGAATCGCGGCGGGCGTGGGCGCGCATCAGCGCATCGCCCAGCCGGCCAATCAGGTACGCCGCAGCCAGGCCGCCGGCGATGAATTGAAGGAGGGCGGTCACAGGTATTGCTCCGCTTCGTCCGGGTCCATCTCGGCGAGCCGGCGGTTCGCCACGCCCTCGATGCAGTTGCCCAGGTGGCCGGCCAGGAACTCGCCCACGCTCGGCACGCTCGAGCCAATCAGCAGCACCAGCAGCACCGCCGCCGGGTTGTCGGCCAGCTCGTTCATCAGGTGCTCGGCCCAGTCGGCCGCCGTCAGCCCATAGGCGGTCGGCGCTTCGTTCGACAGGCACGCCACCACGGCGGCCACGGCCTGCGCCTTCGTCACGGTCGGCGCGTCTTCGTCCGGCTCGTACGGCAGGGAGTAGGGCGGCGCGACCTGCAGCAGGTCGTCCATCAGTTCGGCGTGATAGGCACCCATGGCTCAGTTCCTCGAGGCCAGTTCAGCCTCGCGCGCCAGGCCCTGGTAATGCTTCAGGGCGGCCGCGTCCTTGCGGTAGCGGTCGAACTCCGGCCGGAATGCTTCCTTGAGGCGCGCCTGGTTCATCGGGTCGGCCGCTTGCCAGGCCAGGCCCACCAGCCGCATGAAGCTGCCGCCGTACTGGACCATCGCCGCCGCGGCGTCGCCGTCCGTGCCCTTGGCGATGGCGTCCTTGAGGAAATCGTTCATGGTGGTCTCCTTGCCCCGGCACCCGGGGCGGGGTGGGGTTGTTAGTGCAGCGCAAGCGATCCGCGCCCGAACGGCTTAAAGCAGCAGGAACACACAGCCACTCCGGTTTCGATTTCGTGCTGGATGGCCCGCGCCGTGCGGCGGTAACAGTCGGATTGCGCCTTCGCCACATTCGTGTGCAGCAGCCCCAGGGCGCCGGCGCGCTCCGCTTCGTCGGCCAGCCTGTTCCAGTGAGCGACAGCCCACTCTTTTTGATCGAGCGGGACCGGAGGATGCGGAATGTTCATGCGGCCTCCAGACGGTGCGCAGCCGTTTCGGCTATGGCTTGGTAGCGCAGGCCCTTGGCGCGCTGATATTGGGCGCCGCGGGCATTGCCGATGCGTTCCAGGTTGGCCGCGCCTCGCAGGCACACCCGGGCACGGGCCGACAGGTCATCGGCAAGGTTGTGCAGCTGGATTAGGCGGTGCGTGGTGAGCATGCTGTTTCTCCTAGCCCCTACCGGGGCGGGTGGGGGTGGAGTCAGGCGGCGAAGCGCCAGTAGGTGCGGGGATTGCCGACATGGGGCGAGGGCACGTAACGGTTGGTCCGGCCCTCGAACGTCAGGCCGTAGCCGACGCCGCCGAAGGCGTTGTCGTATTCCGTGATTTCGACGCAGCGCGGGTTGTCGCCCAGGCTGTTGTCGCTGTCGCCGTTGTAATAGCCCTGGTTCGCCTTGATGTTGTCGGCGAAGTCCTTGTCGACCGTGCTCATCTGTCTTCTCCCTGTCTGCTCACGGGTTGTGAGTGCATGGGAAGAATTACACACGATGTGTGATTTGAGGTCAAGAAAGAAACACACGCTATGTGTGATTATTTTGTAACGGGCAAAAGAAAGCCCGCTTTGCGCGGGCTAGGTGGGCTTGAAGCGAAGGGGAAAAACTACGGCCTGAGCAATCGCCGGGCTATGGCTGTAGCGCCGCCTAGTTGCTCGACGAACTCGCGCCATCTCGGATCAGCCAGGACTCCGGCCAACTGCGCGGCCTTTATGTCCGCTGCTGCACTTTGCTCGATGGCTTCTCGCGCTGCTATGAGGAAATGAAGGAAAGGACCGCCGTCAGCGGGGATGTACCCAATCTCGGAGGCCATTTGGCCCCACAGCGCCATTCCATCAATGGCGGGCACCCAAATACCGTGCCATGCCTCGTCAGCAATAGCTGGCGGCTCAACGCCAGGAGGGCACTCTTCACCGTGACGAAGAAGAATCCTTAAAGGAGTGCGTAGTTGCATCGTCGCGCAAAAGACGTGCGCAGTTTCGCCAACTGCGTCGCTCCAGCCGCTTTGGTCAGAAAGCATGTCCTTTCGCATTGCTTGGGCCTCGATTATTTTTCTTGCGATGACCTAGGGCGGCCGTCAGACCATACAAGCTCAAGATGCCTTGGAGATTCTGCTTTTGTCATCGATCTCAGTGAGTTCATTCAAGGCAGATCTGATGCTATGGGCGATGAACCCCACACTATCCGGTGGCAGTCTCTTTATCGCCTCTAGGGGAACCCATTTCTCGAACGGCCACTGGGAGGGCAGCGACGGCATCTGTCCATACATGATCCATGCCGCCGGTATTCCGTAGGCGGCCTCGGCCTGTACGGCTCCCTCAAAGCTGATTCCTCTGGTTTTCCAGTTGGTCACTCTGTTATCGGCAACATTCATGCGCGCAGCCACCCTCGAGGTCACAGCCTCCCCAGGGCTCATTTCTTCAATTGCGGCAAACAGGCGAGCAGTTGTTTCGTGCATAGCTTCCATGGCGCGTATGTTGCTCGGATCACACGCGGCGTTGTTTCACGCTATGTGTTGACTGCGAATCACACATGGTGTGTAATTCCGCCATGGACGACAAAACCCGAATTCTCAAACTTGGTGGCCCTGCGAAGGTTGCTCGCCTGCTCGGCCTGGGCAAATGGGGAACGAATCGCGTATCCAACTGGATGACGCGAGGAATCCCTGCGGTCGAGAAAGTGAAGCGCCCGGACCTTTTCCTCGCTGAAGAATTGCCCGAGCAATCGGGCCATGCGCAGGAGGGCGCCTAGATGGCCTACCTCTACGCCTGCCTCTTCAGCAACGGCGCAATCAAGGTAGGGCGCACCAGCTCGCCAGATGAGCGGCTGGCTGCGCACGCTGACCGCGTATCGGTCGTTGGCGTCTATCTGGATCAGCGCGTCATCGCACCATGCGTAGGTGATGTCGCGATGGCCGAAGCTGCACTGATCGAACAATGCGTCGCCGAAGCCGAGATTCGGTTCAAGCGCGAATGGTTCTTCGGTCTGAACTTCGCCCGCGTGGAATCCTGGACCCACGAAGCCGCTGGTTACGGATACCAGCGGCCACAGCGCAGCGTTGCGGTGGCACCTTCGCCTGACACCGCCGTTCGGCGATACCGCTGCGTCTGGGAAGACAGCAGGCACCACTGGGTGGACCTCGATCCGACCAAGTTCCCGTGCCCTGATAGCTCGGTGATGCGCTGGGACTTGCGTCCTGATGATTGGCACCGAATTTGGCCCGAGCTTCTGGACCATCCGTGCGCGGTTCTCTACGCGCCGAAATACCCGGGCCGGACCATCGAACTGATCAAAGCGGCCGTTCCCATGTTCCAGACCGCGCCTGACCTGCGGCCCGACGACTGGGAACGCATCTGGCCCGAACTTGCCGACCCCGCGCCGGCGCAGCAGGAGGCGGCGTAGATGGCCATCTTCCAACGCGAAATGGCTGTCTGCGACTTCTGCGGCAAGGATGCTGACCACGTCGCATTCATTGTCGTGGGATCGATCAGCGTCGAGAAAGCACTCACCCCGGCGATCTGCGATGGATGCATTGATCTGTGCGCCGAGCTCGCTGCCGAGCACCGGAAAAAGCACCAGGGGCCGAGCCATGGTTAAGGCTCCGACTCGGCTGGCCCTGGAGGCAGTGGCGCACCAGGTGATGATCGACCACCTGGCGGCATTTCCTACCGCAGCTGACGCAGCTTGCTTTGTATCTCGTCTAGCTGCGTCGCTTGGCGACGCTGTTGAATCTGCAGTTGCTTCACTGCCTCGCAGAGATTCGCCAGCCCCCGGTTCAGATTCCATTGAACAGGGTCTGATTGGGGATTCAGCATGCTGACGTTTTGCTCGAATGCGGCGAGTGCATCGTCGATCTTCATGGCCGGCTCCTTTGCCGATGGTGTGTGTGAGAGCCGCCAGTTTAAGGCGCTGGGGCTGGCCGCCCATTTCCGTCGTCATGGCTCAGTGCACTGCTGCGCGGTCGTCCGTGGCCCACGCCATGCGGTCACGCTCATTGCACAGCTCACGGAACAGGTCCATCACCGCGGCCTCGCTCGGGTCCACGAAGGTCCGGCGCGCGATGTCCTGGGCGTGGTTCAGCAGTTTTTCGGTTTCGGTCATTTCGTTCGTCTCGCATTGTCGGTACGAAAAATTTTTGCCCGGATCCACGCTGTAACTCACGTTGTAACTCGATGATTTTTTCCTAAAAGGAAGCGAAGTGCACACCCATTCCGCAGTTGTTTACGGCGCCAGTACGTTCCCGGCGCCCGCCGGAAAGCGATTCCTGCCGCTGTCTGCTGTGGCGGCATGCAAGACCTTCCGCGAGGCGGTGCGTCTTGCCTGGGAACATCGGGCCCGGCCGAACATGACGCAGCGCAGCCTGGCCGAAGAGTGCGGCCTGTACGCGCCGCACGTGAGCAGCTACCTGCATCCCGAACCCCTGGATGGGAAGAACCGGCCGCGGTTGGATCTGCCCGCCGATTGCATCGATGCCTTCGAGGAAGCCGTGGGCAACCACGCCATCCGCCAGTACCTGAACCATCTGGGCCGGCTGACGATCATGGAAGAAGTCATCGCCCAGAGGGCCGCATGAGCTATGACGAAGCCCTGGCCATCACCAAGCGCGCGTTCGAAGAGGCCCTGCGAAAGCACGGCTGGGATCGCGCCAAGGCCTACGAGGAAATGATGCTGCGCGAAGACCTGAACCCCCAACTGCGGGAGGCCTTCATTGTGGTCGGCCTGCACGACGCCCTGGCGACGAGGCACTGATGCGCTATCCGCTGAACTCCCGCACGCGCCAGCGCGCGCACCGCGACATCGATGCATCGCCGGACGGCTACTTCTTCGCGCCGCCGGTTGAGCCTTCTGCAACGCTCGCGACCAAGCGCAAGATGTGGGCAATGCTCGGCGACATCGCGCGCCAGAAGCTGTGGCCGGTCAACGGCACGCCGCGCCGGCTGGAGGACAAGCAGTGGAAGGACATCTTCACTGCTGCCCTGGCCAAGGAAACTCTGCTGGCTGAGGGCCTATATGGCGGAGAGGTCATGCTGGGCGAGCACACCAGCGACATGAGCCAGCGCAAGATGGGCGACCTGATTGAGCTGATGTACGCCTGGGGCGCTAACAACGGCGTCGTGTGGACCGAAAAATTCGAGCCGCCGGGATGGGTGCGCTGATGAGCCAATACGAAGACTTGGCAGGCCAGCGCTTCGGCATCCTGACCGCTGTTTGTCGCATCGAAGGTAAGTGGCAGTGCGTGTGCGACTGTGGATCCGTTCGACTGGTCTTCGCAAACAACCTGAAGAAGGGCAACTCGAAATCGTGCGGCTGTGTCGGCCGGGCGAAGTGCGCGCGGCGCATGGCGAGCCTCAATCGGGTGCACGGCGACGCAGGGTCAAAGGAGCATCAGATTTGGGCCGGGATCATCAAACGATGCACGCGGCCGTCGGACATGCACTGGCCGAAGTATGGCGCCCAAGGCATAACGGTCGCCCCGGAGTGGATGTCCTACGAGCAGTTCCTTGCGGATATGGGCCGCGCGCCAACGCCTGCGCACACCATAGACCGAATCGACAACAACGCAGGTTATTCAGCGGCCAACTGCCGCTGGGCGACCCCGTTTCAACAGGCGCAGAACAGATCAACCAACCGCTACACCGTCGTCGACGGAAAGGTTGTGTGTTTCTCCGAAGCCGCACGTCTTTTGGGTATTGAGAGGTCGAGAATCTTTTCCATGGCTCGTCGTGGCTTAGTGGAAGAGGTCCCCTACATCCCTGGCGGCGGCGCAACCTTGAGCAGAGAGGAGGCGGCATGAGCCACCAAGCCGTCGAATGGGCGCTGAGCCAGCCAATCAGCCACGCACCGGCCAAGCAGATCCTGACGGTTATGGCGCACTACGCGCACAAGGACCAGCGCCCCTGGACCGCCTACCCCTCGGTCACGCAGTTGGTGCGTGACACCGGGCAGGACCGCAAGACAGTGCTGGCCAACCTGGTCCGCCTGGTTGAATGCGGGGCGCTGCGTGACACCGGTGAGCGCGCAGGAATGACCAAATCGGTCACCGTCTACGAACTTTCCGAGCCGACAAGCGATACCAAAACTGGTACCGCTTCACGGGCCCAAAGCCGTCCCAAATCTGGTACCTCTTCGACCCACCAAGCAGTCCCAAAACTGGAACTGCTAAGCGGTACCGAAACTGGTACCGCTTTGGATGGCGGAAGCAGTCCCAATTTTTCCGGAAGCAGTACCAGTTTTGCCGGGAAGCAGTCCCAAAATCCACCCGAAGCAGTACCAGTTTTCCCTACAGAACAGGTAGAACAGGTATTAGGAACAGGTAAAGGAACAGGTAATACCGCGCATGCGCGCGTGACGGCCAAGCGCCCGAACCTGATCGACTTCGAGCTGCCGGACTGGTTGCCGCGTGATGCTTGGGTGGACTGGGTTGAACACCGGATCGTCGTGAAGGCTCCGATGACCGAGCGCGCGGCCACGATGGCCATCAACCACCTCGCCAAGCTGCGAGCCGCCGGCAATGACCCGGTGGCGGTGATCGAGCAGAGCGTGCGCAGTGGGAAGTGGACCGACCTGTACCCCCTGCGCGATCAACGCGGCGGCTTCGGCATGCCCATGGCCCGCCAGGCAGCCGCAGAGGCGGAGCACCAAAGATTTCTGCAACTGACCAGCGGCTGAGGCATGTGATGCAGCCCAACGATAACGACGCATTCGGCAAGCGCCTGGCGGGCGTCTTCGAGGTGTACAACCGCACGCGGCCGTCAGCCGAGGCTATGGCCGTCTGGTGGCGGATTCTGCAACCGTTCCCTCTGGACGCCGTAAGCCGCGCCCTGGGAACGTACACGCGCACCGAACCGAAGTTTCCGCCGACGCCGGCCCAGATCCTGGAGCTGCTGGGGCAGGGCGCCGGAGACAGCCGGCTGACGGCTGATGAGGCTTGGCCTGTGGCGTTGGCGTCCCAGGATGAAGCGGAAACCGTCGTCTGGACCGCCGAAATCGCTCAGGCGTTTGCTGCCTGCCGGCCGGTCCTCGATGCCGGCGACGACGTTGGCGCGCGCATGGCATTCCGCGCGGCCTACGAGCGGCTGGTGGCGGCCGCCAGGATGGAGGGCAAGCCTGCCGCCTGGACCGTGTCCCTCGGGTTCAACGCTGAGCGTCGCGCCGTGGCGCTGGAGCGCGCCGTGCACCTCGGCCAACTGTCCGCGCCGGCCATCGAACACCTGTTGCCGGCGCCGGCAGAAGTAACCCCAGATGACCAGGCCGCCGCCGAGAACATCGCCCGTCTCAAGCAGATGTTGGCCAATGCCATGAGCCCAGCCGAAAAGCGCGCGAAGCAGCGCGAGCAACTGGCGGCGGCCGAGCGAGAGCGCCTGGACAGGCTCAAGGCTCAGGCCTCCGCCAAAGTCGAACAACTACAGAAGGGAGCAGCCGCATGAAAGAACCCGTTCACGTCGCCGACGACATGAAGTCCTTCATGTCTGACCTGCGCCAGAGGGTTGATTACCCAATGGTTCCGCCGGCTTGGTCCGCTGACCTATCGATCAAGTTCGCCAATATCCGCCGGGCCTACCGCGAGTTTCAAGCGCGGGTGGATGTTGGTCTGGAAAGCTGGTTCGGCGAGAACCAATATGCGGTTGGCGACTGGGTCCTGATCTTTTCGCCGATTGAGCAGGAGGCCTGGTACCACATCCGCCGTGCCGGCCTACCCATGTGGCCGCAATTGCCCGTGGCGGGGTTCTTCCTGGACTTCGGTAACCCCATCGCCAAGGTAGCGTTGGAGTGCGACGGCGCCAAGTTCCACGACGCCCGCAAGGATGCTGCTCGCGACCGGAAGCTGGCCGGCCTCGGTTGGACGATCTACCGCGTCCCCGGGTGGCAATGCATGCGCGATGTTGAGCTCCCCGACGGATACGAATACCTGGAGCGAGAGGACCGGCTCCTTGCTCGCCAGGAAGCGCGCGCCCAGACCCTCCTGCCGGTGATTGAGCAACTGGCCTCCCATTTCCCCCGCAAGGACCACGACGCATGACCCTACCGAACCTCACCCCCCAGGGCGCCGACGTGGCGCTCGATCCGATGCAGGGAACGCTCAACGACAGGATCAGGACACTGGCCGTGGCCTGCGGCGGTTATGCCCTTGACGCCCCGGACAGCTTCGCGCGCGTGGACGCCGTGCCCGACCCCTGGGCCTGGGATGGCGCCCAAAGCAGCATGATCATCCCGGAAAGCCGCGCCAATGCTGGTTCTGGGGTGGCGCCTTCGGTGGGCCTGAACATCAACATCCTGGCGCTGGACCTGGGCACGAAAACGGGCTACGCGCTGCGCCGGCGCGATGGCGCTATGCGCTACGGCACCGTGGACTTCACACCGCGCAAGTCCTGGACACCTGGGCAGCGCTGGGCCCGGTTCCGCGGCTGGTTAGCCGACACGGTCGCCACCTTCCAGATCGACGCCATCGTGTACGAGCGCGTCGTCTTCGGCCACAGCAGCGCCGCGTCGTCGGACGTCTACGGCGGGTTCAAGGCGCTGGTGGAGCTGGCCGCCGACACGCACAGCCTGACGCTGTCCAGCGTGGCCGTGCCGACGGTCAAGAAGCATTTCACGGGCAGCGGCCGGGCCGACAAGGACGCCATGATGGCCCAGGCCAAGGCGCGCGGGTTCAGCCCGGACAGCCACAACGCAGCCGACGCCCTGGCCATCCTGCACTGGGCCGTCGATCAGGAGCGCAAAGCATGACCACACACGAACAGACCGCGCGGGCCAAGCTTCCGCGCCTGATCCCCGTAGAAGGACGGATGGACGGCTGCTGGCTTTGCGTGGACGCCACGGTATCTTGCCGCGGCGTCACGCCGAAAGACGCGTATGACGGCTGGCTGATGGCGGCGATCATCGAGGCCCAGCCGGGTGAGCCGGTCAAGCCCGCGAAGCGCGCACGACCACCCAGGCCCAAGCCTGCGCCCGCGGTCAAGCCGGCATCGACGCCATCCGCCGCCCTGGACATTCCCGTATTCGTGGCCCCGGCGCGCACCAGCAACGCATTGCAGCGCCCGCCGCTCAGCCTGTCGTCCGTGGGCCTGCGCCTGAACGGCGAGCGCGCGCTGGCGGCCCAGCCGAAAACGCCCTCGCTCTCGGGCGGCCGGCGGGGAGGGGAGTGATGAAGTGGCTCACACGCGATACGGTCAGGGCGCCATACCTGTTGCTGTGCCTCACCGAAGCTGAGTACGCCCGGGCCGTGCGGCATTGCGCCGTCCGCAATCCGGAAGGGTGGCTCGACGAGGAGCGACAAGCGGCCTGCGTGCACACGTGGGAGAAGGATGGGGCGCTGGTCTGTGTCGTCTGTCTTGCCCCCGACTCGCTTGAGCGGGACCCGGTGGCCGTGATTCTCACCCTGGTGCACGAGGCCGTGCACGTCTTCCAACGAATGTGCGACTCCATCGGCGAGAGCGCACCTAGCCGTGAATTCGAAGCCTATTCAATCGAGCGGATATCAGAGGCGCTGATTTTCGAGTACCGGCGGCGGTATCAAGGGGGCAAGCCATGACCTGGTCCAGCAAGTCCGAGCGCGGCGACCCGGCCAAGCTGCTGGAACGCCGCCAAGAGCCGCCCGCCGCGCGCACCTGCGCCGGATGCAAGGAAATCCGACTGATCACCAGCCCATTCGGCGGTCGGCGCGTGCTGCGCTGCGCCCTGGGCGAGGAAATCGGCCAACGTTGTTCGAAGTACGAGGAGCGCACCGCGCCATGAAGACGCCGAAACTACTGCTGGATCGCCTGCCGGCCGATTTTCATGACCGCCTGTGCAACTGGGGCGAGGTCATGCGCGACCGCCACCGGCGCGCCGTGTCGCCCACCTACCAGGTGTGCCGCGACCTGGCCCGCCGGGCAGGGCAGACCCGCAACCTGGAGAACGACGCGGTGCAGGAATGGGACGAGGCCGACGCCGGGCTCATCGAGCGGGCCTGGAGCCTGGCCGCCTCATACCGCATGCACCCGCAGGCGCCGCTGCTGTTGCGCGCCTACTACGTGATGGGCCACCCGCCGTACCTCATCTGTCGCATGCAGGGCATCCGCGCCCGCGAGTTCGACGACATCCTCGTGCGGTGTGTCGCGTATTTCCAGCAGTTTGTTGCACAATTCGAGAATCGGCTGCATAATTCTGCTCAATCCGTGATGACTACCGTCTGACGACGAGACCCGATGCCCGCAGGCGGACGTCGCGCGTCCGGAAGAAATAAGCCCCGAGCCTTTGGCCGGGGCTTTTGCTTTGCGGGCTGACTCTTCAGGAGCGCATATGTTCGGTGGCAATGAACGCGAAGACTCGCCCTTTTACCCCGCCCGCAGGCCCGGCCTCGGTCCCTCCAAATGATCGATCATCCCCATCTCACCGGAACCGATGTGGTCCGCACCCTGGCCGGCCTGGCCAAGCTTCTGGGCCACCGAATCGGCGCAGGAGGCATCCTCATCGATGAACGGACCGGAAACGTTGCCGATTTTCGATCGGAAGGCGAAAAGCTCCAGGACGCAATTGCCGCCGGCGATATCGCCAAAGTCCGGTTCATTCTCGAAATGGATGCCGCCAAGCATCCGGGCCGCGGCAGCTAAGCACATTCCCCGGACCCAGCCCAGCCAGACGGGCGCCCGCGCGGGGGATCAAAGCGCGCGGGACTTTCTCCCCGGCCTCGTCGCCGGGTCTGGTAGACGAGAACCGCACACGCCCAGCTCGCCCAGTGGGCGGGTAAGTCGGATGGGCGCATCCTGAATCACTTTCAACGCGGAATCGATGCCTGCGGCGTCGCTCCCAGAGGGACCGCGCCATGGCACGACCATCCAAGTACCAGCCCGGGTTCGCCGAGCAGGCCACCAAGCTTTGCAAGCTCGGCGCGTCTGACGAGCAGATCGCGTGGTTCTTTGACGTAACTCTGGCTGAAATTGCCCAATGGGCTTGGCAGCACGAGGAGTTCTTCCAGGCCATCACGCCGAACGACGAGCGGCGCCGGCAGTGGGCGGCGGAGGATAGACAGAGCCGATCCCTCGTCTCAGCGTATCGCCGTGCGCGTCGGATGCGCAACCCGACGGAACGAATTGCCAATTCCATGCGCGCCCGTATGTGGGCGGCGCTGAAGGGCAAGACGTCCGGCGCGTGCTTGAGTCGTCTCGGCTATTCCCTGGAGGATCTGCGCGCGCATCTGGAGCGGCGTTTCCAGCAGGGGATGGGCTGGGAAAACTATGGGAAGTGGCACATCGATCATGTAAGGCCGTGCGCTTCGTTTGATCTGACGGATGCACAGCAGTTTGCCGAATGCTGGTCCCTTGAGAACCTGCAGCCGCTATGGGCAGCAGAGAATGTCAGGAAAGGGGCTAGATATGTCGCATGAGACGAAAGCGGGCCAGCCGCGCAAGCGCGGGCGTCCGTCGGCCTATCAGGAAGAATACGCAGTGTGGGCGGAAAAGCTCGCCAAACTGGGGGCAACCGATGCGGACCTCGCCGATGCGTTCGGCGTGACAGAGGTGACCGTCAACACCTGGAAGAAGCGGTACCCGGAGTTTTCTTTAGCCCTAAAAAGGGGCAAAGCCATGGCAGACGCCGAGGTGGCCGATAGGCTGTTTCAGCGCGCCCTGGGCTACACGCATGCCGAGGACGACATCCGGGTGTGCGACGGCGTGATCGTCACGACGCCCACCACCAGGCAGTACCCGCCGGATACCACGGCCTGCATTTTCTGGCTGAAGAACCGGCGCCCAGACCTCTGGCGCGACAAGCCGGATCCGACAAACGACGACAACGCGCCGCCGCCGGTGAAGGTGGTGATCGAGGTCAAGGACGCGAGCGTCCCCGATGCCGAGCCTTAACCAGCCCCAGGCCCGGTTCCTGGCGCTTCCGCACAAATTCCGCGCGTTCGTCGCCGGCTTCGGCAGCGGCAAGACCTGGGTCGGCGGGGCCGGCCTGTGCCGTCACGCCTGGGAGTTCCCCCGGGTCAACTCGGGGTACTTCGCGCCAACCTACGGCCAGATCCGAGACATCTTCTACCCGACGATCGAGGAGGTGGCCCACGACTGGGGCCTGGCCGCCAAGATCAACGAGTCGAACAAGGAAGTCCATCTGTTCGCCGGCCGCAAGTACCGCGGCACGGTAATCTGCCGGTCGATGGAGAAGCCGGGCGACATCGTGGGCTTCAAGATCGGCAAGGGGCTGATCGACGAGCTGGACGTGATGAAGGCGGACAAGGCGGCGCTGGCCTGGCGCAAGATCATTGCCCGCCTGCGCCACACCGCGCCCGGTCTGCTCAACGGCGTGGACGTGACCACGACGCCCGAGGGCTTCAAGTTCGTCTACCAGCAGTTCGTCAAGCAGGTTCGCGAGCGGCCCGATCTGGCCGCGCTGTACGGGCTGGTGCAGGCCAGCACCTACGAGAACGGCAAGAACCTGCCCGAGGATTACATTCCGTCGCTGCGCGCGAGCTACCCGCCGCAGCTGATCGCGGCGTACCTACGCGGCCTGTTCACCAACCTGACCAGCGGCAGCGTGTACGCGAACTTCGACCGGGTGCTGCACCACACGGATGCCGCCGAGGAGCCGCACGAAGAGCTGCACATCGGCATGGACTTCAACGTGCTGAACATGACGGCCACGGTCAACGTGATCCGGGCCGGCCTGCCGCTGACGGTAGGCGAGCTGACGAAGGTGCGCGATACGCCGGAGATGGTGCGGATGCTGAAAGAACGGTTCAAGGACAAGGGACACGGCGTCACCATCTACCCAGACGCCAGCGGCGGCAACACCAGCAGCAAGAACGCGAGCGAGTCGGACCTGAGCATTCTGCGCAAGGCCGGCTTCACCGTCCGCGTGAACAGCCGAAACCCGGCCGTGAAGGACCGCATCAACGCCGTGAACGGCATGCTGCTGAACGACGAGGGCGTCCGCCGCTGGCAGGTGAACACCGACCGCTGCCCGACGTTGACCGAGGCGCTGGAGCAGCAGGCCTACGACAAGAACGGGGAGCCGGACAAGTCCACCGGGCACGACCACCCGAATGACGCCCAGGGCTATTTCCTGGTGCACCGCTATCCGATCACGCCCACCGGCATGAGCCGCATCAAACTCATAGGAACCTGACCATGCCTGTCGACAGCAAACATCCCCTCTGGCTGGCCAACCAGCCGCGATGGGAGCGCTGCCGTACCGCACTGCAGGGCCAGGACGCCGTGCATGCGGCCGGCACGAAGTACCTGCCCAAGCTCGCAGGGCAGGAGGAGGCGGAGTACGACGCCTACAAGGCGCGGGCGCTGTTCTACGGTGCCACCGCCCGCACCGAGGAAGCGCTGATCGGCATGGTGTTCCGCAAGGAGCCCACGGTGGCGTTGCCGGCAGCGCTGCAGCCCTTGATCGAGGACGCCGACCTGGCGGGAACGCCGGTGGACACGTTCATCGAGAACGTGACCAAGGAAGTGATCGACGTCACCCGCGTGGGCGTGCTGGTGGATTACCCGGTGGCCAGCGGCGAGTTCATGACCGTGGGCCAGGCCCAGGCCGCTGGCATGCGCCCGTACCTGGCCACGTACAAGGCCGAGGCGATCATCAACTGGCGCACGGCCCGCGTGCGCGGCGTGAACCAGCTCGTGCTGGTGGTGCTGGCCGAGTGCTACACCGACCCGAAGGACGAGTTCACCGCCGAGGAAAAGACCCAGTACCGGGTGCTGGACCTGGTGGACGGCTTCTACCGCGTGCGCATCTACCGCACCGACCTGAACACCCCAGCGTTCGAGTACACGCCGATGATGAACGGCAAGCGGCTGCCGTACATCCCCTTCGTGCTGATCGGACGCAACGGCGAGGCGGTCGACCCGCAGAAGCCCGTGCTGCTGGACCTGGTGGACGTGAACATGTCGCACTACCGCGGCACGGCGGACTACGAACACGCGCTGCATTTCACGGCGCTGCCCACTGCGGTGGTGACTGGGCACACGATGGGCACTGGTGAGTCGCTGAAGATCGGCTCGTCCGAAGCCTGGGTTTTCAGCGAACCGGACTCCGACGCCAAGTACCTGGAGTTCTCCGGCCAGGGCCTGGACAGCATCAAGGTCAGTCTGGACCGCAAGGAAGGCATGATGGCCACCCTGGGCGCGCGCATCCTGGCGCCCGAGAAGCGCGACGCGGAGGCGGCCGAGACGGCCAAGATCCACCGCGCTGGCGAGAACAGCGTGCTGGGCGGCATCGCCCTGGGCGTGGGCCGGTCCCTGGCCAAGGCGTTCCGCTGGGCCGCTGAATGGGCGGGTGCGGCGGGCGGCACGGTCGAGGTCAAGCTGAACACCGAATTCTTCCCGGCCGGCCTGACTGCTCAGGACCTGACCGCCCTGGTGGGCGCGCTGCAGGCCGCAGCGATCAGCCCGGAAACGTTCTACGACAACATGCGCCGCGGCGGCATCATTGACGACGGCGTGACGTTCGAGGAAGAGCAGGCCCGCATTGAACAGGCGGGCCCGGCGCTGGGCATGATCGGAGGCCCGAATGGCCAGCCTGCAAACGGAGCTGTATGACGCCACGGTACGGCATGCCATCGACCTGGTGCGCTACGGCAACGGTGCGGTGCGCCGGATAATTGCGCTGCTGAACCGGGTTGACGCAGACCTGGCCGACCAGATCACCCGGGCCATGGATCGCCTGCCGGCCAGCGCGTTCACGGTGTCGCGGCTGGACGAGTTGCTGAAAGACGTTCGCACGCTGAACGCCGAGGCATACCAGCAGGTGCGCGGCGAGCTGGACAAGGAACTGCGCGACCTGGCCGACTACGAAATCGGCTACCAGGGGCAGTTGTTCGCCTCCCTGGGCATCGAGTTCACCACGGCCGGAGTGACGGCCGGGCAGGTGTACGCCGGCGCCATGGCCCAGCCGTTCCAGGGCCGCCTGCTTCGGGAGTGGATGGCCGGCCTTGAAGCAGGGCGCGCCAGCCGCATCCGCGACGCGGTGCGCATGGGCTATGTGGAGGGACAGACCATCCAGCAGGTGGTGCAGCGCGTGCGCGGCACCCGGGCGAAAGGTTACGCGGATGGCCTGCTGGAGATCGATCGGCGCAACGCGGAGGCCGTGGTGCGCACCGCCATCAGCCACACCGCCGGCTTTGCGCGGGATCGCTGGTACGACGCCAACGACGACATCATCGGCGCGCTGGCCTGGGTCAGCACGCTGGATTCGCGCACCAGCCAGATGTGCCGGCTGCGGGACGGTCTGCGGTACGAGCCGGACTCGCACAAGCCGATCGGGCATCAGGTGCCGTGGGGCGCCGGGCCTGGCCGGTTGCATTGGCAGTGCCGCAGCACCTCGGTGCCGATCCTGAAGGGGATGGAAGACGACCCGCTCATCGGCACCAGGGCGGCGAAGGATTACCGAGACAGCGCGCGCGGGAAGGGCGAGCAGGTGCGGGCGACAACGACCTATGCGGACTGGCTCCGCAGGCAGCCCGCCGCGATCCAGGACGATATCCTGGGCCCGACCCGCGGCGCGCTGTTCCGCAAGGGCGGCGTCGAACTGGAGAGCTTCTACAACGACCGAGGCGTGTATCTGACGCTGGCCGAGCTGCGCCGCAAGGACGCTGCCGCCTTCGCCCAGGCCGGCGTAGAATAGCGCGCATGCCCCTGCACCTCGTCCCTGACGCCCCAAAGCCGGCGGAAACGGAAAAGGACCGGATCCGGAAGCGGATCAAGGCCTTGCCGAAGCCGAAAGACATGATCCAGTGCCCCCGTTGCGGTGGGCGCGAGGTCATCGAGACGCGCATCGGCGTGTTCGAGACCGCCAGAACATGGAGCGGCGGCACGAAGGCGCTGCTGTGCGCGCTGTGCTTCATGCGAGGCGAGCGCGTCGTCTTGAAGTGACCTGACCATTACCCATAGGGCCCGCCACCGCGCGGGCCTTCTTCTTTCTAAGCCCTGCTGGCCGAGCCAGTGGGGCTTTTGCTTTTGGGGCTGAGCCCTGCAACCGTCCAGAGGACAACACCATGCCGCTTGACCGTAATGACCCCGAAGTGAAGGCCCTGTTGGAAGAGGCGGCCGCTGAGGCCACCGAGGCGCTGAGCGCCAAGAACAAGGAACTGCTCGCCGAGCTGCGCCAGGCGAAGGCGAAAGCCAAGGGTTCCGAGATCGACCCCGAAGAGCATGCCCGGCTCCAGACGCAAGTCGAGGAGCTGACCGGCAAGCTCGACAAGGTGACGAAGGACAGCACCCGCCAGATCGAGAAGCTGACCAAGGACCTGACCGACAAGGAAGGCGCCCTGACCCAGCACCTGATCGATGGCGGCCTGTCCACCGCGCTGGCCAAGGCCGGCGTGGCGCCGCACTTCATGGACGCCGCCAAAGCGATGCTGCGCGGCCAGGCGGCCATCAAGGACGGCGCTGCGGTCATCGGCGACAAGCCGCTGGCCGACCACGTCACCGAGTGGGCCGGCACCGACCAGGGCAAGCACTTCATCACCGCGCCCGCGAACAGCGGCGGCGGCGGCCAGGGCGGCAGTGGTGGTGGCAAGACCACGGGCAATTTGGGCGGCACCCGCGAAGAGCGTGTTGCCGCATTCAAAGCCCAATTCCCTGAACTCGCGGGCTGACCCCGCGCCACGCAAAAGGAACGACCATGTCTCTCTCGCAGATGCAGGTTTTCAACAAGTACATGATGCCGGCGATCATCGAGACGCTGGGCCAGCAGATCCAGAAGTTCAACGCCGCCTCCCGCGGCGCGATCATGCTGACCACGGCCGGCTTCGAAGGCGATTTCCTCCAGGAATCGTTCTATCAGGCCATCCACGGCGCGCGCCGCCGCGTTGATCGCTACGCCGCCAACGGCACCGCAACCCCCACCGACCTGACCCAGCTGAAGCACAGCTCGGTGAAGGTCGCGGGCGGCTTCGGCCCGATTCGCTACGAGCCGTCGCAAATGACCTGGTTGCAGAAGCCGACGGCGGAAGGCATCGAGGTGGCTTCGCGCAACTTCGCCGAGGCGCTGCTGCAGGACCAGCTGAACAGCGCGCTGGCCGCGCTCGTGGCCGCCGTCAGCAATCAAGCCGCTGCCGCCAACGATGTGTCGGCGACGGCCGGCCTGACCTACTCGGCGTTGAACGACGCCCATGCCAAGTTCGGCGACAGTTCCAGCCTGATCGTGGCGGACGTCATGACCGGCCAGGTATACCACAAGCTGATCGGCCAGAACCTGGCCAACGCCCAGCAGCTGTTCCAGTACGGCGCCGTCACGGTGGTCGACATCCTGGGCAAGACGGTGGTCGTGACCGATGCCCCGGCCCTGTACGCCACGGGCACGCCCAACCTGCAGAAGGTGCTGGGGCTGGTGGCGGGCGCGGCGACGGTCTCGGATGGCGGCGATCTGATCACCAACATCTCGACCGTGAACGGCAAGGAGCGCATCGAGACCACGTTCCAGGCCGACTACACCTTCGGTCTGGGCCTCAAGGGCTACACCTGGGACGAGACCAACGGCGGCAAGTCGCCGACCGACGCCGAGCTGGCCACGGGCACCAACTGGGACAAGGTGGCCACCGACATCAAGCACACCGCGGGCGTGATCGCCATCGGTGACGCGTCCAAGTAAGGAGCCAACATGAAATCGAAGCTGCCCATCTGGTACCTGGCCGGCCCGTTCTACCGCTACGAGCAGGACGTCAAGGCCGAGGCCGCCAAGGCTGGCATGCGCATCGTCGATGCCAACGCCATCGAGAGCCGCGACGGCGCCGCCAAGGACGTGCCCAAGGTCACCCTGAAGCCGGAGTACCGGCCGAAGGGCAAGGCCGAGGCCGCCAAGGCGGACGGCGGTGGCGATCAGCCTCCGTCGCACGGCCTGACTGTGGACCAGCTGAAGGACGCGCTGGCCGCCAAGGGCGTGACCATCCCCGAGGGCGTCACGCTCAAGGCCGACCTGGCCGCGCTGCTGGACGCTCCGGCCGCCTGACCGCCGTCTGACGGTCGCCCCTGCTCGCGCGGGGGCTTCCGTCAGCCTGTGGAGATATCCAAATGCCCCTGATCGTCGAAGACGGAACCGGCCTGCCGAACGCCGACAGCTACGTTAGCGTGGCGGACTGCCAGGCCTATGCTGCCGCCCACGGCGTGGCCTTCGCCGGCGAGGAGGCCGCACTAGAAGCCGCCCTGCGCAATGCCACGCTGTACCTGGATGGCGAATACACCTACCGCGGCGAGCGCGCCACCGACACCCAGGCGCTGGAGTGGCCGCGCACGGTCGTCACGGGCGTGCCGCGCGAGGTCGTGAGCGCCTGCTGCGAGCTGGCGGCGCGCGCGCTCAAGGGGCCGTTGTGGCAGGACGTCAGCAGCACCACCGCCGGCGCCGCCATCGAGAAGACGGTGGGCCCGATCACGACGAAATACGCCAGCGCGGCCGGCGCGCGCAACGACGGCCAGACGCGCTACGCGGGCGTGGCCGCCATGCTGCGCCGCTGGCTGTCGTCCTACGGCTCGTCGGTCAAGCTGGTGAGGTGCTGAGATGGACAAGTTCCTGCGATTGGTTGTACCTGACCCCAGTGGCGAACCGGGATTGCAAGAGTGCCGCGGGGTGCAGCTTTACACGGCGGACGGCATGCCCATCTCCGGCCTGGTGGCGGTGAAGCTCGAGAGCAGCACCGACAGGCCGATATGGCGCGCCACGCTGGTCATGGACATCAACGTTTCCGGGAAGCCCGCCTGATGGCCACCTTCGACTATGCCGACATGGCCGCCACCGCGCAGGAGCTGCTGGTGGAGTTCGGCGGGCCGGTGACCGTGCGCCAGGTCGTGACGGGCGAGTACGACCCGGACCTGGGCCAGGCCCCCACCACCACGGTCGACAACGACGGCATCGGCGCGCTGTTCGACTACACGGCGCAGGCCGCGGGCCTGGCCAACATGGCCGGTTCCGTCATCGAGACCGGCGACAAGCAGATGTATCTGGCGCCGGAGCTGGCCGCTGGCGGCGCTATGCCCGAGCCGAAGCCGGCGGACCTGGTGCTGGCGCTGGGCACCACCTGGCGCGTGGTGACGGTCAAGACGTTGGCGCCGGCCGGCCTGGTGCTGCTGTATGAGCTGCAGTTGAGGCAGGCATGAGCTTCGCCGCCGACATCGCCAAGTTCGTCGAGCGCGCCAAGGGCAACATCGACACCGCCACGCGCCAGGCCACGGTGCTGCTTGCCCAGGGCGTAATCCTGAAGTCCCCTGTGGACACCGGGCGCTTCCGGGCGAATTGGCAATTCTCGGCCGCCAGCATTCAGCGTGCCACGACCACCGCGCTGGACCGCGGCGGTCAAGTGACGATGAACCGCCTTGTGGCCGAGATCCAGCAAACCGGCGCGGGCGGCGTGACCTACCTGTCGAACTCGCTGCCCTATGCGGTGCGGCTGGAGAACGGCTGGTCCAAGCAGGCGCCGCAGGGCATGGTCAGGTTGACCGTGCAGGAGTTCCAGCACTACGTGAGCCAGGCGGCGAAGGACGCGAACAAATGAGCCAGGACCTCATCCGCGCCGCTTTCGAGAAGCGGCTGAACGACTGGGCGAAGGCACGCGCGCCCGCGCTGGCCGTGGCCTGGCAGAACACCAAGTTCACGCCGCCCGCCAATGCCATGTACCTGCGCGCCTACGTGATGCCGTCCGCGACCATCAGCCGGGACGCCGCGGGCGATCACCGACAGTACCGCGGCGTGTTCCAGGTGAACGCGGTTATGCCGATCGGCGCCGGCTCGCGCAGCGCGGAGCAGCTTGCGGCGGAGCTTGATGCGCTGTTCCCCATGAACCTGGTCATGCAGTCCGGTGGCCTTGCCGTGCGCGTGCGCACCCCCATCAGCGTGGACCAGCCCACCACGGGCGACGCCGATCACACCGTGCCCATATCGCTGGGATACGACGTCCAGTTTTACCCCGACTGACCCGGCCCTGAGCCGGTTTTTTTGACCCCACAGGAGCCATTCTCATGAGCGCCATTTTCCCCAATGGCACCGTATTCTCGGTGTCGACCGTGTTGGGTACGGCCCTGGCCGTGTCCGCCATCACCAACGCCAATCCTGCCGTGGCCTCGGCCACCACGCCGCCGGCGGACGGCAGCATCTTGATCGTCAAGTCCGGCTGGCCGGAGCTGAACGAGCGTGTCGTGCGCTCGGCCGACGCCGGCGCCAGTACCTTCGAGCTCGAGGGCATCGACACCACCAGCCTGGTGCGCTTTCCGGCCGGGCAGGGCGCGGGCTCCGTGATCCCCGTCACCACCTGGGTGGACCTGTCGCAGGTCACCACGGTCGAGAAGACCGGTGGCGAGCAACAGTTCTTCCAGTGGCGCTACGTGGAAGACCGCAGCAGCCGCCAGCGCCAGCGCCCCACGTTCAAGAACGCCAAGGTCATCACCCTGACGCTGGACTATGACCCGGCCCTGGCCTGGTACGCGGCCCTGCGCGAGGCCGACGCGGTCAAGGACACCGTGGTGCTGCGCGCGCGGCTGCCGAACGGCGATGCCCTGTATTACCTGGTCTACCCGTCCTTCGACGCTGACCCGTCGATGACGCTGGACCAGAACATGCAGAACACCGCGACGTTCTCCATGACGTCGGAATTCACGCGCTACGCGCCGCTGCCGTAACAAGGGGTCGGGATGAGCAAAGCCATTTTCAAGCTGCAGCCCGCCCCGACCTTCACCGTGCCGGTGGAAATTCCCCGGCACGGCGAGGAGCCGGCCAAGATCAAGGTCACCTTCAAGCACAAATCCCGCGAGGGGCTGGCCGAATTCACGGAACGCGCCGGCCAGTCGAATGCCGAGCAGGACGTGGCCTTGATGCGCGAAATGATCGCCGACTGGGAAGGCCCAGACATGGAGTTCTGCGACGAGGCCATCCAGCTGCTGATCCAGAACTATCAGGGCGCCGTGCCGGCTCTGGTGCAGGCCTACGTCGTCGAGTTGATGCAGGCCCGGCGAAAAAACTGATTGCCGCGGCGGAGGAGATGTACCGGCCGCCGCCGGACAAGGCCACGTTGGCCGAGTTCGGGGTGCGGCCTGAAGACTTCCCCGTCGCGGTGATCGAACTGTGGCCCGAGAACGTCACGCCCAAGGACGTATTCGAGGCCATGGGCTCGCAGTGGCGCTTTGGCTTCGCCGGGCCCACCGGGCTGGACTATGGCGCGCTGACAGGCGTGATGCGCATTCTGCGGGTGCCGCCGGACGATGAGATCGACGTCTTCGACGCTGTGCGCGTCATGGAAGGCGCCGCGCTCACGATGATGAACAGGAAATAGCCCTACGGGCTGAAACGGTGCCACATGGCTGATCAAGTCGCTTCCCTTGTCCTTCGGGTCGACAGCACGCAGGCGAAGGCCGCAGACACGGCTCTCGACCAGCTGGCAGTCACCAGCCAGAAGACCGAGAAGGCCGTCGAGAATCTGGCCCAGACGGAAAAGCAGCTCGCCGTCAATACCAAGGAGGCCGGCACCGCGGCGCAGACCGCCACGGCGGCCAACAAGGCACTGGGCACATCGGCGGCTGGCGCCACCATGTCCACCGGCCAGCTGAACAACGCCATGCGCATGCTGCCAGCGCAGATCACCGACATCACGGTGGGCCTGAGCACCGGGCAATCGCCGTTCATGGTGCTCATGCAGCAGGGCGGCCAGCTGAAAGACATGTTCGGTGGCATAGGGCCCGCAATCCGTGCCGTGGTGGGCTATGTGGCCGGCCTCCTCACGCCCATCACGCTGGTCACGGCTGGCGTGGTGGCGATGGCGTTCGCGTTCGAGAAGGGCGCGAACGAGGTGCGCGCGTTCCAGAACGCCATCACCATGACTGGCGGCGCGGCCGGGGTGACTGCCAACGAGCTGGGCGCCATGGCCAAGCGCATCGGCGACGTGCGCGGCACCACCGCGGCGGCGGCTGAAGCGCTCACCAAGCTGGTGGACACTGGAAAGCTGGGTGCCGACTCGATCGAGGGCCTGGGCCGGGCGGCCATTTTGACCCAGGCGGCCACCGGGCGCAGCGTCGACGACATGGTCAAGGACTATGAGCGAATCGCCGACGCGCCGGCCGAGGCCATCGCCAAGCTGAACGAGCGTTACAACTTCCTGACGCTGGCAGTCTACGAGCAGATCGCGGCGCTGGAGAAGGAAGGGCGCCAGCAAGATGCCGCGCGCCTGGCGCTGACGACGTACTCGCAGGCGATGGAGGAGCGATCCCAGCAGGTCGTCCAGAACGTCGGCTATATCGAAAAGGCATGGAACGGCGCGAAGAACGTCGCCAAAGAGGCCTGGGACGCGATGCTTGGCATCGGCCGCGACCTCACGCCGCAGGATCGCATCGGCCAGATCCAGAAGGAACTGGACCAGATCGGCTCGTCGTTCTTCCACCAGGACCGTGCCAATGCCCTGCGCGCTCAACTGACCGGGCTGCAGGAGCTGGTCAAGTGGCAGGGCGCGGCGGCCAAGGCCCAGGCTGATGAAGCGGGCGCAGTGCGGCGCGGCATCCAGGCGCAGCGCGACCTGGACAGCTACATGGACTCCCACAAGGGAACATCCTTGGATGCTGCGCTGAAGGCAGAGAATGCAGCATTCAAAAAGGCAACGGCCGAGTTTGAGCAGAACAGCGACGAGTATCAAAATGCGCTGAAGCTGCATGTCGACCGGATTGCGCAGATCCAGAAGCAGTTCGCGGGCCCGAAGGGTGGCGGCTCGGTGGCCGCCGGAGTGCGCGAGCTGGAGCAGGCGCGCCAGCAGGAGGCCGCGCTGCGCGCTCAGCTCGAAAGCGCGGTAAAGATCACCACGGCGCGCCAGGAGCTGGTCAAGTTCGAACAGCGCATCGCCGACCTGAAGGCTAAGGACCAGCTCACGGCGGACGAGAAAAGCGTCCTGTCCAATGAGACGGCAATCCGCCAGCAGCTTGAGCGCAACGCGGGCCTGGCGGATCAGGTCCGGATGCAGAAGGAGGCGGTGCACCTGAAGGCCCTGGAAGCGTCGGCCCAGGAGATGCTGGCGGCAGACCAGCAGCGCTACAACGACCAGTTGCAGGGCTTCACGGGTAGCCCACGGCTGCGCGAGCAGTTGCAGGCCCAGCAGCAGATATACCGCGAGTTTCAGCGCCAGGTGCGGCGCGCTGCCGAACAGGAGGCCGCCGGCGAACTGACGCCGCAAGGCTACGCCGATCGCGTGCGGGTGCTCAAGCAGAGCCTCGACGATCGCCTGGCCCTGCAGGCCGACTACTACAGCCAGCTGACCGCGCTGGAGGCTGACTGGCGCAACGGGGCAATCGGCGGGTTGAATGACTACGCCTACGAGGCCTCGAACGTCGCCGCGGCCACACGCAGCGCCTTCACGGATGCATTCAAAGGCGCCGAGGATGCACTGGTGACGTTCGTCACCACCGGCAAGCTGAATTTCTCTGACCTGGCCAACAGCATCATCGCGGACCTGGCGCGCATCGCGATTAGGCAGAGCATTACCGGCCCGCTCGCCTCTGCGCTGGGCAGCGCGCTGAGCGGCTGGATGGGTGGAGGCGGCGCGCCCACGGCGGGCCAGGTTGCCGGCGCCACCCAAGGCGTCAATGCGGGCCTGCCGCTGTCCTTGTCGAGCGGCGGCTACACCGGCGATGAGCCGCGCGACAAGGCCACCGGGATCGTGCACGGACAGGAATATGTCCTGAACGCGGACACCACGGCGCGGCTGGGCCGCGGCACGCTCGACGCGTTGAACGCCGGCGGGCCGTTGCCTATGTCGGATGCTGGCCAGGGCACTGTCACCCCAGTCACCGCTGGCACAGCCACGCAGGGCGGCGATGCGCCGAGGATTCAGTTCAACCTGATCAACCAAAGCGGCGAACAGATGGATGCGCAGCAGGGCGGCTCACGATGGGATGCGGGTCTGCAGATGTGGATCTGCGATGTCGTTTTGAAGCGCGCGCGCACTGACCCCAAGTACCGCCGCCAGTTACAGGAGCCGGCATAAATGACCACGTTTCCACCCTATGCCCGAATCATTGACGCGGGCTATTCGAAGAAATCCGACTACGGCGTGCTGCGCACCGACATGGACGGCGGCATCGCCAAGCAGCGCCCGCGCTGGACTACGCCGATCGTCACCCGAACGGTGACGATCCTGGTGCACAGCGTGCAGGACCGCGACGCCTTCGACGCGTGGATGGCGAACGAGATCCGCGGCGGTGCCGGCTGGTTCGACTGGACCGACGAGAGCGGCGTTCTCAAGCAGGCACGCATCGTCGGCGGGGATGTGTCCTGGACCACGCCTGGCTCCGTGTGGACGGGGCAGGCTCGCCTGGAAACGGTTGGCTGACATGACCAGATCACTTTCGAGTGCCGCGGCGCGCAACGTTCTGGCCACGTCTGCCGACGAGCCACTGCTGGCCGCTATCGAGATCACTCACCCTGGGCTGGAAGTGCCTGCGCGGTTTGTCAACGACACGCTGGACATTCTCATCGAAGGCAACACGTTCTTCGCGTGCCGCTTCGATTTGACGCTTCCCGATGACCAGGATGAGCAGGTGCCGCAGGCCCGTCTCGAAGTCGACAATATCGGGCGAGACCTGACCCAGTGGCTCGAACAAAGCCAAGGCGGAGCCGGCGCGAAGTGCCGAATCATCATGGTGCTGCGATCGGCGCCCAGCAATATCGAGTTCGATATGACGCTCGACCTTACAGGCCTTGAAATCACCAATTTTCGCGTGACGGGTGACCTGGGCTTCAAAAACACGCTCATGCAATCCGCCGTGACGGTTCGCTTTGATCCGTCCACTACCCCAGGGGTTTTCTGAAATGCACTGGTCGGACAAATACGTGAATCAGCCGTATGTTCCTGAGACGGGCGATTGCGCGGCGTTCGCCGAGCGGGTGGCGCGCGAGCACCTGGGTATCGCCGTTGGGCTGCCGGACGGTCATGCGACGGCGTTGCGTGCGCAGGCCGCCCAGATCCGTGCTCATCGTGGTGAGTTCGCTGAAGAGGCGCCCGAACCTGTAGAGGGCCACCCCGTGCTGCTGCGCTCGCGCGGCGATCTGTTCCACATCGGCGTTATGTGCCGCCTGGCCAACGAATGGTGGGTGCTGCACGCAGACAAGGGCTTTGGCGCCGTAGTTCGCCAACCGCTCCGGCGCATGCTGATGGTCGACTACAAGCTGGAAGGGTTCTACCAATGGAAGGCATGAAGAAGCAATTGCCGGGGCCGGTGGCCACGCCCTCCATAGTGGTCTATCCGAAGCCGCTGGGCGGCGATCGCACCGAGCATTTCGAATGCTTCGCGCCCGGCGAGACGCTGGGCGCCTACGTTCGACGCGTTGGCATTGCGGTGCCTTCGCGCGTGCTACGCGTCGAGCATAACGGCCGCGAGGTGCCGCTTGCACTCTGGCAGCGGCTTATCCCGCGCCATGGTGACCTAGTGGTCATAGCTGCGCGCGGGCTCGGTGGAGGCGGTGGAGGGAAGGTGCTGCGCACCGTAGCGATGTTGGCGGTGGTGGCAGCGGGCATGGCTTGGGGCGGAGCGCTCGGCGCCGCAATTGGGCTGACAGGAAAAGTCGCCCTTGGCGTCGGGACTGGGCTGATCATGATCGGCGGCAGCATGCTGGTCAACGCACTGCTCCCCATGCCCACGCCCACCGCGGCGAAGCTTGGAACCGGCCAGAAGTACGAGAGCAGCCCTACCTACTCGATCCAGGGCGGGCGCAACCGTCCCCGACCCTGGGAGCCCATGATTCTGGTTTTCGGCCGGCACAAGGTCGTTCCTGATCAAGGCGCGGCGCCGTACACGCAATTCCAGGGCAGCGAGCAATACCTGAACCAGGTCTTTCATTTCGGCCTGCAGGGAGACTCCCTGCTGCTGTCGGATCTGAAGATCGGCAACACGCCGATCACCGATTACCGGGATGTCCAGACGCAGATGCAAGGGACTGGCGGCAAGCTGGACATGTTCCCCGGCAACGTTGACACGTTGCAGGGCTTCACGCTCACGAAGGCGGACGGGTACCAGTTCCGTACGACGCCGACGAACGCAATCTCGATATCGGTGGAGTTTGCCTCCAGGCTATTTCGGGTCAGGGATGACGGCTCTATGGCGAGCCGTTCGGTGAATGTGCGAGTGCAGTACCGGCTGGTGGGGACGTCGACGTGGACGGATCTAGGCGGCATCGATGCGTCATACGCTACGCACTATTGGTCCGGCCGACCGCTGAACAGCGAGCAATCGCAAATCAGGATGGGCAGCACCGACCCGGGCCAGCACTTCGACGGCGAGATATTCAGCTATGTCGACGACGAAGGCGGGGCGCGTGCAGGCGTCTGGCGTTGGGTGCCTCATCCATATGCTTTGGGGCAGCCTTGGCAGGGCATGGCGCCTGACCCGCTGATCGCTGCCGGCTCGCCTGGCTTCCTGATATCGGGTGCGCGTCAAGAGCCGTCTCGACTCACGGTTTCGTGGAATGTCCCCCGCGGCCAGTATGAACTCGCCATCCTCAAGGACACCGACGATGTAAACGATTCTCGGGAGTCCAACGAGACGGCGGTGAACCAGATCTTGGTTTTTCAGCAGGACGATGCCGACTATTCCGGGCAGTGCCGTCTGGCCATGCGCATCAAGGCGTCGGGTCAGATCAATGGCGCCGTCGACGAGTTCAACGCCGTTGCGAGCGCTCAGTGTCCGGTGTGGGACGGGGCGCAGTGGATCATGCAGGAGACGAGCAATCCCGCATGGTGGTTCCGTTGGTTTGCGAAGGGGAAAGCCCGGCCGGATGGCAGCCGTGTGTACGGCGGGGGCATGGCGGACGCCCAGATCGACCTGGAAGGCGTCAAGGCTTGGGCTGCCTGGTGCGAAGAGAAGAAGCTGACCTTCAATTTCGTGCTCGACTCGAAAATGGATACGGCGAGCGTGCTGCGCATCATTGCGCGCGCCGGGCGCGCCACGCCGACGTTCCAGACGGGGCGCCTGGGCGTGATCTGGGATGCGGCGAACCTGCCAGAGACGGCCGTTTTTGGCCCGTTCAACGTCAAGGCAGGTTCGTTTCGCATCGCTTATGTCAATGAGGGAATGGTCGACGAGATCGTGGCCAGTTTCGTCAACGCGGCGAACGGCTGGGTGCTCGACGAGGTCCGCGCGAAGGTGCCTGGGGCCATTGCCGCCAACAATCCGCTGCAGCTGGATCTGGACGGGGTGACGAACCTTGATCAGGCAGGCCGTGAGGCCAACCTGCTCGCCGCTTCGCAGGTGTGGAAGCGGCGCCGCGTGACCTGGGAAACTGACATCGAGGGGCTGATGTGCACGCGTGGCGACGTCGTGCGGTTCTCGCACGACTTGACGGAATGGGGGCATTCAGGCCGGCTAATGCCTGGCAGCGCCGGCCTTGTTATGAGGCTGCAGAATAAAGTTCCGAGCGCCGGCACGGGGACTGCTTTGCTGCGCGATCCAGACGGCAATCTGAAAGTGGTCTCTGTGGTGTCTGCCGTGGGTGAGGTGGATGAACTGGAGATTGTGACCGACCTGGATGGATTTCCGATGCCCGGCGATCCGGGTTACGACGATGTCGTCGCGATGGACTGGGCCTACCAGTTCGACCCTCTGCAGACTCCAGGAAGACGTTTCAAGATCACGAGCGTGGCGCCGGCGGGCGAGGGGTTGCGCTTTGAGGCGATGGACGACGATCCGGGCTACTACGACAGCGAGAGTGATCCCTATCAGTACACGCCGCCTCGCGATGGTGCGCAGCTGGCCGGGGTGGTTCTGTCGTTGACCTGGTTCGAGCAGATCGTCAGCGTGGCGGCAGATCAGTCGCGGGTGACCTTCAACTGGGTGTTGACGCGCGACATGGATTCGCAGGTCATCATCACCGTGAACGGTCAGCAACGCCTCGTCGACATGGTTCCAGGCCGCTCTGCGGATATCGTCGCCGCGACCGGGGACACCGTGGCCGTCACAGTGACGCCTCGCAGTTCTGTCGGTAGCGGCGTCCCTAAGACTGCGGCAATGGTGGTTCAGGGCCTTAATGCTCCTTTGCCGGCCGTTGCGGGGCTACAGAGCGTCTTCCGGGACGGTCTTACCGTGCTGGTTTGGGGCCGCGTCGTCGACGTTAGGCAGCCTTCTTACGAGATCCGCCTGGGCCCGAGTTGGGCCGACGGCGCCATAGTTGGCACGACCGATGGGCTGGAGGCTCTGGCGATCGGGAACGGCCTGTACTGGGTGGCTGCGCGCTATCGCATGTCGAACGGAAGCGTCATCTATGGGCAGCCGGCCAGCTTGCTGATCGCCGGCGCGACCCTTGAGCGCAATGTCTTGGTGACGAAGGTTGAGCAGGCCGGCTGGACCGGAATTTGCGCGGGCGGCGCAGTGGTCTACGACGGCAAGCTGACCCTGGCGCCCACCGGCGACTTGCTGGCTGCGGCCGACGTGCTCGCCTTGCCTGATGTTCTATGGGTTGGCGGGGCGGCTTCAGATGGTGAGTACACGACCGCCGTCGGGAACCTCGTCGATATTGGCTACGTCACGCCGGTACGCCTCGACATCCTGGTTGATTTCCATGCGCGCAAGCTGGACGACGACATCCTGTCGGTTCCAGACATCTTCGCCGTGGCTGACGTCCTGGGCGGTTCGAACCGGCAATTCGTCTCGGTGGTCCCCCAGATCCGTTCGGCCCAGGTCGCAGGGGTTTGGGATGACTGGCGTGACTACGTGCCAGGCCTCATCAACGCTCGTTACTTTCAGGTGCGTCTGAAGCTGTCGACCCAGGACCCGAACATCGTCCCGTTCGTTGAGCGGTTCGAATGGACCATCGACGTGCCGGATCTGATCCAGCGTGGCGAAGGCGTGTCGGTTCCGACCGGTGGCCTGGTCGTGGCATACGCCAAGGACTTCCATGCGAAGCCTAACGTGCAAATCACGATCGCTGGCGGCCAAGAGGGCGACACGATCAAGCTCACCGCAGAGACGGCGGGCGGCTTCTTTCTTTCCATCATCAACAATGGCGCCCCGGTTGCCCGGCAGGTCAACTGGATCGCACAGGGGTACTAAATGTCACAAGCTTCTATCGTCATCCCGTCCACCCCGCCGCTGCCTGGCTCTACCTTGGTGCCACTGCTCAACGACGCGCTGGCAGCACTGGGGACGAACTTCTCGGGCACCACGGACCCGGCGGCGAACGCTCAGCCGTACATGACTTGGGCGGATCTGAGCACGGGATTCGTCAAGCGCCGAAATGCGGCAGGGACCGCCTGGGTTGTCATCGGGCGCATTCTGCGGCAGCGGGTGGACGCGATTACCTTGGGCGATCTGCCAACGGCCGACGTCGGGCCCGTCTACGTCGCTGGCTACGGCATGCGCGAGTGGAACGCTGGCCTGGGTGCCTACGCAGCCGCGCCCGAGTTTCGGACGCTGGACAACTCGCTCGGCTTTGCAATCGCCTATCCGAACGGCGGTAGCTCGGCCAGCCCGGCGAACATCGCGGTGAACAGCCGTTACGTCGTGCCCAACCCGTTCCCGGGGTTCCGCGTTCACTGCGAGCTCGAATTGCGACTGGGCGGAATCTGGGGTAGCCCTGGCGGCAATGTGGCTGTGGCTGGCACGGGTGGCGGCACCGAGTATTTCGGCTGCATCGCATCGCAGTACAACGACGCCGACCTGGTGGTGCAAACCGCAAACAACTTCCTTATCTCGAACAATCCGGGCGGCTCGTGTCACCCGTTCCCCGCGCCGGGCGTCGTGACGTCCGCGCCGGCGCGGATCAAATGCTGGAAGGTGAAAGGAGCACTCGCATGAGCGAAAAAGCAAACCTCAAGGTCTTTGCCCAAGTGGGAGGCTATATGCAGCATATCGGCGCCGAAGGGCCCGATGGCTGGATCGAGATGCAAGGCGAGCGGCCGGCGCCGGACTATGCGGCGCAGGCCGGAGGAACGTGGGGGCATAAGCCCATCGTGCCGCGAGCGGTGACTCGGCGCCAGGGGCGTCTTGCCCTGCTGGAGACCGGCCGTCTCGATGCGGTCGAGGACGCGATTGAAGCCATCGCGGATAGCACCGAGCGGCGCGCCGCACAGATCGAGTATGAGGCGGAGACTTGGGAGCGCGGTAACGAGTTCCTGGCGTTGCTGTGGCAGCGTCTTGGGGGCACCGAGGCGCAGCTCGATGACCTGTTCATCCTCGCCTCTGCGAAGTAGCGAGCGTCGGCACCGTTGCTCGCTTCGGCGGGCTTTTTTTCGTCTATAGGTGACGCGATTGAATATCCAAGACTTCGACGCCCTCGCGGCAAAGTTCGCCGGTGTACTGGGGGCCGCCGTATCCATGCGCTATTTGCAGGGGTCCTGGCCGGCACGCTTGAGCATGGCCGCCAGCGGATCGCTCGTGGCCTATTACGGCTCGCCCTACCTATCGCTGCTGCTGGGCATTCCGGAAGGCCTAGCCGGCTTCCTGACCGGCATGTTCGGTATGGCTATTGTGTCGCGCGCTTGGGAGGCCGTGCAGGCGGCGCCCATCGGCGCCCTGTGGCAGGCAGTGATTGACCGCGTGCGCGGCAAAGGGGCGTGATATGGACAGCACCATCTACTTGACCTTGTGGGCCGTGCTGGCGTTCGTCAGCTGGCTCATCGTCGCCGGCGGCGCCGTGCTGGCTGTCTTCTCGCGCGCCATCAAGGACACCACTTTCGAGCGGATCGGCCTGGCCGCTGTCAGCTTGACCGCCACCGGCGCGGCGTGCCGGATCTTCATTGCGGGCTGGGCCAGTGCCGGTGATGCCGCGCTTGCCGCGTCCGCTGCCTTTTACGTCGCCGCGGTGACGGCAAAGCACATCAGGAAACCGACACTATGACCATCAATACCATCGTTTCTGGCGCCATCAGCCCGGCACTGGCGCTGCTGCCGGCGCGCATGGACACGCCGGCGGCGCGCGTGATGCTGCTGGCCATCGGCCTGCAGGAAAGCCGCTTCGTGCACCGGCGCCAGATCGGCGGCCCGGCGCGCGGCTTCTGGCAGTTCGAAAAGGGCACGCGCGCCAGCCGCGGCGGCGTGTGGGGCGTGTTCCTGCACGCGGCGAGCAAGGACCAGCTGGCGGTGCTGTGCAAGGCCCGCAGCGTGGCCTGCGACCCGGACGCGATCTATTCCGCGCTCGAGTATGACGACGTGCTGGCCGCAGGCGTCGCGCGGCTGCTGCTGTGGACCGATCCGAAGGCGCTGCCGGCCGTGGGCGACGTCGGCGGCGGCTGGGAGCTGTACCTGCGCACCTGGCGGCCCGGCAAGCCGCATCCGCAGACCTGGCCGGATCTATACCGCCAGGCCGCCGCGCAGGTGCAGCCGTGAACCCGTTCTGGCGCATGGCCGCGCCGTGGATCGGCGGCGCGCTGGTGGTGCTGGTGCTGGGCGCCGGCTTTTTGCTGAATGGCGCCCACCGGGAGGCGTCCGGCGTCGCCAAGGAACGCGCCCGCGCCGAGGCCGCGCAGCGCGCCATCACCGAAGCCTACCAACTGGAGAAAGACCGTGCTGATGCCCAATACCGCGGCGCCGTGCTGGCGCGCCAAGCTGCGCAAACTGGCCTGGCTGCTGCCCGCGCTCAGCTTGACCGCGTGCTCCGCGCCGCCGGCCGTGATCCCGCGAATCCCCGAGCCGGCCGCCGACCTGATGAGGCCGGCGCCGACTGGATCGGAGGTTTTGCAGCGTGCTACGCGGAATATGGAGACCTGGCTACCGACGCAGCAGGGTGGGCTGACCAGGTGAACGGGCTGCAGGGCTACATCCGGGGGCTGCGTAGCCCCCGTTAAGCCCTGCTCGGATTACACCAATGCGCCGGCGATGCCACCGGCAATACTGATAACCAGCGGGTGCGTGAGGAACGCCTTCAGGCGCGATTTTGCTTCAGCCTTTTCTTCCGGGGACGAGTTGGAATCATCGATTTTCTTGACCATCTCGTTGATTGCCACTTGGAAATTCATTAGGTTGTGGTCTCCCACCTGAATACCCGTCGAATCGTGAATGTTTACTGTGGTCGAAGTTGCCGCACTTGGGGATCGCAATGCGGTGGTCTTTTCGATTGCGAGTTGCCAATTTGGGGGGATCCCGCCCATGCCGTTGTAAAACTGAGCGGATAAGACTAAGTAGCTCTCCTCTCTGCCGGTGGGGAGCTTTCTAACGATGTGATCGCCTTCCTCAACGTCGAAGTCCTTATTCTTGACAATGAGGCTTTTCGCGGACAGCGTCCCGCGGTACGGGCCAGCTCGGCTGCCATCGCTTTTTTGCACGTACACGTCGGCGTTACTCAAATCCATATCCGTCTCCATGATTGTGGGACGGACAAATGTGCCATGTGTAGCAAAATAAGTCACGTCTCACCGCGGCCCCATGCCCTTGCGCAGCTTGCGCGGCTCCTCGAGCAGTTCGGCCGTCATCTGGTCGCGCTCGATCACACAGGGCTCCTCGGCCAGGCTGGCCAGCAGATCATCGTAGATCTCGCCCATCAGGCTGGCGGGCCGCTTCAGGTCGCCGGACACCTGATGCAGGCGCAACAGCATCGAACGCAGGCGCTTGATCTCCCACAGCAGGGCGATCACATCGGGGTTCCAGGGCTGGCGCTCGCGGATCGCGCGCAGCTCATCGGTGGGTAGGGGGGCTTTGAACGGCATGGCGGAAAACACTGGTTGTGCATCCAGTATATTCCGCAATAATCGGGGTCACTTCATAGGGGTTGCCACCAGCCGGTCGGCCGGGAAAGGCACCAGGAAATCCCGTGTCGCATCGGCCGGCGCGGTGAGCCAGTCGCCGTAGGCGCCCTCCGGCAGGATGACGACCATGCGTTTCTCCTTGCCGGCCTGGTGGTAGTCCCGGAACAGCGGATCCTGGTCGGCGTTGATGGTGAGCATGGTGTAGCTCTCCTGCAGCTGGCCGGCGGCGTCGCGCCAGCGGTCCCACAGGCCGGCGATACCCAGCGGCGCGCCGTCGGCCCGGGTGAACCTGGTGGCCACCGCGGCGCCGGATCTCCAGTCGGGTTCGAAGATGGCGTCGGCGGGGATGATGCAGTGCTGGGCCCGGCGCCAAGCGTTGCCGAAGGTGAACGACTTGGCCGCCGTCTCGCCGCGCGCGTTGAACGTGGACAGCTTGCCGGCCTTGTCGAGGCCGTCCACCTTGGTCATGGCGCTGATCAGGCCCCAGCGCCCCACGACCGCCTCGCGCTCGGGCACCGCTTCGTCGCCGGCGTCATGCTCGACCGGCCGCCGGATGAACACGCCCGGATAGCGTGGCCACATGTCGTACTTGCCGCCGGCCGGCTTGTTGGGCGCGCCGAACTTTTTCAACAGCAGCTCGGCGTCCTTCAGGGTCTGGTAGTGGCTGCACATAGTGGCCTCCCGTGGGAAGGGCCAGTATAGGGGTGAAATTCGCGGTGGCGACACCCTGGAGAACCGCACAAAACCGTGGCTGAATTCCGACGCCATGCCACCAGTTTCGCCCGGAGAGCCGCGAAAACACTGGGAATTACGCAGGATTGTGATTCCAGTTGTCGTGGGTTCGAGTCCCATCAGCCACCCCAAAGAATTCAAGTGAAATAAGGCACTTACGCGCAAGCGGAGTGCCTTTTTTTCATTGCGCGAAGGCCGGCGCCGCAGGCGCCGACCAGTCCAACCCCGTGGTCAAGCCAAATTTTGTTGATGCTGGCAAGACACGCATCGTGTCGCCGAAAACTAGCCGGTGGATACGAACCCAGTCGGCGATTCAGAGACAGGTAGAGCAGGATGAAAGTCTCTGGAGGTCGGGGCTCCCCGACCTCCAAAGGCGTGAATGCATCCGCTTTTGCGCGTCTTGTGCTGACACGGCGGCTCGGATCCCTCATTGTCGCAACGCCCGACAATTCTTGCGGGACGGGGCCTGGCCCAGGACTTCATTTGAGTGTTGTCAATCTTGACAACGCTTGTTCTTTGTTGGCAAGATTGACAACATGAACGCTACTCTGATTCTCAGTGAGAAGAGCGTCGATGCCGAAGGCGGCATTATGCAAATCGTTATCTGGAAGGTGCCACAGCCAGTTCCGCCGACCTCACACGAATTTCGCGGTGTGGCGCAATTGCTAGAGGACTTCGTCGCTGAGGTCACGAAATGGAGGACCTGAACATGAAGCGAACTCTGACTGTCACTATCAATCAGGACTGGCGTGCCTTTCTGACCAGCGCCAGCAAGCGAGCCGTCGCCGGGGCACAGTCCGGCGGGTATCAGGGGGAAAGGCTGAACTTCGAATCCGCAGCGGCATTCTTTGGGCAGTTGACGGAGCTGAGGTGGAACATGGTGCGGGAGATGCTGGGCGCGGGTCGAGTCGGCGTGCGCGAGCTGGCCCGCCGCCTGGGCCGGGATGTGAGGCGCGTGCACCAGGATGCGCGCGTTCTCGTCGATCTTGGGCTTCTGGAGCAAGACGTGGAGGGCGGGTTGATATGCCCATTCGCTGATATCCACATCGATATGCATCTCACCGAGGACATGCGCAAAGCTGCGTAGCAGGCTGACGAACCTCGCCAAAGAAAAACCGCCCGCATGGGCGGTTTTTCTTTGGTTGTGGCGGTGGATCTCATCCGCCGCAGAGGCGCGGGGCCGCCCACACAGGACGAACCCTTCGGGTGGGGTTATCCGTAGTGCACGCGCGTATGTGCGATCTCATTATCACTTCACATTCCGGTCCAGAAACTCCCGGATAACCCCGCCGATCTCCACCCCATGCGTCTCCAGCGCCAGGTGCCCCGTGTCATAGAACCGCACGTCCGCGCCCGGAATATCGCGCTTCCACGCCTCGGCGCCGGCAGGCAGGAAGAACGGATCGTTCTTGCCCCAGACAGCCAGCAGCGGCGGTTGGTACTGCCGAAAGTACGCCTGGAACGCCGGATATTTCTCCACGTTCGACGCATAGTCCAGCAGCAGGTCGAGCTGCACCTCGGCGTTGCCCGGGCGGGACACCAGATGGCTTTCCAGCGCGATCGCATCGGGCGCGACCAGGGTCTTGTCCGGCACGCCTTCTAGGTACTGCCATTCGATCGACGCAGGCGTGGGGAAGTCGCGCAGCGCCTCGCGATTGGCCTGTGACGGTTCCTTCCAGTATCGCTGGATCGGCGCCCAGCCCTGGCCCAGTCCTTCCTCGTACGCATTGCCGTTCTGCGAAACGATGGCGGTGATGCGGTCGGGATGCGCCGCCGCGAGGCGCCAGCCCACCGGCGCGCCATAGTCGAAGACCTGGATGGCGTAGCGGTCCAGCTTCAGCTGCCGGGTGAACTGGTCGATGGTCCTTGCCAACTGGTCGAACGTGTAGGCGTACTTGCCGCGGGCGGGCGCCTCGGTGAAGCCGAAACCCGGCAGGTCCGGCGCGATGACGTGGTACTTGTCCGCCAGCATCGGAATCAGATTGCGATACATGAACGACGAGGCCGCATAGCCGTGCAGCAGCAGCACCGCCGGCGCGTCGGGCGCGCCCGCCTCGCGATAGAACACCTTCACGTCGCCCACCTGTTCGAACCGGTGGTGGACCTGGAGGTCGGCGGCCTGCGCGCTGCCGGCCAGCACCAGCGCCGCCAGCCCGGCCGCGCCCTTTGATGTCTTCGAAGCCATGACAAATTTCCTCGTAACCTATAAATTGAATTTTGAAGGTTACTCATGTTTGATGTAACTGGTCAATTTATTTTTTATAGGTTACATTGGGTGCATGCTGGAAACCGCCAAAACCCCAAAAGCCCCGCTGTTCGTCGGGGACGACCTCGCGCTCGACTTCATCAACAGTGAATTCGGGGTGGGGGCGGCGCATCACGACTGCTTCGCCGACGACGAGGCCGTGCTCGCCTGGCTGAAACTGGCCGGCGTGCTGCCCGAGGACGTCGGCGTGGCGCCCAAGGGGTTGAAGACGCTGGCCCTGCGGCTGCGCGACAACGCCAGGTCGCTGGTGCATGCCGCCAAGCACGAAGGCGCGTCGGACGCCAGCGTCGTCAACCAGGTGCTCCAGGCCGGCCGCGCGTCCAAGGAGTTGCAGTGGGACGACGCCAGCGCGTCGTTCAAGGTGGTCAGGCAGCGCCGCCACGACGACGCGGCCAGCTTTCTCGAACCGATCGCGCAGGCCGTCGTCAGGCTGCTGACCGACACACAGCTGGAACTCGTGCGGCAATGCGAAGCGCACGACTGCACGCTGATGTTCCACGACAAGACCAAGTCGCACCGGCGCCGCTGGTGCAGCATGGCCCTGTGCGGCAACCGCATGAAAGTGGCGGCGTTCCGCTCGCGCAAGAAGGGCGAATGACGCGGCGGCCGCAAGGCAACCGTTCTACGCGCTCGTTCCAAAACAGATGGCTGGCAAACCGCAAGGCGCAAGCGCCGATGCGCGCGCCGTATTCACCCATCACGGCTATCCAGCCCGCTTGCTGCGCATCCCCGCCACGATCTTCAGGTCGGCGCGCGCGCTGAGTTCGCGATAGTCCTCGCTGCCGACGCCATAGGCCGCGACCTTCGCGTCCGCGTCGTGGTGCAGGCCCCAGCCGAATTGCTTGACCAGCGGCGAGGCGCGCAGGCACGCCTGCGGCTTGGCGAAGAACGCCTCGCGCGCCGGCTTCCTGTCCTTGGCCGCGATGCCTTGGCGGATGACGTGCACCTCGAACAGCAGGTCGTCGCTGGTGTAGTGATAGGGCTGCCGCGTCAGCAGCTCGTGCTGGATCTGCGCGATCGAGCCCGCCTTGGTTGGCGTGGCCCCCGCCGTGGCGGTGCTGTCGGGAGAGACCGTGATGAAGGCTTCCGTGTAGTTGGTCGTCATGGTGCGAGCGCTCGTGCGGTGGGACGATGGCGGCGGATCATGACGCAGCATAGCCGTTCAAGCGGGCACGCCGCCAGCCGTCGCATGAACCGGGCCGGCGCGAGTCGCCTTGCCGCGTCGGCAGGCCCTAGCGGTGAAACAGGGCCATGAAGCCCGCCGCCATGAGGATCATCCCGCCGGCGGCGCTGTCGACCAGGCGCCGCCGCGCATCGCTCAGGCCCGCGCCGCCGAAACGGCCCAGCGCGACGCAGATGCCTGAATACACCACCCCGCACCAGAACATGAAGGCCGCCGACAGCATCACGGCCTGCAGCGTGGTGTCGCCCAGCCGCGGGTCCATGAATTGCGGCAGGATGGCCAGGTAGACCATCATCCCTTTCGGGTTGAGCAGCGACGTCAGGAAGCCCTTGCGCAACTGGTCCTTGACCCGCGTGCCGGGCGCCTGGACGCCGCCGGGCCGCAAGGCCGCCCGCACCAGCTTGTAGGCCAGGTACACCAGGTAGGAGATGCCGACCCAGCGGATCGCCTCGAACAGCGCCGGCGACGCGGCCACGACCGCGGCCAGCCCCAACGCAACCAGCAGCGAGTGGACGCAATAGCCCAGCACCACGCCGGCGGTGGCGCGAAACCCGGCCGCCGTGCCGCTGGAAACCGCTTGCGAGGCGATGAAAAGGATATCCGGGCCGGGCGTGCAGACCAGCGGGATGACCGTTGCCGAAAACAGGAAAAGTGTCGAGAAGTCCATGGCGAAAGCTTATCGGCGAGCGCCCGGAAGGTGCTTCCAATATCTTGCAGGGAACTCTCGATCCGAGGCAAACTATCGCGCATGGATGACATCGACAGAAAGATTCTTGCGGAGCTGCAGGCCAACGGCCGACTTTCGCTCACCGACCTGGGAGAGCGCATTGGGCTGAGCCTGTCGCCGTGCCACCGGCGCGTCCGGGCGCTGGAAGAGGCCGGCGTCATCGCCGACTACCGCGCCAACATCGACCCCGCGGCGGTGGGGCTGAGTTTTTCCGCGATCGTGTTCGTCACGCTGCGCAGCACCGACCGCGCCGCCGTGAAGGCCTTCGAGGACGCGGTGCCGCAGGTGCCCGAGATCATCCAGGCGCAGCGCCTGTTCGGCGATCCGGACTTCATGCTGCACGTCATCACCACCGACCTTGCCGCGTACCAGAAGCTGTACGACTACAGCCTCTCGACATTGCCGAGCGTGCAGCGGCTGTCGTCCACCCTGGTCATGAAGAACATCGTGCAGAACCGGCCGCTGCCGCTTTGATCCCGCGGGCCTAGCGCGTCATTTTCTCCGTCAGGTTTTCCATCGGCGTGTAGTGGATCACGAGCACCCCGGACGGGGAGTCCTGCTTGTTGGGATCGCGCCTGAGCGTGGCGCCGACCAGGTTGTCGTCCACGGCGCCACGCCAGTGCTCGTCGCCCGGGCGGGTCGTGTCCGCCTTGCGTCCCATGAGCGCGACGGCGAGCTGGCGCAGCGCGGCGACGCCGGCCACGGTGGACGCTGATTCGACCACCGCATACGAGAACCGTGACTCCGCGAAGCAATAGCTGATCCGCGCCGGCTTGGCCGCCTGCCAGTGGGAATCCTTGGGCGTGGGCGCGGCGTAGCACACCGCGTCGGCCCCCTTGGCGGGTGAGGGATCGGACAGGGACAACGACGGAGGCGCCGCCCATTTCTGTTCGCCGATGCCCGCGTCCAGCTTCGCTTCGACGGGCAGCGGCGGCCAGTCCAGGCCGGACGTATCGAACAGGAACTGCTGGTTGCCGGCGCCGGCGACGGACACCTCGACGGTCACGCTTCGGGCCAGCCGGATCGTCTCCAGCATCACCTTGGGTTGGGACAGGTGAATGCTGGCCGTGTCCTGGATGGGCGCCGTGCTCGATTCCTGGACGGGCGCGGTGGCCACCTCGACCCATTCGCCCTGGTCAAAGCGCGCGGAAACCTTGCAACCCGTCGAGGGGCAGCGGAAGCGCCCGTTGTCGATCGCCAGATAGGGACTGATGCTCTCCGAGGTCGCGCGGATCACCAGGCTGACGCGGATGTCCGCTTTGCCTACCGTCGCCGACGGCACGCTGTTCGAGGATTGCAGGATCGCCAGGCGCTCGGGAATGTCGCACGCATCGGCGCCGCAGGTCTTGTAGGTCCAGGCGGCCTGGGCCAGGCATGGCACGGCGAGTAGCGCCAGGGCGAGGGATCGGAGGTTTTTCATTGGCATCATCGAGGGTCACGCAAGTGGCTCTGATGCCTTGATTCTACGAGGCTGAAGCCGCCCGGGGCAATTTGGCTTGGCCGTGCAGCCGCGACGGGACGCATCCTGGATCGACGGCGTGTCGATGATGACGAAAACGTCCCAAGGTCGTGCGCCTGTCACGCGCAGGAGGGCCATGAAAGTGAAGGAGCTATGAAATGCCCAAGAAGGCTAAATCAAAGACGACGGAACGGTCCACGTTTGATCTGTTGAACGAAGGGTTGGACCACGCGCGAGCCATTCGCAGGGGGGAACTGGCGCCCGGCCGGGTCACGAAGTTCGAGCCGATCGACGTGCGGGCCATTCGTGAGCGTGTCCAGATGTCCCAGGCCGAATTCGCCGCGGCCATCCATGTCAGCACCCGCACGCTGCAGAATTGGGAGCAGCGGCACCGAAATCCAACCGGGCCTGCCATCGCGCTGCTCAAGATCGTGGAACGCGCGCCCGACGTCGCCGTGAAAGTGCTTCAATCCGCATGACTGCATCAGTGCATCAGTGCATGACTGCTTGCGAGATCGACGGCCGTATCGGCGTCGCCTACCGGATCGCCGCCAGCTTCACCGCGAACCCCAGCAGGAACACCCCCGCCAACCGCTCCAGCAGGTTGGCGACGCGCGGATTGGCGCGCATCCGTTGCGCCAGGTGGTGCGTCAGCAGCACGGCCACCAGGCCATAGAGAAACGTCAGCGCCGCCACCGTGACCGCCATGAACGCGAACGTCACGATCCCCTGATGCCGGACCGGATCGATGAACAGCGGAAAGAACGCCATGTAGAACATGATCGCCTTGGGGTTCAGCAAGGTGATCATCGCGGTCTGACGCAGATAGTGGCCATTGTCCATGCGGCTCGGGCGCGGCGGCGCGCCGGGCTTGCTGCGCATCATCTGCAGGCCCAGCCAGGCGAGATACGCGGCGCCGGCCCACTGCACGATGTGAAACGCCGTGGGATAGGCGGCCAGCAGGGCCGAGACGCCGGCTACCGCCAGCCACATCAGCACCTGGTCGCCCAGGATCACGCCGCAGGTCGCGGCCAGGCCCGCCTTGACGCCGCCTTTGCCGGTGGCCGTGAGCAGCGCGAAGTTGCCCGGGCCGGGGATGATCAGCAGCATGATGAAGGCGAGCACGAATGCGCCATAGTCGGTGACACCGAGCATGGAAAGACTCCCGAAAAGGTAGCGGGCATTGTAGATCCGCCGGGCGCGACGCGCGGCGGGGCTCGGCTGACAAGAAAAAGGCCGGCCACCGCCCGCCGCGATGCGCGGCGGGTGGTGGCCGGCCCGATGGGCTGGCCTACGCGATCAACGCAGCAGCGACAGCACGGTCTGCGGCACCTGGTTGGCCTGCGCCAGGACCGACGTGCCGGCCTGCTGCAGGATCTGGGCCTTCGACATGTTCGACACTTCCGTGGCGTAGTCGGCGTCCTGGATGCGCGAGCGCGCGCCGGACAGGTTGTTGATGACGTTGTTCAGGTTGGCGATCGTCGATTCCAGGCGGTTCTGCACGGCGCCCAGTTCGCCGGTCAGCTTGTCCAGCTTGGTGAACGCGGAATCCAGCGTCTTCATGGGATCGGCGGTCAGCGTGCCCTTGCTGGTGGTGTCGGTGGTCAGCTTGCCCGACGCGCTGACATAGGCGAGCGAACCGATCTTGGGCGCGTAGTCGCCAGTGCCATTGCCGCCCGTCACGGTAGCTTTGCCCGAGGTGGGGTCGACATGGTAGTCCGTGTTGACGGTCTTGGTGGTCGTGAACGCATCCTTTTCATCGACGAAGGTGTTGGTCGACACGCCGGAGGTGAAGCTCACCGTGGCGGCGGTGATGCCCGAACCCAGCGTGATGGTTGTGTCGTTGGTCGTGGTGTTGGCTTTGGCCATGGCCAGCAGCGCATCGGACGAGATGGTATTGACGAACGTCACGTTGTTGGCCGTGGTGGTGTTCACGTACGTCTTGCCGCCGATGGAAAGCGACGAGCTGCCGGCTGCTGCGGTGTTGGTCGACACGGCGGTCAGCACGGTGTTGAGCGTGGCGGCGGTGGCTCCGGCGCTGTTGTTGGTCATGTTGCCGCCGGCATCGAGGTACGCCGCCGAGCCATTCATCTTGATGGCGCCCGTGGCATCGACTTCGAAGGTGCTCGACGCCGTGCCGTTGCTGTGGATGTAGGTACCGGTGGTGGTGCCGGTGGCCGGTCGCAACGCGGTGCCCAGGGCGGTGACGGCAGCGGCGCTCGAGGCCGACTTGTCGGTGAACGAGAAGTTCTTGTTGGTGGCATCGTAGGTGTAGGTCGTGCCGGTAGCGGCCGTGCCCACGGTGACCTTGTTGCCGTTTTCAAGCTTGCCGAACACCTGCTCGGCGGTCGCGGCGGCGTGCGTCGTCGTGACTTGCCATTCATTGGCGGCGGTGGTCACGCCGCCCGCGGCCGCCAGGTCGGTGACGGTGGCCGTGCTGTTCTGGGTCACACCCGAGCCGTTGACGTTGAAGCCGTCCAGGCCCAGCGTCTTGATGCTGATTTCCGACAGGTTCAGGCTGATGGTTTCGTTGTCATTGGCGCCGACCTGCAGCGTCAGGGGCTCCGCCTTGGCCGACAGCACCTTCACGCCGTTGAAGTCGGTTTGCTGCGAGATGCGGTCGATGTCCGACAGGCGCTGATTGATTTCGTCCTGCATCGAGTTGCGCTGCTCTTGCGAGTAGCTGCTGTTGCCGGCCTGCACCGCCAGTTCGCGCACGCGTTGCAGGTGGGTGTTGATCTCGGCCGCGGCGCCTTCGGTGGTCTGCGCCAGCGAGATGCCGTCGTTGGCGTTGCGCGCTGCCTGCGTCAGGCCCTTGACGTTGGCGGTGAAGCGGTTGGCGATGGCCATGCCGGCCGCGTCGTCCTTGGCGCTGTTGATGCGCAGGCCCGACGACAGGCGTTCGATCGCGGTGCCGAGCGCCGATTGCGATTTGTTGAGATTGTTCTGCGCGACCAGCGACAGATAGTTGGTATTGATGACTGCGGCCATGTGTAAGCTCCTAGGCAGAGAAAGGCTTGATCGCACCGGGCAGGGAACTGCCCGGTTGCCAACGTGATGAACTGATTCTCAGCATTCAGGTTCGTCCGTTGCCAGGACTACGACATGGCGAAAATGATCTTTAGACAACCGCCGGCCAAACGGCAGTCTTATGATTTTTTATGAGATTTGGTAGCCGCGGCATGCAATGCGAGCGCATGCATGTGCCCATAAAAGAAGGCCCCACCCGCGGATAAGCGGGTGGGGCCTTCGGGCCTTGTCTCTCTTGGGGAAAGTTTGCAAGACACGTGTAGTGTAAGCATTTGGCGCGGCGAGAAACTCACAAATACTCGACACCGTGTGGATCAGGCGTGCATGGCGATGCGGATCATGCTTTCACGCATCACCAGCAAGGAGCCTTCGGAATAGATGTTGCGGATCTGCATGGGCGCGTCGCGCAGGGTCGCGAGTTTCTTGCGCACCCGGTAAAGCAGCGCGTCGATGCGGTGCTGGTCGTAGATGACTTCCGGATAGCCCAGGATCTGCGACATCCGTTTGTGGCTGACGGGAAATTTCGGGCTCTGGATCAGCGTTGCCATGACGATGGATTCCTTTGCCGTCAGGCTCAGCTGTTCGCCGTTCGACGATCGCAGCTGGCGCGATTGCACGTCCAGGGTCCAGTTGCCGCGCAAGACCGGGCCGGGTGTCGCGGTCACGAGCCGGCGTTCGAGCGCGCTGACGGTGACGGCCAGCAGCGCGAGCTGGATCGGCTTGATCAGGTAGTGGTCGGCGCCGTCGCTCAGGCTTTGCAGCTGCGCGGGCATGCGCACGTTGTCGGTCAGCACGATGATGCCCATGGCGGGAAACGCGCGGCGCAACGAGGCGATGTGGTCGAGCATGTCGCCGTCAGGCAGCGATGCCGCCGTCACCAGGATGCCGGGCGGGTCCTGCCGGATGTGCGCCAGCGCGTCCTGCAGGGTGCCGCAGGCGAGCACGCCACGTCCGAGCCCGGCGATGTGGCTCGACACGCTTTCCGCCCATTGCGGCGGATCTTCAACGACAAGGACGCGCATACCTGCACTTGATTTCCCGGGCCACGGATTGTGTCGGCGTCTGGATGGCGGGCCTTCTTCCTCCAGCGCGGCATCATGGAAACGATGCCAATCCGATTCTAGATTTGTCAGTGGCGGAAAACGCGATCAGTAGTCTTACTGGCAGTCTGATAATGATGGCGAAACGGCGTCGCGATGCCGCGCAACGCGACAGGCGCCAGGCACACCACCAGGATGAGGAAGCCGACCTGCGCCAGATAGAACGGCGCGGACCATTGGCCATGGGTGGCGACATACCAGGTGTTGTGCAACACATCGCTGACGATGATCAGCAGCGTCAGCCACACGCCCGCGCGCGGCCGCACGAACAGCAGCGCGGCGGCCAGCGGGTCCAGCAGGGTCAACCCGCTCCAGTAGAGCTTGCTGAAGGTCGAGGTCGCGGCGCCGTAGCCGTAGTCCCACAGCCATCCATGTTCGATGACCGCCACGACATGGTTGTACGTGGCGCCGAGCAGGCATGCGGCGAACAGCATACGGATGGCGAGGGATGCGCGAGGCATCGGGCAGGCTCCACGGCAAGGGATCGGACGGCAGCTTAGCAGAGCGCCTCCGCGCCCTGGGCGGGCCTTCGGTGAAGCGAGCCAGCGGATGATGCGGCCTTGCCGGACCAGGCCGGGCGAGCCATCGACGGTGGTGCGATGTCGACGCATCAATGGACCAGCGCGTCCGGGACGTCGTGCCCCTTCAGAAACAATCGCAACAATAGTTTTCGAGTCGTCAGGCAAGCAATGGGCCCTCGCGCCGCGGGATGACCGCGTATCATCTGGCCACGGCCCGCGTCATTGCTGGCGTTGCGTCCGCCAGTACACCCCGGCCGCGAGAAATCCCGCCGCGCCTTCCGGGCCAGCCGATGTTTCAACCCGCCACGCGGCCATTGCGATCCGGCCCCGAGCCAGTAGCATGCGCGCTCAATACGATTCAGCCTCATTTAAGGACCGATCCATGACCTTGCCGCGCCCGCGCCTTGCCTTGTCCCTCCTGACGCTTACGCTGGCCTTGTCGGGGTGCGTGAACATTCCGTCATCGAACGGGTACGGCACTCGCGACGATCCGCGCTACGGGCAGTTGCTGGACCTGATCAATGAGGCGCTGAAGGCCGACATGGCCGTGGTGCTGGTGGCCGACCTGATGCCGCATGCGTCGCTGAAAGACGCCATGACCATGACGCAGTGGACGCCGACCGTGATCTGGATGCACGAGAAGGCGCCGCAGGTGACCTTCAGCCGCAAGTTCCAGACCAATTCGCTCAAGCGCGATCCCAAGGAAACCTACCTGTTCCAGGCGTTCGAGGTGCATATCCTGCCGCCCGGCAAATACCTGCTGACCGGCGGCGACGACTACAAGCTGAATGCGCTGCTCGACCAGGTCGGTGCCAAGCGCGGACCTGAGGGATCGGGCCGCGGCGCCAACGGCACCGCCTATCTGTCGCCCGAGCTCTATCGCGAGTTCTACAGGCAGGAAGCGTGGCGCGACGCCACCACCCACACCGAGACCAAGACGCGCCAGGTCTGCACCGCCGTGCACATGGCGTCGGGGGCGTGCGTGAGCTGGGGCCAGCAGCAGTACAGCGAGACCACGGCCGGCATGCCGGCGGGCTACTACGAGGAAACCGATTCCCGCGACATTCCCGCCATCAAGGTGCAGGCGCGCATTCCGCCCAAGCAGGCGCTGGCGAGCTTCACGCTGCAAGGCGGCCAGCTGGTGCTGAGCCAGCGCATGCACCTGAAGACGCCCAGCTACAAGTTCCGCCAGCAGTCCTGCCGCGCGGTCGATCCCAAGATGATCGAATGCCCGCTCGAGGACCTGACCGTCTACACCCGCCCGGCGCCGATGGAGTTCACGCGGCAGTTCATCGCGCAGCGCACCAACCTGAGCGCCGAGCACCAGGCGCTGCTGGCCAAGCTGCAGCCCATGCAGATCACGCCGCTGGGCAAGCAGGGCATGGAGGATCCGATCTGGGGCGTGCCGCTGTCGATGGACAAGGGCCGCTAGGCCGGCGCGCGATGCAACGCCATGTCCTTGTCCTGCTGCTGCTCGCGCTGACCCAGATCGTCGGCTGGGGCGTGGTCGGCGTGCTGCCGGTCATCGCCGCCCCGGTCGCATCCGACCTGGGCGCCACCTTGCCCTCGGTGTTCCTGGGCACGTCGGTCATGTATGTCGCGATGGGGCTGGCCGCGCCGCTGGCCGGCCGCGCGTTCCGCCGCTTCGGCACGCGCCGGGCCATGGCGGCGGGCGCCGGGCTGATCGGACTGGGCCTGGCCCTGCTCGCGCTGTCTCCCGGCCTGTGGGCCTTCTGGGCCGCCTGGACGCTGGTCGGCGTGGCGGGCGCGGCGTTCCTGACGACCGGGGCATATGCCTACGTCGTGGAATACGCGCAGGACCGGGCACGCGGGCTCATCGGCACGCTGATGCTGGTGACGGGCCTGGCGGGCAGCGTGTTCCTGCCGGTCACGGCTTTCCTCGATCATCTGATGGGCTGGCGGGCGACACTTATCGTCTACGCCATCTGCATGCTGGCGCTGGTCGGCCCGTTGCTGTGGTTCGGCCTGCCGTCGACCGAGGCCGCGGCGGCCGCGGCCTCGCGCGACGCGGACGGACGCAAGGGCCCGGTGTTCGCGCTGCTGGTGGCCGCCATCGCGCTGAACAGTTTCGTCACCTTCGGCATCCAGGCGGTGGGCGTGCCGCTGCTGCAGGCCATGGACATGGATCTGCCTCGTGCTGTCGCGGTCGCCTCGCTGCTGGGCGTCTTCAAGGTCGGTGGGCGCGTGCTCGACCTGCTGGGCGGGCGGCGCTGGGACGGGCTGTCCACCGGCATCGCTTCCGGCGCGATGATCCCGCTGGGGCTGGCCGTCATCGGGATCGGCGGCGCTGGCCTGCTGCCGGTGATCGGCTTCCTGCTGCTGTTCGGCGTCGGCAGCGGCGCCTTCGCGGTCGCGCGGGCCACCATGCCGCTGGTGTTCTTCGACAAGGCCGGCTATGCGGCGGCGATGGCCACCATCGCGCTGCCGATGAACCTGATCAACGCCTTGGCGCCGCCGCTGCTCGCGGCGTCCATGGACGCCGCCGGCGCGCCGGCCACCTTCGCCATGCTGGGCGGCTTGAGCGTGCTGGCGCTGGCGGTGTTGCTGCTGCTGGGCCGCATGCGGCCGCGGCCGGACCAGGCGCCAGCGGCCTGACGGCCCGGCGCCGCCTCCGCCACCCGCGCCTTCGCCGGTGCCAGCCGCGCCTTCAGCGGCTCTTTCAGCGGCCTCGGGCAGGCTGTCGCGGCCGTTGGCCGCTCACCACCGGTACGTGGCGCTGCCCATCACCACCCGGCGCGTGCCGTAGGCGCACTGCGTCGGCGTCACGCAGATCGCGTACACCTTGTCGAACAGGTTGCTGGCGTTCAGGTCGAAGCGCCAGTGCTGGTTCGCCACGTACCGCAGGCCCAGGTCGACCAGCGTGCGCGGCGGCGCCTTGCCCATGTCGTTGTTGGCGTCGATGAAGGTGGTGCCGACGTAGCGCGCGCCCGCGCCGCCGCCCAGGCCGGCCAGCGGTCCGCTCTGCACCGTGTAGTCCAGCCACAGCGAGGCCATGTGGGCCGGCTGCTGGGTCGGGTGCTTGCCTTCGGTGCCGTCGTTGGCCTTGGTGATCTTGGCGTCCACGTACGAATACGAGCCCAGCATGCGCCAGCCGCCGCCCAGCACCGCCGTGCCTTCGAGCTCTACGCCGCGCGAGCGTTGTTCGCCGGAAGTCGCCGAATAGGTCGGGTCGACGCTGTCGGTGGTCAGCACGTTGGTCATGCGCAGGTCGAACAGCGACAGCGTGGCGAAGCTCTGCGCGCCGTCCGGCTGGAACTTCATGCCCACTTCGTACTGCTTGCCGCGGCTGGGCGAGAACTGGTTGCCGTTGCGATCGCTGCCGATGTTGGGCTGGAACGACTCGGAGTAGCTGAAGTACGGCGCCAGGCCGATATCGCTGCGATACATCAGCGCGCCGCGGAAACTGTTGGCCGCGTCGCGCTGCTCGGTGCGCGCGCCGGTCAGGCGGTTGTCGAGCTTCTGTTCGGCCCAGTCGCGCCGCGCGCCCAGCGTCACCAGCCAGTGGTCGCCATACTTGATCTGGTCCTGCAGGTAGGCGCCCGTCTGGCGCAGGTGCGAGCGCTGGCTCGAGGCAATGCGCGTGATCGCGGGCGAGCCGTCGTAGTTCGGCTGGTACAGGTCCAGCACGCTGTTGGCGCCGCGGCCCTGGGTGCGCAACTGGTCGTAGTCGTAATAGTCCAGGCCGGCCAGCACCGTGTGTTTCCAGTCGCCGTGGGTGAAGCGGCCCTGCAGCTGGTTGTCCAGGCCGAACACGTCCACCTCGCGCATGTCCGAGAAGGGCAGGCGGTTGACGTACCGGAAGTTCTCGGCGGCATCGGGATCGGCTGCGTTCTTCTTGACGAAGCCCAGGCCGTAGCCGGCGGTCTTGACGCGATAGCTCAGGTGCGAATAGCGGAAGTTCTGGCGGAACTGGAAGATGTCGTTGAACTCGTGGTTGAGTTCGTAGCCGAACATGGTCTGCTCGCGCTTGGTGTTATCCAGGTCGGGGTCGCCGACGAAGGTGTTGGTCGGGATCTTGCCATTGGGGTTGCCCAGCGCCGTGCCCTGCGCCGGCAGGAACTGGCCGAAGCCGACGCGATCCTTCTGGTAGCTGGCCAGGATCGTGAGCGAGGTGCGGTCGCCGGGCCGGAAGGTGAACGACGGCGCGATGTAGGTACGGTCGTCCGGCGTGTAGCGCACCTGGGTGTCGGCCTCGCGCACCAGGCCCGTCAGGCGGTACAGCACCTTGTTGTCGTCGTCGAGCGGGCCGCTGAAATCGAACGCCGCCTGCCGGTTGCCGTAGCTGCCGCCGGACAGCTGGATCTCATGCAGGGGGCTGTCGATGGGGCGCTTGGACACCATGTTGATCAGGCCGCCTGGGGCGTTCTGGCCATACAGCACCGACGACGGGCCGCGCAGCACGTCCAGCTGTTCCAGCCCGTAGGGCTCGATGCGGAACTCGGTGTTCGATTGCAGCCGCAGGCCGTTCAGGTACAGGCCCAGCGTCGATTCGCTGACGCCGCGGATGTTGATCCAGTCGTAGCGGGTCTCGGCGCCGGCGTTGTCGGGCAGCACCCCCGCGCTGTAGCGCAGCGCCTGGCTGACGGTCTGCGCGCCCAGCGTGTCCATGGTCTCGCGGGTGATCACCGACACCGATTGCGGCGTTTCCAGCAGCGGCGTGTCGGTCTTGGTGGCGGTGGCGGTGTTGGTCGGCACGAACCCCGGATTGGCGGCCTCGCCTTCGCGCCGCCCGGTCACCGTCACGGCGGGCAGCTCCGCCGTCGCGCCGCTGGCCGGCGCCGGCTGCACCACATAGGCGCCGGGCTGGGAGCCGGGGCGCGCCGTCAGGCCGTGGCGCGCCAGCAGCGCGGCGAAGCCGTCCTGCACGCCATAGCTGCCATGCAGGCCGGCGCTCTGGCGGCCGGCGGTCAGGGCGCCGTCGGCGGACAGGGTGACGCCGGCCTGGCGGGCGTAGGCGTTGAGCACCTGTTCCAGGCTGCCAGCCGGGATGTCGTAGCGGGCGGTCTGGGCCAGCGCCGGCAGCGCCATGGCGGCCAGCGCCAGCGCGGTCAGGGTGGTGAGGGTCTTGCGCGAAGGCATGTCGGGTCCTTGATGAGAGTGAAAGCCGGGGGCTCGCGGATATGGGCGAGGCCCCTCTACTCTCTATCCCGGACGAGATCGCAAAATCTGCAATGGCATTGGCGTCAGCGCGGGCGGACCACCGTCCACCAGCGCGTGTAGGTGTCGATCCGCACCGGCAGGGCATCGGCCAGCGCCCGCAGCGCGCTGTCGGTATCGCGCAGGCTGAAGACGCCGCTGACACGCAGGTGCGCCAGCGCCGGTTCGCCGCGCAGCACGCCGCGGCGATAGCGGCCGATCTCGTCCAGGAACCGCGGCAGCGGCATGGATTCGGCGGCCAGCACGCCATTGGGCCAGCCCGGTTCGCGCGCTTCGCGCGGCCCGTCCTGGCGCAGGCCGTGCGCGTCGTAGCGGCCGGCCTGGTTGCGCGACAGCAGCCGTGTCGCGCCGCCCGCGGCCGGCTGCAGCTCGACCTGGCCTTCCAGCACTTCGACGTCGGTGTAGTCGGCGCCCAGCGACACCGTATAGCGGGTGCCGTGGGCCACCGCGTTGCCATCGCGCGTGGCCACCAGGAAGGGCCGGGCGGCCGGGTCGGAATGGGTGCGCGCCAGCAGGCGGCCGCGCAGCAGCACCACGCGCCGCAGGCTGGCGGAATAGTCGATGTCCACCGCGCTGTCGCTGTCCAGCACCAGTTCGCCGCCATCCGGCAGGCGCAACGCGGTGATCTCGCCGAGCCCGCTGCGGGCATCGGCCCAGGCCGCCTGCCACGGCGACTGTGGCCACCAGCGTGCGCCGCAGACCGCTACGCCGCCGCCCAGCGCCAGCGACAGCAGCGCGCGTCGCGACAGCCGGCGGCCGCGCCGCAGCGCCGGGCCGGCGATGTCGCCGGGCAGGTCGCGCAGCCGTGCGCACAGGCCAGCCACGCGTTGCCAGGCCAGTTCGTGATCGGGGTGCTGACCGCGCCAATGGGCGCAGTCCTGGCGGTCGGCGGCGGTGGCCGCTTCGGACCAGAGCCGTGCGCTCCAGGCGATGGCGGCATTGACGATGGCCGGGTCCAGGCGCCGCTGGTCGTGCAGCGCGTCAGCCATACACCGCCTGGTAGCAGGCGCTGAGCGCGGTCACCATGTACTTCTGCACCGAACTGACGGACACCGCCAGCCGCGCCGCGATCTCCTTGTAGCCGAGGCCGTCCAGCTGCGACAGCAGGAAGGCCTCGCGCGCCTTGGCGGGCAGGCGGTCGAGCATGGCGTCGACTTCGGTGAGGGCCTCGAGAATCAGGGCGCGGGTTTCGGGCGAGGGCACCGAATCGGGCGGCAGCGCCGCGATGGCATCGAGATAGGATTGTTCCAGCGCGCGCCGGCGATGCAGGTCGATCACCAGGCCCTTGGCCACCTGCACCAGGAATGCCCGCGATTGCTCGTCGCGCGCCGGCAGGCGGCCGGAATGCATCAGGCGCAGGTAGGTGTCCTGCGCCAGGTCGGCGGCGTCGCCGTGATTGCCGAGCTTGCCTTGCAGCCAGCGCTTGAGCCAGCCATGGTGCCGGGAATACAGAAGACCGATGTCGAGGGCGTCTGCCATGGCGCGCGGGAATGGATACAAATAAGAACAATTATCATTTTATGAGCAGCGCCTGGCGAAGGCAATCCAAGGCTACTTATTACTGGAATTTATGTAGGGCTTAAGAAATTGCTTGAACCAGCACAGTGAATAGTCGGAAAAACACGCCATTCATAGGGTTATCCCTAATTCAATGCCCGCCCTACCATGCCCGTCCGGCTCAACAAGGCCCCGGAACAACAACAGGCGGCAATCCGCCATCCGGCCGGGGCGATATAGGAAGCAAGCATGTTTCGGCTATTTTCTGGTCTGCGTATCCGCGCCCGCCTGTCTGGCGCATTCCTGATGGTGGCGCTGCTGGGCGGCGCCATCGGCGCCTTCGGCGTATGGGGCCTGGCCCGCATCAACGAGATGAACAGCCAGCTCTACGAAGTCGAATTGCGCGGCCTGTCCGAGATGAAGGACGCCAACCTGCAGCTGGTGTATGCCGGCCGCGCCCGCAACGGCTACCTCGGCGCCGCCAGCGAGCGGGAGCGCGAGGCCATCCGGGCCCAGTTCGACAGCGCCGTGCGGCGCATGGACGCGCTGCGGGACCGCGCCGACGCCTACTACCAGACCGACGACGGGCGCCGCCTGCTGGCCAGCTTCAGGCAGATGGAAGACGCCTGGAAGCGCGATGCCGAGGCCTTCTTCGCCGCCGCCCGCGCGCTGCCGCTGATGCCCAAGGATCCGCGCGCCGTCGAGATCGAGAAGCACGTGATCGCGTCGTCCGAACGGCTGGACAGCCTGATGGACCAGCTGGCCGCGTCCAAGGAAGCCAGCACCGCCCGGTCGGTGCAGGACGGCACCGACCTGTACCAGCGCATGCGCGCCATCATGATCGCGTTGTCGATCGCCGGCGTGGCGCTGGGCATGCTGCTGGGCTGGCTCATGACGCGCGGCATCGTGCGGCCGTTGGGGCTGGCGGTGGATGCCGCGCGCCGCGTGGCCGCCGGCGACCTGACTGGCGACATCCGCGTCGCCACGCGCGACGAGACCGGCGACCTGATGGCCGCGCTCAAGGCCATGAACCACAGCCTGTCGCGCATCGTGCTGGACGTGCGCGATGGCTGCGAGGGCATCGCCTCGGCTTCCTCGCAGATCGCGCAAGGCAATGCCGACCTGTCGCAACGCACCGAGGAGCAGGCCGCGTCGCTGGAACAGACCGCCGCGTCGATGGAGGAACTGACCAGCACCGTGCAGCAGAATGCCGGCAATGCCGGCGCGGCCGAAAAGCTCGTCACCCAGGCCTCGGCCGTGGCGGAGCGCGGCGGCGAGGTGGTCGACGGCGTGGTGCGGACGATGGACGCGATCGCCGACAGCTCGCGCCGCATCGCCGACATCACCAGCGTGATCGACAGCATCGCGTTCCAGACCAACATCCTGGCGCTGAACGCCGCGGTCGAGGCGGCGCGCGCCGGAGAGCAGGGCCGCGGCTTCGCGGTGGTGGCGGGCGAAGTGCGCACGCTGGCGCAACGCTCGGCGGTGGCGGCCCGGGAAATCAACACGCTCATCAACGAGTCCGTCAGCCGCGTCGAAGACGGCACCCGCCAGGCCGACGAGGCCGGCCGCACCATGCGCGACGTGGTCGACAGCGTGCGGCGCGCCGTGACCCTGGTGCGCGAAATCGCCAGCGCCTCGGCCGAGCAGTCCAGCGGCATCGGCCAGGTGAACGTGGCGGTGACGCAGATGGATGGCGTGACGCAGCAGAACGCCGCGTTGGTCGAGCAGGCCGCCGCCGCGGCCGCCAGCCTGCGGGAGCAGGCGGCGCGGCTGTCGCAGCAGGTCGGCCGCTTCAAGGTCGATGCGGGCCTGCTCGCGCTGCCGGCCGTGCAGGCGCCTGGCGCATAAGCCGCGGTCAGCCGCGCCGCGCCTGGCTCAATCCTTGACGCGTTCCTGGAATGCGCACAGCCCCGCCTCGCAGCGGTAGCGGTTCATGCGCAGCCCGCCGTAATCGTCGACGTTGCCCAGCATCAGCTCGCGCAGGCCGGGCGGCAGGTCGACCTTCAGCGCCCGCTCCGAAAACGGCGCCAGCATCGTCGGCGAGTCGAAGCCGTGCAGCGGCTGCTTGCGGTCCAGTCCCAGCCAGATCACCGTGACGTGATACGGGGTTGGGTTCTTCAGCGTCAGCGTGCCGGCGGCGGCCCGCGCCTGCACGCTGCGTTCGGGCGCCACGTCCTCGCCATCCTTGCCCAGGCCGGCCGGCCGCAGGAACAGCTTCAGCTGGCTCTGCGTCGTCAATTGCAGCAGGCTGGCGTTCTTGTCTTCCGGCTCCGGCGGGATTTCGCGCACGACGAAATAGAACAGGCTCTCGCGGTCCTGCGGCAGGCGGTCGAGCGCGGCGCGGTTCATCTGCGTGATGCGCACCTGCGCCTTCTTGCCGGGGTCGAGGCGCTGCAGCGGCGGCAGCGCCAGCAGGTCGTTGCTGGTCTTGCCGTCCTGGTCCTCGATCCAGGACTGCGCCAGGTACGGCTTGCCGCCGCTTTCGTTGGTCAGCACGACGGACACCGATTTCTGGTTGGCGCCCATGATGACGCGGGTGCGGTCGACGTTGACCGCCGCCTGGTTCGTCATGGGCCACGCCAGCAGGGCGCCAAGAAGGGGGGCTGCCAGGAGGTTGGTTTTCATGTGTGCGCGCTCAAGTGGAGAGGGGGTATCGGAATCGCCGCGGGCCAGGGCCTGTGCGAGGCTCTTGTCGTGTGAACAGCCCCTAGCGGCAGGGCAGCGGTTTCGGTCCGTCGGCAAGCGCCGCCGGGTCGGGCAGCGCCAGGCGGCATTCCTTTTCGCCGCCCCAGGTCACCGTCAGCGCGTCGCGGTCTTCCGCCTCCACGCCGCTCAGGTACACCAGCCCGCCGTCGCCCACCATGCCGGCCGTGCGGCCGGTGCGGGTGGACAGCACCAGCGCGCCCAGCGGCGGGCGGCCGCCATCGGCCAGCTGCACGTTGCCCAGGATCTGTTCGCCCTGGCTGGCGCGGACGCGTGAATAGCCGATGGCGCCTTCGGTCAGCACCTGACTGATGATCGAGTCGAGCACGTCAACGTCGTCGGGCAGCGCATTGACATCCACCGACACGGCGCTCTCGTGATAACTCGAGACGCCGTTGACGACGGCGATGCCGAAGCGGTTGGTGACGGCGTTGCCGTTGTCCACCGCGATGCCGCCGATGCCATCGGTGTCGATCATCATGCGCGGCTCATTGCCGGCGGCCGGCGGGCCCAGCGCCACGCCCTTGGCCGTGGCCGTCACCGAGCCATACCAGTTCAGGCCGATGTTGCGGTACTGCCCCGGCTGCAATGCGAAATCGGCGCCGGCGCGGCCGTACGGCGTGCGGCCCTGGAGGTTGCCGCTCAGGCTCTGGTGCTGCGCGTCACCGCCGCGGGTGTTGCCGGCGTTGACGTTCCAGGTGACGTTCGGGCTGGTGTAGTCGGTGTAGCCGATGGTCTGCTGCAGGCGGTCCTGGCCGCTGCGTTGGTAGCCGTAGCTGAGCTGACGGTTGTCGCCCAGCGGGATGCTGAGGGACGCGTAGACCTGGTTCTCGGTCTGGCCGGACAGGGTCTGGCTGCGCGCCAGCGACAGCGACATATTGACGTTGCGCAGCGGGCCGAAGCTGGCGCTCTTGCTGAGCGAGAGCGTGTAGTGGTTGTTGACGCCGTCGTGCCAGTAGTTCTGGCGGCTCAGGGACAGCGCCACGCTCATGTCGAACGCCCGCAGGTACTGGCTGTAGGACACGGTATAGCTCTGCTTCTCCGAGCGAAAGGATTCGCCGCGAAACGCCGAGCGTGCGATGTAGTCCTGCAGCGACAGGAAATGCTGGCCCGAGAAGCGGTAACCCATGAACGCCACCGTGCTGCTCAGTTCGTCGAAGGTCTTGGCGTAGTTGACGCGGTAGCTGTAGTCGGTGCGGCGCGGCGCCGATGAATAGGGCAGGCGTGCGTCCGAGCGCGTGACGTCGGCGGACACCGCGCCCAGCACGCCCAGGTTCTGGCCGACGCCGAGCGCCAGCGCCTGGTAGCCGCCATGGGTGGCGATCAGGCCGCCATAGAAAGAGGTGTCGTTGAACGCGCCCCAGGTGGCCTCGCCCAGCACGAAGCCAGGCGCGATCGTGTGGTTGTTGCTGTGGCCGCCGAACAGCGGACGCCCCGCCGACATCTGGTAGCGCACGCTGCCCTTGCGCGTCATGAAGGGCACGTTGGCGGTGGTGATCTGCCAGGTGCGCCTGGTGCCGTCGCTTTCTTCGACCGTCACGTCCAGGTTGCCGCTCAGGTTCTGGCTCAGCGCCGGCAGCACGAACGGGCCGGGCGACACGCGGGTCTGGTACAGCAGCCGGCCCTTCTGGGTGACGGTGACCTGGGCGTTGCTGTTGGCGATGCCGCTGACCTGCGGCGCGTAGCCCTGCAGCGACGGCGGCAGCATGCGTTCGTCGCTGGCCAGGGTCACGCCGGCGAAGCGGAACGAATCGAAGATGGCGGACGACAGGTAGGTCTGGCCCAGCGTCAGCTTGGCGCCCCATTGCGGCAGCGGCCGGAACAGGTAGGTCTGCGGCAGCGTGAAGCGCGCCATCGACTGGCCGCCGTTGTCGTAGCGGTTGTACTGGTAATCGCTGCGCAGGCGCCAGGCGCCGAGGTTCAGGCCGGCGGTGCCGTACAACGTGTAGCTGGATGCGGCGACGCCCTGCTGCGGCATGTGGCGGTTGGCCAGCAGGTTGTAGTCCAGGATCACGCCGTTCACCCCGTTGCTCCAGCGCGCCGGCGGCACCCAGTCGGGGTCCTGGTACTGCAGCCAGGCCTGCGGCACGGTCAGCGTCAGCGATTGGTGTTCAGCGTTGTAGTCGACGCGGCTGTCGGCGGTGGCGAGGTCGATGCAGGGGCCGCCCTGGGCGGCGTTGACCTGGGCCAGGCGGGCGGCCGCTTCGTCCTTGAGCGACAGCATGTCGATCATGGCCGGCGTGACACAGAACACCGTGCCGTCGCCGATGACGGGCACGGCCTGGACCGGATAACGGGCCTGGATCAGGCGTTGGTTCAGATAGAAATCGACCAGGTAGGCGCCGGGCAGGACGTAGCCTTCGTGGCTGAAGCGCGACAGGTCGATGTTGCCTCTGTCTTTGGTATTGAGAAACCCGCTGCTGAATTCGGTGGCTTGCGCGGACAGCGCGAGGGTACTGAGAGCCAGGAACGAAACCAAACGGGGCAGGATCATGATATCTGTTGCCGAGTCTCCGGCATGAAGGGGTGCCGGACAGCTTCGGCGTCGATGCGGCGCGTGGTGGCTCGCGTCGGAATGGATTCGCGTGCGAACGCCCGGATCACCCCGCCGCCACAGGGGCGACGGGGTTCACGCGCGCAACGACGCGAGGTGACCTGCGGCGGGTCAGCTGTAGGTCAACGTGAACACGACCTGGGCGCCGACCTTGCCCGCGGTGGCGGCGGTGGTACCGGTGTTGATCAACCTGACGCCGTAACGCAGCGTGTTGAGATTGCCGGCCGCCAGGGTTTGTTCGGCGGTCGGGGTGGAGGTGATGACCTTGCCGGCGTTGTCGACGATCTGGATGCCGACGTTCGTGGCGCCGTTCGGGGCCGTGTTCGTCAGGATGGCCTTGCTGGCGTCCGAGAACGTACCGGCGAAGCTGATCTTGAGCTTGTTCAGCTGCGGTGTGGCGGGTGTGCCGGCGGTCGTGAAGTTGCAGCCGGTCAGGTGGATCTCGATCGGCAAGGTGGCCGAGGTGGCGTTCGTCGTGGTCAGATCGTTCTTGGAAATCTGGCCAAGGTCGATGGTCTGGTTCAGGTCCGCGGCCGGGATGCTGCACGGCGCATCGAGGACCGAGCCGGTGAACGTGATGGTGCCCTGGCCGAAGTCGGCGGCGAATGCCGCGGCCGGGCCGATCAGGGCGGCGGCAGTGGCGGTGGCGAGAAGCGTTTTCTTGAGCATGGATAGTCCTTCTTGATATCCGTGGGAGGGTTGGCCCGCGCTGACTGCCGCGCGGTGGTTGAGGAAATCGAAAGGGCATGGCGGCGCGGCGCGCGTCGGCATGCCGGCGCCGGTCGGGCGTTCACGGGCGGCGCCGGGGCATCCGCGGAGCGGGCGAGCCATGACGGTCAGGCGTAGGAGACGAGGGCGGCGAGGGCGCGGTCAGCGCGCCACTGCGAGGCGTCGGCGTGAGAGCCGGACGCGATGCCGAACAGTGTTGCGCGGCGGCCCGGAGACGCCCCGGCCATGGCGAAGGACGGACGCGCCGCGGGCGCGCAGATCCATGCCTGTCGGGCGTGGGGAGGGATATGAGAGGTTTTCATCATGCAAGCGATCTTGCATGGGGCCGATTATCTGAGCGTTAACACGGCCAGGGGCGGAGAATGCGGCCGCGTAGCGCGGCCGTCATGCAGTGAGAATACGCCAACGCGGCGGGCGACCCCGCGGCGGGCGACCTCGCGTCTGCGGACGGATCAGGCGCGCCAGGCGAGCACGGCGGCGACCGCCACGCAGACCACGGCGAAAACCCGTTGCAGCACGGCCTGCGGCACGCGCGGCGCCAGCGTGCGGCCCGCCACCATGCCGGCGATGGCGGCGCCGACGAAGGCCCATTGCGCGGCGGTCAGCGTCAGGCCATGCAGCAGCGCGGAGCCGACCGTGGCGGCCGACACCAGCGCGATCACCATGAGCGAGGTGGAAACGATGCTGATCATGCGCGCGTCGCTGAAGTGCGTCAGCGCCGGCACGATGATGAAGCCGCCGCCCACGCCCAGCATGCCGGTGCACAGGCCTGACACGGCGCCGATGGCACCGAGGGTGGCGGCGGTCAGGCGGTTCCAGACGAAGCGGCCGGTCTCGGGCGAGAGCCGGCAGGCCTTGGGCGGGGGCTCTGCCGCGCCCTGCGCGGCGGCGCGGTGGCGCGACTGCTGCACCATGCGCGCGGCCACCAGCAGCATCACCGCCGCAAAAGTCAGACTAAGCCAATGCGGCGGCAGGCGGTGCGCCAGCGACAATCCCAATGGTGCGGTCAACGCGCCCACCGCGGCCATCAGCATGGCGGCCTTGTAGCGCACCAGGCCGCGCATCAGGCCCTGCAGGGCGCCAACCGCCGACGCGATGCCCACGGCGATCAACGCCACCGGCGCCGCCTGCGTCAGCGTCAGGCCCAGTCCGAACATCAGCGCGGGCACGGCCAGGATGCCTCCGCCGGCGCCGGTCAGGCCAAGGGAGACGCCGATGCACAGCCCCAGCAGGGTCGCGGTCATCATTATTAATTACTTTTAGAAATTAACTTATTACTTCTAATAAGTATAACGTGCCGGGACGGGATTTCTGCGATGCGGATTTTGTTGGTCGAGGATGACGCTTCCATCGCGCTGGCCATCCAGGCCGGACTGGGGCTGCAAGGGTTCGGGGTCGATGCCGTCGGCAGCCTGCGGCAGGCCGATCTGGCGGTGCAGACGTCGCACTTCGGCGCCTGTGTGCTGGACCTTGGCCTGCCCGATGGCGACGGCATGGCGCTGCTGGCCCGGTGGCGGGCGCGGCGCCTGAACCTGCCGGTGCTGGTGCTGACGGCCCGCTCGGCGGTGCCGCAGCGGGTCGACGCGCTGCGCGCCGGCGCCGACGACTACGTCCTCAAGCCGTTCGACCTGGACGAACTGGGCGCGCGCCTGCAGGCGCTGATGCGGCGGACCGCCGGGCACACCACCGACCGCATCGAGCACGGCCGCCTGACGCTGTTCGTGTCGCGCGGCGAGGTGCTGCTGGACGGCAAGCGCATCACGCTGCAGCGGCGCGAGCTGACGCTGCTCAAGACGCTGCTGCAGCATCCCGGGCAGATCCTCACCATGGATCAGTTGCGCGACAGCCTGTACGGCTTTGACGACCGGGTCGAGAGCAACGCCGTCAATGTCCACATCCACAAGCTGCGCCGCAAGCTCGGCGCCGATCTGATCGAGACCGTGCGCGGCTGGGGCTACCGGCTGGGGATGCCGGCGCCATGAGCCTGCGCGCGCGCCTGTCGCTGTTGCTGGGCGCGGTCTGGCTGGTGGTCGGCGGCGCCGTCACGCTGGGGATGTTCGAGCACGCCAGCGCCACGCTGGACGCGGCGCTGGAGGCGGCGTCGCTGGGGTCTGGCTCGCCCGGGCAGGCGGACGCCACCGGGCGCACCTACGCCGTCGACGCCGAGGGCCTGCGCGTCGCCACGGCTGGCCACACGGACATCCGCGCGGCGCTGCGCCGCGAAATGGCCTGGACCGCGCTGCTGCCCGGCGTGGCGGGCCTGCTGGTGGGCTTCGCGCTGCTGTGGTTCGGCGTCGGCCGCGGCCTGGCGGTGGTCGAAGGGTTGCGCCGCCGGCTGGCGTGCGAAGAGCCGTGGTCGGCGCGCGACCTGCCGGGCCCCAACGTGCCGCGCGAACTCGTGCCTTTCACGCAGACGCTGGCGCACCTGTCGCGGCGCATGGAGGACATGCTGCTGCGCGAACGGCATTTCTCGGATCACGCGGCGCACGAGATGCGTTCGCCGGTGACGGCGATCAAGGCGCACCTGCAGGTGCTGCAACGCCTGCCGGCGATGGCCGGCGATCCGGCCAGCCGCCAGGCGGTCGCGCATGCGCTGCAGGGCACCGCGCGGCTCGAACGCCTGATCGAGCAATTGCTGATGCTGGCGCGCGCCGACGGCGCTGACGCCGACGCGGCCTGCGACGCGCTCGTGGTGCTGGCGCGGGTGGCCGGCCGCAAGCCGGCGCGGGTGCGCTGGCACCTGCCCGCCAGCCAGCCCTGGGTGGCGTTGCCGGATGCGCTGCTCGATTGCGCGGTGCGCAACCTGGTGGACAACGCGCTCAAGTATTCGCCGGCGCAGGTCGATGTCGAGGTCCACGTCTCGATCGTGGCGGCCAATCTGGTGGTGACGGTGCTGGACCGCGGGCCGGGGCTGACCCCGGCGCAATGCGCGCGGGCGGTCGAGCCTTTCTGGCGCGGCGGGCGCCAGGGCGAGGGCGCGGGCCTGGGGCTGTCGATCGTGGCCGCCATCGCGCGGCGCCACGGCGGCACGCTGGCGCTGGAGTCGGCGCCGGGCGCGGGCCTGCGCTGCCGCCTGGGCGTGCCGCTGGCCCAGGCCGCCGGCCTCAGTCCCAGGAGCGCGAATAGCGGTGATCGAGAAACAGCTCGGGCAGGCCCGACACCTGCTTGAAGCGCAGGACCTCGTCGTCGTCCATGCCGAGCTGGCGGGCGATGTCGGCCTCGTTCCAGCCGGCCTTGAGCAGCCGCACGACGATGTCGGTCATGGGCATCACGCCGTGCACGCCGCGGGCGCGGTTGTGGCGGATGGTGGCGGCGATGCGGTCGGCGGCGCCGGCGCGTCCGTGACGGATGACGACGATGGGCAGGTAGCCCTGCAGGCGCTGGCGGATGGCGCCTTTCTTCTTGCCCACGCGCTGGCGGTGAAAGCCGTCGACCACGACGTATTGGGCCGGGCCGGCCTGGTGCGCGACGATGGGCTGGGTGTAGCCGTCGGCCTCGATCGACAGCTCCAGCAGCCGCATCTCGGGCGGCGCGACGCTGTTGGGGTTGTAGTCGTTGGCCTCGATCAGGTCGCCGGGGATCCACTGCACGCAGTCGACCGGCTCGGCGGCGAAGGGGCTGTGTTCATGCAGGCACAGGCGGATCCGGTTGATGGCTTCGATCCGTTGCCGGATCGGCAGGCTGTCCAGTTCGTTGAACAGGGCACGGGCCCGGCTCTCCAGGCTGTCGAGAAGTGGCATGCGCATTCCTTTTCAAGGTGATCCAGTTGCCCCGGGTGCTGTGGGGCTGGAAGCCGTGCGGCTGTAGCAGCGCGGCGCTGTGCCACGGCACGCGCACGGTGCACGGTTGATCGAGTTCGTCGATGTGGTCGAGCACGCGCTGGCGCAGCGCGCGGAACAGGCCGAGCTGGCGCGCCTCGGGGCGCACGTAGCCATCGCGGATGCGCACCGCGCCGCTCTGCAGTTCGATGCTGATGAAGCCCAGCACGCGGGCATGGTGGTGACGCCGGACGATGAACCAGCGATGCCGCGGGCCGTCGTTCAAGGGGTAGCCGCCGCAGTCGCGGCGCACCGTGGCGCTGGCGAAGAAGCGGCCCATCTGCGCGAAGAACGCGGCTTCGTCGTCGTACGAGCGCAGCAGCAGGAAATCGTAGTGTTTCAGGGGATGCGTCATGGCACTGGGCGCTCGGCGGCGGGGATCAGGCTGTCGATGTCGCGGCGCGCCGGTCCGAATGACAGCGAGCGCGCCATGTCCTGCTTGAGCAGCGACAGGCCGATGCGGCGCCACGACGGCTGCGCCTTGCGGTTTTCGAGGTCGGGGATGCCGGCGTCGGGCCACAGGGCCAGCGGATGGCCGCGCTGTTCCCACCAGGCGATGAAGACGTCGATGCGCCGCGCGTACACCAGGCGCAGCGCGGCCGGCATGCTGTCGAGCAGGAACTGGCTGTACTGGCGCCAGGTGCCGAAGGTGGGCGGCAGGCCGAGGCCGCCGCGATAGCCGAGGAAGCGCTGGCGGCAATAGCGCGCCGCGTAGTTGGCGCCCTGCACGCGCTTGACCGCGCGGAACCAGGTTTCGGGCTCGAGCTTGTGGAACAGGTCCAGCCCCTTGCGCTGGTCGTCGCCATACGGCTGGCAGATGCGCATCTGCGAATACGGCACGCCGGCGCGCAGCATCTGGTCGTAGAGGTGGTTGTAGGCATGGCCGTTTTCGCCGGTGTAGCGCCACAGGTCTTCGAACTTCCAGTCGTAGATCGGGAAGAAGGTGACGCCGTTGTTGCGCTGCTTGTCGCGCGTGCTCCAGGCCAGCGGCTTGTGCGTGCCGGGCGGCGTCCAGGCGCATTTCTTGGTGCGGCGCTTGATGGCCAGATAGCGGTTGAGCGATTCGTCGGAGCGGATGCCGACCAGGAACGCGGTGGGCATGTCGCGCGACAGCCATTGGTTGAATTCGGGCACGAATTCCTCGAATTCCATGCGATGGCGGTAGAACGGAAAATAGCCGGGGTCGTTGATGACGGACGGATGCCGCGGCAGCGGCCGGATCCAGTCGGCCTCGCGGCCGGGCTCCCAGGTGCACCAGTAGGGTTCGCGCAGGCTCGAGGCATTGCGCAGGTTGATGGGCAGGCAGATCCACCAGGGGTGGATGTCGGCGCGGTCGAACATGTGCGCGACGTGCGCGATGGTGGCCTGGTATTGCCCTTCGAGGTCGATGAAGACCGCGTGCACCGGGCCGCGCCCCATTTCGCGCGCGACCTCGAGCGCCAGGTGCAGGGTGACGGAACTGTCCTTGCCGCCGGAGAAGGCGACGCAGACCCGTTCGAAGTTCTGGAACACCAGCCGGATGCGGGCCTTCGCGGCTTCGTGGACGTCGAGGTCGCGGTAGTGTTTCAAGGCCATGGGGGTTGCATCCTGTTCGCGTCGTTCCCGGTTGGGCGCGCAGGCCGGCGCAGGATGCGCCTTGGTGGCCGGGCAGGGACGAATCATGCGTTCGCGCCGCAACGAGCGAGTGAGGATAGCCCGATCTCAAGGCGCGATCGGGGTGATTCCGTCCGCTATTGATCGGGCGTGCCGCGCCCGCCCGACGGGGGCGCGGCGGCGGGCGGCTTACGCCTTCAGGTGCTCGTACAGGATGGTGGCGCCGATGCCGATCAGCGCCAGGCCGCCGAGCACTTCGGCGCGCTTGCCGGCGACGCTGCCGACCAGCCGGCCGATCATGACGCCCAAGGTGACCATCAGCATGGTCGCCAGGCCGATCGCCAGTGCGGTGACGGCGATGTTGTTGTCGATGAAGGCCAGGCTGACGCCGACCGCCATGGCGTCGATGCTGGTGGCGAAACCGGTGGCGGCCAGCAGCCAGAACGAATGGCGGCCGACCGGCGTGGCTTCCTCCTGGTCGGCGCCCAGGCCGTTGCGGATCATCATCGCGCCCAGCACACAGAGCATGCCGAAGGCGATCCAGTGGTCCCAGTCGCGCACGAACTGGGCGGCCATCGAGCCGAGGGCCCAGCCGATCACGGGCGTGATGGCTTCGATCACGCCGAAGATCACGCCGGTGCGCAGCGCTTCGGACAGCCGTGGCTTGTGCAGGGCGGCGCCCTTGCCGACCGCCGCGGCGAAGGCGTCGGTGGACATGGCGAAGGCCAGGACGAGAGTGGAGAGGGCGTTCATGCGGGAGAGGCTCCGACCGGGCGAAACACACAGACTTTCCATATCGCCCGGTCAAGAGCTATGGAAAAGTCCGTGGTCTCGCCAAACCGTGTCGGTTGCCGGCGCCATGGCCAGAAGGGCCAAGAGTGTTGACGCGGGCGCTTCCGGACGGGGCCGGAAGAGGCTACTCCCCAGGGAGGCTTGCAGTGTAGCAAACGGCGCGGCGCGCCGGGCTAAATTTTCAGGTTCAGGTCAGCCGGGCGCCGTCGGGCACGTCCAGTTCGGGCGTGACCAGCACGGTCTGGTCGGCGGCGTCGGCCAGGCCCAGCACCAGCACTTCGGAGCGCACCGGGCCGACCTGGCGCGGCGGGAAGTTGACGATGCCGAGCACGCGCTTGCCCGGCAGTTGCTCGAGCGTGTAGCGGCCGGTGATCTGGGCCGAGCTTTTCCTGACGCCGACGCCGGCGCCGAAATCAATGGTCAGCTTGTAGGCCGGCTTGCGCGCCTCGGGGAAGGGATCGGCGGCGATGATGGTGCCGACGCGGATGTCGACCTTCATGAAGTCGTCGAAGCTGACGGTGGGGGCGGGCGGGGTGGCGGGGTCCTGGGTGTAGTGCATGGGCGTGGGCGATCGGTTCAAGGGGAGCGGGCGGCGGCGCCCGCGATGGCCTCATCATGCCAGATCGATGCCGCCGCGGGTCGCGCGCAGGGTGCGCAGGGTAGCCAGGTCGACGATCGCGATGCGGCCGTCGAGGGTGCCGACGGCCAGTTTGCCGCCATGCGCGGCGAGGGCGTAGAGCACGGTGGCGATGCCGCCGATGCGGACCCTGGCGGCCAGCAGCAGGTCGCCGCTGGCGGCGTCGATCAGCATCAGGCTGCCGTCGAGGAAGGCGGCCAGCACCAGGCCGTCTGCCACCACGATGGCGCTGGCCGAGGCGGGGGTGGCGTGGCGCCAGCGTTCCTGCCCGCGCGCCAGCGATTTGCGGTAGATGAAGCCGCGATAGGCGTTGCCGACCGTGGGCGAGTAGTGCTTGCCGGCGATCACCACGCCGGCGCCGAGCGCGTCGTCGACGTAGGCGCCGCGGCATTCCATGGCGTGGCTGGCCGGCGTGCCGTCCGGCTTGAGCAGCGGCCACAGGCGTTCGAGGCGGCCGTCGGCGTGGACCCGGCACAGGTGCTTGCCCTCGTGCGAGCCGGGCGGCGTGCCCTGCAGCGTGAACAGGTCGGGCGCGCCGTTGATGCCGAGGTAGTGATTGAAGCAGTCGTAGTGGCCGAGGTCGAGGCGCCGTGCGTCGGTCAGGGTGGGGTCCAGCAGCACGTCGCCGGCCGCGCGCCGGCGCGTGTCGATGCGGTCGCGGCGGCCCAGCACGCGGCCGTCGGCGCTGGCGCTGAAGGTGTATTGGCCGTCCTCGTCGCGCACCGCCGTCAGCTCGTCGCCGCGCAGCGCGTACAGCCGCGAGTCGCGGCGGAAGCGGTCGGCGGGGTCGGGCGGGGCGATGGCGTGCACGATGAGCGGCGTGGTGCGCAGGATCTCGGCGCCGCGGCCGCCGCCGTCGTGGCGCGCGAGCAACGCGCCGTCGGCGCGGTAGCGCTCGAGCAGGCAGCCGTCGTGGACCGCGGCGAGCGTGTCGGCGTCGAGCCACGCCAGGTCCCAGATGGCGCCGCGCAGGCCCAGGTCGGGCAGGCCCAGCCAGTCGGCCAGGCGCGCGGCGGCGTCGCCGACATCAGGTGGCGTGGCGCGGTCGAGGGTGGCGGTGGCGGGGTCCAGTTCCGGCGTGGCCGTGCCGGCGGCGGTTTCAACGCGCAGCAGCGTTTCGAAGGCCGCGGGGGCATCGTCGTCCTGTTCGTCCCACGATTCGTCCCAGGGGCGCACCCAGGCCTCGATGCGGCCGTCGTCCAGGTAGCGGCACCGCACCACTTCGGGCACGTTGAGGAAGGGGCGATGGCTGGCGCCGCTTTCCCAGTTCCAGGCGATCAGCTCGCCTTCGAACAGATAGCCGCCGTCGTAGCTGCCCGCGCCGATGGCGATGACGGGCTGGCCGGGATGGAAGGCGACGTCGTTGACGGGCAGGCGCGGCGCGTCGCAGGCCGCGAACGGCACGGGATCGCCGCGGCGGTACAGGCCGACGCGGTAGCGCAACGCGGCGCCGCCATAGGCGGCGCGCGCGGGCGGATTGATCAGGAGGGGAAAGGCCGAGGCCACGGCGACGATGTCGCCGGCCGGGTGGAAGAACACGCCGGTGATCCGGCCGGCGCCTTGCAGCGCCGGATTCATGAACGCGTTCACGATTCTTGTAGCGGCCGCGCTTGCGCGCGCGGCGGTGTCAGGCCTCGCGGGCCGCGGACCGGCCGCGCGAGGGCGGCGGGGATGGGCGCGGTGGCGGGCGGGCGCATGGCGGGATGGCCGTTAATGACGCGTCATGATTTGGCGGCGGCGGCCGTGGTGGCGCTTTTCTTGCCGCGTGGCTTGGCCGCGGGCGTTTCGCTCACCGGCGGCGTGTCGAACTCCTGTTTGTTTCGTTCGCCCCGCGGGGTGTTTTCCGGATGGGGTTTGGGAAAGGCCCAGGGTTTCGTTTTCTGATCCATTGCTTGTACTCCTTGCACAGGCGGAACAGTAGCATTTGCCGTGGCCGTGAGTAAGTGAGGGTTGACGTCAATATTCATCACATCGTGATATGAGGAAGCGGAGGGCGAGGCGCCGCGTTTGCGGGGCGGCGAAAGGGGCGCGGCGGCGCCGGCTACCCTATGACCACCGCGGCGGCGCCGCGTTCATTTCTGGGGGCGTTGTATGTGGAGAGTCCTCGAAGGGACCGGTTCTTTCGTCGCATGGTCGCATTGCGTGAGGGTCGATGCGGACCGCGGCGTCGTGGCGGCGCTGGCGCGAAACCGCGCCCACGGCATCCATGCCCGGAACCATCGCGGCGTTTGCCGCCCAACCGGTCCCGTGTGGATTCGATGATTTTACCTTGGTCGCGCGGCACGGCCCGGAACGGCTCCACGGACGGGCGGGCCGCTGCTGGCAGGCCGCAAGCCGCCATCCGGATGGCGTCCGGGCTCATCCATTTGCGTTGCTGAAAGGGCTAGCCGCCGCCGGCTCGGGCGGGACTACGATGGGGCCGTGCACATAGGGAGGGAACTATGGACACGACCAAGGAATGGTACGCGGCGGTCAAGGAATGGCAGCGCGCGCGCGACGAATTGACCGCGGCGGTCGCCGCGATCAAATGGCCCGATCCGACGGCGGCCTGCCTGGCCACCTACGACCGCGCCTACGCCCATGAAACCGATGCGCGCGAGCGCATGAACCAGGCCTACGAACGCGTCCGACGATAACGGGCGCGCGCGGTTGCTACACTGCCGCGCATGACGCAGACCCCGACTTCCCTGACGATCCGACCGGCGCGCCCCGACGATGTGGCGGCGCTGGAGGACATATTGACGCAAACCTACGAAGGCACCTGGCGGCCGCAGATGACGCCGCTGAAATACCAGCACTTCCTGGACAGCGGCAAGATCCCGCAATACGTCGCCGAGCGTGGCGCGCTGTTCCATGTGTGCGAGGCCGGCGGCCGCGTGGCGGGCATGGTGGATTGGGAGAAGAACTTCATCTGGGCCCTGCACGTGCATCCGGCGCAGCAGCGGCGCGGGGTCGGTGCGGCGCTGCTGGCGCTGGCCGAGGACGGCATGCGCGCCGCCGGATTCGACGAGGCGCGGCTGGAGACCGACACGTTCAATACGCAAAGCCGCGCGTTCTACGCCAAGCATGGCTATGCCGAGGTCGACACCTATCCCGACGAGGAATGGGACAGCGGTTTCACCACGGTGCTGCTGGTGAAGGCGCTGGGGTGATCCGGTGGCCGTGATGGGGTGGCCGCGATGTGGTTGCGGGATCCATTGGCGGGATCCGTTGGCGTGATCGGGCCGCCGGCGCGCCGTTGCCGGCGAGCCACGCGCATTGTGGCTCCATGAATTGAAGGGTATATGGCTCTGGCAATGGAGCCAGCACGGCGCTATGGTGTGTTTTTCCTTTCCACCGCCCATTCCGCCATGTACCTGCCGTCCGCCTTTCGCGAAGACTCCCTCGAGGTCCAGCACGATTTCATCCGCGCGCATCCCCTGGGGGTGCTGATGACCAGCGGGGAGGGCGGGTTGATGGCCAACCACATTCCCTGTCTGCTGTATCCGGAAGGGCCGCACGGGGTGCTGCGGCTGCACATGGCGCGCGCCAATCCGCAATGGAAGGAACTGGCCGCCGGCGGCGACTGCCTGCTGGTGTTCCATGGCGCGCAGGCCTACATCACGCCGTCCTGGTACGCCACCAAGGCCGAGACGCACAAGGTCGTGCCGACCTGGAACTTCGTGGCCGTGCATGTCTGGGGCACGCCGACGGTTCACGACGATCCCACCTGGGTGCGGGCGCAGATCGGCGCGCTGACCGATGCGCAGGAGAAGGCGCGGGTGCAGCCGTGGCGCGTCGAGGATGCGCCCGAGGATTTCATCGCCGCGCAGATGCGCGCCATCGTCGGCATCGAAATCGCGATCACGCGCCTCGAGGGCAAGTGGAAGGTCAGCCAGAACCGCAACGCCGCCGACCGCCAGGGCGTGGCGGCCGGGCTGGCGGGCGAACAGGGCGATGCCGTCATGGCCGGCCTGGTGGCGCGTCGCGGCGGGCTGGATTAAGCGGCCCTCGAGCCGCGACCCCAGGCCAGGCAGACGATGGCCGCCGCCTGCAGGCCCGCCGCCACCGCCAGGAACCAGAACAGCGGATGCTGCCCCTGGCCGGACAGCGTGCGCAGCACGCCGAACACGGCGGGCGCGAAGGCATAGGCGCCTTGCGACATGGCCACGATCAGCGGCACCACCCGCGCCGCGTCCTCGCGCGCGAATTCGGTCTGCGCGATCAACGGCGGCAGCGAGGTGGCGTTGCCGATGCCGGCGCCGAACAGCAACACGCCCAGCCACACCGCCCAGGTGTGGTCCACCGCCAGCATCAGCACCAGCGAGCCGGCGATCTGGGCGCCATAGGACAGGCACGCGACCACGCGGCGGTCGGCCGAGGCCGGCATCAGCCAGCCCACCAGGCTGCGGCCGGCGATGGCGCTGGCGGTGGCCAGGCCCATCGCGATGCCGGCGGTCTGCGCGCCCAGCAGCGGCGCCAACAACGACAGCAGGTGCGCGATCAGGCCGATCTGCGCGAACAGGCCCAACGCCATGCCCGCGCCCAGCGACAGGAAGGCGCGGTCGCGCCACAGGCGCGGCACGCGCGCCTGCGTGGCGCCAGCGGCCTGCGCCGACGCGTCCGGCGGCACGCCGTCGGGATGCTGGCCGAGCTGTTGCGGCGTGACGGCGAACACCTTGCGCGCCAGCGCCGCGATCACCAGCACCATCGCCGCGCCGACCCACCACGCCGCCTGCGCGAAACCGTAGCCCGCGATCAGGAACACCCACAGCGGCGAGAACACGATGCCGCCGACGCTGGCGCCGTTGTAGGCCATGCCCAGCGTGGCCGGCCGGCGCTTGACGAACCACGGCGAGATCAGCGCGTTGACCGCCGCCGCGCCGAGCGTGACCCAGCCCATGCCGGAGAACAGCGCGGCCGCGTACAGCTGCCATGGCGCGGCCGCGCGGGCCCAGCCCGACACGCCCAGCGCCAGCGCGATGGCGCCCGCCAGGGTCACGGCCGGCACGCCCCAGCGCCGGTACAGGCGCGGCAGGTTGGCCACGATCAGCGTGCCGCACAGGAAGTGCAGCGTGACCGCGGCCGACACCAGCGCCACGCTCCAGCCGGTGCGCTGCACCACCGCGTGCAGGAACACCGGCGGGCCATAGAAGCCGACGCCCCAGCCGAAGATGGCCAGCACGAAGGTGGCGTAAAGGACTTTCCGGCCGAAAAAAGGCTGTGGGGTGGGCATGGTGGGCGGCGGGCGATGGCGCCGGCTGTCTTGTTGGGATGACTCGCAGTATGCTTGGCCCTGTAGACAACACTTTGGCCGGGACCGAATCATGGAATCCGAGTTCGCCGATATCAATCTGTCGGCCGTCGCCGGCGCGATCGCCGATCCGGCGCGGGCGCGCATGCTGTGCGTGCTGCTGGACGGCCGCGCCCGCACCGCCACCGAACTGGCCGCGGCCGCCGAGATCGGCGCGTCCACCGCCAGCAGCCATTTCCAGCGCCTGCGCGAGCAGGGCCTGGTGGAGCAGGCGGCGCAGGGCAAGCATCGTTATTACCGGCTGGCCAATGCCGAAGTCGCGCGCGCGCTGGAGGCGCTGCTGGTGGTGGCGGGCGCCGAGCGCACGCCGTTCAAGCCCAACACGCCATCGGCATTGCGCGAGGCGCGCACCTGCTACGACCACATGGCCGGCACGCTGGCCGTGCGCATCCATGACGCGATGCTGGCGCGCCAGTGGCTGGCGGCCGATGGCCGCGATTATGCGCTGACGCCGCTGGGCGAGGCCTCGCTGGCGCAGGTCGGGGTGGACGTGGCGCAGGCGCGCCAGCGCCGCCGCCGCTTCGCCTGCCCGTGCCTGGACTGGAGCGAGCGCCGCTCGCATCTGGGCGGCGCGCTCGGCGCCGCGTTGCTGGAGGCGCTGCTCGCGCGCGGCTGGATCGACAAGGACCTGGATTCGCGCGCGCTGTCGGTCACGCGCAAGGGAGCGCGCCAGTTTCCGGCGTTCTTCGGCATGCCCGACGAGGCCTCCGGCGATAGCGCGGACTGGCGCCGTAGCGGCGGCCACGCCGCGGCCTAGCCTATCATGAAATCGCTTTGCCGCGGGCGCGAGGCCGCGGCGGTTTCCGCACGACCCCATCGACATCACGCGTTGCCCCTTGGCCGGCAGGCCGGGGCGGCGCACGCACCGCTTTTTTCATCGGGCATTTGCCCTGCACAGGAGGTGGCCTTGCCTACGCTGGCCCTGCACGCTTTCCGCCGCATTCTGCCAATCGCGACGGAACTGCGCATCGACGTCAACCATGCTCCGCGCGAAGTGGAAACGGAACTCGATGCCATCCACGACCGCATGAATCGTCCTTCGGACCGCTTGTATGGATTGCCGGAGGTTCAAACCGACATCCCTGGCATGGTGCTTCGCTACCGCGAAGCCGATGGCGAGTATTACGTGTATGTGGTGGACGCGCGGCGCGGCCGGCTGGCGGGCTACACGGTGTTCAACCGGCTGATCGAGGTGGGGCGGCGCGCCGATCCGTACGTGCGCGCGCCGCACTCGAAATACGCCGCGCCCTATCAGGGCATGGGGCTGGCCACCGCGGTCTACCGCTGGGGGCTGGAGGCCGGCCTGTGCATCATGAGCGGCGCGCGCCAGTCGATCGGCGCCCACCGCCTGTGGCTAGGGCTGGCGCGTGACTACGAGCTGGGCTACGTCGATCTGCGGCGCAAGCGGCTGACCTACCTGGGGGCCACGGTGACGCCGTCCGTGCTGGGCGATCTGCATACCCGCATGTTCCTGCTGGGACGGGGCTGGACCCGCCCCGATTACCTGCGGGCGACCGGCATGCAGGCGCCCGGAAGTGCGCTTTCGCAACAGTCATAGGGGAAATCCCCGGGACGGATCAGCGCGGCGGCGGCCAGATGACAGTGTCATCGGGTGTCATCTGGCTGTCAGCCGCGCACTGCCTGCCTGTCCGGCCCGTGCCGCGCGTCCGGCGGAAACGGGGACGCAATTCGTGCAATGCAACAATGTTTCTATCGGATGCCAGGGTTACAAAACTTATCCGAACTGTCATGAACAGCCGGGGTATGCTGGTTCGCAGAAAGAGGGCATCCGAAGTGCATCAGAACAACTTGATCTACAAGGGATACCGGCTGACGGCCAAAGTGTCCCGGGGCGCGGGCGAAGAAGTTCAGACGCTGCCCAGCGGCCCCGTTTTCATCGCATCGATCATGGTGGTCCAGGCGGGCGCCGTGCTGGAAGGCGGCGACGAATACCCCGTGCCACGCTTTGCCGAAGGCGGCTTCGTCTACAGCCCGCGCGAGGCGGTGCATGCCGCCATCCTGCATGGACGCGAAATCGTCGACGGCCTGACCCACGTACCATCCTGACGCCTGACGGCCAGGGAATCCCCGCGGCGCCCATGCCGCGCCGGTCGCCATGAAGCGCCGCCTGGCGGCGCCGGTGTTCACTCGGCCGCGAACACGGCCTTCCAGTCGCGCGTCTTGGCCAGCGTCAGCACGCTGGCCGACTGTTCCAGAATGGCCACGGCCTTCTTGAGTTCCTCGGCCGACGCGCCATCTTCCAGGATCACCATGCGCGAGTTGCGCGCATCGGCCATTTTCACGTCCGACATCTTGCCGTGGGTCTGGTAGACCTGGGTCCAGTCCATTTTCTTGCCGGCCTTGAGCGCGATCGGCTCGATGTACGTCAGCGCGGTGCTGCCGGCCGCGCGCACGGCGAAGGCGAAGTCGGCGGTGTGGCCGCTGCTGCCCTTGGCGCGCGCGCCCTTGACCATGCGGTTGGGGCCGACGCCGGCCGCCAGCGCCCGGCCCACCTGGGCGCGAAAGCGCAGCTGGCTGAAGCGCGGCATCCACTTGGCGCACTGGAACGACAGCGCCATGGCCAGCTTGACCGCGTCCCACAGTGCTTCCTGCAATTGCTCGTTGGGGCCCGTGGCGACGATGGCGCCCGACTTGTCGAAGTGCGCCAGGCTCACGCCCGGCGTCTCGTTGAGGATGTCGATGCGCTTGGGCGCCAGCTCGATGCCGTAGCTGGAGGCATGCATCGACGTCTCACAGGCGTCGGTGAGATAGAACGTGGCGTCGTCCGGGTACGCGATGAAGAACGCGGCATGCTGGCCGTCCAGGCCCAGCGTCATCGGCGAGATGGCGCGGATGGCGTGTTCGCCCGCCGGCAGGACGGTCCAGCCGGAGGCTTCCAGGAAATTGCTCATAGGATCAGTTCGATTTGACGGCCCTTGAGGGGATGCGCGAAACCGCCGGTCAGGGCCAGGTTGGCCCTCGGCAGGAAATACTGCATCAGCTCGGCGATCGTGTGCAGGGCGGGCACGATGGGCTCGGCATAGCCTTCGCCTTCGTCCACCCAGATGTGTTCATGGCTGCGGTCCGCCAGCGGCTTGCGGTACTGCGGCCGGCCTTCGCCCACCAGGCTGGTGTGGAACGAGTCGTCGGTATCGACGCCGAACACGCGGTGCGGGCCGACGAACAGGCTGGCGCAGAAAGCCTCGGCCAGGAAGATGGTGGCCTGGCCGTGCACCACGGTGCGGGCGCCGCGGTAGAAGGCGCGGAAGATCACGTCGTCGCGCACCTCGCCCTTGACGCGGCACGGGCTGGCGAATTCCATCCATTGGATGCCGGTGGCGGCCGGCTTCGGGATCCAGGTGATCTGCTTGACCGTTTCCTTGGGCTCAGCAAGGATCTCTTGCACCTCATCAACGGTGATTAACGGTTCGAACTTGTTGGCCATGGAACGGATCTAGTAACTGGAAATGCGCCGTGCCACCCCCGTCGCCGCGGCAGGGCGCGCGGGGCGGGAGCACGCTTTTCCCGTCGGGCCGGCCAACGGGAAAAGCCCCCTCGCTGGGGAGCTCTGGCCCGCGCACCGGGAGTGCGCGGGGGCGTAATCTTACAAGATGAAGACGGTCTCGGCTTTTGGCTGTATGGATATACAGCGTTCATCGCGCCGCGGCCAGCGCCCTACAGCGAGCTGGCGGCGAAAGTATCGCATTGCTTGAGATCGCCGCTGTCCAGGCCGCGCTTGAACCAGCGCACGCGCTGCGCCGACGAGCCGTGGGTGAAGGCGTCGGGCACCACGTAGCCCTGGCTCTGCTTCTGCAGCCGGTCGTCGCCGATGGCGGTGGCGGCGGCCAGCGCTTCCTCGACGTCGCCGCCTTCCAGGATGTTGCGGGCGGCGTTGGCGCGTTGCGCCCACAGGCCGGCGAAGCAGTCGGCCTGCAGTTCCATGCGCACCGACAGCGCGTTGGCCTGCGACGGGTTGCGCCGGCGCAGGTTGTCGACCTGGTCGGAAATGCCCAGCAGGTGCTGGACGTGATGGCCGACCTCGTGCGCGATGACGTAGGCCTGGGCGAAATCGCCGGGCGCCTTGAAGCGGTTCTGCAGTTCGTCGAAGAACGCCAGGTCGATGTAGACCTTGCTGTCGCCGGGGCAGTAGAACGGCCCCATTGCCGCCTGGCCGGTGCCACAGGCGGTGGGCGTGGCGCCGCGGAACAGCACCAGCTTGGGCGGCACGTACTGGCGGTTCAGGTCTTTCTGGAAGATGGCGCTCCAGGTGTCCTCGGTCTCGCCCAGCACCTTGGAGACGAAGCGCGCCTGCGGGTCGTTGGCGGGCGGGCGGCTGGCGGGGGCCTGCTGTTGCTGCGTGGCGGGGCCCTCGGCCATCTGCAGCACCACGCTGGGGTCGACGCCGAAATACATGGCCACCAGGGCCAGCACGATGGTGCCGATGCCGATGGTGCCACGGCCGCCGATGCGCGGACCGCTGGCGCGGCGGTCTTCCACATTGTCGCTTTCGCGGGAATCGTCCAGGCGCATACTGTTTCTCCGGGCGGCCGGGCGGCCGCCATGTGTTGCGTCGGCCGCGGTTGGCGATGCGGCCTTCAAGAGTGTTAGGATAATCCCATGGCCCTTCATTTAGATATCCACCCCGCGAATCCCCAACCGCGCCTGCTCAAGCAGGCCGCCCAATGGCTGAACGACGGGGGCCTGGTGGCGGTGCCCACCGATTCCAGCTACGCGGTGGTCGCGCGCCTGGACGACAAGAACGCCGCCGACGGCCTGCGCCGACTGCGCGGCCTTGACGACCGCCACCACCTGACGCTGCTGTGCCGCGACCTGGCCGAGATCGGCCACTTCGCGCGCGTCGATAACCGCCAGTACCGCCTGCTCAAGGCCGCCACGCCGGGGCCGTGGACCTTCATCCTGGAGGCCACCAAGGAAGTGCCGCGGCGCGTGTCGCACCCGTCGCGCAAGACCATCGGCATCCGCGTGCCGGCCCATGCCGTGATGCTGGGCCTGCTCGAACAGATGGGCGCGCCGCTGCTGTCGACCACGCTGATCCCGAAGGATGAGACCGATGCGCTGAACGACGCCGAGGCCATCCGCGAGCGCTACGACCATGAGCTGGCGGCCATCATCGACGCGGGCGCCTGCCCGCATTCGCCGACCACCGTGATCGACCTGACCGGCGACGACCCCGTCGTGGTGCGGGTGGGGCGCGGCGATCCGGCCACGCTGGGCCTGGCCTGAAGCGGTGACGCGCGCGTTCGTCACGCGGCTCCTCTACAATCCGCTTCGCCATGAATGACATCATCCAGACGATCGCGGTCTACGCGATACCGGTTATCTTCGCCATCACCCTGCACGAGGCCGCGCACGGCTACGTCGCGCGCATGTTCGGCGATCCGACGGCATACCAGGCGGGCCGCATCAGCCTGAACCCGGCGCGCCACATCGACCCGGTCGGCACGCTGCTGGTGCCGGCGGTGATCCTGTTGATGTCCAAGCTGCTGGGCAGCCCCGGCATGCTGTTCGGCTGGGCCAAGCCGGTGCCGGTCGATTTCGGCCGGCTGCGCCGTCCCAAGAAGGACATGCTGTGGGTGGCGCTGGCCGGTCCCGCCGCCAACCTGCTGATGGCGATCCTGTGGGTGTTTTCGCTGCGCCTGTTTCTCGAAACCGGCATGCAGGAGAGTTTCTGGTTCGAAATGGCGATGGCCGGCGTGCAGGTCAACCTGGTGCTGATGGCGCTGAACCTGCTGCCGATTCCGCCGCTGGACGGGGGACGCATCCTCTTCAGCCTGCTGCCCAACCGCCTGGCCTGGCAATACTCGAAAATCGAGCCGTATGGCCTGGTGATCGTGGTGGTGCTGCTGGTGACCGACGTACTCTGGATATTGATGCGTCCGGTATTGGCGTTGGGAACGGCAATCGTTCAGTGGTTTCTGTAGGATTTTGGCCAATATCCGTTAAACTCAGCGGTTTCACTGATTCTGGCCCTGAGGCATCCCGCCACCGGGCTTTGGAGCCCCTCATTTATGGCATCCCCTGCAACCGCCGCAGGCGTTAATTTCCAGGGCAGCATGGTGGCCCTCGTCACCCCGATGCAGCCCGATGGCAGCCTTGACTACGCTGCCTACCGGTCGTTGATCGACTGGCATATCCAGGAAGGAACCGATGCACTGGTGGTGGTGGGCACCACCGGGGAATCGCCGACGGTCTCCATGGAAGAGCATGCGGAGCTGATCCGCGTGGCGGTCGAGCATGCCGCCGGCCGCATTCCGGTCATCGCTGGCGTGGGCGCCAACTCCACCGACGAAGCCATCCACCTCACGCGCCACGCCAAGGCGGTGGGCGCGCAGGCAGGCCTGTCGGTGGTGCCGTACTACAACAAGCCGTCGCAGGAAGGCCTGTACCGCCACTTCCGCGCCATCGTGGAAGCGGTCGATCTGCCGACCATCCTGTACAACGTGCCGGGCCGCACCGTGGCCGACATGAGCAACGAAACGGTGCTGCGTCTGGCTCAGGTGCCGGGCATCATCGGCATCAAGGACGCTACCGGCGACATCGCGCGCGGCGGCCTGCTGCTGCGCGAAGCGCCGGCCAGCTTCCAGGTTTTCAGCGGCGATGATCCCACCGCGGCCGCCCTGATCCTGCTGGGCGCGCGCGGCAATATCTCCGTGACCGCCAACGTCGCGCCCAAGCTGATGCGCGACTTGTGTGCCGCCGCCCTGGCGGGCAACGTGCCGAAGGTGCGTGAACTTAATGCGCACCTGGCCCGTCTGAACAAGGCTTTGTTCGTTGAAGCCAATCCTATTCCCGTCAAGTGGGCGCTGGCCGAAATGGGCCGCACCGCACTGGGCTACCGGCTGCCGCTGGTGGAACTGGGCGCACCGCACCACGAAACGGTGCGTCGCGTGCTCCAGGAAACGGGCCTGCTCTAAATATCGTGAGGATACGTATGAACAAGCGTCATGCCGGTCTGTCGGCATTGATGTCTCTGGTGTTGTTGGCCGGCTGCAGCGAGGTCAACCAATTCCTGGGCAATGAAGAATCCGTCAATTACAAGAGCGCCGTCACGCAACGTGGCGAGCCGCTGAGCATCCCGCCCGACCTGACCCAGGCCGCCAGCGATCCGCGCTACCGCGCGCCGGCATCGGGCTCGACCACCTATTCGCAATTCCAGCAGCAGGGCCAGGCCCAGGCCACCGCGCCCAAGGCCAGCAACGTGCTGCCCGGCCGCCAGGACATGCGCGTCGAACGCGACGGCGACCTGCGCTGGCTGGTGGTCGACCGCGCGCCCGAGGACGTGTTCCCGCGCCTGGTCGACTTCTGGACCGAAAACGGCTTCACCGTCGCCAGCAACAACCCCGGCGCCGGCCTGATTGAAACCGACTGGGCGGAAAACCGCGCCAAGATCCCGGAAAGCTGGCTGCGCCAGGCCCTGGGCGCGGTGCTGGAATCGGCCTGGGACAGCGGTGAGCGCGAGAAATTCCGCACCCGCGTCGAACGCGTCAACGGCCACACCGAAGTCTACGTCAGCCACCGCCAGATGCTCGAAAAGCGCGTCGGCGGCGACGGCTCGCAAGTGCAGTGGCAGAACGGCAAGGAAGATCCGGGCCTGAACGCCGCCATGCTGGCGCGCATGATGGTCTACCTGGGCACCGACGTCGACAACGCCCGCAAGCTGGTGCAGCAGGCGGAAGCCGCGCCGCAGAAGCCCGCGGTGCAGCAGGATGTCCGCACCCAGGGCGCGGCGCTGGTCGTCAGCGAGTCGTTCGACCGCGCCTGGCGCCGTGTCGGCGTGGCGCTGGACGGCGGCGGTTTCTCGGTGGACGATCGCGATCGTTCGGCGGGCGACTACTTCGTGCGCTACGTCGATACCGACACCGGCGAGAAGATGGACCAGCCGGGCTTCTTCAGCCGCATGTTCTCGGGCGACAAGAAGGCCGAGGCGCCGCAGTACCGCATTCACCTGGCCGCCAGCGGCGAGCAGACCACGGTGACGGTGCTGGACGCCAAGGGCGAGCGCGACAACAGCGCCACCGCCCAGCGCCTGCTGAGCGTGCTGAAGGACAAGATGTAATGCGTCCGCCGCGAGGCGCCCGCGGGCGCTTCGCGACAGTACGAAAAGGCCCCCATGGGGCAATGCCAGTCAGTTAAGAGCTGACTGGCATTTTCTTTGTTGGGTACTTGCTGCGAGCGGCGCGTTTGACCTGACGGGGAAAGCTACGGCCTTGGCGCCGAGGCGGCAGGACGAAGTGGCGAGCCTCGTCCAATAGCCATTGCAGGTGCTGGGGTATGGCGCCTGCGCGGGCCAGATGCACACTGCGCAGTACGCCCACAATGGCATGACGGGCGGTATGGAAGCTGATGCGCATGGGTTCGACCTGAACGTGTTGGGCCATCAGCCGCATGCAGCGACGCAGCAGGGTGTGGGCGATCAGCACGCCCCAGACCTCCTGCATGACCAGTTCGGGCTGACGGCTACGAAGTACGCCTTGACCTTGCTGCAATGATTGCTTGATTTCCCTGAACCCCAGTTCGATCTCCCAGCGTTGTCGGCACAGTTGCGCCAGTTGCTGGGCCGCGAACCGTTGTGGATCAAGCATGGAAGTGATGAAGCGCCGAGGCTTGCCATCGATCTGCGTCTGGATCATTCGGGCTTGCCAGTGGCTAGGCAACTCGGGACGTAATTGCCTGGGCCGTTGCGACACTGGCATGCGAATGAGCCAGTCGTCCTGCCCTAACGTTTGCACGACTTCGTGGCGCAGGTTGTCCCGTGCGCGCATGAGCCAGTGGCGCTCCCGCCCGCAGGCAGCTCGGCCAAGGTCTCATTCAAAGTGGTTTGCAGCAAGCCAGTCAAAATAAAAAAGGGAACGTGTTGAACACGTTCCCTTTTTACTCGCCTTCAGCTTCGATTGGGCTTAACTGACTGGCATTGACCCATGGGGGCCTTTTTCCTTTCTTGCGCCGTCGCTCTCGCCGGCACCCGCGCAAACAAAAAGCCCTGGCACATGGCCAGGGCTTTTTTCGTGATCAGCGGCGGGGGTGGTTCGCTGACTACGATGCGATCAGGATGCCGGCGTGGTCGAACCGCCGGGGGCGTTGGAACCGCCGCCAGGCGTGGTGCCAGGCGCGGGAGCCGGCGCCGGCGAGGTGGCCGGCGGCGTGCTGGAAGGCGCGGGCGTGCTCGCGCCCGGCGTGGGGTTGTTCGCGGGCGCCGGGGCATCTTCCTTCTTGTTGCACGCGCTGAGCGAGACCGCCAGCACCGACGCAATAATCAAGGTTTTGCTCATCATTTTTGGACTCCTGTAGATGACGACTCTTGAAACCCCGTCAGGGGAAACCAGAATCCAGGCTACAGGAACGCGTCAGCGATGCGAGTGTGGAAATTAAAAAGGTCGCATCCCAACGGCAACAAACCTTTCCGCACGGTGTGATGTCTTGCTTTATGTGACCCTGCGCATAGACCTCATTGCGTTCTGTGCAAGTTGGATACGCGCAGGTGTCCGGATACTACGATTCGACGTAATGGATCCAGCCGGAGTCGAGCCAGTCGGCCAGGCATGAGCGGGCCTCGTCGGACAGCCGTGCGCAGGCGGGATCGGCGCAGTCCAGGCTGCGCGCGTCGGCCAGCTTGCACAGGGCGGGCGAGGCCGGCGTCATGGCGGTCTCGCCGTTGATGAAGAGCTGCTTGCCGCGATAGAGCATGCGGCTGCGGCGGTCCAGCACCAGCTTGCCATGGGCGGGCCAGTCTTCTTCCAGGTCCACGTCCAGCCCCTCGGGGCCATCGAACACGCTGAGGTTGCTGGGCTCGGTCAGCCAGCAGCCCAGGAAGCGCGAGGCCAGCGCGTCGTCGAAGCGCAGCTTGCTGACCGTTTCCAGCGTGGCTTCGACCAGCGCGTCCGGCACCTGCGCCGGCGTGGCCACGGCGGCCTGCGCGGGGTCGCGGTAGACGGCCGACAGCTTGGGGCCGGGCAGCGCCGGTTCGCCGTAGGGGCCGCCCAGCAGGCCGACGCGCGCCATCACCTGGTCGGCGGCGGCTTCGAGCAGGCCGCGCGCCAGCGTGGCCTGCGTGGGGGCGCGGAAACCGATGGAGATGGTCATGCAGCCGTCGCCCGCGGCGATGCCGTCGTGCGCGGCCTGCGGCGGCAGGTAGAGCATGTCGCCCGGCGCCAGCACGGCTTGTTCCTCGGGCTGGAAGTGGCTGAGGATCTTGAGCGGCAGGCCGGGCTCGAGCGACAGGTCCTTCTGGCGCCCGTAGCGCCATTCGCGCTCGCCGGCGGCCTGCAGCAGGAACACGTCATAGCTGTCGAAGTGCGGGCCGACGCCGCCGCCGTGGCTGGCGATGCTGATCATCACGTCGTCCAGGCGCGCATCGGGGATGAAGCGGAACTGCTGCATCAGCTCGGCCGCGGCGTCGCTGTGCAGGTCGACGCTTTGCACCAGCAGGGTCCAGTCGCCTTCGTTGTCCTTGGGCAGGCGGGCGAAGGGGCCGCTTTCCATTTGCCATTCGCCGTTCTCGCGCCAGATCAGGCGCGATTCGACGTCGTCGCGGCGCGCCAGCTTCTTGATCGCGGCGATGGTGACCGGCGGCTTGAAATTCGGGATGGCCTGGCGGATCAGCAGCGGCTTCTTCTGCCAGTAGCGGCGCATGAAGTCGTTGGGGCTCTGGTTGCCCAGCAGCGGCAGGGGATGGTCGAGGTTCATTGCAGGTGCTTTTTCAGGCGGTAGAGGGCGTCCAGCGCTTCGCGCGGGGTCAGGCTGTCGGGGTCGATGCCGGCGAGTTCCTCGCGCAGCGTGTCCAGCGCCTCGATGGCGTCGGCGCGGTCGGCTTCGGCGTAGGCCTGCGCATCGGCGTCGGCCGCGGCGGAGAACAGGCCGAGCTGCGGCGTGGGCGCGCCTTGCGCCTCGAGCCGTTCGAGTTCGCGGGTGGCCTGGCGGATCACGGCGGCGGGCACGCCGGCGCGCTGCGCCACCTGGATCCCGTAGCTGCGGCTGGCCGGGCCTTCGCGCACTTCGTGCAGGAACACGATGCCGCCGGCCGATTCGGCCGCGGCCAGGTGCACGTTGGCCGAGGCGGGCTGCTCGGCCGGCAGGCGCGTCAGTTCGAAGTAGTGGGTGGCGAACAGCGTCAGCGCGCGGTTGTGCGCCAGCAGGCGGCAGGCGATGGCCCACGCCAGCGCCAGGCCGTCGTAGGTGGAGGTGCCGCGGCCGATCTCGTCCATCAGCACCAGGCTGTTGGGCGTGCTGGCCGCGAGAATGGCGGCGGCCTCGGTCATCTCCATCATGAAGGTCGAGCGTCCGCCCGCCAGGTCGTCGGCGGCGCCGATGCGGGTGAAGATGCGGTCGATGCGGCCGATGCGGGCGCGCGCCGCCGGCACGAAGCTGCCGATGCGCGCCAGCAGCACGATCAACGCCACCTGCCGCATGTAGGTCGACTTACCGCCCATGTTGGGGCCGGTGATCAGCAGCATGCGGCGCGCCGGGTCGAGCCGGCAGCCGTTGGGCGTGAAGCGTTCGATGGCCTGCTCGACCACCGGGTGGCGGCCGGCGTCGATGTCGATGTCGGCCTGCTCGGACAGCTCGGGGGCGATCCAGTCGTGGCGCCGCGCGTGTTCGGCCAGTGCCGCCAGCGTGTCGAGCTCGGCCAGCGCGCCGGCGCAGTCGGACAGCGGGCGCACGTGTTCGGCCAGCACGTCCAGCAGTTGCTCGAACAGCCATTTTTCGCGCGCCAGCGAACGGTCCTGCGCGGACAGCACCTTGTCTTCCCAGGTCTTGAGTTCCGGGGTGATGTAGCGTTCGGCGTTCTTGAGCGTCTGGCGACGGCGGTAGTCTTCCGGCACCTTGGCGGTCTGGCCTTTGGTGACCTCGATGTAGAAGCCGTGCACGCGGTTGAATTCGACGCGCAGGTTGCTGATGCCGGTGCGCTCGCGTTCGCGCGCTTCCAGTTGCACCAGGAAGTCGCCGCCGTCGGCGGCCAGGCCGCGCAGTTCGTCGAGTTCGGCATCGAAGCCGGTGGCCAGCACGCCGCCGTCGCGGATCGCCACGGCCGGTTCGGCGGCGATGGCGCGTACCAGCAGCGCGGCCAGCGCCGGGTCCACCGACAGGTGCGAGACCAGGTCGTTCAGGCGCGGCGAGGCGGCCATGGGCGCCACCAGGTCGCGCAGCGCGGGCAGCGCCTGCAGCGCGTCGCGCAGGCTGGCCAGTTCGCGCGGACGCACCGAGCGCAGCGCCAGCCGCGCGGCGATGCGTTCGATGTCGGGGAAGGCGTTGAGCGCGCCGCGCAGCGTCTCCAGCAGGCCGGCGGAGCCGAAGGTCTGTTCGACGTCCATGCGGCCGGCCAACAGTGTCGAGATGGCTTGCTGGCGGGCGTGGGCCTGTTCGTTCTCGCGCAGCGGATGGTGCAGCCAGCGGCGCAGCAGGCGGCTGCCCATCGGCGTGCGGCAGCCGTCCAGCAGCGAGAACAGCGTGGGCGAATCCTCGCCCGACAGCGTCTGCGTCAGTTCGAGGTTGCGGCGCGTGACGGGGTCGAGCAGCACGAACTGGCCGGGACGCTCGGCCGACAGGCTCTGCACGTGCGCCAGCGCCTGTGACTGGGTGCGGGCGGCGTAGCGCAGCAGCGCGCCGGCGGCGCAGATGCCGGCCGGCATGTCTTCGATGTCGAAGCCCGCCAGCGTGTCGGTCTTGAAATGCGCCAGCAGGTGCGCGCGGGCGCCGTCGCTTTCGAAGTGCCAGTCCGGCACGCGCGAACGGGCGCCTTCGAACGGGAAGTCGAATTCGGCGCTGTCGGCGCAGACGATCTCGGCCGGCGCGACGCGGTGCAGTTCGGATTCGAGCTGCGCGGGCGCGCATTCGGTGACGCGGAAGTCGCCGCTGGCCAGGTTCAGCCAGGCCAGCCCGGCGCGCGGCGCGCGGGCGTTGCCGGATACGAACACCGCGGCCAGCGCGCGGTCGGCCTTGGCCGGCAGCAGCGCGTCGTCGGTCAGCGTGCCGGGCGTGACGATGCGCACGATGCGGCGCTCGACCGGGCCCTTGGAGGCCGCGGGATCGCCGATCTGCTCGCAGATGGCGACGGACTCGCCCATCGCCACCAGCCGCGCCAGGTACTGCTCCATGGCGTGCACCGGCAGGCCGGCCATCGGGATGGGCGTGCCGTTGGACGAGCCGCGCTTGGTCAGCGTCAGGTTGAGCAGGCGCGCGCCGCGTTCCGCGTCTTCATAGAACATTTCATAGAAGTCGCCCATGCGGTAGAACAGCAGCAAGGGGCCCGCCTCCGCCTTCAGGCGGAGGTATTGCTGCATCATGGGGGTATGGCCCGCGTGGGCCTCGGCGGCGGTGGTCTGTGTTGCGGAATTCATGCCCGTGATTGTATCGGGCCGGGGCGGGGTGGGGGAGGCGCGGCAGGGCTTTTGCCGCGGCGGCCTGCGCGCTAGACAAGAAAGGGCAACAGGACGATGCCGTGCATCAGGACGAACATGCCAAATAGGCTCATGGTGGCTTCGCAGCAATGCGCCTGGCGCTTCACGCAGATCGGGACGACGGCGCCTTTCGCGGGGTTTCCGAGCCGCGGCCGCGACGTGTGTCGAAGCCTGGGCATCGATGGGGTGGGCTGCCTCGAACGACCGCATGAGGAAGCCGACAACGAATTCTAGCCAGACGCGATCGCTCGTGACACGCCGCCATGCGCTCGCGCGGTGCGAAAACGCGACAGGCGCGGGTGGGTTGGCGGGATCTGTTTTGAAATGAGAGTGGTTATCATTTATGATCCGCTGTCTTTCGATAATCCCGCCGCCCGTGTCGATCCGTCCATCCTCCAGCAGTTGGCTCGCCAAGTACGCGACGATGTTTCGCGACTGGACGCGCCGCAGCGAGCATCCGCAGGAGGCCGAGGACGCGTTGCAGGATGCCGCGCTGGGCATGTTGAAGCGGCAGGGGCCGGCGCTGGCCGACCCGTGCGCCTATCTGTACCAGTCCAGCCGCAACAACCTGGTGACAGGGCTGCGCAAACTGAATCAGCGCGCGGGGCTGCCGTTGCATGATCTGGATGATGGTGAGCATCCGCATGCGGCCGACGCGGCGCAGGACCTGGACGGCGTGCAGTTGGCCCGCGCCATCGATGCCGCCTTGCGCCAGCTGCCGGAAAGATGCCGTCAGGCCTATGTCTGGCATCGGCTCGATGGCCTGACGCAGGTCGAGATCGCGGCCCGCATGTCGGTGTCGCTCAACACGGTCGAGCGCTATATCATGCGTGCCATGCGCCACCTGCGTGATGCGCTGGATGACGCCGGCGCGGCCGTGCCTTCCCTTCCTTCCTCCTCGAAATGAACCCTTCGTTCGATCCTCGCGATTATTCCGACCCGCGCGACGCCGCGGCGGCGTGGTTCGCGCGAGTGCGCTCGGGCCGCATGGACGCGGCGCAGCGCCAGGCCTTCGAGAGCTGGCTGGGGGCAGATGCGGCGCATCGCCGCGAGTACGCCCTGCTGGAACGGCTGTGGGAAGACACCGCGCAGGTCGGGTCCGCGCGCCTGCGCGCCCTGGCCGGCACGCCACCGGCCAGGCAAGGCCGGCGCCAGTGGCTGGGCTGGGCGCTGGCGGGCGGGGGCGCATTGGCCGCCGCAGGCCTTGGCGTCGGGGTGGGCCTGCCGTGGGGCGAGTCCGCCGGGTACGAGCAGGCGCTGGCCACGGCCCACGGCAAACGCCAGGCGCTGATGCTGCCGGACCAGTCAGAGATCGAACTCAATACCGACAGCCGCGTGCGGGTCCGCTATTACGCGGATCGCCGTGAAGTGGAGCTGGAGGAAGGCGAAGCCAGTTTTTCCGTGTCGTCCGACGCGGCGCGGCCATTCGTCGTGCGGGCGGGGCGCGCGTCGGTGCGTGTCACGGGCACGCGCTTCAATGTGCGCAGGCTGGGGGACGACGCGACCGAAGTCGTCGTCAGCCAGGGCAGCGTGGAAGTGGGCGCGCGCGGCTGGCGCTTCTGGCAGCGCGAGGCGCTGGGGCCGGGGCAGGGGTTGCTTGCCAGCGCCAGCGGCTTGATGCCGATCGCCACCGTGGACGTGGCGGCGGCGACCGCTTGGCGCGAGGGGCGGGTGGTCTTCAACAACACCCCGCTGTCCAAGGCGGTGGCGGAACTGAACCGTTATGCGCCGTTCTCGATGCGGATCGAGGGCGCGGCGCTGGAGCGCGTGCGGGTGGCCGGGACGCTGAACGTGGATTCGCCCGGCACGCTGCTGGAACTGCTGCCGCGCATCGCGCCGGTGCAGGTCCGCGCCGACGGGCCGGCGCAGTACGTGCTGGTGCCGCGCTGACGGCAGTGGCCGCTCGACGCGCGGCTGCTTGATCAGTACAAGGTGCTGGCCACGCGCGCCGGCTGGTCGCGATCGTAGGTGACGCCGTCGAAGGTGCCGGCGGTCAGGTCCGACAGCATGCGGCCGACGCTGGGCAGCGCCGTGCGCGGGATCTGGGTGGCGGGATCCCACAGGCGAGAGCGCAGCAGCGCGCGCGAGCACTGGAAATAGACGGTCTCCACGTCGACCACCAGGACCGAACGCGGCGACTTGCCATCGATGTCGAAGCGCGCCAGCAGCGCCGGATCCACGCTGATGCGCGCGCGGCCGTTCACGCGCAGCGTCTCGTTGACGCCCGGGACCAGGAACAGCAGCGCCACCCGCGAATCCGCGAGGATGTTGCGCAGGCTGTCGATGCGGTTGTTGCCGCGCCGGTCGGGCAGCAGCAGCGTCTTTTCGTCTTCGACGACGACGAAGCCCGCGGGGTCGCCGCGCGGCGATACGTCCAGGCCGTCCGGTCCGCAGGTTGCCAATGCCGCGAACGGCGCGGCTTCGATGAAGGCCCGGTAGTGCGGATGCACGTGATCCACCTCTTTCTTCAAAGAGGCTTCGCCGGGTTCGCCGTAGAGCGCCTGCAGGGCTGCGGCGTCGGTGACGAGATGAGCGGGATCGGTGTGCATGGTGGCAGGTCCATTTGCGGGGGAGGGCCCGTCGGCCCGGCGGCTTGCCGCGGGCTCGGGGATGGCATGAGCGGCTTTATAACCCGTGCGGCGCGGCGCCCCGTGTCGGGATGGTTGGTAGTATTTTGTTTCAATTTTCGCGCTGCCGTTCTTCAGGGTTCTGGGCATCCGCGCACTCGTTATCAATGAGTGCCGGCTTGCGAGGGGCAAGCCGCGGTTAACCGTTGGAACCCATAACTCATGACCGTTCGATCCACCCGCCTGCGTCGCGCGCTTGCGCATGCGCGCTTCCTGCCCGGCCGGCTGTCGCTGGCGCTGTGCCTGCTGCCGTTGGCGCCCGCCGTCGCGAGCGCGGCCGAATCCGCCATCGTGGTCAATTCGGCGCGCCAGCCGCTGCACGAAGCCCTGGTGGACATGGCACGCCAGATGTCGCTGGAACTGTTGTATGACCCCGCCCTGGTGGCGGACAAGATCGCGCCGCCGGTGGCGGGACGCTTGACGCCGCAGCAGGCCCTGGACCGGCTGCTGGCCGGCAGCGGGCTGGTCGCGGTGGTGGAAAATGGCAAGGCCGTGATCGAACGCGCGCCCGCCAATCTCGACGCGGCGACCCTGTCGGCCATCATCGTGACCGCGCGCCGCGCGGAAGACGGCACCACCGAAGGCACGGGTTCCTACACCAGCCGTGTCACCAGCACCGCGTCCAAGACCGACCTGGCGTTCCGCGAGGTGCCGCAGTCGGTGTCGGTGGTGACGCGCCAGCAGATCGATGACCAGCATCTCACCAATGTCAGCCAGGCCCTGGAGCATGCCGCCGGCATCACGGTGCGGCGCGCCAACTACAACTCGTACGACTTCTATTCGCGTGGCTTCCAGATCACCAGCCTGCAGATCGATGGCGGCGCGCCGTTGGCCCTGGGGGCGTATACCTACGATGCCAGCCAGGACCTGGCCTTCTACGACCGGGTCGAAGTGATGCGCGGCGCCTCGGGCCTGCTGGGCGGCATGGGCGATCCCGGCGGCATCGTCAACCTGGTCCGCAAGCGGCCGCTGGCCGAATACCAGCTGACCGTTGAAGCCTCGGCCGGCAGCTGGGACAACTATCGCAGCATGATCGACGCGACCGGACCGCTGGGTTTCGACGGCCGCCTGCGGGGCCGGGCGGTGGCGGTCTACAGCGATAGCGATTCGTTCCTGAAGAACCGCCATTCGGACTCGCCCAAGTTCTATGGCGTGCTGGAGGCCGACCTGACGCGCGATACCTTGCTGACGGTGGGCGGCAGCTACGCCAAGCGCCACGAGCGCGGTTCCGGCGACGGCCTGCCGCGCTATGCCGACGGCCGCGACCTGGGATTGTCGCGCTCCACGTCGTTGACGCAGCCATGGAGCTATGCGAACACCGAGACCACGCAGCTTTTCGCGCAACTGGAACAACGGTTTGCCGAACGCTGGAAGCTCAAGCTCAATTACACGCACGAACGCAACAATACGCGTTCGACCACGGCCTTCGCGTACGGCGCGATCAACCCCGTGGACGGCTCGGGCGCGACCTGGGGCGGCGGCCGCTACGCCATGGAAAACACGCAGAACCTGTTCGATGCCAACCTCAGCGGCGGCTTCGATCTGTTCGGTCAGCGCCATGAGATCCTGCTGGGCGCGGACTGGCAGCGCACCGAGGGCACGTGGGCCACGGGCAAGCCGTCGGACAACTGGATGGTGCCGGTCAATGTCTTTGACCGCAACGCCTGGAATCCCGACATGGACGTGCCGCTGACCACGCGCTACGACCCGTGGGGTCAGGAGCAGAAGGGCCTGTATGGCGTGCTGCGACTGAACCCGACGTCGCGCCTGCACCTGATTGCAGGCGCCCGTGTCAGCCGCTACAAGTTCTTCCAGACCGTCTCGATGCGCCAGGGCGAGGGGGCGCCATGGGCCGTGAGCTCGCGCACCGACTACGAGGAGTCGACCAAGACCACGCCCTACGGCGGCATCATCTACGACCTGGACGACACCTGGTCGGCCTATGTCAGCTATTCCACCATCCACAAGCCGCAAGGCCTGTTGAAGGCGGGTCCGGCCCCGGGCACCTCGTTGCCCGCGATCAAGGGTCGCAGCTACGAGGCGGGGCTGAAGGGCGAGCTGATGGACGGCCGTCTGAACGCCACTTTCAGCCTGTTCAACGTCGAGCGCAAGGGCACCGGGGTGCTGGATCGCCGTTATCCCGAATCCTATGACGTGTGGGCCGGCAGCTGCTGCTACCAGGCGCAGGGCAAGGTGGTGAGCCGCGGCTTCGATATGGAAATCGGCGGCGAAGTGACGCCGGGCTGGGAACTGGCGGTGGGCTATACCTTCAACAATACGCGCGACAAGAGCAGCGACGTGGTATTCAGCTCGATTACGCCGCGCCACCTGTTCAAGCTGTCGACGGCATACACGCTGCCGGATGCGCTGTCGCGCTGGCGCGTGGGCGGCAACGTCATCATGCAGAGCGCCACCTTCGTGTCGGGCTCGATCTATTCGGCCGACGGCAAGGAGAGCCCGTACAAGTTCACGCAGCCCGGCCATGCGGTGGTGGGATTGATGGCGCAGTATCGCTTCGATCCGAGCTGGACCGTCACGCTCAATGCCAACAACCTCTTCGACAAGGTCTATTACGAGCGGGTGGGCGGGGCCGACGGCGGCAATTGGTATGGCGCTCCACGCAACTGGATGCTGACGCTGCGGGGAACCTACTGACCGGCGGCGGCCGCGCCGCGCGTCAACAGCCGACGGGGTCGACGATCACCAGCACCCCGTGGCTGCCCGCGGCGACGGCATGCGGCACGCCCGCGGGCGCTAGGTACATCTCGCCCGCCGCCTCCGCGATTTCCTCGCCCAGCACCGACAGGCGCAGCGCGCCGCTGATGACGATCAGGGCTTCGTTGTAGCCGTGCGTTTCGGCCGGGGAGGATTGGCCGTCCATCTTCAGGACCTTGATATTGCAGTCGCCGGCCTCGGAGTGGGAAAAGGGCGTAGCGCCTTGACGTCACGTCATGCGTACAGGAGCTTATAGCGCGACCGGACGAATCCGAACGGGTAGGCCTGGGTGACGATGTGCCGCAACGCCACATCGGCGTCGAGGTCGCCGAACAGCCGGCGACCGCGGCCGATCAGGACCGGGATGGTGGTGACGGTGATCTCTTCCAGCAGCCGCGCCTCAGCACGTAGACGGGCAGGTCGCCGTAGGGCCATTCCGGGAAGGACGCGACCTTTTCAAAGGTCGAGCGGCCCATGACCAGCGCGTCGATGGTGCGCATGTAGGCGGCGTAGCCGCAGTCCTCGCCGGCCGTGACGGACTGGTTGGCGGCGTCGAGCCAGTCGAGGCCGCCATCCTGGCGAGCGATGTAGCCGTCCAGGCTGGTGGCGATGAATGAGGTGCAAGCGGGTTTCATTGGGCTCGGAAATCGGCGGCGCGGCGGGCCCATGAACGGCCGCGGGCAACAGGCGGGCGACCGGCCGGGGCCGGCGATGGCCTGGGTTCAGCGGGTAGGGAGGGACGACAGGGCTGGCCGGGAGGAAACCTGGCCGGAAACGATCGAAAGGGCGGGTCGCGCAATGCCGCGGCCAAGTGCCAACGGCGGGGAAGGCCCGAGGAATGGCGCGGGAACGGCCTGCCTGGCGCGTGGCCGGGCAGCGGCGATGGCCGGCGGGAGAGGCGCGGCCTCAGGCTTCCTGGCCGTAGCCGAAGGGCCAGCGGCGGCGGGTGGGTTCGGGCTTGGCGGTGTCTTCTTGCATGTTTTTCTCCGTAGGGTGCATTCGGGGGGATTCTATTTCCCCAGATGTAACAGCATTGCAAGGGATGGTTAGCACTCGCTTGGGGCGGGCCCAGGGGGGCGAGGCGCTTTCTCGGAACGGGCCCTAGTCGGCCGCGAACAGCGTGACCTGGCGCTCGAGCGCGTAGGTGGCGCGGTAGCTGGCGGGCGTGGCGCCGCGGTCGATCAGCAGCAGGCCTTCGCGCTCGGCGGCGGCCAGCACTTCGCGCAGCTTCTGACCGCCTTCAAGGCCGGTGGCTTCGCACAGGCGGTCCAGGGCCAGGTAGTCGCCGTTCTTGACGCCGGAGAGGCGCGGGAAGGCGCTGAGCCAGATGCTGCGGCTGGGCGGGGAATTGATCAGACTGGTCATGGGTCGGGGTTCCCTTGCGGTCGGATAACTGTATGGATGAACAGTATATCCGAACGTCGGACCAAGTCCCGGTGGGGATGTCGCACCGCTGTCGGCGCGGGCGGCGAGCGCTAGCCGGCCGCGCCGGTATGGGCCAGCAGGCAGGCCACCAGCGCGTCGAAGACCGCCTTGCACCGGGGGCTGGCGCGCAGGTCTTCGTGCATGGTGATCCACGTTTCCAGCTGGAACGCGGCCTGCTCCGGTAGCACGCGCACCAGCTGTTTGTCGCGGCGCGCCAGCGCCACCTGGCAGACGCCGATGCCGGCGCCGGCGCGGATCAGGGCCAGTTGGGCCAGGTCGCTGTCGGCGCGCAGGGCGAAGCGGTCGCGGCTCCAGGGGATCGGAAAGCGCTTGCTGGCGCCGCGCAGGAAGGGCGTCTCGGTGTCGTAGCCGATCAGGGCGTGGCTGGCCAGGTCGGCCAGCGTGGCGGGCGTGCCGTGGCGGCGCAGGTAGTCCTTGCGGGCGTAAAGGCCGATCTCGACATGGCCGACCGGGCGCGCGATCAGCTGTTCCTGTTTCGGCGGCGCCATGCGCACGGCGATGTCGGCCTCGCGCAGCAGCAGGTTCTGCACGCGGTTGGTGGGCGCCAGTTCGATGGTCAGGCGCGGGTGTTCCTGGCGCAGGCGCGCCAGCACCGGGGGCAGCACTTCGATGCCGATGACTTCGCTGGCCGAGATCCGCACGGTGCCTGCCACGCCCGGGCCCTGCGCGGCGGCCGCGCGTTCCAGGGCCGCGGCGTGGCTGTGCATGGCCTCGGCGTAGCCGCGCAGCGACTGGGCGGCGTCGGTGGCCAGCAGGCCGGTCTGCGAGCGGGTGAACAGCACCTGGCCAAGGGCGCGTTCGAGCGCCGCGATGTGGCGGCCGACCGTGGGCTGGGTGATGTCGAGCGTGCGCGCGGCGCCGGACAGCGAGCCCTCGGCGAGCACGGCGAGAAAGCTGCGGTAGAGTTCCCAGCCGATCGGTTTGGTCATGCATAAATGTATAGCTGCGAGGCTGGGTTCGGTAATTTATTTTGTATGGCCGCCGCGCCAGAATGGTCGCCATGGACTCATAGGAGATGACCATGACGACGATCGAATCGGGCCGGCCCGGCACCGCGCTGGTGCTGGGCGCCACCGGCGGGGTGGGCGGCGAGGCGGCGCGCCAGTTGCGCGACGCCGGCTGGGGCATCCGCGCCCTGGCGCGCGGGCTGGCGACGGAAACGGCGCAGCGCGACGGCATGACGTGGCTGCGCGGCGATGCCATGAACCGCCAGGACGTGGCGCGGGCGGCGCTGGGGTGCGAGGTGATCGTGCATGCGGTCAATCCGCCCGGCTACCGCCGCTGGGGCGAGCTGGTGCTGCCGATGATCGACAACACCATCGCGGTGGCGAGCGCCCAGGGCGCGACGATCGTGCTGCCGGGCACGATCTACAACTACGGGCCGGACGCGTTTCCCCTGCTGCGCGAGACCTCGCCGCAGCATCCGCCGACGCGCAAGGGCGCGATCCGGGTGGAGCTCGAACGCCGCCTGCAGGTGGCCAGCGCGCACGGCGCGCGCGCCCTGGTGCTGCGGGCCGGCGATTTCTTCGGTCCGCGGGCCGGCAACAACTGGTTCTCGCAAGGGCTGGTCAAGCCGGGGCGGCCGTTGCAGCGGGTAAGCGTGCCGGGCGCGCCCGGCGTGGGGCATCAATGGAGCTACCTGCCGGACGTGGGCCGGGCGCTGGTCGAACTGCTGGGGCGGCGCGAGGCGCTGGCGCCGTTCGCGGCGTTTCACATGGCGGGGCATTGGGATCCGGACGGCACGCGGATGGCCGAGGCGATCGTGCGGGTGGCGCGCCGCCACGGGGCCGAGCCGCGGGTGGGCGCGTTTCCGTGGGGGCTGCTGCGGCTGGCGGCGCCGTTCTCGGAGACGCTGCGCGAAATGATGGAGATGCGCTACCTGTGGCGCCAGCCGCTGCGCATGGACAACACGCGCCTGATCGATGTGCTGGGCGCCGAGCCGCACACGCCGCTGGACGAGGCGGTGGCGGCGACGCTGCGCGGGCTGGGGTGCCTGCCGCAAGCGCTGCCGGCGACGCCCGCCACGGCCTGACGCGGGTCGCGGCGCGCGCGGCTTGCTGGCGCCGGACCGCGCCATGCACAATGGCGCCACGCGGCCGTTCGCAGCGCCGCGGGAGCGCCTGATGCCTGATTTGCCTTTTCCCGCCACGCTGGATGCCAGCGAACGCGTGACCATTGCCCACGGTTCCCACCGCGCCGAGTTCGCGCCGGGCGGGGGCGGGCGCCTGACCCGGCTGTCGACGGGCGAGCATGACTGGATCGTGCCGCTGGCCGAGACGGATTGGCCGCCGGCGCAATGGCCGCGCGCCGGGTCGTATCCGCTGACGCCGTACTCGAACCGGGTGCGCGATGGCGTGTTCACCTTCGAAGGCGAGCGCCACGCGCTGCAATCGCTGCCGGGGCGGCCGCAGGCGATCCATGGCGGCGGCCTGTATCAGCCCTGGCAGGTGCGCCACCTGGCCGATGACGCGGTCGACCTGGTGCTGCAACAGCCGGCCGGCGTGCTGGGCTGGCCGTGGCCGTATGAGTGCGTGCAGCGCTACCGGCTGGATTCGCGTGGCCTGTCGCTGACGCTGTTGATGATCAACCAGGGCGATGCGCCGATGCCGTTCGGCTGCGGCATCCATCCGTATTTCACCGCCGAGCGGGTGGCGCTGCATGCGCGCCGCGCGTGGCCGACGGACGCGGACGGCCTGCCCGGCGCCAGCCAGACGACGCACGTGCGCGAGCTGGGCCAGTCGGCCGAGGGCTGCGATACCTATCTGTCGCAGTGGGGCGGGCGCGCCACGCTGCACTGGCCGGACGGGCACGAACTGGCGTTGCACGCCGACGCGGCGTTCGCGCACCTGGTGGTCTACACCGCGCCGGGCTCGGATTTCCTGTGCGTGGAGCCGGTGACCAACGTGGCCGATGCCTTCAACCTGGCGGCGGCGGGCGAGACCCGCACCGGCCTGCAAGTGCTGGCGCCGGGCGAGCGCTTCAGCGCGACGATGCTGCTGGGGCTGCGGCCGCCGCGCGGCGCGCGTTGAGGCCGGCGGCGATGCCGCTGGCAACGGCCGGACGCTCCGGCGATAATCCGGCAAAACCCAATCCAGGAGTCGTTACGTGAAAAAGCTCAGCACCGAACAATTGCAGGCGGCGGCCGAGACGCTGCGCCGGGTGCAGGCGAGGCTGGCCCGTTCGGGCAGCCTGCCGCTGGAGCCGACGATCTATGCCAGCGCCAAGGGCTTTCGCCGCACCGTGCCCGACTACGTCTGGTCGTGGCTGTCGGGCCTGCTGGCGCCGCATAAGAGCCTGTCGGCCTGGATGGACGCGCACCAGCCGGGCTGGCGCGACGGCAAGACGCCGGCCGCGGCGGTGTATGCCCGCACCGAGAACGGCTGGTTCGAGTGGCTGATCAGCCAACTGGAAACCGAGATCAACGATCCCCACGCCCGCGCCCGGCGCGACGGGCACGCCTGACCGGGGAAACGCGAAAAGGAACGCGGCGCGATTGCGGACGGCCATGTCCGTACTCTCGCGCCCGCCGGCCTCTTTTTCGCGGCGCCGCGCCGGGCCATAGTGTTGCCTGTTTTTCACCGCAGGAGCCGACATGGCCTTTCCCGTTTCAGCCAGCTTCAAGCCCGCGCCGGATGGCACGGTATTCATCGTCAATGTGATCCATGCCCACCCGGGCCGGCAGGAGGACGCCTTCCTGGCGATCCAGGACGTGGTGCATTACGTCGCGCGCACCAAGCCGGGCTTCCTGTGGAGCAACCTGGCCAAGAGCACGGACGGTAAGACCGTGGTGAACATCGAGGCGATCTCGGGCGCGGGCAAGGTCGACGAATTCTTTTCCGATCCGGTGTTCCTGGAGAAATTCCGCAAGCTCGATGCGGTATCGACCAGCGAATTCCACACCTACCAGGTCGATGATCTGGTGTTGCCCGGGCTGCCGGCGGCCTGAGCCGGCCGGCGCGCGGCGGCGTTGCCGCGGGGAATGCCATGCCTACTTGACGAGGATGGCGCGGCCTTCGACGAACTGAGCCGTGGTGCTGTTGCTGGAGATCGATTCCTGGGCGGTGAGGCCGGCCGAACTCTCGGCCTTGACCAGGCCGACCACTTCATACGGCGCATGCGGCGGGTCGGAATAGAACCTGACCGCCGACGCCAGCGAGGGCGCATGGCGGTTGCCGGTGGGAATGGCGGTGCCGTCGGCGCACCCGGCGCACAGGGCCGCCATCGACATGAGCATGGCTGCTCTGGCTACTTTCATGGATCGATCTCCTGGAGGCGTCGCGGGCCGTCGGCCGGCCGGACACGTTCCATTCTGGCGCCGGCCGCGCGCCAGGCTTTGCGCCATTTGATCGAGCTGTGTGAAGAAACGTAGAGCGGCGCCGACAGGATGTAACGGCGGCGCGGGGAAGGGTCAGGCGCGGGCCCGGGCGCGCGCGAGGGCGGCGCGCACGTGCCGCGCCACCAGCACCAGCAGTTCCTGCACCGCGGCCACCAGCAAGGCGGCCAGGATCGAGCCGAGCACCAGCGCGTCCCACAGGCGTGGCGGGCCGACCCGGAACTGGATGGTGTCGAACACCAGCCCGGCGGTAATGCCGGCGACGATGGCGGCCTTCCAGCCTTGCAGCGGCACCAGCCGCAGCATCAGCAGGGCGACCGCCACCATGCCCCAGAGCATCGGTTCCAGCGCTTGTTCGAACAGGTGAGAAATCAGAGCCAACTCCCGAAAGCGCGGCGGCGGGCTGGCAGCCCGCGGCGCGCAGTCGAGTTTGTACCTCTTTCTTCGCTGTAATGCGAGACGCCCGTCCCGATTTTTTCGGGGGACGGGGAGGGCGCCTCAGAAACCTTCCAGCACCACCTTGCCGCGCGCCTTGCCGCTTTCGATGAAGGCGTGGGCGCGGCGCAGGTTTTCGGCGTTGATGCGGCCGTAATGTTCGCCCAGCGTGGTGCGCAGGGTGCCGTTGTCGATCAGTCGCGCGGCCTGGTTCAGCAGCTCGTGCTGGGCGATCAGGTCGGGCGTGTCGTGCAGCGGCCGGGCGAACATGAATTCCCAGTGCAGCGAGGCCGACTTGGCCTTGAGCAGGCGCACGTCGATGGACGAGGGGTCGTCGATCAGCGCGATCTTGCCCTGCGGCGCGATGGCTTCGGCCAGTTGCGCGAAGTGCTGGTCGGTCTGGGTCAGGCCGGCGATGAAGCTGACCTGCGGATGGCCGATGCGCTTGAGTTCCTCGGCCAGCGGGCGGGTGTGGTCGATGACGTGATGGGCGCCCAGCTCGGTGACCCAGGCCTGGGTCTCGGGCCGCGAGGCGGTGCCGATGATGGTCAGGCCGGTCAGCTGGCGCGCCAGCTGCACCAGGATCGAGCCGACGCCGCCGGCCGCGCCGACGACCAGCAGCGAGCCCTGGCTGGGGGCGGCGTTGTCGAGCACGCGCAGGCGGTCGAACAGCAGTTCCCAGGCGGTGATGGTGGTCAGCGGCAGCGCGGCGGCCTGGGCGAAGTCCAGGCGCTGCGGCATGCGGCCGACGATGCGTTCGTCGACCACGTGCAGCTCGCTGTTGGCGCCGGGGCGCGTCAGGGCGCCGGCGTACCAGACGCGGTCGCCGGGCGCGAACAGGCTGGTCTTGGCGCCGACGGCGCGCACGATGCCGGCGGCGTCCCAGCCGATGATCTCGGGCTGGCCGTCCTTGGGCTTGCGGTTGGCGCGGATCTTCACGTCCACCGGATTGACGGAAATCGCTTTGACCTCGACCAGCAGGTCATGGTCGCCCGGCACGGGCTCGGCCGCGGTGATGTCCTGCAGCGATTGCGGATCGGCGGCGGGCAGGTTCTGGAAGTAGGCGATGGCTTTCATGTAGGAGTCTCGGAATGGGGGAGAGGGGGCGTTGGGGATCAGGCGATGGTGCGGACCACGCCGCCATCGACGCGCAGGGCGGCGCCGTTGGTGGCCGAGGACTGGCGCGAGCAGGTGTAGACGACCATGTTGGCCACTTCCTCCACCGTCGCCAGCCGGCGCAGCAGCGAGCTGGGGCGATGCTGGGCGATGAAGTCGCGTTCCATCTGGTCTTGCGGCAGGCCCTGTTCCCTGGCCATTTCGGCGAAGAAATCGACCACGCCCTCGGAGCGGGTCGGGCCGGGCAGCACGGCGTTGACGGTGACGCCGCTGCCGGCGGTCAGTTCGGCCAGGCCGCGCGAGACGCCCAGCAGCGCGGTCTTGCTGACGCCGTAGTGGATCATCTCGGCGGGAATGTGCAGCGCCGATTCGCTGGAGATGAAGACGATGCGGCCCCAGTCGGCGGCCAGCATGCGCGGCAGGTAATAGCGCGACAGCCGCACGCCGCTCATGACGTTGGTGTCGAGCATGTAGCGCCAGTCGTCGTCGGTGATCTCGGTGAAGGACTTGGGCGCGAAGTAGCCGGCGTTGTTGACCAGGATGTCGATGTCGGGATGGGCGGCGCAGATCGAGGCGGCGCCGTCGGCGGTGGACAGGTCGGCCTGCACGGTATGGACCTGGGCGCCCGGGTGCTGGCGCGCGATGGCGTCGGCGGCCTGCTTGAGCTTATCGGCGTTGCGGCCATGCAGCACCACCTGGGCGCCGGCCTCGGCCAGGCCCTGGGCGATGGCCAGGCCGATGCCGCCGGACGAACCGGTGACCAGGGCTTTCTTGCCGTCGAGTTCGATTTTCATGGGGGACTCCAAAAGCGTTGCGGGGGTGACGCCATCATTACCCAGTGGCGGACGATGAAAAACCGGCTAGCATCGGACTCAGTTTCAATATTTCTTTGAAAATGGACGCCTCATGGTTCGGTTTGAAGACCTGCGCATCTTTGTCGCCGCGGCGGACCACGGCAGCTTTTCGGCCGCCGCGCGCGAGCTGGACCTGACGCCGGCGGTAGCCAGCGCCGCGCTCAAGCGGCTGGAGCTGTCGCTTGAAACCCGCCTGTTCGTGCGCTCGACGCGCAGCCTGCGGCTGACCGGCGACGGCGAGCGCTACCTGGAATACGCGCGCGCCGCGCTGTCGAGCCTGCAGGCGGGCCAGAGTGCGCTGGCGCGCGACAAGACGGCCATCTCCGGCACGCTGTCGGTGGCGATTCCGTCGGACCTGGGGCGCCACGTGCTGCTGCCCTGGCTGGACGACTTCCAGCAGCAGCATCCGCGCGTGAACTTCCAGGTGCGCATCAGCGACCGCCTGGCGGACCTGTACCGGCAGCCCGTCGACATCGCGCTGCGCTATGGCATGCCGGGCGACTCCGGCCTGGTGGCGCTGCCGCTGAGCGAGCACAACCGCCGCGTGGTGTGCGCGTCGCCTGCCTATTTCGCGCGCCACGGCATGCCGCGTTCGCCGGCCGACCTGCGGCGCCACAACTGCCTGTGCTTCGTGCTGGGCGAATCGCTGCACGACCGCTGGGCCTTCGAGCACGAGGGCGGCGCGCTGACCGTGCCGGTCAAGGGCGACCGGGTGGGCGACGATGGCGACCTGGTGCGGCGTTGGGCCCTGGCGGGCCATGGCGTGGCCTACAAGTCGCGCTTCGACGTACTGAGCGACCTGCGCGCGGGCCGGCTGGTGCAGGCCTTGCCCGACTACACCGGCGAGCCGTCGCCGCTGTACCTGCTGTGCGTGCACCGCATGCTGCTGTCGCCCGCGGTCAAGCGCCTGCGCGAATTCCTGCAGGCGCGCCTGCGCGAGTTCGAGGCGGGCGCCGCATGACCGGCGCGCATTGACGCGCGGGCCATGATGCGCGGCCCATGATGCGCGGGCGATGACGGTCACGCCATCGGGCGCCGCGTCGCTCAGTGATGCGCGGCCGCGCGCTGGTTGGCGGCGCGGGTGCGCGCGGCTTTCTTGGCCGCGGCCGAGCGTCCCGCCGCGCCCTTGGTGGCGGCGGCCTTCTTCGCGGCGGCGGAGCGGTCCGCGGCCGTGCGCGTGGCGGCGCTCTTGGATGCCTGGCGCGACAGCGCGGACCTGGACGCCGGCTTGGCGCTTTCGCGCTTGAGCGCGCGGGTGGTGGCGCGGGCGCGGGTGCCGGACTTGGCGTGCCCGTCGTGCGCCGCCGCGCTGTCCTGCGCGGCCTTGCGGCGGGTCGTCGCGCTGGCCTTCTTCGGCGTCGGCAGGTCGACGCCGGCGCGGCGCGCTTTCGACAGGCCGATGGCGATGGCCTGCTTGGTCGAGCGCACGCCATGCTTGCCCTCGCGCACGTGCTCGATTTCCTCGCGGACGAATTCGCCCGCCTGGGTGGATGCGGATTTGCCTTGCTTCCTGTCGCGCTCGGCGCGTTGCAGCGTTTTTCGTTCAGGCATGACAACCTCCTGGCTTGCGTTGCGGAAAGCGGGTTCCGGGCCGCGGCCAAAGCCGCGTCGACGGAACTCGTAACACCACTCTATGCCCGCGGGGGTATCCTGTGTGTTCGAATGGATTGCCGGTCGTAAGCGCCGGAACCCCGCGCGCGGCCGGTGATTCGCAACGCTTCCCCCTCAACGGAGACGAGCTATGTCGAATCATGTCTACAAGCAGATCGAACTGGTGGGTTCTTCCACCAAGTCCACCGACGATGCCATCAGCAAGGCGATCGAGCGCGCATCGGAAACGCTGCGGCACCTGGATTGGTTCGAGGTCACCGAGGTGCGCGGCCACATCAAGGACGGCAAGGTGGCGCATTGGCAGGTCGGCCTGAAGATCGGCATGCGCCTGGAAGGCGATGACGTCTGACGCCTTTGCTCCCTGCCTTTGCTCCTTTTTTGAGCGGTCCCTCCAAGTGCTTGCTGGATAAGGTTTTTTTCAGCTTGTCATGAGACTGTTCAGAGGTTTGTCCACATTTCGTGGGGACAAACCCGGCGGTCCGGTAGGGGCCGAGTCTGTCCGCCCCGGCGGTCGCGCCGGCGGGGCGGGGCTGGGCGTTTATTGCCCGCTGCCCGCAAGGCCTTGGCGGCAAAGGAATTTTTGCGACTGCCCGCAGGCTGTCCTCAGCCTTATCCACATTTCCCGGGGACAACCTGGCGTCACCGGAGCCCGCTTTGGGCCTTTCTTGACCACCCCTTGCAGGTCATTGATGTGCAAGGGAAAACCGTAGCTGCCCTCATCCTGTCCTCATGCTTGTCCACAGAATGCTGGGACAAATGCACAGGCGCGCCGATAGGCCGTGGCGGTCGTGCGAAAACCGCCGGTTTGCGCCCAGCGACGGTGGATAAGTGCGCCAGAAATCATCCATTGGATGGATTGCGCATTTTTTGACCGCAGGGTGCAAGTGCTTGTTGCCACGGGATTTTTCGCAACTCCCCCATGGCTGTCCTCAAGCTTCTCCACAGTTGCCGGGGATATCGTTGGCCCCCACGCGGCGCGCTGCGAGCTTGCTGCCCCCCGAGGGGGCTGCCCGGCCTTCGGGCGGCCGGGCTTCGCGCATAAAAAAAGCCCTCCGGCTTGGGCCGGAGGGCTTGATCGCCCGGAGGTAGACGGGCGATCGGTGCCGGGCGGGGAGGCGCCCCTGACCCGGCAACGGCGGCGATCAGCTGTTGAACTTCTTGATCCAGTCGACGTAGCGGTCGATCCAGCCTTGCAGGAATTTGCGCGTGCCTTCGTTGGTGATGTTGTATTGGTCATCGACCAGGCCATCGGTGTACTGCAGGAAGACTTCCGGCGTGGTCAGGGCCATGGCGCCTTCGGCGGCCAGGATGTTGCGCAGGTGCTGCTGCATGAGCGCGGTGCCGGCGGCGCTGGGCGAGGCGCCGAGGATGCCGACGGCCTTGCCGGTCCACGAATTCTGGCCCCACGGGCGCGAGCCCCAGTCGATCGCGTTCTTGATGGCGGCGGGCACCGAGCGGTTGTGCTCGGGCGAGACGAACAGGATGCCCTGGGCGTCGAGGATCTGCTGCTTGAGCTTGGCGGCCGGGGCGGGCAGGTTGTTCTCGTTGTCCTGGTTGTACAGCGGCACATCGCCAAGGCTGACGTAGTCGAACTTGAAGTCTGCGGGAACCAGCTTTTCCAGCGCACGCGCCAGGCGCAGGTTGATCGACGCGGCGCGCAGGCTGCCGACGAAGACAGCGATCTTGTAGGTGCTCATGGGGCGGGTGCTCCTGGGGACGGGGAAGGCCCAGTGTAGACCCGTCCTCATGACCACTCAATGGCGGCGGATCAATAAGGTTATGGGCTCATCAGGCTGACGTGCGCCGAGACCACGCGCCAGCCTCGCGGCGTGCGCATCCAGGTCTGGCTCTGGCGGCCGATGCGTTCGCTGCCGTCGCGCTGGAACTCGATGTTGGTGGTGGCGAAGTCGTGGCCATAGGTGGTGATGGCGGTGCGCAGCACCTGGCGCGCCAGGCCCTGCGGCGAACGGCCGGCGCGGAAGGCGCGGATGGCGTCGTAGCCGTAGAGGTTTTCGCCGGCGCCGTAGCGCAGCGTGTGGGGGCTGTTCCAGAACAGCTCGTCCAGCACCTCGACCTGGTTGGCGACCAGGGCGGCTTCATAGCGCGCAAAGGCCACGGTGACCTCGGCGACGACGTCTGGCAGGTTGATATCCATGTGAAGGTCGGGCTCCGTGTTGATGGCACCATTGTGGTGCGCGATTCAGGGTAATCACCAATATGGGGTGTGTTGCGGTGCGCAAATCCGGCCACGTCGTGCCGCGACCACGCTGCGCGCGGGCGGATGCTGCGGTGCAAGGCTGGCACGCGGCTTGCTAGGGTTTACACCACATAACACGCTGCACGCCGCCCCAGGAGTTTCACCATGTCCCGTTCCGCCGTTCCCGCCCCGGTCACCATGCTGGTCACCCGGCACATTACGCCTGAACGCTACAGCGATTTCCTGTCCTGGATGCGCCAGGGCGAGATCCTCGCCGCCGGCTTTCCCGGTTTTCTCGGCTCGGGCGTGCTGCAACCGCCCGAGGGCGGCGACCAGTACCAGATCGTGCTGCGCTTCAATGACGAGGCCAGCCTCAACCGCTGGGAGCAATCGCTGCCGCGCCGCATGTGGCTCGAACGCGGCGCCGCGCTGGTGCGCGCCAGCCACGCGCGCCGCGTGAGCGGCATGGACAGCTGGTTCGGCCCGCAGGGCAACCCGGGCGCGCCGCCGCGCTGGAAGCAGGCCGTGAGCATCTGGCTGGCGTACTTCCCGGTGCTGCTGGCGTTCACGCTGCTGGTGAGCGAACACCTGAGCGCCTTGCCGGTGTTCTGGCGCGCGCTGATCACCAGCGTGACCATGACGCCGGTGATGGTGTTCGTCTGCATTCCGTTCGTGACGCGGCGGCTGGGCCGCTGGCTGCGGCCGCGCTGACGCGGCCGCGAGCGGGCGCCGTGGCCCGGCCATGCCGGCTACGCCGCCTGCGCGCGCCGGCTGGCGTACAGCCGGTGCAGCGTGATCTTGCGCACGGCGGCCTGGCTGTCGCCGATGTGGGCGCGCAGCAGCGCGGTGGCCTGTTCGGCGTCACGCCGCAGGATCGCCTGCAGGATGGCGCCGTGTTCCGCGTAGGTGCGGCTGATGCGCTCGGGCTGGGTGAAATCCAGCCGCCGCACGATGCGGATGCGCTCGGTGGCGGCGCGATGCACGCGCGCGATCTCGGGGTTGCCGGCGGCGGCCACCAGGTCCGTGTGGAAGCGCTCGTCCAGCGCGGCCAGCCATTCGCCATCGTGCGACTGGTGGGCGCCGTCCACCAGCCACAGGTCCACTAGCGGCTGCAGCGCGCGCAGCGGGTCCGGCACCTGGCCGGGCGCGCACAGGGCCTGCACGGCCGCGATCTCCAACACGCTGCGCAGCTCGTAGAAATGATCGAGCGTGTCGAAGTCCAGCGGCTTGACCAGCCAGCCGTTGCGCTGGCGCACTTCCAGGTAGCCCTCGCGTTCCAGGCGGAACAGCGCCTCGCGCACCGGCGTGCGGCTGACGCGCAGGCGGTCGGCGATCTCGGTTTCGGTGAAGCGGTCGCCGGGCGCCAGGCGGAAGTCGAGGATGTCGCGCTTGAGCGTGCCGTAGGCGGAATCGGCCAGGCTGCGGGGCGTGTCGATGACGGCGAATGCGGAGTCCATGGGCGGCCTCGGTTGACGGACTAGACGGGACGGACGGCGGCGACGCCGGCGTGTTCCAGCCGCTGCGCGGCCAGCAGGCAGTCGGCCTCGCGCCACGGCGCGGCGATCAATTGCACGCCCAGCGGCAGGTGCGCGTCGGCGCCGATGCCGGGCCACACGGGCGCCGCGCACACGGGCAGGCCGATGCATGAAATGGGCTGCGTCAGCAGGCCCATGCTGGCGCGCGCCGGCAGGGTCTGGCCGGCCAGCGTCAGGCTGGTGGTGCCGATGGGCGTGGCCGGCACCGGCGTGGCCGGCGCGATCAGCACGTCGTAGCGTTCGAACAGCGCCAGCGCCTCGCGGTAGACGCGATGGCGGATGCGCTGGGCCTGCTGCGCCCAGGCCGCGGGCACCAGGCTGCCGGCGACCAGGCGGTCGCGCGAGTAGGGCTCGTAGTCGTCGTAGTTCGTGATCAGGCGGCGGCGGTGCAGGGCGCCGCCCTCGGCCGAGGTGATGATGAAGGCCGCGGCGCGGGCCTGTTCGGCGCCGGCCAGCTCGACGCTGTCGGCGGCGTCGAGCGCCTGCGCGGCAAGCTGCACCGCGCGGCGCGCCTCGGGGCCGGCCCAATGGTGGAAGTAGCCGCCCAGCACGGCCACGCGCAGCGGCCGGTCCGAGCCGAGCGCGGCCAGCGTCTGTTCGGCGGCGCGCTGGGCGCAGGCCGGGTCGTCGGCGTCGGGCCCTTGCAGCGCGTCGTAGACGGCGGCCAGGCCGACGGTGTCGGCCGCGAACGGGCCCAGATGGTCCAGGCTGCCGACGAAGGGAAAGGAGCCGCCGCGCGGCAGGCGGCCGAAGGTCGGCTTGAGGCCGAACACGCCGCACAGCGAGGCCGGCACGCGGATCGAGCCGTTGGTGTCGGAGCCCAGCGTCAGCGGCACCAGTCCGCCGGCCACCGCGGCGGCGCTGCCGCCCGACGAGCCGCCGGCGATGCGGGTGGCGTCGTGCGGATTGCGGCAGGGGCCGTAGTGCGAGTTCTCGGTGGTGAAGCCGTAGGCATGCTCGTCCATGTTGAGCGCGCCCACCAGCACCGCGCCGGCCTCGCGCAGGCGCGCCACCAGCGTGGCGTCGCGCGGCGCGGCGGGGTTGGCGGCATTGACGCGGCCGCCGGCCAGCGTCACTTCCTCGGCGATGTCGAACAGGTTCTTGACGGCGTAGGGCACGCCGGCCAGCGGCGGCAGGGCGTCACCGCGGGCGCGGCGCGCGTCGATGGCGGCCGCCTCCTGGCGCGCGCGGTCCTCGGTGATGGCGGTGAAGCAGTTGTAGCGCGCGTCGGCGGTGCGGATGCGCGCCAGCGTGGCGTCCAGCACCGCCACCGCGCTGTGTTCGCCGCCGCGGATGCGGCGGGCCAGGCCGAGCGCGGCGCCGCTCACGGGCGGAACACCGAGGCCGATTCCAGCGCCACCGGCAAGGCCTCGTCGATGAAGGTCGAGGCGATGTCGTGGATGCGCGTGAATTGCTGCGCCACTTCGGCCGCGGCCGGCTCGCGCAGGGCGTAGCCCGCCAGCGCCAGCGCGCTGCGTACGTATTGGTCGATGGTTTCCTGGGTCATGGCGGACTCCCGGCGAGGGTGGATGGAGGGGGCGAAGGGGGCCTAGCGGCGCACTTCGCGCTGGAAGATCTCCAGGCTCAGCTTCTTCATGCCGATGAAGCTGGGCTCGGACAACGTCTCGACCGTGCGCGGACGGGCATCGCCGTAGTCCAGGATCTCGGCCACGCGCGTGGGGCGCTTGGTCAGCAGCAGCACCTGGTCGGCCAGGTACACCGCTTCCTCCAGGTCGTGCGACACCAGCAGCATGGTGGTGCCGGTCTGCATGAAAACCTCCTGCAGCTTTTCGCGGATGAACAGCGTCATCTCGAAATCCAGCGCGGAGAACGGCTCGTCCAGGAACAGCACTTCGGGTCCCGGCGCCAGCGCGCGCATGATGGAGGCCGTCTGCTGCTGGCCGCCCGACAGTTCGTAGGGGTAGCGCTTGAGGTCGAACTTGACGTCGAACGAGGCCACCAGCTCTTCCACCCGCGCGTCGACCTCGGCCTTGCTGCGGCCTTCCAGGCGCAGCGGGTAGGCGATGTTGTCGATGGTGCGCAGCCACGGAAACATGGCCTCGCGGTAGTTCTGGAAGACGTAGCCGATCTTGGTCTGGGCCAGCGACTTGCCGTCGAACAGGATCTCGCCGGCGTCGATGGGAATCAGGCCCGCGATCATGTTGATCAGCGTCGACTTGCCGCAGCCGTTGGGGCCGAACACCGAGACGATCTTGCCCTTGGGAATGTCGAGGTTGAAGTCCTCGTACAGCGGCCAGCCGGCGAAGTACTTGGTCAGGCCACGGATGGTGATGTGGGTGCCCAGCGGGCCCGGCTGGAACGGCGCGGGCGCGGGGGAGGGGGCGATGGCGGGGTTGATGACGGTGGACATGGTTATCGGCCGCTCCAGTGGACCACGCGCTTTTCCAGCACCAGGAAGAGGATGTTGAGGACGTAGCCGAGCGCGCCGGCGGCCAGGATCGCGGCGTACATGTCGCGCACGTTCAGCACCTGCTGCGCATTGATGATGCGGTTGCCCAGCCCGCTGTCCGAGCCGATGAACATCTCGGCCACGATCACGATCACCAGCGCCATCGACACGCCGCTGCGCAGGCCGACGAAGGTGGGTTGCAGGCTTTCCCAGATCAGCACGTCCTTGAAGATCTGCCAGCGCGAGGCGCCCATCACCCGCGCCGCCATCACGCGCTGCTTGCGCGCGTTGATGACGCCGTAGGCGCTGTTGAACAGGATCACCAGCACCGCGGCGAAGGCGGCGATGGCGATCTTGTTCATGTCGGTCACGCCGAAGATCATCAGGAACAGCGGGATCAGCGCCGACGACGGCGTCGAGCGGAAGAAGTCCACCAGGAACTCGACGCTGCGGTAGGCCTTCTCGTTGCTGCCGAGCAGCACGCCCAGCGGCACGCCGATCACGCCGGCGATGACGAAGGCCTGCAGCGTGCGGCTGACCGAGGCCAGGAAATCGCCCAGCAATGGGCCGCCGGCCATGCCCTTGGCCAGGGCCACCAGCGTGGCGCCGGGCGTGGGCAGCAGCACCGGGCTGACCAGCTGCAAGCGCACCACCAGGTCCCACACCACATACAGCGCCAGCGGGCCGATCAGCGGCAGCAGGCGCGCGGCGGTCCAGGTGCGCGGCGGCCGCGAGACGGCAGGCCTGCCGCCGTGCGGGGCGCTGCCCGGCACCCCGGCGGCGGGCTTGGCCGCCGCGCCGGCCGCGTGGCCGACGCCAACGGCCGGGGCCGCGCTGGCGCGGTTTGCGTTGATCGCGTCCATGGCTCAGCCCTTGTACAGCATCGAGGCCACGTCCACCTTCTGCGCGAAGATGCCCTTGTCGGCGAACAGGTCGAAGAATTTCTGGAAGTACTGGATGTCGCTGGGGCTGAACTCGTTGTAGAGCGTGTAGGCGGCCAGCGGCACGGCCTCGGTCATGGGGCCTTCGATGGCGGTGTAGCCCTTCATGAAGGGGCGCGCCTCGTCGGGCCTGGCGCGGATCAGCTCGATGCCGCGGGCGTAGGCGGCGATGAATTTTTTGCTTTCCTCGGGATGCTTCTTCAGGAACGCGGTGGTCAGCGAGGCCGAGCCGCCGAACCACGGCGCCATCGGATCGCCCAGCACATACTTGGCGATCACGCCGGCCTCGAGCACGCGGGTGGTGCCGTTCAGGCGGCCGACCGTGCCGGTGGGCTCGAGCGTGTAGCACGCGTCCAACTGGCCGGCGGCGACCGCGGCAACGTGCTGGCTTATCGCCAGCTCGACCACGGTCGCCCCGGTTGCGCCGGCGCGCTCCAGCACTGCTTTGGCCAGCGTGGCATTCTGGATGCCGGGTCCAGAACCGACCTTTTTCCCCTTGAGGTCTGCGATGGATTGGATGGGACTGTCTTTCGCGACGATGAACTCGTCCAGCACGTTCTTGGCGTTGCTGGGGTTGGAGGCGAATATCTTGAACAGGCCGGGCGAGGCGATCTCGCCGATGGCCAGGTTGGCCGAGCCGGTGCCGTTGGCGCTGCCGTCGGCGCGGCCCGCGAGCATGGCTTCCATGACCTGCTGCGCGCCGGCGAACTTGAGCGCCTCGACGTTCAGGCCGGCTTCCTTGAAGTAGCCTTTCTCGATGGCGGCATAGAACGGCAGGCCCGCCGCGACCGGCCAGTAGCCGATGCGGATGACCGGGCCCGACTGCGCCCGCACCAGGGCCGGCGCGGCCAGCGTGGCGGCGCCCAGCGCGGCGCCCTGCATCAGACGGCGGCGGGTGGCGTTGAAAGCGAAGGGCGCGGGGCGGTCGGTCATGCGTGACTCCTGGTCGGTAAGGGGGCGGGCGCTTGTAGACAAGCTTGCATACCAGTCATCAAGCAAGACCCGTGCCAACCTTCGCAGGCCCGGTTTTCGCCGTGGCGGGGCGATCATGGCGCGGTGCGTGAACCATGCTGGTGCATGCGGCACCGCGAGAGGGCGCGCATGGCGTCGTGGCGCGGCCGGCCCGCCAGGCGTTAGGATGTGCAAAGGCCGGGGCCTGCCGCCCCGCTGTTCTTGGAACCGCGCGTCATCGGGCGCGCCGTGGCGTGGATATGAATACCCGTTTCGTCGAAGCATTCCTGTGGTCCGCCCGGCTGGGCAGTTTCCGTGCGGCCAGCGACCGCCTGCATATCACCCAGGCCGCCGTGGCCAACCGCATCGCCTCGCTTGAAGAGGACATCGGCGCGCGCCTGTTCGAGCGCGACGCCAAGGAGCTGCGGCTGACGGCCGTGGGCACGCGCCTGCTGGATTATGGCGAGCGGCTGATGCAGCTGCGCCAGCAGATCCTGTCGCTGGGGCGCACCGGCGACGAGGTGTTCGGCCTGGTGCGCATCGGCGCCATCGAGACGGTGGTGCACACCTGGCTGATCGGTTTCCTGACCAATCTGCGTTCCACCTATCCGGGCATCGAGGTGCAGCTGACCTCGGAAACCACTCGCGCGCTGCATCGCGGCCTGCGCGAGGGCACGCTCGACATCGCCTTCCAGACCGACCTGCTGACCGACACCGGCATCATCAGCATGCCGTGCCTGCCAATGGAAATGGGCTGGGTCGGGCCGGCCGGCGATGAAGAGGCGCTGACGGTGCAGCAGTTGCTGAGCGAACCGGTGCTGACCATGAGCCCCGGCTCGCAGCCGCACGAGGCGCTCAAGGGACTGTTCCGCGAGGCCGGCCTGCCGCTGGGCAAGGTGCACTGCGTCAGCTCGATCTCGGCGCTGGCGCGGCTGGTGCGCAGCGGCTTTGGCCGCGCGCTGGTGCCGCTGCCGCCGATCCATGAATACGTGGCGCGCGGCGAGGTGCAGATGATCCGTTGCGACGTGCCGGTGCCGCCGCAGCTGCTGGTGGTGAGCTATCTGGAGGGCGCCGGCTCGGAGGCGATCCGGCTGGTGGCCGAACTGGCCTGCCGCGCCTCGGATCAATACACCGCGTCGGTGGCGCCGCCAAAATTCGGCTCCGCGCAATAGCGTTATCCCTAGGTCGGTCCGCAATAATTTTATTGCCGACGCGAAAAATTACTCGTTTGTCGGACTTGGCCCCATCGGCCGAAGATGAGTCCCTTCCGTTATCGAAGGGATTTTTTCTTTCCATGAGCCAAGCCACCACTCCGTCCACGCCCAACGGCATGCTGTTCGTCGCCTGCGACGTCGATCCCGCCTTCGAGACCGATTTCAACCGCTGGTACGACCGCGAGCACGTCGAAGAGCGCGTGCGCATTCCGGGCTTCCTGTCGGGCGCGCGCTATTTCTCGCTGTCCGGCGGCCGCAAGTACCTGGGGCTGTACCGCACGGAATCGCTGGGCGCCTTCACCACCGCCGACTACCGCGCCGCCTTCGAGCGCCAGACGCCCTGGTCGGTGGCCAACCTGGACCGCATGCGCGACCCCATGCGCCGCGTCTGCGCGGTGCAGGCGGTGACGGGCTTCGGCAGCGGCAGCCACATCGCGGTGCTGCCGCTGGTGTTCGGTGGCGACGCCGCCGCGCTGCAGGCGCGAGCGGCCGAGGCGGGCGCGGCCCTGGCCCAGGTCGATGGCTTCGTTCAGTCCTATTTGTTGGCGCCGGATGCTGCGCTGAGCGGCCCGTTGCCGCGAGAATCCACCGCCAATCGCCGCCTGGATCCGCTGTTCGTGGTCGAGGCCAGCTCGGCCGACGCCGCGCGGGCCCTGGCCGAACAGGCCGCTGGCGCCTTCGGCACCCGCGCCAGCGACGCCTGGCTGCTCGAACTGGGCTGGAAGCTGGCGGCCGCCGACCTGCGCTGACACGGCGCCGCGTCCACACACATCACAAACATGGGGAATCACGATGGCTGAAAACACCTTGCGCGCTCCGGCGTCCGCCCACGGCGGCGCGTCGCCGGACAAGATGAAGAAGCTGGCCATGGCCAGCTCGGTCGGCACCACGCTGGAGTGGTACGACTTCACGATCTACAACCTGATGGCGGCGCTGGTGTTCAACGCCATCTTCTTCCCGTCGTTCGATCCGCTGACGGGCACCATCCTGGCGTTCTCGACCTACGCCGTCGGCTACGTCTCGCGGCCGCTGGGCGGCTTCGTCTTCGGCCACCTGGGCGACCGCCTGGGGCGCAAGTTCGTGCTGGTGGCCACGCTGGTCATCATGGGCGTGTCGACCGGCCTGATGGGCATGTTGCCCACCTACGCCAGCTGGGGCGTGTGGGCGCCGGTGGCGCTGGTGGCGCTGCGATTCATCCAGGGGGTGGCGCTGGGCGGCGAATGGGCCGGCGCGGTGCTGCTGTCGATGGAGCACGGCAAGCCCGACCAGCGCGGCCGCAATGCGTCCTTCACGCAGGTCGGGCCGTCGTGCGGCACGCTGATCGGCACCGGCTTCATCGCCCTGATCTCGCTGTGGCTCACGCCCGAGGAATTCCAGGCCTGGGGCTGGCGCGTGCCGTTCATGTCGAGCGTGGCGCTGGTGCTGTTCGGCCTGTGGCTGCGCCGCGGCGTCGAAGAGACGCCGGTGTTCCTGGAAATGGAACAGAAGCGCGAGACCGCCAACACCCCGATCAAGGAAGTGCTGGTGCGGCACTGGCGCCAGCTGCTGGTGGCGGGCGGTTCGCGCATCGGTTCGGACGTGCTGTATGCGCTGGTGGTGGTGTTCACGCTGACCTACGTGACCACGGTGCTGCACCTGTCGCGGCCGCTGGCGCTGGGGGCCACCATGCTGGGCGCGGCGCTCAACGCCATCGCCGTGCCGCTGTGCGGGCATCTGTCGGACAAGATCGGGCGCCGTCCGGTGTACGTGGCCGGCGCGGTGCTGGGCATGGTCTGGGCGTTCGTGTTCTTCACGCTGATGGACACCGCGCATCCCGTCGCGATCTGCGCCGCCGTGGTGGTGGGCCTGCTGATCCACGCCATGATGTACGGCCCGCAGGCCGCCTTCATCACCGAGCAGTTCCCGGGCCGGGTGCGCTACGCCGGGTCGTCGCTGGCCTACACGCTGGCGGGCATCGTCGGCGGGGGCTTCGCGCCGCTGATCATCGCCAGCCTGTTCAAGTCGTGGAACTCGACCGTGGCGGTGTCGCTGTACGTGGCCGCCGCGCTGGTGGTGACCGCCATCTCGGTGCTGGCCGCCAAGGAGACGGCCAAGGCGCCGCTGCAACGCTGAGCGCGCGGCCGGGCCGCGCGGCCCGGCCTTGCCGCCCTGCGCCCGGGTTCGCCCGGGCATTTTTTTTGCGCGTCCGTGTTGCACGCGTCCGGTCCCCGGCGCGAGGGGCGGGCGCCAGGCGCTGGCCACGGCGCGTTTTCGACGTTTCATTCGGAAAAACGTCAGGTAGCTGACTTTATTCTGAACAACAAACGAAAATTGTTTACACTCGCATCCACAAAATTCAAGTGTGGACGGCACCGCCGCGGGGCGGATTTCGTCCGAGTTACGGGAGAAAGTGATGCGCAAGTTGTTGTTGGGGGCGGTGCTGGCCGTCGCGGCATTCGGGGGGACGGTTCACGCCGCCACGCAGCCCAAGGCCGTGGTGACGAACTATTCGGATCTGGCGCTGGCCGGCTATGAAGACGCGCTGACTTCCGCCAAGACGCTGCGCGAGGCCATCAACGCCCTGGTCGCCAAGCCCAGCGCGGACACGCTCAAGGCCGCCCGCCAGGCCTGGCTCGATGCGCGCGTGCCCTACCAGCAGACCGAGGCGTTCCGCTTCGGCAATCCCATCGTTGACGATTGGGAAGGGCGCGTGAACGCGTGGCCGCTGGACGAGGGCCTGATCGACTACGTCGACGCCTCCTACGGCACCGAGAATGACGAGAACGCCTACTACGCCGTCAACGTCATCGCCAATTCCAAGATCTCGGTGGGCGGCAAGACCATCGACGTCAGCGAGATCACGCCCAAGCTGCTGTCTGAAGTGCTGCACGAGGCCGACGGCAACGAGGCCAACGTGGCCACCGGCTACCACGCCATCGAATTCCTGCTGTGGGGCCAGGACCTGAACGGCACCGGCCCGGCGCCGGCCGACCGCAAGGGCACGCCGCAGGAACGCCACTCGGGCAACCGCCCGCACACCGACTACGACGTCAAGCAGTGCACTGGCGGCAATTGCGAACGCCGCATCGCCTACCTGAAGGCCGTGACCGACCTGCTGGTGACCGACCTGGAAGAGATGGTCGGCAACTGGCAGAAGGACGGCGCCGCGCGCAAGGCCGTGGAGGAAGATCCCAAGGCCGGCCTGGTGGCGATGCTGACCGGCGTGGGTAGCCTGTCGTACGGCGAACTGGCCGGCGAGCGCATGAAGCTCGGCCTGATGCTGCACGATCCCGAGGAAGAGCATGACTGCTTCTCGGACAACACCCACAACTCGCACTTCTACAACCAGATCGGCATCCGCAACGTCTACCTGGGCGCATACACCCGCGTCGATGGCAAGAAGGTGTCGGGCGCCAGCCTGTCCGAATTGGTCAAGGCGCGCGATCCCAAGCTGGATGCCGAAGTGCGCGCCAAGCTGGACGCCACCGTGGCCGCCATGCAGGCGATGAAGACCCGCGCCGAGACGGTCGAGACCTACGACCAGATGATCGCGGACGGCAACAAGGAAGGCAACGCGGTGGTGCAGGCCGCCATCGACCGCCTGGTCGACCAGACCCGCAGCCTGGAGCGCGTGATCGCGCTGCTGGACCTGGGCAAGGTCGCCATCGAGGGTTCCGACAGCCTGGACAAACCCGACGCCGTATTCAAGTGAAGCTCGTATTCGCCGCCGTACTGGCGGCGTCGGCCCATGCCGGCGCCGCCGTTGCCCAGACCGCGCCCGCCGGGCGCGATGACCTGAGCGCCGAGGACCTCAAGCGGGTCACCGCCATCACCGCGCCCACGCGCGATTTCTCCAAGGCCGAGACCTTCGAGATCATGCAGGCGGGCGCCACCACCACCAACAAGCTCATCAACGCCGACATCTTCTCGCAGCCGTCGGCCAACATGAGCTTCGAACGGCGCCAGGAATTCCAGGTCGGCAACGGCCTGTTCCGCAAGGACTGGGTGTCCGCGCCGGCCTCCACGCAGGCCTCCGACGGCCTCGGGCCGCTGTTCAACGCGCGCTCCTGCCAGGCCTGTCATACCAAGGACGGGCGCGGCTCGGTGCCCGGCTTCGATCCGCTGGAACGTCCCGACGCGGTGGCGCTGCTGCTGCGCCTGGCGGTGCCCGAAGGCCCGGACCGCGGCCATCCGCGCCTGGCGCCGGGCGAGATCGCGCTGCTGCCCGAGCCCGTCTATGGCGTGCAGCTGCAGAACTTCGCGGTGGCCGGGTTGCCGGCCGAAGGCCGCATGGAGATCGACTACACGCCGGTCACCGTCAAGCTCAATGGCGGCGAGACCGCCACGCTGCTGAAGCCGGCCTACCGCATCGAGAACCTGGGGTACGGGCCGATGCGCAAGGACACGCAGATCTCGCCGCGGCTGGCGCCGCCGATGATCGGCCTGGGCCTGCTGGAATCGATCCACGAGGCCGACATCCTGGCCAACATCGGCGCCGACAAGCGCGATGGCATCGTCGGCAAGGCCAACTGGGTCACCGACATGCGCACCGGCCAGCGCGCGCTGGGCCGCTTCAATCTCAAGGCCGGCCAGCCCACGGTGGAGCAGCAGAGCGCGGCCGCGTTCTCGAACGACATGGGTTTGTCCTCGCCGCTGTTCCCCAACCACTACGGCGACTGTACGCCGGCGCAGGTCCAGTGCCTGAAGATGCCGCACGGGGCGCAGCCGCGCTTCGGTCCGGAAGAGGTGCCGGCCAAGCTGATGGACTTCGTCACCACCTATTCGACCAACCTGGCGGTGCCGCAGCGGCGCGACATCGACGACGCCCGCGTGCTGGCCGGCAAGAAGCTGTTCTACGAGGCCAATTGCGTCGCCTGCCACGTGCCCAAGTACGTCACCAGCCGCAACGCCAAGCAGGCCGAGCATCGCTTCCAGCTGATCTGGCCGTACACCGACATGCTGGTGCACGACATGGGCGATGACCTGGCCGACGGCGTGTCCGATGGCGAGGCCAACGGCCGCGAGTGGCGCACGCCGCCGCTGTGGGGCATCGGCCTGACCAAGACCGTGAACCCCAACGCTACCTGGCTGCATGACGGGCGCGCCCGCACGCTGCTGGAGGCGGTGCTGTGGCACGGCGGCGCCGGCCAGCCCGCGCGCGACCGCGTGGTGGCGATGACGCCCGAAGAACGCGCCGACCTGATCCGTTTCCTGGAGTCGTTGTGATGAATCCCGTTGTCGCGCCGCGGCGCGCCCCGGCCAGGGTCCTGGCCGCCGCCTGGCTGCTGGCCGGGCCGCTGGCCGCGTCCGCCGCCAGCCTGCCCGCCGACCTGGGCGAGCGCCTGGCCCAAGGGTATGCGCGGCCGGCCGCCGCCGGCATGGTCGAGGCCGCCAGCGGCCTGGAAGGCGCCCTGGCCACATGGTGTGGCCAGCCCGACGCGGCTGGCGCCAAGCGGGTCGGCGATGCGTTCACCGGCCTGGCGCTGGCGTGGGCGCGGCTCGAACCGCTGCGCTTCGGCCCGCTGGTGCAGGCCAACCGCTACGAACGCCTGGCGTTCTGGCCCGATACCCGCGGCGTGATGCCCAGGCAGGTGCAGGCCGCGATCGCGGCGCAGGATGCCGAGCTGCTCAAGCCCGGCGCGCTGGCCGGCCGCAGCGTGGCGCTGCAGGGCCTGCCGGCGCTGGAATTCGTGCTGTATGGCGAGCCGGCGCTGCTCAAGCAGCAGGGCGCGCCGACGTTCGCCTACGCCTGCGGCTATGCCCGGGCGGTGTCGGCCAACGTCGCCGCGATCTCGCGCGACCTGGCCGAGGCCTGGGGCCCGCAGGCCGAGTTTGGCCGCCAGTTCGCGCGGCCGCAGGCGGGCAATGATCTCTATCGCGATCCGCAGGAAGTGGCGGCGGAGGCCATGAAGGCGCTGTCCACCGGCCTGCAGTTCGCGCGTGACGTGAAGCTGCTGCCGGTGCTGGGCGACGCCGCGGACGCCGCGCGCCCCAAGCGCGCCGCGTTCTGGCGCAGCGGCCTTTCGACGCGCACGCTGGCGGCCGGCCTGGATGGCCTGGCCGCGTTCTACCGCGCGGGCGGCTATGCCTTGCCGCAGGGCGACGCCTGGATGGGCGGCGCCGTGCTGGGCGAGCTGGACAATGCGGCGCGCACGCTGCGCGAGGTGCCGGCGCCGCTGGAGCAGGCGCTGGCCGACGCGGAAGGGCGCCGCCTGCTGGGGCTGGCGACGCTGACGTTGAAGAACGCCAAGGCCATCGTCGACCAGGACCTGGCGCCGGCGCTGGGCGTGACCATCGGCTTCAATGCGCTCGATGGCGACTGATCGCGACCGCGGAGCGGCGACCCACGGCGTACCGGCGCGGGCGCTGGCCGGCGATGCGCCGGCATGGCCCGCGCGGCGTGGTTTCCTGGCCCGCAGCGCGGGGGCGCGCTCGGCGCGGCGCTGGGGTGGCCGGGCCTGGCGTTGGCCAGCGCCGGCGACGGCGCGCAGGCACGCTATCTGGCGGCGCGGCAACGCGCTGGCCGCGACGAAGCGGTGGTGCTGGATGGCGCCGGGCAGGATCGGCGCGTGGTGCCGATGCCGGCGCGCGGCCACAGTTTTGCGATCGACGCGGCGTCCGAACGCGCCGTGGTGTTCGGTCGCCAGCCGGGCTTTTTCGCCCTGGCCTTCGACCTGCGCGGCGAGCGCGCGCCGCTCGAACTGTCGTTGTCCGACGACCGCCATTTTTTTGGGCATGGCGCTTATTTCGACGGCGCCCGGCTGCTGGCCGCCACCGAGAACGATTTCGACGGCGGCCGTGGCGTGCTGGGCATCTACGATGCCACGCCGGGCGGCGCCTACCGCCGTATCGGCGAATACGACACGGGCGGCATCGGGCCGCACGAGGTGGTGTTGATGCCGGACGGGAGGACGCTGTGCGTGGCCAACGGCGGCATCCTGACGCACCCCGATTACGGCAAGCTGGAACTGAACCTGGACACCATGCGGCCGTCATTGGCGTACCTGGACGCGACGAGTGGCGATCTGCTGGAAAAAGTGGAACTGCCCCCCGAGCTGCATCGGCTGTCGATCCGCCACCTGGCGCTGGCAGCGGATGACAGCGTCTGGTTCGGCTGCCAGTACATGGGCCCCGCCGGCGATCGGCCGGCCCTGGTAGGCCGCCACCGGCGCGGCGCGGCGCTGGAACTGTTCGCCGGCCCGGCGCCGGCGCTGCGCGAAATGCGCAACTACATCGGCTCGGTGACCGCGGATGCGGCCGGGGCCGTCATCGCCACCTCCAGCCCGGTGGGGGGACAGGTGCTGTACTGGGACGCGGCCAGCGGCCGCTGCCTGGGCGAGACGCGGCTGGCCGATGGTTGCGGCGTGGCCCCGGCGCCGGTGAGCGGTTTCCTGATCAATAGCGGCTTGGGGGCGATGCTGCACGCCGATGCCTCAGGCATCGAACGGCCGCTGCTGGCGCCGTCGCGTGAACGCGCCTGGGACAACCACTTCCGCAAGGTCGCGGGCACCTGAAGTCCGGGGCCGGGCGATGGCGCGGACCGCGCATGCCGTGCCCTCTGCCGCGCCCGCTCCTTACAAAGCTTGACACACCGGACGCCCGCCGCGCCCCTTTCCGCAGGACGCATCTGATAAAGTTTTCGGTTGTCTTTTTGCAAGAGGGAGCGATAACGATGGAAGACGCCTTGAAGGAATTCAACGCCTGGGCCCCGCGCCTGGTGGACCTGGGCATCAATTTGCTGGTTGCCTTGCTGATCCTGGTCATCGGCTGGTGGGTCTCGGCGCTGCTGGGCCGCTGGGTGCGACGCATCGCCACCCGTTCCAGCAAGATCGATCCGACCATCGTGCCGATGTTCTACAGCACCGTGGTCTGGACGGTGCGCATCTTCACGTTGATCGCGGTGCTGGCGCGCTTCGGGGTGCAGACCGCCAGCCTGATCGCGGTGCTCGGCGCCGCCGGCCTGGCCGTCGGCCTGGCGCTGCAGGGCACGCTGCAGAACATCGCCGCCGGCATCATGCTGCTGATCCTGCGGCCGGTGCGCGCCGGCGAATACGTCGGCCTGAGCACCGGCGCCGAAGGCACGGTCGAAGAGGTCGGCCTGTTCCTGACGCGCCTGATCCAGGTCGATGGCATCCACCTGACGCTGCCCAACAGCACCGTCTGGAACGCCACCATCACCAACTACAGCCGCAACAAGACGCGCCGCCTGGATATCCCGGTGCCGGTGCGCTATGGCGACGACCTGAACGCGGTGCTGGCCAAGCTGCAGGGCATCGTCGCGGCCAACCCCAATGCGCTGCAGGATCCGCAGCCGATGGTCAAGGTGGTGGACTACAAGGAAAACGGCGTGGTCGTGAACGTGCGCGTCTGGGCCGAGGCCGGCAAGTACTGGGACCTGCGCTGGGGCCTGTACCAGGAAATCCGCAGCTCGCTGGAGGCCGCCGGTTTCCAGGCGCCGATCCCGCTGCGCGAGATCCAGAATCCGAAGACGGGCGCGCCGGCCTGAACCCCGGCGCCAACGAAAAGGGCGTTCGCGCAATGCGCGGACGCCCTTTTTTTTCATTGCGGCCGGCGCGGGCATCGCGCCGCGCGCGGCCCGGGCGGGCCGGCGGGCCGTGTCAGGCCTGCACCGCGAGCCGCGCCAGCTCGGCCTTGATCCAGCCGGCGATCTCGCGCTGGCGCTGGGCCGGCATGCGGTCGATGATGGCCGTCACGCTGACCGCCAGCAACGGCGCGCCGTGCGCGTCGAGCAGCGCGCAACCCACGCCCAGCGCGCCGCGCACGGCGTGGTTGCCCACCACCGAATAGCCGCGCGCGCGGGTGTTCTCGATCAGGCGGAACATTTCCTGCGGCGTCATGCCGCCATATTCGTCGAGCCGGCTGGAATTGCGTTCGACGATGCCGCGGGCGACGTCGTCGGACAGCGCCGCCAGCAGCGCCATGCCGCCCGAGCCCACGCCCAGCGGCTGGCGCTTGCCGGCGTAGGTCGCCAGGATCTGCACCGGATAGCTGCCGATCTCGCGATGCAGGCTGATGGAATCGTCCTCGTCGCGCACCACCAGGAACACGGCGTCGCCGGTGCGGTCGGCCAGGCGCCGCAGCACCGGCAGCAGCTGGCGCACGCGCGGATCGCGCGAACGGGTGTCGGGGTCCACCGCCAGCTGGGCGCGGTATTTCTTGGTGCCCGTTACTGGCAGCACCAGGCCGGCGTCGAGCAGGGCTGCCAGCAGCCGGTAGATGGTGGGGCGCTGAATGCCCGTCAGGCGGGCAATATCGGTCACGCTGAGGCCGTCAGGCCCCTGGTCCCGCAGGGCGGCCAGAACGGCCAGCCCGCGCCGCAATGTGCGTGGGCCTGCGGCCGCGGCATCGCTGTCTTGCATGCAACTCTCTGAAAACTTGGGGGTTATTGCGGAACGGTCAAGGGAAAACCATAGTCCGTAGCGTGGACTCTACCTTGATGCTCCTCTCGTGTATAGATCAGAATGCAGCATCCAATAATTCAAATCGTCCATGTAATGGACAGTATCAGCACGGAGACTATATGATGACCGGTCAAAAGCCTGGACTGCGGCGTCTTGCCGCCACGCTACTGGCTACCGCCGCAAGCGCTTTCGCCATGGGTTCCGCCCAGGCTGCCTATCCCGACAAACCTGTCCGCATCGTGGTCGGCTTTTCCGCCGGTGGCACCACCGACGTGATCGCCCGCATCATGGCCAAGGAACTGACCGAGGCCCTGGGCCAGTCGTTCGTGGTCGAGAACAAGCCCGGCGCCGGCAGCAACATCGCCACCGACATGGTCCAGCGCGCCGCGCCGGACGGCTACACGCTGCTGTTCGTGGCGGTCACCAGCGCCATCAACCAGACGCTGTACAAGAACGTCACGTTCGACCTGACGAAGGACTTCACCCCCGTGGCGCTGGGCGCCAAGGTGCCGAACATCCTGGTGGTCAACCCGCAGGTGCCGGTCAAGACGGTGCAGGAGCTGGTCGACTACGCCAAGAAGAACCCGGGCAAGCTGGCCTTCGCCTCGTCGGGCAGCGGCACCTCGATCCACATGGCTGGCGAGCTGTTCAAGATGAAGGCCGGCATCGACGTGCTGCACGTGCCGTACAAGGGCAGCGCCCCGGCCATCACCGACCTGATCGGCGGCCAGGTGCAGTTCATGTTCGACAACATGCCGTCGGCCTGGCCGCACGCCCAGTCGGGCAAGCTGCGCGCGCTGGCGGTGACCACGTCCGAACGCTCCAAGAGCGCGCCGGACCTGCCCACCATGCAGGAATCGGGCTTCGCCGGCTTCGACGTGTCGTCGTGGTTCGGCCTGATCGCGCCGGCCGGCACGCCGCCCGACGTGGTCAACAAGCTCAACGCCGCCATGGTCAAGGCGCTGGACAAGCCCGAAGTGCAGACCAGCTTCGAAAAGCTGGGCGCCGTGGGCGTCAAGACCACGCCGGCCGAGTTCGGCCAGTTCATCAAGTCGGAAGTGGAAGGCTGGGCGCCGGTGGTCAAGGCGTCGGGCGCCAAGGTCGACTGAGCGCAAGCTTCGTGCCGCGGCGGGTCAACCGCCAGCGGCCGATGACGGGGGACGGGCGGATGCCCGTCCCTATTTTTTTGCGTCGCTGTCGCGTCGGGCCTTGGCCAGCATGGCGGTGCAGACGCCGCGCATCATGTCGACTTCGTCGCGGGTCAGGGCGACCCGGGAAAAAAGGTGCCGCATGCGTGGCAGCAGCTTCTTGGGATGGGCCGGGTCCAGGAACCGCACGCCCACCAGCGCCTCTTCCCAGTGCGCCAGGAAGGCCTGCACCGCCTCGCCCGAAGCCGGCTCGGCGCCGCGCGAGGGCGCCTGCGCGGTCGACACCGGCAGCAGGGCGGCGCCCTGGTCCACCAGCAGCGCGTAGCGCAGCTCCCAGGCCGCCAGCTGCAGCGCCTGGGCCACGTTCAACGAGCTGTACTCGGGATTGGCCGGGATGTGGCAGATACGGTGGCACAGCCCGATCTGGTCGTTGGTGAGGCCGGCGCGCTCGGTGCCCAGCACGATGGCGGCGCAGCCCTCGGCCGCTTCGGCCAGGTGGGCGCAGGCCAGATCGGCGGCCTGGCGGATGTCGCAGGGCGGGGGCCCCAGGTCGCGCACCCGGGCGGTCAGGGCGAACGCCAGGGTCACGGGCGCCAGCGCCTCTTCCAGGGTATCGTAGATGCGCGCGTTTTCCAGCACGTCCAGGGCGCCGCTGGCCAGGGCCACGGCCTCCGGCTGGCTGGTTACATCGGCGAATTTGGGCCCCACCAGCACCAGTTCCGAGAAGCCCATGGTCTTGATCGCACGGGCCGCCGAACCGACGTTTCCGGGGTGGCTGGGGTTCACCATAATGAAGCGAACGCGTGAAAATGCTTGAGTCATTTAAAATGGCACGTTTGGCTTAGTGCCTTCCTGGTTTTTTGGGCCGTTTTCCCCCTGTCGGGGCGGCGGCGGACCCGGGAGGGCGGCTAGCGGCCTACCCACCGCATACGTACGGAATTTTATGCACCCGATGCTCAACATCGCCATCAAGGCGGCCCGGCGTGCCGGCACCATTATCAACCGTGCCAGCATGGATTTGGAACGACTCAGCGTGGCTCGCAAGGGGCCGCGCGATTATGTCACGGAAGTCGATCGCGCCGCCGAGGAGTCCATCGTCGAGACGCTGCGCGCCGCTTATCCGGATCACGCCGTCCTGGGCGAGGAATTCGGCTTGCAGGGCCCCGACCAGGCCGAGTTCCAGTGGATCATCGATCCGCTGGACGGCACCACCAACTTCATCCACGGCCTGCCCAACTACGCCGTGTCGATCGCGCTGACCCAGCGCGGCCAGGTCACGCAGGCGGTCATCTATGACCCGTCGCGCAACGAACTGTTCACCGCCAGCCGTGGCAGCGGCACGTTCCTGAACGACCGCCGCGTGCGCGTCTCGGGCCGCTCCCGCTACCACGAGGCCCTGCTGGGCGCGCACTGGCCCAACTCGGGCGACCTGGAGCAGGGCTCGGCCCGCTTCCGCACCATGGCCGAAGGCAGCACCGGCGTGCGCCGCCTGGGCGCCACCGTGCTGGACCTGGCCTATGTCGCCTGCGGCCGCCTGGACGGCTTCTGCGGCGTCGGCCTGAAGCCCTGGGACCTGGCGGCGGGCAGCCTGATGGTGCTGGAAGCCGGCGGCCTGGTCGCCGACTTCGACGGCGAGCAAGGCTGGATGGACTCCGGCAACGTGCTGGCCGCCAGCCCGAAGATCTTCACGCAGATGCTGTCGGCGCTGAATCCGACGCCGGCTGCCTGAGCGCGCTTCGTCGTCTCCACAAAGAAACCGGCCTCGTGCCGGTTTTTTTTTGCCGCCGGGCCGCCCCAAGGCAAAAACGCCCCCTCGGGGGGCAGCGACCCGCGTAGCGGCGGAGCGTGGGGGCTTTTTTTGTTTTGGGTGATGCGGTTTCGTTGTGCCTTGCGAAAGGCCGGGGTGGACTGATTGCTCACGGTTCGGGCGGCCGCGGCTGGGCGCATGCGCTATGGTCATGCCGGGAGTGACGCGGTATGCCCGGTACCGAACGAATGGTCTGCCGGTGAGGATGGCGCCTGCGTCTTCCACACGGAGGTGATCGCATGACAGGAAAAACGTCGATGCGGCATAGCCAGGCCGGGGCCTTGCCGGCCGGCTATGCCGGTATTCACGGCGATATCGTCGAACTGATCGATAGCGCTCGCCGGATCGCGGTCCGACGGGTCAACGCACTGATGACGGCCAGTTATTGGGCGATCGGCCAACGGATCGTCGAAGCCGAGCAGAAAGGCAGGCGACGGGCCGGCTACGGGGAACAGTTGATTCAACGGCTGTCCATTGACCTGACCGCGCGGTTTGGGCGTGGATTCAGCGCCGACAACCTGGAGAACATGCGCGGATTCTTCCTCGCTTATCCTCCATCTTCAATTTCCGAGACAGTGTCTCGGAAATTGGAGGAAGGGGGGACGGCCACGATTTCCCAGACGCCGTCTCGGAAATCCGATCTCTCCCATCTGGCCCAGGCATTCACACTGCCATGGTCGGCGTACGTGCGGTTGTTATCGGTCAAGGACAGCCAGGCTCGCCGGTTCTACGAGGCGCATGCGCTGCGTGGCGGCTGGAGCGTGCGCCAGCTCGATCGGCAGATCGAAAGCCAGTTCTACGAGCGCACGGCATTGTCCAGGAACAAGGACATGGTGCTGGCCAAGGCAGCGCTCCCGATGCCCGGGGATGCTGTCACCCCGGATGATGCGATCAAGGATCCGTATGTGCTGGAGTTTCTCGATCTCAAGGACGAGTACTCGGAATCCGATCTGGAAGCCGCCCTGACGCAGCATCTGGAAGGTTTCTTGCTGGAACTTGGGGAAGGCTTCACCTTCGTGGGGCGGCAGCGTCGATTGCGCATCGACCAGACCTGGTATCGCGTGGATCTGCTGCTGTTTCATCGCAAACTGCGCAGCCTGGTCATCATCGATCTGAAACTCGGCAGCTTGTCCCACTCGGATGTGGGGCAGATGCACATGTACTGCAACTATGCGAAAGCGCACTGGGCGCTTGCGGACGAGAATCCGCCAGTGGGGCTGATCCTGTGCGCGGACAAGGGCCGTGCGCTGGCGCAGTATGCGTTGGAGGGACTGCCAACCCAGGTCATGGCCGCCAACTACCGCACCATGTTGCCAGAGGCTGCGTTGCTGCAGCGGGAGCTGGAGACCACGCGCAGGCGGTTCGAGGCGCGCAAATTGCGCGCCGTCCGGAAAGGACAGCCGTAACCGCCGGTTCAGTGTGTTCCCATTTGGCGGGACGTCCGTTCGCGTTGCGTCACCCTTCGTCGCCCTGCGACACCAATCCCCCCTCGAGCGGCACGAACCACGCCCGCAGCCCCAGGTCGCGCACGATCGGCGCGGTCGCCTGCAGCGGCATCTGCGAGAACGCGGTGGACAACGCATCGGCCATGGCGGCATTGGGCGCCATCACCGACACGCTCTGGTAGCGCGGCTGCGCGTCGCCGGTGCGGGGATCGAACAGGTGCGTGTAGCGGCCCGCCGCGTCCAGGGCGGTGCCGTAGCCGCCGGAGGTGGCCAGCGCCTGGTTGCGCACGGGCACCGCGGCCAGGATCCGCTGCGGCGCGCGCGGGTCGGCCAGGCCGACCTGCCAGTCGCCGGGCGACGCGCGGCTGTCCAGGCCGCGTATCTCGCCCATGTCGACCAGCGCGCGTTCCAGTCCGCCCTGCCTGAGCAGGCGCGTGATGCAATCGGTGATGTAGCCCTGGGCGATGCCGTTGAGCGTGATGCCCATGCCGGGCCGTTGTAGTTCGATACGGCGGCTGTCCAGCGTCACGGCGCGATACGAGACGCGCGCCAGGGCCTGCGCCAGCTCGGCCTCGGACGGGCCTTGCGCGGCCGCGCCTGCCCGTGCGAAATGGCCGGCGTACAGCTGCCACAGCGGTTGCACCGTGGGGTCGAAGACGCCGCCCGTCAGGCGGCTGTAGCGCAGCCCGTCGCCAAGCAGGCGCAGCAGGTCGGCGGGCGGATCGGCCAGGTAGCCCTGCCGGTTCAGCCGCGCCAGCGCGCTGTCGTCGCGGTACAGGCTGAAGATGCCCTCCAGGCGATGCAGTTCCCCCAATGCCTGGGCGATCAGTTGGCGCGCGGCGCGCGGGTCGGGATGGTAGAGCCGCAGCTCGGCGTCCGCGCCCAACGCGACGCCCTGCCAGGTGGTGGGCGTGATCGCCGCGGACGCGCGGCGCAAGGACAGGGGGGCGAGCGCCAGCGCGGACGTGGCGGCGGCAATGCCGATGAAACGGCGGCGGCGGGGATTCATGGCGATGGACATGGCGGAATGGGACGGCGTGGGGCGGCCGGCGGCCGCGCTACTGGGCGAAGACATAGGCTTCCGGAACATCGGCATAGGCCACGACGCGGCCGCCGTGCACCTGGGCGAAGGCCTCGGCGGGCGCGCGCAGCGAGAACGGCATGGCGTCTTCGGCGCCCATGCCGCCGACGAAGCGGCCCTCGATGACGTAGAACGCCTGGCGCGCGTCGATCCAGGCGGCCGGATCGGGCGCGCCGTCCGGCCCGGCGGTGGCCATGTCGTTCACGTAGATCGCGGTGATGGCCTTGGGCTCCTCGGGCAGCAGGGTGTAGGCGAACACCTGCTTGATCGACGAGAACCAGACCGGCGCCGGCCGCCCCTTGATGAAGAGCTGCCCCTTCGGGCCGGCGTGGTCGGCCAGGGCCATGCCGCAGTAGTGGCCGACCGATTGCGACGTGACTGGCTGGGGCGGCGGCGGGGCGGCGGGCGCGGCGCCGTCGCCGCAGGCGGTCACGGCCAGCAGCGCGGCCAGGCAAAGGGAAAGCAGCAGGGGTCTCATAGCGGCCGGTTCCTGAAAGACGCGATCGCCAGCAGGAAGGGCACGGCGATCCACAGCAGCAGCGCCGCCACCAGCGCGGGCACGGGCAGGCTGGCCTGGTCGCTCACGCCCGCCATGCCGGCGTACAGCGAAATGTTCTCGAAGCCCGTCAGGTTCAACAGGCGGTAGACGTCGGAGGGGTTGAGCAGCAGCAGCACGTTGAGCAGGCCGGGGCCGACATGGCGACCCTGGTCGGCGGCCAGCAGGCCCAGCAGCGCCATGTCGTAGATCACCACGAAGAACAGCCACACGCCGACGGCGATGCCGGCCGCGGTGGCGCGCTCGCGCACCCGCGTGCTGATCAGGTAGCCCATGGCCAGGAAACTCGCGCCCAGCAGCACGCTGGCGCCGATCAGCAGCGCGAACGGCTGCCAGGCGGCCGGGTCCAGGCCGCCATAGGCCCATTGCAGCGCCAGGCCGGCCGAGCCGTAGCCGGCGCCGGTGGCCAGCGCCAGGATTGCCAGGTGGCCGATGAACTTGCCCACCAGCACCTGCCAGCGCGCCACGGGGTAGCTCAGCAGCAGGGCCATGGTGCCGCGGTCGACTTCGCCGACCACCGCGTCGTAGGCCAGCAGCATGGCGATGAGCGGCACCAGGAAGATCGACAGGCTCGACAGGCTGACCACGGTGACGGCCAGCGGGTCGGCCTTGACGGTGCCGGTCGGCGAGCTGCCCAGCAGGCCCAGCGCCAGCGCCAGCGCGCCCAGCAGCAGGGCGGTGGCGAGCACCCAGCGATTGCGCAGGCCATCGCGGATTTCCTTGCCGATGATGGTGCAGACGGCGTTCATATGTCTTCCCGTTCAAGCAGGTGGGCGTAGATGTCGTCCAGGCTCGGGGCCTGGATGTCGAGGTCGGCGATGGGCGCGGCGATGGCGCCGATGCCGCGGATGGCATCGACCTTGTCGCGTTCCAGGCAGGCCAGCTCGTAGCGGCAGGCGTCGAGCCGGCGCCAAGGGCGCGCCAGCACCGTGCCGCTCTGCGGCGCGGCCAGCGTCAGCCGGATGCGGATCGGCAGCCCGGTGGACTGGCGCAGCGCCGACATGGCGCCGTCGGCGATCTTCCTGCCGGCCTTCATGACGATGATGCGGTCGGCGTGGCCGGCCAGTTCCGACAGCGCGTGGGTGCTGAGCAGGACGGTGGCGCCGGCGGCGCGCAGCTCGTGGACGATGTCGTAGAACATCAGGCGCGAGGCCGGGTCCAGTCCGGTGGTGGGTTCGTCGAACAGCAGCACCCGCGGCTGGCCCAGCAGGGCCTGCGCCAGCGCCAGGCGCTGCCGCATGCCCTTGGAATAGCCGCCCACGCGGCGGTGGGCGGCGCCGGCGATGCCGACCTTCTCCAGCAGCGCGGGGTTGCCGGACAGCGGCCGGCGCTTGAGCCGGGCGTAGAACGCCAGCGTCTCCACGCCGGTCAGCGAGGGATGCAGCGCGACCGTTTCCGGCAGGTAGCCGATGCGGTCGCGCAGACGCGCGGCGGCGCGGCTGTGGGCGTCCTCGCCGAACAGCGTGACGCGTCCGTGGGTGGGGCGGATCAGCCCCAGCACCAGCTTGATCAGCGTGCTCTTGCCGGCGCCGTTGTGGCCGGCCAGCGCCACGCACTCGCCTTGGCGCAGTTGCAGATCGAGGCCGTCGATGGCGCGCTGCGCGCCATAGTGCTTGCTGACGCCGGCCAGCGTCACCAGGTCGGTATTCATGGAGTCTCCTTGGCGCGGGCGGCGGGGCGCGGCGGCGGCTGCATCAGCGGCGCGCTGTCGATGACGCCGCCCGGCAGGATGGCGGGGAATTGGGATTGGGCCCAGCGCACGATCGAGATCGACGGGCTGTTGAGCAGGATGCGCGCGGCCGGCGCGCGCCACAGCAGCTGGTCGACCACGTCGTTGGGCCGGTAGGCGGTGTCGGCGATGCCGTCGCCGTTCAGGTCGAAGGCGGTGTTGTCGCTCCAGTAGTTGCCGCGGCCGTTCACCGCCCAGTCGAGCGTGCGGGTGCCGACGTACTTCACCTGGTTCTTGTTGTTCAGGAAGGCGTTGCCCGAGATCTGGTTGCCGTCCGACCCGGCGGTGTAGTGCACGCCGATCTCGCAGTTGGCGAAGTGGTTGTCGAGGAACGCGTTGTTGTTGGCGTTGTAGATGAACACGCACTTGCCGGCGCCATCGACCGTGTTGCCGGTGATGCGCGACTGGTTGGCGTAGTTCAGCATCAGGCCTTGTTCGCGGCTGTCGCGCGCGACGTTGCCCTGCACCACCAGCCGGTGCGAATACATGATGGCGTAGGCGATGTCGTTGCCGCTCGAGACGTTGCCGCTGATCTCGCTGTCATTGGTGTACATGTAGTGGACCGCGTAGCGCAGGTCGTGGAAGTAGTTGCCGCTGAAGGTGTTCCGCTTGCTGGTGTTGACGAAGATGCCGTCGCGGCCGGCGGAAATGTCGTTGTCCAGCACCCGCGTGCCGGGCGTGTTCCACAGCGTGACGCCGTTGCCGCGCTCGGCCACGCGCAGCTCGCGGTTGCCGACGATGCGGTTGCCGGTCACCAATGCGTCGTTCGGGCCCCATACATGCACGCCGACCAGGTTGTCGAGGATGTCGTTGTGTTCGACCCGCGCGCGGTGCGCGCCACGATCCAGGAACACGCCGGCGTCCATGTCCGACAGGCTCAGTCCGGAGCGCGTGACGGTCAGGTCGCGCAGCGTCACGTCCTCGGCCTTGACCCACAGCGTGCGGCCCTGGCGCGTGCCGGCGATGACGGCCGCGCGGTCGGGCGGCCCTTGCAGGGTCAGGGGCTTGTCGATGACGATGCCGCCGGTGTAGCTGCCGGGCGCCAGCGCCAGCACGTCGCCGGGCTGGGCCGCGGCCACCGCCGCGGCCAGGTCCGCGCCCGCGCCGACGGCCACGGTGGCCGCCGCGCCGGGAGGCGCCCAGCCGAGCGTGCCTCCCAGCGCGGCCAGCGTGGCCAGCACGGCGGCGGTCCTCCTGCCGCCCCGGGTCAGGTTCACGATGAGCGTCATGCGCGCTACGCCGTCTTCTTGGGCAGGACCACCAGCTGGCCGGACATTTCCATGTGCAGCGCATGGCAGAACCACTGGCAGTAGTACCAGTGCACGCCCGGCCGGTCGGCGGTGAAGGTGACCGAGGCCGTGGCCTGCGGCCCGATTTCCATGGCGATGCCGTGGCCCTCGAGCGTGAAGCCGTGCGTCAGGTCCTCGATCACCTCCATGTTGGTGACCACCACGGTGACCTCGTCGCCCTGGTTGACCTCGATCCGCTTGAGGCTGAACATCGGCGCCACCGCCATCATGTAGACGCGCACCTTGTTGCCGTCGCGCACCACCTTGGCGGCGTCCTCCAGCGAGACGCCATCCTTCTTGGCCATCTGGCGCGCCTCTTCCCACATCGGGTCGTCGCGCTTCCAGATGCTGATGGGATGGACCTTGGAACGGTGCACCAGGCACATGTCGTGCGGCTCGGCGAAGCTGGGGCCGTCGTGCACCAGCTTCATGGTGTCGCCGGAGATGTCGATCAGCTGGTCGTTCTCGGGCTTGAGCGGGCCGACGTTCAGGAAGCGGTCTTTCGAGAACTTGTTCAGCGACACCAGCCACTTGCCGTCGGCCTCGCGCGTCTCGCCCATGGTGGAGTGGTTGTGGCCGGGCTGGTAATGCACGTCCAGCTTCTGGATGATCGGGTCGACCTTCTCGCCCTTGTAGGCGCGCTTGGCCAGGTCGATGTTCCACTTGACCATCTGGCTGTCGATGAACAGCGTGGTGTAGGCGTTGCCGCGGCCGTCGAAGGCGGTGTGCAGGGGGCCCAGGCCCAGCTGCGGTTCGGCCACCACGCAATCGCGCGGCTTGATCTTGTCGTCGAACAGGTCATCCAGCGTGCGAACGTCCAGCACCGTCACCGTGGGCGACAGCTTGCCATTGAGCACCAGGTGGATGCCGTCGGGCGCGGCGTTGCAGCCGTGCGGCGAGTTCGGCACCGGGATGTAGCGGGTGTACTTGGACCCGTGGCGGCCGTCGATCACCGGCACGCCGCCCATCATCTTGAAGTCGCCCTTCTTGACGGCTTCCTCGATGCGCTTGATGTTGAACACCACCACCCAGTCCTGCTCGTTGGCCGAGGCTTCCTCCACCGTCAGGCCTTTCTCGGAGTTGTAGCAGGTCGAGAAGGAATACTTGCCCTGGTAGTCGGCGTCGCCGTTGTCCAGGTTGCCGTCCACCAGCACCTGCCAGGCGACCTTCATGGTGTCGCCGTCCAGCGCGGTGTAGATGGCGAAGAAGTTCTTCTTGGGATCGTCGGTCACCTTGCCGTCGTTGGGCAGCGGGATGATGTGCTCGCCGTTGGCGAAGACGTAGCCGGTGCGCGGATAGCGCTGCGGCCGCAGGCCGTGCACGCCCGACACGTTGGGCAGCTCGGTGATCTTGTCGGTCTTCATCACGTCCAGGCGGATGCGGGCGACGCGGTTGTTGGCCTTGTCGTTGATGAAGAGGTAGCGGCCGTCGTAGGTGCGGTCGGTGAACGACAGGTGCGGGTGGTGGGCGTCGCCGTTCAGGAACACGCCGCCCTTGTCCTTGAGGTATTCGCGGGTCTCGGGCGTCAGGCCCTCGGTCAGGATCCTGCGGCTTTCGTTGGTGCGGCCCCAGCCGGTGGCGCTGCAGTGGTTGAAGACCGGGATGCGCACCAGTTCGCGCATCGACGGCAGGCCCAGCACGCGCACTTCGCCCGACTGGCCGCTGGAGTTGAAGGCATAGTATTCGTCCAGCTCGCCGGGCGCGACGTGGCCCGTCTGGCCGGCGGCGCCGGCCTTGGCGTCCTTGCCGTGGGCGGTGGACAACTGTGCGCCGCCCACCAGGCCGGCGGCGCCGGTGATGGCGGCGGTTCCCAGGAAGCTGCGGCGGCTCAGGCCGGTCTTGTCGGGGTTCTTGTCGGACATGAATAACTCCTTGATAGGAACGGCGTCTCGCGCCGCGGTACGGAAATCGGGAATCAGGATTCGGGCGCGGCGGGCGCGGGCGGGTTCGGATTGGGCGCGCGGTGCACCACCACTTCCTGCACCGCCGGCTCGCTGTCTTCGGCGCGGCGCCGCTCGCGTTTGCCGTGCTTCTGGATCAGGTGCGGGCACTTCTGCTTGTGGTGGTAGAGCATCTGGCAATGCAGGCACTGGATGCACTCGTTCGGGTTGATCTCGCCGGTCGGCTCGATGGCTTGAACCGGGCATTCCTTGGTGCAGCGTTGACAGGGGTTGCCGCAGTCGCGGTAGCGGCGCAGCCAGTCGAAGATGCGCAGCCGCGCCGGAATCGCCAGCGCGGCGCCCAGCGGACAGAGGTAGCGGCAGAAGAAGCGTTCGATGAACAGGCCCGCGACCAGCAGCGCCACCGCGAACAGCACGAACGGCCAGTCGCGCACGAAACGCAGGATGATGGCGGTCTTGAACGGCTCGACCTCGGCCAGCCGCTCGGCCAGCGCCAGGTCGTACAGCGAGAAGCCGAACAGCACCAGGAAGATCACGTACTTCAGCGTCGACAGGCGCTGGTTGACGCCATGGCGCACCGTGACCTGGCGCAGGCCCAGGCGCCTGGCGACGCGGTTGGCCAGTTCCTGCAGCGCGCCGAACGGGCACAGCCAGCCGCAGAAGGCGCCGCGGTTCCAGAACACCATCGAGATGGCGGTGGCGCACCACAGGATGAACACCAGCGGGTCCATCAGGAAGTAATCCCAGCGGAAGTCGGTGCGCAGCGCCGAGAAGAACGTCAGCACGTTGACGATCGACAGCTGCGCCTGGCCGTACCAGCCGATCCAGAACAGCGCGAAGGCCAGGAACGCCAGGCGCAGCCGGTCATGCAGCAGCGGCCGGCTGGTCAGCTGGTCCTGGAAGAAGAAGATGCCCACCAGCACGATCAGCGCCACCGTCAGGATCGCCACCTGCGCGGCCTTGCCGTGCCAGATCTGCTGCCACAGCGCGGGCGGGGCGGCGTCCTCGGCCGCCGCTGCGGGGGCCGGCGCCGAGGCGGCCGGCGTGGCGCCGGGCGCGGCGCGGGTGTAGCGGTCGGGCAGGGCGTACGGCAGGTCGAACGTGACGAAGGCCTTGTCCGACACGCTCAGCACGCGTTGCACCATCAATTGCAGCCGCCACGGTTTGACCGGATCGAACGCGGCGTCCTCCGGCACCACGAACAGCGCCACTTCGCGCAGGGCCGGCGCGCCCTGCGCGGCGACGTCGGCCAGGCGCTGGTGATTGCGGTCGCGGAAGCGGAAGCTGCCTTCGTCCTGGATGATCTCGATGCGGTCGAAGATGCCGCCGCGCACGTAGCCCGAACCCTTGAACGAATAGGCGCCGTTGCCCGCCACCAGGATGGCCTGCTGGCCGGGCTTCAAGCGCTCCTTCAGGCGCTGCCATTCCGCGTCGCCAAGCAGGCTGCGGCCAATGGACGGCACGCTGGCCAGCGCCACGTACAGGTCGATGAAGACGTCGTCGTCGGCCGCTTCCTGGCCGCGTTCGGCCGCGTCCTGGCGGCCCGATTCGCGGAACACGCGGTTGACGTCCGCGGGCGCCAGCCGCAGGTTGCGCACCGCGCCGGCGTCGAGCAGGGCCTGCCAGGATTCGACCGCGTCGCGTGTGTCGTCGATCCGCCGCGCGGGCGCGGCCGCCGTGGCGGCGGGCGCGGCGCTGGCGGCGCCGGCGCCATCCACGCCGTAGGCGCGCGCCACCGCGATGGCCGAGCGCGTGATGCTGTCGCCGATCACCATGAGGGTGACGGTGGCGCCGCTGATGATGTCCACCGGCGGCGGCGCGCCGTGGCGCGGCGGGCTGTCGATGAAGTTCAGGCCGACGTAGCCCTGGATGAAGTGATCGACCTTGGCTTGCGGAATGCCGATCAGCACGATGGGCTCGTGATGTTCCACCAGCCGGGCGCCGACGATGCGGCCGTTGTCCGCCAGTCCCACCAGCACGTCGATGGGCTTGCTGGAATAGCCGCGGGTGTTGACCACGTCGGAGGTCAGGTAGAGGCGTCCCACGGCGCGTTCGCCGGCATAGACGCGCGCGGTCATGGGCTTGCCCTCGGGCGGGCCGATGCGGTCGGCGCCGGGGAAGAGGTCGGCGATGGAAACGGTCTTCAGGAAGTCGGGCAGCCGTTGCGCCTGGGCGGCGGTGGCGGCCAATGCACAGCACAACAGCAAGAGGGAGAGGAAGACCCGGACGGCAAGCGGGGATCCGCGCTGGACTCCCCGATGCGGCTCGTGCCGTGCGCCGCGATGGGCCCCGCCGCTTGTCGCACCACTTGTCGCGCCATTTTCCCCGCTACGTGCCTTGCCACCTGCCCCGCCACGTGCCCCGTGATGTGCCGCCAGACTGCCGCGCATGCTTCGACTCTTTGTTGGTGTTGGTTTGCAGCCATCCTACGAATCGGTGCCACGGCGCACGTTGCGGTTTGTCAATTTGCCATGCGTAATCAGTAATAGCCCTATTGACCGTAGGGATGTGCGCAGGTAAGCGCGCTTCACTTGATGCGCATCAAGCGGCTTGCCGGGGGGCCCTCCTAGACTGGTGCGCGGTGGCGTTGCGGGCGGAGTCCGGCAGCGCGCAGATACACCGTTCAGTCATCGGAGAAGATTCAATGCTTGCCAAAACCACCCTGGCCATCCTGCTGTCGGCCGCCAGCCTGCCCGCGCTTGCCGCGCAATGCGAAGCCACCGTCGAAAGCAACGACGCCATGCAGTACAACGTCAAGGAAATCGTCGTCGACAAGAGCTGCAAGCAGTTCACCGTGCACCTGAAGCACGTCGGCAAGATGGCCAAGGTCGCCATGGGCCACAACCTGGTGCTGACCAAGGACGCCGACAAGCAGGGCGTCGCCACCGACGGCATGGGCGCCGGCCTGGCGCAGGACTACGTCAAGGCGGGCGACACCCGCGTCATCGCCCACACCAAGGTCATCGGCGGCGGCGAATCCGATTCGGTCACGTTCGACGTGTCCAAGATCGCCGCGGGCGAGAACTACGCCTACTTCTGCTCGTTCCCCGGGCACTGGGCCATGATGAAGGGCACGCTCAAGCTGGGCGGTTGAGTCCGTCCCGGCACGAGCGCGAAGCGAACCGGCGGCCGACGCCGGTTTTTTTTGGGCGTCGGCATGGCGCCCGCTTGTGCCACGGAGAAGGATCAGAGTTGCGTGGGGTTGGGGGCATCGCCGTACACCTCGACCGGATCGAACACCTTCTTGCTTTCGGTGAACGCCAGTGGCCCGGCCGCGTCCTGCCCGTGGGGCACGACGCGGTAGAAGCAGGAGCGATAGCCGACGTGGCAACTCGCGCCGCCGTCGATGTCCACCCGCAGCCAGATCGCGTCCTGGTCGTCGTCCACGCGGATCTCGCGGACCTGCTGAATCAGTCCGCTGGTCGCGCCCTTGTGCCAGAGCGCTTGCCGCGAGCGGCTCCAGTAATGCGCCTGGCCGGTCCGGATGGTCTGCCCCAGCGCTTCGCGGTTCATGTAGCCCAGCATCAGCACCTCGCCGCTGCCGGCATCGGTGGTGACGCAGGCGATCAGGCCGCGTTCATCGAACTTCGGCGCCAGCGCCCGGCCTTCTTCCACCTGTTCGATGGACAGACGCGGCGCGAACAAGGCGTTGCGGGGTGGCGTGGTTTCTTGGCGCATGGGACACACTCTTTCAGGAATCGAGGGAGGGGGAGGCCGGCGTGGCTTCCAGGAACCGCAGCGGCTGTCCCGGCGGGGCGGCATCGGCCAAGGCCTCGTCGCGCACGACGGCATGGCCGCGCACGACGGTGTGAATGGGCCAGCCCGTGACGCGCAGGCCGTCGTACGGCGTCCAGCCGCTGACGCTGGCGATCCAGTCGTTGCGGATGGTTCGGCATGCCTGCAGGTCGACGATGCTGAAATCGGCGTCATAGCCCAGTGCGATGCGGCCCTTGCCTTCGAGGCCGAACAGGCGCGCCGGGCCGGCGCTGGTCAGGTCCGCCAGGCGCGGCAGGCTCAGGCGGCCGGCATGCACGTGGTCGAGCATCAGCGGCAGCAGGGTCTGCACGCCGGTCATGCCGCTGGGAGATTGCGGATAGCGCCTGGCCTTCTCTTCCAGAGTGTGCGGCGCGTGGTCGCTGCCGATGACATCGACCACGCCGTCGCGAATGCCTTGCCACAGCGCATCCTGGTGGCGCGGCTCGCGGACCGGCGGATTCATCTGCGCGAGGCTGCCCAGTCGTTCGTAGCAGTCGGGCGCGTGCAACGTCAGGTGATGCGGCGTGACTTCGACGCTGACGCGTCGCTTGTGCTCGGCCAGGAAAGCGATTTCCTCGGCGCTGGAGACGTGCAATACATGCAGCCGCCGGTGGGCTTCAGCCGCCAACCGCACGATGCGCCGCGTCGCGATCAGCGCGCTTTCGACGTCGCGCCAGTGGGGATGCAGGCGGACGTCGCCGCTGGGCAGCACGATCGATTTGCGCTCGCGCAGCCGGGCCTCGTCCTCGGCGTGCACGGCCATGCGGCGGCGGCCGTGGCGCAGGATGCGGCGCAGCACCTCGGTGTCATCGGCCAGCAGATCGCCGAATGAACTGCCCATGAAGACCTTGACGCCGGCGCAGCCGGGCAGGTTTTCCAGCTCGGCCAGCCGCTCGGCATTGACGGCGGAGCCGCCGATGTAGAACGCATGGTCGCACCAGGCGCGACCGCGCGCCGCGTCGAGCTTGGCCTGCAAGTCGGCGGCCGTGAGCGTCAGCGGGCTGGTGTTCGGCATCTCGAAAATGCCGGTCACGCCGCCCAGCACCGCGCCGCGGGTGCCGGCTTCGAGGGTTTCCTTGTGGGTCAGGCCAGGTTCGCGGAAATGCACCTGGCTGTCGATGACGCCGGGCAGGACATGCAGGCCGGTGGCATCCAGCGTGGTGTCCGCGCGCCAGTCGTCCAGGCTGCCCAACGCCACCACGCGGCCGTCTCGCGCCGCGATGTCGACGGGCGCCATCGTGCCGCCGGGCAGCAGCACGGTGCCGCCGTGCACCAGCAGGTCGGCCTGCCGCCGGAAGGGTTGCTCGGCGCCGATCATGCGGGGGTTTCCTGGCGTGGCGTGACGGCGATGGACTTGGCGGGTGGCTGGGCAGTCATTCAGAACTCGTTCTGGATGTTCTTGTAGCCATGCACCAGCGCGTTGTTGGTGCGCGCCACGTCTTCGGAAAACTCGCTGGCCGCGGCGGGCACCTGGGGCAGCGACGCAAGATCGGTGTCCGGGCCGATGCGCTCGGTCGATCGCACGTAGAAGCCCGGTGGCAGGTGGACGCCGTCGACCACCGCGTTGTAGCGCACCACGCAGCCGTCCTCGACCGTACAGTTGAACAACACGCTGTTGAAGCCGATGAACACGCCATCGCCCACCGCGCAGGGGCCATGCACGATGGCGCGGTGCGCGATCGACGTGCGCTGGCCGATGCGCACGCGCGCGCCCGACTTGGAATGGATCACCACGCCGTCCTGGATGTTGGAGTGCGCGCCGATCACGATCGGGTCGATGTGGCCCTGCGCGTCCATCTCGTCGGCGCGGATGACGGCGTAGGGACCGATGAAGACGTTTTCCTCCACGACGACCAGGCCGCAGAGAATGGCGGTGGGGTCGACGAAGGCGCTGGGGTGGATCTGCGGCAGGTCGCCGCGCGGGTTCTTGCGGATCATGGGAGGTCTTGACGATGAGGAGGGCGCCGTTAAATGAAATGTTATAATATAACAATATCGATCGCAAGCGCCCGCTCGAAAAGCGCCGGAGATGAGGATGCAGGCCTCGCCCATCCGTCATCCGCACGACCCGTGTCACCGGCGTGTCACGCATTTTCCGGGTACGATTACCGGTCGTGTAACTTCTGGAGCTCCTGATGGAGTGGCTGCTGGACCCCGCTGCGTGGGTCGGCTTGCTTACCCTGGTCGTCCTTGAGATCGTCCTGGGAATCGATAACCTGATTTTCATCGCCATCCTGGCGGACAAGCTGCCGCCGTCGCAACGCGACCGCGCGCGCATCCTTGGCCTGAGCCTGGCGCTCGTCATGCGGCTTGGCCTGTTGTCGGTCATGTCGTGGCTGGTCACCCTGACCACCCCCCTGTTTTCGGTCGGACCGCTGTCGCCCTCGGGGCGCGACCTGATCCTCATGGCCGGCGGTTTCTTCCTGCTGTTCAAGGGCACCATGGAACTGCACGAGCGCCTGGAAGGCGGCCAGCACGGCGGCTCTTCCGGGCCGCGCGTGTACGCCAGCTTCTGGGTCATCGTGACGCAGATCGTGGTGCTGGACGCAGTGTTCTCGCTGGACTCGGTCATCACCGCGGTCGGCATGGTCGACCACCTGGCCATCATGATGATCGCCGTGGTCATCGCCATCGGCATCATGCTGCTGGCCTCCAAGCCGCTGACGCGCTTCGTCAATGCCCACCCGACGGTGGTGGTGCTGTGCCTGGGCTTCCTGCTCATGATCGGCTTCTCGCTGCTGGCGGAGGCCTTCGGCTTCAAGGTGCCCAAGGGCTACCTGTACGCCGCCATCGGCTTCTCGGTGGCGATCGAGGCCCTGAACCAGGTGGCGCGCCGCAACCTGCTCAAGCTGGACGCGCGTCGTCCCATGCGCGAACGCACCGCCTCGGCGGTGCTGCGCATGTTGGGCAAGCGCCCGCCGGCCGAAGAGCCCGACCTGCCCAGCGCCGACGGCCCCGCCATCCCGGCCTTCGGCGTGGAAGAGCGCAACATGGTCAGCGGCGTGCTGACGCTGGCCGAACGCTCGATCCGCTCGATCATGACGCCGCGCACCGACGTGTCGTGGATCAACATCGACGACGACCCCGACACCATCCGGCGCCAGATCACCGAGGCGCCGCACAGCTTCTTCCCGGTCTGCCGCGGCTCGCTCGACGAGGTGCTGGGCATCGCCCGCGCCAAGGACCTGGTGGCCGACCTCATCACCGAGGGCCGGGTGCGCCGCAACCGCCTGCGCGATCCGATCATCGTGCACGAGGCCATCGGCATCCTGCGCCTGATGGACACTCTCAAGCGCTCGCGCGGCCAGCTGGTGCTGGTGGCCGACGAGTTCGGCGCCATCGAGGGCCTGGTGACGCCGATCGACGTGTTCGAGGCCATCGCCGGTGAATTCCCCGACGAGGACGAACTGCCCGACATCGTCGCCGACGGCCGCAACATCTGGAAGATCGACGGCGCGGCCGACCTGCACCACGTCGAGCAGGTGCTGGAAACCGAAGGCCTGGTCGATGACGCGCAGGACTTCTCCACCTTGGCGGGCTACCTGCTGTCGCGCTTCGGCCACCTGCCCAAGCCGGGCGACGTCTGCGAATACGAGATCCACCACGACCATTTCCGCTTCGAAGTGCTGGAAATGGACGGCCGCCGCATTGCCCTGGTGCGCGTCGAGAAGCGCGCGCCGGAACCGCTCGACGAAGACGCGTCGCTGACCCATGACTAGCCTCCGACATTGCCCCAAGGAACTTCGCCATCGTGACTGACACCACGCTTTATCTCATCAAGGCCTTCATCCTCGGCATCGTCGAGGGGCTGACGGAATTCATTCCGGTGTCCAGCACCGGCCACCTGATCCTGATCGGCGACTGGATCAACTTCGAGTCCAGCCAGGGCAAGGTGTTCGAGGTGGTGATCCAGCTGGGGTCGATCCTGGCGGTGATGTGGATCTTCCGCGCGCGGCTGCTGCAGCTGATCCGCGGCACCCTGACCGGCGTGGCGAGCGAGGTGGCCTTCACCCGCAACCTGCTGATCGCCTTCCTGCCGGCGGCGGTCATCGGCGCCATCTTCATCAAGTCCATCAAGCAGGTGTTCTACCACCCCGGCGTGGTGGTGGTGACGCTGGTGCTGGGCGGCCTGATCATGCTGTACGTGGAGCGCCGCACCCGCCACACCCCCGGCGACGTGCCCGGCGCGGCCGACGACACCGCCTCGGACGAGCGCGCCACCGCCCGCACGCTGGAACAGATCACCTGGAAGCAGGCGCTGGGCGTAGGCGTGGCGCAGTGCCTGGCCATGATCCCCGGCACCTCGCGCTCGGGCGCCACCATCATCGGCGGCATGATCGCCGGCATCCAGCGCAAGACGGCCACCGAGTTCTCGTTCTTCCTGGCCATGCCGACCATGCTGGGCGCGGCCGTGTACGACATGTACAAGAACATGGACCTGCTGACCCAGCACGACCTGTCTGGCATCGCCGTGGGCTTCGTGGCGGCCTTCCTGAGCGCCATCGTGGTGGTGCGCGCGGTGCTGCGTTTCGTCGCCAACCACACCTACCGCGTGTTCGCCTGGTACCGCATTGTGTTCGGCGCGATCGTGGCGGCCTGGATCTTCACCCGCTGAAGGCGCGCGCCCCGTTGCCGGGGCGGGCAAAAAGAAAGGGCCGCGCATGACGCGGCCCTTTGCTTGGGGTCAACAGGCCCTAGTCGGCCGTTTCCAGGTCGTAGAACTCCAGCCCGTCGCGGTCGATGACCAGCCAGCCGCCGCGCGGCGGCGACACGTGGTCACAGTCCCAGTCGGGCAGCACCCAGCGTTCGCGCTTGGCGCCGTCGACCTCCAGCACGTGGCGGGCGGGGCGGTGCGTGTGGCCATGCACCATCAGCTTGACGCCATGGTCGCGGAAGGCCTGCTCGACGGCGCCGGCGTTGACGTCCATGATCTCCATGGACTTGGCCTGGTTGGCCATCTGGCTTTCGCCGCGGGCCTGCTGCGCCATCGCCAGGCGCTCGGGAATGGTCTTGGCCAGGAATTCCGCCTGCCATTGCGGGTTGCGCACCATCTGGCGGAACTGCTGGTAGGCCGCGTCGTCGGTACAGAACTCGTCGCCGTGGGTCAGCAGGATGTCGCCATGGTCGGTCTGCAGCAGCGCCGGTTCGGGCAGCAGCTTGGCGCCGACCGCGGCGGCCAGCTCTTCGCCGATCAGGAAGTCGCGGTTGCCGCGGCCCAGCCACACCGGAATGCGGCTGGCCGTGGCGCGCAGCGCCGTCAGCGCCGTGGCGAGCCACGGCGGCGCGGCGCGAATCACGTCGTCGCCGATCCAGGCATCGAAGATGTCGCCCGGCAGCAGCAGGGCGGCGGCTTCTTCCTCGGCGGCCTGCAGGAAGGCCAGGAAGGCCTCCGAGGTGGCCGGCGTGGCCGGCCCCAGGTGCAGGTCGGAGGCCAGCCAGATCGGACCGGACAGGACGATCTTATTCAAGAACTTCGGCCTTCTCGATGATCACGTCTTCGTTCGGCACGTTCTGGTGGAAGCCCTTGTTGCCGGTCTTCACGCCCTTGATCTTGTCGACCACGTCGGTGCCTTCGGTGATGGTGCCGAACACGGCATAGCCCCAGCCGTTCGGCGTGGGCGCGGTGAAGTTCAGGAAGTCGTTGTTCGAGACGTTGATGAAGAACTGCGCGGTGGCCGAGTGCGGGTCGCTGGTGCGGGCCATCGCCAGGGTGTACTTGTCGTTCTTCAGGCCGTTGTTGGCCTCGTTCTCGATCGGGGCATGGGTCTGCTTCTGCTTCATGCCGGGCTCGAAGCCGCCGCCCTGGATCATGAAGCCGTCGATCACGCGATGGAACACCGTGCCGTTGTAGAAGCCTTCCTTGACGTAGGTCAGGAAGTTCTCGACGGTCTTGGGCGCCTTGGCGGCGTCCAGGGTGATGACCATGTCGCCTTGGTTGGTGTGAAGCTTGACGCGGGGATTGGTGCTCATGGCTTTGGTGCCTTCAGAGGTGGAGTTGGAGGGGGCGGCCGCGGGCGCGGCGCTGACGAGCGCCGGAGCAAACGCCAGCGCGAACGAGCACGCCGTCAGGCGCAGCAGGTGGAGAGGGGAGTAGCGGGACATCATTTGCGTTGCTTATCCTTCAGCATGGTTTCGACTTCGCGGGCCTTGTCCTGCATGCCCGGCACGCCTTCGCCGGCGGCCTGCTTGTAGGTGCGCAGGGCCTGCAGCAGTTGCAGGTCGCCCAGGTTGGCACGCGCGGCGGCGTAGCCCGGGTCGGCGCGCAAGGCCATTTGCAGGGCGTCCTGCGCTTTTTCAAGTTCGCCCCGGCTGGCATATAGAGCCGCCAGGTTGTTCCAAGGTTCCGGCAGCTCGGGGAAGCGGGTCGTCATCTCGGTGTAGATGTCGATGGCCTCGGCCTTGCGGTCGAGCGCGGCCAGGGCGCGGGCGTGCTGGAACATCAGCTGCACGTCGGTGCCGCGCTGGTCCTTGATCTCGGCTTGGCGCTTTTCGATCATCGCCAGCGCCTCGGCGTTGTCGCCGCGGTTCAGCAGGCGCTCGATGTGGGTGGTGATCTGCGAGGCGGACGGCTGCAGCCGGGTGTCCACACCGGGCTGTACCGCCTTGAGCACGTTCGACAGGCCGTCCCAGCCGCCTTCGGGCGGGATGGGGTCGAGGGTGGTCCGGTTGGCGTTCGGGTTCTCGCCCGAACCACCGGCCATGGATTGGGCGTAGGCGCCGGCGAGCGGCGCTCCGGCCAGGGCCAGGGCGAGCAGGGTGACGCAAAAACGCGGCTTGATAGTCACGTGGGCATCCGTTAAAAGTCGTGGCCGGCCGGCGCTGACGCGCGCGGCCGGGCCGCTTGCTATACTTGACGACCGCCATTTTAGCCTTGGTTGAGTTTTTGGCTCGACAATGAGTAAAACCAATGGGTAAAACAACGGGCGGACCAACGGACGGGCACAACGGGCGGACCAACGGGCAGGCAACGGGCGGTAGTGAACCCCGGGCGAACCCCACGCCACCCCGGCCGAACGGCAAGTCCTGAAGGTATCGTCCTTCGGGCGCAACTTTTTCCGCGGCCGCCACGGAAAGAACTGGACCATCACAAGCGCCATGCTGCAAATCTACAACACGTTATCGCGTACCAAAGAACCGTTCAAGCCGGCCCAGGCCGGCCAGGTGCGCATGTACGTGTGTGGCATGACCGTGTACGACTTCTGCCATCTGGGCCACGCCCGCATGCTGGTGTCGTTCGACGTGGTGCAGCGCTGGCTGCGCGCCAGCGGCCTGGCGGTCGACTACGTGCGCAACATCACCGACATCGACGACAAGATCATCCGCCGCGCGGTCGAGACCGGCCGCCGCATCGGCGAGGTCACCGAGTTCTACATCGCCGCCATGCACGCCGACGAGCGCGCGCTGGGCGTGGAAACGCCCGACCGCGAGCCGCGCGCCACCCAGTACGTGGGCGAGATGCTGGACATCATCGGCAAGCTCGAACAGAAGGGCCTGGCCTACCAGGCCGACGACGGCGACGTGAACTACGCCGTGCGCGGCTTCGAGGGCTACGGCAAGCTGTCCGGCAAGACGCTGGACGACCTGCGCGCCGGCGAACGCGTGGCGGTGGGCTCGGCCAAGCGCGACCCGCTCGACTTCGTGCTGTGGAAGTCCGCCAAGGAAGAAGAGCCGGCCGACACCAAGTGGGAATCGCCCTACGGCCTGGGCCGTCCGGGCTGGCACATCGAGTGCTCGGCCATGAGCAAGTCGCTGCTCGGCCTGCCGCTGGACATCCACGGCGGCGGCCCCGACCTGAAATTCCCCCATCACGAGAACGAGATCGCCCAGACCGAGGGCGCCTTCGGCGGCGTGCTGGCCAATATCTGGATGCATTGCGGCCCGCTGATGGTCGATTCGGACAAGATGTCCAAGTCGCTCGGCAACTTCCGCACCATCCGCCAGACCATCGCCCAGGGCGAGCCGGCGGCCGACATGGCCGACTACCGCGTCAACCCGCGCGAAGCCGAGATGGTGCGCTTCTTCATCGTGCGCAACCACTACCGCAGCCCGCAGAACTACACGCCGGACAACCTGGTCGACGCCCAGAACGCGCTCGACCGCCTGTACCAGGCGCTGCAGAACGTGGCGGCCGACGACCAGGGCATCGACTGGAACGAATCCCAGGCGCAGGCCTTCAAGGCCGCCATGGACGACGATTTCAACAGCTCGGGCGCCGTGGCGGCCCTGTTCGAACTGGCCTCCGAGGCCAACCGCGGCAAGCGCGCGCGCAGCGCCGGCCAGCTCAAGGCCCTGGGTGGCCTGCTGGGCCTGCTGCAGCAGGATCCGGCCGCGTACTTCCAGTCGGCCACCCGCTATTCGGCGGCCGGCATGGAGCAGGGCGCGCGCGCCGAACTCGACGCCTGCGCCATCCAGGCCCTGATCGACGCCCGCGCGGCGGCCAAGGCGGCGCGCGACTTCGCGGCGGCCGACCGCATCCGCGCCGAGCTGCGCGACGCCGGCATCGAGCTCGATGACAAGCCGGGCGGCCTGACGCAGTGGCGTCGGGCCTGACCCCCTGGATACGCCCGACATGTCCATCGCAGATACCGACATTCCCAAGCCGGATTATTGGGAAGCCGCCGTTGCCCACCTGATGCGGCGCGACCGCATCCTGAAAAAGATCATTCCCCAGCACCCCGAGGTCTGGCTGACGTCGCGCGGCACGCCGTTCGTGACGCTGGCCCGCGCCATCATCGGCCAGCAGGTCTCGGCCAAGGCGGCCGATGCCGTCTGGGACAAGTTCCTGGAAGCCGCCGGCAAGCGTCCCACGCCGGTGGCGGTGCTGCGCGTCGGCCTGGAAGGCCTGCGCGCGGCCGGCCTGTCGCAGCGCAAGGCCGAATACGTGCTGGATCTGGCGGTGCATTTCGGCGAACGCCGGGTGCATCCCGAGAAATGGGCGGCCATGGACGACGAGGCCGTCATTTCGGAATTGACCGCCATCCGCGGCATCGGACGCTGGACGGCGGAGATGTTTTTGATTTTCAATCTGCAGCGGCCCGATGTTCTGCCGCTGGATGATCCTGGGTTGCTCAAGGCAATCTCGCTACACTATTTCAGCGGCGAGCCTGTCTCGCGCTTCGAGGCTCGCGAAGTCTCGTTGGCGTGGCAACCCTGGCGTACCGTGGCAACCTGGTATCTGTGGCGCAGTCTGGAACCGACGCCGGTCCAATACTGACGCAATCCAGGTCGCCCATCTACGGAACCACACTACATGCGCAATACATTTCTGGAATTTGAACAGCCGCTCGCCGAGCTTGAGAACAAGATCGAGCAGCTGCGCTATGTGCAGGCCGATTCGGCGGTAGACATCTCCGACGAGATCGGACGTCTGCAGCAGAAGAGCCAGTCCCTGGCCAAGGAAATCTACGCCAAGCTCACGCCTTGGCAGACGGCGCTGGTCGCCCGCCACCCCCAGCGTCCCTACACGCTGGACTACGTGCGCGAAATCTTCACCGACTTCCACGAACTGCACGGCGACCGCATGTACGCCGACGACCAGTCCATCGTGGGCGGCCTGGCGCGCTTCAACGGCTCGCCCTGCATGGTGATCGGCCACCAGAAGGGCCGCGACACCAAGGAACGCGCCGCGCGCAACTTCGGCATGCCGCGTCCGGAAGGCTACCGCAAGGCCCTGCGCCTGATGCGCCTGGCCGAGAAGTTCGGCATTCCCGTGTTCACCTTCGTCGACACCCCGGGCGCCTATCCCGGCATCGGCGCCGAGGAACGCGGCCAGTCCGAAGCCATCGGCCACAACCTGTACGCCATGGCCGAACTGAAGGTGCCCGTGATCGTCACCATCATCGGTGAAGGCGGCTCGGGCGGCGCGCTGGCGATCGCCGTGGGCAACGCCGTGCTGATGCTGCAATACGCCACCTACGCGGTGATCTCGCCCGAAGGCTGCGCCTCGATCCTGTGGCGCAGCGCCGACAAGGCGCCCGAGGCCGCCGAGGCGCTGGCCATCATCGCCCCGCGCCTGAAGGACCTGGGCCTGGTCGACCGCGTCATCAACGAACCCGTGGGCGGCGCTCACCGCGACCCGCGCGTCATGGCGCGCCTGCTGCGCCGCGCGCTGGGCGACGCCCTGCGCCAGCTGCAGGGCCTGACGCCCGAGCAGCTCGTGGAACAGCGCGTGCAACGCGTGCTGTCCTACGGCGCCTTCCAGGAAGTGCGCGCCTGAGCGATGCGCGCGCGCCGGCCTGCGCCGGCGCCGCGGCCGCCACCGGCCCGCGCCCGCCGCCATGACCTCGCCGTCCCCCGCGCCCGCTTCACCCGCCGCGGGGACTGCTTTCCCCCATCCCGTCTCGCCTGACCTGAGCGCGGCCCTGCGCCGCGCCCTGCAAGCCCTGCCGCAGCCGCCCGGGCGTTTCGCCGTGGCCGTCAGCGGCGGCGCCGACTCGGCCATGCTGGCGCTGCACGCGGCCGCCGTGGCGCGCGAGCTCGGCGCCGGCCTGGTGCTGCTGCATGTGCATCACGGCCTGCAGGCCGCCGCCGATGGCTGGCAGGACCAGGTCGAAGCACTCGCTGGCCTGCTGGGGCTGCCGCTGCGGCAGGCCCGGGTCGAGGTCGACGCGGCCGGCGGCAAGGGCATCGAGGCCGCCGCCCGCGACGCCCGCTACGCGGCGCTGGCGCGGCTGGCGGCGGACGAAGGCGTCGGCCTGATCCTGCTGGCGCACCATCGCAATGACCAGGCCGAGACCGTGCTGCTGCGCCTGCTGCGCGGCACCGGGCTGGCCGGCATGGCGGCCATGGCGCCGCTCACGTCGCGTGACGGCCTGGCTTATCTGCGGCCGTGGCTGGAGCAGGACCGCGAAACGATCCTGCGGGCCGCGCGGCAATTCGCCGCCGCCAGCGGCTGGCAACCGGTGCAGGACCCCACCAATGCCGACCCGCGCTACACCCGCGGCGCGCTGCGCGCGCTGCTGGCGCCGGTGCTCGATGCGCGCTGGCCCGGCTGGCGCGCCATCGTCGCCCGCCATGCGCGCCACATGGCCGAGGCCGGCGAGATCCTGGACGAGGTGGCGCGCGACGACTTCGCCGCGCTCGAACCCGACGCCGACGGCGTCAGCTTTTCGCTGGCGGCCTGGCGCCAGCTGTCGCCGGCGCGCCAGGTCCACGTGCTGCGCCACTGGCTCGAACGCAATGGCGCCCGCATGCCGACCGAGGCGCGCATGAACGACCTGCTGCGGCAGTTGCGCGGCCTGCACAGCCTGGGGCATGACCGCCAGCTGCGGGTGGAGCAGGCCGGCCACGTGATCCGCTGCCATCGCGGGCGGGTCTGGATCGAGCCGCGGCCGGCGCCCTGACCTCGGCGCCGGCGCGGGCTTGGCCCGTGACGGCGGTCGTCGCGCGATCTCCCCGATCCCGCGGCGCCGGCCGCCACCCGCCGCGCGAGAAACGGCAGCTGGTGGGAGAAAATCCCGGGCGAAACGACATTTTTCCCGAAAAAACGACCGTTCCCTGGAAAGAAAATTCCATGGCCTGCGCAAATTTTCACCGTCGGGATAGAATATGAGGTTTTGCCCGTCAACACTCTTGCGGCGGGTCCCCAGCCAGAGTACGAGATGTCCCTGATCGTTCATAAATATGGCGGTACTTCGATGGGCTCGGTCGAGCGCATCCGGAACGTGGCGCGACGCGTCGCGAAGTGGCACGCTGCCGGCCACCAGGTTGTCGTGGTGCCGTCGGCCATGGCAGGCGAAACCAATCGCCTGCTGGGCCTGGCGCGCGAGATTACGCCCCAACCCGACGCGCGCGAGCTCGACATGATCGCCGCCACCGGCGAGCAGGCCAGCAGCGGCCTGTTGGCCATCGCGCTGCAAGCCGAAGGCGTCGCCGCCCGCAGCTACGCGGGCTGGCAAGTGCCGGTGCGCACCGATTCGTCGTTCACCAAGGCCCGCATCACGTCGATCGACGACGCCCGCATCCGCGGCGACCTCGACGCCGGCCGCGTGGTCATCGTCACCGGCTTCCAGGGCGTGGACCCTGACGGCCACATCACCACCCTGGGCCGTGGCGGCTCCGACACCTCGGCCGTGGCCGTGGCGGCGGCGCTCAAGGCCGATGAATGCCTGATCTACACCGATGTGGATGGCGTCTACACGACCGATCCGCGGGTGGTGCCCGAAGCGCGCCGCATGGCCGTCGTTTCCTTCGAGGAAATGCTGGAAATGGCCTCGCTGGGCTCCAAGGTCCTGCAGATCCGCTCGGTCGAATTCGCCGGCAAATACCGTGTGCCGACGCGAGTGCTGTCCTCGCTGACCGACCCGCTCATCCCGCTCGACGAAGAAATGCGTTCGGGCACGCTGATTACTTTTGAGGAAGACGAAAAAATGGAAGCCGCCGTTGTCTCCGGCATCGCCTTCAGCCGCGACGAAGCCAAAATCACCCTGTTGGGCGTGCCCGACAAGCCCGGCATCGCCTTCTCGATCCTGGGCCCGGTCGCCGCCGCCAACATCGACGTCGACATGATCGTGCAGAACCAGTCCGTGGCTGGCACGACCGATTTCTCGTTCACCGTGAACCGCAACGAGTTCGCGCGTGCCGTCGACCTGCTCAAGCGCGAAGTCATCCCCGCCGTGGGCGCGCGTGAACTGTCGACCGACGAGAAGGTCGCCAAGGTCTCGATCGTCGGCATCGGCATGCGCTCGCACGTCGGCGTGGCCAGCCTGATGTTCCAGACGCTTTCGCAGGAAGGCATCAACATCCAGATGATCAGCACCAGCGAAATCAAGACCTCGGTCATCATCGACGACAAGTACATGGAACTGGGCGTGCGCGCGCTGCACAAGGCCTTCGGCCTGGACCAGGCGCCCGCCGCCAAGGCCTGAGCGACGCAGGTCCGGCACGGTTTTTTTCACGTCCGCCGCATCGCGCGGGCAATAGTGTAAAAAGTCGTGCTAGAATCTCGTTCTCTTCGGAGATGTGCCCGAGAGGCTGAAGGGGCTCCCCTGCTAAGGGAGTATGTGGCTAAAAACTGCATCGTGGGTTCGAATCCCACCATCTCCGCCAGATTTCCAGCCTGGCATGCCAGGCTGGTAAGAAACCCGCAGAACGCAAGTTCTGCGGGTTTTTTCTTTGGGTTGCGTTTTCCCCGCTTGTACCTGGATAGCTCAATATACGCGCAGGTATTTTTGCGGGGACTGCGGGGGAACGCGTTCATAGACGCGAAAAGTACCCGCATATGATCGCCAGGGCTTGGACAGACGAACGGAGATCAAAGCCCGCATGGCAAGGCCCGGTGGAAGGACTACAGGCTGGTCGACGGCGGCGAGCTCTATCTGGTCAAGGCCGACGGCGGCAAGTAAAGGCGCTGCAACTATCAGTTCATCGAACGCAGATGTACGATGGCGATGGACGTCCATCTCGGCGTCAAGATGACGCGGCGCAAGACAAAAGAAGATCATCGCGTACAGATTGCTAGCTGACTTAGAGGTTGCGGCTCGATATATGTGAGCCAGGAAACTGGCAGCCGCTCGTTCAGTATGCATTTGCCAAGTGCTTGCGGCGCGGGGTGCTGGCCGGCCTTTTTTGTGCCCCCTCAGGTCAGCAGCATGAGTTTCGGCAAAGCACGATATGCCAGCTCGCGCAGCCGGACATCAATCATGAAGTCTATGGCCTGCCGGAGTACTTGGCCGCCTTCAACGCGGCATGGTTGAACAAGTCCGCCACGCTCTTCTGGCGCAAGTACTACCTGAACGGCAGTCACGCTGGGTTCATCATGTACCTGACCGACACCGTGACGGAAACCAGCTATGTCGATGACATCCGCGCCGCCATGAAAGATTCCAAGGGGCCGGGCAACTTCCGCAATCTGTTCGTGTACGCGCCTGGCGGCAAGAAGGACGGGATGCAGATCATCCCAGTTAGCGAAGTGGCCGCGCGCGATGACTTCTTCAACATCAAGAACGTGTCGCGCGACGACGTGCTCGCCGCGCACCGCGTGCCGCCGCCGCTCATGGGCCTGGTGCCGTCGAATTCTGGCGGCTTCGGCACGCCGATATCTGCTGCACAGGTCTTCGCGCGCAACGAGCTGGAGCCGCTGCAGGCCAAGTTCTTGGGAATCAACGACTGGCTCGGCCATGAAGTGGTCCGCTTCAAAGCCTACGTCATCCAGGGCGCGAGCGAGTAGCCGCGCAGCCAGTGGTCACGATCAGCCCCGCACTCGCGGGGCTTTTTTTTGCCGGTGCTCCGGCCAGCGCTCGGCGGCCGCGCGTCAACGCTGTTCGCCACGCTTGCGCCCTTGCTTGACCGCCAGGGGTTCGGTCAAACAGGGTTCGCCCTGCACGTATTCCAGCAGCCCTACGACGTGGTCAATGATGGCCTGTCGGTGGCGCAGGGTGGCGGCGTTTCGCAGGCCTGCTTCCAGCGCGATCAGAACGCGCTGCAGGCGCCAGATTTCCCAGGCCAGGGAGCACCCCTCTGGCGACGGGTTGCGGGCGTACAGCTCGCGTATGCGAGCCGCAGGCATGGGCGTGGGCGGGGGACGGTCGAGCATGGTCATGATGGCGCATCACATTACTGTATGAATATGCAGTAATGTGATGTGTCACCACCTCTGGCGCGCAGTCTTCCCCCCCTCCACGCCTGCGCGCTAAATAGGCAATAAATGACTCATGCCTGCGTCACCTCTCGGTTTCAGACTTTAAGCGGCTTAGCGGCGTACCATCAACCGCAGGAAAGTGACGCAAAGTGACGCAGTCGCGACGCATTTCACTAGCCTAAAAGCGGCCCCATCAACTGCATCACGGTTGCACGCCGTGATGTGAATGTATGAGCAGCCAGCAATTTCAGTAGCTGCGCCCGTATGTCAGCCGCATCGACCCCAGGAATTTGTGTGAGTAATCTATCCACGAGAGCGCTGACAATCGTTTTGGCACTCTCTCGCGGATTGTCAATAGATAGCCCGGGTAGCCAGTCGAGACGGATCGCTATGCTGTTATTGTTGTAATGAGCGCGCAGTGCATTGCGCGCTGCATCCCTGTTTGCGCGTAGATAGTTCACCAAACCTACTTCAGGGGTGAACGGAAGGAAAGATATCTGGTCCGACAGCCGATCTCTTATATCAATGATGTCCTGTTTTGTGGCATTTTCTAGAGCCTCTTCAGCGTCTGCATCGAGCACGACAAATCCTCTAGTAATCGCGGGCAGAAGACGCACCTGGGTGTCGAAGAATCGGAGAACGTTCACAATTCCGCCTACAGCGACGACGGAGAAACTCGGAACTATCTGCGCCGCAGAGTACTTTGCGGCGAGGAATTTTTGAGCGAACTGCTCGGTAACTACTCTTGCTGCATCATCCTCAACATAGATGATGACATCAGTCGCCGCTTCTTCGCGATCTGCCACCGCGCCGAGAACATAGGATGGGAAGCAGCCCCGAACCACATCAATGATTCCATTCTGTTGCGCCTGCAACATCAATATCTGCCGCCGCGCTACGCTCTTGATGAGAGTGGACGAATGTGTTGAGAAGATGATGGTTAGTTGCTTCTCATCGGCGATGGTGTGCAGATAGGCCAGTAGGGCCGATTGCGCAAGTGGGTGTAAGGCAAGCTCAAGTTCGTCGATTAGCACGAGGCTGCCTCGTTGGCAATCCTTCAACGTCTTTATCAGCTTCAATATGCAAAGCTCACCAAGACTAAGGTGGCGCTCTGAATAGTAGCGTTTAGGTTGATTTCTAGCGCCGGGAATCTCCAGCAAGAACGCGTCAGCGCCGACCCCTCGGCGTAGATTGACTACCTTCAAATTATCGAATTTGCTGGTATCGAAGATGCGGTTAACGGTCGCAATCAACGCCGGATCGGCCGCACGTATGCGCTGATGCGTAAATTCCTCAATGCGTGGTTCGATTCGTTCGGCATTGGCCGCAATGTAAAGGACGCTGGGATAGCCTAAGGACAGCAACGCCTTGCTGTGTGTTCTGGGAGTAGGCGACCAGCGCTTTCCGGCTGAGTACGTCACTGTACCCGCCGGGGTTTCATACGTAATCTTGGCGCCCTCTGAGGAATCGAGATTGTTCAATGAAAGTGCACGGGGAAAATGCATCCCGAACGCGTATCGATCACCAATACGCCGGAGGCATGCCAGCAAGGACGTCTTGCCACTTCCGTTGGTCCCGGTCAGTAGGTGTACCCCTTGCCCGGGTATAGTGAATTCAAGCCTAGAGATATGCCGCAAACCGCTGATAATGATCTTGCTCACGTGCTCGCTCCCGATTAGCCAATTACATGTATCGTAGTGTTGCTACACGTAAGATTAATTCAATTTTTCCGATGGAGCAGGATATAGCCCAGGAGTCACCTCGGGAGTGCCCAGTCGGGGCATATTCAGTCAGGTACTTTTGCGGGTACTTTTCCACAGAGATTTATAATTTGTTTTTATTATCAATATGTTGCGTATATAGTTGTAATCCCACCATCTCCGCCAGATTTCCAGCCTGGCATGCCAGGCTGGTAAGAAACCCGCAGAACGCAAGTTCTGCGGGTTTTTTCTTTGCGCGCGCGATTCATCGCGCGGCGGGCCGGCGCCGCGCCGGCTTTGAGAAAATTCTTGGTTTTGGCGGTAGGACGGAATTCTATGATCGGCGGCATGATCGTAGACCCCCGTACCCGGGAAGCCCCGACGGCGGCGGCGCCTGGACTGTCCATGCTGTTGCTGCACCTGTTCGCCGTCGCGCTCGCGGGCTGCATCCTGGTGGGGACCGCGCTGTACGCCTACGGGGCGTTCACCGCCGAAGTCTCGAAGTACCGCCGCCGCATGAATGCCGGCGCCTACAACGCCCAGTTGTATTTCGATCAGCGCGAGGCGCTGCTGCGTTCCGTGGCCGCCTCGACCGTGCGCAACAGCCGCCGCCTGCCGTTGTCGCAGACGCCGCAAACGCTCGGTCCGTCCGGCCAGGTCAGGGTGGCGCCGCTGGCCGATGCCGGCGGCGCCTTTGAATGGGCGCTGATCCTCACGCCGCGAGACCGCGTCAACGTGGCGCAATTGCGCGCCCACATCGTCTATGTGTCGCCGTCCGGCGCCGCCGCCACGCGGCTGGCGCTGCCGGCCGATGGCGGCGCCGCGCCGATGTCCGCCGACACCGCCCGCTGGCTGGCGCAGGCGCTGCGGCTGCGCAGCGCGCGGCCGGGGCCCGACGGCCGCACGCCGATCGTCTGGCTGCGGCCGCCGATGGATGCGGCCAATCGCCTGTTCCTCTATACGCCGGCCGATGTCGCGGGCGAGGAACGCACCTGGATCGGGCTCGAGGTGGGCGGCCTGGGCGCGGTGCTGGACCCGGTGGAGTGCGCCAGCGGCGAGGCCAGCTATGCGCTGTATGACGGCGACGACGCCATGGCCCTGCATGGCGGCAAGCTGCCGCCGCGGGTCGAGGAGACGCCGGCCTACCTGTCACACGATTCGTTCCGCCTGCGCGGCGCGGGCTGGTGGCCGCAGACGCTGGTGCTGGTCAAGTCGGTGGGCGAGGCGGGCTGGCGGCTGGCCTATTACGTGCCGATCAGCGACCTGATCGAGGATGGCGCGCCGGCGTTCCAGGCGGCCGCGGGCGTGGCGCTGGCGCTGCTGGTGGCGGTGCTGCTGGCGGTGCGCCATCTGCGCAACCACCTGGTGAAGCCGGCGCAGCGGCAATACGCGGCGCTGGTGGACAGCGTGGCGCTCAATCGCAAGATCGTCGAGGTGGCGCCGGTCGGCCTGTGCCTGTTGCGGCGCGCCGATGGCGCCGTGCTGCTGTCGAACGCCGCCGCCCGCCAGTGGCTGGGCGAACGGGACCACTGGCGCGAGACGCTGTCGCGGGCGGGCGCCGAGACCGGCGGCGAGGAGTGCACGCTGGAGAACGGCCGCAGCGCCTACGTGGCGTTCGCCGCCACCACCTATCAATCCGAGGACGTCGTGCTGTGCGGCATCAGCGACATCACGGCGCAGAAGAAGGTCGAGCACGCGCTGCGCCAGGCCAAGCTGGCCACCGACCAAGCCAGCGCATCGAAGGCAATGTTCTTCGCCACCATCAGCCATGAAATCCGCACGCCGCTCTACGGCATCCTTGGCACGCTCGAACTGCTGGCCATGAGCGGCCTGAGCGCGCCGCAGCGGCAGTACCTGGACACGATCCAGCAATCGTCGTCGACGCTGCTGCGCACCATCAACGGCACGCTGGACCTGTCGCGCATCGAGGCCGGCCGCGAGGAACTGGAGATCGGCGCGTTCTCGCCGGCCGAGCTGGTCGAGCAGGTGGTGGCCAACTACGCGGCGCGCGCCGCCGCCAAGGGGCTGACCCTGTACGCGCTGACCGAGGTCGGGATGCCGCTGACATTGCGCGGCGATGCGGTGCGCATCCAGCAGATCCTCAACAATCTGGTCTCCAACGCGGTCAAGTTCACCGAGGCCGGCCGCGTGGTGCTGCGCGCCTGCGTCGCCGCCACCGGCGAGCCGGGACAGGTGCGGCTGCGGTTCCAGGTGGCCGACACCGGCCCGGGCATCCGCGAAGACCACCGCGCGCGCTTGTTCGAGCCGTATTTCCGCGTCCCGGCGGGGCAGGGCGGCGACAGCGGCGGCACCGGGCTGGGGCTGACGATCTGCCGGCGCCTGTCGGACCTGATGGACGGCGGGCTGTCGGTGGTCAGCGAGGAAGGGCTGGGCACCAGCATCGCGTTCTGCCTGACGCTGGCCGCGGACGAGCCTGTCGGCGCTGCGCCGGTCACGCTGGCGCCGCGGCCGGTGTATGTCGACGGCGCGGTGCCCGAAGTGGTCGACAACGTGCGCGGCTGGCTGAGCGCGTGCGGCGCGGTCGCGCTGCCGTACCGCCAGGCGGGCGACGCCGCCGGGTCGGCGGACGCGGTGCTGGTGCGGACCTGGCCGCCGTCGACGCCGGCGCCGCGGTGGCGACAACGGCAGGTCAGGGTGTGGGCGCCCGGCGCGAGCCAGGACGCCTTCCTGGCCGATGCGGCCGACGGCGTGGCGAGCGCGTCCGATCCCGTCAGCATCTGCCGCGCCGTGCGCATGGCGCAGGACGGCGCCGAGCCCGGCGCGCCCGGCGTGGCGGGGGCCGCCTCGCGCTCGCTGGAGCTGCGGGTGCTGGTGGTGGAGGACAACGCTATCAATCAGCGGATCCTGCGCGAGCAGCTGGAACACCTGGGCTGCGCGGTGACGCTGGCGAGCCAGGGCGACGAGGCCTTGCGGCGGTGGCGCGCGCAGCCGTTCGACCTGGTGCTGACCGACCTGAACATGCCCGTGCTCGATGGCTACCAGCTGGCGCGGGCGCTGCGCGACGCGGGCCACGCCGGCCCGATCATCGGCCTGACGTCGGGTTCGAGCGCCGAAATCGCGCAGCGCGGGCTGGCCGCGGGCATGGATCAGGTGCTGGGCAAGCCGTTGCCCTTCCTGGTGCTGGCGCAGACCCTGCACGGGATCGCCAAGGATCCGGCATGACCTTGCTGGCTGCCTGCCGGGCGCTGGTCCTGGACGATCATCCGCTGCAGTGCCTGGCGCTGCGCGACCTGCTGCGGCAGGCCGGCGTCGGCCACGTCGACACCATCGAGAGCGCCGCCGCCGCGCTCGAATGCCTGCGCGACGCGCGCTACGACCTGGTACTGACGGACATCCGCATGCCCGGCATGGACGGCGCGCAGTTCATCCGCGAGCTGGCCGGACTGACGCGGCCGCCGATGCTGGCGGTCGTCACGGGATGCGAGCGTGCGCTGGCCAACAGCATTGGCTTGATGGCCCGGGAAATCGGCCTGCCGCTGCTGGGCGTCTTCGTCAAACCGGTCACGGACGAGCAGATCGCCGGCATGGTGGCGCAGTGGCATGCCCGGGCATCGGGGCGGGCGGCGGCGCGGCCCGGTGGCGCGGGCTACGCGCCGACGCGCGACGAGGTGGTGGCGGCCTTGCGCGATGGCGACATCCAGGCCTGGTTCCAGCCCAAGCAGTCGCTGGCGTCAGGCGCCATCGTCGGGGCCGAGGCGCTGGCGCGCTGGCGCCATCGCGACCAGGGCCTGTTGATGCCGGGCGCGTTCCTGCCGGCGGTGCGCCGCCACGGCCTGGAGCATGAACTGCTGATCCGCATGCTCGACGACAGCCTCGCGGCCAGCGGCGCCTGGCGCCGCGCGGGCTTTCGCATCCCGGTCTCGATCAACCTGCCGGTGCGCCTGCTGGACCGGCCGCGGCTGCCGGATGAATTGCTCGGGCGGGTCGTTGGGCGCCGCCTGGCGGCCGAGGATTTCACCTTCGAGTTGCTGGAAGACGACATGACGGTGGCGCCGGGCAATTATCATATGGGCGCCAGCCGGCTGCGGCTGCAGGGCTTCGGCCTGGCGCAGGACGACTTCGGCAAGGGCTACAGCTCGCTCTACAGCCTGATCTCGACGCCTTTCACCGAATTGAAGATCGATCGCGCCTTCGTCCACGGAGCCCCCGCGGACGAGGCCCGCGCGGCCGCGTTGCTGTCCGCGGCGCAGCTCGGACGGCAACTCGGGCTGCGGGTCACCGCCGAGGGCGTCGAAACCGAGGAAGAACGGCAACTCTTGCGGCGCATCGGCTGCGATTGCGCGCAGGGCTTCCTGATCTCGCCGGCGGTGGACCCGGCGGCGTTCAGTGCGTTGCTGGGCGCGCAGCCCCTTTTCCATCACCCGATTCCACTAACGAATCCCCGCGACCCGCGTGAGCCGGTCGGCGCTCCGCGCATGGCGCGGCGCCGGCCGGGCGCTTCCGGGCAATGACGCATCCATGAAACTGGACACACCGTTGATAAGAGTCATACGCGCATCGCGCCGATTGAACATCGTCCTGTTCGCCATCCTGTCCCTGCTGCTGGTGCTGGGCGGCGTGCTTTATTGGGGCGGACAGCGCATCCTGCAGCAGGAAGAGGAAAAACTGCGCACCGACTTTACCGTGCTGGCGGGCTATATCCACGCCCACGAGACCGTGCTGCAGGGCCTGTATGCGCAGGGCCTGAACCCCGACGGGCGGCGGCTGGTGGCGTCGACGCGGGTCAGCGAGACCGCCGGCTTCGAGCGCGCGTCGTGGGCCTTCTACGACGGCCAGCACGCGATCGCGGCGATGCCGTTCTCGCTGCTATGCCAGAGCCCGGACGCGTGCCCTGTGGCCGGCGGCGTGTTCACCGGCATCGGCGATTACCTGTCGGATTTCTACGCCACGCGCTGGGCCGCGTCGGTGTATCCGGCGGCGCCGCTGTTCGTCATTTCCCCGAGCCAGCAGCTCAGCATGAGCGTGCCCGCGATCGCCACCATGTCCGGCTACGAGCCGCTGACCCGGCAGACCTTCCTGGCGGTGGTGGACGCGGTGCAGCGGGCGGGCGGGGCCTCCGACCCCGAGGACCGCTCGGACAGCGAGGGGCCGAGCGTCCTGTGGGTGCGCGACAAGCATCTGCCGGACGCGATGGTCGGCATGCTGCCGGTGATGCTGCCCCTGAACGCGCGCGGCGCCGAGCCCGCCACGCGGCGCAATGTCTACGCGGTGTCGCTGCTGAGCCGCGGTCGTGTCAGCATCTCCGAGCGAATCCGGCAGATGCCGCTGTTCGACCGCTTCTGGCTGGTGCGCCAGGGCGGCGAGGTGCTGCTGGGCGAGGGCGCGCCGCCGGTGATGGGGCCGGGTTTCCATTTCGGCCGCGACGGCCTGCTGCTGCGCATTGCCGACAAGAGCGGCCAGTGGACCGGCTACTACCAGCTGGCATACAGCGGCTTCTTTCGCGCCAACATGTGGTTGCCGGCCGCGGTGCTGCTGATGCTCGGCCTGGGGCTGGCGGCCGGCTGCGGCTACCTGTTCTGGTACAACCGGCGCGTCATCCATCCTGCCGAGACCGCCCATCTCGACATGGTCGAGAGCGAGGAATTCAACCGCACCGTGCTCGACACGGCGCCCGTGGCGCTGTGCGTGCTGTCGCGGCTGGAGGGCCGCATCGTGTTCGGCAATGCGCTGGCGGCGCAGTGGCTGGACATCGGCGTGGGCGAGCAGCTGCGCGATTCGGCCGAGACCAACAAGCTGCTGCGCCAGGTGCTGGGCGCGTCCGGCCCGGGCACCCTCGAGACCTTCCGCACCCATGACGGGCGCACGCTGTTCGTCGCCTTCGCGCCGACCCGCTACAAGAAGCAGGACGTGGTGCTGTGCGCCTTCGCCGACATCAGCGCGCGCGCCGAGATGGAGCAGACGCTGGCGCAGGCCAAGCAGCAGGCCGACCGCGCCAACGAGGCCAAGTCGACCTTCCTGGCCACCATGAGCCATGAAATCCGCACGCCCCTGTACGGCGTGCTGGGCACGCTGGAGGTGTTGTCGCTGACGCCGCTGAACGAGGCGCAGCGCCGCCACGTCGACCGCATCCAGGATTCCTCGGTGATCCTGCAGCAGCTCATCAGCGACATCCTCGACATCACCAAGATCGAATCGGGCCAGCTGGCGTTGCAGCGCGAGGGCTTCGACCCGCGCGAACTGGTCGAGAACTGCATCGCCTCGTACGCCGGCGTGGCCGAGCGCAAGGGGCTGGTGATCTACAGCGGCATCGACACGGCGACGCCGGCCTGGGTGATGGGCGACGGCGGCCGGATCCGGCAGATCCTCAACAACCTGGTCAACAACGCCATCAAGTTCACCGATTCCGGCCACGTGGTGGCGCGGCTGCGGGCCGACGCGCTGGAGGGCGGACGCGCGCGCCTGCACTTCCAGGTGGTCGACAGCGGCGTCGGCATCCGCGAGCAAGACCAGGCGTGCCTGTTCGAGCCGTTCTACCAGATCGACGGCGGCTCGCACCTGGTGCGGGGCGCGGGTATCGGCCTGTCGATCTGCGCGCGGCTGGCGGCCTTGATGGGGACCGCCATCCAGGTGACCAGCGAGCCGGGGCTGGGCAGCAGTTTCTCCATCGCCATCGAGCTGGACCTGGCCGAGGCGCCGCCGGGGCCGTCGCCACGGCTGCACGGGCTGCGCGTCTACGTGCGCAGCGCGCGCCGGGCGCTGAGCGTGAACCTGTGCGAATGGCTGGAGCATTGGGGCGCGCAGGCAAGCGTGGCCCCGGCCTCCCTATCGCCGGTCGAGGCAGGCGAGCGCGTGCTGCTCGACGTGCAGATCGGCGGCGATGCGGCCGCGCCCATCGAGTGGGACGGACCGGTGGTGGTGGCGGGCGGCCAGGACGAGGCCGGCACGGCATTGCATCGCGCCGACCGGCACTACCTGAACAGCATCGGCTTCGCGCTGGAGCGCTGGGCCAGCGGCGACGCCGCCGTCGCCACCCGGCAGGCCGCCGCGCCGCACTACGCGCCGCTGAACCTGCGGATCCTGGTGGCCGAGGACAACCCGATCAACCAGGTGACGATGCGCGACCAGCTGCAGCAGCTGGGGTGCGAGGTGACGCTCGCGCCGGATGGAGCCGAAGCGCTGGCGCAATGGAACATCGGGCCGTTCGATGCGGTGCTGACCGACGTCAACATGCCGCGCATGAACGGCTACGAGCTGGCCAGCGCGTTGCGGGCGCAGGGCGTGGCGGTGCCGATCATCGGGGTCACGGCCAATGCGCTGAAAGACGAGGAAGCCCGCTGCAGGGCCGCGGGCATGAGCAGCTGGCTGGTCAAGCCGCTCAAGCTGAGCCTGTTGTGGAGCGAGCTGCGCGCGCAACGCGCTGGGAGCGCCGAGGCGGGGCCGCCGCCATCGGCCCCGGAAGCGGCGGCCGCGTCCGCCGCCGCGTCCATCGCCGGCGCCTGCGCCGCCGGGGCGCCGCCGCTCGTGGGCAAGTATCGCGAGGTCTTCCTGCAGACCATGAACGAGGACCTGGCGCGGCTGGAGCGGGCGCTGGCCGCCGCCAACGTGCGCGACCTGAAAGCGGTGCTGCACCGGATGCGAGGCGGGTTCGGCGCGGTCCAGGCGATGGCGCTGTACCAGCAGGCCGAGGCCGCGGAAGCGCGGCTGGGCGCCGGCAAACGGCTGAGCGATCCGGCGCGCGGGCAGGTGGCGGCGCTGGCCGATGCGTTGCGCGCGATGCTGGCGGCGTTGTGAGCGCGCGAGTTCAGCCCAGCGCGTGCAGCAGCGCGCGCGCCTGCGCCACGACGTCGTCGTCGTTGGGGCGGAACACCACCGGCAGCGCCTGCGGCAGGCGCGTGAAGTGCGCCTGGCTGCTGCGGGCGTAGGCCGGGTCGTAGTGGCGGTCGATGAGTTCACGCGCCAGTTCGGTGCGGCGGCCTTCGTCGACCAGGCGCAGCCAGCCGCCGACGGTGTCGCGGCTGTGCAGCCCGACCAGGCGCTGCAACTGCGACTTGAAGCCGGCCGGATCATCGAATAGCTGCGCGTAGTCCTGTTGCAAGAACCGCGCGCGGTCTTCGCGGCTGGCGCTGACGGCCACGCAGGCGCCCTGGTGCAGGGCGGCCAGCAGCGTGTCGGGCAGCGCCACCGCGCCGATCTTGCGGCTCTCGGCCTCGACGAACACGGGCCGGTCCGCGTCCAGCGCGCGCAGCCGCGCCGCCAACTGCGTGTCGAAGCCTTTCTGCGTCGGCTGCGGCACACCCGGCCGGGCGCCCAGCAGCGAGCCGCGATGCGCCGCCAGCGCCTCCAGGTCCAGCGTCTGCGCGCCGGCCTGCGCCAGGGCGTGCAGCAGCCGCGTCTTGCCGCTGCCGGTGGGGCCGGTCAGCACCACGAAGCGCAGCCCCGTGGGCAGGGCGTCCAGGGCCTCGAGGGTGGCGCGGCGGTAGGTCTTGTAGCCGCCGTCGAGCTGGCGCGCGCGCCAGCCGATCATGTTGAACATCACCGTCATGGAGCCCGAGCGCTTGCCGCCGCGCCAGCAATACACCAGGGGACGCCAGCTTTGCGGGCGATCGGCGAAGGTGCTGTCCAGATGGTTGGCGATGTTGCGCGCGGCCAGCGCGGCGCCCAGGCGCGTGGCCTCGAACGGCGATTGGCGATACAGCGTGCCGACGCGGGCCCGTTCTTCATTGCTGAACACCGGCGCGTTCAGGGCGCCGGGGAGGTGGTCATCGGCATACTCGAGCGGCGTGCGCACGTCGATGATGTCGTCGAAGTCATCGAGCCGGTCCAAACCGGCCAACAGGTGTTTCAAGGCGGCGCCATCCAGGAGGGAATGGCGAATTCTCGCACGGCGGCGGGCCGGCCCCGCGCCGAGGGGCGGAACGCGGGGGGCGTTTCTGGGACCGTGGGAAAGACCGAGCGCCGGCCGGGCATCGCTGCCCGGCCGGCGCTCGCAGGACGCGGTCGCCGTCAATGAAAGGCGATCAGGCGTCGAGGCGGCCGTCGATCAGGCGCTGAAGGTCAGCGCGTTGGTCAGGTCGCCCATCGGCTTCTGGCCGCGCGCGGTCATGGCGTCGTCGCGCGCCTTCAGGCCGTCGAGCGTCGGCAGGTCGAACAGGCGGGTGGCCAGGCGCAGGATCGAGCCGGTGTCGTAGATGGTGTGGTCGACGGTGCCCTTCTTGGCGAAGGGCGACACCACCAGCGCGGGAATGCGCGTGCCGGGGCCCCAGCGGTCGCCCTTGGGCGGCGCCACGTGGTCCCACCAGCCGCCGTTCTCGTCCACGGTGATCACGACCACCATGTTGTCCCACTGCGCGCTCTTGCGCAGGCTGTCGACGATGTGGGCGATGTGGCGGTCGCCGGAATCGACGTCGGCGTAGCCCGCGTGCATGTTCAGGTTGCCCTGCGGCTTGTAGAACGTCAGCGGGGGCAGCTTGCCGGCTTCGGCGTCGGCCAGGAACTTGTTGGTCGACGACAGATCGCCGAGGCCGCCGTCACGCAGGTGCGCGGTGCGCGCGGCGGTGCCGGGACCGGTGCTCTGGAAGTAGTTGAAGGGCTGGTGGTGCGCCTGGAAGTTGGGCGACGACGGGAAGCCGGTGCTGGCGGTCGAGTCGATCGCCGCCTGCCAGCCGCCCGCGTACCAGGCCCAGTCCAGGCCCTTGGCGGTCATCAGGTCGCCGATGTTGTTGTGCGTCTGCGGCAGCATGTACACCGAGGTCGGATCGGCCTGGGTCGGGTTGGCGGCATCGCGCGAGAACGCGGGCCAGTACGGAGGGCCCATGGTGTTCACGCCATAGCCGTCCGGCGTCAGGGCGCTGGCGCCGAACTGCGGCGCGCCGGTGAGCGCGCTGGCCGGCGAGGCCGGCTTGGGTTGCAGGTTGGGGTCGGTCGGATCGGCGCTTTGCAGCTGGGCGATCTGGCCGCGCACGTTGATCGAGGCGTTGGCCAGGTCCGGGTAGAACGGCGGACGGCCGGCGACCAGGTATTGGTGGTTCAGGAACGAACCGCCGAACGCGCCCTGGAAGAAGTTGTCGCACAGCACGAATTCCTGGGCCAGCTTCCACAGGCGCAGGTTGTAGGCGGAGTCGCTGTAGCGGCCCATGACCAGCGCGCCGGAGTCGGCCCAGGCGACGAAGCGGTCGTTCTTGCCGCCGTTGATCTGCATCTGGTTCTGGTAGAACACGTGCCACAGGTCGCGCGTGACCACGCCTTGCGGCAGCGGCTCGCCTTGCGGGCCGCGCAGGTCGAACGGCGCGTTGGGCAGGTTGTTCATGTAGGGCGCGTTCTCGGCGACCTGGTAGGTGACGTGGTTGGCCTGTTGCGAGGTCGGGACCATGCCGCCCCACACCGGCGGCAGCACCGACAGCGTCGTGCCGTCGCGGTCCTTCTGCGTGTAGTCGGCGGCGGTCAGCGCGGACAGCGGCTTTTCCACGCCGGGGAAGTTCGAGAACAGGTTGTTGAAGCTGCGGTTTTCCGCGAAGATCACGACCAGCGTCTTGACGTTCTTGCGCAGCTGCGTCGTGAGGTCCGGCGCGGGCGCGGCCGGGGTGTTGTTGTCGTCGTCATCGCCGTCGCCGGAACAGCCGGACAGCGCGCCCATGGCGGCGGCGCTCGCGCCGAGCGCGGCGATACCGGTCAGGAAGCCCCGGCGGGTGGCGCGGACGGGAGTGCCGGCATCAGCGTGATCGGCGGCCGTCGACGTCGCGGCAGCCTGCGCGTTCGCGCTCTTTTCTTTTTCAGACATGGTTGTAGACCTTGCGGAGAGGGCGGCGCCCTGTCATGACGCCACGAGGGTTGCCGGATGACAGCCGGCATTCACGGCGACCAGCCTAGGTTTGTGACGTTGTATCAATATGACCATCGGCTGTCGGCAAGCTGTACGCCGGGGAGACTGCCGCAAAATTCCCTTAGACTTGTGCCATGGCTGAAATCCGAGTGAAAGCAATGACCGACCATTCCGCAGGCGAATCCGCGCGCCAGGCGTCGCCTCGCACCAAGCCGCCGGAGGTGCGGCTGGACGAATTGATGGGCGCGGCGCAGGCGCTGTTCCTGGAAAAAGGGGTCGACGCCACCACCATCAGCGAGATCACGGAGGCGGCGGGCGTGGCCAAGGGCACGTTCTATGTCTACTTTCCGTCCAAGCACGAAATGCTGCAGGCGCTGGCCGAGCGCTACGTGCGCGAGTTCGTCGCGCAACTGGAAGGCGCGATCGCGGCCTGCGAGCCAGATGACTGGATCGGCAAGCTGCGCGCCTGGGTGCAGGCCAACGTCGCGACCTATCTGCGCACCTATCGGGTGCACGACATCGTTTTCACGCATCAGCATCACCATGCGCGCGAAGGGCATACCGGCAACGACGTGGTCAGGCAGCTGCACGGCATCCTGCAGGCCGGGGCCGAGGCCGGCGCCTGGCGCGTGGACAATCCGCGCATGATGTCGCTGCTGATCTATGCCGGCGTGCACTGCGCCACCGACGACGCGATCCTGTCGAAGCTGCCGGACTCCACCGACTTCGCGCGCGGCGTTGCCGACGCCTATCTGCGCATGCTCGGCGTGGCCGTGTAGACGCCGCGGTTTGTCAGGACGGCAGCCACGCCGCGTCGATATCGCCGGCCCGGGCCTGGGCCCGCAGCTGCGCCGGCGATCCCGTGGCGACAAGACGCCCGTCGCGCATCAGCAGCAGCCTGTCGGCCACCCGCAGCGCGGTGGCGGCATCGGCCATGGCGACGACGGCGCGCAGCTCGTGTTCGGCGGCAATGCGCCGCAGCATCAGCGCGATGTCGGCCTGATGGCATGGCGCGAGCGCGCGCTCGGGCTGATCCATGAGCAGCACGTCGGGCTGGCGGATCAGGGCGTGCGCGATCAGCAGGCGCTGGCGCGCCTCGGCGTCCAGTTGTTCCACCAGCCTGTCGGCGGCCTGCGCCAGCCCGACCTGCAGCAGGCAGGCGCGGACCGCCTGGATTTCGCGCGTGCCCACCGCCCAGCGGTCGCCTTGCTTGTGCGCCAGCAGCAGGGCCTCGAAGACGCGCAATGACGGCACCTCGGCGGCATGCTGCTCCACCATGATGACGCGCGCGGCGGCTTCCTCCTGCGCCAGATCGCGCGCGATGCGGGACAGCAGGCGCGTCTTGCCGGAGGCGGCGGCCCCCAATACCACCGTGAGCGCGTTGGCGGGCAGGGGGCCGGGATGCAGCGGACCTGCCGCTAGCGACGGCACGACACGTTCGCCGATGGCGGCCGGAATCGAGACAAAGGGAGCGATCATGGTGGCGGGGGAGCAGTGGGCGCACGGGCGACGTGGGGGGATGGAAAGGACTATAGATAATGACTGACCGCCAGTCAATGAGAATGAGAGTAGTTGCCAATGGCGCGCGCGATGGGCAGGCGGGCATTGAGCAATGCATGGCAATCGACTTGCGCGGTTTGCGAAACAACGCTATGATTCAAGGCTTGCTTTTTAACGCGCCCGTAGCTCAGCTGGATAGAGTACCTGGCTACGAACCAGGGGGTCGTAGGTTCGAATCCTGCCGGGCGCGCCATCGAATTCCTTTGCTTGTTTTGTCATCACCGTTGCCGTAACCCGGCTAGGAAAATGGCAAGAAAACTGGCGAAAGGCATGCGATGGAATACTCAGGTCGAGCGCTTGGGTGAAAAAAGACAAGAGCAGTGCAGTGGTGAAATTATTCTGATATAATCTTGCCTCTTTACCGGAGCGCCCGTAGCTCAGCTGGATAGAGTACCTGGCTACGAACCAGGGGGTCGTAGGTTCGAATCCTGCCGGGCGCGCCAACTCATTTGGGTGGATATCACCCACCGAATGAGTAAGTCGGTAAAAAGTGAACGCAGCGCTACGCGGTTAATAAAAACGCGTGAAAATGCGCAGCGAAGATGAGAAGGCCTTTGATCCTGGATCGAAGGCCTTTTTGCTTTTATCAGTGCGTGGCAGTGGCGCTCGCATCGGCGCTGGCCGGGGCGGCGGTTCCACCCTTGGGATCGGCGGCGACGTCGTCATCTTCCAGCCCCCAATTGCCCACCGTGTACCAGTCATCGCCCAGCAGTTCGGCCGGGTGCATGGTGCGATCCGAGCCGTTGCCACAGGCCAGCTCGTCGGTGGAACAGTAGCGGTCGCAGCCCCAGCAGATGCGTTCCGGGTGCTTGGGATGCAAGGGAAATTTCTTGGCCATGCTTCAGTCTCCTTGAATCCAGCGTAACGCTGCCCGGGAGCCTGGGGATTGATCTGGCGCAAGCCGCGCCAGGTGGCAAAGGTCCACCACCGATTTGCGGACCGTCACGAATCCATGTTATAAACACGCCTCTTTAGCGCGCCCGTAGCTCAGCTGGATAGAGTACCTGGCTACGAACCAGGGGGTCGTAGGTTCGAATCCTGCCGGGCGCGCCACCTCATTCGATACGCGTCGATTCGTCGGCGTGGTGCTTGAAAAAAACGCTTGAAAAAAAACAGAAAAAAAAGCAAAAAACGCGAAAAAGCCTGGCCTTGCGCCGGGCTTTTTTGTTTTCAGCGTGCCGGAGATGTCGTCCGCATTCATGATTCTCCGCATTGAAGCGCGCCAGGCGCGCCGACCTACTTCTGGATGTCCTGCCGCTGGCGCTGATAGCTGTCGTACGACGTGGAGGACGCCGAGCCCATGCAGCGTTGGCGTTCCTGCGTGTCGGCGATCCTGCCGCATTCATTGCGTTGCCAGGCCTGGCCGGAATCGTAAGCCTGCCGCGACGAGCAGGCGGAGGTAAGCGTGGCGGCGGCCACGCACGCGAGCATCAGGGTGTAGCGCATGCGGTTCTCCCGGGAATGCGCTGAGTGTACATTCGCTTATTCGCACGGACACCATGAGCCGCATCGAGATCAGACTTGCCTGCCTGGACGACGCCGCGCGCGTCGCGCCGGGGGCGCGCAAGAGCGGCGCTGGCCGCGCCTTGCTGCGGCAGGCCGAGGCGCATGCCCGCGCCCGCGCCCGCGCCCGCGCCCGCGCCCGCGCCCGCGCCCGCGCCAGCGCCAGCGGCTATGCCCGCATGGACCTGACCACCGCCCGGACCAACCTGCCGGCGCAGGCCTTGTATGAATCGCTGGGCTGGGAACAGGATCCGGCGTTCCTCACCTACAACCGCCACCTGGCGGCGTAGGCGGTTCCTGGCCAGCATTGCCGGCCCGGGCCGGGCCTTACCAGACGCGGTACACGCGGCCGGTCTGCGCGCCCTCGACGCTGCGGCTGTAGGCCAGCGCGACGCGTTGGGCGGGCGCGGCTTCGAAGCCGGAGAAGTAGGGGCCGTAGCCTTCCCACGATTCCTGCAGCACGGTCGGGCTGACCGAGTTGATGCGCGCGCTTTGCAGTTCCACCGCCGCGCCGCGCACGAAACCATCGATCGCCGAGTTGACGGCCGACGCGTTGGCGCCGAAGCGGATCGGCTCGTCGCTGACGATGCCGCTGGTCAGCGTGATCGAGCCGCCCTGGTTCAGGTAGTGCTGGCCGATCAGCGCCAGATCGACCTGGCCCAGCAGCTTGTCGTGCAGGCCGATCTTGAACTGTTCAGCCGTCATTTCCGCCAGCGGGCCGAAGTGCAGCGTGCCGGCGGTGGAGACGATGGCGTCGACCTTGCCGATGCGTTCGAACAGGCCGCGGATGCTGTCGCTGCGGGTGATGTCGACCTGGTATTGGCCCTGGGTCTTGCCGACGGCGATGATCTCGTGGCGCTGGCCCAGTTCGTGGGCGACGGCGCGGCCGATGGTGCCGCTGGCGCCGATAAGTGCGATTTTCATGGGGACTCCTGGATTTGATGGGGGCGCGGCATGGACGCCAGCGCATGAAAGCATTCTGCGATTTCCATTCCTGTGGAAAAATCCGGGAATGGTTGGAACACTTCATACCCAGGGTGCGTAATTCATGGATCGTCTGCTCAGCATGGAAGTCTTCGTGGCAGTGGTCGAGCTGGGCAGCCTGACGGCGGCGGCCACGCGCCATGAGATGTCCGCCGCCATGGCGGCCAAGCACATCAAGGGCCTGGAGGCGCGCCTGGGGCTGCGGTTGATGAACCGCACCACGCGGCGCCAGAGCCTGACCGAGGCGGGCCAGGCGTATTACGCGCGCTGCAAGGAGATCCTGGCCGACATCCGCGACGCGGAGCAGGGCGCCGAGGCGTTGCGCGTGGCGCCGCGCGGCAACTTGCGCATCACGTCGACGGTCTCGTTCGGTTCGTTCGCGCTGGCGCCGGCGATCGCCGACTACCTGGATCGCTATCCGGACGTCAGCGTCGAACTGGCCTTGAGCGATGCGGTCGAGGACCTGGTGGCCTCGCGCTACGACCTGGCGGTGCGCATCGGCGAGCCGCGCGATTCCGGCCTGGTGGCGCGCGCCATCGGCCGCTACCAGATGATCATCTGCGCCGCGCCGGCCTACCTGGCGCGCCATGGCACGCCCGAGACGCCGGCCGACCTGGCGCGGCACCAGTGCCTGGACTTTTCGTACTGGAGCCGCCGCACGGGCTGGCGGCTGGCGGACGGCGAGGGCGCGCAGGCCGACTATCCGCCGACCAGCCGCTTCGTTTCGAACAACGGCCAGGCGCTCAGGCAGGCGGCGCTGGCCGGCTTCGGCATCGTGCTGCAGCCCGAGCTGCTGCTGGCCGAAGACGTGCGCACCGGCAAGCTGACGCCGATCCTGCAGCCGTACTGGCCGGACGCGCGGCCGGTCTCGCTGCTGTATCCGAAGGACAGGCAGGCGTTGCCCAAGCTCACGACGTTCGTGGAGTTCGTCGTGGCGCGGTTCACGGGGAAGGGCGGGCGGCGCTGAGCGGCTTCAGCCGCGTCGTCGGTCCACCGCCGTCAGGCACAGGCCGGTCTTGAGCAGCTGGTAGACCTGGCCGCCGAGCCAGGCGACCTTTTCGCCCGAGCTGGTGCGGCAGACGCAGTGCGCCTTTGGGTCGAAGCGGGATGTGCCGAGTGCGGAGTAGGCGTCGGGGTCCGACACGAAGCGTTCGATGCGATACAACGTGCCGTCGGGGGCCGTGGCCAGTACATCGGTCAATCGTCTTGCGGTTCCGAGCATTTCAGGTACCTCCCCATGCGCGGCCATTCTTACGCGGCGCCAAAGTTGCTCGAACATCTCCATCGTTCAGGCTCAGGCGGCCCGCATCAATGGAAATGCCCTCCTAACGATGAATCATCGAGCTGGTCGGGCGTGACTCCCAGCGCTGCCGAGATGCGGTCCAGGATGATCTGGCGCGGTCGCGGACGCGGCCTTTCCAATTCGATGTAGATGGAGTGATCCACTCCCAGGCGGGCAGCCATGTCAGCGGTGCTGATGTTCAGGTGCTCGCGCCAGGCGCGTATCAGGCTCCAATCGTTGCCGGTTTTTAGTCTTGCCACAGCTGATGGTACGACGTTTTTTCGCGCCGCGTGCGATTCTTGCGCGGCAGCGGGACGGCAGGCATCGCGCACCGTGTTGCGGGCCTTGGCGTTCTTGCGTGCCTCGGCATTGGGGGGCGCGGCGCCGGGCTCGGCGGTGAAGATGATCCCGCCGTTGGCCTGGCGGTACAGATTGCCGCCGATCCAGGCCAGGGCTTCACCATTGTCGAGCATGCATTCGCAATCCAGGTGGTAGTTGCTGGGAATGCTCTCGAGTTTGGCGATGGTTTCCGTGGTCGTGGCGTGCCGCACCACGCGGTGGAGGACACCGTCGGGCGAGCGCACGAACACGTCGGGAAGTCTCCAGGAAAACGGAATGATGATCTCCATGGCTGCAATGGTTCGCTACCACTGTATCCCTCTGCGTGCGCGATGGAATTTGGGGTTTCCCCTGCATCGCGGACGTTTGTCCATGGTAGTCCTGATTCACTCAAAACATCTTCACAAATCTTCACGCGGCAGCCGGCTTTGGCGCGCTGGCGAGCCCGCAAAATGGCGGATTCGAGGCCAGGGTTGCCGTGATGTTTTCTGTTGGAGCGGGCGCCTTGCGGACCGCGCCGACCGCGCCGCGCGGCCGCGCGCTGGCAGGGTGGGCCGCGGGCCTGTCGTGCGCCTTTCATGTGTTGGCCGCCAGCCTGTTGTGGCGGGCCGCGAGCGAGCGCGAAGCGCCGCCGAGACCGGCGCCGATCCGCCAGGACGATTTCTTCGTGACGTTGTTGTCGCCCGAGCCCGCGCCGCGGCCTTCCGCGCCATCGGCGACCTCCGCCGCGGCGCCGCCGATCGCGCCGCCTTCGTCCACATCCGCCGAGTCCGCCAAGCCGTCTTCGCCCGTGTTGCCGAAGTCGTCCGCGCCGTCCCCTTCCGAGCCTGCGAAGCCCTCCGCGCCGCGTCAGGCGCCGCCCGCCAAGATACCCGCGGCCAATGCGCCCGTGGCCAATGCGCCGGCGGTGGTGCGCCCGCCGCCCGCGGCCGCCGGCGCCGCATCGCCCGCCGCGCCGCCACGCGATTTTCGCTGGCGTGGCGAGGATGCCGCGGCGCAAGGCCTGCCGCGCGCGCGTGGCGAGGCGAGGGTGGACCTGGCGCCCAAGGCGCGGGCCGAACCGTCGGCGCTGGCCAAGGGCATCGCGCAAAGCGCGCGGCCGCCCTGCCGCGACGCGCATGCTCATCTGGGGTTGTTGGCCTTGCCGTTCCTGCTGGCCGACACGGTGCGTGACGACGGCTGCAAATGGTGAGGGGGGGCCGCGCGTCGCGGCGTTGCCGGCTGGACTCAGAAGCCGGCGGCTGCCAGCAATCGCGGCATGACGTCGGCGGCTGCGCCGCGCAGGTTGAAGTCGGCGTGCGCGTCGAGCGGCGTGGGCGCCGGGTTGACCTGCACCACGGTCGCGCCGCCGCGCGCGGCGCGCAGCGGCAGTTCCGCCGCGGGATACACCAGCGCCGAGGTGCCGATGCTGAAGAACAGGTCGCAATCACCGCACGCCTGCTGCGCGGCGCGCCAGGCGTCGGTCGGCAGGCTTTCACCGAACCAGACCACGCCTGGCCGTATCGGCGCGCCGCATTCGACGCAGGCGGGCGGCGTGATCGCGCGCTCTTCGGCGGGCGCGTCGCGGCCGTCGTCCGGGGCGCGCGGCGCGAAGCTGGCGGCGTGTCCGCAGGCGCTGCAGCGCGGCGCGTGCAGGCTGCCATGCAGGTGGATCACGGCGTCGCTGCCGGCGCGTTCATGCAGGTTGTCGACGTTCTGGGTGACCAGGGTCAGCGCGGGGATTCGCCGCGCCAGCGCCGCGATGGCGCGGTGGGCCGCGTTCGGCTCGGCGCGCGCGACCTGCGCGCGGCGCCATTCATACCAGCCCCAGACCAGGTCCGGCTGGGCCGCGAAGGCCTCCGGCGTGGCCAGGGCGCGGGCGTCGAAGCGCGCCCACAATCCGGTGAGCGGATCGCGGAAGGTGGCGATGCCGCTTTCGGCGGACACGCCGGCGCCGGTGAAGACGGTCACGCGCCGGGCGCGCGCCAGCTGGTCGGCGAGCGCGGGCGCAATGGTGGGAATCTGGGTTGCCATGCGGGGAATGCGGTGAAGGGCGGGTTCGATACGCTGCACGCGTGGCCCCCGGGCTGTCAAGCGCGCCACGGCGCGCGGACGGGGCATTGCGGCACGCATCCCAAATGATGGATACTGGATAGTAAAGTTGGGATGTTCAATGGCATGGCCCGAGCGGCCGCGCCCGATCCGGAGAGATGCAATGCCCGAAGCCACCGCCGGCCTGGACCGGCTGCGCCATTTCATTGCCACCGCGACCCGCCTGGCCACGCCCGACGGGCTGGCGCAGTCGCCCGAACTGCAGGCCGCCTTCGCTGCGCTGATCGCGCACGACGACTGGCTGCCCGAGGCCTGTACCGCGCCGCATCCCCAGTACTACCAGCAGTACCTGCTGCATTGCGATCCGCTAGAACGCTTCTCGATCGTCAGCTTCGTGTGGGGCCCGGGCCAGCAGACGCCGGTGCACGACCACGAGGTGTGGGGCTATGTCGGCATGCTGCGCGGCGCCGAGGTCAACCAGCGCTACACGCGCGGCGCCGATGGCCGGCTGGCGCCGCGGGGCGAGCCGGAGACCCTGCATCCGGGCGACGTCGAACGCCTGTCGCCGCAGGAGGGCGACATCCACCGCGTGTCCAATGCCTTCGAGGACAAGGTCTCGATCAGCGTGCACATGTACGGCGGCAACATCGGCGCGGTGTCGCGCCATGTCTACGACCCGGTCACGGGCCAGGCCAAGCCGTTCGTGTCGGGCTATTCGGCGCCCAGCGTGCCCAACCTGTGGGACCGTTCGGCGGCGGTGCGCGCGGCCCTGCCCGCCCCGGGCCACTGAGGCCTGTTCGCCGGGCGCGGCCCGTGCTATGTTCGCGTCCTAAATATTGGGAAAACCAAAAAAATGGACAAGACACTGCTCAAGGGGTTGATGGTGTTGGAGGCGGTCACGGACGTGGACAATCCGCCCCGCACCATCGATGCGCTGGCCGCCCGGGTCGGGCTGACGCGCAGCAATACCCACCGCACCCTGCAAACGCTGATCCACGCCGGCTACGTCGTGCGCGACGAGGATGGCGGCGGCTATCGCGGCGCGGTGCGCCTGTTCGAGCTGGCCGCGCGGCAACTCGCGCAGCTCGATCTGCGCCGACTGGCCGCGCCGTTCATGCGCACGCTGGCCGACCAGACCGGCGAGACCGTGCACCTGTCGGTGCTGGATGGCTTCGACGTGGTCTACGTCGACAAGATCGACAGCCCGCAGCCGATCCGCGCCTATTCCATGGTGGGCGGCCGCGCGCCGGCCTACGCGGTGGCCACCGGCAAGGCGCTGCTGGCCTACCAGGCCGAAGGCTATGTCGAGCGCTACGCCGACCGGCTGGCGCGGCATACGCCGGCCACGCTGGTGTCGATGCCGCTGCTCAAGGAAGAACTGCGCAAGGTGGCGCGCACCGGCTACGCGGTCAATCGCGGCGAATGGCGCGAGGGCGTGGGCGGTTTGGCGGTGGCGCTGTTCAACAGCCTGGACCAGCCGGTGGCGGCCATCGGCATCTCCGGCCCGCTCGATCGCCTGAGCGCGGCCCGCATGAAACAGCTGGCGCCGGACGTGGCCGCCTGTGCCCAGACCTTGTCGCAGGGCATGGGTTACCGCCGCGGGTTTCTCGGCCAATAACGGGGCCGGCCGAGCAGGGCTTGTGCTCTCATGAATCCTAAATCATGGGATTCGAGTTTCAATTAATGGTTTACCGAGGATTGCGCCCGGTGCTATGCTGGCCCGCGGCCTGGCGCCGCGTTTTCGCTTCGGGCAAAGACCGCGGCAGGCGACACGATGCCACGGTATCGCGCGCGGCCTCGGATTCTTTTCCTCATTCCAAATACTGAATTGGCATAACGAGAGGTCGACCATGACATCTGGTTCGGCATTGGCCGGCATCACCGTGCTCGAGATCTGCAACGTCGCCGCGGGGCCGTTCTGCGGCATGCTGCTGGCGGACATGGGCGCGGACGTGATCAAGCTGGAGAACCCGGAGGGCGGCGACACGCTGCGCAGCTGGCCGCCGCTGAGCCAGGGCTACAGCGAGAACTTCGCCTCGCTCAACCGCAACAAGCGCTCGGTCACGCTGAACCTGAAGGATCCGGCCGACCTGGCCCTGGCGCGCGAACTGGCCGCCAGCGTCGACGTGCTGATCGAGAACAACCGGCCCGGCGTGATGGACCGCCTGGGGCTGGGCTACGCGGCCTTGCGCGAGGCCAATCCGCGCCTGGTGTACTGCTCGATCTCGGCCTATGGCCAATCCGGTCCGCGCGCCCAGGAGGGCGGTTTCGACCTCACCATCCAGGCCATGAGCGGCCTGATGAGCGTCACCGGCGAGGCCGGCGGCGAACCGGTCAAGTGCGGCGTGCCGGTGGCGGACTTCTCGGCCGGCCTGTACGGCGCCTTCGCCATCGCCTCGGCGCTGCGCGCCGCCCAGGCCAGCGGCCAGGGCACGCATATCGACGTGCCGATGCTGGGCGCCACGCTCGGCATCGCGGCGCTGCAGACCTCGGAGTTCTTCGGCAGCGGGCGCGATCCGGTCAAGCTGGGTTCGGCCCACCCGCGCAACGCGCCGTACCAGGCGTTCCGCTGCAAGGGCGGCTATTTCGGCATGGCGGCCGGCAACAACGCGCTGTGGAAGGGCGTGTGCGCGACGGTGGGCCGCGAGGACCTGCTGGCCGATCCGCGCTTTACCGACACCAGCGCGCGCGCCCGCAACCAGGATGCGCTGCGCGAGATCCTCGAAGCGATCTTCGCGGCCGACGACGCGCCCACGTGGCTGGCGCGGTTCCGCGCGGCCGGCGTGCCGTGCGCGCCCATCAACACCTATTCCGAAGTGCTGGCGGATCCGCAGGTCGAGCACATGGGCTGGGTGCAGCCGCTGGAACTGCCCAACGGCGTGGCCACGCGCACCTTCGGCCTGCCGGTGCGCTTCGACGGCCAGACCACCGCGCTGCGGCGTCCGCCGCCCGCGCTGGGCCAGCACAACGACGAGGTGCTGGGACCGCTGCGCGGCAAGGGGCGGGGCGCATGAGCGCGGCGCTGCAGGTCGAGCGGCGCGGCGCCACGCAGGTGCTGACGTTGGCGCGCCCCGACAAGATGAACGCGCTGTCGGCCGAGCTGGTCGAAGCGTTGATCGCGGCGGTCGACGCGGCGCCGGCGCAGGGCGCCGAGGTCATCGTGCTGCGCGGCGCGGGCCGCAACTTCAGCGCCGGCTTCGATTTCGGCGATCTGGACGCGCAGAGCGAGGGCGACCTGCTGCTGCGCTTGGTGCGCATCGAGACGCTGCTGCAACGCGTGGCGGCCTCGCCCTGCCTGACGGTGGGGTTGGCGCACGGCCGCAATTTCGGCGCGGGCGTCGATCTGTTCGGCGCCTGCAAGTGGCGCGTCGGCGCGCCCGAGGCGAGCTTTCGCATGCCGGGCCTGAAATTCGGGCTGGTGCTGGGCACGCGCCGCTTCGCCGCGCTGGTGGGGGCCGAACGCGCCCGCGCCATCCTCGAACAGGCCAGTACGTTCGGCGCGGCCGAGGCCTACCGCGACGGCTTCGTCAGCCACGTGACGGCGCAGGAAGCCTGGCCCGAGGTCGAACGGCAGGCCGAGCAGGCCGCCGCCGCGCTGACCTGCGCGGCCCGCGCGCAGTTGTATGCGGCCCTGTCGGCCGAGCAGCCCGACACCGACCTGGCGCGGCTGGTGCGCTCGGCCGCCGAGCCCGGCCTGAAGGCGCGGGTGGCGGCGTACCTGCAGGCGCGCTGACGCCGCCGGCCCGGCCGGCGCGACGATAAGAACATCGAGGAGGCAGCATGGGTTCGGGATTCAATCAGGCAGACAAGCAGCGCTCGCTGGCCGAGCTGGCGGCGCTGGTGCCGGACGGCGCGTCGATCGCCCTGGGCGGCAGTTTCCTGCACCGGGGACCGTTCGCCTTCGTGCGTGAACTGATCCGGCAGGGGCGGCGCGACCTGGAACTGGTCAAGCAGTCGCCCGGCTATGACGTCGACATCCTGTGCCGCGCCGGCGCGCTGCGGCGCGTGCGCGCCGGCATCGTGGCGATGGAAGGCAATTTCGGCCTGGCGCCGTGGTATCGCAAGGCCATCGAGCGTGGCGAGGTCGAGCTTGAAGAGCATGCCTGCGCCAGCCTGACGGCGGGGCTGCGTGCCGCCGCCTACGGCGTGCCGTTCCAGCCTTGCGGCGGGCTGCATGGCAGCGCCCTGCCGGTGCTGAACGGCTGGCACTGCCTGGACGACCCCTATGGCAGCGGCGAGCGCACCTGGGTGATTCCGGCCGTGCGGCCGGACTTTGCCGTGATCCAGGCATCGGAGGTGGACGCGTGCGGCAATGTGCGGGTGCACGGCACGGCGCATTGGGACCGCATCATGTCGCGCGCCGCCGGCAGCGTGCTGGTGGTGGCCGAGAAACTGGTGGACAGCGCCGTGTTCGAGGCGCAGCCCGAGGCCACGCTGGTGCCGTACTTCATGGTGCAGGCATTCACGGTGCTGCCGCGCTCGGCCTGGCCCGGCTCGTGCTGGCCAGACTACGCCATCGACTATCCGGCGGTGGAGGCCTACATGGACAGGCAGGGCGATCTGGCGGCCCACCTGGCCGCGGCGCCCGAGGCGAAAGCGGGAGCGGCGCATGGCTGAGAAATGGTCGGGGTTTTCGTACATCGTCACCAACCTGGCGCGCTTCATTCGGCCCGACGAGATCACCTTCAGCGGCGTGAACTCGACCCTGCCGATGCTGGCCTGCCTGCTGGCCAAGCGCGCCTACGACTGGGACTACGTCTACATCAACGTGGCCGGCGGGGTCGATCCGCGGCCGTCCCACATTCCGCTATCCAGCTCCGATCCGGTGCTGGCTGAGCATTCGGCGTCGATCTTCGCCAACGAGGATTTCTACGACCTGTGCACGCGCGGCCGCATGGACCTGGCGTTCCTGGGGGCGGCGCAGATCGACGGCGCGGGCCGCGCCAACAACTCCTGCATCGGCGACTGGCATGCGCCCAAGGTGCGCCTGCCGGGCGGTGGCGGCGGGGCCGTGATGACGCCGACGGCGCGGCGCTGCTGCACCTGGCGCACCGAGCATTCGCGCCGCGTGTTCGTCGAACAGCTGGATTTCGTCACCTCGGGCGGCGGCTTCGCGGGCGTGGCGACGCCGATCGCGGTGTTCGTCAAGCGCGACGGCCGGCTGGCGTTGCAGTCGTGGCATCCCGAGTCCAGCCTGGCGCAAGTGCGCGAGCGCACCGGGTTCGACTTCGATGCCGACGGGGCGGGGCCGACGCCCTGGCCGACCGAGACCGAGCGGCGCGCCTTGCGCGCGCTGGATGAAGATGGGCAGTTCGAGCGCGACGCGGCGGTGACGCTGCGCTAGCGCCCGGGCGCGTCAGCGGCCGGCGCCGCCACGCAGGCGTGCCAGTTCGGCGGACAGTTCGGCGACCAGCGCCTGGGCGCGCGCCAGGGGATCGTGGCCGGCGGATTCGGCGGGCGCCGCGGCGGGGGCGGAAGCCGGCGGCGCGGGTTCGCGCAGGCGCGGTTGCACGCTTTCGTGGCCGACGCTGACGTCGACGTCGAACACCAGCTGCTCGGCGCGGTGCCAGGTGCTGAACCATTCCAGCGGCCGGCCGTGCTGGTCCATGCCCTGGCCTTCCAGCATCAGCAAGGGCGTGCCGGCGGCGGTCTGCAGCAGGCCGGCGAGCGCCGCGTCGGCGGCCACCGCGCGGATCTGGTTGCGGCCGGCGCCGGGATGCAGGCCGAAGCGCCGGGTCAGCACGCCGTGCAGCGAGGCGTCGGCCAGGTCGTCGGCGCGCAGGCCGGGCACCGCCGCGGCGGGCAGCCAGGTGCGCACGTAGGCCAGCGGCGCGTCGGCCACGTGGCGCAGCCGTTCCAGCAGCAGCAGGTCGGCGCTGCCGAAGAATTCGGCGACCGCGGCCGGCGGTTCGGCCGGCGCCAGGCCCAGCACGCGGGTCTTGAGCGCCACGCCGGATTGCGCGAACTGCTCGTACAGGCCGGTGGAACGCTGCACCAGCCGGCGATGCTCGCGCGGCGCGGCCACCACCGCCGGACGGCCGGCCTCGCGCTGGATCAGCCCTTCCGTCGCCAGCGCCGACAGCGCCTGCCGCACCACGCTGCGCGCCACGCCGAAGCGCTCGCACAAGGCAGCCTCGCTGGGCAGCAGCGCGCCGGCGCCGAGTTTGCGGGTACGGATATAACCGCGCAGCAGCGCCGCCACCTGGGCGTGCAGCGGCACGTCGCCGGAACGATCCAGCGCGGGCAAATCTTCAGCGTTGGCGGGCGCCATGCAATCAACCTCCTGTTTGGGCCCGCGCAGTTTCCCATACATGCGTCCAGCCCGGGGCCAGATGCGCGGCGCGCTCGGCGGCCAGGATCAGACTGTCTTCGCGGGCGATGCCCTGGCCCGCGATGTCGAACGCGGTGCCGTGATCGACCGATACGCGCACCACGGGCAGGCCGACGGTGATGTTAACGCCGTCGTCGCCGTAGACGGCCTTGAAGGGCGCGTGACCCTGGTCGTGGTAACAGGCGATCACGAACTGCCACTTGCCGCGCACGGCCTGCGGGAACAGCGCGTCGGCCGGGATCGGGCCGGCGGCCAGGATGCCGGCGGCATTGGCCTCGGCCACGGCGGGCGCCAGGATGTCGGCGTCTTCGGTGCCGAAGATGCCGTTCTCGCCGGCGTGCGGGTTCAGGCCCGACACCGCCACCGGACGGTCGCCGCGGCCCAGGGCCTTGGCGAACGAGCCGGCCAGGCGCAGCACCGCGCGCATGCGCGCCGGCGTCAGGTCCTCGATGGCCTGGCGCAGCGACACGTGGGTGGTGGCGTGGAAGATGTAGAGATCGCCGGCCGACAGCACCAGCGAGAAGGTCTTGACGCCGAATTCGTGCGCCAGCAGTTCGGTATGGCCGGGCCACTTGTGGCCGGCGGCGTGCATGGCGGCCTTGTTCAGCGGGGCGGTGACGATGCCGTCGACTTCACCGGCGCGCGCCAGGGCGCAGGCGGTGGTGACGAAACGCACCGAGCCGTCGCCGGCGGCGGCGCTGATCTCGCCCAGCTTGACGTCGGCCAGCGACGGGCCGGCCTGTAGCACTTCGATGGTGCCGGGGGTGTTGGTGGCTTCGGCGGGACGCTCGACGCGGCGCACGATGGCAGGATCGCCGCCCAGGCCGCGCACGGCGTTCACCATCACGTCGACGTCGCCGATCACGACCAGGCGCGCCTTCTGGCGCAGTTCGTCGTGGCCCATCAGCATCTTGGCCGTGATTTCCGGCCCGATGCCGGCCACGTCGCCGAGGGTGACCGCCAGCAGGGGCAGCTTGGGGGCGGGGGTTTGTGTCATCGCTTGAATCTCCTGTCGCGGATCGCGCGCACGGCGCGAACCAGTACGTCTTCGGTGCCAAAGCCGCCGGCCTTGGTCACCACGGGCAGGCCGTCGGCCGTGCCCCCGGTCAGCGTGCCCAGGGGCACGCCGCCCATCACTTCATCCACCAGGGCGATGCCGCCGGCGCCCAGCGCCAGCAGCACCTGGCGCGCGCCGTCGCCGCCGGTGGCGACCACGCCGGCCGCGCGGGTGGCGCCGATGGCCTGCGCGGCCAGCGAGCCCAGGCGTTGCGCCACGGTGTCGGAATCGAGTCCCGCGAGCTGGCCTGCGGGGGCCAGCAGCAGCAGGGGGGCGGCATCGGCCGCGCCGTCCTGCGCGTAGTCCCGCAGCAGCGGCTCGCTCCAGGCGCGCCAGGCGGCGTCATCGGCCAGGTCCGCCAGCGCGGGCGCCCAGGTGCGGGCGCCGGCGGCCTGCAGCGCCGCGGCCTGCGCGCGCGCGGCGCTGTGTTGCGAGGTCACGACCACCACGACCGGCGCGGTCTGGTCGGCGCCGGCCCAGACGCGGGCCAGCGGCACCGCCAGGCCGCCCGCGCCCACCGGCAGGGCGCGCCGGCCCAGCAGGCCGATGGCGCGCGCCAGCCGTTCCAGGTCGGCGTCGTCGCGGGCGTCCACCACCACGGTGGCGCCGGCCTGCGCGATGCGCGCAGCCAGCGCTTCGGGTGTTTCACCGGGCAAGGCCGCGACGTGGGCGCAGCCCAGCAGGGTCGGGATATGGCTCTCGGTCACGGGGGTGACCGGGTCGGTGGCGGCCGAGGTCGCCGTGACCGGCAGCCCGCTGACCATCAGCACGCCGTCTTCCACGGTGCGGCCGGTGGCGGGGAAGGCCGGGCACACCACCGCGATGGCATCGTCGCCCCAGGCCTCGCGGGCCGCGTCGATCTCGGCCTTGAAGGCGCCGCGCAGCGTCGAGTCCACTTTCTTGTACAGGCGCGCGACGCCGGCGGCGCGCAGCCGCTCGACGTTGCGCCGGATCTGCGCGCCGGCTTCGGGCGCGGGCAGGGCGCGGCTGTGGGTGGTGACGGCCAGCACGTCGACGTCGTCGGCGGCCGGCGCGGCCAGCGCCTCGTGCGCGCCGTCGATCGACAGGCGGGTGGTCCAGCCGGCCCGCACGAACTGCACGGCGGTGTCGCCGGAGCCGGTCAGGTCATCGGCGACGATGGCGATGGCGGGCGTCACAGGGCCTCCCCGCGGGCCTCGCGATAGCCGCCCGCGGGCGTTTCGTCGCTGGCTTCCACCGGCTTGAGCTCGCCGGCGCGCTTGAGGAAATACGAGGCCAGCACCGGCGCCAGGATCGAGCTGATCAGCACACATGCGGCCACTTGCGCGGTGGCCGTGGCCACGTATTGCTGGAAGTTGGGATCGGCGGCCGCGACCACGGCGGGCGTGGCGATGGCGTTGCCGGCGGTGGTGCCGGCCGCGAAGCCCAGGCCGCTCTTGCCGCCGCGGCGCAGGATCAGGCGATAGCCCAGGTAGACCAGGCCGCCGGTGATGGGGCTGATGATCAGGCCCAGGATCAGGCCGCTGACGCCGCCGCTGACGACCGCGCCCAGGTTGATGCCGGTGCCCAGGGCGAAGGCGAAGAACGGGATGACGATGTTGGGCACGGGCTTGAGCACGTCGCGCCACTTGGGATCGAGGTTGCCGACCACCACGCCCAGCAGGAACGGCACCAGCGCGGCGACCAGGGCGATCATGGGAATGTCGGCCAGGCCCGAGGCGCCCAGGAACAGCAGGCTGAAGAAGGGGCCGTCGTTGATGGCGCTGGCGACGTAGGCGCCGCGGTCGCGGGCATCGCCGTACTGGCCGGTGTACGCCAGCCACAGGCCGCCGTTGCTGTTGTCGAAGGCCGCCAGCATCGCCAGGATGGAGATGCCCAGCACGCCGTCCAGGCCGACATAGGCGCCGAGGATGATGATGAGGGTGGCGGGCACCAGCGTCTTCATCAGCAGGATGGTGCCGGCGGTGGCCAGGATCGGGCCGCCGGTGCGGGTGTTGACCTGGGTGCCGGTGGCGAAGATCAGCAGGGCGATCAGCGGCAGGGCGCTGTTCTTGAACAGGGCGGTGGTGAAGCCGCCGATGGCCAGCGCGTCGGGCGCGAAGGTGCCGATCAGCGAGCCCAGGATCAGCGGCACCAGCATCAGGCCGCCGGGGATTTTCTGCATCGTGCCAAAAAAGGGCGAGCGGGTGGTTTCGGTCGTCACTATCTCAGTCTCCAGGGGGATTTTCTCGCGGCGCAGACGTTCATGCGTGCGTCTGTCAGGGGGTTGAAAGCCGCCAGTGTACACCTGTACGTACAGCATGTACGTACAGGGTCTTCCCGTGTGGCGCCAGCGCGACGCCCGTCCGCCAGCTCAATCCAGCCCGACGAAACCGCCGGTCTGGTGGTTCCACAAGCGCGCGTACAGCCCGCCCTGGGCGATCAGGCTGGCGTGGGTGCCGGATTCGACGATACGGCCGCCGTCCAGCACCACCAGCCGGTCCATGCGGGCGATGGTGGACAGGCGGTGCGCGATGGCGATGACGGTCTTGCCCTGCATCAGGGCCTCCAGGCTTTCCTGGATCGCGGCCTCGACCTCGGAATCGAGCGCCGAAGTGGCTTCGTCCAGGATCAGGATGGGCGCGTCCTTGAGCAGCACGCGGGCGATGGCGATGCGCTGGCGCTGGCCGCCGGAGAGCTTGACGCCGCGCTCGCCGACGTGGGCGTCCAGGCCACGGCGGCCGTCGCCGTCGACCAGCGCGTCGATGAATTCGGCGGCGCGGGCGCGCTCGATGGCGTCGCGCACCTGTGCCTCGCTGGCGTCGGGCCGTCCGTACAGCAGGTTGTCGCGGATCGAGCGGTGCAGCAGCGAGGTGTCCTGGGTGACCACGCCGATCTGCGAGCGCAGGCTTTCCTGGGTGACGCCGGCGATGTCCTGGCCGTCGATCAGGATGCGGCCGCCTTCCACGTCATACAGGCGCAGCAGCACGTTGACCAGGGTCGACTTGCCGGCGCCGGACGGGCCGATCAGGCCGATCTTCTCGCCGGCGCGCACCGTCAGGTCCAGGTGCGGGATGATCTGGCGGCCGCTGCCGTAGTGGAACGACATGTCCTCGAAGCGCACCTCGCCGTGCGTGATGCGCAAGGGCACGGCGTCGGGCCGGTCGAGCACCTGGCGCGGCTGCGCGATGGTAGCCAGGCCGTCCTGCACCATGCCGACGTTTTCCGAGATGCCGTTCACTTCCCACATGATCCAGGCGGACATGTTGTTGATGCGGATCACCAGGCCCAGCGCCAGCGTGATCGCGCCCAGGCTGATGCTGCCGATACTCCACAGCCACAGCGCCAGGCCGGCGGTGCTGGCGATCAGCACGCCGTTGAGCGTGTTGATGGAGACGTCCATGGCGGTGATGACGCGAGTCGACAGGCGCTGCTTCTCGGTCTGTTCGGTCATGGCCTGGCGCGCGTAGTCCTCCTCGCGGCGCGCGTGGGCGAACAGCTTGAGCGTGGAGATGTTGGTGTAGCCGTCGACGATGCGGCCCATCAGCTTGGAGCGCGCTTCCGAGGCGATGACGGCGCGCGCCTGCATGCGCGGCACGAAGTACGCCAGCATGCAGCAGTAGAGGGCGATCCACAGCACCAGCGGGATCACCAGGCGCCAGTCGGCCTCGGCGAACAAATACAGCGCGCTGGCCGCGTACAGGATGACGTGCCACAGCGCGTCCACCGACTGCACCGCCGAATCGCGCAGCGAATAGCCGGTCTGCAGCACGCGGTTGGCGACGCGGCCGGCGAAGTCGTTGTGGAAGAACGCCAGGCCCTGGTTGAGCACGTAGCGGTGGTTCTGCCAGCGCACCAGCGTGGTCAGGCTGGGCGAGATGGTCTGGTGCGAGAGCAGGTCGTGCGCGGCGATCGACAGCGGCCGCAGCACCATCACCACGAACGCCATCCATACCAGCGTGTAGGCGTGCTCGCGGAAGAAGTCGGCCGGCGGGGTGTGCTGCGCCATGTCGACCAGGTCGGCCAGGAAGCTGAACAGCGCGACCTCCACCAGCGCGCCGGCCAGGCCCACCAGCAGCAGGACGGCGAAGATCGGCCAGACCTGCCGCAGGTAATAGGCGTAGAAGCGCAGTACGCGGCCCGGCGGGGTGATGTCGGGGGCGTCGCGGAACGGGTCGATCAGGCTTTCGAAGTAGCGGAAGACGGGATTCGAGGCAGCGGGTGGTTTGGCGCCGGGCATGGGAGGTCCATAGGAGGAGGCCGCCCAAGCGTATCAGGGTATCCCCTTAAAAATAAAGGGCCCGCGCGCCGTCAACCGTATTGCGCGCGCCGCGTCCCGCCCTCCCGGCGGCTGGCCTTTTCCGACACGATGTTGTCCTGCGCCATGCGCCGGCCGCGCTGTTCGATGCGGGTCAGCAGGTCGCGCAGCAGGGCGACTTCGGCGGCGTCCAGGTCCTGCACCAGCAGGTCGTTCAGGCGCAGCACTTCCGGCAGCAGGGCGCGGTAGCGGTCCAGGCCGTCGGCGGTGGCCTCGATGCGCACCACGCGCCGGTCGACGCTGTCGGGCAGGCGCCGCAGCCAGCCCTTTTCGCAAAGCGCGCCCAGGGTGCGCGAGGTGCGCGCCAGGTCGAGCTTGGCGGCGGCCGCCAGCTCGGCCGAGGTCATGATGCCGCCCTCGACCGCACAGGCCAGCAGGCGCCATTCGCGCCGGGTGATGCCGAAGCGGCCTTCGCACAGGCGCACGAAGACGGGGTTGGACTGCGCCCAGGCCTGGTACAGCTGGTACATCAGCATCCCGGCCAGGGGGTGTTCGACGGGGGGGTTCATATCGTTATGCCAAGTACTGGATTAGATCAAGCAATCTCCACGGCGCTACAGTCTTCTCGCCTATCCAGGCCGAGGCCCGGCATACAGAAACATAACCGACAGCGGGCCGTTGTCACCAGGGAGACTACCGTGCGTAATTGGATATCCTGCGCCGCGTTCGCGGCGCTTGCGGCGGCTTCGGCCATGCCCGCCTGTGCCCAGCAGGCGCCGCTGGACGGCGCCCTGACCATCGTGGTGGGCTATCCGCCGGGGGGCAGTTCCGACCGCATCGCGCGACTGGTGGCCGACCGCCTGAAGGACCGGCTGGGCGTCACCGTGGTGGTCGAGAACAAGACCGGCGCCGGCGGCCGCATCGCGGCCCAGGGCCTGCATGCCTTGGCCACGCGGCAGAACGTGCTGATGCTGGCCAATCCCGCGGTGATGGTGGTGGCGCCGCTGGTCTACGCCGAGCCCGGCTACGACGCTCGCCGCGATTTCCAGCCGGTGTCGCTCGTCAGCCGCTACAAGTTCGCGCTGGCGGTGGCGGCCAACTCGCCGATCCGCGACGTGGCGGGGCTGCGCCAGTGGCTGCGCGACAACCCGCGCCAGTTCTCGGTGGGCGTGCCGGCCACCGGCAGCCTGCCGCACTTCTTCGCGCTGATGCTGGGCCGCCAGATCGGCCAGGAGCCCGAGGTGGTGGGCTACCGCGGCTCGGCGCCGCTGATCTCCGAACTGATCGGCGGCGTGTTGCCGCAGGCGGTCGATACGCTCGACACGCTGCTGCCGCAGCACCGCGCCGGCAAGATCCGCATCCTGGCGACCTCGGGCGAGGCGCGCGATCCGCTGCTGACGGACGTGCCGACCTTCCGCGAGGCCGGCGTGGACCTGGCGGCCGACGGCTGGAACGCGTTCTTCGCCTCGTCGGCGATGGCGCCGGCCAAGGCCGTCCGGCTGGGCGAGGACATCGCCGCCGTGATGCGCGAGCCGGCCATGCAGCAGGCGGTGCGCGAGTCGTATCTGGAGCCGGTGACGGCGGATGCCGCCGCCACCGGGCGCGAGCTGGACGCCTACCGGGCCCAATGGGAACCGGCGGTGAAGGCCTCCGGCTTCACGGCCACGCAATAGGGCGGGCAACGATGAGCACGGTGCAGAATGTGTTGTTCATCATGGCCGACCAGCTGCGGGCGGACCACCTGAGCTGCTATGGCCATCCCTATTTGCAGACGCCCAGCCTGGACGCGCTGGCCGCGCGCGGCGCGCGTTTCGACCGGGCCTTCGTCAATTCCGGCGTGTGCGGCCCATCGCGCATGAGCTATTACACGGGGCGCTACCCCTCGCGCCACGGCGCCACCTGGAACCGGGTGCCGCTGTCGGTCAACGAGATCACGCTGGGGGAATACCTGGCGGGGCAGGGGCGCGACCTGGCGCTGGCGGGCAAGACCCACGTCATTCCCGACCGCGCCGGCATGGAACGCCTGTCGATCGACGGCGGCTCCGAGCTGGGCGCGTTGCTGTCGCGCGGCGGTTTCATCGAGGTCGACCGCTACGACGGCCACCACGAACCGGGCAAGGAAAGCGGCTACCCCGCCTTCCTGCGCAGCCAGGGCTACGACAGCGCCGACCCCTGGACCGACTACGTCATTGCCGGCGTCGATGCGCACGGCCGCGTGGCCAGCGGCTGGAACATGCGCAACGTGCACCTGCCGTCGCGGGTGGCCGAGCCGCATTCGGAAACCGCCTACATGACCGACCAGGCGCTGCGCTTCATGCAGCAGCGCGGCGGCCAGCCCTGGGTGCTGCACCTGAGCTACGTCAAGCCGCACTGGCCGTACATGGCGCCGGCGCCCTACCACCAGCGCTACACGGCCGACCAGTGCCTGCCGGTGCGCCGCAACCGCGAGGAACTGGCCGGCGCGCATCCGGTGGTGGCGGCCTACCGCCAGCACGAGGAAAGCGTCAGCTTTTCGACCGACGAGTGCGTGCGGGTGGTGCGCCCGGCCTACCAGGGCCTGATCCGGCAGCTCGACGACCACCTGGGGCGGCTGTTCGACTACATGGAAGGCGCGGGCCTGATGCGCAACACGCTGATCGTGTTCACGGCCGACCATGGCGACTTCCTCGGCGACCATTGGCTGGGCGAGAAGGAACTGTTCTACGACACCGTGCAGCGGGTGCCGTTCATCGTCATGGATCCGTCGGCGGCGGCCGACGCCACCCGCGGCCAGGCGCTGGCCGACATGGTGGAAAGCGTGGACCTGGTGCCGACGGTGCTGCGCGCGCTGGACGCGCCGCGGCCCTGGCACCGGCTGGAGGGGCGCGAGCTGCAGACCGTGCTGCATGGCCGGGGGGCGGACGAGCCCTGGCGCGACTGCGTGTTCTCGGAATTGGACTACAGCTTCCGCCAGGCGCGCATCCTGCGCGGCAAGACGCCGCAGAACGCGCGCGCCTGGTCGGTGCGCACCGATCGCTGGCGCTACGTGTACTGGCTGGACGAGCCCGAGCAGCTGTATGACCTGCAGGCCGACCCCGACGAGTTCCAGGACCTGGGCGCCAGCGCCGGCCACGCGACGGTGCGGGCGCAACTGCGCGAGCGGCTGTTCGACTGGATGCTGCGCGGCAAGCGCCGCACCACCATGAGCGACGCGGCGGTCGAGCAGGGCACCAACGCGCACAAGCGCGCCGGGGTGTTCTTCGGGCAATGGTGAGCGGCCAGGGACGCGCCGCGGGCGGCGGCAAGCGGGCCGCCGCCCGCCGCCGCGCCCGGGCCGGCGTCAGGCGCCGGCCGTGTCCTTCTGCGGCGTGGCGGGCGCCGGCTTGAGCTCGCGCCGCAGGATCTTGCCGACGTTGGTGCGCGGCAGGTCGTCGCGGAACTCGACGTAGCGCGGCACCTTGTAACCGGTCAGCAGGGTGCGGCAGTGCGCGATCAGCGTCTCGGCATCCAGGTTGGGATCCTTGCGGATGACGTACAGCTTGACCGCCTCGCCCGAGCGTTCGTCGGGCACGCCGATGGCGGCCACCTCGCGCACGCCGGGATGCAGCGCGGCGGCGTCCTCGACCTCGTTCGGATAGACGTTGAAGCCGGACACCAGGATCATGTCCTTCTTGCGGTCGATCAGGAACACGTAGCCGGTGTCGTCGACGTAGCCGATGTCGCCGGTGCGCAGGAAGCCGTCGGGCGTCATGACCAGCGCGGTCTCGTCGGGCCGGTTCCAGTAGCCGCGCGTCACCTGCGGGCCGCGCACGCAGATCTCGCCGCGTTCGCCCACGCCCACTTCGTGCCCGTCGTCGTCGCGGATCGACAGATCGGTGGACGGCACCGGCAGGCCGATCGAGCCGGTGAAGACCTGCACGTCGAGCGGATTGATGGTCACGGCCGGCGAGGTCTCCGTCAGGCCGTAGGCCTGCGCCAGCGCCCGGCCGGTGACGGCCAGCCAGCGCTCGGCCACGGCCCGCTGCACCGCCATGCCGCCGCCCATCGTCAGGCGCAGGCGCGAGAAATCCAGCTTGGCGAAGTCGGGATGGTTCAGCAGGGCGTTGAACAGCGTGTTGACGCCGGTGAAGGCGCTGAACGGCACCTTGCTCATTTCCTTGATCAGCCCGGGGATGTCGCGCGGGTTGATGATGAGCAGGTTGCTGGCGCCGATCTTCATGAAGGCCAGGCAGTTCGCCGTGAGCGCGAAGATATGGTAGAGCGGCAGCGCGGTGACGATGCACTCCTGGCCGTCCTTGACCAGCGGCTTGATCCAGGCGTGGGCCTGGGTCACGTTGGCGGCCAGGTTGCCGTGCGTCAGCATGGCGGCCTTGGCCACGCCGGTGGTGCCGCCGGTGTATTGCAGGCAGGCCAGGTCGTCCTGGGTCAGCGCGACCTCGTCGAACGGCGCGTCGCGTCCGGCGCGCAGCGCGTCGCGCAGACGCATGGCGCCGGGGATCGACCAGGCCGGCACCATGCGCTTGACGCGCTTGACCACGAAGTCGACCAGCCGGCCCTTGAGCGGACTGAGCAGTTCGCCGATGGAAGTCACCAGCACGCGCTCGATGGCGGTGCCGGGCAAGGCCTTCTGCACGGTGGCGGCGAAGTTGTCGGCCACCACGATGGCGCGCGCGCCCGAGTCGGCCAGCTGATGCTCGAGTTCGTGGGCGGTGTAGAGCGGGTTGCAGTTGACCACCACGCAGCCGGCCCGCAGCACGCCGAACAGGCACACCGGATACTGCAGCAGGTTGGGCATCATCAGCGCCACGCGGTCGCCCTTGCGCAGGCCGCTGGCGTGCAGCCAGGCGGCGAAGTCGCGCGTCAGGGCGTCGAGTTCGCCGTAGCTCAGGGTCTTGCCCATGCTGATGTACGCGGTCTTGTCCGCGAAACGCCGGCAGCTGTCGCGCGCGATCGAGGCCAGCGTGGTGGCGTCGTCCAGCTCGATCTCCGCGGGCACGCCCGGGGGGTAGCTCTTTTGCCAGATTCGTTCCATCTTCACGGGGTTCCCAGTAGGGCTTTTTTCAGGGAGGACTGCGCCGGGTTGTCGCCCAGCCAGACCCGCAGCAGGGCGCGCGCGAAGGCGGGGTCGTCGATGCGGCCACGCTGCTTGCCATTGTCGGTGATCGTGACGCCGCGGGCGTCGAAATCCAGGTCGATCACGTCGCCTTCGCGCGCCGAGCCGATTTCGGCCATCAGGGCGGACAGGCGATTGGCGTGCTGTTGCAGAGCGGCGTGCTCCTGCTTGTCGGTATTGTCGCGCAACCCTTCCTGCAGCGCCGCGTCCAGGCTCTTGCTGTCGACATCGCGCAAGAGTTGCAGCCGCATGCGGCGCGGTTCATCGCTGTCGATCAGGGCCTTGGCGTCCTGGCTCCTGGCGCTGGCATACAGCGCCGCCACGTAGACCTTGACGACGAACTTGGTGCGCAGGCCGGCGCCGTTGAGCTCCAGCGCATGGCCGCCCTCCGACATCTGCCCGGGGACGCGCACGCCGGCGACCTCGACGTCGGCGGCCAGCGCGGGGGCGGCCGCCAGGCTGGCGGCCAGGATCAGGCTCAGGGCGGCGGCACGCCCTCTGGGGATGAGGTCACGCATGGGTCTCCTCCAGTCGTTTTCTGTTTGTAGTACTTCTTGTCGGCGATGTAGATCGTGCGTTCCACGATGGCGTAGACGACGCCATCCTTGTCCTTCAATTCCACGGTGTAGGTCCGGGTGGTCTCGTGGCTGCGGGCCAGCGCGGCCCGTATGTCCGCGATTTCTCCCGGCGGCAGCCGGAAGTCCACATACAGCGTGGTGTAGGCCGGCTTGCGATAGCGGATGGACGCCGCCTTGTCCCACACGATGTGGTCCGCGCCCAGCGCGGCCATCAGCATGGTGGGGTGGGCGCCGTCGGTCACCGCGAACAGCGAGCCGCCGTACATGGATCCGACGATGTTGCGCGTGCGCCGCAGCAGCGGCAGCTTGATGCGGATGTGCTGGAAATCGTGCGACACGTGCAACACCCGGCCGCCGGTGGCGCGGAACGCCGGATGCAGGTTGAATCCCACCCGCATCAGGCGTGCGCGCCAGGCCGGCGACAGGCGTTTGAACCAATAGGGCTTCACGGCTTTTCTATCCGGCCTCGGTCACATGGCCTCGAACAGGCCCGCCGCGCCCATGCCGGTGCCGATGCACATCGTCACCAGGCCGTACTTGCCGCCGGTGCGGCGCAGGCCGTGCATCAGCGTGGCGGTGCGGATCGCGCCGGTGGCGCCCAGCGGGTGGCCCAGCGCGATGGCGCCGCCCAGCGGGTTGACCTTGGCCGGGTCGAGCTTGAGTTCGCGCATCACCGCCAGCGATTGCGCGGCGAAGGCTTCGTTCAGTTCGATCCAGTCCAGGTCGTCCTGGGCGATGCCGGCGCGCGCCAGCACCTTCGGGATGGCGGCCATGGGGCCGATGCCCATGATCTCGGGCGGCACGCCGGCCACGGCGAAGCTGACGAAGCGCGCCAGCGGGCTGAGGTTGAACTCGCGCAGCACGCGCTCGGACACCAGCACCACCGCGGCGGCGCCGTCGGACATCTGCGAGCTGTTGCCGGCGGTGACGCTGCCGCGGGCGGCGAACACCGGCTTCAGGCGCGCCAGGCCTTCGGCGCTGGAGTCGGGGCGCGGGCCTTCGTCGATCTCGACCAGGCGGCGGCTTTCGCGCACGTCGCCCTTGGCGCCGCCGGGCAGGCGCGTCACGACTTCGAACGGCGTGGTCTCGGCGCGGAAATGGCCGGCGGCGATGGCGGCGTTGGCCTTCTGCTGCGAGGCCAGCGCGAACGCGTCCTGGTCTTCGCGCGACACCTTCCATTGCTCGGCGACCTTTTCACCGGTCAGGCCCATGCCGAAGGCCATGCCGATGTTCTCGGGGTGCGAGAAGATGGCCGGGTTGAGCGACACCTTGTTGCCCATGATCTGCGGCATGGCGCTCATGGATTCGGTGCCCGAGCCGATCATGATGTCGGCTTCGCCGGTGCGGATGCGGGCGGCGGCGTCGGCCACCGCCTGCAGCCCCGAGGCGCAGAAGCGGTTGACGGTGACGCCGGCCACGCTCTGCGGCAGGCCGGCCAGCAACAGGCCGATGCGCGCCACGTTCATGCCCTGTTCGGCTTCCGGCATGGCGCAGCCGGTGATGACGTCGTCGATGCGGACCGGGTCCAGCCACGGCGTCTGCTTCAGCACGCCCTGCAATGCTGCCGCCAGCATGTCGTCGGGCCGGGTGGTGGCATACACCCCATTGCGCTTGCCCACCGGCAACCGCGTCGCCGCAACGATGTAGGCCTCTTGAATCTGCTTGCTCATATCAATTCCTCGTATCGATAACGATCACCCTCTAGGCACGCCACGGTCCCCCACCAGCGGGGCCGCGCGGATCCGGCTCCGCCGGTCCGCCGCCGGCGCCCCCCTGGGGGGGAGGCGCCGCAGGCGCTTCGGGGGGGGGGTCAATTCCGCAATGGCTTGCCGGTGTCGAGCGTGTGGCGGATGCGGGCCTGGGTCTCGGGCGTGCGCAGCAGCGCGACGAACTCCTTGCGTTCCACCGCCAGCAGCCATTCCTCGTCGACCTTGGCGCCCGTCTCGACCTCGCCGCCGCAAAGCGCCACGGCGGCGCTGCGGGCCACGCGGTAGTCGTGGGCGCTGATCATGCCGCCCTCGCGCATGTTGACCAGCACCATCTCGAAGTTGGCGATGCCGTTGCGGCCGGCCACGGGCACGCCCTGCAGCCGCGGCGGCGGCACGTAGCCGGCGGTGGCGGCGGCGCGCGCCTGGCCGATGGCCACGAACAGCAGCTCGCCCGGATGGAACAGCACGACGTCATGGGCGCGGGCGAAGCCCAGTTCGACGGCCTCGATGGCGCTCTTGGCGACCCGCGCCATGGCGATGGTCTGGAACACCGGCTGCAGGAACGGGAATACCTCGCCGGGTGTGGCGGTGGTGGCCGCCAGCGCCGCGGCGCGGCCGGCGAATTCCTTGCTGCCGCCGCCGGCCGGGATCAGGCCGACGCCAGCCTCGACCAGGCCGATGTAGCTTTCGAGCGCCAGCACGCGGTGCGAGGCGTGCATCAGGAATTCGCAGCCACCGCCCAGCGCCATGCCCTGCACGGCCGCCACGGTCGGGATCTGCGCGTACTTGAAGGCTTGCGAAGTGCGCTGGAATTTCTCGACGGTGGCTTCCAGCATGTCCCATTGGCCGGCGGCGCAGGCTTCCGAGACCTGCTGCAGGTTGGCGCCCACGGCGAACGGCGCGTCATGCCAGATCACCAGGCCGTCGAACTCGCGCTCGGCGCGGGCCACGGCCTGCAGGATGCCTTCCAGCACCTCGGCGCCCAGCGTGTGGTTCCTGGACGTGACCGACAGGATGGCGATGCCGGCGTCGACTTCGGGCAGGTTCCACAGGCGCACGCCTTCGTTTTCCCACACCGTGGTGCCGCGGTCGTCGGCGCCTTCGCCGAACACGCGCTCGGGGAACAGTTGGCGCTGGTAGACCGGCAGCGCCGAACGCGGGTGCAGCTTGCCGCTGCGCGCGGAATACGAGCCGGCGGGCGTGTGCACGCCCTGGCGGTCGGTTTCCAGGGCCCAGGCCGGCAGCGGCGCGTCGCTCATGGCGCGGCCGGCGGCGATGTCTTCGGCGACGGCGCGGGCGATGGCCTGCCAGCCGGCGGCCTGCCAGGTCTCGAACGGGCCCTGGGCCCAGCCGAAGCCCCAGCGCATGGCCAGGTCCAGGTCGCGGGCATTGTCGGCCACCTGGCCGAGCTGCACCGCGCTGTAGTGGAAGATGTCGCGGAACAGGCTCCACAGGAACTGGGCCTGTGGATGCTCGCTGGCGCGCAGCGCGGCGAAGCGCTTGGCCGGGTCGCGTTCCTTGAGCAGGGCGGCGACCTCGTCGGCCAGCTTGCCGGCGCTGGGGCGGTAGTCCTGCGCCTGCAGGTCCAGCACCTGGATCTCGCGGCCGGCCTTGCGGTAGACGCCGGCGCCGCTCTTCTGGCCCAGCGCGCCCTTGGAGATCAGGGCCGACAGCCAGGCGGGCAGCGTGAAATAGCGGTGCCAGGGATCATCCGGCAGGTTCTTGTCCATGGTGCCGACCACGTGGGCCAGCGTGTCCAGGCCGACCACGTCGGCGGTACGGTAGGTGGCGCTCTTGGGGCGGCCGATCTTCGGGCCGGTGAGGGCGTCGACCTCGTCGAAGCCCAGCCCCAGGCGCTGGGTGTGGTGCATAGCCGCCAGGATCGAGAACACGCCGATGCGGTTGGCGACGAAGTTGGGGGTGTCGAGCGCGCGGATCACGCCCTTGCCCAGCGTGGAGGTCAGCCAGGTCTCGAGCTGGTCCAGCACCGGCGCCTGGGTGTGCGAGGTGGCGATGATTTCCACCAGCCGCATGTAGCGCGGCGGATTGAAGAAGTGGATGCCGCAGAAGCGGTCGCGCAGCGCGGCCGGCAGGGCGTTGGCCAGCGCGTCGATCGACAGGCCGGAGGTGTTGGAGGCGATGATGGCGCCGGGGGCGACGTGCGGCGCGATGCGCTCGTACAGCGCCGTCTTCCAGTCCATGCGCTCGGCGATCGCTTCGATGATCAGGTCGCAGCCGCGCAGCTGTTCGATATGGTCGTCGTAGTTGGCCGGGGTGATCAGGGCCAGGCGGGCGGGGCTGGCCAGCGGCGCCGGCTCGAGCTTCTTCAGGCCGGCCAGCGCTTTCTTGACGATGCCGTCGCGGTCGCCTTCAGGCGCCGCGAGGTCGAACAGCGTGACGGGCACGCCGGCGTTGGCCAGATGGGCGGCGATCTGCGCGCCCATGACGCCGGCACCCAGCACGGCGACGTGTTTGACGACGAACTTGCTCAAGGAAGTCTCCTGAAAATGCGGGCGGAAGACGGGACCGGCCCGTCATCCGCCCCGGCAGGGCTAGAAGCGGGACGACAGTTGCAGGCCGAAGATGTGGCCGCTGCTGTCATAGGTGCCCGCGACGCGGCCCTTGGTCAGCTGGTTGCCGGACGTGGTGTCGATGTCCGTCTTGCGCAGGTAGAGATAGGTGTAGCCGAGGTCCAGCGTGGTGCTCTTGGTGGCTTGCCACTGCACGCCCGTCGAGAACCAGTAGCGGTCGTTGTCGGGCAGCGAGGTGGGACGGTCTTCGGCCTTGTGGACCGGCGACTGATCGTAGGCCAGGCCGAACTTCCACTTCCAGTCGGGCGCGAACTTGTAGGACGTGCCCACGGCGATGCGCCACGTGTCGCGGAAGTTCAGCGGCAGGTCGTCATCGCGCGCGCCGGTGCCGGAGTTGCGGATCTTCAGATCGGGGATGCTGCTCCAGCCGGTCCACGAGATGTCGCCCAGCAGTTCCCACTTTTCGTTGAGCTGGTGGGTGGCGCTCAGGATCAGCGTGTCGGGCAGGTCGACCGAGGCCTTGGCGTCGAACGACACCGACTGGCGGGTCGGGCCGATGTTGTCGATATCGGTGTCGCCCTTGGCGGTGTGCTTGATCTTGGAGCGGTACGACAGGCCGATGCGGGTGTCTTCGGTGGGCTGCAGCATGAAGCCCACGTTCCAGCCCCAGGCGTCGCCCTTCAGGTTCAGGTCGGCGTCGCCGTTGGTGATGAAGGTGCCGCCGCCGGGCAGCGCCACCGGCACCACGGTCTTCTTCTTGTAGTTGGCGTCGATGTGCTGCCAGTTCACGCCGAAGCCCATCGAGAACTTGTCATTGACCTTGTAGGCGATCGAGGGGTTGACGTTGATCGTCTTGATCTCGAACTTGTTCGAGTGGTACTGGCCTTCCCAGCCGTCGTCGTACTCGGTCATCAGGCCGAACGGCGCGCCGATGCCCAGGCCGATGAACCACTTCTCGCTCAGTTGCCACGAGCCGTACAGGTTGGGCACGACGCCCAGCTTGCCGGCGTCGCCGCCGTCGCCGCCGGTGGGGCGGGTGCCGCCCAGCGCCGTCGGGTTGCGGCTGTTGCCGTTGTCCGAGAACTTGAACGAGGGCTTGATCAGATTGACGCCGCCCGAGACATTGATGCCCGGCAGGTAGGTCATGCCTGCCGGGTTGTAGTAGATGATGCTGGCGTTTTCCGGATTTGCCGCCGAGCCCGCGTAAGCGTTACCCAGGCCGCTGGCATTCTGCTCCAGGAGCTGAAAGCCGGCGCCGTGGGCGGCGCTGGTGGCGCCCAGGCCGACCACAATGGCGGACAGGGTGCTCAGGGACAATGAACGTCTGCTCATGGTACTGCCTCCTCATGTTGGATAGGTATGTCTCTATGGCACTGCCGGTCTCGTCGTCCCGGTCTATCCGGCTCAAGGGGGTCCAGGCCGGTTTGCTTTGTTACCGCGTTACTGCCGTTATTGCCGTTACTGCTTGCCGTTACTGCTGCGTCAGGCACTACTGCGACTGCTCTGGTAGTGCAGGGGACCGCCCGTGAACGGCGCGAACCCGGTTCCGAAAATCACGCCGGCGTCGGCCAGGTCGGCGTCGGCGACCACGCCGGCCTCGACCCGCTCGCGGGTGGCGTCGATCAAAGGCTGGATCAGGCGTTCGGCCAGGCCGTCGGGGGCGCGGGCGCCGCCCCGGTCGTCCTTGACCGGCTTGCCATCGCGCCAGGTGTAGAAGCCGCGGCCGCTCTTCTTGCCGAGGTCGCCACGCGCCAGCTTCTCGGCCAGGCAGCGTGGCGGCTCGGCGCCGCCGGCCAATTCCTGGCCTGCCGCGCGGGCGATGTCCAGGCCGACGGTATCGGCCAGTTCCAGCGGTCCCATCGGCATGCCGAACGCCACCATGGCCGCGTCGACGGCGGCGGGCGATAGGCCGTCGTCGATCTTTCGCATGGCCTGAAGCATATACGGTGCCAGCACCGCATTGACCAGGAAACCGGGGGCGCTACGCACCGGCAGGGCCAATTTTCCGATTTGTCCTACAAAGGCGCAGGCCCGCGCCAGCGTGTCGGCGGCGGTGCCGTCCGCATGCACCACTTCCACCAGCGGCATCTTGGCCACGGGGTTGAAGAAGTGGATGCCGACCAGCCGCTCGGGCCGGGCCAGCCCGGCGCTGAGCGTTTCGAGCGACAGGCTGGAGGTGTTGGTGGCCAGCAGCGCGTCGGCCTTCATGCGCGGCTCCAGCGATTGGTAAAGGCCGTGCTTGGCCTCGGGGTTCTCGCTGATGGCCTCGATCACCAGATCGGCCAGCGGCACGCCGCCACCGGTCGGATCGGGCACCAGCCGGTCGAAGGCGGCGCGGGCCGCGCGCCGGTCCTTCAGGCGGCGCGCGAACAGGGTCGCAGCGCGCTTGATGGCGGGCGCGATGCGGGCCATGTCCTGGTCCTGCAACGTCACCGTCATGCCCTTGAGCGCGCACCAGGCGGCGATGTCGCCGCCCATCACGCCGGCGCCCACCACGTGCACGTGGCGCACCGGGGCGGCGCCGGCCTGGCGGCCGTTGGCCTTGAGGCGCTCCTGCAGGCGGAACACGCGCAGCAGGTTGCGGGCGGTGTCCGAGGCGATGATGCCGTCGATCAGCGCGGGGGCCTGCAGGGCGTTGCCGCCGTGCTTTTCCCACAGGTCGACGATGGCGGGAGCGGCGGGGTAGTGGCGCAGCGGGTCCTTGGCGGCGATCTGCTTGCGGGCGCGGTTGGCGGCGACCGCCTTGAGCGGCCAGCGGTTGAGCCAGGCGCCCAGGCCGCGCGCGCGGCGCGGCGGCTTGCCGGACAGCACCATGCCGCGCGCCGCGGCCTGCAGCAGGCGGGTCGGCACGCGCGCATCGACCAGCCCCAGCGCGGCGGCGCGGCGCGCGTCGGCGCCGCGGCCGGTCAGCATCATGTCGAGCGCGGCGGGCGCGCCGATCAGCGCGGGCAGGCGCAGCATGCCGCCCCAGCCCGGGAAGATGCCCAGCATGACTTCCGGCAGCGCCAGCGAGGCGCCGGGCGCGTCTTCCACCAGCCGGTAGCGGCAGGCCAGCGCCAGCTCCAGGCCACCGCCCAGGCAGTGGCCCTGGATCAGCGCCAGCGTCGGGTAGCGCACCGCCGCCAGGCGGTTGAACAGGTTCCAGCCGCGCGCCACCAGGGCGCGGCCCTGTTCCGGCGTGTTCAGTTCGGCGAATTCGTTGACGTCGGCGCCGACGATGAAGCCGGTCGGCTTGCCCGAGCGGATCACCAGGCCCTTGGGCGGCTGCGCGTCGAGCGCGTCCAGCACCGCGGCCAGTTCCGCCATGGTGTCGGCGGACAGCGCGTTGACGGCGCTGCCGGCGCGGTCGAAGGTCAGCCACGCCAGGCCGTCGGCGTCGCGCTCCAGGCGCCAATGGGAGAGCGAATCCAGCGTGGTCATTGGCGGTCCTCCAGGGTTTCGACCAGCATGGCGCCGCCGAGGCCGCCGCCGATGCAGATGGCGGCCATGCCGCGCCGCGCGCCGCGGCGCTTGAGCGCGTCCAGCAGGTGCAGCACGATGCGGGCGCCGGAGGCGCCGACCGGATGGCCGATGGCGATGGCGCCGCCGTCCACGTTCAGGCGGGCAGGGTCGAGCGCGCCCCAGGCGGGCGTGCCGAAGTGCTCCTGGCAATAGGCGTCGTCCTGCCAGGCCGCCAGGCAGCCTAGCACCTGGGCGGCGAAGGCCTCGTTGATTTCCCACAAGTCCAGGTCATTGAGGCCCAGGCCGTGGCGTTGCAGGATCGGGGTGGCGGCGTGCACCGGGCCCAGGCCCATCATGGCCGGGTCGAGGCCGGCCCACTGGCTGTCGACGATGCGGCCCAGCGGCCGCAGGTTCCAGCGCTGCACGGCTTCCTCGGAGGCCAGCACCAGCATCGCGGCGCCGTCGGTGACCTGCGAGCTGTTGCCGGCGGTGATGTTGCCCCAGGGCTTGTCGAACACCGGCTTGAGCCTGGCCAGCTTTTCCGGCGTGGAGTCCTCGCGCACGCCGTCGTCGTCCGGGTACAGCTTGCCCTGGGTGTCGATCAGCGGCGTGATCTCGGCGAAGGCGCCGTTGGCGCGTCCGGCCAGCGCGCGCGCATGGCTCTGCGCCGAATAGGCGTCCATGGCCTGGCGGCTGATGCCGAAGCGGGTGGCGACGTTCTCGGCGGTCTGGCCCATCGACAGGCCCACCACCGGGTCGGTCAGGCCCTTGAGCAGGCCGATGACCGGCGCCAGGTGGCGCAGGCGCAGGCGGCCGAGCGTGGCGAGCCTGGCGCCGATGCCGCGCGCGGCGTACCAGCTGGCCAGCCAGCGCACCATGTCGTCCGAGAACAGCACCGGGGCATGCGACAGGGCGTCGGTGCCGCCGGCCAGCACCAGTTGCGAGCGTCCGGTCTGGATGTTGGCGATGGCCGAATCCAGCGCCTGCATGCCCGAGGCGCAGTTGCGCATCACCGTCCAGCCGGGCACCTTGTTGCCGCAGCCGAGCCGCAGCGCGATTACGCGGCCGATGTTGACTTCGTCGGCCGAAGGCGCGGCGCAGCCCACGATGACCTCGTCCAGGTCCGTGGGCGCGTAGGGTTGGCGCAACAGCAGGCCGCGCCCGGCCTGCACGGCCAGGTCGCCGGCCGCGAATGGGCCGGGGCCCGACCGCGCCTTCAGGAAGGGCGTGCGGGCGCCGTCGACCACGTATACCGGTTTGAATGCCATCCGATCTCCTCTGCGTGTTGACTGGCGCCCTCAGGCAGCCTTGCGTTCGTCCGCGGGTTTGACCGCGCCGGTGACGCCGAGGTCAAAGGGGAAATCATCCACTTTCACCACGGTATCGCGCAAGGTATTACGACGCTTGACCACCGCATATTCTTCGGCGGTGATGCCGCCGGCGGCGAACGCGGCGTCGGCCAGGTCGCGCACATTGGCCTGCGGGTTGCCTTCGAGCGCGCCGCTTTTCTCGAATTCACGGATCTTCGATTCGATCGGTTCGGCTTCGAGCGTGGCCGCCAGCGCCTGTTCGATCGCGCCGACCGGTTCGTCGGCGCTCGCGGGCAGGTGGCAGCCGGCGGTCAGGCGGTCGCGGGTCGCGCCCGGGTTGATGAGCAGCCGCGCCACGTCCTGGCCCAATTGGTCCGACGGCAGCGATTGCGGCCGGCCCCAGGGGAAGACGATGCGGCGCAGGCTCCAGGCGACCAGGCGGTTGGGGTAGTTTTCCAGCACGCCGTCGATGGCGTCCTGCAGGCGGAACAGCGCATCCTGCACCGACCAGTGCACCAGCGGCGCGTCGGCGTCCTGGCGGCCTTCGTCCTCGAAGCGCTTGAGCGCGGCGCTGGCCAGGTACATCTGCGAGAGGATGTCGCCCAGGCGCGCCGACAGGCGTTCGCGGCGCTTGAGGCTGCCGCCCAGCACCAGCATGGAGGTGTCGGCCAGCAGCGCGAAGGCGGCCGAATAGCGGCTCAGCAGCTGGTAGTAGCGCTTCATCCCGGGCGCGACATCGGCGTCGATGCCGACGAAGCGGCCGCCGGTCAGGGCGGTGCCCAGCGCACGCAGCTTGTTGCGCGCGACGAAGCCGACGTGGCCCCAGAAGGCGCGGTCGAAATCATGCAGGCCCTGCTTGCGGTCGGGCGACTGCGCCGCGCGCATCTCGGCCAGCACGTAGGGATGGCAGCGGATCGCGCCCTGGCCGAAGATGATCAGGCTGCGGGTCAGGATGTTGGCGCCTTCCACGGTGATGCCGATGGGGATCTGCTGGTAGGCGCGGCCCAGGAAGTTGGACGGTCCCAGGCAGATGCCCTTGCCGCCGATCACGTCCATGCCGTCGTTGACGACCTGGCGCGCGCGTTCGGTGACGTGGTATTTGACGATGGCCGACACCACCGAGGGCTTCTCGCCCAGGTCGACGGCGCCGGCGGTCATGCTGCGCGCGGCATCCATCATGTAGGTGTGGCCGCCGATGCGGGCCAGCGCTTCCTCGACCCCTTCGAACTTGCCGACCGGGGTGCGGAACTGGCTGCGCACGCGGGCGTAGCCGCCGACCGCGCGGGCCGTCAGCTTGGACATGCCGGTGTTGGACGACGGCAGCGAGATCGAGCGGCCGGCCGCCAGGCATTCCATCAGCATGCGCCAGCCCTGGCCGGCCATGGCGGGGCCGCCGATGATGAAGTCCAGCGGCATGAAGACGTCGTGGCCGCGGGTCGGGCCGTTCATGAACATGGCGTTCAGCGGGAAGTGGCGGCGGCCGGTGTCCACGCCCGGATGGTCGTGCGGCACCAGCGCGCAGGTGATGCCCAGGTCCTTCTTGCCGCCCAGCAGGCCGTCCGGGTCGTACAGGCGGAAGGCCAGGCCCAGCAGCGTGCAGACCGGCGCCAGCGTGATGTAGCGCTTGTCCCAGCTGACGCGCATGCCGATCACTTCGCGGCCCTGCCATTCGCCCTTGCAGACGATGCCGCTGTCGGGGATGGCGGCGGCGTCGGAACCGGCCCACGGGCTGGTCAGCGCGAAGGCCGGCACTTCCTCGCCGCGCGCCAGGCGCGGCAGGTAGTGGTTCTTCTGTTCATCGGTGCCGTAGTGCAGCAGCAGTTCGGCCGGCCCGAGCGAGTTGGGCACCATCACCGACACCGCCAGCGCCGACGAGCGCGTCGACAGCTTGGTCACGATCTCGGAGTGGGCATAGGCCGAGAAGGCCAGGCCGCCGTATTCCTTGGGGATGATCATGCCGAGGAAGCCGCTGCGCTTGAGGTAGTCCCAGACCTCGGCGGGCAGGTCGAAGCGTTCCTGCGTGATGTTCCAGTCGTTGACCATGCGGCAGGCCTCTTCGGCCTGGTGGTCGAGGAAGTGCTGTTCCTCGTCGGTCAGGCGCGGGCGCGGATAGGCCAGCATGCGCTTCCAGTCGGGGCGGCCGCGGAACAGCTCGCCTTCCCACCACACCGTGCCGGCCTCGAGCGCGTCACGCTCGGTGTCCGACATCTGCGGCAGCACCTTGCGGTAGAGATTGAAGATCGGCGTCGACAGCAAGGCGCGCCTGACCGGGCGCACGCCCAGCAGGACGACGGCCAGCAGCGCGATGACGATCAGCGCGACGATGACTGCGTTCATTTCCTTGTCTCCTTTCTCGAATTCTCTGGAACCGCCGCACCGCGCTGACCCAAGGGGATCTAGGAGGGGTGCTGCGGCAGGGGAGCGCGCAGGCCGCCGAGCAGGAAGCTCATCAGGCGGGGCAGCAGCAGCTCGGGGTTGTCGGGTTGCTCGGCTTCGTCCAGCGTCCAGCCGGTCACCGAGCGCAGCAGGTCGGTGCCGATGATGGCGTAGGAGGTGGCGCCGAGCATGAATTGAAAACGCCACACGATCTCGGCGCGCGGCACGTCGGGCAGCGCGGCGAAGAAGGCATTGCGGTAGCGCTCGAGCACGTCGGCGTATTCCTCCGCGAACAGCGCGCGGATGAAGCCGGCCGGGTCGGTCATGGTGCGCTCGAGCAGCGGCAGAAAGGTGCTGCCGGCCTGTTCGGGGTCGGCGGCCAGCCGCAGCAGCGTGCCGAAGAAGGCGTCGACGATCTGCGACGGCTTGAGCGGCTTGCCCTGGGCCTGCGCTTCCAGTTCGTCCAGCAGCCGCAGGCGTTCGCGGTTGAGGACTTCCAGGCGGCGCTTGAGCACGGCCTGCACCAGCGATTCCTTGGAACCGAAGTGATAGTTGACCGAAGCCAGGTTGACGCCCGCCGCGCCGGTGATCTGGCGCATCGACGTGCCGTCGTGCCCCTGCTGCGCAAACAGGGCTTCGGCGGTGTCCAGGATTGATTCGCGGGTGCTGGAGGATCTGAGTTCTTGCATTGGGTTGAATTCAAACGTTCGTTTGAAAGAAGTATGCGTAAAAGATGACAAGGATGCGACCCCGGCAATCCCGAATAGGGTTTACCCCTAAAAGCTGAGCTGGCGCGGCGCTCGTTCCTTTGCATGAGAGACCCTGCTGTTGGCCGAGGCGGCGCGCATCGCGTCGTCCAAATGGCGCTGCGCCGTTTGGCCTCGGACGTGCGTCCTAGGATGAAAGCCGTCTGGAAGGTCGCAGCGAAACGCCGCAGTATCACAGCGAGGACTTGATAGCGTGGCACCGTGGATGCGCCTGGCGAGCCCGATCGCCGTTCCGGTGCCGCAGGCCATATCGACCTGACACAGGAGCAGGAGACATGAAGACCTACAGAGTGGGGCTGTTGATCGATGGAACCGACCAGCCCGGCTGGATCCACGACATGGCTGAGTGGCTCGCGCGCAGCCAGGATTTCGATCTGTCCGCACTGCTGGTCATGGAGAAGGACGCCGCCGGTCCCGCGCCGCGCTTGGGCGCCAAGGCGCTGTTCGGCACGCTGTCGCGGCTCGAATCGCGGCTGCTGCCGGCGCGGCAGCGGCAGATGCTGACCTGCCGCGACCTGCGCGACGGCCTGTCCGCATCGACCACTGTGCTGACCCTGCCGCCCGGTCCGCAGGACAACGGGCGCGATGACGGCGTGGCGGCGCTGGGGCTCGACCTGGTGATCATGCTGGGCGCGTTGCCGCCGCCGCGCGCGCGCGTGGCGAGCTGGACGCGGCACGGCATCTGGCGGCTCAGTTATTCCGACATCGCCGTATCCACCAGCCGCTATGCGGGTTTCTGGGAGGTCTACCAGCGCGAAGACCACACCACGGTGAAACTGTGGCGCGTGGGCGCCAGCACGGAAGAGGACGTGTTGCTGGACCAGCGCAGTTTCAATACCGAGGTGTTCTGGCTGAAGAACCAGACCCGCGCGTTCAGCCTGGGCAACTTCATGGTCTACGACGCGCTGCTGGCGCTGGCGCGCGCGCGCCCGGGCGCGGCGCCGCCCGGCATGCAGATCATGAGCGGCCAGCGCCGCGACGATCCGGCCGAGTGGGACAGCGCCGCCTATATCGCGCGCCAGGCCTGGTTAATGACGGATTTGATTGTGCGGCGCGTCATGGGACGCAATGTGCGTTGGCGGATCGGTATGTTCGCGTCGACCCGGCAACAGGCAGTGGTATCCGAGGCGAAGGTGCTGCAACCACCCAAGGGGCGTTTTTTCGCGGATCCATTTGTTTATATGCGGGGCGAAAATCCATATATATTTTTCGAAGATTACGATTTTCACTCGCGCAAGGGAACGATCTCGGTCGCCACCTATGAAAACGGCGCTTTCCAGCTGCTGGGGACGGCCTTGAATCTGCCCTATCATTTATCATTTCCATATATATTCGAATACGAGGGCGTCACCTACATGGTGCCGGAAACGTGCGGAAATCGCAGTATAGAATTATGGAAATGCACGGAATTTCCATTGAAATGGGAATTGGATTTGACTCTGATGACCGATGTTTCGGCTGTCGATACCATTATTTTCAAACGCGGGGAATACTGGTGGCTATTAACCAATATCGACCGCACCGACGGCCAGAGCCACTGCGATGAATTGTTCGCCTTCTTCGCCGACTCGCCGCGCTCGAGCCACTGGACGCCACATGCCTGCAACCCCATCGTGCGCAACCCGATGCGGGCGCGCAACGCCGGAATCGTTGTCTCGCCGGGCGGAGAGGTGATCCGCTGCGCGCAGTACCAAGGCTTCTGCCACTACGGCAAGGGTGTCTCGCTGAACCGGATCGAAGAACTGTCGCCGTCGACCTACGTCGAGACGGATGGCGAAATCCACTACGCCGGCTTCCTGAAAAAACGCCATGCTTCAATGCACCATTGGCATCATCAGGGTGGCCATACGGTATTTGACTTCGCATATATGGAGTAAATGACGCGAGCTACCGAAAAATAAAAATGTTACCTATATTTCGATTGCAGCGGAACGCCACAGGCATAATGTGTCGGTGGAAACATATAGACAAGTCTGTCGCCAAATATCGCCTGGTCCTGCTTCCATTTCAGGCGGCGCGGGTCCCGCCCCGTTCCATCTGTCAGTGCCCTGAATCCGGCCCTGCCGGCGCCGGTCCGCAGGCGTGGCAGCAGACTGGGGGCTGGCTTTCCGCCCAGGCGGGCTCGGTGGAAACCCTAGCGGATAAAAGGATGAGAGGGGTGTCTCATCCTGTTTTATGAGAACGTTTACAGCTAACGAATGATTTCTGTTTTTGTCGGATTATATCGCTAGCCAGCGTCTTGATTTTGCCAATTTCGAACCATAAGATGGGTTCATGCCATCCGTTATGTTGGCTACGAAAGTCTCCCAACCCAAATGGCCCGGTGCAGCGTCATTAGATATTCCGGGAATCGCGGACCACCCCCGCGGGGTTGGAAAAAAAATAGTCTTCAGCACAGCGAAGATCCCTTCTAGGCCTGTTGAACAACCGGGAGGACACCATGGCCAAGATGGTCCTGATTGAAGCCCATCCGCTCCTGCGGCTGGGGTTGTGGCAGATTCTGAGCAAGTTGGACGATGTGTGGGAAATCGAGGGAATGGGGTTGGCCGATGTTTCGAAGGCCAATGGGGCGCATGCCGGCGCAGATCTTCTGATCTACGGCTTGCCCGTGGACAGCGAGGAAGCCTGGAGCACGCTGCATGAGATCCAGCGCGAACTCAGCCCGAAGCGCATCCTGCTGCTGACCGATGTCATGCCGCTGCCGATGCCGGTGCAGGGCTTGCCCGGCGCCAGCGTGTACGGTTGCCTCATGAAGACGGCGTCGGTGGAGATCCTGGAAGCGGCCATCCGCCTGGTCATGGCGGGCGGACAGTGCTTCCCGAGCGAGCAGGCGTTGCAGGCGCCGGCGCAAGCCAGCTGCGTGTTGCCGGCGCGCGAGGCCGATGACGCCGGCAAGGGCACCATGCCGATCAGCGCGGGCGCGCAGTTGCTGCAGATCACGCCGCGCCAGTACGAGGTATTGGTGTTGCTGGCCAGGGGCTATCCCATCAAGACGGTCAGCCGCATGCTCAACATCTCGGTCGCCACCGCGAAGACGCATGCCTGCACGCTGTACCAACGCCTGCACGTCAAGAACAAGGGCGAGGCCGTGTACGCGGCGCTGCAACGCGGCGCCACGCTGGAATGGCATGAGCCCAATGGCCGCGACGTGGACGCCGGGCAGCTGTATGGGCGCAAGCTGGGCTGAAGAACCGGGGCTGCCAGCCCCGGTTCGCGCCGTTTGCCAGGCGATGCGCGGCCTACGCCCATCGGCCTGGCCGGGCGCTCCCCGCCATCCCGCCTAGGGCATTCACTGCAGCATCGGCGGTCGCCGTGCCGCAGCATTCCTCCTCCAATCATCCTCCTGTACGAGATTCAGCGAACGTAGCCGCTGATAGCATGGGTTGTGTCCGCAAGCATGGGTTGAGACGGCGAATCACAATGCCCGCCCGAGCCACCCCGCGCAGCGGACGAGATTCCCGTGAGCCTGGTGACGCGCCGGAACCGTCGTCGCTGCCGTGCGCCGCCTTGCCATGGGAACCGTGTCTGGGCCCTGTGTCACAAGGTTCCCCCCGGGATGACAACCGTTCTGATCGAAGACTACGCGCTGCTTCGTGTCGCAATCCAGCATGTGTTGGAGCGCGTGCGCAATGCCGAGGACATCCTGGCGATCTCGCCAGCCCATCTCTTGAACATGCCCGGCTCGATCAACCGGCCGGTGGAATTACTGGTCGTCGGCTGCAGCGGCGTGGCCGAGCCCGACATCGGCCTGCTGTCGCAGGCAATGGCGCTGTTCATGCCGCGCCTGGTGCTGGCGCTGTATTCGGTGCTGGACCAGAGCGTCATGGCGGCCTGCGCGCGCGCCGGCGTGGCGGGTTATCTGCCCAAGGCCTCCAGCCCCGATGCATTGGCCGCCGCCGTCAGCCTGGTGCTGGCGGGCGGCGAATGCTATCCGCAGCCAGCGGCGCGGCCATTGGGCGTCTCGCAGACGCCGGTGCCGGAATTGCGTGAGCTGACGCAGCGGCAGGAGGAGATCCTGCAACTGCTGGTGCAGGGCAAGACCATGCGCGAGATCGGACAGCAGGTGGGCATTTCGGTGGCCACGGTCAAGAGCCATGCGCGCACCCTGTACTGGAAGCTGAACGCGCGCAACCAGGCCGAGGCGGCCTACATCGCCGTGCAGATGGGCCTGGTGCGCGGCAGCGGCAAGCCCGGCGAACCCGCCTGAGGAACCCCATGAAAAAGGGCGGCGCGCCCGCAAGCGCGCCGCCCTGGATGGCGCCTGGCCGTGATGGCGGCGTCAGCGCCCGGTATCGCGGCGCACGGCGCTGGCGGGGCTGGGCGCGGCCGGCGCGGTGACGGGATCGACCACCGCGGCGAATTCCCGTTCGGCGGCCGCCAGCACCGCGTCGACGTGCAGATAGCGCAAGGCGTGGCGGCGCGCGGCGGTGCCGAGGGTCTCGCGGATCTGCGCATTGTGGGCCAGCTTGCGCACGGCCTCGGCCATGGCCGCGGCATCCTCGGGCGGGGTGACCAGGCCGCAGTGCGCCACCACGCCGGCCAGCTCGGTGCCGCGGGCGGCGCCGCACACCACGGGACGGCCGCTGGCCAGCATGCCGGTCAGCTTGGACGGCATGACCAGATCGGCGGCGCCGGCGCGTTGCGGCAGCAGGTGGATGTCGGCGGTGTTCAGCAGCGCGCCCAGCCGTTCGCAGGGCTGCAGGTCGAGAAAGCGCACCCGCGCCAGGCCCTCGCACTGCGCCTGCAGCGGCGCCCGCTCGGGGCCCTGGCCGCAGAACACGAACCACAGGCGCGGCTCGTGCTGCAGCAGCCGCGCCACCTGCGCCAGCGTCTGCAGGCCCTGCTTGCCACCCATGTTGCCCGAGTACAGCGCCACCACCGCGTCGGCGGGGATGCCGAGCTCGGCGCGCAGGTTGCCGGCGCGATCGGGGGCGATGGCGTTGACGTCGATCCAGTTGGGCAGCAGTACCGCGCGTTGCGGGTCGATGCCCTTGTACAGCGCCAGGTCCTGCATGCGCCGCGAAATCGTCGAGACGCGGTCGAAGCGCCGCATCAGCCACCGCTCGGCGCGCTGCACCAGGCCGCGCAGCCGCGCGCCCTTGAGCAGGCCCAGGTCGAAGGCGGCGTCCACTTCATAGTCCTGGATGTGGAGCCAGGCGCGCGCGCCGCACAGCCGCGCCGCCAGCCACGCGGCCGGCGCGCAGAAGAGGGCGGGTTCGACCACCAGGATCAGGTCGGGCCGGCCGGCCGCCGCCCGCAGCAGCGACGGCAGGCTCGAGAGCGCGAAGCTGGCCAGGTGCAGCAGGCGCTTGGCGCCGCCGGGCTTGCGTGGCACCCACAAGGGCGCGCGCCGGACATCGACGCCGGCGCGGGTCTCGCGGCGGTAGCGGCCGGCGTGATAGCCGTCGTGGACCTGCCATTGGGGATAGTAGGGCGGGGCGGTGACGACGCTGACCTGGTGGCCGCGGGCGGCCAGCCATTCGGCCATTTCCGCGTTGTACTTGCCGATGCCGGTCAGTTCCGGCGCGTAGTTGATGCTGTACAGAAGTATCTTCATGCTGGCGGCTCCACGCGGGGTTTGACGGGACGGCAGGGGTTGCCCAGGCACACCATGGCCGGCGGCAGGTTGCGGAACACCGAGCTGCGCGCGCCGACCACGGCCTCGCGGCCGATGGTGACGCCCGGGCCGACGAACACGTCGGTGGCGACCCAGGCGCCGTCCTCGATGCGGACGGCGCGTTCGCGCAGCGGGAAGTCGGGCTTGCCGGCGTCGTGGTCGGCCGCGCACAGGTAGCTGCGCTGCGACACCACGGCATGGGCGCCGATATGGATCGGCCCCAGGCTGTAGATCACCGTGTCATCGCCGATCCAGGCGTAGTCGCCGATCTCCACCTTCCAGGGATAGGTCACGGTGGCGCTGGGCCGGATCAGGACCTTGCGGCCGACGCGGGCGCCGAAGCAGCGCAGCAGCCAGCGCCGGAAACCGTAGGCCACCTGCGGCGACCAGCGGAACAGCGACCCCTGCACCAGCCACCACAGCTGCACCGTCAGCGCCGAGCGGCCGCGCTGGCCGGGCGCCAGGGCGAACTGGTCGAGCCGCTGCAAGGCGCTCATTTGGCCGCTCCGGCGACCGTTCCCCCCTGTTGGCGCTCCTCGGGCACGGCCAGCCGCGCCTTGCGGATTTCCTCGGTCTTGATGCGGATCTGCCAGTAGTACATGGCGCGGGCGATGGCGTAGTCGAAGCCGGCGCGGCCGTCCAGCAAGCCCAGGCGCAGCACGTACGAATGCAGGAACGAGATCGGGGCCTTGAACGGCATGGCCTGGAACACGCGCTTGAGCAGCGCCCGCGCGCCGACGTTGGCCTCGCGCGGGTCATTCATCAGGCCCTTGATGCGCAGGTTGGCTTCCCAGTCGGAGTAGCGGTTGTGCTTGTCGAAGTAGTGGTACAGCGAGTCATGGTCGTTGTGCACCATGCGCGCCCGCAGCGCAAAGGTCTCGCCCTGCACCTGGGGCTGGTAGTGGCCCTCGACCTCCCACATGTGGGCCACGTCCAGGTCGTCGTAGTCGAGAAAGCGCGAGCGGTCGCGCGCCAGCAGCGCCAGCTTGTAGACGCGATGGCCATGGCGCAGCTTGCGGCCGCAGAACACATAGTCGAACGGCACGAAGGCGCCGCCGGCGCCGACGGCGAAGCGCGGCAGCGCGGCGCGGATCTCGGCGGCCAGCTCGGGCGTCATCTCCTCGTCGGCGTCGACGTACAGCACCACCGGGTGGGTGAAGGGCAGTTGCTCCAGGCACCACTGCTTCTTCTTGGGGTACTTGCCGTTCCACTGGAAGTTGCTGACCTTGGCGCCGAGCGCGGCCGCCATGGCGCAGGTGGCGTCGGTGCTGTTGGAATCGACCACGAAGACTTCGTCGAAGTCGGCCAGCGCCTTCAGGCACTTGGCGATATTGCGTTCCTCGTTCTTGGTCATGACGACCACGGATACCGGTATCTTGGACATGAGGCTTTCCTTTCAGGAGGCGCCGCGCCGCATCAGCGGCTGGAACAGATCGATGACGTCGCGGCAGTGCCGCTCCAGTGAAAAGGCGTCGGCGCGCCCGGGGCCGTCGGCCGCCAGTCTCGCGCGCATGTCGCCGTCGTAGGCCAGGCGCCGCACCGCCGCGGCCAGGGCCGCCGCGTCGCCCACCGGCACCAGCAGCCCGTAGCGGCCGGCGTCGAGGATCTCGGCCGGCCCGTGCGGACAATCGGTGGATATGACGGGTACTCCCAGGCACAGGGCCTCGACCAGCACGTTGCCGAAGCTCTCGCGCACCGAGGTCAGGGCGAAGGCGCCGGCGCCGGCGATCACGGGGAAGGGGTTGTCGATGTGGCCGGCCAGCGTCACCGGGCTGCGCGACTCGCGCGCGTCGATGCGCTTTTGCAGGGCGGCGTGTTCCGAGCCTTCGCCCAGGATGGTGAAGCGGATACCGGGGTCGTCCAGCAGCGCGGCGGCATCGATCAGGGTGGCGTAGTCCTTGACGGCCTCCAGGCGGCCGACCGCGACCACGTGGTACGGCGTGGCCGCCGGTTCGGGCGTCGGCGGCGTCGCGCTCTGCTCGCGCACGTTGTCCAGCGGCACGCCGTTGTAGATGGTGCGCACCTTGCCGCGCAGCGGCGGGAACATGCTGACCAGGTCTTCCTTGACGCCGCGCGACACGCCGACGACGGCATCGTGGCGGCGATAGGTCTGGCTCACCAGCCAGCACTTGAGCCGCCGCATGCGCGACGCGCCGTAATGGATGGCGGGGCTGCTGTGCTCGAAGGCGACGGTGGCGAACTTGCCGCGCAACAGCTTCTTGGCCAGCACCACCAGCATGTTGCACAGCAAGCCGTGCGAGCAGACGATGGCGGGCCGGTCGCGGCGGATCTGCCGCAGCAGCCGCCAGAACGCCACCGGCAGCATCAGCCGCAGCGAGGCGGGCGATTCGATCACCGGCAGGGCCCGCGTCACGCGCGGATTGGCGACCGGGTATTCGCGGTTGCGCGAACGCAGCAGGAACAGCGCGGCGTCCACGCCCCGCTCGGGCAGGGCATCGGCGATGAAGGCGACACATCTTCCGACGCCGCCGTGCAGGTCCGGCGCGACGAACAGGACATCAGGCATGGGGCAGTACTCGCGGTAGCGGCCGGCGCTGGGCGTCCGGACGGAGGCTGGGAGCCGCGGGTGCGGGCGGAGGCACGGGCATGGCCCGCGCATTGCGTATCAGCGACAGGCAGTAGCACAGCAGGAAGCCGGTGAAGGCGGTCTTGGGGGCATACGCCAGGCCCCCCGAGAGCGAGTCGACGAAGATGTAGATCGGCGCCGTGGCGAGCAGGTAGCGCCGGTGCAGTTCGAGTCCGGGATGGGCGTAGCGCCGGAACAGCGACAGCAGCAGGATCAGCAGCGGCGGCAGCATGATCATCACCGTGCCGACGATGCCGAACTTCATCAGATAGAAGGCCCACGAGTTGTGCGCGAAGGTGCTCAGCTCGAAGCCGTTCTCGCCCATCACCCAGCTGCGAAAACCCGCGCCCTTGCCGAACACCGGGCTCTCGGCGAACGAGTCCATCTGGCCCTGCATCTCCTGGATGCGGGCGCCGTAGCTGGAGTCCTCGTCCAGGCGCTCGACGCTGAAGACGCGGTTGGTCAGCACGTCCAGGTAGCCGATGCTGGCGAACACCAGGATGCCGGCCACCGCCGCCGGCGCGAAGATCATCACCACCCGGCGGCGTACGTCCGAGCCGGCCGCCAGCATCACCGCCAGCAGCACCGACACCATCAGCTGCAGGTACTGGCTGCGGTTCAGCGAGAACACCAGCGCCAGCAGCATGTACACCGTCAGCGCGTAGGCCTTGGGGCCGGACACGTTGAGCGTCTTGCGAAAGTACAGCAGCGACACCACGCCGAACGGAATCGCCCAGACGCCGAGCCGCACGTTGCGCAGCGGGTTGGCGACGCTGAAGCCCTGCAACTGCTCCAGCAGCATCAGCGTGGCCACGGCCAGGCACGCCGCCACGATGTACTTCTGCAGCAGCGCGTAGGCCGCCGGGCTGTCGATATCCTTGTAGCAAAGGAACGGCACGCTCAGGAAGTAGAAGACGATGCGCAGGTCGCGCGCCACGTCGCCGGTCTCGATGCCGGGATGATGCAGCGACACCAGCAGCAGGTAGATCACCGTCAGCACCTGCAGGCCCAGCAGCATGCCGAGCGTGCCGCGCGGCAGGGCATAGGCGGCGGGGTCCGCCAGCCGCAGCGCCTTGACCACCAGGATGGCGACGAACAGCACGTCGAACGGCGACAGCTTGAAGCTGCCGACCCCGAGGATGAAGTGATCGTCGTTCAGCGCCAGCGCGGTGAAGGCGAACAGGCCCAGCAGGTGCAGCGTGGAAAGACGGCGGTGCGGATGCATGGCGGCTCCATGGCTGGGTGGGGTCAGTGCGCGGCCCAGTCGTCGCGTCCGAACAGCTTGATGGCCAGCTTCTCGACCAGGTACGACAGGTCGCCCTGGCGCGCGTGCGCCGCCACCTGCGACGCCCGGCACGACAGGCCGAACAGCTTGCCCATGCCCGGTTCGGTGCGGCGGATGCGCTCGACGATCTGCTGGCGTTCCTCCAGCAGCACGTCCTGCATCAACGCGGTCTTGGTCTCGTCATGGGCGGTGTACACGCCCATCGCGTCCGGCACGATCTGGTTGCGGCCTTCGCGCAGCAGGCGGCTCCACAGCTCCAGGTCCATGCAGTAGCGCATGCTTTCCTGCAGCAGGCCGTGCTTGAGCAGCAGGTCGCGACGGAAGATGGCCGACTGGTTCGGGATCGAGGCCTTGACCACGGTCAGCGTGCCGCGGTTGACGGGGGTGTAGTGGATCTTGCGGAAGATGTGGTTGTCGGCGTCGGCCACGAACAGGTTGCCGCTGACGATCGGCGCCCGGCCTCGCGCCGCCGCCGCGCCCAGCTTGCGCAGCGCGCCCGGGTAGTACAGGTCATCGGAGTTCTGCCAGCCGACGTAGTCGCCGGTGGCGCGCTCGAAGCCTTTGTTGATGGCGTGCGACTGGCCGCGGTCGGGCCCGCTTTCCCAGTGGGTCAGGTAGCGCTCGTACTTGCGGATGATGTCGACGCTGCCGTCGGTCGAGCCGCCATCGATGATGATGTATTCCAGCCGCGGATAGCCCTGGTTCAGCACCGAGACGATGGTGCGTTCCAGGAAGCGGGCCTGGTTGAACGAGGGGGTCACGATGGTCAGCTTGGGCAACAGGCCGCCGGCGATCGGCGCGGGCGGACGCAGCTCGCTCACGAAATCGATCAGTTGACGCGAGTACTCGTTGTGACGCTTGCGCATATAAGACCTCAGCATGTTCACTACCGGGTGGCCGCAGGCATTGCGCCCGGGTAGTCGGGCCGGGATTGACGGATGGCGAGCGCCACGCCGGCCAGCGTGATCGCCGCGTAGGCCATGCGGCCCCAGGCCGCGGCATGCTCGCCCGCCGCGTGCACCAGGACGGCCATGACGCACAGCATGGCCAGGCCGCCCAGGCCGTTGAGAATGGCGACCGCGCGCGAGTTGCCCAGCCCGAGCAGGGAAAAATGCGCCGCGGCGTTCAGCGACAGCAGCCCGGAGGCGGCGATCAGCAGACGGAAGGTGCCCAGGTGGCCCTCGGCCACCGCATGGCCCAGCAGCAGGTCCAGCAGCGGCTGGCTGACCGCCAGCACCGCCACGGTGGCGCCGGCCGACAGCAGCAGGTTCCACCACATCAGGCGGCGGATCTCCTCTTCGGCCGCGCCGGGGTGCGGCGGCGACGCGGCCAGGCGGCTGACGCGCGGCATGGCCTTCTGGAAGATCGCCACCGAGGCGGTGTGGATCATCTGGCCGACCTGCACGCCGACCGTGTAGATGGCCAGCGCGGCCGGGCCCATCAGGCTGCCCACCAGCACCCGGTCGACCGAGCCGAACGCCAGGGCGCTCAGGCTGTTGAGCCAGGACCAGCGCGAGAACTTGAACGCCGCCAGCATCGCGCCGCGGTCGCGCACCGGGCGCACCAGCGCATGGCCGTAGCGGCGCGCGAACACGCGCATCTTGACCGAGCCGGCCAGCAGCAGGCCGACCGCCTGGGCCAGGCCGGTCCAGGTGGGCGAGGCGGTCAGCCAGGCGGTGGCGCAGGCCAGGGCCATGGTGCCGCTGCGGCTGAAGACCTCGCACAGGGCGGTGGCGCGGAAATCCTCGCGGCCCTTGAGGCAGCCGGACATCAGCTGGTCGTATTGCTGAGTCAGGTAGACGGCCAGCGCCGGCATGGCCAGCAGCGTCACGGCGACTCCGCCGAAGGTGGCGGCGGGCCAGCCCAGCCACACCACGCCCCACAGCAGCGCCGCGGCCGCCGTCACCACGCCGAGCGCGCAGCCGATCAGCGACATGGCCACGCCGGCCGCGCGGTAGGCGCCGCCCGGTTCGTGCATGCGTTCGGACACCAGCTTGGTGGCGGTCACGGCGGCGCCGAGGTTGGCGGCATTGCCGAAGCCGGCCAGCGCGATGATCATCGAGTACTGGCCGAAGCCCACCGTGCCCAGCTGGCGGAACAGGATGGGCAGCGCCACCAGCGCCGCGACCGGGCCGATGCCGTATTCCACCAGCCCCCAGAACGAGGCATTGCCGGCGACGTGCTTCCTGATGAGTCGGTACATCGGTAGGCCTGTGCTCGGTTGGCGTGGCGCTCAGGCCACGGGCAGCGGCGGACGCGCCTGCTCGCGCAGGAAATGGCCATAGGCCAGCGTCACGCCATGGGTCAGCGAGATCTCCGGTTTCCAGCCCAGCGCGCGCACCTTGGACGAGTCCATCAGCTTGCGCGGGGTGCCGTCGGGCTTGCTGGCGTCGTAGACGATGTTGCCCTGGTAGCCGACCACCTGCGCCACCACCCGGGCCAGCTCGGCGATGGACAGGTCCTGGCCGGCGCCGATGTTGTACATGCCCTCGGCCGTCGGGGTCTCCATCAGCATCACGCAGGCCCGCGCCAGGTCGTCCACGTACAGGAACTCGCGCAGCGGCTTGCCGCTGCCCCACAGCGTCACGCTGTCGTCGCCGGCCTCGCGGCCTTCGTGGAACTTGCGGATCAGCGCCGGCAGCACGTGACTGCTGTGCAGGTCGTAGTTGTCGTGCGGGCCATACAGATTGGTCGGCATGGCGCAGACGAAGTGCGCGCCGTACTCGCGCTGGTAGGCCTCGCACAGCTTCAGGCCGGCGATCTTGGCGATGGCGTACGGCTCGTTGGTGGCTTCCAGCGGGCCGGTCAGCAGCGCGTCCTCGCGCAGCGGCTGCGCCGCCTCGCGCGGATAGATGCAGGACGAGCCCAGGAACAGCAGCTTGCGCACGCCGGCCGCGTAGGCGGCGCGGATCACGTTGCACTGGATCATCAGGTTGCGATAGAGGAAATCCACCGGATGGTTCTGGTTGGCCAGGATGCCGCCGACCTTGGCGGCCGCCAGGTACACCATGTCGACCGGCGTGGTCGAGAAGAAGCGGTGCACCTGGTTCTGGTTCTCCAGGTCCAGTTCGCTGTGGCTGCGCGTGATGACCTGGCGGTAGCCGCGCCCCTGCAGCTCGCGCACCAGCGCCGCGCCCACCATGCCGCGATGGCCGGCCACGAACACGCGTTGATCCTGATGGCTCATGGCGGGCTACTCCTTGTAGGCGTAGATTTCGTAGCCGTTCTGCTCCACCAGGGCATCGCGGCGCGCGTCCTTCAGGTCGCTCTCGACCATCTCCTTGACCAGCTGGGCGAAGGTGGTGCGGGGCGACCAGCCCAGCTTTTCGCGCGCCTTGGTCGGATCGCCCAGCAGGGTCTCGACCTCGGTCGGGCGGAAGTAGCGCGGGTCGACCCGCACGATGACCTGGCCGGCCTTGATGTCGTGCACCGGGCTGAACAGCACCGTGGCGGTCTCGTTCAGGCCTTCGCCTTCCCACGCCAGCAGGATGCCCAGTTCGCGCGCGGCGGTATTGATGAATTCGCGCACGCTGTACTGCATGCCGGTGGCGATGACGTAGTCCTCCGGCGTATCCTGCTGCAGCATCAGCCACTGCATTTCGACGTAGTCGCGCGCATGGCCCCAGTCGCGCAGCGCCGACAGGTTGCCCAGGTACAGGCATTCCTGCAGGCCCAGCACGATGCGGGCCAGGCCGCGGGTGATCTTGCGCGTCACGAAGGTCTCGCCGCGCTTGGGCGATTCGTGGTTGAACAGGATGCCGTTGCAGGCGTACATGCCGTAGGCCTCGCGGTAGTTCACGCTGATCCAGTAGGCGTACAGCTTGGCCGCGGCGTAGGGGCTGCGGGGGTAGAACGGCGTGCTCTCGCGCTGCGGCGTTTCCTGCACCAGCCCGTACAGCTCGGAGGTCGAGGCCTGGTAGAAGCGCGCCTTGTCCTCCAGCTTGAGGATGCGGATGGCTTCCAGCAGGCGCAGGGTGCCCAGGCCGTCGGCGTTGGCGGTGTACTCCGGCTCTTCGAACGACACCCCGACGTGGCTCTGCGCCGCCAGGTTGTAGATTTCGTCGGGTTGCACCGATTGCACGATGCGGATCAGGCTGCAGGAGTCGGTCATGTCGCCGTGGTGCAGCACGAAGTTGCGCGGCTGGTCATGCGGATCCTGGTACAGGTGATCGATGCGCGCGGTGTTGAACAGCGATGCGCGCCGCTTGATGCCATGGACTTCATAGCCCCTGGCCAGCAGGAACTCGGCCAGGTATGCGCCGTCCTGTCCGGTGACGCCGGTAATCAGTGCCCGTTTTGGCATGGTTTTATCCTTAAGACTTAGTCACTGCACGAAAGGAGCCGAAGGCTGCGGAACCGATGTTCAACGAGATTACTGTCGCACCCGCCGCGGAGATATCGGCCAGAAGGTCTAAGAGATCAGCTTGTCGATAGGCAAAAAAGGACTGGATGGTTTCGTCCAGCGCGCCCAGCGCCGTCACCGTGGCCAGCGCCGTCAGCGCGGGCCGGCGACGCACCGAGGCGTAGATCAGCGCCGTCAGAAAGGCGTAGGCCGCAAGGTGCAGGCGCTTGTCGCCGAAGGTGGCCGACATCTCGGCCGCCAGGCCCGGCAGGTTGCCCACCGTGACCAGCGCCAGGAAGAACAACGCGGCCGCGGGCAGGCAGACCCGCGCCACGCCCGGGCGCCAGAAGGATGAGGCCGCGCGCCGGGGATCAGACACGGCCGTACATGTCCTGGAAACGGACGATGTCGTCCTCGCCCAGATAGGCGCCGGACTGCACCTCGATGATTTCCAGCGGGATCTTGCCGGGGTTCTCCAGGCTGTGGACCTCGCCCAGCGGGATGTAGGTCGACTGGTTCTCGGTCAGCAGGTATTGCTTGTCGCCGTTGTAGATGCGCGCGGTGCCCGACACCACCACCCAGTGCTCGGCGCGGTGATGGTGCATCTGCGACGACAGGCGCGCGCCCGGCTTCACGGTGATGCGCTTGACCTGGTAGCGCGGCCCCTGGCCCACCGAGTCATACGAGCCCCAGGGCCGCTGCACCTCGCGGTGGTGGTTGAGTTCGCGGCGGTGCTGGGTCTTGAAGACTTCCACCAGGCGCTTGACGTCCTGCGAGCGGGTCTTGTGCGCCACCAGCACGGCGTCGGCCGTTTCGATCACCACGATGTCGTCCAGCCCGACCGAGGCCACCAGCCGGCTGGTGGCATGGATGAGGCAGTTGCGCGAATCCTCCACCATCACGTCGCCGCTGGTGGAGTTGCCCTCGGCCGTCTTGCGGGCGATGCCCCAGACCGCGTCCCAGGCGCCGACGTCGCTCCACGGCGTGGCCAGGGGGATGACCACGGCGCTGTCGGTGCGTTCCATGATGGCGTAGTCCATCGAGTCGCTGGGGCAGGCCTCGAAGGCCGGGCCGTCCAGCTGGAACAGGCTGTTCTCGCCATGGCCGGCGGCCACCGCCGCGCGCACCTGCTGCAGGATGCGCGGCGCCAGCCGTTCCATCTCGGCCAGGAACACCGAGGCCTGGAAGGCGAACATGCCGCTGTTCCAGTAGTAGCTGCCGGACTCGATGAAACGCTGCGCCACTTCGGGCGAGGGCTTCTCGACGAAACGGCGCACGCGCCGCGCCGGCGCCAGCTCGTCTGACTCGGCCGCCTGGATGTAACCGTAGCCGCTCAGCGGCGCCGTGGGCGTGATGCCGAAGGTCACCAGGGCGCCCTGGCGCGCGGCCTGGTAGGCCTCGGCGAAGGCGGCGGCCAGCACCGGGCCATCCTCCAGCACGTGGTCGGACGGCATGATCAGCATGACCGGGTCCTCGCCGTCGCGCATCGCCCGCAGCGTGGCGGCGACGATGGCCGGCGCGGTATTGCGGGCGTGGGGCTCGAGCACGATCTCGGTGTCCTGGATGCCCAGTTCCTGCGCCTGTTCGGCCGCGATGTAACGGTGGGCGTCGTTGCAGACCAGCATCGGCCGCGCCTGGGCGTCGGCCGAGCCGAGCCGCAGCAGGGTGTTCTGCAGCAGGCTGCGGTCATCGGTCAAACGGATGAACTGCTTCGGCAGCAGTTCGCGCGACAGGGGCCACAGGCGCGAACCCGAGCCGCCGCAAAGGATGACGGCCCGATAGGGGGGAAGGGGTTGGGTCATGGCGCTGACTCCTTGAAGTAGGCCTGGGTGTTCGGATGCGCGCCGGGATCGGCGGCGATGGCCGCCGGGGACTGCCAGCGGTAGCGGCGGTGCTGGCCCAGCGGCAGGCTGGCGATGTCCAGCGTCAGGTCGGCCTCGTAGGCGAGGACGACGTAATGGGTGGAACGGCCGGGTTCGCCGGCGAAATTGGTGTCGTAGAAGTGTTCGTACACGCCGCGCGGCCGCCAGGCGTGGGGCGGCAGCGTCACGCCCAGTTCCTCGCGGGCGATGCGCTGCAACGCCCGAGCCAGCGTCTCGTTCTTGCGGATGCGGCCGCCGGGCACGAACCAGGCGCCCTGGGCCGGCGGGTTGCTGCGCAGCCCGGTCAGGTAGCGGCCCTCGGCGTCGCGCAGCAGCAGGTCGATGGAGACCAGCGGCAGCATGTCCACCGCGCGGCGGAAGTCATCCTGGGCCAGCAGGCCGGGGGCCGGCGCGGCGGGGCCGGGCGCGAAACGCACGCGCGCCGGGACGATCAGGGGCCAGCCGAGCGGTTCAGTAGACATTTCGGCCCGTCCATCCGGAGACCGCCGTACGGGCGATGATGATCAGGTCCATCCGGAACGTCCAGTGCTGGATGTAATAGATGTCGTGCTCGATGCGGTCGCTCATCTTGCGCAGCGTGTCGGTCTGGCCGCGCAGGCCGTTGACCTGGGCCCAGCCGGTGATGCCCGGCTTGACGCGGTGACGCATCATGTAGCGCTGCACCAGGTCCTTGTAGAGCTCGTTGTGCTCCAGCGCGTGCGGGCGCGGGCCGACCACCGACATGTCGCCGCGCAGCACGTTCAGGAACTGCGGCAGTTCGTCCAGGCTGGTGCGGCGCAGGAAGCCGCCGATGCGGGTGATGCGGGCGTCGTCGCGGGTGGCCTGGGTGACCACGCCGTGCTCCTGGTGCACGGTCATGGTGCGGAACTTGTAGACGTGGAATACCTTGCCGTCCACGCCCAGGCGCGGCTGGGTGAACAGCACCGGGCCGCGCGAGGTCAGCTTCACCAGGCCGGCCACCGTCAGCATCACCGGCGACAGCCCCACCAGCGCGCACAGCGCGAAGGCGCGGTCGAAGGCTTCCTTGGCCAGGCCGCGCACGCCGGCGGCCGGCAGGCTGTTGAGCTGGATGGCGGGCAGACCGAGGAATTCGCCGATGCGGTGGCCCAGCAGCTGGATCGACATCACGTCGGGGATCCAGCGGATGTCCACCAGGTCGTTGCGCAGGTGGTAGAGCACCTCGCGCAATTCCTGGCCGGCCTCCATCGGCAGCACGATCCAGACTTCGCGCACGTTGTGTTCGCGCACGAAGCCATGCAGCGCGTCCAGCTCATGCAGGCGCCGGACTTGCGGCGGCAGGTTCTCGTGGGCCTCGGCGTAGATGCCGGCGACCTCGTAGCCGGCCTCGCGGTAGCGTTCGACGCGGCGCCACAGGTCGTGGCCGAGCGCGCCGAAGCCGACCAGCAGCACGCGCTTGCGGTCCAGGCCGCGGTCGCGCGCCGCGCCCAGGACGGTGTAGGCCGCTAGGCGCACGCCGGCCAGCGCCAGCGCGACGGAGCCGAACCAGGTCGCCGCCCACAAGCGCGATACCGCCGCGCTCTGGTGCATGAGAAAACTGACCAGGATGCCCAGGGCGAACACCAGGGCCCAGGCCGCCAGGCTGCGCACCACCAGGTCGGTCAGGCGCCGGCCGCGCCACGACACATAGAGGCGGAAGGCCGGGAACAGCGCGATGACGCCCAGGCCGCACAGGTAGATCAGGAACAGATGGATCTGCGGAGGATCGGCCATCGCCTCATCCGAGAACTTGAACTCGGTGACGGCGAGGCCGCAGATGATGACGATCGCGGCATCCAGCAGCCGGTACAGATAGCTGGATCGATTCGCTCTCGCCGACGTGTCCGTAAGGGACGGGTCCATCGCGTACTCCTTTGTTCGGGGAGTCGCCCTGCGGCCGCGGGGAAAACAACGGTGCACCGCCGCAAAGCATGGGGCTACCGACGAATCTTATTGAGTGCCCGGCGCACCCGAAACCTCCAAACGATGTAGGAGAAGGCTTAGGGCATCCGTCGAATGTGCGGGGGCTGGAAAAGAGAGTGGAATGTCGCAACCCGTTACGCATCGGGCTCCTTTCCAAGCAACGAAGTCATTCACAGTGGATTCGCCATGACGACATTTTTCGGAACGTTGAGCCGAGCCATCGCAGCCATCGCGCTCGTGTCCTCGCTGGGCGCCTGCGCCCTTTCTCCCGGCATGACCTTTGACGCCAAGCACCTGGTGGATCCGCTCGATCCGAACTCGGTGGCGCAGATCAAGGAGATCACGCCCTCCCTGGTGCTGGACGACAACCGCGCGCGTCAGGCGTTGCTGGACAACGACGGCATTTCGCGGCTGGTCGACAAGGCCGAGCCCTATCGCATCGGCCCCGGGGACATCCTCTCGATCGTGGTCTGGGATCACCCCGAGCTCGTGCTTCCGACGCAAACCTACGCTATTGGAACTGGGGTGACCGAACTAGCCTTTGGAGACACCGCCTCGGGCATTCCGGGGTATACGGTCTCCTCCACTGGATATATCCAATTTCCCTATACGGGACTGCTGAAAGTGGCGGGGTTGACTGAACTCCAGGCGCGCAATCTCATAGTCAATAGTTCGGGCAAATACATCCAGGACCCGCAGATCACGGTGCGCGTGCTGGGCTACCGCAGCAAGCGGGTCTACGTCGAAGGCGAGGTGAAGACGCCAGGCACGGTGGCGATCAACGACATTCCCATGACCTTGCTGGAAGCGATCAACCGCGCGGGCGGCGTACTGCCCACGGGTGACCGCAGCAGCGTCTATGTCATCCGCGAAGGCAAGAAGACCCGCGTGAATCTGCCCGCGTTGATCGACCGCGGCCAGGACCTGAACCAGGTCATGCTGAAGTCGGGCGACATCGTCCGAGTGACCCCGAGGGATGAGAGCAAGGTGTTCGTGACGGGCGAAGTGACTGTGCCGGCCACGATCGTGATGCGCGACGGCAGGTTGACGTTGAATGAGGCGCTGGGCGTGGCGGGAGGGCCCAACCAGCTGACCGCTGACTCGTCGCAGGTGTTCGTGGTGCGCAGCACCGAGCAGGCGACGCCGCTGGTGTTCCACCTGAATGCCGCCTCGCCGCAGGCTTATGCGGTGGCGGAGAAGTTCGAGTTGCAACCCAAGGATGTCGTCTTCGTGGATACGGCTGGACTGGTGCGGTGGAACCGCTTCATCAGCAATCTGTTCCCGAGCGCGCAAACGGTACAGACCGTGCATTCCATCAAGTAACCCTGGAGAGCTGCATGCCGTTGCCTATCGAATCGTTCGAGCCCTCCGTGCCGGCTCGCCAGCAGGAAACCCCGCTGTCCTCGCACGTGGACGCCATCTTCTCCAACCGTTGGCTGATCATCGCCATCACCCTGATCGCGCTGTTGGGGGCCGTCGCCTACGTCATGGTGACACCCTCGGTCTATTCGGCCGACATCATCGTCCAGGTGGAGGAGGAGCTGCCGCAAGGCCAGAGCCGCAGCCTCCTGGGCGACGTGTCCGCCATTTTCGACACCAAGGCCGAGACCTCCGGCGAAATGGAGGTGCTGCGTTCGCGCATGGTGGTGGGGCCGGCGGTCGACAAGTTCATGCTGTACATCCACGCCAAGCCGCGCTACTTCCCGGTGGTGGGCGAATGGCTGGCGCAGCGCCACGAGAGCCTGCCGTATCCGTCCGGGCTACCCCGCGGCGGCTACGCCTGGGGCGGCGAGTCGATCTCGATCTCGCAGCTGGACGTGCCCAACGAATGGCTGGGCAAGCCCTTTCGCATCACCACCCTGGGCGAGGGCGCCTATAGCCTGAACGACAAGCTCACCGGCGCCACCTTCAACGGCACCGTCGGCAAGCCCGAGCATTTCCTGCTGCCCGGCGGCGGCGCGCTGGACGTGCACGTCGATGCGCTCAACGGCCGGCCCGGCACCGAGTTCACGGTCTCGCGCACCTCGCGCCTGGCGGCCATCGAGGACGTGCAGTCGCGCCTGGGCATCTTCGAGCGCGGCCGCACCTCCGGCGTGATCGGGGTCACGCTGGAAGGCAACGATCCGCTGCTGACCACGGCGGTGCTGAACCAGATCGGCCAGGAATACGTGCAGCAGAACGTCAACCGCAAGTCGGCGCAGGCCGAGAAGTCGCTGGCCTTCCTCGACCAGCAGCTGCCGCAGCTCAAGCGCGAGCTGGACGCGGCCGAGACCAAGTACAACTCGCTGCGCAACAAGCGCGGCACCATCGACCTGAGCGAAGAGGCCAAGCTGATCCTGGCGCAGTCGGTGGACGCCCAGACCAAGGTGATGGAACTGCGCGCCAAGCGCCAGGAACTGATCACCCGGTTCGCGCCGACCCATCCGAGCATCGTCGCCATCGACCGCCAGATCGCCTCGCTGACGGGCGACGTCAACCGCATCGGCAACAACATCAAGCAACTGCCCGACCTGGAGCAGGACGTGGTGCGGCTGGTGCGCGACGTGCGCGTCAATACCGAGCTGTACACGGGCCTCCTGAACAACGCCCAGCAGCTGCGCCTGATCCGCGCCGGCAAGGTCGGCAACGTGCGCATCCTGGATGCGGCGGTGCAGCCGGACAAGCCGGTGCGCCCCAAGGCCGCCATCATCATCGCCGTGGCCACGGCCATCGGCCTGATCATCGGCGTGCTGTGCGCCTTCGTGCGCAACGCGCTGTTCGGCGGCCTGTCGGAGCCGGACGACGTCGAGCGCTACACCGGCCTGCCGGTGCTGGCCGCGATTCCGCACAGCGACCTGCAGGACAAGCTGTGGCGCCGCAGCCGGCGCAAGAACGCCACGGTGCCCGCGCTGCTGGCGCAGAGCCAGGGCAACGCGCCGCCGATCGAGAGCCTGCGGTCGTTCCGCAACGTGCTGCAGGCGTCGCTGCGCCAGTCGGCCAACAACATGGTCATGTTCACCGGCCCGGTGGCGGGCGTGGGCAAGTCGTTCCTGTCGGCCAACTTCGCCTTCATCCAGGGCGGGGTCGGCAAGCGCGTGCTGCTGATCGACGCCGACTTCCGCAAGGGCCAGCTGAACCGCTATTTCGGCGTGCCCAAGGAAGACGGCCTGTTCGAGGTGCTGTCGGGCACGCTGCCGCTGGAACGGGTGCGCAAGCACAGCGTTTCCGAGGGCGTGGACTTCATCGCCACCGGCGCGGTCAGCTTCGATCCGTCGGAGTTGCTGGCCTCGCCGATCTTCGGCCAGACGCTGCGGGAACTGGCCAGCCAGTACGACATGGTCATCCTGGACACGGCGCCGGTGCTGTCCTCGCCCGATGCCGCGGTGGTCGGCACGCATGCCGCGGCGGTCATGGTGGTGGTGCGGTCGGGCATGAACACTGTGGGCGAGATCCGCGAAACCGCCAAGCGCCTGATCCAGGCCGGCGCGCCGGTCGACGGGGTGCTGTTCAACGGACTCAAGCTGATGCCCGAGCGTTTCGGGTTCCGCTCCAAATATGGCGGATACCGCTATTCGCGCGCCGCCTATTACGGTGATTTCAAGCAGAACGGCCCCAAGTAACCCCCGCGGAGAACTGGCATGCATGGAACGTTTGGCTGGGAAACGCCGCAGATCCTGGATGCGGTCTTCAAAGCGTACGACATACGCGGCACGGTGCCCGACGAGATCGACGCCCGCTTCGCCCACAGCCTGGGCATGGCGGCCGGGGTGCGGGCGCTGGAGCTGGGCGCGCGCGCCATGGTGGTGGGGCGCGACGGGCGCCTGAGCAGCGTGGAACTGGCGGCGGCGCTGCAGGCCGGGCTGCGCTCGGCCGGCCTGCACGTGATCGACATCGGCATGGCGACCACGCCGATGGTCTATTTCGCGGCCCGCCTGATGGACACCGGCGCCGGCATCGCCGTCACCGGCAGCCACAATCCGCCGGCCCACAACGGCTTCAAGATCGTGCTGGACGGCGCCTCGCTGTACGGCGACGGCATCACCGCGCTGCGCGACGCGATGCGCCTGCCGATCGAATCGGCCAGCGTGGCCGGCGGCCGCACGCAGATGCAGATCCAGCCGTGCTACGCGGCGCGGCTGGTGGGCGACATCCGCCTGGCGCGGCCGATGAAGATCGCCATCGACTGCGGCAGCGGCGTGGCCGGCGCGGTGGCGCCGGCGCTGTTCCGGGCGCTGGGCTGCGAGGTCACGGAGCTGTTCTGCGAGGTGGACGGCGCCTTTCCCGGGCACCACCCGGACCCGGCCGATCCGCAGAACCTGCAGGACTTGATCTATTGCCTGCGCTACTCCGACTGCGAAGTCGGGCTGGCGTTCGATGGCGATGGCGACCGGCTCGGCGTGGTGACCAAGTCGGGCCAGATCATCTGGCCCGACCGCCAGCTGATCCTGTTCGCCCGCGACGTGCTGGCGCGCAACCCGGGCGCCGAGATTCTCTACGACGTCAAGTGCAGCCGCCACGTGGCGCGCGCCATCACCGAGGCCGGCGGCAAGGCCACCATGTGGAAGACGGGCCATTCGCTGATCAAGGCCAAGATGCGCGAGACGGGCGCGCTGCTGGCTGGCGAGATGAGCGGCCACATCTTTTTCAAGGAACGCTGGTACGGCTTCGACGACGGCATCTACGCCGCCGCCCGGCTGCTGGAGATCCTGTCCGGGGCGCCCAATCCGTCGGCGCTGCTGGAGAGCCTGCCGCAGTCCTGCGCCACCCCCGAAATCAAGCTGGAAACCACCCAGGGCGAGCAGTTCGAGCTGGTCGAGGCGCTGCGCGCCGGCGGCCAGTTTCCGGGCGCGCTGTCCATCAACGACCTGGATGGCGTGCGCGTCGACTACGCCGACGGCTTCGGCCTGGCGCGGCCGTCCAACACCACGCCCACGGTGGTGTTGCGCTTCGAAGGAGACTCCGTGGCCGCCCTGGCCCGCATCGAGGAGGACTTCCGCAATGCGTTCCGGCGCGTTGCCCCCCATATCCGTTTACCGTTCTAAGGAGCATCACGCGATGGGTAATGCGAATTTTGCGAGAGAGGCCGAGGCCGCGGTCGAGGCGGACAGCCTCGCCGCCAGCCTGGAATGGCGCGCTTTCGCGCAAGCGGCGCAGGGCGCCGCGCTGGACGCGGGCGCATTGAAGGTGATCGAGGCGGCGGGCCTGTGCGTGGACCTGACCATGCAGCGGCAATCGCCCGCGCTGGAGGCGGCCGCGCTGGCGCTGCTGCGCGCCCGCGGGCTGGACGCGGCGCGGCAGGCGCTGTTCTCCGGCGGCGCGGTCAACTGGACCGAGGGCAAGCCGGCCTGGCACACCGCGCTGCGCGCCGGCCGCACCCGCGAACAGCCGGACGGCCAGGACCGGGATTCGGTCTGCGAGTATTCGCGCATGGCCGATTTCGTGCGGCATGTCGATCAGAACGCCGACTTCGCCACCGTGCTGCACATCGGCATCGGCGGCAGCGACTGGGGCCCGCGCCTGGCGATCCAGGCCTTCGGCGGCCCGGGCCAGCGCCGCCAGATCCGCTTCGTCTCCAACATCGACGGCCATGCCTTCCATGACGCGGTGGCCGGGCTCGACCCGCGCCGCTGCCTGGTGGTAGTGTCGTCCAAATCCTTCACCACCGCCGAGACCCTGCACAACGCCCGCGCCGCCATCGCCTGGCTGCGCCAGGGCGGGGTGGCCGATCCGTCCGCGCACCTGGCGGCGGTCACCGCCAACGCGCCCGCCGCGCGCGCCCTCGGGGTGCCGGCCAGCCAGGTGTTCCGCATGTGCGACTGGGTCGGCGGACGCTATTCGGTCTGGTCGGTGGCCGGGCTGTCGATCGCGCTGACGGTGGGCGCCGACGTGCTGATCGGCATGCGCGCCGGCGCCGAGGCCATGGACCAGCATTTCCAGCAGGCGCCGCTGGGCGCCAACGCGCCGGTGCAGCTGGCGCTGGCCGGCCTGGTCAATTGCAGCGTGCTGGGCCACGGCTCGCTCAACATCGCGGCCTACAGCGCGCGGCTGCTGCACCTGGTGACCTATCTGCAGCAGCTGGAAATGGAATCGCTGGGCAAGCGCGTCGGCGGCGACGGCGCCGCGGTGGACGTGCCGACCGCGCCGATCATCTGGGGCATGCCCGGCACCGACGGCCAGCACACCTTCTTCCAGTGGCTGCACCAGAGCGCGCAGGGCGCGCCGGTGGATTTCATCGCCAGCCTGCAGGGCCATCCGGACAGCCCCGACGCGCACCGCATGCTGCTGGCCAATTGCCTGGCGCAGCGCCAGGCGCTGCTGCGCGGCAAGGATCTGGAGCAGGCGCTGCTGGACGTGGCGCATGTCGAGGATCCCGGGCAGGCGCTGACGCTGGCGCGCCACATGGTGCATCCGGGCGGGCGACCGTCCACGCTGATCGTGCTGCGCCAGCTGGAGCCGCGCGCGCTGGGCGCGTTGCTGGCGCTGTATGAACACAAGGTGTTCGTGCAGAGCGTGGTGTGGGGCGTCAATCCGTTCGACCAGTGGGGCGTGGAGCTGGGCAAGCGGCTGGCCACCGGCATCGAGCGCGAGCTGGCGGTGCCGGTGTCGGCCGGCGTGGTCGACTGGGGCCACGACGCGTCCACGTCGTACTGGATCGACCGCTACCGCGGCCACGCCCAGGCGCCGCAGCCGCGCCATGCCTGGCTGCCCGGCGTGGCGGCGCATCTTTGACGGGGAGCCGGGCATGAGCGAGATGCGCGTGCTGGTCACGGGCGGCGCTGGCTACATCGGCGCCCATACCCTGGTGGCGATGCTGGCCGCCGGCCAGCGGCCGCTGGTGCTGGACAACTTCAGCAACGGCAGCCCCGAGGCGGTGCGGCGGGTCGAGCGCCTGTGCGGGACGCCGATCCCGCTGGTCGAGGGCGACATCCGCCAGACCGGCCTGGTGCAGGCCTTGCTGGCGCGCGAGGCGCGGCGCGGCGAGCCGGTGCAGGCGGTGCTGCACCTGGCCGGCTGCAAGGCCGTCGGCGAATCGGTGGCCGACCCGCTCAAGTATTACGACAACAACGTCGCGGGCTCGGTGGCGCTGCTGCGCGCCATGCGCGACGAGGGCGTGACGCGGCTGGTGTTCAGCTCGTCGGCCACCGTCTATGGCGAGCCGCGCTCGCTGCCGTTCACCGAGGCGCATCCGCTGGCGCCGGCCAATCCCTATGGTCGCAGCAAGCTGATGGTCGAGCAGATGCTGCGCGACCTGTGCGCGGCCGAGCCGGGCTTCGGCGCGGTCACGCTGCGCTACTTCAATCCGATCGGCGCGCATCCCAGTGGCCAGATCGGCGAGAGCCCGCGCGACGTGCCCAACAACCTGTTTCCGTACATCACGCAGGTGGCGGTGGGGCGGCAGCCGTTCCTGAACGTGTTCGGCGACGACTACGCCACCGAGGATGGCACCGGCGTGCGCGACTACCTGCACGTCATGGACCTGGCGCAGGGCCACGTGCAGGCGCTGGCCTACGCCGCCGGCCATCCCGGCTTCGTCGCGGTCAACCTGGGCACCGGGCGCGGCACCAGCGTGCTGGAACTGGTGCACGCGTTCGAGCGCGTCAGCCAGCGCCGCATCCCGCTGCGCACCGGGCCGCGCCGCCCAGGCGATATCGAGCGGATGTGGGCCGACCCGGCGTTGGCGGCGTCACTGCTGGGCTGGCACAGCACCCGCGGGGTCGAGGCCATGTGCGCCGACGGCTGGCGCTGGCAGCAGGGCAACCCGCGCGGCTACGACACCGATCCGCCGGCGGCATAACCCCAATGCCGTGTCGGATGGGTTCCGCGAAGCGGGCCGAGCGGTTACAGTTGACGGATATATTGCAAAGCAGCATCGCCGCGCGGCCCCCGCCGCCGCGGGCGATGCACCGTCATCGAGGCCCCCTCATGTTCGATTCTCTTCCGTCTGCCGTTCCGTCCGGCGCCCAGCAGGGGCTGTTCCTATGAGCGGCCCGGCCTATCTTCCTTCCGCCCACTGGAACCTGGACAGCATCGTCTCGGGCCTGCGCCAGGCGCGCGTGGCCTGGCGCGGCCCGCGCGGCCGCCTGCGCGAAGACGCCGGCCTGCGCGAGTTCCCGTCGCAGGAAGCCCTGCGCCAGATCATCAAGGACCTCTGTGGCGCCTTGTTCCCGATGCGGCTGGGGCCCATCGACCTGCGCGAGGAAGTCGAGGATTTCTACGTCGGCCACACCATCGGCGCGGCGCTGGACGCGCTGCTGCACCAGGTCGGCCTGGAGCTGCAATACGTCGGCCGCGATGATCCGGTGCTGCTGGCCGATTCGCAGCAGCGCGCCATCGAGATCGTGCGCCAGTTCGGCGCCGAGCTGCCGCGCGTGCGCGCCGCGCTCGACCTGGACGTGACCGCCGCCTACCAGGGCGACCCGGCCGCGCACAGCGTCGACGAGGTGCTGCTGTGCTATCCCGGCGTGGCCGCCATGATCCACCACCGCCTGGCCAACGTGCTGTACCGCCTGGGCGTGCCGATGCTGGCGCGCATCGTGGCCGAGATCGCCCACGCCGACACCGGCATCGACATCCACCCGGGCGCGACCATCGGCCGCAGCTTCTTCATCGACCACGGCACCGGCGTGGTGATCGGCGAAACCGCCATCATCGGCGACCGCGTGCGGCTCTACCAGATGGTCACGCTGGGCGCCAAGCGCTTCCCGCCGGGCGAGAACGGCGAACTCAAGAAAGGCCTGGCGCGCCACCCGCTGATCGAAGATGATGTGGTCATCTACGCGGGCGCCACCATCCTGGGTCGCGTCACCATCGGCAAGGGTTCGACCATCGGCGGCAACGTCTGGCTCACGCGCAGCGTGCCGCCGGGCAGCAACGTCACCCAGGCCAGCCTGGTCAGCGACATGCCGGATTGCGGCCTGGGCGGCTGATACGGCGTCCGCGTTTCGGCTGGGCGGCCCTGGCGCCGCCCGCTTCTCGCCTGGGCGGCCTTGACGCCCGGGATTCGATACGGGAGCCTGGATGGACACACGTGTTTCGGATCTGGCCGCGCTGCGCGGCTTCGTCGACCGCCACCCGCGGCTGTTCGTGCTGACCGGGGCGGGCGTCAGCACCGATTCCGGCATTCCCGACTACCGCGACACCGACGGCGAATGGAAGCGTTCGCCGCCGATGACGCTGCAAACCTTCATGGGCACCGAACTGGCGCGGGCGCGCTACTGGGCCCGCAGCATGGTGGGTTGGCGCCGCTTCGGCAAGGTGCAGCCGAACGCCTCGCACCGGGCGCTGGCGCAATTGCAGCAGCGCGGCCGGGTGTCGGTGCTGGTGACGCAGAACGTCGACGGCCTGCACGAGGCCGCCGGCAGCCGCGACGTGGTCGACCTGCATGGCCGGCTCGACCAGGTGCGCTGCATGAACTGCGACTGGCGCGGCGGCCGCGATGCCTGGCAGGACGCGCTGCACCAGCACAACCCCGACTGGATCGCCTTCGAGGCCGACGACGCGCCCGATGGCGACGCCGACCTGGAAGGCGTGGACTTCGCCTCGTTCCAGGTGCCGCCCTGTCCGGTCTGCGGCGGCATCGTCAAGCCCGACGTGGTGTTCTTCGGCGAGACCGTGCCGCGCGAGCGCGTCGACCGCGCCAATGCCGGCCTGATGGCGGCCGACGCGGTGCTGGTGGTGGGCTCGTCGCTGATGGTCTATTCGGGCTACCGCTTCGTCACCGCGGCCTCGCGCAACGGCATGCCGATCGCGGCCATCAACCTGGGCCGCACGCGGGCCGACAACCTGCTTACGCTCAAGGTCGAGCTGCCCAGCGCCATGGCGCTGGAGGCGCTGACGGCGGCCTAGAAAGAGACGGGGCGGGGACAGAGCGGCGGCCGGTTTTTGACCGGTTTAACCAAGTGCCTGCCCTGTAAGGATTTTTTTGCGCCGTTACAGACCTTTCCATAGGGTTGTCCACAGATACTGTGGATAATTCCTAGGGATTACCCCGATTTTGCGAGGATTTCCCGGCGCGTTGGCGGCGAATGTCAAGCCTCGGCGTCGGGAATCGCGTCGCCCAGCAGGGCCTTGCGCGCCGCGTGCCAGCTGCCCGCGTCCGGGGCGTACAGCAGGCCGCCGCTGCGGTGGGTGGGCTTGTAGGGCGAGCCGTCGAAGCGCGCCGCGTAGCCGCCGGCCTCGCGGTGCAGCAGCCAGCCGGCCGCGTGGTCCCAGGCGGTCAGCTGGTTGTACAGGGCGATGTGGCTGTGGCCGGCCGCCAGCATGCGGTATTCGTGGGCGGCGCAGCGCAGGCAGGCGGTGCTGCCCAGGCGCGACAGGTTGCCATTGACCGTGGTGCGCAGCGGCTCGGGCAGGAAGCCCGTGGAGATCAGGCCGTCCATGTCCTCGGGCGGCGCGGGGCTGGCGACCGCCAGTTTCGCCTGCTTGCCGTTCTCGTACTCCATCCACGCGCCTTCGCCGCGCACCGCCAGCGCGCTGTCGCGGTTGACCGGGTCGTAGATTACGCCGGCGATCACGTCGCCGCGATGGCAGGCGGCGATCATCATGCCGAACAGCGGCAGGCCGGCGACATAGTTGCGGGTGCCGTCGATGGGGTCGATCAGGAACGCCAGGTCGGCGTCCACCAGCATGTTGAGCAGGGCGGGGTTGCGGGTCGAGGCTTCCTCGCCGATCAGCACGGCGCCCGGATGCAGCTTGGACAGGCGCGCGGCGATCAGGCGCTCGGCGGCTTCGTCGGCATCGGTCACCAGGTCGCGCGGCGAACTCTTGTCGCGCACGCTGCCCTCGGGCAGGTTGCGAAAGCGCGGCATGACCTCCGTCTGCGCGGCTTCGGCCAGGATGCCGGCCAGCTTGCGGGTGTCCTCGCGGGTAAAAGATCTGCTCATAGTCGCTTGTCCAGGGAACGCGCAAATCTATCACGCCTGGGCGGCATTTGATCGCGATTTATAACCGTATGAACTTAAAGGGGATTTTGTACCTGTGCAGGAGTTATCTGCCAGGTTGTCCACAATTCCTGGGGATAAACGGGACCGGAGCCCCGTTTATCCGCCCCGGGCGGGCGCCCGGGGGGGAAGGCGGGCGCGCTCAGGCGCCCAGGTCGACGCAGAGGTACTTGATCTCGAGGTATTCCTCGATGCCGTACTTCGAGCCTTCGCGGCCCAGGCCGGACTGCTTGACGCCGCCGAACGGGCCGACTTCGTTGGAGATCAGGCCGGTGTTGATGCCGACGATGCCGTATTCCAGCGCCTCGGACACGCGCCAGATGCGGGCGTAGTCGCGGGTGAAGAAGTAGGCGGCCAGGCCGAAGATGGTGTCGTTGGCCATGCCGATGACTTCGTCCTCGGACTCGAAGCGGAACAGCGGCGCCACCGGGCCGAAGGTTTCCTCGGTCGCGAAGCGCATCGACTGGGTCACGTCGCGCACCACGGTCGGCTCGAAGAACGTGCCGCCCAGCGCGTGCGGCTTGCCGCCGGCGATGACCTTGGCGCCGTGCGCGGTGGCGTCGGCGATGTGCTCCTGCACCTTCTCGACCGCGCTGGCGTCGATCAGCGGACCCTGCGTCACGCCGTCGCCGAAGCCGTCGCCGACCTTCATGGCGTCGACCTTGGCCACCAGGCGCTTGGCGATTTCCTCGTACACGCCGGCCTGCACGTAGATGCGGTTGGCGCAGACGCAGGTCTGGCCGGCGTTGCGGTACTTCGAGGCCAGGATGCCGTCGACCGCGCGGTCCAGGTCGGCGTCGTCGAACACGATGAACGGCGCGTTGCCGCCCAGTTCCAGCGACAGCTTCTTGATGGTGGGGGCGCATTGTTCCATCAGCGTGCGGCCGACTTCGGTCGACCCGGTGAAGCTCAGCTTGCGCACCACGTCGCTTTCGCACAGCGCCGCGCCGATGTCGCGCGAGCTGCCGGTGATGACGTGGAACACGCCGGCCGGCACGCCGGCCTCTTCGGCCAGCACCGCCAGCGCCAGCGCGGTCAGCGGCGTCTGCTGGGCCGGCTTGACCACCATGGTGCAGCCGGCGGCCAGGGCCGGGCCGACCTTGCGGGTGATCATGGCGGCCGGGAAGTTCCACGGCGTGATGGCGGCGGTGACGCCGATCGGCTGCTTCAGCGCCAGCAGGCGCTGGCCGGCCTTCGGGCTTTGCAGCACGTCGCCGTCGATGCGCTTGGCTTCCTCGGCGAACCATTCCAGGAACGAGGCGGCGTAGGCGATTTCACCGGCGGCCTCGGTCACGGGCTTGCCCTGTTCCGAGGTCATGATGGCGGCCAGGTCCTGCTGGTTCTGCATCATCAGCTGGGACCACTTCAGCAGGATCGCGGCGCGTTCCTTGCCGGTCTTGGCGCTCCAGGCGGGCAGGGCGGCCTCGGCGCTGGCGATGGCCTGCTCGGTCTCCTTGCGGCCCAGCTTGGGCACCGACACGATGGTCTTGCCGGTGGAGGGATTGTCCACGGGGATGGACGGGCCGTTGCCGGCCGTCACCCACTTGCCGTCGATGTAGCAGGCGTCGCGCAGCAATTCGGGACGCGACAGGGGATGAGTCAACGAAGTCATTGCAAAAATCTCCTTGATGGGAACGCGGCCGGCAAAGCGGACGCGGGCGCGGCGCGCATCCCTGGGCGGAATCCGCCGGGAATGCTCGCCACGCCCGCAATCGTCATGCCTGCCAGCCGAAAAACCGGATGATCGGGTCTCGCGGCCTCAGGCGGCCAGGGCCTCGGACAGGATGGCCAGCGCGCGGTCGAACTGGGCGTCGGGGATGGTCAAGGGGTACAGGAAACGCAGGACGTTGCCGTACACACCGCAGCTTAGCAAGATCAGGCCTTGCTCGATGGCGCGGGCCTGCACCTTCTTGACCGCCTCGGCGTCGGGCTTGCCGTTGGCGTCGTTCAGTTCCACCGCCACCATCGAACCCAGGCCGCGCACGTCGGCGATGCCCGGCACCTTGGCGCGCAGGCCCTCGAGGTGGGCGCGCAGCTTGTCGCCCAGCTGCACGGCGCGTTCGCACAGTTTTTCCTCGGCGATCACGTCCAGCACGGCGTGGGCCGCGGCCACCGCCAGCGGGTTGCCGGCGTAGGTGCCGCCCAGGCCGCCCGCGGCCGGGCCGTCCATGACGTCGGCGCGGCCGACCACGCCCGAGATCGGGAAGCCGCCGCCCAGGCTCTTGGCCATGGTGATCAGGTCGGCCTGCACCGAGTGGTGCTCCATGGCGAACAGCTTGCCGGTGCGGCCGAAGCCGGTCTGCACTTCGTCGGCGATCAGCAGGATGCCGTGTTCGTCGCAGACCTTGCGCAGGGCCGTCATCAGTTCGGGCGGCGTGATGTTGAAGCCGCCTTCGCCCTGCACTGGTTCGAGGATGATCGCGGCGACGCGCTTGGGATCGATGTCGACCTTGAACAGCAGGTCCAGCGCCTTGAGCGAGTCGGCCACGCTGATCGACTGGGTGCCGTTGGGGAACGGCACGTGGTAGATGTCGCCCGGCATCGGGCCGAACGACAGCTTGTAGGGGGCGACCTTGCCGGTCAGCGCCATGCCCAGCATGGTGCGGCCGTGGAACGAACCCGAGAAGGCGATGACGCCCGAGCGGCCGGTGGCCGAGCGCGCGATCTTGATGGCGTTTTCGACGGCTTCGACGCCGGTGGTGAAGAAGGCCGACTTCTTCAGGCCGTCGATCGGGGCCAGGCGGTTGATGCGCTCGGCCAGCGAGACGTAGCCTTCGTACGGCACGATCTGGTAGGCCGTGTGGGTGAAGTTGTCGAGCTGGGCGCTGACGGCGGCCTTGACCTTGGGATGCAGGTGGCCGGTGTTCAGCACCGCGATGCCGCCCGCGAAGTCGATGTATTCCTTGCCGTTGGCGTCCCACAGCGTGGCGTTCTCGGCGCGCACGGCATAGAAATCGCACATGACGCCGACGCCGCGCGGCGTGGCCAGGGAACGGCGGGTATTCAAATCCTGATTCTTCATCTCAGCCTCGAATGGCAAGTGGGCGGTAAAACCTTACTTTAATGCTACTATGGCCCCATTGGTGGGAACCACTTTTATAAATCAGGTAGAACCAATTGCGGTCCATCGTCGGAGACTTGCTACAGCTGCGCCTGGCCGATGCCGCGGGCGGGCCGATGAACAAGCGCTTGTACCACGGTATCCGCGAGGCCATCCTGGAGGGTTCCATTGCCGCCGACTCGCGCTTGCCCGCCTCGCGCGACCTGGCCACCGAGCTGGGCATCGCCCGCAATACCGTGGTGCACGTCTATGGCCAGCTGCTGGCCGAAGGCTACACCCGCAGCCTGCAGGGCAATGGCACCTTCGTCAATGCCTCGCAGCCCGACTCCTACCTGGCCAGCGGCCGCCAGTCGCGCCGCGCGCCGGTGCCGCAGCCGCGTCCGGCGCTGTCGGCGCGCGGCGCCGCCATCGTCGACGGCGTCTCGGCCTCGCCCTACCAGTGGGGCGCCTTCATGCCGGGCGTGCCCGACCTGACCGAATTCCCGCACAAGAAGTTCGGCCGCATCTTTTCCGCGCTGTGGCGCAATCCCGCGCCCGACCTGCTGACCTATGCCTACGGCGGCGGCCTGCCGGCGCTGCGCGAGGCGCTGGCCCAGCACCTGGCGCTGACGCGCTCGATCGACTGCGACCCCGACCAGATCCTCATCACCGAAGGCTCGCACCAGGCCATCGACCTGGCCACCCGCATCCTGGGCGAGGCCGGCGAGACCGCCTGGGTCGAGGACCCGGGCTACTGGGGCGCGCGCACGGTGCTGCAGGCCAACGGCCTGCACACGGTGCACCTGCCGGTCGACGAGGAAGGCATGCGCCTGCCGGACGCCGACGCCGCGCCCGGCATGGCGCCGCCGCGCTTCATCTTCGTGACGCCGTCGCACCAGTATCCGCTGGGGCCGGTGATGTCGCTGGCGCGGCGCCGGCAACTGCTGGCGGTGGCGCGCCGCCACGGCAGCTGGATCATCGAGGACGACTACGACAGCGAGTTCCGCTTCTCGGGGCGGCCGATCGCCTCGCTGCTGGGGCTGGAGCCGGACGCGCCCGTGATCTACATGGGCACCTTCAGCAAGACCCTGTACCCGGGCCTGCGGGTCGGCTACCTGGTGCTGCCCAAGCCGCTGACCGCGGCGTTCCAGGCGGCCCACGCCGAGCTCTACCGCGAAGGCCACCTGATGACGCACGCGGCGCTGGCCACCTTCATCGCCGAGGGCCACTACGCCGCCCACATCCGCCGCATGCGCATGCTGTACGCGCGCCGCCGCGCCATGCTGGTCAACCTGATCGAACGGCGCCTGGGGCCCGAGTGGCTGCACCGCGACGCCAGCCTGGCCGGCCTGCACCTGGTGCTGACGCTGCCGCCGCACCTGGACGACCTGCGGGTGGTCGAGGTGGCGCGCCGCAAGGGCGTGCTGACGCGGGCGCTGTCGCGCTACTACGTCAATCAGGAAAACCGCCGCCCCGGGCTGCTGCTGGGCTACGCCTGCGTGCCCGAGCACGACATCGCGCGCAAGTTCGAGGTGCTGCTGGAAAGCCTGGCCGAGGTGGCGCGCATGACGCCCGCCGCGCCGGCGGTGGAGGCGCAGCCGGCGTAGCGGGGACCCGAGCGTCTCAACCCCGGCGGTTCTGTCCGCCGCCCAGCGCCGCCGCGAACGCCGTGGCGTTGCGCATGCCCTGGTCCTCGAAGTTGGTGTTGAACACCGCGTGCGCCTGTCCGCTTTGCCGCGCCAGCTCCTGGAAGCGGCGCGCCAGTTCGGCCAGCTCGGCCTCGGAATATTCATATTGGAAGCGCCCCGACGACGCGGCGCCGTTGGCGTTCCAGGTGGCGGCGTTGCGCCCGTGCAGGCGCAGCAGCGTCAGGTCGGGATGGGTGCAAGCCCACACCGCCGGCACGCTGTTGTCGAACCCCTGCGGCGCGTCCACCACGGTATGCACCAGGCCCAGCTCGCGCTCGAACGCCAGCGTGGCGTCCGTAGCCTCGGATGAATCGAACCAGCTGCGGTGGCGGAATTCGACCGACAGCAGGTGTTCCGGCAGGCGCCGCGCGCATTCGGCCACCAGCGCATGGCCGCGCGCGTCGCGCCGCAGCCAGGGCGGAAACTGGAAGTGCACCGCGCCCAGCTTGCCGGCCATGCGCAAGGGTTCCAGCGCCAGCGTGTAGCGGCGCCAGAGTTCGTCGCGCAGGTCGTCCGGCATGGCGTGGTGGTAGATGACCGGCTCGGGCCAGTCGTCCAGTTCGCGGCGGATGTCGGCGGGCAGCGACGCCAGCGGCGTCTGGTGGCCGGTGAAGAGCCGGTAGGCCTTGATATTGAAGACGAAATCGTCGGGCGTGCGCTGCGCCCACAGGTAGGCGTTCTCGGCGCTGGGCAGGGCGTAGTAGCTGGAATCGACCTCGGCCAGCCCGAAACGGGTGGCGTAGAAGCGCAGCCGCGACTGGGCGTCATGCGCCTCGCGCGGATAGAAGCGGCCGCACGCCAGCAGCGTGGGGTCGGTCCAGGAAGCGGTGCCGGCAAGCAGGCGCATGGGGAAAACGGGCGTATCGGGAGCGGGAGGCGATGCGGTTATGATACCTGGATATATCCCCAGGTATCGGGCCGCGCCGAGCGCGCCCGCCGCCGTCCCTCCCGCGCCCCATGTCCGACCAGAATCCCGCCAACCCGTCCAGCCGTCCCGATCCCCTGGCCGACCTCAACCCCGCCCAGCGCGAGGCCGCCGAGTTCGGCGTCGGCGGCGCGGGCGACGACGGCCCGCTGCTGGTGATCGCCGGCGCCGGCTCGGGCAAGACCAACACCCTGGCGCACCGCGTCGCCCATCTGATCCTGAACGGCGCCGATCCGCAGCGCATGCTGCTGCTGACCTTCTCGCGCCGCGCGGCCCAGGAAATGGAACGCCGCGTCGGCAGCGTGCTGCAGCGGGTGATGAACCTGCGCGGCAGCCAGCAGGCGCCGTCGCTGCCATGGGCCGGCACCTTCCACGCCATCGGCGCGCGCCTGCTGCGCGACTGCGCCCAGCGCATCGGCCTGTCCGAGGCCTTCACCATCCATGACCGCGGCGATGCCGAGGACCTGATGGGCATGGTGCGCCACGAGCTCGGCCTGTCCGCCACCAAGTCGCGCTTTCCGCTCAAGGGCACCTGCCTGGCGATCTATTCGCGCGTGGTCAACAGCCAGACGCCGGTGGCCGACGTGCTGCACGGCACCTTCCCGTGGTGCGCGCAATGGGAAGACGAGCTCAAGAACCTGTTCCGCGCCTACGTCGGCGCCAAGCAGGACCAGCAGGTGCTCGACTACGACGACCTGCTGCTGTACTGGGCCGAGATGATGGGCGACGCGGCCATCGCCGCCGACGTCGGCGCGCGCTTCGACCACGTGCTGGTGGACGAATACCAGGACACCAACCGCCTGCAGGCCGCCATCCTGCTGGCCATGAAACCCGATGGCCGCGGCCTGACCGTGGTGGGCGACGACGCCCAGTCGATCTATTCGTTCCGCGCCGCCACGGTGCGCAACATCCTCGACTTTCCGGCCCAGTTCCCGCAGCCGGCGCGCGTCATCACGCTGGACCGCAACTACCGCTCGACCCAGCCTATCCTGAACGCCTCCAACGCCGTCATCGGCCTGGCGGCCGAGCGCTATGCCAAGGATCTCTGGAGCGACCGGCCGTCGTCGCAGCTGCCCGAGCTGGTCACCGTCAGCGACGAAGGCGGCCAGGCCCGCTGGGTCGCCGACCAGGTGCTGGCGCAGCGCGAGGGCGGCGCCACGCTCAAGTCGCAGGCGGCGCTGTTCCGCACCTCCAGCCACAGCGCCGCGCTGGAACTGGAGCTGACCCGGCGCAACATCCCCTTCGTCAAGTTCGGCGGCCTGCGCTTTCTGGAAGCGGCGCACGTCAAGGACCTGCTATCGCTGCTGCGCTGGGCCGAGAACCCGCGCGGGCGCATGGCGGGGTTCCGCGTGGCGCAACTGCTGCCCGGCATCGGCCCGGCCACCGCCGGCAAGCTGATGGACGCCATGGCGCAATCGGCCGAGCCGCTGCGCGCGCTGCGCGCATTCAAGCCGGGCGCGGCGGCGCAGGCGGAGTGGGGCGCGTTCGCCGACACCTACGCGGCGCTGGCCGACCCCAAGCTGCGCTGGCCGGCCGACGTCGACCTGGCGCTGCGCTGGTACGCCGGCCAGCTCGAACGGCTGTACGACGATGCGCGGGTGCGCAAGACAGACCTGGACCAGCTGGTGCGCATCGCCGCGGGCTACCCGTCGCGCGAGCGCTTCCTGACCGAACTGACGCTGGATCCTCCCGACGCCACCAGCGACGAATCCGGCGCGCCCTCGCGCGACGAGGACTACATGATCCTGTCCACCATCCACTCGGCCAAGGGCCAGGAATGGAAGGCGGTCTATGTGCTGAACGTGGTCGACGGCTGTATCCCGTCCGACATGAGCACCGGCACCGCCGAAGAGATCGAGGAAGAGCGGCGCCTGCTGTACGTGGCCATGACGCGCGCCAGGGAACGCCTGCAGCTGATCGTGCCGCAGCGTTTCTACGTGCACCAGCAGACCGGCATGGGCGACCGCCATGTCTATGGTTCGCGCACCCGCTACATCACCAACGCCATGCTGCCGCTGTTCGATCATCTGCCCAAGCCGCCCAACCTGCCGGCGCGCGAGGCCAAGGCGCCGCAGGCGCCCAGCGTGGACGTGGCCAAGCGCGTGCGCAATCTGTTCGCCTAGCGTCATCGGCCGATCCCGGGCGGCCCGCGCGGGCGCGCCGGTGGGCTATCATCGGCCGATACGTTGCACCCGCAGGGCTCGCATCGCCAGAGGATGTCTATGTCTACCGAAGAGAATGCCGCCGCCGCTGCGCCCAAGAGCGAAGTCGTGGCGTCCATCGCCTATGTGAACGGCCGGCGCGACCACGAGGTGCCCATCGAGGAGGTGGGCAAGCACGTCGATCCCAAGCGCAGCATGCTGTGGATCGGCCTGCGCAATCCCAGCCCCGAGCGGCTGGCGGACGTGGTCAGCCAGCTTGGCGCCTGCGACAAGAACCAGGAAGAAATGCTGGAATCGCACCGCCGGCCCAAGATCATCGACTACGGCAACATGGTGCTGATCGTCGCCATCACCGTCGAGGTCGAGGCCGAGCGTCCCATCTTCGGCGAAACCCAATTCCTGATCGGCGAAGGTTTCCTGGTCACCGTGCGGCGCGGCGCCACCGCCGCCCACAGCCCCCTGCGCGAACGGCTCGAAGCCGCGCCCGACCTGCTCAAGCGCGGCAGCGACTACGTCGCCTCCGAATTGCTGGACTGGCTGGTGGACCGCTACGTGGCGGCGGCCGGCAAGATCGAATCGGTGGTCGAGGGCGCCGAACAGAAGCTGCTGATCCGCGGCGCCAAGGATTCGGACATCCGCAAGCTGTACCGCCAACGCCGCGACCTGCTGCGCATCCACACCGTGGTGTCGCCGCTGGCCGAGATCTGCCGGCGCCTGGCGCGGGTCGAGATGTCGGCCGTGGACGAGCACGCCCGGCCGTATTTCGGCGAGGTGGCCGACCGCGTGCTGCGGGTCGACGAGCTGTTCAATTCGCTGCGCGAGTCGCTGGCGTTCGCCTTCGAAGCCAGCCTGATGATCGGCCAGGCGGCGCAGAACGACACCACCCGCAAGCTGGCGTCCTGGGCCGCCATCCTGGCGGTGCCCACGGCCATCGCCGGCATCTATGGCATGAACTTCAAGTTCATGCCCGAGCTGGAGTCGCCGTTTGGCTATCCGGTCACGCTGGGCGTGATCGTCTCGGTCTGTTCGTTCCTGTACTGGCGCTTTCGCAAGTCGGGTTGGCTCTAGCGCGGCCGTGGCTGCGACCGTGGCGGCGCGGGCGCACGAGGCCGCCCGGCGCCGCCCGGGCTGTGGCAAACTGCCTGCGTTTTCCTCTTCGGAGCCCGGCCCGTGCGCGGCAATTCCCCCTTTCGCGGCGGCAGCAAGCTGACCGCCCTCGTGGTCGCCCTGATCCTGGCGGCGGCGGGCGCCATCGTCAACTGGCTGCAGCCGTCCCGCCAGGGCGGCGAACGCCCGGCCGAACGGCCCGGCGCCAGCGCGCCGGCCTCGCAGGGCCGGCCGGGCGCGGCCCAGGCGGGCGCGGTGCCGGCCGGCAGCTATACCCTGACCGGCATGATCGTCAACGTGGCCGACGGCGACACCGTGACGCTGCGCGCGCCCGACGGCCAGCGCCGCATCCGCATGGACAGCATCGACGCGCCCGAGGAAGGCCACGGCGTCGACCAGCCCGGCCAGCCCTACGCCGAGGCCTCGCGCCAGCACCTGGCCAGCCTGGTGGCCGGCAAGACCCTGACCGCCCAGTGCTACCTGAAGGACCAGTACGGCCGCGACGTCTGCGCGCTGATCCTGGACGACGGCCGCTCGGCCAACCGCCTGCAGGTCGAGGCCGGCTACGCCTGGGCCTACACCGCGCGCCAGGGCGAATACCTGAACGACAAGGCCATGCCCGACCTGCAACGCCAGGCCAAGGCCGCCGGCCGTGGCCTGTGGGCCGGCAAGGAACCGATGCAGCCCTGGAAGTGGCGCTACGACTGCTGGCGCCAGCGGCAGTGCGGCTGATAATCGCGGGCCCACAAGTTCCCTAGGGGATGCCAGGGTACTGGGGCGGATGCACCTTTGCTATCCTCTGTCGCACTGAATAGAAGGAAAGGTTTCCATGCGTGCTTTGATGCGGCTCTGGGCGGCGGCCATGATGCTGTTGCTGGCGTTGGCGGGCTGCTCCCGGGAGGGCAGTCCCATCAACAGCCCCTATCCGACCGGCGCCGAAGGCCAGAACACGCTGTATTCCGCTTTCGTCAAACGCTCGCCCAAGTACCTCGACCCGGCCAGCTCTTATTCCACCGACGAAACCCCATATACCTACAACATCTATGAGACGCTGTACGGCTACCACTATCTCAAGCGGCCGTACGAACTGATTCCGCGCGCCGCGGCCTCGATCGACCCGCCGGTCTACCTGGACGCGCAGGGCAAGGAGCTGCCGGCCGACGCGCCGGGCGAGCAGATCGCCCAGAGCGTCTACGACATCAAGATCAAGCCTGGCATGCGCTTCGCGCCGCATCCGGCCTTTGCCCGCAAGACCGACGGCGGCTACGACTACTTCCCGATCGCGCCCGAGGAACTGGCCGACAAATTCGCCATTCCCGATTTCCCGCGCACCGGCAGCCGCGAACTCACCGCCGACGACTACGTCTACGCCTTCCGCCGCCTGGCCAGCCCGCGCGTGGTGTCGCCGATCTATTCGCTGATGGCCGAATACGTGAGCGGCCTGAAGGACTATGGCGACCGCCTGCGCGAGCGCGACAAGGCGCTGCGCCGCGACCTGCCGGGCGGCGCCGGCGCCTCGTGGCTGGACCTGCGCGAGGCCGATGGCTTCACCGGCGTGCAGGCGCTCGATCCGCACACGCTGCGCATCCGCGTCAACGGCAAGTATCCGCAGTTCAAGTACTGGCTGGCCATGACCTTCACGGCGCCCGTGCCCTGGGAGGCCGACCGCTTCTACAACCAGCCCGGCATGGCCGAGCACGACCTGTCGCTCAATACCTGGCCCGTCGGCACCGGCCCCTACATGCTGGCCGAGTCGCTGCAGAACCGCCGCCACGTGCTGGCGCGCAATCCCAACTTCCATGGCGAACCCTATCCCTGCGACGGCGAGCCGGGCGACCGCGCGGCGGGCCTGCTGGCCGATTGCGGCAAGCCCACGCCCTTCATCGACCGCGCCGTCTTCAGCGTCGAGAAGGAAGCCATTCCGCTGACCGGCAAGTTCATGCAGGGCTACTACGACCTGCCGCAGATCGAACGCGGCGAATACGGCGTGGCCATGCTGGTGGCCGCCGGCGACAGCCAGGACAAGGCGCGCAAGTACGCCGAGCATGGCATCCGCCTGCCCACCACGGTCGAGACCGCCAACTGGTACATGGGCTTCAACTGGCTCGACCCGGTGGTGGGCAAGGGCGACACGCCCGAGCAGGCCGAGAAGAACCGCAAGCTGCGCCAGGCCATCAGCATCGCCTTCGACTGGGAAGAGTACGTGGCGGTGTTCGAGAACAGCCAGGCCTCGGTGGCCTACGGCCCGGTGCCGCCCGGCGTGCTGGGCTACCGCGAACCGCCCGAGGGCGTGAACCCGGTGGTCTACGACCTGGTCGACGGCAAGCCGGTGCGCAAATCCATCGACACCGCGCGCAAGTTGCTGGCCGAGGCCGGCTACCCCGACGGCCGCAACGCCGTGACCGGTGCGCCGCTGGTGCTGTACTACGACTCCATGACCGGCGGCGGCTCCAATCCGCAGTTCGACTGGATGCGGCGGCAGATGGCCAAGATCGGCGTGCAGATGGACGTGCGCTCGACCGACTACAACCGCTTCCAGGACAAGATGCGGCGCGGCTCGGCGCAGATCTTCCTGTGGGGCTGGAACGCCGACTACCCCGACGCCGAGAATTTCCTGTTCCTGCTATACGGCCCCAACGCCAAGGCCAAGAATGGCGGCGAGAACGCCGCCAACTACGACAGCCCCGAATACGACAAGCTGTTCGAGCAGATGAAGTTCCTGGACGACGGCCCCGAAAAGGAAGCCCTGATCCAGCGCATGGTCGCCATCGTGCAGCGCGACGCGCCGTGGATGTTCGGCTACTTCCCGATGTCGGGCGGCGCCTACCAGCAGTGGGTCGGCAACGCCAAGCCCACCCAGATGGTGCGCAACACGCTGCAGTACATGAAGATCGATGCCGCCCTGCGCGAACGCAAGATCGATGAATGGAATTCCCCCATCTGGTGGCCGGTGGGCCTGTTCGTGCTGCTGATCGCGCTGGCGATCTGGCCGTCCTACGTGGCGCTCAAGCGGCGCGAACGCCAGACCGCCTTCGCCCAGGCTTCCCGCAAGGAGCATCAATCATGATCGGCTACGTCATCCGCCGGCTGCTGTATGGCGTGCTGATCCTGATCGGCGTGAACCTCTTCACCTTCATCCTGTTCTTCGCGGTCAACACACCCGACGACATGGCGCGCCTGGCCATCGGCGGCCAGCGCATCAGCCAGGACGCGGTCGAGAAATGGAAGGTCGAGCACGGCTACGACAAGCCGCTGTTCTACAACGCCCAGGCCAAGGGCGCGGCGCAACTGACCGACACCGTGTTCTACCAGCGCTCGGTGCCGCTGTTGGCGATGGACTTCGGCGCCTCCGATGGCGGCCGCGACATCGGCCGCGAAATCCAGACCCGCATGGGGCCGAGCCTGGCGCTGGCGGTGCCGACCTTTTTCCTGGGGCTGTTCGCCAGCATCGTGTTCTCGCTGACGCTGGTGTATTTCCGCGCCACCCGGCTGGATTTCTGGGGCGTGGTGGTGTGCGTCATATTGCTGTCGATCTCCAGCCTGTTCTACATCATCGCGGGGCAGTGGATGTTCGCCAAGCTGCTGCGGCTGGTGCCGTTCTCGGGCTTCGAGGGCGGCCTGGACATGGTCAAGTTCCTGGCGCTGCCGGTGCTGGTGGCGATCGTCTCGCGCCTGGGGCCCGAGGCGCGCTTCTACCGCACCCTGTTCCTGGAAGAGATCGGCAAGGACTACGTGCGCACCGCGCGCGCCAAGGGGCTGGCCGAGCGCGTGGTGCTGTTCCGCCACGTGCTGCGCAACGCCATGCTGCCGATCCTGACCAGCACGGTTGCCGCCTTGCCGCTGCTGTTCATGGGCAGCCTGATCGCCGAATCGTTTTTCGGCATCCCGGGCCTGGGCAGCTACACCATCGACGCCATCAACGCGCAGGACTTCTCCATCGTGCGCGCCATGGTGTTCCTGGGCGCGTCGCTGTACATCGTGGGGCTGATCCTGGCCGATATTTCCTACACGCTGGCTGACCCCCGCGTCCGATTCGAGTAGCCGCCATGCCCAAGTTCGTATTCCTCTGGACCGACATTGCGCTGTGGCTGATGGTGCTGGGCGCGCTGGCCTATGCCTGGCACGTGCGGCGCAGCCCGAACCTGCGTTCGACCTGGTCGCGGGTGGCGCGCGACACGCCGGCGATGTGCTCGGCGGTGGTGCTGGCGGCGTTCGCGCTGGTCGGCCTGCTCGATTCCGTCCACTACCGCCCGCAACTGCCGCCCGCGCCGGGCGCCGCCGCCGACGCCGCGCCGGTCTACGCGCCAGCGGTCAAGTCGGCGCTGGACGGCCTGCTGCGCGGCAGCGTGCTGACCCAGCCCGAGAAAACCTATTCCAGCCCGCTGGCGGTGCGCCAGTTCACCAAGGAAACCCTGCTGGTCGACGACAAGCCGGTGCGCGACTTCCCGCGGTTGCGGGCGGCCGGCACGCACCTGGCCGACCCCGACCGCGACCACCTGGGCGACGTCTATTACCGCCTGGGCCTGGGGCTCGCGGCGGGGCTGGCCGTGTCGCTGATCGGCGCCGGCCTGCTGTTCGCCTGCCTGGCGCGGCGCGGCGGCGCGGCGGCGGCGGCCGAGGCCCTCCTGGGCGGACGCGCCGAGGTGCCGTGGCGCGCCATGGCCATCACCTTCACCCTGCTGTGCCTGGTGACGGGGGCGCTGGCTGGGCTGTCCAGCGGCTACCACGCCCTGGGCACCGACCGCATCGGCAACGACGTGCTGTGGCAGGCGCTCAAGAGCATTCGCACCGCGCTCGTCATCGGCAGCCTGACCACGCTCGCCATGCTGCCGCCGGCCATCGTCTTCGGCATCGCGGCCGGTTATTTCAAGGGCCGCGTCGACGACGCCATCCAGTATCTCTACACCACCATCACCTCGATCCCGGGCGTGCTGCTGGTGGCGGCCTGCGCCCTGATGATGCAGGTCTACATCGACAACCACGCCGATCTGTTCGACACCTCGGCGGCGCGCGCCGACCTGCGCCTGTTCCTGCTGTGCATGATCCTCGGCTTCACCGGCTGGGCCGGGCTGTGCCGGCTGCTGCGCGCCGAGACCCTCAAACTGCGCGAGCTGGAATACGTGCAGGCCGCGCGCGCCTTCGGCGTGTCGCACTGGCGCATTATGACGCGCCACCTGCTGCCCAACGTCGCGCACCTGGTGCTGATCACCGTGGTGCTGGAATTTTCCGGGCTGGTGCTGTACGAGGCGGTGCTGTCGTACCTGGGCATCGGCGTCGATCCCAGCATGAATTCGTTCGGCTCGATGATCGATGGCGCGCGCCTGGAAATGTCGCGCGACCCGATGATCTGGTGGAACCTGATGACCGCGTTCCTGTTCATGCTGGCGCTGGTGCTGGCCGCCAACCTGTTCGCCGACGCCGTGCGCGACGCCTTCGATCCGCGCACCCGCCGCTACAAGCCGGGCCGCCTGCCGGGCATGGGCTGGTTCGGCCGCCGCCCGGGGGCCGCGCTGGCGGCCGATGCCCGATCCACCAAACCGGGAGACGCGCCATGAGCCAGGATATCCGCCAAGACGCCCCCTTGCTGGCCGTGCGCGGCCTGGACGTCGACATCGCCGGCGAAAGCGGCATGACGCACGCCGTCAAGCGCCTGCAGCTGGCCATCTCGCAGCGCGAGACCTTCGCCCTGGTGGGCGAGTCCGGCTGCGGCAAGAGCATGACCGCGCTGGCGCTGTTGCGCCTGCTGCCGGACGCCGGCCGCATCGTCGGCGGCCAGATCGACCTGGATGGCGAAGACCTCAACCGCCTGCCCGAGAGCGCCATGCGCGGCGTGCGCGGCGGCCGCATCGGCATCATCTTCCAGGAACCGTCCACCAGCCTCAATCCGGTGATGCGGGTCGGCGACCAGATCATCGAGACGCTGGTGGCGCACACGCCGCTGCGCGGCGCCGCGGCCCGCGCCCGCGCCATCGACTGGCTGCGGCGGGTCGGCATCCCCGAGCCCGAGCGGCGCGTGGACGATTATCCGTTCCAGTTCTCCGGCGGCCAGAAGCAGCGCGTCATGATCGCCATCGCGCTGGCGGCCGAACCCTTGCTGCTGATCGCCGACGAACCCACCACCGCGCTCGACGTCACCGTGCAGGCGCAGGTGCTGGCGCTGCTGGCCGACATCCAGCGCGAGATCGGCATGGCGGTGCTGCTCATCACCCATGACCTGGCAGTGGTGCGCAACGTCGCGCACCACGTGGCCCTGATGCGCGGCGGCGAGATCGTCGAAAGCGCCAGCGCCGAGGAATTCTTCCGCGCGCCCAAGCACCCCTACGCGCGCCAGCTGTTCGACGCCATTCCCACTTTCGAGAAGCGCGGCGTGCCGTTGAGCGAGGCCGGCCGCGCCGCCCTGGGCGCGGACGCGGCGCGCAAGCGTCCACGCGAGCCCGGCGTGGTGCTGGACGTGCAGGACCTGAAAGTCCATTACCCGGTGCGCAAGGGGCCGTTGCGGCGCGTGGCGTCGTGGGTCAAGGCGGTCGACGGCGTGACCTTCAGCCTGCGCGCCGGCGAGACCCTGGCGCTGCTGGGCGAGTCCGGCTGCGGCAAAACCACCACGGGCAAGGCGTTGCTGCGGCTGATCGACGGCGCCCGCATTTCCGGCCGCGCCATGCTGCAGGGACAGGACCTGCTGACCGCCGACCGCGCCCGGCTGCAGCGCCTGCGCCAGGACATCCAGATCGTATTCCAGGATCCCTACGCCTCGCTCGATCCGCGCATGAGGGTCGGCGACATCCTCGACGAGGGCCTGGAATCGCTGCGCCGCGGCATGAGCGCGCAGGCGCGCCGCGACCGCGCCGTCCGGCTGGTCGAACGCGTCGGCCTGCCGGCCAATACGCTGGCGCGCTATCCGCATGAGTTCTCGGGCGGCCAGCGCCAGCGCATCGCCATCGCGCGGGCCCTGGCGGTCGAACCCAAGGTGCTGATCTGCGACGAGCCGACCTCGGCGCTGGACGTGTCGGTGCAGGCGCAGATCCTGGACCTGCTGCGCGAGCTGCAGGACGAGCTCGGCATCGCCTACCTGTTCATCACCCACAATTTCGGCGTGGTCGAGTACCTGGCCGACCGCATCGCGGTGATGGAGGGCGGCCGCATCGTCGAACTGGGCGAGGCCGACGCCGTGCTGCATGCGCCGCGCCAGGACATGACGCGCCGGCTGCTGGAAGCCGTGCCGCGGCTGCAATTCGGCCAGGCCTGATCCGGCGCCGCCCCTCGCCGTCGAGGCGGGGGAGGGCCGGAATCATGCGATACTGTCTATTCGAACACCGCGAAAAACGATCCTGCGCGTGACGCCGCCGCCCGGCCGCGTCCCGCCCGGATCGCGCACACGTCACCCGGCCCGCCAGGCCAGGTCGGCCAGCGATTCCCCCGACAACCGTCGGAACGTCCCGAGTCATCGCGCCCTTGGCGCACATGGCTCGTTTCACCGGAATACGCCATGCACCGACCTTTCTCTCCCACCCTTTCCCTGACCCACGCCACGATCGCCATTGTGGGCGCCGGCCTTGGCGGCCTGACGTTGGCCCGCGTCCTGCACCGCCACGGCATTGCCGCCACGGTCTACGAGGCCGATGCCTCGCCCGAGGCGCGCACGCAGGGCGGATTGCTGGATATCCACCCGCACAATGGCCAGGCCGCGCTGCGGGCCGCCGGCCTGTACGAGGCCTTCCTGCCGCTGGTGCGGCCGGGCGAGGACGCCAAGCGCGTGGTCGACCGCCACGGCTGCGTGCTGCTCGACCGGCCGGGGCAGGGCCAGGCCCGGCCGGAGGTCGACCGCGGCGAGCTGCGCCGGCTGCTGATCGATTCGCTGCCGCCGTCCGCGATCCGCTGGGGCCACAAGCTCACCGCCGTCGCGCCGCTGGCGCCGGGGCGGCACCGGCTGGCCTTCGCCAACGGCGCGGCGGTCACGGCCGACTTGCTGGTCGGCGCCGACGGCGCCTGGTCGCGGATCCGTCCGCTGCTGTCCGGCGCCGCGCCGGCCTACGTCGGCACGACCTTCTTCGAGACCACGCTGTTCGACGGCGACCGCCGCTATCCGGACAGCGCGCGCGCGATCGGCCACGGCACCCTGATGGCGGTCGAACCCGGCCAGGGCATCCTGGCACATCGCTACGCCGATGGCACGCTGCGCAGCTACGCGGCGCTGAACTGGCCGCTGGCGGCGGTCGACGCGCTGGCCCGCGAAGGCCAGGCGGCCATGCGTCAACGCATCGCCGCCGCATTCGTGGGGTGGGCGCCGGCGCTGCGCGCGCTGGTCGCCGACAGTGACGTGGAGATCATCGCCCGGCCCCTGCACGCGTTGCCGGTCGATCATCGATGGCCGCGCAGCGCCGGCGTCACGCTGCTGGGCGACGCGGCGCATCTGATGTCGCCGTTCGCGGGGGAGGGCGCCAACCTGGCCCTGTTCGATGGCGCCGAACTGGGCCAGGCGCTGTGCCGCCATCCGGCCGACCTGGACGCGGCCCTGGCGGCGTACGAACAGGCGCTATTGCCGCGCAGCGCGGCGGTGGCGGCGCGAACGGCGCGGAACCACCAGCGCTTCTTCGGCCCCGACGCGCCCGGCAGCGTGGTGGCGCTGTTCGGCGCGCATTGAGGGGCGTCCCATGGAAACCGCTCCATGGCCCCCCCAATGAAAACCGCGCCCGGATCCTCGCGGATCGGGGCGCGGCGTGTCGAGACTGGCGCCTCAGTCGTGGGCGTTGCGGGTCTCGAGCCAGACCAGGGTGTCGTGCCTCAGGGCGCGCACGCATTGCGCCAGGAAGGCATGCACCACTTCCAGTTCGCCGGCGTCGTAGCGCCGGGCCATCAACACCACCGCCTCGGCGACCCACTGGCGTTCCTGGGCCAGTTGCTGGCACTGCTCTTCCACCGGCCGGATCACGATCATGCGGCGATCCAGCGGATGGCGGCCCCGTTGCACATAGCCAGCCGCTTCCAGGCGGTTGATCAGGGCGGTGGCGCCGCCGGAGCTGATGCCCATCAGCTGGGCCAGTTGGCCGGTGGGCAGGGCATCGAACTCCATCACCAGTTCCAGCGCTTTCAGATCCGCCAGGGGGATACCCATTTTCTCCGCCAGGGCCGATTGGCAGGCCGCGTTGTACACGGCGAACTGTCGGCCCAGCATCAGGGCGATATCGTCAAGCATTCCGGGCCGCAGATCGTTGTTGCGAGATTCAGGCATCACGGTCACATGCTCGTGGTGAACGATGGATTCTTGTTGCAGCATGGCGTCGCTCCCTCACGGATCCGGTTGATTACTTCTTGGCCGTCAGGCCGCCGAGCAGGCCGCCCAGCAGACCGCCGTTGTTGCCGCCGGTGCTGGCGCCGCCGCTGACGCCGGCCGTCACACCGCCCAGCAAGCCGCCCAGGAGGCCGCCGTTGTTGGCCGAACCCGAGCCGCCCGCTCCCGCTCCGGCGCTGGCGCCGGCCGAGGCGTTGCCGCCGGTCAGGCCGCCGAGCAAGCCACCCAGCAGACCGCCGTTGGCGCCCGCGGTGCCGCCAGCCGTGCCGCCCGCGCCGCCGGTCACGCCGCCGAGCAGACCGCCCAGCAAGCCGCCGTTGGTCGCGCCGCCCGTGGCGCCGCCCAGGTTGCCCGTCAGGCCGCCCAGCAGGCCGGTCACCGGGGCCAGCAGGCCGCCGTTGCCGCCGGTTGCGCCGCCGGTCACGCCGCCCAGGATCCCGGTGATCGGGCTGAGCAGGCCGCCGTTGTTGCCGCCGACCGCGCCGCCCAGGCCCAGACCGCTGGTCAGGGAAGCGACCGCGCCGGTGGCATTGGCCAGGGTGGCGCCGAGCGGGTTGGGGTTGCCCGGCGTGGCGTTCAACAGGCCGCCGGCGCTGCTGACCGCGCCGCCCAGGCCTTGCAGCACGCCGTTCAGGCCGGCCACGTTGCCGCCAGGCAGTTGGGTGCCCAGGTTGCTGACCGTGCCGCCCAGCGTGTTGAGCAGGCCGGCGACCGGCGCGCCCAGCTTGGTGGTGGCGCCGACTTGCTGCGTCAGGCCGACCACCGTGCCCGCCAGGGGGCTGGCCGTCGGGTCGAGCGCCTTGCCGAGGCCGCCCAGGGTCGGCTGCAGGCCCAGCGGCAGCACGTTGTCGACGGTCTTGCCGACATTACCCAGCGCGGGTTCGAGCAGCGGCTTGGAGGGGCCGCCCAGCACGCCGCCGGTAACGCCGCCGACCAATTGGTTGACGGGGTTCAGCAACCCGCCGGGGCCGGACAGGCCCGCGGTCAGCGCGCCCACCGCGTTGGTGGCATTGCCCAGCACCGTGGTCAACGGCTGCGGATTCTTGGGATCGGCATTGAGCAGGCCACCGGTGCTGGCGACCGTCTTGCCCAGGCCTTCCACCAGGCCGCCGACGCCAGCGCTCAGGCCGCCGGGCAGGCCGGTGCCCTTGACCGTGGTGCCCAGGCCTTCGACCAGGCCGCCCACTTGCTTGACGGTGCCGTCGACGGGCTTTCCCAGTCCGGTGGTGGCGCCGACTTGCTGCGTCAGGCCGACGACGGTGTCGGCGACCGGCTTGATGGTGGGGTCGAGCGCCTGGCCGACACCGCCCAGCGTCGTGCCCAGATTCAGCGGCAGGGTATTGTCGACGGCCTTGCCGGTATTACCCAGCGTGGTTTGCAGCAAACCGGTGGTGACCGGGTTGTTGGGGTTATTCGGCTCGTTCGGGCCGCCAGGGCCGCCAGGGCCACCGGGGTTGCTGGGATTATCCGTGCCAGGCAGGCTGGCGGAACTGTTGTGACCACCACCACCGCCGCCGCATGCGGCCAGCGCGCTCATCAGAGCGGCCGCCATAACGGTGGAGGTCAGAATACGTTGTACGCGCTGCGTGTCAATCTTGGCATTCATGGCGAGCTCCTGTGGGGGAAGTGTCAGGCGTCGAAACTGCCCGATACATCGCTACATGCATAAACCGTGCCAATATTTTTCAAACGCGCTTCCGATATGCGTTCAGGTCGTTTTTAGATAAATAAAAATCCTTTTAAATCAATTGCTTGAATTTAAAACAGAGGGTTTGTACCAATATTGGGAATCCCCCATTTTTACGATCACGCCTCACCTGCGAATGTTACGTCCGGGCCCGTTTGGGCCGTTACGTTACGGCCCACGTTACGTAACGTGGTGTATGGAACAGGCAAAAAAAAGCGCCTGTCGAAACAGGCGCGGGTACTTTGGCGGGATCGCGGCGCGGCCGCCGGCGGCGCGCTAGAACGCGTCGTAATACAACGAGTAATTGGCGTTGAAGCGCACGTCGCGGCCATTGTTTATGGTGGCCGAACCGATCGGCTTGGCCACGTTGAAATCAAACAGGTAGTACTTGTCGTCGGTAAAGCGCAGCCCCAGCGCCACTGAAGACAGGTGCCGCTGGTTCAGTTGCTGCAGGCTGGAATTGTTGTACCAGGTGCGGGCGTAGTCGATCAGCGCATACGGCTGCACGCTCGACAGGTACTGCCAGCCGGTGCCGAAGCGGCGATTAACTTCGGCGGAAACGCCGACGCCTTTATCGCCACTCTGCTCGCCTTGCGGATAACCCATCGCATACCGCCAGCTGCCGTACGACACCTGTTCCGACGAGGGCAGGATATTGCTGGAGTACTGGGCGGCCCCGGACAGGGTCAGGCCGAACTGCGCCGGCAGCGCGAAGGTCTGCTTGGCGTTGAGGTTGTAGCGGGTGAAGTCCAGGTCCAGGATCGGCACGGCCGAATAGCCGTAGTTGGTGGTGATCTCTTTCTTGGCCCCGGCGCCGGTGAAGCCCCGGGCCACCGCCAGCGTCACGTCGGTGGTCTTGGACTCGGACACCTGGATATAGCGCATCTCGAGGTTGGCGGCGCGCACCTGGGCGTCCTGCTGCAGCCAGCGGTCGGAATTCTTGGCTTCGTAGCGGTCCTTCGAGTTGGCCGCGTAGACCCCGAGCGTGCCGGTCAGCGAACGGGTGTTGTTCAAGAGGAACGGATAGCTGACGCCGATGCCGATGCGGTCGTTCTTGACCCGGCGGTTGAAGCCCAGGTATTCGATCGCCTCGTCCTTGGGCCGGGCGTCGTAGTGGTAGCCGTCGACCTTGACCGCCAGGCCGTCGTTGCCCAGCGGCACGCGGACCTCGCCGGAAATGTATTTGACGTCGTCGGTGTTGAACGGCACCGCCGCGGTCAGCTTGACCTGTTCGCCCAGCGGCGTGAGGCTGTTGGTGGCCAGGTTCACCAGCGGCTGCATGCCCGTGCCCAGGTCCGCCACTCCGCCGGTCAGGCTGACCGGCTGGCGCGAGGCCGCCAGCACCAGCTCGGTGGCGCCGTCGGCGCGCCGCGGCAGGTCGAGCGACGGCGTGAACTTCACGCCCGGCACCGTGCGCATCAGGTTCAGCACGCGTTCCAGCGTGGCCTGCTTCAGCGGTTTCTCTTCCTTCAGCGGCTCGGCCAGCGATTCCAGCCGGTCCTGGGCGTTGCCGAGATCGCCCTCGATGCGCACCGTGCCGATATAGCCTTCGACCACGGTCACCACCACCAGCCCATTGGCGAAAGTCTGGTTCTGCACCAGGGCGAACGACAGCGGATAGCCACGGTCGCGGTACAGCTGGGTGATCTTGTCGACCTGCTGCACCAGCTCGCCCAGGCTGATTTCCTTGCCGGACAGCGGCGCCAGCAGGGCGGAGACTTCCTCGAACGGCATGGCATGCACGCCGGTGACGTCGAAATGCCGGGGCACGATGCGCTGCGCCAGCCGGGCCTGCAGGGCCAATTGTTCGGGAGTGGGGGCCTGGACCACAGGCGGTGGCTGCGTGGCGCCGGGCGGCCGTTCGATCTGCGGCAGCGCATCCACCGGATTGCCGCGCAACGGGCCGTCGGCGCGTGCCGTGCCGACGGCGGCCAGGGTGCAGATAAGGGCGAGGGAAAGCGGACCTGCGGGAAGCGTGCGTCTCATGCCTGGTTGTCTCTCTTTTGCCGCTGGCGCCGTTTAAACAGGGCACCCGTATTAAGGGTCTGGATAAAGGCTTAAATATATGGGGCCGCTATATAAGTAAACCGGTGGCGCGCCGCTCAGGCGGTATGTTGCCAGCGCGCCGAGGCAATGACAAATTATTTCATTGTGACTGGCCGGAAACGTGGATATAACAACAGAGCGACATACAAGGCAATCTTTCCGCGGCCGAATTCAGGGTTTACCGGTACATTGAAAAATGACCCTGGCTAATTTCCGAGTATTCGTTACAAGTAAGCTGTCGCACTGTTGCGAATACTGGTATAAACCCTGATGTGTATTAATTGTTAATAGATAAGACTATATAAACGTATCAAAACACATCGGGTTTACCGGCTCTCGGGAGTCCACAGATGGACCAGGATGACCGCAACAAAATCGTCGCACGTCGGCCTGCCGCAAGCGCCTGCCGACCGCCGGCTCACAGGGGCCGTGCATGAACCCGGGCGATATCGTTCCCCTTTCCTTCAACGCCGGCCTGGTGGCGCTGTCGTTCCTGATCGCGGCGTTCGGCTCCTACGTGGCGCTGCTGGCCGCGGTGGGTATCCGCGCCGAAATGCGGGACGGCGAGATCCGCATCGGTTACATCATCATCGGCGCCCTGGCGATGGGCGGCGTCGGCATCTGGAGCATGCACTTCATCGGCATGCAGGCACAGGACTTGCCTTTCGCAGTGGGTTACCAGATCGGTTTGACCGTGCTCAGTTTCCTGGTGGCGGCGGGTTTCTCCGGCTGGGCCTTCTGGTATGTGGGCCGCGACCGCTTCACATTTATGCGCTGCGTGGTGGGCGGCCTGGCCGCGGGCCTCGGCGTGGCGGCGATGCATTATGTGGGTATCAGCGCCATGCGCATGCCCGCGGTATTTATCTGGAATCTGCCGATGGTTGTTTTGTCGGTATTCATCGCGGTTGTGGCCGCGTCAGCCGCGCTGTGGCTGGCTTTCAATACGCAGAATGAGTTCCAGCGCGTCGCGGCGGCCATTTTGATGGCGATCGCGGTGTGCGGCATGCATTACACGGGGGCGGCCGCCGGCACGGTGGTTTGCACCGCCCCGCGCGATTTTTCCAGCATGCAGATCGGCGGGGTGATGCTGCCGTACATCGCGTTCGCGCTGTCGTTCGTCATGCTGCTGGTGATGCGCTGGCATTTGCAGCGGGCTTCGCGCCGTTTCCGCGCACGCCTGGCGCAACGCATCGACTCGATCATTGAATCGGCCCCCGTGGTCGATCCGGGCAGGGCGCCCGGCTCGACGCTGGGACCGGGTTGAGGGCCCGTCGGCAGCGACGGACCTGGCGGTACCCCGGGGACGCGAAGGTGTGGAACACGCCAGCGCGCCGGCAGCACCGGGTTTAGGGGGCCACGCCGTCCCTGCGGCATGGCTCGATCATCAAGCGAGACCCGAGGAGCTCGACATGAAAGCGAAACTTGCGCAGTTCTGGAACGATGAAGAAGGCATTACCGCCCTGGAATACGGGCTGATCGCGGGCACCATCGCGGTGGCGCTGGTGGCGGCTCTGGCGACGTTCACGGGCGCGCTCAGCGGCCTGTTCACGTCGCTGCAGGCCAAGCTCGCCAACGCATCCACGTGAGGCCGAAGGCCCCGGTCGTCCAAGTGAGCCTGGCCATGGCCAGGCGGCGTCGGACGGCCGGGTCTGCCGCCCTACGGGTGTGGAGCTGATGTTGACGACACTTCCCGCGCAGCGATTTCGGGCGGTTGCGGATTGACGGCGTTGCGCGCATCGGCTCCTGCGTACTGCGCGCCCATGTTTTGCCAGATTGAACCCGAAACCGTCAGAAGGTCCTGCCTTGTATCCAGGGGAAGTGCTGTGGTGGCTGTTGTTCGCATGCTGGAATCTGGTGTTGATATACACCGATCTGCGCTATCGCCGCGTACCCAACACGCTTATCGTCGCGGGGTTCGCGGGACAGGCGCTGTGGCTGCTCGCGGCGTGGCTCGCGCCAGCCTGGGGCTATCCACCGCGCTGGGCCGGCTGGCCCATGGCGTTGGCCGGATTCGCGCTGGCCTTGCCGTTCTTCCCGCTCTGGCTCAAGCGCCTGATGGGCGCGGGCGACGTCAAGGCGATCGCCGTGCTGGGGCTGCTGACAGGCTTTGCGCCGCTCGTGATGACGCTGGTGGCCGCGAGCCTGCTGGCCGGGCTGCACGCCTTGCTCTACCTGTTTCTTTCCCGAAGCTGGGCCTTGCCGCTTCGGGCTCGCCAGATCCCGTACGGAACCTACCTGGGCGCGGCCGCGCTCAGCGTGGTGTTTATTCCCTTGAATTCGGACTGGTATTCGTGGTGTTTTTCCTGGTGTTCTACGCGATCCTGACGTACGCCCTGGTGTTCACCGCGCAGCATTCGGTCACCCTGGCGGCGCAGGACGGCGCCCGCAAGGTCCTGCAATGGCAGCCGGGCGCCGCCTCGCTGACCGTGCGCGCCAACGCCGGGCGCGACAGGGCGCTGGACCGCGCAGGCTGGATCACCACCATGTCGTCGGCTGCGGTGGCGGTGGCGGTGTGCGGCGCCAGCGGCACGCTCAGCAGCACCGCCGGCGGCGCCTGCAGCGGCCAGCCGCTGAGCGCCGACCAGATCGAGGTGACGGTCAGCTATCCCTACGGCGCCAACCCGCTGATCCCGAATTTCCCGTTCCTGGCGCAGGCGCTGATGCCGCCGTCGAGCGTGCTGTCGGCCCGCGCCACGGTCCACCTGGGCAACGGCCTGGACGGGAGCAACTGACATGAATGCGCGCCGCGCCCCTGGCCATCCCCACGGTCGCAAGCGCGGCCAGCGAGGCATTGCCGCGCTCGAGTTCTCGTTGATGGTGACGATGCTGCTGATGTTCGTCTGCGCCGTCGTCGGCTACGGCGTGCTGTTCTGGATGCAGCAGCAACTGGCCGCGGCGGCCTCGGAAGGCGCGCGCGCGGCGGTCCATGCGCGTTTTTCCGGGCAGGCCGACGTGCCGACCGCGGCCTGCGGCGCGGCCATGAGCGTGTTCGGCAGCGGCTCGGCGGTGATTTGCGTCACCAGTAGCGCGCCGTGCGCCTGGAGCGGCTCGGGCGGGCAACCGGCCCAATGCAGCACGGTCACCATGACATTCAACGTGCAGGCCTGGCCGGTGCTGTCGACCTTCCAGGCGCTCATCGCCATGTTGCCCGGGACGGACAAGAACTGGATACCGACCCGGCTGTCGTCGAAAGCCATCGTGCAAATCTCCCAAGGGACACCATGAGCAGTCTGAGCAAAATCATCGCGGGTGTGTTGTTGGCGGCGGGCCTGGTGCTGGCGTTCGTGGCCTGGCGCCTTGCCTCGGCGCCGTCGGCCCCGGCGCCGGTGCCGACCGGCCCGGTGGCGACGGCGCCGGCCACGCCGGCCGAACCGCCGGCCAAGCGCTATCCGGTGGTGGTGGCGGCGGCGCCGATACCGGCCGGCACGCGCATCGACGGCGACAAGATGCTCAAGGTGGACCAATGGCAGGTGGCGCTGTCGGGTGGCTACAGCTCGCCGGCGCCGTTGCAGGGCGCCTATGTGCGCGTGGACGTCGCGGCCGGCGATCCGCTGCTGCCCGGCATGCTGGCGCAGGGGCTGGGCCGCCAGCTCAAGCCGGGCGAGCGCGCGGTGGCGATCGCGGTGGACGAAGTGGTGGGCGGCGGCAATCGCATTGCGCCGGGCGACCTGGTGGACGTGTTCTTCATGCTGGAGAAGGGCGTCGAGGTCCAGGGCGGACAGGCCCGCTTGCTGCAATCGCAGGTGCGGGTGCTGGCGTATGGCGCGTCTTCGGTGGATGGCCCGGAGGAGAAATCGGCGCTGCCGGGACCGCCCGGACAGCCCGCCAGGACCGCCGTGCTGGCGGTGCCGGTGGAACAAGTCAATGAGTTGATGCTGGCCAGCCGCTCTGGTCGCCTGCAGCTGGCGCTGCGTCCGGTCGGCGACGACGGCAAGCCCGATACCCAGCTGTTCGCGCAGCGCGGCGCGGTGCTGCCGGCGCGGCCGGACCTGACGCCCGAGCAGCGCGAGCAATTGCTGAGCGGCCCGAACCGCGCCTACGCCGGCGAAAGCCTGGCGCAGCTGGAGAGCAGCGTGCCCACGCCCGCCGCCAAGCCGGCCCCGGTCCGCGCCACCGGCGGCGGGGGCGGCCGTACCGTCGAAATCCTGCGAGGAGACAAATCCGAGCGCGTGCGCTATTGAAACGTGGCTGCGCGTGGCCTGGTGCCGCCCGCGGCTGGACCTTACCTGCCAAACCAGATCCAGCACAATGAAGAGATTCCAGCGCACCACCCTGATCTGCGTCCTGTCGGCCGCAGCGGCAATGACCTACGGCGTGGCCGGCATGGCGCAGACCGCCATCCAGTCCGACCCGGGCGCCAGCGCGCCCGCCCGCGACATCGCGGTCGCCGTGAAGGGCCAGCAGACGCTCATGCTGGACGGCGCGCCCGCCCGCATCGCCATCGGCGATCCCGAGGTGGCCGACGTCAAGGTGCTGGCGGCCTCCGGCAAGCGGCAGGCCTCGCTGCTGCTGTACGGCAAGAAGCCGGGCACCACGCAATTGCAGATCTGGACCGGCAACAACGCGGCGCCGCAACTGTGGACCGTGCGGGTGGCGGGCAACGTGCAGCAGGTCATGGCCGGACGCGGCATGGCCGGCGGCGCCAACGTCGACGTGGCCGGCGACCGCGCGGTGGTGTCGGGCCAGGCCGATTCGCCCCTGTCGCACCAGGCCTCGGTGGCCGCGGCCGGCGCGGTGGTGGGCGACAAGAACGTGGTGGACGTCTCGACCGCCGGCACCGGCGGCGTGGTGCAGGTCGAGGTCAAGGTGGTCGAGGTGTCGCGCTCGGTCATGAAGCAGGCCGGCATCAGCTTCGCCGGCCGCGCCGGCCCATGGGGCGGCACCAACTCGATCACGCCCGACGGCTTCCCGGCGCCGCTGGGCTTCAGCAAGAGCGCGGCCCTGGCCTCGGGCTTTTCGCTGTTCTACGACTCCAACGATTTCAGCGCGCGCCTGCGCCTGCTGCAGAACAACGGCATGGCGCGCGTGCTGGCCGAGCCGACGCTGGTGGCCCTGACCGGGCAGAGCGCCAGTTTCCTGGCCGGCGGCGAACTGCCGATTCCGGAGGCCGGCGGCCTGGGGACGACCACAGTGACGTTCAAGCCGTTCGGCATCGGCCTGACGGTGACGCCGACGGTGCTGTCGCGCGAGCGCATCGCGCTGAAGGTGGCGCCCGAGGCCAGCGAACTGGACTACAGCAACGCCATCGCGGTTTCCAGCGGCACGAATACCACCACGTTGATTCCGGCCCTGCGCACGCGCCGCGCCGACACCACGGTCGAGCTGGGCGATGGCGAGAGTTTCGTCATCAGCGGACTGGTGTCGCGCCAGACCAAGGCGCTGGTCAACAAGGTGCCGATGCTGGGCGACCTGCCCATCATCGGTTCGTTTTTCCGTAGTGTCGATTACACCCAGGAGGATACCGAGCTGGTGATCGTGGTGACGCCGCGCCTGGTGCGGCCCATTGCACGCGGCGTGACCTTGCCGCTGCCGGGGGCCAAGCAGGAGGCGGCGGACACCGCGTTCAACGCTTGGGGCTATTACCTGATGGGTCCCGCAGGTGGGCAGCAAATGCCGGGTTTTTCACGGTGAGCGATATGAAGACACATGCCAGGGAGTGGGTTGGCTTGCAGAATAGCAACCGGTTTTTATTTTGTTCCAAGGGTGACGGCGTGGCCGCGCAGCTCGGGCAGGCGCTCGGCGACATGGGCATGCTGACCCAGGAAGTTCCGGGTGTCGAGGAACTGGGGCGGCGCCTGGCCGAAATCGAGCCGCAGGTGGTGTTCCTGGACTTCACCCTGAGCGAGGACGAGCCGGGCAAGCTGTTCAAGTCGGCCGAGTTGGCGCGCCTGCTGGCGCGCATCGCGCCGGCGATTCCGCGCGTCGCGGTGGGGCTCCTGAGCCAGCCGGAAGGCGCCATCGCCGCGTTGCGCGCGGGCGTCAGCGATTTCGTCGACCCGACCGTGGCGCCGCAGGAAGTCAAGGACGTGGTGCAGCGGCTGCTGGACCTGCCGGCGGGCGGCGGCCGCATGGACGGCTCGCGCCGCAGCGTGCTGCTGCTGGGCGCGCGTCCCGGCGTGGGCACCAGCACGCTGGCCGTGCACCTGGCCGGCATGGTGCAGGACCGCCTCAAGCAGCAGCATGGCTCGCGCGCCGCGGCCACGGGCGCCAAGGGCGCCAAGCCGGCCGCCGACAATGGCAGCCAGCTGCCCCTGAACAGCCGGGTGGCGCTGATGGACCTGGGTTGGCCGGTGGGCGACTGCCAGCTGTACCTGAACATCGGCGGCGATTTCGATTTCGCCGAGGCGGCGCGCAACCTGCGGCGGCTGGATTCGACCTTGCTCAGCTCGGCCATGTCGCACACGGCCAATGGCCTGAGCGTGCTGGCGCTGCCGCGCGACCTGGACCAGATGCGCGATGTCTCGCAATCCGACTCGCTGCTGGTGTTCGAGCGCATGCGCCAGCACTTCGGCGTGGTGGTGGCCGATTCCGGCGGTTTCTCCAACCCCGAGTTCGTGGCGGGCCTGGCGCGCGCCTCGGAACAGAACTGGATCGTCACCGACCAGAGCGTGGGCGCGCTGGTGTCGCTGGCCGGCCTGCTGCAGGAACTGGAGCAGCTGCACGTGGACCGCCGCAGCCTGGGCCTGGTCGTCAACCGCTACGACGAGCGCTACGGCATGACGGCCCAGCAAATCGCCGAGCGCTTCCAGCTGGAGCTGATCGGCACGCTGCCGGACCGCACGCTGGCGCTCATGGTGTGCACCAACCAGGGCCACCTGCTGCATGAGGAAGCCGAGCGCGATGTCTACGTGCGCGCGGTGCAGGCGCTGGCCGAGAAGCTGAGCGCGGAAGAGAACACCCCGGGCGGCCGGGCAAGCTGGCTGGCCACGTGGCTGCCCGGCGTGCACCGCCGCATGGTGGTCGAGTAACGGACGGCGGCGGAATCCCACATGATCATGACAGCGACCATAGAATTCGGCGGCGATGGCGATAAGGGTTTCGCGTCGTCCAACCGCTTCCAGGAAGTGAAGACGGCGGCCTACGAGCACCTGCTTTCCCGCATCGAGGAGCTGGGCGCGGAGTTCGGCCGCTGGGCGCGTTCGGCGATCCAGGAGTTCGTCGATATCGAGGTGGCGAGCTTTGTGCGCCTGCGGCGGGTGCCGATCAACGAAGGCGAGATGCGCCAGATCGCCGAGGCCCTGACCAAGGAATTGGCCGGCCTGGGGCCGCTGGAGGACCTGCTGGCCGATCCCGCGGTCGAGGACATCCTGATCAACGGCTACGACAATGTGTTCGTGTCGCGCCGCGGCGTGCTGGCGCGCGAGACGCTGCGCTTCACCGACAACCAGCACGTGCTGCGCATCGTGCGCCGCATCCTGGCGCCGATCGGCCGCCGGCTGGACGAGTCCAGCCCGATGGTGGACGCGCGGCTGCCCGACGGCGGTCGCCTGAATGTGGTGATCGAACCGCTGGCCGTGGACGGCCCGATGGTCTCGATCCGCAAGTTCCGCCAGGATCCGCTCAAGCCGGCCGACCTGCTGACGCTGGGCACCTTCGACGAGGAAATCTACCGGCTGCTGCACGAGGCGGTGAAGAACCGCTGCAACATCCTGGTGTCCGGCGGCACCAGCTCGGGCAAGACGTCGCTGCTGAACGCGCTGGCCTTCTTCATCTCCGACACCGAGCGCGTGGTGACGGTGGAGGACACCGCGGAACTGTCGCTCAACCACCCGCACGTGGTGCGGCTGGAGTCGCGCCAGGGCGGCTTCGACGGCAGCGGCGCGGTCAGCATCCGCGAGCTGATCCGCAACAGCCTGCGCATGCGCCCGGACCGCGTGGTGGTGGGCGAAGTGCGCGGCGCCGAGGTCATGGACATGCTGCAGGCCATGAACACCGGCCACGAAGGCTCCATGGCCACGATCCACGCCAACTCGCCGCGCGAATGCCTCTACCGGATCGAGATGCTGGCGGGTTTCGCCGGCTTCCAGGGCAGTGAAGACAGCCTGCGGCGCCAGATCGCCAGCGCGCTCGACTTCATCGTGCAGATCGGCCGCCTGTCCAACGGCAAGCGCCGGGTGCTGTCGGTGACCGAGGTCACGGGCATGGGCGACAACGTGATCTCGACCCAGGAACTGTACCGGCACGAAACCTTCGCCACGCCCGAAGGCGAGGAAAAGGACCGCTGGAACTGGCTCGGCATCCATCCGCACACTCCCAAGCTGGCCAAGATGCGCAACGAGCAGCGGCCGGCCGAGACCGCGCCGCCCGAGTCCGACGGCGGCGGCTTCTGGAGCAGGAGGCGCTGATGCTGCAAGCCGGGGTGTTCGCGGGTCTGGCGCTGGTGCTGGCCTTGGCGGCGGTGCTGCTGTGGCGCCATGCCAATAGCGGCCAGCGGCGGGCCGCCAGCTCCGCCTTTCTCGAAGACCAGCTGCGGCGCGGCCGCGGCGCGCCGGTCAGCGGCAAGATGCCGTTCGCGCACGGCGCCCGCGCCTTGCGCAGCGGTTTCTCGCGCTGGGACATGCTGCTGCTGCAGGGCGGCGTGCGCCAGAGCCCGGGCTTCTACGCCAAGCTGATCCTGCCCATCGTGGCGGGCGCGCTGCTGGCCTGGGCCTTCCTGGGCTGGCTGTCGGCCCTGGTGGCGCTGGTGCTGCTGACCGTGTTCGCCTATTTCCTGCTGTGGCTGCGCGCCGACCGGCGCCAGCGCCGCCGGGTGTCGCAACTGCCGGCGTTCCTGGACAACATCGTGCGCCTGGTCACCATCGGCAACAGCATGGCGTCGGCCTTCCAGACCGCCGCGGCCACTACCGACGAGCCGCTGCGCGAGGTGGTCGAGACCGCCGCCGCCCTGAGCCGCTCGGCCAAGGAGCTGGACGCGGCGCTGGTGCAGGTTTCGCGCCAGTACGACATGAAGGAACTCTACATGGTGGCGGCGGTGGTGTCGGTGGCCCTGCGTTTCGGCGGCCGCAGCGACCAGGTGCTCGAACGCATGGCCGCGTTCATGCGCGACATCGGCCAGGCGCGCGCCGAACTGTCGGCCAGCTCGGCGGAAATCCGCCTGTCGGCCTGGATCCTGGCGCTGCTGCCGCTGGGCATCGCCGGCTTCATCATGGTGGCCAACAACGACCTGTTCATGGGCCTGTGGGTGGACCCGCTGGGCTTCAAGATGCTGATGACGGCGGTCTGCCTGCAACTGGGCGGCTCCTACATCCTGTATCGCATGGCCAAGGCCATCTGAGGACGACGCGGATGCAAGCGATCGAATCCTGGAATGTCTCGACGGTGTTGGCGGTGGCGCTGATGCTGGTGGCCGCCGCCATGCTGATCCTGGGCTTGAGCATGACGCGGCGCCTGCGCGGGCAGGACCGCAGCCGGCAGGTGGTGGAGCAGGCGCTGGCGACGCGCGAGGGCCGCGTCAAGGCGGCCGCCGCGCCCGCCGCCGAGGGCGGGCAGGGCAGGCTGGCCGCGGCCACGCGCGCGGCCGACTCGTTCGGCAAGCGCCTGAGCGAAGGCCGTTTCGCCGAAGCGCTGCTGGCCGGCGAGGACCGCAAGCTGGTGGACATGGCGGGCTACGAAAACCCGGCCACGGCGCGGCTGCGCTTCATCGTCGCGCGCTTCACGCTGGCGCTGCTGCTGCCGGCGGCGGCCGTGGCGCTCGACCTGGGGCGCAGCATCGGCTCGTCGCTGGGCCTGTTCGTGGCGGCCTTCTTCGGCTTCGCTATCGGCTACATGCTGCCCAAGTGGTTCGTACGCCGGCGCCTGTCGCGCCGCCGCAAGCAGGCCGCCAATGAATTGCCGCTGCTGATCGACCTGCTGCGGCTGCTGCAGGGCGTGGGCCTGTCGATCGACCAGAGCCTGCAGGTGCTGACCAAGGAATTCGACCAAGTGCTGCCGGTGCTGGCGTACGAGCTGCGGCTGGCGTCCGAACTGTATGTGCGCGGCCGCACCCGCGAGCAGTCGCTGGCGCGGCTGGCGGCGGGCTTCGACAACGACGACCTGTCGGCCATCTGCCGCCTGATCGCCCAGGTCGACCAGCACGGCGGCGCGGTGCAGGAACCGCTGAACCGGTTCGGCGAGCGCCTGCGCGAGACGCGGCGCCTGGAACTGAAGGAAAAAGTGGGCAAGACCACCGTGAAGATGACGGCGGTGATGATCGTGACCCTGTTGCCGGCGCTGTTGATCGTGACCGGCGGGGCGGGGTTTGTGGCGGTATTGCGCGGCTTGTCGCGCATGGGGGGATGTAATGGCGGGCGGTATGGAAAGCGCGCGGCGCGCATGGCGTTGGACCCTGGTGGCGGCGGCGGTTGCCGGCGCCGGGACGTTGGCCGGTTGCCAGAGCAACAACGCCGAGACCGCCTGGCAGTTGATCCAGCAACAACAGCAGGAACAGGCGCTGGCGCGCCAGCGCGAGGACGAGGCGGAGAACCGCCGCAAGCCGGCCGAGCCGGAGATGATGCTGTCGATGATCGCCGAGTCGCAGCGCCAGGAACGCTATTTCGCCTCGCTGGCCTATATCGAGGCGTTCCAGCAGAAGTTCGGCAACGATCAACGCATCGCGGTGCTGCGCGCCGAGGCGCTGCGCCAGACTGGCCAGACGGCCTCGAGCGAGCAGGCCTACCGCGCCCTGATCGGCACCGCGCAGGCGGCCGACGGCTGGCACGGGCTGGGCCTGATCGCCGGCTCGCGCGGCCAGTTCGAGCAGGCCGCCGACGACTTCGCCCGCGCCGCCAAGCTGGCGCCGATGGATCCGCGCATCCTGGGCGACCTGGGCTACGCGCGGCTGCGGGCCGGCGATCCGGCCGGCGCCCGCGTGCCGCTGGGCCAGGCCGCCGAGCTGGCGCCCGAGAGCGGCAAGGTGCTGGCCAACCTGGCCCTGCTGCTGCTGGTCGAGGGCGAACCGGTGCGGGCCCAGCACGTGATGGATCGCGCCAAGCTCGGCGACGAGGCGCGCGGCCAGGTCCTGCGCCTGGCCTCCGAAATCCGCAGCCAGAGCGCCGCGCCGCGCGGCGTGGCCCCGTCGGCCGCGGCGGCCGATCCGTCGGCGACCCGGGTGTCCCGTGGCGAAGGCATCGTCATGCCGGTCATGAGCCCCTTGATGGACAGACTGGGCAACGGCCCGATCATGCGCTAACCAGGAATCCCAACATGTCTCGAACCGTACGCTTCGTTCCGTTTTCCCTGGCGCTGCTGGTGGCCGCCGCCATGCCCTGGACCAGCCAGGCGCAATCGAACGCGCCGCTGACCGGCGGCGCCATGGGCGGCGGCGTGGCCCAGGCCTCGCCCGTGCCGCCTGCCGCCGCGCCCGCGGCGCAGATGCCGGCGCGGCCGGTGGTGCAGCAGGTGCAGACCCCGATGCCGCAGCCCGCCGCGCAGCCCGCGCCGCAAGCGGCGGCCGAGGCGCCGGAGGCCTTCGGCGACATCACCCGCGGCCTGCTGGCGGCGCAGGCCGACGGCCGCCGCGCCGGCGCCGCGTTGCCGGTGCTGGGCGCCGCGTCCACCGCTGCCTGGAACCGCTACGTCGACAGCTTCACCCGGCCGATTCCCGAGTGGTTCACCAAGCGGGTACAGACCAACAACACCAACTAGGGTCGACAGGCCCCGGGATTGCCCGTCTCATCGAGTCAGGGAGCCGCGATCATGCCAGCCACTCATCTTCGTTTTGCGTTCCTGCCGCGGCAGCGCGGCAGCATGACGGTGGCCATCGTTTTCGTGGTCATCGTCGGCGTGGTGCTGCTGGGCGTGGCCCAACTGGGGTATGCCTATTACATGAAGCGGGAAATGCAGAAGGCGGCGGACCTGGCCGCGCTGTCGGCGGTGCAGGTGCTGGGCATGGGCGCGCCGGCCGACTGCACCCGGGCCCAGGCCGCGGGGCAGACCGCGGTGCTCGCCAACGTGCCCAGCATTCTGGAGACCTTCGTCGCGGCCGACGTGTCGGTCGAGTGCAAGGTCTGGGACACCACCCGCGCCGACGCCGCGGGCATGTACGTGTTCGATCCGGGCAGCGGCCAGGTGCCGAATGCGCTGCGCATCACCATCACCAAGTCCCTCAGGAGCCTGCTGCCGGGCATTGCCGGCAGCGACACGGTCCAGGCTATCTCGGTCGCGAGCCTGACCCAGCCGGTGGCCGTCTTCACCGTCGGTTCGCGCTTGCTGCGCCTGCAGAAGGGCGGCCTGCTGTCGCAGCTGCTGGCCACCGTGGGCGCCACGCCAGCCCAGCTCGACATCCTCGACGCGGCCGGCCTGGCCACCGTCAACATCACGCCGTCGGGCCTGCTGGAGGCGCTGGGCCTGCCGGTGTCGGTGGCCACCGGCGTGGGCACGCCGTCGCAGCTGGCCGCGCTCAACAACCTGACGCTGGGCCAGCTGCTGCAGGCCACGCTGACCGTGATGAACAAGGCCGGCAACACCGCCGGCGCCAGCCTCGGGCTGCTGTCCAACGCCATCAACGTGGTGCTGAACGTGATGCCGGTGAACCTGCCGGTCAAACTGTTCGGCAACGGCGGCATCCTCGACCTGAACGTGGTGGGCGGCGACGTCAACTCGGCGCTGCAGGCCAACATCAACGCGCTCAACGTGCTGGAGACCGCGCTGGTCATCGCCAACGGCCAGAACCTGGTCAACCTGGGCCTGAACGTGCCGCTGCTCGGCGTGCAGTCGCAGGTGCGCATCGTCGAGCCGCCCACCATCGGCGTGGGCGGGGTGGGCACGCAGGCCACCAGCGCCGGCATCCGCGTCTACCTGCGCGCCAACACCAGCAACATCCCGCTGGTGGGCCCGCTGCTGGCCAACACGCTGGGCACCAAGATCGACCTGCCCGTCATCATCGACGTGGCGCAATCGACCGGCACCGTGTCCAAGCTGTGCCAGGCGCCGCTGACCGAGTCGCAGGCCACCATCGACGTGACCTCGTCGGTCGCCAATATCTGCCTGGGGCGCTTTCCCGGCATGGCCTCGGCGGTCGACAACGTGCAGGCCAATTTCCTGTCCCTCACCAACAGCTGCCAGCCCAGTTCGTTCGCGGCGATCCAGCGCTACCAGATCCTGAACGTGCTGAACATTCTGCCGCTGACCAGCAGGGTCACGCTGCCGATCTTCAACTCGACCGCGCCGGTGTCGGTCACGCTGACCGAGCCGCCGTCGCCCAATTCCACCGCCACCGTCAACGCCACCTCGATCAACCTGGGCGCGTTGGCCTCGAACCTGGCCGACGCCGTGGTCGGCGGCATCCTGGGCGACCTGGTCGGCACTGGCACGCCGCTGACGCCGGAGCAGCGCGCCTCGCTGGCCACCAAGCTGGTGGGCGGTGGCGGCAACAATGCCGGAAAGTCCATTTCGCAGGTGGTCAACGACATGCAGTGGTCCTCGACCGCGCTCAACCAGCTGGGCCAGCGCATGTCGACCGGGGGCCTGACCGGCGTGCTCGGCGGCACGCTGCAGCTGGTGGGCAATATCCTCAACTCGCTGCTGCTGGCGCCGCTGAGCGACCTGACCTGCGCGCTGGCGATCACGCCGGATGCCGTTCGCCAGTGCCGCGTCAACGCGGTCTCGTCGCTGGCGTTGAGCGGCGGCAACCAGGTGGGCGGCGTGCTGTCCATCGTGGTCACGTTGCTGCAGCCGCTGCTGGGCATGCTGACCACCTTGCTGCAGAACTTGCTGGACATGCTTGGCCTGAGTGTCGGCCAGACCGATGTATCGCTGCTGTCGGTGGACTGCGGCAAGCCCCGCCTGGTGTATTGATGATGAAGCCCTTGATTTGCGCCCCTTCGCGGCCGGCCCGGTGGTCGCCATGACCCAGAAATTCTCGCGCGAGGAGTTCGACGTCTACGTCTGGGAGGGTACGTCCGACATCGCCAGCCGGGCCGAGCGCTGCCTGGCCGGCATGGACGTGTCGCTGGTGCGCGCCGATGCCGGCACCGCCTTTCCGCCGCCGCGCGACCCGTCGCGGCCGGCGGTGGCGCTGGTGTCGGTCTCGGTCATGGGCGACAACCGCTTCAGCGGCTACGACTGGCTGTCGGTGCAGGCCATGCCCGTCATCTGGGTGGCGTCCGAGGCCCGCGGCCGCGATCCGCGTTATTACCCGCCGGAATATTCCTATACGTTGCCGCTGGCCTTCACCACCACGGACCTGCGCAAGCTGCTGTTCGAGCTGCTGGGCACGCTCGACCAGCTCAGCCGCACCGCGCCGCGCCGCGAGCAGCCGCTGATCGCCGTGTCGGAGCCGATGCGGGCGCTGCTGGCCGAAGCCGACATGTTCGCCGACTGCCGCAGCAACGTGCTGATCCACGGCGAGACCGGCGTCGGCAAGGAGCGCATCGCGCGCTTGCTGCACGACCACGCCGCCTGGTCGGACGGCCCGTTCGTCGCGGTCAACTGCGGCGCCATCCCGGAAGGGCTGTTCGAGGCGCACTTTTTTGGCCACGCCAAGGGCGCCTTCACCGGCGCCGTGGGCGCCCACAAGGGCTATTTCGAGCAGGCCAGCGGCGGCACGCTGTTCCTCGATGAAATCGGCGACCTGCCGCTGTACCAGCAGGTCAAGCTGCTGCGCGTGCTGGAACAGAGCGCCGTGACGCGACTGGGGTCGACCGTGGAGGTGCCGGTCGATTTCCGCCTGGTGGCGGCGACCAACAAGGATCTGCGGGTGCTGGTGGGCCAGGACGAGTTCCGCGCCGACCTGTACTACCGGCTGGCGGTGATCGAGCTGCGCATTCCCAACCTGGAGCAGCGCGGCCCCGAGGAAAAGGCGGCGATCTTCCGCGCCTTGCTCGAACGGCTGGGCGCCGAGGGCGAGCCGCCCGGCTGGCTGCTGGAACGCGTGGCGCGGGCGCGATACGCCGGCAACGTGCGCGAGCTGTCCAACGTGGCCGAGCGCGTGGCCATCGTGCGGCGCCAGTTCCAGGCCTGGGACCAGACCCGCATCGAGCGCATTTTCGACCAGCTGGCCGAGCCGCTGGGCGGCCCCGCGGCCTTGGCGACGGCGGGCGCCAGCACACAGTGCGAGCCGCCGGTCTTCAGCGACGCCGAACGCGCCGAGCGCGCCCGCATCCTGGCCGCGCTGGACGTCAACGGCTGGCGTCGCCAGGACACCGCCAATACCCTGGGCATCAGCCGCAAGGTGCTGTGGGAGAAGATGCGCAAGCTGCATCTGGGCGGGGGCCAGGGCGAAACCGCCGACGGCATCGTCGAAGCGTCGTGAGGCGCAATAGGGAATGTCCCAGGGCGCGCGACACTATCGCCGCGTGTTATTCACGCGCGTCAGCTTCAAACGGAATAAATTGCTATAGTTCCGCAACGATTTTTTTGGGGAAGGCATGAACGTCCACTTTATCCGTGCCGCCGCTCGCATGGCGCTGTTGGGTACGGCCCTGTCCGGTCTGGCCGCGTGCGCCATCGCGCAACCCGAGCCCCCGCGCCCGACGGTGCAGCAGGTCGAGGACAAGCAAGCCGCCTCCACTCCGGTCACCCCGCCCGCGCCGGCGCCCGCCGCGCGCCCGTCCTCGACGGTGGCCGAGCTGCAGGCACTGATCCAGAACCGCCAGGTTTCCGAGCTGCGTACGACCTACAACGGCACCTACGGCGCCAGCCTGCTGTTCAAGCCGGACGACCTGACCTACTACGTGGCCCTGTTCCAGCAGAAGGATTTCTGGCGCGTGCTCAAGACCAAGTCGGACAAGCAGGCCGAAGCCACCTACCGCGCGTTCGCCGCGCAATCGGTGGAACTGGCCGACGTGGACATCCAGCGCATCAAGCTGCAGGCCGAATACACCCACGCCGAGAAGCTGCTGGCCAGCCGCAACGCCGAGCTGAGCACGCTGCAGGCCGACCGCACGCTGCGCATGCAGCAGGAAGAGCAGGTCGCCGCGCGCCAGGAGCAATCGCGCCAGGAAGCCACCGCGCTGGCTGATCAGCAGAAGGACGTGCGCCAGCAACTGCGCGACCTGCAACGCCAGATCGACGCCTTGCAGGCGCAGCAGGCGCAGATCCAGTCGACGGCCGCGCCCAAGCGCGGCAAGTAAGCGCCAGGCATGGAAAAAACGGGCCCACGGGCCCGTTTTTGTTTGACCCCGCGCTTTCTTGTATTCTGGCCGCTAGCCCCCATATCACTCCCATGGCTCTCAAAGTTTTCGACCTCCAGTGCGAGCACGGCCACATCTTCGAAGGCTGGTTCGGTTCGCACGAAGACTATGACGCGCAGCAGGCGCGTGGCCTGGTGTCGTGCCCGGTCTGCGCCTCGGCCAGCATCACCAAGCGCCTGTCGGCCCCGCGCCTGAACGTGGCGCACCTGCACGCGCCCGCCGCCCAGCCGGCGCTGCCGGCCGGCGCCTCCGACGCCGAGAAGATGTCGGCCCTGCAGGCGGTGGTCATGCGCCAGGTGCGGGCCGTGCTGCGCAACACCGAAAACGTCGGCACCCGCTTCGCCGAGGAAGCGCGCCGCATCCACGAGGGCGACGCCGACGAGCGCCCCATCCGTGGCACCGCCACGCGCGAAGAGCGCCAGGCCCTGGCCGAGGACGGCATCGACGTCATGGCCGTGCCCGACTTCCTCGACGACGAACGCCTGCAGTAGCCGCGTTCGCCGAAAAAAAAGCGCCAGACCCCGAAGGGCTGGCGCTTTTTCGTACCTGCTGCCGGATCAGTTGTTGACGCGGCTGCGGTATTCGTTGGTACGCGTGTCGATTTCGATCTTGTCGCCGATGGCGCAGAACAGCGGCACGTTCAGTTCGTAGCCGGTGTTGATCTTGGCGGGCTTGGTCACCTTGCCCGACGTGTCGCCACGGACGGCCGGTTCGGTGTAGGTGATTTCGCGCACGAGCGTCGTGGGCAGTTCCACCGAGATGGCGCGGCCGTCGTAGAAGACCACTTCCACGGGCATCGCTTCTTCCAGGTAGTTCAGGGCGTCGCCCATGCTTTCGGCTTCGATTTCGTACTGGTTGTACTCTTCGTCCATGAAGACGTACATGGGGTCGCCGAAGTAGGAGTACGTGCACTCCTTGCGATCCAGCTGGACGACTTCGAACTTTTCGTCGGCCTTGTAGACCGATTCGCTGGCCGAGGCGGTCAGGAGGTTCTTGAACTTCAGCTTGACGACGGCGGCGTTACGGCCGGACTTGTTGTATTCGGCCTTCTGGACCACGAGGGGATCCTTGCCGACCATGACCACGTTGCCGACTCGCAATTCCTGAGCGGTTTTCATCGATAAAACTCCGGGGGGAAAGGGTGCACTCGCCGTGCTTGCAGAAAGCCGCCGCAAATGCGGGCGCCAGGCAACGGGGCAGGCCCGCCATCTGAGCCCGCGGGCCCTCGAAACAGGCCCGCACACTCGGCTTCATGCACACCCCGGGAGGCGTCATAGTTGAGGCGCCGACAATCCAGGGCGACTCGGAAAACTCTCTATTCTAGCGTTTCTTGACCAACTCTGCGCAAAAATCGGCCAGATTTTCCGCCAGATCGGGGCGGGCGGCCTGCGCCGCGTCCCAGTCGCGCGCCGCTTGCGTCCAGGCCTGCCAGGCGAGCGGCGCCAGGGCGGCGCCGATGGCGCGGGCCACGGCGCCGGCGTCGGGCAGGTTCCAGGCGCGGAGGGTGGCGGCCGCGGTTTCCGGGGCCGGATAGCGCGCCAGCCAGGCGTCCAGCTTTTCCAGGTGCACGTTCTCTTCCTGGGGGTAGATCTGCCAGACCAGCGGCCGGGCGGCCCAGGCGGCGCGCACGAAGGAGTCCTCGCCGCGCACGAAATTCAGGTCGGCGCACCACAGCACGCGGTCGAAATCGGGTTGCGCCACGAACGGCAGGCGCGCCACCACCGGACCGCCGGGCCGCGCGCAGGCCGCCTCGAGCCCGGGAGCGACGCCTTCCGGCGCCAGCAGCAGCGCGGGGCGCGCATCGGCCGCCAGGGCCTGCGCCAGGCCATCGACCGGGGCGCTCGGGTAGCAAAACAGGGACACGGTGCGAGCACCGTGGCGCCGTTGCGACAGCAGGGGCTCGGCCACGCCCAGCCCGCGCAGGAACGCCGCCTGCGCCTCGGGATCGGCCTGGAAAGCGTCGCGCTCGGCCGACAGGCCCGGTTCGCGCAGCAGGCCGCCGGTGGCGGGGGTGAAACCGGGAAAGAAAAAGTGCTTCACCAGCCCGTCGGGCCGCTGCGACGGCAGGCCGTGGCAGCTTTCCACCCAGGCCTCGGCGCTCAGGTATTCCAGGTTGATCCAGGCCGGATGGCGCTGGCGCATGCTGTCCAGGAAGGCCTCGGGCGGATCGCAGGCGAAGGCCTCGATCACCACGTCGCGGGCCGCCAGCGCCGGATCCGGCGTGTCGGTCCAGCGCACGATGTCGACGTCCTGCAGCCGCTGGCGCGCGGCGCCGGCGTCGATGCCGGGCTGGATGCGCGCGAAGCTGGCCAGGTCGTCCACCCACAGGCGCACGTCCCAGCCACGGCCGTGCGCCAGCCGGCGCGCCAGGCGCCAGCAGACGCCGATGTCGCCGTAGTTGTCGACCACGCGGCAGAAGATGTCCGCTTGCATCGACGCGCTCAGTGGAACTTGGCGGGCGCCGCCTCGGCGTCTTCGGGCAGCTCGGCGTGCACCAGTTCGCCCAGGGGATTGGGGAAGTAGGGCGCGCCGCAGTCCTCGCAGTATTCCGGCGGCAGCACGCCGGGAATGCGGCGCACGTCGCTCACGCCGTATTCCTTGAGCAGCGCCGCGATCTCGTCGACCACGTCGGGCTGGCCCTCGTCGGCCGGCAGGTCTTCCTCGCGGCCGTACAGCGGCCAGACGCAGCCGTAGTAGACGTCGTTGCTGTTGCGCGCGGTGAAGCTGACGCGGTATTCGTCGACCCGGCTTTCGCCGCAGCCGGCCACCACGGCGCGCAATTGGGAGGCCTCGAGATTGACCGCGCCTTCGAGCCAGCTGATGGCGGCGCGCAGCGACAGCGGCCGCACGCGGCGGTCGGCCTCGCGGTTGCTGACGTAGTAGGCGTCGGGCAGCAGGGCCTCGAAACCGCAGCCCGGCAGCAGGCCGGCCAGCGTCGGCTGGGCCTGCGCGGCCCATTGCGCCAGGCAGGCGTCGCGGCTGGCCTCGGCGTCGCCGATCTGCTCCTGCCAGCGGAACACCGGCGCGAATTCGGGCACCGCCACGGCCGCCACGATGTAGCGCGTGTCGGCCAGCATGTTGGCGGTCTCGGCCTCGGCGTTGAGCGCCGGCTTGGTGGTCTCGGCGCCGAGCGCCTGCGAGCCCAGGCGCTGCAGCCATTGCCAGGTCTCGGCGAAGGTGCGCGGCATCTGGTCCACGCTCACCAGCATCGGCATCAGCGCGCTGCGGGCCTGGCTCGACAGCACGTGGCCATGCAGTTGCGCCAGCAGGGCCTGCTGGGCGCTGGCCGATACGGGGCCGGTCGGGATGGCGTAGCGGGTCCACGCCACGATGGGCGCGACGATCAGCAGGATGTCGTAGCGCACGCCGTTTTTCTCGATCTTCATCGATTCGGACAGCGTTTCGGCCTGCTCGATCAGGACTTCGTAGGCGCCCACGTCGCCCTGGGCGAGATGGTCCAGCGCGGCTTCCAGCGGGGCATCCTGGCCTGCCTTGAGCAGCTTCGGAATCGCTTCGCCAAGCTGATTCTCCCAGTACACGTCTTCGACGCGGCTGCCCGAGCGGTTGAGCGACTGGGCAAGCGTGATCAGGCGGGTGGCGTCGCGGGTCAAGCGGGGAGCGGATTGGCTGCGGGATCGGGCCATAACTTCGGAGGACGTCCAGTAAGTGTGTAACGACGTAGTTTAACGCCCGCCAGGGTCAGGGGCGGCGACGTGCGCCACCGCACCGGCCGGCCCGCCGCCACCGCACCGGCCGGCCGATGGCCTCCCGCCATATTGGTGCTGATCTGGCAACAGATCATCCCTTTTGCAGGGGTTTATTGCAGATTCGAAACGACAGAAAATACCTGCATCAACCTTGTTTTCTGGAGGCACCGCCATGCGCTGGCCTACGCTTTTCGTTTCCCACGGTTCTCCCATGCTGGCCGTCGAACCCGGCCTGACGGGCCCGGCCCTGGCCGCCTGGAGCCAGGCCCAGGGCCGCAAGCCGCGCGCCATTCTCGTGGTCTCGCCGCACTGGATGGGCCACGGCCTGGCCCTGTCCACCCGCGACCAGCAGGTGGCCTGGCATGACTTCGGCGGCTTTCCGCCCGAGCTCTATACGCTGCAATACGCCGCGCCCGGTTCGCCCGAATTGGCGGCGCGCACGCAGGCCCTGCTGGCCGAGGCCGGCATCGCCGCCGACCGCGATCCGCGCCGGCCGCTGGACCATGGCGCCTGGGTGCCGCTGCGCTACCTCTATCCCGAGGTCGACGTGCCCGTGGTGCAGCTGTCGCTGGACATGGGCCGCGACGCCGCCGGCCAGCTCGAACTGGGCCGCGCGCTGGCGCCGCTGCGCGACGAGGACGTCCTGATCATCGGCTCGGGGTCGCTGACGCACAACCTGCGCGACGTGCGCATGCCGCAGAACGCGCCGGCCACGCCCTACGTGCCGGCGTTCCAGGACTGGTATGCCCGCCATCTGGCCGCGCACGACGTGCCGGCGCTGCTCGACTGGCAGGCCCGCGCGCCCGGCGCGCGCCAGGCCCATCCGCACGATGACCACCTGATGCCGCTGTACGTGGCGCTGGGCGCGGGCGGCGAACAGGCCACGCGCCTGAACGACGAGGTCTCGTACGGCGCGTTGGCGATGGATGCGTATGCGTTCAACTGAAGCCTGTTGACGCTGCTCACCGCCGCGAACGTTTGGTTACCCCATGCGGTCCCAAACGCCCGAGCGTCTATGCATAATGGCAGCCGCCCGCATCGCGGGCGTTTCCTTGTTCTGGACGCATGCCGGCGCCTGCCGGCCGGGAGTGTAGAGATCGTGAATGCGCATATCGTGAAATCCGCGTGTCTGGCCATCGCCGCCGCAACGCTGGCGGCCTCGTCCGCCTGGGCCGAGGACGTCAAGGGATCGCGCGACCATCCCGCCCTGACTCGTTTCACGGGCGCCGAGATCCGGGCCTACGAGTTCAAGGACTACGACGAGGCCGTGATGCCCGACCGGCCGATCACGCGGGAAGACGAGGCCAAGGGCCTGACGCTGGAAGGCAAGCTGACGCGCATCGCCTATCGCATCGATGGCAAGAAGTCGGCGCTGGAGGTCTACCGTAACTACCAGGGCGCGCTGCAGGCCGGCGGCTTCAAGACCCTGTTCGAATGCAAGGGCGACGAGCAGTGCGGCGGCGACTTCCAGTCGTTCGTGCTGAACAGCGGCAAGGTCAGCCAGCCGGGGCAGGGCGACGCGGCCTTCGGCGGCAAGTACTACGCGGTGCTGGCGAAGAAAGAGGCGCCCACGGGCGACATCTATGTGTTCCTGGATGTGATGGACGACACCTCCAACAACATCACGCCGGTGTTCCAGCAGGTGATCGAGACCAAGCCGATGCAGACCGGCCAGGTCAAGGTGCTGGACATGGCGGCGATGCAGAAATCGCTGGCCGAATCGGGCCGCGTGGCGGTCTACGGCGTCTACTTCGATACCGACAAGGCCGAGGTCAAGCCGGAATCCAAGGCCGCGCTCGACGAGATGGGCAAGCTGCTCAACGCCAACCCGAAGCTGAAGGTCTACGTGGTCGGCCACACCGACAACCAGGGCACGCTGGCCGGCAACCTGGACCTGTCGCAAAAGCGCGCCGACGCCGTGGTCAAGGCGCTGGAGGCGGGCTACAAGATCCCGGCCGCGCGCCTGTCGGCGCGGGGCGTGGCCTCGCTGGCGCCGGTGGCCGCCAACGACGCCGAAGCCGGCCGCGCCAGGAACCGCCGGGTCGAACTGGTTGCCCAATGACGCAGCGAGCCTGACGCGCCGCGATGGCATGAAAAAGGGGCCCACGCGGCGCCTTCGGCTTGCTGCCCCCCACGGGGGCGTTTTCATCTTGAGGCGGCTCGGCGATGAAAAAAGCCCCTGGAACCTCGGTTCCAGGGGCTTTGCCTTTGAGGCTCGCGCGTTACGCGGCCAGCAGCTGGCGCAGCACGAAGGGCAGGATGCCGCCGTGCTGGTAGTAGTCGACCTCGATCGGGGTGTCGATGCGCAGCAGCACCGTCACGTCCTGCTTCGAACCATCCTTGCGGGTGATCGTCAGCGTCACGTCCTGCATCGGCTTGATGCCGTTTTCCAGGCCCGAGATGTCGTAGGTTTCCTCGCCGGTGATGCCCAGCGACTGCACGCTGTCGCTGCCCTTGAACTGCAGCGGCAGCACGCCCATGCCCACCAGGTTGCTGCGGTGGATACGCTCGAAGCTGCGCGTGATGACGGCCTTGACGCCCAGCAGCTGGGTGCCCTTGGCGGCCCAGTCGCGCGACGAGCCGGTGCCGTACTCTTCGCCGCCGAACACCACGGTGGGCGTGCCGGCCGCCACGTACTGCATGGCCGCGTCGTAGATCGACATCTGTTCGCCGGTCGGCTGGAACAGGGTTTCGCCGCCTTCGAAGCGGCTGCCGTCCGGACGCGCCGGGATCATCAGGTTCTTGATGCGCACGTTGGCGAAGGTGCCGCGCATCATGATTTCATGGTTGCCGCGGCGCGAGCCGTAGCTGTTGAAATCGGCCTTCATGACGCCGTTTTCCTTGAGCCACTTGCCCGCGGGCGAGGTTTCCTTGATGGAGCCGGCCGGCGAGATGTGGTCGGTGGTGACCGAGTCGCCGAACACGCCCAGCGCGCGGGCGTTCTTGACGGTCGGCATCTCGCCCGGCGTCATGCCGAAGCCGTCGAAGAACGGCGGCTCGGCGATGTAGGTCGAGTCGGGCCAGTTGTAGGTCTCGCCCGTGACGCCCTTGATGTTCTCCCACAGCTTGCCGGGGTTGCTCTTGACCTGGCCGTAGTTGGCCTCGAAGGCCTTCGGGTCCAGCGCGTACTTGAGCAGCGCCTCGACTTCCTCGGTGGTCGGCCAGATGTCGCCCAGCCAGATGTCGCCGTTCTTGCCGCGGCCGACCGGTTCGGTCATCAGGTCGCGCGTCACGGTGCCGGCCAGGGCGTAGGCCACCACCAGCGGCGGCGAGGCCAGGAAGTTGGCCTTGATGTTCGGGTGGATGCGCGCCTCGAAGTTGCGGTTGCCGGACAGCACCGCCGAGCACACCAGGTCATTGCTGGTGATGACGTCGTTCAGGTCGGGCGTCAGGTCGCCGGCGTTGCCGATGCAGGTGGTGCAGCCGTAGGCGGCCACGTCGAAGCCCAGCTTTTCCAGGTAGGGCAGCAGGCCGGTCTTGGTCAGGTACTCGGTGACCACGCGCGATCCGGGGGCCAGCGAGGTCTTGATGTGCTTGGGCACCTTCAGGCCGGCTTCCACGGCCTTCTTGGCCAGCAGGCCCGCCGCCAGCAGCACGCTGGGGTTGGAGGTGTTGGTGCAAGAGGTGATGGCGGCGATCAGGATGTCGCCGTTCTTGACCTTGGTGCCGGTGCTGGTGGTGAAGGTCTGCTGCAGCTTCTCGGCCGGCTGGTTGAAGCCGTTCTCGGCGACCGGCTTGGAGAACAGGTCGATGAAGGTGCTCTTGACGTTGCCGATCTCGATGCGGTCCTGCGGGCGCTTGGGGCCGGCCAGCGACGGCGCGACGGTGGACAGGTCCAGCGTCAGCAGCTTGGTGAAGTTGATGTCCTTGGCGGCGGGCACGCCGAACATGTCCTGGGCCTTGAAGTAGGCCTCGAACGCGGCGATTTCGGCTTCCGTGCGGCCGGTGCCGCGGAAGTAGTCGATGGTGCGGCCGTCGACCGGGAAGAAGCCCATGGTGGCGCCGTATTCGGGCGCCATGTTGCCGATGGTGGCGCGTTCGGCCACCGACAGGCTGGCCGTGCCTTCGCCACAGAATTCGACGAACTTGCCGACCACTTTTTCACGGCGCAGCATTTCGGTGATGGTCAGCACCAGGTCGGTGGCGGTGACGCCGCCGCGCAGCTTGCCCTTGAGTTCCACGCCGACCACGTCGGGGGTCAGGAAGTACACCGGCTGGCCCAGCATGCCGGCCTCGGCCTCGATGCCGCCCACGCCCCAGCCGACCACGCCGATGCCGTTGATCATGGTGGTGTGGCTGTCGGTGCCCACCAGCGAGTCGGGGTAGTAGACGTTGTTCTTCTTGTCCTGGTGCACGCCGCGCGCCAGGTATTCCAGGTTCACCTGGTGGACGATGCCGAAGCCCGGGGGCACCACGCCGAAGGTGTCGAAGGCCTGCATGCCCCACTTCATGAACTGGTAGCGCTCCTGGTTGCGCTTGAATTCCAGCTTCATGTTCAGGTCGAGGGCGTTCTTGGTGCCGAAGTAGTCGATCATGACCGAGTGGTCCACCACCAGGTCGACCGGCACCAGCGGCTCGATGCTCTTGGGGCTCTTGCCCATTTTGTCGGCGACCGAGCGCATGGCGGCGATGTCGGCCAGCAGCGGCACGCCGGTGAAGTCCTGCAGCACCACGCGGGCCACCACGAACGGGATTTCATCCTCGCGCCTGGCGTTGGCCTGCCAGTTGGCGAGCTGGCGCACGTGCTCCTCGGTGACCTTCTTGCCGTCGCAGTTGCGCAGCACGGATTCCAGCACGATGCGGATGGAGACCGGCAGCCGCTGCACGTCGATGCCCAGGGACTTGCCCAGCGCCGGCAGCGAATAGTACTGACAGGACTTGTTGCCGATCTTGAAATTCTTGAGTGTGTCGAGGGTGTTGTGCGGCATGATGGACTCCGTGGTTTTGCCCGCGTAAAGCCGGCATTTTCAGGCGTTTCGGCGCGTTTGTCATTCCGGGCGACAGCAGCGCGATGAGCGTTATGTCTTATATCTTATATAAGACTTGAGGGGCGCGTCAAAGTTCCGGCCCGCGCCCCGGGGGGCGGGTCGCGCGGCGGCGCCGCCACCCCATACTGTGGAGCAGCCGTGCCGTCCCTGCAAGTCCCCTTTTTTTAACAAAAAAGTCCTACAGGCGCGTGGCGGGGGGCGGGCGACGGGCCGCCGCCGCTCAGGCCAGCAGGGTCGGCATTTCCGCCACCGCGAAATCCAGGAACCGGCGCAGGGCCAGCGGCGCGCCGCGGCGGGCGGGCATCACCGCGTAGATGCGGGCCGGCGCGGTCTGCCAGGCGGGCAGCATGTGGATCAGGTCGCCCTTGGCCAGGGCGCCGGCGCACAGGTAGTGGGGCAGCAGCGCCACGCCCAGGCCGGCCCGGGCCATTTCGCGCAACGCCGCCAGGTTGCTGCTCAGGCAGCGCGGCAGGTATTGGACCGACTCGGTTTCGCCGGCCGGACCGGTGAAGTGCCAGCTCTGCGGGCTGTCCTGGGTGGCATGGGCCAGGAGCGGCAGGGCGTTCAGCTCGCGCGGATGGCGCGCCGCCGCCTGCGCCATGGCCGGCGTGCCCACCAGGATCAGCGGCACCGGCGCGAGTTCGCGCGCCACCAGGCGGGAATCGGTCAGCGAGGCGCCCTGGGCGCGGAAGGCCAGGTCGTAGCCTTCGCCCACCAGGTCGATGATCTGGTCGCGGGTGTCCAGCAGCACCCGCACGCCGGGGTGCTTCAGGCAGAAGCGCGCCACCAGTTCGCCCAGCAGCGTCACCGCCAGCGCCGACGGCGCCGTCATGCGCAGCAGGCCGCTGGGCGTGTCGCCCATGGCCGCCGCCAGGTCGAAGGCGCTGCGGGCCTCGCGCGCCATGGCCAGCGCGTGCACGTAGATCTGCTCGCCCATGGGGGTGAGCGACACACGCCGGGTGTTGCGCTGGAGCAACCGCAGCCCCAGGCGCGCCTCCAGTTCGGCCACGCGCCGGCTCAGCTTGGAGCGCTGCATGTTCAGCACCCGGGCCGCGGCGGAAAAGCCGCCTTTCTCCACCACCTCGCTAAAGAGCAGCAGGTCGTCGAGATGATGGAGATAGGAGTGCATGGGGTTTACGTGGGTGATTGTCCTACTTAACAGGACAATTATTCCTGAAATTGGCCTCTACTGTGCTGGCGGCAGAACCCATAAGCTCTGCGCCACGTAAAAACCTGGTAGCACACCCTTGACCATCCGCCTCAGTCCTCCCGTCGCGCGGCCCTTCGAACCGGCCGGCGACGCTTGTTCCATCCGGCAATTCCGCCACACCGATTTTCCCCTGGGCATGTCGCCGCTGGTGCTGGTCGACCATTTCGTCATGACCGGGCCGACGTTCGCGCCCCATCCCCATGCCGGCATGTCCGCCGTGACCCTGCTGCTGGAAGACAGCCTCGGCGTCATGCGCAGCCGCGACAGCGTCCACAACGACCACGAGATCCGGGCGGGCGACCTGCACTGGACGCTGGCGGGGCGCGGCATCGTGCATACCCAGCAGCCGGTGGGCGAGGCGCGCCTGAACGGCCTGCAGCTGTTCGTCAACCTGCCGCAGCGGCTCAAGGCGCTGCCGCCGGCGACGTCGCTGCTGCGCGCCTGGGAAATGCCGGTGCTGCAGAGCGACGCCGGCCGGCTGCGGGTGGCCGCCGGCCACTACGACGGCTGGGACGCGCCGCTGGAAACGCCCGAGCCGCTGCTGATCCTGGACGGCTGGCTGCGTCCGGGCGCGTCGCGCCTGGTGCGGTTGCCGGCCGGCTGGAACGCCTGGCTGTACGCGGCGCAGGGGGAGCTGGGCGTGCGGGCGCGCCACCAGACCACGCCGCCGCGGGCAGCGCCGGACGCCGTCCCGGCCGAACCCTCGCCGGCGCCGGTGGCGGCGTTCCGGTCGCCGGGACGCACGCGGATCGCCTGCAAGCCGGTCGCCGACCCCGACTTCGCGGTCCTGCCGCCGGGCGCGGCGTTGGCCGCCTCGGCCGACAGCGAGGGCCTGCTGCAGTTGATCGCGTCCGGCGCGCCGGTCCACTTCATCCTGGTGGCCGGGCCGGCCATCGACGAGCCGGTGATCCAGCGCGGCCCGTTCGTGATGGCGGACGCGCGCGCCCTGACGCGGGCCATGGCGGCCTACGAAGCGGGCGAGTTCGGGCAGCTGCGCCAGGAAAGCGGCGTTCCCGGCTAAGGCGGCGGGCCGGCGGCGGCCGGACCGACCTCGTTGCTCCGTAGCAACAGAAACAGAATTCTATATAGGGGACGTAATGAGAATGATTCTGTTTTATTTAGAATCTCTAACGCACGATCTCAATACCCCTTGGAGAACGGGCTCGACAAGGCCGGGATGACCGGCTCCGCGGCAGTTCGAGTGGCAGGCCGTTACCCGCGCGTGACCCCATCGGGATTTTTGCGATTCCCTGCTTCTCGCGAAGCGCCCGCCTACAGACTCCCGACATGAAATTACGAACCCTTGCGTGCGTGGTTGCGGCCCTGCCGTACACCGCCATTGTCCACGCCCAATCCGCCACCCCCACCAACGGCTCCGTCGTCTCGATGGACGCGATCAAGGTCGAGGCCAGCGCCGACGCCTCGGCCGGCGGGCTGGCCGAACCCTATGCCGGCGGCCAGGTGGCCCGCGGCGGCCGGGTCGGGGTGCTGGGCACGCAGGACATCATGAGCACGCCGTTCAGCATCACCAGCTACACCAACGAGCTGATCCAGGACAAGCAGGCGCGTAGCGTCGGCGATGTGCTGCAGAACGATCCGGGCGTGCGCGTGGCGCGCGGCTTCGGCAATTTCCAGGAGTCGTACTTCATCCGCGGCTTCATCCTGAGCTCCGATGACGTGGCCTACAACGGGCTCTACAGCCTGCTGCCGCGCCAGTACATCGCCACCGAACTGTTCGAGCGCGTTGAGGTGCTGCGCGGGGCCTCGGCCTTCCTGACAGGGGCGGCGCCCAGCGGCGGCGGCATCGGCGGCGTCATCAACCTGGTGCCCAAGCGCGCGCCGAACGAGCCGCTGACGCGCTTCACCACCAGTGTGTCGAGCGGCGGCCAGGTCTCCGTGTCGACCGACATCGCGCGCCGTTTCGGGCCGGACGACAGCACCGGCATCCGCCTGAACGTGGCCAACCGCAGCGGCGACACCGCCATCGACGACGAACACTCGCGCACCAGCCTGGTGTCGCTGGGCCTGGATTGGCGCTCGGCGGATACGCGCCTGTCGGCCGACATCGGCTGGCAGGAAAACAAGCTCAAGCGCGCCCGCCCGAACGTGTCGCTGCGCGGCGTGACCAGCGTGCCGGACGCGCCGGACGCCAGCTCCAACTACGCCCAGCCCTGGTCCTATTCGAACGAGCGCGACGTGTTCGGCACGGTGCGCGCCGAGCACGATTTCAGCGACAAGCTGACTGGCTGGGCCGCCTTCGGCATGCGCCGCAGCGACGAGGCCAACTCGCTGGGCAACGTCACCGTGACCAACGGCAGCACCGGCGACGGCAACTTCTACCGCTTCGACAATACGCGCAAGGACAGCGTGAACACGGGCGAACTGGGCCTGCGCGCCAAGGTGCGCACCGGTCCGGTCGGCCACGAGTTCGTCGCCTCCGCGTCCTTCTTCGACCTCAAGAAGAAGAACGCGTATGTCATGGACTACCTGAACACCTTCCCGACCAACATCTACAACCCGGTCAGCTACGACCGCCCGGCCTTCAGTGCAGGGGCGCTGGTCGGCAATGACCTGGACGATCCCGCGCTGCAGGGCCGCACCCGCCTGAGCAGCTATGCGTTCGGCGACACCATGTCGTTCCTGGACGACAAGGTGCTGCTCACCCTGGGCATCCGCCACCAGCGCCTGTCGCAGCGCGACTACGCCTACAACACCGGCAAGGAACAGAGCGCCTACGACGCCAGCCGCAACTCGCCCGCCGCCGGCATCGTCTTCAAGGTGACGCCGAGCGTGTCGCTGTACGCCAACTACATCGAGGCCCTGGTGGCCGGCGATACGGCGCCGCAGACGGCCAACGGCAAGCCCGTGCCCAACGGCGGCCAGAGCCTGCAGCCCTACGTGTCCAAGCAGAAGGAAATCGGCGTCAAGTACGACGGCGGCGGCCTGGGCGCCGGCCTGGCGCTGTTCTCCACCGACAAGCCGCGCGCGGCCTACAACGCCAGCAACGAATTCACCGCTTCCGGCAAGGATCGCCACCAGGGCGTCGAGCTGACCGTGTTCGGCGAACCGGTCAAGAGCGTGCGCGTGCTGGGCGGCCTGACCTTCCTGGACGCCAAGCAACGCTCCACCGGCAACAGCGCCATCGACGGCAACCGCGTCATCGGCGTGCCGCGCTTCCAGGCCAACCTGGGCGCGGAATGGGACATCCCCGGCGTGCAGGGCCTGGCCGTGGATGGCCGCGTGGTCTACACCGGCGCCTCCTACGCGGATGACGCCAATACCCTCAAGGTGCCCGGCTGGACCCGCTTCGACGCCGGCCTGCGCTACATGATGGACGTCGACGGCCACGTGGTGACGCTGCGCGCCCGCGTCGAGAACATCGCCAACCGCAACTACTGGTCGTCGGTGGGCGGCTACCCCGGCAACGGCTACCTGGTGCTGGGCGGCCCGCGCACCTTCTCGCTGAGCGCCAGCATGGACTTCTGATCCCTAGGTCATCAGCCAGCCGCCCGCCACGTCCAGCACCTGCCCGGTGACGAACCGAGCCTGGTCCGAGGCGAAGAACAGGCAGGCGTCGGCCACTTCCTCGGGCGTGCCGAGGCGGCGCAGCGCGGTGACGTCGGCCACCGCGTCGTTGATCTCCTTGGGCACGCTCTTCAGCAGCGGCGTGCTGATGCGGCCGGGCGCCAGGCCGTTGACGGTGACGTCGTGCTCGCCCAGTTCCGCGGCCCAGTGGCGCGTCAGGCCCAGCAGCGCGGCCTTGGTGGCGGCGTAGTGCGCGGCGACGATGTCGCAATAGGCCTTGCCGGCCACCGACGACATGTTGATCACGCGCCCCTGGCGCTGGCGCACCATGTGCGGCGTGGCCAGGTGGGTCATGTAGAACACGCTGTTCAGGTTGACCGCCACCACCTTGTCCCACTCGCCCGGCGTCATCTCCCACACCTTCAGCGCGCGGCCGTCGGTCTTGGGCGAGATGCCGACGTTGTTGACCAGGATGGTGGCCGGGCCCAGGTCGCGGGTGATGCGGTCGTAGGCGGCCTGGCACTGGTCGAAGTGCGAGACGTCGGCGTGCACGAAGGTCACGGCGTGGCCGCGCTTTTTCAGTTCCTTTTCGTAGGCCTGTCCGCCCTGCGAATTGAAGTCGATCAGCCCGACCTTGCCGCCTTCGGCCAGGAAGCCCTCGACGATGGCCGAGCCGATGCCGCCGACGGCGCCGGTGACGATGATGACCTGATCCTGGAAGCGCGCGCTCATGCCCGCACCTTCAACATGATCTTGCCGATGTGCCGGCTGCTTTCCATCAGCGCGTGGGCCTGGGCCGCCTGTTCCAGCGGGAACACCGCGTGGATCAGCGGCCGGCAGCTTCCCTGTTCCATCAACGGCAGCACCTTGTCGGCCAGCGACCGGGCAATGGCGCCCTTGTCCTCGTCGGAGCGCGGCCGCAGGGTGGAGCCGGTGAACGACAGCCGCTTTGTCATGATGGGCAGGGCGTCGATCTCGGCCTTGCTGCCTTCCAGGAAGGCGATCTGCACCAGCCGGCCGTTGACCGCCAGCAGGCGGATGTTCTTGTTGATGTAGGCGCCGCCGACCATGTCGAGGATCACGTCCACGCCCTGGCCGCCGGTGGCCTGGCGGACCGCCGCTTCGAAGTCGGTGTCGCGGTAGATCAGCGCGTGCTGCGCGCCGGCCTTCAGGCAGGCCTCGGCCTTCTCCTGGTTGCCCACCGTGGTCCAGACCTCGGCGCCGAAGGCGCGCGCCAGCTGGATGGCGGTCAGGCCGATGCCGCTGGAGCCGCCGTGCACCAGGAACTTCTCGCCGGCCACGAGGCGGGCGCGCTCGAACACGTTGGTCCAGACGGTGAAATAGTTCTCCGGGATGGCGGCGGCCGACAGCAGGTCCAGGCCGCGCGGCACCGGCAGGCAATGGCGTTCGTCGGCCAGGCTGTACTGGGCGTAGCCGCCGCCCGGCGTCAGGGCGCAGACCGGGTCGCCGACGCGCCACTGCGTGACGTCGGGACCGACGGCGGTGACGGTGCCCGCGACCTCCAGCCCGAGGTAGGGCGAGGCGCCGGGCGGAGGCGGGTACGAGCCCGAGCGTTGCAGCACGTCGGGTCGGTTGACGCCGGCGTAGGCGACCTCGATCAACACCTGGCGGCCGCTGGGGGCGGCCATGTCGCGTTCGGCCAGGCGCAGGCAATCGGGCGCGCCGCCCGTGCCGTGGTCGATGAATGTGCAGCGTAAAGACATGAATGCGGTCCTTCGGGTTCAGTGGCCCAGATAGGCCTTCTTGACATGGGGATCGGCCAGCAGTTCGGCGCCGGTGCCCGTGCGCACGATGGCGCCGTTCTCCAGCACGTAGCCGCGGTCGGCCAGGCGCAGGGTGCGGAACACGTTCTGCTCCACCAGCAGCACCGTGACGCCGTGGGACGTGACGTCGCGGATGATGTCGAACATCTGCTGCACCAGCAGCGGCGACAGGCCCAGCGACGGTTCGTCGAACACCAGCAGCTTGGGGTCGGCCATCATGCCGCGCGCGATCGCCACCATCTGCTGCTCGCCGCCGGACAGCGAGCCGGCGTACTGCGCCAGGCGCTCGCGCACCCGCGGGAAGATCTGCAGCACTTCCTCCAGCTTGCGCTGCACGATCGGGCGGGCGGCGCGCTTGTACGAACCCATCAGCAGGTTGTCGCGCACCGTGAAGTGGGGGAACAACTGGCGGCCCTCGGGAATCATGGTGATCCCGGCGTCGACGATGTCGTAGGGCGTGCGGTTGGTCAGGTCGCGGCCCTCGAATTCGACCCGGCCGGCGGTGGCGGCGACCACGCCGCACAGCGTCTTCAGGGTGGTGGTCTTGCCGGCGCCGTTGGCGCCGATCAGCGTCACGATCTCGCCGGCCCGCACCTCGAAGTTCAGGCCGTTGAGCACCTGGCTCTTGCCGTAGCCCGACGAAAGATCCGAAACCTTAAGCATCCTGGTACTCCTTGCCCAAATAGGCCTCGATGACGGCGGGGTTCTCGACCACGTCCTTCGGCGCGCCGCTCACCAGCACCGCGCCTTCGTTCAGCACGATGATGCGGTCGGACAGCGCCATGGTGGCCTGCATCATGTGCTCGATCAGCAGCACCGACACGCCCGAGTCGCGGATGCGGCGGATCATCTTGATCGACTTCTCGATGTCGGTGGGATTCAGCCCCGCCATGACCTCGTCCAGCAACAGGATGCGCGGCCGGATGGCCAGGGCGCGCGCGATCTCCAGCCGCTTCATGCCGCCCACCGTCAGGCTGCGGGCCTCGGTGTTCAGGTACTTGAGCAGGTCGGTTTCCTCGGCGACCTTCAGCGCGATCTGCTCGGCCTCGTCGCGGTCGGCGGTGCGGATGAAGGCGCCCAGCATGATGTTTTCCAGGACCGTCAGGCCGGTGAAGGGCTTGGCGATCTGGAAGGTGCGGCCCAGGCCCTGGTGCGCGAACTCGTCCGGCGTGCTGCACGAGACCCAGTTGCCGCGCGCGTCCAGCATCGACACCGCGCCCTTGTCCGGCGACAGAAAGCCCGACAGCAGGTTGAACACGGTGGTCTTGCCGGCGCCGTTGGGGCCGATCATGCCCAGGATCTCGTACTGGTTCAGCGTCAGCGAGACATCGTTGGTGGCGCGCAGGCCGCCGAAGCTCTTGAACAGGTTCTCGGCCTTGAGCACCGGCTGCTCGCGCCGCGCCGCGTCGGTCGAGCGGGCGGCCTCGACCCGCTGGCGCCGGGCGCGCGGCGTGCCCAGGTACGGCAGCCGCGCCAGGGCGCGCTCGATCGCCGGGCCGAAGGCGCCGGCCAGGCCGCGCGGGATGGTCAGCACCACCGCCACCAGGATCAGGCCGTAGATCAGCCCGTGCATGCCGTTGCCCACGCTCGACAGCCAGCCGCGCGCCAGCTCGGCGATCGGCAGCACCAGGAAGGTGCCGGCGATGGGGCCGGCCACCGTGCCCAGGCCGCCGATCAGCGCGAACATCGCCACCTGGATCGACAGTTCCAGCGAGAAGGCCGAGCTGGGATCGACGAAGGTCAGGTAGGTGATGTGGAAGGTGCCGATCACGCTGGTCAGCATGGCCGACACCACCGCGGCGATGATCTTGACGCGCACCGTGTGGATGCCCACCGCCAGCGCCGCGTCCTCGCGTTCGCGGATGGCGATCAGGTAATGGCCGATGCGCGACTTGCGGATGGTCCACGAGACCCAGGTCACCAGCAGGAACAGGCCGAAGGCGATGATCACGTAGTTGATCTTCTCGCGGAACACGATCCAGGCCCAGCCGATGTTCAGCGGCAGGCTGATGCCGCTGGAGCCGCCGGTCCAGCTTTCCTCGTGGATCACCAGCAGCCGCACCACTTCCAGGATGGCGATGGTGGCCAGCGCGAAGAACGGACCGCGCAGCCGCAGCGTGGGGTAGCTGATGATGATGGCCACGACGGCCGAGATGAGCGCGCCCGCCAGCATGCCGAACCACGGCGAGATGCCGAAGTTCTGCGTCAGCAGGGTGGCGGTGTAGCCGCCGATGCCGTAGAACACCGCGTGGCCCAGCGACAGCTGGCCGGCGTAGCCGCCGACGATGTTCCAGGCCACCGACAGCGCGGAAAAGACGAACAGCAGGACGAACAGGTTGGTCCAGAAGGGCGTGCCCGTGACGACGGGCACGATGAACATGACGATCAGCAGGATCAGGCTGACGTAGGCTTTGGGGCTTCGAAAGTCGGGAAACACGTCTCGCTCCTTGTGGCTCTGATCACTCTGTGCCGACGCCGAACAGGCCGGTCGGACGCAGGACAAGGATCAAGAGGAAGATCCCGAAATAGACGACCTCTTTCAGGTCGGGGGCGATGTAGTAGCCGGCCAGCGTATCGACGATGCCGATGATCATGGACCCGGCCACCGCGCCGTACAGGCTGCCCAGGCCGCCCAGCACTACGATCACGAAGGCGGTCAGCACGAAATACGTGCCCACCGTCGGGAACACCGGGTACTGCGGCGCCAGCAGGCCCGCGGCGATGCCGACGAAGGCGGTGCCCAGGCCGAAGGCGATGGCATAGACGTTGTTGACGTTCACGCCCATCAGCGTGGCGGCGTAGCGGTGCTGCGCCACCGCCCGCAGCGCGCGGCCCAGGTAGGTGCGGTGCATGAACAGGTGCAGCAGCACGGCCAGGCTCAGCCCGACCACGAAGGTCACCAGCTGGCCGGTGACCATGGAGTAGTTGCCGACGTCGATGGCGCTGGTGCCCAGTTGCACCGGGGCGCGGAACACGTTGGCGCCGAAGATCACCAGCGCCAGGTTCAGCAGGATGGTGGACACGCCCACCGTGGCGAAGATCTGGATGTGCTGGTCGGCGTTGAGCAGCGGCTGGATGATGCCCTTCTGCGTCAGCGCGCCCAGCGCGAACAGGATGACCGCCACCGGCACCAGGCCGATGTACGGATGCACGCCGAACTGCGCCGCGATCAGATAGACCAGGTACATGCCGATCATCAGGAATTCGCCGTGCGCGAAGTTGACGACGCGGACCACGCCGAAGATCAGCGTCAGCCCCAGGCTGATGATGGTGTAGGCGCCGCCCAGCAACAGGCCATTGATGACCAGTTGAATGAATATATCCATGGTGCAACCTCTAAGAGCGGGGTGCGCCCCGGCGCCGTGGCGCGGCCGACGGAACCGGGGCCCGCGGGCCCCAGTGAAACGCCGGACGCCCCCGAGCGTCCGGTTTGCTGGCTTGCCGTGCCGGGCCTGCCGGTTGGCGGCCCTGGCGTTCTATTTCTTGAAGACGGGCTTGCCGAGCGCGAGGTTGTCGGGCGCGATGGTGACCAGCTTGCCGTCCTGCCACTGCATCACGTAGAAGGTCGAGGCGTTGTTCTGGCCGTCCTCGCCGAAGTCGAAGGCCCAGCCGTTGGCGGTCTGGCCGGCGGGCTTCTTGTACGCCAGCACGGCCGCGCGGATCTTGTCCTTGTCGGTCGACTTGGCGTTGGCGATGGCTTCGAAGAAGGCCTTGGCGCCGACGTAGTTGGTCAAGCTGTGGCCGGACTGCGGATCGCTCTTGTAGGTGGCCTTGTAGGCTTCCAGGAACTTGTCCAGGCCCGGCGCGCCGGCCGGGTTGATGGACGATTGCGGGAAGTCCAGGTCGAACACGCCGTTCATGTCGGCGCCCACCGCCTTGGCGGTGTCGGCCAGCGAGTAGCCGCCGCCGGCGCCGATCACCACCTTGGGCTTGAAGCTGGCGGCGCGCGCCTGGCTGAAGTACAGGATGGCGTCGTTCTGGTAGGCCGTCTGCAGCACCACGTCGACCTTGGCGCCCTTCAGGCGCAGGATCAGCGACGACAGGTCGACCGTCTTGGCCGAGTAGGGCAGCACCTCGGCCACGGTGTAGCCGAGCTCCTGGGCGCGCTTTTTCTCGGTGGCGGCCACGTCGGTGCCGTAGGGGCCGTCCTCGTGGATGATGCCGATGCGCACTTCCTTGGGGTTCAGGCCCATGCCCGGCCCGATGATGTCGTGCAGGGCGTTGACCACCGACACGCCGTACAGCGCGGTGTTGGGGTTGCTGCGGAACAGGTACTTGTAGCCGCGCGTGGTGATCTTGTGGGCGGTGGCGCCCAGCTCGAAGTAGGGCACGCCGGCCAGTTCGGTCACGGGCGAGGCCGCGTACGAGATGCCCGAGGCGTAGCTGCCGAACACGCCGACCACGTTCGACGAGATCAGGCGCTTGGTCTCGGACACCGCCTGGGTCGGGTCGACCGCGTCGGCCTTGATGATCTGGATCTTCTCGCCGTTGATCCCGCCGGCGGCATTGATTTCGTTGACGGCCAGTTCCAGGCCGCGATAGCTCTCTTGTCCCAGCAGCGCCAGGGCGCCGCTGAACGGGAAGAGGGCGCCCACCTTCATGTCGGCCGCCGCGGCGCCGCTTGCCAGGGCGCCGCACAGGCCCAGCGCGATGGCGAATTTGTTGATCTTGAACACGGTCTACGCTCCTTTGTGGGATTGGGATGCGGACTGCTTTGTGAATCGTCCGTCTGTTTTTGAATATATGATATATGCACCGGAGGGGTGTGAGAACCTCGTCCTGGATTCTAGTGCCGGACTTGCCCGGCTGAATCGGGGATTTCCCTCAAGCCGCATGAATAAAGCGTTTGCGGGCAGTTTTGCATTGGGGGAAGGGCCAAATTCCGCTGGGCGGGTGCTGTTTCGAGGACCCTTTTCGGGCATCGATCCTGGCAAGAAAGTTCCCCTTTACATCATATATCCTATATGATCGAAAGGCGTTTGAGCATAAGAATCCAGGAGACAAGAGCATGTTCGAGGAAGTGGATTTCGCCGGAAAAAAGGTACTCATCACCGCCGGCGCCGATGGGCTGGGCCTGGAAATGGCGCAGGTGTTCCACCGCGCCGGGGCAGCAGTGCTGGTGTGCGACGTCAACCGCGAGCGGCTGGCCGCGCTGCCGGCCGAATTGCCGGGCGTGCGCGCGGTGCATGCCGACGTGTCCGACGAAACCAGCGTGGCGGCCTTGTTCGAGACGGTGCGCCAGCAGTTGGGCGGCCTGGACATCCTGGTCAACAACGCCGGCGTGGCCGGCCCCACCGGTTTCGTCGAGACGCTCTCCAAGGCCGACTGGGACCGCACCCTGGCGGTCAACATCACCGGCCAGTTCCTGTGCGCGCGCCAGGCCATCCCGCTGCTCAAGCAGTCGCCCGCCGGCGTCATGATCAACCTGTCGTCGGCCGCGGGCCACCTGGGCTTTGCCGGGCGCTCGGTCTATTCGGCGTCCAAGTGGGCGGTGATCGGCTTCACCAAGTCGCTGGCGATCGAGCTGGGCGGCCACGGCATCCGCGTCAACGCCATCCTGCCGGGCGCGGTCGAAGGGCCGCGCATCCGCGCCGTGATCGAGGCCAAGGCCAAGACGCTGGACAAGCCGGTCGACGAGATCGCCGCGCTCTACGAGAACCAGGCGGCGCTGGGCCGCATGGTCACGGCGCGCGACATCGCCAACATGGTGCTGTTCAATGCCAGCGAGGCCGCCCGCAGCGTCACGGGGCAGGCCATCGTGGTGGACGGCTTCACGCAGAAGCTCTACTGATGGCGGCCGACCCGCAGCGGCGCCGCGCCGCCATCGTCGGCACCGGCCTGATCGGCCAGGCCTGGGCCATCGTGTTCGCGCGCCAGGGCTGGCAGGTGCGGCTGTACGACGTCAACGCCGCCATGCTGGCCGAGGCCGGCGCGTTGATCCGGCGCCAGCTGGATGAATTGCAGGCGCATGGCCTGCTGCGCGACGCGGCGGCCGCCGCCGCCCGCATCGAGGTGGCCGCCAGCCTGCCCGAGGCGCTGGCCGGCGCCCGCTACATCCAGGAGAACTCGCCCGAGCGGCTCGATCTCAAGCGCGACCTGTTCGCGCAACTGGACGCGGCGGCCGAACCCGACGCCATCATCGGCAGTTCCACGTCCAGCATTCCCGCCAGCGAATTCACCGAAGGCCTGCCCGGCCGGGCGCGCTGCCTGGTGGCGCATCCGGTCAATCCGCCGTACCTGATCCCGGTGGTGGAGCTGTGCCCGGCGCCCTGGACCAGCGAGGCCGCCATGCGGGCGGCGCGCGACATCATGCTGGATATCGGCCAGAAGCCGGTGACGATGCGGCGCGAGATCGAGGGCTTCATCCTCAACCGGCTGCAGGGCGCGCTGCTGCACGAGGCTTTCCGCCTGGCCGCCGCCGGCATCGCCAGCGCCGAGGACATCGACACCACCGTCAAAGACGGCCTGGGCCTGCGCTGGTCGTTCATGGGGCCGTTCGAGACCATCGACCTGAACGCGCCCGGCGGCATCGCCGACTACTGCGCGCGCTACGGCGGGCTGTACCAATCCATCGGCGCCACCCAGGGCGAAGCCGTGCCCTGGGACGGCGCCCTGGTCGAGGCCCTGGCCGCCGAGCGCCGTGGCCTGCTGCCGGCCGACGACCTGACGGCGCGCCGCTACTGGCGCGACGAACAACTGATGCGCCTCATGCGCCACAAGCAACACCAAGACAACGGAGACGAAAATGGCTAAACCCAAGCAGAAAGTCGTGATCACCTGCGCCGTGACGGGCGCCATCCACACGCCCAGCATGTCGCCGCACCTGCCGGTGACGGCCGACGAGATCGCCGAGGCCGCCATCGGCGCGGCCCGCGCCGGCGCCGCCGTGCTGCACCTGCATGCGCGCGACCCGGAAACCGGCAAGCCGTCGCAGGACCCGGCGCTGTTCGAGCCGTTCCTCAGGCGCATCAAGGCCGAGACCGACGCCATCATCAACATCACCACCGGCGGCAGCCCGCACATGACGGTGCAGGAGCGCATGCGGCCGGCCACCACCTTCAAGCCGGAGCTGGCGTCGCTGAACATGGGGTCGATGAACTTCGGCCTGTTCCCGATGCTGGGCCGCTTCCAGGACTTCAAGCACGACTGGGAGCGCGAGCACCTGGAGAACAGCCGTTCGCTGATCTTCCGCAACACCTACCAGGACATCGAGTCGATCCTGGAGCTGGGCAACGCCAACGGCACCCGCTTCGAGTTCGAGTGCTACGACATCAGCCACCTGTACAACCTGGCGCACTTCGTCGACCGCGGCCTGGTGAAGTCGCCGCCATTCATCCAGTCGGTGTTCGGCATCCTGGGCGGCATCGGCCCGCACCCCGAAGACCTGATGCACATGAAGCGCACCGCAGACCGCCTGTTCGGCAATGAGTACGAATGGTCGATCCTGGGCGCCGGCCGCAACCAGATGCCGCTGGCCACTATCGGCGCCGCCATGGGCTCGAACGTGCGGGTGGGACTGGAGGATTCGCTGTGGATCGGGCCGGGCCAGCTGGCCGAGTCAAACCGCTCGCAGGTCGAGCGCATCCGCACCATCCTGGAAGCGCTCAACCTGGAAGTGGCCACGCCGGCCGAGACCCGCGCCAAACTGGGCCTGAAGGGCGGCGACAACGTGGCGTTCTGAAGCCAATCCGGGCGAGGGCGTGCGCGCCGCCGCCGGGCCGATGCCCCCGCTGATGGGGCGGCGCGCGGCCCGCCGGATGCGGGGCGTGGCGCTCCCGGGCGCCGCCCGCGGGACGTCGCCCGCGCGAGCGGCGGAGCGTCAGGCGTGGCGGCGCAAGGCGTCGACGAGGGTATTGATGTCCAGCGGACGATCGAAATTGGCGGCATGGCGCGCGGCCAGCGTCAGCTCGGCGGCCCGCGCCAGTTCGGCGTCCGACGGCGCGGCCGCGCCCAGCGCACTCAGCGTGGTGGGCAGGCCGACCTGTTCGTACCACTGCGTCAGGGTGGCCAGCATGCCGTCCTGGCGCGCCTCCAGGTCCAGCTGCACCAGCAGGCCGACGGCCACCTGCAGGCCGTGCGGCGCGTTGGCCAGGCCGTTGATTTTCGGCAGGCCGCGCGTCAGGGCGTGGGCGATCGACAGGCCGCCGCTCTCGAAACCCAGGCCGCTCATCAGGATCATGGCTTCCACCACCCGTTCGAACGCGGGCGTGGGCTGGCCGCTGCCGGCCGCCGCCAGCGCGTCGGCGCCGTCGGCCAGCAGCGTGCGCAGGCAGCCGTCGGCGATCAGTTGCGCGGTCAGCGGCGGGACGCCGTCGTACATGTTGCGCCCGCCGTTGCGGGCGCATTGCTCGGCCTCGAATTTCTTCGAGATGGCATCGCCCAGGCCGGCGCGGAAGAACGCCGCGGGCGCGGTGGCGATGACGGCGGTGTCCACCAGCACGATGGTCGGGTTGAACAGCATGTGTTCGACCGCCAGGAGGTTGTGATGGGCGTCGTACAGCACATAGTTCTTGCTGGTGGGCGCGTCGTTGGAGGCCACCGTGGGCACGGTGACGAGATGGCAGTGCTCGGCCTTGGCGACCGCCTTGCCGGCGTCCAGCGCCTTGCCGCCGCCCACCGCGATCACCATGTCGGTGGCGGCGGCCGCGGCCTGCGCGCGCAGCGCCGCGATCGAGTCGGGCGTGATGTCGCCTTCGACCGGCAGGGCGGTCAGCGCCACGCCGTGGGCGCCGCACAATGCCTCGATTCTCGGGCCCAGCACGCCCTGCACGTAGCGGTCGATGACCAGGGCGGCGCGGCGGCCGAACAGGGCGGCGTATCCGCCCAGCGCGTCGAGCGCGCCGGCTCCCTGGATGTAGCGGCCGGGAGCGCCGAAAATCTTCAGCATCGAATCTTCCTATTTGCGAGGCCCGGGCGGGCGGTAGTCGAGTTCTTTTTCGCGTTCGACCAGCCAGTCGATCATGATCTTGCCGCCCCACACCAGGTCGGCCTGGATCGCCTTGGTGGCGGCTTCCGGGTCGCGCGCCTCCAGCGCGGCCAGCACCGCTTCGTGGCGGTGTTCGTCCTGGGAGTAGTCGAGCCCGGCCGTCTTGATGTGGAACACCTTGAGGATCGGGCCGGTGATGACCCAGAACGATTCCACGGTGTTGCGCAGGATGGGCTTGTTGCTGGCTTCCAGGATGCCGAAGTGGAACTTGCGGTTCAGGTAGCTGGCGCGCTTGGGGTCGGTCGAGGTGCAGGAGATGAAGTCCTTCTGCAGCGCGATCAGGTTGTCCAGCTGCTTGCGCGTGATGTTCCTGGCGGCCTCGGCCGCGCCCATGCCTTCCAGGTGGAAGCGGATCTGCTGGATCTCGCGCAGCTTTTCCGAATTGACATAGGGCACGTAGACCGCGGTGGCGGCCTGCATTTCCAGGCCCTGTTCGCTGATGAGGCGGAAGATGGCCTCGCGCACGGGCGTGATCGAGACGCCCATTTCCTGGGCCAGCTCGCCAATGATGAGGCGTTCTCCGGGTTCGTACTGCCCGTTGATCAGGGCGTTACGGATCTCGTTGTAGACCTTGACGGAGAGGTTCTCTTTTTTTACCGGTTTAAGGCTGGGCATGACGGTCGAGGCTTGCGGGTTCGATGGAATGGACGGAAGCCGTGAAACGGCGCCCGGCTGAATTCTATCCCGCCCTGGCCAATTCAAGCGCGATGGGTATATTATATATCATATATTCTAATGAGCGAAGGAGACGCCATGCGCCAGGACCGGGGAGACCCAAGCGAAGACGAGGTCCGGATGCTGCGGGAAAAGGCCCGCCACATCCGGCTGGAAACCATCAGGCTGATCGAGATCGCCAAGGTCGGGCACTACAGCTCGGTCTTCTCGTGTGCCGAGATCTTTGCCGCGCTGTATTACGACGTGATGCGGCTGCGCCCGGGCGAGCCGGCCTGGCCGGATCGCGACCGCTTCCTGATGGGCAAGGGCCACGCCGCGGTGGGGCTGTTCCCGGTGCTGGCCGACCACGGCTTCATCCCGCATGCGTTGCTGGACGGCTACACCCGCCTGGGCAGCCCGCTGGGCGACCATCCCGACATGACCAAGGTGCCGGGCGTCGATTTCAGCTCCGGCTCCATCGGCCACGCGCTGTCCAACGGCGCCGGCATGGCGCTGGGCGGCCGCATGAGCCAGCGCGACTTCAACGTGTTCGTGATGCTGGGCGACGGCGAGATGCAGGAAGGCCAGGTGTGGGAGGCGGCGCTGTTCGCCGCGCACCACAAGCTGTCGCGCCTGGTCGCCATCATCGACCGCAACGGCTACCAGCTCGACGGCAAGGTCGATGACGTGATCGGCGTGGAATCGCTGCGCGACAAGTGGCAGGCCTTTGGCTGGGAGGTGCACGAGGTCGACGGCCACGATCTGGTGGCGCTGACCGCGCTGCTGCGCCGCCTGCGCGCCGACGAGGCGCGCGCGCGGCCCGCCTGCGTCATCGCCAGGACCATCAAGGGCAAGGGCGTCTCCTATATGGAAACCGAACCCGGCTGGCATCTGGGCTACCTGGCGCCGCAGGACGCGCAGGCCGCCATCGACGAAATCATGACCCGCGAGATCTGAATGGCACAGGCACAGACGCTTTCCCCCGATTCCTGGCAGTACCGCGCGCTGAACGCGGTGAACCCCGGGTTGTCGTATCTTTCCGACGCGCTGGTCGAACTGGCGCAGGCCGGGCACCCGGTGATGGCCGGCTCGGCCGACCTGCAGTATTCCAACGGCCTGAACCGCTTTGCCTCGGCCTATCCCGACCGCTACGTGCAGTTCGGCATCTCCGAGCAGAACATGGTGTCGGCCGCGGCCGGCCTGGCCACCACCGGCGCCATGCCGTTCGTGGCGACCTTCGCCTCGTTCCTGGGCCTGTTGTGCTGCGAACAGATCCGCATGGACGTGGCCTACACCAGGCTGCCGGTGCGGCTGATCGGCCATCACACCGGCATCAGCCTGGGTTTCTACGGCACCTCGCACCACGCCACCGAGGACATTTCGACCATGCGCGCCATCGCCGGCCTGACCGTGGTGTCGCCGGCCGACGGCCCGCAACTGGCCGCCGCCATCAAGGCCTCGGTGGACTGGCCCGAGCCGATCTACTTCCGCATTGGCCGCGGCCGCGATCCGCAGGTCTATGAGGACGGCACGCCGTTCACGTTCGGCCGCGCCATCGTCCATTCGCGCGGCAGCGACCTGAACATCATCGCCTGCGGCATCACGCTGCACGCGGCGCTGCAAGCCGCCGCCCGGCTGCGCGAGGACGGCCTGTCGGTGGGCGTGATCGACATGCCCACCATCAAGCCGCTGGACCGCGAGGCGGTGCTGGCGGCCGCCGGGCAGGCGCGCGTCCTGCTGACGGTGGAAGAGCACAATGTGATGGGCGGCCTGGGCTCGGCGGTGGCCGAGGTGCTGGCCGATGCCGGCAGCGGCACGCGGCTGCGGCGCCATGGCATCTACGACGAATACAGCCTGATCGCCCCGCCCACCACGCTGTACGCGCACTACCAGCTCGACGGCGCCGGCATCGAGGCGGTGGCGCGCGAACTCATCGCGCGATAGGGCGTGCCAGCATTCACGGGCGCCGGACGCCGGCGCCACGAAACGGAGACAGAGCAATGAAGGAAATCAGCGGCAACACCCGCCTGTTCGGCATCCTTGCCGACCCGATCTACCACGTCAAGACCCCGCAGCGCATGAACGAGCATTTCGCCCGCATCGGCTTCGACGGCGTCTGCGTGCCGTTCCATGCGCGGCCGGACAACCTGGCCGAGGTGGTGGCCGGACTGCGCCGGCTGGAGAACCTGGGCGGCCTGATCGTCACCATGCCGCACAAGGCGGCGATCCTGGCGCTGGCCGACGACGCCACGCCGGTGGCGCGCAAGATCGGCGCCGCCAACGTGGTGCGGCGCGAGGCCGACGGCCGCCTGGTGGCGCACATGCTGGACGGCGAGGGCTTCGTGCGCGGCCTGCGCACGCACGGCGTGGCGCCCGAGGGCAAGAGCGCCTATCTGGCCGGCGCCGGCGGCGCGGCCAACGCCATCGGCTTCGCGCTGGTGCAGGCGGGCGTGTCGCGCTTGACCATCGCCAACCGCACGCCGGCCAAGGCCGAGGACCTGAAGGCGCGCATCCTGTCGCTGCATCCCGGGGCCGACATCGCGGTCGGCACGGCCGATCCGTCGGGCCATGACCTGGTGGTCAACGGCACCTCGCTCGGCATGAAGCCGGACGACGCGCTGCCGCTGGACGCGGCGCGGCTGACGTCCGACCAGCTGGTGTGCGAAGTCATCATGCAGCCGGCCGACACGCCGTTGCTGGTGGCGGCGCGGGCGCGCGGCTGCAAGGTGCACTACGGCGCGCCGATGCTGGCCGGGCAGATCGAGCTGATGGCGGAAATGATGGGCGTGGCGCCGGCCGCGCAACGCTGAGGCGCGACGGACGAGACGATGGGCGACTACGACTTCATTATCGCGGGCGGCGGCACCGCCGGCTGCATCCTGGCCAACCGCCTGACGGCCGACGGCCTCCACCGGGTGCTGATGCTGGAGGCCGGGCACGAGGCGCGCAGCATGTGGATCTCGATCCCGGCGGGCTTTTCCAAGCTGCTGGTGAACCCGGACTACAACTGGCGCTTCGCCACCGAGCCGGAGGACAACGTCTACGGCCGCACCATCGCCGTGCCGCGCGGCAAGGGCCTGGGCGGCTCGACGCTGATCAACGGCATGATCTACGTGCGCGGCCGGCCGCAGGACTACGACGGCTGGGAGGCCGCCGGCGCCACCGGCTGGGGCGGCGGCACCGCCGAGCGCGTGTTCCGCAAGATCGAGTGCTTTGAGCCCGGCGGCGAGACCCGCGGCAAGTCCGGGCCGATGCACCTGGAGGAAGTGGCCGAGCGCTTTCCGGTGTCCGACGCCTTCCTGCGCGCGGCCCAGGAAGACGGCCTGCCGCTCAACCCGGACTACAACGCCGGCCGTCAGGACGGGGTCGGCTATTACCAGGTGGTGCAGCGCCGCGGCCGCCGCTGGAGCGTGGTGGACGGCTACCTGAAGCCCGCCGCCGGCCGCAAGAACCTGACGGTGGAGTGCGGCGCGCACGTGACGCGGCTGCTGTTCGAAGGCAAGCGCTGCGTCGGCGTGGCCTACCGCAAGAACGGCCAGGAATTCACCGTGCGGGCGCGGCGCGAGACGCTGCTGTGCCTGGGCGCGGTGCAGTCGCCGCAGCTGCTGGAGCTGTCGGGCGTGGGCCACCCCGCGCTGCTGCAATCGTTCGGCATTGCGCTGGTGCACGCGCAGCCGCAGGTGGGCGAGAACTACATCGACCACTTCGCCACGCGCATGAACTGGCGGGTCCGGAACACCGTGACGCTCAACGAGATGTCGCGCGGCTGGCGCCTGGCGCGGCAGGTGGCGCGCTACTACACCCGCCACAAGGGCATCCTGACGCTGGGCACGGGCCTGGTGCATGGCTTCGTCAAGAGCGCGCCGGACCTGCCGGCGGCCGACGTGCAGTATTTCTTCGTGCACGCCAGTTACGCCAACGCGGCCGAGCGCATCCTCGACCGCGCGCCGGGCATGACCATCGGCGTGGCGCAGCTGCGGCCGGAGTCGGTGGGCTCGATCCACCTGAAATCGGCCGACCCGCTGGCCGCGCCGTCGATCCGGCCGAACTTCCTGTCGGCGCAGGTCGACCGCGACAGCCTGGTGGGCGGCATGCGGGTGGCGCGGCGCATCGTGCAGCGGCCGGCCCTGCAACACTATGTGGAAAGCGAGTTGAGCCCGGGGGCGGCGGTGGACAGCGACGAGCAATGGCTGGACTTCGCGCGCCGCAACGGCCAGACCATCTACCACCCGATCGGCACCTGCCGCATGGGCACGGATGCCGGCGCCGTCACCGACCCGCGCCTGCGCGTCCATGGCATCGCCGGCCTGCGGGTGGTGGACGCCTCGGTGATGCCGAAGATGGTATCGGGCAACACCCAGGCGGCGGTGATGATGGTGGCCGAGCGCGGCGCCGAGATGATCCTGGAGGATGCCGCCGCCGCGTGAACGGTGGCAGGGCGTCGCCATCGGCCGGACGGCGCGCGCCAGGGCGGCCATGGCACCGTGCCGCGGCCGCCCTGGCGCGCTATCAACCGTGGCGGCTGCGGTGCAGGGTCAGCTTGCCGATGCGGTCCCAGTCCCAGGCGATGCCCAGGCCGGGTTCATCCGACGGGATGGCGCGGCCGTTCTCGATGCGCATGCCGTGTTCGGTCACCATGTCCAGCTGCGGGATGTATTCCAGCCAGCGGCTGTTGGGCACCGCGCAGCACAGCGCCACGTGGATTTCCATCAGGAAGTGCGGGCACACCGGCACGTTGTAGGCCTCGGCCATGTGCGCCACCTTGAGCCACGGCGTGATGCCGCCGATGCGGCCCACGTCCACCTGCACGACGGAGCAGGCCTCGCTTTGCAGATAGTCCTTGAACTGCGACAGGCTGTAGAGCGATTCGCCCACGGCGATGGGCAGGGTGGTGGACTGGCTCAGCCGGCGATGGGCCTGCACGTCGTCGGCGTGGATCGGTTCCTCGAACCAGGCCAGGTCCAGCGGCTCGAAGCAGCGCGCGCGGCGGATCGCCTCGGGCAGCGAGAACCCCTGGTTGGCGTCGGTCATGATGTCCCAGCCGGCGCCGACGGCGGCGCGCACCGCCGCCAGCCGCGCCACATCCTCGGCCACGTGCGGCCTGCCGACCTTGATCTTGGCGCCGCCGAAGCCGCCTTCGCGCGCCTTCAGCGCCTCGTCCACCAGCTGCGACGGTTCAAGATGCAGCCAGCCGCCTTCGGTGGTGTACAGCGGGATGTCGGGCCTGGCGCCGCCGGCCAGCCGGTGCAGCGGCAGCCGGGCGCGGCGCGCGCGCAGGTCCCACAGCGCGGTGTCGATGGCGGCCAGCGCGATCGAGGTCAGCGCGCCCACGGTGGTGGCGTGGACGCGGTACATCAGGTCGCGCCAGAGCCGTTCGATGTCGTCGGCCTCGCGCCCCAGTAGTAGCGGCGCCAGGTGGTCGTCCAGCAGCCGGATCACCGACGAGCCGCCGGTGCCGATGGTGTAGCTGTAGCCGGTGCCGATGACGCCATCGGCGTCGGTGATGCGCACGATCGGGGTTTCCTGGCGCTCGAAGCTTTGCACGGCGTCGGTGCGCCTGACCTTGGGTTGCAGATCGACCTGCAGGATGTCGACGGAAACGATGCGGGCCATGGGGTCTCCTGTGCGGGGTCAGCCGCCGGTCTTGGTGACTTCCTGCGGCAGGTCGACGCCGTGGAATTGCTTGTAGATGGTGTTCAGTTCGCCGTTCTTGAGGTTGGCGCGCACCCAGCCGTCCAGCTTGTCCTTGAGCGCCGGCTCGTTCTTGCGCAGGCCGATGGCCAGCATGTTCAGGCGCATCACGAACTTCGATTCCATCTGCTTGGCGGGCGCCTTTTCATTGATGGTGCGCAGCAGGGCGGGCGCGGTGGCGAAGATGTCGGCCTGGCCGCTGACGACCGCGGTGATCGAGGTGGCGTCGTCGTCGAAGCGGATGATCTGCGCGTCCTTGGGCGCGATCTTGGTCAGCTCGGTGTCGTTGGTGGTGCCGCGGGTGGCGATGACCTTCTTGTTGGACAGGTCGGCCGCGCTGGTCAGCTTCATGCCCTTGGGCGCGCCGACCACCGCCAGGATGGCGGCGTAGGGCGTGGAGAAGTCGATGACCTTCTGGCGCTCGGGCGTGACCGACATGCTGGAGATGACGATGTCGGCCTTGCCGGTCTGCAGGAACGGCACGCGGTTGGCGCCCGTGGTGGGCACGATCTCCAGCTCCACGCCCAGGCCCTTGGCCAGCAGGCGCGCGGTCTCGACATCGGAGCCGGTGGGGTTGAGCGCGGCGTCCTTCATGCCATAGGGCGGCACGCCCAGGTCGATGGCCACGCGCAGTTTCCCGGCCTTCATGATGTCGTCGAGCTGGTCGGCGTGGGCGGCGCCAGACAGGGCCAGGCCGCCGATCAGGGCCAGGCCGGTGAAAGCGGCGCGCAGCCGCGGCGGGAATACGGACTTGTTCATGCGGGTTGTCTCCATTGTCGTTGTCATCGGGCAGGGGGCGGGGCCGGCGGCCCTACAGTCCGCTGCCCAGGAACTGCCGCAGTTCCGGCGTGGCGGGGGCCGACAGCATGCTGGCCGGCCCCTGCTCCCAGACCTGTCCCTGGTGCATGAAGATGACCTTGTCGGCCACTTCGCGCGCGAACGCCATCTCGTGCGTGACCAGGATCATGGTCATGCCCTCGGCGGCGAGGTTCTCCATTACCTTGAGCACCTCGCCGGTCAGTTCCGGGTCGAGCGCCGAGGTCACTTCGTCGAACAGCATCACCTTGGGCTGCATCGCCAGCGAACGGGCGATGGCCACGCGCTGCTGCTGCCCGCCCGACAGTTGCTCGGGATAGGCCTCGGCCTTGTCGGCCAGGCCGACGTGCGCCAGCGCCTGCATGGCCTGTTCGCGCGCCTGGGCTGGCTTGACGCCCTTGACCGAGCGCGGCGCCAGCGTGATGTTCTGCAGCGCCGTCATGTGCGGGAACAGGTTGTAGCTCTGGAACACGATGCCCACGTCCTTGCGCAGCGCGCGCAGGTCCAGGCCGTCGCTGTCGTGCAGCGCGTGGCCGCAGACGCGGATGGTGCCGGCGTCGGTGGTCTCGAGCCGGTCCATGCAGCGCAGCGCGGTGCTCTTGCCCGAGCCGCTCTTGCCGATGATGGCCGCGACCTCGCCGCGATTGACGGAAAACGACACGCCGCGCAGCACGTGGGTGCCGCCGAAGCGCTTGTGGACCTGGTCCAGTTCAACGACGGGATGCATTGAGTCTCCTTTCCAAGGAACGGCTCCAGCGCGACAGCGGGTAGCACATGAGGAAGTACAGGACGGCGGCGCAGCCGAAATAGACGAAGGGCTGGAAGGTCGAGTTGTTGAGGATCTTGGCGTTGTAGGCCAGCTCCGGATAGCCGATCACCAGCGAGGCGATCGAGGTGTTCTTGATGATCTGCACCAGGAAGCCGACGGTGGGCGGGGTGGCGATGCGCAGCGCCTGCGGCAGCACCACCTTGGCCATGCGCTGCAGCCGCGACAGGCCCAGGCATTCGGCCGCTTCCCACTGGTTCTTCGGCACCGCCTGGATGCAGCCGCGCCAGATCTCGCCCAGGAAGGCGCTGGAATAGATCGTCATGGCCAGGCCGGCCGCGGCCAGCGCCGACAGCTCGCCCAGGCCGAACAGGCTGGGGCCGAAGAAGCACAGGCCCATCAGCACCAGCAGCGGCGTGCCCTGGATCACCTGGATGTAGCCGGCGGCGGCCGCGCGCAGGGCGCGGCGCGGCGAGACGCGGGCCAGCGCCAGCAGCAGGCCGGCCAGGCCGCCGCCGGCAAAGGTCCAGGCCGACAGCTTGACGGTGCCCCAGGCGCCTTCCACCAGGTACCAGGCGTGTTGTTCGGGAATGAAGAAAGCCATGGCGCGTCCCCTACAGCGGCGTGCCGAGCTTGCGCCGGCGCGGGAACACGACCTGGGCCAGCAGCCAGAAGCCCAGCCGCATCAGCCACGACAGCGCCAGGTACACGCCCCACAGCACGATGAAGACCTCGAAGTTGCGGTAGGTGTCCGACTGGATGCGGTTGGCCACGCCCAGCAGTTCCTCGGCGCCCACCGCCGACATGATGCTGGAGGCCAGCATCAGCAGCACGAACTGGCTGGTCAGCGACGGATAGACGCGTTCGACCGCGGGACGCAGCACCACGTGCCAGAACACCTGCAGCCGCGACAGCGCCAGGCATTCGCCGGCCTCGAGCTGGTCCTTGGGGATGGATTCGATGCCGGCGCGCACGATCTCGCAGGTGTAGGCGCCGATGTTGATCACCAGCGCCAGCACCGCGCCCGCCATGATCGGCATGGTGAGGCCGGCGCTGGACAGGCCGAAGATGAGGAAATAGGCCTGGATCAGCAGCGGCGTGTTGCGGATCAGCTCCACATAGCCGCCGGCCAGGGCGCGCAGCCAGCCCAGGCGGCTGTTGCGCGCCAGCGCGCACAGCGTGCCGAGGATGAAGCCCAGCACGGTGGCGCAGAACGACAGCTTGACCGTGACCCACGCGCCCTGCGCGAGCAGGGGCCACTGTTCAAGCACCGAGGCGAAATCAAACGTGTAGTTCACCGTCTCGCTCCCTGGGGCCGCGTCAGGCCGCGCGGCTCAATGGCAGGCAGGACGGGCCGATCGGCTCGAACGCCTTGTAGGTGAGGATGAATTCGCGGTGGCCCAGGTCCTCGGACTTGCTGGGCGCGCCGTTGGCGACCGCGCGGACCTGGGCGTGGATCTCCTCGGCCACCTCCTGCAGCGAGCCGCGGCCCTCCAGGATGCGGCCGGCGTCCACGTCCATGTCCTCGCCCAGGGCGCGGTAGGTGTCGGGGTTGGCGCAGACCTTGATCACCGGCGAGACCGCCGAGCCCACCACCGAGCCGCGCCCGGTGGTGAACAGGATCACGTGCGCGCCGCAGGCGATCAGTTCGACGATCTCGGCGTTGTCGCTGATGTTGGGAAAGCCGAAGCGCGGTTCGCCGTCGGGCACCACGTCCAGCAGGTAGAGGCCGCCGAACGGCGGCACGTCGCCCGGCTTGATGATGCCGTCGATGGGCGAGGCGCCGCTCTTGGCGTAGGCGCCGAGCGATTTTTCCTCGATGGTCGAGAGGCCGCCGTCGGCGTTGCCGGGCGCGAAGCTGCCGTGGCCCATGATGCTGTAGTAGCGCGCCGCCTTGTTGACGCAGGCCACGATCTCCTCGCCCAGCTCGGGCGTGGCGGCGCGGCGCCGCATGTGGAATTCGCAGCCGACCAGTTCGCCGGTCTCTTCGAAGATACAGGTGGCGTCCTGCGCGATCAGCATGTCGAAGGCGCGGCCCACCGCCGGGTTGGCGGTGATGCCGCTGGTGCCGTCGGAGCCGCCGCAGATGGTGCCGATCACCAGCTCGTCGATGCCCATCGGCACGCGTTGCTGTCGCGCCAGGGCCTGCGCGGTGTCGCGCACCCAGGCGCGGCCCTCGGCCACGGTGCTGCGGGTGCCGCCGCGCTGCTGGATGGTGAGGGTCTGGACCGGACGGCCGGAGTCGGCGATGGCCGCTTCCAGCTTGCGCTTGTTCATGCTTTCACAGCCCAGCGACACCAGCAGCGCGGCGCCGACGTTGGGATGGGTGGCGATGGCCGTCATCATGCGTTCGGCATAGGCGTTGGGGTAGCAGCCGGGAAAACCCACCAGGTGCACCTGCACGTCGCCGGCCAGGTCGCGGAAATCCAGCGCGATCTCGCGCGCCACGTGATGGGCGCATTCGACCAGGTAGGCGACGACGACCACGTTGCGGATGCCTTTGCGGCCGTCGGCGCGCGGATAGCCCTGCAGGGGCTGGGACAGATCGGTCATGGCGGAAACCTCAGTGCCGGTCGGTGAAGGCGCGGCCTTCTTCCAACGTGTAGGTGGGGGTGTAGTCGCTGTCGAGGTTGTGGGTGTGGATGTGGTCCCCGGCCGCGACGGCGGCGGTCAGGCTGCCGATGATGGCGCCGTACTTCAGGATCTTTTCGCCGGCCGGCATGGCGCGGCGCGCCAGCTTGTGGCCCAGGCCCAGCGGCGCGGCGATGACGGCGCTGCCGTCCTCGAGCTGCACGCGGGCGCCGGCGGGCAGGGCGTGGCGCACGATCAGGCAGTTGTCTTCGGGGGAGATCAGCAATAGCTGAGGGTCCAGGGTGGCTTGTCTCGTCATGTTTTTTAGCTCTCGTTGTTTTGTATATAAAAGCAATTTTCATATCTATGGTCAACACAGGTTTGCCCTGATTTCTGAAAATCAGGATGAAATTCGGGTAATTACTGAGCATGGACGCCGACATTCCCGTTGCCTGATCTTGGAATTCCCGTATATTTCGTTTTATGAGTGAAAAGTTAATTTCATAAGGCAAATGCGGCGGCACGATAAAACGCGCCGCCGCCCGCGTTCCCCCACCGACGAGAAGAGACATGACCCTACGTTTGCAAGACAAGCGGGCGCTGGTCACGGCGGCCGGCAACGGCATCGGCCGCGCCAGCGCCCTGGCCCTGGCGCGCGAGGGCGCCCAGGTCTGGGCCACCGACATCAACGAGGCCGCGTTGGCCGACCTGGCCCGGGAGGCCCGCGAAGCCGGCCTGGACGGGTTGCGCACCCGCGTGCTGAACGTGCGCGACGGCGCCGCCGTGGCCGACTGCGCGCGCGAGACCGGCGCGGTCGACGTGCTGTTCAATTGCGCCGGCTTCGTCCACGCGGGCTCGGTGCTGGACTGCGACGAGGCCGACTGGGACTTCAGCATGGACCTGAACGTCAAGACCATGTACCGCACCATCCGCGCCTACCTGCCGGCGATGCTGGAGCGCGGCGGCTCGATCATCAACATGGCCTCGGCCGCCTCCAGCGTGAAGGGCGTGCCCAACCGCTTCGTCTATGGCGCCTCCAAGGCCGCCGTGATCGGCCTGACCAAGGCGGTGGCGGCCGACTTCGTGGCGCGCGGCATCCGCTGCAACGCCATCTGCCCCGGCACGGTCGAGTCGCCCTCGCTGCGCGAGCGCATCGCCGCCCAGGCGCGGCTGCAGGGCAGCGACGAGGCCGCGGTGCGCGCCGCCTTCGTGGCGCGCCAGCCGATCGGCCGCGTCGGCCGGGTCGAGGAGGTCGCGGCGCTGGTGGTCTACCTGGCCAGCGACGAATCCGGCTTCACCACCGGTACCATCCAGGTTATCGACGGCGGCTGGTCCAACTGAGCCGCCGGCCCGCTTTCTTTTCCTTCAAGGACTCCGCATGAAACTCGTACGCTACGGCCAACCCGGCCAGGAAAAACCCGGCCTGATCGACGCCCAGGGCGCGCTGCGCGACCTGTCGGGCGTGGTCGCCGACATCGACACCGCCGCCATCGCCCCGGCGACGCTGGCCAGATTGGCCAAGCTCGACCCGGCCAGCCTGCCGCGCGTGGACGGCGCGGTGCGCTACGGCTGCCCGGTCAACGGCGTGGGCAAGATCGTCTGCGTCGGCCTGAACTACGCCGACCACGCCGCCGAGTCGGGCCTGCCGGTGCCTGCCGAGCCGGTGCTGTTCCTCAAGCCCAGCTCGTCGCTCAGCGGCCCGGACGATCCGGTGATCATCCCGCGCGGCTCGGTCAAGACCGACTGGGAAGTGGAGCTGGGCGTGGTCATCGGCAAGAAGGCCTCGTACGTGGAAGAGAGCGAGGCCATGGACTACGTGGCCGGCTACACCGTGGTCAACGACGTGTCCGAGCGCGAGTACCAGATCGAGCGCGGCGGCCAGTGGGACAAGGGCAAGGGCTGCGACACCTTCGCGCCGGTCGGCCCGTGGCTGGTGACGCGCGACGAGATCGCCGACCCGCAGAACCTCGACATGTGGCTGGAAGTGAACGGCCACCGCTTCCAGAACGGCAGCACCCGCACCATGGTGTTCGGCGTCAAGACGCTGGTCAGCTACATCAGCCGCTTCATGTCGCTGATGCCCGGCGATATCATCAGCACCGGCACGCCGCCCGGCGTGGGCCTGGGCCAGAAGCCGCCGGTCTACCTGAAGGCGGGCGACGAGATGCGCCTGGGCATCGCCGGGCTGGGCGAGCAGCGCCAGGCCCTGCGGGCCTGGACCCGGGCCGAATAAAATCGGGTTTCAATCCAACGCCGACGCCATGACCGCTTCCAAGATTTCCTCTCCCGATCCCGCCACGCCCGAGGCCGACGCCGCGGACTCGCCAGGCGCGCAACGCTACGCCGCGCCCGCCCTGGAAAAGGGGCTGGACATCCTGGAGGCGCTGGCGGCCAGCCCGGCCGGCTACACGCTGGCCGAGCTGGCGCAGAAGATCGGCCGCAGCGTCAGCGAGATCTTCCGCATGGCGGTCACGCTGCAGCGGCGCGGCTTCGTGCAGGTCGACGACAACGACCGCTACACGCTGACGCTGAAGATGTTCGAGCTGGCGCACCGCCAGCAGCCGCTCAAATCGCTGGTGAGCGTGGCGCTGCCGCTGCTGCGCGAACTGGCCAACCGCGCGCGCCAGTCCTGCCACCTGGCGGTCTACCAGGCGGGCCGGGTGGTGGTGATCGCCCAGGTCGACAGCCCCGAGCGCTGGTCGTTCGGCCTGAAGGTGGGCGTGATGATGGGCCTGACCGACACGTCCTCGGGCCACGTGCTGCTGGCCTTTCGCGACGAGGTCGAGCGTACCCGCATGCTGGCCGCCCACATCAAGGTGGAAGGCGAGCTGGAGTCGGATCCGGGTGAACTGTTCCCGATCCTGGCGGACGTGCGCAAGAACGGCTGCGCCTGCATGGCCAGCCGCCAGATCCGCGGCATCACCAACGTGGCGTATCCGGTGATGGGCGTGGGCAACCACGTCATCGCCGCCATCAACGTGCCGCACATCGAGCGCATCGACCGCAAGGAATCGCCCAGCATCGCACAGGTGCAGGAGATCGTCGGCAACGTCGCCCAGCGGCTGTCGACCCTGATGGGCTACAGCGGCTACCTGCCGGAACAGGCGTAGGAGCGGCAACGGCGTGAGCGGCGCGGCGCACGCCGTCTTCGCCGACGCCTACAGCGCCCGCACGGGCACGCACAACTCGCACACGAAGCGCCCGCTGGCCGGATCCTGGTCGGCGGGGCGGAAGCGCTCGAACAACGGCCGCTCGTCGCATTGCAGGCCGCTGCCCGGCAGCCATTCGCGGCACAGCGTCATCCAGGCGTCGGCGATCCGCGCGGGCGGCGCATTGAACACGGCGGCGGCGTAGCGGCCGCCGGGCAAGGTCGTGACCAGCGCCTGGCCGCCTGCCAGGAAGCCGTCCGGCACGGCGATGCAGGCGTCGTAGCGGCACTTGGCCGGCGCGGTGATGGCCGGATCGTCGTGGCCGACGCCGAAGCACTCGGCGTTGTCCAGGCCGTGCGACAGCATCCAGGGCTTGACCACGCCGCGCCAGAACTCGCCGATGGCAGGGCCGTAGGGGCCGATCTTGCGCAGGTAGGCGACGCGGGTCGCGGGCAGGTCGATGAGTCTGACTTCCATGGTGGGCTCGCAGAAGAAAACGGAGCCGTCATGGTCGCGGGATTGCCCGTCCGGCGCCTGACCGGGCTTGCGCTCGGCCTGATCAGGATTGCTGTCCGCGCCGCGCCGGCGCAGGCGGCGTTCCTGGATGTCGGCCAGGCGGCGGGCGTCGGCGCCGGCGCGCCAGGCCGTGGGGGTGCAGCCGAACTTCTGCTTGAAGGCGCGCGCGAACGCTTCGCCGGAGCCGAAGCCGGTGGCCAGGGCGATGTCGAGCACGGCGTCGGCCGGACGGCAGCACAGCAGGAAGGCGCCGTACTCCAGGCGCCGGCGGCGCGCGTAGTCGCCTAGCGTCTCGCCCATCCAGGCGGCGAACACGCGGTGGAAATGGAAACGCGAGAAGTTGGCCACGTCCGCCAGCTGCGCCAGGTCCAGCGGCGTATCCAGGTGGCGGTCGATGTGGTCCAGCACCCGGTTCATGCGGCGCGCGTATTCGGCGCGGTGCAGCGGGGCGGCGGTATCGGGCGGGAGGTCGGAAGCGGGTGGGTTCAAGGCCGGGGCGCGACGAACGGAACGGTGACCGGCCGATGCGGCCGGGCGCCCGGGGGGCGGGCGCCTGGCGGCACTATAGAAGATCGCGCCGCCGGCTGCACGGCGTGGCGCGGCCGCGCTCAAGCGGCCTGGATCGGGATCACCGCATGCACCGAACGGCCGCGCGCATCGATCGCCACCGTCACCGGCATGTCGCGCACCTCGAATTCGTAGATGGCCTCCATGCCCAGGTCCTCGAAGGCGACCACGCGCGCCGCGCGCACGGCCTGCGACACCAGGTAGGCGGCGCCGCCCACCGCGCTCAGGTAGGCGCCGCCGTGCGCCTGGATCGCCTGCACCGCCAGCGGCCCGCGCTCGGCCTTGCCGATGGTCACCAGCAGGCCGCTGTCGGCCAGCAGTCGCGGCATGAACTTGTCCATGCGGGCCGCGGTGGTGGGGCCGGCCGGGCCGACCGCTTCGCCGGCCACCGGATCGACCGGGCCGACGTAGTACAGCGCGCGCCCTTGCAGCGGCACCGGCAGCGGTTCGCCCCGCGCCAGCAATTCGTCCATGCGCTTGTGCGCGGCGTCGCGTCCGGTCAGTAGCCTGCCGGACAGCAGCAGCGTTTCGCCCACCTTCCACGATGCCACCTCGGCGCGCGTCAGGGCGTCCAGGTCGACGCGCCGGCCGCCGCTGGCGGGCAGGGCGTCCGGAATGCCGTCCCACGTCGCGGGGTCCGGTTGCGGCCATTGCGCCGGCCCGCTGTCGGGCATGGTGAACGTCACGAATCGGGTGGCGGCGCAGTTGGGCAGCAGCGCCACCGGCAGCAGCGCCGCGTGCGAGGCGGCGGTCGCGACCTTGACGTCGAGCACGGTGGTGTCGCCGCCCAGGCCCTGGGCGCCGATGCGCAGCGCGTTGACGCGCTGGTGGACCTCGATCCGCAAGCGCTCGACCGGATCACGCGCGCCGCGCGCCAGCAGCTCGGGCATGTCGATCGGCGTGAACAGGGCGCGCTTGGCCAAGGCCATGGCCTGTTCCGGCGAACCGCCCACGCCCAGCCCCAGCACGCCCGGCGGGCACCAGCCGGCGCCCATGCCGGGCAGTTGCGCCACCACCCAGTCGGCGACCGAGTCGCTGGGGTTGAGCATGGCATAGCGCGCCTTCACGTCGCCGCCGCCGCCCTTGGCGACCACGGTCAATTCCAGCCCGTCGCCCTCCACCAGTTCCACGTGCAGCATCGCCGGCGTGTTGTCGCGGGTGTTGCGGCGCAGGCCCAGCGGGTCGCGCACCATCGAGGCCCGCAGCGGATTGGCGGCACAGCCATAGGCGCGCGCCACGGCGCGGTCGGCCAGCGCCTGCAGGCTGGGCGTGGGGCCGGGACCGTCGGCGCGGATGCGCGCGTCCATGCCGAGCCGGGCATACACGTGCGCCACGCCGGTGTCCTGGCAGACCGGGCGCCGCGCCCGCGCGCTCATCTTGCTGTTGACCAGCAATTGCAGCAACGCATGGCGCGCGGCCGGGGCGGTCTCGCGCTCATGGGCGGCCTTCAGCGCCCGCACGAAATCGGGCGGATGCGTGTGGCTGACCGCCTGCAGGGCCTGGGCGATGCTGGTTTCGATATCGGAAGCGAGCAGGACGCGCATGGGATGCCGGGCCTATTGCAGCGTGATGCCGGCCTGCTTGATGACGCCGGCCCAGCGCTTGCCTTCGTCGGCGGTGAACTGCTGGAAAGCGGCGGGCGCGTACTGGCCTTCGGGCAGCAACTGGATGCCCTGTTCCACCATCTTGCTGGTGAAGTCATTGTCGGCCAGCGCCTTCTGCCAGGCGCGGTACAGGGTCTGCACCACCGCGTCCGGCGTGCCCTTGGGCGCGTACAGACCGTACCAGGTGGATACCTGGAAGCCCGGCAGGGCCTGTTCGCCCATCGGCGCCACATCGGGGAACTGCGCCATGGCGGTGGCGGAAGTCAGCCCCAGCGCGCGCACTTTGCCGCCGCGGGTCTGCGGCAGCGCGGTGTTGGTCTGGTCGAACATGGCATCGACCTGGTTGCCCATCAGGTCGTTCAGCGCCGGCCCGGCGCCCTTGTAGGCGATGGGCGTGATCTCCATGCCGGCCTGGCTGGCGAACATGGCGGCCACCAGGTGCGAAGTCGAGCCGACCCCGGCGTTACTGAAGTTGAGCTTGCCCGGATGCTGCTTGCCGAAGGCGATCAGTTCGGACACCGACTTGTACGGCGAGCTTTTGCCCACCAGCAGCACCAGCGGCGTGTCGGGGAAGCGGAACACCGCCTGGAAGTCCTTGGTGGGGTCGTACGGCAGCCGCTGGTACAACGACGGCGCGGCGGCCATGTAGCCGATGTGGCCCACCAGGAAGGTGTAGCCGTCGGGCGTCGACTTGGCCGCCTTGGCGGCGCCGATGGTGCCGCCCGCGCCGCCCACGTTCTCGATCAGGATGGTCTGCTTCAGTTCCTGCGCGACCCGGTTGGCGACGTTGCGCGCCATCGCGTCGGTGGGGCCGCCGGCCGCGAACGGCACGATCCAGGTGATGGCGCGGTTGGGGTAGGTGTCCTGCGCGTGCGCGCCCGGGGTCAGGGCGAACGCCGCCGTGGCGGTGATCGCCGCCAGCCAGTTCTTCATGGTTTGTCTCCTTGGGGATTTTTTTATCGGGGGGAAATCGGCGCCGCGGTTCAGGCGGCGTCGGGTTTGAGATGGGCGCGCATGCGGTCCACCATCTGGGGCGCGGCCCCGAGGTAGTGGGCCGGGTCGCACAGCCGTTCGATCTGGTCCGCGCCGAGCCGCTGGGCCACCCGCGCGTCCTCGCGCAGCACGTCGGCCAGGCGGCGGCGCGACGTGGCCGCCTCGCGGCAGGCGTCGTAGACCACGTCATGCGCGGTCTGGCGGCCGATGTGCGGGGCCAGGCCCATCATCACGGCCTCGGCCACGATCAGGCCGCCGGACAGATCCAGGTTGCGCGCCATGCGCGGGGCATCCACTTCCAGGCCGCCGAGCATGAAGCGGGCCTGGCGCAGCGAGCCGGCCGTCAGCACGAAGGCCTCGGGCACGGCCGACCATTCGATGTGCCAGGGGCCGGTGGCGCGCTCGAAGTCCTGCAGCATGGCGTCCAGCGCCAGCCCGGCGTGCTGGCGCACGGTCTTGGACGCCGCCCACATCAGTTCGCACGAGATCGGATTGCGCTTCTGCGGCATGGTGCTGGAGGCGCCGCGGCCCTTCACGAAGGGCTCGAACGCCTCGCCCAGTTCGTTGGTCATCATCAGCATGATGTCGACCGCGATCTTGCCCAGCGAGCCGCACACCAGCGCCAGGAACTGCACCGTCTCGGCCAGCCCGTCGCGCGCCACGTGCCAGGTGACCGGCGCGGCGCCCAGGCCCAGCTCGCGCATCAATGCGCCATGCACCGCCAGGCCCTGGTCGCCGAGCGAGGCCAGCGTGCCGGCCGCGCCGCCGAATTGCCCGATCAGCACCCGCGGCCGCAATTGCGCCAGGCGCTCGCGATGGCGCCGCAGCATCAGCAGCCAGACGGCGGCCTTGTAGCCGAACGTGATCGGCAGGGCGTGCTGCAGATGGGTGCGGCCCGCCATGGGCGTGTCGCGGTATTGCGCGGCCAGGCTGTCGAGGATGGCGTCGAGCGCCTCCAGGTCGGCGTCCACCAGCTCCAGCGCCTCGCGTACTTGCAGCACGGTGGCCGTGTCCATGATGTCCTGCGTGGTGGCGCCCCAATGCAGGTATTCGCCTTCCGCGCCGCACTGGCGCGACAACTGGTGCACCAGCGGCAGGATCGGATAGCCGACGATCTCGGTTTCCTCGCGCAGCAACGCCATGTCCAGGGCGCTGGCGTCGGCGCGCGCCTCGATGGCGCGCGCCGCCTCGGCCGGGATCACGCCCAGCCGGCCCTGTACCCGCGCCAGCGCGACTTCGGTTTCCACATAGCGCCGCACGGTGGCGGCATCGTCGAACACGGCTCGCATCGCGGCGGTGCCGAACATGTCTTTGAACAGGGTGGATTCGAGGACCGAGACTGGCATAAATGTACGCTCTTAAAAAGTTGTACGTACATTTAAGCAGGGCCGTCGGCGGGCGTCAATGCCGGGGAATACCCGCGCCCGGGCAGCAGATAGAATGGAGCCTGTCGCAAACACCCCCGGTTCCATGTCCATCTCGCTGTACACCCGCATCTCCGAAGAACTGGCACGACGGATCGCCGGCGGCGTGTATGCCGTGGGGGCCGTGCTGCCGTCCGAGAACGCCCTGGCCGAAGAGTTCGACGCCAGCCGCCACACCTTGCGGGCGGCATTGCGCCAGTTGCAGGACCTGGGCCTGATCGCGCGCCGGCGCGGCAGCGGCACCGTGGTCACGGCGGCCCGGCCCAAGGCGGGTTTCAGTCAGTCGCTGCGCTCGCTGGAAGACCTGGTGCAACTGGCCGCGCGCACGCCGCGCACCATCCTGCAGGTGCAGGAGATCGTGGCCGACCTGGATCTGGCCGCCCGCCTGGGCGTCGGGCCGGGCACGCGCTGGCTGCGCTTCGCCTCCACCCGCGGCACGCCGGGGCAGGCGCCGGTGGTGTGGACCGAGCTGTACGTGGATGCCCACTACAAGGGCGTGCGCAAGCTGGCGCGCCAGCATCCCGACCGGCTGGTGTCGGAATTGATCGAGGAACACTACGGCCGCCGCATCGCCTCGGTCGAGCAGACCATCTCGGCCTGCGCCATGCCGGCGGCGGTGGCGGGCGAATTGCAGGTGACGCCCGAGTCGCCCGGCCTGCTGATCCTGCGCCACTACAAGGACCAGGCCGGACAGATCGTGGAGGCGTCGTGCTCGTACCATCCGGCCGGACGCTACGAGTTTTCGACGACGTTGATCCGCGAGCACTGAGCCGGTTGGGCCCGGCGCCGCCTCACAGCCGCGTCACCTGCAGCACCGCGTCGGCGAAGGCCTGGGGCGCTTCCTGCGGCAGGTTGTGGCCGATGCCGCCGGTGACGTCGACGTGGCGGTACTTGCCGCTGAACTGGCCGGCGTAGGCGGCGGGCGCGGGGTGTGGCGCGCCGTTGGCGTCGCTTTCCAGCGTGATGGTGGGCACCGCGATCTTCGGCGCCACGGCCAGGCGCTGTTCCAGCGCGTCGTAGCGCGCTTCGCCGTCGGCCAGGCCCAGGCGCCAGCGGTAGTTGTGGATGACGATGGCGACGTGGTCGGGGTTGGCGAACGCGCGGGCGCTGCGCGCATAGGTGGCGTCGTCGAAATGCCATTGCGGCGAGGCCAGTTGCCAGATCAGCTTGTTGAAGGCGTCGACGTTGGCGGCGTAGCCGGCCGCGCCGCGCTCGGTGGCGAAGTAGAACTGGTACCACCACTGGAACTCGGCCTGCGGCGGCAGCGGCTTGCGGTTGCCGGCCTGGCTGCCGATCAGGTAGCCGCTGACCGACACCAGCGCCTCGCATCGCTCGGGCCACAGGGCGGCCATGATGTTGGCGGTGCGCGCGCCCCAGTCGAAGCCGGCGATCACGGCCTTGCCGATCTTCAGGGCGTCCATCAGGGCGATGATGTCGACCGCCACCACCGCCTGCTCGCCGTTGCGCGCGGTGTCGGCCGACAGGAAGCGGGTCGAGCCGTAGCCGCGCAGGTACGGCACGATGACGCGGTAGCCGGCGGCGGTCAGGCGCGGCACCACGTCGATGAAGCTGTGGATGTCGTAGGGCCAGCCATGCAGCAGGACCGCGACCGGGCCGTTGGCCGGGCCGGCGTCGACGTAGCCGATGTCCAGGTCGCCGGCGCGGATCTGGCGAATGGCGCTGAAGGTGGCGCCGGCGGCGCTGCGTGCCGGGGCGGGGGAGGTCTGCGCCAGCGCGCTGGCGTTCAGGCCCAGGTTCAGCAGGCTGGCGCCGGCCAGGGCCGAGGTGGCGCCGAGCAGGCGGCGGCGTTGGGTGTCGATGGGGGCGGGCATGGCGAGGTCTCCGAAAGGGTGGGGAAAGGCTGCAACCGGGTTGTAGCCAGCCTCGCGCCGCCGCGGGTGTCGCAATGTACGGGCCGGGTGGGGCGATACATTACGACGCGAATCCGGCCGGCCGGCGCGGCTTGGCCGTCGGGGAAAGACGCTCGCCGATGACGCTTGCGTGACACCTGGTTGTGCATTCGGCGCGGACTTGGCATGATCCGCGCCATGGCAATGCACCCGAGACCCTCCGCATGACGCGCCCGCGCTTTCGTCGCCCGGGCCGGACCGCATGGCGGTTGGCCTTGGGGCTGGCCGCGCTGGTGGCGGCGGCCTACGCGGCCACCGCCGTGATGGAGATCCCGCCGCCGCACACGCTGTGGCGGCTGGAGGTGTCGGCGCCGTCGCGCCGCGGCGACCTGCTGCCGGTGCGGCAGGTGCCGGCTTCCGCCACGCCCTCGGTGCTGGCGTCCAGTCCATGGCCGCCACCGGCGACGGTGCCCTGGAAGGGCGCCGAGATACCGTTCACCCGATTCCTGCAGGACACCGCCACCAACGCGCTGGTGGTGCTGCGCGACGGCCAGCTGGAGTACGAGTGGTACCGGCCGGGCGTGCGCGCCACCGACACGCAGTCGTCATGGTCGATGGCCAAGTCGGTGGTGTCGCTGCTGGTGGGCCAGGCGATCGCGCGCGGCGAGCTGCGCGAGGACGACCGCCTGACCGCGCTGCTGCCCGAGCTGGCGGGCGCGGGCGACTACGACCGCGTCACGCTCGGGCATCTGCTGGACATGGCCTCGGGCATCGACGTGTCGGAGAATTACCGGGCCTACTGGCCCTTCACCGGCGCCGCGCGCATGTACCTGACGCGCGACCTGGCCGGCTTCGTGCGTGATCATCGCCGGATGCATTTCACGCCGGGCAGCGACGGCGATTACCGCAGCATCGATACGCAGTTGCTGGGCATGGCGCTGACGCGGGTGACCGGCAAATCGTTGGCCGACCTGCTGGCCGAGCGCATCTGGGGGCCGATGGGGGCGGAGTCCGCCGCCACCTGGAACCTGGACCAGCCCGGCGGCGTCGAGAAGGCGTTCTGCTGCCTGAACGCCACGGCGCGCGACTTCGCCCGGGTCGGGCAGCGCGTGCTGGAAGCGGGGCAGGGCGGCGACCTCGTGCCGGCCGCCTGGGTGGCGCGCATCGCGCATCCGGCGCCGCATGCGGTCGACGGCTGGGGCTATGCCGCGCAGTGGTGGCAGCTGGATCCGGCGGGCGGGCCGGATTTCGCGGCCGTCGGCATCCATGGCCAGTACCTGTACGTCCACCCCGGCCGGCGCGTGGTGATCGTCAAGCTCAGCGACTACGGCGAGAACCAGGACGAGCGGGAAACCTACGCCGCGCTGCGGGCGATCGCCGACCGCTGATGCGACGCCGCGCGGGGCGCGGGTGGCTGGGCGCGATCCCTGCGCCCGCTACAGCAGGCCCGAGGTCAGCGCCTTGAGCGTGGCGGCCGCGCGGGTCGAGCATTCCAGCTTGCGGAACACGCTCTCGACGTGGGTGCGCACGGTGCTGGGGCTGATGTTCAGCGCGCGCGCGGCTTCCTTGTTGCTGGCGCCCAGGCTGATCTGCCGCAGCACCTCGAGTTCGCGTTGCGACAGCGGCGAGACGGCGCGGCGCGGGGCGGCGGTCTCGCCGCCCGCCGCGGCGATGGCGGCCTCGGCCACGTCGGCGTCGTAGCGGCCGGCGGCGGCGTCCTGGCGCAGTTGCCGCGCCGCGTCCGCCAGCGCAAGCGCGGGACGCCAGGGGCGGTCCTCGAGCAGCGCCTGCAAGCTCACGCAGGCGGCCAGCACGCGCTGAGGCAAGCCCAGGGCCGCGCCCGCCGCGCCGCGGAAATAGCCGCTGCCGTCGAGCCGTTCGTAGGCATACGAGGCCAGTTCGGCGGCCTGGCTCAGGCCCTTGATCTGGCGCGCCGCGCGCGCGGTCCAGTAAGGCATCAGGCGCACCTGCTCCCATTGGTCCGGCGACAGCTTGCCGGCGGTGTTCCACAGGCGGTTCGGCAGCGCGGCGCGGCCGATGCCATGCACCAGCGCGGCGGCCTGCAGTTGCGCCTGCGTCGCCGCGTCCAGTTCCAGCCGCGCGGCGGTGGTCACGGCCAGCGCCGCCACCCGGCGCGAATAGCCGGCCAGCCAGGGCAGCTTGAGTTCGGCCACGTCGGCCAACAGCGTCAGCGCGGCCGGGGCGCCGGCGCGTTCGCCGGCCAGGTTCCAGTCGGCGCCGTCGGGCGGATCGGTGTCGATCCGGTCGAGCCAGGCCGGGCCGTGGCGCACGGCCAGCGCGGCGACGTCGGCGGGATACTTGGCGCCGGCCTGCTGGCGCAGGAAGTCCAGTGCGCTGTCGCGGCCATGGGCGCGGCTGAGTATCTCGAGGTCGCTGGCGGCGTTGACGATGAACGCCAGCGGCGAGACGGCGTCGCCGTCCAGCGCCTGCGGCATGCCTTTGCCGTCGTGGCGCTCGAAGGCGTGGCGCAAGCCGGTCACGACCGCGTCGGGCATGCCCAGGCTGACGGCGACATCGCCGGAAATCTCGCAATGGATCAGCGCCAGCGGCACGATCAGCGACTGCGTGCGCGCGTCCAGCGGCGGCAGGGTCTGCGCCATCATGGCTTCGCGCGAGGCGATGTCGTCGCCCAGCAGTTCGGCGAAGCCGCCGGCGTTGGCGGTGCAGCCGGACCAGCGCAGTAGCGCCACCGCGCGGGCGTGGTCCTGGCCCGCGAGATCCGCGCCGTGCGCCGCGGCCAGCAGGCCCGCCAGGCAGGCGGTGCGGCGCGAATGGTCGGTGGCCCGGCCCATGCTGAGGTCGCCGATGAAGGCCATGGCCAGCACGGCGTCGGTCAGTTCAATGGCGCTATCGGCGATCATGGGGCCAGGCGGGGCGGTAAATGGGGGCGGTGGCAAAAGCGGAGAGGCGGGAGGGGCGAGGACCGGCGCATCGGTCAATCATCCGATACCGCGCGACCGGCGGGAAAACGACACTGGCGTCAACCAAGCGCCACGTCGGCGTTTGATCCCGAAAAAGGAATCTCCATGAAGCGCCATATTATCGCAGCCTCCCTCCTGGTCGCCGGCCTGTTCGCGGTGCCCGCCTCGCAAGCCCTGGCCGCCGGACCCGATTCGGCCCGCCCCTCCGTCGTGATCGTGCACGGCGCCTTTGCCGACGGCTCGGACTGGGCCAAGGTGGTCGCCCTGCTGCAGGCCAAGGGCGTGCAGGTGCAGGCGGTGCAGAACCCGCTGGAATCGCTGGCCGGCGACGTCGCCGCCGCCAACCGCGCCATCGACAACCAGCCCGGCAAGGTGGTGCTGGTCGGCCACTCGTGGGGCGGTACGGTGATCACCGAGGCCGGCAACCATCCCAAGGTCGCCAGCCTGGTCTACGTGGCCGCGTTCGCGCCCGACGCCGGCCAGTCGGTGGCGACGCTGACCGAAGGCACCCCCAAGGCGCCGGGTTCGGACAGCATCGGCGCCGACAGCCACGGCTGGTTGAGCCTGTCGCCACAGGGCCTGGCGCGCGACTTCGCGCAAGACGTGCCGGCCGCGCAGGCCAAGGTGATGGCGGCCACGCAAGGCCCGATCAAGGCCAGCGCCTTCGGCGAGCCGGTGTCGGCCGCGGCGTGGAAGACCAAGCCGTCGTGGTTCGTGGTCAGCAACCATGACCGCATGATCCTGCCGGCGCTGCAGCACCAGATGGCCAAGCGCATCGGCGCCAAGGTCACCGACCTGCAGACCAGCCACGTGCCGCAGCAATCGCAGCCGGAAGCGGTGGCGCGGGTGATCCTGGACGCGGTGGCGAGCGTGAAGTGAGGGCCGTGACAGCCCGGTGACGTGACATCGGGCTGTCACTTATGAACGCCGCGCGTCCGTCGGGACGCGCGGCGTTTCAGCATCCGGAGGCCAGTTGTTCCAGTGGCGCGAGCCGCAGCACGTACAGCGTGCCGCGTCGGCTGGCGATGATGCCTTCGCGGCGCCACTTGGAGAAGATGCGGCTGAGCGTCTCCGCGCGCATGCCGAGCTTGACCGCGATCTGCGAATGACTCAGGGGCAGCGCCAGCGGCTGGTCGGCCTGGGGCTTGCCGGCGCGCAGCACGTATTCGGCCAGCCGCTCCTCGGCCGAGCTGGAGGTCAGCCAGTCGATCTGGTCGGTATGGTGGCGCACCAGGTTGGCGCCGTGCGCCATGACGCGGCAGGCGAAGCGGGCGTCATCCAGGCACAGTTGCCGGAAGGCGTCGGCCTGCAGCAGGCAACCGTTGCCGGCGGTGCGGGCGCGTACGCTGTGCAGGTGGCGCGGCGTGGTTTCGAACAGCGTCAGCGCCGACAGCCAGCCGCCCGGCCCGACGTGGCCGAAGACCTTGTCGCCGCCGTCGGCGGTGTAGCGCAGGCCCTGCACCGATCCCGCGCAGACCAGAAGGCAAGAGGTCGCCGCCTGGCCTTCCGAGAACAACGTGTCGCCGGCTTCGAACTGCAGCCAGCGGCTGCGTTCGGCCAGCGTGGCCAGCGCCGCGTCGCCGACGCCATCGAACCAGGTATGGTCGCGCAGGGCCGCCAATAAGAGGGACTTTGACGAATTGACAATAGTCATTTGAGGGAGCGGCCCCGCCGCTTAGAATTAAATAAGATTGATTCTTATTTGTAATGGTACCACCGCGTCATCCGACGCCGCCCGTATCCCCTCGCTTCCCATGGCTATCCGATTCCTGCGCAGTGCCGCGTTCGCGGCGCTGGTCCTGTTGCCGCCCGCCGTCCTGCCGGCCCCCACCGCCTTCACCGACATGCTGGGCAACCCGGTGCCGCTGGCGGCGCCCGCGCGCCGCGTGGTCACGCTGCCGATGCCCGCGGGTTCGCTGCTGATTTCGCTGGACGGCGGCGCGCAGCACCTGGCCGGCATGCACCCCAACGCCCATGAACTGATGAAGGACGGCCTGCTGGCGCGCATGTTCCCGGCCCTCGCCGCCGTCCGGACGGACATCACGCGTTCGGGCTTCGCGCCCAACGTCGAGACGCTGCTGCAGATCCAGCCGGACCTGGTGTGGCAGTGGGGGCACATGGGCGATGACCTGATCGCGCCGCTGCGCAATGCCGGCCTGCCGGTGGCGGCGCTGCTGTATGGCGACGAGGCGCGCAGCCGCGAATGGATCCGGTTGATGGGCCGGTCGTTGGGGCAGGAGGCGCGCGCCTCGGCGCAACTGGCGTGGCGCGACCAGGTGCGGGCGGACATCGCCAAGGTGACCGATGGCCTGCGGCCGGACCAGCGTCCAGGGGTGCTGTACCTGGCGCGCTACGCGCCGCAGTTGCGCGCCTCGGGCGCCGGCACCAGCTTCGACGACGACATCCGCCTGGCGGGCGGCCGCAACGTGGCGGCGGCGATCGGCAACGGGCAGACCATCAACATCGAGCAGCTCATGGCGTGGGCGCCGGACGTGATCCTGCTGAACAACTTCGAGCCGGGGCTGACGCCCGCCATGCTGTACCGGGATCCGTTGTTCGCCGACATCCCGGCGGTGCGCAACCACCGTGTCTACAAGATCCCGGCCGGGGGCTATCTGTGGGATCCCCCCAGCCAGGAATCGCCGCTGTACTGGCAATGGCTGAGCCAGCTGCTGCATCCGGACCGCTTCGACTGGCCGCTGCGCGAGCACATCGCGCAGGCGTACGCGCAGCTGTATGGCCACACGCCCGATGCGGCGGATATCGACGCCGTGCTGCACGCGCGGCAGAACCAGGGAGCCGCCGGCTATGACCGCCTGCGCTGAATCCGTGCCGCTCGAGGCGGGCGTGGCACGCCGCCGCCTGGCCTGGCCGTGGTTGTTGATGGCGCTGGCGTTGCCGGCGTCGATGCTGGCGGCGTTGTGCGTGGGGCGTTATCACTTGCCGCTTGCGCATGTGTCCAGCGTGCTGGCGGGGCTGGCGCTGCCCGATGGCCTGGCCGACTGGCTGCCGGCCGTCAGCGGCGCCGAGCAGCGCGTGGTGTTGCAGGTGCGGCTGCCGCGCGTGCTGCTGTCGGTGCTGGCCGGCTCCAGCCTGGCGCTGTGCGGCGCGGCGCTGCAAGGCGCGTTCCGCAATCCGCTGGTGGGGCCGCAGATCCTCGGCATCTCGTCCGGCGCGGCGTTTGGCGGTTGCGCGGCGATCCTGCTGTTCTCGTCGCTGTGGGCGACGCTGGGGCTGGCCTTCGCCGGCGGGCTGCTGGCGGTGGCCATCGTCTATCTGCTGGGGCGCTCGCAGGGCCGCACCACCATCCTGATGCTGGTGCTGGCGGGCGTGGTCACCAGCGCCTTCTTTTCGGCGCTGATCTCGCTGGCCACGTACTTCGCGGATCCCAATGACAGCCTGCCGGCGATCGTGTTCTGGCTGATGGGCAGCTTCGCCACGGCCTCGTACGTCAAGCTGGCGGCCGCCGCATTGCCGATCTTGGCGGGCATGGGCCTGCTGTATGCGCTGCGCTTTCGCATCAATGTGCTGTCGCTGGGCGACGAGCAGGCCAGCGCCATGGGCATCGCGGTCGAGCCGCTGCGCTGGCTGCTGCTGGGCTGCGCCACGTTGGTGGTGTCGGCCAGCGTGGCGGTGTCGGGCACGGTCGGCTGGGTCGGGCTGGTGGTGCCGCACATCGCGCGCATGCTGGTCGGCCCCGACCATCGCGCGCTGCTGCCGGCCAGCGCGCTCATCGGCGGCACCTACATGGTGTTAGTCGACACGGTGGCGCGCAGCGCCACCAGCGCCGAGATTCCGCTGGGCGTGATCACCGCGCTGATCGGCGCGCCGCTGTTCGCCTGGCTGTTGCGCCGCACGCAGGGCGGGGGAGCGCACCATGCTTGAACTCGATCGCCTGGCGGTGCAGGCGGGCGGCCGCCGCTTGTTGTCGGACCTGTCGTTGCAACTGCGGGCCGGACAGATCCTGGCGGTGCTGGGGCCGAACGGCCGCGGCAAGACGTCGCTGCTCAAGACCCTGCTGGGCCTGCGGGCGCCGGCCGCCGGCACGGTGCGGTTGCAAGGCCATGCGGCCTACGTGCCGCAGCGCACCGACGCGCTGTTCGCCTACGACGTGCTGGCGATGGTGACGATGGGCCGCGCCCGCCATCTGCGCTGGTATGCGTCGCCCGGCCCGCGCGATCGCCAGATCGCCCGCGACTGCCTGCGGGCCGTGGGGCTGGAGTCGTTGGCCGAGCGGCCGTTCCAGGCCTTGAGCGGCGGCCAGCAGCAACTGGTGTGCATCGCGCGGGCCATGGCCAGCGCCAGTTCCCTCATCGTGCTCGACGAACCGGGCGCGGCGCTGGACCTGCGCAACCAGGACATCATCCTGTCGCTGCTGCGTCGGCTGGCGCGCGAGCAGGGCCTGGCGGTGGTGTTCTCGACCCACCAGCCGCAACACGCGCAGCACATCGCCGACCAGACGCTGCTGATGCATGACGACGCCTGCGAAGTCGGCCCCACCGACCGCATGTGCACCGACGAACGCCTGAGCCGCCTGTACCGCATGCCGGTGCGGGTGGCGTCGCTGAGAGGCGAGGCCGGCGAGGTGCGCGGCGTGATTCCTCTTTTCCGTTGATCCATGATGACCTCCATCGTCTACCTGAACCACTGGAGCGGCAACGGCCCCGCCGCGCTCACCGGCGGCGAGCGGCCGCGCGCCGTGGCCGAACCGCTTTACGCGCTGGACCGGCTCGACCTGGCGCGCGTGCGCGCCTTGCTGGTGCCCGCCAACGTCGACCAGCGCTACCTGCTGGGGCAGCAGGGGCGGCTGGAAGCCTACCTGCTGGCCGGCGGCGCCATGGTGTTCAACGGCCACGTCGCCTATCCGTTCCTGCGCTGGCTGCGGCCGTTCGTGCCGGGGGCCGCGCGCGGCCTGGATGGCCTGCGGGTGCATCGCGCCGCCGCGCATCCGGTGTTCGAGGGCGTGGACCCGGAACACCTGACCTTCCGGCGCGGCGTGGCCGGCTTCTACGCCCGCGGCGGCAATCCGCCGCCCGATGGGGCGCGGGTGCTGAACACCCTGGGTCCGGATGCGCTGGCGGTGGATTGGGTGCTGGCGCTGCCCGGCGGCGGCCGCCTGCTGACGCACAGCGGCAACGACCTGTGGATGTACGCAGGCAGCGCCGACAGCGCCGGGCGCATCGTGCCGCAGCTGTTCGACTGGCTACGGGGAGACGCCGCATGACCGCCGCCATGACTGCGCGCACACCTGTGGTCGCGGCGCTGGACGCCGGCACGTATTACCACCACCGCACCTTCCACACGCCGGAACTGATGCCGTATCTCGACCGCCACCTGTACCTGCCGGAGCTGGATGACGCCGCGCTGGCGGGCTGCGATGCCCTGATCGTGTCGTGCCGCACCAATCCGGACCTGCTCGTGCCGCACCGGGAACGCTTCGCCCGCTTCCTGGCCGCGGGCAAGACGCTGGTGGCGATGGGCGAGACCGGCGCGCACCGGTGGCTGGATGGCGTGCGCTGGACCGATTGCGAAGTGAATTTCTGGTGGTGGAAGACGCCGGGCGCCGATTCGGGCCTGCGGCTGGCGCACCCCGCGCACCCGCTGTTTTCCCACCTGACGCTGGCCGACGCCACCTGGCACCAGCACGGCACCTTCACGCCGCCGCCCGGCGCGCGGTCGTTGATCGACAAGGCCGGCGCGGGCTCGGTGCTGTACGAGGACCGCCACAGCACGCCGGGGCGCCTGATCGTGACCTCGCTGGATCCGATGTACCACCACGGCAGCTATTTCATGCCCGCCGCGTCCCGTTTCCTGCGTGGCTTCCTGCCCTGGCTGAAAGCTTCGACTCCCGCCGCCTGATGCGGCTTTGCCCGACCCCTGGTCTCTTCTATCGCGCTCTCGTATGTCACGTCCTTTCCCTCTTTCGCCCCTTGCCCGCGCCGGTCTGCTGAGCGCCGCGGCCATCAGCGCGCCGGCGGCCGCCGCCGAGGCGCCGCAACTGCCGGCCATCCAGGTCAGCGCGGAACGTCCGGCCGACGACGGCCGCCCGCAGCCGCTGGGCGCCACGCCCGCGCCCGCCACCATCGACCACGCGGTGACGCAGCCGGTCACCGTGATCGAGCGCCAGGACATCGAGCGTCTCAACACCGACAGCACGCTCGACCTGCTGGGCCGCGTGCCCAACGCCACCGTCAGCCGCAGCGGCGGCATCGCCGGCACGATCTTCCTGCGCGGCCTGAACACCAACGACATGCGGGTGCCGATGTTCATCGACGGCGACCGCTTCCGCGGCCGCAACACGCTGCAGTTCATGCTGATCAGCCCGACCGAGATCGAACAGGTCGAGGTGGTGCGCGGCCCGAATTCGTCGCGCTTCGGCAGCGACGGCCTGGGCGGCCTGATCAACTTCGTCACCAAGCGCGGCCATGGCAACCTGGAGCAGCCGTTCAGCCTGAACGGCGGCGAGGCCTCGGTCACCTATCGCAGCAACGGCCACGGCGTGCAGAGCAACGTGGCGGTGGAAGGCGCGGGCGACGGCTTCGACCTGCGCGTCTACGCCACCGGCCGCCGCGCCAGCAACTACGACAGCGCCACGGGCGAGGTGCCCAACAGCGACTACCGCGGCGCCGGCGGCGGCATCGTGCTGGGCTACATGCCCGACGCCCGCCAGCGCATCGAGGCCAGCGCGCGCGTGGCCTACGTCAAGGACGGCGCCGCCGGCACCGTGCCGCCCTATCCCGCCGCCAGCAGCCGCCGCGACCCCAATCGCGTCAAGCAGGCCCGGCTGGCCTACAGCGGCGAATTCGACGGCGCCATCAGCGCGCTCAAGGCCAGCGTCTACGTCAACGAGTTCGATACCTGGATGTCGGCGCGCAACCAGACCAACCCGGCGCGCCTGGTCGAGACCCGCAGCCACGTGGTCGGCCCGGTGGTCTATGGCGGCAGCGTGGCCGCGACGGTGCCGTGGGCGCAGACCACCACCACCTTCGGCCTGGACTTCACGCACGAACGCCGTCCGGGCTCGGAAAGCCGCAGCGACATCACCGTGTACCGGCCCAACGGCACCTCGACCACCACCAGCACCCCCTACGCCAAGACCGGTCCCAACCAGTACCAGACCAACGTCGGCGCGTTCGTGACGACGGAATGGAAGCCGGCGCCCAAGTGGACGGTGACCGCCGGCGGCCGCTTCGACTGGTTCCGCTCGGACGTGGGCCTGGATGCGCTGCCGTCGCCCAACCTGCTGCCGGCCTTCCGCGCCGCGCAGGACAGCAAGCAGACCGCCACCACCGGCAGCCTGGGCCTGTCGTATCGCGCCACCGAGGTGGTTGAGCTGCTGGGCAGCGTGGGCACCTCGTTCCGCATGCCGTGGACGTCCGAGATGTTCAGCGCCGGCTATACCGGCACCAGCTACACCATCCCCAACCCCGAGCTGAAGCCCGAGCGCGGCACCACCGTCGAGGCTGGCACCCGCCTGCACTTCGACACCGCCACCGTCGGCCTGACCGCCTTCCGCAGCGACTACCGCGACTTCCTGGAGAACGCCACCACGACCTACCTGGGCCTGCCCGCGACCCAGCGCCGCAACGTCGGCAAGGTGCGCATCCAGGGGGTGGAGACCGATTGGCGCTGGCAGCTGACGCGCACCGTCAACCTGTACGGCAACGCCAGCTACCTGCACGCCACCAATCGCAACACCGAGCGGCCGCTGGCATCCATCGCGCCGCTCAGCGGCATCGTGGGCCTGCAGTATGTGGGCGCCAGCGAGGCCTATGCGCTGAGCGGCGAGGTGCAGTGGGCCAAGGGCCAGAGCCGCTATGACGCCCGCACCGAATATCCGGCGGCCGGCTACGGCGTGGTCAACCTGTACGCGCAATTGCAGCTGGACCGCCTGGGCCTGCCACAACTGGGCAATACCCAGGTGGTGCTGGGCGTGAACAACCTGTTCGACCGCGCCTATCGCACCGCTGCCACCTCGTCCAACGTGGCCTACGCCATGACCGACCTGAATCCGCTGCTGGAACCGGGCCGCAGCTTCAGCCTGACGCTGCGCACGCGCTTCTGATAGCCCCCCGCCGGCCGGCCGCCTGGCGCGGCCGGCTTTTCTTCTTATGGAGACCTTCATGACCATTCCGACCATTCCCGCCGGCAGCGAACTGCGCGTGCAAGGCGAGCAGGGCCCCCTGCGGATTCCGTTCGACGCCGTCATGGCCTATCACGGCCACGGCGCGCTCGCCATGCTGGCGCTGATCTTCCAGGGGCTGCGCGGCGCGCTGGCCCGGCTGGAAGAGGACGGGGCGCCGGTGCCGCGCGGCGAACTGAGCGTGGTCAGCGGCCATCCCGGGCCGGGCGTGCGCGATGCCATCGAGTTCGCCACTCGCGCCGTCACCCGCGGCTGTTACCGGATCGACCTGTCGCTGCCCGAGGCGCGCTACAGCCAGGCCGCGGACAAGTCGTATAGCTTCTGGCTGACGCGCGGTGAGCGGCAGGTGCAGGCGGTGCTACGCGAAGGCGTGCTGCCGCCGGCGTTCTTCGCGCTGCTGGGCAACCCGGCGCCCGAGGCGCAGCGCGAACATGCGCGGCTGCGGGCGCGGATCGCGGAAACGGTGCTGGGGCAGGTGCCGGAGGCGTTGTTCGTGTTCCGCGCGCACTGACGGCGTCCGCCGCGGGGGCGGCACTGGCCGGGTGATTTCAGAGCAGTCTGATTCCCGCCGCGCGGGCGCGCCGATACAGTGCCGCCATGACTGCCGCTCCTGCATCGCCGCCGTTTCCGGATGACCCGGGCGTGTCCACGCCGGGCGATGACGCGCTGGCGCCGGTCGAGGGGTTGAGCACGTCGGCCCTGTTGTCCATGTGGCTATCGGCGCGCGCCGCCGCCCCGTTGCATTGTTCGGTGGTGCGGGCGCTGATGCGGACGCATGGCTGGACCAGCCTGCGCGCCTGGCGCCATTGGCGCGGCTATGCCGCGGACGACATGGCGCGCCGGCTCAACGTCCATCCGGCCACCTATGCGCTGATCGAGGACGGCACCGTTGACCTGGGGCCGTGGCTGCTGCCGGCGGTGGAGAAAGTGCTGGCGGACTGAGGCGCCGGCATGCCGGGAACTGATCGGACCCGCGCCGGTCTACCTGCTACGGCTCAGCCGCGGGCCCTTCCCACGACGGCACATTCTAGGAATCTCACATGTTCGGTATTGGAATCGCCCTGGCCATTCTCGGGGTCGTGTGCCTGCATGCCGCCTATGGCACCCATCGGTCGGGCTGCGAACGGCGCGACACCTACGCGCTGGCCGGGCTGGGCGTCGTTGCCTCGAGCGGCGGCGCCTTGTTGCTGGTCTAGTTTCGTCCGTTCCCCCTCGTTGTCTCGCGCCGCGGCCCTGTCGCGGCGCGTTTGCTTTGCGGCCGGGATTCCGCTCCCCCGACGCCGCCATCACGGGCTCCTGAAGCAATCGCCAACGCGCGCTTTCAGATTTAGGAGCATTCCGATTCCGGCATGAAATCGATGCCGATACAGTGCGATCCACGATGTTTCTTCGTGCGATGCGCGCTTCCCCATCCGAGGCGCCGGCCGGTTCATGGCCCGCGACAGGCATCGCGTTCAGCCGCCGGCGCCTCGCATGAGCCAGGCGCCGGCGCGCAACACCCAGACCCGCGCCGGGCATCGTCACGCGGATATCCAGGCAGGCCGCCACAGCAGGGGCCGCCGACCACGAATCAGCAAGTGAGCGTATTGTGAAGACCCATCCCTTTGTGGCCGCCGGTTCCGGCGCTCCCGATCACGGCATCCCTGCTTCGCACGCAGGCGCGGGCATGGCGGCGCAGGTTGCGCCCCGGTCGTTGCGCAGGCGCGTCAGCGCGCTGCTGCGGCTGGCCTGCCGCGTGTTGGGGCTGAAGCGGCGCAAGGGCATGGGGCTGGCGCTGCTCGGGACGGCGGGCCTGGCCCTGGGCGCCACGCCGCCGGCCTTCGCGGCTAATGGCTTGCACATCAATGCGAACGCGGACTTTTCCTGCGTCAGTATCAACGACCCGCAGACGTCCGTCAGAGGGGGCAGCAGCGTCGACACATACTTGCGCGAGAACTTCCAGTTCACGGATAACACCGAGCGCTGCTCCCCGGAGGTCGGTGGCAAGATCAACTACGGCGGCGTTGGCCAATCCAGGGACTATGTTCTGTTTTTCCCGGGCAGGGGCGCGAGCGGTGTCGGCGCCAGGTCCTTGATGCTCGGGGGCGAGCTGGCCGTCAACAGTGGCTACATCAAGTTGGGCGACGCCACGACCGGCCAGCGCATCGGCTTGTTCGATATCGACGTAGGCGATCCGCTGGGCCTGGAACTCGGCGGGTTGGCCGAAGCGAAGCGATTGGGCATCGCGCTTGGCCATACGGCGCAGGCAACGGGCGCCGAGGGCGCCACCGCGCTGGGCAACGGCAGCAGGGCGCTTGGCGAGTACGCCACCGTGGCTGGCATCGCATCCCTGGGCCGTGGCTTGCGGTCGACCGTGCTGGGGCCGAGTTCGCTCATCAATGCGGACTATTCGGTCGCGGTGGGACGTTTCGTACAGATCGGGGCCGACGCCACCCACGCCGTGGCGTTGGGCCGAAGCACCATTGTGCGCAATGCCGACAGCGTGGCGATCGGGTTGAGCGCGGCGACGTCCAGCGGCTTGTCCGTCTCCCTGGGCTCCGGCGCGCAGACGCGGGACGCGATTGCGCCGTCCGCCGTTGTGCTCAATGGCATTTCCCATCGCTTCGACAGCACTCCGCTGCAGGCGGTGGTCAGTGTCGGCAGCGCCATCCGCCAGCGGCAGATTCTCTACGTGGCGCCGGGGATGGTCGATGCGCGAAGCACCGACGCGATCAACGGCTCGCAACTGTTTGCCGCCTATGACGCCATCAAGGCCCGAGGCGCAGTCGATCAGGCGCAGGAGGGCGCGTTGGCGCGCAATGCGGCGGATCTCGCCAGCGCGCGCGGCGGGCAGGCCGCCATGACCGGATCGTTTGCGCGAGCGGTTGGCAACGCCTCGGTCGACGCGCAGGGGCGGGTCGTCATGCCGGCGGCGGCATCCGGCAATGGCGCCGCGCCAGGGCAGCCGGCGACGGTCCTGGGCGCGGTCGCTGCGTTCGATCGTGATCTCAGGGGCCAGGACGACCGCCTGGGGCAGACGTTCGATCAGGCGCTGGCCCTGATCGACAAGGTCGACGGTGTGACGCTGCCCTTGCAGGGGCTGTCGTCCGGCGAGACCGTGGCGGGCCGTATCGATGACCTGAAAGAGGCCCTGCTGATGTGGGATCCGGTCCAGGGCGTCTACCGCGCCACGCCGGTCGCCGGCTCATCGCGCCGCATTTCGAACCTGGCGGCGGGCCAGGCGGAGACGGATGCGGTCAACAAGGGGCAGCTGGATCAAGCCATCACCCAGGTGGTGGCGCAGCGTGACGGGCTGCTGCGCGAAAGCGGCGGGCAGTTGCAGGTGGGCGCGCAGTCGGCGGCGACAGTGGTGAACCTGGCCGGGAACGCGCCGCAACGCGATGCCCGCGGCAACCCGGTGTTGGGCGCGGACGGCCAGCCCGTGATGGCGGCGACGGATCGCCAGGTGACGGGCGTGGCGGCGGGCGTGAACGGCAATGACGCGGCCAACAAGGGCCAGCTGGATGGCGTGGCGCAGACCGCGACGGCGGCGCGCGACGCGGCGGCGCAGGCCGGACAGGCCGCCAATGCGGCCGGCGAGGCGGCGGCCGGCGCGCAGCGTGCCGCGGACGCGGCGCAAGGCACGGCCAGCGGCGCGCAGCAGGCGGCCACGGCGGCGCGGGACGCAGCCACGGCGGCGCAGCGCTCGGCCGACAGCGCCAATGCCAGGCTGGCCGGCATCGGTGATGGGGAAACGGTGGCGGGCCGCATCGATCAGGCGGCCAGCGCCGCGACCGACGCGGCCGGGCGGGCTGCCAATCAGGCGCTGGCCGCCGCGTTGGGCGGCGGCGCCACGGTGGGCGCGGACGGCAAGGCCGGCGCGCCGGCCTATGCGATCAGCCAGATCGGCGCGGACGGTCAGGTCGCCGGGCAGGCACGGACCGCCGCCAACGTCGGCGATGCGGTGGCGGCGCTCGACGCCAATGTGATCAGAGTGAATGACCGGGTGCTGGCGCAGGACGGCAAGCTGGGCCCGTTGATGCAGGACCTGAGCGGCCTGCGCGACGACAGCCTGTTGTGGGACGAGGGCGCGCAGGCCTTCAGCGCCAGCCATGGCAGCGCTTCGCCCAACCGCGTCATCAACGTGGCCGAGGGCCAGGCCCGCACCGATGCGGTCAACCTGGGCCAGCTGGATGCCGTGGCGCAGCTCGCGGACGCGGCGGGGGATACGGCGGCAGCGGCCCAGTCGGCGGCCGACACGGCACAAGGCGCGGCGACCCAGGCCCGGCAGGACGCACGGCAAGCGCTTGGCGCGGTGGACGGCGCGCGGCAGGCCATCGACACGGCGGACAGCGTCGCGGCGGCCGCGCGGCAGAGCGCGCAGGCGGCGCAAGAGGATGCGGCACAAGTGCGGCAGCGCGCCGAGACCGCGCAACGTGCGGCGGCGCAGGCACAGCAACAGGCCGATGCGGCACAGGGCGCGGCAAGCGGCGCGAAGCTGGTCGCCGACGACGCCCAGGCGGCCGCGACGCAGGCCGGACAGCATGCCGGAACGGCGCGGGCCACGGCCGCGACGGCCGGCACTGCCGCCGAGGCAGCGCGGCAGGCCGCGGCGGCCGCGCAGCAATCGGCCGACAGCGCCAATGCCAGGCTGGTGGGCATCGGTGATGGGGAAACGGTGGCGGGCCGCATCGATCAGGCGGCCAGCGCCGCGACCGACGCGGCCGGGCGCACCGCCAGTCAGGCGCTGGCCGATGCACTGGGCGGCGGGGTCACGGTGGGCGCGGACGGCAAGGCCGGCGCGCCGGCCTATGCCATCCGCCAGATCGGCGCCGACGGCGAGGCGGCCGACCAGGCCTTGACCGCCGCCAATGTCGGCGATGCCCTGGCGGCGCTGGATGGCAGCGTCATCAAGGTGAACGATCGGGTGCGGGCACAGGACGCCCGCGCCGCGCAGCTGACGCAGGACCTGAGCGGCCTGCGCGACGACAGCCTGTTGTGGGACGAGGGCGCGCAGGCCTTCAGCGCCAGCCATGGCGGCGCCTCGCCCAACCGCGTCATCAACGTGGCCGAGGGCCAGGCCCGCACCGATGCGGTCAACGTGGGCCAGCTGCATACGGTGGCGCAGGTCGCGGACGCGGCGGGGAACGCGGCGGCAATGGCCCAGTCGCAGGCCGACACGGCACAAGGCGCGGCGACCCAGGCCCGGCAGGACGCACGGCAAGCGCTTGGCGCGGTGGACGGCGCGCGGCAGGCCATCGACACGGCGGACAGCGTCGCGGCGGCCGCGCGGCAGAGCGCGCAGGCGGCGCAAGAGGATGCGGCACAAGTGCGGCAGCGCGCCGAGACCGCGCAACGTGCGGCGGCGCAGGCACAGCAACAGGCCGATGCGGCACAGGGCGCGGCAAGCGGCGCGAAGCTGGTCGCCGACGACGCCCAGGCGGCCGCGACGCAGGCCGGACAGCATGCCGGAACGGCGCGGGCCACGGCCGCGACGGCCGGCACTGCCGCCGAGGCAGCGCGGCAGGCCGCGGCGGCCGCGCAGCAATCGGCCGACGACGCCAACGCCAGGCTGGTGGGCATCGGTGATGGGGAAACGGTGGCGGGCCGCATCGATCAGGCGGCCAGCGCCGCGACCGACGCGGCCGGGCGCACCGCCAGTCAGGCGCTGGCCGATGCACTGGGCGGCGGGGTCACGGTGGGCGCGGACGGCAAGGCCGGCGCGCCGGCCTATGCCATCCGCCAGATCGGCGCCGACGGCGAGGCGGCCGACCAGGCCTTGACCGCCGCCAATGTCGGCGATGCCCTGGCGGCGCTGGATGGCAGCGTCATCAAGGTGAACGATCGGGTGCGGGCACAGGACGCCCGCGCCGCGCAGCTGACGCAGGATCTGGGGGCGTTGGGCGGCGATGGCATGCGCTGGGACGCCGGCGCCGCGGCATTCAGCGCCGCCAGGGCGGGCGACTCGCCGCAGCGCATCGTGCAGGCGGCGGCGGGGATCGACGCCACCGACGCGATCAACCTGGGCCAGGTGCAGGCGGTGGCGGGCACGGCGGCCACGGCGGCCGATCTGGCGGACGGGGCGGGGCGAACGGCGCAGGCCGCCGATGCCACGGCGACAGCGGCCGCGCAGTCCGCGGACGCCGCGGGCGTGACGGCTGGCGCGGCGCGACAGGCGGCGGATGCGGCCGACGCCAGACTGGCCGGCCTGGGCGCCGGCGAGACGGCGGTCGGCCGCATCGCGCAGGCGAGCCAGGCGGCCAGCCAGGCGCGCGCCGATGCGCTGGGGGGCGGCGCGGCGGTGCGCGCCGATGGTTCGCCGCAGGCGCCGGCGTATGCCGTGACCGCGATCGGGCCGGACGGGCGAGTACAGGCGCCGACGGCGCCGGCCACCAGCGTCGGCGCCGCGGTGCAGGCGCTGGACGACAGTCTGGTGGCGGTCAACGACCATGTGCGACAGGTGCGCGCGGAGGTGGCGACGATGCGCGATCAACTGGACGCGGGCGAACTCGGTCTGGTGCGCCAGGACGCGGCGACGCGCGACATCACGGTGGCCCGGCAGGCCGATGGCACGCGGGTGACGTTGGCGGGCACGGACGGTGCGCGCACCGTGTCGGGCGTCAAGGAAGGCGGGATCAGCGCGAGCAGCAGCGAGGCGGTGACCGGCTCGCAGCTGTTCCGCGTGAATCAGGATCTGTTGGCCAATACCCGGGCCGTGGGCGACCTGGAAGCCTTGACCGGCCGACAGGGCGTGACGCTGACCGCCTTGTCCGACCAGGTGCGCAGCGGCGATGTCGGGCTGACGCGGGACGAGCCCGCCAGCAACCGGGTGACCGTGGCGGCGGATCGCGGCGGCGACCAACTGGCGGTGTCCGGCACGCAAGGCGCGCGCCAGGTCACGGGCGTGCGGGACGGCCGCGTCCAGGCCGGCGGCAATGACGCGGTGACCGGCGGGCAATTGCACGCGGTGACCGAGCGCGTGAACCGGCTCGATGCGCAGGCGGGCGGCGTGGCGGTGGACAACCGTGGCGCCGGCCGCGGCGCGGCGGCGACGCCGGGCAATGGTGGCGTGGCGGCGGGCGCCAATGCGCGGGTGACGGGCGAGCGCGGCACGGCCATCGGCGGCGACGCCCAGGCGCGGGCCGAACAGGCCAGCGCCCTGGGCGCGGGGGCGAACGCGCAGGCGGCGGGCGGCACGGCCGTCGGCGCCAACGCCACGGCGACGGCGACGGGCAGCGTGGCGCTGGGCGAAGGGTCGCAGGCCATCCTGGCCAATACGGTGTCGATCGGGGCGGATGGCGGGGAGCGCCAGCTCGTCAACGTGGCCGAGGCCACCGCCGCCACCGACGCGGTCAACCTGCGCCAGGCGATCCAGCTATCGCGCCAGGACGCGAACCAGGCGCGGCAACAGGCCAATCGCTACACCGACAGCCGCGTGGGCCAATTGCGCCGCGCCAGCCAGGCCGGCATCGCATCGTCGATGGCGATGGCGGCCCTGCCGTCGACCTCGACGCCGGGCAAGTCGATGGTGGCCGTGGGCGCGTCCAGCTACGGCGGCCAGTCCGCCGTGGCGATGGGGGTGTCGGCGCGCTCGCGCGGCGGCGCCTGGGTCTACCGGGCGTCGTTGTCGGGAACCACCGGCGGGCAGACCGGCGCCTCGGTCAGCCTGACCTACGCCTGGTAAGGCGGCCTTGCGGTTTTCGGAGCATTCCGATTTCGAGGCCGGCGCCGCGCCGATACAGTGCAGACACTCCCAGACCCGCGCGGGATAGCGCTACGCGGGGACTCCACCGGCCGCCACCACCGTGGCCGCCCGATCCAGAATCAGCCAGTGAGCGTATTGTGATGACCCATTCGATTGCGGCCGCGGCCAGCGGCATTTCCTTGAACCGTGGCGCGGGCCGCGCCGGCCTCCTGGGCAGGCGCGTGCGCGCGCTGCTGCGGCGCGTCTGCCGCGTGCTGGGCCTGGGACGCCGCAAGGGGCTCGGCCTGGCCCTGCTGGGCGCCTCGGGCGCGGCCTTGATGGGCGCGACGCCCGCGCATGCGGCCAACGGCATCCACATCAACGCGAATGCCGACAGCCGGTGTGTCAGCATCAACGACCCGCAGGCCGCCCCCCCGGGCGGCCCGACGCCCGGCAATTACCTGCAGGCGAACGTGAATTTCACGGACACCACGGAGCGGTGCGATCCGACCCGGGCGCCCAACCAGAAGGACTACGTCCTGTTCTACCGGCCCGCTAATGTGCCCGGCGTGGGCGCCACGTCGCTGATGCTGGGCGGCGATCTGGCGGTCAACAGCGGCTTCATCAAACTGGGCGGCGAAGACATCGGCATGCGCATCGGCGATGCGACCACCAAGGCGGAGCTGTATGGCCTGTCGATCGGCAATGGCGCGGAGTCGAGCGCCTACAGCGCCAGCGTGGGGCGGCAGGCCAAAGCGACCGGGCGCACGGCGCTGGCGATCGGCGACAAGGCGGTCGCCAGCGGGGCGATGAGCGCGGCGCTGGGGGCCAATGCCAGCGCCGCGGCGGATCGGACCGTGGCGGTGGGCGCGGGCGCCGGCGCTAGCGGCGACAGTTCCGCGGCGGTCGGGGTCGACGCGAAGGCGTCGGGGGCCAGCGCCTTGGCCGTGGGCAAGGACGCGAAGGCCGAGGGCCAGGAGAGCGTGGCGATCGGCTACGGCGCCACCGCGACACAGGATCGCTCGGTGGCCCTGGGCAGCGGTTCGACCTCGCGCGCCTTCCAGGCCCCCGCGGCGGTGGTGCTCAATGGCAAGACCTATGCGTTCGACAGCCAGGACCTGCAAGGCGTCGTCAGCGTGGGCAGCCCCACGCTGACGCGGCAGATCGTCAACGTGGCGCCGGGGGATGTCAGCGCCAGCAGCAAGGACGCCGTCAACGGCTCGCAGCTGTTCGCGGCCTATGACGCCATCAACGCGCTGGGTGAGGTCGACAAGACGCACCAGGCCGCCATCGACAAGGGCGCCGCCGACGCGGCGGCGACCCGTGCCAGCCAGGCCGCCGCGACCGCGTCGGTGGCGCAGGCGATCGGCGGCGGCGCCAGCGTGGGCGCCGATGGCGCGATCATCATGCCGAAGCTGTCGCTGACCAGCCTCGGTACCGACAAGACCCAGCCAACCACCTTGTTGGGCGCGGTATCCAGCCTGGATGGCGCCTTGCAGGACCAGGCCCGGGCCCTGGGCGACGTGACCCGGATCGTCGGCGTGGCGGACGCCAAGGCCAGCCAGGCCGAGCGCCAGTTGCAGGGCTTTGGGCCGGACGAGACCGTAGCTGGCCGCATCGACGAGGTCAGGAAGAACAGCCTGGCGTGGGACGCTTCCCGCGATGTGTACAACGCGGCCAACGCCACCGCCGGTCAGAACCGCATCTCGAACCTGGCGGCGGGCCAGGCGGAGACGGACGCGGTCAACAAGGGGCAGCTGGATCAGGCCATCACCCAGGTGGTGGCGCAGCGCGACGGGCTGCTGCGCGAAAGCGGCGGGCAGTTGCAGGTGGGCGCGCAGTCGGCGGCGACGGTGGTGAACCTGGCCGGGAACGCGCCGCAACGCGACGCCGGCGGCAACCCGGTGTTGGGCGCGGACGGCCAGCCCGTGATGGCGGCGACGGATCGCCAGGTGACGGGCGTGGCGGCGGGCGTGAACGGCAACGACGCGGTCAACAAGGTCCAGCTGGACGGCGTGGCGCAGACCGCGACGGCCGCGCGCGACGTGGCGGCGCAGGCCGGACAGGCCGCCAATGCGGCCGGCGAGGCGGCGGCCGGCGCGCAGCGCGCCGCGGACGCGGCGCAAGGCACGGCCAGCGGCGCGCAACAGGCGGCCACGGCGGCGCGGGACGCGGCCGCGGCGGCGCAGCGCTCGGCCGACAGCGCCAATGCCAAACTGGCCGGCATCGGTGATGAGGAAACGGTGGCGGGCCGCATCGACCGGGCGGCCAGCGCCGCGACCGACGCGGCCGGGCGGGCCGCCAGCCAGGCGCTGGCCGATGCACTGGGCGGCGGGGCCACGGTGGGCGCGGACGGCAAGGCCGGCGCGCCGGCCTATGCCATCCGCCAGGTCGGCGCCGACGGCTCGGTGGCCGACCCGGCCCAGACCGCCGCCAATGTCGGCGATGCGCTGGCGGCGCTGGACGCCAATGTGATCAAGGTCAACGACCGCGTGCGGGCGCAGGACGCCAGCTTGACCCAGCTGACGCAGGACCTGAGCGGCCTGCGCGACGACAGCCTGTTGTGGGACGAGGGCGCGCAGGCCTTCAGCGCCAGCCATGGCGGCGCCTCGCCCAACCGCGTCATCAACGTGGCCGAGGGCCAGGCCCGCACCGATGCGGTCAACGTGGGCCAGCTGGATACCGTGGCGCAGGCCGCGGACGCGGCCCGATCGTCGGCGGACAACGCCCAGCGCACCGCCGCAACCGCGCGCGATACGGCCGTCGCGGCCCAGGCGGATGCCGCCACGGCCCGCGACACGGCGGTCGCCGCGCGGCAGGCCGCCGAGGCGGCCCAGGGGACCGCGACGGACGCCCGCCAGACGGCGCAGGCGGCGCAGGGAACGGCCGCCGACGCGCAACAGACGGCGCAGGCGGCGCAGGCGGCCGCGACCGGCGCGCAGCGCACCGCCGGGGCAGCCCAGGACACGGCGCGCGAGGCGCAACAGACGGCGTCGGCGGCGCGCGACACGGCGGACGGCGCCCAGCGCACCGCCGACGCCGCGCAAGGCGCGGCCAGCGGCGCGCAGCAGGCGGCCACGACGGCGCGGGACGCGGCCGCGGCGGCGCAGCGCTCGGCCGACAGCGCCAATGCCAGGCTGGCCGGCATCGGTGATGGGGAAACGGTGGCGGGCCGCATCGATCAGGCGGCCAGCGCCGCGACCGACGCGGCCGGGCGCACCGCCAGTCAGGCGCTGGCCGATGCACTGGGCGGCGGGGTCACGGTGGGCGCGGACGGCAAGGCCGGCGCGCCGGCCTATGCGATCAGCCAGATCGGCGCGGACGGCAACGTCACGGCGCCGGGGGTGACCGCCGCCAACGTCGGTGACGCGATGGCGGCGCTGGATGCCAATGTGATCAAGGTGAACGACCGGGTGCTGGCGCAGGACGGCAAACTGGCCCAGCTGACGCAGGACCTGAGCGGCCTGCGCGACGACAGCCTGTTGTGGGACGAGGGCGCGCAGGCCTTCAGCGCCAGCCATGGCGGCGCCTCGCCCAACCGCGTCATCAACGTGGCCGAGGGGCAGGCCCGCACCGATGCGGTCAACGTGGGCCAGCTGGATACCGTGGCGCAGGCCGCGGACGCGGCCCGATCGTCGGCGGACAACGCCCAGCGCACTGCCGCGACGGCGCGCGATACGGCCGTCGCGGCCCAGGCGGATGCCGCCACGGCCCGCGACACGGCCGTCGCCGCTCGGCAGGCCGCCGAGGCGGCCCAGGGGACCGCGACGGACGCCCGCCAGACGGCGCAGGCGGCGCAGGGAACGGCCGCCGACGCGCAACAGACGGCGCAGGCGGCGCAGGCGGCCGCGACCGGCGCGCAGCGCACCGCCGGGGCAGCCCAGGACACGGCGCGCGAGGCGCAACAGACGGCGTCGGCGGCGCGCGACACGGCGGCCGGCGCCCAGCGCACCGCCGACGCCGCGCAGGCAGCGGCCACGGGGGCGCAACAGACCGCCGCCGTGGCGAGCGACGCGGCCGCGGCGGCGCAGCGCTCGGTCGACAGCGCCAATGCCAGGCTGGCCGGCATCGGGGAAGGTGAAACGGTGGCGGGCCGCATCGACCAGGCGGCCAGCGCCGCGACCGACGCCGCCGGACGGGCCGCCAGCCAGGCGCTGGCCGCCGCATTGGGCGGCGGCGCCACGGTGGGCGCGGACGGCAAGGCCGGCGCGCCGGCCTATGCCATCCGCCAGGTCGGCGCCGACGGCTCGGTGGCCGACCCGGCCCAGGCCGCCGCCAATGTCGGCGATGCGCTGGCGGCGCTGGACGCCAATGTGATCAAGGTCAACGACCGCGTGCGGGCGCAGGACGCCAGCTTGACCCAGCTGACGCAGGACATGCGCGACCTGCGCGGCGACAGCCTGCAGTGGGACGCGGGCGCGCAGGCCTACAGCGCCATGCGTGGCGACGCCTCGCCCAACCGTATCGTCAACGTGGCGGACGGCCAGGCGCCGACGGATGCGGCCAACAAGGGCCAGCTGGATACGGTGGCGCAGGCCGCCGGCGGCGCCCGCTCCGCCGCCGAGGCGGCGCAGCAACAGGCGGCGTCGGCGCAGCAGGCGGCCACGCAGGCCCGCGATACCGCGCTGTCGGCGCAGGCCGTGGCGACGGATGCGCAACGGTCGGCCACTGCCGCCAATGCCAGGCTGGAAGGCATCGGCGAAGGCGAGACGGTGGCGGGACGGATCGCGCAGGCGGGCCAGGCGGCCAGCCAGGCGCTGGCGGCGTCCCTGGGCGGCGGCGCGGCGGTGCGCGCCGATGGTTCGCTGCAGGCGCCGGCGTATGCCGTGACCGCGATCGGGCCCGACGGGCGAGTACAGGCGCCGGCCGCGCCGGCCACCAGCGTCGGCGCCGCGGTGCAGGCGCTGGACGACAGCCTGGTGGCGGTCAACGACAACGTGAATCGGGTCGGGGCGCAGGTGGCGGCGACGCGCCAGCAACTGGACGCGGGCGAGCTGGGGCTGGTGCGCCAGGACGCGGCGACGCGCGACATCACGGTGGCCCGGCAGGCCGACGGCTCGCGGGTGACGCTGGCCGGCACGGACGGCGCGCGGACCCTGGCAGGGGTCAAGGAAGGCGAGATCAGCGCGAGCAGCAGCGAGGCGGTGGCCGGCTCGCAGCTGTTCCGGGTGAATCAGGATCTGCTGGCCAACACCCAGGCCGTGGGCGACCTGGAAGCCCTGACGGGTCGGCAGGGCGTGACGCTGACGGCCCTGTCGGACCAGGTGCGCAGCGGCAATGTGGGACTGGTGCGGCAGGACCCATCGACCCAGGCCGTGACGCTGGCGGCGGATCGGGGCGGCAGTCAGCTGGACCTGTCCGGCACCGCCGGCGCGCGCCAGGTCACGGGCCTGCAGGACGGCCGCATCCAGGCCGGCAGCAGTGACGCGGTGACCGGCGGGCAACTGCATGCGGTGACCGAGCGCGTGAACCAGCTCGATGCGCAGGCCGACGGCGTGGCGGTGGACAGCCGCGGCGACGGCAGCGACCGCGCCGTGGTGGCGCCGGGCAGCGGCGGGGTCGCCGTGGGGGCCAGCGCCCAGGCCATGGGCGATCGCGGTACCGCCGTCGGTGGCGGCGCGCAGGCCCAGGCCGCGAATGCGACGGCGGTGGGGGCCGGCGCAAGCGTGCAGGCGGCGGGCGGCACGGCCATCGGCGCCAATGCCACGGCGACCGCGCCGGGCAGCGTGGCGCTGGGCGAGGGATCACAGGCCACCCGCGCCAATACCGTGTCGGTGGGCTCGGCGGGCAACGAACGCCAGGTCACCCACGTGGCGGCCGCCGCCCGGGACACCGACGCGGTGAATCTGCGCCAGGCCACGGGCATTTCGCGCCAGGCCGCCGGGCAGGCGCTGGAGCAGGCCAATCGCTACACCGACAGCCGCATCGGACAGCTGCGCACCGAAGTCAATGCCGGCATCGCGTCGGCGATGGCCATGGCGGCGCTGCCGTCGGCGTCGTCGCCAGGCAAGTCCATGTTCGCCATGGGGACGTCGCTATACAACGGCCAGTCCGCCATCGCGATGGGGCTGTCCGGACGGTCGGCCAACGGTGCGTGGGCATATCGAGCCTCCAGTTCCAGCACCAAGGACGGCGACATCGGCGCGGCGGTGGGGGTTGGCTATGAGTGGTAGCGCCAGATTCCGGCTTGGCGGGCAAGCCGTGCCGGCTTTGCGGTATGAACCGCGTCAGAACCCCATGCGGGGGGAGGCAATCATGTTGTATCGGGCATTGATGATCGGGGCGCTGGCGACGCTGGCGAGTGGCTGCGCGACCGAGCGGTCGCAAGCGTTGGCCGTGCCGGCGGTGGCCGCGGCGCAGCAACCGTATCAAGGGGTGCGCAGCGCGGTGTCGATCGGAAAATTCGAGAACCGGTCGAGTTACCTGCGGGGGGTGTTCTCCGACGGTGTCGATCGCCTCGGGGGGCAGGCCAGAACGATCCTGACCAGCCATCTGCAGCGCAGCGGGCGCTTCGTCGTGATGGATCGAGAAAACCTCGGTGAAATCGCGCAAGAGGCGGCCTTTCGCGCCAAGGCCCCGCAGGTAAGGGGCGCCCGCTACCTGGTCACCGGTGACGTCACCGCTTTCGGCCGCAGGGTGACCGGCGACCGGCAACTGTTCGGCATCCTCGGACGCGGCAAGGAGCAGGTCGCCTACGCCAAGGTGGATCTCAATGTGGTCGACGTGGAGACGTCCGAAGTCGTGTATTCCGCGTCAGGCGCGGGCGAGTATGCCCTGTCCAACCGTGAAGTGGCGGGATTCGGCGGCACCGCCGGTTATGACTCCACGCTCAACGGCAAAGTGCTCGACCTGGCCATCCGCGAGGCCGTGGATGCGTTGGCAAGCGGCATGGACAGCGGCGCCTGGCGGCCCGCGCAACAGTAAAGGAAAAGACATGCCGATGTGTTGCGCCGCAGAAGGCGGTGGACTACACACGGCCTTGCGCGAAAGCCGGCCGGCGTCCATCGTGGTATTGCCGCCTTTGAATACCTCCATCGAACCCCAGGCCGCGGCGGCCGTGCTATCGCAGGCCACGCCACGCTGTCGGACAAGCGCTATGGCGTGGCGGGCCGGGCAAGCGAAGCGCTGCTCGGCGCCGGCCAACCGGGCGGGTTGCTGCCCGGGCCAAGATCGCCACGGCACACCGAAAAATGATCCGAAACCCCGGCCCTCGCACCGGGGTTTTCGCTGAGAACGGTTGCCATCAGAGGGCATCGAGCTGTTCGCGCAGCTTGAACAGGTCGTTATTGGACGCGATGCCCAGTTTGCGGAAGGCCGATGACTTCTGCGTGCTGATGGTCTTGATGCTGCGGTCGAATTTCAAGGCGATCTCGCTGACCGTCATGCCTTCCAGATAGCAGCGGATGACGTCTTTCTCCCGCGTCGACAGGGCCGCGCCCGGGGGCGGCCCGGCATGTGGCTCGGCCCACGCGCTGGCGGCGGTGCCCACGCCCACATACACCGAACCCTGCGCCACCACGTGGATGGCATCGATCAGCTCGTGCATGGGTTGGCGCTTGCCGACGAAGCCGCTGGCGCCGGCGCGCAACGCCTGCGATACCCGCGAGGGATCGGGGCTGGCGGAGAACACCAGGATGCGGACCGCGGGAAACCGGGCGCGCAGCGCCAGGATCAATGGCGTGCCGGCCAGCTGCCGTGACGGCAGCGCGTCGTCCATCACCACGATGTCGGCCGGCTGCGCGCGCAGGCCGTCGAGCAAGGCCTGGCTGCTGTCATGGATGCCGGTCAGCTCCATCCGCGTCTCCGAACTCAAGCGCACGATGAGCCCGGTGCGCACCACCGGATGGTCGTCCAGGAGCGCGATGCGCAAGCGTTTGAAGGATCTGCCGGTCGCCATGTATGCGGGATTCCAATCGAGCAAGGGAGCGGTCCGCGATGCGCCGTCGGCGCCTGTGCGGATCTGGTGCGGGCACTCTACGCAGGCCCGCCGGATGCCTGAATCGGAACGCTCCTAAATGGGTCTGCCGCGCCGCCGATTTAGTCCCAATCCGATGTGCGCCGCCAAACCCCGTTGATACAGTCCCGCCCATTCCGCCCAACGCAATCCAGCGAGGATGAAATGGCGCCCGGCAAAACCCACGCAGTCTCCCGTCTACCTTCCTTGCGCATCCTGCTGCTGATGCGCGACGGCGCGTTCGCGCGCCACACCCGATCCCTGCTGGAGGACGCGGGCGTGCGGCAATGCACGCAGGCCGCGACGCTGGCGGCCGTGACGTCCGTGCTGCGCGCGCAGGACACGGACGTCGTGATCGCCGAGATCCATGCCGACTTCAGCGACGGCCTGATGCTGGCCAGCCTGCTCAAGGAGCTGAGCGCGGCCGGCCGGCTGGCGCGCGTGCCGCAGGTCCTGTGGGTGGGCGATGCGGCCGACGCGGCGGGCGATGCCGATCGACGACCCGCTGGCGGCGAGGTGCCGGCGGGCGTCCGGCAGGGCTGGTGCCGGCAGCTGGGCGGCGTGTCGCTGAACGCATTGGCATCGCACGCGCGGCTGGCGCGGGCCGCGGGGCTGCGCGTCGAGATCGTTGGCGAGGCGGCGGCCGACGGCCTGCGCGAGGCGCTGGAGCGGCTGCCCGAAAGCGCGGCGCCCGCGCCCCGGCCGCGCGCCGCCGCGAACGCGGCGCTGCCGGACGAACAGGACGTGATCGCCGCGCTGACCTCGGGCGAGGGGTTGCGCGTCGTGTTCCAGCCGCAGTACGACCTGATGACCCGTCGCATGGTCGGCGCCGAGGCGCTGATCCGGTGGCGCCATGCGCGCCTGGGCGACATCTCGCCCGCCGTGCTGATCCCGATGGTGAACCGGCTGGGGCTGGATCTGCTGCTGTTCAGCTACATCGAGAAGAGCGCCATCGACACCCTGCTGGCGCTGGAGCGGGCGGGCATCGACCTGCCGCTGGCCGTGAACGCGTCGGCCAATACCTTGTGCGCGCCCGGCCTGGCCGAACGCCTGGCCGGCAAGATGCAGCGCGCCGGCCTGCCGCCGCGGCGCCTGAAACTGGAGCTGACCGAGGACATGGCGGCCGCCGACGAACTCTGCCTGTCGGCCTCGATCGCGGCGTTGCGGGCCAAAGGCTTCCAGGTGTCGCTGGACGATTTCGGCGCCGGCGCGGCCACGTTGGCCCTGCTGTCGCGGATGCCGTTCGACGAGATGAAGATCGATGGCGCGCTGGTGCGCGCCGTGGCGCAGGCACCGGCCTCGCGCGGCATCATCACCGGCATCGTGGCGCTGGCGCGCCTGTTCGACCTGCGCCTGGTCACCGAGGGCATCGAGGACGCCTCGACCATCGCGCTGCTGTGCCAGCTGGGTTGCCGCGTGGGCCAGGGCTACGCGCTGGCCTATCCGATGGAAGGCGCGGACTTCCTGCGCCAGGCCGGCGAGCCGCCGGCCGCCTGAGCACGTCGCGGCGCGGGCGCCGCATCCTTGCCATTCTTGACAATTGATGCGGCGGGCTTAGGAGTATTCCGATATCCGCCGCGACGGACGCTTCATACAATTTTTTGATGACGAATGATCGTCCGTCGCCCCTCCGGCGTCGCCTGCGCGGCCGGGAAAACAAATGGGGGACGCATTTCACAAAAAAATGTCAAATTATTGCCATGCATGTCCTGCTGATGCTATCAATAGGACTACTCCTAAAAATACGTCCGGCATCTTGCGAGTCTGTGACCCGATATGAAGCGCATACGCATTGCCTTGCTTGACGATCATGCGGTAGTGCGGCACGGGCTGGTCAGCCACCTGACCGCCGAGCCCGACATCGATGTGGTGGGCGCCTTTGAGAGCAGCCGGGAGCTGATGCGCGCCCTGGGCCAGACCCAGGCGGACATCCTGCTGCTGGATTTTTCGCTCGGACGCGACGAACTGGATGGCGTGTCCCTCATCCGCGCGCTGCGCGCCCGTCATCCCGACTGCCGCATCCTGGTGCTGTCCACCCACCATGAGCCCGCCACGGTTTCGCTGGCGCTGCGCGTGGGCGCCCGTGGCTTTGTCGGCAAGGGCGAGGACATGGCCGACCTGATGAAGGCGATCCGCGCCGTCGCCTCGGGCGCGATCTACCTGAGCGCCGAGATGTCCTATCAGGTGGCCGACGCCACCACCTCGGGCGCGGCCGCGCCAGAGGGCGAGACGGATGATCCCTTGCATCAGGCGTCGCTGTCGGCGCGCGAGCAGGAAGTGATCCGCTGCTTCCTGGCGGGCATGACGGTCAGCGAGATCGCCGAGAAGTTCCACCGCAGCATCAAGACCATCAGCTCGCAGAAGGCGGCCGCCTTCCGCAAGCTCGGCGTCACGTCGAACAACGACTTGTTCCGCATCCGCCAGACCTTCGATTGACCATGACCGCCCGCGCCTTCCTGGGGTTTGCCGCGGCCGCCTGCCTTGGGCTGCTGGCAGGGTCGCCCGCGTCTGCGCAGTCGCCGTCGGGATTTTCCCTGACGCAGGTCGAGCAGGCGTGGATCCAGCAGCATCCGGTGCTGCGGGTCAGCGTGCTGAGAGAGCTCGAACCGATCGAGTACCTGCAGGACGGCAACCTGCATGGCCTGTCGGCGGAGTTTCTCGACGAGGTCGCCCGCAAGACCGGCCTGCGCTTTACCTACGTGCCTGCCGATACCAGCCAGGAGCGGGTCGATATGGTCACGCGGGGCGAAGCCGACCTGATCTCGGCCTTGCGCGTCAACGGCGATGTGGCGGCGCGTTCCGGTTTCCTGCATACCGATCCGTATCACGTCAGCGCGGGGATCGTGATCACGCGTGTGAAAAGGCCCTTTCTGTTCGAGCCCGACCAGCTCAATGGCATGACGGTGACCTTGCCGTCCCTGGATCGCTACCGCGAGGAACTGCGGCGCAAGGCGCCGCGGGCTTCCTTGATCAATGGCGGCTCGTCGAGCAGGATGCTGGAGCAGGTGGCCAACGGCGAGGCCGACGCGGCGGTCGGCACCGAAGCCTTCCTGGTGCCTTATATGTATCGCGGCTACCAGGGTCAGCTGCAGATATCGGGAGTGCTGTCCGGGATGACGACCGAGATTGGCATGAGCGTGCGCGCCGACCAGCCGGTGCTGCATGGCATCCTGGAAAAGGCGCTCGCATCGATTTCGCCTGAGGAGATCCGGCAGATCCATGAACGCTGGCTCAGTCAGCACATGAACGATGATCCGACGTTCGCCGACATCACGCGGCACTTCTGGCACGAATTGGTGCTGGCGGGCCTGGTGCTGGCCTTGCTGGCCATCGTGTCCGGGGTGACCTACCGCATGCGGCAGAAGGCCGTACGCAACGAACGCGAAAAAACCATGTTCCTGGCCGTCATGAGCCATGAAATCCGCTCGCCCATGAACTCGGTGCTTGCGGCGGTGGAGTTGCTGCGCAATACGCCCTTGGACAAGCAGCAGCGACATTACGCCGAGTTGGCCAATCACGGCGCGCAATCGCTGCTGACGCTGATCGACGACGTGCTGGACGTGACCAAGCTGGAGGCCGGACAGGTCAGGCTGGAGCTGGAAGCCGTGGATCTTGCCGCGCTGGTGCGCAACGTGGTCGATCTGCACCAGCTGCGTGCGCGCGAACGCCATATCTCATTGAGCTATGACGGCGCCGTGGACCTGCCTCTCCTGATGCTGGACGATGCCCGGCTGGGCCAGGTATTGAACAACCTGGTGTCCAACGCCATCAAATTCACGGAAAGCGGTGGCGTGACCGTGCGCTACGCGCTCGAGGACAGCGACATTCCCCGGCACCGCAACCTGCGCCTGTCGGTCAGCGATACCGGCATCGGCATCGCCGAAGACGCGCAAGCCAAGCTGTTCCAGCCGTATGCCCAGGTGGCGCGGTCGTTCAGGCGGTCGGGAGGAACGGGGCTGGGGTTGGCCATCACTCGCGACCTGGTGGCGTTGATGCAGGGCAAGGTGACGTTGACCAGCCGGCTCGGCGCGGGCACCACGGTCGAGGTGTCATTGCCGGTGCAGCCGGCGCCCAGGCACGCCGTGGCGGCCGAGCCGCCGGTGCGCCAGCCGGCCGGTGCGCGGCCCGATCACGGCCTGCGGGTCCTGGTGGTGGAGGACACGCCCGCCAACCAGGCGGTGCTGCAGGCGCAGCTGGAGGGTTTCGGCTGCACCGCGGTGATTGCCCAGGACGGCGTCCAGGCGCTGGCCTGCTTCGCGCAGGGGACCTACGACCTGGTGCTGATGGATTGCGATCTGCCTGACCAGGACGGCTATGCCTTGACCATGCGCCTGCGGCTGATGGAGCGCGAGACGGGCCAGTCGCGTTGTCCGATCATCGCCATCTCGGCCTCGACCGGCGCCGACCATACCGCCCGGTGCTTCGATGCCGACATGGATGGCATCCTGGGCAAGCCCATCCGCATGCGCAAGTTGCAGGACACCATCGAACTCTGGTGCGGGGTCGAACTGGATCCCATCGCGCAGCCCGAACACGGGCGGGGCATGTTCGGGCCGGAGCAAGTGGTCGAGGCATTGCAGAGCGATTTGCATGCCTTGCTGCACCGGGCGGCGCTGCAGGACGCCGACGGCGCCCGGCGCGCGGCGCACCGCCTGTATGGCGCGGCCTTGACGGTGGAGTGGCCGGAAGTCGCGGAGCAGGCGGGTGTGCTGCAGCGCCTGCTGGCCGCCGAGCCGCCCTGGCAATTGCCCGCATGGCAGGCGGCGCTGAGCGCGCTGGCGCGCGCGTTTCGCGATAGCCGTCCGCGGCTGACGGTCACGGATGATCCTGAGGCGATCGCGGGCCTGGCGCCGCAATCGCCCTGAAGCGGCCCGGCCTACAGCGCTTCGCCGCGCCGCGCGCCCACGCCAGGGCCGCGCTGGCGGGCCGCCTCCCGTTCCGGCGTAGGCAGGTAGATCGCGCACAGCAGGTTGGCGCCGGCGATGATGGCGAACATCAGCGCCATCGGCTGCCAGGTCAGGCCGAAGGTGTGGGCCACCCACAGGCCCACCAGCGGCGTGGTGCCGCCGAAGATCGCGCCGCACAGCTGGAAGCTGAGCGAGATGCCGGTGTAGCGCATCTCCACCGGGAAGGCCAGCGGCAGGTAGGGCGCCAGCACCGCGTAGTAGGCGCCGATCAGGAAGATGGCGGTGAGGATGCCGATGGCGATGTTCTGGATGTCGCCGGTCAGGATCAGCATCATCATCGGCACGGCCCACAGCGTCGACAGCGCGGTGACCCAGATCAGGAAGCGGCGCTCGCCGACGCGGGTGGCGATGTACGAGGCGATCGGGAAGCTGATCAGCTCGACCACGCCGGCCCAGGTCACCACGTCCAGGATCTGGCTGCGCGTGATCTTCAGGTAGGTGGTGGTGTAGGTGATCATCAGGGTGGTGACGAAGTAGAACCCCGAGATGCCCAGCAGGCACAGGCCGATGCCCAGCAGCAGCGCGCGCTTGCGTTCGCGCAGCACCAGGCGGATGGGGGCGGTGCTTTCCTTTTTCTTTTCCTTCAGGCGCGCTTCCAGCTCGGGGCTCTCGTTGACGCCGCGGCGGATGACGAAGGCCACCAGCACCAGCACGCCGCTGATGATGAAGGGCAGGCGCCAGCCCCATGACAGGAAGTCCTCTTTGGGCAGGTCCGACACCAGGCGGAACACGCCGGTGGCCAGGATCAGGCCGATGGGGCTGCCGTACTGCGGCGCCGAGGCCAGGAAGGTGCGCCACTTGGGCGGCGCGTGTTCGGCCGCGATCAGCACCGCGCCGCCCCATTCGCCGCCCACCGCGATGCCCTGCACCAGCCGCAGCGCGACCAGCAGCACCACGGCGGCCAGGCCGATGGAATGATAGGAGGGCAGCAGCCCGATCAGCGTGGTGGCCACGCCCATCAGCAGCAGCGTGATGACCAGGCTCTGCTTGCGGCCGACGCGGTCGCCGAGGTGGCCGAACAGCACCGCGCCGACCGGCCGCGCGAAGAAGCCGATGGCGAAGGTGCCGAGCGAGGCCAGCGTGCCCATGTAGGGATCGTTGGTGGCGAAGAACACGTCGCCGAACACCAGGGCGGCCGCCGTGGCGTAACAGTAGAAGTCGTACCACTCGATCATGGTGCCGAAGAATGCCGCGGCCGCGGCCCTGACCGGCTGTCTGCGGCCGTTTGAGTCGTTCATTTCATTCCCCTTGTTGGTCGCGGCTGGCCTGTCGGCGCCGCATTGAATACGGCGTTGACGATAGCAACTACTGGCTATATCTTGTATAGCCACAATCCAATCAGACATAGGTCCACTTCATGAAGGAAGTCCTGCTCGCCGACCTGCTCTCGGGCGCGCTGTCGCGCGAATCGGCGGACCCGCTGCAAAAACAGATCTACGACATCGTGCGGCGCGGCGTGCTGGACCACACGCTGGTGGCGGGGCAGCGCCTGCCGTCGTCGCGCGTGCTGGCGCAGGACCTGGGCATTTCACGCATCACGGTGACGCTGGCTTACGAACGGCTGATCGCCGAGAACTACCTGAGCGCGCGCGGCGGCAGCGGCACCTTCGTCGAGAAGACGGTGGACCGGCCGCTGCTGCCGCCGGCCTCGCCCGAGCACGTGCAGCGCCACGTGCCGGGCCTGTCGACGCGCGGCGAGACCATCGCCGGCGGCGCGGCGGGGCTGGGCCAGCACACCGGCGCCTTCGTGCCGGGCGTGGCCGACGCCAGCCTGTTTCCGTTCCACCTGTGGCGCCGGCTGGTGTCGCGCCACCTGGGCAAGTCGAACCTGGCGCTGTCGGGCTACGCCAAGGACGGCGCGGGTTTCCTGCCGCTGCGCGAGGCCATCGCCAGCTATCTGCGGCTGGCGCGGGCCGTGGTGTGCGAGCCGGAGCAGGTCATCGTCACGGCGGGCACGCACCAGTCGGTGGACCTGTGCGCGCGCATGCTGGCGGGGGCGGGCGACGCCGCGCTGGTGGAAAGCCCGTGCCACTGGGCCTTTCCGCCGGTGCTGGCGGCGGCCGGGGTGCGCGCGTACGCGGCGGTGGTCGACGAGCAGGGCCTGGATCTGGCGGCCAGCAAGCTGCCGCGCCGCGCCCGATTGCTGATCACCAGCCCGTCGCATCAATACCCCACCGGCGTGGTGATGCCGCTGGCGCGGCGCCTGGAACTGCTGCAGGCGGCGCGGGCGCGCGGCCTGTGGGTGCTGGAGGACGACTACGACAGCGAGTTCCGCTACGACGGCGCGCCGATCCCGTCGCTGCAGGGCCTGGATGCCGACGGCCGCGTGATCTACATGGGCACGTTCAGCAAGACCATGTTCGCCGGCTTGCGCATGAGCTACATGGTGGTGCCGCCGCAGGTGGCCGAGTCGTTCTCGCGCGCCTGCGCCAGCATCTATCGGCCGGGGCAGCTGCACTTGCAGGCGGCGCTGGCCGACTTCATGGCGGACGGCCATTTCTCGCACAACATCAAGCGCATGCGCACCGAATACGCCGGCCGCCAGATCGTGCTGCGCGAGGCAATCGCGGCGCGCGTCGGCGACCAGGTGCAGTTGTCGCAAGCGCGCGCCGGGCTGCATGTGTATGCGCGGCTCGACCGCAAGGTGTCGGTGCCGCGGCTGGCCGAGGCCGCCCGCGACGAGGGGATCGTGCTGGGCCAGCCGCACTACCTGCCCGATGCCGCGCGCGCGGCGGCGCCGGCGGTGGTGCTGGGCTATGGCGGCGTGCCGTGCGAACGCATCGACGACGGCGTGGCCCGCTTCGCGCGGGCGCTGGGCCGCGTCACCGAGGCCCGGCCGGCGCGCCGCGCCAGGCGCTGAACCGGCGCGTTGGCCGCGGCGCGCGGCGGTGCGGGTCGCGCCAGGCCGCCGCGTCCGCTTGCCGCCTACAGTTCCGCCAGCGTCTCATCCGCCGCCGCCAGCAGCAGGTCGGCATGCTCCCGCGCGAACGGCAGTTGCGGCCGCAGCTTGAGCACGTTGCCGTGCAGGCCGGTGGCGCTGAGCAGCACGCGGCGCTGGCGCATCAGGTTGACGAAGCGATGCGTTTCTTCCTTGGCCGGTGTTTTCGCGGCGCGGTCGCGCACCAGTTCGACGCCGATGAAGAGGCCGTCGCCGCGCACGTCGCCGATCAGCGCGTGACGCTCGGCCAGCGCGCGGAAGCCGTCGCGCAGGTACTGCCCGGTGCGGGCGGCGTTGGCCTGCAGGCCTTCGTCCTCGATCACCGAGAGCGTGGCCTGGGCCGCGGCGCAGGCCACCGGATTGCCGCCGAAGGTGTTGAAGTAGCGCGCCTCGCGGCCGAAGCGTTCCAGGATGTCGGGGCGCGAGACCATCGCGGCGATGGGGTGGCCGTTGCCCATCGGCTTGCCCATGGTGACGATGTCCGGCACCAGGCCGTGGCGCTGGAAGCCCCACATGCACGAGCCGGTGCGGGCGAAGCCGGCCTGCACTTCGTCGGCGATGAACAGGCCGCCGGCGTCGCGGATGGCCTGCACCGCCGGCGCCAGGAAGCCGGCCGGGTCGCTGTAGACGCCGTCGCTGGACAGGATCGTGTCCACCAGCAGCGCGGCCGGCTTGATGCCGTGGCGCCGCATGTCGTCGATGGCGGCCTGCACCTGCCGGCCGAACCATTCTCCGAGCGTGGCCGGATCGTGGCGGTAGCTGTCGGGCGCGGCCACGGCGCGGGTGTCCACGCCCAGCGGCACCGCCTGGCCGAGCGACGGCGAAACGGCCGCCACCGCGGCGGTGACGCCGTGGTAGGCCAGCTGCGTGACGATGACGCCGGTGCCGCCGGTGTGGCTGCGCGCCACGCGCAGCGCCAGGTCGTTGGCCTCGCTGCCGGTGCAGGTGAAGATGACCTGCGACAGCGGCTGCGGGAACGTCGCCAGCAGGCGCTCGGCGTAGTCGAGCACGCCGTCGTGCAGGTAGCGGGTGTGGGTGTTCAGCACCGCCGCCTGTTCGGCGATGGCGCGCACCACGCGCGGATGGCTGTGGCCCACCGACGCCACGTTGTTGTAGGCATCCAGGTAGCGCTGGCCGTCGGCGCCATGCAGCCACACGCCTTCGCCGCGCACGATGTGCAGCGGCTGGTCGTAGAACAGGCGGTAGGCCGGCCCCAGCACGCGCTGGCGGCGGGCGATCAGGTCGCGTTCGGCCTGCGGCAGCGCGTCGGCCGCGGCGGGGTCGAAGGCGTTGAGCATGGCTTGGTCTCGGCTCATACAAGAGTCTCCATCGGGGTCTGGCTGGCGGCCAGCAGGATGTCGCTGGCCTGCTGCCGGGGCAGGGCGTCCAGGCGCGCCAGGCCGGTCCAGGCCAGGCCGTTGTTGCGCAGGATGTACTGGCGGTTCTCGGGGTGCTGCTGCGCGCGCCAGCCGGTGATGGCCACCGTGATCAAGAGGCGCGTGGCGATCAGGTCGGGCAGCAGCGCGATTTCGGTTTCGGTCAGGGGCAGCGTCTGGTGGTAACTCGCCAGGCACTGGCGCAGGCCCGCCGACAGCGGGTCGGGCGCGTCGTCCAGCAGGTAGGCGGCAGCCACGGCCAGGTCCTGCGCCAGGGGGGCGCGCACCATGTCGCCGAAGTCGAGCAGCGCCGCGATCTGTTCGGGATCGTCGCGCGCGACCATCACGTTGTAGGGGTTGAGATCGTTGTGGATGACCTGGCGCCGCAACCCGCCCAGGCGCGGCCGCAGGTCATCGACGAAGCGTTCGAGCTGGCGTTCGGCCAGCCGCCGGCGGTCCGCCTCGGGGATCTTCGGCAGCAGGTCGGCGATGCGCTCGGCGTGCTGCAGGTCCCACAGCAGTTCGTGGTCGGCCATGGCGTGATCGAAGCCGGCCAGGGCCAGGTCGAACTGCGCCAGGGCGCGGCCCAAGGCGCGGTATTGCGCCGGGCTGCGCGCCACCTGGTGCAGCGGCACGCCATCCACGAAGGTCATCAGCCGCAGCGCGCGGCGCGCGCCGTCGCCAGCGTCGTGCCAATGCACGTAGTCGCCTTGCAGACCCGGGATCAGGCGCGGCACCGGCGGTTCGCCGTCGGCCCGCATCAGGCGCAGCTGCGCCTGGGTGTGGAAGTCGGTGACCGCCGGGTCCTCGGCGGGGTGGGTGGCCTTGAGCACGTAGGCGCCGCCGTCGGCCGCGCGCAGCAGGAAGTTCTGGTCACGCTCGCTCGACAGCAGAGTGGCCCGCGTCGCCAGGCCGTAGTGGCGCAGCGCCAGGGCTTCGGCCTCGGGCAGGGACAATTTGGGCGGCTCGGCCGCGAACAGCGCCTGGCCGGCGCTGGAGGGGTTGCTGCGGCTCATGCTTGGCGCTCTTCCAGTCCGCACCATTCGGCGATGAACAGCGCGATGGTCTGGGTGACCTTGCGCACCGATTCCAGGTTGACCGCCTCGTCGTAACCGTGCGGCATGCGGCATTCCGGGCCGTAGACGATGGCCGGGGTGTCGGCGTACAGGCCATAGAAGCGGGCGTCGGTCGCGGCCGAGGTGGCGTATTCGCGCAGCGGCTCGCCGAACACCTGTTCGTGCGCGGCGCGCAGCGCGGCCTCGGCCTCGTCGGCGTTCTGCAGTTCGTAACCCTCGGCCATGAAGCCGTGGTAGATCACCTTGGGCGGATGCTTGGCCAGGAACGGATCGCGCGCCGCCGCCTGGGCCACGAAGGCCTCGATCTCGGCGCGCGCGGCCTCCAGGCTCTGGCCGGGGTAGACCGCCACGCGCATGTCGAAGGTGCACCAGGCCGGCACGCTGGACGGCCAGTCGCCGCCGGCGATCTTGCCGAGGTTGAAGCGGATCGGGTGGGGGTGGTCGCAGAAGTGGCGGTGGTCGCACTTGTTGGCGTTCCAGCGGGTTTCCAGTTCGTCCAGCGCCTGGATCAGGAAGATCGCCTTCTGGATGGCGTTGGCGCCGGCGCCGGTGAAGGCGGCCGAGGCGTGCTGGGGGTCGCCTTCGACCTGCACCTGGAACCACATCGGCCCGACCTGGGCGCGCATCAGCATGGGCAGCAGCGGTTCCGGGATGAAGGCGGCGTCGGCGCGGTAGCCGCGCGCCAGGCAGGCCAGGGCGCCGTTGCCGGTGCATTCCTCTTCCACCACCGATTGCAGGAACACGTCGCCGGCCGGCGCCAGGCCGATCGCGGCCAGCGCGTCCATGGCCGAGAGGCAGGCGACCAGGCCCGATTTCATGTCGCCGGCGCCGCGACCGTGCATCCAGCCGTCGACGATGGCCGGGTCGTAGGGATCGCGGCTCCATTGCGCCAGCGGGCCGACCGGCACCACGTCGATGTGGCCGTTCAGGATCAGCGAGCGGCCCTTCAGGCTGCGCGCGCGGTGCGCGCCGACCACGTTGTAGGCGTTGTCATAGGACACCGCCACCGGCGAAAAGCCCGGCAGGTGGCGGATGGCGTCGACGTCGATGCGCCAGCGGTCCACCGCGTAGCCGCGTTCGGCGTAGCGCGCCGCCATGAAGTCCTGCGCGGTGGCTTCCTCGCCGCGCTGCGAGGGCAGGCGCACCAGTTGCGCCGTCAGTTCGGTCTGGGCCGCGAAGCCCGCGTCCACGGCTTGGAGGATGCGCTGCCGGAGCGCCGGGGTCAGTTCTGGCATGGATGTGCTCGAGTTTGACTATCAATCCGGCCATCCTAGGCAAAATTGGATCGGTGAAAAATAGCCAATCCTGGTTATTTGATATAGCCACTTTCGGTGCGCGGCGCCCCGGGGCCGCCGCCCGGGTCAGTCCGCCAGCAGTTCCTCCAGCTTCGCCTTGAGCGAGGTGGCGCGCTCGGGGGCGCGCGCCAGCCCCGAGCGGGCGAAGGCGTGCGCCCGTGGCGTGTCGCCCAGGTGGCGGGCGATGCGGGCCAGGTTCAGCGTCCTGGCCGGGTGGATGGCGTCGGGATCGGTCTGCCGCAGCAGCCGCTCGCAACTGGCGGGGTAGGCGTCGTGCCCGGCGAAGAAGGCATGGCCCTGGCGCGCCCATTCGCTGACGATGAAAGCGACGTTTTCCTCGGCGCTGGCCGCGTCGAGGCCATAGGCCCAGCCGAACGCGGGGCCGGGCGGCGGGTCGATGCGCTCGCGGAACACGCAGTGCGATTCCTCGATCTCGGCCGGGGGCACGAAGGCGCCGCCTTCGCAGGGCAGGAAATCGTAGTGCGCGCCCAGGTTCAGGTAGCAGGCCTTGCCGCCGCTGGCGCCCTGCACATTGAAGACGTGCACGATGGGGCCGCGGATGCGCCGCAGGGTCTGGCCCGAGCCTTCGAACCCCTCGGCCTTCAGGATGGGGTAGAGGTGTCTGGTCAGGAGCTTGAGGAACGCGGTGCGGGTCATGGCGGCCTTGCGCAAAGGGCGGTGGGGCAATCATTGAACCGTGGGCGCGGGCGGCGTGTGCGGCAAATCGTGACTTGTGAAACCGAAGGTGGCGCGGGCGGGCATGCGAATTGCTGCATACCCAACCGCCGCCGGCGGATTGGCGTTGGCGCCCGTCGGCGCGACAATAGCGCCAGGCGGCAAACCCAAACAGCGTGCGGGGCGGCGGTCGGGCCCCGAAGGAGAGCGGCATCATGGCGACGCGAACCATCTGGAAAGGGGCGATTTCGTTCGGGCTGGTGCACATCCCGGTGGGCCTGCACACGGCGACGACCGAATCGGGCGTGGACTTCGACTGGCTCGACAAGCGCTCGATGGACCCGGTCGGCTACAAGCGCATCAACAAGCGCACCGGCAAGGAAATCGACAAGGACAACATCGTCAAGGGGGTGGAGTACGAGGACGGCCAGTACGTCATCATCTCCCCGGAGGAGATCAGCGGCGCCTATCCGCGCACCACGCAGACCATCGAGATCCAGCAGTTCGTCGATGCGGCCGAGGTGCCGTTCGTGTACCTGGAGCGGCCCTACTACCTGGCGCCGATCGACAAGGGCCAGAAGGTCTACGCCCTGCTGCGCGACACGCTGGCCAGGAGCGGCAAGATCGGCATCGCCAAGGTGGTGATCCAGACCAAGCAGCACCTGGCCGCGCTGATCCCGGCGGGCGACGCGCTGGTGCTGAACCTGATGCGCTGGGGCGACGAGGTCAAGGCCGCCGACGACCTGGACCTGCCCAAGTCCGGCGCCAAGGCCACGTCGCCCAGCGCCAGCGAACTGAAGATGGCGCGCATGCTGGTCGAGGATATGTCCGGCCATTGGGACCCGGGGCAGTACAAGGACGAGTTCAAGGCCGCGGTCATGGACCTGGTGGCGCGCAAGGTCAAGGCGGGCAAGACCGAGACGGTGGTCGAGCCGCGGGAGGAATCGCCGGCCTATGCCGATAACGTCATCGACCTGACCGAGTTGCTGCAGCGCAGCCTGAAGGGGCGGGCGCCGGGCAAGGCGTCGAACGGCGGCGGGTCTCGGACGGCGGCCAGGAAGACCGCGAGGAAGGCGGTGACCAAGGCGGCTACCAAGGCCGCAACCAAAGTCGCAACCAAAGCGACCAACAAGGCGACCACGAAGACGACCACGAAAACAGCGAACGGCAAGGCCGGCACCTCGGCCAAGACCCGCAAGGCGGCCTGACCATGACCGACACCCTGGCGAAGTACCGCGCCAAGCGCGATTTCAAGGTGACGTCGGAGCCGGTCGGCGGCGGCGAGGCCAACGCGGCCGCGCGCGCCTTCGTGATCCAGAAGCACTGGGCCAGCCACCTGCATTACGACTTCCGGCTGGAACTGGACGGCGCGATGAAGAGCTGGGCCGTGCCCAAGGGACCCAGTTTCGACCCGTCGGTCAAGCGCATGGCGGTACAGGTCGAAGACCATCCCATCGCCTACAACCGCTTCGAGGGCGAGATACCGAAAGGCCAGTACGGCGCCGGCAAGGTCATCATCTGGGACCGGGGCACCTGGACGCCGGTGGGCGACCCGGCCGACGGCTACGAGCGCGGCCATCTCAAGTTCGACCTGCACGGGGTCAAGCTGCGCGGGCGCTGGGCCCTGATCCGCATGAAGGGGCGGGGATCCGAGAAGCAGCCGCCCTGGCTGCTGGTGAAGGACCGCGATGCCGCCGCCCGCGCCGAAAGCGAGTTCAGCGTGGTCGACGAGCAGCCCGACAGCGTGGTGTCGGCGCCTAAAGCGCGGGCACGCCGGGTGCCCGCGGCGGCGCCGGCCGCCTCGCCACCGCCCAAGGCAAGCGAGTCGCATCTGCCTGGCGTGGCGGCGACATTGCCCGACCTGCTCAAGCCGCAATTGGCGACGCTGGTCGAAGGCGTGCCGCGCCAGGCCGACCAGGATTGGATCTACGAGATGAAGTTCGACGGCTACCGGCTGCTGGCGCGGCTGGACCACGGCGAGGTGCGCCTGTACACGCGCAACGGCCACGACTGGGCGCCGAAGCTGCCACACCTGGCGGCGGCGCTGCGGCGCATGCCGCTGGAAACCGCGTGGCTGGACGGCGAGATCGTGACGCTGGCCGACAACGGCGCGCCCAGCTTCCAGGCCTTGCAGAACGCTTTCGACGGCGAACGCACCGGCGGCATCCTGTTCTATGTGTTCGACCTGCCTTACGTGACCGGCCGCGACCTGCGCGGCGAGCCGCTGCGGGTGCGCCGCGCGGTGCTGGCGCGGGTGATGGAGGCGGCCGGCGGCGACCCGCTGCGTTTCAGCGACGCGTTCGACGCGGCCCCGGCCGACCTGTTGGCGTCGGCCTGCAAGATGGGGCTGGAGGGCATCATCGCCAAGCGCCTGTCCTCGCCGTATGTCTCGCGCCGCAGCGACAACTGGATCAAGCTCAAGTGCGCGCGGCGCCAGGAATTCGTCGTGGTCGGCTACACCGATCCCAAGGGCGCGCGGGTGGGGCTGGGCGCGTTGCTGCTGGCGTATCACGACGAGGCCGGCCAGCTGGTGTACGCCGGCAAGGTCGGCACCGGGTTCGACGACGCCGGATTGGCCGCGCTGCGGGAGCGGCTGGCGGCGCTGGAGACGCGCCAGGCCAGCGTCAAGGCCGGCGGCATTGGCCGCGGCGCGCACTGGGTGCGGCCCGAACTGGTGGCGGAAGTGTCGTTCGGCGAATGGACGGAATCGGGCCATGTGCGCCATCCCGTGTTCCGTGGGCTGCGCACCGACAAGCCGGCGCGCGCGATTACCAGGGAGGCGGCGATGGCAGCGGATGCGATGCGGGAGGCCGGAGCGGGCGAAACGACGCGGCAGGGCAGCAAGGCGACTGCCAAGGCAACAACCAAGGCGACAGGCAGGACCACGGCCAAGGCCGCCGGCAAGCTGACCCACCCAGAACGCGTCATCGACCCATCCACCGGCCTGACCAAGCTGGACCTGGCGCGCTACTACGGCCTGGTGGCGCCGATGCTGCTGCGCCACCTGGAGGACCGCCCGGTCTCGTTCCTGCGCGCGCCGGCCGGCATCGAGGGCGAGTTCTTCTTCCAGAAGCACCTGGAAGCGCCGATGCCGGGCGTGAAGCCGTTGCCGCAGGCCCTGGACCCGGACCACCCGCCCTTGATGGAAGTGCCGACGCCGCAGGCAGTCATGTCGGCCGCGCAGATGAACGTGGTGGAGTTCCACACCTGGAACGCCGTCAAAAGCGCCATCGGCAAGCCCGACCGCATGGTGTTCGACCTGGACCCGGGCGAGGGCGTGGCGTGGGACGCCGTGCAGCGTGGCGCGCAATTGCTGCGCGTGCTGCTGACCGAGATCGGCCTGCGCGGCTGGCTCAAGACCAGCGGCGGCAAGGGCCTGCACGTGGTGGTGCCGCTGCGCCGCCAATACGACTGGGACACGGTCAAGGCGTTCTCGCAGGCCATCGTGCAGCACCTGGCGCGCACGCTGCCGCAGGTGTTCGTGGCCAAGAGCGGCCCGAAGAACCGGGTCGGCCGGATCTTCGCCGACTATCTGCGCAACGGTTTCGGCGCCACCACGGTGGCGGCCTGGTCGGCGCGCGCGCGGCCGGGGATGGGGGTCTCGGTGCCGCTGGCGTGGGAGGAACTGGAGCAGGTCCGCGCCAGCGACCAGTGGACCATCGCCAACATCCACGAGCGCCTGGATGTGGGCGATACGCCATGGGACGACTCTACGCCGCAGGCCATCGCCGGCGCCATGAAAGCGATGGACTTCACGCCGGGTCGATGACCTGCCGGCGCGGCGCGGTCAGTCGTCGCCAGCCGCCGCCAACGCGACGGATTCGCGCGTGCGCGTGCCGATGCCGAACACCTGCGCCACGACGCCCATGGCGACGATGACGCCGGCCAGGATCGAGGTGTAGACCACCTCGTTGCGGTAGGTGCCCTCGATCACCATGGTGACCAGCGCGGCGATGATGCAGACGATCACCGCGTACGTCAGCCACGGGAACAGCCACATCCTGAATTCCAGCCGCACGCCGCGCGCCTGCAGGCGCTGGCGCATGCGCAGCTGCGAGCAGGCGATCGCCAGATAGACGAACAGCGCGATGGTGCCGGTGGCCTGCATCAGCACGTCATAGACGTCCATCTTCGAGGTGGCCATCATCCAGACGGCGGCGAAGGCGAACAGGCTGGAGATGATGACGCCGACATACGGCGTGCCGGTCTTGCGGCCGGTGATCTGCATGACGCGGTGGGCGTCGCCGCGCCTGGCCAGCGAGTAGAGCATGCGCGAGGCGGTGTAGAGCGCCGAGTTGAAGCAGCTGCACACCGAGGTCAGCACGATGAAGTTGACGATCAACTGCGCGTGCGGAATGCCGAGCGCGTCGAGCGCGACGTTGTAGGTGCCCTGGGTCGGCTCGGTCAGGCCCGGGGCGTTGTACGGCACCAGGCAGACCACGATGAAGATCGAGCCCACGTAGAACAGGCAGATGCGCCACACCACCGAGCGCGTGGTCTTGATGATCTCGCGGCCCGGGTCGGCCGATTCGGCGGCGGCGACGGTGACGATCTCGGCGCCGATGAAGGCGAACATCACGCCCAGCAGCGCCACCACCACGGACTTGGGACCGTTGGGCATGAAGCCCTGGCTGGTCAGGTGGCTCCAGCCGTTGGCCTCGCCCCACGGCCACACGTGCGCCAGCGCCAGGCTGCCCATGACCAGGAACAGCACGATGGCCACGACCTTGATGAGCGCGAACCAGAATTCGAATTCGCCGTAGTTGCGCACGTTGAGGAAGTTGACGATCAGCAGCGACACCGTCACCAGCAGCGCGTAGCCCCAGGCCGGCGCCATCGGGAACCAGCCGTGCAGGATCTGCCCGGCGACGTAGGCTTCCCAGCCCATCAGCAAGGCCCAGAAGTACCAGTAGAGCCAGCCGATGGTGAAGCCGGCCCAGCGCCCGATGGCGCGGTCGGCGTAGGTCGAGAATGAGCCGGTGTCCGGCTGCGCGACCGCCATTTCACCCAGCATGCGCATGGCCAGGATGACCAGGATGCCGCCGCCGACATAGGCCAGGATGACGGCCGGCCCGGCCAGGGCGATCTGCTTGCCGGAACCCACGAACAGCGCGGCGCCGATGACGCCGGCGATGGACATCATCGTGAGATGGCGGGACTTGAGGCCGCCCTTGAGTTCGGTATTGGGGGTGTTCTCCAACTTCTTCTCCTCTCCAGATGCGCGGGGGCCATGGCGTGTTCGCCATCGGAATGGAAAAGAGGCATGTCCCCTGCCGGTTTATCGCTTTTTGCTATTAAGCGTAGGAGCATACGCCCCATGCGAGCGGGGTTGGCGCGAGTGCCATGTCCTGTTGCAAGTGCCAGGTTTTGTTGCGCGTGGACGAGGGAATCAGACCGATGGAGGGACGCGCGATGCGGTGGGCACGCGATCGGCGCCCGTGTCCTGCATCAGGCACAACGCCACGGGCGTGTCGCGCAGCAGGTCCGCGATGTCCAGCGTCGCTGCCTGATACCGCCGGTCCGACACGATCTCGAGCAGGCCGCCTTCGATGCCGGATGGCAGGAGCACCCGGGTGTCCGCCCAATAGGCGCGGGCGGTCGCGGCATCGTCGCACGCATAGCCGGCGATGGCGGTGGCGCAATGGCGGGGCACGATGACCAGCAGCGCCTGGCGCGCATGGCGGCGCAGGAAGGCCAGCAGGTGCGGCGCCCGCGGGCCTCGTATCTCGACGGGGATCAGCGCGCCCTCGCGCAACAGCGCGGGATGGCGGGCGCGCAGCGCCAGCGTTCGCTGGATCAGGGCCTGCTTGATCGCCCCGCTGCGCCATGCGGCGGCGCGAGTGTCGATGGCGCCCTCGCTGGCCGTCTGCGCCAGCAAGGCCGCGCGCTCGCCATAGTCCACGGGCCGGCGGTTATCGGGATCGACCAGGCTGAAATCCCACAACTCGGCGCCCTGGTACAGGTCGGGCACGCCTGGCAGGGTGTTGCGCAGCAGTGTCTGGGCCAGGCTGTTGATCAATCCGGCGGGCGCGAGTTGCCAGGCGAAATCGCCGATTTCCCGCAACAGCCCGCGGCCATCGGGCGAGTCCACCAGATCGTCGAGCACATGGCGGGCCGCGCTTTCATAGGGCGCGTCGGGCGCGGTCCAGCGGGTGTGCAGCTTGGCTTCGCGCAGCGCCTTCTGCTGCCATTGCGCCACGCGTTCGATAAAGGCGGCGACGGCGCGGTCGTCCAGCGCCGCGGGCGCCAGCGCCAGCGGCCACGCGCCGACCAGCGTCTGCAGCAACAGGTAGCGGTCGGCGCGCGAGGGCATGTCGTCGTGGCCGGCGAGGCGGTCAATCCAGCCGCGCGCGCGGGCAATCCACTCCAGCGGGATTTCGGTCAGCGCGGCCAGGCGGGCGCGGCTGTCTTCGCCGCGCTTGTGGTCGTGCGTGGCCGTGGCCAGCAAGGCGTCCGGATGGCTGCGCGCGCGCGCGCCGCAAGCATCCAGGAAGGCCGGCGCTTCCAGGGAGAAGACGGCGGGGGATGAGCCGACCTCGTTGCGCGACAGCAGGGGACCATAGCGATAGAACAGCGTGTCTTCCAGGGCCTTGGCGGCCAGCGGCGGGGTCAGCTGCTGGAAATGGCGCAGCGCCCGCGAGCGCGCGCTGCGTAGCGCGTTGGCGGTGATGTCCTCTTGCGGCTCGCCGGCAGAACCGTCCAGCCACCGATCCAGCAGGTCGAGCAACCGGCCATCGGGACTGTCGGGCGGCGCGGGCAGACAGGCGCGCGCGCCGGCCAGCGCGGTCTGCCAATGCTGCCGATCGATCGCGCCGCGACCGCCATCCTCGGCATAGCTGCGGTAGGCGGGAAACGCCGCCAGCAATGCGCTCAGCACGCGGTCGATGGCGGGGGCGGTCCAGTCGCGGGTGCGCAGGTCCAGCCGCGCGATCCGGGTAAGCGCGCGCACCAGCACCAGCCGCTCCGCGGCGAAATGCCGCGCCAGCATCAACTGGCGTGCCTGCAGCAATTGGGCCGCTGGCGGCCGGCGATCGTCGGCGAGGGTCTGCCAGAAGGCTTCCAGCGGCGCGCGCGCGGCGGGCGCGTGCAGCAGCGCGCCCACCTGGTCCATGAAGTCATAGCCGGTGGTGCCTTCCGCCGGCCAGCGCGGATCGAGGGGCTCGCCCGGGGCCAGTATCTTCTCCACGATCAGGTAGGGCGAGGCCGCCAGCCCGGCCTGCGCCCGCGTGGACGCGGCCTCGGCCAGGGCGGCGCGCAACCGCCGCAGGTACGCGCCCGGCATGGCCAGGCCGTCGATATGGTCGATGCGCAGGCCGTCCAGCAGGCCCTCGCCGAACAGGCGCAAGGGCAGGGCATGCACGGCGTCGAACACGACGTCGTCCTCGACCCGCACGCCGACCAGTTCGGTGATCTCGAAGAAGCGGCGCCAGTTGATCTGGTCGGGCGCGGTGCGCCACCAGGCCAGGCGGTAATGTTGGCGCTCCAGCAACTGGTGCAGCCGGCGCCGGCCTTGCGGCGTAGCGGGCGCGTGGGCCTCGCAGGTCCTGGCCGGGTGCTGTTCGGGTTGCGGCGCCTGCTCCAGGGGGTAGTGCTGGCCGCCGACGGCGATGGCGTAGCCGTGGCCGGGGGTGTAGGCCAGCGTGATGGCGCCGTTTTCCAGGCAGATGCCGTAGGGCTCCGGCAGCACCGGCAGCAGGACCTTGCCGCGCAGCGCGGGGTCGGGGGCGCGCCAGTCGATGTCGAAGCAGCGCGAGTGCGGACTGCGTTCGCCATGGCGCAGCACATCGGACCACCAGGCGTTGGCGACGTCGGCGGCCATGTGGTTGGGCACGATGTCGGCGATCAACCCCAGGCCGTTCGCGCGGGCGGCGGCCGCCAGGCGCCGCAGCGCCGCTTCGCCGCCCAGCTCGACATTGACTTGGCCGTGGTCGATCACGTCGTAGCCATGGGTGGAGCCGGCGCGCGCCTGGGTGATGGGCGACAGGTACAGGTGGCTGATGCCGAGGGCGGCAAAGTAGGGCAGTTGCGCGCGGGCGTCATCCAGCGTGAAGCCCGCGTGCAACTGCAGCCGCACGGTGGCGCGCGGGCGGTTGTCGGAGGCCGGCTGGCGCGGGTCGGCGGCGCTCATGGCTTGCGTCCTCGCAAGGATTGCAGCGGCGCCAGGCGTTCGCGCACCGCCGGGTCCGCCAGGCAGTCCGCCGCCAGGGGCAGGCGCTGGCGCCAGTTGGGATGGCGGCTGTCCGCGCCCGGCAGGTTGGGCTGGTCCACCGCGCCGATGGCGTCTTCCAGCGGCACCAGCGCCAGCGGGCAGGGCGTGGCGGCGACGAACGCCAGCAGCGAGGCGCAGGGCGCCTGCGCCGGGGCGGGCGCGTCGGGCAACTGCGCATGGCCGCGCACGGCCTGCCACAGGCGCTCGCGGTCGGCATCGCGTTGCGCGCGCAGGTCGGCTTCGCTTTCGTCGGCGCCGAGCAGGCCCAGGCCGGCGCGCCAATCGAGGTCGCGGCCACGCCACCAGCCGGCGAGCGTGGGCAGGTCATGGGTGGTCGTCATGGCGGCGGCGAGGGGCGGCCAGGCATCGGGCGCGAGGAAAGTGGCCGCGGCGCCCGGGCCGGACGGTTCGCGCATGAACCACAGCACATCCATGCCCAGCAGTCCGTGATCGCCCAACGCCTCGTCAAAGCCTTCGGGCACGGTGCCCAGGTTCTCGCCGATCACCAGCGCCTGGTGGCGCCAGGCCTCCAGCGCCGTCAGCCGCAGCAGCGTGCGCAGCGGATAGCGCAGGTAGGCGCCCTCGCCGGCGGCGGCGCCCGCGGGAATCAGCCACAGCCGCGCCATGCCCAGGATATGGTCGATGCGCAGCCCGCCAGCCTGCGCCAGGCCGGCGCGCAGCAAGGCGATGAAGGCGGCATAGCCGGATTGGCGCAGCGCTTGCGGCGACAGCGCGGTCAGGCCCCAGGCCTGGCCTTGCGGGTTGTGGATGTCGGGCGGCGCGCCCACGCCGGCTTGGCGCACCAGGTCGGCCTGATGGCTCCAGGCATGACTGCCGGCGGGGCTGGCGCCGATCGCCAGGTCGGCGATCAGGCCCACGCGCATGCCCGCGCCCCTGGCCGCCTGCTGTGCCTGCGACAGGCTGACGGCGGCCAGCCATTGGGCGAAGATATGGAAGTCCAGTTCGGCGTCCTGCGCCTTTGCGAATGCGCGCGCCTCGGCGAAGCGCGGGTTGCGCAGTCCAGCGGGCCACGCGCTCCAGGCGCGGGGCGCGCCGGGCATGCGGCCCTGGTGTTCGTGCAGCGCCTCGAACAGCGCGTGGTCGTGCAAGGATTGCCCGCCGGCCGCGCGAAACGCCTGCAAGGCGTGGCGTTGCTCCGGCGTCGCCAGCCGTTCGAAGTCCTGGTGCAGTTCGCGCAGCAGCCGCTGGCGCGCGCGCGCGGCCTGCGGCCAGTCGATCAGGTCCTGGCTGTCCAGTGCCTGCAGCGCCTGTTGCGCCAGCGGCCCCATGCGCGCCAGCGCGGTGCGCACCGGCATGTCGCCCAGCACGGCGGCGGGATCGGCGTACAGCGTGTTCAGGAACAGCCGGCTGGAGGGCGAGTAGGGGCTGTATTGTTCCGGATCCGCGGCGAACATCGCGTGGACCGGACTGATCGCCAGCGCGTCGGCGCCCGCGGCGCCGGCGCTCACGGCGAGCTCGCGCAGCGCGCCAAAATCGCCATAGCCGTGGGTCGCATGGACTGGATCTTCTGCGCTGCGCCGCAGGCTGTAGACCTGCGCCGCCAGGCCCCAGGCGCGCGGCCGGGGCTGCCCCAGCAGCTGGGACGGCGTCGGCGCGCTGGCGGGCGCCACCGCCAGGAGCGCGGCGCCGATGCGCGTGGTCAAGGTGTAGTAGCCGGGAACCGGCGGGACGGCGACTTCCGGCATGCCGGCGGCATCCGTGGCGGTTTCCCCGGCCAGGGGCCGGGCATGCGCGGCGCTGATCTCATAGGGGCCGGCGCAGGCTGGCGGCATCTTCAACCTGCCGCCCGCGATGCCGACCAGCATGGCCGGCAGCCGCGCCTCGCCACGCGCGCCGTCCAGCCGCTGCTGGCTGTCGCGGATGTCGGCGTCGCTGTCGGCGGGCAGGTCCATGGCGCGCAGCAGGGCGCGCAAGGTCTCGGGCGCGACGACGCGGGCCTGCTGGCGGGCATCGGTCCAGTGCTCGGCCAGCCCGGCGGCCTTGGCCAACGCGGACAGCGCGGCGGTCATGGGGTGTTCTCCAGCAGGTAGACCGCGCTGTTGCCGCACACGCTGCCCGTGCGCAGCGCGTCGAAGGCGCCCGGCAGGGATTCGAACAGCAGATCGCAGGCCGTGGCGGCCGGCGACAGGTCGGGCGGCAGAGACTCGCGCGCGTCGCCCAGGTTGACGTAGAGCGAGAGCACGGCGCCGTCGCCCAGCCGCCAGCGGGCCAGCACGGTGGCGGCGCCCAGGGCCAGCGCGCCCAGGCTCGCCGTGCCGCGCAGGCGCGGCGCGATCAGTTGCCGGCGCAGGTGCAGCAGGGCCTGGTAGTAGGTGCGCCAGGCCCGGGCATCGTCGCTGTCTTCGGCGGTCCAGGGCTGGCTGCGGGTGTAGGTGTCGAGGGCGCCGGGGTCGGGCGCCGCGGCCGGGTCGTTGTCGTCGAATCCGTCGAAGGACGAGAACTCGCGCCGCCGGCCTTCGCGCACCGCCCGCGCCAGCGCGGGATCGGCATGGCTGGTGAAATAGAGGAAAGGCGCGGTGCTGCCGCATTCCTCGCCCATGAACAGCAGGGGAATCTGCGGCGCCAGCAGCTGCAGGGCGACCGCCGCGCGCAGGCGGTCCGCCGACGGCACCAAGGTGGTCAGGCGTTCGCCCCGGGCGCGGTTGCCGGTCTGGTCATGGTTCTGCAGGGACAGCACGAAGGCGGTCGGCGGCAAGTGGGCGCACGGCTCGCCGCGCGGCCGGCCGTCGCGGTAGGCGGAGGGCTGGCCCTGATATAGCCAACCCTGTTCCAGGCATTGCGCCAGCGCCTGCGCCGGATACCGGGTGTAGTCGGCGTAGTAGCCCTGGGCTTCGCCGGTCAAGAGGTGGTGCAGCACGTGGTGCGCGTCGTCGTTCCATTGCGCGTCATAGCCGGCGCCCAGCAGCGAAGCACGGTTGTCGTCGTTCTCCACCACCAGGTGCACGTGGCGTTCGGGCAGCTGGCCGCGCACGTGGCGCGCCAGTTCCTCCAGCCATTCGTGGCCGACGATGGCGTGCACCGCGTCCAGCCGCAGGCCGTCGAAACGGTATTCGCCAAGCCAATGCAGCGCGCTTTCCTCGAAGTAGCGGCGCACGGCGGGCTGGCGCAGGTCGATGGCCGCGCCCCACGGCGTGCGCACGTCGTCGCGGAAGAACGACGCGGCGTATCGCGGCAGGAAGTTGCCGTCGGGGCCGAAGTGGTTGTAGACCACGTCCAGCATCACGCCCATGCCCAGGCCATGGGCGGCGTCGACCAGCGCTTTCAGTTCCGCGGGCGTGCCATAGGCCGTGTCGGGCGCGTACGGCAGCACGCCGTCATACCCCCAGTTGCGCGGCCCCGGAAAGTCGGCCAGCGGCATCAGTTCCAGCAGGGTGACGCCCAGGTCGGCCAGGGCCGGCAAGCGCTGGCGCAGGCCCGCGTAGCCGCCCGCCAGGCCGACGTGGACTTCGTACAGCACGCTTTCCTCCCAGGGCCGTCCGCGCCAGCCGGGATGCCGCCATGGGTAGGTGTCGGGGCCGGTGACCAGGCTGGCTTCATGGACGTCGCCCGCCTGCTGGCGCGAGGCGGGGTCGGGGACCAGGAGCGCATCGCCGACGCGATAGCGGTAGCGCGTGCCCGCGCCGCAAGCCACGTCCACTTGCGCGTATCCCTGCGCGTCGGGATGCAGCGCGATCGGATCGCGTCCTTCGATCAGCAACGCCAGGCCGGGCGGCGCGGACGGGGCCCACAGGCGAAAGCGGGTGCGGCCGTCGGGCAGCGGCAGGGCGCCGAAGGAAAAGGGTTCGGGCCATGCCGTCATGGGGCCTGCTCCGGGATGTGGGCGGCGGCCAGCAACACCAGGCTCTGGGCCTGGACCGTGACCTCGCTCTCGTTGAGGGGGGCGGCCGCGGTCGGCGCGGAGGAATCCAGTTCGCGGATCCAGGCCTGCGTGGGCGGCGGCAGCGTGAAACTGACCGGTTCCGGGCCCGGATTGAGCAGCATCAGGGTGATGTCGGCGCTGCCGTCGTCGCGCAACGCGGCGCGGCGCAGGGCCAGGGCCTTGGCGGCGCCGTCTTCCCAGGAGGCCGGCTCGATCGTTTGGCCATCGGGGTTGAACCAGGCGATGGCGGCCACGCCCGGGCAGATCTCTTGGGCCGCATCGCCATAACGCGCGGCCCGCAGGGAGGGATGGCCGCGCCGCAAGGCCAGCGCGCGCGCCACCGTCTGGCTCAGCGCACGGCCTTCGTCGCCCTGGGCCTGGGTCCAGTCCAGCCACGACAGCGGATTGTCCTGGCAATAGGCATTGTTGTTGCCGTCCTGGCTATTGCCGAATTCGTCGCCGGCCAGCAGCATGGGCGTGCCATCGGACAGGCACAGCGTAGCCAGCAGCGCCCGCTGCACGCGGCCGCGCCGTTCCAGCACCGCCTCGTCTTCGCTGGGGCCTTCCTCGCCCCAGTTGCTGCTGTAGTTCTCGGAATGGCCGTCCTCGCCGTTTTCGCCGTTGGCCTCGTTGTGGCGGCCGTCGTAGCTGACCACGTCGCGCACGGTGAAGCCGTCGTGCGAGGCGACGAAATTGACGCTGGCCCAGGGGCGGCGGTGACGGCGGTCGAAGACGTCGCGCGAGCCAGTCAGCCGCGCCGCCATGTCGCCGCGCTGGCCCTCGTCGCCGCGCCAGTAGCGCCGCACGGTGTCGCGGTAGCGGTCGTTCCATTCGGCGAAGCCGGGCGGATGGTTGCCGAGCTGGTAGCCATCGGGGCCGATGTCCCAGGGTTCGGAAATGAGCTTGACGCCCGCCAGCTCCGGGTCCTGCAGCAGCGCGTCGAAGAACCCCGACCCCGGATCGAAGCCGGTGCCTTCCCGGCCCAGCGTGACGCCCAGGTCGAAGCGGAAGCCGTCCACGCCATATGACCGGACCCAGTAGCGCAGGGAATCGGCCACCATCTGCAGCACCCGGGGATGGGACAGGTTGACGGTATTGCCGCAGCCGGTGTCGTTGATGTAGTGGCGCTCTTCGCCCGGCACCAGGCGGTAGTAGCTGGCGTTGTCCAGTCCGCGCCAGGACAGCGTCGGCCCCAGTTCGTTGCCTTCGCAGGTGTGGTTGTAGACCACGTCCAGGATGACTTCCAGCCCGGCCGCGTGCAGCCGGCGGATGGCCTGGCGCAGGTCGTTGGGGCCCTGTTGCAGGTACGACGGCTCGGGCGCGAAGAACGACAGCGTGTTGTAGCCCCAGTAGTTGCGCAGCCCGCGCTCGAGCAGGAAGCGGTCCTGCAGGAAGGCATGCACCGGCAGCAGCTCGACCGCGGTGACGCCCAGGCGTTGCAGGTGTTCGATGAAGCGCGGGTCGGCCAGCGCCGCGCTGGTGCCGCGCAGCGGCTGGCGCAGGTCTTCGCGCAGCATGGAGGCGCCGCGCAGGTGCACCTCGTAGATGACGCTGTCGGTCCAGGCGGTGCGCGGCGGCTTGCTGTTGCCCCAGTTGAACGGCAGGTCCTCCACCACCACCGCCTTGGGCATGGCGGGGGCGCTGTCGCGCCGGTCCATCGCCAGGTCGGCGCGGGCATGGTTCAGGCGGTAGCCGAACAGCGCGTCGCTCCAGTTGACCGGGCCGCTGAGCTGGCGTGCGTAGGGATCCAGCAGCAGCTTGTGCGGATTGAAGCGGTGGCCATTGCGCGGATCGTACGGACCATGGGCGCGCAGGCCGTAAAGCAGGCCGGGCCGGGCATCGGGCAGGTAGCCGTGCCAGATCTCGTCAGTGCATTCCGGCAGGTCGAAGCGGCGCAGTTCCTTGCGGCCGCGGGCGTCGAACAGGCAGACCTCGACGCGCGTGGCGTTGGCCGAGAACACGGCGAAGTTCACGCCCAGGCCGTCGCTGGTCGCGCCCAGCGGATAGGGGCTGCCAGCGGTTATGCGGGTCAACAGGGAGGGATCCATGGTCATTCGCCTTCGTGCCTGAAGTAAAGGGTGGACAGGGGCGGGAGGGCCAGCGCCAGCGACTGGGCATGGCCATGCGCGGGCATCGGCTGGGTGCGCGCCCGCCCCAGGTTGCCGCCGCCGGCGCCGCCGTAGGCGCCGGCATCGGTATTCAGGACCTCTGCCCAATGGCCGGCCAGGGGGACGCCGACGTGGTAGCCGGTGCGCGCCACCGGGGTGAAGTTGCTGATCGCCAGCAGTTGCGCCGTGCCATCGCTGCGCAGGAAAGCGACCACGCTGTTGTCGGCGTCATCCAGCACCACCCAGGCGAACCCGGCCGGGTCGGCATCGCGCGCATGCAGCGCGGGCTCGGTCCGGTACAGCCGGTTCAGGTCGCCGACCAGGCGCTGCACGCCCTTGCGCGGCGGGTCGTCCAGCAGGTTCCAGTCGATCGGGATATCGTGATTCCATTCGGCGGCCTGGGCGATCTCGCCGCCCATGAACAGCAGTTTCTTGCCGGGATGGGCCCACATGTAGCCGAGGTAGGTGCGCAGATTGGCCAGGCGTGCGGCCGCGTCGCCGGGCATCTTGTTCAGCAGCGAGCCTTTGCCATGCACCACTTCGTCGTGCGACAGCGGCAGGACGTAGCGTTCGGCATAGGCGTAGACCATGCTGAAGGTCAGTTCGCCGTGGTGGTACTTGCGATGCACCGGGTCTTCGCGCAGGTAGCGCAAGGTGTCGTGCATCCACCCCATGTTCCACTTGTAGTGAAAGCCCAGGCCGCCGTCCGCCACCGCGGCGGTCACGCCGGGCCAGGCGGTCGATTCCTCGGCGATCATGATCGCGTCGGGGGCCTCGTCGCGCACCGCCTGGTTCAGCGCGCGCAGGAAATCGACGGCTTCCAGGTTCTCGCGGCCGCCGTGGCGGTTGGGGATCCATTCGCCGGGTTGGCGGCTGTAGTCGCGGTACAGCATCGACGCTACCGCGTCCACGCGCAGGCCGTCGACGTGGAAGCGTTGCAGCCAGTGCAGGGCGCTGGCGATCATGAACCCGCGCACTTCGTTGCGCCCCAGGTTGTAGACCAGGGTGTGCCAGTCGGGGTGATAGCCTTCGCGCGGATCGTCGTATTCGTACAGCGCCGTGCCGTCGAAACGCGCCAGGCCGTGCGCGTCGTCGGGAAAGTGCGCCGGCACCCAGTCCAGGATCACGCCGATGCCGGCGGCATGGCAGCGGTCGACGAAATGCGCGAACGCCGCCGGCGGCCCGAAGCGTGCGCTGGGTGCGAACAGGCCCAGCGGCTGGTAGCCCCACGAGCCGCCGAACGGATGTTCCATGATGGGCATCAGTTCAACGTGCGAAAACCCCATCGACGCGGCATAGGCCGGCAGCTTGTCGGCCAATTGCCGCCAGGGGCAGGCGCCCGTGTCGTCCGTGGCCAGCCAGGAGCCCGCGTGGACCTCGTAGATCGCGATGGGCGCGTCCGGTTCGTGGCGCGCCCGGCGGGTCCGCATCCAGTCGCCGTCGGTCCAGGGATAGGGGGCGCCGTCATCCACGACCGAAGCGGTGGCGGGCGGCAGTTCGGCGCGGCGGGCGTGCGGGTCGGCCTTGAAGCGGATGGCGCCGGTCGCGTCGGTGACCGCGAACTTGTAGGCGGCGCCCGGTTCGACGTCGGGCACGAACAGTTCCCAGACGCCCGCCTCGTGGCGCAGCCGCATCCCATGGCGGCGCGGGTCCCAGCCGTTGAAGTCGCCGACCACCGCCACCCGGCGCGCGTTCGGCGCCCAGACCGCGCAGCGCAACCCTGCGATGCCTGCGACCGTGGCGGGCCGCGCCCCCAGCCATTCGAGGGAAGCGCGCCAGCCGCCGGCCGCGAGTTCCCGCAAGGCGTCGGCGGGCAGCAGGGGGCCGAAGGCATACGGGTCATGCGTGCGCTGCAGCGCGCCAGGCCACTCGATGTCCAGCCGATACGAGCCGGGCTCGCCGGCGCGGCCGGGGCCGGCGGCGCCGCTGAACAGGCCATCGCCGTCATCGTGCAGCGGGTGGCGCGCTTCCTGTGGCCCAACCACGCTGACCGATCTCGCGCCGGGCGCAAGCACCCGCACCGTGCCGTCATGCGGGCCGAGGACGGCAAATGGGTCGCCATGCTGGCCGCTGACCAGCGCGGCGCGTTGCGCGGGGTCGAGCGCGGGCGGCGTGGCGCTGGCGGCGGCCGGCGGCGAGGAGGCGTTCGCGCGGCCGGGGGCGTCGTGGGGGGATGCGGGGCGGCGGCTCATGGCGTCGGGTCCTCGGCGTCGAGGGCCGCGTTCCGCAGCAGCGTGTGCGCCAGGCCGCTCAGGGCGCACAGCGGGATGGACAGCCAGTCGGGTCGATGGCCGGCCTCGTAGCCGATTTCGTAGGCGGCCTTTTCCAATTGCGCCAGTTGCAGCAGGGTGCGCCAGCGGGGCGCGGCCGCCGCGGCGGTCTCTTCATAGCCCTGCAGGAAGGCTTCCGCCGCGCGGGCGCGAAAGCGCGCCAACAGCGCATCGCGCAACTGCGATGGCGAGTTCGTCGCAACGGGCGACTCCACCGGCGAGGCGTTGGCGTCGGCCGGCGCGCCGCCCAGCGGGTCCTGGCGCGCCACGGCGGCCGCGGCGTAGTCGAACGAACGCAGCATGCCCGCCACGTCCTTGGCGGGCGAGGCCAGTTGCCGGCGCACCGCGAGCGGGTGGTCGGGTTCGCCCTCGAAGTCGATCAGGTAGGCGTCGGTCTGCGCCACCAGGACCTGGCCCAGGTGCAGGTCGCCATGCACCCGGATCAGCGGGCTGCCGGTGAGCGCCTGGGCCATGCGTTCGACTTGCGCCGCCAGGCGCTCGTGATGCTCGAACAGCCACTGGGCGCAGGCGCGCGATGGCGCTTCCAGCGAGTCGAGACGGGCGTGCAGCGCTTCGCTGGCGCGCGCGAGCTGCGCGATGACGCGGGCGGCGAAGGCGTCGGCCTCTTCCTGCGATGCCTGCGCCGGCGCGAAGGCCGGATCGTCGGTCGGCTGCGAAAGGACCTGGTGCAACTGCGCCACGCGCCGGCCGATGGTGGCGGCCAGGGTGGCATAGCCCTCCAGGCTGGCCTCGAATTGTTCCGGGCTGTCGCCGCCGAGCAGCGCCGTGGCCAGGGCGCGCTTGAGAAAGTCCAGGGTCCAGCTCCACGCATCGCCCTCATTGGCGATGAATGCGTACAGCACGGCCAGCGTGCAGGGCGTGCCTTCGCTGTCGGTGCGCCGCACCTCACCCAGCAGCGCGGGAATATTGGCGTAACCCGCGCGCGTCAGGTGACGCGTCATTTCCACTTCGGCCGACAGCCCGGGCTGCGCGTTGCGCAGCAGCTTGAGGATGGCCCGGCCGGCGATCACCACCGAGCTGTTGGACTGCTCGCCGCTGATCCACTGCAAGGCCGGCTCTGCGCCCAGGTCGAGCGCGGCCAGGCCCGGCTCGGCATGGCCGCGGATCACGCCGGGCCGCTCGCCCGCCTTGCCGCCCTGGCTGCCATCCCATTCGCGGCCGGTGCGCAAGGCGTCGACCACGCCCAGCACGAAGCCGGGCTGCAGGAAGGCGTCGGCCAGGATGCCGACCTCGGGCCCGCGCCGCACCCGGGCGATCGGGTACTGCACCGGCGCGGCCTCGTCCCACACCAGCGCGAACGGCACCTGCACCCGCTGCCCGTCTTCGGCATCGGCGGGCTCGGCCTCGGCCCAGTAATACTCCGCGCCATCGGCGCCGAAGGGCGTGGCGTAGGCCAGGCGCGCACGGGCCGGCGGCGTGGCGCCGGGAAACCAGCGCTGGCGCGCCAGGTATTCGGGCAGCACCTCGGTCTCCAGCGCGGCGCGCGAGGCGTCCGTCAGGACGGCGTTGGCATGGCCGCGCAAGACCAGCGTGACCAGTTCCGGCATGCGCTCGGGCAGGCTGGCGTGCCAGCCGGGCGGGGCGGCTTCGGCGCTCAGGTCCATCCAGTAGAAGCCGTAGGGCGGCAGTGTCAGCAGGTAGGGCAGTTCGCCGATCGCCGGAAACGGCGTGCCGCCCAGCATTTCGACCGGCACGCGGCCATTGAAGGCCTGCAGCGGCAGTTCGACCGGCTGGGCGGCGTTGGACAGGTTGGCCACGCACAGGATGGTGGTGTCGCGCCATTGCCGCAGGTAGGCCAGGATCTTGCGGTTGCCGGCCTGGATGAAGCGCAGCGTGCCGCGGCCGAAGGCATGGGTCTGGCGGCGCTGCGCCAGCATGCGGCGGGTCCAGTTCAGCAATGAATGCGGGTCGCGCTGCTGGGCCTCGACATTGACGGCCTCGTAGCCATACAGCGGCCCCATCAGCACGGGCAGCGGCAGCCGTTCGGGATCGGCGCGCGAGAAGCCGCCGTTGCGGTCGGGCGACCACTGCATCGGCGTGCGCACGCCGTCGCGGTCGCCCAGGTGCACGTTGTCGCCCATGCCCAGTTCGTCGCCGTAGTACAGCACCGGCGTGCCCGGCATCGACAGCAGCAGGCTGTTCATCAGCTCGACCCGGCGCCGGTCGCGTTCCAGCAGCGGCGCCAGGCGGCGGCGGATGCCCAGGTTGATGCGCGCGCGCGGGTCGGCGGCGTAGACGCTCCACAGGTAGTCGCGTTCGCGGCTGGTGACCATCTCCAGCGTCAGTTCGTCGTGGTTGCGCAGGAAGATGGCCCACTGGCAGGTGGCGGGGATGTCCGGGGTCTGGCGGATGATGTCGGTGATGGGAAAGCGGTCTTCCTGCGCGATCGCCATGTACATGCGCGGCATCAGCGGGAAGTGGAACGACATGTGGCATTCGTCGCCATCGCCGAAGTACTCCTGCGCGTCCTCGGGCCACTGGTTGGCCTCGGCCAGCAGCAGGCGTCCGGGATACTCGGCGTCGATGACGGCGCGGATGCGCTTGAGCACCTGGTGGGTCTCGGGCAGGTTCTCGTTGTTGGTGCCTTCGCGCTCGACCAGGTAGGGCACGGCGTCCAGCCGCAGGCCGTCCACGCCCATGTCGAGCCAGTGCCGCATCACCGCCAGCACTTCCTTGAGCACTTGCGGGTTGTCGTAGTTCAGGTCGGGCTGGTGCGAGTAGAAGCGGTGCCAGAAGTAGGCATTGGCGACCGGGTCCCAGGTCCAGTTCGATTTTTCGGTGTCGCAGAAGATGACGCGGGTGCCGGCATAGGCCTTGTCGTTGTCCGACCAGACGTAGAAGTTGCGCGCGGCCGAGCCGGGCCGCGAGGTGCGGGCGCGCTGGAACCACGGGTGCTGGTCGGAGGTATGGTTGACCACCAGCTCGGTGATGACGCGCAGGCCGCGCGCATGGGCGGCGCGGATCAGCCTGCGCACGTCGGCCACGGTGCCGTAGTCGGGATGCACGCCGCGGTAGTCGGCGATGTCGTAGCCGTCGTCGCGGCGCGGCGAGGGATAGAACGGCAGCAGCCAGATCGTGTCCACCCCCAGGTTGGCGATGTAGTCCAGCTTGGAGATCAGCCCCGGCAGGTCGCCGACGCCGTCGTCGTTGGAGTCGAAGAACGACTTCACGTGCAATTGGTAGACGACGGCGTCCTTGTACCAGAGGCCGTCGTCCTGGGGCGGGGTATCACTGTTCATGGTGGCAGGCTCCCTGGCGGCGTCAACCATGACGCGACAGCCGCCAGATGCGGTAGGGTTGATCGGGGGACAGCGCCACCTCGCGGGCGCCGCCTTGCCAGGATTCGCGCTGGCCGCCCAGCAGGTCTTCGGCCACCAGTTCGGCCGACCACGGCGGGCGGAACAGCGCGTAGGGCGGCTCGACGCGGGCGGTCTGGGGGTGGAAAGGGTCCAGGCTGATGGCCGCCAGGATCACGTTGCCCTGGCCGGGCGTGGTCTTGGCGAAGGCGATGACGCGGTCGTTGCCGCTGGCGGCCAGCGTCAGGCCGCGGTGGCTTTGCAAGGCGGGATTGGCGCGGCGCAACTGGTTCAGGCGCGCGATCTCGGCGCGGATGTTGCCGGGCTGGCGCCAGTCGCGCTGGCGCAGCTCGTACTTTTCGGAATCCAGGTATTCCTCCTTGCCCGGCACCGGCGCGGCCTCGCACAGCTCGAAGCCGCTGTAGACGCCCCACAAGCCCGACCCCAGCGCGGCCAGCGCCGCGCGGATGAGAAAGCCGGGGCGTCCGGAGGTCTGCAGGAACACCGGGTTGATGTCGGGCGTGTTGACGAAAAAATGCGGCCGGAAGAAATCCGCCGCCGGCGGCTGCGAGAGTTCCCGCAGGTAGTCCTCCAGCTCGGCCTTGTCGTTGCGCCAGGTGAAGTAGGTGTATGACTGCGTGAAACCCACTTTCGCCAGCCGGTACATCATCTTTGGACGGGTGAAGGCCTCGGACAGGAACAGCACGTCGGGATGGCGCGCATGGACCTCGGCGATCAGCCACTGCCAGAACGGCAGCGGCTTGGTATGGGGATTGTCGACGCGGAAGGTGCGCACGCCCTGTTCCGCCCAGAACAGCACGATATCGCGCAGCGCGCGCCACAGGCCGAGCTTGCGGGCGCGCTTGGGGGCGGGGCCGTAGAACGCCACGTTGACGATGTCCTGGTACTTCTTCGGCGGGTTCTCGGCGTAGCGCAGCGACCCGTCGGGCCGCCACGAGAACCAGTCCGGGTGCCGCGCCAGCCACGGATGGTCGGGCGAGCACTGGATGGCGAAGTCCAGGGCCATCTCCAGGCCATGGCCGCGCGCGGCGCGGACCAGCCGCAGAAAGTCCTCCAGCGTGCCCAGGCGCGGTTCGATGGCGTCATGGCCGCCAGCCGCCGACCCGATCGCATACGGGCTGCCGACGTCATCCGGCGCGGCCCGCAGGCTGTTGTTGCGACCCTTGCGGTTGGCCTGGCCGATGGGGTGGATCGGCGGCAGGTAGAGCACGTCGAAGCCCATTTCGCGGATGTCGGGCAGGCGCTGGATCACATCGTCGAAGGTGCCATGGCGGCCGGGCTCGGCGGCCTGCGAGCGGGGAAACAGCTCGTACCAGGCGGCGTGGACCGCGCGCGCCCGGTCGACCCAGACGGGGCAGGGCGCGGACAGCGATTCGAATGGCCGGCTGTCCAGGCTGCGCATGGCCTGCGCCAGCGCCGGGCTGAGCAGCATCTCGATCTGGTCGGCCTCGGGCTCTTCGCCTTCGCGCCGGGCGCCGCAGATCTTGAGGGCGCGCTTGACCAGTCCGGCGCCGGGACCGGATGCGCCGCCCAGGCTGGCGCGCTGGTCGGCCTCGCGCAGCCATTGCAGGCCTTCCTCGCGCTCGAGCCGCAGGCTGGCGCCGGCCTCGTGCTTGATTTCGAACTCGTGCTGGAACGTCGCCCAGACGTCATGCCAGGCGATGACCTGGAAGGTATGCGGGCCGATCCGACTCGGGCGGAAGGCGGCGCGCCAGCGATCGTTGCCGCTGGGCTCCAGCGGCACGCTGCGCCAGCCGGCTTCGTCGTCGGCGCGCCAGCGCAGTTCGGCGGCCAGTCTGTCATGGCCGTCCATGAAAATGTCGGCCTCGACCTCTACCTGCTCGTGGACGCCGCATTTGACCGCAAAGGCCCCGCCGTCGACCGCGGGAGTGACCCGCTCGATCGCCACGCGGGCCTGGCCGCCTTCGCCGCGCGCGGCGAAGGCCGTGCGCGGCGCGGCGCGCACCGGCGACGCGGCGGAGAGGAGATAGCGGGCGCAGCCGGCCGGCGCCAGGATGTCGTCGGGGGGCGTCTGGTCCTGCGGCGAGAGGTCGCCTGGCGGTAGCAGGCCCGCCGCCAGGTCCCGGTCCAGGCGCGCGGTGGCCTTGTCGTCGGGGTTGAGCGCCAGCAGCACCGCGCCGTCGGCGGCCGCGTCGCGCGCCAGCAGCGTGGCGCCGCCGTCGCGGCCCACCACGAGCCGAGGCGGGCCGGCCGTCGGCGTCTCCTGGAGCCAGGCGTTGATGTCGGCGGCGCCGCCGATGTCGTCGGCGAGCCAGCCGCGGCCGCTTAGCGCCGCGCTCCAGGCGCGCCGCGGGTCCGCGCCGGTCCGATGGGGCGCGGCCGGGTCCGCGCGGGGGCCGTCCAGCGCGCAGGTGGGCGCGATCACCGGCGCGATCGATTGCAGCCGGTCCCATTCCTCGGCCAGCCATGGCGTCCGGTAATCCCACCAGGGCAGCGAGGAAAACACGCCGTCGAAGGCCGCGTCGCGCAAGCCCGCCAGCATGGCGGGAGCCAGGCCCGGCGTCCAGGCCAGGCATTGCAGTTCGCGATTGGCCTCGCGCGATGGCGCGAACAGCGCGCGCCAGGCGTCCGGCCCGAGGACGGGCGGCACGTGCACCACATAGCCGCCCACGCCGCTGCGCGTCCAGCGCCGCAGCCGCGCGGCCCAGGCGGCGATGAAGCCGGCCGGCGGGCCTTCGCGCAATTGCCGGACGCCCCGTTCGCTGGCGGGCAGCCGCGGGTCGCGCGCGGGATCATCGACGGGATCGCGGTACCAGGCGTCGGGGGCCGTGTCGTCGTGGGCATCGCGGGCCACGCGTTGCAGTTCCAGGCGCAACAGCAGCGTCATGCCGTGTCCGGCGACGCTGCGGGCGTCGCGCGCCAGCCGGGCATGCAGCGCTTCGGTGCCGCCGTCGGCGGTCGCGGCCTGGTCGGCATCGCGCGGCGCCAGCGTCAGCGCGCCGGCGGGACACAGCCAGGGAACGGGCACCAGCACGGCGTTGAAGCCCGCGCGGCGCGCGCTCGCCAGCAATGACTCGCGGGTGCCGTCGCCTGTTGCCGGCAAGCCGGCCCGCGCGTAGTAGATGCGGGGCAGGCTGGCGTTGGCCGGAGGCGCGTGCGGCGTGGCCATGGCGGCTCCCTACAGCGGCATGGGGGCCGCGAACGATGCGGCCTGGCGCGCGCGCCGCGGGGGCGCCGCGGCGCCGGCCGTGGCCGCTTGCGGGGCCGCGCTGGCCGTGGCCTGCGGGTGGCCGCTGAGTGAATCGAACAGCGCCAGGTATTGGGCCATTGCCGGCCGCCAGCTGAAGTCCGCGGTCATGGCGTTGCGCTGCATGGCGCGCCATACGGTCGCGTGGCCGCGCAACCGCACGGCGCGGGCGATGGCCGCGGTCATCTCGGCGGGCGCGCTGCCGTCGAACAACACGCCGGTGGCGCGGGTCATGGCGGTCAGGGGTTGTTGCGGACCCGGATCCGCGATCGTATCGGCCATGCCGCCGACGCGCGAGCCGATCGGCAACGTGCCATAGCGCATGGCATAGAGCGGCGTCAGGCCGAACGGCTCGAAACGGCTGCCATGCAGCAGCACGTCGCCGCCCGCGTGCAGGCGGTGGGCGCCGGCCTCGTCATAGCCGATACGCACGGCGCAGCGCCGCGGATAGCGCTGGCCCAGGTCGCGCAGCGCGCCTTCCAGGTGCCGTTCGCCCTGGCCCAGCACCGCCACCTGCAACTGCGGATGCGCGTCCAGCGCCTGCGGCAGCGACTGCGCGGCCACGTCGGCCATTTTCTGGCCGGTGAGCCGGCTGCACATGATCAGCAGCACTGCCTCGGGATCCTCCCGCAGACCGTATTCGTGCTGCGCGGCGGCCTTGCACAGCCGCTTGTTGGCCAGGTCGGCCGGGCCGTAGCGCAACGGTCCCAGGTGCGGATCGCGCGTCGGATTCCACAATTGAGTGTCGATGCCGTTGGGAATGGCCAGCAGATCAGTCACGCGCTCGCGCAGGACGCCGTCGAGTCCGCAGCCGAACTCCGGGGTCAGGATTTCACGGGCGTAGCGCTGGCTGACGGTGGTGATGCGGTCGGCATAGCGGATTCCGGCCTTCATGAAATTCAACTGGCCCCAGGCCTGTGCGCCATCCTCGCCGCAGAAGGGGGCGGCAATGCCGAGCGCGGGCGCATCCTCGATCGGCGCCTGGCCCTGGAAGGCGAGGTTGTGGATGGTCAGCACACTCTTGACGTCTTCCACCCGCGCGGCCCGCAGCAGCAGGGGGATCAGGGCGGCATGCCAGTCGTGGGCGTGCACCAAGTCGGGGCGCGTCAGCCCGGGCAGCCCCTGGGCGATGCGCACCGCCGCGTGCGACAGGGCCGCGTAGCGCAGGGCATTGTCGCCGTAGGGTTGGCCGCTGTCGTCGAGGTAGAGGCCACCGCGGTCATAGAGCGCGTCGTTCTCCAGCAGCAGGAACGACAGCCCCGACTGGGGACATTCCCCGGCCAGCAACTGGGCGTCGCCGCCCGGCAGGCCGGCCAGCCGGGCCACCGGCCGCAGCGTCCGCAGCCGGTGCGCGACGCCGCGATAGGCCGGCAGCAGCAGCGTCGGCCGGGTCTGCGCCTGGGCCAGCGCGCGGGCCATGCCGGTGATGGCGTCGCCCAGGCCCCCGGTCTTTGCCAGGGGGAATGCTTCTGCCGCCACGATGAGGATACTTGTTGTCACCATGCTCGCTCCGGAGTCGGCGGACGGTCCCGGGAACCGGGGCCCTATCCGCAAGACTTACCGCTACGCAAGCGGCATGCCCGGCGGCGCCACGGAGGAGGGCCGCGAAAGGCGGCCGTGCGCGCGTCGTTGTTGCCGCCTGTTTGTAATCATGGGCCGGGCTGCCGGTTGGTATCCGGCAGCCGCTGGCGCCCGCGCCAGCCAAGGCGCGCCTCGACCGCGGCGAACGCCAGCAACGCCAGGCACAGCGGCGCCAGCGCATACAGCGCGCGGTAGCTCAGCGCCGCGCCTAGCACTTCCGCCGCCGGCAGGCGTGATGACAGCGCCGCCACGAAGATCGCCTCGGTGGTGCCGAGCCCGCCGGGCACGCGGGTGACCACCGCCGCGAAGCTGGTGCACAGCAGAATCCCCAGCACCACGGGATAGCTGACCTTGGCCTGCAGCAGCAGGTACATGATGGCGCCCATCAGCAGCCACGACAGCGCCGCCGTCACGCTTTGCAGGACCGCCATGCGCCCGCCGGGCAGGCTCACCCGCTGGCCCATCCAGACCGCCGTCCGGCGCCTGGCGCGGGCGCAGATCCAGACATACAGGGCGGCCGCCGCCAGCAGCCCCAGGCCCAGCAGGCGCAGCATGCCGCCGCCGATCTCCCAGCCGGCCGGCACCACGATCGCGCCGCTGGCGAACACCACGCCCGCCACCCAGCCATATCCGATCCAGTTGGACACCGCCGAAAACACCGCCACGCGGGTAGCGGTAGCCTTGCGGCAACCCAGCCGGGCATACAGGCGCAGCCGCGCGCCCAGGCCGCCCAGCAGCACGCCCAGGTTCAGGTTCAACGCATAGCTCAGCATGGCCACGCCCAGCACCTTGGGCCAGGGCAGGGTGTGGCCGGTATAGCGCCGGCCCAGCAAGTCCAGGGCGGCATACGCCAAGTAGGCGGGTGGCACCAGGACCGCCGCCAGCAGCAGCGTCTGGCGGGGGATGCGGCGCACGGCCTGCCACACGCCGGGCCAGTCGACCGAGCTGCCGAAGTAGACAAGCAGGCCGACCGCCAGCGTCAGCACGGCCCAGGGCAGGATCCGCTTGATGCGCGGCCAGCGGTGGCGGGCCACGCGCGCCAGGTGCGAGCGGTACAGGCTCATGGCGCCTCGCTCTCGTGCTGGCCGTTGCCGTCCACGGTATGCAGGCGCGGCTTGTGCGCGGGCAGCGCGCCGGCCCAGGCCGGAAAGCGGCGCAGGAAGTGAAACACCACCACGCCGACCCACAGCCGGCGCAGGCGTCGCCGCGAACCCGGCCGCATGCGCACGGGCGCACAGTCGTGCGCGATGAGGCGTTCCAGGCTGGCGCGCAGGGCGGCGTTCAGGGCGCTGTCGCGCGCCACCACGTTGGCTTCCAGGTTCAGCGCCAGGCTGAGCGGATCCAGGTTGCTGGAACCCACGGTGGACCAGTCGTCGTCGACGCAGGCGACCTTGGCGTGCAGCGGGCGCCGGCGGTATTCGAAGATCTCGACGCCGGCATCGATCAGGTAGTCATAGAGCATGCTGGCGGCCAGTTGCGCCACCAGCATGTCGGGCTCGCCTTGTAGCAGCAGCCGCACGCGCACGCCGCGGCGGGCGGCGTTGGCCAGGTCGCGCAGCAGGCGGTAGCCGGGAAAGAAGTAGGCGTTGGCGATCAGCACGTCGTGGCGCGCGGCGCGCAGGCCGGCACGGTAATAGCGTTCGATGTCGGTGGCGTGGCCGTGGTTGTCGCGCACCACCAGGCGGCCGCCGCCATCGCCCGCCGGCATCGCTTCCAGGCGCGCGGCCCGGCGCCGCCGTGGCGGGCGCGCGCCGAGGGCGGCGCGCGCGTGGTCCGCGATATCGGCGGCCAGGGGGCCGTCGACCCGCACCGCATAGTCCTGCTTGGCTTCGGGGCCGTAGTCCGGCAGGTGATCGGCCGAGAAGTTCATGCCGCCCACGAAGGCGCAGGCGCCGTCCACCGCCACGACCTTGCGATGCATGCGGCGGAACAGATTGGTGCGCACCCCCAGCAGCCGCGGACGCGGATCGAACAGGTGCACGCGCACGCCGGCGTCGGTCAGCGGCGCCAGGAATTCCTCGGACAGCAGGTCCGAGCCGTAGCCGTCCGCCAGCAGGTCGACGCTGACGCCGCGGCGCGCGGCGGCGACCAGGGTCTGCCGCAGGTCGCGGCCGACCTTGTCGTCGAACAGGATGAAGGTCTCGATCAGGACCTCGTGGACGGCGGCGTCCACGGCGGCGCGCACGGCGGGAAAATAAGCCTCGCCATTCTCCAGCAGCGTGTAGCGGTTGCCGCTGCGCCAACCGTCCGGGGGCAGCGTCATAGCGCCACTTCCGCGGCGATCGGCACATGGTCGGACAGGCCCGCCCAGACCCGCGAGGCCAGCGGCACGGGCCGCCAGTCGCGCACATTGCGCACGTAGATGCGATCGAGCCGCAGCACCGGCCAGCGCGCCGGAAAGGTGCGGGCGGGCCGGCCCAGCCGCGATGTGAAGACTTCCCGCACCTGGCAGTCGCGCAGCAGGCCGTCGGCCTCCTGCCGCCAGTCGTTGAAATCGCCGGCGATGAGCAGCGGCGCGCCGGCCGGCACGTCGCGCGCCACCAGGCGGCACAGGCTGGCGATCTGCCTGGCGCGATGGCGGGCGCGCAATCCCAGGTGGACGCAGATCGCGTGGACGGCGCCGGCGGTTCCCGGCAACGCGAGCACGCAATGCAGCAGTCCGCGGCTTTCGTGCCCGCCGACGCTGACGTCGTGGTTCTCGAAGCGCGTGATCGGGTAGCGCGACAGCACGGCGTTGCCGTGATGGCCCGCCGGGTAGACGGCATTGCGGCCATAGGCGAAATCGCGCCACAGCGTATCGGCCAGGAACTCGTATTGCGACGCCGCCGGCCAGCGGGGCGCGGCCCGCGCAGCCATGGCCTGGTGTTCGCCCACCACTTCCTGCAGGAACACCAGGTCCGGGGCGGCCATGCGCAGGGCGTCGCGCAGCTCGTGCAGCATGAAGCGGCGGTTGAAACTGGTGTAGCCCTTGTGGATGTTGACGGTCAGGACCGTCAGGGGGGCGAGGGGCTCGGCGGGCAAGGGGCTCTCCGGGTAGCGGGAATCTTTGCCCGCCAGCAAGTCCCGTGCCCGGCGCGCCTCGTTCTACAAGCCCAGGCCCAGCAGCATCAGGAAGGCGCCGAACAGCACGAAATGCGTCATGCCCTCGATCGCGTTGGTCTGGCCGTCGTTCAGATTGATCGCGGCCACCAGCAGCGTCACCAGCATCATCAGGGTCTGCAGCGGCGTCATGGCGATGTCGAAGCGCTGGCCCGAGACCAGCGCCAACGCTTCCATGGCGGGCACCGTCAGAATGACGGTCGAGAGCGACGCGCCCAGGGCGATATTGACCACCGATTGCATGCGGTTGGCCAGCGCTGCGCGCAGGGCGGTCAGCATTTCCGGGGCGGCCGAGATGGTGGCCACGATCAGCGCCACCAGGCCCGCGGGCACCTCGATCCCGGCCAGGCTGCGATTCAACGAATGCGACATCAGTTCGGCCAGCGCGCCCACCGCGACGATGCCGGCCGCCATGACGAGGATCGACTGGCGCCGGCTCGGGTAGCCGGAGGCCGGCGACGGTTGGCGGGTCTTCTTGTCCGGGTAGCTGTAGCTGAAGAAATAGCTGTGCGGGCCCGTCTGCATGCGCAGGAAGACGCCGTACAGCAGCAGCATCGCCACGATGGTGAAGCCGCTGTAGGCGCGCCAGCGCTCCTGGGGAACGAACTCGGGGATGATCATCGACACCGTCACGGCGGTCAGGATCATGACACTGTAGGTGCGCGCGGAATCATCGTTGTAGGCCTGCTCGCCGTGCTTGAAGCCGCCGATCAGGGCGGCCACGCCGAGGATGCCGTTGATGTCCAGCATGACCGCCGAGTAGATGCTGTCGCGCACCAGGGTGGGCGAGCCCGCCTTGGACGAGACGATGGCCAGCACGATCACTTCCACCAGCACGGCGGACAGCGTCAGGATCATGCTGCCGTAGGGATCGCCCAGCTTGCGCGCGATGCGTTCGGCGTGGCGCGCCACGCTCAGCGACGCGGCCAGGATGGCCACCACCAGCAGCGCCGTCTCGATCAGGCCGGCGGTCCGTCCGTAGTCGGCCAGGCGGGCGTCGGCCGCGTACCCCGCCATCGCGAGGGCGCAGGCCAGCAGCAGGTACTTCTCGGACTGCAGAATGGATTTCATCGGGATTCGGCGGACCGCAACAGTGCGAGGCTAGCACTGTTGCGGCCCGGGCGGGAGGAGGGACAGGCACGAGGCTTGCTGAAAGGCAGGCCCCGCCGCACCGGATGGAACCCCATGACAAGCAACCGCGTACCACGGCGAAAGCCGTCGTCGAAACGAACGTCTCCCGCGCGGGGGGACGGCCATGGCAATGCGGTATCGCGTTTCTTCGATCATTTTGCGGCGCACGTCACGAAATGGGCGGGTTCGCCCGTGGCATTCGGGGCGGCGCTGATCGCGGTGGTGGCTTGGGGGCTGTCCGGTCCGGCGTTCGGCTATTCCGAAACCTGGCAACTGGTGATCAACACCGGCACCACGATCATCACCTTCCTGATGGTGTTCGTCATCCAGCAGAGTCAGAACAAGGATAGCGAGGCCGTGCACCTGAAGCTGGACGAACTGCTGATCGCGCTGCGCGGCGCCGACGAAAGACTGGTCGATGCCGAACGCCTCGATGAAGACAAATTATTGGCGCTGGCCGCGGCCTGTACCGCGCGCGCCCGAACCCAGCGGCGCCAGCGCGCCCGCAGCCGGAGGCGGCCATGACCGACATCCTGCCCACCGTCCGCAAAGGGCAATACGCCGGCCAGCTGGACCGCGACACGTTCCGCGCGCGATTCATGGGCCGTTTCCGCGACCCCGCCTTCCGGGCCGAAGACGCGGCCCTGGCCCGGCTCGAGGCGATCGCCTGGGACGCCTATGCGGCCGGACGCAAGGCGCCCGAGACGGTAAAGGCAGGTCCCGACTACGCCGACCCCGATTACGACCTGTCGGTCGAATGGAAGGACACGCGCGACCGCCTGGCGCGCGCCGCCGGTGCGCAGCAGGACCCGCAGGCCCCGTCGCGCGTGCTGGTGATCGTTGGCGCGGCGCGCAATGACGGCACCTGTCCGGGCGAGGTTTCCAAGAGCTGGCGGCTGGCGTTGCTGGCGCAGGAAGAACTGCGGGCTGCCGGCATCCACGGCGACTTGCTCGATCTCAGCCGGCTGACGTCGGAATACGAATACCGCATCCATCCCTGCAAGGGCTGCGTCTCGACCGCGATGCCGTTGTGCCATTGGCCGTGCAGCTGCTATCCCAACCACGCGCTCGGCCAGGCCAACGATGCCATGGCGGGCATCTATGAACAGTGGGTGGCGGCCCACGGCGTGATCCTGGTGGCGCCGACCTACTGGTACCAATCGCCCAGCCCGTTGAAGCTGATGATCGACCGGCTGGTGTGCGCGGACGGCGGCAATCCCGACCCCACCTCGACCGGCGGCAAGGATCCGTTCAAGGCCAAGCAGCTGGAACTGGCCGGCTGGCCCTATCCCAAGCATCTGGCCGGCCGCGCCTATGGCCTGGTGGTGCATGGCGACGTGGCCGGCATCGAGAGCCAGCGGCGCGCGCTGGCGGACTGGCTGGACTGGATGGGGCTGGTCGACGCCGGCGCGTCCGCCCGGCTGGAGCGCTATATCGGCTACTACCGGCCCTACGCCACCAGCCACGAGGAACTGGACGCCGATGCGGCCGTGCGGCAGGAGGTGCGCAACGTGGCGCGGGCGCTGGTCAATTTCCTGCCGCGCCTGCGCCGAGGCGAGCTCGCCGGGCTGCAGGACGGGATCCGCGACCCCCGGCCGAAATGAGCGTAAGGCGCGATGCGCGACGGGGACGGGTGAGCCGTACGCATGCGGCTGCTCGCGGCGGACGCGGCACGGCGGTTGCTGGAGACAGCGGACGGCCACCTCCGTGGCCCGCCTGCCACCGTGCAGGGAACCCATCGGAATCACTCAGGAGTCAGCCATGACACAAAAGACTTTGCAGGACCTGTTCATCCATGAACTGTCGGACATCTACAGCGCCGAGAAGCAATTGACGCGGGCCCTGCCCAAAATGGCGCGCGCGGCCAGCGAGGCCAAGCTCGCCGAAGCCTTCACCTCGCACCTGGAGGAAACCCGGGGCCAGGTCGAGCGCATCGACAAGATCGTCGAGGCCACGGGCCTGCGGCTCAAGCGCATCAAGTGCGCGGCCATGGAAGGCCTGGTGGAAGAGGGCCGCGACGTCATCGAGGACGTCGAGAAAGGCCCGGTGCTGGATGCCGCCCTGATCGCGGCGGCGCAGAAGGTCGAGCATTACGAGATCGCCAGCTACGGCACCCTGTGCACTTTTGCCAAGCAGTTGGGGCAGAACGACGCGCTGGCGCTGCTCAAGGAAACGCTGGCCGAGGAGAAGGCCGCCGATGAAAAGCTGAACATGCTGGCGCTGGAACAGACCAACGCCAAGGCGGCGCGCGCCGGCAAGGCCGCGTGATCCGGCAAGACGATCAGGGAGACCGCCATGGGCAACACCACGACCCAGCCAGACGCCCCGGAACCCGGCCGCAAGCCGCCGGCCCGGCCCGATACATCGCCCGCCGAGTCGCCCGACCCGCCGCCGCGAGACGACGAGGCGGACCGGCGCGGCCGTTGGCCGCCCGACAGCCTGCCCAACCCGATGCCCGGCGTCGACCCGCAGCAGACGCCGGGCATCGACCGGCTCGGCGATGCCGGCCTGCAACAGCAAGTATGGGTGCGCAGTGGACGCGCGCTCTAGGAACCCCTCATGAACATGTACGCCCCTACGACAGCCGTATCCTCCCGCCCCGCGCGCCGTGCGCGGCAACCGGCGCTGCCGTCCGGGCGCGCGCCCGCGCGTCAGGCGCTTGCGCGCATTCCGCTGAATGGGTTTTCTCATGCCCTGCCTGCGCCGCTGGCCGCGAGCCTGGCGCGGCGCCTGGCCACGGCCTCGCGCCAGCAATGGGTGCAACGCCTGTGGGCCGGCGACGCTTCTCTGTGGACCGGCCATGACGAAGGTCGGTGGCTCGGTTGGTTGCGTCCGGGCGCCGCGCCGGGAGACCCGGGCCGCCTGGCGGCCACCTGCCGTCGCCTGTGCGTGGCGGGGTTCACCGACGCGGTGATGCTCGGCATGGGGGGCGCGACGTTGGGCGCCGAGGCGCTGGCGCAGATCCTGGGCGTGGCGGGCGGCGGGCTGCGCCTGCACATTCTCGATTCCACCGACGTGGCGCAGATCCTGGCGTTGCAGGGCCGGCTCGACCTGGACCGCACGCTGTTCGTGGTCGCCAGCAAATCGGGCAACACGCTGGAATCCGGCATGTTGGCCGCGTACTTCGAGCAATGCCTGGCCCGGCGACTGGGGCGCCAGGAGGCCGCGCACCGCTTTGTCGCCATCACCGACCCCGGCACGCCGCTGCATGCGCGCGCGCGGGCGGCCAGCTATGCCGCCATTTTCACCGGCGATCCCGCGGTGGGCGGACGCTACTCGGTGCTGTCGCCGTTTGGCCTGGTGGCCGCGGCGCTGCTGGGCCACGACCCGGCCAGCGTGCTGCGCGCCGCCGAACCCATGCGGCGCGCCTGCTCGACGCATGGGTTCGGCGGCGCGCGCAACCCTGGCCTGCTGTTGGGGGCGCTGCTGGGCGAGGCGGCGTTGGCCGGGTACGACAAGGTCACGCTGCTGGCCGACCCGGGCCTGGAAACGCTGGCCGGGTGGCTGGAACAGCTGTTGGCGGAATCCACCGGCAAGGCCGGCAAGGGGCTGGTGCCGGTGGCGCATGAGCCGCTGGCCGCGCCCGGCGACTATGGCCGTGACCGCCTGTTCGTGCACCTGTCGAACGGGCCGGGCGCCGATGCCGGCCTTAAGGTGCTGGCGCGTGAACTGGCCGCGGCGGGCCATCCGCTGTTGACGTGCCAGCTGGGGACGGGCCTGTCGGTGGCGCAGGAATGCTTCCGATGGCAGATCGCCACCGCGGTCGCGGCCGCCGTGCTCGGCGTCAACCCGTTCGACCAGCCCGACGTCGAGGCCAGCAAGGCGCGCACGCGCCGCCTCGCGGCGGCCCCTGATGCGGACGCCCGCGGCGGCGCCTGCGCGCTGCTGCGGGTGGACGGGCCGCTGGCCTTTCACGGCGCCGCATCGCCAGCCGCCTCGGGCGCGGCATTGCTGGCCTCGTTCGCGGCGCGGCGGACCGCCGACGGCTACGTGGCGCTGCTGGCGTACCTGCCGCGCGACGCCGCGTGCGAACAATGGCTGGCGGCGGCGCGCGCCGGCGTGCGTGCCGCCACCGGCGCGGCCACGCTGGGGGGATTCGGCCCGCGCTACCTGCATTCCAGCGGCCAACTGCACAAGGGCGGCCCGGCCGGCGGGGTGTTCCTGTTCGTCACCGCGGATGCGCCGCGGACGCTGGAGGCGCCGGGCCATGGCGCGAGCTTCGGCGCCACGCAGACCGCGCAGGCGCTGGGCGACATGCAGGAATTGACGGCGCGCGGCCGTCCCTGCCTGCGGGTCCATATCCGCGGCGATCTCGCCACCGGCCTGGCGCGCCTGGATGCGCTGCTGCGCCAGGCCTTGGGCGCGGGGGCCGGCGCCCGTTGCACGCAACGCCCGATACCCGTGGCCATTTCCGGCCCGGGCCTGTTCACCGGAGACATGCCATGAAGATTTCCAGACTCATCGTCACCACGATCACCGTCAACGCCTTGGCCTTGGCCTCGGCGGGCGCCTGGGCCCAGTCCCATTTGCCGCAACCTCCCACGACGACGCCCGGCAGCACCGCGCCGACGCCCAAGCCCATGCCCAAGGCGCAGCCAGGGCAGGGAAAGGCGCAGCCACAGCCGAAGGCGCAGCCCGGGCAGGGCGGCTCACGCGCCGTGCCCAAGTCGCAGCCGCCGCAAGGCGAGCCGCGCCCCGCCAAGGATGACCGTCCGGCCCGGCGCCTGGATGGCGAGGGCGGCACCGATAGCCGCGGTCCGGCGCGTGGCCAGGGCGGCACCGGCTCGACCGGTCAGGGCGGCATGCCGGGTTCCGGCGCCTCCGCCGGTTCCGGCGGCACCACCGAGACGCGCTGAAGCAGGACCCGACGGCGGCGCGGGATCACGCCGCCGCTTCCTCCTCGCGGGCCGCGCGCCGCGCCAGGTGCAGGATGCTTTCGGGCAGCGCCAGGGCGATGCCGGCGGCCTGCAGGTCGCGCATCACGCCCAGGTAGATCGCCTGCTGCAGGTCCATGTAGCGGTTGTAGTCGGCGCTCATGACGTAATACACCGCCTCGAATTCCAGCGCGCTTTCGCCCAGCCGCGCCAGGTGGGCGCGGTCGAAACGGGTGTCCGGCTGCTGCTCGATCTGCGCGCGGATCAGGGCGGGGATGGCGGCGACCTGTTCGACCGGCGTACGGTAGGTCACCCGGATCGAGAACACGATGCGCCGTTGCTGCATGCGTTTGTAGTTCTGGATCGTCTGCTTGAGCAGTTCCGTGTTCGAGCAGACGATCTGTTCGCCGCCCAGGCTGCGGATGCGGGTGGTCTTGAGGCCGACGTGTTCGATGCTGCCCGCCACCGCGCCGAAGACGATGAAGTCGCCGGCCTCGAACGGCTTGTCCAGGCCGATGGAGATCGATGCGAACAGGTCGCTCAGGATGGTCTGCACCGCCAGGGCCACCGCCACGCCGCCGATGCCCAGGCTGGCGACCAGCGCGGTGATGTTGACCCCCACGTTGTCCAGCATCGCCAACAGCACGATCACCCATACCAGCGCCCGCAGCAGGAAGGAGAGCAGGGTGGCGGTAATCGAGCCGGCGCGCCCGCGCGCGGCGACCGCATGGGTCAGGCCGACTTCGATGCCGCGATCCAGCCACAGCGCCAGTTGCAGCGCGATCAGCACGAACCACAGGTGGCCGGGCCCGGTCCGGCCGGGCAGCGGCGCACCCACCAGGTCGGCCGCCAGCAGCAACGACGCCAACGCCAGCACCACCCAGCTGGTGCGCAACAACACGCGTGACGCGGCGCCGGCGGCGCCCCGGCCTGTCGGCTGCGCCAGGCGGTCGAGCCGCGAGCGGGCCAGCCGCAGGGCCAGCATCAGCAGGAAACACACGGCGGCGCCCACCGCCAGCGCCGCCAGCCACAGGGCAACGGGATGGCCGGCAAGCGCGGCCGGGTCGGAAAACCAGCGGGTAAGCATGTCGTCTCCGGAGGCGGAAAATGCCGTCGCGCAGCAACCGCCATGCCGACGGGGCACCCGAGGGGGGCGTTCTTCGAAATGCGGGCGATCCGATCAGCGAGGCGCGCTCCAGACCGATGCCTGCCGGTATTGTTCGGCCCGCGCCAGCGTACGGTAGAAGTCGGCGCCGGCGCGGATCAGCGCCTCCATCTCGCGCGGCGTGAGCTTGTCCTCCAGCGCGGCCAGGCATCCCGCATAATCGGAAAGCACCTCGGGCCAATCGCTGAGTGGCCGGTCGCAAGCGGAGGTGGCCAGCATGCGCGCCAACAGCTCATCGCGGTCCATACGCTAGCCACGGATCCACGGGGCCGTCGCGCTCATTGTTTCTCGGTCGCTTGCTTCAGGGTCTTGGCCATCTGCAGATGCTGCTGCAAGGTCGGCAGCGTCTGGATGGCGAACTGCTTCACATCCGGATCCTTGACCTCGTTGGAAGCCTTCTCGAACAGTTTGACCGCATCCTCGTGCGCGTCCACGCCGATTTCATCGGCATAGGCCTTGTCGAAGCCTTCGTCGCGCAGGCCCAGCGCCTTCAGCCGGGCCTTCTGCACCAGGGACGGCTCGGTGGGCACCTCATAGCCCTTGCCCTTGGCCAGGGCCGCCAGTTGCTGCCCGGCCTTGCCGTGGTCGTCGATCATTTTCTGCGCGAACGTCTTCACATCGGGGCTGTGGCCTTTTTCCAGCGCCATCTTGCTGCCCTCGACTTCCAGGTGGCCGGCCTGGGCCGCGCTTTCCAGGAAATCGCGGTCGCCGCTGTCCAGCTTGGCGGTCGCCGGCGCGGCGGGCGCGGCTTGCGCCATGCTGGCCTGTGGACCGCCCAGCGCGAAAAGCAGCATGGAAAGGGTGGTGAGATGGCGGATGGTCATGGCGTACTCCCGGTGGGGTTGGCGTGCGCGGCGCATCGGATATGGCCGCGCAGTCATCCAGCAATCCATGTTCCCGGCCCGCAGGGTTCATGCCGTGCGCGGCCGGCCCAGGGGTACTGAAAGATCGGTACTTTTTACCGAATCCGGCCCACTGTCGCTGCCGCGCGAGGACGATGGCAGGTCGCTGGGCGAATCCGAGGAATCGCTGGGGCCGGCGGGGGGCGAGGTGACGGGGCCGTCATCCGGACGCGGATCGTCGGCGGTCGAATCCGCCGGTTCGATGTCTTCGTCGGGGACTTGGTCATTGCCTTTCTTCCCAGCATCATCGGGGGCGGCCGGTTGTGGCGGGCGGTTAGCGGGTGTCGAGGGCGTGGACGGGCGGGACATGGCGGCTCCTGAGGCGAGGCGGGGATGATCTCGCCTCGCCAGCAAGCGCCGCTCCCGGGACGCGCCGCAAACCGCTGGCCGGTCGCCGCGCTAGAAGCGCGGATGCTTGCCGAATGGCACTTCGGCGTCGCTCGGCGGGTCGAAGGTGGCGGTGTCGCCGTTCAGGTCGGCGACGTGGATCTGCGCCAGGCGGGTCGCGGCTTCAATGGCCGTCTGGGCGGACGAGAAGTGTTCGTCGATGGCGATCCGTTCCCCCGGCGCGTCGGCGCTCGCGCCCGGCGCGATCAGCGTGTAGCCGATGCGCCAGACGTCATTTTCCTGTTGCGGGTGTTCGATCTGGAAGTCCCATTTCGCTTGTTCCATGATGGCTCCTGGATGGGCGTTGAGTCCGAGGCGCGGCGGGGGCGCCGCGCCTCGGGGGGGCGGGCGATCAGCGCGTCAGTCCGGACAAGGGGATGTCGAAATCGAACGGCAGCCGTTCCGTCTTGCCGGGAACCAGGGCGTCGAGTCGCGCGATCCTGCCTTGAAAATAATACGCCACCTGCGCGCCGCCGTCGGCCCCGGTCAGGCCGATGCGGCCGACTTCGCGCAGCGTGCCGCCGCTGGCGTCCGTGGCGTTCAGGACAAGACCCTGGCCCGCCTCGGGCAGGCGCGCGGGGTCGAGCAGCACCAGGTTGTCGTTGACCGCGGCGCCCGGCGGGAGTGCGTCCAGCGGCAGCGGCTTGCGCTCGATCGTGGCCATGTTCAGCACCGACAGCCGGCCTTTCGCGCGCACGGGCGCCACCGGAAAACGACTCGGGTCGAGGGCAAAGCCGTCCTGCACGCGTTCATAGGCCTCGCCTTCGCGCACGTCGATCGGCCGGCCGCGGGCGTCCAGGAAGGTGATGGTGGCGGCGTCCGCCAGGCCGAAGCGCGTGGCGTTGGAGATGAAGCGGTCACTCAGCACGTCGGGATAGCCGAAGCGGATAACCGGCTTGTCTTCGCGCCGCACCAGGGCGACCGACACGCTGGCGGCCACGGCCCGCGGCTCGATGTCGGGCCGCAGCCTGGGCGTGTCGTGGTCGTAGACCGAGCCGGCCAGCGTGAGCGGCGTCAGGCCGACGCCTTCCAGGGTCTGTCCGAGCGGCAGCACCGAGGCCGACAGGCGCCGCGTCAGCGTGGGGCCGCCGGGCACCAGCAGCGTGACGCGCACGCTGGCGACCTTGCCCTTGAAGCCGAAGCGGGCCACCAGCTGGCCGTTGGCGTCCTTGAAGCCGGCCTTGGCCAGCAGGGTGGCGGTGTCGGGCACGGTGAGCTGGCCCGCGGCCGCCTGCGCGCTCAACTGGTCGAACTGGCTCAGCCCGCGCGCGAGCTGGTCGCGCGTGTCCCACAGGCGCAGGTGGTTCAAGAGCACCTGGCCGGCGGCATCGCGCGCCTCGATGATGACGGCGTCGCTACTGAAGCCGCGCGGCGCGCCGCCGCCGCTCTGGGTGACGCCGACCGTCACGCTGTGATCGTCCATCGCCTGCAGCGTGAAGGCGTAGTCGCCCAGCCGGCGCGGCTTGCCCAGCGCGGCGAGGGTGAAGTCGGCGTGCGGGGTGGACTTGGGCAGCGCGATGCTCAACTCGCCGTCGAGCGATTCCGGCAGGCCATGCTGGCCGTCGGGTTGCGAGATCGTCAGCAGCTGCCCCTGCTTCTGCACCGAGATGGCGACGCCGGCGCCGGCGGGCTGGGCGGTTGGTACCACGCCGCCGTCCAGGAAGCGGATCGCCGACCAGCGCAAGGTGTGCGGGTAGGGCAGCGCGAACGGCGCCTCCACGCCGATGTCGCCGCGCGCGTTCAATACGCCGATCACGCCCGCGGCGTAGACGTCGGCCAGCTGGTCGGCGTCGGCGTAGTCGCCGATGACCGCCAGGCGCGAGGTGGCGCGCACCGTCTGCGCCGGAGGTTCGCGCAGCATGTCTTCGCTGCGGCGCTGCTGGTGCAGGATGAACAGCATCTCGCTCAGCGCCCGGCGGGTGGGGGCGTCGGCGACTGCGGCGATACGGGCCATGCGCGCGTCGTCGACGACGACGGGGGCGGCGGGCGTGCCGTGGGCGGCAGGGGCCAGGCACAGGCTTGCTCCAAGGCAGAAGCCGGCCACGATGGCGGACAGGCGCGTGGCGCTCATGGGCGGGGCGTCTCCCGGGTCAGCCGGTGCCACCACCAGTCGTCGAGCTCGGGACGCGATTCGAAGAACGGCCGCCAGTCCTCGACGCTCGCTGCCGGGTCACAGGGCGCGGCGCGCAGATAGGGGCGGTGGCGGTCGGTGGCGCAGGGGCCGTTGCCGCGCAGGCGCAGCGGCGGATCGCCGGGGCCGTGCACCGTGAACGTGGCCGCGTCGGCGCCGTCGATGATCTTCTTCTCGTCCAGGTACCAGACGTTGGTGTCGTCGGTGGCGTAGTCGTGGCCCAGTTCGCGGAAGGTCGCGGGGCGGGCGCCTTTGAGGCGGGCGCCGTAGAAATAGACGGATTCGCGGTCGCGCGCGAGGATGCTGCCGTCGCGCCGGAAGTCGCAGGAATGGTCGCGGTAGTTGAGGCTGACCTGCGGCACGATCTCGAAGGCCGCGGGGCTTTTCGTGCGGATCGTCTTGCCGGTGATGTAGTAGGCCCGTTCGCGGTCGCGCGCATAGCGCAGGTTGAGCGCCTCGAAGGTGGCGATATCGGCGCCCTCGACCTCGTACCAATACGTCTTGCGTTGCGCGCCGTATTCGCCCTCGCCGTAGACGCGATGCCGGTCGTGCAGCCAGCGGCCGCCGAAGGCCTTGAAGCTGCCGGCATCGACATCCAGCAGGTTGCCCTGCTTGTCCGCCAGCGGCTCGCCATTGAAATAGACATGCGCGCCGTCGTGGGTATAGCAACACAGCGTGGCCTCGGGATGCGCGGCGACGCAGGTCAGTGGCCAGCCGCAGTCGGCGAAAGGCCCGATGTGGGGCTTGCGCCGCACGGCTTCGCGTATGTGCCAGGTGGTGCGCAGGTCGGGGGGCGCGCCGTCGGGCGCCGCGCCGTCGGGCGCCGCGCCGTCGGGCAGGCGCCAGCGGGGCGGCAGCACCAGACGGCAGATGGCGGCGTCGTCCAGCCCGTCGAAATAGGCGCGCCGGGCGCGGTCATCGTAGGAATACGGAAACCATCGGTAGGCTTCGCGCAGGGGCGCCCACTCTGGTTCGGTCAGGCCGATGCGCGGCAGCACTTCCCGGAGGGTGCGGCCGGTGGCCAGGAACAGGTTGGCGGCCTCGAAGGTGTCGTAGGGGATGACCGGTACCGACCGGGTGCCTGTCTGGTAGTCGGATCGTTCAGCCAACGGTCAAGCTCCTGAGGGGAACGGCATCGAGACCGCCGCGGCCAGGAGGTCCGGCGCGGCGCGGGGGGCGCGAGCGGCAGTCAGGATAGCAAAGGACGGGCGAGGCTTCGCATCACGATTTACAACAAATGTTTCGATATGGATCGAATGGTGCACCACGTTCCGGCGTGCGTTATCGTGGGCGGCGCGTCCCGGCGGAGCCGCGCTGGCGTCGCAGGATTGGGCAGGAATCTCGGCGGATTGCACTACCGGCGCCGGAAGCGATTCCGGAGAATGTCCCTTTTTGGACAAGCACCAGGGAGTCTTCCATGCTTGTGAAAGCCTATGGCGCCTACGCCGCCGACAAACCGCTCGAATCGCTCGAGATCACTCGCCGCGCCACCGGCGCCCATGACGTCCAGATCGACATCGCCTACTGTGGCATCTGCCACTCCGACCTGCACCAGGTGCGGGCCGAATGGGAAGGCACCCAGTATCCCTGTGTGCCGGGCCACGAGATCGTCGGGCGGGTGGCCGCCGTCGGCGCGCACGTCCAGGGCTTCAAGCCGGGCGACCTGGTCGGCGTGGGCTGCATCGTCGACAGCTGCAAGCACTGCGCCGAGTGCGCGGACGGCTTCGAGAACTACTGCGATGGCATGGTCGGCACCTACAACGCGCCGACCGCGGACGAGCCGGGCTGGACGCTGGGCGGCTACACCCAGAAGATTGTGGTGCACGAGCGTTACGTGCTGCGCGTCAGCCATCCCGCCGAGCAGCTGGCCGCGGTGGCGCCGCTGCTGTGCGCCGGCATCACCACCTATTCGCCGCTGCGCCACTGGAACGCCGGGCCGGGCAAGAAGGTGGGCGTGGTGGGCATCGGCGGGCTCGGCCACATGGGCATCAAGCTGGCGCATGCGATGGGCGCGCACGTGGTGGCCTTCACCACCTCGGAGTCCAAGCGCGCGGCGGCGCGCGAGCTGGGCGCCGACGACGTGGTGGTGTCGCGCAATCCGGACGAGATGGCCGCGCACCTGCAGAGCTTCGACTTCATTCTCGACACCGTGGCGGCGCCGCATGACCTGGACGCCTTCCTGGTGCTGCTCAAGCGCGATGGCGCCATGACCCTGGTGGGCGCGCCGGCCACGCCGCATCCCTCGCCGAACGTGTTCAACTTCATCATGAAGCGCCGCTCGCTGGCCGGGTCGATGATCGGCGGCATCCCCGAGACGCAGGAGATGCTGGACTTCTGCGCACAGCACGGCATCGTCGCCGACATCGAGATGGTGCGCGCCGACGGGATCAACGCCGCCTACGAGCGCATGCTCAAGGGCGACGTCAAGTATCGCTTCGTGATCGACAACGCCACGCTGGCGGACTGATGCGGATACCGGCGCCGGGCAGGAGGATGACGACATGATCCACGGACGTTGCCGGGCATGGCTGCAATGGCTGGCCGGCACGGTCGCCGTCATCGGGCTGTCCGGCGCCGCGCAGGCGGCGCCCGGCGACAACCGCGACCTGATGGAAGCGATCGCGCGCGAGATCGTCGCGTGCGGCGAACTCGACGGCATCGCGTGGCAGGAGGTCTCGGCGGTGTTCGCCGTGGACGAGGACGGCGACGTCAACCAGAGCTACGGCTATGCCTATGCCGCCGACGGCACGCCGCACGCGGTCGCCTTTCTCTACGACCCGGTCGAACAGGCGGTCAGGCGCTACCGCGAATGGCTGCGCCCGCGGCACGACAAGGGCTTCATCAAGATGCTGTTCCAGTTCAACCGGGTCACGCGCAAGGTCAACGCCGAATTCGAGTACGACGACGCGGCGCGCTGGCAGGTGACGCCGGCGAACGTCGATCGCGTAACGGCGGCGTTGCGGCCGAAGCTGGGCGACTGATCGCTTCAGGCCCGCCCGGCGCCAAGCACCAGGTCATCGAACAGCGTCGTCCCGCCCATCTGGCCGCCCTTGAGCATCAGTTCAAGTCCATCGGTCAGCGGATCGTCGCTGCGCGCGATGCTGACGGTGACGCCGGGCGCGAGCGTGCAGTGAAATCCCAGGCCCCATAGCCCCAGCGCCAACGCGGCGTGGCTGGACGTGTCGCCGCCGGCGATGCCCAGGCGCGTGAGCCGGCGGCCGGCGGCCGCGCTGGCGCGCACGATGCCGGCCGCCAGCTGGCCGGTGGCGCGGGCGGTGGCGGCAGTGCGGTCCGGCGACAGGGCCTGGTCGGGCGCATCGGTATGCAGCAGCACATTGCGTCCCTGGGCCAGCGCGCCGGCCGCCTCCTCGATGCGCGCCCCGGCATAGGCCGGGTCGTCCAGCAGGCGTTCAACCTGCAGGGGCTGCCGCGCATAGCGCTGGCAGGCGGCGATCTGACGGGCCGTGACCGGCGACAGGCTGCCGGCCACCACCAGCACCGGCCCTTCGGCGGGCGCCAGCGTGGGCGGGGCGGACGCGGGGGCGAGCCCGGCGGCGCGCGTCAGCGCCTGCTGCACGCTACTGGGACCCACCGCCAGCAGCGGCAGCGCCGCGGCCGCGCGCCACAGCAGCCGGCCGATCAGCGGCAGTTGTTCGTCGTCCACCAGGTCCAGCAGCAGCGGGCCGTCGACCGTGTTCACGATGTCGTCGATCCAGCCGTCGGCCGCGCGCAGGTCGGCGGGGCCGCGCAGCGGCGGGTAGGCGGTGTGGGGCAGGGACTCGATGCCGTCCAGCCCTTGCAGCGCCAGATGGCGGCGCAGGTCGGCCTCGTGCATGGGCGTGACGGGGTGCGCGCGCATCACCGGGTGCCGGTCGATGCGGTGCGCCTCGGGGTCGGCGCCGGCGCGCGCGAACAGGTTGGCGAAGCTGCAGTAGCGCCCGATGCCGGGCTGGCCGCCGACGATGGGCACGAGCGGATTGAGCATGTGGCGCCGCAGCTCGGCCACGGCCGCGCCGATGCTGCCCACGTGCGGGGCGCTGTCGAAGGTGGAGCAGCACTTGTAGTGCAGGATGCGCGTGCCGGTGGCGGCCAGGAAGCGGCCGGCGGCGCGCAGCTCGGCCGTCATCTCATCGGGCGCCATGCCGCGCGCCGCGCCGGCGATGCCCAGGGCGTCCAGCGGACCGGCGCGTTCGAGCTGCCGCGGCGTCGGCACGCCCAGGAACAGCAGGCTGCGCCAGCCGGCCAGCGCCACGTGCGCCAGCGTGTCGGTGGCGCCGGTGAAGTCGTCGCCGTACCAAGTGACGCGCGGCGCGGCGGCGCGGGCGGAGCCGTCCGTCATGCGCGCGACCCGAAATGTTCCAGCGCGCGCCGCAGCTCGGGCGCCTCGGCGGCGAAGGCGGCCAGGTCCTGGCCGGCGCGCACCGCCTGCCAGGCCTGGCGGATGCTCTGCACGCCGGCCGCCGGGCCGTCCGGATGCGCCAGGATGCCGCCGCCGGACATGAACAACAGGTCGTCGGTGCGCACCGCGGCCCAGGTGGCGGGCACCGTGCCGGCCCACTGGCCGGACGAGAACGCCGGCATCACCGCGTCGTCGATGCCCGGCGTGAGCGAGGCCAGGCAGTCGCGCGCGCTCTCGACCACTTCCGCGTCCGGCTGCGAGAATTTGCCCTGCAGGCCATGCACGTGCATGTGGTCGACGCCGGCCAGGCGCCACAGCGTCTGGTAGGCCTGGAAGCCGATGCCCAGCAAGGGGTGGCGCGACAGCGCGCCGTAGCCGTTGCGATGGCCGTGCAGCGCCAGCGGCGTGTGGCGCCGCAGGGTCTGGATGGCGGAATAGCCGCACCAGTTCAGGCTGGCCATCACGCAACTGCCTTGCTCGCGCTCGATCAGGTCGGCGTGGCGCCGCATGGCGTCGGTTTCGTCGGTGATGTTGAAGGCCACCATCACCTGGCGGCCGGTGCGCTCGCGGTGCGCCCGCACCACCGCCATCACGGCGGCCACGCGCTGCGCCAGCGGCGCATGGGCGGGGTTGGCGCAGACTTCATCGTCCTTGATGAAATCCACGCCCGCCGCGCACAGCCGCGCCACCAGGTGGGCGGTCTGCTCGGGCGACAGCCCGACGTTGGGCTTGATGATGGTGCCCACCAGCGCGCCATGGGCCACGCCGGTCAGCGCGCGCGTGCCGGCCACGCCGACGCGCGGCATGTCGAACTGGGCGCGGTAGTCGGACGGCAGTTCCAGTTGTTCCAGCCGCAGGCCGGTCACTTCGCCCAGGTCGTACAGGTTGCCGCCGACCGTGGCGGCCAGGGTCGGCAGGTTGGGGCCGATGTTGGCGACGGGAAAGGCGATGCGCACGCGGGCGCGGCGCAGCACGGTGGGCATGCCGCCCGGCTGGCGCGCGAGCCAGGCGTTGGGCAGGCTGGCGTGGCCGGTGGCGTCGAGTTCCCGCACCGATTCGACCTGGGCGCGGGCGCGCGCCCGCAGCTCGTCGGTCTCGCCCTCGACGCGGGTGAAGGTGCCGCAGGACTGCTCGCCCGCCATCACCTCGGCGACGCGCGCGGGGTCCAGCGGGGTTTCGATCAGGTAGGTGGCGCGGATGACTTGGGTGTTCATGGGTACGGCCGGGTCCGTAGGGGGTCTCAAAGCTGCTTCAGGTCGGGGAAGGGGCGGACCGGATCGCGGCCGTCCCAGTCGCGCGCGCTGTCGCGGATCAGGTCGAACAGGCGGCCCTTGGGACCGGCCACCTCGGACAGCTCGATGACGGTGCCCGGGTGGTACTCGGTGTCGAAGTAGATGAAGCGGCCTTTCTCGCCGACCTCGCCCTGCATCTTCGGCACGAAGCCCTGCGTCAGCAGGCGCGCCAGGTCGGCGTCGTAGTCCTGGGTCCAGTACGCCACGTGCTGCAGCCCGGTGCGGCCGGCCTGCAGGAAGTCGCGGTACATCGACGGCACGTCGTTGCGGGTCTGGATCAGCTCGACCTGCACGAAGCCCGAATTGGCCAGCGCCACCGAGTTGTGCGGCTCGTAGGGCGCGCCGTCGTAGCGGTAGTTCACGATCGGCACCTTGGGGTTGTAGAACCAGGGGCCCACGCCCAGGGTGCGGCTCCAGTAGTCCATGGCGGCCTCGATGTCGGGCACCACATAACCGAGTTGGCGGATTTCGCCCAGGAAACGACTCATGATGGATTCTTGTGTAGGAAGTGGCGGGAGTGCGCGGCCCGGGGCGGGCCGCGCGGCGTTCATGACGCGGATTTGAGAAAGCCGATCGATATCCAGGGGAAGGCGGCGACGATGACCAGCCCGACCAGCAGCGCGGCGATGTAGCCCCAGATCGGGCGGATGCCCTCGTCGGGATCGACCCGGCTGATGGCGCAGGCGCCGTAGTAGCCGACGCCGAACGGCGGCGCGAACAGGCCGATGCCCATGGCGAAGATCACCACCATGGCGTAATGCACCTCGTGCACGCCGGCCTGCGCCGCCACCGGGAACAGCAGCGGCCCGAACAGCACGATGGCGGGAATCCCTTCCAGCACGCTGCCCAGGATGATGAAGGCCACGATCGACACGGCCAGGAAGCCGTAACTGCCGCCCGGCATGCCGGCCATCAGCCGCGCCAGGTCGCCGGAGAAGCCCGATTGCGTCAGGGCCCAGGCCATGGCGGTGGCGCAGCCGACGATCAGCATGATGGCGCCGGACAGCGAGGCGGTCTCGATCAGCATGGGCTTGAGCCGCGCCAGGTCGAAGCGCCGGTAGACCAGCGCGCCCACCACCGCCGAGTAGACGATGCCGATGGTCGAGACCTCGGTGGCGGTGGCCACGCCCTCGACCACCGCGGCGCGGATCACGAAGGGCAGCGCCACGGCCGGCAGGGCGATGACGAAGAAGCGGCCGATCTCGCGCGGGGCGAAGCGCTGCGCCAGGCTCAGGTCTTCCTTGCGGTAGCGCCACCACACCACCGAGCACAGCGCCAGCCCCAGCACCACGGCTGGCAGCAGGCCGCCGGTGAAGAGCGCGGCGATGGACACGCCGGTGACCGAGCCGATGGTGATCAGCACGATCGACGGCGGAATGGTCTCGGTCTGCGCGCCGGTGGCCGACAGCAGCGCGACCAGGTCGCCGGGCTTGGCGCCGCGCTTGCGCATTTCCGGAAACAGCACCGGCGCGATCGCCGCCATGTCGGCGATCTTCGAGCCGGAGATGCCCGACACCAGGTACATCGCCCCGATCAGCACGTACGACAGGCCGCCGCGCACGTGGCCCAGCAGGCTGGCCAGGAACTGGATCATGGCGCGCGCCATGCCGGTCATCTCGATCAGCGAGCCCAGGAAGATGAACAGCGGCACCGCCAGCAGCATCAGGTGCGACATGCCCTCGTCCAGGCGGCCCACCATCACCAGCATCGGCGTGTTGGTGGTCAGCGCCAGGTACGAGAACGTCGCCAGCGCGAACGAGAATGCGATCGGCACGCCCGCGAACACGGTGGCCGCGACGACGCCCACGAAGAAGATCACCAGGTTGAGCTTGCCCAGCCCCGTGAACAGCGGCTGCGCCAGCCAGAACGCCGCGACGATCGCCGCCGCGCCGGCCAGCGCCAGCAGCAGGTGCGGCACGGTCCGGGTGCGCAGCAGCCGCAGCAGCGCCACCACCGCCATCAGGCCCATGCCCACCGGAATGGCGGCGGCGCGCCAGGCGTTGCTCAGCTCCAGCGCGGGCGTGATGATGAAGTGTTCCTCGTGCGCATACTCGATGGCGGGCGCCAGGATCAGGACCAGGAAGGCGAGCGAGGCGGCCAGCGCGCCGGCTTCCAGCTGCGCGCGGCGCGCCGGGCTAATGTGGTTGACCAGCGCCGTCATGCGCATGTGCTCGCCGCGGCGCAGCGCCACCACGGCGCCCAGCATCGACAGCCACAGGAACAGGATCGACGCCAGTTCATCCGACCACACCAGCGGGCTGTGGAACACGTAGCGCGCCACCACGCCGGCGAACAGCACCAGGATCTCGACCAGCACGATGGCGGCGGCCGCCAGCTCGACCAGGCCGCCCAGCGCCGCGTCCAGCGCATCGCCCGCGCGCCGCAGCGGATGGGCCGGCAGCGCGGGCGCGGCGGCGTGGGAAGAAGAGAGCGAGGACATGGGCGCGGCCTCAGGCGAGCTTGCCGACGGCCTGCTCCAGCAGGCCCCAGGCTTCCTGGCCGAAGCGCTGCTGCCATTCGCCGTAGAAACCGGCCTTGCGCAGCTGGTCGCGGAAGCTGTCGGCGGCGGGCTGGTTGAACGTCAGGCCCTTGCCTTCCAGGTCGGCCTGCACCGAGGCGTTGAGCTTCTTGATGTCCTCGCGCTGCGCCAGGCCGGCCTCGTTGATGCCGCGCGCCACCACCGTCTTCAGGTCCTGCGGCAGGCCTTCCCACATGCGGCCATTGGCGATGAACCAGTAGCCGTCCCAGATGTGGTTGGTCAGCGAGCAGTACTTCTGCACCTCGTACAGCTTGGCCACCTGGATGATGGGCAGCGGGTTCTCCTGCGCGTCCACCACCTTGGTCTGCAGCGAGGAATAGACCTCGCTGAATTGCAGGCTGGCCGGCGCCGCGCCCAGGCCCTTGAACATCGAGATGGGCAGCGGGCTGACCGGCACGCGGATCTTCAGGCCGTCCATGTCGGCGGCGCGGGTGACCGGCGCCTTGCTGCTGGTGGTCTGGCGAAAGCCGTTGTCCCACATCTTCTCGAAGGCGTAGAGGCGGCGCTGCGCGATGGCGGCGCGCACGTGGGCGCCGAGCGCGCCGTCCATGGCGCCCCAGACCTGGCCGTAGTCCTTGAAGGCGAAGCCGACGGCGTTGATGGCGGCCACCGGCACCAGCGTGGCGATCACCAGCGCCGACGGCGTGAAGAAGTCGATGCCCCCCGAGCGCACCTGGGCCAGCATGTCGGTGTCGCCGCCGAGCTGGTTGTTGGGGAAGATCTTGATGTCGACGCGGCCGTTGCTTTCCTTGAGGATGCGGTCGGCGGCTTCCTGGGCGCGGATGTTCAGCGGGTGCGAGACGGGCAGGTTGTTGCCGTACTTCAGCGAATAGTCGGCGGCCCGGGCGATCAACGGGAAACCGCCGCCCAGGGCGGCCGCGGCGGGAAGGGCGCACAGGCGGCGCAAGGCACTGCGGCGGGTGAGCAGCTTCATGGTTGTCTCCAGAATCTTGGTTATGATGTTTTTTGAGGTGCCGCAGAAGTCCATCGCGCTGAGGCATGACGGACAATAGTGAACCGGCGCCTGCATCGTCAAACCCGAACAATGATGGTTTTTGATGTGAATAAGCCCATTCGCGAACGCAAGCTGGCGACCCTGGCCGAGGTCGCGGCGCTGGCCGGCGTGTCCACCGCCACGGCCGACCGCGTGCTGAACCGGCGCCCCGGCGTGCGCAACAGCACCGCGCAACGCGTGCTCAAGGCCGCGGCCGAACTCGACTACCTGCCCGAGGCCGACCTGTACGCCGCCATGGCGCCCGAGCCCATGCGGCTGGTGATCCTGCTGCCGCGCGGCAGCAACCGCTTCCTGCGCATGCTGGGCGACAGCGTGAGCTACGCGCACGAGCATTTCGCGCCGCTCAACGCGCGCTGCCAGGTCGACTATGTCGAGAGCTTCAACCCCGAGGCCCTGGCGCAGGCGCTGCTGCATCACGGCCGGCGCGCCGACGGCATCGCCTTCATGGCGCTGGAGCATCCGGTGGTGCGCGAGGCCGTCAACGCGCTGGCGCAGCGCGGCGTGCCGACGGTGACGCTGATCTCCGACCTGGCCAACAGCGCGCGCGTGGCCTACGTGGGCCTGGACAACCGCGCCGCCGGCCGCACCGCCGGCTACCTGATCGCGCGCTTCATCGGTCCGCGCGCCGCGCACGTGGCGCTGATCGCCGGTTCGCGCCACTACCGCGCCCATGAGGAACGCGAGGGCGGCTTCCTGCAGCTGTACGCCGAGCAGTTCCAGGCCATGCAGGTGGTGGACCTGCGCGAAGGCTACGACGACGCGCAGCGCAACTACGAGCAGACGCGCCAGCTGCTGGAGCAATACCCGCAGCTGGCCGGCATCTACAACATCGGCGGCGCCTCCGACGGTGTGGCGCGGGCGCTGAAGGAAGCCGGCCTGCAGCACCGCGTGGTGTTCATCGGCCACGGCCTGACGCCGGACACGCGCGCGCTGCTGATCGACGGCACCATGGACGCCGTCATCACGCAAAGCCCGGTCGAGGCGCTGATGAGCTGCGTGCGCATTTTCTGCAACGTGCGCGACAAGCGCAGCCCCATGAGCGGGGTGGAGATGAACCGCAGCCAGGTGATCCTGCGCGAGAACCTGCCGTGACGGGCAGGGCCGGCGCCGTCGGCGGCGCGCGGCCGGCGCGGATCACGCGTCGCCGGCAGCGGGCCGCGCGGGGGACGGCGCCCCCGGCAGATCAATGCCCGAGATCGCTTGCCGGTAGCGCCGCTGCTGCGGCCCGAAAGCCAGCGACCGGACCGGCGCGAACCGCATCAAGCGCAGCGCGAGCCGCTGGGCCCAGGCCCCGCGCGGCGAGGTCGGCAGCAGCGAGCGGAAGTCTTCGGCCAGCTGTTGGTTGCGCAGGACAAAGCCATGCATGCGCGCATGGCAGGCGCGAAACGCTTCGGGGGCGTCGGCCCGGCCCAGTTCCTGGGCCAGGATGCGGGCGCCGACAAGCGCGAGGCTGACGCCTTGCCCCGACGCCGGTGACGCGCAGTAGGCGGCATCGCCGATCAACCCGACGCGGCCATGGGCCCATTGCGGCATCACCACCTGGCTGATCGAATCGAAGTAGAAATCCGGCGCCTCGTCCATCCGCGCCAGCAGCTCGGGGATGCGCCAGCGCTGCGCGGCGCCCAGGTCCGTCAGCATCACCTGGCGCAACAGCCGCCGCTGCGCGCCAGTATCGTCATGGCGAACGTCCAGGCCCGACGCGCGGAACAGGAACAGCGCTTTGGCGTCGCCGCTGCGGTCGGCGCTGTAGACGTTGACAAGGCGATGCGGCGCGAGATAGGCGACCTCTTCGTGTTCGAGGCCCAGCTCGTTCGGCACGCTGCCGATCGCGACATACATGCCCAGGTGCCGCAGGAATGCCTTTTCCGCGCCGAACACCAGCGCCCGCAGGCCCGAATGCAGGCCGTCGGCGCCGATCACCGCGTCGAACCGGCGCCGCGTCCCGCCGTGGAAGCGGACGTCGACTTCACGGCCGACCTGGTCGATGGCCGCCACGGAGTCCGAGAACATGTAGCGCACGCGGTCGCGCGTGGCCTCGTACAGGATCCGCGCCAGGTCGCCGCGCATCAGTTCGATGTCTCCCGGCTCGCGCATGCCGAAGGTGTCGGCGTCCAGGCTCGCCAGTGGCCGGCCGGCCGCGTCGACGAAGGTCGCGCGGCGCATGCCCACGTGCTGGCCGTGGGCGGCGTCGTAGAGGCCCATGCCGCGCAGCACGTCGCAGGCGGGGCCGCGCACGTCGATCTTGTAGCCGCCGGTGCGGATGGCTGGCGCGCGTTCGACCACGGTCACGTCGTGGCCATCCCGCGCCAGCCAGTAGGCCAGGGCGGGGCCGGCGATGCTGGCGCCTTGGATGAGAAGGGTGTGGGGCATGGCTTGGGTCCGTCGATGGCAGGCAGCTTGCCACTGTACGGAGCGGGCGCGTTGTCCACATTGGGCAAAAATGACAAACTATTCGCAAAATCAGACAACCTGCACCCCATTTGCCGCCATGCCGATCCTGGACAGCTTTCGCGCCAGCGACTTCATCGAGCCCGACGCGATCGCGCGTCCGGTCGTCGCCTATGGCGTGCGCTTCGATTCCAAGGGCAGCGAGCTGGCCCCGCACCAGCACCGCAAGGCGCAGATCATGCTGGCGTCGCGCGGCGTGCTGGCCTGCGAGGCGGAAGGCGGCGTCTGGATCGTGCCGCCGGGCAGCGCGCTGTGGGTGCCGGGCGGCGTGCCCCACCGGGTCAGCGCGGCCGGCTCGGTCGAGGGCTACAGCGTATTCATCGAGGCGCAGGCGTGCGCCGCGCTGCCCGCGGCCTGTTGCATGATGTCGGTGTCGCCGCTCCTGCGCGAACTGATCGTGCGCTGCGCCAGCTACCCCGCGGTGGCGCCCGAGGGCGGCATCGAAGCGCACGTGGCGACGCTGTTGCTGCTGGAGGCCGCCGCTTCGGCCACCGAGCGTTTCTTCCTGCCGATGCCGCGCGATCCGCGCCTGCGCCGCATCTTCGACGCCCTGGCGGCCGCGCCGGCCAATCCCGGCACGCTGGAAGACTGGGCCGGACGCAGCGCGGTCAGCGGCCGCACGCTGTCCCGGCTGGTGCGGGCCGAGACCGGCATGAGCTTCGGCCGCTGGCGCCAGCGGATCCAGGTCGCGTTGTCGATCCTGCGCCTGGCGCAGGGCGCCACCGTGCAGGCCGTCGCCCTGGAACTGGGCTATGAAAGCGCGGGCAGCTTCGTGACGATGTTCAGGAAGGTCATCGGCACCTCGCCGGCGCGCTTCATGGCCGAGCGTCTGGCGCGCGACGCGCGTGGCGATACGGGGCTGGCGAGCGGCTGACGACTTTGCCGCAGGCCCGGCGCAGGGTCGGTTGCCCAGGCGCGGGGCGACGCGCGCATTCGACGGCGGTTGCTTCTTGTGAGGCCTGTTGCCCTTTGCCATGGCGCATCCGGTTGACGGCCATTGCGCGATTGGTCAACACTGCCCTGGCTTCGTCGTGGCCAGGCCCCGGCGCGCCGAAGACCCGATCGCCCGCTTCCTCATGAGGGTCATCCGCCATGCATGCACACCCGATCCGTCACGCCGTCGCCGCGGCCTTGCTGCTGCTGGCCATGCAGGCGCAGGCCCAGGAGGGGCTGCCCGCGCCCGTCAACGGCATCACCTTCGAGGAATGGGCCGCGGGCAATGCCCGCCTGGCCAACAACCAGCCCCTGGACGGCGTGCTGAAGATACTGAAGGTGGACGAAGGCCAGTGGAAACAGGCCGACGCCGCCTTCATCGAGGAACTGAAGCGGCGCGATCCCGGCTCGCCCACGTTCATGCGCTACGGGCCTGAGCCTGCCTGGGGGACTTGCAGCCCCCTGCGCCAGGTATGACGCTTGCTGGTGTTGTACGGATCGAGCCATCGCCGGCCTATGCCGATGGAGTCGATGCGTACAAGGAGATATCCATGCCAGGCAAGAAATCCAGCAGGGTCGGCAAGCACGGCGCCGTCGATACCGCTTTCAACAACACGGACAGCGGCCCCGCCGAGCCGCCCGGCAAAGGCGCCGTGCCCGCCGCGATGCAGCGGGCCGCCGCGGTGGCGGCGACCGTGCAGGCGCTGCCGCATCACCCCGACAAAGAGAAGGAATACGGCGAGGCGGGCGCGCGCTGTCCCTATCGAGGCGTGTCCGTCGCGACCGATGGCGCGGCGGCGGGCAGCTCATTGTCCGAACGCCAGTACACCGACAAGACGGGAGAGCCCCCCGCGGCTGGCGTCAACGCCGTCGATGGGCGGCTCGCGCGCGTTCGCGCGGACGCCCAGGGGCAGGCGCTGACCACGAATCAGGGCGTGGCCGTGAGCGACAACCAGCATTCGCTGAAAGCGGGCCTGCGGGGCCCCGCGCTGCTCAAGGACTTCATCCTGCGCGAAAAAATTACCCACTTCGATCACGAACGCATTCCGGAACGCATCGTGCATGCGCGGGGATCCGCCGCGCATGGCTACTTTGAATGCTACGAGCCGCTGGCCGACCTGACGCGGGCGTCTCTGTTCGCGAAGAAAGGCAAACGCACGCCGGTGTTCGTGCGCTTCTCGACCGTGGCCGGCGAGCGTGGGTCGAAGGATACGGCGCGCGATGTGCGCGGATTCGCGGTCAAGTTCTATACCGACGAAGGCAATTGGGATCTGGTGGGCAACAACATGCCCATTTTCTTCATCCAGGACGCCATGAAGTTCCCGGACCTGGTGCACGCCGTCAAGCCCGAGCCGCATCACGGCATGCCGCAGGCGGCATCGGCGCACGATACCTTCTGGGATTTCGTGTCGTTGATGCCGGAGTCGACCCATATGCTGATGTGGCTGATGTCGGACCGGGCGATTCCGCGCAGCTATCGCATGATGCAGGGCTTTGGCGTGCATACGTTCCGGTTCGTCAACGAACAGGGCGAGTCGCAACTGGTGAAGTTCCATTGGAATCCGGTGGCGGGCACGCATTCGCAAGTCTGGGACGAAGCCGTGAAGGTGTCCGGGGCCGACCCCGATTTCCACCGGCGCGACCTGTGGGAGGCGATCGACGCCGGCCATGGCCCGGCGTGGGAGTTGGGCGTGCAGGTCTTCACCGAGGAAGACGCGGAGCGCTTCAGCTTCGACGTGCTGGACGCCACCAAGATCGTGCCGGAGGAACTGGTGCCGGTGCGCCCCATCGGCCGCATGGTGCTGGACCGCAATCCGGACAATTTCTTTGCCGAGACCGAACAGGTGGCGTTCTGCGCGGCGCATGTGGTGCCGGGCATCGATTTCACCAATGATCCGTTGCTGGCCGGGCGCATCCATTCCTACGTGGATACGCAGATCTCGCGGCTGGGCGGTCCCAATTTCCACGAGATCCCGATCAATGCGCCGCTGGCGCCGGTGCACAACAACCAGCGCGACGGCATGCACCGCCAGGCGGTGCACCGTGGACGCGTCGCCTACGAACCCAATTCGCTGGGGGGCGGCTGTCCGTTCCAGGCGGGCATGGAGGGCTTCGTGTCCTTTCCGAAACCGGTGGCGGGCGATGAGCTGCGCGGCCATCCCGAGCGGTTCGCCGAGCACTACAACCAGGCCACGCTGTTCTACGACAGCCAGGCGGATTGGGAACGGCGCCATCTGGCGGATGCGTTCGCGTTCGAATTGAGCAAGGTCACGGTCGCCGCCATCCGCCAACGCATGGTTGCGTCGCTGCGCAACGTGTCGGACGACCTGGCGCGGACCGTGGCCGACAAGCTCGGCATGGCGTTGCCCGATCCCATGCCGCGGGCCTTGCGCGACGTGCCGCCCGCCGAGGTGACGCAATCCCCCTCCCTGTCGCTGGCGGCGCGTCCGGGCGAGGTGGGTGTGACAACGCGCAAGGTCGCCATCCTGGTCGCGGAAGGCGTGGACGGCGCCGCCGTGTCGGCGGTGGCGCAGGCCCTGATGAAGGCTGGCGTGGTGGTGCGGCTGGTGGGGCAGCGCATCGGCGCGGTGGCCACGGCCGACGGCGCCACGCTGGACGCCGATGCCTCACTGGACAACCAGCCCTCCGTGCTGTTCGATGGCGCCGTGGTGCCGGCCGGCGCCGCCGCGCTCGAACGCTGGCGCCAGGATGGACGGGCCCTGGAATTCCTGCGCGACGGCTATCGCCATGGCAAGACGCTGCTGGCGCTGGCGGAGGGCAGCGGTTTACTGGAGGCCGCGGGCATCGACCCGGCATCGCCGGACGCCGGCCTGGTGGTGGGCGATGCGCCCGCGTCGGCCACGAAGGCATTCATCGAGTCCCTGGCGCGGCACCGGCATCCGGAGCGCGAGACCTGTCCTCCGCGCGTATGACCGGGGCGGTCGGAGGCGGGTCCGCTCCGGCCGCCGTGCGTAGCGCCGTGGCAAAGCCGCCTTCCACGCGCGAGTAGGGGCGGGCGCTGGTCGTGACGCGAGGCAGGGCGCTCCAGGCGACGGAGCAGCCCGCCTGCACCATCCGGTCCACCAGGCTCTGGTCCTCGCTGCAGGCCAGGGCCGCGAAACCGCCGGTGCGGCGGTAGGCCTGGGCGGCGATGCCGAGGTTCGCGCCATGCACGTGGCGGTGGCCGTCGTGGTCCTGGTAATGGGCCGCAAAGTGGCTTTGGGCGGCATGGGCGCGAATCCCGTGCGCGGCCCAGCCCGAGACGCCCACCGTGCCGCAAACCACTTCCGCACCCAGGGACAACTGGTCCACCAGCCAGCGCGGCGACACCACGGTATCGGCATCGGTGTGCGACAGCCAGCGCGCGCCGGCGTCCAGCAGCAGCTGGGAGCCGGCCGCGCGCGCGGCGCCGACATTGCGCGCATGAATGGCGAGGCAGTGCACCGGCCAGGCGGCGGCGAGCCTGGCGGTGGCGTCACGGCAGTGGTCCAGCACCACCACGATCCGCACCGGCTCGGCCAGCAGCAGGGGATGGCGCGCTGCCCGGGTGACCGCGCGCAGGCACGCCGCGATATGGCGCTCTTCGTCATGGGCGGGGATGCAGATGCCGATCATTGGTCCTCTTGCCCGGTGGCGAAGTCCATGGCCCAGGCATCGAGCCTGAAGGCCGATTCGGTATGGCTGAACAGCGGCGTGGCGCCAGACAGCGCGCCCAGGCGGTCATGCAGCGCGTCCGTCGGTTGCCGCCTGTCGTCGAAGTGGCCGCGCCGGTGGCAGGCGATGAGTTCCGCGCCGGGCCGCAGGCTGGCGCGGGTCTGCGCCAGGAAGCGCGCCAGCGCGTCATCGTCCAGGTAATAGCCCATTTCCGAGATCACCATCAGGTCGAAGCCGCCGGGCGGGACCACGGGCCACGCATCGGGCAGGTGCAGGGCCATCGCCTCCACGCCTTGGGCATGATTCGCCAGCATGTGCTCGCGGCAGCGGTGGATGGCGGTGGCGGCCACGTCGACGGCGGTGACCCGCCGGCAGCGTCCGGCCAGCGCCAGCGTCATGTCGCCGCTGCCGCAGCCCACCTCCAGCGCGTGGCCATAGCGGGCGCGTCCCAGGCTGGCCAGCAGCAGGGCGCGCTTGCGGCGCTCGTACCAGGCGCCGCGCACGTTCCAGGGATCGTCGAACGAACGGTACAGCGCTTCGAAATGCCGGGCTAGAGCGTCCACGTCGATTCCCCCGCCGCCGCGACCATCTCGCCGTGCGCGGCCTGGTCGCGTTCGGCATGGCTCTGGCGGATGTAGAGCGGCAGATCGGCCATGACCTGCGCCAGCGCCGGGTCCTTGCACAGCGGGCCGGCGCCCAGCGCGCGGGCGGCGCGGGTCATGATGTCCTCGGCCGCCGCCTCGACCGCGAGCCGGGCGCGGGCCGTTGCCACCGCACAGCCGTCATGGGGATCGGCATCGATCGCCGCGGCGGCCGAGCGCAGGGCCCAGCGCGCCTGGCAAAGCGCCACATCCGCCGCGCCGAGATGGGCGAGCAGGAAGGGATCGGCGCGGCCCGTGGACGCGCTGGCGCGCAGCCGCTGGAAAACGCGGGCCAGGCCGCCGTACCAGCAGGCCGCGACGCCCGCGCCGCCGTGCAGGAATCCGGGGCGGTCGACGTACGCGCCCGGCGCGCCGAGCGGTGTGCCCCGCACCTGATGGAATGACACATCGACCGTCGCGCTATCGCGCATGCCGGGGGCGAGCCAGGTGTCGGGCAGGATCGTCACCCCCGGTTGCGCCAAGGCGACCGCCGCCAGGCCGGGCGCGCCTGTCGGCGTCCATCCGCTGACCACGGCGTGGCTCGCGCCGGCGGCGCCGGAGCACCAGGTCTTGATGCCCTCGAGCAGGACCTGGCCGTTGGCCGCGGGGGCCATGACCAGCCGCTGGCGCGCGGACTCCGCGCACCATACGCCCCAGATGCTTGCCGGCGGCGGGGGCGTGGGCGCCGCAAGCTCCGCCAGGATCGCCAGCGCGTCGGTGTGCCCCTCGAAGCGCTTGGCCAGCGGCAGATCGACGGCGGCCACGGCCGCAAGCGCCTGCCAACGCGTCAGTGTCTCGCCGCCGCCCGGCAAGGGCAGGCGGTCACAGCCAGCCTGCACCAGTGCGCGCAGGATCGCCTCGGATCCGAGCGTGGCATCGGCTTCGGCCAGCACGGCGCGCAGACGATCGAGGCGGAACGAGGGCGAGCGAGCAATCGGGGGCATGGGACGGTTCGCGAGGAGGGGGAGTGCCCGCTCAGCAAATGGCATGCCCGGGGCCTCGTCCCGCGTCCCCGCGCTGACGTCGGCGGCCGGTCAGGCAGGCGCGGGCCGTGGGAACCCGTATCGGTCCCCCTTCGGATCGACGGCCAGGGCGATCACGACCCCGTTTCGGCGCGGTGGCACACCGCTTCGATGTTGTAGCCGTCGGGGGCGTCCACGCCAAACCCCATGCCGGTGGCCAGCGTCTTGCGCGGCACCTGGCCCATGGCCGCGAGCGCGCGCGGGTAGAAGGCGCGGCTGTGTTCGAAGTCGCTCACGTGAATTTCGACATGATCCAGCATGCTGCTTTCTCCGATGAGGCGGCCGCCAGGGCCGGGCCCACCAGCATAGACCGGACAAGCGGCGTGGCGCGGGTGATCGTGCTGTACGAGAGCCCTTCGGTGCCTGAGGCCGCCTCCAGCTACTTGGTCTGCGTGTAGGCACCACGAATGTGGCCGGGCAGGGTGGAACGTGACCTCCTCGGCCTGGCTTTGCGATCGTTCGACCGGGTGCTATCCGATCTGCTTTTTGGAGCAGGTCTTCAGGGCCAGCGGAGTCAGGCGGATTTCCGTGGCATTGCCGGCAAACCATTGTTGCAGAATGCTGTTTGGAATCCGCTGACCCTTTACGTCGTATATCTGGAATTCACGGCCGGGGGCCATCATGGCCACCATCTTCATCGTGGTGACCTTACGTGGGCCTTCTTCGAAACCGTCGGCGCGCGAGCCGTTGGCCTGATAGACGCCATACCCGAAGGTGCAGGCCGGGGGTTGGGCGGCGGATGCCGATGGTCCACGTTTGGCGTCGGCGACGGCATCCTTGAATCCCTGCATTTCAATTTTCGAAGGGTCATGCGAGTTGCCGACACAGTACGAGACCGTCGAGTTGCCGGAGGGATCGCTTTCCAACGACTCCTTGCCACACTTGTATGCCTCCTTGTATTCGCGTGTATTTTTGAAGTTCGCGGGCTGGGCGGCGGCAGGGCCGCTTATCGCGAGCAGCGCGGCCGAGGCCAGGGCCACTGCGAATCCATGCACATTGATATTCAGGCTGCCTTGCATTGGGTCTCTCCTCTTTGATCTATGGGATATCGGCGATATTGGTTTACCGGGCCACGGACAGAATCCGCTGTATCGCCTCGAAAAGCGCTTCAGTTCCCTTGTTGCTCTGCGTGAGGACAAAACCCACGTCCTTGTTCGGAGATGACCGCTTTATGGTTATTTTCTTGTTCAAGAGGCCGCCGATGCTCGCCCCTTTTATCTCGGTCCACGGCAGGTCATGGGCTTCGCCAAACGACAGATTGATATGAATGCCGCGGTGGGACAGCGCGGCGCCTGTATCGCCGCTTCCAAACACCGTTTCGTCGAAATAGAACAGGACCTCGTCGCTGCTCAGGGGGTAGCGGTACTTGTCTATGAATTTGGCGATTTTCTTGGATGGAATTTCCGGCGCGACATAGAACTTCTTGTCGGGATCGGTGCTGAACCCCTCGATCACGTTGTCCCATTCAGAGGCGCCAGTTCCGTCGGTGGCAGGACGCAAAACCGATGCACCAGCGGGCGTCGTTGCGGCCGGTGCCTGGCGAATAGCCAGATCGCCGGTTGACGTGGTGACCGCGCCGGAAGCGGGGCTGGCGGTGTCCTGCAGGCGAGCGGGGAGGGAAGTCGCGGTGTCGCTTTTGCCTGCCGGAGAGTGTGTGCGGGTTACTGGCGCGTGTGGCGTCCGGAATTCGCTGAACGAGATCTCTTTTGGCAGGCCAAAAAAAGCAATCCGATCCGCAAATTTTTCTTCCGAATCAACCGCACCGCAGGTGCACTCGTTGCGCAGGGCCTGTTGCTTTCGACCTTTCAAGTCGATAAGGGAAAACGAATCGCAGATCTGCTGCATCGTTCCTTCGGCATCTCCGAATTTCTGCAGCCATACTTCGTAGGTGCGGGGATTGTAGGGATAGAACTCTATCGCCTTTACCAGAGCAAGCCTGAGTTCGTTTTCACCCAGGCCAATTCTCTCGATGTTGGCAATCATCTTTTCCGACTTTTCTCTTTTTTCCCGGTTTTCGAAGACTTGGATGCGCTCTTGTCCGGATTGCGCGGCCAGTTCGATCTCGATCAAGTGCAAATTGACAGCGAGTTCAAAGAACAGATTGACGATGCCGCGGCGGTAGCCGCGGGATTGGACATAATTCCGCCTGAATTCGGCAAACTCCCCTTGTTGCAGGGCGTCAGCCGCAGCATTGAAGGCACCATGAAGCAGGCCCGAGCCCATATTCAGCAAGCCAGCCTTGGCTGCGCCACTGATCGCACCGGTCAAGCCAAATCCGCCGCCATTCCAACGCGATCGACCGTCTTTCCTGGCCTCACGATATTGTCTGTCATCTTCGACAGCTGAACGTCTTTCCAGGTACTCCTTGAAGAGCGTTTCACAACACTCCTCCAGCCAGGCTGAGGATTCGATGAGATGCTCGAACACATCGTCTGTGGAATATTCAAAGATTGCATATTCGGTTCCGAGCCGACGCACACACACGTCCAGAGCGGGAGACAGCCTCTCATATAGAACATCGAGGAGATTCTCGACAAGGCCGTCGATATCACTGAAATCGGCGAAATCCCGCGCCACCCTCGCCGAAACATCTTCCGCTTCCTTCATGTACACGGATCTGACGCGCGAGTAAGTCACGAAGGCTTGGTTGTTCTGGAAGTCTGGATATGCCGGTTGGGTGATTGGATTCTGCATTTTTGTCATCGTTTCACTGAAAGTTTGAATGGCCCGCGCTACAGGATATGTCTCGAGGTCGCTTGGATAGTCATGAAAACCGACAAGCATTTGAGATGCTTAACGGCTGGTAATCCGAGGACTTTATGCTTTCTCTCCAGACTTACTCTTCATTAATCAGGTCTCTGGTATTCAAAGAATCGCGTGACCGTGTCCGTTTACCGAGCCGTGCTCGATGAATGGATTCCTGTTTGTGTATCCGCGGGCAGGCGTCAAATCGGCAGATTCCGACTTCCATGCATCAGGGATTCCCCCAATCACAAATCCCTTGCGGAAAATCAATGCTCTATAGGACACTTTGTGTCATAGCCGCAATCAAGCGGCGGACACAAGGGGAATCCCATGAAGCGCATCATCTTGGCCGCCGCGCTGGCGCTGGCCGCAAGCGGCGGCGCGCAGGCCGCGTTTCCGGATCATCCGATCCGGCTGGTGGTGCCGTTCGGCGCCGGCGGCATCACCGATATCGTGGCGCGCCAGGTCGGCAAGGGCATGGGCGATGCGCTTGGGCAGAGCGTGGTGGTGGAGAACCGGCCCGGCGCCGGCGGGGTGATCGCGGCCCAGGTGGCGGCGACGGCGCCGGCCGACGGGTATACGATTTTCATGGGCACGGTGGGCACGCAGGTGGTGAACCCGCTGATCTACGCCAAGCTCAGCTATGACCCCGACAAGTTCGCGCCGGTCGGGCTGGTGTCCGGCTCGCCCTATCTGCTGGCGGTGCGCGGCGACCTGCCGGCGGCGAATTTCGCGGACTTCGTGGCCTACGCCAAGGCGCATCCGGCCAAGCTGAATTTCGGTTCGGCCGGCACGGCCAGCTCGCCGCACCTGGGGCTGGAGCTGCTGAAGCTGACGGCGGGGGTCGACATCGTGCACGTGCCGTTCAAGAGCGGCAGCGAGGCGGTCAATGCGGCCATCGGCGGGCAGGTGGACGTGGTGATGGACGCCAGTCCGGTGATCATGCCGCACGTGGCGTCGGGCAAGCTGCGCGCGCTGGCGGTGGCGGCCGACCAGCGGCTGCCGTCGGCGCCGCAGGTGCCGGCCGCGGGCGAGGCCGGCGACGCGGGGCTGCAGATCAGTTCCTGGAATGCGTTCTTCGCGCCGGCCGGCACGCCGCCGGCGGTGCTGGAAAAACTCAACGCGGCGCTGCGCCAGACGCTGGCCTCGCCGGAGTTGAAGACGCGGCTGGCGGCGCAGGGCACGCAGCTCTACACCGGCGCGCCGGACGAATACCAGCGCTTCATCGCGGCCGAGAAGAAGAAGTGGGCCGAGATCGTCAAGCGCGCCGACATCAGGATGGATTGACCATGACGACACATCCCCTGGCGGGACAGCCGCTGGAACTGGCCGATACGCTGCGGTCGGGCAATGCCTGGAAGATCCGGCTGGCCTGCGGCTACATGGGGCTGGCGCTCGCGCGCCGCACCTTCGACATCGTGCAGGGCGACCTCGAGACCGAGGCCTTCGGCCACATCAATCCGTGGCGCCAGGTGCCGGCGCTGCGCACGCCGGAAGGCGTGTGGCTGGCGGAGTCGCAGGCGATCCTGTGGTATCTGGGGCGGGGCACGCCCTGGCTGCCGGATGGGCGGCTGGCGCAGGCGCAGGTGGCCAGCTGGCTGAGTTTCGAGCAGACCCAGCACATGCATGCCTTCGCGCAGCCGCGGCTGCTGATCCATCTGCGCGGCACGGCGCGGGTGGATGACCCGGCGATGGTCGAGTGGCGCCGCGCCGGCATGCGCGCGGCGGCATGGATGGAGGCGCATCTGGCGGGGCGCGATTTCCTGGTGGGCGAGGAGCCGACCATCGCCGACATCGCGCTCTATCCCTACACCAGCATGGCGGATCAGGGCGGCTACGACCTGTCCGCCTTGCCCCACATCAACGCCTGGCTGGCGCGCATGCGCGCCCTGCCGGGCTTTACGCCGTTGTTGGAAACGGCATAGCGAGGAGTCAAAGATGGCCGATACGATGCACTTGGGAAAGGATGAACTGATCGCGCGGGCCAAGGCCGAGATGCAGCGCCAGTTCGACACGCCCGACTGGACGCTGCGCGAGCGCCTGGCGCTGACCTGCCGCATCCTGTTCGACGGCGGGCACGACTCGGGCCTGGCGGGCCAGATCACGGCGCGCGCGCCGGAGCCCGACCGCTACTTCACGCAGCGGCTGGGCCTGGGCTTTGACGAGATCACGGCCGGCAATCTGTTGCTGGTGGACGAGGACCTGCGGGTGCAGGAGGGCGGCGGCATGCCCAACCCGGCCAACCGCTTCCACTCGTGGATCTACCGGGCGCGGCCGGACGTCAACTGCATCATCCACACGCACCCGCTGCATGCGGCGTCGCTGTCGATGCTGGAGGTGCCGCTGGAGGTCTCGCACATGGACAACTGTCCGCTGTACGGCGACGTGGCGTTCCTGAAGGACTGGCCCGGCGTGCCGGTGGGCAACGAGGAAGGCGAGATCATCTCGGCGGCGCTGGGCGACAAGCGCGCCATCCTGCTGTCGCACCACGGCATGCTGGTGGCCGCGGGCACGGTGGAAGAGGCCTGCGTGCTGGCGCTGCAGTTCGAGCGCGCCGCGCGCATGCAGCTGCTGGCGATGGCGGCCGGCAAGATCCAGCCGATTCCGCCGGCGCTGGGGCATGAGGCGCACGACTGGATCCTGACGCCCAAGCGTTCGCAGGTGGGCTTTTCGTATTACGCGCGGCGGGCGTTGCGCCAGCATCCGGACGTGCTGGCGTAAGGGCGTCGCGGCGCCGCAAGGCGCCTGCGCTCGGGGGTGAGCCGCGCGCGCCGGCATGCCGGCGCGGGCGCGGCAACGGGCATGGCGGGCAGGCCGGCTCGACGGCGGGGCGGGTTTCGGGCATGCTTACCGGTCGTTACCGCGACTTTTCCCGCCCATGATCGACCTGCCTCACCGCCTGCGCGCGCTGCGCCGCCAGCAATCCCTGTCCCTGGAACAGCTGGGCGAGCGCACGGGCCTGACCAAAAGCTACCTCTCCAAACTGGAGCGGGGCTTGAGCGAGCCTTCGATATCGACCGTGCTGCGGCTGGCCGAGGCCTATGGCGTGGGCGTGTCGCAACTGGTGGGCGGCGACGGCGCGGCGCAGGATGAAGTCGTCAGCCTGGTGCGGGTGGCCGATCGCGAGGTGTTGCAGCGTCGCGGGCTGGGCAACGAATACCACTATGAATCGCTGGCGGGGCGCCGCAAGGTCAAGGCGATGGAGCCCTTCATCGTGCACCCGCCGCGTGAATTTCCCGACGCCGCCGCGGTCTTTCCGCATCCGGGCGAGGAATTCCTGCTGGTGCTCAAGGGCGCCATCGAGGTCCAGGTCGGCGAACGCGAGTTCCGCCTGGACGCCGGCGATTCCCTCTATTTCGATTCCGAACTGCCGCATCGCATGCGCACGGTCAGCCGCGGCGCGGCCGAGGTGCTGGTGGTGGCGGCGCATTGATTCCAAGGAAAGCGCAGTGAAGCACGATCAATCGCGGCTGGTCCGCATCGATGCAGGTCCGATGAAGAACCCGGTGCCGGGCAAGCCCAAGCGTCCCCTGTCGGGCGACGCGGCGTTCCGCACCGTGACCGCCTTCGAAGGCAATGGCGGCCGCGCCGAGGCTGGCGTATGGGAAAGCACCGCCGGCAGTTTCCAGTCCAACACCACCGGCTACATCGAGTTCGGCTACATCGTCGAAGGCGCGGCGCGCCTGGTCGATCCCGACGGCACGGTGCACCCGCTGACCGTGGGCGAGGCCTTCGTGATGCCGGAGGGCTATACCGGCCGCTGGGAAGTGGACCAGTTCGTCAAGAAGATCTACTTCATCAGCCGCACCGCCTGAGACCCGCTCGACGATTGCCCGCCGCGGCCCGCGCAGGGCCGGGCGGGCGCTTGTGACGGCGCGCGCCCGTTACGGCGCCGGCCGCTGCGGGTAGGCCGAGTTGCCGAAGGTGTTGCCCATGCGGTTGCCGATGGTGGCGGGCGTGGGCAGGCCCATCTGGTTGGGCGGCCGCTGCGTGATGGCTTCCGAGCCGAGCGTGGGCGGCGGCTTGGGCGCGGCGTCGGGCGCCATTTTCTGGTTCAGGCAGTCATACGACAGGGCGCGGTAGCCGTTGACTTCAGTGTCGATGCAGGCGCCGCCAGGCGCGGGCTTGGCCGCCGGCGGGGCGGCCTGCGGGACCCGCGTGGCCGTTGCCTGGGCGCCCGCCGTCAGGGGCGTTGCCGCCAGCGCCGCCAGCAACAGCAGGCAGGCGCGGCGCGAAGAGGGGCTGTATGTGCGCATGCGGGCTCCTTTGAAAAGGCCCGGCGGCCCGGGGCCGCCATGATGTCATTAGTATAGGGACGGATGGCGCCGCGCAGGTGACGATTGCGTGGCGGCTCGCCGCGGCGCGGATGTGGCGTGTCACGATTGCGTCATTCGCGCGTCCTAGCATGGCGCCTTTCCTTCAAGGCGGGTGCGCGGGCACCCGCGACAACGGCCATGCCTGGCATTTTTCCTCCATGTTGGCGTCGATGACCTTCGCCTGTCCGTCGGGCAGGGGCTGGATGCGGCACGCCTGCCTGGCGTTGGGGTTGTGGGCGTTGGCCGGCGCGAGCCGCGCCGAGGCCCCGCCGCGCGAGATGGCGTTCGCCATTGCCGCGCAGCCGCTGGATCAGGCGTTGGCGCAATACAGCCTGGACAGCGGCCTGACGGTGCTGGTCGACAGCGCCCTGACCGCCGGACGCCACGCGCCCGCGGTGGTCGGCACCTACACCCCCGGAGATGCCTTGCGCAAGCTGTTGGCGGGGTCGCCATTGGCGATCCGCTATGCCAGCGCGCACTCGTTCACGCTGGTGGCGGCGCCGCGCGAGACGGCGGCCGCGCGCGCGGCCAGCGCGGCGCGGCTGCGCGACACGCCGTACGCGGCGGCGCTGCAAGGCGCGCTCAAGCGGGCGCTGTGCAAGGGGCAGGGCGCCGAGCCGGGCCGCTATCGCGCGCTGGTCAAGCTGTGGTTCGACAAGGCCTGGCGCGTCGACCGGGTGGATTGGGTATCCGATACCGGATCGGCCCCGCTGAATCGGCGGCTGGAGGCCGCGTTGCGCGGCGTGACGGCCGGACCGCTGCCGGGCGGCATGCCGCAGCCGGTGACGATATTGCTACAGGCGAGCGATGCGGATGACTGCGCCGCGCTGCGAGGGGGGAGCCATGCGGGATGACAAGCCGGCGGGTTCCCTGCGCGCGCTGTTCCTGGAGCGCTACAACGATTTTCGCAGCCAGCTCAAGCGTCGCCTGGGGTCGGACGACCTGGCGCACGATGCCATGCAGGAAGCCTTCCTGAAGGTGAACGACATGCCCTCGAGCTCGTCGATCCAGCAGCCGGCGGCCTACCTGTTCCGGGTGGCGGTGAACATCGCCGAAGACCAGCGCCGCCGCGATTCGCGCCTGTTGACGGGGGTGGAGATCATTGAACTGGTCGGCGCGACGGACGAGACCGAGGATCCCGCGCGCATCGCGCAGGGCCGCAGCCAGATCGAGGCGTTCCGCCGCGCCCTGCGCCAGTTGCCGGAGCGCACCCAGCAGATGCTGCTGGCCGCCCGGGTGCACGACGTGCCGCATGCCGAGATCGCCCGGCGCTACGGCGTGTCCGAGCGCATCGTATCCAAAGAGCTCAAGCGCGCGTTGGCCCACTGCGGCAAGGCGCTGCAAGCGCAGGAGGGACCCGCGCCGGACGCGGGCGAGGAAGACGAATCATGGCGCTGATGATGCTGCCGGGAAGGCGCAAGGGCGGACGGGCGTCGCACGATCGCGATGCGCGCCATTGGTTGCTGACGCTGACCTCGGGCGCCGCCACCGAGGCGGATGCGGAGGCGTTCCGCGCCTGGCTGCGGGCGGACCCGGGGCACGAGGCCGCCTTTGCCGAACAGAAGCGGCTGTGGCAGGCGCTGGGGCCGGCGGTGCGCGAAGAAGCGGCGGCCCGGGCCACGACGCGGCGCCCGTCGCTGTCGGGCCGGCGCGCGTTCCTGGGCGGCGCGGTGGCGGCGTCGGCGGCCTATCTGGCGTGGCGGCCGCCGTTGGGGCTGTGGCCCGGACTGGACGAGCTGGGCGCCGATTACCGCACGGCGACCGGCGAGCAGCGCCGGGTGGCGCTGGGCGATGCGCTGGAACTGGAACTGAACACGCAGACGCGCATCAATGTGCGGTCGGCGGCCGGGGCCCGGGAAGGCGCGGTGATCGAGCTGGCCGCGGGCGAGGCCGAGGTCCGCGTCGGCCGGCTGGCCGATGCGAATGCCGCCATGCCGGCGCCGGTGGCGCAGGTGGTGGCGGGGGCCGGGCGCGTCTCGGCGCGCGAGGCGCTGTTCAACCTGCGCTATCTGGGCGGCGAGGCCAGCCTGTGTTGCCTGGCCGGCAGCGTACGACTGGCGCACGCGCAGGGCACCTACGAGGTCGCCGCGGGCCAGGAATTGCGCTACGACGACCGCCGGGTGATGCCGCCGGCGAAGGTGAACACCGAAGCCGTAACCGCCTGGCGGCGCGGCTGGCTGGTGTTCGACCGGGTGCCGCTGGCGGACGTCGTGGACGAGTTGAACCGCTACCGGCGCGGCCGGCTCGTGCTGCTGAACGCGCAGCTCGGCCAGCGCCGGGTGCAGGCGCGCTTCGCGCTGGCGCAGGTGGCGGACGCCGAGCAGCTGATCCGCGACGCCTATGGCGCCGAGGTGACGCGGCTGCCGGGCGGCGTGGTGCTGCTGTCCTGAGCCGGCAGGCGCCGCGGCCCGGCGTGGTTCATGAATTATTTATGACAGGGTTCTGGTCGGCATTTTTCCATCCGTCTGTCTTGTTCTAGGTGGCGAACACCGCGATTGGAATAAGGAAAGACGATCATGCAGGCACGGTTGGCGCAACGCGGCGGTAAGGCATTCATGGCGCACAAGATGGGGCGCCGCCGTCCAGACTGGCGCCCGACGCCGCTGCGCCAGGCGCTGGCGGTACTGCTGATCGCCGGCGGCTGGAGCGGCGCGGCGCAGGCCCAGGCGCGGGCCTTCAGCCCCGGCTGGTTCGCCGACAAGAACGCGGTGCAGTCCACCGCGCAACGCACCGGCCGCATGCCGGATGGTTCGCTGGCCGGCATCGGCAACAGCGCCCGCCAGCAGGCGCAATCGCGCCAGCAGTTGCAACGCTCGCTGGACAACCTGAACCGCACCGCGGCGGCGGTGGCCGCGCAGCAGGCGGCGCAGGCGGCGGCCCGCGCGGCCGCGGCCGCCAACGGCACGGACGTGCCGGATGGCCTGGCGCAGGGCGGCCTGTGGATCGCCGAGGGCGCGCTGGCCAAGTGGGACGGCGCCAAGAAGCCGACCACCGGCACCGAGGGCGGACGCCAGCTGGTGACCATCGAGCAGACGCAGTCGCGCGCCATCCTGAATTGGGACACGTTCAACATCGGCCGCAACACCACGCTGCAATTCAAGCAGGGGGCGGAAGACGCGGTGCTGAACCGGGTGGTCGGCGCGGCCGCCCGGCCCAGCCAGATCCAGGGCGCGATCAAGGCCGACGGCACGGTGCTGGTGGTGAACCAGAACGGGGTGATCTTCAGCGGCACCAGCCAGGTCAACGCCCGCAACCTGGTGGTCGCGGCCGCCACCATCACGGATGCGCAGTTCCGCGACAAGGGCCTGTATGCCGACAACGGCGCCCAGCCGACGTTCCAGGGCGCCCTGGGCCGCGTCGAGGTGCAGGCCGGCGCGCGCATTGCGACCGCCGCGTCCACCACCTCGACCTCGGGCGGCGGCTACGTGCTGCTGCTGGGCAAGGAAACGACCAACGCGGGCGCCATCGACACGCCGGGCGGGCAGACGCTGCTGGCGGCGGGCGACAGTTTCGTCATCAAGCGCGGCCAGGGCACGGCGGGCAATCTGCTGTCGACCACCAAGGGCAACGAAGTCACGCCGGCGGGCGTGCCCGGGCGGGTCGAGAACAGCGGCCTGATCCAGGCCGCCATGGGCGACGTGACCTTGACGGGGGGCGACGTGACGCAGCGCGGGGTGCTGCTGTCGAGCACCTCGGTGGACACGCGCGGCACCCTGCATCTGACCGCGACCGGCACGGACGGCAGGATCACCCTGGCCGAAGGCGGCGTCGCCGCGATCCTGCTGGACCACAGCGGCGCCCTGGCGCTGGACAGCCAGCGCGACGGCCTGCGCGCGCCCGTGACGACGCCGTCCACGTCGGCGTGGCTGCCGGCGGGCGCCGACCGGCGCGAGCTGTCGCGGGTGGAGATCAGCAGCAGCGGCACGGTGGATTTCGCGGCGGGCTCCATCACGCTGGCCACCGGCGGCCAGATCGCCGTGCACGCGGCGCGGCGCAGCCTGCTGCGCGACGGCGCCGTCCTGGACGTGGCGGGCGCGGTGGGCGTGCCGGTCGCCATGGAAAACAACAATCTCAAGATCAACGTACAGGGCAACGAGCAGCGCGACGCGCCGGTCAACCGCGACAGCGGCAAGCTCAACAGCAACGACCTGTGGGTGGATATTCGCGACCTGGTGCTGGTGCCGGCGGGCACCAACGGCTACGCCACCGACCGCTGGTACACGGCTGGCGGGCTGCTGGAGGTCAGCGGCTATCTGGGCACGCAGGGGCATGCCGTCAACGAATGGATGGCGCAGGGCGGCAATGTCGAATTCACCGGCGGCGACGTGGTGACGCGCGCCGGCTCGCAGATCAACCTGTCCGGCGGCACGCTCGACGTGCAGGACGGCATGATCCGCCAGAGCTGGCTGCGGGGCGTGGACGGCAAGCTGTACGAGGCCTCGCGCGCGCCGGGCGACCTGGCCTACACCGGGCTGTACCAGGGCTACGAGGCGCGCAGCGAGCGCTGGGGCCAGACGCGCCGATTCTACAACCCGCTGATCGCGCCGCTGGAACGCTTCGAGACCGGTTATACCGTGGGCCGCGATGCGGGCCGCCTGCTGATCGGCACCCGCTCGGCCGTGCTGGAAGGAGAGCTGATCGGTGCCACCTTCCAGGGGGATCGCCAGAACGCCGCGCCGCAGGCCGGCCTGGACGGCTATCAGCAGTCGCAGCGCGCCGTGGCGCGTGGCGCGCAACTGGTGGTCGGCACCTACTCGCCGTACTACAACAAGACCTCCGGCGCGCTGCAGTACGCCCTGGGCCGCAGCGAGGATAGGGTGCGGCAGGTGGTGTTGTCGGACCGCGTGGCGGCCATTGCCGCCGGCCTGGAGCTGGGCGACGCGCTGCCGGCCGATCGGGCCGGCGCGTTGCTGCTGGATACCACCCGACTGAACGGCTTCGGGCTGGGCGCGGTGCGCATCGCCGCCCAGGACATCGCCGCGCAGTCCGATCTGACGGTGGCGCCGGGCGGCGAGATCACGCTGTTCGCGAACCGCGTGTCGGTGGATGGCACGTTGAGCGCGAGCAGCGGCAGCATCCGCCTGGGCAACGTGCTCAATCAGGTGACCTCGTCGGGCATGCTCGACACCTCCATCGGCGCCACGGCGTCCGACCGGCTGACGCTGGGCGCGCGCGGGCGGCTCGATACGTCGGGCCTGTGGAGCAACCTGGCGCTGGCGCCGGGCCTGACCGGCGCCATGCCCTACCTGAACGGCGGCAGCGTGTCGCTGCGCGGCAGCGGCGACATGCTGCTGGAGAGCGGCAGCGTGATCGACGTCGGTTCGGGCGCGGCGTTGCGCGCCAAGGGCAAGCTGACCGGCGGCAAGGGCGGCAACGTCACGATCGAAGCCGTGGCGAGCGGCACGACCGCGGGGCGCCTGGACCTGGGCGCCGAGTTGCGCGGCTATGGCGTGGACGGCGGCGGCACCCTGGCGGTGACGGCGGGCAAGATCGTGCTGGGCGCGGAACCGGCCGATGCCGGCGCCGACGCGCTGGCGCTGGCGGCGCCGTTCTTCCAGCGCGGCTTCGCGCGCTACGAGATCATCGGCAGCCGCGGCCTGACCGTCGCCGATGGCGCCCGCATCGAGGTGTCGATGCCGGTCTACCGGCCGGTACCGGAGGCGGGCGGGGCGCCGACCGGCGCCGAGGCCGCCACGGTGTTGCAAGCCTGGCTGCCGCCCGTCTATCTGCATGACGCGGTGGCGGGGACGGCGACGCGGCGGCGCGGCGCCAGCCTGTCGCTGCAGAGCGGGCGCACCATTGCCCCGACAGGCTCGGACACCGATACGACGCTGATGATTGGGCAGGGCGCACAGGTGACCGTGGACCCGGGCCAGACCATCAAGCTGCGCGGCGCCGGCCAGATCACGGTGCTGGGCGGGTTGACGGCCGCGGGCGGCAAGATCGATATCCGGCAATTGCGCCTGGGCGACATCGACGTGGCCGAGTCGGTCGAGACCGCCGACGGCCAGCTGCACAACCGTTCGATCTGGATCGGCGAGCGGGCGGTGCTGGACGTGGCCGGCCGGGCGCAATCCGGCGTCGACGCGCAGGGCCGCCGCTATGGCGTGGCGGACGCGGGCGGCGTGATCGTGATCGGCGGCGAAATCGACCACGCGCGCGCCACCGCGACCTCGTCGGACGCCTACGTGATCGTGCGACCGGGCGCGGTGCTGGACGCCTCGGGCGCCGGCGTGGACGTGGACATCAACGGGGTCGGCCCGCTGCGCCTGGAGCGCGACGGCGGCCGCATTTCGCTCAGTTCGTATAACGGCCTGCACCTGGACGGCAGCTTCATCGCGCGCGCCGGCGGCGCCAGCGCCACGGGCGGCACGCTCGACATCGCGCTGGAAACACCGCTTTACCGCACCTGGGGCGAAAGCGTTGCTGGCATGCCGGTGCAGGTGCCGCGCGAGCTGGTGCTGGCGCCGGGGGCGGGCGGCCTGCTCGATGCCGCCCTGGCGCCGGGCGCGGCGGCCGATGCCCTGCGTTATGGGCAGGCGAGGCTGGACGTCGCGCGCCTGACGGCCGCGGGCGGCTTCGACCATCTGGGGCTGCTGTCCAACGGTTTGATGTCGTTCGACGGCGCGGTCGACCTGGCCGTGGCGGGCAGCATGCGGCTGTATGCCGGCGCCTATTCGCTGGCGCCGGACGCCGATGCGCGGACCCGGGTCAACCTGGCGGCGTCCTATGTACGGCTGTCGGGCCCGGGCACGTACTTCGCCACCAATGGCGTGCTGCGGCCGCGGGTGCTGTTCGGCGATGCGCCCGGTGTGGGGGCGGGGGCGTTCACGGTGCGCGCCGGCAATCTGCTGGAGGTGGGCAACAGCCTGTCGTTCGGCACCCAGGGCAGCATCAACCGCAGCGTGGGCGGCCTGTTGACCGTGGCGCGCAGCGGCTTCGACCGGGTGGCGCTGAACAGCGGCGGCGACCTGCGCTTCCTGCGGCACAACGACGACCAGCCGCGCACGCGCCTGTGGACCCGGGGCGACCTCGACCTGGCCGCCACGCAGCTGTATCCGGTCACGGGGGCCGATGTCGAGCTGCTGGCCGGCTACACCCGCAATCCGCAGTCCGGCGTCAACGTGTTCGATCCGACCCGCACGCTGCGGGTGGGCCGCACGGGCGATGCCATCGCCGCGCTGCCGGCCGTGCCGTATTCGGCCTTCGGCACCTTGCGCCTGGCCGCGGCCAACGTGGAGCAGGGCGGCGTGCTGCGCGCGCCGCTGGGCGCGATCGTGCTGGGCGACCTGAGCTCGACGGTCGGCACGCGGCGCCTGACCCTGCTGCCCGGCAGTGTCACGTCCGTCAGCGGCGCCGGCCTGTGGATGCCCTATGGCGGCACCACCGATGGCGTGTCGTACAAGTTCCTGGGCGCCGAGGTCGCCTTGGTGGGCGCCGGCGGCGCGGTGGGCCAGGGACAGGGCGCCTCGCTGCGCACCGGCATCACGCTGGGGTTCCGCGACGTGGATGCGCTGCCGGGGTCCTTGCTGGATCTGTCGGGCGGCGGCGAACTGACCGGCGCGGGGTTTGTGTCCGGCCGTGGCGGTTCGACCGACGCGCGCTACTTCCCGCTGGTCCGCAACGACCCCAAGGGCGGCTTCACGCTGCCGGGGCTGGCCACCAATCCGGTGTATGCCATCGTGCCCGGCGTGCAGCCGGGCTACGCGCCGGTGGGCGGCGAGGCCGGCGCGTCGACGCCGGGCGTGGGGCGGCAGATCACGCTGGGCGACGGCGTCCCCGGCCTGCCGGCTGGCACCTATACCTTGATGCCCTCCACCTACGCCTTGCTGCCCGGCGCCTTCCGGGTCGAGATCAACGGCCTGGCGGCGGCCGGCGCGGCCATCGCGCCGCTGCAGATGCGCAACCTGTCGTGGGCCGCCAGCGGCCTGCTGTCCACCGCTGGCACCGGCGCGGCGGACCGCCTGGCGAGCCAGGCGATCCTGACGCCGGCGAACGTGCTGCGCACCTATTCGCAGTACAACGAAATGAGCTACGCCAGCTTCGTGCGCGCCGATGCGGCGACGCGCGGGGTGCCGCGCGCCATGCTGCCGGCCGACGCGCGCACCTTGCGTCTGGCGATCCATGCCGGTTCGCAGGACGGGCAGGCATTGCGTTTCGAGGGGCTGGCCGACTTCAAGGCGGCGTCGGGAGGCTTCGGCGGCGCCGCGGCGCTCAGCGGCGGCAGCTCCGCGATCGAAATCCTGGCGGCGGGCCAGACGCCCACCGCGGGCTTTGACGGCGCGTCGGTGCATGCCGATGCGTTGGCCGCGCTGGGCGCCAGCCGCCTGGTGATCGGCGCGCTGCCGGTGGTGCTGTACGGGCAGGGCGGGCGCTTCTACACCTTCCAGGGCGGCGCCAACGAAGTGGTGATGCGTTCCGGCGCCCAGTTGGCGGCGCCGGAAGTGCTGATCTCGTCACGGGTGATCGATATCGAGGCGGGCGCGGGCATTTCCACGCTCGGGCGCGGCGCGCCGTCGGTGGATTCGACCGCCGGCTATGCCTTCCAGCCCGGCAGCGCCGGCTTGCTGGCGCTGTCCAATGGCCGCCTGGACGTGCTGGCGCCCGACAGCACGGTCACGGGCGCGATCCGTATCGGCACCTGCGCGGCCGGCGCCTGCGAGGCGGTGACGCGGCTGTACGCCGAGGGCACCATCGCCGTCGCCACCAATGGCGTGTTCGAGCTGGGCGAACAGGCGCGCTACGGCACCCGCAACCTGGCGCTGGCCGTTGGCACGGTCAACGTCGGCACGACCGAGGCGCTGCAGCAGGCCGCCGCGCGCGGCGTGCTGCCCAGCGGCCTGACGCTGAACCAGGCCATCCTGGCGCGCCTGTTGCGCGGCGATACCAGCGCTGGGGCCCCGGCGCTCGAGGTGCTGACGCTGACGGCGCGCGATGCCGTGAATTTCTACGGCACCGTGGCGCTGGATACGCGCGACCCGGCCACCGGCAAGTACAGCATGGCGACGCTGGCGCTGGGCACGCCGGCCCTCTATGGCTATGGCGAGGCCGGCGACGTGGCGTCGATCTACGCCCGCAACCTGGTCTGGAATGGCGCGGTGCAAGCGCCCGGCGCGGTCGCGGCGGGCGGGGCCGGCACCGGCAAGGGCGCGCTGCGGATCGAGGCCGAGCGCATCGAGTTCGGCTACGGCCAGGGCACGCAACCGAATGGCCTGGACGACAACGCCAGGCTGGCGCTGGGCTTTGCCGGCGTCACGCTGAACGCCAGCGACCGCATCACCGCGAACCATCGCGGCAGCCTGGCGGTGTACCAGTCGCAGGGCGCCTACACCAGCGGCAGCGGCTACGCCTACAGCGGCGGCAATCTCACGCTCAACACGCCCCTGCTGACCGGCGCGGCGGGTTCCGTCAACCGCATCACGGCGGGCGGCGACGTGCGTTTGCTGGCGGCGCCTGCCGCGGGGGCGCCCGCGGCGCAGGACACGGTGCAGGTGCTGGGCGCGGAACTGAGCCTGGCCGGCGCCAATGTCCGGGTCGATGGCGTGATCGCGCTGCCCAGCGGCAAGCTGACGCTGCAGGGCCGCGACAGCGTGCTGCTGGCGGATGGCTCGAAGCTCGACCTGGCCGGCCGCGCCATCGCGTTCAATGACGTGTTGCGCTACAGCTGGGGCGGCGACCTGATCCTGGAAAGCAGCCAGGGCGGCGTCCGCCAGGAGGCCGGGTCGCTGATCGACCTGTCGGCGCGCGACAACGACGCGGGCAGCCTGCGCGCGGTGGCGCTGGCCGCGGCCGATGGCCAGGTGGCCTTGCTGGGCCGCATCCTGGGCGCCAGTTCGGGCCGTTACGACGCGGGCGGCACCGAGGTGCCGTATCGGGCGGGCAGTGTCGAGATCCGCGCGCAGCGGCTTGGCGCGCCTGGCAACCTGAACGCCGACTTCGAGGCCCTGAACCGCCGCCTGAACGAGGGCGGCGTGACGGGCGCGCGCAGCTTCCAGGTCAAGCAGGGCAGCCTGACGGTGGGCGACGCGCTGCGGGCCAACGATATCAACCTGTCGATCGACGGCGGCAGCCTGACCGTGGTCGGCCGCGTCGATGCCAGCGGCGAGCGGGTCGGGCGCATCCGGCTGGCGGCGCGCGACGGCCTGACGCTGGCGTCAGGCGCGGTGCTGGACGCGCACGGCACGGTCTTGCGGGTGGACAGCTACGGCAAGATCATCGACGCGCCCAACCGCGCGGTGGTCGAGTTGAGCTCGGGCCAGGGCGTGCTGACGCTGGCGGGCGGCGCCCGTATCGACCTGCGCCACGGCACCGCGGCTTCCGCTGGCGCCGGCGCCGGGCAGCACGACGGCGTGGCGCGCGGCACGCTGGACCTGATGGCGCCACGCATCGACGCCGCCGGCAATGCCGGGCTCAACGGCGCCGGGGCGCCGGGCTCGGCCGCGACCTATGGCGACATCGCCATCGACGCGCGCGGACCGCTCACGATCGACGGCGCCAAGGCCATCAACCTGACCGCCATGCAGCGCTATGACGACGCCCGCCCCGGCGATCCGGCCGATCGCGCTGGCGGCCGCGACTATCAGATCATCGACCAGGCCTATCTGGACGCCAAGCACGCCGACAGCCGGGAATTCATCCGCCTGGCCTTGCTCAACGGCAATCTGCTCGGCGGCAAGCTCGCTGGCCTGAACAACGCGACCTACCGCGACGTGTTCCATCTGCGTCCCGGGGTGGAAATCGTCAGCCGCACCGCCGACGGCGACCTGGTGGTGCAGGGCGACCTGGACCTGTCGCGCTATCGCTACGCCAGCCTGAACCCGCGCTCGCCGGTGACCTCGGCCTACGGCTCGGGCGAGGCGGGCGCGCTGATCCTGCGGGCCAAGGGCAACCTGGATGTCTATGGCAGCATCAACGACGGCTTCGAGCCGCCGCCGGCATCGCCGGACGATGAGAGCGGCTGGGTCCTGACCCCCGGCGCGCAGCCCTTCGGCGGCGACGTGGTGCTGCCGCGCGGCGGGGTGCAACTGGCCGACGGCACCGAGTTTCCGGGCGGCAAGACCTTGAACTACCCCTTGCCGCTGCAGGCCACCACGCTGGCGGCCGGCACCCGCCTGCCCGTGGAAGCGGTGCTGGACCAGCCGCTGTCGCTGGCCGCCGGCACGGTGCTGTCGGGCGACGTGCGTGACGCCGGCGGGCAGTTGCTGTACGCCGCGGGCACGGTCCTGGAGCACGCGCTCGACCTGCCGGCGCAGACCCGCCTGGGCGCCGGCACCTTGCTGACCCGCGGCACGGCCCTGAAGGCATTCACCTGGCCGGCCAACGTGGCCCTGCCCAATCGGTACACCACCCAGGCCTACGAGCCCAACGTGTTGCTGATGGCGGGCACCATCACGCTGCGGCAGGGGGCGTTGATTCCCTCGCAGACCAAGCTGGTGTTCCCGGAGGGCACGGATTACGTGGAGCTGCGGCCGGGCACCGCGGCGGACCAGCGGCGCAACTGGGCGCTGGCCAGGATGCTGCCCGCCGGCAGCCAGTCGTGGTCGGTGCAGCTGACGGCGGGCGCGGACCTGGACGCGGCCGACCGCCGCCAGGTGCTGCCCGGGCCGGGCGCGGGCAAGCTGACGCTGGCCGACACGCACTACAACGCCACCCTGATGAAGGGGGCCGGCCTGGTGTGGGGGCCGGACGGCGAGGCGTCCGGCTTCGAGCCCGGCAAGCCGGTGCCGGAGGACATGCTGTGGCTGTGCGACGTGGTGGAAGGCCTGTGCCTGCCGCCGCCGCGCTGGGTCTGGGCCAAGGACAACTGGTGGGGCCAGCCCGAAGGTTCGCCGGTGGCCGACGCGGACCTGGGGGTCTGCGAGGGGTTTCCGGACCAGTGCGTCGAGAACAAGCAGACCACCACCGTCGCCTCGCACACGCAGAACTTCAGCGTGCTGCGCACCGGCACCGGCGACCTGGACCTGACGGCCGGCGGCGACATCAACCTGATGTCGGCCTATGGCGTCTATACGGCGGGCACGCAATCGGCCAACGTGGCGGCGGCCTACCAGTTGCCGCGCGGCCGCTACGGCAGCACGGTGCTGGGCGATGCCTATGCCAGCAATTACGAGGCCTTCGTCACCGCCGGCACGGGCTATCAGGCCTGGTACCCCGAGGCGGGCGGCAACTTCAGCCTGTACGCCGGCGGCGCGCTGCGCGGCGACGTCTGGGGCAAGACCGTGGCCGGCAACTATGACGGACGCGTGGTCGATCCCAGCGTCGGCATCGGCAACTGGCTGTGGCGCCAGGGCACCGGCAGCGCCAATGGCGGCGATACGCCCACGGCATGGTGGATCAACTTCGGCAGCTATGCGCCGGCGCGGCCCGAGTTCAAGGATTCGACGCCCGTGCTGGTGGGCTTCACCGGCTTCGGGGCGCTGGGCGGCGGCAACGTCAGCGTGCGCACGGACGGCGATGCCGGCAATATCGAGTCGCGCGGGTCGCTTAGCTATCCGCGCGGCCAGGGGCTGGTCCTTGCCGTGGGCGGCACCGGCCGCGTCGCGGCCGATGGCAGCGTGGTGCTGACGGGCGGTGGCGATATCGACGTGCGCATCGGCGGCGCCCTCAATCCGACGCAGAGCGGGCGTGGACGGGTGTCGTCCACCGGCGGGGCGACGCCGTACTACGGCGATCCCGCGATCGACCTGCAGGGCGCCCTGATCAACCTGCGCGGCAACGTCAGGCTGGCGGGCGGCGCGATCGGCGGCCTGGACCTGCAATATGGCAACAGCGCCGCGCAGCAGGATGCCAGGGACACCCGCGGCTACGATCCCTACACGGCCACCCTGGCCAGCGCCACGGGCGGCCTGGCGCTGATTCCCGGCGACGCGGTGATCCGCCTGGATACGCGCGGCGACCTGGTCGTCGGCGGGGCCAGCGATCCGGGCCGCGTGGCCGTGCCGAACAGCACGCCGTTCCGGCTGCTCGACGGCACGCAGGTGACGGGGGGCGGCATCAGCTGGTTCTCGCTGTGGACCGACAACACCGCGATCACCCTGTCGAGCGCGGGCGGCAACCTGACGCCCAGCCGGCAGACGTCGCACAGCGCCAAGGGCATGGCGTTGCAGACCGGGCTCAATACCTCGGCGTCGGACGCGCGTTATCTCTACCCGTCCATCCTGCGCGTGACGGCCTACGACGGCAGCATCTATGCGGGGGTGTCGGCGGGCTATCTGAACACGGAAGACACTGGCCTGCCGTATTCGTTGACGTTGGCGCCAGGCGCGCGCGGACAGCTGGAATTGCTGGCGGGCGACTCGATCTACGCGGGCGGCTACGCCATCAACCGCTCGGGCGCCGATCCCGCCGGCGAGGCCAGTGTCCGCACGCCCGCCTTTGCCGGCTATGCCTCGCAGGCCAGCCAGGCGACCATCCTGAGCAACCGGGCCGCGGACGGCGGCCTGCTGGAGCGCAATCTGCATTTCCCGCTGTTCTATTTCGGCACGCCGACGGCAAGCGCGGCCGGCTCGGGCGCGGTGACCCGGCTGTACGCCCGCGATGGCGACATCGTCGGGTTGCGCAGCGGTGAAACCTTGACCGTGCTCAAGGGCAACACCCAGGGCCAGGCCTGGTTCGAGGCGGCGGGGCCGGTCTGGATGATGGCCGGGCGCGACATCGTGGCGTCGGGCACCGGGCCGGGCGTGCAGCTCGACGTGCCGTCGAGCAACGGCTACAACCTGGTCGGCGGCGGGGGCGCATCGGTGGGGTCGAGCGGCAACCTGTTCCTGCACCGCGATGCGCGCGATGTCTCGCGGGTGTCGGCCGGCCGCGACATTCTCTACAGCTCGTTCCAGGTGGCCGGTCCCGGCGCGCTCGAAGTGTCGGCGGGCCGCCACGTGCTGATGGCCGACCGGGCCTCGATCACCAGCCTGGGTGCGGTGATGCCGGGCGACCGTCGCCCTGGCGCGTCGATCGCCGTGCTGGCGGGCGTCGGCGCGGCCGGGCCGGACTACGCCGGCTTCCTGGCGCGTTACCTCGACCCGCAGGCGGCGGACCCTGGCCGGCCCTTGACGGACCAGGGCCTGGCCTTCAAGACCTACCAGGCCGAACTGCTGCTGTGGCTGACCCAGCACTATGATTTCGCCGGTGGCGCCGAGGACGCGCGCGCCTATTTCAACGCGCTGCCCGCAGAACAGCGCAGCCTGTTCGCGCGCCAGGTCTATTTCGCCGAGTTGCGCGCCGGCGGCCGGGAATACAACGACAAGTCCAGTCCGCGCCACGGCAGCTATCTGCGGGGCCGCCAGGCCATCGCCGCGCTGTTCCCCGACACCGCGCCGGGGGCCTACCAGGGCGATATCACGCTGTATGGCGCCGCGGGTATCCGCAGCAGCTTCGGTGGCGACATCCAGTTGCTGACGCCGGGCGGGCAGCAGGTGTTCGGCCTGGAGGGGGCCGCGCCGCCCGCCAGCGCCGGCATCATCACCCAGGGCGAGGGCAGCATTCAGCTCTACGCGCTGGGCAGCATCCTGCTGGGGCAGAGCCGGGTCATGACCACCTTCGGCGGCGGCATCACCGCCTGGTCGGCGCAAGGCGATATCAACGCCGGCCGCGGCGCCAAGACGACCGTGCTGTACGCGCCGCCCAAGCGCGTCTACGACACGGTCGGCAATGTGACGCTGTCGCCCAATGCGCCCGGCACCGGCGCGGGCATCGCGACGCTGGCGCCGCTGCCGGAGGTAGCGGCGGGCGACGTGGACCTGTATGCGCCGCTGGGCACCATCGACGCGGGCGAAGCCGGCATCCGGGTGTCGGGCAACGTCAACATCGCGGCCCTGCAGGTGGTGAATGCCGCCAACATCCAGGCCCAGGGCGAGAGCAAGGGCGTGCCGGTGACGGCCTCGGTCAACACGGGGGCGATGTCGTCGGCCAGCGCCGCGGCGGCCTCGGCGGTGGGGGCGGCGCAGGAGTCGGCGCAGCGCGCCCAGAGCCAGGCGCGGCAGAACCAGCCGTCGGTGATCAGCGTGCAGATCCTGGGGTATGGCGAGGAACCGGTGGCCGGCGCCAGCATGGCGCCGCCGCCGGGGCCGACCGCGGCCGCGAACCGCTATGACGCGGCCAGCGCCGTGCAGGTGCTGGGAGCCGGCGCGCTGGACGACAGCGAGATGCGGCAACTCAGCCCGCAGGAGCGAGGCAGGCTGGCGATGTGAGCCACGCCGGGGGGCGTGACGCGCCCGTGACGATCGCCGGCGAGCGGGCCGGCAACTGTCACGAGCGCGTCACCCGACCGTCATATCCGCTCGCTACCATGCCGCTTCCGCCCTGCGTCCGGCCACCGCCGGCGCGCAGTCGTCCTCTTAGAGACATCGGGGTGTTATGACAGTCACGCAGGCGCCTGGGGCCGCTTGGGCGTTCGCCTGCTGGTTCGCGTTCGGCCTGTCGGTGCTGCCGCCGGCCGCGCTGGCCCAGCCGCGGGCGGCGGACACGGCGTTGATCCCCTTCGACATCGCCGCGCAGCCGCTGGATGCGGCCCTGGCCGCGTACACCCAGGCCACGGGCATGGCGGTGCTGGTGACCAGCCGCCTGACGGCCGGCCGCCAGGGCAGCGCGGTGCGCGGCCGGCTGGCGCCGCGCGAGGCGCTGCGCCTGTTGCTGGCGGGCACCGGCCTGCAGGCCCGCTACAGCAGCGCGTCGGCGTTCACGCTGGTGGAAGCGGCCGCGAGCGCGCCCGCGCCGCGCGCGGCGGCCACGGCGCCGTCGGCGGCGGCGGTGACGCGCTATGCCGGCGTATTGCAGAACACCGTGACGCGCGCGCTGTGCCAATGGACCGGCGCGCAGTTCGGCCGCTACCGCGCTTCGCTGCAGCTGTGGATCGGCCGCAACGGCGTGGTGCGCCAGGCGCGGGTGCTGTCGGGCACCGGCGACGCGCGCCGCGACGAGGCGCTGGCCGGGGTGCTGTCCGGGCTCATCATGGATGTGCCGCCGCCGGCCGACCTGCCGCAGCCGGTGACCATCGTGCTGGCGCCGCGGCCCGACCCGCGCGCCGATTGCCGCCTGGCCGGCGCCGCGAGCTGAGCCGCATGTCCATGACCGGCGACGCCCTGCGCAACCTGTTCCTGTCCAAGTACCAGGAATTCCGCAAGCGCCTGCGCATCCGGCTGGGGTCGGAAGACCTGGCCAACGACGCCATGCAGGAAGCCTGGCTGCGGGTCGACAGCCTGGCCGAGACCGCGCCGGTGGAGTATCCGGCCGCCTATCTCTTCAAGATCGCCTCGAACATCGCCGAGGACCAGCGGCGCGCCAATGCCCGCCTCCTGTCGATGGCCGATATCGAGGAGCTGTACGACATGGCCGACGAGGCCGCCGGCCCGGCCCAGGTGGCCGAGGGCCGCGAGCAGCTGGAGGCGCTGGAGGCGGCGCTGGCCGAACTGCCGCGGCGGCGCCAGGCGATCGTGATCGCGGCGCGGGTCGACGAGGTGCCGCACCGCGAGATCGCCGAGCGTTTCGGCATTTCGGTGCGGACCGTGGAAAAGGAATTGCGCGCGGGGCTGGAGCACTGTTGCGAGAAATTGGAAAAAAAGTATGTCCAGCGCTACGGTCCCCAGGCCCGGGAAACGTCTTAGCATCATGACGACCCTTTTCAGACGCTCCCGCCCCGGCGGCGACCCCGCTGCCGCGCTCAAGCGCGAGGCCCAGGCGTGGGTCGTGCGGCTGGCCTCGGGCCAGGCCAGCGTGGCCGATGGCGAGGCTTTTCGCCGCTGGTGCGGGCAGAGCGCCGAGCACGCCCGCGTCTTCAAGGAAACGCGCGGCGCCTGGCAGCAGCTGGCGCCGGCGGCGCGCCAGGCGCAGGCCGCGCAGGCGCGCCGCGCCCGCGTCACGCGGCCGGCGCGGCGCGCGTTCCTGGGCGGCGCGGTGGCGGCCTGCGGCGCGTGGCTGGCGTTCAAGCCGCCGCTGGGCCTGTGGCCGGCGGTGGATGAACTGACCGCCGACGTCCGCAGCGGCACGGGCGAGCAGCGCCGCGTGGCGCTGGCGGGCGACGCCAGCGTGCAGCTGAACACCCAGACCCGCATCAACCTGTCGCGCAGCGGCCAGGCGCAGCAGATCGACCTGCTGGCCGGCGAGGTCGAGCTGCTGACGGCCGGCCAGCCGGTCAGCCTGACGGCGGGCGCGGGCCGTGTCAGCGCCACGTCGGGGTGCGTCAACGTGCGCTACACCGATGGCCAGGTGCGCGTGACCTGCCTGGAAGGCAGCGCCCGCGTCACCTTGCGCCAGGAGTCGGTGGAATTGACCGCGGCGCAGCAGGTGGTGCTGGGCGCCGGCGGCGCCAGCGGGCCGCGGCGGGTGGACCCCGACCAGGTCACGGCCTGGCGCCGCGGCGTGCTGGAATTCAACAACGTGCCGCTGGCGCAGGTGGTCGACGAGATCAACCGCTATCGCCCCGGCCGCATCGTGCTGGTGAGCGACCGGCTGGCGGGCAGCCTGGTGCAGGCGCGCTTTTCGCTGGACCAGCTGGCCGATGCCGCGCTATTGATCCGCGATGCCTACGGCGCCCAGGTCACGTCGCTGCCCGGCGGCATCGTGTTGCTGACCTGAACGCCGCCACGCGCGGCGCGGATCGTCCAAAACGTGAAATATGAATTTTTTGTGAAAAGGCGCAGTCGATGACGCTTGAAGCGGTCTAGGCACCCATGCGCAGAACTGCCCGGTCCGCGTCGCCGTTTTTTCCCGGCGTACCGGTCCTGGCGCTGCAGATGCCAGATCCGATTCCACGAAGGAAAAGCCGTCATGCCCAGCCGTAATCACGCCCTCGTTTCCCGCAGTCCCCAGCGGCGTTCGCGCCGTCCCGCCTGGCGCCTGGCGCCGCTGACCCAGGCGTTGGCGGTGTTGCTGGTGGCGGGCGGCTGGAGCGGCGCGGCGCAGGCCCAGGCGCGGGCCTTCAGCCCCGGCTGGTTCGCCGACAAGAACGCGGTGCAGTCCACCGCGCAACGCACCGGTCGCATGCCGGATGGCTCGCTGGCCGGCATCGGCAACACGGCCCGCCAGCAGGCGCAGTCGCGCCAGCAACTGCAGCGCTCGCTGGACAACCTGAACCGCACCGCGGCGGCGGTGGCCGCGCAGCAAGCGGCGCAGGCGGCGGCCCGCGCGGCCGCGGCGGCCAACGGGGGCGGCGTGCCGGACGGCCTGGCGCCCGGCGGCCTGTGGATCGCCGAGGGCGCGCAGGCCAAGTGGGACGGCGCGAACAAACCCACCGCTGGCACCGAAGGCGGGCGCCAGCTGGTGACCATCGAGCAGACGCAGTCGCGCGCCATCCTGAACTGGGACACGTTCAACATCGGCCGCAATACCACGCTGCAGTTCAAGCAGGGCGCGGACGACGCGGTGCTGAACCGGGTGGTGGGCGCGTCGGCCAAACCCAGTCAGATCCAGGGCGCGATCAAGGCCGACGGCACGGTGCTGGTGGTGAACCAGAACGGCGTGATCTTCAGCGGCACCAGCCAGGTCAACGCGCGCAACCTGGTGGTCGCGGCCGCCACCATGAGCGACGCGCAGTTCCGCGAGCGCGGCATCTACGCCAACGCCGACGGCACCATCGCCACCTTCCAGGACGCGCTCGGCAAAATCGAGGTGCAGCCCGGCGCGCGCCTGGCCACCGCCACGCCCGGCAGCGCCACGCGCGGCGGCGGCTACGTGCTGCTGGCCGGCAAGGAAGTGCTCAACGCCGGCGAGATCAGCACGCCGCAGGGCCAGGCGCTGCTGGCCGCGGGCGACAGTTTCATCATCCGCCGTGGCCAGGGTTCGGACAGCAATGTCGCGTCCACCACCCGCGGCAACGAGGTGCAGGCGGCCGGCGACGGCCTGGCGCGCAACACCGGCCTGATCCAGGCGCCGCAAGGCGATATCACCCTGGCCGCGCGGCGCGTGGAGCAGGCCGGCGTGCTGGTCTCGACCACGTCGGTGGATGCGCGCGGCACCATCCACCTGGACGCGCGCGGCACGGGCGCGGCCGTGACGCTGGCGGAAAGCGCGGTCAGCGCCATCCTGGTGGACGCCAGCCTGACCACCGCGCTGGACGGCCAGCGCGGCAGCTTGCTGCAACCCGTCGTGGGCGGCAATACCGCCCTGGTGTTGGGCGACGAATTCCGCCGCGACCTGTCGCTGCTGCGCATCAGCAGCCAGGGCACCGTGGATTTCCAGGGCGGCTCGCTGTCGCTGGCCACCGGCGGCCAGGTGGCGGTGAAGGCCGACGGCCGCGCGCTGGTGCGCGACGGCGCGCGCATCGACGTGGGCGGCGCGGTCGGCGTGATCGTGTCGATGGAGTCCAACAACCTCAAGATCAACCTGCAGGGCAACGAGCAGCGCGATGCGCCGGTCAACCGCGACAGCAAGCTGCTGAACAACAGCGAGGTGTGGCTCGACCGGCGCGACCTGGTGCGCCTGGCGGCGGGCAGCGGCGGCAACGACGCCGACCGCTGGTACACCGCCGGCGGCCTGCTGGAAGTGGGCGGTTACCTGGGCACGCTGGGCGTGCCGGTGAGCCATTGGCTGGCGCAGGGCGGCGTGGTGCGCTTCGATGGCGCCGAGGTAGTGACGCAGGCCGGCTCGGCCATCAACCTGTCGGGCGGCACGCTCGACGTGCAGAGCGGCGAGATCCGCCAGAGCTGGCTGCGCGGCGAGGACGGCCGCCTGTACCTGGCCGACCGCGCGCCGGGCGACCTGCTCTACAGCGGCCTGTACCGGGGCTACGAGGCGGTGTCGCGGCGCTGGGGCGAGAACGCCACGCGGCGCTTCTACAACCCGTTGATCGCGCCGCCGACTCGCTACGAATCGGGCTATACCGTGGGTCGCGACGCCGGCACGCTGGTGATATCGACCCGCAACGCGGTGCTGGACGGCGACCTGATCAGCGACACCTACCAGGGCGACCGCCAGACGCGCGCGCCGGTGGCCGGCCAGGACGGCTACAGCCAGTCGCACCGCAACGCGGCGCGCGCGGCGCAGTTCGTGGTGGGCAGCTACAAGCCGTACTACGACACCGCCGGCAATTTCCTGCGCTACCAGCTGGGCGCCACCGGCACGGCCGCCGAGGTGGCGGTGGGCAAGGGCCTGGGGCAGCGTTCCGCGGGCCTGGATCTGACCGACGCGCTGCCCGCCGACCTGCGCGGCAAGCTGACCCTGGATGCCGATCGCCTGAACGGCTTCGGCCTGGGCGCGATCCGCCTGGCCGCCGGCCGCGGCATCAGCGTGGACGCCACCTTGCGCAGCGCCGATGGCGGCGAGATCACGCTGTATGCGCCCACCATCGACATCAACGCCGATCTGGTCAGCCGTGGCGGCCTGATCCAGGCGGGCAATACGCTGCGCCAGCCGAGCGAAACCGGCCGCCTCGAAGAGGTCACGTTGCCGCCGGCCAATGGCGCCAAGGCCGCGCTGCGCGTGGCGGGCGGTGTCGTGCTCGATACGCGCGGCCTGTGGAGCAATCTGAAGCAGGATCCGGCCGCGCAGCGCGGCCTGGCGGTCATCGATGGCGGCCGCGTGTCGCTGCGCGGCACCGGCGACGTGACGCTGGCGGCGGGCAGCCTGATCGATGTGTCGTCGGGCGCGGCGCTGCTGACCAGCGGCGCGGTGCAGGGCGGGCGCGGCGGCAGCGTGACGCTGGAGGCCAATGCGGTCAGCACGCAGCCCGAGTCGGGCGGCAAGGTGTCGCTGGCCGGCGTGGTGCGCGGCTATGGCGTCAATGGCGGCGGCGCCCTGAGCATCGCCAGCGGCGGCAGCCTGGTCCTGGGCGGTCCGGCCGATGGCCTGCCGGTCAATGTCGTGCGGCTGGATCCGTCCTTGTTCCAGGCCGGCTTCGCCAGCTATGACATCAACGGCCATGGCGGCCTGCGGGTCGCCGAGGGCGTGAATCTCGACGTTGCCATGCCGGTATGGCGCATGCGGCGTGAAACCGGCGCGCTGCCGCTGACGGGCGCCGATCCGGCCGAGGCCCTGCTGCTGTGGACGCCGCCGCTGTACGCGGAAGATCCCAAGCGCGGCAAGCTGACCCAGCGCGGCGGCGCCAGCCTGGCCCTGCGCTCGGACCGCGCGACCGTCGGCGGCGTGCTCGAGATCGGCGAAGGCGGGCGGGTCACGGTGGACCCGGGCCAGTCGATTCGCCTTGTCGGCGGCGACCAGATCACCGTGCTGGGGCGCCTGGTGGCGCCAGGCGGCCTGATCTCGATCCTGGATACGCGGGTGGATTCGCAGCAGAACTACACCCCCAAGGCCAACGGCCGTTCGGTGTGGATCGGCGAGCGCGCGGTGCTGGACGTGGCCGGCGACAGCCACGTCGCGCTGGCCACCGACGGCCGCCGCTACGGCGTGGCGCGCGCCGGCGGCAATATCGAGATCGGCGGCATGCTGGACTGGGAGGTCGACGCCTACGCCCCGCGCCGTCCGATGGACCGGCACCTGATCCTGCGTCCCGGCTCGCTGCTGGACGCATCCGGGGCGCAGGCGCTGGTGGACCTGCCCGGGCGCGGCGCCACGCTGCTGGCCTACAACGGCGGCAGCATCGTGCTGGCGTCGGCCAACAGCCTGTACCTGGACGGCGACCTGCGCGCCACGGCGGGCGGAGCGGGCGCGGTGGGTGGCACCCTGGGCGTGGCGCTGTCGCCCGCCTTCTATCTGAGAAACCTGGCCGAGGCCGAGGTGCTGACGCCGCGCGTCCTGACCTTGTCGCAGCAGCGGGGCGCTTCGCTGCTGCCCGCCGGCCTGCGTCCGGGCGAAGTCGGCGGCAACCTGCGCTATGGCGTCGGCGGCCTGGGCGTGGACCAGGTCCAGGCCGGCGGCTTCGGTAACCTGGCGCTGTTCGCGTCGATGCGGGTCGAGAACAGCCTGACGCTCGCCATGCCGCAGAGCCTGCGCCTGTCGGGCCCGCTGATGCTGGGCCAGAACGCGCCCGCGGGCAGCCTGGTGCAGCTGTCGGCCCCGTACATGTTCGTGAATCACGCGGCCTATGCGCCGCCGCTGGGATCCGACAGCGTGGTGCAAGTCGGCGTGGTGATGCCGGAGTGGCTCAAGCGCGGGCATCGCCTGGTGCTGGACGCCGGCATGATGGATCTGCGCGGCATGCGCGACTTGCTCAGCTTCGATGATGTCCAGGTCAACCTGACCGGCGACCTGCGCCTGACAGGCGTGTCCATGGGCCAGGACTTCAATGGCAATACGCTGCTGGCCGCGCCCAACCGCCTGACCATCACCGCGGCCCAGATCTACCCCACCACCCGCGGCGGCGGCGGGATTGCCGCGGGCGAATACTACGGGCAGGGCGGCGGCGGCGCGGTGAAGAATCCGGATGCGGTGCTGACGATCCGGCGCGCCACGGAGGGCATGCCCGACATGCCGTATTCCGCCTTCGGCGCGGTGACCTTGTCGGGGCCCAATATCATCCAGGGCGGGGTGGTGCGCGCGCCGCTCGGCTCGATTCTGTTCATGGGGCCCGAAGGCGCGCCGTCCAGCGTGCGCTTCCTGGCCGGCAGCGTGACGTCGATCAGCGGCCAGGGGGTGGTAATGCCGTATGGCGGCACCACCGACGGCATCAAGTACCTGTACGGCGGGCAGGAGATCCGGACCAGCGGCGTGGGCGGCAATGACACGAACGGCGCGCCATCCCGCATGATCCAGATCAACATGAAATCCGTCGTGGCCGAGGCCGGCTCGCTGCTGGACCTGTCCGGCGGCGGCGAACTGACCGGCGCCGCGTTCGTGCGCGGACGTGGCGGCTCGGTGGACGTGCTCAAGTACGCCATGGCGGACGCCAATCCCGGCTTCGGTTTCAGCAAGTCCGGCAATGCCGTCTATGCCATCGTGCCCGGCTTCGGCGGCGACTATGCGCCGGCCACGAAAGACGCCGCCATGCCTGCGTACGGCCAGCGCGTCACCATCGGCGCCGGCGTGCCGGGGTTGCCGCCCGGCACTTACACGCTGTTGCCCGCCAATTTCGCCATGCTGCCGGGCGCGTTCCGCGTCGAGGCCTTTGCTCCGGGCGTGTTCGACGCCGCGCAGGCCGCGCCGACCCGCGGCGGCTCCTGGGTGACCACGGGCCGGATGACGGCGCCGGGCGTCAACCCGGGCGCGGTGCTCGCCAGTCAGCTGCTGGTGACGCCGGGCGACGTGGTACGGCGCCATGCGCAATACAACGAGACCTCGTACAACGCTTTCCTGGTGGCGAACGCGGCGCGCACCGGCACGCCGTTGCCGATGCTGCCGGCCGACGCGGGCATGCTGCGCCTGAAGCTGACGCCGGGCGCGGGCCGCGAAGGCACGCCGGCCCTGTCGTTCGGCGGCGTGGCGCGCTTCTCCGCGGCGCCGGGCAGCACCGGCGCGGGCGGCACCCTGGCCGTGGACGTGCGCGGTGGCGGCCTGGAAATCCTGGGTCCGGGGCAGGCGCCGGCCCTGGCGGGCCCTGGCGTGGCCGTCTCCGCGGACGCGCTCAATGCCTTGCGTCCGGCCCGCATGGTGCTGGGGGGCGTGATAGGCGCCTCCACCCAGGCCGATTCGCTCGGCGCGATCAGCCTGGCCGGCGACGCCCAGCGCGTGCTGGTGCGCGGCGGCGCCAGCCTGTACGCGCCGGAGATCGCGCTGTTCTCGCCCCACAACGGCAATATCACCATCGAGCAGGGGGCCGTCCTGTCCACCGTCGGGCTGGGGCCGGCGCCGCAGGACGCGCGTGGCGGCTACTACTATTCGGTCCAGTCCAACGGCGCGTTGGTCCTGTCCAATGGACTGGTCAACCTGCGACCGCCGACGCAAGACGGCCGCGTGGCCATCGACATCGGCGCCTGCGCGAGCGTCTGCTCGGGAACCACGCGCCTGGTGTCGGAAGGCACCCTGGGCGCGGCCACCAACGGCGCCTTCACCTTGCGCGACAACGTCGAGTACGGCACGCGCAACCTGATGCTGAGCGTGTCCGGCCTGAACCTGGGCTCGCCGCAGGCGCTGGCCCAGGCCGCAGCAGAAGGACAATTGCCGCCCGGACTGGCGCTGGACCAGGATGCCCTGGCGCGGCTGCTGCGAGGCAATACGGCGCTGGGCGCGCCCGCGCTGGAAAGCCTGATCCTCAATGCCGCCGAATCCATCAACGTGTATGGCGCGGTGACGCTGGACACCCGCGCCGCGGCCGGTCCCTCGGCGTTGCGGCGCCTGGTGCTGGGCGCGCCGGCCGTGTATGGCTATGGCGCGGCGGGCGACACGGCGCGCATCAGTGCGTCGGAATTCGTCTGGGCCGGCTCGGTCAGGGCCACGACGGCCGGCAACGTGCCGTTGGGCTACGACCAGCCCGCGGCGCCGGGCGGCGCGGTGCTGGATCGCCTGGGCGACGGCAGCCTGACCATCGCGGCCGATGTCATCCGCTTCGACTACTCGCCCTACACGGTGCCGGCCTCGCTGGTGCCGGCCAACCGGCTGGCGCTGGGCTTTGCCGCGGTCAACCTGGAGGCCGCCCAGATGATCACGGGCGTGTCGACCGGCAGCCTGCACGTCTATCACAAGCAGAACGGCTATGTGGCGCAAGAAGGCTGGCGCTACCAGGGCGGCGATCTGACGCTGCGCACGCCGCTATTGACCGGCGAGGCGGGCGCGACGCTGGCGTTGCGCGCCGGCGGCGCGCTGGCGCTGACGGGCACCGGCGCCGTGGCGCCCGCCCGCGACGTGCTGGGCGCCACGCTCGATCTGAAGGCGCAGCGCGTCACGCTGGATTCGACCGTGGCGCTGCCGTCGGGCAAGCTGACCGTCAAGGCCGATGGCGACATCACCTTGGGCGCCGGGGCGCGCATCGACCTGGCGGGACGCGCCTTCACGGCGTTTGATGCCACCCGCTACAGCTGGGGCGGCGACCTTGAACTCAATAGCGTGACGGGCAATATCACGCAGGCGGCCGGGTCGGTCATCGACCTGTCGGCGCGCAACCAGCGCGGCGGCCGCATGCAGGCCGTGGCGCTGGGCGCGGCCGGCGGCCACGTGGCGCTGGACGGCGTCATTCTGGGCGGGGCCAGCGGCGAGCACGACGCCGGCGGCACGCGCGTGCCCTATGACGGCGCCGAGATCACCCTGCGCGCGCAGACGCTGGCGGATTTCGCCGGCCTGAATCAACGGCTGAACCAGGGCGGCGTCACCGGCGCCCGCCGCTTCCAGCTCAAGCAGGGCGACCTGGTGGTGGGCGACGAGTTGCGGGCGCGCGTGGTCGAGATCAGCGTCGATGGCGGCAGCCTCACCATCAATGGCCGCATCGACGCCAGCGGCCGCCAGGTCGGCAGCATCCGCCTGGCGGCGCGTGACGACCTGCGCATCAACGGCCTGCTGGACACGCATGGCGCACGCCTGCGCCTGGACAGCTATGGCAAGGTGATCGACGCCGCCAACCGCGCCATCATCGAACTGACCTCGCGCGACGGTACGCTGGCGCTGGACGCTGGCGCGCGCTTCGACCTGCGCGCCGGCACCGACGACCCCAGTCGCCTGGGCGGCCGCCAGCTCGGCACGCTCGACCTGAACGCCCGCCGCCTGGGCGGCGGCGGCGAGCGCGGCGCCATTGCCGGCTCCGGCGACGGCGCCAATGACGTGGCCATCCGCATCACGGGCACGCCGCAGATCCTGGGCGCCAAGACCGTCGCCGTGAACGCCTTCCGCCGCTACGACGACGCGCCGCTGGCGCCCAAGCCAGACGTCAGCGGCAAGACGCCGCAGCTGATCACGCAGGCCTACCTGGACGGCATCGACGGCGAGAGCGTGGCCTACATCAACGCCGCGCTCGGCAATGGCGCGCTGACCGCCCGCCTGGCGGCCCTGGGCCCGTACCACCTGCGCCCCGGCGTCGAGATCGTCAGCGCCACGCCCGATGGCAACCTGACGGTGTCGGGCGACATCGACTTGTCGAACTACCGCTATGGCCCCAATGCCAACCGCACGGTGGCCGCGCTGCGCGGCTACGGCGAGCCCGGCAAGCTGGTGCTGCGCGCCGGCGGCGACCTGGCCATCCACGGCAGCATCAACGACGGCTTCGCACCGCCGCCCGAGACGATCGACGACAGCGGCTGGAAGCTGGTCGAAGGGCGTTTCCTGGGCAATGGCCAGACGCCGTTCGGCGAGGATCTGGTGGTGCCCATCGATGGCGTTCAGCTGGAAGCGGGCACGGTGTTCCCGGCCGGCCGGGCGCTCAATTACGACCTGCCGGCGCAGGCCGCCACGCTGCCGGCCGGCACCGTGCTGCCGATGGCGGCGACGCTGAACGGCCCGCTGGCGCTGCCCGCCGGCCTGGTGCTGACCGGCGACCTGACGCTGGCCGACGGCCGCGTGCTGCGCGCCGGCTCGGTGCTGCAGGAGGCGCTGACGCTGGGCGCGGGCGCCCGCCTGGGCGTGGGCTTCACGCTGCGCAACGAGGCGGCGCTGCAGGCCTTCACCTGGCCCAAGGGCGTGGCGCTGCCGGCGGCGCTCAAGGCCAGCGCGCGCCTGGAGCTGGCGCGCGGTTCTTTGATCCCGTCGCAGACTTTCATCGAACTGCCGGGCCATCAACCCATCAACCTGCGTCCCGTCGGCCCGGATGGCCGGCAGGGCCGCAACTGGGCCCTGGCGCCGATGCTGGGCGAAGGCGCCAGCGCCTGGAGCCTGATGGCGGTGGCGGGCGCCGACCTGACGGCGGCCGACATGGCGGCGCGCCGGCCGGACGGGCAGGGCGACATCATCCTGGCCGACACGCACTATGGCCGGCTGGGCTATGGCAACAAGACCACCACCAACGTATTCATCGGCGAGCGGGTGCTGACGCAGCTCGCCATCGACGAGTTGGAATTGGATCAGTCCCTGCTGGGAACCTCGCCAAAGGCCATTGCCGAAAGCTTCTTCATGACGGAGGACGACTTCTGCAACGGCACGGGCTATTGCGAGGCGGGCAAGCGCAAGCTGACGGCGGCGGGTTCGCTCTACTGGTTCGGCGACGAGTCGGGCAAGGGGCGCTACGTGACGGAGCTGGAGGCCGAGTGGGGCGTTTCGGAGGAGGAATTCTGCGGGGCGGCCAGCTATTGTGAAGGCGGCGGCCGCACCGAGACCACCGTCACGCGCGACTACCGCTACGCCGACCGCACGCCGCTGTTCAGCGTGCTGCGCACCGGCACGGGCGATATGTCGCTGCTGGCCGGGCGCGACGTCGGCATGGCGTCGGTGTACGGCGTGTACACGGCCGGCGCGCCGTCGTCGCTGGGGGCGGCGCTGGACGCGCGCTTCAACCTGCCACGCGGCACCACCGTCGATGACGCCGTGCTGGGCACCATCCAGTACGACGGCAAGTACGACGCGGCGCTGGCCGCCTACCGCGCCTGGTACCCGGACCAGGGCGGCAACCTGACCGTGGCGGCCGGCCGCGACATCTATGGCGACGCATGGAGCAAGAATTCCATGAACGCCCAGCCCTACGGCAGCCAGGACGCCGAATTCTCCAAGTACCCCAGCGCCGCGCTCAGCAACTGGCTGTGGCGCCAGGGCAGCGTGGGCATGCCGGGCGTGACGGACATCGCGTCGAGCTGGTGGATCAACTTCGGCGCGTACGCCAACAATTCGGCCTCCAACAGCGAGCAGCCCCGGGTGGTGGGTTTCACCGGCTTCGGCACCCTGGGCGGCGGCAATCTCAGCATCAGCGCCGGACGCGATGCGGGCGTGCGCGATGCGCGCGGCGACGCGCTGCTCAACAACAATCTGGCATCCGGCCGTTCGCAGGCCCTGGTGGCGGTGGTGGCCGGCACCGGCCGGGTGGTCGGCGGCGACCTGGTGTTGACGGGCGGCGGCGACATGGATCTGCGCATCGGTGGCGCCTACAACCCCAATCTGCGCGCGATGCAGCAGACCGACGGCAGCGCGGGCACGGGCACCGGCTATGCCGGCAACTTCGAGGATGTCGATCTGAACGGGCTGCTGGTCAATCTGCGCGGGCAACTGGCGTTGACGGCGGGCCGCGTCGGCGGCATCTCGCTGTTCTATGGCGACGGCGCGCAGCTGCGTGCGCCCGATATGTCCGCGGTGGGCGGCGGCAAGCCCATGGGCGGGCCGCGCCTGTTGCTGGGCGATGCGGTGGCCTCGCTGGATACGCGCGGCGACCTGGTGCTGGCCGACGCGCCGGATCCCGGCCGTGTGTTCCAGATCAATACCAGCCCCTACGTCCAGGGCAGCCTGTCCAAGGGCGGCGGCGCCGAAAGCTGGTTCACGTTGTGGACGCCGGCCACGGCCATCGACCTGTTCTCGGCGGGCGGCAACCTGACGCCGCTGACCGCCAACAATACCTTCAAGCCGGGCACGGACCTGCTGACCGATGACACGACCCGATTGGGCGCGCAGCGGCAGATGAGCTACCTCTACCCGTCCAGGCTTGGCGTGACGGCGGCCGGCGGCAATATCATCCTGGCCGCCACCACGCGCGAGGCGGAAGGCGTCAATCACGTGCTGTTGCTGGCGCCGTCGTCCAGCGGTGAATTGTCGATGCTGGCCGGCGGCTCGATCTTCGCCGCGGGCGCGCATGCGGTGTCGATGTCGGGGGCGGACACGCCGCTGCCGACGCCGTGGCGTCCCGGCTTCATGGCCGTCAATGCGGGCGAGACCAACGACCAGACCATCTTCAATATCTCGGTCGAGGGCAACAAGGTCTGGCCGAACTCGCCCAAGCCGCTTTTCACGTTCGGTCCCGATACACCATTGGATGCGTCGCCGCGCGAAGGCGGAACGGGAGTGGCGCGTTTCCATGCCGTGAATGGCGATATCGTCGGCCTGCGCGCCGGCGCCGAGACGCGGATCGCGACAACGGTCCTGCAGGGCCGGTCCAGAACCGTGCTGACCTGGTACGAGGCCGCATTGCCGGTTTCGGTGCGGGCGGGGCGCGACATCCTGGGGATGAGCGCGCTGGGCCTGCACAGCAACGCCAACGACCTGTCGCAGGTGATGGCCGGGCGCGACATCGTGCAGGCCGATCTGAAGGTGGCCGGCCCCGGCACGCTGCTGGTGCAGGCGGGCCGCAACATTCGCCAGGACGACGTGGCCAGCATCGTCAGCGTCGGCGCCATCGTGCGCGGCGACGCGCGCCCCGGCGCCAGCGTTGCCGTGCTGGCGGGCGTCGGACCGCAGGGGCCGGACTACGCCGGCCTGCTGGCGCGCTACCTGGACCCGGCGCGGGCGCTGGCCGCCGGCCAGACGCTGGGCGCCAATCCGGACGGCGTGGTGCAATCCTACGCCGGCGAGCTGTCGCTGGCCGGCTGGCTGCGGCAGGTGTATGGCTACCAGGGCGACGAGTCCGGCGCGCCGGCCGAACTGGCGCAGCGCCAGGCGCAGCTGGATGCCGAGGTGGCGGCCGATCCGTCGCGCAAGCGCCGCGACCTGATGCAGGACTATCGCCAGGAAAGCGAGCTGCACCTGGTCAACTGGCTGCGCGCGCATCATGGCTACGACGGCGGCGAGGACGGCGCGCGCGCCGCGCTGGATGCCCTGGCGTCCGAACAGCAGGGCATCTATGCGCGCCAGCTGTACTTCGCCGAACTGCGCAAGAGCGGCCGCGAGTACAACGACCAGGACGGCCCGCGCAGCGGCAGCTACCTGCGCGGCCGCCGCGCCATCGCGGCGCTGTTCCCGCAGACCGACGCCGAGGGCGCGCAGCGCCTGTACCAGGGCGACTTCACCATGTATGGCGGCGCCGGCCTGCGCACGCAATTCGGCGGCGACATCCAGCTGCTGACGCCGGGCGGACAGCAGGTGCTGGGCATCGAGGGCGCGGCGCCGCCGGCGACGGCGGGCGTGGTGACGCAGGGGCAGGGCGACATCCAGCTGTACGCGCTGGGCAGCGTGCTGCTGGGCCAGAGCCGCATCATGACCACCTTCGGCGGCCACATCCAGGCGTGGTCGGCCGAGGGCGACATCAACGCCGGCCGCGGCGCCAAGACCACGGTGATCTACACGCCGCCCAAGCGCGTCTACGACGCCCTGGGCAACGTCACCCTGGCGCCGACGGCGCCGTCCACCGGCGCCGGCATCGCCACGCTGGCGCCGATCGCCGAAGTGCCGGCCGGCGACGTCGACCTGATCGCGCCGCTGGGCACCATCGACGCGGGCGAGGCCGGCATCCGCGTGTCGGGCAACGTCAACGTGGCGGCGCTGCACGTGGTCAACGCGGCCAACATCCAGGTGCAGGGCGACAGCAAGGGCATCCCGGTGACGGCAGTGGTCAACACCGGCGCGCTGTCCTCGGCCAGCGCGGCGTCCTCGGCCGCGTCCGGCGCGGCCGAGGACTCGGTGCAGCGCGCCCGCCAGCAGTCGCGGCAGAACCAGCCGTCGGTCATCAACGTGCAGATCCTGGGCTATGGCGAGGAGCCGCTGGCCGGCGCGGGCGCGACGCCGCAGCCGCGCGCGGCCACGCCGTCCTACCGTCCCGACGGCGTGGTGCAGGTGCAGGGCGCGGACAGCGGCGGCTGACGCCACGGGGTTGCAACCGGTCGGCAAAAAGCCGGCCGGTTGTCATGCCGCCGTCATCAAGACGACGTGCGAAAAACGCATCAGGGCCCGGCGAAAACCGGGCCCTGATTCTTTCTTGCGCACCTTTTCCCCGGGCCCGCGCTGTTTCATGAAATTTTTCTTACAACGCGCAGTCCGCGCCCTCCGGGAACGTCTAGTAAGAAGCAGAAGCTGTAGACGCGGGTATGCGGGCAGAAAGCCGTAACAGGATTGTCGCAAGCGCGCTGCACGGTAGCGGCCGGTGCCAGACCGGCTATCACACAAGGAACTGAGTGCATCGCTATGCATGATTTCGAGAGCAAGGGCGGCGCGCTGCGCGCCATGATGCGCAGCGCGCCGGGAGCGGTGGTGCTGGCGTTGGCCGCGAACGTGGCCTGGGCGCAACCGGCGCCGGCCGCGCAGGAGGCGCGTCGCGTCAACATCAACGAATACATCGTGCGCGGCAACACCGTGCTGGATGCGCGCGACATCGAGAAGGCCGTCTATCCCTACCTGGGACCAGACCGCACGCTGGCCGACATCGAGTCGGCGCGCGAGGCCTTGCAGACGGTCTACCAGGAGCGCGGCTACCAGTCCGTGTACGTCGACCTGCCCGAGCAGCAGGTGGCCGACGGCATCGTGTTCCTGCAGGTCGCCGAAACCAAGGTCGGCCGCGTGCGCGTGGTGGGCGCCAAGCACTATTCGCCGCTGACCATCCGCGACGAAGTGCCGGCGCTGCAGGAAGGCGAGGTGCCCAACTTCAACCAGGCGCAGGCCGAGCTGACCAACCTGAACAAGGGCGCCAGCCGCCAGGTGGTGCCGCTGGTCAAGGAAGGCCGCATCCCGGGCACCATGGACGTCGACCTCAAGGTCGAGGACAAGAACCCCTGGCACGCCAGCCTGGGCCTGAACAACGACTACAGCGCCGACACCACGCGCCTGCGCAGCACGGCGTCGCTGGGCTATGACAACCTGTGGCAGCTGGGCCATTCGGTCAGCCTGACGTTCTTCACCGCGCCGCAGGAAACCGACAACGCCAAGGTCTGGTCCGGCTCGTACTCGATGCCGCTGGGCAAGCAATGGAGCCTGCAGTTCACCGGCTACAAGAGCGACAGCAACGTCGCCACCATCGGCGGCACCAACGTGCTGGGCAAAGGTCACTCGTTCGGCATGAGCGCCATCTACACCATGGCGCCGCAGGGCGACTGGTACAACTCGCTGTCGGTCGGCCTGGACTACAAGAAGTTCGACGAGACCACGCGCTTTGGCGGCAACGAAGACCTGATCCCGCTCAAGTACGTGCCGTTCACGTTCTCGTACAACGGCTACCGCTATTCCGAGGCCTCGCAGAGCAGCGTCGGCCTGTCGATCGTCGGCGCCAGCCGCTCGTTCTTCGGCCTGGGCAGCGACTGGAAGGAATTCGACGACAAGCGCTACCGCGCCAGCCCCAGCTTCGCATTGCTGCGCGGTGACGGCACCCATACGCAGAACCTGTTCGGCGACTGGCAGCTGGGCCTGCGCGGCGGCTTCCAGCTGTCCTCGGGCGCGCTGGTCTCGAACGAGCAATTCTCCGCCGGCGGCAGCACCAGCGTGCGCGGCTACCTGGCCGCCGAGCGCACCGGCGACGACGGCTTCCTCGGCTCGGTCGAGTGGCGCACGCCGTCGCTGGCGCGCTGGCTTGGCAGCAATGTCAACGAATGGCGCTTCTATGCCTTCGCCGACGCCGCCACGCTGCGCCTGCGCGACCCGCTGCCCGAGCAGGATTCCAGCTATTCGCTGGCCAGCGTCGGCCTGGGCACGCGCCTGCAGGTGCTGGACTGGCTGTCCGGCTCGCTGGACTGGGGCTATCCGCTCAAGGACGGCCCCAACACCAAGAAACACGATCCCCGATTGAACTTCAGCGTCCGCGCCAGCTTCTGAGCGCGCGCGAAACCGTATTTACCCCGGAGTCCTGACCATGCAACGCTTATTGATGCTCCTACTGACCGTGCTGGCCGGCATACTGCCGTCCGCCGCCAACGCCTGGTGGCAACCTGACTGGCAGTACCGCAAGCAGATCACCGTCGACAGCACGCCGCAAGGCTCGCCCCTGGGCGGCGCCGCCGGCCGCACGCCGCTGCTGGTGCGCCTGCATACCGGCAACTTCACCTTCGATGGCATCAACGAGAAGGGCGCCGACATCCGCTTCGTGGCCGGCGACGACCAGACCGTGCTGAACCACCAGCTGGAAGCCTTCGATCCGCTGCTGGGCATGGCGCTGATCTGGGTCGACCTGCCGGAACTGGCCGACGGCCAGCGCCAGGACATCTGGATGTACTACGGCAACCAGAAGGCCCCGGCGTCCGCCAACGGCCAGCTGACGTTCGACCCCAACTACACGCTGGTCTACCACTTCGACGGCGCCGCTGGCGCGCCGCCGCGTGACACCACCGGCAACAGCAACAACGCGCAGACGCCCATGGCCGCCGCGGTCGACGGGGTGATCGGCCGCGCCGCGCAATTCGCCGGCGGCGCGCCGCTGATGCTGCCCGCCAGCCCCTCGCTGGCCGTGCCCGCCGCGGGCGCTTTCACCTTCAGCGCCTGGGTGCGCGCCGACCATCCGGCCGGCGAACAACTGGTGTATGCCCGCCGCGACGCCGGCAACGCGCTGCTGATCGGGATCAACCAGGGCGTGCCCTTCGTCGAAGTGAACGGCCAGCGCAGCCAGCCCGGCCAGTCGCTCACGCCCGCCGCCTGGCAGCACCTGGCCGTGACGGCCGACGGCAGCCGCGTCACGCTGTACGTGAACGGCCGCGCCACCTCGTCGCTGGCCGCCAGCCTGCCGCCGCTGAACACGCCCGCCGCCCTGGGCGGTGACGTGCCGGCTCCGGCCGTGGCCGCCGCGCCCGCCGCGCCCGCCGCCGCCAATGGCGAAGCCGCCGCGCCGGCCGAAGCGGCCGCCGCCCCGGCGCCGCACGTGTACGCGCCGTTCGTCGGCGCCATCGACGAAGTGCGCCTGTCGCGCATCGCCCGTCCCGCCGCGCTGATCCTGGCCGACGCGATCTCGCAGGGCGCCGAATCGCGCCTGGTGGCCTACGGCGCCGACGAGGAACAGTCGGGCTTCGGCTTCGGCGGCCTGGGCTTCCTGCTCAAGGCGGTGCCGATCGACGCCTGGGTCATCATCGCCATCCTGGTGCTGATGATGGTGCAGTCGTGGATCATCATGATCCGGAAGAGCCGCAACGTGGCCCGCGTGGCCCGCGCCAACGAGGTCTTCCGCGAGTCCTTCGCCAAGGTCGGCCAGCGCCTGGAACTGCTGGCCGACGACAAGGCCCTGGCCACCCGCCTGGAGCACGCCTCGCTGTGGCGCCTGTACCGCGTGGCCATCAACGAAATCCGCACCCGCCGCGAGCAGGGCGCCGACACCAGCTCGATCTCGGCCGCCACCATCGAGGCCATCCGCGCGTCGCTGGACGCCGTGCGCACCAAGGAAAACCAGGTGCTGGGCGCCAAGCTCGGCGTGCTGTCCAACGCCATCGCCGGCGGTCCGTACATCGGCCTGCTGGGCACGGTGCTGGGCATCATGGTGGTGTTCCTGGGCACCGCCATGGCCGGTGACGTGAACATCAACGCCATCGCCCCGGGCATGGCCGCCGCGCTGCTGGCCACCGCCATGGGCCTGTTCGTCGCCATCCCGGCGCTGTTTGGCTACAACCGCCTGGTCTCGCGCAACAAGGAAGTCAGCGCCGACATGCGCGTGTTCGTCGACGAATTCGTGACGCGCCTGGCCGAAGTCCATGGCGAAAGCCAGGCCCAGGAAGCCGCCCACCACAGCGCCGCCCGCGCGCCCGCCGCCAGCCGCCCGGCCGTGCGCGACGCGCAGCCGGCCGCCGCCGAAGCATAAGGAGAGGATTGCCATGGCTTCCGTATCCGCTTCCCAGGACGATGACGACGACGCGCCCGTGGACGGTATCAACATCACGCCGCTGGTCGACGTGCTGATGGTCGTGCTGGTCATGTTCATCCTGACCGCCACGGCGCAGATCGCCGGCATCAAGGTCAACCTGCCCAAGGCCAGTTCGTCCATCGCCCTGTCGCAGCCCAAGACCAAGGCCATTTCCGTCAACGACGCCGGCCAGGTGTTCCTGGACGCCTACCCGGTGACCCTGCCCGAGCTGGAAGACCGGCTGCGCACGGAGAAGGCACTGAATCCCGACTTTCCGGTGATCGTGCGCGGCGACTCCGCCGTGCAGTACCAGAAGGTGGTGGAAGTGCTGGATCTGCTGCGCCGGCTGGAACTGGCCCAGGTCGGGCTGGTCACCGGCAAGCCGAAATAGGGGCCGAGGCGACTGTCATGCCGCACCACGCATCCGATTCCCCGCGCAGCCCCCATCCCGCGCGCCGCTGGCTCAAGCTGGCGGCGGTGGCGGTGGTGTTGATCGCGGCCGCCTACGCGCTCTGGCGCTGGGCCAACGACATGGCCGGGGTGCGCCGCGACGCGCCCAAGGTCACCGCGATCATCCCGCTGCCGCCGCCTCCGCCGCCGCCGCCCGAGCCGGAAAAGCCGCCGGAACCCGAGCAGCCCAAGGAAGAGCCGGTGGCCACGCCCGAACCCGAGCCGCAGCCCACGCCCGAACCGCCCAAGCCGCAGGACGAGGCGCCGCCGCGTCCGTCCGACGACCTGGCCAACCCGATGCAGATCGACGGCGATGCCCAGGCGGGCAGCGACGCCTTCAACATCGGCGCCGGCCAGGGCAAGGGCATGGCCGGCGGCGGCGGTGGCCGCGCCGGCAACGCCACCTACAGCCAGTACCTCGCCTACGCGCTGCAGAAGATCCTGCGCGAAGACGAGCGCACGCGCAATCTGACCTTCCGCCTGCAAGCCAACATCTGGCTCACGGCCAGCGGCCAGATCACGCGTGTCGAGCTGACCCGTTCCAGCGGCGATGCCGACGTCGACGCCCGCGTGGTGGCGGCGTTGCGCGCGGTGCCGGGCCTGGATGAACGTCCGCCGGCCTCGGCCAGCATGCCGATCCGGGCATCGCTGACCGGCCGCCGCCCCTCCTGAAGTGCTGAATTGAACCGATCCTGGAGTGCCAAGAGAATGAAGTTCCAATTGAACCGGTTGGCGGCATCGCTGGCCCTGGCCGCGGCGGGCGCCGCCGCGCTGCCCGGCGCCGCCGCCGCCGCGCCCGCCCCGTCCGAGAACGCCACCATCAACCTGATCCGCCTGCTGGTGCAGCAGGGCGTGCTCAAGGCGGACCAGGCCGAAGCCCTGGTGGCCCAGGCCGAAGCCGAGGCCAAGGCCGCCCGCGCCGCGCCGCAGGACCGCGGCGGCGCCGTGGCTCAGGCCGGCGACGTGCGCGTGCCCTACATCCCGCAGACCGTGCGCGACCAGATCCGCGACGAGGTCAAGGCGGAAGTGATGGTGCAGGCCAAGGAAGAAAACTGGGCCCAGCCGAACACCTTCCCCGACTGGGTGTCGCGCATCACCATCGACGGCGATGTGCGCGTGCGCGACGAATCGCGCCTGTACTCGGGCAGCAACAGCAATGAAATCGTCGATTTCGCCAAGCTCAATTCGAAGGGTCCGTACGACCTGAACCGCAACACCAACAACAACTACCCGCCGATGCTGAACACGCGGGAGGATCGCCGCAACCAGCTGCGCATCCGCGCCCGCCTGGGCGTGCGCGCCGAGATCTCGGAATCCTGGTCGGCCGGCATCCGCCTGGCCACCGGCAGCGACGACAGTCCGGTCTCGACCACCCAGACCCTGGGCGGCGGCATGGGCAAGAAGGACATCTGGCTGGACCAGGCCTACCTGACCTACCGTCCCGCCAAGTGGGCCACGGTCACCGGCGGCCGCATTGCCAATCCGTTCGAGTCCACCGACATGCTGTTCTCGAACGACCTGAACTTCGACGGCATCGCCGCGATCTTCAAGCAACCGCTGGAAGGCCGCGACGTGACGCTGTTCGGCACCCTGGGCGCGTTCTCGACCGAGTACGGCTCGAACGGCTGGAACTCCTCGTCGTTCTCGGAAGGCAAGAGCGAGGACAAGTGGCTGCTTGCCGCGCAGGCCGGCGCCGACTGGAAGATCGACAACCGCAACAGCGTGCGCGGCGCGCTGGCCTACTACCACTTCGACAACATCGCCGGCAGGCGCTCCAGCGCCTGCTCGCCGTGGGCCGGCCAGGAAAACTGCGACACCGACTGGTCGCGTCCGGCCTTCATGCAGAAGGGCAACACGCTGTTCCTGCTGCGCAACATCACCTCCAACCCGCTCGACCCGGCCAACACGCCGCAGCCGCAGTACGTCGGCCTGGCGTCCAAGTTCGACCTGCTGGACCTGAACCTGCGCTGGGACACGCGCGTGTTCGACGGCCTGGGCCTGCGCCTGAACGCCAACTACATCCGCAACCTGGCCTACAGCAAGGGCAAGATGTGGAAGCGTTCGGAAGGCAACATCGTCAACAACTTCGGCGACAACGGCGAAGTCGAGAGCGGCCCCAACGCCTGGATGCTGCAGGCCACGCTGGGTCGGTCGTACGACCTGAAGGAGAAGGGCGACTGGCTGGCCTTCGTCGGCTACAAGTACATCCAGCCGGACGCGCTGCCCGACGCCTTCAACGATTCGTCGTTCCACCAGGGCGGCACCAATGCCCGCGGCTACTACATCGGCGGCGGCTATGCCTTCGACAAGAACGTGTACGGCGTCCTGCGCTGGATGAGCACGCGCGAGATCTACGGCGCGCCGCTGTCTATCGACACGATGCAGTTCGAGATCAACGCCAGGTTCTGAGGCCATGGACATGCATACCTTATGGGATGAATTGCGCCAGCCTCAGGCGCTGGGGCGCGGCCGGCGGCTGGCCGCCGCCGCGGCCCTGTGCGCCGCGGGCCTGAGCGTGGTGGTGCCGGCGCACGCCGAGAGCATGGAAGAGCGGCTGCGCGCCCAGTTGCGCAGCACCACCCAGCAACTGCAGCAGCTGCAGAGCGAGCAGGCCCAGGTCAACGCCGCCAAGGCCGCGGCCGAGGCCCAGCGCGACGCGGCCCAGAAAGAGCTGGAGGCGCTGCGCGGCCAATTGGCCAAGGCCACTGGCCAGGCCGAGAAGCTGGCCGAGCAGCAGGGCGCCGTCATGGAAAGCGCGCAGGCCCAGGTGGCCGCCAGCCACGCCCAGCTGGGCAAGTTCAAGGGCGCCTACGACGAGCTGCTGACGCTGTCGCGCGCCAAGGAAGCGGAACGCCAGACCCTGGCGCGCTCCCTGGCGCAGCGCGAGTCGGAGGCCAAGGCCTGCGTCGCCAAGAACCGCGAGATGTACGAGGCCGGCAAGGAGATCCTGAACGCCTACGAACGCATCAGCACCGGCGGCATCCTGGCCATGAAGCAGCCGTTCGCCGGCAGCGCGCGGGTCAAGTTCGAGGAGCAGGCGCAGGCGTACGGCGACAAGCTGTACGACGCGCAGGTCGGCGCCGCCGCGCCCGCCGCGGCGCCGGCCCAACCCTGATATTGCAAGACCTGTCTTATTTTTTTCATCTAGGAAACCTGTAATGACCGACTCCAGCCTGATTCTCGACGTCAACGCCGAACGCCTGCAGGACCTGCTGCAATCCGCCGGCTACCGCGTCACCGTGTCCGAGCAGAACGGCATGGTGCAGCTGCTGAGCGCCAGCCAGGGCGTGGGCTTCGCCGCCCGCATGGGCAACCCCGCCGCCGAGCCCGGCCGCTACCTGGACTACACGCTGAGCTGCGCGCTGCGCGTGCAAGGCGAACTGCCGGCCGGCCTGGCCGACCGCTGGAACGTGGAAAAGCGCTTCGCCCGCCTGACGGTGCAGGGCGTGTTCCTGGTGCTGGAACTGGACGTGATCCTGGCCGGCGGCGTGTCCGAGAACTACCTGCGCGCCACCGCGGAGCTGTGGGACCGCCTGCTGCAGGAATTCCTGCTGTTCCTGCGCGCCAACGCGACGGCCGAGGCCGGCGCTGAAGACGCCGCCGCCTCGGAACCGCAGGAAGAAGCCGCCGCCGAGGCGGCGAACTGATCCATCCGCCAGGCACGGGGCCTGGCGTTCGGGACGGCGACGTCCCCAACCCGGCCGCCGTTCCTGGCGAATGGCGCATTCAAGCAAGCGAGGTTTCGACCATGAAGATTCTTTCCAACCCCCCCGCCCGGTTGCGGCTGACGGCGGCGGTGCTGCTGATCGCGGTGCTGGCCGGCGCCGTGGCGCTGATGCGCGGCAATCCGGCCCAGAGCAGCGAGTCGGCGCCCGCGCCGGCCAAGGCCGCGGCCGCGCCCGCCAAGGCCGGCACCCCGGCCGCGCAAGCCGCGCCGGCCACGCCGCCCGACGCCAAGGGTCCCGCCGTGGCCACCCTGGGCGCGGTGCAGGTGGACCGCGACGAACTGGTGCGCCAGATCCAGGCGCTGCCGCCCGAGGCCCGCGCCCAGCTCAAGGGCGACCGCGCCGCGCTCGACCAGTGGCTGCGCAGCCGCCTGGCCGAAAAGGCGCTGGTCGAGCAGGCCCGCGCGCAGGGCTGGCAGGACCGCCCCGAGCTCAAGCGCGCCTTCCAGGCCGCGCAGGAGCGCATCGTGCTGCAGACCTATCTGGATTCGGTCAGCCGCGCGCCCGACGACTATCCGGGCGAAGCCGATCTGCAGGCCGCGTACGAGCGCGCCAAGCCGCAGCTGGCGCAGCCGGCGATGTACCGCGTCAGCCAGATATTCCTGCCGGCCGCGATGGGCGACAACGAGGCCGTGGCGGCCGCGCGCAAGCAGGCGCAGGACCTGGTCAAGCGCGCCCAGGCGCCCAAGGCCGACTTCGCCGCGCTGGCCAAGAGCTATTCGCAGGACGCCACCACCCGCGCCCAGGGCGGCGATATCGGCTACGTGCCGCTGTCGCAGCTGACGCCGGAAATGCGTCCGGTGATCGAGCCGCTCAAGGCGGGCGAGGTGGCGGCGCCGGTGCAGTCGGCGGCCGGCTTCCACATTCTCAAGCTGGTGGATCTGCGCGCGGCCAGCGTCGCGCCGTACGAGCAGGTGAAGGACGCGTTGCGCGGCGCGCTGCGCACCCAACGCCAGGAATTGGCGGCGCGGGCATATCTGGAGGGGTTGCTGAATGCAGGAACCGTCAGCATTGATGGTGCGGCCCTCAATGCCGCCTTCGACCAAACCGCGGCTGCCGCAACGGGCCAGCCGGCCCTCGCCGCCCGCGCCGCGCCCTGAGGAGACTGGCGTCGCCGCGGCGCTGGAGGCGCGGCTGAGCCAGGCCCTGGGCCAGGCCGGGCCGCCCGCCAGCCTGCAGTGCGCGGCGGCCTTGCTGCAGGCCTTGCGCGCCACCTTCGCCGGCGACCTGCTGCACTGGCTGGCGCTGGTGCCGCAGGGGGAGCCGGGCAGGCCGCGCGACCCCAACCGCGACCACAGCCTGGACCTGGCCGACCTGCGCGTGCTGTACCGGGCGCTGCGGGTGGCGTGGCTGGCCGAGCTGGTGTTCGGCGGCGCCGACGGCGCGCGCCGCTGGCTCTGCGGCCCCAAGCGCCGGCTGCACGGCCGGGTGCCGCTGCTGTTGTGCCAGCACGGGCGCTACGCCGTCTTGATCGAGCAGTGGTTGATCAACATCGACGAAGGAAACGGCCCATGACCGCGCTCTGGCGCTTGAGCAACAGCCAGGACCTGATGCCGCGCGCCCGCCCGGCGGGCCGCTGGCATGCCGCCGGCGCGGCGGTGGTGGTGCTGGACGCGACCCCTGCCGCCGCGGTGTTCGCGCGCCTGGCGCAGGCCGAGGTGGCGCATCCGCGCGCCTTGCCGCGCAACTACTTCCTGCTGGAAGTGGTGGTGCCGGCGACGGCCGTGGCCGAACCGCGGCCGCCGGCCGGCTGGCAGACCGACCTGCAGGCCTCGCGCGCCTTCGGCAACGCCTGGCTGGCGCGCGGCGACGCGCTGCTGCTGAAAGTGCCGTCGGCGGCCGGCGGCCACCAGTACCTGCTGAACGCCGACCATCCGCAGCTGGCGCAATGCCAGATCGTGTCGTCGCTGGCGTACCCGTTCGCGCCGTACCTGGCCGGCATCGACGACGCGGTGCTGGACGGCGCCGGCTGGCTGGCGTCGGCGCGCGATTGAGGCGAGGGCGGGGCGGGCCGGCCGTGCGCGCCAACGGCGCGGCTGGCCGGGGTAGGCATAGAATAGGGCGCAACCGCCGGCCCCCATGACGCCGGCCATCCGTTCCGTTTCGTCCCAGGAGCCCACCGTATGACCGCCATTCCCGCTGCCCCGACGCCCGGCGCAGCGCTGCCCGCCGTGACCGCGCGGGTGGACATCGTCTCGATCCAGTCCCAGGTCGTCTATGGCTGCGTCGGCAACAACGCCGCCATGCCGATCTTCCGCCAGGCGGGCCTGCGCGCCATCGCGCTGCCCACCGTCATCCTGAGCAATACGCCGCACTATCCGACGCTGCATGGCGGCGCGGTGCCGCTGGACTGGTTCGAGGGCCTGTTGCAGGGGCTGGACGAGCGCGGCGTGACGCAGGTGGCGCGGGCGGTGGTCTGCGGCTACCTGGGCCAGCCCGGGCAGGCGGACCTGCTGGCGCAATGGCTGCCCGCGCTGCGCGCGGCGCGGCCGGACCTGCGGGTGCACATCGACCCGGTCATGGGCGACCGCAACGACGGCCTGTACGTGGATGCCGGCCTGGTGGCGCAGTACCGCCGCAAGCTGGTGCCGCACGCCCATGGCATGACGCCCAACCATTTCGAGCTGGAGCAGATGGTGGGCCGGTCGCTGGCCTCGATCGACGAGGTCGCGGCGGCCGCGCGCGAACTGATCGCCGAAGGCCCCGAGTGGATCGTGGTCACCAGCGCCGCGCCGCTGGCGGCCGCGCCCGGCACCCTGCAGCTGGCGGTGGTGACGCGCGACGCCTGCGAGGTGCTGAGCCATCCCGAGATCGCCATCCCGCCGTCGGTGCATGGCACCGGCGACGTGTTCATGGCCGCCATCACGGCCCGGTTGCTGGCCGGCGACGCGCTGGTCGAGGCGGCGCGGGCGGCCGCGGCGGCGGTCACCGGCGCCCTGGCCCGCACCCGTGAACTGGGCTGGGAAGAGCTGGCGGTGGACGGTTGACCCCGCCAGGCGGCATCAATACGTCTTGTACGGCAGGAACTTGCCGCTCATCACGATCTGCACCCGGTCGCCCTTGGGGTCGGCCTCGCGCGCCAGGTCCATCCTGAAGTCGATGGCGCTCATGATGCCGTCGCCGAACTCCTCGTTGATGAGCGCCTTGAAGGTGGTGCCGTAGACGTTGATCAGCTCATAGAAGCGGTAGATCAGCGGATCGGTGGGCACGCTGGTGGGCAGCGAGCCCTTGTAGGGCACCACCTGCAGCTGCACCACCGCGTCGGCGGGCAGGTCCAGCACGCGCGCGGCGGCCAGGGCCTGTTCCTCGGTCAGGGTCATCTGGCCCAGCAGGGCGGCGGTGGTCCACTCCTTGCTCTGGCCGACGGCCTCGGCGATGGCGGCCCAGGACAGTTTCTTTTCCAGGCGGCGGGTAACGATCAGTTCGGTGACTTCGGCGCGGGACATCATGGGGGTTCACTCCTTGTGGGAAGCCTTGTCGACCAGGAAGTCGACGAGATGGTTGCGGATTTCGTAATAGCGCGGCTCGTGGTGCAGGCTGGCGCGGGTCCGGCCGCGCGGCAGGTCCACGTCGACGGACTCGGCGATGCGGGCGTGGGGGCCCGCGCTCATGAGCAGGATGCGGTTCGACAGCAGGATGGCCTCGTCCACGTCGTGCGTGATCATGAAGACGGTCTGGCGCGTTTCCTGCACGATGGCGCGCAGTTCGTCCTGGATGGTGCCGCGCGTCAGCGCGTCGAGCGCGCCGAAGGGCTCGTCCAGCAGCAGCATGCGCGGCTGGATGGCGAAGGCCCGGGCGATGCCCACGCGCTGCTTCATGCCGCCCGACAGCTCGCAGGGCTTCTTGTCGGCGGCGCGCGCCAGGCCGACCATGTCCAGGTAGCGCAGGCTGTGCTCGCGCACCTGGCCGCGGGAATACTGTGGCCAGCGCGAACGCACGCCGAACTCGACGTTCTGCAACGCGCTCAGCCAGGGCAGCAGGGCGTGCGCCTGGAACACCACGCCGCGCGCCAGCGACGGGCCGGCGATCTCGCGGCCGTCCATGATGACGACGCCTGCGCTGGCCTCGTCGATGCCGGCCAGGATGTTCAGGATGGTGGTCTTGCCGCAGCCCGAGTGGCCGATGACGCAGACGAACTGGCCCTGCCCGATGTCGAAGTCGATGTTCTCGAACACCGGCGCGGCCGGCTGGCCGTTGCGGCCGGGGTAGCGCTTGGCCAGCGCCTGCACTTGCAGAAAGGGTTGGCTCATGGCGTTCACTCCCGGTAGCTGACCAGGCGCGCGGCGCGCGCCAGCAGGGTGTCCAGCAGCATGCCGATCAGCCCGATGAACAGGATGGCGCAGATGATGTTGGCGATGGACAGGTTGTTCCATTCGTTCCACACGAAGTAGCCGATGCCGGTGCCGCCGATCAGCATTTCGGCCGCCACGATCACCAGCCAGGCGATGCCGACCGAGATGCGCATGCCGGTCATGATGGTGGGCGCGGCCGCCGGCAGGATGACCTGCAGGGCGGTGCGTAGCCGCGGCACTTCCAGCGTGCGCGCCACGTTCAGCCAGTCCTGCCGCACGTTGCCCACGCCGAAAGCCGTGTTCACCAGCATCGGCCAGAGCGAGCAGATGAAGATCACGAAGATGGCGGAGGTATCGGCGTCCTTGATGGTGTAGAGCGCCAGCGGCATCCAGGCCAGCGGCGAGATCGGCTTGAGCACCTGGATGAACGGGTCGAAGGCGCGGTAGACGGTCCTGGACATGCCGATCAGGAATCCCAGCGGGATCGCCACCAGCGCCGCCAGCAGGAAGCCGGTCAGCACCCGCGCCACCGAATACGCCAGCTGCACGCCGATGCCCTTGTCGTTCGGGCCGCGGTCATAGAACGGATCGCGCAGGTGCTGCCAGAGCCGGGCGCCGACCTCGGCCGGGCCGGGGAAGGGCGTCTGCGAGCCGCTGGCGGCGGCGTTGCCGACCAGCGCCGCATAGGCAGGATCGACCGTCGCCGCGCCGGCGGCGGGGCGGGTGGCGACATGCCACAGCAGCAGGAACAGCAGAAACAGGATGACGGACAGGAAGGTCGCCCGCCAGGGTCGCTCGGCCTGCATCAGGTCCTCCGGATCTTGAAGCCGGCCAGGTAGGCCTCGGGTTCGGCGGGATCGAAAGGCTTGCCCATGATGCTGAAGGTCTTGGCGGCCTCGGCGGGCGGGGTCAGGCCGGCCTCGCGCATCAGGCGCACCGCGTCGGTGGCCAGGAAGACCTCGCTGGCGACCTTCTGGTAGTCCACGTCGCCCTTGACCTGGCCCCAGCGCTTCATCTGCGTCAGGATCCACACCGCGAACGAGCCCCAGGGCATCGGATCGAAGTCGATGCGGTCCGGATCGGTCAGCACCTTGCCCAGGCCGTCGGCGTAGGTGCCGGTCAGCACCTGCTCGACCACGGTGACCGGCTGGTTCAGATAGTTGGGCGCGGCGATGGCGGTGGCGATCTCCTTGCGATGGGCGGGGTTGCGGGCGTAGGCGGTGGCCTCGATGATGGCCTTGAGCAGCGCCTGGTAGGTGTTGGGCTGAGTGGTCACGAACTCGCGGCTGGCGGAGAACGCGCAGCACGGATGGCCGTCCCAGATCGCCTTGGACAGGGTATGGATGAAGCCCACGCCGTCGTACACCGCGCGCTGGTTGACCGGGTCCGGCGCCAGGAAGCCGTCGATATTGTCCGCGCGCAGGTTGGCCACCATTTCCGGCGGCGGCACGGCGCGGATCTGCACGTCGGTATCCGGATCCAGGCCATGTTCGGCCAGGTAATAGCGCAACAGGTAGTTGTGCATGGAGTAGTCGAATGGCACGGCGAACTTGAAGCCCTTCCAGTCCTTTGGATCGCGCCGGTCCTTGTGCTTCATCGACAGGGTGATGGCCTGGCCGTTGATGTTCTCCACCGCCGGCATGGTCCACGGCACCGCGCGGCTGGCGCCCACGCCCAGCGTGATGGCCAGCGGCATCGGCGACAGCATGTGGGCGGCGTCGTATTCGCCGGACATGGCCTTGTCGCGGATCAGCGCCCAGCCGGCGGTCTTGACCACTTCCACGTCCAGCCCCTGCTTGCCGTAGAACCCCATGGGGTGCGCCATGATGATGGGCGTGGCGCAGGTGATGGGAATGAAGCCGACCTTCAGCTTGCGCTTCTCCAGCGGGCCGCCTGATTGGGCGAAGGCCTCCTTGGCGGCGGCCAGCGGGAACAGGGCCGAGACCGCGGCCAGCGCGGTGCTGCCGCCCACCGCGCGCAGGAAGCGGCGGCGCAGCGCGTCCTGCGGGAACAAGGCGCGCATGACGGCGCCCTCCACGGCGCGGTCGAGCGCGCCGTCCGCCGCCGCGTGCTCGGCGCGCGCGTGTTCGGCCTGGGATGCATGGCGGCCGCAGGCGCAGGCCAGGCGGCTGCCGGGATCGAACGGATTGCTGAACAGGGACATGGAGGCCTCCAGGGTTCGGAATGCCTTCATCTTGGCGCTTGCCGCCGCCGGCCGGTATCGCCGGTTCGACGATATCCGTGTAGGGGTCGCACTACATGGTGCGTGGCGGCGCCGGGCCGGTGCGCGTCCCGCTCAGCGCGCACCCAGCTGGTGCGCGCGGGCGTATTCCACCAGCTCGACCAGCGTGCGCACGGCCAGCTTTTCGAAGATGCGGGCGCGGTACGTGGAAATGGTGTTCACCGACAGCGCCAGCTGTTCGCCGATGGCCGACACCGATTTGCCGGCCACCAGCAGCTGCAGCACCTGGAATTCGCGGTTGGACAGCAGCTCGTGCGGCGGCCGCGTGCTGTCCTGGCGCACGGTGTGCGCCAGCAGCTCGGCCACGGCCGGCGTGACGTACATCCGGCCAGCGGCCGCATTGACCAGTGCCGCCAGCAGTTCGTCCGGGTCGCAGCCCTTGTTCAGGTAGGCATGGGCGCCGGCGCGCAACGCCCGCACCGCGAACTGGGATTCCGGATAGACCGACAGCATCACCACGCCCAGCGCGGGATGGTCGGCGCGCACCGTCTTGAGTACGTCCAGGCCGTCGCGTTCGCCCAGCGCCACGTCCAGCACCATGGCGTCGTAGCGTTCCTGGCGCAGCGCGCGCAGGGCGGCGGGGGCGTCGGCGGCCTCGCCCACCAGGCCGACGCGCGGGTCTTCCTGCAGGATGCGGGCCAGGCCGCGGCGGATGATCAGGTGGTCGTCGACGATCAGCAGGTTCAGGGGCATGGCGCCGTTTCCTCAGGCCGTTTGCGGGGTCAGGCGCAGGCGGGCGCGCATGCCGGCGCCGGGGGCGCTGTCCAATTCCAGGTCGCCGCCGATGGCCCGGGCGCGCTCGCGCATGCCCAGGATGCCGAAGGTCTGCCGCGTTTCGGGCAACTGCATGCCCACGCCGTCGTCCTCCACCGCCAGCAGCAGGCCGTGTTCGCCCCAGACCGCGCTGACGCTGACGCTGCGCGCCCGCGCGTGGCGCTGCACGTTGGTCAGCAGTTCCTGCACGATGCGGTAGACGGCGATCTCGGCAGCGGGCGCCAGGCGGCGGCATTCCGTGTCGGGCGGGCACAGATAGCGGCATTGCAGTCCGCTGCGCGCCTGCAGGTCCTGCAGCAGGGTTTCCAGCGCCGCCCACAGCCCCAGGTGGTCCAGCACCACCGGCCGCAGGTCGTTGAGGATGCGGCGGGTGGCGTCCATGGCCGTCTGCGTCACCTCCAGCATGCGGTCCAGGTGGGCCTGCAGGGGCGGTTCGGCCGCCAGTTGTCGGCGCAGCCAGTTCAGGTCCAATTGCAGCGCGGTGAACGAGGCGCCCAGGTCGTCGTGGATGTTGCGGGCGATGTGGGCGCGCTCTTGCTCGCGCAGCGTGCTCAGGTGCGAGGCCAGCCGCCGCAGCGATTCATGGGCGGCGCTCAGTTCGGCCGTGCGCGCCTGCACCCGCGCTTCCAGTTCGGTCCGAGTACCCTGCAATTCGCGCTCGATGCGCTTGCGCGCGGTAATGTCCGAAAACGTCACGACCGCGCCCACCACCTCCTGGTCGTTGCGGATCGGATACGAGGCGTACTGGGCGTCGAAGCAGGAGCCGTCGCGCCGCCACAGCACCTCGTCGTCGACCCGTTCGCCGCGGCCGTCGCGAAAGGCCTTGAAGATGCGGCAGTCATGCACCGGCAACAGGCTGCGGTCGGCGTGCGAATGGTGGATCAGGTAGTGCATGTTGCGGCCCACCACCTCGTCCGGGGTGTAGCCCAGCATTGCCGCGCCGGCGCCGTTGATGAAGATGCAGCGGCCCCGCAGGTCGATGCCGTAGATGCCTTCGCCGGCCGATTCCAGCAGCATTTCCAGCTGGCGGCGCCAGGCCGCGTGGTGCGACAGGTGTTTCAGATCCGCGAACATAGCCGTTTGACGGGCCTGTCCGGCCCGTTTCCCCTGTTTCGGGCGATGTTCACCCTGTTTTTCTGTCCGGGCAGTGTACGGCAGGCGGGCCCGTTTCAACGCATTTATCAAACACACCGTTCCGCCAGGCCGAACAAGCGGGGTCCGGCGGGCGGGTAAAATCCAGGGTTGTCCACCACGCTGGGAGCAAGAGTGCAGCCGGTCATATCAGTTCAGGGCCTATCCAAGCGATACGCCTCGGGATTCCAGGCGCTGAAAAGCGTCGACCTGGAAATCCAACGCGGCGAGATCTTCGCCTTGCTCGGCCCCAACGGGGCCGGCAAGACCACGCTCATCAGCATCATCTGTGGCATCGTCAACCCGACCGAAGGCCGGGTGCTGGCCGACGGCCACGACATCCTCACCGATTTCCGCGCCGCGCGCACCGCCATCGGCCTGGTGCCGCAGGAAATCTCCACCGACGCCTTCGAAAGCGTGTGGAACACGGTGACCTTCAGCCGCGGCCTGTTCGGCAAGCCGGCCAACCCCGAATACATCGAGAAGGTGCTGCGCGACCTGTCGCTGTGGGACAAGAAGGACAGCCGCATCATGGCCCTGTCCGGCGGCATGAAGCGGCGCGTGATGATCGCCAAGGCGCTGTCGCACGAACCCAAGATCCTGTTCCTGGACGAACCCACCGCCGGCGTCGACGTCGAGCTGCGGCGCGGCATGTGGGAGATGGTGCGGCGCCTGCGCGAGAACGGCGTCACCATCATCCTCACCACCCACTACATCGAGGAAGCCCAGGAAATGGCCGACCGCGTCGGCGTGATCCGCAAGGGCGAGATCATCCTGGTCGAGGAAAAGGACGCGCTCATGGCCAAGCTGGGCAAGCGTCGCCTGACGCTGACGCTGAAGGCGGCGCTGCCGGGCATCCCGACCGCGCTGGAACCGTTCCACCTGGCACTGTCGGCCGACGGCCGCCAGCTGGTCTACACCTACGACAACCAGGGCGGCGGCGAGATCTCCGGCCTGCTGCGCCGCCTGACCGAACTGGACATCGAATTCACCGACCTCAATTCCTCGGAAAGCTCGCTCGAGGAAATCTTCGTCAGCCTGGTGCACGGACAATCATGAATTTCTACGCAATCCGCGCCATCTACCGCTTCGAAATGGCCCGCGCCTGGCGCACGCTGATGCAGAGCGTGCTGTCGCCGGTGATTTCCACCTCGCTGTACTTCGTGGTGTTCGGTTCGGCCATCGGTTCGCACATGGTGCAGATCGACGGCGTCAGCTACGGCGCCTTCATCGTGCCGGGCCTGATCATGCTGTCGCTCCTGACCCAGAGCGTGGCCAACGCCTCGTTCGGCATCTACATGCCGCGCTTCTCGGGCACCATCTACGAGATCCACTCGGCGCCCATTTCGTACCTGGAGATCGTCGCCGGCTACGTCGGGGCGGCGGCCAGCAAGTCGATCATCCTGGGGCTGATCATGCTGGCCACGGCGCGCCTGTTCGTGCCGTTCGAGATCGCGCATCCGTTCGCGATGCTGGGCTTCCTGCTGCTCACGGCCGTCACCTTCAGCCTGTTCGGCTTCATCATCGGCGTCTGGGCCGACGGCTTCGAGAAGCTGCAGATCATCCCGCTGATGATCATCACGCCGCTGACCTTCCTGGGCGGCACCTTCTACTCCATCAAGATGCTGCCGCCGTTCTGGCAGGCCGTGACGCTGTTCAATCCGGTGGTGTACCTGGTCAGCGGCTTTCGCTGGGCGTTCTATGGCGTGGCCGACGTCAACGTCGGCATCAGCGCCGCCATGACGCTGGTGTTCCTGGCGGTCTGCCTGGTGGTGGTGCGCTGGATCTTCAAGACCGGCTATCGCCTGAAGACCTGAGCCGTGCCTTGGCGCGGCCGCCCGCCAGGGCGGCCCGCGTCCGGCCGGCGCATCGCGCCGGCGCGTATTTGACGGCGTGTCTTCGATTACGCCGCCGCCAGAGGCGCCTGGCGCGCCAGCCCGCCATGGGCGTCCAGCAGGCGCTCGCGCCAGCCGGCCACGGGATCGTCGGCCGCCAGCAGTTCCAGCGCGCTGGTGCAGCGCGCCCACATGAAGAAACCGAACACCGCGTAATCCGCGTAGGCCGGCTGCTGGCCGGCCAGGTATGGCTGCCGCGCCAGCATCTGGCGCAGCGGCAGCAGCGAGGCGCGCAGGGCCGCCAACTGTTCCTCCTGCACGGCGGGCAGGTCTTCGAGCGGGCCGAAGCGCTTTTCGCGGGTGTGGCGGAAGTAGTCCTTGTCCTTGGCGTCGATCAGCGCGTGGATTTCCGGCAGCAGCAGGCGCGCCAGCGTCGGCACCAGCGTGGTGTCGGCCCAGCTGTTGGCGAACAGGCTCAGCGCGCGGCCGGTGTCGCCGCCGAACAGGGACGGGCGTTCGGGGAAAGTGTCTTCCAGATAGCAGGCGATCTGCCAGGAGTCGCTGATCACGTGGTCGCCGTGCACCAGCACCGGCACCAGCTTCTGGCCCGAGAATTCGATCGCTTCCTTGTCGGTGAAGCGCCACGGCACGGTGTTGGCGGACAGCCCCTTGTGGGCCAGCGCCATGTGCGTTTTCCAGCAATGGGGGCTGAAGCGCAGCGTCGGGTCGGCGCCGGCCAGGTCGTACAGGGTGAGATCGGGGGTCAAGATGCCGCGCTCCTTGGAAGTATCCCGGACAGGTTCGACTAGGATACCGCCAAGGCGCGGCGAAGCGGGAAAAAGGGGCGGGCCTACTGTACGGTCGCGCCGGCCTTGCCCATCTTCATCAGGCGCTCCTTGAGCTGCGGGTTCTGCTGCACGGCGTGGCCGATGCCATTGAACTCCTCGACGGACAGACCGTCGGCCTGCACCAGCTTGACCATCTTGGCGTCGGCTTCCTGGATCACTTTCTGCTTGGCGTCATCGGTCTTGGCGGCGTCGACCTTGGGACGGTATTCGTCCACCACGCCCGATACCTTCTGCGAAGCCGACGCGAAGCGCTGCAGTTGCTGGTCGGTCGGTTGCACCGCCGCCGGCGCCATGGGCGTCTGGCTGGCCGGCGGGGCGTTCTGCGCCAGGGCGGGGGCACCGGACAGCGCGGCCGTCAACATGATGGCCGACAGGATTGCGGTTTTGGAATGCGGCATGAAACCTCCTTGTTCCGGATGAGAGTCCGACCATGATGGCAAGGCATGCCGGGAGGCTTCAAGTTTCGCAATGTGTTTTCCTGTGTCGGCGGGCCACGGACCGACCCGCCGCGCACAGGAGAGCGGCGCCCGGAGGCGCCGCGGAAACGTTTACGCGCAATTCTGTGACGTCTTTAAACGGGGGCGTGACCCTTTTTAGACGAGTTCGAGCGCGATCGCGGTGGCTTCGCCGCCGCCGATGCACAGCGTGGCGACGCCGCGCTTGCCCTGGGTGGCCTTGAGGGCGCCCAGCAGCGACACCATGATGCGCGCGCCCGATGCGCCGATGGGGTGGCCGACCGCGCAGGCGCCGCCATGGATGTTGACCTTGTCGCGCGGGATGCCGTGTTCCTTCATGGCGGCCATGGTGACCGCGGCAAAGGCCTCGTTGATCTCGAACAGGTCGACGTCGGCGGTCTTCCAGCCGACCTTGTCGTAGAGCTTCTTGATCGCGCCCACGGGCGCGGTGGTGAACCATTCGGGTTCCTGCGCGAAGCTGGCGTGGCCGACGATGCGCGCGATCGGCTTGCAGCCGAGCTTGCTGGCCGTCGATTCGCGCATCAGGACCAGCGCGGCGGCGCCGTCGGCATTGCCCGACGAGGAGGCGGCCGTGATGGTGCCATTGGCGGCGAAGGCCGGCTTGAGCGTGGGGATCTTGTCGACGTTGAGCTTCTGCGGGCGCTCGTCCTGCTCGATCACCGTGTCGCCCTTCTTGGACTTGATGGTGACGGGCACGGTTTCCCATTTGAGCACGCCGTCGCGGGCGGCCTGCTGCGCGCGCGAGACGGATTCCACGGCGAAGGTGTCCTGCTCTTCGCGGGTGAAGCCGTACTTGGCGGCGCAGTCCTCGCCGAACGTGCCCATGGCGCGGCCCACCTGGTAGGCGTCTTCCAGGCCATCGAGCATCATGTGGTCGTACATCGTCGCGTGGCCCGCGCGATAGCCGCCGCGCGCCTTGGTCAGCAGGTAGGGGGCGTTGGTCATGGATTCCATGCCGCCGGCCACCACCACGCCATAGGTGTCGGCGATGATGCCGTCATGCGCCAGCATCGCGGCCTGCATGCCCGAGCCGCAGACCTTGGACACCGTGATGGCGCCCACCGACGACGGAATGCCCGCCTTGATCGAGGCCTGCCGCGCCGGCGCCTGGCCCTGGCCGGCCTGCAGCACGTTGCCCATCAGCACCGCGTCGACCTGCGCGGGCTTGAGTCCGGCGCGTTCGAGCGCGGCGCCAATGGCGATGGCGCCCAGCTCGTTGGCCGACAGCGTTGAGAATTCGCCCTGGAAGGCGGCCAGCGGGGTGCGCACGGCACTCACGATAACGATGGGATCAGACATGTGAACGCTCCTTGAAGACAGGGAAAAACCGTCAGGGGAAGATGCTTCAATGACCAATTTCCAAGGCAGTATAGACGTGGCCTTGTGCGCTGCGATAGCCGCATTGGAAGAGGTGACCCGGCCCGAATTCCGCGGTGGCCGCGCGCAGCAGGCGCAGTTCCAGGCGTTGCGCCGCCGGATCGATACGAGTGATGGTGACGTCGGGAAAATCGAACGCCACGCGCGTGAGCGGCTGCATGCATTTGTAGAACGCTTCCTTGGCCGAGAACAGCAGCGTGGCGAACTCGGCGCGCGTCAGCGCGCCCGCGTCGAAGTGGCGTTCCTCCGGCCGCATGCAGATCGATTCGATGGCCTCGACCGCGGAGGCATCGGCAATCGCCTCGATGTCGATGCCGATCGCGCGCACGTCACGCCGGCGCGCCACCGCCACGCCCACCAGCCGCCGGCTGTGGCTGATTGATCCGACAAAGCCGTCGGGCCAGATGGGTGAGCGGTCTTCGGCCACGCCGACCTGCGTGACGGGCGCGTCCAGCGAGGCCAGCAACTGCGCCGCCAGCCGCCGGCCCGCCTGGAATTCGGCCTGCCGGCGCTGGCCTGGCGGCAGGCCGCCGGGCGCGGTGGCGCCGGGGGTGATCCATGCCAGCCGCTGCGCCAGGCGGGCGCTTAAAGGGAGCGCGGGCAGCGGCTCGATCCGGCCGTCGGTCATGGCCGGCCGCCGCGGAGGCGAGGGGCGAAAAAGGATGTCGCGAGCAGGTGCATGAAAGAAATGAAACGCCGTTGGAACGCACCGTGAAACGGCCGGGAAAACCCGCTTGAAACCGCTGGAAAAAGCCCATTCCAGGTGCCGAAAGCTTCTTATACACTGGCGCCTCGAAGCCCGCACGGACAAGATGCGGGCCGCCACAAAAGCGCGGCGGATTCCGTTGCGCAACGGCAAAACCGGCACGCTATCCGGGGAGACAATATGAGTGACTTTCACCTGACATTGCTCGCCTTCAAGGAATCTCCCGCGCCGCAAGTGATCTGCAGCGCGCGCAAGATCTCGGAATGCAATCACTCCTTCGCGAATCTGTTCGGCTACACGCGCAGGGAACTGGTGGGCAAATCGATTCTGCAGCTTTATCCCTCGCTGTCCGATTTTCACCAGATCGGCCAACGCTGCCTCAAGCACCTGGAAAGCAATTGCTACTACGAAGACGAGCGCTTCATGCAGCATCGCAGCCGCGAGGTGTTCTGGGCGCGGGCGCGCGGCATCACCATGACCCCGGAGGACCCCTTTGACCTGATGGTCTGGAGTTTCGAGCGCATCGCAGAAAACTGCCTGCGCACGGCCAACCTGACGCGGCGCGAGCGGGAAATATCCGCTTACGTCGCCAACGGCCTGAGCTGTAAGGAGATCGCCATGCGGCTGGATATCTCCTACCGCACGGTGGAGGTGCATCGCGCCCGCATCATGCGCAAGCTGGACGCGAAGAACACCGCCGAACTGGTATCCAAGATCATCCTGGTCGACAACATGGCGTGACCGGCGCCGCGCGTTCCGCTTCATTTTCCGAGCATCATCTCTGGCAGGATGGTGACGATGACCGGGAAGAAGAACAGGATCAGCGTGGTGACCACCTCCATGATGACGAACCACCAGGCGCCGTGGAAGATCCGCGTCAACGGCGTCTGGCGGTCTATGCCCGCGATGACGAACACATTCAGCCCGACCGGTGGCGTGATCAGGCCGATCTCGCACATCTTCACGGCCAGGATGCCGAACCAGATCGGGTCGAAGCCCAGCGACACCACCGTCGGGAACATGATCGGCAGTGTGATGACCAGCATCGAGAAGGCGTCCAGGAACATGCCCAGGGGGAAGTAGGCCAGCAGCATCAGCCCCACCACCAGCAGCGGCGGGATGTCCGAGGACACGATGACCTCGGCGATCTGCTGCGGAATCTGCACCAGGCTCAGGAACAGGCTGAAGATGCCCGCGCCCAGCATGGTGAACAGGATCATCACGGTGGTGGTGATCGCGTTGCGCAGGCTTTCGACCAGCTTGCTTCGCAGCTCGCCGCGCGCCTGCCGGGCGCACAGCAGCATGATGAACGCGGCGAACGCGCCGACCGCGGCGGCCTCGGTCGCCGTGACGAAACCCAGGTAGATGCCGCCCAGCACGATCACGAACAGCACCAGCACCTGCCAGCCATTGCGGATCGACCGGACGCGTTCGCCCCAGGGGCTCTTGGGCAGCACCGTCGCGGCCATCTGCGGCGACGCGCTGATGACGCGGATGCCCAGGATGAACACCAGCGTCGACAGCAGGCCCGGCAGCACCCCGGCCACCAGCATCTTGCCGGCCGAGACTTCGGTCAGGGCCGCATAGAAGATCAGCAGCACGCTGGGCGGGATCAGCACGCCCAGCACGCCGCCGGCCGCCACCGCGCCGGCCGACAGGCGCGGGTCGTAGCCGGCGCGCTTCATCTCGGGAATGGCCACCGCGCCCACCGTCGCCGCGGTGGCCACGCTGGAGCCGGAGGTGGCGGCGAAGCCGGCGCAGGTCAGCACGCTGGCGATGGCCAGCCCGCCCGGCATGTGGCCGACCCATTTGCGCGCCACGTCGAACAGCTTGCGTCCCACCCCGGCGTGGTGGGCGAAGGCGCCCATCAGGATGAACAGCGGAATGACGGTCAGCAGGTAGGAGGCCGACTGCGCGTAGGAATACGATTTGAGCCGGTTCAGCACGAAGGCGCTGTCCTCGACCAGGATCAGGCCGGTGATGCCCGCCAGCGCCAGCGCGGCGAACACCGGCGCGCCCAGCAGCAGGAACACGAAGATCAGGCCGGTGGCGACCAGCGTTATGGTGACGTCGTCCATGGAGAAGTTTCCCGCGGGAGTTATCAGTGCGAGGCCAGCGCCGGCGTGGCGCGGGCGACGGGTTCGGCGCGGCACAGGCTGCAGCCGGCCTGCGCCAGCATCTGCAGCGCGCCGAACCACAGGCCGATGGCCACGATGGCCTTGGTCCACCAGATCGGCACTTCGGCGTAGCCCCAGCGGAATTCGCGGATCTCGATCGACTCCAGCGCTTCGCTGGTGGCAGGATAGGCCAGCGTGGCCAGCACCAGGGCGGCGGCGAGCCAGGCCAGCGCATCCATCCATTGCGCCACGCGCGGCGGCACCTTCTTGTGCAGCAGCGTGACGCGGATGTGGGCGTCGTCCATCTGGGTCCAGCCCAGGCCGAGGAACACGATCACCACCAGGCTCAGTTCGGACATCTCGAACACGCCCGGGATGGAGTGGCCGTAGATGGCGCGCACGACGGCGTCCAGCGTGATGCCGAACATCAGGAACAGCAGGAACAGGGTGGCGATGGCGCCGAACAGGTTGGAGAGGGCGCGCAACACCGCGCCCAGGCGGGAGGAATAGTCCATGGATGCTCTGCCGGTGGGCGGCCCGGCGCGTTGGCCGGGCCGCGGGGAAGGAAACGGCCGTCAGGCCTCGGCGGCCAGTTCGTCGAAGCGCTTGAGGCTGCCTTGCCTGTCGTACTTGGCGATGGCGTTGTTCACCAGGGTCTGCATCGCCAGGCCGTCCAGGCCGGCGGGCTTGGCCACCCGGTCGACCCAGCCGTCGGTCTGGGCCGGCTGCACCAGCGCCCGCGCCTGGTCCTTCTCGGCCTGCGGCAGGGACGAGAATTTCGTGCCCTCGGCCTTGGCGGTCTTGACGTACTGGCGCGCCGCGGCCTCGTAGATGCGGGCATATTCGCCGCCATAGATCTCGCCGACGATCTGGTCGCTGACCTGCTTGACCGGGTCGGGGAAGTTGTTCCACACGCGGGCGTTGATGATGGTCGCGGCCGGGCCGTGCGGGCCGTCGCCGATGTCGGTGAAGTACGGCGCGATCTCGTGCAGCTTGTAGGCCACCGCGGTGATGAAGTCGAAACCGTAGACCCCGTCGAGCACGCCGCGTTCCAGCGCGGTGTAGACCTCGGGCGCGGCCATCGGCACGGCGGTGCCGCCCAGGCGTTCGATGACCTCGTTGGCGGCGCCGTAGCCGCGGATGCGCTTGCCGCGGATGTCCGCGATCGAGTTGATCGGCTGGCGCGTCACCAGCGGCGCGTAGTACCAGTTGGTCCAGTACAGCACCTTGCTGTTGTAGCGGCGTTCCCATTCATCGCGCAGGGGCTGGTATTCGGCGTAGACGTCGCGGCACAACCATTGCAGCGCGTCCGAGCGGTGCATGCGGTAGTACCAGTCCAGCCCGCGCGTGACCGGCAGCTGCGACTGGTAATAGCCCGGCGAGATCAATGACATTTCCGAGGTGCCGTCACGCACGGCCGACAGGTGCTCGCCCACCTTGTTCAAGGACTGCGCCCAGTAGCGGCGCACCTTGACCGCGCCGTTGGTGCGGGTTTCGAGCTGCTTCAGGTACCACTCGTCCAGCCGCGACGGGCCCGAGGTCTCGCTGATGTAGCTGTCGAACTTGAGGGTGACCGGGCGGGCGGCGGCGGCCGCGCGGCCGGTCCAGATGGCCGGGGCCGAGGCGCCCGCCAGCAGGCTGGCCGCCTTGATGAAATCGCGTCTTCTCATGCTCTCCTCCTTGGGGGATTCCGGCTTCTGGTGCGCCGGTTGATCGGCCGGGCCTGGCGGCGGCCCTAGCCAGTGGGTTCGGCGCCGCGCAGCGCGTCGCGCAATGCCGTCTTGAGAATCTTGCCGTAGCTGTTCTTGGGCAGTTCCTCGTGGAATACGTAGCGCTTGGGCTTCTTGAACGAGGCGATCTCGCCGCGGCACCAGGCGTCCAGTTCCTCGGGCGCCAGCGTCGCGCCGGGCCGCGACACCACGAATGCCACCACTTCCTCGCCCCATTGCGCGCTGGGGGCGCCGACCACCGCCACCTCGCGCACGCCGGGGTGCCGGGCCAGCGTTTCCTCGACCTCGCGCGGGTAGATGTTGGAGCCGCCGGAAATGATCACGTCCTTGCTGCGGTCGGTCAGCGTCAGGAAGCCCGAGGGGTCGAGCCGGCCGATATCGCCCGTGCGCAGCCAGCCATCCACCAGTGTCTCGGCGGTGGCGGGGTCGTTGCGCCAATAGCCCTGCATCACGGCGTTGCCGCGCACCAGCACCTCGCCCTCGGTACAGAACGGCACCGCCCGCAGCGCGGCGTCGACCACGCGCAGTTCCATGCAGCTTTGCGCGGTGCCAACCGAGGCCAGGCGCGCCGCACGCTCGGGGTGGGCGGCGTCGGCGATCACCTCGCGCGACAGGGCGGTGATGGTCATGGGGCTCTCGCCCTGGCCGTAGATCTGCACGAAGCGCTGGCCCAGCACCGACAGCGCCTCTTCCAGGTCGGCCAGGTACATCGGCGCGCCGCCGTAGATGATGGTCTTGATGCCGCGGCCGTCGTGGCCGCCGGCGCGCGCCTGCTCCACCAGGCGCTTGATCATGGTGGGCGCGGCAAAGAACGACAGCGGACCGGTCTGCTCGGCCAGCGCGAAGATCTCGGCGGACTCGAAGCCGCGCGATTCGGGCACGATGTGGCGCGCCGCCTTGCGTACGTACAGCACGTGGTAGAGCCCGGCGCCGTGGGACATGGGCGCGGCGTACAGCATGCCGTCGCCGGGCTCCACGGTTTCGACGTCGACCGCGTAGCACAGGCCCATGGCCACCAGGTTGCGGTGGCTCAGCATTACGCCCTTGGGCCGGCCGGTGGTGCCGGAGGTGTAGAACAGCCAGGCCAGCGCATCGGCGGCCAGCGCCGCGGGCGGGGCCCAGGGCCGGGCGCCGCGCAGGCGGCCGCGTAGCCGGCGCCGTCGATCTCCAGGTGGCGGCAGCCCGCTGGCAGGCAGTCCGCCGGCAGGTCGTCGAGCCGGTCGGTGAAGACCACGCTGACGTCGGCGTTGGCGGCGATCCAGCCGACCTCTTTCGGATGCAGCTTGGGGTTGATGGGCACCGCCACCGCGCCCAGCCACCAGGCCGCGTACAGCAGCTCCAGGTATTCGACGCGGTTGCGCGCGAACAGGGCCACGCGGTCGCCCGGGGCCAGGCCGTGCTCGCGCCGCAGCCAGTCGGCCAGGGCGGCGGCGCGGCGGGCGAAGTCGCGGTAGGTGGCGTGCAGCCGCAAACCGCGGTGGAGGGCCGGCCGCGCGCCGTGTTCCAGCGCGGCCGCCTGCAACCAGTTGGCGATGTTCATGCCGTCACGCCCGCACGGCTTCGAGCACCGACGCGTAGTTCGCGACGGCCATGCCACCCATGTTGAAGACCAGCCCGAGTTCGGCGCCGGGGCATTGCATGTCGCCGGCGCGGCCGGTCAGCTGGCGGTAGGCCAGCGCGTGCATCGAGACGCCGGTGGCGCCCACCGGATGGCCCTTGGCCTTGAGCCCGCCCGACAGGTTGACGGGCAGGTCGCCGTCGCGCCGCACCGTGCCTTCGGCCAGCACGCGGTGGCCTTCGCCCGGCGCGGCCAGGCCCATGGCCTCGTAGATCAGCAGTTCGGCGATGGTGAAGCAGTCGTGCACTTCGGCGAAGTCCAGGTCCTGCAGCTGGATGCCGGCGTCCGAGTAGGCGCGCTGCATGGCGCGGTGCGGCCCCTCGAAGGCCAGCAGGTCGCGGCCCTCCAGCGGCAGCATGTCGTTGACCTGGGTGGCGGCGCGAAAGCGCACCTGGCGCGCATAGCGCGGCGCGCGCCGCTCGCAGGTCAGGACGACGGCGGCGGCGCCGTCGCTGATGGGCGAGCAGTCGGTCATGCGCAGCGGCGATGCGATCATGGGATTGCGTTGCGAGATCGTGTTGCAGAAGTCGGCGTCCAGCTCGCGCCGCAACTGCGCCAGCGGATTGCGCAGCGCGTTGGCGTGATTCTTGGCGGCGATGGCGGCCATGACCGGCAGCGGATCGGCATAGCGTTCGGCGTATTTCTCGGCCAGGCGCGCGAACTGCTGCGGGAAGCTCATGCCGCTTTCTCGCGGGTCGTTCTTGTAGCCGGCGCCGGCCAGGGCCTCGGTCACTTCCGGGGTGGTGCGCGACGTCATCTTCTCGACGCCGATCACCAGCACGGTACCGGCCGTGCCCGACTGGATCGCGCGCAGGCCGGCGTGGATCGCCGCGGATCCCGAGGCACAGGCGTTCTCGCAGCGGGTGGCGGGCTTGAAGCGCAAGGCGGGATGCGCCTGGTGCACCAGCGAGGCGGGAAAGGCGTCGGGCACCAGTCCCGCGTTGAAATGCCCCAGGTAGATGGCATCGATCTCGGCCGGGTCGACGCCGGCGTCCTCGATCGCCTCGTTGGCCGCCATCACGATGAGTTGCTCAAGATTCAGAGCGTCCAACTTGCCGAACGGCGTATGGCCGCTGCCCACGATCGAAACGCCCGAGTGATCGAACATGTCCTCTCCCCATGCACGGTGATGTGCGGCGGTGGTGTGCTTGTGCGAATCAAGTGTAGGACTGCCTCAATACGTATCTCTATACGTGCATCCACGTATGCGAATACGTAGTGGATCGCGGTTCGCGGTGGCCCGTACGTACCGCGATCATCGCCTTGCGATATCTGGAATCGGGTCGCGCCAGCGTGGCTATATGACGCATGAAATACGACGTAGAGGCCCGTATCAAGGCGCTTTCCGGCAAGTTCACCTGTGTTCTATCCGATGCTCCAGGCAGACGTTCACAAGCGAACGCGATGCGTTTTTTTGCTCGAAGAAATGGGGGTGTACGTACGTGTTTGGAGGCAGTGACGCGTCTGGAATTTTCAAATCATCTGTATAAGAATTCGTCGACGCGAGCATGCGGGCGGCAAGCAACGCACTAGAAAAAAACGTGCTGCCGCCAGGGTCAGAATGTCTTTCATAGGAAGAACAGATCATGACGGGTTTCGTATCGCTTTTGGTTGGAGACGGCAGTGTCCTGGTTCGTTGCGGCGAACTGCTGATGGCTAAGGGACACCGCGTACAGGCAGTGATTTCAACGGATTTGACCGTGCGCGCGTGGGCCGCCAAGGCCGGCATCCCGCAGTACGCCCTGGAAGACGCGGTCAAGCCTGAATCCCGGTTGTCGGCCGACATCCTCTTCAGTATCGGCAACTACGCGGTGATCCCGGACGCGCTGCTCGAGCGCGTGCGGCGCATGAGCATCAACTACCACTATGGCCCGTTGCCGGAATACTCGGGCCTGCACGTACCGGCCTGGGCGGTGTACGACCGCGCCACCGACTACGCCATCACCTGGCATCGCATTGGCGAGATCATCGACGGCGGCGGCATCCTCAAGCGCGTCGCGGTGCCGATCGAATCGACCGATACGGCCCTGTCGCTGGGCCTGAAGTGCGACGAGACCGCCATCCAGAGCTTTGGCGCGCTGGTCGACGACCTGGCCGCCGGCCGTGAAAGCGAGACGCCGCAGGACCTGTCGCGGCGCCGCTATTTCTCGCGCCATTCGCAATTCTCGGCCGAAGGCCTGATCGACTGGCACCAGGACGCGGAACAGATCGCGGCCATGGTGCGCGCCACCGACAACGGGCCGTTCAGCAGCCCGCTGGTGTGGCCCAAGGCGCTGATCGACGGCCGCGTGCTGGCCGTGCGCAAAGTCAGCATCGAGGCGCGCGCCGCGGGCGCGACGCCGGGCGATGTGGTGGCGGCCGACGCCTTCGGCGCCAGCATCGCCACCGGCAACCGCGCGCTGCGCCTGGAGGCGCTGTGCACGCTGGAAGGCGAGGACGTCGCCATCGCCGACCTGGTCAGCGCCGGCAGCCTGCAGGCTGGCGCGCGACTGGCCTCGGTCAGCGAACAGGCCCGCGCCCAGGTCACGGCCGCCGGCACCGCCGCGTCAGGGTCGACGGCCTATTGGCGCGGCCAATGGGCCGCCTGGCAGCCCTATCGCCTGCCGTACGCGCGGCCGGCGGCGGCCGAGACCAATACGGCGCCGATCGTGGGCAAGCTGCCCGCCGCGCCGCAGGGCGCGGGCCGTGAGCAAGCCTTCCTGGAACAGGCCGTGGGAGGCCTGTGCTCCTTCCTGGCGCGCGCTTCGGGCGTGGCGGACATCCACCTGGCCGTGGCGGTGCCGCGCGCCGAGGTGGCAGCGGACTGCCGCGACGTGTTCTGCGCGTGGGCGCCGGTGCTGGCGCGCCTGGACGCGGCGGCGGCGCTGTCGGCCAACTTGGCCTCCGTCGCGGGCGCCCTGGCGCAGGCGCGCCAGCATGGCCTGATCCGGCGCGACCTGATCGGCCGTGACGCCGCGCTCACCGCACGCCACGCGCGCGGTGAACTGACGCCGGACGTGCTGGTGTCCAGCCAGGTGCCGGCGGCCTATGCGGCGGACGAAGACCGGCCGGCGCTGGAATTCGTGCTGCTGGCCGGCAATGAAGCCTTTGAGCTGCATTTCAATCCGCGCAAGATCGCGCGCCGCACCGCGGCCCAGCTGGCCGCGCAGGTGGCCGACTGGTGCCGCCGCCTGCCGGCCTCGGCCGATCGCGCGCTGGGTGACGTCGAGGCGCTGTCGGCGGGAGAGCGGCAATCGCTGCTGGAGCAGTTCAACGCCACCGGCGACGCCGCCACGCTGGGCGCGGTGGTGCATGAACTGTTCGAGCACGCTGCCGCCCAGCACGAGGGCAGGGTGGCGCTGCGCTGTGCCGACCAGGCCATGTCCTATGGCGAGCTGAACGCCGCCGCCAACCGGGTGGCCGGCGTGCTGCGCGCCAAGGGCGTCGGCCGTGGCCAGTTGGTGGGCGTGTGCCTGGACCGTTCCATCGACATGGTGGTGGCGCTGCTGGCCGTGCTGAAGACGGGCGCCGCCTATGTGCCGGTCGACATGGCGTTTCCGGCGGAACGCATCCGCCAGATGCTGGAGGCCGCCCAGCCGGCGCTGCTGATCGCGCCGCCCGCGGCGCGCGACAACAGCCTGAGCGCCTGGGCCGAACGCTGCCTCGACCTGGGCGCGGCCCTGGCTCAGGCCGGCGACGACGGCGCCAACGCGCCGCGCACGGCGCAGCCCGACGACCTGGCCTATGTCATCTTCACGTCGGGATCCACCGGCAAGCCCAAGGGCGTGGAAGTCACGCACGGCGCGCTGGGCAACTTCCTGCTGTCGATGCGCGCCGCGCCGGGCTGCGCGGCCGACGACAGCCTGCTCGCGGTGACCACGATCTCCTTCGATATCGCGGCGCTGGAACTGTTCCTGCCGCTGATCAGCGGCGCCAGCGTGGTGATCGCGCGGCAGCAGGAGAGCCTGGACGGCCAGACGCTGCTGGACCTGATGCGCCGCCACGCCGTCACCATGATGCAGGCCACGCCCACCACCTGGCAGCTGCTGCTGCAATCGGGCTGGCCGCGCGCCGTGTCGCTCAAGCGCCTGCTGTGCGGCGGCGAAGCCCTGCCGCGCGCGCTGGCCGATGAACTGCTGGCGCGCGCCGAGTCGGTGTGGAACATGTACGGCCCGACCGAGACCACCGTCTGGTCCAGCGTCTGGCAGGCGCGGCCGGGCGAGGACATCGTCATCGGCCAGCCCATCGCCAACACCCAGCTGTATGTGCTGGATGCGAACCTGGCGCCGGTGCCGGCCGGCTTTGCCGGCGAGCTGTGCATCGGCGGCGCCGGCGTGGCGCGCGGCTATCACAAGGATGCCGCGCAGACGGCGGCGCAGTTCGGCCCCAATCCGTTCGCGCCCGGCGCCCTGTACCGCACCGGCGACCTGGCCTGCTTCAAGGAGCCGGGCAAGCTGGTGGTGCTGGGCCGCAATGACGGCCAGATCAAGCTGCGCGGTTTCCGCATCGAGCTGGGCGAGGTCGAGGCCGCCGTGGCCAGCCACGACGACATCGGCCGCGCCGTGGTGGTGGGCCGCAACGATCAACTGGTGGCCTACTGCCTGCGCAACAGCGCGCCGGCCAGCGCCGCGCAGGACCGCCGCGCCGAGAGCACCGCGGTGACCGAATGGCGCGATGTCTGGGACCGGGCCTACGAGCCCGGCGCGGCCGACCCGACCTTCAACACCGCCGGCTGGCACAACAGCTACGACGGCCTGCCGTTCGCCGCCGACGAGATGCGCGACTGGCAGCAGCGCACCGTCGACCGCATCCTGTCCACCGGCCCCGAGCGCGTCTTCGAGGTCGGCTCGGGCACCGGCCTGGTGCTGTTCGGCGTCGCGCCCAAGGTCGCCCAGTACCGCGCCATCGACGCCTCCAGCCAGGCGGTCGACCAGATCAACCGCCACCTGGGCGGCCTGCCGCAGGCCTCGTGCGAACACCGCCTGGCCAACGACCTGCCCGAGGTGGCGCCGGGCAGCTTCGACACCGTGGTCATCAACTCGGTGGCGCAGTACTTCCCCAGCGCCGGCTATCTGCTGTCGGTGCTGGACTGGGCCACACAGGCGGTGACCGAGGGCCGCATCTTCGTCGGCGACGTGCGCGACCTGTCGCTGCTGGAGGCGTTCCACGCGGACGTGGCGAATTTCCAGGGCCTGTGCAGCCTGTCGGCCGACGAACTGCGCCGCCGCGCCCAGCGCGGCCTGCGCTCGGAGCGCGAGCTGGCGCTGGCGCCCGAGTTCTTCGCCAACCTGCCGGCGCTGTATCCGCGGATCTCGCGCGTCGAAGTGCTGCTGCGCGACGGCGCCTACGTCAACGAGATGTCGCGCTTCCGCTTCGACGTCATCCTGCACATCGGCGCGCCGGCCGCCGGCCGCGCCAGGCCGCAGGCCATGACGGCGCTCGACTGGCGCCGCGACGGGCTCGACCTGGCGGCGCTGGCGCAGCGCCTGGGCAAGGCCGGCAAGCCGCTGGCCATCGCCAACATCCCCAACGGCCGCCTGGCCGACGTGCACCAGCGCGTGGGCCACGTGCTGGAGGCCAAGGCCACGGCCGAACCGGGCCAGTGGGTCGACCCGCGCGACCTGGCCCAGGCGGCCGAGGCGGCGGGCTGGCGCATGGCGATGCTGCCGAGCCGTTCGCGCGACATCTGGGCGTTCGACGCCGTGTTCTGGCAGGCCGGCGAAACGCCCGAGCTGGGCTGGCACGCGCCGCAGGCGCTCGACCGCGAGGCGCTGGCGCGCTTGGCCAACCAGCCCGCGGCCGGCGCGCCGCCGCGCCCCGCGCTTCAGCGCGTGCTGCGGCCGTGGCTGGAGGCCCGCCTGCCGGGCTACATGATTCCGGACTTCTTCGTCGAACTGGACGAGTTCCCGCTGACGCCGAACGGCAAGATCGACCGCAAGGCGCTGCCCGAACCCACCGAGGTGATGCTGGAGCCGGCGGTGCAGCCCACCAACGAGCTGGAACAGCAGTTGCAGGCGGTCTGGGCCGAGGTGCTGGGGCACGATCGCATCGGCATCAACGACAGCTTCTTCAAGATCGGCGGCAATTCGCTGCGGGTGGTGCGGGTGCAGGCCGAGCTGCAGAAGCTGCTGGGCCGCAACGTGTCGACCTCGACGCTGTACGAGCACTTCACCATCAAGGACCTGGCCGCGCACCTGGCCGGCAACAGGAAGGCCGCGCTCAACACGCCCAAGCGCCGCAACGCGCTGGCCGACGAGCCCATCGCGATCGTCGCGATGGCCTGCCGCCTGCCGGGCAACGTCAACAGTCCCGAGGACCTGTGGAACCTGCTGGAGCGCGGCGGCGACGGCATCGTCGAGGTGCCGCGCGAACGCTGGGACGCGGCCGCCATCTATGACGCCGACCCGGACGCGCGCGGCAAGTCGTACTGCATGCGCGGCGGCTTCGTGACGCCGATCGACCTGTTCGACGCGCCGTTCTTCGGCATTTCGCCGCGCGAGGCGCGGGCGCTCGATCCGGCCCAGCGCATGATGCTCGAAGTCACCTCCGAGGCGATCGAGCAGGCCGGCTATTCGATGGACCAATTGCGCGGCAGCCAGACCGGCGTCTTCATCGGCATCGGCAAGGGCTACCACGAGTACGGCCTGGCGCTGGCCGGCGGCCTGGCCGACCTGGACGGCTATGTCGGCACCGGCTCGGCCGGCAGCACCATGTCCGGCCGGGTCTCGTACGTGCTGGGCCTGGAAGGGCCCAGCATGACGGTGGACACCGCCTGCTCGTCGTCGCTGGTCACCACCCACCTGGCCTGCAACGCCTTGCGCCAGGGCGAGTGCGACCTGGCGGTGGCGGCCGGCGTGACGCTGATGCTGTCGCCCGACCTGCACGTGGAATTCAGCCGCCTGCGCGGCATGTCGCCGGACGGCCGCTGCAAGTCGTTCTCGTCCAGCACCGACGGCACCGGCTGGAGCGAAGGCGCCGCCGTGGTGGTGCTCAAGCGCCTGTCGGACGCGCAGCGCGACGGCGATCCGGTGCTGGCGATCCTGCGTGGCACCGCGGTCAACCACGCCGGCCATAGCGCCAGCCTGACCACGCCCAGCGGTCCCGCGCAGCAGCGCGTGATCCGCCAGGCGCTGGCCATGTCGGGCCTGCAACCGTCGGACATCGATTACCTGGAAGCGCACGGCACCGGCACCAAGCTCGGCGACCCCATCGAGGCCAACGGCCTGGCCGCCGTGTTCGGCGGCAGCCACACGGCCGAGCGGCCGCTGTGGGTCGGCTCGGTCAAGTCCAACCTGGGCCACACCCAGGCGGCGGCCGGCCTGGCCGGCGTCATGAAGGCGGTGCTGGCCATGCACCACGACAAACTGCCCATCACGCTGCACGTGGTCGAGCCGACCCCGGCGGTCGACTGGGCCGCGGCGCAGATGGCGCTGGTGCAGCAGGAGCAGCCATGGCTGGCGGGCGAGCGTCCGCGCCGCGCCGGCGTCAGCTCGTTCGGCATCGGCGGCACCAACGCCCACGTGGTGGTGGAGGAACCGCCCAAGGCCGCCGCGCCGGCCCGCGCCGCCAGGCCGGCGGCGACGCCGGAGTCGCTGCCGTTCGTGCTGTCGGCCTTCACCCTGCCGGCGCTGCGGGCGCAGGCCGACAAGCTGCACCTGCACATGGGCATGAACATCCAGGATCGCTTCCTGGACGTGGCGACCTCGCTGGCCACCACCCGCACGCACTTCCGCAAGCGCCTGGTGGTGTTCGCCAAGGGCAAGTCCGACCTGCTCGACGCGCTGGCGTCATACGGCCGCACCGGCGAGGTGCCGGCGGGCGCGGTCAGCATGGTGGATGAGCGCGACCGCGAATGCCGCGTGGCCCTGCTGTTCACCGGCCAGGGCAGCCAGCTGCCGCGCATGGGCCACGGCCTGTACCAGTCCAACCCGGTGTTCCGCCAGGCGCTGGACGACATCGCGCAGCGCTTCACCACGCTGGAAAAGCCGCTGCTGGAGGTGATGTTCGCCGAGGCCGGCAGCGACGACGCCGCCTTGCTCAACCGCACCGACTTCACCCAGCCAGCCCTGTTCGCGCTGGAGGTGGCGCTGTGGCGGGTGTGGGAAAGCTGGGGCGCGCAGCCCGAGCTGTTGCTGGGCCACAGCATCGGCGAGATCGCCGCCGCCCATGCCGCCGGCGTGTTCGACCTGGACGACGCCTGCCGCCTGGTGGCCGCGCGCGGCCGGCTGATGCAGGCGTTGCCGGCCGGCGGCGGCATGGCCTCGCTGGAAGCCAGCGCCGCCGAGGTCGAGGCCGCGCTGGCATCGCTCGGCCTGGCCGCGCAGGTCTCGCTGGCCGGCCTGAACGCGCCGCAGCAGACGGTGGTGTCCGGCGACCTCGCCAGCATCGAGCAGGTGGTGGCGCACTTCAAGCAGCAACAGCGCAAGGCCAAGCGGCTCGAGGTCTCGCACGCGTTCCACTCGCATCTGCTGGAGCCGATGCTGGGCGCCTTCCGCCAGGTGGCGCAGTCGCTCAACTACGCCACGCCGAAGCTGGCCCTGGTCAGCAGCCTGACCGGCGAACCGGCCCGGCGCGGCGAGATGACCCAACCGGAATACTGGGTGCAGCAGGCGCGCCAGGCGGTGCGCTTCAACGCCGGCATGCGCACGCTCCAGCAGCAGGGCATCAATGCCTTCCTGGAACTGGGTCCGCAGCCGGTGCTGTCCGGGATGGGCGCGGCCTGCCTGGCCGACGATGGCCCGGTGACGTGGGTGACCTCGCTCAATCCGGCCAAGGACGAGACCCAGACCATGCAGAAGGCCCTGGCCGAGCTGCACGTGCTGGGCGCGGCGGTGGACTGGCGCGGCTTCTTCGCCCCGTATGGCGGCGAACGGGTCAAGCTGCCCACCTACGCCTTCCAGCGCGAACGCTACTGGCTCGAGCCCATGCCCACCCGCGCGGTCGGCGCCGGCCTGAACGACGCCAACCACCAGCTGCTGGGCGGCGGCGTGCAGATCGCCGGCACCGACATGACGATGTTCACGACGGTGGTGGCGGCCGACGAACCGGCCTGGGTGCAGGAGCACCAGGTGATGGACGCGGTGCTGATGCCGGGCACGGCGTTCTTCGAAGCGATGCGCGCCGCGGGCCGGCAGGTCAAGGGCCAATGGGACCTGGCCGACGTGATCATCCTGGCGCCGATGGTGCTGGCGCCCGGGGTGTCGCTGCGCATGCAGATCACGGTGGGCGCGGAATCGGGCGGCGCCCGCACGGTGCACGTCTACAGCGCGCCGGAGTCGGACGACGCCGGCGAATGGCAGCTGCACGCCGAAGGCAAGCTGGTGCCGGCCCAGGCCGCGCGCCAGGAGTCGGTCGAACTGCCGCCGCCGGATGGCGATCCGATCGATGTGGCCGCGCTCTACCAGGACCTGCATGAACTGGGCTACGGCTACGGCCCGACGTTCCAGGGCATCAATGCCGCCTGGCACGTGGACGGCGATGTCTGGGCGCGGGTGGCGCTGCCGGAGGCCGCGGTCTCGTCGGCCATCCGCTATGGCCTGCATCCCGCGCTGCTGGATTCGTCGATGCACTCGCTGCTGCTGACCCAGCGCCTGAAGGCGCAGGTGGGCGACGATGTGTTCGTGCCGTTCGAGGCCGAACGCCTGTCGGTCTGGAAGGACGGCCTGGCCGAGGTCTGGGTCAAGGTGGCGGAATTCGAGATGGGCGAGGGCGAATTCTGGGCCTCGCTGGATCTGTACGACACCAGTGGCGAGCATGTCGGCCGGCTGCAGCGCCTGCATGCGCGCCGCATCGACCGCGCGGCGCTGCGGCGCCTGGCGTCGGCCGGCATCGACCGCTTCCTGTTCCGCACCGAGTGGCTGCCGGTCGAGGCGCCCGAGGCCGCGTTCGGCGGCACCTGGGGCTTGCTGGGCGGCGGCGGCACGCCGTGGGCCGACGAGGTGCGCACCCGTCTGATGCAGGCGGGGGCGCAGGTTGTCGACATCGCCCAGCTGAACGAGGCCGAGGCCTGCGATGGCGTGATCCAGTTGTGGGGCGGCGATGGCCAGGTGGTCGAGCCGTCGCACCGCCAGGCCGCCAGCGCGCTGCTGCAGGTGCAGGAACTGGCGCTGGCCGGCTTCGCCAAGCCCGTCATCTGGCTGACGCGCGGCGCGGTCGGCACCAGCAGCGACGATCCGGTGTCCGACCTGGGCGCCAGCCCGTTGTGGGGCCTGCTGCGCACCGCGCGCAACGAGCATCCGGAACTGGCCCTGCGCATCGTCGACCTGGGCGAGACCGCGGCCGACCTGGATACGCTGGCCGCCGCGCTGGCGCTCGAGGGCGAACCCGAGTGCGCACTGCGGGGCGCCAAGGTCCTGGCGCCGCGCCTGAAAAAGGCGCCCGCCAACGCCGGCCTGGTGTTGCCGGCCGAGGGCAACTGGCGCCTGGAGATCGCCACCAAGGGCCGCCTGGACCAGCCGCTGTCGGTGAAGACGCTGGTGGACGAGCCGCTGGCGGCGGGCGAGATCCGCGCCGCGGTCAAGGCCACCGGCGTGAACTTCCTGGACGTGCTGAACGCTCTGGGCATGGTCGAGATCCCGGCGTTAGGCCTGGAATTCGCCGGCGTGGTCACCGAAGTCGGCAGCGCCGTCAAGCACCTGAAGCTGGGCGACCCGGTGCTGGGCCTGGCGCGCGGCGCCTTTGGCTCGGCCATCGTGGTGGACGCGCGGCAGGTGGTGGCCAAGCCCGACAACCTCAGCTTCGAGGAAGCCGCGACCATCCCCATGACCTTCCTGACGGCGTGGTACGGCCTGCACGTGCTGGGCAACATGCAGCCCGGCGAGCGCGTGCTGGTGCATGCCGCGGCCGGCGGCGTGGGCATGGCGGCGGTGCAGCTGGCGCTGCTGCATGGCGCCGAGGTCTACGGCACCGCCAGCGAACCGAAGTGGCCGGCGCTGCGCAAGCTGGGCCTGGCCGATGACCACATCGGCACCTCGCGCAGCCTGGACTTCGCGCAGACCTTCGCCGAAACGGCGCCGGGCCGCGCCTTCGACATCGTGCTGAACTCGCTGGCGCGCGAGTTCATCGATGCCAGCTTCGCCATGCTCAAGCCGGGTGGCCGCTTCCTGGAAATGGGCAAGATCGACCTGCGCGACCAGGCCTGGGTCGAGGCCAACCATCCGGGGGTGACCTACCGCGTCTACAACCTGCCCGAGGCCGGCGTCGAGCGCATCCAGGAAATGCTGGGCGCCATCGCCGCGCTGTTCGCCGAAGGCAAGCTCAAGCCGCTGCCGCTGCGCACCTTCCCGCTGGACAACGCCTCCGACGCGCTGCGCTTCATCGCCCAGGCCCGCCACGTGGGCAAGGTGGTGCTGGTGCCGACGCAACGCCGCGGCATGGTCGATCCGGACGGCGCGGTGCTGGTCACCGGCGGCCTGGGCGGCCTGGGCCGCTACGTGTCGAAGTGGCTGGTGCAGAACCACCAGGTGCGCGAGCTGGTGCTGACCTCGCGCAGCGGCATGCGTTCGCCGGATGCCGAGGCCTTTGTCGCCGAGCTGGCCGAGCTGGGCGCCCGCGCCACCGTGGTGGCGTGCGACGCGGCCGACCCCGACGGGCTGCAACGGGTCATGGGCGAGTTCGGCGAAAGCCGGCCGCTGCGCGGCGTGGTGCACGCGGCGGGGGTGCTGGACGACGGCATGCTCGCCGGCCAGACGCCGGAGCGCTTCGACACCGTGCTCGCGCCCAAGGTCGACGGCGCCTGGCACTTGCACCGCCTGACGCAGGACCTGCCGCTGGACTTCTTCGTGCTGTTCTCGTCGATCTCCGGCGTGACCGGCGCGCCGGGCCAGGGCAACTACGCCGCCGCCAACACCTTCCTGGACGCGTTGGCGCATCACCGCCGCGCCAAGGGCCTGGCGGCGACCTCGGTGGCCTGGGGCGCCTGGGACGGGCAGGGCATGGCCGCGCGCCTGAGCGACGCCGACAAGACGCGTTTCAGCCGCCAGGGCATGGAGGCGCTCGGCCCGACCGAGGCGCTCGACCTGTTCGAGAGCGCCGTGATGAGCGATGCGCCGATGGCCGTGGCCGCGGCGCTCGACCTGGGCCGCCTGCAGCGCACGCTGGAGGACAACAACGGCGGCAGCGCGCCGGCCCTGTACCGCGAACTGTTCAGCCGCGTGGCGGGCGCGCGCGGCGCGGGCGGTGGCGGAGGCGGCGGCGCCGGCCTGCGCAAGCTGCTGGTGGACACCGCGGTCGAGCAGCGCGAGGCCGCGGTGCTCGAAGCGGTGCGCGCCGAAGTGGCCAAGGCGCTGGAGTTCTCCTCGCCGGAGGATGTGGACGTCAGCCTGCCGCTGCAGGATATCGGCATCGACTCGCTCACCGCGGTGCTGCTGCGCAACCAGCTCTCGGACATGACGGGCCTGGCCTTGCCGGCCAAGATCGCCTTCGACCATCCCAACCTGCGGGCGCTGAGCCAGTTCCTGCTGGAGAAGCTGACCGAGGCGGGGCTGGACAGCCAGGAGGCCCCGGCCGAGGCCGGCGCGGCGGCGAAGGAGGCGGCCGGCGGCCGTCGCCTGGACGACCGCGTGGCGCGGCGCGGCTACCTGGAGCCGGAATTGCAGTTCGACAACGTCATGACGATGGAGGCGGAACCGGAAGCGGTGTTCGTCACCGGGTCCACCGGCTTTGTCGGCGCCTTCCTGCTGCACGAACTGCTGCGCGCCAACATCATCGCCTATTGCCTGGTGCGGGCCGACGACGCCGAGAAGGCCATGGCGCGGCAGGTGGAGATCCTGCAGAAATACGATCTCTGGAAGCCGGAATACGCGGCCCTGCTGAACCCGGTGGTCGGCGACCTGACCCAGCCGCTGTTCGGCCTGTCCGAGCACGAGTTCGACCAGCTGGCCGGCCAGGTGGACGCGATCTGCCATTCGGGCGCGCTGGTCGACTGGATGCTGCCGCTGGACAACTACCTGGCGCCCAACGTGGTCGGCACGCACGAGGTGCTGCGGCTGGCCTCGCGCGGCCGCGGCAAGACGGTGCACTTCGTCTCGACCGCCGCGACGCTGCCGCGCCACCAGGGCTACGAGGTGTCCAAGGATGAGCGCGAGTACGGCTACCTCAGCTCCAAGTACATGGCCGAGCAGATGGTGGCGGCGGCGCGCTGGCGCGGGGCGCGGGCCTCGATCTACCGCCTGCCGTTCGTCGGCGCCAGCGCCACCAGCGGCCATTTCCGGCTGGACCGCGGCGACTTCCTGCACAACCTGATCTCGGGTTGCATCGCCATGGGCAGTTTCCCGCTGCTGGGGTCGGACATCGGCGGCGTGCTGCCGGTGGACTACCTGGCCGGGGTGATCGCCCAGGTGATGACGCGCGACCAGGACCGCATCGGCCAGGACTACGACTTCGCCAACCCGCAGGCGCCCGGCTTCAACAGCCTGGTGCAGTACATCCGCGGCGCGGGCGTGCAGGTCGGCAGCGTGCCGTTCGAGCAGTGGAAGGACGACGCCCTGGCGTACGCGCAGGCCAACCCCAAGAGCGCCATCGCGCGCATCGCGGCGGTGCTGGACGGCCTGGGCGTGCAGAGCGACCTGGAGCAGATGTTCGATTGCTTCCCGGTCGGGCGGCAGGTGTTCGGCGGCGAGGTCTATCCGTGCCCGCCGGTCGATGCCAGGCATGTCCAGCCCTATGTGGAGCGGATCGTGGCCGCCATGCCGGCCGCGCAGCAAGCGCAGGAGTTGTCGCCGGTATCCCAGCCGGCTTGAGCAAGTTCGACCCGTCGCCGGGGCAGCGCCATCCAGGCGCTGCCCGCCGGGCGGCGTCCTCAGACCGATTTCCACGACCCGTGGAGGATTTGAATGACTACCCTCGAATTGCAAGAGCAACCACAAACCGCCGCCCCGCAAGAAGCCCAGGGCACCGGCATCTGGCAGAAGACCGGCACCTTCCTGAACGAAGCGGCCGGCGTGCATGCCCGCCACCTGGTGCGCGTGCTGGACCGCTACACCGCGGATCCCGCCGCCGTGGCCTCGCGCCTGCCGCCGAACCGCGCCCTGAACAGCTGCTGCTTCTACCCCGAGCACCAGCCCACCCAGGTCATTCCCATGAACGTGGACGCCGACCTGGCGGGCAAGCTGCGCCGCGAACTGCGGTTGCAGGCCAAGGTGGCGGGCAGCTTCTCGGACACCTCGGTGGGCACCTATTTCCCGCTCTCGACCATGTTCGAGAACAGCGCCCTGTTCATCCCCTCGGCCAAGCGCTTCTACGACCGCAACCAGGACAAGGTGATGGAGCACTTCCCGCAGGCGGCCACCACCGTGGTCAACGCCTTCGTCGTGCCCGCGGGCAAGAAACCCTACGGCACCCATTCGGCCAGCGGCATCGCGCTGCAGATCCCGTCGCTGGTCAAGAAGGGGCTGGGCTTTCCCAAGCACTACAAGAGCTTCCACACCGCCCTGACGCCCACGCCGCTGACGCGCCAGCCGTTCGTCATCTTCGAGGACGCCGAGGTCGAGGCGCCCAACCTCAACTTCGTCTACATGAAGATGCTGGACATGGACCTGGAGCCCGAGGAAAGGGCCGCCATCGACAAGGCCCTGTACCTGTACACCGAAGGGCTGCTGTCCGAGATCGACCTGCCCACGGTGCGCGATTTCCTGATGGCCAAGTACTGGGAAAAGAAATACGCCGACAAGCCGTCCTCGGGCTGGTTCTGCGACTCCAAGGTGGGCCAGGCGCTGTTCTTCGACAACTACCGCGCGCACGCCGACAGCACCTTGCCGCAGGCCACCGAAGACCGCGTCACCATCGACTTCCGCTGCTTCTCCAAGGTGGAGTATCCGGCCGGCATGACCAGCGGCCTGGATTTCATCGTCGATCCCAAGGAACGCGCCTACCAGACCAAGCGCAAGCGCGCCGGCATCGAGTTCCTGCTGACGGCGCTGGGCTACCACGACATCGACGAATTCCTGAAGATGATTTTCGGCTCGCCCTACGGCCACATCAACCCGTTCGAGCTGCTGACCGACCTGCAGTTCGGGGTCTACAACAAGACGCGCCACCATCTGCTCGACCAGAACCTGGACGCGCACTACGAGCGGGTCGAGCGCCTGTACGAGCAGATCGAGCGCGACGGCGAATACGTGCTGCCGGAGCGGGCGCGCCAGTGCCTGGCGGCGATGGCGGGGAGCTGAGCATGGCGCAGCCGACCCCCGACGCGAGCCACGATCCGGCCTTCGCCGCCATCCTGGACCGCTACTTCGCCATCACGCGGGTGCCGTATGACGAGTTCACCCGCGCCTTCCTGCGCCGTTGCCAGTCGTTCTCGGTGAAGGCCAACGGCGGCGTCTACAAGTACTACCGGCGCGGCGCCGGCCCGACGGTGGTGCTGGCGCATGGCATCCACAGCCACCTGGGCAGCATGGTGCCGCTCGCCGAGCAGTTGCTGGACCTGGGCTACGAGGTGGTGCTGTTCGACATGCCGGCGCATGGCGAGGCCGCGGGCAGCGGCACCGACCCGGTGCAGGTGCGCGACTTCATCCGCAAGGTCTGCGCGCGCCTGGGCGAGGTCCACGCGGTGGTGAGCCATTCGCTGGGCGGGCTGTGGGCGTTGTCGGCCATGCACCAGGGCTTTCGCGCCGATGCCTTCGTCTCGATCTCGACGCCGTCCACCACGCGCTTCCTGGTCGAGAAGTTCGTCCAGCTCAACCAGCTGGACGGCGAGGTCGAGGCCCGGCTGTGCGCCGAGCTGGAGCGCCGCTACGGCGCCACGTTGTGGACCGACTACGCGCCCCGCCACATCGCCGGCGCGCTGGAGGTGCCCGGCCTGGTGATCCACGGCGCCAACGACGACTTCGTGCCGCCGGCGCACGCGCAGGAACTGTATGACGCGTGGCCCGGGGCCACGCTGGAGATCGTCGATGGCGCGGGCCACTTCGAGATCCTGGGCCTGAGCGCCGTGGGCAGGCGGGTCGGGGCCTATCTGCAGGAGGCGCCGGTGGCCGCCGCGGCATGACCGGCCCGTCCCGGCGCCGGCGGGGCCGGGGCGTTTCTTCCATAAAACGCTTTTGACAGGACTTGGGATCTCAGATGAAACACGCGACGCAAGTAGAAACCCTGCGGAAAATGTTCAAGCTGCGCGAAGTGGACCGCGACGAGGACATGCTGGGCCGGGTGGTGCAAGTGCCGGCCAGCGTCTATATGGACAATGGCGTGCTGGAGCGCGAACTGGACACGGCCTTTCGCGACTATCCGCTGGTGGTGGGCGCTTCGAGCCAGGTGCGCGAGCCGGGCTCGTACCTGCTCAGTCCCTGGGACCGGCTGCCCTTCGTGGTGGTGCGCGACAAGGGCGGCGCGCTGCGCGCCTTCCTGAACGTCTGCCGCCATCGCGGCGCGCGCCTGGTTTCGGGCAATGAAAAGGAACTGAAGTTCTTCACCTGTCCCTTCCATGGCTGGGTCTACGGCCTGGACGGCGAATTGAAGGGCGTGACCAAGCCCTACAACTTCCCCGAGCTGGACTGCGGCAAGCACAAGCTGGTGGAACTGACGGTGACCGAGCGCTCGGGGCTGGTCTGGCTGCATCCCACGCCGGGCGCCAGCATCGACCTGGACGCCAGCCTGGGCGCCGACATGAGCGACGAGATCGCCGGCTTCAAGCTCGACGAACTTTCCCTGCACAGCCGCAAGGTCAGCACGTTGAACGCCAACTGGAAGCTGCTGCTCAAGACCTACCTGGAGCGCTACCACGTGCCCATCCTGCACAAGAACACCATCGGCCCGGTGTTCGAGAAAGGGGTGATCGCGCACGTCGAGCACGGCCTGCACATCCGCATCGCCGCGGCCAAGACCAACCTGATGGACGCGGCGGCCGCCGATCCGCAATCGTGGCGCATCCTGGACTACGCATCGGTGTTCTACACGCTCTTCCCCAATACGTTCCTGATCAACCACGCCAACATCGTGTCGCTCAATTCCTTCTATCCGATTGCGCCCGACAAGACCATCTGGACCCACGACATGCTGTATCGCGAGGCCGATTACGCGGGCGAGGAAGGGCAGGCGACGCTGGCGCAGCGTTTCGGCAACATCGACGCGGTGTTCCATCGCGAGGACTTCGGCATCGTCGAAGGCGTGCAGGCCGGCCTGCGCTGCGGCGCCAATCCGCAGCACACGCTGGGGCTGGAGGAGGGGTTGCTGGGCATGTTCCAGCACAACATCGACCGCGTGACCGCCTGACGGAGTGCCCGACATGACCGGCATCGATTGGGTCTTTCTCTTCGGCACCGCGGCCATCCTCCTGACGCCGGGGCCCACCAACACCCTGCTGGCCGCGGCGGGGCTGGCGCAGGGCTTGCGGAGGGCCGCGCCGCTGGTGGGATTCGAGCTGGCCGGCTACCTGGTCGGCATCACGGCCTGGGGCCTGTTCCTGGCGTCGGCGCAGACGGCCTATCCCTGGATCGGCATCGTGGTGCGCGTGGCCAGCAGCGTCTACCTGGCTTATGTCGCGGTCAGGATCTGGTGCGCGGCGGGCGAGGACGTGACCACCCGCAGGGAGCCCATCGGCCCCTATGCCTTGTTCATCGCCACCTTGCTCAATCCCAAGGGCCTGGTGTTCGCCTCGACCCTGTTCCCGGCGCATGCCTTCGAGCACGCGCCCGGGTACCTGGCGGCGATGGCGCAATTCGTCTGCCTGCTGGTGCCGATCGCGTTCATCTGGATCAAGTTCGGCGCCGCGCTCGCCGGACAGCGCATCGGCTTCATCAACCCGGAAAGATTGCAGCGCACCGCCGCGCTGGTAATCGGGGTATTCTCTGTATCGATTGTTGGGTCCGCCGTTCGCTTGTCTCTGCTACCAGGATAAAACGACGTATGACGACTGAAAACAAGCTCTCCGCCGTTGCCGCCGCCGACTCGGGCGCCGCGCGCAAGCCTCGCAAGAAACCCTTCATTGCCAGCGTCATCGGCGCCGTGTTCGGCTTTGCCGGCACCGTGGCGCCCGGCGCCACCGCCAAGGTGGTGCAGAAGCTGCTGTTCACGCCGGCGCGGCTCAAGCCCTCGGAACCCGGACGCACCGCGCTGGCCCAGGCGCGCGCCGAACCGCATGAGATCGACGGCCAGACGGTCTATTACTACGTCTGGGGCGACAGCGGCCCGCGCGTGCTGCTGGTGCACGGCTGGGGCGGCGACGCCGCGCAGATGACGGCCTATGTCGAACCGCTGCGCCAGCGCGGCTACCAGGTCGTGGCGATCGACATGCCGGCGCATGGCCGTTCGACCGGCAAGCAGGCGTCGGTGCGCCATTTCGAGCCCTGCGTGGCCCACGCCGCGCAGGCCTGCGGGCCGTTCCACGGCGTGATCGCGCATTCGCTGGGCGCGGCCGCCGTCACCTTCGCCCTGTCGCGCGGCTTCAGCGTCGAGCGCGCGGTGTTCCTGGGCCCGGTCAGCCGCTACGACAGCGTCTGGGAATACTCGCGGCGCATGATGAACCTGCCGCCCAAGGTCATGCCGCTGGTGCTCAAGCGCGCCCAGGACTGGCTCGGCATCACCTTCCCCGAGATGGAGCCGGCCCGGCTGGCGCCGTCCATGAAGACGCCGCTGCTGATCGTCCACGACCGCGGCGATCGCGAAAGCCCCTTCGACGATGCGACCGTGCTGGCGCAGGCCTGGCCGGGCGCCGAACTGGTGGCCACCGAGAAGATGGGGCACACCCGCGCGCTGCGCGATCCTGCCCTGGTGGCGCAGGTGGCGGCCTTCGTCGCGCAATAGCCGGCCGCGCGGCGGGGCGTCCGCGCCGCGCCGGGGCCGGTGCTAGGCGCCTTGTCGTGTGAGCCGACCCTAGGCCAGCGCCATGCTCAGCAGCACCAGCGCCAGCAACGCGACATAGACCCGCGCGTGCAGCCGGTCGGGAATGCGCGGGATCAGCGGCGCCGCCAGCCGGATCCCCGCCAGCGAGCCCAACGCCAGCGCCGCGAAGGCCAGCAGATCGACATAGCCGATGATCCACGGCGCCAGCGGGGCAGGCAGCGCGCGCGCCGCCGCCATGTAGGCCAGCGTGCCGACAATCGCCACCGGCAGCGTCAGCGGATTGGCCATGGCCGCGGCCTTGGCCATCGGCAGGCCGCGGCGGCGCAGCAGCGGCACCGTCATCACGCTGCCGCCCACGCCGAGAAACGTGGCGATGACGCCGATCACCACGCCGCCGCCGACCGTCACGCCCTGGCCCAGCGGCCGCGCCGCGCGCGCTTCGTGCTGCGCCATGAAGCCCTGGCGCAGCAGGCAGTCGAGAATGGTCACGGCCAGGTAGGCGATGAAGGCATAGCGCACCACGTCGCCGCTGGCGCGGGTGGCGGCCCAGGCGCCCAGCAGCGCGCCCGCGCCGATGAAGGCGGCCAGCGGCCAGACGTAGGCCCTCACGATGTTGCCGGCGCGCTGGTGCTTGCGGGTCGCGGCCACCGAGTTGACGATCATCACGCAGGTCGAGGTCGCCACCGCGATGTGCATCGCCGCCTGGCCGATGGCGTCCTGCGCGCCGTGGGTGGCGGTCAGCACGCCGTACAGCACCGGCACCACCACGAAGCCGCCGCCAAAACCGAACAGCACCGTGGTCACGCCGCTCAACGCGCCGAACAGCGCCAATGTCACGTACAGCATTGCATGTGTCCTTTCCGGGGAAAACGCCACGATAGGGCGGCCGGCGGTGGCTTGCTTTCGAGGATTGGACAATAATGTTTGCAATTCGGCCAATCCCCGCCATGCGCAACAGCCACATCGACCTGCACGACCGCCTCGACCGCGCGGTGGTCGCCATCGGCAACGACTATCCGCCCGGCCACCTGCTGCCGGCGCACACGCACCGCCGCGCCCAGCTGCTGTACGGCGCCACCGGCGTCATGCACGTGGTCACCCGCGACGGCAACTGGGTGGTGCCGCCGCAGCGCGCCGTGTGGATCCCGGCCGGCGTGGCGCACCAGGTGCGCATGCAGGACGTCAGCACCCGCAGCGCCTATATCGAACCGGGCGCGGCCCGCGCCGGCAGCGCCGCCTGCGAGGTGGTCGAGGTGTCGCCGCTGCTGCGCCAGCTGCTGCTGGCGGCGGTCGACATGCCGGCCGACTACGACCCGGCCGGCCGCGACGGCGCGCTGGCGGCGCTGCTGCTGCACGAGGTGACGCGCGCGCCGGTGCTGCCGCTGCACATTCCGCTGCCGCGCGACAAGCGCCTGGCGCCGCTGTGCCGCGCCTTCATCGCCGCGCCCGACGTGCGCCAGTCGCCCGAGGCCTGGGCCGGGCGCCTGCACATGAGTCCGCGCACCTTCAGCCGCCATTTCCGCCAGCAGACCGGCATGGCGTTCTCGGCCTGGCGCCAGCGCGCCTGCGTGGTGCTGGCGCTGGCGCGGCTGGCGGCCGGCACGCCGGTGACGGCGATCGCGCTGGACTTCGGCTACCAGAGCCCGGCGGCGTTCTCGACCATGTTCAAGCGCGTGCTGGGCAGTCCGCCCACCAGTTATCTGCACCCGGCCGGTTAAGCGCCGCTGGTGGGCGTCAGCGCCGCAGCTTCATCGATACATCCGTATGCGTGCCGCGATCCAGGTCCGCGCCGCGGGCTTGCTCCCAGGCCGGCAGCGTGAGCAATTCGTTGCCCGTCTCGCCCGACTCGATGCGCCGCGCGATATCGTCGAGCAGCTGGGTACGCGTGGCGAATCCGCGTCCTTGCAGGCCGCGGGCGAATAGCCGGTACGTCAGATTGGGTTCGGCTCCCTTCATCACGCCGAGGTCGAGGATGCGGCCGTGTTCATCGCGCAGCAGCAGGTGGCCGGGACGGGCGTAGATGCGGTAGATGCGCCACGGCGAGGACACCGAGGCGTGGGCGCGCGGCGCGTCGGAGGGGGCGGGGCCGCCGGCCGGTGGCGGCGCGGGCGGCAGCAATTTCACGCAGGCGTTGGCGAAGCGGGCAATGGACCTTCGGATGGCGCTCACGCCGGGTGCGCGCCGCGTGGGCGCGCCGAAGGGACGATGGAAATCGCGTGCGGCGGGGCGTGCGCCGCGCGTTGGCAAAGAACATGGCGCATGGCCGTCTTCCTCCTGGATGGCGATACGGCGAGGTGACGCGCGTTCAAGCACCATCTTTGCAGGATACGCGCTTTATTAGCCGCCGCGTGGATTTGTGCGAGCGTCAATTGGAAACACCCGTTGACTTTCGTTGAACGCACACCCATAGTGAATCGGCAGCTTTTCGAGCATCGTGATCAACGTCCGGTATCGCGCCCCCGTGGGTGCCTCATTGTTCGCCATCCTTTCCTTGACTGGCTTGCTTCCCGGGCAGTGCCCGCCACGCAAGGAGTGAAAATATGGAAACCGGCATTGTGAAGTGGTTCAACGACGCCAAGGGCTTTGGGTTCATCATGCCCGAGAATGGCGGCAAGGACCTGTTCGCGCATTTCTCCGAAATCGTCGGTGACGGCCACAAGGCCCTGGTCGAAAACCAGCGCGTCAGCTATGTCACGGCGCAAGGCGCCAAAGGCCCGCACGCGACGCAGATTCGCGCAATGTGACCCGCGGGCCCGCGTGGCCCCGGGTCCACACAGGAGGATGCATGTTTCCCAACAACATGGTCTACAAGGGATACCGGCTGACTGCCAGCGTGTCCCGCATTGCGGTGGCGGGCAGCCACCGCCCCGCGTTCACCGCGACCGTGGCGGTCGATCTGGCCGGTGATGGCTACCCGTTGCACGATCCACAGTTGGTGCCGCTGTTCGCCTCGGGTGGTTTCGTGTCCTCACCGGTCATGGCGGTGGATGCCGCCATCCACCACGGGCGTGAACTGGTCGACGGCTACGTGAGGCCTGGCGCCCAGGTTCTCGCTCGCTAGAATGCCTCGGCGGGGCGCGCCTCAGGCGACGCCCGCGCCATACCAGAGCACGGCGAAGAAATGGCAGGCCGTGCCGGCCAGCACGAACAGGTGCCAGACGAAGTGGCCGTAGCGCCAGCGGTTGTCGAACACGAAGAACACCACGCCGCCGGTATAGGCCAGTCCGCCGGCCAGCAGCCACCACAGGCCGCCGGTCGGCACCCGCTCCAGCATCGGCTTGACGGCGATGACCACCAGCCAGCCCATCGCCAGGTACAGCCCGGTGGACAGGGCGGGCCGGTCGAGCCGCTTGCTGGCCTTCAGGCCCACGCCCAGCAGCGCCATGCCCCACACCAGGCCGAACAGCGTCCAGCCCCACGGGCCGCGCAGCGCGCCCAGCGCGAAGGGCGTGTAGGTGCCGGCGATCAGCAGGTAGATGGCCGAGTGGTCGAGCACGTTGAAGAGGCGCTTGGCGCGGTTGTCGGGCAGCGCGTGGTAGATGGCCGAGGCCAGGTACAGCAGGCACATGCTGGCGGCGAAGATCGCCGCGCCCGCGATGAAGGCGGCGTCGCCCTGGCGCACGGCCGCGACGATCAGGATCGGGGCGGCGGCCAGCGCGCCGGCCGCGCCCAGACCGTGACTGATGGTGTTGGCGATTTCCTCGCCCAGGGTCTGGCGGCGGTCGTTTGGGAACATGGTTTGCTGGAGGGGGTTAATTAGTCTTAGGGTTTCCACCATAAGGGTTTTGGGCCGCCCGCTCAAGCCGCATCGGAGCACGGGGCGGCGCGCCTTGATTTTCGGCAAACCGGGCGGGCATGGGGGCATTCGAAAAGCTGCGATGGCAAGTTACTGTGTGATACATTTCACTCGCTCAATCAGCCACCCGCAGAGGCGGCGCCACGCGTTATCGAAGGGCTGCGCATCCGGCGAGCCCGCACCAGACTCTTCAAGGGGAGGCGCTTCTATGATTCCGGCAATCGGCCTGATGGTTGGGGCATACATCGTCACGCGCATGACCGCGACGTTGACCCGGCCCGGCACCAGCAAAGTCGTCAAAGTGCTTTCCATCATCACGATCGCGGTGGCGTTGGTGTCCTGTCTGGAATTGCTGACGAGCGGCGCGGCGATCCAGTCCGGGCGGTTCTGAGCCGGGCCGGTCCCGGAGCATGATCAATGGCGCGCAGTCTTACCCATCTGTTTTTCACCGCCGCGAAGAAGCTGAGCCGCATGCAGCGCGCGGCCTTGCGCATCGCGGCGCCCAAGCGGGTGCGGCAGCGCGCCGCGCCGGCGCGGCCGGCCGCCACGACCCGCCCGGCCGCGCACAGCGCCACCGGCGTCGCGGCCCCGAGCCTGGGCAGCGGCCGCTGGGAAGCCTCGCGCCAATTCTCCGACGCCCATGGCCGCGGGCTGTCCTTCGCCCGCTACACGCCGTTGGCCGCGCCGCGCCAGGGCATGCCGCTGGTGGTGATGCTGCACGGCTGTCGCCAGACCGCGCTGGCGTTCGCGCGCGGTTCGCGCATGAACCAGTGGGCCGACGCCGGCGGATTCATGGTGCTGTATCCGCAGCAATCGATGACGCGGCAGGTGCAGCGCTGCTGGCGCTGGTTCCAGCCCGACGCGCAGCACGGCGGCGCCGAGGCCGACCTGATCGCCGCCCTGATCCAGGCCGAGGTGGCGCGCCACGGGCTGGACCCGGAACGCGTCTACATCGCGGGCCTGTCGGCCGGCGCCAGCATGGCCGCGCTGGTGGCGCTGCGCCATCCCACCCTGATCGCCGCGCTGGCGATGCATTCCGGGCCGGTGCTGGGCGACGCCCACAACGCCGCGGCCGGCCTGAACACGATGCGCCGCGGCTCGGTCAAGCCGTTGCTGCCGCTGTTGCAGGGCGTGGCGGATCCGGCCGCGTTCGCGCTCGGCATGCCGGCCATGATCCTGCAGGGGCAGATGGATCCGGCGGTGGCGCCGCGCAATGCCAGGCAATTGTTCGAGCAGTTCCGCGCCCTGAACGGGCTGGCGGCGGACGAGCCGACGGTCGAGCGGGTGCTGGGCCTGGGCACCGAGAAGGCCTATCGCCGCGTCGATCTGCTGCGGGGCCGCAAGATCGTGCTGCGGCTGTGCGAGATCACCCGCGTCGAGCACGGCTGGAGCGGTGGCGATGCCTCGGTGCGCTATCACGCGCGCAGCGGCCCCGACGCCTCGGCGCTGATCTGGCGGTTCTTCCAGGGCCAGCGGCGCGTGGCCGCATAGGGCCGCATAGGGCGGCGCGGCCTCCCGGCGGGCGCGGGGATGGCCGGACGCGGACCGGCGCGTTATTGTTCAGAAAACGGAAACAGAGATGTCGTCCCAGGCGCCGGCCGGCCATCGCGACGCGGCGCTAACATCGCGCCACGCCCGCAGACTTGGCGCCGTTCCCGGCGACCGGCCGGGCAAGCCTATTTGGAACTCATCATCATGTCCCTGTCCATGTACCAGGCCTCGGTGCCTGTCTTCATCCGCGGTTTGAGCGTGCTGGCCACGCTGCTGGAAAAGGGCGCCGCCCACGCGGCCGCCAACGGCATCGATCCGGCCGAGCTGGTCAACGCCCGCCTGGCCCCCGACATGTATCCGCTGTCGGGCCAGGTGCAACGCGCCAGCGATGCCTCCAAGTTCGCCACGCAGCGGCTGTCGCAGGTCGAGTCGCCCAAGTTTCCCGATGAGGAAACCACTTTCGAGCAATTGCAGAAACGTGTCGCCGACACCATCGCCTATCTGCGTTCGGTGCCGGCCGAGGCGCTTGAAGGCGCCGAGGGCCGCAAGGTCACGCTCAGCTTTGGCGAGTTCAAGCCCGAGTTCCAAGGCGACGCCTACCTGCTGACGTTCGCGCTGCCGAACTTCTATTTCCACGTCACCACCGCCTACGACATCCTGCGCCACGCCGGCGTGCCGATCGGCAAGCTGGACTTCCTGGGGCCGTACACGGCCTGACGCGGCGTCCGGGCGGCCCGGACGCCCGCGCCCGTCCGGACGAGCGTCGGACGGGCGCTTGCAGCGGCGTTTCAGCCCTGCTTCCTGGACGGGTCGCCGCAGCCTTCCATCTCGCCCATCTGGGCCATGTTGCGCTGGATCTCCTCGGGCGTCAGGTCTTCCTTGTGGGTGGCGATCGACCAGCGATGGCCGAACGGATCCACCACCTGGCCGTAGCGGTCGCCCCAGAACATGTCCGCCGCCGGCATGGTGACCTGCGCGCCCGCCGCCACCGCCTGCTTGATCGCGGCATCCACATCCTGCACGTACAGGTGCAGCGTCACCGGCGAGCCCTTGAGCGCCTTGGGCCCCAGGCTGCCCCATTCGGGGAAGTCATCCATCAGCATCACCACCGAATCGCCGATGCGGATCGCGGCGTGCATCACCTTGCCGCCGGGAGCCGGCAGGCGCGTCAGTTCCTCGGCGTTGAACGCCTTGCGGTAGAAGGCAATCGCATCCGAGGCGCCTTCGCACACGATGTGCGGGGTCAGGGTGTGCATGCCGTCGGGAATCGCTTTCTTTGCGGGGGTGGCCATGATGTGTCTCCGAAAACCGGGAAGAGGGTTGGGGTACGTGGGGACGGGTCGCGGGGGCGCCTGCGCGTTCCGGTCCGTCCTGTTCCTACGACGAACGGACGGCGCCGGGATCGACAGGCCGCCGCGCCTTTTTTTTCAACCGCGGGCCGACTTGGCCACCAGGGTGCTGAAGCCGCCCCAGCACATGCGCTTGAAATCGAACACGCCCTCGCAGGACATGCCCGTCAGGCGCGGGTCGGCCATGACCTTGGCGTTGATGCGGTCGCGTTCGGCCTTGCTGGCGAACGCGATCCACGAAAACACCACCGTCTCGCCCTCGCGCGCGCTGGCGGCGGCGCTGAACGAGCCGAAGCCCTCGCCGTCGATGTCGTCCGCCACGCACTCGCGGAATTCCAGCGCGCCGTATTCCAGCCAGATCGAGCCGGCCAGCTCGGCCATCTTGCGATAGGCCTCGATGTTGGCCTTGGGCACGCTCAGCAGGTAACCATCTATGTACTGTTCCATCAGATGCTCCTTGACTCCGTGTTGTTGTACGCGCCGCCCGCAAGCCCGCATCGTCGCGGCGGCCGCGCCGGCAGCGATGCCGGTAGATGTCACTGTATCGGGATCGGCGGCGCTTTCAGATAGGCGATTGCGACATTCTTGAGGGTGGATTGCGACAGGTCTGTCGGCGTATGCTTGGCGGCATGAAAAACATCGCTTTCCTGCTGCCGTCCGGCGCCAATATCGCGTCGCTGGAAACGGCCCGGCACGGTTTCCTGGTGGCCAACGAATACCTGGCCGCGCAGGGGCGCGCGCCGCGGTTCCAGGTGCGCACGTTGGCCGCCACGCGCCAGGTCAGCCTGGACGACGGCCGCATCACGGTGCAGGCCGACCTGGTGCTGGACGAGGCCCGCGATATCGACATCTGCATCGCGCCGCCGTTGCTGGGGGCGGTGTCCGACGTGGTGCTGTCCAACCGCGAACTGGTCGAATGGATCGCCCGCCACTACCGCGGCGGCGGCGAAGTGGCCAGCCTGTGCCTGGGCGCGGCGCTGCTGGCCGCCGGCGGCCTGCTCGACGGCCAGCAGGCGGTGGTGCACTGGGCGGCGCGCAACCTGTACGCCAGCCTGTTCCCGGCGGTGGATTGGAGCATCGACCGCGTGGTCCATTCCGGCAACGGCATCTACACCAGCGGCGGCGCCTTCTCGGCCGCGCACCTGGTGCTGCACCTGATCGAGAAATACACCGACCGCGACACCGCCATCTGGTGCGCCAAGTACTTCCAGCTCGACTGGAGCCGCCAGAGCCAGCTGCCGTTCTCGGTGTTCATGGGGCAGAAGGCGCACGCCGACCAGGTGGTGCGCGCGGTGCAGGATTTCATCGAGAGCCGCTACACCGAGAAAATCACCGTCGAGGACCTGGCCGACCGCCATGCGCTCGGCCGCCGCACGCTCGAACGGCGCTTTCGCCAGGCCACCGGCAACAGCATCGTCGAGTACGTGCAGCGCGTGCGCGTCGAGGCCGCCAAGCGGCGCCTGGAAAGCTCGCGCAAGAGCGTGTCGGAAGTGATGTACGAGGTCGGCTACAACGACACCAAGGCCTTTCGCGACATCTTCAACAAGTACTGCGGCATGTCGCCCGTGGGTTACCGCGAGCGCTACCAGTAGCCGGGCCGCCCGCGGCGGCCGTCAGCCCGCGCGCCGGCGGCGGAACGCCAGCCACGCCACGAATCCCGTGAAGGCCGCGACCAGCACGCAGATGATCCAGAAGCCGTGGTGGTCGTCCGACAGCGGGATGCCGCCCACGTTCATGCCGAACAGGCCCGCCATGATGTTGATCGGCAGCGCCAGCACCGTCACCAGCGTCAGGGTGAACAGGGTGCGGTTGTTCTGTTCATCGAGCCGCGCCGTCATTTCTTCCTGCAGCAGCTTGATGCGTTCGACCAGGCCGGCCATGTCGCCCAGCACCACCGAGAATTCCTCGGTGGATTCGCGCAGTTCCTGCACGTCGCGCGGTCGCAGCCAGGCGGGTGGCCGCGCCAGCAGGCGGAACACCGAGCCTGGCTCCGGCGCCAGCGTGCGCTGCAGCCGCACCAGCACGCGGCGGGTGGCGGCCAGGTCCAGGCGCCCCGGGCCGCCGCGCGCGGCCAGGAAATGATCCTCGATGCCGTCGACATCGACGCTGGCCTTGCGCACGATCTCCATCATCAGGTCGGCCTGGTCGCGCATCAGGTGCGCCAGCAGTTCGGCCGGCGACCCGAACGGTTCGCCGCGCCGCACGTGTTCGCGCAGGCGGTCGAGCGAGCGCAGCGGCTTGCGGCGCAGGGTCACCAGCAGCTTGCGGTGCGCGCAGACCCACAGGGTCGAGACCTGCGCCGGGGTGCGGTCGAAATCGAAGATGACGTCGTTGAAGACCGCCACCAGCGCGCCTTCCTGCTGCTCGATGCGGGTTGAGTGGGCCTCGCCGCCCAGCATTGCGATGAAGGTGTCGGGCAGGTCCAGGTGGGCCTGCAGCCAGCGCACGCAGCCGGCCTGCGACAGGTTCAGGTGCAGCCAGAGAAAGGCGCCGTCCTCGGGCGCGTCGCCATCCTGCGCGATGCGCGCCAGCAGGTCGGCGACCGCGGGCGAGGCGATTTCCGTGGCGGGGCCGCCGCCCTTGAACCGGAACGCGCAGATCAGGCCGGAGATGTCGGATTGGTAGTCGGCCGCTGCCGCTGGGGTCGTCATGATGCGCGATGGTGACGCGGCAATGTGACAGTCCCGCGACAACGGGCCGCCGGCCCGCCATCCCCGCTCTGCCGGGGGACCGCGCCACGGGGAAACCCGATATAAAACTTTGCACAGCCTCCATGATCCAGCGTTATGCATGGGCCTCGCGGGCTTGCCGGGCGGATCGGGAATTCGCCGTTGAATCAATGTGTTAGCCGTAGCGGGCGGTGGCCGCCCGAGGCCCGGCGCGGCCGCTTCCGGCCGTTTCCCAATTGCCCGGGCGCATGCATGATGGTGCCTCCTGTCGGGCCCGCCACGGCGCGCCTGTCCATGCATTGGGACTTTTCTTGATGACGGATTTCGATCTGACCTTGCACAACGGCCGTATCGTCACGGCCGACGCCGATTTCGTCGGCGACATCGGCATCGTGGACGGCGCCATCGCCGCGATCGCGGCGACGCTGCCGGCGGGCCGCCGCGCCATCGACGCGGCCGGCCGGCTGGTCATGCCGGGCGGCATCGACAGCCACTGCCACGTGGAACAGCTGTCCAGCATGGGCGTGCTGTGCGCCGACGACTGGCACACCGCCTCGATCTCGGCGGCCCACGGCGGCAACACCACCATCGTGCCGTTCGCGGCGCAGCATCGCGGCCAGTCGCTGCGCCAGGTCGCCGACGCCTACGCCGCCTCGGCCGCCGAGAAATCGGTGATCGACTACAGCTACCACCTGATCATCTCGGACCCCACGCCCGACACGCTCAACCGCGACCTGCCCGAGCTGATCCGCGCCGGCATCACCTCGTTCAAGGTCTTCATGACCTACGACAAGCTCAAGCTGGACGACCGCCAGCTGCTGGACGTGTTCGCCATCGCCGCGCGCGAGGGCGCGTTGCCGATGGTGCATGCCGAGAACAACGACGTCATCAGCTGGATCGCGCGCCACCTGCTGGCGGCCGGCCACACCGCGCCCAAGTACCACGCCGTCAGCCACGATCCGATCGCGGAAAACGAGGCTACCCAGCGCGCCATCAGCCTGGCCGCGGTGCTGGAAGTGCCGGTGCTGATCGTGCACGTTTCAACCCAGGGCGGCGCGCAGGCGATCCACGCCGCGCAGACGCTGGGCGCGCCGGTGTACGGCGAGACCTGCCCGCACTACCTGCTGCTGACCGCCGATGACATCGACATCCCGGGCGTCGAGGGCGCCAAGTTCTGCTGCAGCCCGCCGCCGCGCGACCCGGTGTCGCAGCAGGCGCTGTGGCAAAGCCTGGACAGCGGCACGCTGGCGCTGCTGTCGTCCGACCACGCGCCGTATCGCTACGACGAATCCGGCAAGCTGCCGGCCGGCGACGCCACCACCTTCAAGCAGATCGCCAACGGCCTGCCGGGCCTGGAAGTGCGCATGCCGCTGCTGTTTTCCGAAGGCGTGCGCAGCGGCCGCCTGACGCTGCAGCAGTTCGTGGCGCTGACCTCGACCAACCACGCCCGCATGTACGGCCTGTACCCGAAGAAGGGCACGCTGGCGGTGGGCGCGGACGCCGACATCGCGATCTGGGATCCGGAAAAGACCGTGACCCTGCGCGCCGCCGACCTGCACGACGCGGTCGGCTACACCCCCTATGAAGGCCGCCAGGTCACCGGCTGGCCCACCACGGTGATCAGCCGCGGCGAGGTGATCGTGGACGACGGCGTGCTGCGCGCCGAACGCGGCCGCGGCCAGTTCATCGCCCGCGGCCTGCCCGCCCCGCTGCAGAAGGCGCGCGAGATCAGCCCGCGCGCCGCCTTGCTGCGCAAGATTTTCCCGGCCGTGATCGAGTCCTGAGCGACACGGCCCTCAACGCATAGCGATAGAACCCCCGGAGACTGACATCGTGAGCAACGCAACCCATGCGCGCAAAATGGACCTCGCGGTCGCCCAGATGGGCGCCGTCAACCTGGCCGACACCCGCGCGGTGGTGGTCCGCCGCCTCGTCGAGATGATGCGCGAAGCCGCGGCCCGCAAGGCGGAGTTCGTGGTCTTTCCCGAACTGGCGCTGACCACCTTCTTCCCGCGCTACTGGATGGAAGACGCCGAGGCGGTCGATCGCTTCTTTGAAAAGAGCATGCCCAACGCCGACGTGCAGCCGCTGTTCGACACCGCGCGCGAGCTCGGCATCGGCTTCTACCTGGGCTACGCCGAGCTGACCCCGGAAGGGCGCCAGTTCAACACCGCCATCCTGGTGGACCGCCAGGCCAGGATCATCGGCAAGTACCGCAAGATCCACCTGCCCGGCCATTCCGACCACAAACCCGAGGCGCCGTTCCAGCACCTGGAGAAGAAGTTCTTCGAAGTCGGCGACCTGGGTTTCGGCGTGTGGGAAACCAACGACGTCAAGATCGGCATGTGCCTGTGCAACGACCGCCGCTGGCCCGAGACCTACCGCGTGATGTCGCTGCAAAGCGCCGAGCTGATCGTGCTGGGCTACAACACGCCGTCGCTGAACATCCACTGGAACGAGCCGGCGCACCTGCGCACCACCACGCACGAGATCGTGCTGCAGGCCAGCGCCTACCAGAACGCGGTGTGGGTCGCCGCCGCCGCCAAGTGCGGCCACGAGGACGGCCACCACATGATCGGCAGCTCGATGATCGTGGCCCCGTCGGGCGAGATCGTGGCCCGCTCCAGCGGCGAGGAAGACGAAGTCATCACCGCCCGCATCGACCTGGGCATGGGCCAGACCTTCCGCGACCACGTCTTCAACTTCGCCAAGCACCGCAGCCCGCAGCACTACAAGCTGATCATCGAGCGCACCGGCGCCGGCGAACCGCTGCCCGTGGCGGAAATCGACTAAGCCCGCTTGAGGATTGCCTGCGTCATCGCGGGCAATTCCTTTTTGACGATCTGGGAAAACTGCGTCAGGAAGGCCTTGGCGATGGACGGGGGCGGCTCGATCCGGGAATGAGACACGTACACGAACAGCGGAATCGCCGGCTCGATGCGGCGCACCACCAGCCCGTGCATCAGCGCGTCCGTCAGGCCATACGAGTCCACCAGCGCCACGCCGACGCCCTGGCGCACGAACGAGCACGCCGTCTGCGACGAGCGCACCTCGATCGCCGGGGCCAGGATGTCGTGGCCCTGCGGGTCGAGATGCGCGCAAAGCGTCTCGCCCAGCGGCGTGTCGCGGCTGTAGCCCACCAGCATCTCGCCGGCCAGCATGCCCGGCTGGATCACGCTTTCGCGCGCCAGGCGGTGGCCCGCCGGCAGCACGCAGACGATTTCGCCCTGCGCCAGCTCGGTGGTGATCAGGTTGGGATGTTCCGGCTTGAAGATGGAGATGGCGATGTCGGCGTAGCCCAGCAGCAGCTGCGGCAGCAGCGCGTCCATGCCCAGCGGCCGGTAGCGGATGCGCACGCCGGGGTTGCGGGCGCAGAACTTCGCCGTCGCCGCCGGGATCAACCACTCGCCGAAGCTGGGGCTGGACACCACGCTGACCAGGCCGCCGCCATGGCCGGCCAGGCCCGCGGCCATGTCGTTCAGGCGGTTGACGCCGGCCTGGATCGATTCCACTTCCTGGAACAGCTTGCGCGCTTCCTTGGTCGGATGCAGGCGGCCCTTGAAACGCTCGAACAGCGCATAGCCCAGGCGCAGTTCGATCGACGCCAGCACCCGGCTGATGGCGGGCTGGGTCACGTGCAGCAGCCGCCCGGCCGCGCTCAACGAGCCCGTGATCATGATGGCGTGGAATACCTCGATCTGGCGCAGATTCAACGGCGCGGAAGACCGGACCTTTCCGGGTAATTCAGACATGCTGCGTGATTTCCTCTTGACCTGGGCGAGGCTCGGATGCTTCCCGGCCCGCCTCTACTGCAAGGATTCTACTCAATCGTGCCCAACGCCCGCATTCTCCTCGTAAACCCGAATTCCCTGGACAAAGTGACCGAGGCCATCGGCCGCGCCGTCCAGCCGTTCGGCCATCTGCCGCTGGATTTCCGCTGCCTGACGTCCACCGGCGGGCCGGCCGGCATCCAGAACCAGGCCGAGGCCGACGCCAGCATCGCGCCCATGGCCGAGCTGGTGCGGCGCGAGGCGGCCGCCGCCGACGCCGTCATCGTGGCCTGCTTCAGCGATCCGGGGCTGCACGGCCTGCGCGACCTGGCGCCGGTGCCCGTGCTGGGTATCGGCGAGTGTTCGGTGCTGACGGCCATGAGCATCGGCGCCCGCGTCGGCGTCATCGCCATCGCCGGCGCCGCCATCCCGCGCCACCTGCGCTACTTCCGCGCGATGGGCGTGGCCGACCGCATCTGCGGCGAACTGGCGCTGGACCTGCGCGTCAGCGACCTGGCCGACGCCGAACTGGCGTTCCAGCGCATGGCGGCGGTGGGCAGGACCCTGCGCGACGCCCATGGCGCCGACGTGCTCATCATGGGGTGCGCCGGCATGGCGGACCTGCGCGCGCGGCTGGAAGAGGCCTGCGGCCTGCCCGTGGTAGAGCCGACCCAGGCCGCCGTGGCCATGGCGGTCGGGCGGATCTTCGGCCGCGCCTGAACGGCCCCGGGGGCGGCAGGGCATCGGCCATGCCGGCGCCATGGCGCCCGCATGGCCGATTTGGCGTTATGCCGCCTGCTGCACGTAGTGGCCGGCGGCCACCTGCACCAGTTGCGTCACGACCGGGTCGTCGCCCACCTTGCGGATCGGGCTGGGAATGTCGCGCGCCGCGCGCACGCTGCGCTGGTGGCGGCGGGCGGGGTCCGGCACCGGCACCGCCGACAGCAGGCGCTGCGTGTAGGCATGGCGCGGCCGGTGCAGCACTTCCTGGGTGGGGCCGATCTCGACGATCTGGCCCATGTACATCACCGCTACGCGATGGCTGACCTTTTCCACCACCGCGATGTCGTGCGAGATGAACAGGTACGACAGGCCCATCTCGGCCTGCAGTTCCTTCATCAGCTCGATGACGCGCGCCTGCACCGACACGTCCAGCGCCGACACCGGTTCGTCGGCCACGATGATCTTGGGATTGACGCTCAGCGCGCGGGCGATGCACAGGCGCTGGCGCTGGCCGCCCGAGAACTGGTGCGCGTAGCGGTCCAGGAACTCGCGCGGCAGGCTGACCCGTTCCAGCAACTGGGCGGCGCGCTCGCGGCGCTGCTCGCGGGTGTGGCCGCCATGCACCTTGAGCGGTTCGCTGACCAGGTCCCAGGCGTGCAGGCGCGGGTTGAGCGACGCATAGGGATCCTGGAAGATCATCTGGATGTGGCGCCGCATCGCCCGCATCTGCTCGGGCGTCATGTGGGTGACGTCCTGGCCGGCCAGGCGGATCGAGCCTGCGCTCGGCTGCACCAGCTTCATCAGCAGGCGTCCGGTGGTCGACTTGCCCGAGCCGGACTCGCCCACCAGGGCCAGCGTCTCGCCGGCGCGCAGGTCGAACGATACGCCCTCGACCGCGTGCACGTTGGCCACCACCTTGCCGAACGCGCCGGCCTTGACCGGGAAGCGCTTGGCCAGGCCCGACACTTCCAGCACGGGCGGGCGGTCTTGCACCACGGCTTCGTCGGGGGAGCCGTCGCCCAGCCGCGGCACCGCGGCCAGCAGGTCGCGGGTGTAGGGTTGCGCGGGCGCCTCGAACAGCGTCGCGGTGGCGCTTTCCTCGATCTTGTCGCCGTGCCGCATCACCACCACGCGGTCGGCGATCTCGGCCACCACGCCCATGTCGTGCGTGATGAACAGCACGGCCATGCCGACCTCGCGCTGCAGGTCGCGGATCAGGTCGATGATCTCGGCCTGCACCGTGACGTCGAGCGCGGTGGTCGGTTCGTCGGCGATCAGCAGCTGCGGCCGGCAGGCCAGCGCCATCGCGATCATCACGCGCTGGCGCATGCCGCCGGACAGGTCGCCCGGATACTGCGTCATGCGGCGTTCGGGTTCGGACATCTTCACCGCCACCAGCATTTCCTGCGCGCGCCGCCAGGCCTCCTGGCGCGGGATGTCCTGGTGCAGCAGATAGACTTCGGCCAGCTGGTCGCCCACCGTCATCACCGGGTTGAGCGAGGTCATCGGTTCCTGGAAGATCATCGAGATCTCGTTGCCGCGGATGCGCCGCAGGGCCGATTCCTCCAGCCCGAACAGGTCCACCTCGCGGCCGTCGCGCGGCACGAAGCGGGCGCTGCCGCCGGCGATGCGGCCGCCGGCGCGCTCGATCAGGCGCAGGATCGACAGCGCCGTCACCGATTTGCCGGAGCCGGACTCGCCCACCAGCGCCACCGTTTCGCCGCGGCCGATGGTGAAGTCCAGCGACTTCACCGCCCGATACGGCTGGGCGCGGGCGCCGAACTCGACGCTCAGGCCCTGCACCGCCAGTAAGGTCTCGGTCATGGAAAGTCTCCGTCAGGCGCGGCTGGGAAAGACGCGCGGTGACATGGCGTCGATGTCGCGGCCGGCGTAGTCGCGCTGCGCCACGGTCGCGATGGTCTGCGCCTGGGCGCGTTCCACTTCCTGCATGGCGCGTTCGATGTCGATGGTCAGCAGCTTGCCGTCCTTGACCACCTGGGCGCCGTCCACGTAGACGTCGCGGATGGCGCGGTCGCCGGCCGAGTAGATCAGGCTGCGCAGCGGCTCGCGGCCGGGGCGCATGTACGGATGCGACAGGTCGACCAGCGAGAAGTCGGCCTTGCCGCCGACCGCGATGCGGCCGATGTCGTCGCGGCCCAGCATGCGGGCGCCGTTGATGGTGGCGGCGTTGAACACTTCCTCGGTGGAGGCGGCGCGGAAGTGGCCGGCCTGCAGGCGGGCCACGTAGCAGGCCAGCCGCATTTCATCGAGCATGTTGTGCGGGAAGGTATCGGTGCCGATGCCGACGTTGATGCCAGCGCGCAGGTAGCGGCCCAGGAAGCTCAACGCGATGCCGCGCCGCACGAACACCGTGGGACAGTGCGCCACGTGCGCGCCCGAGCGTTGCAGCAGGCCGAAGTCGTCGGCATGCGGCCAGTACAGCGCGCGGTGGTCGTTCAGGAAGATGCCGTGGCCTATGATGAGGTCGCCATCCAGCAGGCCCTGGTCATCGAGCCATTCGATCGGCGTGCGGCCATGGCGGCGCGTCATCTCCGAGAACTCGACCACGCTCTGCGCGGCGTGGATCTGCATCGGGATGCCCAGGCGGCGCGCGGCTTGCTGCGCTTCCCTGAGCAGTTCGGGCGAGCAGGTGTCGACCTGCGACGGGCACAGCATGGCGCCCAGGCGGCCGCTGGGGTGGTTGATGGCGCTGTCGGCCACGGCCAGGGCGGCCTCGAACGACTTCTGCGCCGCCGCCTCGTCCCAGGTGTATTCGACCGAATGGCCGTCCGTTGTGCGCCAGGCGGCCGAGCGGAACATCGGGCCCAGCACTCCGCGGATGCCGGCCGCCGCCACCACGTCGGCCCAGCCGGGGCGCGGCAGCGACATGTCGACGAAGGTGGTCACGCCGCTCAGCAGCATCTCGGCCATCGCCACCTGGTTGGAATACTGCGCCGTCTCGATGCCCGAGCGGAACACCGGCATGTATTCGTACAGGGAACTCTGGCCCAGCTTGTCGCTGCCCAGCTCTTCCAGCAGGCCGCGGTTGCCGGGCTCGGAAGAGGGGTGGCTGTGGACGTTCACCAGGCCCGGCATCGCCATCAGGCCGTTGCCGGCCACGACCCGGTCGGCCGGCCCGGCGTAGCCCGTGCCGGCGTGGATCACGGTGTCGCCGCGCATCACCAGGTCGGCGTTCTCGATATAGACGTGCGAGCCCAGCGCCTCGTCCCAGGCCACCAGGGTGGCAAGGTTCTTGAAATGGGTGATGCTGGCTTGATTGGTGTCGCTCACGGGAGACTCTCTGTGCTGCGGAATCAGGGGAAAGGCGGCGCGGCGGAAGCCGCGCCGCCCGATGCGGCTTACTTCAACTCGATGTCCAGGCCCTTGTAGGCGGCGGCGCCGAAGATGCCGTGCGCGCGCATCGGCTTCAGGCGCGGCCCGCCCACCAGGTACAGCGAGTCGTGGTACAGCGGAATCCACGCCACGCCGTCGGAGATCTTGGTCAGCGCCTTGGACAGGATGGCGTCGCCGGTCTTGGCGTCCAGCGCCTCGCTGCCCTCGGCCAGCCAGCGGTCGGTGTCGGCGTCCTTCCAGTTCATGCGGTTCGGGGTCGGGATGCTGCTGGACAGGAAGTAGCTGTTGAGCGCCTCGCCCGTGCTCATGTAGCCGAAGCTCATGCTGAATTCATCGAATTCCTGCGTGGCCAGCTTGCCCCAGGCCGAGGTCGAATCGAACAGCTGCACGCGCAGGTCCGCGCCGACCTTCTTCATGTCGCCCTGCACGGCTTCCATGATGTCCTTCCAGTAGCCGGTGATGCCGTAGTGCAGCAGCGACAGCTTTTGGCCGTCCTTGTAGCGGTAGCCGTCCTTGCCCATCTTCCAGCCGGCCTCGTCCAGCAGCTTGTTGGCGGCGGCGGGGTCGTAGCGGTAGGCGTCGTTGGCGCCGGCCGGCGTGCTGGTGGCCAGCATGCTGGTGGCGGGCACGGCTTCGCCGAAGGTGATGGCCTCGGTCAGCGCCTTGCGGTTGATCGCCAGGTTGAGGGCGCGGCGCACGTTCACGTCCGTCAGCATCGGCTTGTCGATCTTGAAGCCCAGGAAGAAGGTCCAGTAGAACGGGTCCGCCTTGCTGACGAACAGGCGCTTGTCGGCCTTCAGGTCCTTGATGGCCCACTGCGGCAGGTAGCGCGACAGGTCGGCCTGGCCGCTCTGCAGCGCGGTCAGGCGGGTGCTTTCCTCGGGCACGATCTTCCAGATGATCTTGTCGACCTTGGGCGTCGGGTCCTTGTAGATCGCCGGGCCCCATTTGTAGCCGGCGTGGCGGGTCAGCACCACTTCATTGCGCGGCGACCAGCTCTGGAAGCAGTACGGGCCGGTGCCGTCGAAGGCCTTGACGCCGTAGTCCTGGCCCAGCGCCTTGACCTGCTCGATGTTGATGACCGAGTGCATGTAGTGCGCCATCTGCTGCAGCAGCTCGTTGTAGGGCTTCTTCAGCTTGTAGACCACGGTGACGTCGTCCGGCGCGGTGATGCTGTCGACCGGGCCGGCGCGCCAGCGCTCCAGGCCCTTGGTTTCCGGGTCCAGCCAGCGGGTGTAGCTGGCCACCACGTCCTTGGCGGTCATCTTGCGGCCGCTGCAGAAGGTGACGTCGTCGCGCAGGTTGAAGGTGTAGGTCAGGCCGTCGGGCGAGACGGTCCAGCTCTTGGCCAGCGCCGGCACCGGCGTCTTCATGTCGTAGTCCAGGCCCACCATGGTGTCGGCGGCCATGAACAGCACCTCGGCCGCGCCGCGCGCGGTGGTGCGGTGCGGGTCGTACTTGTCGGTGTCCAGCTCGCGCAGGATCAGGACGGTCTTCTCGGCCTGCGCCAGCGCCGGCGCGGGCGCGGCCAGCAGGCAGGTCAAGGCCAGCGGCGCGAGGGCCAGTCCCTGGATGATCTTCATGATGTGGTTTCCCCTGTATGGTTTGTGGTGTGGTCGGGCGTGCCGCGGTTCAGAACCGCAGCTTGGGATCGAGCGCGTCGCGCAGGCTGTCGCCCAGCAGGTTGAAGGCAAGCACGATGAAGAAGATGGTCATCGTGGGAATGGTCGAGATGTGCGGGAAGATCTGCAGGAACTTGCGGCCGTCGGCGGCCATGCTGCCCAGTTCGGCGAAGGGCGGCTGCGGCCCCAGGCCCAGGAACGACAGCACCGAGCCCAGCAGGATGGTGTGGCCCAGCTGCAGGGTGGCGTAGATCATCAGCATCGACGAGCAGTTCGGCAGCAGGTAGCGCGTGATCAGGTAGAAGTTGCCGAAGCCCATGGCGTGGCCGGCTTCCATGTATTCCTGCTTCATCACCACCATGGCCGAGCCGCGTGCGATGCGCGCCATGCCGGGAATCGCCGAAATCCCCAGCGCCAGCACCATGCTGGTGGTGCCCGGGCCCATCAGCGCCGACAGGCTCAGGCCGAACAGGATCGCCGGGAACGACAGCAGCACGTCGACCACGCGCATGATGACGCCTTCCAGCGGGCGGTAGTAGGCGGCCAGGATGCCGAGCAGGGCGCCCAGGCCCGAGCCGCCGATCACCGCCAGCACGCTCAGCATCAGCGTGGCGCGGATGCCGTAGATCACGCGCGACAGGATGTCGCGGCCCTGCACGTCGGTGCCCAGCAGGTAGCTGATGCCATCGGCCGAGGTCCAGCCCGGCGCCTTGCGGGCGATGGCCATGTTGGTGGAATACGGATCGTGCGGCGCCAGCCAGGGCGCGAACAGCGCCACCAGCACGATCGCGATCACCGCCAGCAGCGACAGCAGCAGGATCGGATCGCGGCGCAGGCGCGACGCGATGCGCGCCAGCGGCGTGGCCATGGCCTGGGGCGGCAGCCCGCCCATCGAGGAAGTGGTGCCTGCGCTCATGATTTGTTGCCTCGCGGATCCAGGTAGCCGTAGAGCAGATCCACGATCAGGTTGATGAGGATGAAGCCCAGCGCGGTCACCAGGATCGCGCCCTGGGCCAGCGGGAAGTCGCCGGCGAAGATGGCGCCGACCGCCATGCGGCCCACGCCCGGCCAGGAATAGATCTGCTCGGTGACCACCGCGCCGCCCAGCAGGTTGCCCACCTGCAGGCCCACCAGCGTCACGATCGGCAGCAGCGCGTTGCGCAGGGCGTGGCGCAGCAGCACGCGGCCTTCGCCGGCGCCCTTGGCGCGCGCGGTGCGCACATAGTCGCCGCTGAGGGTCTCGATCACGGCGGTGCGGGTGATGCGCGCCACCGGTCCGATCAGCACCGATCCCAGCGTCAGCGCGGGCAACGCCAGCGATTGCAGGCCGGCCAGGGTCCAGATCGGGCCGTTGCGGCCGATGTACGGCAGGATGCCGGCGCCGCCGATGTGCTGCACCAGCAGCAGGCCGACCCAGAACACCGGCAACGACACGCCCACGACCGACAGCGTCATGACGAAGCGGTCGGTCAGCTTGCCGCGGCGGTAGGCCGCCAGCGTGCCCAGCAGGATCGCCAGCGGGATCGACCAGACCACGCTGGCCAGCATCAGCTCGGCCGTCGCGCCGATGGTGCTGCCGATCTCGTCGATGACCGGCACGTTGGAGATCATCGAACGGCCCAGGTCCAGGTGCAGCAGGCGCCACACGTACAGGGACAGCTGCTGGACGATCGACTTGTCCAGGCCCAGTTCCTGGCGCACCTGCGCCAGTTCCTCGGCGGTGGCGGTGGGGCCGGCGATCACGGCGGCAGGGTCCGCCGGCGCGACCTGCAGGAGCACGAAGCACACCACCACCACGCCCAGCAGGACGGGCAGCGAGATCGTGAAGCGGTTGAGGATCTGGCGGATCATGCGAGGCCCGCGCAAGTCATACGGGTTGGCTCGGTGCGCGGCCCGCAGGCGGGCCGTGGGGGGGAAAAGTGAATGGGTCTCGGCATGACACAACCTTGTCTCTGTGTACGTCCAGGTGCTGCGGTGGCCAAAGAATGCCAGCGCGCCCAGGCGCCGTGGACCCAGGGAAATCCACTATGGGAGGACTTGGTCGTGTTTCTCTGTTTCCATGTCAACCGATTGAAAACAAAGGGGTATTTGATGTTTTGCCAACACCGGCGTTACGCCTGCGATAACGGGGTGTTATGACGCCTGCCTAAAGATTGATAGGGCGATCGACAGGGGGGCGACGGCGGCGCCGCGAGCCGGCGCCGCCGTGGGGATCACAGCGTATACCTGAGATTCAGCGCGAAGCGGCGTGGCGCGCCGTAGAAGTTGTAGAACCACGGGTCGCCGACGGCGCTGTAGTAGCGCCGGTCAAACAGGTTGTCCACGGTCAGGCCGATCTCCGCCTGGCGGCTGACCTGGTACTTGGCCAGCAGCCCGACCACCGTGTAGCTGCCTTGCCGTATGGTGTAGCCGTCGCCGGAATTGGAGATGGCGCTCTGCGCCCTGACATTGCCGCCGATGGTCCAGCGCGTGCCGGGCAGGCGGTAGGTGGTGTAGACACGCAGCAGGTGGTCCGGCGTGTTGGCGGCATACGGCTTGCCTTTGTCCTCTCCCTTGGCATAGGCGCTGTGCACGTAGGTATAGCCGGCGCCGAGCTGCCAGCCGGGCGAGAGTTCGCCATTGATGCCCAGGTCCACGCCCTTGCTGACCACCAGGCCCGAAGCCGAGTAGCAATAGCCCTTGCAGATATTGCTTTCATCGTAGGGGACGCTCGGATCCGTCTGCGCCAGGTTGGTCTGTTCCAGGCGGAAGAGGGCGGCGCTGGTGTTCAGCCTGCCGCCCAGGTATTCCCCCTTCAGGCCGATTTCATAATTCTTGCCCACGATCGGGTCGACCGTGCCACCGCTGGCATTGAGGTTGTCCTGCGGCTTGAAGATGTCGGAATAGCTGACGTAGGCCGAGTGTTCGCCGTCGATGTCATAGACCAGGCCGGCATAGGGGCTGACGACACCGCGCTCTTTCTGCGTGGGCACGCCCTCGTTGCGGTATTCGTACCCGCTCACGCGGGTGCCCAGGATGAGCTTGAGCGGATCGGCGAGGTTCAGGCGGGCGACGCCGTAGGCGCCGCGTTGCAGGGTCTCGTTGGGTTTGCTCCAGGGGGCCAGCGGTCCATCGAGCCGGGGGATGTCGGCGTCAAAGCGATAGATATCGACCGGCATGCCCGCGCCGTAGTACCCGCGCGAGCGGGCCTTCAGGGTCGACGCATTCACGCCGAACACCAGTTCGTGGTCGCGGCCGAACAGCGACACCGGCCCACTGGCGTGAAGGTCATAGCTGTTGGCCGAGAAGTCGCGTTTCAGCAATTGTTGGTAGAGGCGCAAGCCATTTCCCGTGGCGGGATCGAGCGTCCCGTACAGATAGCTCGACGCATTGTCCGCCTTGGCCTCGTTGTGACTGTAGCTGGCGCGCAGCTTCCAACCCGCGGGCAACTGCTGCGTCAGGTCGACGGTGTACATCCGGTATTCCTTGTCGATGCCGTCGTTGGCTCCGGCAAAGAACGCGGACCGGCGTAGCCGCAGGTCGCCGCCATCCGGCGCGGTCGGCACGCCCAGGTGGTTGTTGCCCTTGTTGCGCTGCCACTGGAAGCTGGCGCCGATCGTGGTGGTGGGCGTGATGTCGGCATCGACCACGCCGTAGAAGCCCTTTTTATTGTCATAGGCGTGGTCGACGAACGTATCGCTGTCGTCCCACAGCGCCACCGCGCGGCCGCGGACCTTGCCCGACGCCACCAGGGGGCCGGACACGTCGCCGACCAGGCGCCGTTTGTCCCACGACCCCACCTGCGCCTCCAGCTGCGCCTGGAATTGGCCGGTGGGGCGCTTGCGGACCAGGTTGACCGTGCCGCCGGGTTCGCCCGCGCCGGCCAGCAGGCCAGCCGCGCCCTGCAGCACTTCGACCCGATCCAGGTATGCGCTGTCCGGCGCCGGGCTGATGTTGTTTTCGCCGATGCCGATCGGGTTCATCATCCCGTCGTACTGCATTTGCAGCGCGAATCCCCGGCTGAAGAAATTCGCGCCGTCCGCGCCTTGCGAATTCACCACCACGCTGCTGGTGCTTTGCAGCACGTCGTTGATGTCGGTCAGGGCGAAGTCGTCCATCTTCTGCCGCGTGACGACGGTGACGCTCTGCGGCGTTTCTCGCAACGTCAGCGGCAGGCGGGTGGCGGTCGCGGTCGCGCCCGTGGTGTAGGAACCCGTGCCTTCGGTGGCGCCATCGCTGGCGAATCCCGTCACGGCGACTGGCGCCAGCGTGACGGTGCTGTCGCCGCCGGACCGCGGATGCACGATGTAGCTGCCATCGGCGCCGCGGGTGGCGGCCAGTCCCGAGCCATCGAGAAGCCGGGCCAGCGCCGTCTCGGCGCTGAAGCTGCCCTGCAGGCCCGGACTTTGGCGGCCCTGGACCAGGGCTGGCGGCGCGGCCAGCGGCACCCCGGATTCCGTGACGAACCTGGCCAGCGCGGCATCCAGCGGCCCGGCGGGGATGGCATAGTGGCGCAGGCCGGCCTGGCCGGCTTGCGCCTGGGCCTGCGCGGCAGGCGTCCAGGCGCTGGCCAACGCGCCCGCCAGGGTCAGATGGATCAGCGTGGTGAGCAGGACGGGCCGGGCGATCGGACGCGACGGGCGCGGGGCGGCGGATGGGGGGCGGCAAGACATGGGGAACGGACTTCCTGAAGCAGGTGGTTGATGTAACGACCACCTTCGCCACAGGTTCGGTGATCTCTCATGTCCTTAATCGAATGAGAGCCAAAAAAGTAGAAGCGGGCACCCGGTTTTCCCAGGGCAGCGGCAATCAGGCCGGTTCGAGGCTGATCCACCAGGACCAGCGGCGCTGCACCCGGATCGGCAGGACCTGTTCCAGCATGTGCAAGGCGCGCTCCGGCTCGGCCAGCGGAAAACCGCCGAAAACGGGCAGGTCGGCGATTTCGGGCGCCAGGCCCAGATGGCCGCGGAAATACGGCCGCAGATCGGCGATGACCGCGGACAGCGGCGTATGGCGCGCGACCAGCAGGCCGCGGGCCCAGGCTTCGCGGGCGGGATCGGCCTCTTCGCTGGCGGCGATCGCCTCGCGCGAGAAACGCACCTGCTGCCCCGCGTCGATGACGGTCCGGGTCCTGGCCGCGGCCGGGTGGATGGCGACCGATCCCTGGTAGACCGCCAGGAATGTCAGGTCCCGCTCCAGGCGCACGGAAAAACGCGTGCCGAGCGCCTGCAGCCGGCCCTGGGGCGTCTGGACGTAGAACGGCCGTGGGTCGCGTGCCGTATCGACCAGCATTTCCCCGCGCAGCAGGCGCAGCCCGCGCTGCGCGTCGTCGTAGCCGTCATCGATGGCGCTCTGGGCATTGAGCCACACGCGCGAGCCGTCGGAAAGCACCACCGTCCGCACCTCGCCCGTGTCGGTATGCACGTCTGCCGTCCAGGCGTAGGCCCATTCCGGCAGGGCGGTGTGGCGCCAGGCGGCCCAGCCCGTCAAGGCCGTGCCGGCAAACAGTCCCAGGCCGCGCAGGACCTGCCGCCGCCGCCGCGCATGCGCTTGTTCGTAGGCCGCAATCGCGTTGCCACGCGCGGGGCTGGATTTGATCGGCTCGAACCGATGGCTGATGCGTTCGACGTAGCGCCAGGCTTCACGATGCTCGGCGGCCGCGGCCAGCCATTCCTGCCAGCGCCGCCTGTCGTCGGCCCCCGCCTCGCCCGAGTTCAATGTGGCGAACCATTGGGCTGCCTGGCTCAACGCCTGGTGCGGCAACGCGTCTTGCGGCGCGTCGGCGGAGGGACTCAGCACCCGGCTTCCTCCTCGGAACCCGGGCCGCGCGGCTGGCTTGCCGGGCGGGGCGTCACGACCAGCCTGGCTTCCAGTTGCAGGCAATGCAGCATGGCCTGCGCGACGTAGGTCGTGATGGTGCGCGTGGAGACATTCAGTTCACGCGCGACCTCCTTGTGCGTCATGTCGCCCGCAACCGCCATGACGAAGGCGCGCCCGACCTTGGGAGGCAGGGTGCGCAGCATCGCGTCGATTTCGCGCAAGGCCTCCAGCACGATGGCCTGATGCTCGGCGGACGGTGCGACCGCTTCGGGCTGCGCGGCCAGTGTGTCGAGCCACGCCTGCTCGATATTGCGGCGGCGCCAGAGGTCCACGCACATGCCGTTGGCCATGCTGCGCAGATAGCTGCGCGCCTCGGGAGCGCTGCCGAACCGCCGCGGGACCTGGATGAGACGCAGAAAGGCATCGTGCGCGAGGTCGGCCGCGTCGGCGGCGCTGCCCAGCCTGCGGTGCAGCCAACTCTGCAACCAACCGTGGTGATGGCAGTACAGGGATTCGAATTCCGAGCGGGAAACCTGGTTGGGCACGATGCATTCCAGTAAGGAAGGTCGGGGTGTCGCCCGATTTTCAATAGGAATGGATATTATTATCATCCCTTCATGCGGCGCAACCCGACGCCGTCCGCACCCGCCGCGCCAGCCGTTCGAGCAGGGCGCTGGCCAGGCAACCGGCCAGCGCGAACGCCACCGCCACCCACAGGGCCCAGGTGGCGCCGGCGCGGGCATTGAAGGCAAAGCACGCCGCCACCAATGCCGCCCCCATCGTCTGGCCCAGCAGCCGCGCCAGGCCGGACAGGCCACTGGCCACGCTGGCGCGGTGCGCCGGCACGCTGAACATGATGAAGCGCTGGTTGGGCGACAGGAACAGCCCGAAGCCGGTGCCGCACAACGCCATGGACAGCATCACCGCCCACATCGGCGCGCCGGCCGGCAGCCCGCTCGCGGCCAGCAGGCCGGCGGCCAGCAGCGCCAGGCCGATCGCGCCCAGCAGGCTGGCGGACATGCGGTCCGACCACTTGCCCGAGAATGGCGCCAGGCAGGCGCCCATCACCGGCCAGGGCGCGATCAGCATCCCGACCTCGGCGATGTCGCGGCCCAGCGTCCGGTTCAGCAGGAACGGCAGCGCCACCATGGCCGCGCCCTGCGCCGCGAAGGCCAGCACGCACACCAGCACGGCCATCGAAAAGGACGGCAGGCGCAGCAGGTCCAGCGGCACGATCGCGTGCGCGCTCAGGCGTTCGCGGCGCAGCAGCAGCGCCCAGCTCAATGCCCCGAACCCCCAGACCAGCGCGGCGCTCCAGTCCGGCCGCGCCAGCCGTTCCAGCCCCAGCACGGCGAGCCCGAACGCCAGCGCGCACAACACGGCCGCGCCCGCATCGAGCGCTTTGCCATCGCCCGGCGAGCGCGGCAGGTGCCTGCCGGCCAGCGCCAGCGCCACCAGGCAGAAGGGCACGTTCACATAGAACAGCCAGTGCCAGCTCAACACCGTCAGCATCGCCGACGCCAGCACCGGGCCTCCGGCCAGCGACGCCGCCGCGATCATGGCGTTCAGGCCCATGCCCCGGCCCAGTTCCTCCTTGCGGTAGATGGCGCTGACCAGCGCCATGTTGCAGCCCATCAGCGCCGCCGCGGCCAGGCCCTGCGCCGCCCGCGCCGCTTCCAGCGACCACAGCGTCGGCGCCGCGCCGCACCAGACCGAGGCGGCCAGGAACAGCCACAGCGCCGGCAGGAACACCCGCCGGTGGCCGATCTTGCCCGCCAGCGCGGCAAGCGGCAGCATCGTCGCCACCATGACCAGTTGATAGATCGTGACCACGCCGATCACGTCGGCCGCGCTGACGCCCAGCTGCGACGCCATCGACGGCAGCGCCGTGTTGGTCATGGAGGTATCGAGCGTCGCCATCGAGATCGACAGGGACACGGCCAGCATCGCGTAACGGCGCGCGGCGGGTGTCAGGGGAGTGGGGGAGGAAGCGGGGGAAGCAGGCATCGCGGCACGCAGGGAGGCTGAAAAAGGGAGACCGAAAACGGGAAAACGGCCCCAGTATGAAAGTCGCGCTTCTTGCGGTGAATAGCAAAATCCGGAAAGCAGCCTTGCAGATATGAAATACTGGAACCGTTCAGGATTGCCGCGGAACGCGGCGAAAGCGAGGGCGGGGTGAACCGATCGGAAGGCATGGCGCTGCTGGTGGCGGCCGTGGACCAGGGCAGTCTCAGCGGCGCCTCGCGCGTCAGCGGGATTTCATTGGCGTCCGTCAGCCGGCGCATCAGCGCGCTGGAGGAGCGCGTGGGCACCCGGTTGCTGGTGCGCTCGACCCGCGCCCTGCGCCTGACCGAGGCGGGGCAGCGCTATTACGCCGAGGCCAAGCGCCTGCTGGCCGAGATGGACGAACTGGAAAGCAGCATGCGCGTCGATGCCGCCGAGCCCTCGGGCCGGCTGCGCGTCACGGCGCCGACGCTGTACGGCCGGGTGCACCTGCAACCCCTGCTCGCGAAGTTCCTGGTGCAGCATCCCAAGGTCGCGCTCGACCTGCATTTGCTGGATCGCCCCGTCAACCTGCTGGAAGAGGGCATCGACCTGGCCGTGCTGGTCGGCGAACAGCCCAGCTCCAGCCTTGTCGCCCGGCGCCTGGGCTCGATCCGCTGGGTCCTGAGCGCGGCGCCCGACTACCTGGCGCGCCATGGCACGCCCGCCAACCTGCAGGAACTCGCGCAGCATGACGGCCTGGTCTACAGCCATCTGGCGACCGAGGATGCCTGGACGCTGATGGACAAGGGCAGGCCGGCGACCGTGCGGGTGCGCACCCGCATGCGCTCGAACACCGTGGACGGCGTCGTCACGGCCGCGGCGGGCGGCGCCGGCATCGTCTATGCGCCGGCCTGGGCGATCGCGGACCACGTCGCCGCCGGCCGCCTGCAGCCGTTGCTGGTGGCCTCGGAAACCCCGCCCAGGCCGGTGTTCGCGTTGATGACCCACCAGCGGCTGATGGCGGGCAAGGTGCGGTCACTGGTGGAATTCCTCGCCCGGCACCTGCGCGAGAAATCCCTGAATGACCTGTGAGGCCGGGCGAGGGCGCGAGGCGCCCGGCCCGGGCTGGGAGAAGGTCAGCGTCCGTTCACCAGCCTGCCGCGCAGGCATACTGACGTTCAGGGGCCGGGGTTGATCCACGGTTCCCGCAACCGGAGCCATGGCATGGCAGTGCCCCAAGACAAGCAGGAATTGCTGGATGCGATTCGCGTCACCTATGAGAAACTGGCCGCCGATCTGGCGAGCGTGCCGCCCGACCGGGCGCATGACGCCACGCTGGAAGGACACGCGCGCGGCACCACGATGAGCGTGGCCGATCTGGTCGCCTACCTGGTCGGCTGGAACCTGCTGGTGCTCAAGTGGTGCGAGGCCAAGGCCGCGGGGCGGGCCGTCGATTTCCCCGAGACGGGCTATCGGTGGAACGAGCTGGGCCGCCTTGCGCAAAAATTCTATGCGGATCACGCCGGGCAGCCGTATCCGGCGTTGCTGCAACAGTTCGCCACGGTGCAGGCCCGCGTCGTGGCCTGGGTGGCGCAGGCCAGCGACGCAGCCCTGTATGGTTCCCCCTGGTACGAGAAATACACCCAGGGCCGCATGATCCAGCTGAATACGTCTTCGCCTTACGCCAATGCGCGCGGCCGGTTGCGCAAGTGGAAGCGGGCCAACGGACTGACGTGATCCCGGGCGCCGCCAGCCCGGGGCTCCGCGGCCGCCGTGGCGACGCGCCCCACAAATGCCTCCCGCGCTTGAACTTTGAGGATCGTGATGCCGGAAATTGATCGTCCAGCTCCCCTGGTCGACCCCTTGACACGAAATCAACCAACTAGTAGATTGGCTACATCGTAACGCCGCCCAGGCCGTCGCACCCTCCGCCGGATCCCTCCGGCCTCCGCGACGAGCCCGCGGCATATCTTCCCGCAATCCAGGCAATGCCCATGAGTTTGGAACTTTCCCCCCGCGCCACCGAGATCGTCGAGCAGACCCGGTTGCTGCTCGCCACCGGCGGCTATCACGGGTTCAGCTATGCCGACATCTCCGAACGGGTGCGCATCGGCAAGGCCAGCATTCATCACCATTTCCCGACCAAGGCCGACCTCGTGCTGGTCGTGATCAAGCGGCATCGCGAACAGGCCCGCACGGGGCTGGCGGCGCTCGATCAACACGTCGAGGATCCGCAGGCCCGGCTGACGGCCTACACCGAGTATTGGGCAGCCTGCATCCGCGACGGCAGCATGCCGATGTGCATCGGCGCGATGCTGGCGGCCGAGTTGCCGATGATTCCGCAGCCGGTCGCGGACGAGGTCCGCGCCTATTTCGGCGACCTGTCGGCCTGGCTCGGCTCGGTGCTCGCGGCCGGCGCCGCCAAGGGCCAGTTCCGTTTGCGCGACGGCGTGCTGGTCGAGGCGCAGGCGTTCATGTCGACGATCCACGGCGCGATGCTGACCGCGCGGGCGCTCGGTTCGCCCGAGGCGTTCGCGTCGATCGCGCGGGCGGCCATCAAGCAGTTGGCGCCGCCGGCCTGAGCACTACCGATGCGCGCCGCAAGGTGCGCCTTTTTTTGTCTTGCTGTACCGATCAACTAGTTGGTTGTTTTTTTGATTCACCCCGGGCCAGCCGGTCCACCCCTGTCCCCCGCGCCGCTGCTGTCTTCAGCCGGCAGGCAATTCCAAGGAGTCTTACCCATGCCCCATCCCATTTCGCCCCTCGGGGCCGCGCACACGATCATCAGTCTCGTCCCCGCCTTGGCGGGCCTGTACAGCTTCGTCCGCTACCGCGGCATCGACAGCGCGACGCCGGTCGGCAAGGTCTATCTGGGCGGCCTGCTGGCGGCGGTGCTGACGTCGTTCGGCCTGTCCAGCACGGGCGGGTTCAATGCCGGGCATGCGCTGGGCATCCTGGCGTTGCTGTCGGTCGCGGGGGCGCTGTTCCTGTCGCGCCTGTCGCCGCAATCAGGGGCGCGGGCCCATCTGTCGCAGCTGGGGTTCGCGTTCAGTTTCTTCCTGATGTGGGTGCCGGGGATCGCGGAGACGCTGACGCGGCTGCCGGTGTCGCATCCCTTGGCCGACGGGCCGCAGTCGCCGCTGGTGCGCGGTGCGCTGGCGACGTGGTTCGCGATCTTCGTGCTGGGCGCCATCACGCAGCAATGGTGGATCCGTTCGCAGCGCCGCGGCGCGCCGTCCCGCTAGCCAGGTGATGCCGCGCGCGTCGGCGCGCGCGGCCCAAGGGAGTCGCCATGAGCGCCAACGCCATCGAACCGATCGACCCGCTGCGCATCGACGCGATGCGTGACCCGTACCGTCTGGAACGCCTGCACGCGCAATCGCGGGCCGATCGCGCGATGCGCACGCGGGCGGCGGAATTCGCGCGCATCCACGCCGCGCACGCGCAGGCCGTGTCGGCGCCGCCAACGACGGCCGCGTCTCGACCAGCGCCACCGGCCGCGCCCACCGCCACAGCGTCATCCGCGCCGCCCGCCGCAGCCCCGAAAAAGGACGCGCCCGGCGTCGCGCTCGAACCCTTGCGCGACCAATACACGGCGCATTGCCTGAAGCTCGCGATCCAGGCGTTCCGTGATGAACAGGCCCGGCTGCAGGCGCGCACCGTCGCGACCAACCGGGCCGAGCGCGATGCCCAGGCGGCGTTGCAGGCGCGCGCCGAGGCCGCCAATGACCTGGGCACGATCCAGGGCCTGCTGCCGCAACTGCCGTATCGCTTCGTGGCGGGGCTGCCGGCGATCCTGCCGTCGCAGACCGTGGCGGCGCCCGGCCCCGCGCCCATCACGGTGGGGCCGGTGGCGCAGGCCGCGGCCTTGCGCAACGCCACCGACGACGCGCTGGCCGGCGATCCCGCCCAGCGCGCCCGCAACCGCCGACCGCGTCCCAGCGAGGAATGACGCGCGGCCGGCGCAACGCCGGCGGTACGCGCCCGACGCAGCCGTAACGGGCGCGGCCACAGCGGTCCGCGTCGCGGGCATATCGCAGGCACGCACAAGCGCGGCCGCCAGGGCATGCCGGCCAGCGCGCACCACGGCTTCGCATTCAGCGTGCCGTAAATCACCTTTCAAACTGCCTCCAAACCTAGGGTTAGTTCGTGTATCCGGCCATTTTCGGAAGGACTACATTGACTCATTACTTGGAACTAAGTCTCATTTTTTGGAACTTCATGGCCTCACTCGAAAACGCAGCCATCATTCTTCGCCTGATCAATAAGCTCAATCGCAAGGTCACGGTGACGGACCTGGTTGACCACCTGGAGATGCCGAAAAGCTCGGCGTCGCGCCTGTTGGCGCAGATGAAGGAACTGGGGCTGCTGGATCGTGAGGACAGCACCCGCGCCTACGGTCCCGGGGTGATGATCCTGGAACTCTCGCGGATGGTGCGCGAGACCACCTCGCTGTCCGCGCAGATGCAGGACGCCCTCAAGCGCCTCAGCGCGCAGAGCGGCCACACCGGCTACATCTCGGTGCTCGAGGGGCGCGACATCATGGTGCTGCACGTGCAGCAGGGCTCGCATCCGCTGCGCGTCACGACCTATCCCGGACACCGTTCGCCCAGCTGGGCCACCTCGACCGGCCGCGTGCTGCTGGCGCGCGACAGCGACGACAAGGTGGCCAAGCGGCTGGGCAAGCAGCTGCCGTTCATTTCCGACGAAGCGCCGCGAACCGTGCCGGACGTGCTGGCCCGGCTGCGCGACGTGCGCGAGTCCGGCTTCGCCGTGGCGATCAACGAGGCCATCCCGGGGGTGGCCTCGATCAGTTGCGCCGTGAGCGACCCGGTGTCCATGGAGCGCTTCGCCATGTGCCTTTCCTTTCCGGCGGCCCAGGCCGATGCCGCCAGCGTGCAAGCGCTGGCCGCGGACCTGCTGACGGAAGCCAGAAGCCTCGGCCGGATCGTCTGCGATCCGGCCTGGGGATCCCCCGTTCATGCCCTCCATGAGTCAGCACCATGATTGATTCCACCCCCCGCCACGCCGCCCAAGGCGGCGCCTCAGTGCAGGAAGACCCGCACCCGAGAGCGCTCTCGCTGTCCAACCTGGTCCTGCTGGCCGCACTGAGCGTGTTTGGCGCCGTGATCGGCATCCAGCTGATCGTGACCCTGGGCGTGACGCCCAACACGTCCATCATCGGCGCGCTGGTGGCGATGATCCTGGCCCGCGTGCCGATGCGCCTGCTGCGCTCCTACCGTTCGGTCCACACGCAGAACCTGGCGCAGACCGCCATCTCCTCGGCCACCTTCGGCGCGGCCAACAGCCTGCTGCTGCCGCTGGCCATTCCCTACCTGCTGGGCCGCCCCGACATGGTGCTGCCGATGTTCCTGGGCGTGGGGCTGGCGATGCTGCTGGACGCCTACATGCTGTACCGCCTGTTCGGCAGCTCGGTGTTCCCGGCCACCGGCGCCTGGCCGCCGGGCGTGGCCGCGGCCGAAGCCATCAAGGCCGGCGACCAGGGCGGCACGCAGGCCAAGCTGCTGGGCCTGGGCATCGTGGTGGGCGCGGTGGGCTCGTGGTTCAAGATCCCGATGTCGGCGTTCGGCGTGGCCTTCATCGGCAACATCTGGGCGCTGGGCATGTTCGGCCTGGGCCTGTTGCTGCGCGGCTATTCCGAGCCGCTGTTCGGCATGGACATCAACAAACAGTACATCCCGCACGGCGTGATGATCGGCGCCGGGCTGGTGGCGCTGATCCAGGTGGCGATGGTCATGCGCAGCAAGGCCGGCCCCAAGGCCAGCGGCCCGACCGGCCCCAGCGTCGGCAGCAGCCTGCGCCTGGGCGGAGTGGGGTACATCCTGCTGTCCGCCGGCATCTCGCTGCTGGCGGGGCTGTATGCCGACATGCCGGTGCCGATGCTGCTGGGCTTCATCGTCTACGCCGCGTTCGCCGCGCTGGTGCATGAACTCATCGTCGGCATCGCCGCCATGCACTCGGGCTGGTTCCCGGCGTTCGCGGTGGCCCTCATCACCTTGCTGCTGGGCCTGTTGATCGGCTTTCCGCCGCATGCGCTGGCGATCCTGTGCGGCTTCTCGGTGGCGACCGGTCCGGCCTTCGCGGACATGGGCTACGACCTCAAGGCCGGTTTCATGCTGCGCGGCAACGGCGCCGACATGGCCCTCGAACTGGAAGGCCGCAAGCAGCAGCTGATCGCCGCCATGCTGGCGTTCCTGATCGCGATCCCGGTGGTGTATTTCAGCTACGACGCGCTGTTCGCGGGCGGCCAGCTGCCGCCGGTGGCCAAGGTCTACGTGGCCACCATCAACGCCGGCGCCACGCCCGGCATCGCGCAGATGCTGCTGGTGTGGGCCATTCCCGGCGCCATCATCCAGCTGATCGGCGGCCCCAAGCGCCAGCTCGGCGTGCTGCTGGCCACCGGCCTGCTGATCGCCAACCCGCTGGCCGGCTGGGCCGTGGTGGCGGGCATCGCGCTGCGCCTGCTGATCGAGAAGGTCGGCGGCGAAAAGCACCGCAACCACATGGAAGTGTTTGCCGGCGGCATCATCGCGGGCGACGCCATCTTCAGCTTCTTCAACGCCGCCATCACCTCGCATTTTGGCAAGAAGTGATTCCCCCTTCTTGTCGTTTCACCCCGAAAGGAAATCCATCATGAGTCTTTCCCAGACATTGCAGGCCTTCGAAGCGCTGGACAGCGCGCACGCGTCGGGCCACACCGTGGTCAAGCTGCTCGAAAGCTATCCGGACGTGAGCGTCACCGTCACCAAGATCACCGGCGCCAACGGCTCCACCGATTTCGTGCGCATCATGATTCCCGGCGCCCAGGGCAAGCGCGCCGGCGGTTCGGCGCCCACGCTCGGCATCGTCGGCCGCCTGGGCGGCATCGGCGCGCGGCCGGGCCGCATCGGCCTGGTGTCCGACGGCGACGGCGCGGTCGCCGCGGTGGCCGCCGCGCTCAAGCTGGCGCACATGCAGGCGCAGGGCGACGTGCTGGCCGGCGATGTGATCATCGGCACGCACATCTGTCCCGATGCGCCGACCCGTCCGCACGAACCGGTGGATTTCATGGACTCGCCGGTCGACATGAAGGCCATGAACGAGCAGGAACTCAGCGCCGAAATGGACGCGGTGCTGTCGATCGACACCACCAAGGGCAACCGCATCATCAACCACAAGGGCTTCGCGCTGTCGCCCACGGTCAAGCAGGGCTACATCCTGCGGATGTCGGAAGACCTGCTGCGCATCATGGAGACGACCACCGGCCGTCCCGCCGCCACCTTCCCGATCTCGCTGCAGGACATCACGCCCTATGACAACGGCGTGTACCACGTGAACAGCATCATGCAGCCGTCGGTCGCCACCGCGGCGCCGGTGGTCGGCGTGGCCATCACCACCGAGAGCGTGGTGCCGGGCTGCGGCACGGGCGCCAGCCACGAGGTCGACATCGCGTCGGCCGCCAAGTTCGCGGTCGAGGTGGCCAAGGAATTCACCCAGGGCAAGTGCCAGTTCTTCGATCGCGACGAGTACGCGCTGCTGCTCAAGCTCTACGGTTCGCTGGCCCATCTGCAGGGCGAGCAGGCCGGCCAACACTGAACGCAACGCACCGGAGCGCCACCATGTCCGCCACGGCCAAGCTCGGCACCATCACCATCGGTCAGGCCCCCCGGCCCGACATCACGCCGATTCTCGAACGGCACCTGCCGCCCGGCACCGCCAGCGTTCACGCGGGCCTGCTGGACGGCCTGGCGCGGGACGAGATCGAACGGCGCTACGCGCCGCGGGCCGGCCAGGCCACGCTCATCACGCGGCTGCTGGACGGTTCGTCGGTGGTGGTGGACAAGGCCGCCATGCTGGCGCTGCTCAGGCAGAAGATCGCGGCGCTGGAAGCCCAGGGCTGCGCCTTCGTGCTGGTGCTGTGCACCGGCGCGTTCGACGACCTGCGCGCCGCGAGCGCGTGGCTCATCGAGCCGGACCTGATCGTCTCGCCCACGGTCGCCGCCCTGGCGGGCGCGCGGCAGGTGGGCGTGATCGTGCCGCTGGCGTCGCAGGTCGCGTCCGAGGCGCACAAGTGGCATGCGCTGCAACGCGCGCCGCTGTGCGCGGTGGCGTCGCCCTATGCCGACGACAGCGAGTCGCTGGCCGAGGCGGCGCGCGGGCTCAAGCGGCAGGGCGCCCAGGTGCTGGTGCTCGACTGCATGGGTTTCGTCGAACGCCATCGGACGGCGGCCGCGGCGGCGTGCGGCCTGCCGGTGATGCTGTCGAACGCGGTGATTGCGCGGCTGACGGCGGAGCTGCTGGCGCAGGCGGACTGATGCGCGCGTGTTGACGGCGGCTGGCTAGTAACGTATCGTTTTGCGCAGTTACTAGCCAGCTTTCGCCCATGCACTCCCGTTTCGACCGATTCCGCGCCACCCCCCTCGGGCAGCAGCTCGAGGCCCTGATCGACGAGCCCGGCCGCTACCTCGAGTACGCGGCGCTGTCGCGGGTCGGCTTGGCCGCCGTCGCGGCCATCAGCGACGACATCGAGACGGTATTTCCCGAGGTCGCGGCGGACACCACCGCGCGGCAGTTCTGCGGCGCGCTCGTGGCCGACCTGATGCGGCGCCATGGGCACGAGGTGGTGCAGGCGCGCGGCCGCGTGGCGGGCGCGATCTTCAGCTATGGCGCGGTGTTCAGCCCGCGGCCCGTGACGCTGCCGTTTGCCGGCGTCGTCGACGGCCTGGCGCGCATGCCGGACGCACTGGCCGGCCTGATGGCGCGCGTGCCCGCCGCCTGGCGCACCCGCCGGCCCGAGGGCACCGGCTTCTCGGCCACCGAACACGTCTGCCACCTGCGCGACCTGGATACCGTGTTCGCGCAGCGCATCGCGGCCATCCTGGCCGCGCCGCTGCCCCGCATCGATTCCGTCGACGGCACCGCGCTGGCGGCCGAGCGCGATTACCAGGAGCAGGACCCGGACGCCGCGCTGGCCTCGCTGCGCCGCGGCCGGGCGCAGCTGTGCGCCTCGCTGCGCAAGCTGGACGCGGCGGCGCTGGCGCGCTGCGGCCTGCGCGACGGCCTGCACCGCATGACGCTCGAGCAGATCGCGCGCGAGCTGCTGGACCACGACCGCACCCACATCCAGGAACTGGAAGAGCTGCTCGCCGAACTGGCCCCGCCGACCGCTCGCGGCGAAGGCGGCGCCGCATGAGCCGCGCGTCCGCCGCCCCGCCCGTGCTGCTGGTCCACGGCCTCATCGGCGCCTTCGACGTCGCCGCCGGCCTGCCGCGGCACGCCGCGCCGCCGCTGCTGGGCTATGGCGAACACCAGGCGACGCCGCCCGCGCGCATCTCGCTGCCGGCGCAGGTCGAGCACCTGCGCGCGTTCATCGACACGCATTTCGACGGCGTCGCGGTCGACCTGGTGGGGCATTCGGTCGGCGGCGCGGTGGCCATGCTGCTGGCGCATGCCTATCCGCAGCGGGTGCGCCGCATCGTCAATGTCGAAGGCAACTTCACCCTGGCCGACGCGTTCTGGTCGGCATCGGTGGCGCGCATGAGCGCGGCCGGGGCCGACGCCATGCTGGCGGGCTTTCGCGCCGATCCGCTCGGCTGGCTGGGCGGCGCCGTGGCCGAGCCGCGGCCGTGCTGGCACGATACCGCTCGCCGCTGGCTGGCGCAGCAGCCGGCCTCGACGCTGCGCGCCATGGCGGCCTCGGTGGTGGCGGTGACGGGCGCCCCCGCGTACCAGGACACCTTGCGGCAGGTGTTCGAGCGCCATCCGGTGTACCTGTTGTCGGGCGAGCGTTCGCATGCGGGCTGGAACGTGCCTGACTGGGCCTGGCGCGCCTGCGCCGGGCGGCAGGTGCTGGACGGCTGCGGCCACCTGATGATGCTGGAGCGGCCCGAGGTATTCGTGGCGGCGCTGCGCCACTGCCTGGGGCATGACGGCAACTGAGGCGGGCGCATCGGCTATATTGCCAGCGCCCCTTTTTTTCTCGCGGGCCGTCGCCGGCCCCACTGAATCCCATGCCCGAAAAACCCGTCGAACCGCAAGCCGTCCTCAGCCCCAACGCCCGCTACGCGATCTTCATCGTCGCCACGCTGAACCCCGGCGCCGACAACGCCGCCGCCGTGCGCGCCTGGTGTGAAGACGTCGGCAACCTGGTGCGCACCGTCGGCACGCGCGCGGTGGCGGCCGAGCTGTCCTGTGTCTGTGGCTTCGGCTCGGCCGCCTGGGACACGCTGTTCGGCGCGCCGCGGCCCGCTGGCCTGCATCCGTTCCGCGAGATCGGCACGGGCGAGCGCGTCGCCGTGTCGACGCCGGGCGACATCCTGCTGCACATCCGCGCCGAAGCCATGGACGCCTGTTTCGAGCTGGCCACCTTGCTGGTGGCCGCGCTGGGCTCGGCGGCCACGGTGGTCGATGAAGTGCACGGCTTCCGCTATTTCGACCGTCGCGCCATCATCGGTTTCGTCGACGGCACCGAGAATCCGCAGGGCTTCGAACTGCCCGGCTACACCCTGATCGGCGACGAGGACGAAGCCTTCGCCGGCGGCAGCTACGTGCTGGTGCAGAAGTACCTGCACGACATGACCGCCTGGGAAAAGCTGTCCACCGAACAGCAGGAACTCATCATCGGCCGCCGCAAGCTCACCAACGTCGAGCTGTCCGACGACGTCAAGCCGTCGTACTCGCACAGCGCCCTGACCACCCTGGAAGAGGATGGCCAGGAGATCAAGATCCTGCGCGACAACATGCCGTTCGGCCGCGCCGGCGCCGGCGAATTCGGCACCTATTTCATCGGCTACGCGCGTTCGCCCAAGCCGATCGAACAGATGCTCGAGAACATGTTCGTCGGCCGTCCGGCCGGCAACTACGACCGCCTGCTCGACTACAGCCGCGCCGTCACCGGCAGCCTGTTCTTCGTGCCGTCGGCCGAGCTGCTGGACGAACTGGCCGAACGCGAAGGCTGATCGGTCTCAGTCGGGGATCTGCGGCTCCACCAGCCGCATCAGCTGCGCCAGCGATTCCTGCCAGCCCAGGTAGCACATCTCCGGCGGAATCACCGCCGGGATGTTCTCCTGCACCACCGTCATCTCCGTGCCGCAGGAGACCTTGCGCAGCGTGATGGTGGTCTGCATCCGCCCGGGCAGGTTCGGATCGTCGAACTGGTCCGTGTAGCGGATCTTCTCGTCCGGCACCAGCTCCAGGTATTCGCCGCCAAAGTCATGGGCGTGGCCGGTGCCGAAATTACGGAACGACATGCGGTGCTTGCCGCCCACCCGGGCGTCCAGTTCATGGACCTCGCAGGTGAAGCCGTAGGGCGGCAGCCAGCGTACCACCGCGTCGGGTTCGAGGAAGGCGCGGTAGACGCGCTCCGGGGTGGTGCGCAGGACGCGATGCAGGGTCACGGTGCCAGTCGTCATGATGAATCCGCCTTTGAAGGGAAGTTGAGCGTACTGGGTCGACGTTCGAGCATCCCGCGGATCGACATGGCTGGCATGGGGATAAACCCTAGGTCGCCCGTGCGTCCGCCTCCGGCGGCGTTTCCCGCAGCAACACATCCTCATAGAAGGCGCCGATCGGCAGCGCGCGGTCGCGCACCTGGATCTCCAGCACCCAGATGCCGTCGGCGGGCACGAAATCCGCCTGCGCCAGCTGGTGCTTGCCATACAGCGCATGCGGAAAATCCGCCACGCGGTGACCCGGGATCTCGCGCACCAGCTCGCAGCCGTGCCGGCGGGCATGGTCCTCGGCGCGGTCGTACAGGGCAGCGCCGGTCAGGCCCCGCAGCCAGTCCTCGCGGGTGCGCTCGAACACCTGGCGCGCGGCCTCGGCGCAGCGCTCGCGGTCGGCGTCGGCGCCCAGCACGAACGTGTCGCCGTAGTCGCCCTCGTAGCCATCCCAGACCGGGCCGATGTCGACCACGAACACGTCCTCATCGCGCAGGCGGCGCTGGAAATCGGTGGGCTGAACCGCCGGCGATTGCGAGTCCGGGCCGAACCGCACGTAGGTGGGATGCCAGTTGTGCGAGGAGCCCATGCGGCGCAGGTGCGCGTCGGCCGCGTTGACCGCCTCGCGCGTGGTCATGCCGGGCCGCATCAGCGCGGCGATCTCGCGCACCGCGTCGCGCGAGCGGCGGCGCGCCGCGAGGATGCCGTCCAGGGTGAAGTGGCTGCCGACCCGTTCCCAGGGATGGGCGGGGGCGGCCGGCGCGCCGGCGGCGGCCGCGTCCTGCGAGGGCAGGAACGCCTCGGCGTGGAAGCGGTCGCGCGCCAGGCCGGCCGCGCCCAGCCGCTCGCGCGCCGCCCGCACCATCGCGGGGTTGCCGCAGGCGTAGACCACGGCGCCGGCCCAGTCATGGCCGGCGGCCAGGGCGGCGTCCTGCACGTGCCAGGGCCGGGCGGCGTCCGCCCCGGGCGTTTCCGACAGCACGGCGTGCCAGGCGAAGCCGGCGCCCTTGCCCTGCAGCGCATTGAGCAGCGGGCCCGCGTAGCAATCGTCCTCCGTCCGGCCGCCCCAGTAGAGCGTGACGCGCTTGAAGCGCGGGTCCCGCAACGCCTCCATCAGGATCGGGTGGATGCCGGCATAGCCGGTGCCCGTGGCCAGCAGCACCAGGTGTTCGATATCCGCCGCCCAGCCGTCGGCCGGCCAGACGCAGGCGCCTTGCGGGCCTTCCAGCGCCAGCGTATCGCCCGGCATCAGGCGCGGCAGGATGCTTTCGGTGAAGCCGCCGCCGGGCATGCGGCGAATATGGAATTCGAGCTGCGCCGGCGCGGCGGCGACGGGCACGTTGGCGATCGAGAAGGGGCGGTGGCTGCCGTCGTCCAGCAGGAAGCGCACGTGCTGGCCGGCCTGCCAGGTGAAGGCGGCGTCGCCGCGCACTTCGATGACCAGCCGGGTGACGTCGGCCGTCAGCGGCGCGCGCGACAGCACGGTGGCCTCGCGCCGCTGCATCGGCTGGGGCGGGGCCTGCCAATGCGGGAACTTCAGCGTCAGGTCGCTGGTGGCGCGGCATTGGCACATCAGCAGTTCGTCGTCGGCGGGGACGTAGGAACGCTCGTTGGGCGGCGTGATGCGTTCGTGCCGGCCGGCGGTGACCACCGCCCGGCAGGCGCCGCATTCGCCGCGCTGACAGGAAAAGGGCACGGCCGTGCCCTGGGCCAGCGCGGCGTCCAGGATCGAGGTGGCGCCATCGCAGGTGAAATGGCCGTTGGCGAGCGTGATGGTGTAGGTGGACATGGCACGGTTCCGAAAGACGGGTCGATGGGCGTAATGTAGGGATAGAATGGCTGGGTGAAATAGGGCCATTTCCATGAATATGAGCAAGCCACTTATATGAGCAAGCCACTGGTGCGCGATGCCCGGCTGGAATCCAGTCTCGACCTGCCGGTCGACCCGCCGCGCGCCGGCGAGTCCAAGCAGGCCTGGGTGTACCGGCAGATCCGCGAACGGATCCTGCGCGGCGTGCTGCCCTCGGGCGGGCGGCTGCCGTCCACCCGCGACCTGGCGGCGCGCTGGCACGTGGCCCGCTCCACGGTCGAGGCGGCCTACGACCAGTTGCGCGGCGAGGGGTATACCGCCGGCACGGTCGGCTCCGGCACCTACGTGGCGGCGGTCATCCCGGACAATTTCTTCCGCCGGGGCCTGCCGGGCGACGGCGGCGCCGCCAGCGCGCCGCGCCCGGCCGCGACGGCTGCCCGGGTAGCCGCCGTCGCGGGCGGGCCGGCCGCCGCGCCAACCGGGAGCGCCGATCCGTCGGCGCCGTCGCCGCGCCGTGAAGCGTCGTTCATGGCGCGCAGCGCCGATGCCTCTCTGTTCCCCATGGAAACCTGGCGCAAGGGCCTGATGGCCAGCGCCCAGCGCGTCACGCCGGCGCAACTGGCGCACGAGGATCCGCTGGGCTGGCATCCGCTGCGCGAGCAGATCGCCCGCTACCTGGGCGCCGCGCGCGGCATCGCCTGCGACGCCGGCCAGGTGGTGGTGCTGACCGGCATCCGCGACGGCCTGGACCTGAGCGCGCGCCTGCTGCTGACGCCGCAGGACAAGGTGCTGGTCGAGGATCCCGGCTATCTCAACGCCGAGCCGCTGTTCAGCCAGTACACGCGGCACATCGTGCCGATCGCCATCGACGAGCACGGCTTTTCGGTGGCACGCGCCCGGCGCCAGCGCGGCGCCCGGCTGGCGCACGTGACGCCGGCGCATCAGTCGCCCACCGGCGTCACCATGCCCGTGTCGCGCCGCCTGGAACTGCTGGACTGGGCCGCGCAGGCCGGCTGCTGGATCCTCGACGACGACTACGACAGCGAGTTCAGCTACGACGGCGCGCCCCTGGCGGCGCTCAAGAGCCTGGACGGCGGCGACCGCGTGATCCACTTCGGCAGTTTCAACAAGACCCTCTTCAATGCCTTGCGCATCGGTTATGCGGTGGTGCCGCGGTCGCTGGCGCCGGCGTTCGCCCGCGCGCTCTACGTCACCGGACGTTCCTGCAGCGTGATCGAGCAGATGACGCTGGCGGCATTCCTGGAGGACGGCGGTTTCGCGCGCCACGTGCGCAAGGCGCGCTCGGTGTACGCCGGCCGCCGCGACCGCGTCATGGCCATGCTGCGCGAGGCGGTGGGCCCGGCGCCGCTGCGCGTCAGCGGCGAGCAGACCGGCTTTCACCTGGTGTGGTGGCCGCCGTCCGGCTTCGACGTCGCGGCCCTGCTGGCCCGTGCCCGTGACTGGGGCGTGGGCATCCAGCCGGTCGCCGACTTCTGCCGGCGGGTGTCCTGGCCGGACGGCGTGGTCATCGGCTACAGCGCGCGGCAGGACGCCGACCTGGACCGGCTGGAGGCGCTGCTGCGCGAGGTCACGCGCCGCTAGCAGCGGGGCGTGGGACAGGCCTTGGCACAGACGGGCGCCCGCTCGCCAGGCGCGGGCGGTTTTCGTAGCAAAATGCCGCATGGCGTGTCCGCGCACGCCGCCGACTTTCACCGCATTCGATTCACCGCTTTCCAGGATCCTCCATGCCGCAACTCGATCTCTACCAGGTAGACGCCTTTTCCGCCGCGCCCTTCGGCGGCAATCCCGCCGCGGTGGTGCCGCTGGACGCCTGGCTGCCGGACGCCACCTTGCAACGCATCGCCGAAGAGAACAACCTGTCGGAAACCGCCTACGTCGTGCGCCGCGGCGACCAGTACGACCTGCGCTGGTTCACGCCCGCGGTCGAGGTCGACCTGTGCGGCCACGCCACGCTGGCGACGGCCTGGGTGCTGTTCGAGCAGCTCGGCGCCAAGGACGAGGTGCTGCGTTTCGCCACCCGCAGCGGCGAGTTGCTGGTGCGTCGCGCCGGCGATGGCCTGGCGATGGATTTTCCGGCCAGGCAGCCGGTGGCCGAGGCCGTGCCGCCCGGCCTGTTGCAGGCCTTGGGGCTGGCCGAGGCGCGGGCGCTGTACCGCACCGACGACTACCTCGTCGTGATCGACGATGAATCGCTGATCGACGGCCTCGAGCCGGACTTCGCCGCGCTGGCGGCCTTCGACGTGCGCGGCGTGGCGGTGACCGCGCCGTCCGCGCGCCACGATTTCGTGTCGCGCTGGTTCGGCCCGCGGGTCGGCGTCAACGAAGACCCGGTGACCGGTTCCGCGCACACCTCGCTGGCGCCGTACTGGGCGCAGCGGCTGGGCAAGACGGTCCTGAGCGCCGAGCAGGGCGGGGCGCGCAAGGGGCAGCTGCGCTGCGAGGTGCGCGACAACGGTCGCGTCATCATCAGCGGCCAGGCCGCCTTGTACCTGCGCGGCACGATTTTCCTCTGATGCGGCGCGGCGCCGGCCGCCATTACCGAAAACCTATCGCCTCATCAGCACTTCAAATACGCCCCGCGCCGGGGCGCGCCTAGAATCTGCCGTCACAAGATCAAGGACCGGCGCGCCTCGCGCCGCCGGTCACGACAACGAGGAGACGCAGGGCATGGATGCGGTGTGGATAGTGGCGATCGGCGCGGCCGCGGCGGGCTTCGTGCAGGGGCTGTCGGGCTTTGCCTTCGGCATGGTGGCCATGTCGTTCTGGGCCTGGGTGCTGGACCCGCGGCTGGCGGCGGCGCTGGCGGTGTTCGGCGCGCTGACCGGGCAGCTGCTGGCGGTGTTCTCGGTGCGCCGCGGCTTCAACTGGCCGCTGCTGTGGCCGTTCCTGCTGGGCGGGCTGGCCGGCATCCCGCTGGGCGTGCTGGTCCTGCCGCACCTGGACATGGACTGGTTCAAGGCGGTGCTGGGCGCGCTGCTGGCGCTGTGGTGCCCGGTGATGCTAATGGCGCAGCGCCTGCCGCGCATCGGCGGCAACCGCTGGGGCGACGGCGCGGTGGGCCTGGTGGGCGGCGTGCTGGGCGGCATCGGCGGCTTCGCCGGCAGCGTGCCGACGCTGTGGTGCACGCTGCGCGGCTTCAACAAGGACACGCAGCGCGCCGTGATCCAGAACTTCAATCTGTCGATGCTGTCGGTGACCATGGCGATCTACCTGGCCACCGGTATCGTCACGCGCGACATGGCGCCCATGTTCGCGGTGGTGGCGCCGGCCATGCTGATCCCCACGCTGCTCGGCACGCGCCTGTATATCGGCATTTCCGACGTGACGTTCCGGCGCGTGGTGCTGGGGCTGCTGACATGCTCGGGCCTGACGCTGCTGGCGTCGTCGGTGCCGCAACTGCTGGCGCGCTAGCCGGCCGGCGCGGGGCGGCCGGCCGTTCGGCCTGTCTGCGTTCCGTCCTGGCCGACCTGTTCGGCCACGAACGCCAGCAACGCCCGAGTCTTGGCGGGCACGTGGTGGCGTGACGGGTAGTAGGCATGCAGGGGAAAGCGCAGGTCGGCCCAGTCGGGGAACAGGCGCACCAGTTGTCCGGACGCCAGGTAGCGTTCGGCGCCCAGTTCGAACAGTTGGGCGATGCCCTGTCCGGCCAGGCAGGCGCTGTGGACGGTGCCGGGATCGTTCACGGTCAGCGCGCCCCGCGGCTTGACGACCAGCTGGCGGCGGCCCTGGCGGAACTCCCAGGGAAAGGTGCCGCCCGCTTCCGGCTCGCGGAACAGGATGCAGCGATGCGCGCCGTGTTCCAGGTCGCGCGGATCCTTCGGCTTGCCGAAGCGCTGCACGTAGGCGGGCGCGGCCATCGCGAAGACGCGCGTCTCGAACAGCTTGCGGGCCACCAGTGACGAGGCCTGCGGGTGGCCGAAACGCAGCGCCAGATCGAAGCCGTCGGCGACCAGGTCGCCGAGCCCTTCGCGGCAACGCAATTCCACTTCCAGTTCCGGATGGCGATCCAGGAACGCGCCGATGCCCGGACCGAGAATGAGCTGGGCAAACAGCGGATCGACATTGACGCGCAAGCGCCCGCGCACCGACCGCGCAAGGTCGACGGCGTTACCCGTCGCCTCCTCCAGCGCGCCGATCAGCGGCATCACCGTCTCATAGAAGCGGCGCCCCTCATCGGTCAGGCGTACCGAACGCGTGGTGCGCTCGAACACCCGGATGCCAAGCCGCTGCTCGAGCCGCGCGATGGCCCGGCTGACGCCCGATTGCGACATATCCACGGCCTCGGCGGCCGCGCTGAAGCTGCGGGTATCGACCACCGCCGCCATCACGTCCATGCCTTCGAGAAGTTGAGTATCGAGCGTGCGCATTGATGCTCCAGAGTCATGAATGTTATGTGTTCCATGCTATCGCAATTCGGGACCGTGAATTCCACAATCTCGCCTGTCCGGGGTTTCGGGCGCCGCCCGCCCCATTCACTTCCTTTCTCTGGTGGAACGATTCATGGAATTCACGATTAAACCCGCCGGCCCGTCCTCATCGGGCGACGGCGCGCATCCGCCGCACGGCGCCTCGCTGTCGAGGGCGCGCAGCGCCGCCGCCGTGCTGGCGCTGAGCCTGGGATGCTTTTCTTTCGTCAGCACCGAACTGATGCCGGTCGGCGTGCTGCCCGCGATGGCTTCGGGGCTGGAGGTCTCGCTGGGCGAGGCCGGCTACCTGGTGTCGTGCTTTGCCTTCGTGGTGGCGCTGACCGCGACCCCGCTGACCGGGTTGCTCGGGGCCATCAACCGCAAGGCGCTCATGGCCCTGTTGCTGGCGGTCTGCTGCCTGGGCAACCTGGTCACCTACCTGGCGCCCAGCTACGCTGTAGTGCTGGGAGGGCGGGTGCTGGTGGCCGCCGCCATCGGCGTGTTCTGGTCGACCGCGGTGGTGACTGCCGTGCACCTGGTGTCCGCCCGCAACGCGATACGGGCCACCTCGATCGTCTTTGGCGGGGTATCGCTGGCCACGGTGCTGGGCGTGCCCGCCGGCACCATCCTGGGCGAACACCAGGGTTGGCGCGCGGTGTTCGCGGCGCTGTCGATGCTGAGCCTGTGCGTGTTCGCGGTGGTGCTGTGGTCGGTGCCCGCGGTGCGGCTGTCCAGGGCGACGATACGCGGCGCGATGCGCGGCATCCTCAGGAGCCGGGCCTTGCTCGCGGTGTTCGGCGCGACCGCGCTGATCGTCACCGGCAATTTCCTGGCGTACACCTACATCGCGCCCTATCTCGAACAGGTCGCACGGCAGTCGCCGGCCGACATCAGCCTGATGTTGTTGCTGTATGGCGCGGCCGGCGTGCTGGCCAATTTCGCGATTGCGCCATTGGCCGCGCGCGCGCTGCGCGCCAGCCTGGCGCTCGTCACCGCGATGCTGGCCGCCAGTCTGCTGGCCATGCACCTGGCGATCGACAGCCACGCGGCCATGGCCGCCATGATGGTGCTGTGGGGCGCGGCCTACGGGGCGCTGCCGGTGCTGTTGCAGACGTCCGTCTTCAATGGCGCCGCGCGGATCGAGGGCGGGGCGGATGGCGCCACCTCGATCAACGTCGCGGTCTTCAATGCGGCCATCGGCCTGGGCGCGCTGGTCGGCGGGCTGCTCATCAACGGGGCGGGTCCCGCGCGCATTCCGGTCGCGGCGGGCGCGTTTGTCGTGGCGGGGCTGGCGCTGGTCATCGCCAGCGGCCGGCGGGCCGCCTGATCTTCAAGCTTCGCGAGGGCTGCCGGATTGACCGCACCAGGCACGGCGGGCTATGTTCGCCGGAACATCAAATCCGGCTTGAAGATCATGAACCCTTCCCGCATGCTGCCCGGCACGCGCGCCCTGCGGACTTTCGAGGCCGCGGGGCGGCTGCTCAACTTCACCCGCGCCGCGGACGAGGTGGGCCTGACGCCCGCGGCGGTCAGCTATCAGATCAAGGAAATCGAGGACCAGCTGGGCCTGGTGCTGTTCACCCGCAGCAGCCGCAGCATCCAGCTGACGCCGGCCGGCGCGGTCCTGCTGGAAGCCGCCGCCGACGCGCTCGATGGATTGCGGCGCGCGGTCGGCCGCGCCCAGCGCATGGCGCGCGGCGCCGGCCACCTGCGCCTGTCGCTGGAGGCGCGCTTCGCCACTCATTGGCTATTGCCGCGCCTGGCGCGCTTTCGAGCGGCCCATCCGGGCCTGGAACTGACGTTCGACATCAGCGACCAGGTGCGCGATTTCGAGGTGGACGACATCGACGCCGCGATCCGCTTCGGCGCGGGCCGCTACCCGGGTACGCGGGCCGACCGCCTGTTCGCCACGACGCTGGCGCCGATCGCCAGTCCCGCCTTGCTCGCCAGCGGACCCGCCATCGCCTCGCCGCGCGACCTGGCGCACTATCCCTTGTGTCACGTCGATTGCGTGGCCGAGGGCATGGTCTGGCCGGACTGGCGGATGTGGCTGGCGGCGGCCGGCGTGGCGGACGTCGACGCCAGCCGCAGCCTGGCCTTTCCGGATTCCAGTCATGTGGCGCAGGCGGCGCTGGACGGCAGCGCCGTCGGCCTGCTGGAACCGGCCATGGTCGAGGCCGATCTGGCTCGCGGACGGCTGGTCAGGCTGTTCGATATCGACGTCGGCATGGCGCCGGACTTCGCTTATTACCTGGTCTATCCGCAAGGCAGCGCGGAGGATGCGCGGGTGCTGGCGTTGCGGGATTGGCTGCGCCAGGAAGCCGGGACGTTGGACCTGGTGCGGTGACGACGTTCACGAGCGTTCAATCCTCGTCGTTTTCGTCCATGTCATCCAGTCGGGCAAAGACTGCTTTTGCAGGAGACGTTCGGCCTGCCTCGATTTCCTGTTGTCCTTGCAAGAGGATTTGAAGGAGCGCTTGGGCTTGCTCTTGCAGGGGTTCGAGGTGGATATCGTCAGGCATTATCGTGACGCTGCGTTGAGGTCTTGGGGGCAGTTGTCCGTGAATCGCAGGCGGACAAGATGCGACGGGCGAGTTTGGGGCTGCCCATCGCCTTGTCATTGGCAGCCGCGAGCTTACAACGGCCTCATGACCGTTCCAAGCGCCTGCAGGTAGCCTTCAGTCTGACATCAAGGCAGCGCCACCGCCTCCCTGACGCTCGCCGCCAGCATCTGCGCCGTCGCCGCCGACAGCGTCCAGCCCAGGTGTCCGTGGCCGGTGTTGTAGAAGACGCCCGGTCGCTTGCCCGGGCCGACGCGCGGCATCATGTCGGGCATCATCGGCCGCAGGCCGCACCACGGCACCACGCGCGCGGTGCGCACGCCGGGGAAATGGCGGCGGGTCCAGTCCACCAGGGGCTGGATGCGTTCGGCGCGGATGTCCAGGTTGAAGCCGTTGAACTCGGCGGTGCCGGCCACGCGGAAGCGCTCGCCCAGGCGGCTGGTGACGATCTTGGCGGCCTCGTCCAGCAGGCTCACGGTGGGCGCGGCCGCCTGGCTCGCGGCGTCGTCCAGGTGCACGCTGATCGAATAGCCCTTGACCGGGTAGATGTTCAGGCGGTCGCCCAGTTGCCGCGCGAACTGGCGGCTGGCGGCGCCGGCGCAGACCACGATGGCGTCGGCCTCGTGCTGTTCGCGCCGCGCGCCGTCCTCGCGCGCCACGTCCAGCACGTAGGGCAGGCCGTCGCGGCTGATGGCGCGGATGTCGGCATCCTGTTCGAAACGCACGCCGCGCCGCAGGCACGCCTGCGCCAGGCCGCTGGTGAATTTGTGGATGTCGCCGGTGGCGTCGGACGGCGTGTAGAAGCCGCCGTGGCAGGGCGTGCTCAGCGTCGGTTCGATGCCGCGGATTTCCTCCGGCGTGACGGCGTGCCGCTCCAGCCCGCCCTCGCGCAGCAGCGCGTTGGCGCGGCGCGCGGTCTCGAAGCTGGCGGCGTCGTGATAGATGTGCAGGATGCCGCGGCGTTGCAGGTCGAAGTCGATGCCTTCCTCGACCGCCATGGCGTACAGGTGCTCGCGCGCCTCGATCGCCATGCGGGTGGTGGCGATGGTGTTCTGGCGGTAGTTGCGGATCTGCCCCATGAACTGGGCCAGCCACGAATACTTGTGCCAGCTCGGCCGCGGGTTGAGCAGCAGCGGCGCGTTGTGGCGGCCGAGCCAGCGCAGGCCCTTCATGACGGTGGCGGCGCTGTTCCAGACTTCGGCGTTGCTGGCGGACAGCTGGCCGCCGTTGGCGTAGGAGGTCTCCATGGCGGGATAGCGTTGGCGGTCGTAGACGGTGACGTCGTAGCCCAGTTTGCTCAAGGCGTAGGCGGACGTGACGCCGGTGATACCGGCGCCGATGATGGCGATGCGGGGCATGATGGCTCCAGATGGCATGGCCACGACCCAACGGCCGCGGCACCCCATCTGTCTCTGTACCTGAGAGCTTCACCCGCGCGCGGTGGCGCGGGTTCCCCTTCGGTGGGCGCCAGGCGCCTCTCTCCAGATTGTCTAGACCGCGCAGTCCTGTTGCCTGAGAGTTTCCGGGGCGGTTGCTCCGTCGGCGCCCGCCACGGGGGACGGGACTCTTCTGCGGGGTTTTGAATCGACGAAACCGAGAATAGCCAAAATTCGTCGCGCGCGGCACTCAGGGTTAATACCAGGGTGGCGCGGGATTGGCTCTACACTGGGCGCCGACCCGCCGGCACGCGCCGGCCAAGAAAACGATAGGACGATCTCGCATGCGCGCTCCGGCAATGCCTCGTGTTTCCCCGCGGTCCACGACCCCTGCGTTGGCCCTGACCCTGGCCCTGAGCCTGATGCTGGCCGGCGCCGCCTCGGCCGGTCCGGCCGCGACGCCGGCCGCCTCCCCGGCCGCCGGCGCACAGGCGCCCGCCGCCAGGTCATCCACGGCGCCGGCTGCCGCACCCGCCAAGGCCGATCGCGCCACGGCCGCCGTCGACGCCGCGGTGGCCGACGTCATGCGCCAGTACGGCATCGCCGGCATGGCCATCGGCGTCAGCCGCGACGGCGAGCAGCGCTTCTTCAACTACGGCGACGCCTCGCGCGCGCCGCGCCGCGCGGTCTCCAGCGACACGCTGTTCGAGCTGGGCTCGATCAGCAAGACCTTCACCGTCACGCTGGCCGCCTACGCGCAGGCCACGGGGCGCCTGTCGCTGGCCGACAGCCCGGCCAAGTGGGTGCCCGAGCTGCAAGGCAGCGAATTCGCCAAGCTGACGCTGGTGAACCTGGCCACGCACACCGCCGGCGGTTTCCCCTTGCAGGTGCCGGACGCGGTGCAGACCATGGCGCAGCTGATGGACTACCTGAAGGCCTGGACGCCGCAATACGCGCCCGGCACGCGGCGCACCTACGCCAATCCCGGCATCGGCATGCTGGGCGTGGTGGCGGCGCGCGCGCTGGGCGAGCCCTACGTGGTGGCGATGGAGCAGCGGCTGCTTCCCAAGCTGGGCCTGCGCGACACCTACCTGGAAGTGCCGCCGCGCAAGATGCCCGACTACGCCCAGGGCTACGACAAGCAGGACGCGCCGGTGCGCGTGAATCCGGGCGTGCTGGCCGACGAGGCCTACGGCGTGAAGTCCAGCGCCCGCGACATGCTGCGCTTCGTCGAGATCAACCTGGGCACCGCGCCGGTCGATGCCACGCTGCAGCGCGCCATCGCCGAGACCCACACCGGCTATTACCAGCTGGGCGCGATCACGCAGGACCTGATCTGGGAGCAGTACCGCTATCCGGTGTCGGTGGACGATCTGGTGCACGGCAATTCCGCCAAGGTTTCGTTCGAAACCCTGCCGGTCCAGGCGCTGCAACCGCCGCTGGCGCCGCAGCAGGCGGTGTGGATCAACAAGACCGGCGCCACCAATGGCTTCGGCGCCTACGTGGCGTTCGTGCCGTCGCGCAAGCTCGGCATCGTGATCCTGGCCAACCGCAACTATCCCAACGAGGCGCGGGTGCGGCTGGCGTTGCGCCTGCTCAAGGCGCTGGCGCCGTAAAGGCCGCGCCCGCCGCCGGCCTTCATGATCCGACGGTTGCGGCTGCTTCGCCGGCCGTCCTGGCGCCATCGAACTTCGGCAGCAACCCCATGATCTCCAGCCGCGCGCACAGCTCGCCCAGCCGCCGCAGCTTGTACGCCTCCACGTCCACGCCGGCATAGTCGTAGAAGCCTTGGCCCTCGCGCAGGCCGTTGCGCCCCTGTTCCATGTTGCGTTCGATGATGGCCGGGGCCGCGAAGCGCGGATCGAGCGCGCCGGACAGGTAGCGCGAGGCGTAGTAGAGGATGTCGCCGCCGCCCCAGTCGATGAATTCCAGCAGTCCCAGCACCGAGAAGCGCAGGCCGAAGCCCAGCCGCACGGCGGTGTCGATGTCCTCGGCGCTGGCCACGCCTTCCTCGACCATGCGGGCGGCCTCGTTCATGGCCAGGGCCTGGATGCGCGGCACGATGTAGCCGGCCGCCGGGGCGCATTGCACCGGCGTTTTGGCCGCCAGGCGCAGCACCGCCAGCAGCGCCTGCAGGGCCGCGTCGGAGGTCTGCGGGCCGCGGCTCACCTCCACCAGCGGGATCAGGTAGGCGGGGTTGAGCCAGTGCGCGTTGAGGAAGCGGCCGGGCTCGCGCACCATGCCGGCCAGCTCGGTGACCAGGAAGGTCGAGGTGGTGGAGGCGATGACGCTGTCCGCCGCGCAGACCTGGCCGAGCCAGGCGAAGGTGTCGCGCTTGATGTCCAGTTGTTCGGGTACCGCCTCGAACACCACGCGGGCGCGGGCCAGGTCGGCCACGGCGTCCTCGCGCGCCACCAGGCGCACGCGGCCCAGCGCGGTGTCGGCCTGGGCGTCGTCCAGCAGGCCCAGCCGCACCAGGGTGCCCAGTTCGCGCCGCAGTCCGCCCAGCACGCGGGCGAAGGTCTCGGCCCGCTCGCCGCGCGCGCGCGGCTTGATGTCGATCAGCGTGACCTCCAGTCCGGCATGCAGGTACGACAGGGCGATGCCCATGCCCATGCGGCCGGCGCCGATCACGCACAAGGTCCGGTCCATGGTCAGCATCCTTGCGCGAGCAGCGCGGCCATGTCGGCGCGCGACAACGTGTCCAGCCCCAGCGCTTCCAGCGTGCGGCCCTCGGCGTACAGGTCGCGGCCGGCGACGGCCGACGCCACGCTCAGCAGGCCCTGCGCCACCGGCGTGGGCACGCCGGCCCAGCGGCCGGTCGACACCAGGAACGACAGGCCCAGGCGCGTGTCTTCCAGCATGTAGCGGTGCGTGCCCAGGTCGATGGTTTCGCGCCAGTCGCCGCTGTCGGTCAGCTTGCCGTGGGCGCCGCGGCCGTACATCCATTCGTCGCCCTCGCTGGCGTAGTGGTCGGCCAGCGGAAAGTGCGGCGCGGCGTAGCCGAGCGCGGCGCGGATGGCGACGCGTTCGGCGTCCAGCGCGTCGGTCACGCGGCGGATCGACGGCTGCGTGCCTTCGTTGTGGATGTCCCAGCGCTCGAAGTGTTCGAGTGGACCGGCGTTCATCAGGATCAGCGGCGGATGGATCACCGGGCCGGCGTTCATCAGGGCGCCCGACAGCGCGTCCTCGATCGGCTCGACGCTGGGGTAGGCCCGCGCCAGCGTCTCGAACGCGGGGCCGGCCAGACGGCGGGGAAAAACGCCGGTGGGCAGGCGGGTGGCGTAGGCGCTGATGACGACGCGGTCGCCGTGCTTGCGCGCCAGATAGGGCAGCGTTCCGGTCTCGGCGAAGGCGACCTCGGCGCGGTTGCCGGCGTCCTTCAGGGCGCGGGCGAACAGATAGCTGCCGAAGGTGCCGGGCGGCAGGAACACCACCTGGCCGCCGCGCAGGTGCGGCGCCAGTTCGGGCGCCAGCGCGGCGTGCGTGGTCGACGGCAGCGGAATCACCAGCAGCGCCGCGTCCTCGGTGGCGCTGGCCAGGTCGGCGGCCAACGCGATCTGGCCGGGCGCGTCGCCCAGCGCGATGCGGCGCGTGCCGCGATAGTCGGTGACTTCCAGCGCGCCAGCGCGGCGCAGGCCGTCGAAGGCCGCGCCGTCGCGGCGCCACAGGCGCACCTGGTGTCCCTTTTCCGCCAGGTCGGCGGCCGCCGCGTAGCAGCCGTGGCCGCCTCCAATAACACCGATGCGCATAATCAAGCTCCTTCGAGAGAGCTTCGATGCTATCGACGGCGCGCGGGCGAGGCTGCGCCGCACGCGCAAGTTGCATACGGAATCGGCAACGAAATCGGCGCGGGCGGGCGCGGCGCCGTCATGCCGCGATGCGGGGAGGGGCCGCGCGGCGTGTCGCCGCGCGCGTCAACAGGCGCGGGCGCGGCGCTGCCTGAGCGTCTCGGACGGCAGGCAGCCGTAGCGCTTGCGGTAATGCGTGGCGAAGTGGCCGAAGCTGGTCACGCCGCAGCGCAGCAGGATGTCGGTGACGCTGTCGCCGTCGCGCGCCTCGGCCAGCGCCGCGTGCGCCCGCGCCAGGCGGCGGTTGCGCAGGTAGTCGCTGGGGCTCTGCTTGAGGAACTGGGTGAAGCCGTTCTGCAGCGTGCGGATCGAGACGCCGCAATGGGCCGCCAGGTCGGGCAGGGCGATGGGGGCGTCGATGTGGTCTTCGATGTAGTCGCGCGCCCGCCGCACGTGCAGCGGCAACGGCTGGCGGCGGTCGGCGCGCAGGGCCTCGGAGTAATTGTGCGGCAGCTGCATCAGCAGCAGCGACGCCAGGTAATCGGAAAAGCCCGCCGCCAGCGTCTGCGTCACACCCTCGATGGCCGGATGCCGGTACAGCCGGCACAGGTAGTCCAGCGTCTCCTGCACCGCGGCCAGGCCGGGCGAGCCGGGCGCGGCTTCCAGGTCGAACACCAGCGCCTGCCGCAGGGGGCGCTCCAGCAGCTGCTGCAATTGCCGTTCCAGCGCTTCGCGCTCGATGCGCAGGATCAGGCTGCGGCAGTCCTGGCCGATGCGCAGGATGCTGCGTTCGGACGGCGACGAGATGGTCAGGCCGCCCTCGCGCAGGGCGGCGCTGCGCTTGCCCAGCGTGACCTCGCCCGCGCCTTGCAGCGTGACGCGCACCAGGTAGTAGCGGGCGATGTCGCCGGCGTCGATCTCGACCTCGGCGCCGTAGTGCAGGTCGAACAGCGCGGCGCTGCCGAAGAACACGCCGTACAGGCGCGATTGCAGCGGCTCGCCCGGGGCCACGCACATGCGGTGCGACCACAGGTGCTGGCTGACCTGGTCGGTGATTTCGGAGACATTGCCCGAATCCAGCAGGCAATGGCGTTGCAGCGGATAGGTATCGTGGAACATGCTTTCCTGCGCCCCGGGAATAGCCGTTGCGCGCCCGGTATAGAGCCGGCCGGCGCAAAGGCCTACAACAGATGCAGCCATCGAAATGGCGAACCAGACAGCGGGACGCCGCCGCCCTGACGCGGATGGCGCGATCCCGCTGCGATACAAGGGAAAAACATGACGGGCGATACCGGAAACGACGCGGCGCAAAAGCGCTATGCCTACGAGTGGTATGTCGTCCTGATCTGCATGCTAGCGTACATATTTTCGTTCGTCGACAGGCAGATCCTGGCCCTGATGATCGAGCCCATCAAGCGCGATCTGCAGCTCTCGGATACGCAGTTCAGCCTGCTGCACGGGCTGGCCTTTTCGCTGTTCTACGCCTTCATGGGCATCCCGATCGCGCTGCTGGCGGACCGCTATTCGCGGCCCCGCATCATCGCCATCGGCGTGGCCTTCTGGAGCGTGGCGACGGCCGCCTGCGGCCTGTCGAAGAACTTCGGCCAGATGTTCCTGGCGCGCATCGGCGTGGGCGTCGGCGAGGCCGCGCTGTCGCCGGCCACGTATTCGATGCTCAGCGACATGTTTCCGCGCCACAAGCTCGGCCGCGCGGTGGGTATCTATTCGATCGGCTCGTTCATCGGCGGCGGCCTGGCGTTCCTGATCGGCGGCTACGTCATCGACCTGCTCAAGAGCGTGGACAGCGTGCACGTGCCCGGGGTGGGCGAACTGCGGCCGTGGCAGGTGACGTTCTTCATCGTCGGCCTGCCCGGCGTGCTGGTGGCGCTGCTGATCCTGCTGACCGTGCGCGATCCGCAGCGCAAGGGCCTGCGCCACGACGCCAGCGGCCGCGTGCAGAAACCCACGGCGGGCGAAGTGTTCCGCTTCCTGGGGCGCCATCGCGGCACGTTCTGCTGCCACTACCTGGGCTTCTCGTTCTACGCCATGATCCTGTTCTGCCTGCTCGGCTGGACGCCGGCCTTCTACATGCGCAAGTTCGGCATGTCGCCGGTGGAGGCGGGCTACATGCTGGGCACGGTGGTGCTGGTGGCCAACACCGCCGGCGTGTTCTGCGGCGGCTGGTTGATGGACTGGCTGGCGCGGCGCGGCTACAGCGACGCGCCGCTGCGCGCCGGCGTCATCGGCGCGATCGGCATGGCGCTGCCGGCCGTGGCCTTCACCCTGGTGGACGGGCTGTGGCTGTCGGTGGGCCTGCTGCTGCCGGCGATGTTCTTCGCCTCGTTCCCGATGCCGACTTCGACCGCGGCCATGCAGATCCTGCCGCCGAACCAGCTGCGGGCCCAGGTGTCGGCGCTGTTCCTCTTGATCTCCAACCTGGTCGGGCTGGGCCTGGGCACCACGGCGGTGGCGCTGCTGACCGACCGCCTGTTCCACGACCCGGCGGCGGTGGGGCATTCCATGTCGCTGTTGATCGGCGTGGCCACGCTGGCCTGCATCGGCCTGCTGGCGGCCGGCTGCGGCAAATACCGCCGCAGCCTGGCGCGGGAAGAGGGCGAGCGTGCCACCGAAACGGCGACAGCGGTGCCGGCGCCGGCCCGCGCGCCGGCCGGGCAGACGCCGTGAGGCGGAACCTGGGCGCCGGCCTGGGCCTTTGTCCTGGCGCAAACCTGTCGGACCCATGCCTGCCCCGCGGCGCGCCGGTCCGGCGATAATCGCGCGCATGACCTACCAATTACTCAAAATGCTGCATGTCGCCGCCGTGGTCGCATGGCTGGGCGGCTCCCTGTTCGTGTCGCTGTTCCTGCTGTCGTCGCAACCGCCCGACAGCGACGAGGCGCCCAAGGAACGCAAGATGCTGGGCGCGCTGCGCCGCTGGACGCTGTGCGTGACCACGCCGGCGATGGTGCTGGCCTGGCTGGTCGGCCTGCACCTGGCGGTGACCTTCGGCTGGTTCGCGATGACCTGGATCTGGATCAAGATCGCGCTGGCGCTGGTCCTGTCGGGCCTGCTGGGCGTGCAGAGCGCCGCCTTGCGCCGCCAGTCCCAGGGCAGCGCGAAGCGCGCGCCGCTGGTCGACCTGTACGCGCCGCTCACGGTGGTCGCCGCGGCGGTCATCGTGACGCTGGTGGTGGTCAAGCCGTTCTGAGGTATGGCGCGGCGTGACCATGGGGCGCCGCCACTTATGCGCCGGCGCCATATCCAAACACCCCTGTAATAACGACTCAACCAACTATTCGTTCGCGCGCGCAGGGGCCATCCCTAGAATCGTCTGCTCATAACCGTATCGACTGAGAGGCGATTTCCATATGACTCCCCGTACTTACACCGCCCGCGCGGGCACGTTGGCCAAGGCCCTGCTGGGCGCCGTGCTGGCCGCCGCCGCCATGTTCCACGGGCCGGCTTTCTCCGCCGATCCCAAGCCGCTCAAGGTCGGCGTCCGCGGCGGCGTCGACGAGCAGATCTGGGAAGTGGTGGCGCAGGTCGCCAAGAAGAACGGCCTGGCCGTCGAGCCGGTCGTCATCACCGGCACCGCCAGCCCCAACGAGGCGCTCAACAACGGCGATCTGGACGCCAACGCGTTCCAGCACATCCCGTTCCTGAACGACCAGATCAAGCAGCGCGGCTACAAGCTGGTGTCGGTCGCCAATACGCTGATCTCGCCCATTGCCTTCTATTCGAAGAAGTACAAGTCGCTGCAGGCCCTGCCCGAGGGCGCCAAGGTCGGCATCCCCAACGATCCCAGCAACCAGACCCGCGCGCTGGTGATCCTGCGCGACCAGGGCCTGATCACGCTCAAGGACGGCTTCGACCCGGCCACGGGCACCGCCACGCTGGCCGACGTGACCGCCAACCCACGCAAGCTCGACTTCGTCGAAAGCGCCTCGGTGGTGCTGGCGCGCTCGCTGCCCGACGTCGACACCGCCGCCATCGTCAACAGCTTCGCCTACCAGGCCGGGCTGATCGCCACGCGCGACGGCATCGCGGTCGAGAAGAAAGAGAACAACCCGTACGTCAACATCATCGCCGTGCGCGAGAAAGACAAGAACGCGCCCTGGGTGCCGGAGCTGGTCAAGGCCTACCACTCCGAGGAAGTGCGCCAGTTCATCCTGAGCAAGTACGAAGGCTCGGTCATCCCGGTCTTCTGAGTTCGCTCGGGAACACAGCATGATGCAACACGAAATCCCCCTGGCGGATCCGGCCCTGCGGCCCGCCGCCGACGCGGCGCCGGACGCCCACATCGTTTTCGACGGACTGCAGAAACGCTACCAGGGCCCGCAGGGCACGGTAACGGCGCTGGCCGATATCTCCTTTTCCATCGGGCGCGGCGAGGTGTTCGGCATCATCGGCCGCAGCGGCGCCGGCAAGTCGACCCTGCTGCGCTCGATCAACATGCTGGAGCGGCCCAGCGCCGGCCACGTGCGGGTCGACGGCGTGGACGTCGGCAGCCTGGACGAGGACGCGCTGGTCGGCCTGCGGCGCCGCATCGGCATGATCTTCCAGCACTTCAACCTGCTGTCGGCCAAGACGGTGGCGCAGAACGTGGCCTTGCCGCTGCGCGTCGCGGGCGTCAAGCCGGCCGAGGCGCGCGCCAAGGTCGCCGCGCTGCTGGACCTGGTCGGGCTGCGCGACAAGGCCGACACCTATCCGTCCAAGCTGTCCGGCGGCCAGAAGCAGCGCGTGGGCATCGCCCGCGCGCTGGTGCATGACCCGGAAATCCTGCTGTGCGACGAAGCCACTTCCGCGCTCGACCCGGAAACCACGCAGTCGATCCTGGCGCTGCTGCGCGACATCAACCGCAAACTGGGCCTGACCGTGGTGCTGATCACGCACGACATGGCGGTGATCCGCGAGGTCTGCCACCGGGTGCTGGTGCTGGATGGCGGGCGCAATGTCGAGCACGGCGAAGTCTGGCGCGTCTTCGGCAATCCGCGGGCCGACGCCACCCAGGCCTTGCTGCGGCCGTTGCAGCACGACCTGCCGGCCGACCTGGCGGCGCGGCTGGTGCCGGACCTGGCGGGCCGCCCGGGCGTGGCGGTGCTGCGGCTGCGCTTCACCGGCCAGGGCCGGCCGCAAGGGGTGTCGCTGCAGGCGCTGGCCGCGCTGGGGCCGGGCGCGACGCTGCTGCATGGCGGGCTGGACCGCCTGCGCGGCCATGCCCAGGGCAGTTTGCTGGTGTCGGTGCCCGCCGCCGTTCTACAGGAAGAGGCCGCGCGCGCCGCGCTGGTGGCCGATCAGATCAAGGTGCTGGGTTATGTCGCTGCCGATGCTTGATAAATACCTGCAGGCGTTCCTGCAGACGCTGGCCATGGTGAGCGTGTCCGCGGTCATCGCGATCGCCGCCGGCCTGACGCTGGCGGTGGTGCTGACCGTCACGGCGCCGGGCAACCTGTATCCGCGGCCGCGCCTGAACAAGGCGCTGTCGATCACGGTGAACACGTTCCGCGCCATCCCTTTCATCATCCTGCTGGTGGCGATGCTGCCGCTCACGCGCATGCTGGTCGGCACCACGCTCGGCACCTGGGCCGCGATCGTGCCGCTGTCGGCCAACCTGGTGCCGTTCTTCGCGCGCATCGCCCAGGTCAGTCTGAACGACGTCGACCACGGCCTGGTGGAAGCCGCCCGCGCCATGGGCTGCCGCCGCTGGCACATCGTGCGCCATGTGCTGCTGCCCGAGGCCCTGCCGGGCATCATCGGCGGCATGACCGTCAGCGTCATCGCCATGATCAACGCCTCGGCCATGGCTGGCGCCGTGGGGGCCGGCGGCCTGGGCGACCTGGCCATCCGCTACGGCTACGAACGCTATGAAACCCGCGTGATGTTCGAAGTGATCGTGATCCTGATCGCGCTGGTCTCGATCGTGCAATTCACCGGCGAATGGCTCTCGCGCCGCGCCGACCACAAGCGTTGACGGCGGGCGCTGTCCACCCGCCTGAACCGATTCCTGGAGATTTCCCATGTCCGACTCGCAACACCACGGCTTCGCCACCCGCGCCATCCACCTGGGCTACGACCCGCTGGACGAGCAGGGCGCGCTGTCGCCGCCGCTCTACCTGACGTCCACCTACACCCAGGACAGCATCGAGGCCTTCGACCGCATCCGCCTGGGCGAACAGTCGGGCTACGTCTATGGCCGCACCCGCAACCCGACCCAGGCGTTGCTGGAAGAACGGCTGGCCTCGCTCGAAGGGGCCGAGGCTGGCGTGGTCACGGCCTCCGGCATGGCGGCGATCTCGGCCACGCTGCTGTCGCTGCTGCAAAGCGGCGACGAGATCGTGGTCGACCAGATCGTCTACGGCACCGCCTTCACGCTGTTCGCGCAGGGCCTGCCGCGCCTGGGCATCAATGCCGTGTTCGCCGATTTCACGCGGCCGGAGACGGTGGCCGCCGCCATCGGCCCCAAGACCCGCGCCGTCTACTTCGAGACGCCGGCCAACCCCAACCTGCGGCTGGTCGACATCGCCGCCATCTCGGCCATCGCACGCGGCAAGGGCCTGCTGACGATCGTCGACAACACCTTCGCCACGCCGGTGCTGCAACGGCCATTGCAGCATGGCGCCGACATCGTGCTGCATTCGGCCACCAAGTACCTGGGCGGCCACGGCGACCTGTTGGCCGGCGCGGTGGTCGGCCGCAAGCAGCACATCGATGCGATCCGCCTGCAGGGCCTGCGCTACTTCACCGGCGCGACGCTGTCGCCGTTCACCGCCTTCCTGGTGCTGCGCGGCCTGAAGACGCTGGAACTGCGGGTCGAACGCCACAGCGAATCGGCGCTGAAGGTGGCGAAGTTCCTGCGCGAGCACGCCGCGGTGGCCGACGTGTTCTACCCGGGCCTGGCGGGCACCGCCGGCGCCGAGATCGCGCAACGCCAGCAGGCGGCCGGCGGCGGGCTGGTGGCGTTCGAGTTGAAGGGCGGGCTGGCGGCGGGCCGGCGGTTGCTGAACAGCCTGAAGCTGGCGCGCATCGCCGTCAGCCTGGGCGATCCGGAAACACTGATCCAGCATCCGGCCACCATGACGCACGCCAGCTACACCGCCGAAGACCGCGAGAAATACGGCCTGTCGGAAGGGCTGCTGCGCTTGTCGGTCGGGCTGGAAACCGCCGCCGACATCCTGGCCGATCTCAAGCAGGGGCTGGATCAGGCAGCGAACTGACGCGTGATCGCGCCCGGCTCGCCTTCGCGCCGGGCGCCGACGACCCGCGTCAGCGCAGCACCGAGGTCAGGCTGTCGAACTGCTGCGACTCCAGCCGCGCGCGTTCTTCGGTCAGCTGGCGCACCGCCAACTGGTGCGCGCGGAAGCGGTTCAGCAGGCTGTCGCGGTCGAACACGATCTCGTTGTGCTCCACGCGCCACGAGCGGCGGTTGTCGTCGAGCAGATTGATCATCTTCTCGAACTCGTCCAGGGTCTGGCGCTCCAGGTCCCAGTTGCGGGCCAGCGTCGCTCTCTGCTGCGGGCGCGCCCTGATCGCGCCTTCGACCATGCGGTCCTTCTGCTGATCGCTCAGGTCGAGCGAACGGATGGTGACGGGCACGTCGGCCAGCAGCCGCTGGTTCTGCTGGCTGTACTTGCGCACCACGCGTTGCGACTGTTCCAGGATCAGCCGGCTTTCCACCAGGCCACGGTCGCGCGCCAGCCGGTTGGGGATGAAGAGGTCGGACAGCCGCACCTCGTCCAGTTCCTTCATGTAGGCGCGGTACTGCGCCACGCGTTGTCCGAGGATGAGCTTGACGCCGCGCTCGATCTCGCCGTAGACGCCTCGCGCCTTGGGCGTGGCGTCGATGTCCGGCACGTCGCCGGGCGGATGGTCGGGGGCGTTGAGCGCGGCGCGCATCCATTCGCCGGTGCGGCGGATCTCGGCCAGCGCGGTGGCCTTCTGCGTCTCGCGGTAGGCCGAGAAGCCGGCCAGGGCGGCGGCCGCGACCGCCAGCAGCAGGCCGGTGGCGAAGGCCGCGCGCATGCGGTGCAGCGGCGTGCGAAAGCGCTTGAACAGCGACATGACCAGGATCACGACGGCGGCGGGCAGCAGCAGCGCGATGGCGCTGCCGACCGCGCTGCCGAAGCGGTAGCCCATCGATTCGGCCGTGGTGGGGGCGCTGGACGCGCCGTCGGGCTTGAGGATCACCACCAGCAGCCACAACCCGATGTACAGCAGCCAGGTCCACGTCCGCAAGGCGCGGCCGGGCTGCGGCCGAGAGGGCGCCGCCGGCGTCGAGTGGGGCAGCGGCGCGTCGGCGCCGTCCGGGCTCAGGGTGGGTTCTCTACGCGTTTCCACGGCGGGCGGCAGCCACGAAATATTTAGACGCGGATGTTACCGTGGGGGCTTTTCAGGCGCAATGCGGATCGCGCCGCCAGGCCACCCAGGTGCCTTCGCCCTCGAAGTGACGCAGGCCACGCTCGGCCACGGCCAGCCCGTCGCGCAAGGCCTGCAGGTCCAGCCCCGGCATGTGTTGCAGCAGGGCCGGGGGCAGGGCCGCGAGGTCGAGATGTTCCTGGCCGAACTCGACCGCCATCAGCGAGCCTTCGTCGCGGACCCGCACGTACCACAGGCCTTCCATGTAGTCGCCGAACCACGGGTCGGGAAACACCGCCTGGGTGAAGTGGAAGCCGAACTCATGGATGGCCTCCCAAGGCCAGAATTGGCGCCGGCCGCCGGCGTCTTCCGGGCCCATGGCGCGAGTCAAGCCGCTGTCGTCGAAGCGGATGGTTTCGGCGTAGGGATCGGGCGGCGCGGGCGGACCGACGAACAGCCGTTTGAGCAGGGACCACATGGCGGCAAGGGGCAGTCGAAAGAGGACAGCGGGCAGTGTAGCGGCCCGGATTGCTGCAGTAATGTTACAAGCATTGATTCACGTCAACGCCCGGCCCCGGCACGCCAGTTAGGGTAGATGTTTTTTCCTGACGGGTCGCCGGCGACTGGCCGGCCGCCGCGGCTCGGACTTCACGCGCAGCAAGGATTGCAACGATGACAGACAAGACCCCGCAAGCTTCCGTATCGCCCGGCGAGAACAAGGACGCCGCCTCCGCCCCGCGCGCCGCCAAGCGCACCGCTGCGCCGCGCAAGTCCGCCCGATCCGCCAAGGCGGCTAAATCCGCCAAACCCGTCCAGCCGCCCGCATCCGCGCTGGCGACGCCGGCCGGCTTGCCCGCCATTGACCCGGCGATCCAGGCGCGCAAGCGCGTCAATGCGCGCGAAGTCGCTGCGCGCCAGGAGACCTCGGCGGTGCTGGCCGACATCGCCCGCCGCTACCAGATCGGCGAATCGGGCGAGGCCCATGCGGCGTTGCGTTCGGTGATCGAGGAACTGTCGCCCGACGACGCGGTGGCGGTGCATCGCGCGCTGCTCGAAGCCAACGCGCAGGCGCCGGCCGTGCGCCGCAACCCCGACGAGGAACTGGCGACCGACTGGCGCGAAGGCATCTATCCGTACCGCCACCGCATGCTGCGGCGCAACTACGAAAAGCAGAAGTACGCGTTGCAGGTCGAACTGCTCAAGCTGCAGGCCTGGGTCAAGGCCACCGGACAGCGCGTGGTGATCCTGTTCGAAGGCCGCGACGCGGCGGGCAAGGGCGGCACCATCAAGCGCATGATGGAACACCTGAACCCACGCGGCGCGCGCGTGGTGGCGTTGGAAAAGCCGTCCGACACCGAGCGCGGCCAATGGTATTTCCAGCGCTACGTGCAGCACCTGCCCACCGCCGGAGAGATCGTGATGTTCGACCGCTCCTGGTACAACCGCGCCGGCGTCGAGCGCGTGATGGGATTCTGCTCGCAAGACGAATACCTGCAGTTCCTGCGCCAGGTGCCCGACTTCGAGCGCCACCTGGTCACCAGCGGCATCCACCTGGTCAAGTTCTGGTTCTCGGTCAGCCAGGAAGAGCAGCGCCGCCGTTTCCTGCAACGCAAAGTGCATCCGCTCAAGCAATGGAAGCTGAGCCCGGTGGACCTGGCCTCGCTCGACAAATGGGACGACTACACCCGCGCCAAGGAAGCGATGTTCGCGCACACCGACACGGCCGACGCGCCCTGGATCGTGGTGAAGTCCGACTGCAAGAAGCGCGCCCGCCTGAACGCCATGCGTTACGTGCTCAGCCGCCTGCCGTACGACGGCAAGAGCGGCGTGCCGGAGCTGGCGCTGGATCCGTTGATCGTGGGCCGGGCGCTGTAGCGGGCCGGGCGGGGCGTCATTTGCCCCGCATCTGGTCGATCAGGCGCCGGTCGCGCTTGGTCGGCCGGCCGGCCGCGATGTCCAGCGCCGGCTCGGGCGCCAGGCGCCGCATTTCGGCGGCGCGTTCGCGCGCCGCGGCGCTTTCCGGGGTTTCCTCGTACAGCTGGCGCGCCACCGGCGCGGGGCCGCGCACGCCGCTCACCGCCACCACGCGCACGTGCGTGGCCGGGTCTTCCTTGCGGATGCTGACGACGTCGCCGGCGCCGACCTCGCGCGCCGGCTTGGCGGGCTGGCCGTTGACCTGCACCCGGCCCTTGCCGATTTCGTCCGCCGCCAGGCTGCGCGTCTTGTAGAAGCGCGCCGCCCAGAGCCATTTGTCGAGCCGTATCCTGTCCATCGTCATTGCCATCATCAATCGGGTCATCAGTCGGACATGATAGCGGTTCGCGTCAGCGCGGCACTTCGCGCAGCAGCGCGGCGAAGGCGTTGGCGGGCAGCGCGCGGCTGAACAGGAAGCCCTGCATCGCATCGCAGCCTTCCTCGATCAGCATCTGGCGCTGCGCCTCGGTCTCGACGCCCTCGGCCAGCGTGCGCATGCCCAATGAATGCGCCAGCCGCACCACGCCGCGGATCACGGCGGTGGCGGTCGGCACCTTGCCCAGCGCCCAGACGAACGACTGGTCGATCTTGAGCGTGTCGATCGGCAGCCGCACCAGGTACGCCAGGCTCGAATAGCCCGAGCCGAAATCATCCAGCGACGCCGAGATGCCGGCCTCGCGCAGCGCCGCGAGGATGCCGGAGGCTTTCTCGACGTCGCTCATCAGCGAGTTCTCGGTGACCTCTACGTCCAGCAGCGTCGGCGGCACGCCGTGCACCTGAGCCAGGCGCACGATGGTGTTGGCCAGGTCGGGCGCCACCAGCTGGCGCGCCGACAGGTTGAACGAGATGCGCGGCACCGGCAGGCTCTCGGCCAGCCATTCGCTGATGTGCAGGCAGGTGGCGTTGGCGACCCACTCGGTCAGCGCCGACTCCATCGGCGAATCCAGGATCACGTCCAGGAACGCGGCCGGCCCCAGCAGGCCGCGGGTGGGGTGGCGCCAGCGCAGCAGCGCCTCGGCGCCGCACAGCGAGCCGTCGTGCATGCTGATCTGCGGCTGGAAGTGCAGTTCGAACTGGTTGTTGGCCAGCGCGCCCTGGATGTCGCCGCGCAGCGACAGGCGCGCGCCCAGCCCCTGCATCAGTTCGCGGTGATAGACCCGCACCTGGAAGCGGCCGGCCGACTTGGCTGCGTACATCGCCGCGTCGGCGTAGTTCAGCAGCATCTCGGCCGATTCGCCGGGCGAGTTCATCAGCGCGATGCCGATGCTGGCGCCCAGCGAGACCGAACGGCCGTGAATGTCGCTGGGGGTCGACAGGGCGTTCAGGATCGAATTGGCCAGGGCCTCGGCCGCGCGTTCGTTGGTGCCGCGCAGCACCAGCAGGAATTCGTCGCCGCCGACCCGGGCGCAGAAGATCTCCGGCGTGAGGAACTTGCGCAGCCGCTCGGCCACGTCGCACAGCAGCAGGTCGCCCTCGGCGTGGCCGAAGGCGTCGTTGACTTCCTTGAAGCGGTCCAGGTCCAGGAACAGCACCGCCAGGGTGGGGCCCTGCGCGGCCAGCGCGGGCTCGGCCTCGGCGATGGCCGCAGACAGCGTGTCCATGCACTGGCGCCGGTTCGGCAGGCCGGTCAGGTAATCGTGGGTGGCCTGGTACTTGAGCTGGGCGGTCGCTTCGCGTTCGCGCGAGACATCGCGGAACAGGACGGCCAGGCCGCGCTCGTGCGGAAAGGCGCGCGCCTCGAACCAGCTGGCCAGCGGCGCGTAGTAGCCGGTGTGATGCGTGGGCTGGCCGGTCTGCATGGCGCCGCGACAGGCGTCGTAGTAGCCGGTGCCGACCAGGTCCGGACAGCTGTCCCACAGGCCGTGTCCCACCAGGTCCAGCCTGCTGCGTCGCAGCAGGCGTTCGGCGGCCGGGTTCAGGTAGCGCACGCGCCAGTCGCGATCGAGCGACAGGAAGCCGTCGGCCAAGCCGTCGAGCGTGGCGCCGTCGGCGCCGGCCGCGATGCCGGCGTCGGCGGGTGGGGGGAAGGAGGAGGGCTCGTTGCTGTCGTGGTTCATCTCGCTGCGGATTTCCCTGAGCACGCTTGAAGTGCTGTTGTATCGCATCGGGGAGCCGCCGTAAAACCAAAAAAAGGGGCGCCCCGAAGGGCGCCCAAGACCGGCATTCCGGTTGACGGGCGGCATGCGCCCGGCAGTACTCAATCCAGTTTCAGGTCGGCTTCCTTGACCACGCGCTGCCACTTGGCGATTTCGGCGCGGCGGAACGTGTCCAGTTCGGCGGGCGTGGAGCCGATGGGCTCGGCGCCGATGCCTGCGAGCTGTTCGGCGATCTGCGGGTCCTTCAGCACCTTGGCCAGCGCCTGCGACACCTGGCTGACGATCTCCGGCGGCGTGCCGGCCGGCGCGAACACCGCGTTCCACTCATAGGTTTCGTAGCCGGGCACGCCGGATTCGGCGATGGTGGGCAGGTCCGGCGCCGCCTTGGAGCGTTCCGAGCCGCCCACGGCCACCGCGCGCAGCTTGCCGTTCTTCACGTGCTGCCAGGCCGAGCCCATGCTGGCGAACATCACCGGCACCTGGCCGGACATGACGTCGATCATGGCCGGGCCGCCGCCCTTGTAGGCGACGTGCTGCAGCTGGGTCTTGGCCAACAGGTTGAACAGTTCGCCGGCCAGGTGCTGGGCCGAGCCGGGACCGGCCGAGGCGAAGTAGACGTGTTCCTTGCTGTCCGGCTGGCCCAGGCGGATCAGGTCGGCCACGGTCTTGACCTGGTACGACGGGGTCACCACCAGCACGTTGGGCACGCGCAACAGCAGCGACACCGGCGCGAACGCGGTCAGGGTGTCGAACTGCATCTTGGAATGCAGCGCGGGGTTCTGCGCGTGGTTGGACGCGTCCAGCATCAGCGTGTAGCCGTCGGGCTGGGCCTTGGCGACCACGGCGCCGCCGATCATGCCGCCGGCGCCGCCGCGGTTCTCGATGACCACCGGCTGGCCCAGTTCAGCCGCCAGCTTGGGGCCGATCAGGCGGGCCACCACGTCGACCGTGCCGCCGGGCGGGTAGGTCACCACCAGCGTGATGGCGCGCTCGGGGTAGGCGGCGGCAGCAGTGCCGGCGGCGCCAGCCAGCAGACCGGCGGCAGCCAGCAGGCTGGCGCGGCGCGCGAGGCGTTGGAACAGAGGGGTCATCGGAATTCTCCTTGGAATTGGAACAGCCGCAACGGTGTCTCGGCGAGTACGGCGCGCCGTTGCGTGGGGTCGTCGATCCAGTCGTCCAGCCACTGCGTTGCCGCGGGGTAGGACGCCAGGTGGCGATGCTCGGTGTGGGGCCAGTCGCTGCCCCACATGAGGCGGGCGGGCGTGTAGGCGTCCAGCAGTTGCCGCGCGGCCTCGCGGCCGGCGCCGGTACAGGCCGGCGCGGTCCAGTTGCGGTAGGGCGCGGATAGCTTGACCCAGACCTGGCCGCTGGTGGCCTGCCGCAGCAGGTAGCCGAAGCCCGGGTCGGCCACGCCAAGCGCCGGGTCGGGACGACCGAAGTGGTCCACCACCACGCGGCAGCCGGCCTGCAACAGCGCCGGCATGATATCGGCCAGGCGCGCGGCCTGCACGTGGATCTCGACGTGCCAGCCCAGCGCGTTGACGCGCGCCAGCAACTGTTGCCAGGATGGCGTCCGCAGGTCGGGCAGGGCCAGGCCGATCAGGTTGAGCCGAATGCCGACCACGCCGGCCGCGGCCAGGGCCTGCAGCGCGGCGTCGTCGATCGCCGGGTCCACCACCGCCACGCCGCGCAGCCGCACCGGCGCGGCGCGCAGCGCCTGTACCAGGTGGCTGTTGTCGGTGCCCAGGAAGCTGGGTTGCACCAGCACGCCGTGCGACAGCCCGTGCGCGTCCAGCAGACCCAGGTATTGGGTCAGCGGGGCGTCGTAGTCCGGGGTGTGGCGGCGCGTGTCCGCCAACGCCAGGCCCTGCAGGAATACGTGGGCGTGGCTGTCGACGGCGAGGCCGGTGACGGAGGGGGGCAAGGCAGTCTCCTGGGCGGGGTCCGTGCCCCGCGCGTTCTGTAAGGTTCTGTAAGCGGGATTCTATGTAGACAAGGTATAGTTTTCCATTCTGGAAAATTGCTTTATTTATATTGGATCGATATGGAAACCCGGCACTTGCGCTACTTTCTGGCGGTGGTGGACCACGGCAGCGTCAGCCGCGCCTCGGAATGGCTCGGCATCGCCCAGCCGGCGTTGAGCCAGGCCCTGGGCCGCATGGAAAAGGACCTGGGCGTGCGCCTGTTCGAGCGCTCGCGCCAGGGCTCCACGCCGACCCCCGCGGCCGAGGCCATCCTGGAGGACGTGCGCGCCAGCGTCGCGCGCATCGACGCCGCCGCGCGCCGCGCCCGCGAGATCGGCCGCGGCAGCGCCGGCCAGTTGACGGTGGGGCTGGTGTCGTCGGCGCTGTTCGACATGCTGCCGCGGGCCTTGCGCGAGATGCGGCGGCAGGCGCCCGGCGTGCGCGTGATCCTGCGCGAGATGAGCAACGCCGAGCAGGCCGAGGCCCTGCAGACCGGCGAGATCGACATCGGCCTGATGCACACGCCGGTGGCCGTGGGCGGCCGCATGCGCGAGCGCCAGCTGCTGCGCGACCGGCTGGTGGCGGCGGTGCCGGACGAGTTCGACGTCGACCCCGACGGCCAGGTCTCGATGGCGCAGATCGCGCAGGCCGGCCTGGTGATGTATCCGCAATCGCAGCTGCCGGCGTTCTACGCCGACATCCTCGATGCCATGCGCAAGGGCGGCCACGACGCCCACGTGGCGCAGGAAGCCAACCGCACCCTGACCGTGCTGGCGTGCGTGGCCGGCGGCTGCGGCGTCGCGCTGCTGCCCAGCTGGATCCGCTCGATGGATTTCCGCGGCGTGCGCTTTTGCGAAGTGCGCGACGGCGAGCGCCTGCCCAGCTTCGACCTGAGCGCGATCTGGCCGGCCCGGTCGGTGCCGACGCTGGCGGACTTGTTCGCCAACCTGGACCTGGGCGGGCACTGACCTTTCACTGCGCATTCAATCGCGCCGACGAACACTTAAGCCACGCTTAAGACGGCGTTTTCCCCGGAACCGCGACGCCTCCACCGCTCTAAACAGAAACGACGTGAGAGGGGCTGTTCATGGATCTGAACTGGCAGCAGCAGCTGTGGGAAAGCGCGCTCTGGCTGACGCGGGCGTTCGGCATCAGCGCCGTGGCGCTGGCGCTGGCGGCGATGGCGTTGGCACGCTGGACCGACTGGGGGCGCAAATTCTGGCGCCTGGCCTGGCCGTACCTGACGCCGCGGCGCAGTTGGCGGCCGCTGCTGACGCTGGCCGCGCTGTTGTTCCTGGCGATGTTCGCGGTCCGCATGACCGTGCTGTTTTCGTTCTGGTACAACGGCTTCTACAGCGCGCTGCAGGCGCTCGACCCGAACGCGTTCTGGCGCTTCCTGGGCATCTTCTCGGTGCTCGCCACCGTGCACGTGATCCGCAGCCTGATCGACAGCTACGCCGGCCAGGCCTTCGACATCCACTGGCGGGTCTGGCTCAACGACCGCCTGACGCGCGACTGGCTCGGCGCGCGCGCCTACTACCGCGGCCACTTCGTCGGCGAGCCGGTGGACAACCCCGACCAGCGCATCGAGCAGGACATCGCCCTGTTCGTGAGCGGCTCGCGCTCGCTGGCGATCGGCGCGCTCAGCGCGGTGGTGTCGCTGGTGGCGTTCACTTCGATCCTGTGGAACCTGTCGGGCGCGCTGGAGGTGGCCGGCGTCGAGATTCCGCGCGCCATGGTGTTCATGGTGTACCTGTACGTGATGGTGGCCACGCTGTTCGCGTTCCGCATCGGCCGGCCGCTGATTCTGCTGAACTTCCTGTCCGAACGGCTCACCGCCAATTTCCGCTATGCCTTGCTGCGGCTGCGCGAAAATGCCGAGAACGTGGCCTTCTACCAGGGCGAGGAGGTCGAGCGGGTGACGCTGTGGGCGCGCTTCTCGGCCTACATCGCCAACCTGTGGGCGCGGGTCTACCGGGGCCTGAAATTCGACGGCTTCAACCTGGTGGTGAGCCAGATCGCGGTGGTGTTCCCGTTCCTGTTGCAGGCGCAGCGCTTCTTCAGCGGCGCGATCAAACTGGGCGACGTCATGCAGACCTCGCAGGCGTTCGGCCAGGTGCAGGATTCGCTGTCGTTCTTTCGCACCTCGTACGATTCATTCGCCCAGTACCGCGCCACGCTCAACCGCCTGGCCGGCTTCCTCGACGCCAACGCGGCGGCGCGCGAGTTGCCGGCGATCGAGGCGCAGCCGCTGTCCGACGCGCTGGAGATATCGGGCCTGGACGTGTCGCGTCCCGATGGCCACGCGTTGCTGCGGCAGCTGGATCTGTCGCTGCGTCCGGGGCAGGCGCTGCTGATCAAGGGCCCGTCCGGCAGCGGCAAGACCACCTTGTTACGCGCGCTTGCGGGCTTGTGGCCCTACGCCCGGGGCGTGGTGCGGCGTCCGCAGGGCACGGCGGCGCTGTTCCTGTCGCAACGCCCTTATCTGCCGCTGGGCAAGCTGCGCGATGCCGTGGCCTATCCGGGGCAGGCGCACGCCGGCGACGATGCGCGCCTGGCGACGGCCTTGCGGCTGGTGAACCTGGGGCACCTGGCAGGGCGGCTGGATCACGAGGCCGACTGGTCGCGCATCCTCTCGATCGGCGAGCAGCAGCGGGTGGCGTTCGCCCGCGTGCTGTTCAACCGGCCGGCCATCGTGTTCCTGGACGAGGCCACGTCGGCCACCGATGAAGGGCTGGAGCACATGCTGTACGGCTTGCTGCGCGAGCATCTGCCGAGCGCCATGCTGGTCAGCGTTGGCCACCGCAGCACGCTGGATGCGTTCCATACCCATCGGCTGGACCTGGATGGAATGGGCGGCTGGACGATGGGGCCGCTGGCCGCGGCGCCCGGTCCGGTGTGGGCGTGGGCGGCGGCCTAGTGGGCTGACACGGGCACGGGCGGCACCCGCCGTGCCCGGCGCCTGTCAGGTGCCGACCCGCAGCGGGCCGGTCAGCTTGCGCAGCGCTGCGATCACGCTTTGCGCGGTGATGCGGCCGGTCTTGGGATTGGCCGACGGGATGTTCTGGATCTCCATCGAGAACGAGGCGGAATCGGACACCACCTCGACGCGGTGCACGTTGCGCTCCAGCGACGGGTCGGCCCAGATCTCCAGCGTGGTGCGGTCCGGGCCGATGCCGGCCAGCGACACGCTCACCGCCACGTTCAGGTTGGCCGGGAAGCCCACCGCCGCCTCGCGCGGCGAGCCGCGGAAGATCAGGCGCGGCTCGGTGATGCCGTCGATGTCGATGTTGTTGTCGGTCAGGTAGGGCGCGCCCAGCAGGCCGCGCACCGGCTTGCGCGTGATCATCGTGACCGAATGGATCTCGCCCTCGGCGGCGGCGGTGATCGCGTCCAGGCCCAGGATGGCGCCGGACGGCACCAGGATCTGGCCCTGGTGGCGGCGCGCCAGCTCGATCAGGTCGTCGTGGCGCAGCAGCGCGCCGGAGCTCAGCACCACCAGCTTCTTGCCGGCCTTCAGCACCGGCTCGGCCAGTTCGCGGAACACGGCGGCGGGGGCGCACTCGACCACCACGTCGCAATGCTCGGCGAGCTCGCCGATGGTGGTGAACACCGGCTTGGCGTTCTGCCAGGCCACCGCGGGCGCGGCCTTGGGGTCGCGCACGGCCACGGCGGCCAGCGTCAGGCCGGGCAGGCCGGCATCCAGGGATTGCGCCACGGCCTGGCCGATGGCGCCGAAGCCGGCGATGCCGACGCGGTAGCTGTTCATGGAAGATTCCGGAGTTGGGGCGCGAGGCGCCGCCAGGTTCGCAGGCCGGCCGGCGGCAGCGTGGCCGGCCAGGGTCGGCGGTCACTGTAGCGAGGGGCCGGGCGGGCGTCAATCATGGCGGGGCTTACACTCGCGGTCTGCGCCATGCATTCATCGCCAAGGAGAAGGGCCATGCGAATTTCCGCCGAAACCCCCGACGATATCGACGCCATCTTCGCGTTGACCCAGCAAGCCTTCCAGGACCATCCCCACAGCCAGCAGACCGAGGGCTACATCATCGACGCGCTGCGCGCGGGCGGCGCGCTGACGCTGTCGCTGGTGGCGCGCGAGGACGGGCGCGTCGTGGGCCATATCGCGTTCTCGCCGGTGAGCGTCAGCGATGGCGCGGCCGACTGGTACGCGTTGGGGCCGGTGGCGGTGCTGCCGGCGGAGCAGGGCCGTGGCATCGGCACGGCCCTGATCGAGGCTGGACTGGCCGCGCTCAAGGCGCAAGGCGCCGCCGGTTGCGTGCTGGTGGGAGAACCGGCGTACTACACGCGCTTCGGCTTCGCGCGGATGCCGGCGCTGACCTATCCCGGCGTGCCGCCGCAGTACTTCATGGCGCAGGTTTTCACGCGGCCGGCGGCCGGCGAGGTGACGCACCACGCGGGTTTCTCCGCCACCGGTCCGGCGCGCGGCTCGAACTCGCGCCCGCTGTAGTCCCGCGCCACCTCGATCTCGCCGCGCGCCAGCCGCGCCGACCATTCATCCAGCACGCGGCGTTCTTCGGCGCCGACGTCCGCGCCCAGCACCAGCCTCAGCGCATCACCCGCTTCCAGGCCGAAATGCGTGACGCCGCCGACCCGCAGCGCGCCGGCGGCGTGATCGGCCGCGGCGCGTTCCACGCACAGCCCCGAATCGGCCAGCGCCGACGCCAGGTACACGGCCGGATCGCGCGCCACCCAGTCCAGCACATTGCCGATCTGCCACAGGCCATGGCGGCGGCAGGCGCGGCTGATGCCGTCGCGGCCGCCGTCCATCATCGCGAACACCACGCGGGCGCCGCCGGCGGCCAGCGCATCGGTCCAGGCCTCGGCCAGGGCCGGGTCGTGCTGGTTGCCGCAAAAGCCGGTCAGGGGATCGCGCCCGCGCACGCGGCGCACGCCATCGGCATACGCTGCGCGGCCCTTCAGCCCGGGCCGCACGCGCTCGCCCGACAGATGCGCGGCGCCGTCGCGCAGGCCCGCCAGCACGCCGGCCAGGAAAGCGCTGTGCTCCTGCAGGATTTCATAGGATGCGACGTTGGCGGCGTGATGGCTGCCCTGGGTGATGGCGAACTGCGTGCGCCCAAAGCGCGGCGCCACCCGCGCCACCGGCACGTCGCCCTGGCCGCCATGCACGATGACCAGGTCCGGGTCGGCGGCGCACAAGTGCGCGAGGCGCTCGGCGCGCGCGTCGGGGTCGCGGGCCGTGATCCATTCCACCTGCAACGGCTGGCCCGCGCGCGCGGCACGCGTCGCGCCGGCCACCGCGGCCTCGTTGAAGCCGCCGCGGCCGGGTTGGCCGAACAGCACCAGCAACCGGCGCGCGCTCACAGGCTGGCTCCAGTGGCGCGCACCACCGGCCCCCAGGCCTCGGCCTGGCGCCGCACGAAATCGGTGAATTCGCTGGACGACTTCTGCGCCAGCACGAAGCCCTGGCCTTCCAGCTTGGCGCGGAGCTCCGGCGTTTGCAGTACCTGCGCCAGCGCCGCGTGCAGGCGTTCGCTGACGCCGTCGGGCAGGCCCGCCGGACCGGAGAGGCCGACGAAATTCTCGGCCACCAGGCCGGGGTAGCCCAGTTCGCCCACCGCGGGAATCTCGGGCGCCTGCGGCACCCGCTGCGCCGTGGTCACGGCCAGCAGGCGCAATTGGCCGCTGCGCAGGAACGGCAGGTTCTGCGGCAGGGCATCGACCGCCACGCGGATCTGTCCGCCCAGCAGGTCGTTGCGCATCGCGCCCGAACCCTTGTAGGGAATGTGTTCGAGCCGCGCCCCGGTCTGGCGCGCATACAGTTCGCCGACGATCTGGCCGACCGAGGCCAGGCCGCCGCTGCCATACTGCACCGGCGCGGGCTGCGCCTTGATCCACTCGGTCAATTGCGCGAAGGTTTCGACCGGCACCGACGGATGCACCACGAAGGCGGTGGGCACCGCGCCCAGGTACGCCACGTGGCGGAAACTGGCCAACGGGTCGTAGTTATGCTGCGGCATCAGCGCGGGCGAGATCGACAGCGGCGCCGAGTTCGACATCAGCAGGGTGTAGCCGTCGGCCGCGGCCTGCGCCACCTGCGTGGCGCCGATGGTTGAGCCGGCGCCGGGGCGGTTGTCGATGACGATCGACTGGCCCAGCAGGTCGCCCAGCGCCGGCGCGATGACGCGCGCGGCGATGTCGCTGGCGCCGCCGGGCGGAAAGGTCACCACCAGGCGGATGGGCCGTTCGGGCCAGGCGGCGGCGCGCGCCCGGCGCGGACGCGCAAGCGGCAGGGCCAGCGTGCTGGCAAGCAGGAATCGGCGGCGGGTGATCGGCATGGCGAGTCGGCGCTTTGGCGGCAAAGGGCCGTACTGTAGGAAACCATGCCGTCCGCCACAAAGACTTTATGGCGGTTTGCTTATGCCCGCCGCTAGCTGCCTTGCCTGGCCTTGGCCATGTAGTCGACCGTCAGGTTCGACAGGGCGCGCACGCCGTTGATGAGCCCCGATTCGTCCACGTAGAAGCGCGGCGAATGGTTGGGCGCCGCGGTCTCGGGATTGACGTCCTTGGGCGTGACGCCGAGATAGAAGAACATGCCCGGCACCTTCTCCTGGTAGAACGAGAAGTCCTCGGACGCGGTCGACTTCGGTTGCAGGCCGTAGTTGCCTTCGCCCGCCACGCGCCGCAGCGTCGCGCCCATTTCCTCGGTCAGGCCCGGGTTGTTGACGGTGGCGTTGTAGAGCTCGACCACCCGCACGTCGGCCTTGGCGCCGGCGCTTTGCGCGATCAGCGTGGCGGTGCGCGCGATGCGCTGGTGGATGTCCTTCTTCATGCCCTCGTCATACGTGCGGATGGTGCCCGTCATGGCCACGCTGTCCGGCACGATGTTCATGCGGTTGCCGCCATGGATCGCGCCCACGGTGATGACGGCCGGCTCCAGCATGCTGTTGATCTGGCGGCTGGGAATGGTCTGCAGGCCCAGGATGATCTGCGAGCTGACCACGATCGGGTCGATGCCCGACCAGGGCCGCGCGCCGTGCGTCTGCTTGCCGGTCACGTCGATCCAGAACTGGTCGGCAGCGGCCATCGCCGGGCCGCTGCGCCACGACAGCTTGCCCACCGGATAGCTGCTGGACACGTGCAGGCCGAAGATCGCGTCGACCTTGGGATTGTCCAGCACGCCTTCCTGCACCATCATCTTGGCGCCCCAGATCTTCTTGCCGTCCGGCTCGAAGTCGGCCGGGCTTTCCTCGGCCGGCTGGAAGATGAACTTGACGCTGCCGGGCAGCTGGTCCTTCATGCCGGCCAGCACTTCGGCGGTGGCCATCAGGATGGCGGTATGGGCGTCGTGGCCGCAGGCGTGCATCACGTCCACTTCCTTGCCCAGGTAGGTGCCCTTGGCCTGGGAAGCGAATGGCACGTCGACCTGTTCCTTGACCGGCAGCGCGTCCATGTCGGCGCGCAGCGCCACCACCGGGCCGGGCTTGCCGCCCTTGAGCAGCGCCACCACGCCGGTGCCGGCCACGCCGGTCTTCACTTCCATGCCGAGCGCGCGCAGGTGGTCGGCCACCAGCTTGGCGGTGCGCGTTTCCTGGTTGCCCAGTTCGGGGTGCTGGTGGATGTCGCGGCGCCAGGCGATGAGCTTGTCTTCGATGGCCTTGGCGCGCTGGTCGATCTGCGTGGCCAGTTCCGGCATGGGCGCCGGCGCCAGCGGCCCTTGCGTGCCGGGCGCGCTTTGCGCGGCGGCGGGGCCGCTCAGCGCCAGGTGCGCGGCCAGCGCCAGCGGCGCCAAACGGAACAGGATCTTGCGATGTTGCATGGCATGTCTCCTCTTGGTTGTTAACCTGTTATTGGGCGGAGATATTACTGGAGCGCTACCGCGGCGGCGTGCTTGTTACGCCTGCTTAATAACGGCCTGATTTGATTCCGGGCGTTGGAATTCCATGCGCTGGAATTCCGCGCCAAGCCTGGGTTTCATGCGCGCGCTCGGGCATCCATTCAGGCCGCGCGCAACACCGGCCGCGCGCCGCGCGTGACCCACAACAGCAGCAGCGCCGCCAGCAGCGAGGCCGCGCCGGCGCCGGCCATCGCCGCATGGAAGCCGCCCGCCAGCGCATCGGCGAACAACGCCGCCACGCCATCGGGTTGCGCCGGCAGCACGTGCTGGGTGACCGCGATGCGCGCCACCGCCTGCGCGTCCGGCTGGCCCAGCCGCGTCAGCGCCGCGGCCAGGCTGTCGACCGCGCGGCCGCTCATCAGCGCGCCGAGCAGCGCGATGCCGATGGTCATGCCGGTCTGGCGCAGCGCGTTCATGGTGGCCGAGGCCATGCCGGAACGCTCGCGCGGCACGGTCGCCATCACCGCCATGCTGGTGGCCGGCACCGCCAGCCCCATGCCCAGGCCCAGCAGCACCATCAACGAGCCCGACAGCGCATAGGGTGTGTGGGCGTCGAAGCTCATCATGCCCAGCATGGCCGCGCCGACCATGCCGTAGCCGGCGATCATCAGCCGCGGCAAGCCGAAGCGCAGGTTCAGGCGGCCGAACACCGTCGACACGATCCCGGTGGCCACGAATTGCGGCGCCAGCTGCCAGCCGGCCTCCAGCGGCGACAGACCGCGCACGTGCTGCAGGTAGAGCGAGAAGAAGAACAGGCTGCTGTAGGCGCCGAACCCCATCACGAACGACGCGAAGTTGGTGCTGGCGAAGCCGGCGTCGCGGAACAGGCCCAGCGGCAGGATGGGGCGCGCCACGGTGTGCTCGACCCACAGGAAAGCGATCAACCCGATCGCGGCCACCGCCAGCGCCACCAGCGTGCCGGGCGCCTGCCAGCCGTGTTCGCCGGCGGCGATCAGGCCATAGGTCAGCGCACCCAGCCAGATCACGCTCAGGGCCTGGCCGGCCGGATCGAAGGCGGCGTGCTCGGGATGCGCGCTTTCCTGGATGCTCCAGGCGCCCAGCGCGATCGCCACCACGCCCACCGGCAGGTTGATCAGGAAGATGCTCTGCCAGCTGAAATGCGCCACCAGCAGGCCGCCCAGCATCGGGCCGACGATCAGCGAAATGGCATTGCACGAGGCCCACAGGCCGATGGCGCGGGCGCGTTCGCCGGGATCGGGAAAGGCCTGCGTCAGCAGCGACATGGCGCCCGGGATCAGCAGCGCGCCGGCCACCCCCTGCACCGCGCGGCCGGCCAGCAGCAGCGGCAGATTGTCGGCCATGCCGCAGAACGCCGAGCCCAGCGTGAACAACGCCACGCCCGCCAGCCACGAGCGCTTGCGGCCGTAGCGGTCGCCCAGCGGACCGGCCGACAGCATGAAGGCCGACAGGAACAGGGCGTAGGCGTCCACCACCCATTGCAGGCCGGCCATGTCGATGCGCAGCGCGGCCTGCATGGTGGGCAGGGCGACGTTGACGATGCTGATGTCCAGGATGGTGATGAAGCTGCCCAGGTTGACGGCGAACACCAGGGCGCGGCGGCGATTGGGGGTCATTGCGGATGGCCGGGAAAGGAGGGGAAAGCGTATTCTATTAAGTGACTGACCGTCGGTCAATAAATAAAAGGACGCATTCCCAAACGGCACGCCAGGCGCGGCCTCTGCACTGCAGATCGTTGAAAATGAAAGGATTCCCGCTCGCCGCCTACTGCAGCTTGATGCCCAGTTCCTTGATCAGCGGGGCCATCTCGGCGCGGTCGGCCGCGATGGTGTCGGCCAGTTCCTGCGCGCTGCCGCCGATCGGAATCATGCCCAGCGTCGCCATCTGCGCCCGCATCGCGGGCTCCTTCAGGATTTCCGCCACCGATTGCTGGATCCGCGCCACGCGGTCGGCCGGCACGCCGGCGGGCGCCATCAGGCCGATCCACGGTTGCGGCGCGTAGTCGCCCATGCCCGATTCGCGCAGCGTGGGCGTGTCCGGCAGGCCGGGAAAGCGTTCCGGGCTGGTGATGGCCAGCGCGCGCAGGCGGCCGCTGTCGATCAGGCCTTTGGAGCTGGACGGCGCGTCCAGCCCCACGTCGAGCTGGCCGCCGATCAGGTCGTTCTGCGTCTTGCCCGACGAGGACGACGGGATGTACAGCGCCTTGATTCCGGCGCGCCGCGCCGTCTGTTCCCACACCAGGTGGAACGCGGTGCCGACGGAGAACGAGCCCACCGTCAGGTTGCGCGTCTTGCTCTCGCGCACGAAGTCCTGCCAGGTCTTGATCGGGCTGTCGCTGGGCACGATGAAGATGAACGGCGTGCGCGCCACCAGCGCCACCGGCTGCAGGTCCTTTTGCGGATCGAACGGCAGGTGATCGACCGCGAACGGCACGATGGTCACCGACGAGGCCACCACCATGCCCAGCGTGTAGCCGTCCGGCGCCGACTTGACCAGCGCGCCGGTGCTGATGATGCCGGATGCGCCGGGCTTGTTTTCCACCACCACCGCCTGGCCCCAGGCGGTGGACAGCTTGCTGGCGAGCACGCGCAGCATCACGTCCACCGGACCGCCCGGCGGATTGGAGACGATGATCTTGACCGGCTTGTCCGGAAAGGCCGCGCCGGCGGCCGCGGGCAGCAGCAGGACGAGCGCGATGGCAAGTTGCTTGAGCATTGGTATTCCCCTTGTCGATGTTGGACGCGCCGGGTCATGCGCCCGGCGCGGTGCTTCAGGCCAGCGGTTCCAGGTGCGGCGCGGGCGGCCATGCGGGCGCCTCGCCGCGGATGAAGGCGATCCAGGCGCGCTGCGTGGTCCGCGCCAGCGCGGCGGCCTGCGTCGGCGCCAGCCCGCGCAGCATGGGCGCGGCGGCGAAGGCCTCGAGCGTGCCGAAGACGAACGGCAGTTCGATGCAATGGCAGGCCTGGAAGCGCGCCGTGGGCGCCACGTCGAAGCGCGCCAGCCACGCCCGCCGGCCCTGGGCGATGGCGTCCGCGGCCCACTGCCGCGAGGGCGCGCCGAACACGGCTTCGCTGGCCAGTGCGCAGTCGGGACCGTCGCCGCCGGGAAAGGCCGCCATTTCGTCGCGGGTATAGCTGACCAGCACGTCGGCGCGGCCGGCCGCCTGCCGCAAGGCCGGCGCGATGTCGGCGGGCAGCACCGCGCCATCGAGCGCCGGGCCGAACAGGCTGCGGCGGCTGCCTTCGGCCTCCAGGGCCGCCACCACCTCGGGCGCCTGCTGCGCGGCCAGCAGCCGCTCGACCGGCAGCGCGCGGGCCTGTTCGAGCGTGTCGGCGCCGGCGGCGGCCAGGAACACCCGGCCCAGCGCCGCGGCCTGCGCACTGCTGCGAAAGCCGCGGCCGAGCGCGGCGCTTTGCAGGATGGCGCGGCCAAAGCGCGGCCGCCGCGCCAGCATGGCGCAGATCGACGAAGCGCCGGCCGACTGGCCCATCAGCGTGACGCGGGCCGGATCGCCGCCCAGGTCCTGGATGTGGTCCAGCACCCAGTCAATGGCGCATTCCTGGTCCAGCAGCCCGACGTTGGCGGTCTGGCCCGGCAGGTGCAGCCAGCCCAGCGCGGCCAGCCGGTAGTTCACCGCCACCACCACCACGTCGCCCAGCGCCGCCAGGCGCGCGCCGTCGTACCAGTCGAGCGCGCCGCCGCTTTGCCAGGCGCCGCCATGCAGCCACACGACCACCGGCCGGCGGCGCTCGTCGGCGGCGGGCGTCCACACCGTCAGGTGCAGGCAGTCTTCGGATTGCGGCGCGTCGAAGTCGCCCATGGCGCCGCGCAGGCGCGAGGGCAGTTGCGGCGCCACGCTGCCGGGGCGGGTGGCATCGCGCGGCCCGCGCCAGCGGGCCGGCTCGGGCGGCGCGAAGCGCAACGCGCCCACCGGCGGCTCGGCATAGGGGATGGCGCTGAAGCGGCAGACGCCGCCCTCGCGCAGGCCGGTCAACCTGCCGGTGCGCAGGTCGGCCTGAACGGTGTCAGTCATGGTCTTGTCCCTTGTCGTCTTGGTTTCCGGCGGACGGCGTGCAGGGCCGCCGTCCGCTCGGGACTATGGTAGGGACGAATGGGGGCGGGCAGGCATGCCGGTTTCGATCCGGGCCATGCGCAACCCGCATACCTGCGCGGCCGGGCCTACTTCAGGATGCGCGCATCCATGCTGTTGTCGGCCAGCGCCTGGGCCTGCGCCTGGCTCATGCCCAGGTGTTCGTAGAGTGCGTGGAAGTTCTCGGTGACGTAACCGCCGAAGTAGGCCGGATCGTCGGAATTGACCGTGACCTTCACGCCGGCGTCCAGCAGCGACAGGATGTTGTGCTGCGACATGTGCTCGAACACGCGCAGGCGGGTGTTCGACAGCGGGCACACGGTCAGCGGGATCTGTTCGTCGATCAGGCGCGCCATCAGGCGCGGGTCCTCGGCGGCGCGCACGCCGTGGTCGATGCGCAGCACCTTGAGCAGGTCCAGCGCTTCCCAGATGTATTCGGGCGGGCCTTCCTCGCCGGCATGGGCCACGGCCGGCAGGCCTTCGGCGCGGGCGCGGTCGAAGACGCGCTGGAACAGGCGCGGCGGAAAGCCCTTTTCGCTGCTGTCCAGGCCGACGGCGATGAAAGCGTCGCGATACGGCAGCGCTTCTGCCAGCGTGCGCATGGCCTGTTCCTCGGGCAGGTGGCGCAGGAAGCTGAGGATCAGGCCGCTGCTGATGCCAAGCTTTTTGCGGCCGTCTTGCAGCGCCTGGCTGATGCCGTCCAGCACCACCTTGAACGGCACGCCGCGGTCGGTGTGGGTCTGCGGATCGAAGAAGGGTTCGGTGTGCACCACGTTCTGCTCGTGGCACTTGACCAGGTAGTCCCAGGTCAGGTCGTAGAAGTCCTGTTCGGTGCGCAGCACGTCGGCGCCGCGGTAGTACAGGTCGAGGAATTCCTGCAGGTTGCCGTAGTCGTAGGCGGCGCGCAGGGCGTCCATGTCCGGCCACGGCAGCGCCACGCCGTTGCGGTGGGCCAGCCGGAACAGCAGCTCGGGTTCGAGCGTGCCTTCCAGGTGCAGGTGCAGTTCCGCCTTGGGCAGGGTGTTGAGCCAGTCGTACATGGGCGCTCCTAAGAAGAAGATTGGATGGCCTGGGCCAGCGTGTCGGCGAAGGCGCGGGCCTGGCGGGTGCTGGGCCGGTCGCGGCGCCAGATGGCCGCCAGCGGCGAGCGCCGCAGGGCGGGGCGGGGCGCCAGCACCACCACCTCGCCGCGCGCGGCGCGCACCGCCGCGACGCTGCCGGGAAGCATCCACAGGTAGGGTCCGACCGTCAGCAGTTCGCGGCCGAATTCCAGAGACAGGGCGCCGATCATATCCGGAATCGGCAGGCCTTCCCGTAACAGCAGCATTTCCAGTTCGCCGCGGATGCGGCTGCCGGGCAGCGCCGTGATCCACGGGTACGCCACGCAATCGGCCAGCGTCGCCTCGGGCCGTTCCGCCAGCGGATGGGTGGGCGCGCAGGCCAGCACCACGGCGTCCTCCAGCAGGTTGGCCGAGCGGTAGATGCTCGGATCGACCGTGGACGAGAAGCGGCTGATCAGCACGTCCAGCGCGCCGGCGTCCAGGTCCTCGATCAGCCGCTCGTGGGTGCCGATCTCCAGCGTCAGCGTGATGCGCGGATGCCGTTCGCGAAAGCGCGACGCGGCCTGCGCCACCGGCCAGCCGGCGAACATCGAGAAGCAGCCCACCGTCAGGCTGCCCTCGTCGCCGCGCGACAGCGCCGCCAGGTCGATCTCGGCCTTGCGAAAGCCCGTCAGCAGCTGGCGCGCGTGGCGGCACATGGCTTCGCCCAGCGGCGTACAGCTGGTGCCGCGGGCGGTGCGCTCGAACAGGCGGGCGCCCACCAGTTCCTCGATCTCGGCGATGGCGCGCGACAGGCCCGACTGCGTGCTGTGCAGTTGCGCCGCCGCCTTGGACAGGTTGCCCAGCTCGGCGACCGTCAGCACGATCTCCAGGTGCCGGGTGCGGAGTTTTCCTTTGAAGGGCGTCATGGCGGGCGGGGCAGTGGCGATGCGCCGATTATTCTCCGGCGCCGCAGCCTTGGCAACGCGGGGGACGGGTTTCGGTATAGTTGCTCGCCATGGAGACGGACGGGAGCGGGCGATGACGGCGGGATCTGGCGCGAGACTGGCCCTGGCCGCGCGGCGGTTGGCGGCCATGGCGGCATTGGCGGCCCTGGCGGGATGCGGCGTGTCGACGGTGGACGAGGTGCGGGTCGACTGGCCGCCGTTCAAGGACGGCGCGCCGCTGGTGCTGCCGTCGGACCCGGCGCAATGCCCCGACCTGTCCGGCAGCTACCGCGCCGCCGGCGAACTGCGCGCCGGCCAGGCCGATCCCGGCGTGGCCGACTTGCAGCGCCTGCTAGCCAACACGCTCGGCCTGGCCGGCCTGCGCGATACCGCCGCACGGACCTGGCGCCCCACGGCGGCCGCCAGCGTGACTTTCCGCGCCACGCCGGACGGCTGGCGCGTCCAGGCCGACGACGGCCAGGGCGGCGGCAGCGCCGACCTGCTGCCGCTGCGCGCAGGCCGGGCCGGGGCGGATGCGGCGGCGGATGAGCGCTCGCTGGACCCGTTCGGCCTGCAACGCTTCAGCGGTTGCACTCAGGGCCGTTTCTGGATCAGCGCCCGTCGCGACTGGCGCCAGCACGAGTCGATGGGCATGTACCGCACCATGGCGCTGCTGCGGCCGCTGGCGGGCGGGCTGCTGGTTAGCGTGCAGCGCGAGTCGCAGAGCATCGGCCTGCTGCCCTGGTATTCGTCGGACGAGGACCGTTCGCAATATTGGTTCGCGCCGCGCTAGGAGAGCCGCTTGAACGCAGTCGCCGCCATGCCCGCCCGCTTCGTCTCCGGACCGTTGCGCAGCCACGTGCTTGAAATGGTGCTGACCGGCTGGGCCAGCATGCTGGCGGTGTTCGCCGTGGAATTCCTGACCCTGCTCTACCTGGGCACGCTGCGCGACGAGGCGGTGCTGGCGGCGGTGGGCTTCGGTTCGATGACGCTGTTCACCATCACGTCGATCTGCATCGGCGTGACCGTGGGCGGCGCAGCGCAGGTGTCGCGCGCCCTGGGCGCTGGCGACGCCATGCGCGCGCGCCGGCTGGCGGCGGCCTCGCTGCTGCTGATGGCCGCCGCCACGGTGCTGTCGGCGGCCGTGTTCCTGCTGGCCATCGGGCCGTTCACGCGGGCGATCGGGCTGGCGCCGGACGTGCGCGCGCTGCTGCTGTCCTATGTGGCCATCACCGCGCCGTTCTCGGTGGCCATGGGCCTGGGCATGATGCTGTCCAACCTGCTGCGCGCCGCCGGCCGCGGACGCCAATCGATGTGGGTGCTGCTGGCCGGCACCGCCACCGTGGCGGTGCTGGATCCGCTGGTGATCTTCGTGTTCGACGGCGGCATGCGCGGCGTGGCCTGGGCCGGCGGCGTCGGCCGCGTGGCGACGGTGGCGCTGGGCGCCTGGCTGGTGTTCGGCCGCTACCGGCTGGTGGCGCGGCCGGCGCGCGCGAGCCTGCGCGCCGACCTGGCCGCCGTCGGCGGCATCGCGCTGCCGGCGACGCTGAGCGCGCTGGCCACGCCCGCGGCCGTCGTCTTCACCGCGTCCACCTACGCCGGATTCGGCCCCAGCGTCATGGCCGGCGCCACGGTGGTGGACCGGGTGCTGCAGCTGTCGTATTCGCTGTTCTTCGTGCTGCCGGGCGCCATCGGCCCGATCCTGGGCCAGAACCTGGGGGCGGGGCAGTGGCCGCGGGTGCGGCAGACCGTGCGCATCACGCTCGGCCTGGCCCTGGCGTACGGCTTTGGCGCGGCGACGCTGCTGGCCTTGCTGGCGCCGTGGATTCCCGACCTGTTCCAGGTCACCGGACCGGGCCGCGACCTGGTGCTGGTCTTCTGCCGCTACGCCAGCTTCATCTGGGCGCTGAACAGCGTGTTCTTCGTGTCCGTGGCGGTGTTCAACAACCTGGGCTACGCCACTTATGCCACCGCCATCGGCTGGCTGCGCGCCACCGTCGGCACCCTGCCGTTCGTGTGGGTCGGCGCCTACTACGGCGGCGCGCAAGGCGTGCTGCTGGGGCAGACGCTGGGCTTCGCCCTGTCGAGCCTGCTGGCGCTGGCGTTGTGCCGGCGCGTGCTGCGCCAGCCGCCGGCCAGTCTGATGCCCGGCGCGGCCTGAGGCGGCGCCCCGCGACGGTGCCGGCCCAGCCTGGGACCGTGGGTCGCGGCCGTTCGGGCATGGCCCGGCGGGAGCATCCACGGTCCGGCGACGCCCCGTCCCGGTCATTCGATTTCGGTGGCCGGTCGCGGTACGATCCGGGCTGACTTCGATTTTTCAGGATAGCCATGCGACAGCGTCTCCTTCGGGCCCGGATCGATCCCCTTGCGCGCGCGGTCCTCGCCGCCGCGCTGAGCCTCGCCGCCTGCGGCGGCGCCCAGGCCCAGTCGCCTTCTTCCGCCACCGGCACGCGCAGTCCCGGCGTCCAGCCGGCCCCGTCCGGCCCGACGCTGACGCCCAAGCGCAGCTTCGACGACCCGTCCACGCCTGCCCCGGCCGCGGCGCCCGTGCCCGTGCCCGTGGTCACGCCGGACGATACGCGCGCCGCCCCGCCGACGAACGTCCACGCGCCCGCCCCGGCACCTGCACCGGCCCCCGCGCCCGCTACCGCGGCCCCGGCCGCCCAGCCTGCCGCCGCGCCGGCCCAAACGCCCGCCGCGACCGCGACTCCCGCCGCGCCCACGGTCATCATCCCGACCGAGCTCGACACCAAGGCGTGTATCGCCAAGCTGCGCAAGGGCGCCACCGCCAACGGCCTGACCCTGGCCGATTGGGACAAATACACCGCCAAGGCCAAGCTGCTGCCCACCACCGTGGCGTCCGCTCAGGGCCAGCCCGAGGGCCGCGAAAGCTGGTGGGACTACATCGCCAAGACGGTCGACGACGAGCGCGTCAGCGACGGCCGCGCGGTGCTCGCCAAGTACGGCAAGCAGCTGGGCGACATCAGCCAGCAATACCAGGTCGACCCGGCCACGCTGGTCGCCATCTTCGGCATCGAGACCAACTACGGCCGCCAGGTCGGCAAGACCGACGTGCTCAATGCCTGGCTGACCCGCGCCTGCACCGAGAACAAGACGCTGTGGGAAAAGAACGCCTACGCCTCCGTGCGCCTGCTGCGCGACGGCGTGGTGCCGGCCGACAACTTTGTCGGCTCCTGGAGCGGCGCCTTCGGCATGACGCAGTTCATCCCCACCTCGTTCTACGAGCTGGCGGCCGACGGCGATGGCGACGGCAAGATCGATCTGTACAACTCGCTGCCCGACGCCCTGGCCTCGACCGCCAACCACCTGCGCAAGCGCCGCGCCAAATGGACCCATGGCCTGCCGGCGGTGGTGGAAGTGCGCGTGCCGGCCGATGTGGCCGCCGCCATTCCGCCCGCGCCCGACGCCGAATACGTCGGCTCGCAGGACCGCCGCACCATCGCGCAGTGGGCCCAGGCGGGCCTGAAGCAGGGTGACGGTTCCGCGCTCAAGCTGGCCAGCGGCAACGACCAGCAGGCCTACCTGTTCGCGCCCACCGGCGCCAAGGGCCCGGTGTTCCTGGCCACCGTCAATTTCGACGCGATCCTGCACTACAACCAGTCGCGCCGTTATGGGCTGGCGGTGTCGCTGCTGCTGAACCGCCTGCAGGGCGGCCCGGCGCTGGCCACGGCCTGGCCGACGGACGACCCCGGCCTGTCGCGTGCGCAGATCAAGGAAGTGCAGGAGATGCTCAACGCCCGTGGCTATGACGTCGGCACCGCCGACGGCATTCCCGGCGCCAAGACCCGCGACGCGGTGCGCGCCGAACAGGAAAAGCGCAACCTGCCGCAGGACGGCCGCGTCGGCAAGCGCATCTACGACGCGCTCAAGGCCAAATGAGCGCCGCCGATCCCACGCAAACTGTCGACGGCGGCGGGGCAGTGGTCTCGGGCACCCAGGGCTACGGCGAAAACGCCGCGGCCCTGGCCGAGCAATACGAGAGCATCGCCTTCGCCGACGTCCACCGCGACGTGGCGCACCTGATCCCGGCGACGCCGTCGCGCATCGCCGACATCGGCGCCGGTTCGGGCCGCGACGCCGCCGCGCTGGCCCGCATGGGCCACCAGGTGGTGGCGGCCGAGCCCACGCCCGAACTGCGCCGCGAAGGCCAGCGGCGTCATGCGCTGCCCAATCTGGAATGGGTCGACGATGCCCTGCCGGACCTGGACGGCCTGCGCGGATGCGCGTTCGACGTCATCATGCTGACCGCCGTGTGGATGCACCTGGACGCGGACGAGCGCGCCCGCGGCATGGCGGCGCTGGCGGCCCTGCTGGCGCCCGGCGGCCAGATCCTGATGTCGCTGCGCCACGGCCCCGTGCCGCCGGGGCGGCGCATGTTCGACGTCTCGGCCGACGAGACCATCGCGCTGGCGGCCGGCCATGGCCTGTCGGCGCATCACTGCGTCACGCGCGAAGACATGCTGGACCGCGCCGACGTGCACTGGAGCTTCCTGGGCCTGCGGCGCGACTAGGGTGATGATGCCCCGATGGCGGGGGGGCGGGCGGATACAGTCAGGTGTCCACGCTGCGGATGGTGGATAGTGACGGGGCTCACCGCTCTGTATGATGCAAGGCACTCCTTTCGATGGCTGCCGCCTGCCATGATGCCGTCCGCCCTGTTGCCCGAATCCTTCGTCACCCAGCGCCTGCGCGCCGAGCGCATTGCGCCCACCCATCTGCCGTTCATCACCGGGATGCATGCCGACGCCGCGCTCATGGCGACCATGGGCGGCACCCGCGACGCCGCCGCCAGCCGGCGCTACGTCGAGCACAACATGCTGCACTGGGCCGAGCACGGCTACGGCATGTACGTGCTGACCGAGCGCGACAGCGGCGCGCTGGCCGGCCGCGCCGGCCTCAAGCTGGCGTTGGCGGGAAAGATCGAACGGGTCGAGGTGGCGTACGCCTTTCCGCCGGCCTGTTGGGGCCGCGGCTACGCCTCCGAGATAACCCGCGCGCTGCTGACGCTGGGCTTCGAGCGCCTGCCGGTGGACGTCTTGAGCGCCGTGGCGGTGCAGCACAACGCCGCGTCGATGCGGGTGATGGAAAAGTGCGGCATGCGCTGGATCGAGACCACCGGCGAAGGCGAGGCGCGCAAGCTGCGCTACGAAATCCGGCGCCAGCAATGGCGCGCGCTGGCGGGCGCCGATCAGCGCTAACATGCGGGGATGAGTTCCCCGACTGCCCCGAACACCCCGTCGCCCGCCGACGACGATCCGCCGCCCGTACTGCCCGAGGCCCCCGCGCCCGAGGAATGCTGCAACAGCGGCTGCATCCCCTGCGTCTACGACACCTACAACGAAGCCATGGACGAATACCGCGCCGCGCTCAAGGCCTGGCGCGCGCGGCATGGCGAGGCGGGGTAGCGGGCGGGGCTGCCGCGGCGGTTCGCGCCGCCGCGGGAACGGGATGCGCGGGCAACCGGCCGCCCCGACTGTCAGAAATCCACGCTGACCGCCAACTTGACGGTGCGCGGCGTGCCGACCGAGGTGGAGCCATACCAGGCGCCTGACCAGTAGCGCTTGTCCAGCGCATTCTCCACGCTTGCGCGGAAAACCACGTTGTGGGCGGCGAGGCGGGTGGCATAGCGGGCGGCCAGATCGAGCCGTGTCCAGGCGGGTAGTTTCTGCGTGTTGGCGCTGTCCGCGTATTGCTGGCCGGTGTAGATGGCGGCGGCCCGCAGGGTCAGGCCTGGCAATGACGGCATGTCCCATTCCGCGCCCAGGTTGAACAGCCAGCTCGGAACGCCGATGGCCGTCTTGCCATCCAGCAGGCCGGTGCTGCTCTTGGTGTTGATGGCCTTGAGGTAAGTCGCGCCGCCCAGCAGGCGCAGTCCTGCCGCCGCCTCGCCGGCAATGCTCCATTCAATGCCGCGGTTGCGTTGTTCGCCGTCGGGGGCGTATCGGTTGCTGTCGCCGTTCTTGATGAGACTGGGGCGCGTGATCTGGAAGACGGCAAGGGTATTGAGCAGTGTGCCGGCATCCCATTTGGCGCCCACCTCCATCTGTTTGCTCTGGTACGGCGGGAAGACCTCGCCAAAATTGGCGGCGGTGACGTCGGTGACCCGGTCTCCCTGTGACAGGCCTTCGATGTAGTTGGCGTAGACGGAGACCGGCGCGGTCCATGGCTTGATGACCACGCCCATGGCGGGTGTCAGGGCGTGTTCGTCGTAGCGGGTGGTCACGGCGCCCGAGGGCGTATAGTTCTTCGTCCGCACGCGCTGTTGCCGCACGCCCAGCGTCAACAGGTATTCCTCCTTCAGGAACGAAATCGTGTCGGCCAGGGCGATGCTGCTCAGGGTGCTGTCGGACGACTTCGGCAGTGCGGCGGGTCCTGCGGTCAGCGTTGGTGGGGTGGGCGCATAGATGTTCGAGGCCCACATCGTCACGGGCCCCTGGACCGCGCCACCCGTCTGTCGAATGGCGTTGCCGCTCAGGGTGATCTCGTGTCCGACCGGCCCGGTGCGCAGACGACCGCGAATGCCGCCATCGGCCGCATTGGCATTGGAGAAACTCCTCGTGTTCTTGGCCATGCCGATGTAGGCGCCCGAGGGCTGCGCGTTTCTGCCCAGGGCGTTGTTCATGTAGCCGGAACTGCCTTGACGCTTGGTGCCGACCGACGCGAACCCCATCCATTGATCGTTGAAGTCGAACTCGGCCGAGGCGATGAGCGCCTTGCTGTGCTCCGAGGCTCGCGCGCCGGGCAGGGGGTTGAGCTTGGGATCCGGGGCGTCGGGAATCTGGCCGCTGGCAAACGTGGTGAAGAGCGGCATGCCGCCGCGCGTCCTGCCTTCGATGCTGTAGGCGTCCAGCGCGACGCGCAGGCGTTCGCCGCGAAAGTCCAGCGCCAGCGAGCCCAATTCCTTGTTCTTCGACTGGCCATCCAGGGTGGTGCGGCCATCGGACTTGGCGGCATTGACGCGAATGCCGAACGCGTCGTCGCGTCCGAAGCGTCGCCCCATGTCCAGGTGCGCGCCCAGTTCCGAGTCCGCGGAGAGTTTGGCCGTCAGGCGTGTCAGCGGCGTGTCGCCCGCCCGTTTGGGCACCAGGTTGATGACCCCGCCAACGGAACCGCCGGGTGTCATGCCATACAGCAGCGCGCCTGGACCCTTGAGCACCTCGATGCGTTCAAGGAGTTCCGTTGCCACCTGAAAGCCCGGTGTCAGGCCGAACAGGCCATTCCAGGCGAAGTCCGTGCTGGGCATGTAAAACCCGCGCACGTTGAAGAACTCCGTCGGCCCCGCTTCGGGGAACGTCTGCCGCACCGATGCATCCGCGTGCAGCACTTGCGCCACCGTCCCGGCCTGCCAGTCCTCGATCATGCGGGATGTGTAGCTGGTGGTGCTGAACGGCGTTTCCATCACGTCCTTGTTGCCCAGCAGGCCGACGCGGCCTCCACGGGCCACCAGGTCGCCCGCGTAGGGCGTGGGCAGCGCACGAGCCCGGGATTCTGGCGCGCCCGTCACGCGCACCGCGGGCAGCGTGCTGATGGCCGCGCCGTCCGCAGGCAGTGCCTGGCGCAGCGCATAACTGCCATCCGCCTGCCGCACGGCGGCAAGCCCTTGTCCCCGCAGCAGTTCGGCGAAACCCTGTTCGACCGTCATGGTCGCGGACAGGCCCGCGGCACGCTTGTGCTGCGTCAATGCCCCTGGCGCGGAGAGCAGCACGCCGGCCTCTTGCGCGAAACGGGTCAAGGCGGTGTTGAGCGGTCCGGCGGGAATGTCGTAGCGCCGCGCCGGGGCGGTGGCCGGCTGCGCCTGCGCGGTTGGCGTCCAGCCCGCCGTGGCGAGCGTCAAGCCCGCGACGGCCAGGTCCAGCGCCAGCGCCAGCGCCACTGAGCGCAGCGCGTGAGGGGGGCAATGGGGCGCGGCGTTCGCGGGGGCATGGGTTGGGACGGAATGCGGGAGGAAGGCGGAACGGTGCATCAATCGATCTTTCCAAAGGTTCTTCGAGCGGCGAGACGATCGGCGGCGGGCGCAGGGTGGCGGGCGTGTCCGGCCGAGGCCGTGCCGCCAGGGCGGAGTCGACGCCCGTCCAGCCGTAGTCTCTCGCTGTCTAAATCGAATGTGAGACGCAAAAGGGGAACCCGTCCTTGTCCTACAAATGGGGCAAGGCCACTTGCGTGGTCACCCACTGGCGATGGTCAGTGGCGCTGCGGGAGAGGGGCTTTCAGCCGGCTAGTCCGGCCTCGATCAACGCGCATTGCAGCATGGCCTGGGCGATGTATTTCTTGACCATGCGTTCCGAGACGTCCAGCTCGGCCGCGATGGCGTGGTAGGGCGCGCCGTCCACCTGCGCCATGATGAACGCCGTCGCCGCCTTCCGGGACAGCCGGCCGAGCATGGCGCCGATTTCCAGCAGCGTCTCGATGATGATGGCTTGATGCTCGGGCGATGGCGCCATGGGTTCGGGCCGCGCAGCCAGCGTTTGCCGCCACGCCTGTTCGATCTCGCGACGGCGCCAGAGGTCCACGCACAGGCCGCCGGCGGCGGTGCGCAGGTAGGCGCGCGCCTGGCAGACGTTGCTGAAGTCACGGCTCACCGGCTTGGCCAACAGCCGGACGAACGTGTCGTGGGCCAGGTCCGCCGCGTCGGCGGCGTTGCCCAGGCGGTGGTGCAGCCAGCGCTGCAGCCAGCCGTGATGGTCGCAATAGAGCGTTTCCAGCGAAGGAGGGGATGAGTAGGCCAGGACGCTCATGCAGAAATCACCGTGCCGCGGGTGACCGTAGGATCACGGTTTGTCCACCCTTGAAGAATGATTTTTATTATCGGGCTGGCGCAGTCCTTCCAGGCCCAATGACGGCCTGAAGTAGTCTTGTTTTGATGCCGGATGGCAGGCGTTTATTCCGCCGCTCGACGAGACTTCAGCGACTCTCAGATGATGGATCCGGCGTTGGCCACTGCCGGGCCGCATGCAGCACACGCAGCATGCGCACGAGATCGTTCGTCACGTCGTAGATCAATAGATAGTTCGGGTGCGCCACCAGCTCCCGGGTGCCCGCGACACGGCCGGGACGACCCAGGCCGGGATGATCGATCAGGCGTCCCGCCTTCTCTTCAAGAAGTTCATCAAGCGTCAGCGCCGCAATGGGGTTGTCGGCCTCGATGAAATCGTAGATCGCTTCCCGGTCCTGGATCGCTTCGGGCGTCCAGCGCAATGCCCTCACTTGGGTGTTTCAAGCCGGCGACGGGTCGCGGCGCGACGGGCTGCGAATTTGGTTTCGACCTCGGCGGCCGGCACCAGGCGGCCGGCGTTGGCGGAATCCAGGCCCGCTTGCACCTGGCGGCGGAACCAGGCGTCATGCTGGGCCGCTTCCTGTTGTTGCTGGACGTACTCCCGCATGAAGTCGCGCAGAAGCTGCGCGCCGGTGCGGTCTCGGGCCTTGGCGGCCATGGCGAACTCGTTTTTCAAGGCTTCATCCACCCGAAAGGTAAAGGTAGCGTCGCTCATGGTGCGGTTCTCATGTGTTACACGATAAGTGCAGCGTAACATGCCCGTCCCATGGCGCTTGCTGGGATCATTCGCCACACCAGCGAGGAATGCAACAGGGGACGCGGTCAATTGGGTGATATATCGAGCACGCACGTCGGACCGGTGCCCGTGCCGGCGGCGCGACCGCCTCAGCCCGCCAGCTTCATATGGATGATCGGTCGCGGCCGCCCCCCGGCGTCGGTCTCCGAACGGCCCACGTCGACGAACCCGTAGTGCTTGTAGAACCCATGGGCCTGCGGGTTCTGTTCGTTGACGTCGACCCGCAGGCTACCGTGCAGCGACAGCGCGAAATTCAGCAGGCGGCGTCCGGCGCCCTTGCCGCGCTTGTTGGCATCGACGAACAGCATCTCGACCTTGTTGTCGTTCAGGCCCATGAAGCCGGCGACCTCGCCGGCATCGTCCTCACAGACCCAGACCCGCACCGACGGCAGGTAGGTGTTGAGCACCTGCGGGTACATGGCCTGGATTTCCTTTTCGGTCAGGAAAGTATGGGTGGCGCGCACCGACCGGAGCCAGATATCCACCAGGGCGAGGTCGTCGCCGTGGTTGCGTTCTCGGATGTTCATGTCAGACGGGCGGCTTTAGTGTCCGGCGCGGTGGATGTCGGTCGCCGCCAGGACGGTTTCCATTTGCACAGTATGCGCGAAAACGAAGCGGTCCCCGTACACGGTTTCATCCGGAAACTCGGAGATCAGCGCCATCGGCAGCGCTTCCCGGTCGGTTTCCGTGACCTGCACGGGGATGCCGTTCAGCACATCGAATCCGGTTTCGAGCGCGTGCGCGTGGAATAGTTCAAGCTGGCGCGCATTGAATTCGACCAGGCCGGGCACGTTGCGGGCCAGCCGCGCCGTCACGCCCTCGATCAGGCGGCGGGCGCGTTCGCTCCAGCCCGGGTGGTGGCGCAGCACCAGGAAGAAGCCCTTGGGGATGGTCCACAGCTCGAAATTGCGCGGCAGGTAGCCCGAAAGGGGGCGGGTCCACTCGTGGGCCGGGTAGCCGTGCAGGTTGATGTGCAGCTGCGCGCCGCTGATGGCGTGCGCCTGGTGGCGGCCCTCGCGTTCGAAGAACGGCGCGTGCTCGCGGTAGGCGATGTCGTCGCCCAGCGCGCTGTAGCGCGAGGCGTGCAGCATGTGGCGCGGATGCTGTTCGCGCAGGCGGTTAAAGAGCGCGTAGCCGTCCGGGTTCTCGGAGGCGATCAGCGCGAAGTGCGCGTCGCCGCGCGCCTTCAGCGCCTGCGCCGCGCGCAGCGCGCCGACCACGCCGGAGGTTTCGTTGGCATGCTGCGCGCCCGAGATGAAGACCGCCGGGCCCGAGCCGCGCAGGTAGGTGCCCAGCACCGGGCGGCCCTGGCGCGAGACGGCCTGGAAGGCGTCGCCGCCCAGCGCGGCCATGCAGCCGGCGATCTGGGCCGCCGCCAGCGGCTGGCGCAGTTCGGCCAGCGGCGCGTCGAGCGCCGCGGGCGTCACCGGCGCCGGCGGCGCGAAGGGCTCCAGCGTCACCTGCACGCGCGCCGCGCCGTCGTGGCGGCGGATGTCGGGAATGATCTGGCCGGGTTGCAGGCCGCGGTCGCCGGAGGGGCGGCCGGAGTGGTGCTGGAAGTGTTCCAGCAGCGTGAAGTACAGGTCTTCGTGCAGCGCCTCGAAGGTGCTGACGATTTCCTCGTCCACCGGCAGGGCGAAGTCCATGCCGGGCAGGTCGACGCGGATTTCCAGGCGGTCGAAGTACGGCTCGTGCGCGCCCCAGGGATGGTTGCGCACCGTGTCGACGATGCTGCGGAAGGCTTGCTGGTATTCGGTGGACTGGGCCGCGTCGGTCTGCACGGCGCCGTCGGCGTTGCGCACGCGCAGCCAGCCGGTGGGCGACAGTTCGGGCGTGCCGTCCTGCGCCTGGCCGAGCTGGTTGGGCGCGAACACGCGCGCCTCGCGGCGGCTGCCGTCGGCGTAGGCCAGGGCGACGTCGTAGTGCAGGTCCGAGGCGCCCGGCTTCATCGTCACGCGCACGCCTTGCAGCAGCGCCACCAGCGGGTAGGCTTCGAGGGTGAAGCGCTTGGCCTGGGCGTGCTCGTGCAGCGGGTAGCGCAGCTCGACCGACACCAGGCCGTCGCGCTCGACCTCTTCCAGGAAGTAGTGCAGCAGCGGCTTGTAGGCGCTGCGAAAGCGCGCCGTCACGCCGGCCTGCGCCAGCCGCGCCTCGGCCTCGCGGCGCGCATCGACGCCCTCGAACAGCCAGCCTTCGACGGCCGCGCCGCGCCAGGCCGGGGCCTTGTAGGCATGGATCCAGGCGTCCAGCGTGCGGTCGAATGTCTTTTCCAGCAATGCCATCGTCAGTAGTCCTCAAGTGCCTGCCGGAGCAGGCCGCCCCAAGGCGGGGGCATACATTTACACCTTGCCGGTGGGGTCCAGACGGTCGCGCAGCCAGTCGCCCAGCAGGTTCAGGCCCAGCACGGTCAACATGATCGCCAGGCCGGGGAACACGCTCACCCACCACGCCGTCTGCATGTAGGTGCGGCCATCGGCCAGCATACCGCCCCAGCTCGGGATCATGGGATCCACGCCCAGGCCCAGGAAGGTCAGGCTGCTTTCCAGCAGGATATTGTTGGCGACGTTCAGCGTCATCAGGATGACCAGCGGACCCAGCAGGTTGGGCACGATGTGATGGCGGATCATGGCCAGGTCGCGCACGCCGAAAGCGCGCGCCGCCAGCACGAACTCGCGTTCGCGCAGCGCCAGCACCTGGGCCCGCACCAGGCGCGCATACTGCACCCACTGCGAGATGATCATGAAGAAGATCACGTTGAACAGGCCGCCGCCGAGGATGGCGATGAAGGTGATGGCCACCAGGATGAACGGCAGCGCCAGCTGCACGTCGGCAAAGCGCATCACGATCATGTCCCAGAAGCCGCGGTAGTAGCCGGCGATCAGGCCCATGACGATGCCGAGCAGCGCGCCGCCCAGCACCGACGCGAAGCCCACCAGCAGCGAGATCTTGCCCCCGACGATGACGCGCGCCAGCACGTCGCGGCCCAGCGGGTCGGTGCCGAACAGGTGGGCGGCGCTGGTGAAGGGCGCCATCAGGCGGGCGGTCAGGTCCATGGACTCGCCGCCATCGGGGAACAGCCAGCCCGAGGCCAGCACCAGGACGATCATGACGCCGGTCAGCACGGCGCCCAGCACGAATTCCAGCGAGCGGTAGCGGCTGCGCGGCTTGACGGCTTTGGGGGCGGCGGGGGAAGTAGTGGTCTGCATGGGGCTCAGCGCGTGCGGATACGGGGATCGACGATGCCGTAGGCGATGTCGACGATCAGGTTGACCAGGACGATGACGGCGGCCAGCACGGTGACCGTGCCTTGCAGCACCGGGTAGTCGCGGCCGGAGATGGCGTCGAACGCCAGCGTGCCCAGGCCGGGCCAGTTGAACACCATCTCGATGACGACGATGCCGCCGATCAGGCCGCCGAACTGCAGCCCCAGGTAGGTGATGAGCGGAATGGCGCAGTTGCGCAGCGCGTGCTTGTACAGCACGATGCGTTCCTTCAGGCCCTTGCTGCGCGCCACCATGATGTACTGGGCCGACAGCGTTTCCAGCATGGTGGTGCGCACCAGGCGGATGTTGGTGGCCGACAGGATGATCGCCATGGTCAGCGACGGCAGCACCAGGCTGGCCGGACCGCTCCAGCCCGACGGCGGCAGCAGCGGGAAGGTGATCGACAGCAGCAGCACCAGCATCAGCGCCAGCCAGAAGTTGGGGAACGACAGCCCCACCAGCGACAGGATGCGGATCGCCTGGTCGGTGGGCTTGCCGCGCTTGATGGCGGCCTGGATGCCCAGCGGCAGCGAAATCAGGATCGAGGCGATCAGCGAGGTGAACGCCAGCATCAGCGTGGCCGGCAGCGCGTCGCCGATCAGCTTGGCGACCGAGGTGCCGCCCATGAAGCTGCGGCCGAAGTCGCCGTGCAGCAGCCCCTGCATGTAGCTCAGGTATTGCTCGTGGAACGGCCGGTTCAGGCCCAGCGCCTGGCGGATGTTGGCCAGGTCCTGCTCGGTGACGCTGCCCGAGCCCTGGCTGAGCATCAGCGCGGGGTCGCCGGTCAGGCGCACGGCATAGGAGACGAGCAGCGTCACGGCCACGATCACGAAGACCGCCTGCAACACGCGTTTAATCAGAAATCCGGTCATGAGGCTCCGCCAGGGCTTTCGCCCCGGCGAATCAGTAGGGTTAATGCGTCAAATGCTTCACAAACATCGCGACACCCAATCAGGCATCGCCCCCCCCTAGCGGGATGCCGGGGAGCCGGCTTCGCCGGTCCCCTGGCATGCCCCCTTGAGGGGGAAGCGCGCAGCGCTTCGGGGGTGGGCTCTACCGTTTACTCCACGGTCGTATTGACGAACCGGAAGCGGATGTCGCCCGGCACTTCCAGGCCCTTCACGCGCTTGTTCACGCCGACGATGGTGTTCAGGCTGTACAGCGGCAGTTCCAGCGCCTGGTCGGCCACGTAGCCGGCGATCTCCTGCAGCATGGCTTCGCGCTTCTTCACGTCATAGACGGTGCGTTGCGCTTCCAGCATGGCGTTCAGCTTGGGATCGTTGTCGTACGGATTCCACTTCTGGCCCGAGTGGTACATCAGGTAGGCCGTGTTGTCGTAGTCGTAGGTCCAGCCGCCCCACTGGTTCTGCCACATCTCGCCGGTCTTGCCGCCGGGGATGATGTCGTTGAGCAGCACGCCGGTTTCGTACGGCTTGATGGTGGCGCGCACGCCCACCGCCTGCAGATAGCCCGACACCGCCTGGGCCACTTCGCGGAAGTTCGAATCGCTGCCGCGCACGTCGATCTGCACCGTCGCGCCCGGCTTGATGCCGGCGCCGGCCAGCAGCTTCTTGGCTTCGGCGGGGTTGAAGGGCAGGGGCTTCTGCTCGGGGTTGTAGCCGAACGACTGCGGACCCTGGAAGCTGGCGATGGTCTTGGCCTGGCCCAGCAGCAGCTGCTTGACGATGGTGTCGCGGTCCACCGCCAGGATCAGCGCGCGGCGCACGTCGCGGTTCTGGGTGATGCCGTTCTTGGTGTTGTAGCGCAGCGCGAACGCCACCGGGCCGCCGGTCGAGATGACGTCGGCGTTGCCCGACTTCTTGACCGTTTCGATCAGGCCCAGCGGGATCAGCGTGGCGATGTCCACACGGCCGGCCTGCAGCTCGGCGACCTGGGTGCCGGGCTCGCTGATGAAGCGGTACACCACCTTGTCCAGCTTGGGCTTGCCGCCCCAGTAGTCGTCATTGCGCGCCAGGGTCACGTTGACCTTGGGCTGGTAGCTCTCGAACTTGAACGGGCCGGTGCCGACCGGGTGGGTGTTGAAGTTCTCTTCGCCCTTTTCCTGGATGTACTTGGGCGGCACGATCATGGCGCCGTAGCCGGCCAGCTTGGTCAGCAGCACCGGGTCGGGTTGCTTGAGGATGAAGTCGACGGTGTACTCGTCCACCACCTTGACCTCGCCGATCGAGTCGTAGTTCGACTTTTGCGGGCCCTTGGCGCCTTCCGCGCCCAGCAGGCGCTCGAAGGTGAACTTGACGGCCTCGGCGTTGAACGGCTCGCCGTTGTGGAACTTGACGCCCTGGCGCAGCGTGAAGCGCAGGCGCTTGTTGTCGTCCAGGTATTCCCACTTGGTGGCCAGGCCGGGTTGCAGCTTCAGGTCGGCGCCGCGCATGGTCAGCCCGTCGTACAGGTTGCTGCCGACCGAACCCCAGAAGGTCACGAAGGTGTCGATCGGATCCCAGCTGCCCGGATCCTGGTTGATGGCGACGTTGAGCGTGCCGGCCGCGTGCGCGGTCGACAGGACCGCGGGCAGCGCGCCGCCCAGCGCCAGGGCCAGGGCGGTGGCGGTGAAGGTTTTGCGTAGGGAGAGCATGTTCAACTCCAGGGACGGGAAATCGGCCGGGCCGACGTGTGTGTAAGGGGGAGATTCAGGCGGCGCGGGCCACGCGGTGGCCGGGCGCGAATTCAACCAGGGGAATGATCGCCGGCTCGTCGCCCACGCGCCGCACCGGGCTGGGGATTTCGCCCTCGATCAGCGAGGTGTCGATGTGGCGGCCGGGCTCGGCCACCGGCACGGCGGCCAGCAGCTTGCGGGTGTAGGCGTGCTGCGGCGATTCGAAGATCTGGCGGCGCGTGCCCAGTTCCACGATCTGGCCCAGGTACAGCACCGCCACGCGGTGGCTGACCTTCTCCACCACCGCCATGTCGTGGGTGATGAACAGGTACGACAGGCCGCGGTCCTTCTGCAGGTCCATCAGCAGGTTCAGGATCTGCGCCTGGATCGACACGTCCAGCGCCGACACCGATTCGTCGGCGATGATCAGCTTGGGGTCGCTGGCCAGGGCGCGCGCGATACAGACGCGCTGGCGCTGGCCGCCCGAGAACTCGTGCGGATAGCGGCGCGCGTGCTCGGGCTTCAGGCCCACCTGTTCCAGCAGCTCGCCGACGCGGCGCGCGATGGCGGCTTCGTCGCTCAGCAGGCGGTGGGTGCGGATCGGCTCGGCGATGCTGAAGGCCACGGTCTTGCGCGGGTCCAGCGAGGCGTACGGATCCTGGAAGATGTATTGGATCTCCTGGCGCAGGCGCTGGCGGCCGGCGGCGTCCATCGAGAAGATGTCCTGGCCGTTGTAGCGCACCGCGCCGGAGGTCGGCGCCACCAGCTGCTGCAGGGTCTTGCCGATGGTCGACTTGCCGCTGCCCGATTCGCCCACCAGCGCCAGCGTCTCGCCGGGGTAGACGTCGAAGCTCACTTCCTCGACCGCGTGCACGCGGTGGGTGACGCGGCCGAACAGGTTGTGGCCGACGTCAAAGCGCGTGGTCAGCTTCTCGACGCGCAGCACCGGCTCGTCGTAGCGCGCCGTGTCCTGCTCGCGGGTCTCGCCCACTTCGCGCAGCGTGTCGCCTTCCAGCACCGTCTGCGGCGTGCGCAGCGGCAGGTCGCGGCCGGTCAGGCTGCCCAGGCGCGGCACGGCGGCCAGCAGGGCGCGGGTATAGGGATGCCTGGGCGCGCGGAAGATCTCTTCCACCGGGCCCTGCTCGACCTTCTTGCCGCGCAGCATCACCACCACGTCGTCGGCCATCTCGGCCACCACGCCCATGTCGTGGGTGATGAAGATCACGGCCGTGCCCAGGTCGCGCTGCAGTTCGCGGATGGTGTTCAGGATCTGCGCCTGGATCGTCACGTCCAGCGCGGTGGTCGGTTCGTCGGCGATCAACAGGCGCGGCTGGCACGACAGCGCCATCGCGATCATCACGCGCTGGCGCATGCCGCCCGACAACTGGTGCGGGTAGCGGTCCAGCAGCTGTTCGGCGTCCGGCAGGCGCACCTTTTCCAGCAGCGCGCGCGCCGCCTTGCGGGCGGCCGAGCGCGACAACTGCTGGTGCAGCATGATGGCCTCGATGATCTGGTCGCCGATGGTGAACACCGGGTTCAGCGAGGTCATCGGCTCCTGGAAGATCATGGCGATGTCGTTGCCGCGGATCGCGCGCATCTGCTCGTCGGACGCGGCCGTCAGGTCGACCTCGCGGTCGTCGCTGTCGCGGAACAGGATTTCGCCCGAGGTGATGCGGCCGTTGTTGTAGTCCGTCAGCCGCATGATGGCCATGGACGTGACCGACTTGCCCGAACCGGACTCGCCGACGATGGCCAGCGTCTTGCCCGGCCGCACGTCGAAGTCCAGGTTCTCGACGGCGCGGAACACGCCGTTTTCGGTATTGAAGTCCACCGAGACGCCGCGCACGGAGAGCAGCGGCTGGGCGGAAGGGGCGGGAATGCTAGACAACGTGGATTCTCACAGCGAGGTGGCGGCGCGGGCGGCCTGGTCGTACAGGCCCGACAGGGCGCGCAGGGTATTGGCCAGCTGATGGCTGGCATCGTCCGCGGCGGGGGAGTCGATGAAGGGTTTCACCAGGCATTGCTCGCGCACTTCGGCGTAGCGCTGGATCGCGGCCGCGCCGGCGTCGGTGGTGGTGTAGACCACTTCCTTGCCGGTCTTGGCGCTTTGCACCACGCCCAGCCGCTCCAGCTTCTTGAGCGAATAGTTCACCAGGTGGGTGTCTTCGACATTGAGCGTGAAGCAGATGTCCGCCAGTTTCTTGCCGCGGCCGCGATGGAACACGTGGTTCAGCACCAGGATGTCCAGCGAGGTCAGTTCGGGCAGCCCGGCACAGGCCATGCAGCGGACCATCCAGCGATTGAAGGCGTGCGAGGCGATGATCAGGCCGAACTCCACCTCGGACAGCTCCGGGGCGGACGAGGCGAGATGGGAGGAGGAAACAATGGCGTCCCGGACGGAAACAGACATGGGCGGCAGTTGGGGACGGATCGACAATAAAACGTTGGCGAATTATTGACGATTTGTAGATATGCAGGCATCCGGGATAACCCGTGGATATAAGCCGTCCGGGCAGTCATGACCGCGGGTTATTCAAGTCGTGGCGCTGCCGCGGCCGTCCGTCGTTACGCCGTGCCCGCGGACTCGTGCAGCAGCCCCAGGTCGGGCGGCCGGTTCTCGATGATGGCTTCCATGCTGAAGAACCCCGTCACCGTGGACAGCTCGAAATCGGTGATCAGCTTCTGATAGAAGCGGTCGTATCCCGCGATGCCACGGCAGACCACCTGGATCAGGTAGTCCCAGTCGCCGCCGATGCGATAGAACCCGGTCACCTCGGGCAGGCGTTCCACATGCTTGCGGAAGCCGTCGGCCCATTCCTTGGCGTGGTGGCTGGTGCGGATCATCACGAACACCGTCAGGTCCAGTCCCAGCGCGACCAGATTCACCTCGGCGCGGGTGCCGCGGATGATGCCGCAGGCGTTCAGGCGCTGCAGCCGGCGCCAGCAGGCGTTCTGCGACAAACCGACCCGGTCGGCCAGCTCGCGCTGCGACAGCGAACCCTCGCGTTGCAGGCAGGAAATGATATTCAGATCAAACTTGTCAATTTTTTCCATGGTGTCGTTCAAATGATCTGTTTTTGACGATTTTAAGGAAAATTTAGGTGAAGTTTAAAAATTCCTTCCATCGTATGATATTTCGCTGACTTTCCACCCGCCGCATTCCCGTATCCACACCATGTCTACCCAAGCGACCCCGGCCATCACAGGGCCGTTGCGCCAGTTCCAGCAATCCCTGCAATCCTCCGACATCGTCGCCAGCCTGGCCGATGGCCTGATCGGCAAGGACGCCGTCATCGAAGGCCCCTTCGGCCTCAAGCCGCTGGTCTACGCCGACTACGTCGCCTCGGGCCGCGCGCTCATGCAGGTCGAACGCTTCGTGCTCGAGCACGTGCTGCCGTACTACGCCAATTCGCATACCGAGGCCTCGTTCTGCGGCGGCTTCATCACGCGCCTGCGGCGCGAGGCGCGCGCCGTGGTCGGCCGCTGCTGCGGCGCGGGCGACGAGCATGCCGTGATCTTCTCCGGCTCGGGCGCCACCCTGGGCATCAACCGCCTGGTGCACCTGTTCGGCGTGCCGGCCGCGCTCGCGGCGGGCCGCAAGGTGCGCGTCGTCATCGGCCCCTACGAGCATCATTCGAACATCCTGCCCTGGCGCGAATGCGGCGCCGACATCGTCGTGCTGGCCGAAAGCCCGCAGGGCGGCCCGGACCTGGCCGAGCTGGACGCGGCGCTGCGCGCGCCCGACGGCGCGCTGGTCATCTGCGCGCTGTCGGCCGCCTCCAACGTCACCGGCATCGTCGCCGACGTCGAAGCCATCACCCGTCGCGTCAAGCGTGCCGGCGCCAGGATGGTCTGGGACTACGCCGGCGGCGCGCCCTACCTGGAGATGCGCATGACCCCGGCGGCCGACGCGGCCATCGACGCCATCGTGTTCTCGCCGCACAAGTTCATCGGCGGCCCTGGCGCCTCCGGCATCCTGATCGTGCGCCGCGACGCGGTGGCCGTGGCGACGCCCACCTTCCCGGGCGGCGGCACCGTCAAGTTCGTCTCGCCCGGCGGCCATGACTACAGCGCCAGCCTGGAGGCGCGCGAAGAGGCCGGCACGCCCAACGTGGTCGGCGATATCCGCGCCGCGCTGGTGCTGCTGGTCAAGGAAGCGCTGGGCGCCGACCTGATGGCGCGGCGCAACGCCGCCTTCGTGCAGCGCGCGCTGGCCCGCTGGCGGGACGATCCCCGCCTGGAACTGCTGGGTTCATTGAGCGCCCCGCGCCTGCCGATCTTCTCCTTCCGCGTGCGCAACGGCCAGGGCGGCCATGTCCACCAGCAACTGGTCACGCGCATGCTGAGCGATCGCTTCGGCATCCAGGCGCGCGGCGGCTGCGCCTGCGCCGGCCCGTACGTGCACAACCTGCTGGAGATCGACGAGGCCGAGTCGGCGCGCATGCGCCAGGCCATCCTCGATGGCCGCGAGATCGAAAAGCCGGGCTTCATCCGCCTGAACTTCAGCGTGCTGCTGTCCGACGCCAAGGCCGACTTCATCCTCGATTCGGTGCTGGCATTGGCCGCCGACGCGACCGACTTCGAAGACCGCTACGACTTCGATCCCGGCCGCGCCATCTTCTTCCCGCGGCCCGCCCCGGCGGCGGTCGCCTGAGGCGGCGGACCGCCATGCCGCGCGGGGGCGCCGCCCCCGCTGCGTGGCGGCCGCGCTATTGCTTCATGTAGGGACCGCAGGTGTCGATCCAGGCGGTCTTGCGCGCGGCCAGGTCGTCCGGCTGGCTCTGCATCGCGCTCACGGTCTTCTCGGGGAATTTTCCGCCGTCGCGCGCGCACTGCTCGTAGTCATCGACCAGCGCGAACTCCATGTCCAGCAGGTCCAGCCGCCCCTGGCACAGCGGCGCGTTCAGCTCCTGCCAGTTGGCGGTCTCGCGTCCCTTCTGCACCTTCACCGCCTCCTGGTAGCGGACGACGCTGGCGTCGAACCGCGCCACACATTCCTCGGCCGCGTGAGCGGCGCCCAGTGGCAGGGCACAGGCGAGCAGGAGCAGGGCGGACAGGGGGCGGGTCGGGATCATGGACAGGGGCTTCCGGCGCGGCGGGGCCGCGAAATGCGATGGGCGCATCATAACTGCCGCATCCGACAGAATCCGATGCACAACATATCAGACTGGTCCCATAGGCAAGCGCGTGTCTACGCAGCATATTGCTTTCCCTCGAACCAAAGGGGAAGTCATGCTCAAGTTGAAATACGTGGTCAAACGGATGCTTTTCAGGCTGTCTCCTTTCTTGGCCGAGCGCTGCAGTGTCGATTTCAGGATCGACACCCCCAGCCGGGTCTTTCTCGAACAGCAGGTGTTTGGCTACCTGAATAACCAGGCAGTGGTGCAATCCACGGAATCGGAGCTGTTGTTCCTCGGCCTGGATAAGCACAACTGGCACTACCCCAGGCTGTTGCGCGCCAACTTCCATTCGTTGGATATCTCGCCGCGCAGCGAGGTGTATGGCAGGTCCGGGCGGCATTGGCGAGGCGACGCGCTCGAGATGGCCGCGCACTATGGCGCGGACCGCTTCGACGTGGTGATTGCCAATGGCTTGCTCGGCTTCGGTATCGACACCGCGTCGGACCTGCGTCGCCTGCTGGCGCAGTGCCACGCCGTGCTCAAGGCCGAGGGCCTGCTGGTGCTGGGTTACAACGATCTGCCCGAGCGCACCCCCTTCCCGGTGGAGGTGGGGAGCGGGTTTCGGGAGTTCGTTCCCGGCATCGAAGGCGTGGCCAGCTCGCGCCATCTGGTCGATGATGCGTTCCGGCACGTCTATTGCTTCTTCCGAAAGGTCGGAACCCCATGAAAAAGCAGGGCACGCCGTCGCCGCCGCAGGCGGGCCGGTCGAGCGGCGCCTCAGGCTGGTAGTGCTTGCGCGACCGGCATGGCCGCTTCATCCGCCCATTCCACGCGATTGCGTCCGGACATCTTGCCGCGATACAGCGCGGCATCCGCCTGCCGCATGATGTCGTCCAGCGACTGCGTGCCGGCAAAGCCGTGCGACACCCCGATGGTCGCGGTGCAGCGGATCGGCCCCTGCGCGCGGCCGCCAGGCACCTGGGCGTGGGCGATCGCCTCGCGCAGCCGCTCCGCCAGATGCATGGCGCCTTCGCGATTGCTGTCCAGCGCCACCACCACGAACTCTTCGCCGCCCAAGCGGCACACCAGGTCGCCCTGGCGCGCCGTGTGCTGCAGCACTTGCGCCACGCGGCTCAATACCTGGTCGCCGATCTGATGGCCGTGGGTGTCGTTGATCTGCTTGAAGCGATCGATGTCCACGATCAGCAGGTGCGAGGGCGCGGCATGGCGGACCCGGAAGTGCGCCTCCAGCCCGTCCATCAGGCCGCGCCGGTTCAGCAGGCCCGTGAGCGGATCGCGCGTCGCCATGGTGCGCAGCTCATCCGTCAGGCGCCGCAGGATCAGCCACACCACGGCGGGCGGCAGCACCGTGCCCAGGAACGACATATACAGGTAGAAGGCCGTCTGGAACGGACTGCGCATGTCCAGGGCCGGCATGCCGCCATCCAGGATCAGGACGAACTTCACCGCGTTGAGCGCGCAGATGCCGCCCACCAGGAAGGAGAACACGATCATCTCCAGGCGCAGGTCGCGGGCGAAGGTGCGCGCGCCGTACAGCAGCGCCAGCGTCATCGCCAGGAACAGCAGCGCGCACGAAGCCGCCAGCAGCGCATGCCGCGCCGCCGTGCCCCACACGGCCTCCACCAGCACCTGGGCGGCGGTGTAGGCGGCGGCCAGGGCCAGCATGGGGTACAGCACGGGAATCGGCCGGTTGAAGAACCGCGCCGCGCCGAAGACATACGCGACCGGGGCGCACAGCGTCAGGGTGTGGTTGATGATGCTCATGCCCCATGATCCCGGCGGCGGGGCCAGCAATTGCAGGATGTAGGCGATGCCCAGCAGCAGGTGGCCGGCGGCGAACACGTCCGTGCCCATCTTCTTGTCGCGCAACCGCCGGCTGATCAGCAGGAACATGGCGCAAAAGCAAAGCAAGTGCACGCAGAGCATGCCGAGAATGACGGAAGCAACCATGGCGTGGCGCGCTCGGGAGGGGGCGGCAGGAACCGCAATCGCAGGAGGATGGCGGCCGCATGCGCGTGTTGGCATCGCAAACCGCCGCGTTGAGCCGCGTTGGCGCCAGATGGGCCCTTTTAGGCTCGCGAAGTGTAAGTGGAGGTTTCACGCAGCGTCAAGGTTGAAGGCGCGATGCGGCCTCGGGCAGGCGCCGTCCTGCACGGCCCTGTGCTGCATGGAAAACCAGTATGGCAATCGCTCCAAACGCGTCTACCATCGTTCACACGTCAAGGAATCGAAGATCCAATCCACGCACGCGAAATTGGACGCGCCCTCCGGCTGAAGTTCTGTTTTATCAACACGTTACGTTGGAGATGAAAGAGAATGACCGACACCCTCATCCAGGTCGACCTGACCCAGTCCCCGTACGAGAACAAGCAGATCCACAACCGCTGGCACCCGGACATCCCGATGGCCGTCTGGGTCAAGCCCGGCGACGATTTCATCCTGGAGACCTACGACTGGACCGGCGGCGCCATCAAGAACGATGACAGCGCCGACGACGTGCGCGACGTCGACCTGTCGACCGTGCACTTCCTGTCCGGCCCGGTCGGCGTCGAAGGCGCCGAGCCCGGCGACCTGCTGGTGGTGGACCTGCTGGATATCGGCGCCAAGCCCGACAGCCTGTGGGGCTTCAACGGCTTCTTCAGCCGCAACAACGGCGGCGGCTTTCTCACCGACCATTTCCCCCATGCGCAGAAATCCATCTGGGATTTCCACGGCATGTTCACCTCGTCGCGGCACATCCCGGGCGTCAATTTCGCCGGCCTGATCCATCCCGGCCTGATCGGCTGCCTGCCCGACAAGAAGCTGCTGGACACCTGGAACCAGCGCGAGCAGGCGCTGATCGACACCAATCCGAACCGCGTGCCGCCGCTGGCCAATCCGCCGGCGCCCAAGACGGCGCACATGGGCGCGCTGCAGGGCGCCGACCGCGACCGCGCGGCGGGCGAGGGCGCGCGCACCGTGCCGCCGCGCGAGCATGGCGGCAACTGCGACATCAAGGACCTGTCGCGCGGGGCGCGGGTGTTCTTCCCGGTCTACGTCAAGGGCGGCGGCCTGTCGGTGGGCGACCTGCACTTTTCGCAGGGCGATGGCGAGATCACATTCTGCGGCGCCATCGAGATGGCCGGCTGGGTGCACATGCGCGTCACGCTGATCAAGGGCGGCATGGACAAGTACGCCATCCGCAATCCGATCTTCAAGCCCAGCCCGATCACGCCGGCCTACAAGGACTTCCTGATCTTCGAAGGCATCTCGGTGGACGAGGGCGGCAAGCAGCACTACCTGGACGTGAACGTGGCCTATCGCCAGGCCTGCCTGAACGCCATCGAGTACCTGAAGAAATTCGGCTATTCGGGGGCGCAGGCCTATTCGCTCCTGGGCTGCGCGCCGGTGCAGGGGCACATCAGCGGAGTGGTGGACATTCCGAACTCCTGCGCCACGCTGTGGCTGCCGACCGAGATCTTCGATTTCGGCATCCAGCCGTCGGCGTCGGGGCCGGTCAAGCACATCAAGGGCGGCGTCGACATGCCCTTGTCGCGCGACCGCTGAGGCCGGGACCAGGGAGACCGACATGCCCATGTATGACTACGCTTGCGCCGACTGCGGCGAGTTCGCGGCGCTGCGGCCGCTGGCGCAATGGCGCGATCCGGCCGACTGCCCGCAATGTGGGGCCGCCTCGCACCGCATCGTCGGCGGCGCGCCCGCGATCTCGGCGCTGTCGTCGGCCGTCAATCGCGCCCATGCCGCCAACGAACGCAGCGCCAACGAACCGCGCAGCTCGCGTTCCGGGCACGGCATGAACTGCGGTTGTTGTTCGGGCGGACGCACGTCCGGCAAGACCCGTACCACGGCCGACGGCGCCAAGTCCTTCGCCGGTTCGCGGCCCTGGATGATCAGCCACTGACGCTGGCGGCGAGTCCCGTCGATGGCGACCCGCATGCCGGGGCGCCATCGACGGTTCGCCATGCGGTGGCGCGGCGCGTGATCCCGCCGCGTGCAAGGCGCGCGCGGCGTGCCATCGAGCGAGGCAGCCGCCTCGCTTTTTTTATTGCGGCGCGGTTTCCAGCGGCGCCACGGCGGCGCCCTGGATCTTGTGGCGCGCCAGCGCCTCGGCGACGAAACCGCTCTTCTTCATGGCTTCGACGAAGGCGGCCAGGTAGGCGCCGGCCTTGGCGCCGCGGCTCTTGGGCACGCCCATGGCCTGGCGGATCAGCATGAAATGGCCGTCCAGCAGGCGCAGGCCGCCCAGGCGCTGCGCGTCGGCCTGCAGCTGCTGCTTGACGCCGGCGGCCACCTCCATGTTTTCCTGCACGAAGGTGTCGACCACCGCGGGCGAGGTGGGCGCGCGGAACAGCTCGGCGTGCTTGATCTCGCGCGTCAGGTACAGGTCGTAGGCGCTGCCCTTGCCGACCACCACGCGCTGGCCGGCGCGGTCCACTTCTTCCATGCGGGTGATGGGCGAATCATCGCGCACCAGGTAGGCGCCCTCGATCACCACGTACGGCGCGGTGAAGGCGATCTGCTCGCCGCGCAGCGGGTCGATCGCGAAAAAGCCCACGTCGGCCTGCTCGGCGGCGACTGCGTTGACGGATTCGCCGGCGGACTTGAACACCACCAGCTCCAGCTTCACGTCGAGCCGGCGCGCCAGCTCGGTGGCCAGGTCGACCGACACGCCGCCGGGCGCGCCGGTGTCGGGATGGCTGTTGGCCAGGATCGGATTGCCCAGGTTGATGGAGGCGCGCAGCGTGCCCGTCGGGGCAAACGCGTCGAGCAGTTCGTGATCGGTCTTCATGGATCTTCCTTCCTCGGGGGCGCCGCCGGGGTCGGGGGGCGCGGCATGTGCAGCCCAGAGAATAGCCGGAAGCGGAGTGCTTGCGGGGGCACGGCGGCGTCGGCCCCCCGCGACCGGCGCGCGGCCGATTACGCCGCGTTACTGCGCGCGCCGCAGCACGTAGTGCGGCGCCAGCGGGCCGGTCGGGCGGGTGCCGTCGCGGTACAGCATGATCACCTGATTCTCGGCGATGAAATAGCGCTGGCTGTCGCCCGAGGCATCCAGCCGGATGGTGCTGCCATCGGATTCCCAGCTGAACGTGCCGGCCACGGTCTCGGGTTGCGGCTCGCGGTCCAGGTACTGGGTGGCGCGCTCGTAGCGGCCGTCCTTCATCAGCGTCAGGCGGGTGCGGATGCCGGGGCAATCGGCGCAGGGCAGGGTGCCTTCGTAGCTGCCGGGCCAGTCGAGCGCGTTGCGGGCCGTGTGGTTGTCCACGGGCACCGAGCGCGCGCTGATGGGTTTGGAGGGGGTGCAGCCGGCAAGCAGGGCGACTGTCAGGGTGCAGGTCAAGGTGGTTTTCATCATGGCGAGCTCCTGTGTAGCGGTGCGTCCACGATACGGACGCCACGCCATCCTTGCTGAAACGGGATGTAAAGGCAAGGCGCCGCGTGGGGCCGCGATGGCATGCGCGGGGGATCGCCAGGCCGCCTCCTGGCCGCGCTTGTCCGCCGCTGCCCGCGATCCTGGCCGTATCGGCGCGGCGCATCGGGGCGGCCCGCGCTACGCTGGCCGGCAGGCCCGCGGCATGGCGCGGCGGGCGCGAAGGAGTCCATCATGAAGGGAAGCTGCCTGTGCGGCGCCGTGGCCTACGAGGCGGACCGCCTGGCCGGGCCGATCGTCCATTGCCATTGCACGACCTGCCGCAAGGCGCACGCGGCGGCGTTCGCGTCGACCGCGCGGGTCGCGCGCGAGGATTTCCGCTGGACCCGGGGCGCCGCCGCGCTGGGCGCGTACGAATCGTCGCCCGGCAAGATCCGCCACTTCTGCACCGCCTGCGGCGCCCACCTGATGGCGCACTGGGTGGCGCAGCCGCAGGTCATCCTGCGAGTGGCCACGCTCGACGACGATCCCGGCGCGCGGCCGGTGGCGCATATCCATACCGCATACGACGTGCCCTGGCTCGACCACGGGCCGCACGTCGCCGCCTATCCTGGCACCGTGCCGCGCGATAGCGTCGCCCGCCGTCCGGTTCACGCCGCGCGGCGCTTGCGCTACGCTAACGCTCTTTGCGCGCCGCCGCGGCGCGCCCCGAGGATCCCGCAATGAAAGGCGAACACCATTACGACGTCGCCGTGACCTGGACCGGCAACACCGGCAAGGGCACCGCCAGCTACACCGCCTATGCCCGCGACCACCTGGTGCAGGCGCCCGGCAAGCCCGACATCGCCGGCTCGGCGGACCCCGCGTTCCGCGGCGACGCGGCGCGCTGGAATCCCGAAGACCTATTGGTGGCGTCGCTGTCGGCCTGCCACAAACTCTGGTACCTGCACCTGTGCGCGGTCGAGGGCATCGTCGTCACCGCGTATCGCGACGACGCGCACGGCGTGATGCGCGAAGACCCCGAACGTGGCGGCGCCTTCGCCTCGGTCACGCTGCGGCCTGAAGTCACCATCGCCGCGGGCGGCGACGCCGGCCTGGCCGAGGCGCTGCATGCCCGCGCCCATCATTTCTGCTACATCGCCAATTCGGTGAATTTCCCGGTGAACTGCGAGCCGCGCGTCGTCGTGGCCGGCTGATGCCGTCGTTGAAAAGAAACCACGCAATGCTGACGATCTGGGGCCGGCGCAGTTCATTCAATGTGCAGAAGGTCTTGTGGCTGGCCGGCGAACTGGGCCTGTCCTATGAACATGTGCTGGCCGGCGGCCAGCACGGCCTGCTCGATACGCCCGAGTTCCTGCGGATGAACCCGCACGGACGGGTGCCGCTGCTGCGCGAAGGCGACACGGTGGTGTGGGAGTCGCACGCGATCCTGCGCTATCTGGCCGCGCGCCATGGCGCCGAGGCTTTCTGGCCGGCCGATCCTGCGCGGCGCGCGCGCGCCGATGGCTGGATGGACTGGGCCCAGACGGCGCTGCAGCCGGCCTTCCTGGTGGGCGTGTTCTGGGGCTACTACCGCACCCCCGAGCCACAGCGCGACCTGGCCGCCATCGACCGCGCCCTGGCCAATACCCATGCCTGCCTGCGCCAGCTGGATGCCGTGCTGGCCACGCAACCCTATCTGGGCGGCGACGCGCTGACGCTGGCCGACATTCCCGCGGCCACCGCGCTGTACCGCTATTACGAGCTGGACATCGCCCACGCGCCGCTGCCGAACGTGCGCGCCTGGTACGAGCGGCTGCGACAGCGCCCCGCCTATCGCGAACACGTCATGGTGCCGTTCGGCGAATTGAAGGGACGCCTGGATTTCTGACCGGCGCGAGCCTGTTAAGCTGTGGACGGCCGGGGCAAGCATGCGCCGGCGCTTCCTTTTCGACGCCTTTCGCATCATGTCCCTCCCTCTTGCCGAATGGCCCCAGCAGGCCCCCGACCTGGGCATCGCCGGCCTGCGCCTGCGCCCCCTGCGCGAGGCCGACGCCGCCGCCTGGTACGCCTATCTCAGTGACGACAACGTGACCCGCCACACCAGCTGGCAGCTGGACGGCGCGGACGCGCTGGCCGCACTGATCCGGGGTTATGCGGATCCGGTCGCCACACACGCGATTCGCCTGGCGATCGTCGAGGCCGACGACCGCCTGATCGGCACCATCGGGCTGAACGAGATCACCCCGGGCGCGCGCCGCGCCGAGATCGCCTACGACCTGGCGCCGTCGCATTGGCGCCGCGGCATTGCCTCGCAGGCCTGCGAGGCCGTCACCGGCTGGGCCTTGCAGACGCTGGGCCTGGCCCGCGTGCAAGCCACGGTGCTCGACACCAACACCGCGTCGGCCGGCGTGCTGGAGCGCTGCCGTTTCCAGCGCGAGGGGCTGTTGCACCATTACCGCCAGGTGCGCGGCGAACCGCGCCATTTCTGGATCTACGCCCGCATCTGGCCGCCGGCCGTGCAAGGCGCCGAATGCGGCTAGTCCGCGCGCCGGGCCATCGCCCGCCATTGCTTCGCTTCTTTCTTTCGCCACCTTCCGCCGCCATTCCGAGGAAACCATGACGTCCGCCCTGATCGTGATCGACGTGCAACGCGCCTTGTTCGAGACCACGCCCGAACCCGCCGATGCCGGCGCCGTGCTGGCGCGCATCAACGACCTGGCCGCGCGCGCCCGCGCCGCGTCCGTGCCGGTGATCTACGTGCAGCACGAAGCGCCCGGCAGCAAGCTGGCGCATGGCGAGCCGGGCTGGCAACTGGATACGCGGTTGCAGCCGGCGGACGGCGACGCGCGGGTCTACAAGACCACGCCGGATTCCTTCCTGCGCACCGGCCTGGCGGACGCGCTGGCGCAAGCCGGGGCCACCCACCTGGTGGTGTGCGGTTACGCCAGCGAGTTCTGCGTCGACACCACCGTGCGCCGCGCCGCGGCGCTGGGCTATCCGGTGACGCTGGCGGCCGACGCCCACACCACCCAGGACAAGCCGCACGCTGCCGGCGCGCAGATCCGCGCGCATCATAACGCCACGCTCTCGTCCATCTCCAGCTTCGGCGTGAAGATCGCCGCCGTGCCCGCCGCCGACATCGCCTTCGGCGCCGCGCCGGCAAGGTAGGGCGCATGGATCCCGAACTGCTGCAGTTGCTGGTGACGCGCGTCATGCCTTTCGGCAAATACCAGGGGCGGCTGATCGCCGACCTGCCGGGCCCGTACCTGGCCTGGTTCGCGCGCAAGGGCTTCCCGCCGGGCGAGCTGGGGCGCCTGCTGGCGCTGATGCACGAACTGGACCACAACGGTCTCGCTTCCTTACTGGCGCCTTTACGCAAACCATCCGGCAAGCCGCCCGCGCCGCGCTGAACCGGCCGCGGGAAACCGCAAGAAACAAATCTCCTCGCCCGCGTAGCGTCTTGGCACCTCCCGGGGCCACGCCCGCGGCTACGATAGACCGGCGCGCCACCGTGCCGAGCATCGGGCCCGGGCGCGCGCTCAACGAAGAGAGGTCGACATGAAGAGACTCCCGATCACCGCCGTCCTGCTGGCCCTGGCCTGCCTGGGCGGCGCGGCGCAGGCGCAGAGCGCGGCGCCGGTCACGCAGGAATACCAGTATCCCAGCCAGCGTTCCAAGGACGGCAGCCTGTCGCCGCCTTCCACCTTGCGCATGACCGTGACGCCCGATCCCAACGCCGCGCCGCCGGTCGTGATCCGCGATTCGCCCGAAAGCCAGGCCGAGTACGTGCGCTGCCGCGAAGTCTCGGACCGCGCCGCAGTGTCCAACGCCCAGATGCAGGCCGGCGTCGCCCAGTGCCTGCGCGAACTGGAACAGCGCCGCCAGCAGTAGCGGTGGACGGCGCCGCCCGCGATCGCGCGGGCGGGCGCCCTGGCGCCTACGCGTGGCTGGCGGCCGTGGCGGCGCGGGCCGAACCGCGCGCCCAGTGCCAGGTCATCAGGCCCGCGGCCAGCACCACCGGCAGCATGGCCGCGTTCAGGGCCTCCCAGCCGAACGCGTCCAGCGCCGGTCCGGCCGCCAGCGTGGCCAGGGCGGTGGCGGCGTAGCGCAGCATCTCCGCCGCGCCCTGCGCGCGGGCGCGTTCCGAAGGCCGGTAGGACTGCGCCAGCAGGGTGGTGCCGCCGACGAACATGAAATTCCATCCCACCCCCAGGCAGAACAGCGCCGCATAGAACGCCGGCAGCGAGGGCGAGGCCATCGCGATCAGCGAACAGGCCACGTTCAGCAGCATGCCCGCGCCGAGCACCCGCGGCAGGCCGAAGCGCTGGATCAGCGTGCCGGCGAAGAACGCCGGCGCATACATGCCCACCAGATGCCACTGCATGATGTTGGCGCCGTCGCCGATGCTGTGGCTGCAGGCCACCGCCGCCAGCGGCGCGGCGGTCATGATGAACATCATCGACACCGAGCCCACCACGTTGTTGGCCAGCGCGGCGACGAACACCGGCTGGCGCGCCACCTCGCCGAGCGGCCGGGCCGGCAGGCCGGCCTGCGCGTCGGCCGCCGCCGCCGGCGCGTCGATATCGCGGTAGAAGCCGAACAGCAGGGCGGCCGACAGCAGCGCCAGCAACGCCACCATCAGGTAGGCGCCGGCGAACGTCACCGGCGCGAACAGGTCGCGGCTCCAGGCCGCCAGCGCCGGGCCGGCGATCGCGGCGATGACGCCGCCAGTCATCACTACCGAGATCGCGCGGCTCTTGGCGGCCGGCTCGACCGCGTCCGCCGCCGCCAGCCGGTAGTACTGGGCGAACGCCTGGAACACGCCGACCAGCGCGGTGCCGGCGCAGAACATCCAGAAGTCCGACTGGAACACCGCCCACACCGAAATGCCGCCCCCGGCCGCGCCGGCCAGGGCGCCGAGCGCGAAGCCGTTGCGGCGGCCTATCCGCTGCATCAGCAGCGAGGCGAACCAGGTGACCAGCGCGCCGGCCACCGTGATCAGCGCGAAGGGCAGGGTGGACAGCGCCTTGTCGGGGGCCAGCATGTGGCCGGTCAGGGCCGTCAGCGTCAGGTCGATCGAGATGGCAGCGATGAACAGGCCCTGGCACACGGCCAGGATGCGGGCGTTGCGGCGGCCGGTGGCCAGGGAGGGCGAGGCAGGCATGGGGACTCGGGGCAAGGATTGCGGTTTGACAGCGACCACTCTAGCGGCGCACACTTTGGCGTGAATGACATAAATCCCTCGATAAGCGCCAACCCCCACACTAGCCTCCTTCCACCGCCATGACGCACGCCGTGACCTTCCTGCTGGTGCCCGATTTCCAGCTGCTCGACATGTCCGGCCCCGCGGCCGTGTTCCAGACCGCCGGCTTGCTGGCGCGTCGCGCGGACGCGCCGGCCTATGCCGTGCGGGTCGTGTCGGAAACGGGCGGCGAGGTGCGCAGCTCCTGCGGCATCGGCGTGCTGACCGCGCCATGGCGCGACGCGCCGGTGGACACCCTGGTGGTGCCCGGCGGCGAGGGCGCGCGCGAAAGCGCCCTCAGCCCCGCCATGCGCGCCTACCTGCATGCCCAGCGCCAGGCGGGCCGGCGATTGGCCAGCGTCTGCACCGGCGCCCGCGTGCTGGCCGCTGCGGGCCTGCTCGACGGCTTGCGGGCCACCACCCACTGGCGCCACGCCGCTGCGCTGGCGCGCAACCATCCCGCCGTCCGCGTCGAGGCCGATCGCATCCACGTGCGCGACGGCGATACCTGGACCTCGGCGGGCATCACCGCCGGCATCGACCTGGCGCTGGCCATGGTCGAGGCCGACCTGGGCGTGGAGATCGCCGCCGAGACCGCGCGCGAGATGGTGGTCTATCACCGCCGCTCGGGCGGGCAGTCGCAGTTCTCGGCGCTGCAGGACCTGGCGCCCGACAGCGAGCGCATGCGCGCGGTGCTGGAGCATATCCGCGGCAACCTGGGCGCGGCGCTGACGGTGGAACACCTGGCGGAAGTGGCCTGCGTCAGCCCGCGCCAGTTCCTGCGCAGCTTCAAGGCCGAAACCGGCGAGACGCCCGCCAAGGCGGTCGAGCGCATCCGCGCCCAGACCGCGCGGGCGCAGATCGAAAGCGGCGACGGCAGCATCGACAGCGTGGCGCGGCGCGTCGGCTTCACCGACAGCGAACGCATGCGGCGCGCCTTCCTGCGGGTCTACGGCCAGCCGCCGCAGGCCATGCGCCGCGCCGCGCGCAGCCAGGGTTGGCGCGACAGCCCGGAAAACGGTAATAATATTCACTCTCAATAAAGGGGCTCGCCGCGTCGGGTCCGCCGCCGTGACCCACCCGCACCCCGAACTCGACTGGACCGTTTCCGCCGCCACGCCCGCGATGTCGCTGGCCGGCGGCACGCTGCATTTCGAGCGCGGCGAACGGGTGCTGGAGGACCTGGCGCCCGGCCTGAAGCTGGTGCTGGTGCTGGAAGGCGAGCTGCGCTATCGCGTGCCGGGCGCGCCCGCCGCGCAGGTCAGCGGGCCGCTGCTGCACCTGAGCCTGTGCCGCGACGCGCTGCGCATGGAACACGAGTTCGGCGCGCGCCGCTCGCTGCGCTTCGTGTCGCTGCGCACCTCGCTCGACCACCTGCGCGAATCGCTGTCGCTGGAACCGGCGGATGTCGCGCGCCTGCTGCGCGCCCCGCGCGGCGACGCCGCCTATGCCGACGCCAACCTGCGGCTGGCGGCGCCGCTGCAGGCGCTGGGCCGGCAGATGCTGGCCTGCCCGATGCAGGGCGCGCTCAAGCGCATGTACCTGTCCGCCAAGGCGCTGGAGCTGACCGCGCTGGCGCTTGGCGCGCTGCAGCCGGTTCCGGCTGCGCAGGTCCCGCCAGGCCTGTCGCGCGCCGACACCGAGCGCCTGCATCACGCGCGCGACCTGGCGCTGGCCAGCCTGCAGCAGCCTCCGACCCTGCCCGAACTGGCGCGCCGCGCCGGCATCAACGTCAACAAGCTCACCACGGGCTTTCGCCAGCTGTTCGGCTGCAGCGTCTACGCCTTCGTGCGCGAGCAGCGCATGGCGCAGGCGCACGCGCTGCTCGCCGCCGGCGAGATGAGCGTATCGGAAGCCGCCTATGCCTGCGGCTACACCGATTCGCACTTCAGCAAGGCCTTCCAGCGCCGTTACGGCGTGCTGCCGAGCGCGCTGACCAGCGGCCGCTGAACGTCGCCGCCGCGAGCTGCCGGCGGCGGCTGCGCCTGCCCCGAACCCTTTCTGTCATTCGCGCGGTGCGCTCCCGGGTTTCGCGTTCGCCATAGCAAGGCCTATGCAAACGCCTGGGCGTTGCGGTTTCTCCTCGAAATTGTATGAGAATAATTCTCAGTAACAAAGAAGGAGAAGTACGCATGCGTTCACGTTTCAGCCCCCGGGCGTGCAAAAGGGTTGCCCGTTGCTGGCGGCTCTGGCCGGCGACGGCGCTGGTGGCGGCAGGGCCGGCCCTGGCCGATGGCGCCAGGCAGGCGCCGACGCTGCCCGCCGTCACCGTCAGCGGAGCCCGCGAGCCCGCCACGCCGCAGCCGTCGCTGGGCAAGTTGCCGCTCAGCGTGCGTGAAACGCCGCAATCGGTCTCCGTGATCGGCCCGGACCAGATCCGCCAGCAGAACCTGCAAAGCCTGGACGACGTCATGCGCCACGCCACCGGCATCACGGTGCAGCCACACCATCACCTGACCACGGCCTACTTCGCGCGCGGCTTCCAGATCGAATCCTTCGAACAGGACGGCGTGCCGGCGATGATGGGCAACCGCGCCGCCGCGCCCGAAGACACGGCCATCTACGAGCGGGTCGAAATCCTGCGCGGAGCCAACGGCCTGTTGCATGGCGCCGGCAATCCGTCGGCCACCGTCAACCTGGTGCGCAAGCGCCCGCAAAGGCAATTCACCTTCGGCGGCGAACTCAGCGCGGGCAGCTGGGACAACTATCGCACCGAAGTCGATCTGGGCGGGCCGCTGAACGACAGCGGCAGCGTGCGTGGCCGCGTCGTCGGCGTCATGGCCGACCGCGGCTTCTTCTATGAAAACGCGAACCAGAAGACTGGCCTGTTCTATGGCATTGGCGAGGTCGACCTGGGGCCGGACACCGTGTTGTCGGCCGGCCTGCATTACAGCCGCGTGCGCTCGCATCCGCCGCCCAGCATGGGCGGGCTGCCGCGCTACAAGGACGGCGCGCCGCTCGGCCTGCGGCGCTCGGTCAACCTGGAGTCCGCCGGCAGCCGTTCCGACTGGAACACGACGCGCGTGTTCGCCGACCTGGATCACCGCTTCGGCCAGGGCTGGCGCGCGCGGATCAGCGTCGACCATCTCCGTTCCGATTCCGAGATGACGTACCTCACCGTCAATGGCGGGATCGACCGCCAGACTGGCCTGGGCGCCAGGCTGTCGGGCGGCGGTATCCAGTACGACAACAGCCAGACCAGCGTCGACGCCTACGTCGGCGGTCCGGTGGAACTGTTCGGTCGGCGCCACGAATTGCTGTTCGGCGCCAACTCGCTGCGAACCTCGTACGAGAACCTGAACGCCGACGTCACCAGTCCCCAGCTGAACATGCCGATGGACGTGTTCAACTGGCATCCGCGCGACGTGCCCGGCTACGACATTGGCTCCTACAAGTCCGCGGGCGTCAACCGCGAACGGGAGCAGGGCGTGTACGGCATGGGCCGCTTCTCGCTGGCCGATCCGCTGACGCTGGTGCTGGGCGGGCGCATGGATTGGAGCCGGCTGGAATCGCCCAAATCGAGCCAGCGCAACAACGGCAGGTTCACGCCCTATGGCGGCCTGATCGTCGACCTGGACCGGCAATGGTCGCTGTATGGCAGTTACGCGCAGGTGTTCATGCCGCAGACCGACCTGGACCGCAACGGTCAGGCGCTCGATCCGATCACGGGCACCAACTACGAGGCCGGCGTCAAGGGCGAGCTGATGGACGGCGCGCTCAACGTGTCGCTGGCGCTGTTCCAGATCCAGCAGAAAAACCGGGCCCAGGCCGATCCCTCGGTGGCGTGCGTGGGCAGGCGCTGCCCCTCCGTCGCCGGTGGCGAGGTCCGCAGCCGCGGCTTCGAGGCCGAGGCCGCCGGCGCCATCATGCCCTACTGGACGGTGGCGGCGGGCTACACCTTCAACACCACCGCGTACCAGGTGGACACGCGCCGCGAAGGCCAGCCCTACGCCAGCTTCACGCCCAGGCACATCCTGCGCGTGTGGACCGACTACGCCTTGCCCGCGCTGCAGCGGCGCCTGAGCATTGGCGGCGGCGTGCAGGTGCAGTCGGACTTCCACAACGTGGCCGGCCCGATCACGCTGCGCCAGGGCGGTTATGCCCTGGTCGACATGCGCGTGGCCTACCGCGTCGACAAGCACGTCACCGTGGCGCTGAACGCCAACAACCTGTTCGACCGCGTCTACTACCAGCGCCTGAACGACGCCAACTGGACCAACTACTACGGCGAGCCTCGCAATCTCATGCTGACCGTGCGCGCCGAGTATTGATCGCGCCAGGCGTGGCGGCGCCCGCCGCCACGCCATGATCGACCGGCGCCTGATCCGCGCTGGCCGCCAGAAACTTCCGCAATCGATAGCGAGACTTCCGCAATCGCCAGTGGCGGCGCCGGCCGCTCTCTAGAATGGCCTGAGAATAATTCTCAGTAACCAGGAAAGAGGAACGGCGGTGCGATCAAAGTTCAGGAACAGGGCGGCACGGCCGCGCAAGACGGCGGTGCGACATTGGCCGCTTTGGCTGGCGATCACGGCCGCGGGGCCGGCGCTGGCGGACGGCGCCGGCGATGCGGCCACGCTGCCCGCGGTGACGGTCAGCGGAGAACGCGCCGGCGCCGCGCCGGCCCCGACGCTGGGCAAGCTGCCGCTCACGGTGCGCGAGACGCCGCAGTCGATCACGGTCATCGGCCAGGAACAGATGCGGCAGCAGAACCTGCAGAGCCTGGACGAGGTGATGCAGCACGCCACCGGCATCACGGTACAGCCCTATCAACTGCTGACCACCGCCTACTACGCCCGCGGCTTCAAGGTCGATTCGTACGAGCAGGACGGCGTGCCGGTGCTGATGGGCAACATGGCCGCGTCGCCGCAGGACATGGCGGTGTACGAGCGGGTCGAGATCCTGCGCGGCGCCAACGGCCTGCTGCACGGCGCCGGCAACCCCGCCGCCACTGTCAACCTGGTGCGCAAGCGTCCGCAGCGCGAGTTCGCCTTCAGCGGCGCGCTCAGCGCCGGCAGCTGGGACCGCTACCTCGCCGAGGCCGACCTGGGCGGCCCACTCAACGACAGCGGCAGCGTGCGCGGGCGCATTGTCACGGCTTTCGAGGACCGCGGCTATTTCTACGATGTGGCGGACCAGAAGTCGGCGCTGTTCTACGGCATCGGCGAGGTCGACCTGGGCCCGGACACGGTGTTGTCGGCCGGCCTGCAGTACCAGCGCATCCGCTCCACCACCAACATGGCGGGCGTGCCGCGATACAAGGATGGCGGCGACATCGGCCTGAAGCGCTCGACCTACCTGGACGCCGCGTGGGACCGTTTCAACTGGAACACGACGCGCGTGTTCGCCGACCTGGAACACCGTTTCGGCCAGGGCTGGAGCGCCAAGATCAGCGCCAACTACCTCACCGCCGACAGCAACCTGAAGTACGCCGGCGCCTCTGGCGCGATCGACCGCCAGACCGGCCTGGGCTCGGCGCTGATGGGCGGCGCCTATAAATTCGACAACACCCAGGCCAGCGTCGATGCCTACGTCAGCGGCCCGGTGCAACTGTTCGGCCGCCGCCACGAGCTGCTGTTCGGCGGCAATGCCCAGCGCACCACCACCGAGCAGTACACCGGCCAACTGACGCCGGCGCTGCGCGTGCCGGTGAATGTGTTCGACTGGGATCCGCACAGCGTGCCGGAGCCCGGCGTCGGCCCCTACACCTCGCCCGGCGAGACGCGCGCGCGCCAGCACGGCGTGTATGGCATGGGCCGCTTCTCGCTGGCCGACCCGCTGACCCTGGTGCTGGGCGGGCGCATGAGCTGGTGGAACCAGGACGCGCCTGGTTCGCGCCAGCGCATCGACCCGGAATTCACGCCCTACGGCGGCTTGATCGTCGACCTGGACCGCCAGTGGTCGCTGTACGGCAGCTATGCCGAGGTGTTCCAGCCGCAGAGCCAGCTGACGCGCCAGGGCCAGGGGCTGGATCCGGTCACCGGCACCAACTACGAGGCTGGCATCAAGGGCGAACTGATGGACGGCGCGCTGAACGTGTCGCTGGCCGCGTTCCAGATCCGCCAGAAGAACCGCGCGCAGCAGGATCCGGACTGGCCCTGCGTCGGCCAGAACTGCTACTACGTGGCGGGCGGCGAGGTGCGCAGCCGCGGGTTCGAGGCCGAGGCCAGCGGCAACATTACGCCGTACTGGACGGTGGCGGCCGGCTACACCTTCAACACCAGCAAGTACCTGACCGACACGCAGGCCGGCGGCCAGCCCTTCGCCAGCTTCACGCCCAAGCACATCTTCCGGTTGTGGACGAACTATGCGCTGCCCACGATGCAGCGGCGCCTGAGCGTGGGCGGCGGGCTGCAGGTGCAGTCCGGCTACTCGACCGTCTCGGGCCCGGTCACGCTGCGCCAGGGCGGCTACGCGCTGGTGGACCTGCGCCTGGCCTACCGCGTCGACAAGCATCTGACCGCGGCGCTGAACGTCAACAACGTGTTCGACCGCGGCTACTACCAGAGCCTGTCGGGCACGGCGTGGAACAACCGCTACGGCGAGCCGCGCAACGTCATGCTGACCCTGCGGGCCGAGTACTGAGCGGGCGGCGACCGATGGACGGCGCGGACGCGCCGTCCATCCTTTTCTGAAGGAGAGACGAGATGGCGGCAATGAGCCCCGCGCCAGTGTTCGACTGGCTCGATCATTTCATGGCGCTGGCCGGCGATGGCGGCATGCGCGACATCGGCAAGTTGCGGCGCCTGGCGCCGCACGAGGGCTGGCTGGTCGGCATCAAGGCGGCGGCCAGCGATGCCGACGTGCACGGCGACGTCTGGGAACGGCATCCGGCCGGCGAGGAAATGCTCTGTGTGCTGGAAGGCCGCGTCGTGCTGACGCTGATGGACGAGGCCGGCGCCGAGACCGACGTGCTGCTGGACGCGCGGCGCGGCGCCGTGGTGCCGCGCGGCGTCTGGCACCGCCTGCACGTGGCCTGTCCGGCCCGCATCCTGTTCGTCACGCCCGGGCAGGGCAGTGAACATCGCCGCGTGGGCGCGGCAACGCAAGCTTGAAGGAAATCGACGTGAAGCAAACCGCGAACGCGCGCCTGTTCATCATGATCGGCGCGCTCTATTTTTCCCAGGGCATTCCGCTGGGGGTGGCGATGGAGGCGCTGCCGACGCTGCTGCGGCGCGACGGCGCGCCCTTGCACGCGCTGGCCTGGCTGCCGCTGGTGGGGCTGCCGTGGGTCTTGAAATTCCTGTGGGCGCCGCTCGTCGACAACCGCTACCGGCCGGCGCGGGGCCGGCGCCGCAGCTGGATCCTGCCAATGCAGGGCATCGTGCTGGCGTGCCTGGCGGCGGTGGCCGTGACCGGCGTGTCCGCGGCCAGCGCGCCGTGGGTGGTGGCGCTGATGGCGCTGGCCTCGCTGGCCAGCGCCACGCAGGACATCGCCACCGATGGCCTGACCGCCGAGCGCTTCGAGGGCCAGGCGCTGGCGCGCGCCAACGCCGTGCAGGTGGGCGGCACCATGATTGGTTTCTTTGCCGGCGGGCCGGGCTGCCTGGTGCTGGCGGGCTGGCTGGGGCAGGGCGGCGCGCTGGCGCTGCTGGCCGCGGTGGTGGCCTTCAGCCTGCTGATGGCGCTGGGCTGGCGCGAAACCGCGCTGCCCGCCGCCGCCCGGCGCGCCACGCTGGCCGGTTTCGCGCGCCGGCCGGGCGCCTGGGCGCTGGTGCTGGCGGCGTTCCTGTCGGCGATGACGGCGGTGGCGGGCTACGGCCTGTCCAAGCTGTTCCTGGTGGACGCGGGCTGGGCGGTGGAGGCGGTGGGCCGCCTCGGCATGGCCGGGGGCGCGGTGACCGTGCTGCTGGGTTGCGGCGGCGGCGCCTGGCTGGTCGGGCGCATCGGCGCGCGCGGCGCGCTGGCGCTTGGCCTGGCGGCCTCGGGCGCGGCGGCGCTGGCCTGGCTGGCGCAGGCCCAGGGCTGGGCGCCGCAGCCGACGGCAGCTGCCTACGCGGCGCAGGCGCTGGGCGCCTTTGGCGCCGGCGCGGCCTCGGTGGCGATGATGACGCTGGCGATGCGCTTTGCCGCGCGCGGGGCGCAGGCCGGCACCGACATGACCGCGGTGCAGAGCGCGCGCGACCTGGGCGAGATCCTGACCTCGTCGCTCATCACCGGCCTGGCTGCCCGGATGGGGTACGTCACCGGTTTTTCCGGCGGCTTGCTGACCGCCGCCGTGACGCTGGTTTTCGTGGCCGTGGCGCTGCGCCGCCCGGGCTGACATGGCGTTTCGGGCGGTTGCGGCTACACTTGTGCGCCGTTTTGCTTTCAGCCCCCCGAATTTCCATGATTTCCACCGCATGCGGCGTCGACTTCGGCACGTCGAACTCCACCGTCGGCTGGAGCCGCCCCGACCAGCGCGCGCTCCTCGCCCTTGAAGACGGCAAGACCACCTTGCCCTCGGCCATTTTCTTCCACGACGAGGATGCCGAGGTCAGCTACGGCCGGGCGGCCATCTCCGACTACCTGGCGGGCTACGACGGGCGCCTGATGCGCTCGATGAAAAGCCTGCTGGGCAGCTCGCTGATCGACGGCTCCACCGAAGTGCAGGGCCGCTCGATCCCGTTCCGCGTGCTGCTGACGCGCTTCATCGCCGAACTCAAGCGCCGCGCCGAGACCGCCGCCGGCCGCGACTTCACGCGCGCCGTGTTGGGCCGGCCGGTGTTCTTCGTCGACGACAACCCCGCCGCCGACCAGACCGCCCAGGACACGCTGGGCGAGATCGCGCATAGCGTCGGCTTCACCGACATCGAATTCCAGTTCGAGCCGTTGGCCGCGGCCTTCGACTACGAGTCGCAGATCGATCGCGAGGAACTGGTGCTGGTCATCGACATCGGCGGCGGTACCTCCGACTTCTCGCTGATCCGCCTGGGGCCGGGCCGCGCCGCCAAGCCGGACCGCCGCGAGGACATCCTGGCCTACGGCGGCGTGCACATCGGCGGCGTGGACTTCGACAAGCAGCTCAGCCTGGCGCACGTCATGCCGCTGCTGGGCCTGGGCAGCCAGCTGCGCAGCGGCAAGGACGTGCCGTCCACGCAGTACGGCAACCTGGCCTGCTGGCACACCATCAACCAGGCCTACACCCGCAAGGCCGCCGAGCATTTCGCCTATATCCGCGCCGAGGCCGGCGACCGCGACAAGATCGACCTGCTGTTGAACCTGGTCAAGCAGCGCGCCGGCCACTGGGTGGCGGTGCAGGTGGAAGAGGCCAAGATCGCGCTGTCGGAAGGCCCCGCCGCGCGCATCGACCTGTCGCGCATCGCACCCGAGCTGGGCGTGGAGGTGACGCGGCCGTCGTTCGACACCAGCGTGGCGCGCCTGATCGAGAAGATCGAGCAGACCGTCGGCACCCTGCTGCGCGACGCGGGCGTCGCGCCCGTGGACGTCGATACGGTGTTCTTCACCGGCGGTTCGAGCCGCGTGCCGCGCCTGCGCGACTGTGTCTCGGCGCTGGTGCCGCAGGCGCGCAGCGTCGAGGGCGACCTGTTCGGCAGCATCGGCGCCGGCCTGGCGCTGGACGCCCGCCGCAAGTTCGACTGACACGCCCCCGCGGCGCCGGCGCGCCGCTATTTCGCCAGCATCGCCGGCACCCGCGCCGCCAGCGCGTCGATCGCGGCGCGCGTCTTGGACGGCAGGTAGCGCGCCTGCGGCCAGACCGCATGCACGTCCTGCGCCGCCATCCGGTCGCCGTGCATCAGCACATCCAGTTCGCCGGTGCGCACGTAGTGCGTCAGCATCCAGCACGGCAGCCACGCCAGCCCGGCGCCCGCGATGGCGGCGTCGGCGATGGCCTGCAGGTCGTCCAGCCGCAGCCGCGGCGGCAGGTGCAGCTGGATCACCTGGCCATCCTGCCCCATCACCGACCAGCCTTTCTCGACGCCGCCGTGGGCATAGACCACGCCGGCGTGCTGGCGCATCTCGTCCAGCGTGACGGGGCGTCCGTGCGCGGCGATGTAGGCCGGCGAGGCGCCGATGCCCATGGTCTGCAGGCCCAGCCGGCGCGCCGCCAGGCTGGAACTGTCGGGCAGCGGGCCGATGCGGATGCCCAGGTCGTAGCCTTCCTCGATCAGGTCCACCACGCGGTCGTTGAAGGAAATATCGATCTGCAGCTGCGGGTGCTGCGCGGCCAGGTCGCGCAGCACCGGCGCCACGCAATGGCGGCCGAACACCAGCGGCGCGCTGACCCGCAAGCGGCCCTGCGGCGAACGCCGGCCGCTGTCCAGTTCCGCTTCGGCGTCGTACAGCTCGGTCAGCGCCCGCACGCAGCGGTCGTAGTAGGCCTGGCCGGCGTCCGTCAGGCTTTGCTGGCGCGTGGTGCGGTGGAACAGGCGCGCGCCCAGCCGCGCTTCGAGGCGGGCGATCGATTTGCCGACCGCCGAGCGCGTCAGGTTCAGGCGGTCGGCCGCCAGCGCGAAGCTGCCGGCCTCGGCGGCCTGCACGAAGACCTCGATGCCGCCCAGGCGGTCGTGGGAGTAGGGAGTGGCCATGGGGCTTTCCTGCGGATATTGGTTCCAATCGGGCGACATTCAAGTGAATAAATGCCGCCACTGGGTAGTCTTATTCCCCTATATCGTACCCATACCGCGCCGCCCTGTGTTGGCGGCGCTCCGCAACTCACCCAGAGGACATCATCATGCAGGCATACCAGATCACCCCCGGCCAAGGCATCGGCTCGCTCCAGCGCGGGGCGCTGACGGCGCGCGAACCCGGCCCCTTCGAGGTGCGCGTGCGCATCAAGGCCGTCTCGCTCAACTTCCGCGACCTGATGGTCGCCCGCGGCGATTACCTGAAGGTGGCGGGCAGCCCCGTGGTGCCCGCCTCCGATGCCGCCGGCGAGGTGCTGGCGGTGGGCGCCGGCGTCACGCGCTTCAAGGCGGGCGACCGGGTCATGGGCGCCTTCCTGCCGGATTGGATCGACGGCGAACCCACGCCCGCCAACACCGCGCGGGCGCCCGGCGCCGCCAGCGACGGCGTGCTGGCCAGCGAGGTCGTCTTCTCGGAGCATTCGCTGGTGGCGATTCCCGACTCGCTGTCGGACGAACAGGCCGCGACCCTGCCGTGCGCCGCCGTCACCGCCTGGAACGCGCTGTTCGTCGCCGGCCGCGCCCGCGCCGGCCAGACCGCGCTGTTGCTGGGCACCGGCGGGGTCTCGATCTGGGGCCTGCAGCTGGCCAAGGCCGCGGGCCTGCGCGCCATCATCACCTCGTCCAGCCACGACAAGCTGGCGCGGGCCCGCGAGCTCGGCGCCGACGACCTGATCAATTACCGCGACCACCCCGAATGGCAGGACGAAGTGCTGCGCGTGACCGGCGGCGAAGGCGCCCACGTGGTGCTGGAAGTGGGCGGCGAGGGCACGCTGCAACGATCGCTCGCGGCGGTGCGCCATGGCGGCGCGGTCGGCATCATTGGCGGCGTCAGCGGCTTCGCCTCGGTGCCGGTGTCGCCGCTGGCGCTGATCGCCGGCAACAAGCGCCTGGAAGGCATCTTCGTGGGCAGCCGCAAGATGCTGGAAGACGTGGCGCGGTTGGTCGATCGCGCCCGCATCGCGCCGGTGATCGACCGCGTCTATGGCTTCGACGAGGCGCCGGCCGCGTTCGAGCGCCTGGCCTCGGGTCGCCACTTCGGCAAGATCGTCATCCGCGTCGACGCCTGAACGCCGCGCGGCCGCCGGCGCGGAATCGGCGCTGGCCGGCGGCCGCGCGCGCGGCCCGTCGCCAGCGCTTGCGCGCCGCGGCGGTGACGAAGCGATGACGGGCGCGATGGTAAGCTGCAAGCTCTTCGCGTCGGCCGCCTTTGCGCGCCGGCGCCTGCCCCTTCCCACGCCGCGCCATGACCGACAAGCCCGATTCCCATCTGTTCGAAGAACGCGTCTCCAGCGAGCCCGCCTACGACGGCCGCTTCCTCAAGGTCCGCAACGACACGGTCCGCCTGCCCAACGGCCACACCTCGACGCGCGAGTACGTGGTGCATCCGGGCGCCGTGGTGGTGATCCCGCTGCTCGACGACGGCCGCGTGCTGCTCGAGCGCCAGTACCGCTATCCGATCGGCCGCGTCATGACCGAATTTCCCGCCGGCAAGCTCGATCCGGGCGAAGACCCGCTGGCCTGCGGCAAGCGCGAACTGCTCGAGGAAACCGGCTATACCGCCACCCAGTGGGCCCGTGCCGGCGCGTTGCACCTGGCCATCGCCTATTCCACCGAGATCATCCACATCTACTTCGCGCGCGGTTTGCGCGCCGGTCCGCAGCAGCTGGACCAGGATGAATTCCTGGACGTATTCAGCGCCCATCCGGAGGAACTGTTCGCGGCCTGCGCCAAGGGCGAAGTCACCGACGCCAAGACCCTGACCTGCACGCTGTGGCTGCAGAACGTGCTGTCCGGCGCCTGGCAGCTGGACTGGCAGGACCATCCCGCTTGAGCGGGCGCCGGCCTTCCAGGGCCTGCCCTGAAGGCCGGCCCGCGCCGGCGTCCCCACAAGACGAACGATTCCGCCGACCATGCCCGCCTTTCCCGTCCTGGTGCAACCGTCCGGCCTGCGCTTCGAGGCGGATGCCGATTCGACCGTGCTGGCGGCCGCGCAGGCCGCCGGCATCAAGCTGCCCAGTTCCTGCCGCAACGGCACCTGTCGCGCCTGCATGTGCCTGCTGCTGGAAGGCGAGATCGCCTACCGCATCGAATGGCCGGGCCTGTCGCGCGATGAAAAGGAAGAGGGCTGGATCCTGCCCTGCGTGGCCCAGGCCCGTTCGCCGCTGGAAGTCCAGTCGCTGCAGGCCGCGCCCCTCGAGCCCGCGGCGCCGGCGCCGCCCCGGCCGCTGACCGGCGCGCGCCGCTAGGCCAGGTCGCCGGTTTGCCGGCCGTCCCACGCGCCACGCGTCGGATCCTTGGTTGATACGAATCAGCATATAACCGCTATTTTCCAGCTAAATAATTGCCGTACGGCGGCGCATACTGCTTCCATGGCGTCAGGCATCCAGCCTCGCCGTTTTTTTCAGGAGCAGGACATGCTGGATTGGGTGAACTACCAAAAGGAACTGATGGGCCGCATCGGCGAGCTGGGCGCGCTGACGCCCGACACGCTCAAGGGCTACCAGGCGCTGTCGGCCGCCGGCGCCAAGACCGCGCACCTGGATGCCAAGACGCGCGAGCTGATCGCGTTGGCGGTGGCGGTGACGACCCGCTGCGACGGCTGCATCACCGTGCATTCGGCGCAGGCGCTCAAGCACGGCGCCAGCCGCGAGGAAATCGGCGAGGCGCTGGGCGTGGCGGTGGCCTTGAACGCTGGCGCGGCGATGGTGTACTCGGCCCGCGTGCTGGACGCGGTCAACGCGCATCAGCCGGGCTGACGCAAGGGCGCGCGCCGGCCATGCGCCGCGCAGGCGGCGTCAATCGTGCCGGTGCATGGCCGACTGATGCTTGGTGTCGCGCATGGTCGCGTACACCAGCAGCGAAATGAAGATCACGCCCGCCAGGTAGTAGTAGAACCACTCTTCGTGGCCTTGCTGCTTGAACCACAGCGCGATGGCCGGCGCCGTGCCGCCGAAGATCGACACGGTGATGGCGTACGGCACCGCCACGCCGGTGGCGCGGATGTTGGTGGGGAACAGCTCGGCCTTCACCACCGCGTTGATCGAGGTGTAGCCGGCGGTGAAGATCCAGGCCGCGCAGATCAGCAGGAAGGCGATGAATGGCGAGCGCGTGTGCGACAGCGTCATCAGCAGCGGCACGGTGAGTAGCGCGCCGGCGATGCCGAAGAACACCAGCAGCGGCTTGCGCCCGATCTTGTCGGACAGCGCGCCGTACAGCGGCTGCAGGATCAGCGCGAAGATCAGCGACGCGGCGATCACGTAGGTGGTGACGATGTCGGAGAACCCGGCGGTCTGCCGCACGAAGGTCTGCATGTAGGTGGTGAAGGTGTAGAACGCCGCCGTGCCGCCGGCCGTCAGGCCGACCACGATCGCGACCTCGCGCGGATAGCGCAGCAGGCCGCGCAGCGAGCTGGTCTTGGGCTTGCTCTGGCTGGCCTGCTTGTAGGAATCGGTCTCGGGCATGTCGCGCCGCATGAGGGCGGTGATGACGGCCAGCATGGCGCCGATCACGAACGGAATGCGCCAGCCCCATTCCACCAACTGCTCGTGCGTCAGGAACACGTTCTGCAGCAACAGCAGCACCAGGATGGCGCACAGCTGGCCGCCGATCAGCGTGACGTACTGGAAGCTGGAATAGAAGCCGCGGTGGTCCGGGTCGGCGATCTCGGTGAGGTAGGTGGCGCTGGCGCCGTATTCGCCGCCCAGGCTCAGGCCCTCGATGACCCGGGCCAGCGCCAGCAGCGCCGGCGCCGCCAGCCCGATGGATGCGTAGGTGGGCGTGACCGCGATGATCAGCGAGCCGACGCACATCATGCCGACCGAGACCATCAGGGACAATCGTCGCCCGTGGCGGTCGGCCAGGTGGCCGAACAGCCAGCCGCCCAGCGGCCGCACGATGAAGCCGGCGGCGAACAGCGTGGCGGCGTTCAGCTGCTGCACGACCGGGTCGTGCGAGGGGAAGAAGGCGGGGGCGAAGTACAGGGCGAAGGCGGTATAGGCGTAGAAGTCATACCATTCGACCAGGTTGCCCATGGAGCCGACGAAGATCGCCTTGATGCGGCGTTTGGCGTCGGGCATGTCGAGATACGCTTGGCTCATATCTGTCTTCCACGGAGACGGTACCCGCCTATCTTGCGCCTGCCGGCGCGAAAATGCACCCCTGCGCGTGTCCGGGATATTTGTTCAGCTTGATGTCAATAACCGCCGCGCTACTTGCGCGGCGGCTCGATCACCGTGCAGGCGGCCGCGCCGGCGGGCGCCAGGGCGTTCTCGCCCAGCAGCGCGCGCGCGCCGCAGACCGAACCGAACATGCCCTTGTTCTCGTGGCCGACGCCGGTCACTTCGAAGCCGGCGCGGTGCAGCGTCACCGGCCGGTTGCCGCGCGCGGCGACGATGCGTTCGTATTGCAGGTAGGCGGTGCCGCGCGCCAGCCGGGTGGCGCCCTGGGCCTCGGCGCCGCAGGTCTTGTCCAGCAGGCGGTGTTCGGGATTGTTGTCGGCGCCGCCCAGCAGGTAAGTGACGTCGCGCGCCGCGTAGCGGATGAACAGGCGCGTGTCGTCGGTTTCCTGCGCGAACGGGGGCAGCTTGTCGGTGCCGTACTTGTACTGGTTGTAGGTGGGGCAGATGCCGCGCTCGTAGGGCGCGTAGCCCTTGCCGTCGGGACGCGGGCGTTCCTTGGTCAGGTACAGGTAGGACGAGGGATTGGCCACCACGTAGCGCACGGCGATGCCGTCGCGGCGCAGCGGGCCATCGATCTGGTTCAGCACGGCATAGCGTTGCACCAGCTGGGCGCCGCCGGAGTGGCCGGCCAGCACGATGCTGGCCAGGGTCGGCAGGCGCTTGCGGTCGTCCAGGCTGCGCAGCAGGTCGTCGATCACCTGGAACGAGCTGACCGGCGCCGGCCGGCCATTGGCCTGCACGCTGTCCTCGCCGTCTTCCCAGCTGGACTTGCGCCAGGCCGCCATGCCGGCGTAGCCCGAGTCGATCACGCCGACGAAGCGCGGCGCCAGGATCAGGGTGTCGTTGGCGCGGGCCGGGTTGGCCGCCAGCACCGTGGCGACGGTTTCGTAATAGGCGTCGGCGTTGCGCTTGACCCCATGGAACACGATCACGATTTGCTTGATATCGCGCAGGTCGCCGCGCGCCAGGTTCCGGTTAGCATAGACCGGTACCTTGTAGCGGTGGCCGGGCTTGCCCAGTTCGAGCGTCTGCCAGCGCGGAATCACCACCCGCTTGGGGGCGGGCGCGGGTTCATCGTAATCGTAGGGATCGGGCAGCGGCGTCTGCGCGCGCGCCGCCAGGGGCAGAAGGGCCGCCAGGGCCAGCGCCGCCGCGCTCCAGGCCCGGCGCGAATGCGGCGGACGCGGCGCCGGGTGGGGCTGCGCGGCGCCGGCTACGGCTGTGCGGCGCATGGCGCGGGCGGGCGTCAGCAGCCCTCGTGGCCCAGCAGTTGCTTGAGCGCGGGTTGGTCCAGGATGCGGACTTCGCGCTGGTTGATGCGGATCAGGCCGTCGCGCGCGAAGCGCGAGAACAGCCGGCTGACCGTTTCCAGCGTCAGGCCGAGATAGTTGCCGATTTCCTCGCGGCTCATGCGCAGCACGAATTCGGTCGACGAGTAGCCGAGCGACGCATAGCGTTGCGACAGGTTGAGCAGGAACGCGGCCAGGCGCTGTTCGGAACGCATCGAGCCCAGCGACGCCAGCATCTGGTGCGAGCGCGTGATCTCGCGGCTCATCAGGCGGCGGAACTGCTGCTGCAGCGAGGGCAGGTGGGTGGCCACGCGGTCGACTTCGTTCAGGCGGATCACGCAGACTTCGGAGTCTTCCAGGGCGACGGCGGCCGAGACATGCTTGCCCTCGAGCATGCCGTCCATGCCGACGATCTCGCCGGGCAGGTGGAAGCCGGTGATCTGGATCTGGCCGGTGGCGTCTTCGAGCTGCGTTTTCAGGCTGCCGAAGCGCACGCCGTAGACGGCGTCCAGGGGGTGATCCAGCGAATACAGCGTCTTGCCCTTTTCGAGGCGCACGCGCTCTTTCACCAGTTCGTCCAGCTTTTCTACTTCGGCGGCTGCCATCCCGACCGGGACACACACGTGGCCCAACATACACGTGGAACAGTGGGCGGCATCAGGGGCAACGGGAACCCGTTTTTGCATACGATGACCTTTATAGTGCCCGCACCCGGCGGGTAGCCTGGAGGGGCTTAAAGCGTGAAGACAGGTCTCCATTGTAGTCCGTTGTTACTACGGGTGTCTTACGGAGCGTTTTGCAGCGCATTCCTACGGCGGCATCCGGGCCGGACGGGCCTGGCGGTAGGCGACCCAGTCGTCGCCGTCGATGTCCGCCGCCGTCCCGCGCCAGGCCGGGTCGATGGGGTAATACTCGCAGGCCACCGGGGCGGCGCCGGGCGCCAGCGGCCGGGCCAGCACCGGCCGGCGCACGAAGCAGCCGGGCCGCCCGGGCGCGTATTCCTCGATCTCATCCATCAGGGCGACCAGGGCCGGGTCGACCTCGTAGATGTCGCCCAGCACCCGCCGGCCGTCGGCCACCGGGAGCAATCCGGGCCAGTCGCCGAAATCCACCAGCATGCTGGGCACGGTGGCCGCGCCCACATGGCGGGCCGGCGGCAGGCCGCGGCGGGTGGCGGCCTGCGCCAGGTCGTTGATTTCGCCCGCGCGTAGCGTGCCGTAGACAAAAACGTATATGCTCATAGTTCAGATTGTTGCTGCACGCGGATGTGTCCAAGGACATAAAGCCATGAGGCCGGCGAGGTATTGAAATACTCGCATCCGGCCGCATATTCAGGTCATCGAGCCCGCCGGCGCGTATCGGTCAGGCTCACCAACAAGCCACAACGACCATTATGCGATTCGACAAACTGACTACCAAGTTCCAGCAAGCCCTGGCCGACGCTCAGAGTCTGGCCGCCCGCAACGATCATCCCTACATCGAGCCCGTCCACGTGCTGTCGGCGTTGCTGTCCGACGCCGATAGCGGCGCCGGCAGCCTGCTGGCGCGCGCCGGCGTGGCCGTCAACCGGCTGCAGCCGGCCCTGGACGCCGCGCTCAAGGCGCTGCCCCAGGTGCAGGGCGACGACAACGTCCAGGTCGGCCGCGACCTGCAGGGCGTGCTGACCCGCACCGACAAGGAAGCCGCGCGTCGCGGCGACACCTACATCGCCAGCGAGCTGTTCCTGCTGGCCCTGGCCGACGACAAGGGCGAGGCCGGCCGCATCCTGCGCGAAGCGGGCCTGCAGAAAAAGGCCCTCGAGGCCGCCATCGACGCCGTGCGCGGCGGTGAAAACGTATCCGGCGCCGAAGGCGAATCCAACCGCGAGGCCTTGTCCAAGTACACCATGGACCTGACCGAGCGCGCCCGCCAGGGCAAGCTCGATCCGGTGATCGGCCGCGACGACGAAATCCGCCGCACCATCCAGATCCTGCAACGCCGCACCAAGAACAACCCGGTCTTGATCGGCGAACCCGGCGTGGGCAAGACCGCCATCGTCGAAGGCCTGGCGCAGCGCATCGTCAACGACGAAGTGCCCGAGACCCTGCGCGGCAAGCGCGTGCTGTCGCTCGACTTGGCCGCGCTGCTGGCCGGCGCCAAGTTCCGCGGCGAATTCGAAGAGCGCCTGAAGGCCGTGCTCAAGGAACTGTCGCAGGACGACGGCAGCAACATCGTCTTCATCGACGAGCTGCACACCATGGTCGGCGCCGGCAAGGCCGAAGGCGCGATGGACGCAGGCAACATGCTCAAGCCGGCGCTGGCGCGCGGCGAGCTGCATTGCATCGGCGCCACCACGCTGGACGAATACCGCAAGTACATCGAAAAGGACGCCGCGCTCGAACGCCGCTTCCAGAAGGTGCTGGTCGACGAACCGGATGTCGAGTCCACCATCGCCATCCTGCGCGGCCTGCAGGAACGCTATGAAATCCACCACGGCGTCGAGATCACCGACCCGGCCATCGTGGCCGCGGCCGAACTCTCGCACCGCTACATCACCGACCGCTTCCTGCCCGACAAGGCCATCGACCTGATCGACGAGGCCGGCGCCCGCATCCGCATGGAAATCGATTCCAAGCCGGAAGTGATGGACAAGCTCGACCGCCGCATCATCCAGCTCAAGATCGAGCGCGAGGCCGTCAAGAAGGAAACCGACGACGCCTCCAAGCGCCGCCTGGGCGTGATCGAGGACGAGCTCGAGAAGCTGCAACGCGAGTACAACGACTTCGAGGAAATCTGGAAGGCCGAGAAGGCCGCGGTGCAGGGCACCCAGGCCATCAAGGAAGAAATCGACAGCGTGCGCGCCGAGATGGCCGAGCTGCAGCGTAAGGGCCAGTTCGACAAGCTGGCCGAGCTGCAGTACGGCAAGCTGCCCGACCTGGAAGCGCGCCTGAAGGCCGCCGAAGTGGGCGCGGCGCAGGCGGCCGAGGAGGCCGAGGGCGGCGAGGGCCGGCCGCGTCTGTTGCGCACCCGTGTCGGCGCCGAGGAAATCGCCGAGGTCGTGTCGCGCGCCACCGGCATCCCGGTGTCCAAGATGATGCAGGGCGAACGCGAAAAGCTCTTGCACATGGAGGAATACCTGCACAAGCGCGTGGTCGGCCAGGACGAGGCCGTGCGCCTGGTGGCCGATGCCATCCGCCGTTCGCGCGCGGGCCTGGCGGATCCGTCGCGTCCGTATGGCTCGTTCCTGTTCCTGGGCCCCACCGGCGTGGGCAAGACCGAGCTGACGCGCGCGCTGGCCGAGTTCCTGTTCGACTCGGAAGAGCACATGATCCGCATCGACATGAGCGAATTCATGGAGAAGCACTCGGTGGCGCGGCTGATCGGCGCGCCGCCCGGATACGTGGGCTACGAAGAGGGCGGCTACCTGACCGAGGCCGTGCGCCGCAAGCCGTACAGCGTGGTGCTGCTCGATGAAGTCGAGAAGGCCCACCCGGACGTCTTCAACGTGCTGCTGCAGGTGCTGGACGACGGCCGCCTGACCGACGGCCAGGGCCGCACCGTGGACTTCCGCAACACCGTCATCGTGATGACGTCCAACCTGGGGTCGCAGCACATCCAGACGCTGGCCGGCCAGCCGTACGACGTGGTCAAGGAAGTGGTCTGGGGCGAGCTCAAGCAGACGCTGCGGCCCGAGTTCCTGAACCGCATCGACGAAGTGGTGGTGTTCCACGGCCTGGAAGCGCAGCACATCGAGTCCATCGCCCGCATTCAGCTGCGCCGCCTGGCCGAGCGCCTGGAAAAGCAGGAGATGCGCCTGGAAGTGACCGAGCCCGCGCTGGCGGAACTGGCCCGCGATGGCTTCGATCCGGTGTTCGGGGCGCGTCCGCTCAAGCGCGCCATCCAGCAGCAGATCGAGAACCCGGTCGCGCGCTTGATCCTGGAAGGCCAGTTCGGTCCGCGCGACGTGGTGCCGGTGGACTGGCGCGACGGCAAGTTCGTGTTCACGCGCACGTTGCAGTAAATCCGCGGTCCGGTCCGCTCAGGACCGGTGCGCGCCCCGCCCCGGGGACGGTATTCAGGATAGGGACACGCGTCCCTTCCCCGATGCCGTTCCCGGGGTTTTCTTTTGCCCGCCAGACCGGCGCCGGGAAGACGGCGCCGGACCGTGGCGTCACGAGGGCGCGTAGTCCTGCCGCTGCTGGCCCAGCTGCCGGCCCAGGCCTTGAAGCGTGCGCAACAGCAGCGCCAAGCCGCGCCGCGTGTCCTCGTCGCGTGACAGCTGAAACAGCCCGGCCAGGCCCGGCGGATGCGCCTCTCGCATGCCCTGGGCCTGGGCCATGCGCCAGGCGTTGGACGCGGTCCAGGCGGCGCCGCTGACCTGTTCCGATAGCGTGCCCAGTTTTTCCACCATCGGCGCATCGAGCAGGTCGACCAGATCGGAGGCCAGCGCCAGCAGGTCGACAATGTTGTCCAGCCGTCCGCTGTCGGCCAGCGGCTGGAGCTTGTCCGCCAGCTGCGCCAGCGCATCGCCGCCGTTTGCCGCGGGCGGCGCGTCGAACACGGTGGCGCATTGCCCGGTGGTGGGCGGGTTGGTGTCTTGCGGCGCGTTCATAGCATTCCCCTGGCGACGGACCAATACAGGCCCCGGTTGAAGCCATGCCGCAGCAGGCCGCCCAGCTTGGTCGGCGGCGTCGGCCGCACGTCGTGGGTGTAGTCGTACCAAAGCGGCATGCCGGCGTTCAAGCCCATCTGCGCCACCGCCTGCACCCGGCCGTCGTAAGCGCTGCACGGATGCCCCAGGCGGATCTCGCCGGCGATATTGTTGGCGATGACGGGGGCCTGGTTGTGGCATGAGCCGCCGGCCTTGCTGACCGGCAGATCCACGGTGTCGCCGATCACGTAGACATTGCGCAGGCCATAGACCTGCAGGGTCTCGTGATCGGTGGGCAGCCAGCCTTCGTCATTGGGCGCCTGCGAGACTCCCGATTCCAGCACCGCGTCGACCGCGCGGATCGGCGGCGTGGCCATGAGGATGTCGAACGGCTGTTCGACGCCTTCCTCCGAATAGGCGATGCGCCGGTCGGGATCCACCTTGGCCAGCGTGAAGCCACGCTGGAAGCGGATGCCGCGCTGTTCGAAGATGGCCGGTAGCACCTCGCAGGTGGGCTTTTGCAGGAACAGGCAGTTGCGCAGCAGTTGCGAGGTGGTGGGGTAGGTGTAGACGATCTCGACGCGGTCGCGCACGCCGCGACGGCGCAGGTAGTCATCCAGCATCAGCGTGGTCTCGATCGGCGCGATGCCGCATTGGTGCGGCACGTTCGGCGTCTTGGGAAAGGTGACGCTGACGAACACGCGGCCGCGCTCGATCGTGGCCAGGCGGCCGGCCAGTTGCCGCGCCGGCTCGTACTGGTAGAAATGGTCGCCGGCCTCGCGCAGCCCTTCGATGCGCTCGGGCGCGGGTACGCAGCCGGTGGCGATGACGAGATAGTCGTAGCCGTGGCGCTTGCCGCTGCGCGTGTGCAGTTGCTGGGCGTCGAAATCGAAGCGCGTCACCTTGTCGACGCGGAACTCGATCTCGGGCCGCAGCAGGGAACGTTCGGGGCGCTTGAGTTCTTCCTGGAAGAACAGGTTGAACGCCACATACATGAAGGCCGGCTTGTAGTAGTGATCCGGCGAATCGGACAGCAGCATGATGCTGACGCTGCCCGCCGACACCTCGGGATAGAGCTTGTGCACCAGTTGGTTGGCCAACATGGTGCCGCCGACCCCGCCTCCCACGACAACAATTCGCTTGCTCATAAAAATCCTCCGATGAGAATAATCAGGAACCAAGTGCAGTTGCGTCTTTATGTGTAGCAAGTCGGGCGGGGTCGGTCAACCGGATGACGCCTACGGCTTGACCGTCACGAACACCGGATTCGAATAGAACCACAGGTCGTTGTAGTTGCGCGCGTTGATGGCGTTGAAGCGGGCGGCGTTGTCGGTCAGGTCGACCTTGGCGTCCGGCAGCGGTTCGCCGTTGGCGGTCTCGCCGGCCACGTCGGGCGCCAGGTTGGTGCCGCGCAGGCGCAGGTACTGGCTCTTGTCGGCGGTCAGCTTGACCTTGATGACGTTGTAGCCGTCCTTGTCCACGGTCCAGTCCTTGCTCGTGTAGCGGCCCAGCACGCGGGTGCTCGGATTGGTGGCGTTGTCGTATGCCGGCGTGCCGGCGGCGGCGCGGGCGCCGACATCGCCCACGATCAGGTCGACGTGGTGCACGGTCGGCTTGACGTAGGTGGGGTTGCCGCTTTCGATCGGATACTCGTAGTGGTTGCTGGCGGGGCTGCGAAAGCGGATGGTGACTTCCACCTGCTCGCCCTTGGCCGCCGTCAGCTCGCCGCCCATCTGGGCCGTGCCCGAGGCGCCCTGCGCCTGGAATTCGAGCGCGTCGATCAGGTCGCCGAAGACGCCGAACAGGCGGCCGCTCTTCAGGCCCGTGACCACCGCCGCCATGTCCTTGCCGTCCTTCCAGACGTAGGTCTTGGCGTATTCGCCCGGCGCGTAGCCGCTGCTGTACTGGCCGGTGGCGTTGATGCGGAAGTGGAAGTCCGAATCGGCCACGGTCCAGATGTGGCGGCCTTCGCCCAGCAGCGCGTCCCAGGTGCCGCCCAGCTTGGCCACCAGGTAGTCGACGCCGCCGTAGGTGCGGTTGGGCAGGTTGGCCGGCGTGTAGGCCTCGGCGTAGCCGCCGCGGTCGGGTTCCATCTGGTTGCCGACCATGCCTTCGATGGCGAAGAAGATCGACGGCGCCAGGTCGTGCATCTCGCGCAGCTGGCCGATGGTGTACTTGCCGGCATAGCGCGACGGGTGGTTTAGCAGCATGTAGCTGTCGGGGTGCTTGTCGCGCAGCCACTTCAGGGCCGTCAGCGAGTCGGCGTGCGTGGTGTACGCGCGCGTCTGGCCGGCCAGGTCGGCGACCAGCTGCGCGTCGAACAGGTTGGCGGCCTTGTTGGTGTACAGGTATTCGAATTCCGCCACGGCGCGCAGCGACTTGGCGGACATCGGGTCGTTGGTGCCGATGCCGATGTTGACGTGGTCGTGCGTGGGCATGTCCCATTCGAACGACGAGAAGATGATCTTGCCGGCGTAGCGGCCCGCCGCCTGCGCCTGCTTGATGAACGGCACTTCGTAGCGCGCCATGCCGGTCGAGAACGGAATCGAGCCGCCGGGGATGTTGACGCCGGTGTTGTCGCGCGCCGACATGCGCAGGTGGTTCGAGAGCGCGGCCCAGTCGAGTTTGTAGCGGTCGAAGGCCTGGTCCAGCACGCTCTCCAGGGTGGTCTGGGCGTCGTCGGACTGGATCGTGTGCACGTGCAGGTCGCCGGCGCTCCAGGCGCCGGTCTTCACCGGCGGCGCGGGCTCGGTCACGACCGGCGGCGCGCTCGTGTCGTCATCGTCGTCGCTGCCGCCGCAGGCGCTCAGCAAGGTTACGCAAGCCAGCGACAACGGCATCAGGGCCCGCCGCAGGCGGGTTACTTCGAACTGCATTCCATACTCCAGCGTCATGCGGCCCGCACAGGCGCGGCACCGCGAAGGCCCGCACTATGCGGGCCGCGAGTGACGCGGGAATGACAGCTTGCCGTTAGCGGGCGCCGTCCGCCGCATCGGCCAGCGCCTGGCGGATGATGGCCTGCGCGGTCCAGCGCGCGACCTCGGTGACGGCCGGCAATTCCAGGCCCCAGATGTCCTTGAGCACCAGGAATACTTCGGTGCCGTAGACCAGCGACAGCGCCTGCGCCACGCGTTCCTGTTGGGCCGGCGGCAGCGCGTCCGCCAGCGGCGCGATGGCGCGCTTGAGGATGTCGACTCGATGGCCGCGCACCAGCCGCGGTTCGTTGCCGGCGCGGCCGGCGCTGGCTTCGGCGTGCTGCTGCAGCGACACCTGGATGGCCGCGCGCAGCGGCGCCTCGTGGGTCTCCAGGCGCGGATAGGCGAAGCGCAGCAATTCGTCGACGCGGGTGGCTGCGTCGGGCGCGGTCGAGTCCCAGGCCAGGATCGGCCCCAGGCTTTCGTCGACCACGGCGGCGATCAGCGCGCTCTGGCTCGGGAAGTAGCGGTAGGCGGTGGCGCGCGACACCTGCGCGTGTTCGGCCAGCTCGGCCACCGACGGCGTGATGCCTTGCGCCATCAGGCGCTGCGCCGCGTCCAGCAGGATCTTGCGCATCCGCGCGCGCGGCCCGTGCGGCGGTTCGCCGCTGGCGGCGGCCTGGCGGCTGGCGGGCGCGATCAGGCGCGCGGGGGCGGCGGCCGGCTTGCGCGCGGCGGTCGTGGTTTGACGTGAGACGGGTGTCTCAGTATGATTCTTTCGTCTCATTTCTTGATTCTACAGGGCCACGCGCCCCGGACATATATCGAGGCGCGCACCGAGTGTAGCCGCCCGCGGAGGAGTCATGACGCATTCGAATCGGCGGGTTTTCGTGGCCGCCACCTACGACACCAAGGGCCACGAGGCCGAGTATGTGGTCGAGCTGCTCAAGCGCGAAGGCCTGGACGTGGTCTCGGTGGACGTGTCCACCACCGGCGCGGCCAGCGCCGCGCGGGTGCAGGCGCGGGAAATCGCGCGCAGCCATCCGCAGGGCGAGCAGGCCGTGTTCACGGGCGACCGTGGCAGCGCCATTGCCGCGATGGCGCTGGCGTTCGAACGCTACGCCGCCGCCAATCCCGATATCGGCGCCTTGCTGGGTCTGGGCGGCTCGGGCGGCACCGCGCTGATCACGCCGGCCATGCGCGCGCTGCCGATCGGCGTGCCCAAGCTGATGGTCTCGACCATGGCGTCGGGCAATGTCGCGCCGTATGTGGGCCCATCCGATATCGCGATGATGTATTCCGTGACCGACGTGGCGGGCCTGAACCGGATCTCGCGCCGCGTGCTGGCCAACGCCGCCGGCGCCATCGGCGGCGCCTTCCGCCAGGCCGCCACGGCCACGGGCGGCGACAGCCAGCCGGCCGTCGGCATCACCATGTTCGGCGTCACCACCGCCTGCGTGCAGCAGGTCACGCCGCTGCTCGAATCGCGCTATGACTGCCTGGTGTTCCACGCCACCGGCACCGGCGGCCAGTCGATGGAAAAGCTGCTCGACAGCCATCTGCTGTCGGGCGTGCTGGACCTGACCACCACCGAAGTCTGCGACTTCCTGTTCGGCGGCGTGCTGGCCTGCACCGAGGACCGCTTCGGCGCCGTGGCCCGTACCCGCGCGCCGTACGTCGGCTCCTGCGGCGCGCTCGACATGGTCAATTTCGGCGCCATGGATTCGGTGCCCGAGCGCTACCAGGGCCGTACCTTCTACCCCCACAACCCGCAGGTGACGCTGATGCGCACCACCGCGGAAGAAAACCGCCGCCAGGGCGAGTGGATCGCCGACCGGCTGAACCGCTGCGACGGCCCCGTGCGCTTCCTGATCCCGGAAGGCGGCGTGTCGGCGCTGGACGCGCCGGGCCAGGCGTTCTGGGACCCGCAGGCCGACGCCGCGCTGTTCGACGCGCTGGAGTCGCGGCTGGTGCAGACCGCCAACCGCCGCCTGGTGCGCGTGCCGTGCCACATCAACGACCCGCTGTTCGCCCGCGCCGCGGTCGAGCAGTTTCTCGACATCGCAACACACTGAGGATTTCCGCCATGCCGCGCTTCGACCGTAACCAACTGCTGGACAAGTTCCGCGCCATGGTGCGCGCCCGCACCCCCATCGTGGGCGGCGGCGCCGGGACCGGACTGTCCGCCAAGTGCGAGGAAGCGGGCGGCATCGACCTGATCGTGATCTACAACTCGGGCCGCTACCGCATGGCCGGGCGCGGCTCGCTGGCCGGCCTGCTGGCCTACGGCAACGCCAACGAGATCGTGGTCGACATGGGCCGCGAAGTGCTGCCGGTGGTCAAGCACACGCCGGTGCTGGCCGGCGTCAACGGCACCGATCCGTTCTGCGACTTCGACCTGTTCCTGGACGATCTCAAGCGCCAGGGCTTCGCCGGCGTGCAGAACTTCCCCACCGTGGGCCTGATCGACGGCACCTTCCGCGCCAACCTGGAAGAGACCGGCATGGGCTACGCGCTGGAAGTCGACATGATCCGCCTGGCGCACGAAAAGGGCATGTTGACCACGCCCTACGTCTTCAACGAGGACGACGCCGTGGCCATGACAAAGGCGGGCGCCGACATCATCGTGGCGCACATGGGCCTGACCACCGGCGGCTCGATCGGCGCCGAGACCGCGCTGACGCTGGACGATTGCGTCGCCGTCATCGACCGTATCGCGGCGGCCGCGCTGGCCGTGCGTCCGGACGTGATCGTGCTGTGCCACGGCGGGCCCATCGCCACGCCCGAGGACGCCGCCCATATCCTGCGCCATTGCCAGCATTGCCATGGCTTCTACGGCGCCAGCTCGATGGAGCGCCTGCCTACCGAACGGGCGCTGACCGCCGCCACCCGCGAGTTCAAGCAACTGACTTTCTGACAGGAGTCCGCATGCCGCATACCGTCTACACCAGCGCCATCGTCCAGGCGCCGCTGGCCAAGGTCTGGCCGCAGTTCCGTGATTTCAATGGCCTGGCGGGATGGCATCCCGGCATCGCCCAGAGCCGCCTGGAAGAGGGCGGCCGCCACGATGCGGTCGGCTCGGTGCGCTACCTGTCGCTCAAGCCTTCGGGCTTCGTGCGCGAGCAGCTGCTGACGCTGGACGACCCCGGCACGGCGCTGCGCTACTCGATCATCGAGACCGACCTGCCGATGCGCGACTACGTCGCCGGCGTCACCTTGACGGCGATCACCGAGAGCGGCGCCACGTTGGTGGAGTGGTGGGCCGATTTCCGCGTCGAGGGCGACGCCGATTTGCAGGCGGTTGCGACCGCCGTGGGGCAGGGCGTGTTCGCCGCCGGCCTGGCCGCGCTGGACGAGAAGCTGCGCGGCTGAGCCACGCTTATCGTCATGGCGTCGCGCGTCCGCGCGGCGCTTTCGCTTTCGCTCAACCGCGCTTGCGTGTCGCGCCCGCCGCCAGCCGGCAACCGGCCGGCAACGCCGCGCCGCGCAGGTAATCGCGGATGGCGCGGATCAACGCCTCGGCCGCCGGGCTGAGCGCGTATTCCTTGTGGCGGATGATGCACATCGTGCGCACCACCGTCGGCCGCGCCAGCAGCGCGTAGTCCAGTTCGGGCTCCATCACGCGCTGCGCCGCCAGCGCGGGCAGCAGCGCCACGCCCATGCCCGCCTTCACCAGCGCCGCCTGCGAGGTGGTGCTGGAGGCTTCATAGAAGGGCGCCGCCGCCTCGATCGGCAGGTCCGCCCGGGCGCGCAGCAGCGCCATGATGCCGGTCTCGTCCACCACCCCCACCAGCTTGCGGCCGGCCAGGTCGGCCCAGCGCATGGCGCCGTCGCGGCCCGGCCTCAGGCTGGTGTCGTCGCGCCGGTACAGCACCCCGAAGCGGTCTTCCAGCAGCGGATCGAAATGCAGGCCCGGCGCGTCCGCCCAGCGGCTGGTCAGGCCGAAGTCGACCTCGCGCGTGGTCACCTTGCGCTGGATGCGGCCGGAATTGTCGTCGCTGAGATACAGGCGGATGGCGGGATACTGCGCCGAGAACACCGCCGCCGCCGGCGCGATGAGCTGCGTGATGGCCGACGGCGCGGCGGCCACGCCGACGCGGCCGCGCTCCAGTGCGCCAAAGCGCACCACATCCTCGATCACGCCGTCGAAGTCGGCCAGCAGGCGCATCACGCGCGGCAGGAATTCCTCGCCCGCCGCGGTCAGCAGCACGCGCCGGCTGGTGCGCGCGAACAGCTGCGTGGCCAGCGCGTCCTCCAGCTGCCGCACCAGGCTGGTCACGGACGACTGGGTCTGGAACAGGCGCTTGCCCGCGTGCGTGAAACTGGATTCCTGCGCCACCGCGACGAACGCGGTCAGGTGCTTGAGGGTGACGTGCTTGGGCAGGCGATGCATTTCAAATCGAGATAGATAGATCAATAAAAACAATTTTTGCAGATTGATCGGGCGGACGATACTAGGGGCTTCATCAAGGACCAGGGGCGCCCGCGGGCGCCCCGCGAGCGGCCGGTGTCCAAGCCGGCCGCCATCAAGACGGAAGTTGCATGCAGGAAAATCTGGATCTGGTTATTGAAGGCGGCTGGGTGATCGACGGGCTGGGCGGACCGCGCCGGCGCGCCGACGTCGGCATCCGCGGCGAACGCATCGCCGCCATCGGCGACCTGTCGGCCACGCCGGCCGGCCGGCGCATCGATGCCGGCGGCAAGATCGTCGCGCCCGGTTTCATCGACACCCATGGTCACGACGACCTGATGTTCGTGGAAAAGCCGGGCCTGGAATGGAAGACCAGCCAGGGCATCACCTCGGTGGTGGTCGGCAACTGCGGCATCAGCGGCGCGCCGGCGCCCTTGCCCGGCAACACCGCCGCGGCGCTGGCGCTGCTGGGCGATTCGCCGTTGTTCACGGACATGGCCGCGTATTTCGGCGCGCTGCAGGCGCAACGGCCGATGATCAACGTGGCCGCGCTGGTGGGCCACGCCAATCTGCGCCTGGCCGCGATGCGCGACCCGGCGGCGCAACCCAGCGCCGACGAACAGCAGGCGATGGAGCGCATGCTGGCCGAGGCCCTGGAGGCTGGCGCGGCGGGATTCAGCACCGGGCTGGCCTATCAGCCCGGCGGCGTCGCCGAGGCGGCCGAACTGGACGGCCTGGCGCGGGTGGCGGCCGCGCGCGGCGCGCTGCACACCAGCCACATCCGCAACGAGGGCGACGCGGTCGAGGCCGCGGTCGACGAGGTGCTGTCGGTGGGCCGCCGCACCGGTTGCGCCACGGTGCTGTCGCACCACAAATGCATGATGCCGGCCAACTGGGGCAAGAGCGCGGTCACGCTGGCCAACATCGACCGCGCCCGCGCCGACGGCGTGGACGTGGCGCTGGACATCTATCCCTATCCCGGCAGCTCCACCATCCTGATTCCGGAGCGCGCCGACCAGATCGACGACATCCGCATCACCTGGTCGACCCCGCACCCGGAATGCGGCGGCCAGTCGCTGGCCGAGATCGCGGCGCGCTGGGACTGCGACCCGGTCACGGCCGCGCGCCGGCTGTGCCCGGCCGGCGCGATCTACTTCGCCATGGACGAGAACGAGGTGCGCCGCATCTTCCAGCACGAGTGCTGCATGGTGGGCTCCGACGGCCTGCCCAACGACGCGCATCCGCATCCACGCCTGTGGGGCAGCTTCACGCGGGTGCTGGGCCGCTATGTGCGCGAGGCCGAGCTGCTGACGCTGGAGGCGGCGGTGGCGAAGATGACGGCGCTGCCGGCGCGCGTGTTCGGCCTGGCGGACCGGGGCCGGCTGGCCGTCGGCGCCTGGGCCGACGTGGTCGTGTTCGACGCCGACACGGTGCGCGACCGCGCCACCTGGGACGCGCCGACGCTGGCCTCGGCCGGCATCGAGCACGTGCTGGTCAACGGCTGCCCGGTGTTTCCGGCGGCGCCCGAGGCGCACCGCCCCGGCAGGATCTTGCGCCGCGATGCCAGCATCGCGGGCGCGCCGAGTCTTTCCCCATAACAAGCAGAACCGATCCCCACAGGAGACAAACCCGATGATCCGCAAGACTTGCGTCGCCCTGGCGCTGGCCGCCCTGTTGCCGGCGGCCCACGCCGAATTCCCCGACCGTCCCATCACCTTGATCGTGCCGTTCCCGGCCGGCGGTCCCACCGACATCGTCGGCCGGCTGGCCGCGGCCAAGGCCGGCGAGATCCTGGGCCAGCAGATCGTGGTGGAGAACCGCACCGGCGCGTCCGGCACCATCGGCATGGCGGCCACCGCGCGCGCCAAGCCGGACGGCTACACCGTCGGCCTGGCGACCGTCAGCACGCATGGCACCGCGCCGCACCTGTTCCCGAACCTGGCCTACGATCCGGTCAAGGACTTCACGCCGGTCAGCAACCTGGTGACCAGCCCCAACATCCTCAGCGTCAATCCGCAATACCCGGCCAGGACCCTGGCGGAATTCGTGGCGCACGTGCGCGCCAATCCCGGCAAGGACGGCTACGCCAACGCTGGCGCCGGCGGCATCAACGACCTGGGCATGATCTGGTTCCTGCAGATCACCGGCGGCAAGATGAACAGCATTTCCTATCGGGGGTCGGCGCCGGCGCTGACCGACACGGTGGGCGGCGTGGTGCCGGTGATCTTCGACAACTTCCCGTCGTCGCTGCCGTACATCAAGAGCAAGCACCTGCGTCCCCTGGCCATCACCGGCGAGACGCGCAACCCGCGCCTGCCGGACGTGCCGACCTTTGCCGAGCAGGGCTACAAGGATTACGACGTCACCGCCTGGTACGGCGTGGTGGGGCCGGCGGGCATGCCCGCCGAGGTGCGCGACAAGCTGGCGCAGGCCTTCGCCAAGGCGGTGCGCGACCCCGCCACCGCGGCCAAGATGGAGGAGACCGGCGCGTTCCCGCTGGGCAACACGCCGGCCGAATTCGGCGAACAGATCCGCGCCGAGCGCGATCGCTGGAAGACGGTGATCGACCGCGCGCAGATCAAGCTGCAATAGCGCGCGGCGCGAATCCGCGCGGGCCGGCCTGTTGCCGCCGGCCCGGCGCGCGGCGCGGGGAGGGGCCGCGAACGGGAAATTTCAAATAAGATAAACCTCCCGTTACGCGTTACCGGAGGTCGTCATGCTTGACTCGCAAGTCGTGGATCAGATCGGTCGTCACTGGGGTTGGGTGGCATTGCGCGGCGTCGTCGCCATCCTGTTCGGCCTGATGGCCATGTTCATGCCGGCGATCACGCTGTCGGCGCTGGTGCTGGTGTGGGGCGCGTTCGCGCTGGCCGATGGCGTGCTGGCGCTGATCGCGGGTATCCGCATCCGCGACCGGGGCAGGCCGCTGTGGGCGCTGATCGTGGTCGGCCTGCTGGGGGTGGGGGCCGGCATCGCCACCTTCCTGTGGCCGGGCCTGACCGCGCTGGTGCTGCTCTACATCATCGCCTTCTGGGCGCTGGTGGCCGGCGTGTTCCAGGTCATCGCCGCGATCCGCTTCCGCAAGGACATCCGCAATGAGTGGTTCCTGGGGCTGTCGGGGCTGGTGTCGATCCTGTTCGGCGCCATGCTGGTGATGCAGCCGGGCGCCGGCGCGCTGGCGCTGGTGTGGGTCATCGGCATCTACGCCGTGTTCTTTGGCATACTGCTGCTGGTCTTTTCCTTGCGCCTCAAGCAGCATCGCGCGCCCTGATCCATGTCCGCCTACCAGACCCTGATTCCCCTGAATTTCCTGGCCGTGGGGCTGGGCGCCATGCTTGGCGCCTGGGCCCGCTGGCTGGTCAGCCTGTGGCTCAATACCGGGTCCTGGCCCTGGGGCACGCTGGCGGCCAACCTGACCGGCGGCTACCTGGTGGGATTGGTGCTGGCGCTGGTGGCCGGCCATCCCGAGTGGCCGGCCTGGGTGCGGCTGGGGGCCATCACCGGCTTCATGGGCGGGCTGACCACCTTTTCGACCTTCTCGGCCGAGACCGTCGCCATGCTGGAGCGCGGCGCCTATGCCGGCGCGCTGGGCTACGCCGGGATCAGCCTGATCGGGTCGTTGCTGCTGACCGGATTGGGACTGGCGACGGTCAGCCTGCTGCGCTGACGCGCGGGTTCAGCACCCGCGCCGCTTCCAGGCCGCTGCGCACGGCGCCTTCCAGCACCCCGGGATAGCCGGTGTCGGTCCAGTCGCCGGCCAGCGCCAGCGTGGACCAGGGGGTGCTGTTCAACGGCCGGGTCAGGCCCGGCACCGCCGCGAAGGTGGCGCGCTTCTCGATGAACAATTCCGCCGCGGTCACTTCCGGCATCGGCGGCAGCCGCTGCGGATGGCCCGCGGCCTGCTCGGCCACCTGGTCGATCAGGGCCTCGATGGCCTGGTGGCGGTTGCGTTCGGCCAGGCCGGTGGCGGCGCTGGCGACCACCGCCAGTTCGCCGGCCAGGGCGTCGCCGGCCAGTTGCGCGCGGTCGAACAGCCATTGGCCGACGTGGCCGCGGGCGGGCTCCTCGCGCAGCATCATCATGGGTTCGGGTAGCCGCCAGGGGCCGGCCAGCCGCAGGTTGAGCGTGGCGATCGGCAGGTAGTCGAAGGCGCGCAAGGCGTCCAGCAGCCCGGTCGCGCCCGCGGCCCGCAGCGGCGCCTCCAGCAGGCGCGCGGCGAAGGTCGGCGGCACCGCCAGCACGGCGGCGTCGAAGCGTTCCTGGTTGATGTCGATGCCGTCTTCCGACGGCTGCAGCTGGCGCACCGTGCTGCCGTAGCGCATGGTGACCTGGCGCGCGGCGGCATCCGGCCACAGCGCCGACAGGTCGGTGCAGGGCAGCAGCAGGTCGCTGTCCTCGCGGTTGCCGGCCAGGCTGTCGCGCAGCACGCGGGCGAACAGCCCGGCGCTGGCGCTGGCCACGGGGGTGTTCAGGGCGGCCAGGCAGAGCGGCTCCCAGACCTGGCGGATCAGGGCGTCGGATTGGCCGTGGTAGTGCAGCAGCTGCTGCACGGTCCAGTCGCGCGGTGGCGTCCAGGACATGGCGCGCAGGCCGCGCATCAGGCGCAGCGTGGCGAAGCGGTCGGACCACGTCAGGCCGCGCGCGCCCAGGATCGCCACCGCCATGTGCAGGGGCGCGGGCAGGCGCGGCGCCGACAGCCGGAAACGGCCGTCCAGGCTCGCCAGCCGCAGCGACCGGCGCATCAGCAGGGCATCGGGGTTGCGGCCCACCCGGCGCATCAGCGCCAGCGTGTGCTTGTAGGCGCCGGACAGCAGGTGCTGGCCGTTGTCCAGCGGCGACTCGAAGCCGTCGTGGAACACGCGCCGGGCGCGGCCGCCGGGCGTGTGCCCGGCTTCGAAGACGGTGACCTTGGCGCCGGCCTCGCGCAGGGCGACGCTGGCCGCCAGGCCCGCCCAGCCGGCGCCGATGACCGCCGCCTTCACCGTGCCAACCGGCGGACCAGTCCGCGTCCGCCGCCTACCCAGGTCTTCCACGCCAGCCACAGCTTGCGCAGCGGGGTCAGCGAGATGCGCTGGTGCAGCACCTGCCAGTTGTCGCGCTCGATCTCGTCGAGCAGCGCGTGATAGATCGCCGCCATCATCAGGCCGGGACGTTGCGCGCGCCGGTCGACCTCGGGCAGGCTGCGCATCGCCTCGCGGTACAGCTCGCGGGCGCGCTCGGCCTGGAACTTCATCAGGGCCGAGAAGCGCTCGGAATACTCGCCATTCAGGATGTCCGAGGCTTTGACCTCGAACTGCTGCATGTCGTTGACCGGAATGTAGATGCGGCCGCGGCGGGCGTCGTCGCCCACGTCGCGGATGATGTTGGTCATCTGGAACGCCAGCCCGAGCTTTTCGGCATAGACCAGCGTGGCCGGATCGGTGTAGCCGAAGACGCCGGCCGACAGTTCGCCGACCACGCCGGCGGCGTGCCAGCAATACTTGCGCAGGCCGGGCCAGTCCAGGTAGCGGGTCTGGTCGAGATCCATTTCCATGCCGTCGACCACCGCCAGCAGGCGTTCGCGCGTGATCGAACAGCTCTGCAGGTGCGGCAGCAGCGCGCGGGTCACGGGATGGTCGGGCTTGCCGTCGAACATCTGGTCGACCTGCGTACGCCACCACGCCAGCTTGATGCGCGCCAGCGACGGATCGGTGCATTCGTCCACCACGTCGTCGACCTCGCGGCAATAGGCGTACAGCGCCGTGATGGCGCGACGCCGCTCGGGCGGCAGGAACAGGAAGGAATAGTAGAAGCTGGAACCGCTCTTGGCGGCTTTCTCCTGGCAGTACTCGTCAGGGGTCATAGTTGGCAGGGCCGTTTACTTACTTGATTGAGCGCCACAGCATGATGGCCCAGTCCTTGGCGCCCAATTCGGGTCGGTTCATGAATACATCGTAGCCGCACGCCTCGATCCGTTCCAGCACGCGCAGCCCGCCTTGCACCACCAGGCGCAGCTCCAGGCCGATGCGGCCCGGCAGGCGGCGCGCCAGCGGAGCGCCGAAGTGTAGCAGCGCGCGGGTCCGTTCGACCTGGAACGCCATCAGGGCGCGCCAGTCCGGCGTCAGGCGCGCGGCCGCCAGGTCTTCTTCCGAGACGCCGAAGCGGCGCAGGTCTTCCTGCGGCAGGTAGACGCGGTGCTTGTGCCAATCGACCCGCACATCCTGCCAGAAGTTCACCAGCTGCAACCCGGTGCAGATGGCGTCGGACTGCTCGACGTTCCGGGGATCGGCGGCCTCGAACAGGTGCAGCATCAGCCGCCCGACCGGGTTGGCCGAGCGGGTGCAGTAGTCGGCCAGCGTGGCGTAGTCGTCGTAGCGCTTGACGCTGATGTCCTGCTCGAAGGCCGACAACAGGTCGTAGAACGGCGTGATGGGCAGCTGGTGGCGGGCGATGGTGGCGGCCAGCGGCACGAAAATGCCGGCCAGCGCCGGCGCGCCGGGCGCGGGCGTGGCGCCCGGTTCGGCGCCGATGCGGTGCAGTTCGGCGCGGAAGGCCGCCAGTTGGGTCAGCCGTTCGTCGTCGCTGGCGCTGCCTTCGTCGGCGATGTCGTCCGCCGCGCGGGCAAACCGGTACAGATCGGTCACGGCGCCGCGCAGCCTGCGCGGCAGCAGCAGCGAGGCGACGGGAAAATTCTCGTAGTGATCGATGGGCATGGTCTGGTCCTGCTTTCTGACTGCGGTCTGGCCGCGAGGGCCGGATCCCGGTCATTTTAGAGTACGCGCGGCGTCGCGGCCCCGCGCCGCCGGCACGCTGATCAGTTAGACTTAAGCGCCACAGGATCTCATACCATGCCCCGCCCAATTTCAGCCACCGTTTCCGTTTCCGCCCTGGCCCACAATCTGGCTGCCGTGCGCAGCCACCTCGACCAGACCGCTGCCGCGGCCGCCGGCCTGCCGCCGTCGATCTGGGCGGTGATCAAGGCCAATGCCTACGGCCACGGCATCGAGCAGGCCGTCGCCGGTTTTTCCAAGGCGCAGGGGCTGGCCATGCTGGACCTGGACGAGGCCGTACGCTGTCGCGAGGCCGGTTGGGGCGGCCCGATCCTGCTGCTCGAAGGCTTCTTCAATCCGTCCGATCTCGAGATCGTCGACCGCTACCACCTGAGCATCACCGTGCACCAGCGCGAACAGCTCGACATGCTGGCCCGCGCCCGCCTGTCGCGCCGCGTGGACATCATGCTCAAGCTCAACAGCGGCATGAACCGGCTGGGCTTTTCGCCCGCCGCCTATCCCGCCGCCCACGAGCGCGCGCTGCTGCTGCAGCAGCAGGGCGTGATCGGCTCGATCGGCAAGATGACCCATTTCGCCTGCGCCGACGGCCCCCAGGGCATCACCGAGCAGATGGCGGTGTTCAATTCGGTGACGCATAAGATGACCGGGCCCGTCAGCGTCTGCAATTCGGCGGCCACCCTGCGCTTCGCCGAGGTCGCCGTGGGTTCCCAGACCCAGGCGCACTGGGTCCGTCCCGGCATCTGCCTGTACGGCGCCTCGCCCTTCGCCGACGCCGAGGCCAGCACTTTCGGCCTCAAGCCGGCCATGTCGATGCGTTCCGAGATCATCGCGGTGCAGGAACTGAAGGCCGGCGACTTGGTCGGCTACGGCGCGCTGTTCCGCGCCGACCGCGCCATGCGCGTCGGCATCGTCGCCTGCGGCTACGCCGATGGCTATCCGCGCCACGCCGCCACCGGCACCCCGGTGGTCGTGGCCGGCATCCGCACCCGGCTGGTCGGGCGGGTGTCGATGGACATGCTGATCGTCGACCTGGACCCGATTCCGGCCGCCGGCGTCGGCGCCCCGGTGTCGCTGTGGGGCGAAGAAGGCCCGTCGGTGGACGAAGTCGCCCTGGCGGCCGGCACCATCGGCTACGAGCTGCTGTGCGCCCTGGCGCCGCGCGTGCCGGTCACCCGGGACGCCTGATCCTTTTTTGACCAGACCCGGGGCACTTTTCCGGTCCCGGCCTGTCGGATGCCTGACGGCGTCCGTTTTTTTCGCCGGATACCCCCGCCCGCGGCGGCAGGTGTCCGGCATGCAAGAATTGCTACGCAATTTACAAGACAGGTAACGCCGGATGGTGTCTACTTGAAAAACCGGGCGCCCAGGCGCCCGTTTTCGCCCCAGTAACGAACGACGAGGTTTCGATCCATGAAGGACAAATGCGTGCTCATCACGGGCGCCACCAAAGGCATAGGCTGGGCCCTTACGCAACGGCTGTCCGACATGGGTTGTCATGTGGTCGGTATCGCGCGCAATACCGGAGACGTGGACTTTCCGGGCTATCTCTATGCCTGTGACCTGGCCGACGCCGGCCGCACCGAGGAAGTGCTGCGCGAGATCCGCGAGAAATTCCCGGTCGACGCCGTGGTCAACAACGTCGGCATCGCCTCGCCGCAGCCGCTGGGCGAAATCGACCTGGCCACCCTGTACAACGTGCTGGACCTGAACGTTCGCGTCGCCGTGCAGGTGACGCAGGCCTTCATCGAATCGATGAAGGTGCGCCGCGCCGGCCGTATCGTCAACGTCTGCAGCCGCGCCATCCACGGCGGGCTGGAACGCACCGCCTATTCGGCCGCCAAGAGCGCGCTGGTGGGCTGCACCCGCACCTGGGCGCTGGAACTGGCCGAATACGGCGTGACCGCCAACGCGGTGGCGCCCGGCCCCATCGAGACCGAAATGTTCCGCGCCACCCGTCCCGCGGGCAGCGAGGGCGAGAAGCGCGCGCTGGCCTCGGTGCCGATGAAGCGCCTGGGCACGCCGGCCGAAGTGGCCGCCGCCATCGCCTTCCTGCTGTCGGACGACGCCGGCTTCATCACCGGCCAGGTGCTGGGCGTGGACGGCGGCGGCAGCCTGGGCGGCCGCTCCTGATCGCCAGGACTTGGCCAGGCGGCGCGGCCCATGGCTGGCACGCCGTCCGTGGCACAAGATAAAAAACGCCCCATCTGAACTGACCCCCGAAAGTTGGACGAAATCCAACCTTCGGGGGTCAGTTCAGCAGGTGCCGTTTTCTTTTGGCTGCTTGCCGAGGCTCAGTAAGGCCCGCCGGCCTTGGCGACCGGCTTGAGGTCCTTGAACTCGCCCGCCAGCTTCTCGGCCGCGCGCGCCAGCAGCACCGCGTCCACGCCCACCGCCACGAAGGTCGCGCCCAGCGACAGGTAATGCCTGGCCTGGGTCACGCCGCTGTGCAGGATGCCGGCGGCCTTGCCCGACTTGACGATGCGGCCGATGGCCGCGTCGATGGTCCGCGTGACCTCGGGATGCTCGGGCTGGCCCAGGTAGCCCATGCTGGCCGACAGGTCGGCCGGGCCGATGAAGGCGCCGTCGACGCCGTCCACCGCCAGGATGGCTTCCAGCGCGTCCACGCCGCGCGGCGTCTCGATCTGCACCAGCACGCACATCTCGTCGTTGGCGCGTTCCAGGTAGTTGGGGATGCGGTTCCAGCGCGACGAACGCGCCAGCGCGCTGCCCACGCCACGGATGCCCGTCGGCGGATAGCGCACCGCGGCCACCGCCGCCGCGGCCTCTTCGGCCGACTGCACCATCGGCACCAGCAGCGTCTGGGCGCCGGTGTCGAGGATCTGCTTGATCTGCACCGGGTCGTTCCAGGCCGGGCGCACCACCGGCGCCACCGGATAGGCGGCCACCGATTGCAGCTGCGCCAGCGTGGTCTGCAGCGTGTTTGGGGCGTGCTCGCCGTCGATCAGCAGCCAGTCGAAGCCGGCGCCGGCGATGATCTCGGAGGTGTAGGCGCTGGCCAGGCCGGCCCACAGGCCGATCTGGGGCGTACCGGCGCGCAGCGCGCGCTTGAATTGATTGGTCAGGATATCCATGGGCCGCGTGGGGATCAGATGAAGTGGCAGTTGACGGAGCCGAGCACGCCGTAGTCGACGTTGAAGGTGTCGCCGGGGCGCGCGGCCACCGGACGGGTGAAAGAGCCCGACAGGATGATCTCGCCCGCTTCCAGCGCCACCTCATGCGCGGCCAGCTTGTTCGCCAGCCATACTACGCCATTGGCGGGATGGTTCAAGACGCCGGCGGCCACGCCGGTCTCCTCGATCACCGCATTGCGCGACAGGATCGCGCCGATCCAGCGCAGGTCCAGCTCGCCGATCTTCACCGGCCGTCCGCCCATCACCACGCCGGCGTTGGCGGCGTTGTCGGCGATGGTGTCGAACACTTTGCGCGGACGCTTGCTGTCGGGGTCGATGCCGTGCGAGCGGGCATCGATGATCTCCAGCGCCGGGATCACGTAGTCGACCGCGTCGTACACCTGGAACAGCGTCACGTTCGGGCCCTGCAGGCGCTTGCCCAGCACGAAGGCCAGTTCCACCTCCAGCCGCGGCAGGATGAAGCGGCCGGCGGGAATGTCGCCGCCGTCCTCGAAGAACATGTCGTCCAGCAGCATGCCGAAATCGGGCTCGTCGATCTGCGACGACAGTTGCATGGCGCGCGAGGTCAGGCCGATCTTGTGGCCGCGCTTGACGCGGCCCTCGCCCAGCTTGATGTCCATCCAGGCGCGCTGGATGGCATAGGCGTCGGCGATGGTGATGTCGGGATGCTCCAGCGAGATCTGGCGGATCTGCTGGCGGCTGCGTTCAGCGTCGTGCAGGCGTGCGGCCAGGGCGCGCACGGTGGTGGTGTCGAGCATGCGAAGGTATCCAGGTAAGAAGGGGAATCAGGCGGGGTAGGGCACCAGCGTGTTGACGAGCCGGCCGATGCCGTCGATCTCGGTCACGACCTCGTCGCCCGGCTGCACGTTGACGATGCCGTCGGGCGTGCCGGTCAGGATCAGGTCGCCGGGCGACAGCGTCATGAAGCCGCTGAAGTACGCGATCAGGGCGGGGATGTCGAACACCATGTCGCGGGTGTTGCCGCGCTGGGTCTCGACGCCGTTGACGGTGGTGCGCAGGTCCAGGTTCATCGGGTCGGCGACGTCGTCGCGGTCCACCAGCCACGGCCCCAGCGGGGTGCAGGTGTCGCGGCTCTTGACGCGCAGGTTGGGGCGATACCAGTTCTCCAGGTAGTCGCGCAGCGCATAGTCGTTGGCCACGGTGTAGCCGGCCACGTAGTCGTAGGCCTGCTCGCGCGTCACGTCGCGGGCGGTCTTGCCGATCACCACGGCCAGCTCGCATTCGTAGTGCATGAAGCCCACGTCGGCCGGGCGCAGCGTCTGCGCGCGATGGCCGACGAAGGTGTTGGTGGCCTTGAGAAAGCCCAGCGGTTCGGCGGGCGCCTTGAACGCCAGCTCCTTGGCGTGGTCGGCGTAGTTGATGGCCAGCGTGAAGGTGGTGCGCGGCTCGATCGGCGGCAGCCAGGTCACCGCCTCCTCGGCCAGCAGGCGGCCGTCCGCCAGGCGGATCTGGCCGTTGCCGGCGTCGGTGGCGGCGTGGATGGCGCCTTCGTAGGCGATGCGTGCGTGTTTCATGGCGGGTTCCGTGGGGCGCCTCAGGCGCCGGCGATGAGCGTGTTGCCGAGCGTGCCGACCTGGGCGATGCGGATCTCGTAGCGTTGGCCCGCGCGCGCCAGCGGCGCATCGGCGCGGGCCCCGGCCAGCAGGATGTCGCCGGGCTCGAAGCTCATGAAGGCGGTGACGTCGGCGATCAGCCGGGCCACCGGCCGCACCAGGTCGGCGGTGCTGGCGCGCTGCGCCAGTTCGCCGTCGATCCAGACCTCGATGCCGAGCGCGTCCGGATCCGGCACCGCCGCGGCCGGCGCCAGCGCCAGGCCGATCGGGCAGAAGCCGTCGCGGCACTGTTGCTTGAGCGCGGGACGGAAGTAGCTGTCGTGCGGCGCCGACAGGTCGGCCACCACGCGATAGCCGGCCACGTGGGCCAGCGCCTCGGCTTCGCTGACGCGGCTGGCGCGCCGGCCGAACACGATGCCCAGGGTGGCGCCGATGCGCACCTCGGGCACGTCGGCCGGCAGCGTGATGGCGTCGCCGTCGGCGGCATGGGTATTGGCCGGCTTGATGTACAGCACCGGCGCGCGCGGCGCGGCCTGGTAGGGCGGCGCGTTCACCGCCTCGCCCAGCGCGGCCAGCGCCTGGCGCGTATTGAGCGCGGCGCCCACCACCGTGCGCGGCAGCGCGGCGGCGCGGGCCGCCAGGTAGTCACGATAGTTGCTGTGCTTGTAGTTGAGCACCGCGTCGGCTTCCTCGACCTGCAGCGACAGGCCCAGCGGCCGACGCGCCATTTCCGGCGCCAGCGCGTCGCGCAGCGCCTGGAACGCGCGTTCGCCCAGGGCCGCCTGCTGCGCGGCGCTGCGGCCGTGGCCGATGCGCAGCAGCACGTGGACAAAGGCATTGTCGGGATGGCCGTCGGCGATCAGGTAATCGTCGACCCGCACGGCGCGGGTGCGCGCGCCGGCCAGCGGATACAGGCTGCCGTCGCCAACGGCGGCGTCCTGCACCGCGCGCATCAGGGCGCGGGTGTCCAGGTCCAGGTTGGCGGAGTACTCAATCCAGATATGTGGCATGACAGGCGCGGGACCAGCCCTCTCCGGCATATTGTTAGCATGTTAATTATCATAGTGAAAAAGCGGGGCCGCGGCAATCGCCGGCGCGCCCGCGCGACAGGGGTTTTCCGCCGTTGACAGCGCCATCGCCGGCGCATAAAGTTAACGAGTTAACTAAATTGTCGGGCCGCCCGCCGCATCGGCGCCGGCCGTCCGCGAAAGGCGAGGAGACGCACGTGAGCATCAAGCACTGGATCAACGGCAAGCAGGTCGACAGCGCCGACCGCTTCACCACCTTCAACCCGGCCACGGGCGAGGCCATCGACGAGGTGGCCGCCGGCGGCCAGGCCGAGGTCGACGCCGCCGTGGCCGCCGCGGCCGACGCCTTTCCCAAGTGGGCCGGCACGCCCGCCAAGGAACGCGCGCGGCTGATGCGCCGCCTGGGCGAACTGATCGACCGCAATGTGCCGCAGCTGGCCGAACTGGAAACGCGCGACACCGGCCTGCCGATCTCGCAGACGCGCAAGCAGCTGATCCCGCGCGCGTCCGAGAACTTCACCTTCTTCGCCGAAGTCTGCACCCGCATGAACGGCCATACCTATCCGGTGGACGACCAGATGCTGAACTACACGCTGTACCAGCCGGTCGGCGTGTGCGCGCTGGTGTCGCCGTGGAACGTGCCGTTCATGACTGCGACCTGGAAGACCGCGCCCTGCCTGGCGCTGGGCAACACCGCGGTGCTGAAGATGTCGGAGCTGTCGCCGCTGACGGCCGACCAGCTCGGCCTGCTGGCGCTGGAAGCCGGCATTCCGCCCGGCGTGCTGAACGTGGTGCAGGGCCATGGCGCCACCGCCGGCGACGCGCTGGTGCGTCATCCCGGCGTGCGCGCGATCTCGTTCACCGGCGGCACCGTCACCGGCAAGAAGATCATGGCGAACGCGGGCGGCATCAAGAAGTTCTCGATGGAACTGGGCGGCAAGTCGCCGGTGCTGGTGTTCGACGACGCCGATGTCGAGCGCGCGCTGGACGCGGCGCTGTTCACCATCTTCTCGCTCAACGGCGAGCGCTGCACCGCGGGCTCGCGCATCTTCGTGCAGGAATCGATCTACGACGACTTCGTGCGCCGCTTCGCCGAGCGCGCCAGCCGCCTGGCGGTGGGCGACCCGACCGACGAGGCGACCCACGTGGGCGCGATGATCACGCGCCAGCACTGGGAGAAGGTCACCGGCTACATCCGCCTGGCCGGCGAAGAGGGCGCGCGCATCCTGGCCGGCGGCGCCGACGCGCCGCTGGGCCTGCCGGCGCACCTGGCGGGCGGCCACTTCGTGCGGCCCACGGTCCTGGCCGACGTCGACAACCGCATGCGCTGCGCCCAGGAAGAGATCTTCGGCCCGGTCGCCTGCCTGATCCCGTTCAAGGACGAGGCCCACGGGCTGGCGCTGGCCAACGACGTCAAGTACGGCCTGGCTTCCTATATCTGGACTAGCGATATCGGCCGCGCCCACCGGCTGGCGCGCGGCATCGAGGCCGGCATGGTGTTCATCAACAGCCAGAACGTGCGCGACCTGCGCCAGCCGTTCGGCGGCACCAAGGAATCCGGCACCGGCCGCGAGGGCGGGGAATACAGCTACGAGGTGTTCGCCGAGATCAAGAACGTCTGCGTCTCGATGGGCAGCCACCACATCCCGAAGTGGGGCGTCTGAACCCCATCCGGCACGACAACAAGGAGACACGCATCATGGGCAAGCTCGCGCTGGCGGCCAAGGTAACGCATGTGCCGTCCATGTACCTTTCCGAAATGCCCGGCCGCCACCACGGCTGCCGCGAGGCCGCGATCCAGGGGCACCGCGCCATCGGCCAGCGTTGCCGCGACCTGGACGTGGACACGCTGGTGGTGCTGGACGTGCACTGGCTGGTGAACGCCGGCTATCACGTCAATTGCCACGAACGCTTCGGCGGCCGCTACACCAGCAACGAGCTGCCGCACTTCATCAAGGACATGGACTACGCCTACCGCGGCGATCCGGCGCTGGGCCGGCGCATCGCCGAGTGCGCCAGCGCCGCCGGCGTGGCCACCCGGGCGCACGAGATCGCCAGCCTGGAGCTGGAGTACGGCACGCTGGTGCCGATGCGCTACATGAATGGCGACGACCGCTTCAAGGTGGTGTCGGTGGCGGCCTGGTGCGCCTGGCATTCCCTGGACGACAGCCGCCGCTTTGGCGCGGCGCTGCGCCAGGCCATCGAAGAGAGCGACAGCCGCGTCGCGGTGCTGGCCAGCGGATCGCTGTCGCACCGCTTCAACGACAACGGCAGCCCCGAGGCCGCCATGCACCAGATCAGCCGCGAGTTCTACCGCCAGGTCGACCTGCGGGTGGTGGACCTGTGGCGCCAGGGCGACTGGAAAACGTTCTGCGCCATGCTGCCGGAATACGCCGACCTGTGCGTGGGCGAGGGCGGCATGCACGACACCGCCATGTTGCTGGGGCTGCTGGGCTGGGACGCCTACGACCGGCCGGCCGAGATCGTCACGGACTACTTCACCAGTTCGGGCACGGGCCAGATCAACGCGATCCTGCCCGTGCCGGACTGATTCATTCGGCCGGATCGCGCTTGATCAGGTCGACCATCGCGTCGACGTCGGCGTACAGGCGGTCGAGCAATTCCTTGCCGATCCGGTCCTCGATTTCCTGGTACTTGGCATCGACCTGCGGCCGCATGCGGTCGATCAGCTTGTTGCTCTTGGGCGTCAGCGAGATTTCCTGGCGCCGTTGATCCGCGTTCGAGCGAACCCGCTTGATCAGGCCCTGTTCTTCCATGCCGGCCAGCATGCGGGTCAGGCTGGGGCTGAGGATCTGGCAGCTGCGGGCGATCTGGTTCGGTTCCATCGCGCCGACTTCGCTCAGCGTGCGCAGCACCCGCCATTGCTGTTCGGTGACGCCGGCCGCGTGCAGGATCGGGCGGAAGTGCGCCATCAGGGTTTCACGCGCGTAAAGCAGCAGGTGGGGGAGGTTGCGGTGGTGGAAGCTCGGACTCATGTTGGCCATGTTAGCAAGAAGCCGATCAGTTTCTGACCGGATCTCGGGGGTATCAACGTCCAGGCCCGCAACGAAGGCGGGCCTGGACGGGTAAAACGGAACGCGGAAACGGGGTCAGGACGCGGGATTCTGCTGCGCCAGTTCCTGCAGGTCGTCGGGCAGGGTCAGGTCGGGGGCGCCTTGCTGCAAATCGCGCAGCGCCGTCACGGCCTCGTCTTGCTGGTCGTCCTGCATCAGCGCGCGGATGTGCGCCACGCGGGCCTCGATGTCCTGCTCGCTGAAGGCGACCGGCTCGCTGCTGGCCGCTTCGGCCGGCTGTTCGGCGGCGGCCGTGGCGACGGCCGGCGCGGCCTCGACGCTGGCCTGCTGGGCCGGGACGGCGGCGGGCGCGTCGGCGGGCGTCTGCACCGCGGCGCGCTGCACCGGGGCCGGCGCCGGCTGCGGCGCGGGCGCTTCGGCGACCGCCGGCCGCGGCGCCGGGCTGCGTTCGATGCTGATGGCCGGCTCGTGCGACACAGCCAGTTGCGGCGTCATGTCGGTCATCTCGGCGCTTTCGCGCATGTCGGTCCAGGCGAACAGGCCGGCGACCAGCGCCGCGCAGGCGGCGGCGGCCCAGCCCGGGTGCCAGCTGCGGCCGGGATGCCAAGTGCGGCGCACCGCCGCATCCAGTTCGGGGCTGCCGCCGGCCCTGGGCTTGCGATACAGGGCGCGCAAATCCAGTTCGTCGTCTTCGTCGAAGGGGGGGCGATAGGTAATGCTCATGCGCGTACTCCTCGCGCATACGCCTGGTGGCAAGGCGTATCCGCGTCTGACCTTAGCCTGTGCCGCGCCGGTGGTCCGGCGGTCTCGTCCAGGGGCGGGTCGTGTTCCGGTTTAGGTGGCCGTGTCTGCGGCCCAAGCGTGTTGCGATGCGCCGCGATTCCCGTCGTGCCGTCCTGGGGGGCGGCGGCGCCGGGTATGCCGCCAAATAACCGGCGGTTCAACATTGCGCATCACCCGGTGATTATGCGCGATTTGCAGAAATCTGCCAGCGAATTTCTTCTGTTTGCATGGTGTAACTGTGACGCGTCCCTGTTTATGCAAGCGAATTGAAAGCTGGCTGCACCAGGGCGGGGCAGAACCGGCTCGTTTTTGCGCGCCGCGCCGACGCGCCGGCGGCTCCCGGGCGCCGCCGTGTGCCGGTAAACTGGCGCCCATGGCCAAAACCCGAACCGTCTATGTGTGCGCCGAATGCGGCGGCACCACCCCGAAGTGGCAAGGCAAGTGTCCGCACTGCAACGCCTGGAACACCCTGGAAGAAACCGTGGAGTCGGCCGCGCCGGCCGCCGCGGCCTCGCACCGCTACGCGCCGCTGGCCTCCAGCAGCCCGGTGCGCAGCCTGTCCGAGATCGAGGCGCGTGAAACGCCGCGCACCCCCACTGGGCTGGAGGAGTTCGACCGCGTGCTGGGCGGCGGCCTGGTGGCCGGCGCCGTGGTGCTGATCGGCGGCGACCCCGGCATCGGCAAGTCGACCCTGTTGCTGCAGGCGCTGGCCTCGCTGTCGGAAAGCACCAACGTCCTGTACGTCACCGGCGAGGAATCGGCCGAGCAGGTGGCGCTGCGCGCGCGCCGGCTGGGGTTGCAGACTGGCAACGTCAACCTGCTGGCGGAAATCCGCCTGGAGGCGATCCAGGCCGCGGTGTCCGAGCAGAAGCCCAGCGTGGCGGTCATCGATTCGATCCAGACCCTCTACAGCGGCGAGCTGACCGCCGCGCCCGGCTCGGTGTCGCAGGTGCGCGAGTGCGCCGCGCAGCTGACGCGCCTGGCCAAGCAGACCGGCATCGCCATCGTCATGATCGGCCACGTCACCAAGGACGGCGCGCTGGCCGGCCCGCGCGTGCTCGAGCACATCGTCGACACGGTGCTGTACTTCGAGGGCGACACGCATTCGTCGTTCCGCCTGGTGCGGGCCTTCAAGAACCGCTTCGGCGCGGTCAACGAGCTGGGCGTGTTCGCCATGACCGACCGCGGCCTGCGCGGCGTGGCCAACCCGTCGGCGCTGTTCCTGTCGCAGCACGAGCAGCAGGTGGCCGGCTCCTGCGTGATGGCCACGCAGGAGGGCACGCGCCCGCTGCTGGTCGAGATCCAGGCGCTGGTGGACAGCTCCCACGCGCCCAACCCGCGCCGCCTGACGGTCGGCCTGGAGGGCAACCGCCTGGCGATGCTGCTGGCGGTGCTGCACCGCCATGCCGGCGTCTCGACCTTCGACCAGGACGTGTTCGTCAACGCCGTGGGCGGGGTGCGCATCACCGAGCCCGCCGCCGACCTGCCGGTGCTGCTGGCCATCATGTCGTCCCTGCGTGACCGGCCTTTGCCGCGCGGCCTGATCGCCTTCGGCGAAGTCGGCCTGGCGGGCGAGATCCGGCCCGCGCCGCGCGGCCAGGAACGCCTGCGCGAAGCCGCCAAGCTGGGTTTCTCGATCGCGCTGATTCCCAAGGCCAACGCGCCGCGCCAGCCCATCGAGGGGCTGGAGATCTGGGCGGTCGACCGGCTCGATGCCGCGCTCGACAAGCTGCGCTGACGGGAGCCCCACGTGAGTGTGTTGCTGATCGCCCTGTGCCTGGGCGCGGGGTGTCTTATCGGTTTCATGGGCGGCGTGCTCGGCATCGGCGGCGGCATGATCGCGATTCCGGCGCTGGTGCTGCTGATGGGCATGTCGCAGCAGCTGGCGCAGGGCACCGCGCTGATCATGGTGCTGCCGACCATCATGATGGCGGTGCGCAAGTACAACCAGCAGACCCGCATCGACCGCCGCGTGGCGCTGGCCGGCGCGGGCGGCGCGGTGGTGTTCACCTGGGTCGGCGCGCGGCTGGCGCTGGGCATCGATTCGGGCGTGCTGCGCCTGAGCTTCGCCGTGTTCCTGTTCTTCATCGCGCTGTTCTACGCCTGGCAGACCTGGCGCGCCGGCCGTGCCCGGCGCGCGCCCACGGCCGGCAGCAACGCCCCGGTGTTCACGCCGCGCCGCGCCACCGCGCTGGGCGTGCTGTGCGGCACGCTGGGCGGTTTCTTCGGCGTGGGCGGCGCGGTGCTGGCGGTGCCCATCATCACCACGGTGTTCCGGCTGCCGCAGACCACCGCGCAGGCGTTGGCCCTGTGCATGGTGATTCCCGGCTCGGCGGTGGCGCTGGCAACGTACTCGTGGGCCGGCCAGGCCGACTGGCTGGTGGGCCTGCCGCTGGCGGCGGGCAGCCTGCTGTTCGTGCCGGTCGGCGTGCGGCTGGCCTATCGCCTGCCTGAACGCAAGCTGAGAGCCAGCTTCGCGGCAATGCTGTTCGCCACCGTGGCGCTGCTGATATTTGAAAGCTGAGCCCCGCGGCGCGGGAGTCGATTGTCACGATCCCATGACGAAGCGTTAACGTCGGAAAGGACGCGAAAATTCCGCGCCTCGGGCTGAACCTTCGGCGGGGCGCGGGTTCCAACGGAGTACGGGTCATGCGGCGATGTTGCCGCCCCGTGTCGGAAAGGCCGGAGGGGCAGCCCTCGGGTCTTCACCACTAGGAGTTCATGTAATGACGACTCACTCCCGTATCGCTGCGTTCCTGTCCACTTCGGCCTTGTGCCTCGGTCTCGCTGCCGCGCCTTCGGCGTTCGCGGCGGGCGCCGATGCCACGACCAAGTCGGGCGATACCAAGACCCAGGCGCAGCACAAGCATCACAAGTCCGACAAGACGTCCGCCAAACAGGGCACCGAGAAATCGGGCGCCTCCAAGATGGACAAATCGGGCGCCGCCACGGCGCCCGCGAAGTAAGGCAGTCACGCAGCACCGGGCCGCGAGGTCCAATAGTTCCTTTGCACGGCGGACGGGTCTTCGGGCCTGAAAGTCGAAAGCCTCTCGGTATGGGCGCCGAGAGGCTTTTTCGTTTGTGTTGCCTGGGTTTGCGTTGCCAGTATTCGTGCCACATGCGCGGAAGCCGACGGCGCTGGCCGCGCCGCGATGCCCGCCGGCCTCAATCCACCGGCGTGACCACGCGGCCGGTGTCGAAATACGCCGCCAGGTTCTCCAGCATCAAGTCTTCCATCGACTGGCGCGTTTCCAGCGTGGCGCTGCCGATGTGCGGCAGCAGCACCGCCTGGTCGCTCTTGATCAGCGCCTCGGGCACCTTGGGCTCGTGCTCGAACACGTCGAGCGCGGCGCAGCCAAGCTTGCCGGCTTCCAGCGCGGCCACCAGCGCCGCCTCGTCGATGACCGGACCGCGCGCGATGTTGACGATGATGCCGCGCGGGCCCAGCGCCTCCAGCACTTCGCGGTTGACCAGGTGGCGGGTGGCGGGGCCGCCCACGGTGGCCACGATGAGGAAGTCGGCCCAGGCCGCCAGGTCGGTCAGCGAGGCCTCGTAGCCGTAGTCGATGTCGTCGCGCTTCCTGCGGTTGTGATAACGCACCTGCATGTCGAAGCCGATGCCGCGGCGGGCGATGGCCTCGCCGATGCGGCCCAGGCCCACGATGCCGAGCTTCTTGCCGCTGACGCGCTGGCCCAGCGGAATGCTGCCGTGCACCTGGCCCCACTGGCCGGCGCGCACGAATCGTTCGCCCTGGCCCATGCGGCGGGCGCCGGCGATCAGCAGGCCCCAGGCCAGGTCCGCCACGCAATCGGTCAGCACGTCGGGCGTGTTGCTGACTTGCACGCCGCGCGCGTGCGCCGCCTGCACGTCGATGGTCTCGTAGCCCACGCCCCAGCTGCAGATGGCCTTCAGGTCGGGCAGGGCGTTGATCAGTTCGGCGTTGGCGCCGAAGTTGGCCGAGGTGACGACGGCGGTGACGCCCTTGCCCAGTTCGGCCAGGGCGGCCTTGCGATCCGGCTGCTTCCAGAGCTCGATGACGTCGTAGCGCTCGGCGAGGCGCTGATTGGCGGAGGGCGAGCCGGCCAGCGAGCCGACCTGGATGATGCGATGCTTGGTGGTCATGTTGTCGTACAGGTGGGTGGCGAAACCTTCATGCTACTTGATCCGGCCTTGAATCCGGCTGAGAGGGCGCGGGCCGCGGGAGCATCCCCGGGCCGCATCGCCTGGCGGCCTTATTCCAGCTGGATGTCGGCCTTCTGGATCACGTCCTTCCAGCGCTTGACCTCGGCCTGCTGGAACGCGCTGAACTGCTGCGGCGTGTTGGCCACCACTTCGAAGCCCAGCCCCTGCAGCGTCTTCTCGGTCTGCGGATCGCGCAGCGCGGTCTGCAGCGCCTGGGTCAGCTGCTGCACCACGGCCGGCGGCGTGCCCTTGGGCACGGCGAAGCCCTGCCACGAATACACCACCATGTCCTTGATGCCGGCCTCGGCCAGCGTCGGCACGTCGGGCAGGTCCGCCGCGCGCGCCTCGCCGGTGATGGCCAGCGCCTTGAGCTTGCCGGCCTTGATGTGGGTCTGCACCGCGCCCAGATTCTGGAACGACACGTTGACCTGGCCGCCCATCAGGTCGGCGATGGCGGCGCCGCCGCCGCGGTACGGCACGTCCACGCCCGAGGTCTGGGTGCGCTGGCGGAACATCACCGCCGACAGGTGGTCGGACGAACCCGTGCCCGACGAGGCGTACGACACCTTGCCGGGATTCTTGTTGGCGTAGTCGACCAGCTCGGCCACCGTGTTGGCCGGGAACGACGGCGAGGCCACCAGCACGTTGGGGTTGCGCACCGCCTGGGTCAGGTACTCGAAGTCCTTGCTCGGGTTGTACGAGAGGTTCTTGTACAGCGCCTCGTTGATGGCGAAGGTGCCGATCGAGCCGACCATCATGGTGTAGCCGTCGGCGGTCGAGCGGGCCAGCGCCTGGGCGCCGATGGCGCTGTTGGCGCCCGGCTTGTTCTCGACCACGAAGGTCTGGCCCAGCGCCTTGGTCAGCCCCGGCGTGACGCTGCGCGCCGTGATGTCGGACGAGCCGCCCGGCACGAACGGCACGATCATCGTGACGGGCTTGGTGGGATAGCCGGCGGCGTGAACCGCCGGCCCGGCAAGCAGCGCGGCGGCGGACAGCGCGATCGCGCCCATCGATTTGTTCATGGTGTCTCCTGGTTCGCGTGATGATGAAGAACCCGGCGCCCACGCGTGGCGGCCGGATCCGGATCGGCGCGGGTCAGTCGACCTTGGCGCCCGATTGCTTCACGACCGCGGCCCATTTGACGGTTTCCCGCGCCATGAACTGGGTGAACTGCGCCGGCGTATTGCCCGACGGCGTGGCGCCCTGGGCCTGCAGCTGTTCGCGCACCGGCGCCTGCCGCAGCGCCGCGGCGACATCGCGCTGGATCTTGTCGACGATTGCCGGCGGCGTGCCGGCCGGGGCCAGCAGGCCGAACCAGCTGGACGCCTCGTAGCCCGCCACGCCGGCCTCGGCCAGCGTCGGCACGTCCGGCAGCGCCGGCGAGCGCGTGGCGGTGGTGACCGCCAGCGGCCGCAGCTTGCCGCTCTTGATGAAGCCCATCGACGACGGCAGGTTGTCGAAGATCAGGTCGGAGGAACCCGCCATCACGTCGGTCAGCGCGGGGCTGCTGCCCTTGTAGGGCACGTGCGTCATGCGGGTGCCGGTCATGGTCTGGAACAGCTCGCCCGACAGGTGGGTCGACGTGCCGTTGCCGGTCGAGGCCATGTTGACGCTGCCGGGGTTGGCCTTCAGGTACTTGATCAGGTCCGCCACGTTGCGGATGCCGTGCTTGTCGGCGAAGCCGGGATTCAGCTCGAGCACGTTGGGCACCGGGATCACCAGCGTGACCGGGGTGAAGTCCTTGACCGGATCGTAGGGCAGCTTGGCGTAGACGGACTGGTTGATGGCGTGGGTGCTGACGGTGCCCATCAGCAGCGTGTAGCCGTCGGCGGTGGCGCGGGCCGCCTCGGCGGTGCCGACGTTGCCGCCCGCGCCCGCCTTGTTGTCCACCACCACCGCCTTGCCCCAGGCCTTGCCCAGTTCGGCCGCGACCACGCGCGCGGCGATGTCGGCGGTGCCGCCGGCGGGGAAGGGCACGATGATCCTGACGTCGCGCGCCGGGTAGTCGGCGGCGCGCGCGGCGCCGCAGGGCAGCAGGGCTGCCGCGGCCAGACAGGCGGCAAGGGCCAGGCGGCCTCGCAAGGGGGCTGCAAGCATGGAAGTCGTCTCCTCGTGTGCGCGTGGCCGCGCATCGTTTGTGGGGGTGTTCCTGCCGGGACGGGCCCGGGACTGAATGCTGCCGGCGTCTGTCGCGCCTTGCCGTCGTGCTAGCGATGACTTGTAAAACGAATATAGGTATTGAGGGTCTACTTGTCAACCAAGTATACTTTTTACGCATCACTCATCTAACAACTGGATTCCGCGCCGGAATCCGCCAGGAGACTCCGCCATGAAAACCTCCCCGGTCACCGTCCAGGACCTGCAGCGTTCCGTCATCGCGGTGCCGCCGCTGGCGCGTCATGCGGACCTGTCCCTGAACGAGGGCGCCAACCAGAAACTGCTGCGGCACCTGGAGGCGGGCGGCGTGCGCAACGTGATGTACGGCGGCAACGCCAACTTCTACAACGTCGGCGTGGGCGAGTACGCCCGCATCGTCGACATGCTGGCCGCACTGGCCGGGCCGGACACCTGGATCCTGCCGTCGGTCGGCCCCGATTTCGGCAAGATGATGGACCAGGCCGCGCTGCTGCGTTCGCGCGCCTTCCCCACCGCGATGCTGTTGCCGATGTCGTTTCCGTACACCGACGCCGGCCTGGCCGATGGCGTGCGCCGCTTCACCGACGCGCTGGGCAAGCCCGCGGTGGTCTACATCAAGTCCGCCGATTACCTGGCGCCGGCCACGGCCGCGCGCCTGGTCGAGGAGGGCCGCATCGTCGCCTTCAAGTACGCGGTGGTGCGCGAGGAACCCGCGCGCGACGCCTACCTGTCGGCGCTGCTGCAAAGCGTGGACGCCAACCGCGTGGTCAGCGGCATCGGCGAACGGCCGGCCATCGTCCACTACCGCGACTTCGGCCTGAAGAGCTTCACGTCCGGTTCGGTCTGCGTCGCCCCGCGCGGCTCGATGCGCCTGCTGCATCTGCTCAAGGAAGGCCGCTACGACGAGGCCGAAACGGTGCGCGCCCACTACCTGGGCCTGGAGGATTGCCGCGACGCGATCAGCCCGATCCGCGTGCTGCACGACGCCGTGACCCTGTCCGGCGTGGCCGACATGGGTCCGATGCTGCCGCTGCTGACCGGCATCTCCAGCGCCGAGCGCGAACGGGTCGCGCCGGTGGCGCGCGCGCTGGCTGAATGGGATTGCGAGACCGCCGCGGCCTGATGACCGCGCGCACGGCATTGACGGTACGATGAGCGCTGTCAACCGGCCTGTGCGACGTTCCTTTCAGTGTGAACAGGCCCTAGGAGGTTTCGTGGCCCGACCCAAAGCATCGCCCCCGTCCGCGCCGTCCGCATCCGCCGAGCCGGATGCCATGGGCGCGCTGGTGCTGGAACGCGGCCACCGAGTGCGGCTGGCCGACCAGCTGTATGGCCAGATCTTCGAGCAGATCGTCGCCGGCAATCTCAATGTCGGCGACAAGCTGCCTTCCGAGAACGAGATCTCCGAGCGCTTCGGCGTGTCGCGGCCGGTGGTGCGCGAGGCGCTGCTGCGCCTGCGCGCCGATGGCCTCATTACCGCCCACCAGGGCCTGGGCACCTTCGTCAGCCACCAGCCGGCGCCGCGCCTGACGGCCTTCAGCGACGTCGGCAACGTCGGCGCCTATCTGCGCGCGCAGGAGCTGCGCGTGGCGCTCGAGGGCGACGCAGCGCGGCTGGCCGCGCTGCGCCGCACCGACGAACAGCTGCAGAAGATCGAGGCCGCGCACGCGGCCTTCGCCGACAGCCTGGCGCGCGGCCAGATGTCGGCCGAGGCCGACCTGGCGTTCCATGCCAGCATCACCGAAGCCACCGGCAACGACTTCTATCTCGGGGTGCTGGAAAGCATCCACGAGTCCATCAACGGCTTCATGCGGCTGACGCTCAACCTGACCCGCACCGGGTCGCGCCAGCGCGCCCAGCGCGTCCTGGACGAACACACCACCATCCTCGAGGCGATCCGCGCCCAGGACGGCGAGCGCGCCCGGGTCGCCATGCAATTCCACCTGGGCCAGGCGCGTCACCGGCTGGTCGACCGCGAACGCGATTGACCGGCCCGCGCGCCGTCCAGGCCCCACATTGGCAACAGCAGGAGAGATCGAGTGCAAGGCAATGGTTCGGCAGGGATAGCGGCATCGGCGGGGCGGGTGCGCGAGCAGATTCTGACGGTGTTGCAGGCCTGGGGCATGGCACCCGACCTGGCCGCCATCACCGCCGGCCTGATGGCCGAGACGGATCTGCTGGGAATCGACTCGCACGGCATCTCGATGCTGCCGGCTTATGAAGAGAAATGGCGCGCCGGCTCGCTTAAGCTCGACGCGCGGCCGCGCGTGGTGCGCGACGGCGGCGCCAGCGCGCTGCTGGACGGCATGGGCGGACTGGGCTATCCGGTGTCGGCGCAGGCCATGAACCTGGCCGTCGACAAGGCGCTGGAACATGGCGTGGGCGCGGTGTCGGTCTGCAATTCGCATCACTTCGGCGCGGCCGGCGTCTATGCCCGCATCGCGGTCGAGCGCGGCGTGGTCGGGCTGGTGACCAGCAGCGCCAACGGCGTCATCATGGTGCCCACGCGCGGCGCCATGCCCATGCTGGGCACCAACCCCATCGCCTTCGGCGCGCCGGCCGCCCACAACGAGCCGTTCGTGCTCGACATGGCCACCACCACGGTGGCGGCCAACAAGGTCAAGGTCTACGACTTTCTCGGCAAGCCGCTGCCGCCGGGCTGGGCGGTGGACGGGCAGGGCGCGCCGGTCACCGCGGCCGATGCCGCCATGCAGTTCATCTTCAAGCATCCCGAGGGCGGACTGACGCCGCTGGGCGGCACGCCGGCCATGAGCAGCCACAAGGGCTACGGCCTGGCGATGATGGCGCAGATCCTGGGCGGCACGCTCAGCGGCAGCGCGCTGGCGGCGCGCCGCAACGTCACGCGGCGTCCGGGCGAGCCGGACGACGTTGGCCACTTCTTCCTGGCGCTCAACCCCGACGCCTTCCGCGCCAGCGGTTCGTTCGAGTCGGACATGGACGACCTGATCGACACGCTGCACGACACGCCGCCCGCGCGGCCCGACGAGCCGGTGCTGGTGGCTGGCGAGCCCGAGGCCGCCGAGCGCGCGCGCCGCCGCGAGCAGGGCATTCCGATCTCCGCGGCGCTGGCGATGCGCCTGCGCGAGATCTGCGAGCGCGCCGCGGTGCCTTATCTGCTGGACTGAGTCACCCGTCCGGTCGCATGACGTTTTTCCCGCCGCGCGGGCCTGCCCGCGCGGTGATCCACCGACCCGGCCACCGGGCGACAAGCATTAGAAAAACACGACAAGGAGACAACCATGCAAGACAAGACATCGCCGGCGCGCCGCCGGCTGGGGCTGGCCGCCATCGCGTTGGGCGCGGCCGCCGCGCTGGCCCCGGGCCTGCTGCTGGCGCAGGAGTGGCCGACGCGGCCGGTCAAGCTGATCGTGCCGTTCCCCGCGGGCGGCAGCACCGATGCGGTCGGCCGCCTGCTGGCCGCCGAGCTGTCCAAGGAGCTGGGCCAGAGCGTGGTGGTCGAGAACAAGGGCGGCGCCAACGGCAACATCGGTTCCGACGTGGTCGCCAAGGCCGAGCCCGACGGCTACACGCTGCTGCTGTCGGGCGTGGGCTCGAACGCCATCAGCTATTCGCTTTACCAGAGCATGCCGTACCGCGACAGCGACTTCGTCCATATCTCGCTGCTGGCCACCGGCCCTAACGTGCTGGTGGCCAACATGGAATTCCCGGCCACCAACTTCGCCGACTTCATCAAGCTGGTGCGCGCCAATCCCGGCAAGTACACCCACGCCAGCTCGGGCAACGGGTCGTCCGGCCATCTGGCCATGGAGATGCTCAAGCAGGCCGCCAAGCTCGACCTGGTGCACGTGCCCTACAAGGGCGGCGCCGCGGCCATCACCGACATGATCGGCGGGCGTGTGTCGGTGATGTTCCTGAACCAGGACTCGCTGCTGCCGCAGGTCAAGTCCGGCAAGCTGCGCGCCCTGGCGGTGGCCAGCGCCCAGCGCAACCCGGCCTATCCGGATACGCCCACGGTGGCCGAATCCGGCTACCCCGGCTTTGCCGCCGAATCGTGGTTCGGCCTGTCGGCGCCCGCCAAGACGCCGCCCGCGGTCATCCAGCGCCTGAACCAGGCCACCGTGAAAGCCCTGGCTTCACCGGATATCCGGCAGAAGCTGGAAAGCGTAGGCTTCGTGGTGGTGGGCGACGACCCCAAGGCGTTCTCGGCCTTCGTCCAATCCGAAATCAACAAGTGGGGCGCGGCGGCCAAGGCCTCCGGCGCCCGCATGGACTAGCGTCCGGTATCAGCACACCCCGCGCGCCGGGCGGCGCCGGGGCTTCATTCGATGGGAAACACGCAGCGATGACTTCACCCTTGCCCAACCGCTTTCGCCAACGCATCCTGGCGCGCGAGCGCCTGATCGGTTTCTGGATGTGCATGTCCAGCCACGTCACCGCGGAAGTCGCGGGCCTGGCCGACTTCGACTGGCTGCTGCTGGATGGCGAGCATTCGCCCAACACCGTGCCGATGTTCCTGCAGCAACTGCAGGCCCTGCAGGGCAGCGCCAGCGCCGCCATCGGCCGGCCGTCCTGGAACGACCCGGTCGAGATCAAGCGCCTGCTCGACATTGGCTTCTACAACCTGCTGATTCCCTTCATCGAATCCGAGGATGACGCGCGCCGCGCGGTGGCCGCGACCCGCTATCCGCCGCAGGGCATGCGCGGCGTGGCCGGGATGCAGCGCAGCAACCGCTACGGCACCGTGCCCGATTACCTCAAGACCATCAACGACAACATATGCGTGCTGCTGCAGATCGAGAGCCGTCCCGGCATCGAGGCGGTCGACGCGATTGCCTCGGTCGAGGGCGTGGATGGCGTCTTCATCGGCCCGTCGGACCTGGCCGCGGCCCTGGGCCATCTGGGCAATCCGGGCCATCCGGAAGTGCAGGAAGCGATTCGCCACCTGTACCAGCGCGTCTCCGCGCAGGGCAAGGCGGTGGGCATCCTGGCGCCGGTGCAGGCCGATGCGCGCCGCTACCTGGACATGGGCATGCACTTCGTCGCGGTCGGCACCGACCTGGGCGTGTTCAAGCAGGCCACCTTCGCCTTGCGCGAGGCCTTTCCCACCTGAGCCGGTTTGATCGCGCGGCCGTCGCATTCGCCACGGCCGCGATCCGCCTTATTGCTCCAGCGCCAGCAGGTCGGCGACCGTCTGGCGGCGGCGGATCAGGCGCGCCTCGTCGCGGTCCAGCAGCACCTCGGCCGCCAGCGGCCGGGTGTTGTAGTTCGAGGACATCGACGCGCCGTAGGCGCCGGCGTTGTGGAACACCAGGAAGTCGCCGATGCGCGGCTGCGGCAGCGACTGGTCCGAGACCACGCCGCCGGCATCCTGCGTGAATACGTCGCCCGATTCGCACAGCGGACCGGCCACGGCGACGCGGGTCTCGGCCGTCGGCGGCGTGGCGCCGTCGGGCGCGTGCACCGAGATGCGGTGGTAGCTGCCGTACATGGCCGGGCGCATCAGGTCGTTGAAGCCGGCGTCCACCAGCGCGAAGTCGCGTTCGGGACGGCGGTTGATCGCATGCACTTCGGCCACCAGCGCGCCGGCCTCGGCCACCAGGAAGCGGCCGGGTTCGATCTCCAGGCGCACCTCATGGCCCAGGCGCTGTTCGATGCGCTTGCGGGCCGCGTCCCACTGCTCGAAATAGTGGTCGCAATCGATGCGCGGCTCGCCCTCGCGATACGGAATCGACAGGCCGCCGCCGGCCGAGATGGCCTCGATGTCGTGGTCCAGCGAGGCAACCACGTCGACCATCGCGTCGCACACGCTCGACAGGTGGCCGTAGTCCACGCCCGAACCGATGTGCATGTGGATGCCGACCAGCTTCAGGCCGTAGCGGCGCACGATGCCGATGGCGGCCGCGACGTCGTCGATCCAGATGCCGTGCTTGCTTTGCGGGCCGCCAGTGTTGGTCTTGTTGCTGTGGCCGTGGCCGAAGCCCGGGTTGATGCGCAGCCACACGCGGTGGCCCGGGGCGTGCTGGCCGACGCGTTCGAGCATGTCGAGCGAGCCGGCGTTGACGGTGATGCCGTGCTTGATCACGGTGGCCAGGGTGGCGTGGTCGATCAGGTCGGCCGTGAACACCACGCCGGCCGGCTCGCCCGCGGGCTCGAAGCCGGCGGCCAGGCTGCGCTCGATCTCGCCCAGCGACACCGCGTCCACCATCACGCCCTCGGCGCGCATCAGGCGCAGGATGTGCAGGTTGGAGCAGGCTTTCTGCGCATAGCGGATGACGTCGAAGCGGCGCAGCTGGGCGATGCGCTCGCGGATGACGGCCGCATCGTAGACCCACAGCGGGGTGCCGTGCTCGGCGGCGAGTTGGGTGAGTTGGCGCGGATCGAAAGCCATTGCGGGGTGAACCTTGTAGCGGTGACGGGGTAGGGAATCAGGGCAGCATCATGCCTGCGCCAGGTCATCCAGTAAAATGCTTAGATTTTCCACATCGATTCATTCCTGATATGGGTTTGGCATGCTGACGCATCGACACATCGAAGTTTTCCGCGCCCTCATGATCGCGGGCAGCGTGACCAAGGCCGCCGACCTGCTGTTCACCTCGCAGCCCACCGTCAGCCGCGAGCTGGCGCGCATGGAGCAGGCCATCGGCTTCGCCCTGTTCGAGCGCGTGCGCGGCCGCCTGAGGCCCACCATGCCGGCGCTGGCGCTGTACGACGAGGTGCGGCAGTCATACGCCGGGCTGGAGCGGGTGGCGTCCACCGCGGCGCGCCTGCGCGCGTTCCAGGACGGGCAGCTGGCGGTGATCGCGCTGCCGGCGTTTTCGCATTCGCTGCTGCCGGGCGCGTTCCGGCGCTTCAGCCAGGACTACCCGGGCGTGAGCCTGGCGCTGGAGGCGCAGGAATCGCCGTTCCTGGAGGAATGGCTCACGGCCCAGCGCTACGACCTGGGCCTGACCGAGCACGAGCTGGAGCCGGCCGGCACCCGGCTGGAATTATTGCTGGAGGTGGATGAGGTCTGCGTGCTGCCCGACGGCCATCGCCTGCTGGCGCGGCCGGCGCTGGAGCTGGCCGATTTCGCCGGCGAGCCATTCGTCAGCCTGTCGTCCAGCGACCCCTACCGGATCCAGATCGATGAGGCGTTCGCGGCCGAGAACGTGCTGCGGCGCGCGATCATCGAAACGCCGACGGCGGTCTCGTTATGCGCATTCGTGCGCCAGGGGCTGGGCCTGGCCATCGTCAACCCGCTGACGGCGCTGGATTTCATCGGCCGCGGCCTGCATATCCGCCCGTTGCGGCGGTCGTTCCCGTTCCGGGTCAACCTCGTGTTTCCGGAACACCGGCCCAAGAACCCGCTGGTGGATGCGTTTACCGCGACCCTGCGCGACGAGGCGCAGCAGATCCGCGTCCGCCTCGCGGCCCGGCAGGACTGACAGGCGCTGCCGGCCCTCGGGCCCGTGAGGCAAGGGGGGGCGGCGGCGGGCAAATAGGCAACAGGCAACAAAAAAGGATGCCCGTGGGCATCCTTCTTCATTTGCCGTATTCATGACGCCCTGCAAGGCAGGGCGGCATAATGGCTTAGGCCAGCGCCTTGATGGCGGCAGCCAGGCGGCTCTTGTGGCGAGCGGCCTTGTTCTTGTGGATGATGTTCTTGTCAGCCACGCGATCGATCACGCTCGACGCCTTCTGGAACACGTCGCCAGCCGCAGCCTTGTCGCCGGCGGCGATGGATTGGCGAACGCGCTTGATGGCGGTGCGCAGCATCGAGCGCAGGCTGGAATTGTGCTTGTTGCGCTCAACGGATTGGCGAGCGCGCTTGCGGGCTTGGGCGGTATTGGCCATGTTGCTATGTAAGTTGAATTCGGCAAAGTCGAACATTTTAGCAAGTCCCCGGGGGATTGCAAGCTTTAAATGCCGTGTCTGCCGATGGAGCGCCCGTCAACCGGGCGGGGGGCGCTGCGAGGAAACCCTCGGACTGCAGGGCCCGGGTAGCTTGACCCGGGCTTCAGACCGCGCGGGCATCGAAGGAATCAACGCCTGATTGGCCCTGCTGCGCCTACTGGATAAAAACACCGTGCTGAGTATACAACGGAAGCGGCTTTTCGTTACAGCCCCGTGTCAGCGGGCGTGGTCAGGCCGCGACGTTGATCGAGACGAACCAGGGCGTATAGCGCCGCACGTGGATGGGCATCATGTCTTCGAGCGCGGTCAGCGCCGCGTCGGTGTCGTCGAGCGGGAAATGGCCGGACACCGGCAGGCCGCCGGCGGCCATGGAGACGCGCAGGGAGCCGCTGCGATAGGGGCGCAGGGCGGCGATGATCTCGGCCAGCGGGCGGCCGCGGGCGTCGACCCAGCCCGATTCCCAGGCGGCCTCGGCCATGAGTTCGGCGCGCGGGGTGTCGATGCGCGAGGCGTCGAAGCGCGCCCCGGTGCCGGCCCGCACGATGCCGTGGGCGCCGGCCATGGTCTCCACCACCACCTCGTGCTCGTGCACCACGACCACCGTGCGCTGGGCCTGCTGGCGCACCATGTAGCGGGTGCCCAGGGCGCGCACGGTGCCCTCGGCGGTCTGCACCAGGAAGGGCCGGCGGGCGTCGGGCGCCACCGATACGGTGACGGCGCCGTCCAGCAGCCGTACCTGGCGGTAGGCGGGGGTGAAGTCCAGGTTGACGCGGCTGCGCGCGTCCAGCAGCAACTGGCTGCCGTCGGAAAGCTGGTAGCGGCGGCGTTCGCCCGTGGCCGTGGCGGCATCGGCCGCGACGTTGCTCAAGGGGTAGAAGGCGTTGCCGACGTACGCGGCGCAGGCGCCCGCGCTGGCGAGCGCGAGCGAACCCGTCAGGAAGCGCCGGCGCGGCGGCACGACGACGGGTGGCGTGACGGCAGGCGCGGGCGCCACCAGCGGCGGGGGCGGCGAGGCGGTCGTGGCGTAACCGGCAGGATAGGCGTCGCCCAGCCGGCCGAAGCCTGAACCCGCCAGAGTGCCCGTCAATTGTTGCCAGGCATTCTCATGCAGAGGGTCGGCCGCGCGCCACGCCAGGAAATCGTTGTAGTCCTGCGCCGTCGCTTTACCGGAGCGTAGCAGCAGTAACCAATTGATGACTTGGTCCGCCATGGGTTGTCCTTGGGCGTACTTCACTTCAAGCTGCCGCCTGGGGGCCAGGCGGGAATCCTTTCGATGGCAATTTGTAAATAATAAAGGTTTTTTACCAAAGATTACCGGCCGCTTGTCAATTCTTGACGAATCAAATGCAAAAAAAAGCCGGCGGGTAGCCGGCTTTTTGCTGAGATTGGGGTGCGAACCCCGGAAATTAGCGGGCGGACCGGCGTCCGAAATCTCGGGGACGGAACCCAAACAGTAACAACATGCCGAAGTAGACCGCCGCGCTGGCCGCCAATACGCCAGTCAGCCACAGCGCGCGATGGCCGGCATGGGCCTGCAGGCCGATCCAGTCAATACGGCCATCGGCGTAGAGCAGCAGCGCGGCCAGGGCCGCCAGGGCCGGGATCAGGCGCAGGGCGAAGCGGCCCCAGCCCTCGCCGGGCCGGTAGACGCCGCGACGGCGCAGGCCGATCAGCAACGCCAGCGCGTTCAGGCAGGCGCCCAGGCCGATCGCCAGCGCCAGGCCGGCGTGGGCCATCAGCGGCACCAGCGCGACGTTCATCAGCTGGGTCAGGATCAGCACGCCGATGGCGATCTTCACCGGGGTGCGGATGTCCTGCTTGGCGTAGAAGCCGGGCGCCAGAATCTTCACCGCCAGCAGGCCGATCAGGCCGGCCGAATAGGACATGACCGCCAGCCGGGTCTGCAGCACGTCCTGGGACGAGAACGCGCCGTAATGGAACAGCGTGGCCACCAGGCCGTCCGACAGCAGCGCCATGCCCACCGCCGCGGGCAGGCCCAGCAGCAGCACCAGCCGCAGGCCCCAGTCGAGCAGGGCGCTGTAGCCGTCGTGGTCGTCGCGGGCGTGGGCCGCCGACAGGCTGGGCAGCAGCACGGTGCCCAGCGCCACGCCCAGCAGGGCCGTCGGGAATTCCATCAGGCGGTCGGCGAACGACAGCCAGGTGACGCTGCCGGGCGTGAGCCAGGTGGCGATGTTGGTGTTGATCAAGAGCGAGATCTGCGCCACCGACACGCCCAGCGTGGCCGGCGCCATCTGCTTGAGGATGCGCTGCACGGTGGGGTCGGCCCAGGCCTCGCGAAAGCGCAGCGAGAAGCGCGGCGTCATGCCCAGCCGCGCCAGCGCGACCCATTGCACCGCCAGTTGCGCCACGCCGCCGGCCATCACGCCGATGGCCAGCGCGTAGACCGGCACGTCCATGCGCGGCGCCAGCCACAGGCAGGCGGCGATCATGGCCAGGTTCAGCAGCACCGGCGTGAACGCCGGCACGGCGAAGCGGCGCCAGGTGTTGAGCACGCCGGAGGCGAATGCGATCAGCGACATGCAGAAGATGTAGGGGAACATCATCCGCGTCATCCAGACGGCGGCGCCGAATTCGGTATCGCGGGCCGCGCCGCGCAGGCCGCTGGCCATGGCCGACACCACCCACGGCGCGGCGATGATGCCGATCAGCGTGACCGCCATCAGGGCCATGGTCAGCAGCAGCGCCACCCGGTCCAGCAGCGTGCGGACCTCGGCCTCGGAGCGGTTGTTGCGGGCATGGCCCAGGATCGGCACGAAGGCCTGGGCGAAGGCGCCTTCGGCGAACAGCCGGCGCAGCAGGTTGGGAATGCGGAAGGCGACCCAGAAGGCGTCGGTGATGGGGCCGGCGCCGAAGGCGCGCGCCACCAGGACGTCGCGGGCCAGGCCGGAAATACGGGACAGCAGGGTCAGGCTGCTGACGGTGGCCGCCGAACGGAACAGGCTCATTGAGGTGACTGCAAAAGAAAAAAAGCCCCCCGGGAAATTGGGGGGGCGTGGGGGCATTTTTACTTTGGAGGCATCCGGATGGCGCCATCCAGGCGGATCGTTTCGCCGTTCAGCATGTCATTGGTGATGATGCTCTGCACCAGCTTGGCGTAGTCCTCCGGACGGCCCAGGCGGGCGGGGAAGGGGATGCTGGCGGCCAGCGAATCCTGCACTTCCTGCGGCATGCCGAAGATCATCGGGGTGCCGAAGATGCCGGGGGCGATGGTCATGCAGCGGATGCCGGTCTTGGCCAGGTCGCGGGCGATCGGCAGGGTCATGCCGGCCACGCCGGCCTTGGAGGCGGCATAGGCCGCCTGGCCGATCTGGCCGTCGAACGCGGCGACCGAGGCCGTGTTGATCATCACGCCGCGCTCGCCGGTGGGCTCGGGCGTGTTGCCGCTCATGGCCTCGGCGGCCAGGCGCATCATGTTGAAGCTGCCGATCAGATTGATCGACACGACCTTCTGGAACAGGTCCAGCGGGTGCGCGCCGTTCTTGCCGACGATCTTGGCGGCCGGCGCCACGCCGGCGCAGTTGACCAGGCCGAACAGGGTGCCGAGTTCCTTGGCGGCGGCGACGGCGCGCTGGCCGTCGGCCTCTTGCGTCACGTCGCAGTGCACGTAGCGCTGGCCCAGTTCCTTGGCCAGTTCCTCGCCAGGGCCGTCCTGCAGGTCGGCGATGACGACCTTGGCGCCGTTGGCCACCAGCATGCGCACGGTGCCGGCGCCCAGGCCGGATGCGCCACCGGTAACGATGAATACCTTGTTCGCGATTTCCATGTCTCTACCACCAGATCAATTCAAGGGATGAAAGCGGCGCGGCGGGCGCCGGATGCGACAAGGCCTTCGGGCCGGGGCCGGAACGCATCGCGTCCGGCCGGCGCCGAAGGCCTGGAGCCATCGAAGCGCCCGGTCAGCTCTTGACGGCTTCGAACAGGCGCGACTTGATTTCCTCGACCGCGCCGACGCCGGAGATCTTGCGATACTTCGGCGCGTCGGCGGGGCTTTGCTGCGCCCACGTCGAGTAATAGTCGACCAGCGGACGGGTCTGCTGGCGGTACACGTTCAGGCGGTTGCGGACGGTGTCCTCGCGATCGTCGTCGCGCTGGATCAGGTCTTCGCCGGTGATGTCGTCCTTGCCTTCGACCTTGGGCGGGTTGAAGCGCACGTGGTAGCTGCGGCCGCTGGGCTGGTGCACGCGGCGGCCGCTCATGCGTTCGATGATGTCTTCTTCGGGGACTTCGATTTCCACCACGTAGTCCAGCTTGACGCCGGCGCTCTTGAGCGCGTCGGCTTGCGGGATGGTGCGCGGGAAGCCGTCGAACAGGTAGCCGTTGGCGCAGTCGGGCTGCTTCAGGCGGTCCTGGACCAGGCCGATGATGATCTCATCCGAGACCAGGCCGCCAGCATCCATGACCTTCTTGGCTTCGATGCCCAGGGGCGTGCCGGCCTTGACCGCGGCGCGCAGCATGTCGCCCGTGGAAATCTGGGGAATGCCGAAATGCTGGGTGAGAAACGCGGCCTGAGTGCCTTTGCCGGCGCCGGGAGGTCCGAGCAAGATGAGACGCATGAGTGCTCCTGAATGGGGTTTAATTTTTGTGATCCGAGCGATTATGCCGCAATGCAACAGCCTCTGCGGGGCCGCGCCATGCGAAATAACCCTTATATACGATTGCTATAGATCAAGCGAACGCGTTCCAGGTCGGCCGGGGTATCTACGCCGGCGGCCGGAGGGTGCGACGCCCGATGGACGACGATGACGTGGCCGTGCTCCATCGCGCGCAGCTGTTCCAGCGACTCGAACCGTTCCAGCGCGCCTTGCGGCAGGGTCGGGTAGCGGCGCAGGAACGACACGCGGTAGGCATACAGGCCGATGTGGTGCCAGGCGGGCAGGCCGTCGGCCAGCACGCGCTCGCCGCCGGCCAGCGCGTCGCGCGCCCACGGGATCGGCGCGCGCGAGAAATACAGCGCGCGGCCGTCGACGGCGCAGACCAGCTTGACCACATTGGGGTTGAACAGCGCCTGGGCGTCCGCCAGCGGACAGGCGCAGGTGGCGATGTCCGCCTCCGGGCTGTCGGCCAGGCGGGCGGCCACGGCGTCGATGAGTTCGGGTTCGATCAGCGGTTCGTCGCCCTGCACGTTGACGACGATGGCGTCGTCGGGCAGGCCCAGCTGTTCCACGGCCTCGGCCAGGCGGTCGGTGCCGGTGGGATGATCGCCGCGGGTCATCAGGGCGCGCAGGCCGTGGGCCCGGGCGGCGTCCCGGACGCGAGCGTCATCCGTGGCGATGTAGACCTGCGAGGCGCCCGATTGTGCCGCGCGCTCGGCCGTGCGCACCACCATCGGCTTGCCGGCGATGTCGGCGAGCGGCTTGTCGGGCAGGCGGGTCGAGGCGGTCCGCGCCGGGATCAGGGCGATGAAGCTCACGATGCGGGCGGGTCAGGAGGAAACGGGCGCGTCGTCCAGCGAGCGCGCTTCCGATTCAAGCATGACGGGAATGCCGTCGCGCAGCGGGAACGCCAGGCGGTCGGCGCGGCAGACCAGTTCGGCCTGGGTCCGGTCGTGTTCGAGGCGGCCCTTGCACAGGGGGCAGACGAGGATGTCGAGAAGGCGGGATTCCATGACCGGGATTCTAAAACAGTTTGGGCGCGCGCAGCCCGCGATCGGCCCGCGCCGCGCAGACAGTGGCGGGGCGCGGCGCGGCCGGCCAGGTTGTTCTGTTAATTATTGTCATGTTTTGACGCTCGCGCTAGAAATTCCGGGACGGATGGTCGCTATGATGCGCCGCGACATGAGGAAAGAGGAAAAACAGAACAATGGATTCCAACACCATTCGCATCGGGTTGATGCTCATCATCCTGGTGTGGTCGGTCATCAGCGCCATCACCTATATGGCGCGCCGCAGCGACAACAAGGGCGCGCTGCGCGAACTCAAGCAGGAAGGCCAGCCGCTGCGGCGGCTGAGCGCGGAGGAACAGGCGCTGGTGCAGCCGTTCCTGGTGCGGCCCGCCAAGCCCACCGAAAGCGTCGCGCTCCTGAATGACGGCGTGTTCCCGTTGCGCGGCGCCTTCGTGCGCCACGGCCTGGAATCGGGCCACGGCGCGGCCACCATGCACGACACGCTGGGCGGCGTCGACGTGGTGCTGCCCTACGATGCGCGGGACTATCTGCGCGAGGACAACCAGGCCGAAGTGGTGATGACGGAGAAATTCGCCATCGTGGTGGCGCTGAACGGCGCATTCGACCTGGCCGGCGGCCGCGAGCGCGAGACGCGCCGACAGAAGCAGAACCAGCAATGGTCCAGCGGCAAGCTCGGCGCGATGCAGAACGTGGTCGATGCCGACGCGGTCGCCGCGGATGGCACGGACCAGACGCCAGACGCCCAGGCCGAGCACGAGTTCGCGCAGGCCATGCGGGTCGAGATCCTCAGCCAGCGCGAGGAAACGCCCGCCGAGATCGCCTGGCGCCAGCCGGCCGGCATCGCCTTCTGGCCCGCCCTGTCGTGGCTGGCGGCGTTCATCTGCCTGGGCGTGGCCGCGGCGGGCGGCGGCCTGGCGTGGCTGGCATCGGCCGCCGCGCCCGCGCTGCTGGCCGTCTGGCTGACCTGGCGCCGCCGGCCGCTGGGCGCGGCGCAGAAGGTGAACCGGGTGCGCGGCGAACTGAACGCGATCGTGCTGACCAATCCGGCCAATGCGCAGGCGGTGTCGACCCAGTTGTTCCTGGGCGACAAGGTGCCGGTGACGCTGCCCGACCATTGGCGCGCCAACCTGGAACTGCCGGACGACGGCCGCGTCGACGTGGACCTGCGGGTGCAAGACTACGCCGTGCTGCGCCTGGGCAACCGCTTTTCCGTCGATGAGGAACAGCGCCTGTTCCCGCGGGTGGCCTGGGGCCGTCACGTGACGCTGGCGCTGGCCGGCCTGATCGCCGGCGCGGCGATCGGCCTGATCGGCGGCGACGATCTGCGCGGCGACATCGCGCTGGCGTCGGCCTGGGCGCGCGGCGCGCAGCCGCGGGTCTACGACTCGGCCACGGCCCTGACCCAGGATCCGCCCGCGCCCGGCGAGGTGGTGGCCTTGAAGGGCGCGGGCCGCTGCCAGTTCCAGCCGCACGCGTACCGCCAGGATGACGTGCGCTTCGACTGCGAGCGGATCCGCTGGCAGGGCGATGCGATCCAGGCCGACGACCTGCGGCTGGCGCCGGCCGCGCTGCAACTGTATTCGGGCGGTTTCCTGAAGACCCGGCCCAACCCGATGATGGACATGCTGGTCCGCAACCAGGTCTACGGCAGCCTGGCCGGCAATCCGCTGGCCGCCTACAACGCCCGCAACGTGTCGGCGGTGACGGTGAACCGCGTGACCGATCTGGTGCTGACCATCGAGCTGGCCTGCGAGACCGCCACCGGCCCGGCCATCGCCGAATGCGACCGCCTCAAGGCCGAGACCGTCGACAGCCTGATGCTGGCGCGCGACGAGCCGGACACCTGGCTGGCGCTGTTGCGGCTGGCGCAGGGCGGCGCCTTCAAGCAAAAGGGCAATGCCGACGAGGGCGTCATCATCACGCGCGCCGCCAACCTGCTGCGCGGCCTGGCCAGGAGCAGCATGGAGCCGCAGGTGCAGGAGGCCATGGCGCGCGCGGGCAATGCGCTGATGGCGCGCCAGCGCGGCGGCGTGGTGCTGCAGGTGTGGCCCGGCCGCTACGCCGATCTGCCGCAATTGCCGCCGCGCGACGAGACGCAGGACCTGCTGCAGGCGTGGACCCAACAGACCGTGATGCTGGCGGCCGACGGCGCCCGGCCGTTCCAGGTCGGCGGCGTGGTCACGGCGGTCGAGCGCGAAGCGTCGGGCGAGGTGGTCGTCGACATCGATGCGCGGCGCTCGCTGGACGATCCGTGGCCGTCGCTGGCGCGCGTGATCTGGCTGGCGTTGGCGTTGTTGCTGCTGCTGGTGCATGTGCCGCTGGCGGCGCTGCGGCTGCGCGCGGCGGCGGCCCGCAAGCGCGGCCTGGCGGAATACGCCACGCGTCCGGTCGCGACGCGCGCGGCGTTCTTCTAAGGCTGGCGCGGGGCGCGCTGGCGCAGCGTCCGCGCCAGCCAGTCGAACAGTTGCGGGTCGGAGAAGCCGGCCCGCACCGGCACTTCCCACAGGCGCGCGTCGTGCAAGGCGGCGCACTTGATGGCGTCCTTGGACGTGACCAGGATGGCCTGCGCGGCCAGCGCCTGGAATGGCGATCTGGCGTAGTCGTGGTGGTCGGGCAGGGGCAGGGTGGCCGCCAGCGCGATGCCCTGGCTCCGCAGCGTGGTGAAGAAACGTTCCGGGTTGCCGATGCCGGCGGCCGCGGCCACGTCCGGCTGGCCGGCGAAGGCCGCCAGCGGCCGGCGCGCGCCGCCCTCGATCTGGCGGGCCTCATCGGGCTCCAGCCACATGGCGACCTGGCGCGGCCCGGCGCCGGCTGGCGCCGCCGCGCGGCCGTCCGGCACGCCGATATTGGTGATCACTGCGTCCACCTCATGCAGCCGGCTGGCCGGCTCGCGCAAGGGGCCGGCGGGCAGCAGCCGGCCGTTGCCGACGCCGCGCGGATCCTGCACCACGATTTCCACATCCCGCGCCAACGCCAGGTGTTGCAGGCCGTCATCGGACACGATCACATCGACGCGCGGATGCGCGGCCAGCAGCGCCTGCGCGGCCAGCGCGCGGCGCGGGTGGACCGCCACGGGGGCGCCGGTGGCGCGCGCGATCAGCGCCGGCTCGTCGCCGAATTGGGCCGCCTCCAGTTCCCCCTGGCCGACGCGCGGCTGCGGTCCCAGCTTCACGCCGTAGCCGCGGCTGACCACGCCGGGCGTGTAGCCGCGGGCGCGCAGCGCGTCGACGGTGGCGATGACCATCGGCGTCTTGCCGGTGCCGCCCACGAAGATATTGCCGATCACCACCACCGGCACCGGCGCCCGGTAGGCCGTCGCGCGGCCGTCGCGGTAGCGCGCGCGCTTGCGCGCCACCACGCGGGCGGTCAGCGCGGACAGCGGGCGCAGCAGGGTGGAGAGCCAGCCGCCGTGCTGCCATTGGCGCGCAAGCAGCGAGGCCTTGGGGCGGGACGCGCTCACCGGGTGGTCTGGGCGGCGAAGTTGACGCGGCCGATGCCGGCCAGGCGGGCCGCTTCCATCACGTTGATCACGGACTGGTGCGTGGCCTGGGCGTCGGCGTTGATGACCACCAGCGGTTCGGTCTTGCCGGCGGCGGCCTGGCGCAGCACGTCGGCGATCTCGGGCGGCGTGGAGACGTCGATCAGGGTGCCGTTGAGCGCATAGCGCCCATCCTGGCTGATCGCCACTTCCAGCGCCGGCGGGGTTTCCTGCTCGGCGGAGGCCTGCGGCAGCGTGACCTTCAGTTGCGTGAAGCGGGCGAACGAGGTGGTCGCCGCCAGGAAGATGAGGATGACCAGCAGGACGTCGATGAGCGGGATCAGGTTGATGTCCAGCTCGTCGCGGTCGCCCCGGGAGCCCCGGAAATTCATGGACGGTCCTCGCGCGCGGCGGAGGCGGGCGAGACCGCGCGCGCCAGCCGCGCGGCCGACAGTTCCATGGCGTTCAGGTAGCCGTCGACCCGGCTGCGCAGATAGCGGTGCGCGATCATGGCGGGGATGGCGATGAGGATGCCGAAGCCGGTGTTGTACAGCGCGATCGAGATGCCGCGCGCCAGCTGGGCGGGGTCGCCGCCGCCGGGGGTGTACGAACCGAAGATCTCGATCATGCCGACCACGGTGCCGAACAGGCCCATCAGCGGCGCGACCACGGCGATGGTGCCGATGGCGGGGATGTAGCGGCTCAGGTCATGGGCCACGGCGCGGCCGGTGTCCTCGACCACGCTGCGCAATTCCTCGCGCGGCAGGTGGCGGTGGCGCATGACCTCGGCCAGCACCCGGCCGAGCGGCGAATTGCGTTCCAGGCGGCTCAGGGATTCGGGCGAATCCTGGCGGTTGCGCAGCATCTCGGCCACTTGTTCGTTCAGGCCGCGCGGCATGACCTGGCTGCGGCGCAGCGACAGGAAGCGCTCGAAGATCAGCGCAAGACCCAGCACGGACGTCGCCAGCAGGGGCCAGATCGGCCAGCCGGCCTCGCGCAAGATGGAAAGCAAAGCGGTCAACTCCAGGTGCACCGGGGGGCGGGGAGGGCCACGCGCCGGCATCTGCTCAAGCCGAAACTGTAACGGCGCGGCGGGGATGTGGCAAGGGCGGCCGGCCGGCAAAACTATCCACAGAATTTGTGGATAATTCTGTGCAAAACTTCGCCGGAACGCTTGCGGGCACAGGGCTTGCGCTTGTTTGCTCCAAATTCGAGCAACCGCGTATGGTCAGAAATTCCATAAAAATCATGTTCTTAGGTCGAATTTGCTAGCTTTCGGGCCTGCCGCGGCAAAAATGCCCGGACGCGGTATCATGGCGGCCCGCTACGTATGCCCTGTGGACAGGTACGCATCGGAAAGCCTTATGACAATTGAACTTGCAGTCACAAACAACGTATTTGCGCGGGATATCCTGACAGTTGCCCAGCTGAACCAAGCAGTGGGGCAGTTGTTGGAGCGCAGCATCCCGGCACTGTGGGTTCGCGGCGAGATTTCCAACTTCACGCAGGCGGCTTCCGGGCATTGGTACTTCACGCTCAAGGACAGCCGCGCCGCCGTGCGCGCCGTCATGTTCCGGGGCCGCGCCAGCGCGGTCGGCTTCGTGCCGCGCGCGGGCGACCAGGTCGAAATCAGGGTCAGGGTGTCGCTGTACGAACCGCGCGGCGACTACCAGCTGCAGGTCGACGCCATGCGCCGCGCCGGCCTGGGCAATCTGTACGAAGCCTTCCTGCGCCTGAAAGAGCAATTGAACGCGGAAGGCCTGTTCGATCCGGCGCGCAAGCGCGAACCGGTGCCGTTGCCGCGCGCCATCGGCGTGATCACCTCGCTGCATGCCGCCGCGCTGCGCGACGTGCTGTCGGCGCTGGCGCGGCGCGCGCCGCAGGTGCCGGTCATCATCTATCCGGCGCCGGTGCAGGGCGCCGACGCGGCCGCCCGGCTGGCCGCGCAGGTCCGCCTGGCCAACGCCCGCGGTGAAGTCGATACGCTGCTGCTGGTGCGCGGCGGCGGCAGCATCGAGGACCTCTGGAGCTTCAACGACGAAGCCCTGGCCCGCGAGATCGACGCCAGCGCCATCACCACCATCAGCGGCGTCGGCCACGAAACCGACTTCACCATCGCCGACTTCGTCGCCGACGTGCGCGCGCCGACGCCGACCGCGGCCGCCGAGTTGGCCTGCGTGCCGCGCTCGGAACTGCTGGGCCGCGTCATGTACGCGGCCGAGACGCTGGTGCGCGGCCAGCAGCGCCGCCTGGAACGCGCGGCGCAGCGGCTGGACCGCGCCGCCGCGCAACTGGTGTCGCCGGCCCAGCGGCTGGAGCACCAGCGCGAGCGCCTGAACAGCCTGAGCTACCGGCTGGCCTCGGCCTGGGCCGGTCCGCAGGCCCGGCGCGGCGCCCGCGTCAACCTGCTGGCGCAGCGCCTGGCGCATCGTGTCCCGGACACCCGCCGCGGCGCCGAACGCCTGGCCGCCGTGACGCGCCAGCTGGGCCAGGCGCACGCGCGCCTGCTGGCGCGGCGCCGCGACCAGCTGGCCGCGGCCGGCGCGCAACTGCGCGCGCTCGATCCCGGCAACACGCTGGCGCGCGGGTATGCTATCGCCCGGGACGCCGACGGCCGCATCGTGCGCGATGCCGCCGGCCTGGCGGCGGGGCAGGGCCTGGACCTGAGCTTCGCGCAGGGCGGCGCCCGGGTCGAGGTCACGCAGGTGCGCGAGACGCGCGATCTCTGAAGCGCCGCGAACGGGCGGTAGTGGGACAACACGGCCCTCGGGGCCGGCCGGCAGGGATGGAACGATGCGGTTGAACCAACCACGCAAGCCTGCGCGTCGCATGCGCCAGGCCGCTATGCTGGCGGCGCTGATGGCCGCCGTGACACTGGCGGCGACGCCGCCGGCGCGGGCCGAGGGCGGCGCCACCAAGGCGCGCAACAAGTCCGAGGCCGATGCGCGCGGCCGCACGTCGGCCCCCGTATCCGCGCCCGCCGATACCGCGGCTCCCGCCGAATTCCAGATCGACCCGCCCCCGCCTTCGGCCGCGCCGACGTCCGAGGCGCCACCGCCCCCGGCCGCGCCGTCGGCCCAGTCCAAGCCACCGTCCGATTGCGACTGCGCATCGCCCTACCGCGAGTACCGGGCGGCCGAGACCGCCGAGACTCGCGCCTTGTTCAGCGCCGTCGCCGCCGGCGACGAGGCGGCCTTCACCGCCGCGCTGGCCAAGGTGAAGCAGCCGGGCGACTACGCGCGGGAAGGCGTGCCGCTGTTGCACGCGCTGCTGATGCCGGCGGGCAAGCGCGGCAAGCACGTGTATTGGGACATGCCGGCGGACGAGGCGGCGCGCCTGCGCCAGGCCTATCAGGCCGCGCTGCCGGCGCGCACCCGCATGCTCGCGGCCTTGCTGGCGACCCAGCCGGCGCTCGACGACATCACCTACGAATCGCGCCGCCCGTCGCTGCAACTGGCCCTGCTGTACGGCACGCCTGAGATCCTGGACATGTTGTTGGCCGCCGGCGCGCGGCCCGACCAGCGCGGCGACGAGAACAAGACCCCGCTCGAATTCCTGCTCAATCGCGATTTCGAATTCGCGGTGCGCATGACCTACCTGCCGCGGCTGGTCGACCGCGCGCAGACCACGCGCATGGTGCTGGCGCTGCTCAAGGCCGGCGCCGCGCGCCCCTTTGCCTACATCGACGAGCACGCCGACGACGCCACGCGCCAGGCCTTCAAGGATGCGCAGGGTGAGCCGCGCCGGGCCGCGGACTACCTGGCGTGGGGGCCGCTGGTGGAGCTGACCGAAGGCGCCGAGGTGGTGCGGGCGCTGGCCGCCACCGGCACCCGGCCCGCCTATGGCGACGGCGTCAGTCCGCTGGCGCTGGCGGCCTATGGCGGCAATGCCGGCGCGGTCACGGCGCTGGCCGAGCTGGGGCCGCGCACGACGCCGGAGACGGGCTATGGCGCCAGCGGCGACCGCGACCTGTGGCTGGACGCGGCGCAGGCGGCGGTGGCGGCGGGACGCGGCGACATCGCCGTGCCGCTGCTGCGCGCCGGCATGCCGTTCAACCAGCGCGGGCCGCAGACCGGCGACGCGGCGGTCTTCCTGAGGATGGAGGCCGACGAGCGCCCCATCATGAACCTGGCGGCCCGCAAGGGCGACGTCGCCGTGCTGCGGCGCCTGCTGGCGCTGGGCGCGGCGGTCGATGGCGACGGCGCCGAACAGAACGGCGACACGCCCCTGGCGGACGCGGTCGGCGCCCGCCAGGCGGATGCCGTGCGAGTGCTGCTGGCCGCGGGCGCCAACCCCGCGCTGGTGCGCGAAGGCTATGACCGCAAGTCCGCGCTGCAACGCGCGATCGAGGCCGACGACGCGCCGTTGCTGCACGACCTGCTGGCGGCCACGCCGCCCGCCACCTTGCAGGCCCTGCTGGCCGACCCCGCGCGTTCGCCCCTGGCGCAGGCGTTGCGCCAGCCGGGCAAGCAGGGCGCGGCCATGTTGCGGAACCTGGTCGACGCCGGCCTGGACCTGAAGACGCTCGACGCCGGCGCCATCCGCCAGGCGCTGGAGAACCGCGACACCGAGATGGCCGCGTACCTGATCGCCGCCGGCGTGCCCGTCAATCCGCCAGCGACGGCCGCGGCCTTGGACGATCCCTACGACAACAAGGGGGTGCCGCCGCTGCTGGTGGCGGTGACCTCGGGCCAGGCGGCCATGGTCGATGCGCTGCTGGCCAAGGGCGCCGACCCGCTCGGCCTCGCGCCGGACGGCCGCAGCGCCCTGTATTGGGCCATCGGCGGCGGCGATGGCGCCATGCTCGACCGCCTGCTGGGCGCGGGCGCGCGGCTCGACGATCCACGCCTGCCGCGCGCGCCCGCCAGCCATGCCTTGCTGAACGCGGCGTTGGCTTCCGGCGACATGGCGCTGGTCAAGCGGGTGGAGCAGGGCGGCAAGCAACCGCTGGCCGACGCCTGCCTGCCGTCCGGCGGTGAATACGCGCTGCTCGATCGGCCAGGGTATTTCGCGCAATTGCAGGCGGCGGGCTATACCGGCGCGCGGACCGAATGCGCGCGCAAGGAGGGGACCCTGCCGCAGCGCCTGCTGTCGGCCTTGCTGCGTGATCGGCAGTTGGCGATCGCGCGCCGCGATACGGTGATCGACGTGCTCACGCGCCTGAAGGCCGTGGGGGGCGACCTGGACGCGCGCCAGGACGAAAGCGGCGATACGCCGCTGGTGGCCGCCATCCAGCTGGGCCGCGCCGATCTGGCCGACGCCTTGCTGGCGGCGGGCGCCAGCCCCGACGCCGCCGATGCGCAAGGCCGCAGCCCGGCGTGGGCGGCACTGGCCAGCGGGCAGCCGGACATGCTGGCGCTGCTGGCGCGGCATCATGCGCGTTTCGACGGAGCGGCGGCGCCGTCGGGCCAGTCGTTCAGCCAGACGCTGGCATGCCAGGCCGCGCCCGCGTTCGCCGCCACATTGCAGGCCGCTGGCGCGTCGCTCAAGCAAACCTGCCCGGCCGCGTCCGGCGCCGCCAAGACGCTCGGCAAAGCGGCGGTGCGCGTCGCCGGCCATTACTACCTGCGCGGCATGCGCGAAGTCGGCAGCGAGCTGCTGCTGTCGCCCGATGGCCGTTTCGATTACCTGATGAGCTACGGCGCGATGGACATCCAGGCCAGCGGCACCTGGCGCCTCGACGGCAAGCAGGTGCGCCTGGACACGCCGCCGATCCAGCCCTTCTCGGCGATCGCGCAGGTCGGCGCCGACACGCGGCCCGCCGAGGGCGACGACCTCACGGTCCGCGTGTACTACCAGGGTCGGCCGGTCAAGGTCGATGTGGCGATGTCGTCCGCCAGCGCCGATTACGCCGGCACGCCGAAGCAGTCCGAAGGCGCTGATGGCGTCAGCGCGCCGATCGCGCCGGGTGAACTCAAGGCGCTGGCGGTGTTCGTGCCGCTGCCTTCCGGAGCGCGCTGGCACAGCGTGGATGTGAGCAAGTCCGATATCGCATCGCGCGCGTTGCGCATCGATCTGGACCTGCCAGAATCCGCCAGTCGCACACCGTTGCATATGACATTGGCGGTGCGCGAGGACGGCACGCTGGTGGCCGCGCAAGGCGGGCGTGAACTGCGCTATGAGAAAGAGTAGCGTTTACGCGCGCAAGGCATAAACACATGCCCGTTAACCCCGCGCCGCCGCGGGGTTAACGCGGTATCCTCGCAGAGTTGCCGATACAATTGAACGGCTTGATCGTGCACTCAACAGAAGGAACCGACACATGGCACATACTCTTCCCCCCCTGCCTTACGAACTGGACGCGCTGGCTCCGCACATCTCGAAAGAGACGCTGGAGTTCCACTACGGCAAGCATCACCAGACCTACGTCACGAACCTGAACAACCTGATCCCGGGCACCGAGTTCGAGACCCTGTCGCTGGAAGACATCGTCAAGAAGTCCTCGGGCGGCATCTTCAACAACGCCGCGCAGATCTGGAACCACACCTTCTACTGGAACAGCCTGGCTCCCAAGGCCGGTGGCGCGCCGACCGGCAAGCTGGCCGACGCCATCAACGCCAAGTGGGGCAGCTTCGACGCCTTCAAGGAAGCCTTCAACAAGTCGGCCGCCGGCAACTTCGGTTCGGGCTGGACCTGGCTGGTCAAGAAGGCCGACGGTTCCGTCGACATCGTCAACACCAGCAACGCCGCCACCCCGCTGACCACGGCCGACAAGCCGCTGCTGACCTGTGATGTCTGGGAACACGCGTACTACATCGACTACCGCAATGCCCGTCCCAAGTACCTGGAAAACTTCTGGGCCCTGGTGAACTGGGACTTCGCGGCCAAGAATTTCGCCTGATTCCGCTGCGCGCCCGGCGCGCATCGCAGGGCCGAGGCCCCTCGCATCGCGAGGGGCCTTTTTGTTTTTGGCGCTTTCAAAACCCGGATGACATGCTGGATTACAGGCTGGAATTTTGTATATTGTCGAATCCATTTTGTAGAAAATGAGAATGAATCTCCCTCTCTTTCTGGCTACCGCGGGGGAAAGGTCCCGCTATTGTTGAAGGCAGTCTGCGGCTGAGCCATGGGGCCAACGATCGCGGCATGCCCGCCATAAAACACCGTGGTGTTTGACGGGAAGGGAAGCATGTTGCGGTATTTCAAGGGCTTGCATATCGGCGCGCGCATCGGCGTGCGCCTGTCGGGGGCGTTCCTGATGGTGGCGCTGCTGGGCGGCATCATCGGCGCGTTCGGGGTTTGGGGGCTGTCCCGCATCAACAGCATGAACGACCAGATCGCCGAGATCGAATTGCGCGGACTCTCGGACATCAAGGAAGCCAACATCAGCCTGATCGCGGCGGGGCGCGCCCGCAAGAGCTATCTGGCGGCGTCCACCGATGCGGAGCGCCAGGCGTTGCGCCAGCAGTTCGATCAATCGCTCGACAAGCTCGAGCGCATGCGTGCCAAGGCCGCCACTTCCTTCATCCGCGAAGACGGCAAGCGGTTGATGGCGCAGTTCACGGAAGCCGAAGAGGTCTGGAAGCGGGATTCCATCGAATTCCTGCAGCAGGCGCAGAAGTATCCGCTGGCGCACATCGATCCGGAGATCGTGGATCAGACCAAGCGTGCGGCGGCGGCATCGGACAAGGCGGAGAAGCTCATGGGCGAGCTTGCGTTGGCCAAGGAACGGGCCGCCGAGCAGGCCGTGGAGAAAGTGTCCGAGCTGTACCGGAGTACGCGCCTGATCATGATCGTGTTGTCCATCGCGGGGGTGGCCCTCGGGCTGCTGCTCGGCTGGCTCGTGACGCGCGGCATCACGCGGCCCCTGGGTCAGGCGGTGGGTGCGGCGCGCCGCGTCGCCAACGGCGACCTCAGCGGCAACATCCAGGTCACGTCGCGCGACGAGACGGGTGATCTGATGGCCGCGCTCAAGGCCATGAACGAGAGCTTGTCATCCATCGTGCGCGACGTGCGCGACGGTTGCGAGAGCATCGCCACCGCGTCGGCGCAGATCGCGCAGGGCAATGCCGACCTGTCGCAGCGCACCGAGGAACAGGCCGCTTCCCTGGAGGAGACCGCCGCCTCGATGGAGCAGCTGACGAGCACCGTACAGCAGAACGCCAGCAATGCCGGCGAGGCCGAAAGGCTCGTCACCCAGGCTTCGGCCGTGGCGGCGCGCGGCGGCGAAGTGGTCGACGTCGTGGTGCGGACCATGAGCGAGATCTCCGAGAGTTCGCGCCGTATCGCCGATATCACCAGCGTGATCGACGGTATCGCGTTCCAGACCAACATCCTGGCGCTGAACGCCGCGGTCGAGGCCGCGCGCGCCGGCGAACAGGGCCGCGGCTTCGCGGTGGTGGCGGGCGAGGTCCGCACTCTGGCGCAGCGCTCCGCCGTCGCGGCCAAGGAAATCAAGGCCCTGATCGACGAGTCCGTGCATCGCGTCGAGGGCGGCACGCGCCAGGCCGACGAGGCCGGCAACACCATGCGCGAGGTGGTGGAAAGCGTGCGCCAGGCCGCCATCCTGGTGCACGAAATCGCCAGCGCTTCGGCCGAGCAATCCACCGGCATCGGCCAGGTCAACCAGGCCGTGGCGCAGATGGATACCGTGACCCAGCAGAACGCTGCGCTGGTGGAGCAGGCCGCCGCCGCGGCCGGCAGCATGCAGGACCAGGCCGGCCGCCTGGCGCAGCAGGTGCGCCGGTTCAAGGTCAATGCCGGCGCGGTGGCGGTGGCTGCCGAACCGCAGGCCCGCCTGATCCAGGCTGGCCGCTCGACGCCCCATCCGCCGGCCGCCTTGCAGCGCCAGGAACCCGCGGTGACGCACCCGGCCCTCAAGCACAGCGGCGACGACGACTGGTCGTCGTTCTGAAAGGCGTGGCGCCGATGTGAGCGGGCACATTGTGGGCTGGCAGTCAGGCGGCAATGGTAAGGTTAGCGACGTCTGGTTTCGCCGTACCTTGCCGCCCGGCCCCGCCCATGTCCCTGCCCACTCCGTTACGCCGCATCGCCACCCGCTTGCGCCATCTCCTGCGTCGCAAGTTGCGGCAAACCAACCGCCTGTCGCGCAAGAGCCTGCAGATGGCGCTGTTGCTGGGCGGCGCGGCGCTGGTCGCGCTGGTGTCGCTGGGCTTCGCTTACCTGGCTGATCTCGCATTGGAATGGAACCGCGAATGGGTCGGCCACGCCGGCTGGCTCGCGCTGCTGGTGCTGCCATGCGCCTTGGCCGCGCTGCGCTGGGCCACGCTGCGGTTCGCGCCCAACGCCGCGGGCAGCGGCATTCCCCAGGTCATCGGCGCCTTGTCGCTGCCGCCCGGCCCCGGCCAGCGCAGCCTGGTGTCCCTGGCGCAGGTGCTCTGGAAGATCCCGCTGGCGTTCTTCGGCATGCTGGCGGGCGCCTCGATCGGCCGCGAAGGGCCGTCGGTGCAGGTCGGCGCCGCCGTCATGCTGGCCTGGGGCGATTTCTGGAAGCGCCGCGGCCTGCAACTGCGCGGCTTCCACGCCAACGAGCTGCTCGCCGCCGGCGCGGCGGGCGGCCTGGCCGCGGCCTTCAACGCGCCGCTGGCCGGCGTCATCTTCGCCATCGAGGAACTGGGCCGCGGCACCGTGTTGCGCTGGCAGCGCCTGGTGCTGATCGGCGTGCTGGCGGCGGGCTTCCTGGTGGTCGCGATCCAGGGCAACAACCCGTACTTCGGCACCTTTGCCGGCGCGCCGCTGGCCCACGGCATGTTGTGGTGGGTGCTAATCTGCGCCGCGCTCAACGGCGCGCTGGGCGGCATCTTCGCGCGCCTGCTGGGCAAGGGGGCGGCCGCGATGGCGCCCGCGGCCTGGCGCGCCTGGATCCGTGCCCATCCCATCTGGACCGCCTTCGCCATGGGCGTGGTGCTGGCGCTGATCGGCCTGGCCACCGCCGGCAGCGTCTACGGCACAGGCTATGGCGCCGCGGCCGACCTGCTGTCGGGCGAAACCCAGCACGCCTTGCCCGCCGGCTTCGGCCTGGCCAAGCTGGCGGCCACGGTGGCCTCGTACTGGGCCGGCATTCCCGGCGGCATCTTCACGCCCGCGCTCACCACCGGCGCCGGCATCGGCCACCACATCTGGGAATTGGCGGGCGAGGGCGTGGACCAGCGCGTGCTGGTGCTGGTGTCGATGGCCGCATTCCTGGCCGCGGCTACGCAGGCGCCGCTGACGGCCAGCGTGGTGGTGATGGAAATGACGGGCAGCCAGCCGATGCTGTTCTGGCTGCTGGTCGGCTCGCTGCTGGCCTCGGGCGTGTCGCGCCAGTTCTGCCCGCAGCCGTTCTACCATCTGGCCGCCGGACGCTTTCGCCGCCAGGCCATCGTCGAGGCCGGACGCGCCGCGCGCGCGGGCACGCCGACGCCGTGAGGGCAGGGCCGGCGCGTGTACGGTGAGTGAACAGCAGCTGGACACCGTCCGTTGTGCGGACATCTGCGGGATGCACCAACTTGGCGCGAAACCGCTGCGTTAAGATCGTCCGCATTCGATTCCTCCACTTCAATCCGAGCATCTCATGACCGTGCATGCCTATATTTGTGACGCGATTCGCACCCCCTTCGGCCGCTACGGCGGCGCACTGGCTTCGGTGCGTCCCGACGACCTCGCGGCCGTAGCCATCAAGGCGCTGGTGGCGCGCAATCCTGGCGTGCGCTGGGAAGAAATCGACGATGCCATCCTGGGCTGCGCCAACCAGGCCGGCGAAGACAACCGCAACGTCGCCCGCATGGCCACGCTGCTGGCCGGCCTGCCGGTCGAAGTGCCCGGCGCCACGGTCAACCGCCTGTGCGGTTCGGGCCTGGACGCGATCGGCAGCGCCGCGCGCGCCATCCGCGCCGGCGAAGCCGGGCTGATGCTGGCCGGCGGCGTCGAAAGCATGAGCCGCGCGCCGTTCGTCATGGGCAAGGCCGACAGCGCCTTCTCGCGCAACGCCGCGATCTACGACACCACCATCGGCTGGCGCTTCATCAACAAGCTGATGAAGGCCCAGTACGGCGTCGACTCGATGCCGGAAACCGCCGAGAACGTCGCCGACGATTTCAAGATCAACCGCGAAGACCAGGACCTGTTCGCGCTGGCCAGCCAGCAGAAGACCGCCCGCGCCCAGAAGGAAGGTTTCTTCGACGCCGAGATCGTGCCGGTCTCGATCGCCCAGAAGAAGGGCGATCCGCTCGTCGTGTCCAAGGACGAACACCCGCGTGAAACCAGCCTGGAAGCGCTGGCCAAGCTCAAGGGCGTGGTCCGCGAAGGCGGCACCGTGACCGCCGGCAACGCCTCGGGCGTGAACGACGGCGCCGCCGCGCTGCTGCTGGCCGACGAGAAGGGCGCCGCGCGCCACGGCCTGACGCCGCGCGCCCGCGTGGTCGGCATGGCCACCGCCGGCGTCGCGCCGCGCATCATGGGCATCGGCCCGGCGCCCGCCACCCGCAAGGTGCTGGCCCAGACCGGCCTGACGCTGGACCAGATGGACGTGATCGAACTGAACGAAGCGTTCGCCGCCCAGGGCCTGGCCGTGCTGCGCCAGCTGGGCATCGCCGACAACGACCCGCGTGTCAATCCCAACGGCGGCGCCATCGCCCTGGGTCACCCGCTGGGCGCCAGCGGCGCCCGCCTGGCCACCACCGCCATCAACCAGCTGCACCGCACCGGCGGCCGCTACGCGCTGTGCACGATGTGCATCGGCGTGGGCCAGGGCATCGCCCTGATCATCGAGCGCGTCTGATTTTGGCGACGGCCCCGCGGGGCCGGGCCTGCCGCCGCGGCGCCGCCGTGACGGCATGGCCAAACGACAAGGGAGCCCGTGGGCTCCCTTGTTGCGTGAGAAGGATCGCGGCTGGCTCAGGGCAGGCCGTCGATTTTCCTGCCGGCCTTCATGCCGTGGCTGTCGTACCAGCCTTGCGCCATTTCCAGCGCGTAGCGCACCGGTTTCTTGGAGCAGTGGGTGTCGTCGGTCTGGGGCGCCATGTCCTCGATGTTGACGATCGTGCCGTCGTCGGCGATAAAAGCGATCGACAGCGGCAAAAGGGTGTTGCGCATCCAGAAGCACTGCACGTCGGGCTGTTCGAAAACGAACAGCATGCCGTCGTTGCCGGCCAGTTCCTTGCGGAACATGAGGCCGTCGCGGCGGCTGGCTTCCGTGTTGGCGACTTCTGCGCGGATAATATGGATGCCGGCGGCCAGTTGCGCGATGGGCAGCGTCGGTTGCGGTCCGGTCGGCGTCTGGGCGCCGGCCGCCACGGGCAGCGCCAAGGTGGCGGCGCCGAGCAGCGCGGCTATCGCGCCGCGCGCTGCCGATTTAATGAACGCTGTTTTGAGCAACGCACGACCAACATGAAACAAAGCAGCATTCTTCAGCATAACCAGACGCGGTAATCGCAGTAATAAGAAAATAACAAGGCGGGGCCCGAAAGCCCCGCCTGATAATGGCGCAACCTTACCGTTGCGCTTTAAAGAGTAACTCAGGCAGCGGTGATATTGAGCGCCTGTTTGCCTTTGGGCCCCTGGATAATCTCGAAAGCCACTTTCTGGCCTTCTTTCAGGGTTTTAAAACCATTCATCTGGATGGACGAGAAGTGGGCGAACAAATCTTCACCGCCGTCGTCGGGCGTAATGAAGCCGAAACCCTTTGCATCGTTGAACCATTTGACGGTACCCGTCGATTTGGGATTGTCCCCTTGGACGGCGGTTGCGGTCGTATCAGACATGCGGACTGCCTCATTGAATCGTATGTTGACGAAGGGCATCGCGGCCTAGACCCCTGTCCCCCCTCCGGCCTCCTGGCAGGTTTTCGATGAATTGAAAACCCCAGAATGCGTGGATAATGCGCCGCTTTTCTTTGCCGAGTCAAGTATGGAAACTACGCATTTCTACGTGTAATTTTGCGTAAGTTACATGCAAGCCGTCCCCTGATTAAATAGAATAGCCGCCCTATGAGTTCTACCTTGGATACCCAGCATGATTTGGCCGTCGAGAAGGCACCGGCTCGCGCCGCGCCGCCTCCGATGTACCAGGTCCTGTTGCTGAATGACGACTACACCCCGATGGAGTTTGTCGTGAAGGTGCTGCAGAAGTTCTTCAACAAGAATCACGAAGAGGCCACGCGCATCATGCTGCAGGTGCACCACGAAGGCCGTGGCGTCTGCGGCGTCTATCCGCGCGACCTGGCCGCCACCCGGATTGCCCAGGTGGCCCAGTATGCGCGGGCGCGCCAGCATCCTTTGCAGTGCGTGATGGAACCGGTCTGAACTCGCAAGAACAGCGCCGCCGGGAAAGGCGGCGTTCTGCTGTACAGGGTTGCAAAGCAGGAACCGCGCACCGAGAAGCGCGCGGCAATATCAGGTCGGCAGCTCCGCCGCAAAGGAGCATTGCATTCGAGTAGGCGGGGAGGTTTGCCGTGAGTGGAAAGAACAGCAAGACCTGGCTGGCGGTAGCCGGCGCGATCGTGGTGGCCGGCGCCATCGGCGTGGGCTGGTGGATGGGCAAGGGCGGTCAACCGTCCGCGCCCGCGACGCCGCAGACGGCCACGCCGGCGGCAACGACCCCGGCGCCCGCCGCCGCGGCCGGCGGCGCCAAGCCCGAGGCCTTGCCGGCGGCGGCCACGGTCGGCAGCGCCGACCCGTTCGCGGTCCTCAATTGCCAACCTCGCCAATACAACGACTCGCTGTCGCTGGCGGTCACCTTCACCCAGCCGGTCGAGGCCAAGGCCGACCTGAGCAAGTTCCTGCAGGTGACCGACACCGGCGCCGCCTCGGGCAAGGCCGACCAGGACACCGAGCGCAGCGCCAACGGCATGCAACCGGCTTCGGTGCAGCCGGGCGACGCCGCGCCCAAGGGCAAGATCGTCCAGGGCAACTGGGTGGTCGGCTCCAATCCGCGCATGGTGTACTTCCCCTACGTCCAGCCGCAACGCTCGTATTCCGTCGCGGTGCGCGCGGGCCTGCCGGGCGCCGGCGACAAGGTCGCGCTGGGCAGCGCCTCGCATTGCGACGTGGTCACCGACGCCATGCCGCCCTCGTTCTATTTCGCCAGCCGCGGCGTGGTGCTGCCGGCCGGCCAGAATGGCGGCCTGCCGGTGGCGACCGTCAACATGCCCGAGGTCGACGTGCAATTCCTGCGCGTGGCGCCCGAGCGCGTGCCGGAACTGTTCGAGAGCGTCCTGGGCATCGGCCGCAACACGGCTTCGTCGGACGATGACGAATCCGGCGGCTACGACGAAGACGGCTGGCGTTATTCCGACAACCGCGGCCTGAAGGGCTCGGTCAGCAACTGGGACCTGGATCGCCTGAATTCGCTGACCACCAGCGTCTACCAGGGCCGCTTCCTGACGGACGACAAGCCGAACCGCCGCCACGTCACCTTCCTGCCGGTCGAAGGCATCAAGGAACTGCAGGAGCCCGGCATCTACATCGCGGTGATGAGCCAGCCCGGCCGTTTCCGCTATGAATACCAGGTCACCTATTTCTACGTCAGCGACATCGGCCTGCACGCGCGCCGCTACAGCGACCGCATCGAGGCCTACTCGGTGTCGCTCAAGAGCGGCCAGGCGATCTCCGGCGCGGTGTTCGAACTGGTGGACGGCGCCGGCAAGACGCTGGCCAAGGCCCAGGCCGACGGCCAGGGTCACGTGCGATTCGATGGCACCTTCACCAATGCCCGCGTCATCCGCGCCTCGCGCGACAAGGAAATGACCGTGCTGGCGCTGGCCGAACCGGCGCTGGACCTGTCCGAATTCGATACCGGCGGCCACATTTCCCGCCCCAACAACCTGTTCGTCTACGCCGGCCGCAACCTGTACCGCCCCGGTGAAACCTTCCATGTGTCGGTGCTGCCGCGCGACCTCGACGGCCGCGTGATGCCGCCCGCGCCGCTGACCGCCACCCTCAAGCGCCCCGACGGCCGCGTGGTCTCGACCAACCTGTGGCAGCCCGCCAAGGACCTGCAGGGTTACGTCGAGCGCGCCATCGACCTGCCGCCCGACGCCCAGACCGGCGCCTGGATGCTGGAACTGCGCGTCGACCCCGCGTCGCGCGTCGCGGATGCCTCGTGGAAGTTCCAGGTCGAGGAATTCCTGCCCGAACGCATGAAGATGGCGCTGACGTCCGACCAGGATGTGTTGTCGCCGAACGACACGCTGACCATCGATGTGCAGGGCGACTACCTGTATGGCGCGCCCGCCGCCGGCAACCGCCTGCTGTCCAGCTTCCAGGTCAAGCGCGACCGCTATGCGCTGCCGCAGCAATGGCCCGGCTTCATCTTCGGCGACGTGGATGACGATTCGCGCCGCCATTTCGAGGAACTGCCGGAAGCCGCGCTGGATTCGACCGGCGCCGCGCAGCTTGAGGTCGAACCGCGCACCGAAGGCACCCATTCGCCGATGAAGGTGCGGGTCTCGGCCAGCCTGCTGGAATCGGGCGGCCGTCCGGTGGTGCGCTCGATCGAGCGCAGCGTCTGGCCCGCCGACAAGCTGATCGCCGTGCGTCCGCAGTTCGACAACGATGTCGCGCGCGAAGGCGCCCCGGCCACGTTCGAAGTGCTGCGCGTGGACGCGCAGGGCAAGATCGCGCCGCTGGCGCAGGCCCAGATGCGCCTGTACCGCGAGGAACGCCAGTACTACTGGCGCTTCGATGACCAGCGCGGCTGGAACAGCGGCTATACCGAAACCGAGGAACTGCTCGATTCGCGCGCGATCGCGCTGAATGACCGCAGCCAGTTCACGGTGCCGGTCAAGTGGGGCCGCTACCGCCTGGAAATCGCCGATCCCGAGACCGGCGAGACCCTGCGCTACCGCTTCTATGCGGGCTGGGACGCCCAGGACGCCGACGCCATGGGCAACCGCCCCGACCGCGTCCAGATGAAGCTGGAAGGCGTGCCCGCCAAGCCGGGCGACAGCGTCAAGCTGACCCTGACGCCGCCGCACGACGGCCAGGCCCTGATCACCGTCGAAGGCGACCGCATGCTGTGGTCGACCTGGGTGGCCGTGAAGGCGACCGGCACGCAAGTCGAGATCCCGATCGACAAGAGCTGGAAGCGCCATGACCTGTACGTGGCCGCGGCAGTGTTCCGCCCCGGCAGCGAAGGCGACCGCGTGACCCCGGCGCGCGCGCTGGGCCTGACGTTCCTGCCGATCGCCAGCGCCGACCGCAAGCTCGACGTCAAGCTGACGGCCGCCGCCAAGACCGAACCCGAGACCAAGACCACGGTCCGCGTGAAGGTCGATGGCGCCCAGGGCAAGCTGGCCATGGTGACGCTGTCGGCGGTCGACGTCGGCATTCTCAACATCAACCAGTACCGCACGCCCGATCCGCTCGACTTCTTCTTCGGCAAGCACCGCTACGCGCCCGAACTGCTGGACATGTACGGCAAGCTGATCGAGAAGATGGACGGCACCAAGGGCAAGCTGAAGTGGGGCGGCGACGCCGCCATGCGCGGCGACAGCAAGAGCCTGCCCAAGAAGGTCAAGCTGGTCGACCTGTTCTCGGGTCCGGTCAAGCTCAACGACAAGGGCGAGGCCGACATCCCGCTGGACCTGCCCGACTTCAACGGCACGCTGCGCCTGATGGCCGTCGCGTTCACCGCCGACAACTTCGGCAGCACCGACACCGAAATGGTGGTGGCGGCGCCGATCGTGGCCGAGCTGAACACGCCGCGCTTCATCACCCCGGGCGACCAGGCCGCCATCGCGCTGGACGTGACCAACCTGAGCGGCTCCGACCAGAAGGTGACGGTCAAGCTGGAAGCGCTGGATCCGGTCGGCATCGTCGACGGCACCCGCACCGTGACGCTCAAGGACAAGCAACGCACCACGCTGCGCTTCACCGCCAGCACCACCGGTTCCTACGGCCTGGGCCTGATGCGCCTGACCGTGGACGGGCAGGGCGGCGCCAAGCCGATCCACATCGTGCGTGAATCGGTGCTGCAGGTGCAGCCGGCCTACGCGGCCGAGCGCCAGATGCGCCGCCTGCGCCTGAACCCGGGCGAGTCCAACGCGCCGCAGGCATCGTGGGTGGCGTCGTACTACCCGGACTCGACCACGATCAGCATGACGGTCTCGAACCGTCCGCCGATCAACGTCAACCGCGTGGTCGAAGGCCTGCTCAACTACCCGTATGGCTGCACCGAGCAGACCATCAGCGCGACCCTGCCGTGGGTGCTGATCGACGAGGAAGCCGCCAAGCAGTTCGGCCTCAAGCCGCGTACCCAGGCCGAGCGTGAAGCCAAGGTCGCCGGCGCCATCGGCCGCCTGTCGGGCATGCGCAACGCCGTCGGCTCCTACAACCTGTGGAGCAGTTCGTCGGCGCGCGACGTGTGGCTGACGGCCTATGCCGTGGGCTTCCTGCAGGATGCGCGCGACAAGGGCTTCACCATCCCCGAAGCCTCGCTGGACCGTTCGCGCCAGTGGCTGCTGGAGCAGGTGCAGCAGAGCAGCGGCTCGTTCGGCACCTGGTCGGCCAACCTGAAGCGCGACTTCGAGTCGGGCCGCCTGGACAGCAGCGGGCTGAACGTGCTGCGCGAAGACCACCGCCGGTTCGCCGGCCTGGCCACGGCCGCCCTGGCGCTGGCGCGCGACAAGAAGGCGCCGCTGTCCACGGTGCGCCAGCTGTTCGACAACTACCAGGACCGCGCGCGTTCGCCGCTGCCCCTGATCCAGTTGGCCGCCGCGTTCAAGCTGATGGGCGATGAAGGGCGCATGAAGAGCGCGCTCGACCTGGCCATGACGCGCGAGTACGGCATCACCCGCCGCGCCAACAGCTACTACGACGATTGGCTGGGCGACTACGGCAGCGCGGTGCGCGACTATGCGCTGGCCTATGCCCTGGCCAACCAGTACGAGCTGCGCCATGACCGCGTCGAGAACCTGATGACGCAACTGGCCGCGCGCATGGGCAACCGTTCGTACCTGTCGACCCAGGAACAGATGGCCCTGCTGATGGCGGCGCGCGCCGCGGGCGGCGACAAGTCGACCCCGTGGCAGGCCGCGCTGACCGTCAATGGCGTGCGCAAGGAACTGGAAGGCGGCAGGTCCGACCGCACCGTGTCGCTGACCGCGGCCGACCTGGCCGGCACCCAGCTGACCAACACCGGCAGCCAGTCGCTGTTCATCGAGTACGACATCCAGGGCAGCCCGACCACGGTGCCGGCGCCGCGCAGCGACGTCATCCAGCTCAAGCGCGGCTGGTACCGTCCGGACGGCAAGCCGTGGGATGGCGGCACGCTGCAGACCGGCGACATGCTGGTGGTGTGGGTCCAGGCCAGCGCCAACCAGAACATTCCGGACGGCCTGCTGGTGGACCGCGTGCCGGCCGGTTTCGAGGTCGAGAACCTGAACCTGTCGCAAAGCCCCGAAATGCAGGACTGGAGCATCGGCGGGCGCCGCGTGGCCGACGCGATGGCCGACCCCAACATCAAGCACCGCGAATTCCGCGATGACCGGTATGTGGCGGCGGTCTCGCTGGGCCGCGGCAAGGTGGATGTGTTCTACCTGGTGCGGGTCGTGACGCCGGGCCGTTATTCGGTGCCGTCGACCGTGGCCGAAGACATGTACCGGCCCGAGATCCGTGGCGTAGGCGAGCAATGGAGCACGGTCGAAATCCGCGATCGCAGCGCCAAGCAGCGTCCTTGAACACCGCCGCCACCCCGCCGGCGGGCGCCTCGCGCGCCCGCCGCTGGCGGCGGCGCGGACTCTTCGCGGCCAGCGTGCTTCTCGCGCTGGCCGCGTTGTTATTCGTGTTCGACCGCCTTTATCCCCTGCCTGCCATCGACTCCGGCGGCGCGGCCGTGGTGGTCGCCGCCGACGGCACGCCGCTGCGCAACTATCCCAGCCGCGACGGCATCTGGCGCTACCCGGTCAAGCCCGACCAGGTGTCGCCGCACTACCTCGATACCCTGCTGACCTACGAGGACCGCTGGTTCTACTGGCACCCCGGGGTCAATCCGGTGTCGCTGGCGCGGGCCGGCTGGCAATGGGCCACCAACCGCCGCATCGTCTCGGGCGGCTCGACCCTGACCATGCAGGTGGCCCGCCTGATCGACCCGCAGCTGGCCGGCAAGCCGTCGCGCTCGATGAGCGCCAAGCTGCGCCAGGCCTGGCGCGCGGTGCAGCTGGAGATGCACTACAGCAAGGACGAGATCCTGTCGCTGTACCTGACCCACGCGCCCATGGGCGGCATCGTCGAGGGCGTGGAAATGGGGTCGCGCCTGTGGCTGGGCAAGCCGGCGCGCGATCTGAGCCCGGCCGAGGCCGCCATGCTGACGGCCTTGCCGCAGGCGCCGTCGCGGCTGCGGCCGGACCGCCATCCCCAGGCCGCGCAGACCGCGCGCGACAAGGTGCTGGACCGCATGGTGGAACTGGGCCGCTGGACGCCCGCCGAGGTGGCCGACGCCAAGATCGAGCAAGTGGTGGCGCCGCCGCTGCGGGCCCGCTGGCTGGCGCCGCTGGCCGCGCAGCGCCTGTTGCAGGAGGCCGGCCGCCCGGCGGCCGGTTCGCGCCGCCCCGGCAGCCGCCCGCCGCTGCTGACGTCGACCCTGGACGCCGACATGCAGGCCGCGGTCGAGCGCATGCTGCTGGACCGGGTCGACAACCTGCCGCCCAAGGTCTCGATGGCGGTGCTGGTGATGGACAACGACTCCCTTGAGGTCAAGGCCTACGCCGGTTCCGCCGACTTTTCCGATGATTCCCGATACGCGCACGTGGATATGGTGCGCGGGGTGCGTTCGCCCGGCTCGACCCTCAAGCCGTTCCTGTACGCGCAGGCCCTGGACGACGGCCTGATCCACTCGGAAAGCCTGCTGATCGACGCGCCGTTGTCGTTCGGCGGCTACGCCCCGGGCAATTTCCAGGCGGCGTTCTCCGGGCCGGTGAGTGTGGCGCAGGCGCTGCAGCGCTCGCTCAACGTGCCGGCGGTGGACCTGCTGGACCGGGTCGGACCCACCCGTTTCGCCTCGGTTATGCTGACGGGCGGGGTCTGGTTACGTTTGCCGGCCGGCGCCGAGCCGAATCTGAGCTTGATTTTGGGCGGGGGCGGCACCACATTGGAAGAATTGGTCGGCGCTTATCGGGCCCTGGCCCGTGGCGGCATCTCCGGGCGTCCGCGCCTGCGGCCGGAGCAGCCGCGGGTCGAGTCCCGTATGATGAGTGCTGGCGCGGCCTGGATCGTGCGCGACATCCTGGAAGGCGGCGGCCACCCGGACCGGCCCTTTTACCAGTCGGGCAGTCCGGCCCGGCAACTGGCCTGGAAAACCGGGACGAGTTTCGGATTCCGGGACGCCTGGGCCGTCGGGGTGACCGACAGCTGGACGATCGGGGTATGGGTGGGCCGTCCCGACGGCACGCCCAATCCCGGGTTTTTCGGGGCGAATGTGGCGGCGCCGCTACTGCAGGACATCGTGGCGGCGTTGCCGGAAGGCGCCCAGCACCTGCGCGTGCGGCCGGCCTCGGTACAGGCGGTGGTTACGTGCTGGCCGCTGGGTTACCGGCTGGGCAGCGTGCCGTCGGGGCAATGCCCCGAGCAGCGCGCGGCCTGGGCCTTGAACGACACGGTGCCGCCGTCGTTCGCCGGCTACGCCGATGCCACGCAGGGGCCGTTGCGCCTGGGTGGCGTGGCTACCGGCTCGGTGCTGCGGCCCGTGCCGGGCGGCACGCAGGTGTCGGTGGATGTGGATGTGCAGGGCGCTGAGGGTGAAGTATGGTGGATGCTCGATGGTCGCGTGGTGGGTCATGCCGCGTCGGGTCGTCCGTTTAATCTGGTGCTGACGCGGGACGGGCGGTATACGTTGACCGTCATGGACGCGCAAGGCCGCCACGACAGCGTGGTTTTTGAAATCGCTGGCGTTACGCCCTGATCGGCATAGAATATGAATCGTGTATTTGACCGCTTCGATGCGTTACGGAGGAAGCGTGATTTCCCAAGAGCTTGAAGTCAGCCTGCATATGGCTTTCGTCGAGGCCCGTTCGGCCCGACACGAATTTATTACCGTCGAGCACCTGCTGCTGGCGTTGCTCGACAACGCTTCCGCGGTTGAAGTGTTGCGCGCCTGCGCCGCCAATCTGGATGACCTGCGCCGCAACCTGCGTCAGTTCGTTTCGGAAAACACGCCGGTGATCCCCAGCGGCGCGGAAGTCGACACCCAGCCCACGCTGGGTTTCCAGCGCGTGATCCAGCGCGCGATCATGCATGTGTCCGCGGGCGGCACCGGCAAGAAGCCGGTCACCGGCGCGAACGTGCTCGTGGCCATTTTTGGCGAAAAGGATTCCCACGCCGTGTACTACCTGCAACAGCAGGGCGTCACGCGGCTGGACGTGGTGAATTTCCTCTCGCATGGCATTACCAAACAGCCACAGGTGGAGTCCGCCGCCGTGCAGAAAGAGCAGCAAACCAATGGTGAAGAGCAGGGCGAATCGCGCCAGTCGCCGCTGGACCAGTATGCGACCGACCTGAACGCCGCGGCGTTGGCTGGCCGCATCGATCCGCTGATCGGGCGCGAGCACGAAGTCGAGCGCGTGATCCAGGTGCTGTGCCGCCGCCGCAAGAACAACCCGCTGCTGGTCGGCGAGGCCGGCGTGGGCAAGACCGCCATCGCCGAGGGCCTGGCCTGGCGCATCACGCGCGGCGAGGTCCCCGAGATCCTGCAGGCCGCGCAAGTGTTCGCGCTGGACATGGGCGCGCTGCTGGCGGGCACCAAGTACCGCGGTGATTTCGAGCAGCGCCTGAAGGGCGTGCTCAAGCAGATCCGCGGCAATCCCGACGCGATCCTGTTCATCGACGAAATCCACACGCTGATCGGCGCCGGTTCGGCCTCGGGCGGCACGCTGGACGCCTCCAACCTGCTCAAGCCGGCCCTGTCCTCGGGCCAGCTCAAGTGCATCGGCGCCACCACGTATACGGAATACCGCGGCGTCTTCGAGAAAGACCACGCGCTGTCGCGCCGTTTCCAGAAGATCGACGTGCCGGAACCCAGCGTCGAGCAGACCGTGCAGATCCTGCGCGGCCTGAAGAGCCGCTTCGAGGAACACCACAACGTCCGTTACTCGGCCGCCGCGCTGTCGGCCGCCGCGGAACTGTCGGCGCGCTTCATCAACGACCGCCACCTGCCTGACAAGGCCATCGACGTGATCGACGAGGCCGGCGCCGCGCAGCGCCTGCTGCCGCGTTCGCGCCAGAAGAAGGTGATCGGCAAGGTCGACATCGAGAACATCGTTTCCAAGATCGCGCGCATTCCGCCGCAGTCCGTCTCCAACGACGACCGCAGCAAGCTCGCCACGCTGGACCGCGACCTCAAGACCGTGGTGTTCGGCCAGGACAACGCCATCGAGGCGCTGTCCGCCGCCATCAAGATGGCGCGCTCGGGCCTGGGCAAGCCGGAAAAGCCGATCGGCGCTTTCCTGTTCTCCGGCCCCACCGGCGTCGGCAAGACCGAAGTCGCGCGCCAGCTGGCCTTCACGCTGGGCGTGGAGCTGCTGCGCTTCGACATGTCCGAGTACATGGAACGCCACGCGGTGTCGCGCCTGATCGGCGCGCCGCCGGGATACGTCGGTTTCGACCAGGGCGGCCTGCTGACCGAGGCCATCACCAAGCAACCGCACTGCGTGCTGCTGCTCGATGAAATCGAAAAGGCCCACCCGGACGTCTTCAACATCCTGCTGCAGGTCATGGACCACGGCACGCTGACGGACAACAACGGCCGCAAGGCGGACTTCCGCAACGTCATCGTCATCATGACGACCAACGCGGGCGCCGAGACCTTGAACCGTCCGTCCATCGGCTTCGCCAATTCGCGCGTGGTGGGCGACGAAATGGCGGAAATTCGCCGCATGTTCACGCCCGAGTTCCGCAACCGCCTCGACGCGATCATCCCGTTCGCGCCGCTGGACCGCGAGATCATCCTGCGCGTGGTCGACAAGTTCCTGATGCAGCTCGAAGACCAGCTGCACGAGCGCCGCGTCGAAGCCGTGTTCACCACGGCCCTGCGCGAGCACCTGGCCAAGGAAGGCTTCGACCCGCTGATGGGCGCGCGGCCGATGCAGCGCCTGATCCAGGACACCATCCGGCGCGCGCTGGCCGACGAGCTGCTGTTCGGCAAGCTGGTCGATGGCGGCACCGTCACGGTGGACCTGGACGAGGCCGGCAAGGTCACGCTCGACTTCGACGACCACGGCAAGCCGCCGTCGGCCGCCCCGGACAAGCAGGAAGTCGAACTCGTCGAATAGGCCTATGAGTAGCGCGGAGAGCCAGCCGCTGATCGAGTGCGAACACTGCGCAAGCATCTATCGCCGACATCAGCTCGAACCTGGCGAGACCGCCAATTGCGCCCGCTGCGGCACCATTCTATGGCGCTACAGCGGGCTTAGTTTGTCCAATTGGCTGGCGCTCGCCATCGCCGCGCTGATCATCTTCGGCGTGGCCAACGCCTACCCGGTCGCTTCGATGTCGGTGCAGGGCATGGTGCAGCAGGCCTCGCTGCTCGATGCCATCGGCATCACCTGGCGCCAGCAACACTACGCGGTGGCGGTCATGACCGGACTGGCGGGCTTTGTGCTGCCGCTGGTCCAGCTGGCCGTCCTGCTGTGGGTGCTGGGCCCCTTGTCGCGCGGCGCCGAGCCGGCGGCCTTTCGTGGCGCGATGCGGCTGCTGGGCATGTTGCGGCCGTGGTGCATGGTGCCGGTGTTCCTGCTGGGCGTGCTGGTGGCGGTGGTCAAGCTGGCCGGCATGGCGGCGGTGTCGCCCGGCATCGGCCTGATCGCCTTCGGCATCCTCACGATTTTCCTGACCATGCTCGGCCGTCTCACGCCGCACGTGCTGTGGCGCTATGCCGAAAGCGAGGGCGTGGTGCCGGTGCACGTGCCCGAGGCCGGCCCCGACGTGGTGCTCACCGGCTGCCATGTCTGTGGCCAGGTGCAGGCGGTGCCGCGCGCCGACGACGCCGAGGCCGAGCACCACTGCGTGCGCTGCCACGCCGTGGTGCACTACCGCAAGCCCGACCACCTGGCCCGCACCTGGGCGCTGTTGCTGGCGGCCGTGGTGTTCTATATTCCCGCCAATGTGCTGCCGGTGATGAAGGTCAGCTCGGTGCTGGGCGACAGCGCCCACACCATCCTGGGCGGCGTGGTGGAACTGTGGGACATGGGTTCCTGGGACATCGCGCTGATCGTTTTCATCGCCAGCGTGGCGGTGCCGCTGACCAAATTGCTGGCGCTGATCCTGTTATTGTTGACCGAGCAATGGCGCAGCACCACCAACCTGCGCCCGCGCACCCGGCTGTACCAGATGGTCGAATTCATCGGCCAGTGGTCGATGCTGGATGTGTTCGTGGTGATCCTGCTGGCGGCCCTGGCCGATTTCCAGGGCCTGATGGAAATCAGTGCCGGCGCGGGCGCCGCGGCGTTCGGCGTGGTCGTCATCCTGACCATGCTGTCCGCCATGAGCTTCGACCTGCGCCGCAGCTGGGACCTGGAAGAAACGAGTGAATTGGACGCTCCGGAGCCGGCTGCGGACCGGCGCCCGGCGTCCGCCGCTGGCGCGCAAGCGGGCTGACGCCAGCACGATTGCGGCGCGTGGGCCGGAAGGTCGCGCGCCGTTCAAAGAAGAAAAGGAAAACCGATGTCCGACCAAGCACCTGGATCTGGTGAAGAGAAGTACGCGTCACCCACGATCTCGCGCAAGCGCAAGAGCCGGATTTCATGGATCTGGCTGGTGCCGATCGTCGCGGCGCTGATGGGCCTGTCGCTGGTGGTGCGGACCTGGATGCAGGCCGGCCCCGATCTGTCGATCGAATTCAATACCGCCGAAGGGCTGGAAGTCGGCAAGACCCAGCTGCGCTACAAGGACGTGAACGTCGGCACCGTGCGCTCGATCGGCTTCAACGCCGACCGCAGCAAGGTGGTGGTGCAGGCCGAGCTGTCCAAGGACGTGGCCGACCTGGCGCGCGAGGGCACCAATTTCTGGGTGGTGCGCCCGCGCCTGGACGTCAGCGGCGTGTCGGGCCTGGGCACCTTGCTGTCCGGCGCCTACATCGGCGTGGACGCGGTCGAGGGCAAGGATGCGTCCAAGAAGGCGACCAAGCTGCACTTCGTCGGCCTGGAGACGCCGCCGGCCGTCACCCATGACCGCGCCGGCAAGCGCTTCAAGCTCAAGGCCTCGGACCTGGGTTCGCTGGACATCGGTTCGCCGGTGTATTTCCGCCGCATCAACGTGGGCCGCGTGATCGGCTATGCGCTCGACAAGACCGGCAACGCGGTCAACGTCGAGGTGTTCGTGGACGCGCCCAACGACAAGTTCGTCACCAACGGCACCCGTTTCTGGAACGCCAGCGGCGTCGACTTCAGCGTCAATGCCGAAGGCCTGAAGGTGCGCACCCAGTCGCTGGTGTCGATGGCCGTGGGCGGCGTGGCGTTCGAGCCGGTCTACAGCGTGCGCGATGGCAGCACGCCGGCGCCGGCCGATGCCCACTTCGAGCTGTATGCCACCGAGGCGGCCGCCAAGGCCAATCCCGATGGTGAGGCCTTCCCGATCCGCATGCGCTTCGACCAGTCGATCCGCGGCCTGGCGGTGGGAGCGGCGATCGACTTCTCGGGCATCACGCTGGGCAACGTCACGCAGATCAACATGGACTTCGATCCCGTCAGCAAGCGCTTCTTCGCGCTGGTCGACGCGACGCTGTATCCGGAGCGCCTGGGCCGCGTCTACGAGGACGTGCGCGAACACGCCATCAAGGACGGCGACGAGGCCGGCGGCCGCCTGCTCGGCATCATGATAAAGCATGGCCTGCGCGCTCAGCTGCGCACCGCCAACCTGCTGACCGGCCAGTTGTACGTGGTGCTGGACGAGTTCCCCAACGTCAAACCGGTGGAATTCAAGATGTCCAACCCGGCCATGATCCCGACCGTGCCGGGCAACCTCGACCAGCTGCAGCAGCAGGTCAGCAACATCGTCGCCAAGATCGACAAGATCCCGTTCGACAAGATCGGCGAGGACTTGCGCACCACGCTGGCCAGCACCTCCAAGCTGATGACGCGCCTGGACAAGCAGGTGGCGCCGGAAGCGCAGGCCGTTCTCAAGCAGGCGCGCGATTCCATCGCCAACCTCAATGGCTTGCTGGCCTCGGATGCCTCGCTGCCGGTCAACGCCGAGAAGGCCATGCAGGAACTGAGCCGCGCCGCCCGCTCGCTGCGCGCGCTGGCCGACTTCCTGCAATCCAACCCCGAATCGCTGCTGCGCGGCCGCGGCAGCGACCCGATCCCCGGCGCCGGCCCCGTCAGGAACTGAACCTATGACCCACTTCCGTTTCCGTCCCGTCCGCGCCGCCGCGCCGTCCCTGCGCCGCGGCCTGGCGGTGCTGGCCCTGCCGCTGCTGCTGGCCGCCTGCGCCTCGTCGCCGCCGGTTCATTACTACACCCTGCAGGGGCCGGCGCCCCAGGCGCCCGCCGTGCCGCGGGCGGCGGCGCCGTTCCTGCTGGAAGTGCAGGGCGTCAACGTGGCGTCGCAGGCCGACCAGCCGCAACTGATGGTCCGCACCGGCGACGGCAGCGTGGCGGCGCTGTATTCGGAGCGCTGGACCTCGCCGCTGGGCGACGAGATCCGCGGCGCCTTGTCCGATGCGCTCAAGCACGACCTGGGCGCGCTCGACGTGCAGGTGGTCAAGCCCGGCCCGACCGCGCCGGTGTGGCGGGTGCAGACCGACGTGCAGCGCTTCGACCTGGTGTCGGGCCGCATGGCGCAACTGGACGCCACCTGGCGGGTGCGGCCGGTCAACCTCAAGGGCAACGGCCTGCTGTGCCGCAGCGTCGTGACCGAAAACGTGTCCGAGGCGGGCGTGCCCGCGCTGGTCGCGGCGCAGCAGCGCGCGGTGGCGGCGCTGGCGGGCGCGATGGCGTCCGCCATCCGCGGGCAGACGCCGGACAGCGCCGGCGCGGTGCAGATGCTGGGCTGCTCGCCGCTGCCCGAATCCGGCAAACCGTAAAAAGGGACGGGCAGGGCCTCAAAACCTGCCGTGATCTCAACCGGTTAACCCCTAGGGTTAACCTTAATACAAAGCCGGTTGCAACCTGACTAGCATACGGTCCTACCGATGCCGGGCCCCTTTGTGGGCCCGGTGTGACCTCTGCCATGCGACAGGAAGCAATCTCTTATGGCCAGCACCACCCTCGGCGTCAAGGTCGATGACGCGCTGCGCGACCGCCTGAAGGCCGCCGCGCAAAAACTCAATTGCACGCCGCACTGGCTGCACAAGCAGGCGATCCTCGCCTACCTGGACAAGATCGAGCGCGGCCACCTGCCGGCCGAGATGTCCCATCTGGGCGGCGAAGAGGGCGGCGATGACGAGGGCGGCGATCACCAGGCCGCCGCCACGCCGCCGTTCTACGAATTCGGCCAGGACGTGCAGCCGCAATCGGTGCTGCGCGCCGCCATCACCGCCGCCTACCGCCGCCCCGAACCGGAGTGCGTGCCGCTGCTGCTGGGCCAGGCCCGCATGCCGAACCTGGAAAAGGTGCACGCCGTCGCCACCGATCTGGTCAAGAAGCTGCGCGGCAAGCGCACCGGCGGCGGGGTCGAGGGCCTGATCCAGGAATTCTCGCTGTCGAGCCAGGAAGGCGTGGCGCTGATGTGCCTGGCAGAGGCGCTGCTGCGCATTCCCGACCGCGCCACGCGCGATGCGCTGATCCGCGACAAGGTGTCCCGCGGCGACTGGAAGTCGCACATGGGCGGTTCGCAGTCGCTGTTCGTCAACGCCGCCACCTGGGGCCTGATGATCACCGGCAAGCTGGTGGCCGTGAGCAGCGAACAATCGCTGTCCAAGGCGTTGACGCGCCTGATCGGCAAGGGCGGCGAGCCGCTGGTGCGCAAGGGCGTGAACATCGCCATGCGCATGATGGGCGAGCAGTTCGTGTCGGGCCAGACCATTTCCGAAGCGCTGGCCAACAACCGCAAGATGGAAGGCCGCGGCTTCCGCTATTCGTACGACATGCTGGGCGAGGCCGCCACCACGGCCGAGGACGCCGACCGCTATTACGCGTCGTACGAGCAGGCCATCCACGCCATCGGCAAGGCCGCCGCCGGCCGCGGCATCTATGAAGGCCCGGGCATCTCGATCAAGCTGTCGGCGCTGCACCCGCGTTATTCGCGCGCCCAGCGCGAGCGCGTCATGGCCGAGCTGCTGCCGCGCGTGAAGGCGCTGACGATCCTGGCGCGCAGCTACGACATCGGCCTGAACATCGACGCCGAAGAGGCCGACCGCCTCGAGATCTCGCTGGACCTGCTGGAGGCGCTGTGCTTCACGCCCGAGCTGGAAGGCTGGAGCGGCATCGGCTTCGTCATCCAGGCCTACCAGAAGCGCGCGCCGTTCGTGATCGACTACGTCATCGACCTGGCCCGCCGCAGCCGCCATCGCGTGATGGTGCGCCTGGTCAAGGGCGCCTATTGGGACAGCGAGATCAAGCGCGCCCAGGTCGACGGCCTGGAGGGCTATCCGGTCTACACCCGCAAGGTCTACACCGACGTGGCCTACCTGGCCTGCGCCCGCAAGCTGCTGGGCGCGCCGGAAGCCGTGTATCCGCAGTTCGCCACCCACAACGCCTACACGCTGGCGGCGATCTACCAGCTGGCCGGCCAGAACTACTACCCGGGCCAGTATGAGTTCCAGTGCCTGCACGGCATGGGCGAACCGCTGTACGACGAAGTGGTCGGACCGCTGGCGCAGGGCAAGCTGAATCGCCCCTGCCGCATCTACGCCCCGGTCGGCACGCACGAAACGCTGCTGGCCTACCTGGTGCGCCGCCTGCTGGAGAACGGCGCCAACACCTCGTTCGTCAACCTCATCGGCGACGAGAGCATTCCGGTCGAGACGCTGGTGGCCGATCCGGTCGAGGCCGCCTCGCGCATCGTGCCGCTGGGCGCGCCGCATGAGAAGATCCCGTTGCCGCGCGAGCTGTATGGCAATCCGCAGCAGGGCGCGCGCGCCAACTCCGCCGGCCTGGACCTGAGCAACGAACACCGCCTGGGCTCGCTCTCGGCCGCGCTGCTGACCAGCGCCGCCACGCCCTGGCGCGCCGCGCCCATGCTGGGCGAGGGCGACGGCGCCTGGGACATGGCCCGCGCCATCGAAGTGCGCAACCCGGCCAACCTGCGCGACGTGGTCGGCCATGTCATCGAAGCCAACGGCGAGGAAGCCGAGATCGCCTTGCGCGCCGCCGCCAATGCCGCGCCCATCTGGCAATCGACCCCGGTGGCCGAGCGCGCGCAATGCCTGCGCCGCGCCGCGCAATTGCTGGAAGAGCAGATGCAGACCCTGCTGGGCCTGATCGTGCGCGAGGCCGGCAAGTCGCTGCCCAACGCCATCGCCGAAGTGCGCGAGGCGGTGGACTTCCTGCGCTACTACGCCGACCAGGCCGACCGCGAATTCGGCAACGACACGCACCGCCCGCTGGGCACCGTGCTGTGCATCAGCCCGTGGAATTTCCCGCTGGCCATCTTCACCGGCCAGGTCGCGGCCGCGCTGGCCGCCGGCAACACCGTGCTGGCCAAGCCCGCCGAGCAGACGCCGCTGATCGCGGCGCAGGCGGTGGCGATCCTGCGCGCCGCTGGCGTGCCGGCCGGCGCGGTGCAACTGCTGCCGGGCCGCGGCGAGACCGTGGGCGCCCAGCTGGTGGCCAGCCCCGGCGTGCGCGGCGTGATGTTCACCGGTTCGACCGACGTGGCGCGCATCATCGCGCGCACGCTGGCCGATCGCCTGGACGACGACGGCCACACCATTCCGCTGATCGCCGAGACCGGCGGCCAGAACGCCATGGTGGTGGATTCGTCGGCGCTGTCCGAGCAGGTGGTGTTCGACGTGCTCAGCTCGGCCTTCGATTCGGCCGGCCAGCGCTGTTCGGCGCTGCGCGTGCTGTGCGTGCAGGAAGACAACGCCGATCACGTCCTGACGATGCTGCGCGGCGCGATGCGCGAGCTGAGCGTGGGCAACCCGGACCGCCTGTCGGTCGACGTCGGCCCGGTCATCGACACCGAGGCGCGCAATGGCATCCAGCGCCACATCGACACGATGCGTACCGCCGGCCACCGCGTCGACCAGGTCGAGCTGAACGGCGAATGCCGCCACGGCACCTTCGTGGCGCCCACCATCATCGAGATCGACCACGTCAGCGAGCTGACCCGCGAGGTGTTCGGCCCGGTGCTGCACGTGGTGCGCTACGCCCGCGACGAGCTGGACGCGCTGCTGGACGCCATCAACGGCACCGGCTACGGCCTGACCTTCGGCGTGCATACCCGCATCGACGAAACCATCGCCCACGTGACTGGCCAGGTCCATGCCGGCAACGTCTACGTCAACCGTAACATCGTCGGCGCGGTGGTCGGCGTGCAGCCCTTCGGCGGCGAGTGCCTGTCGGGCACCGGTCCCAAGGCTGGCGGCCCGCTGTATATGTACCGCCTGCTGGGCACGCGCCCCGAGGGCCTGCCGCCGGCGCTGGACGCGGCGGCGCCGCTGCCGCAGCGCATCGCGCTGCCGGGCCCCACGGGCGAGACCAACACCTATCTGGTCGAGCCGCGCGGCGCGGTCTATTGCGTGGCCGCCACCGAGGCCGGCGCGCGCGCGCAGTGGGCCGCGGCGCGCCTGACGGGCAACCACGCCTGGTTCGCCGATACGCCGGCCGCACAGGCGCTGCTGGCCACGCTGGATGCCGAGCAGCAGGGCCAGGCGGGTATCCTGGCGGATGACGAGGTCGACCAGGCCGATTATCGGGCGGTGCTGTTCGAGGGCGACGGCGACGCGCTGCGCGCCCTGAACCAGCGCATCGCGCAGCGGCCGGGCGCGATCCTGGCGGTGCATGGCCTGACCTCGGACGCGTTGGCGGCCGGCGTCTCGTATGTGCCGGAACGCCTCCTGACCGAGCGTTCCATCAGCGTCAACACGGCCGCGGCCGGCGGCAACGCCAGCCTGATGACCATCGGCTGAGCGTGACCGAGGGGTAACCCTTGGGAAACCAAGGGTTATCTCCAATATCTCGCAAGGTTGCACTGGAAGCAAAATCCGGTCGCACCTGAAGTTCGATTGTGGCAACCCGGCAATCGCACTCAAATAGATCACCTGGCCCAAAAGCCCAGGTATAACAAAGCCACATCCGACATACCGGAGGATTCCAATGAAGTTTCGCACCACTTTGAAGCTTGTCGCCGCCAGCATCGCCGCGGTCGGCATGGCCGCCGCCGCGCAGGCCGCCGACATCAAGTTTGGCTTTGCCGCGCCCCTGACCGGTCCCCAGTCGCACTACGGCGAGGACATGCAGAACGGCCTGAACCTGGCCTTGGAAGAAGCCAACAAGAAGGGCATCAAGATCGACGGCCAGCCCGCCAAGTTCGTGCTGGTGTCGCGCGATGACCAGGCTGACCCGCGCGTCGGCGTGCAGGTCGCGCAGCAGCTGGTCGACGAGAATGTCGTCGGCATCCTGGGCCACTTCAATTCGGGCACCACGATCCCCGCGTCGCGCGTCTACCACGAAGCCGGCCTGCCGCAGATCGCCATGGCGACCTCGCCCGAGTACACCAAGCAAGGCTACGAAACCACCTTCCGCATGATGACCAGCGACACCCAGCAGGGCGCCGCGGTCGGCAAGTTCATGGTGCAGAGCCTGAAGGCCAAGAAGGTCGCCATCATCGACGACCGCACCGCCTACGGCCAGGGCCTGGCCGACGAGGTCGAGAAGGCCGTCAAGGCCGCCGGCGGCCAGGTGGTGCGCCGCGAGTACACGACGGACAAGGCCAACGACTTCACGGCCATCCTGACCAACATCAAGGGCTCGGCGCCCGACGCCATCTTCTATGGCGGCCTGGACGCGCAGTCCGGCCCGATGAAGCGCCAGCTGGCCACTCTCGGCCTGAAGGCGCCGCTGGTCTCGGGTGAAATGACCCGCAGCGACACCTTCATCAAGCTGGCCGGCGACGCCGCCGACGGCACCTTCGCCTCGCTGGCCGGCGTGCCGCTGGACAAGATGGCCGCGGGCAAGGACTTCGAGCAGCGCTACCAGGCGCGCTTCAAGAAGGCTCCCGGCGTCTACGCGCCGTACGCCTATGACGGCGCCTGGAACATGATCAGCGCCATCGAAGCCGCCGGTTCGGCCAAGCCCGAGAAGTACCTGCCGGAACTGGCCAAGCTGAACCGCAAGGGCGCGACCAGCGAGCACATCGCCTACGACAAGAACGGCGACCTGAAGGAAATCTCCGTCACCATCTACGAAGTCAAGAATGGCAAGTGGGAGATGGTTGAAACGATGGTCAGCCAGGCCAACTAAGGTTGCCTGACCCGGCCAGGACGCGGCGCCGCCGCGCCTGGCCATCTTGACCCCGCGCGCGCCGCCCGGCGTGGCGGTGATCTGCGCGAAGGCGGCCCCCCGGGCCGCGCCGTATCCGATACTCGCGTGATTTTTCCAGGCTTATTCTGCGGCCCCTATGGATATCTTCATTCAACAACTGATTAACGGCGTCACGCTAGGCAGCGTGTACGCCCTGGTCGCCCTTGGCTACACCATGGTGTACGGCATCATCGGGCTGATCAACTTCGCGCATGGCGACGTCGTCATGATCGGCGCGATGGCGGCGACCACGATCGCCATCTCGCTGGTCGGCGGCGACCCGTCCGCGTCCGCCTTCCTGGTGCTGGGCCTGGGCCTGCTGGTGTCCGTGCCGCTGTGCATGGCCGTGGGCTGGACCGCCGAGCGCGTGGCCTACCGGCCGCTGCGCCGCGCCCCGCGCCTGGCCGCCCTGATCACCGCCATCGGCGTCTCGATCATCCTGCAGAACGTGGCGATGATGGGCTGGGGCCGCAACTACCTGAACTTCCCGCAGGTGCTGACGCCGCAGGTGTTCGAGATCTTCGGCGCCCGCATGAGCACGCTGCAGGTCGCCATCGTCGCGATCGCCGCGCTGATCATGGGCGGGCTGCTGGCCGTGGTGCACAAGACGCGCCTGGGCACCGCCATGCGCGCCACCGCGCAGAACCGCGAAGTGGCCGGCCTGATGGGCGTGAACATCAACACCGTGATTTCGGCGGCGTTCCTGATCGGTTCGGCGCTGGCCGCCGTGGCCGGCATGATGGTCGCCACCTACTACGGCGTGTCGCAATACACCATGGGCTTCATGCTGGGCCTGAAGGCCTTCACGGCCGCGGTGCTGGGCGGCATCGGCAACCTGGTCGGCGCCATGGCGGGCGGCCTGCTGCTGGGCATCATCGAATCGCTGGGCGCCGGCTACATCGGCGACCTGACCGGCGGCTTCCTGGGCAGCCACTACCAGGACGTGTTCGCGTTCTTCGTGCTGGTGCTGGTGCTGATTTTCCGTCCGTCCGGCCTGCTGGGCGAACGTGTGGGGGACCGCGCATGAGCGCCACCCTGAAAAACAGCGGGCTGTCGACCCGCAACCTGATCGGCATCGCGCTGATCGGCATCGTGCTGGCGGTGCTGCCGTTCGTGATCGGCATGGCCGGCCAGAGCTGGGTCCGCATCCTCAACTTCGCGCTGCTGTACGTGATGCTGTCGCTGGGCCTGAACATCGTGGTGGGCTTCGCCGGCCTGCTGGACCTGGGCTACATCGCGTTCTACGCGGTGGGCGCCTACACCTGGGCGCTGCTGGCCTCGCCGCACTTCGGCCTGCACCTGCCGTTCTGGGCGATCCTGCCGATCGCGCTGGCGGTGGCGTGCCTGTTCGGGGTGCTGCTAGGGGCGCCGACGCTGAAATTGCGTGGCGACTACCTGGCCATCGTGACGCTGGGCTTCGGCGAGATCATCCGCATCTTCCTGAACAACCTGAACGCGCCGGTCAACATCACCAACGGTCCGCAGGGCATCAACCGCATCGACACCTTCAAGGTGGGCGAGTTCGCCTTCGGCCGCACCGAGAGCCTGCTAGGCATCCGCGTGACCGGGCCGGAGAAGTACTACTACCTGCTGCTGGCGCTGACGCTCATCATCATCCTGGTGTGCGTGCGGCTGCAGAACTCGCGCATCGGCCGCGCCTGGGAAGCCATCCGCGAAGACGAGATCGCCGCCAAGGCGATGGGCATCAACACCCGCAACATCAAGCTGCTGGCCTTCGCCATGGGCGCCTCGTTCGGCGGCGTGGCGGGCGCGCTGTTCGCGTCGATGCAGGGCTTCGTCAGCCCCGAGAGCTTCTCGCTGATGGAATCGATCTCGATCCTGTGCATGGTGGTGCTGGGCGGCATGGGCCACATCCCGGGCGTGATCCTGGGCGCGCTGATCCTGGCCGCGCTGCCGGAATTCCTGCGCGCCGTGGTCGAGCCGGTGCAGCACATGCTGTTCGGCGCGGTGGTGCTGGATCCCGAGGGCATCCGCATGCTGCTGTTCGGCCTGGCGATGGTGTGCGTGATGCTGTTCCGTCCCGCCGGCCTGTGGCCGTCCGCCGTGCGCAAGCGCGAGCTGGCCACCAAGACCCAGGGAGGCGCGGCATGAGCAAACTGCTGCAAGCCCAGGGACTGGGCAAACGCTTCGGCGGCCTGCAGGCCTTGTCGGACGTCAGCTTCGACATCGAGCAGGGCGAGATCTACGGCCTGATCGGCCCCAACGGCGCGGGCAAGACCACGCTGTTCAACGTGCTCACGGGCCTCTACATCCCGGAAGACGGCAGCTGCACCTTCAACGGTGTCTCGATGTCGGGCAAGAAGCCGCACGAGGTGGCGCACGCCGGCCTGGCGCGGACCTTCCAGAACATCCGCCTGTTCGCCAACCTGAGCGCGATCGAGAACGTCATGATCGGTCGCCACCTGCGCACCCGCGCCGGCGTGCTGGGCGCGGTGTTCCGCACCCGCGGCACGCGCGCCGAGGAAGCCGCCATCGAGGCCCGCGCCCAGGAACTGCTGGACTACGTCGGCATCGGCCACCGCGCCAACGACGTGGCGCGTTCGCTGCCGTACGGCGACCAGCGCCGCCTGGAAATCGCGCGCGCATTGGCGACCGATCCCAAGCTGCTGGCGCTGGACGAACCGGCCGCTGGCATGAACGCCTCGGAAACCGTGGTGCTGCGCAAGCTGATCGAGAAGATCCGCGACGACGGCGTCACGGTGCTGCTGATCGAGCACGACATGAAGCTGGTCATGGGCCTGTGTGATCGCGTGCTGGTGCTGGAATACGGCAAGGTGCTGGCCATGGGCAAACCGGCCCAGGTGCAGCGCGACCCCAAGGTCATTGAAGCGTATCTGGGCGCGGGCGCCGCCCAGGATCCGCTGATTCATCAGGAGCGCCCGGCATGACGACGGCAAGCAAACCCCTACTGGAACTGCGCGGCCTGCAGGTCGCGTACGGCGGCATCCGCGCGGTGCGCGGCATCGACCTGCGCGTGGACGAAGGCGAACTGGTGTGCCTGATCGGCGCCAACGGCGCCGGCAAGAGCACGACCCTGCGCGCCATCTGCGGCCTGGTGCCGCTGGCCGGCGGCGAAGTGGTCTACGACGGCCAGTCCATCGGCGGCCGCAAGTCGCACGAGCTGGTGCGCCAGGGCCTGGTGATGGTGCCGGAGGGCCGCGGTATCTTCGGCCAGCTCACCATCGAGGAAAACCTGGCGATGGGCGCCTACATCCGGCGCGATGCCGCGCAGGTGCGGCAGGACACCGACCGCGTGTTCACGCTGTTCCCGCGCCTGGCCGAACGCCGCAAGCAGGCGGCCGGCACGCTGTCGGGCGGCGAGCAGCAGATGGTGGCCATGGGCCGCGCGATGATCGCGCGCCCCAGGCTGCTGCTGCTGGACGAGCCCTCGATGGGCCTGGCGCCACTGATGGTCGAGAAGGTCTTCGAGGTGGTGCGCACCATCGCCAGCGAAGGCGTGACGATCCTGCTGATCGAGCAGAACGCCCGCCTGGCGCTGGAGAACAGTCATCGCGGTTACGTGATGGAGTCCGGCGAGATCACCTTGTCGGGTCCGGCCCGCGACATGCTGCACGATCCCAAGGTGCGCGCCGCGTACCTGGGGGAAGTGGAAGAGGCCTAGGCCCGTCCGTTTGTCGCAATGAAAAAGCCCGGCCATGCCGGGCTTTTTTTCGTGCCTCTGGATCAGGCGGCGTGGCGCTTCAGGAAGCCTTCGATGAGGGCGGCGAAGGCGGGCGGGCGCTCCTGCATCGGGTAATGGCCGCAATGCGCGATGACGTGCAGCGTCGCGTTGGGATGCCAGGCCAGGAAGGTGCCTTGCATCGCTTGCGCGTCGATTCCCGGATCCTGGTCGCCGACCACGACCAGGAACGGCGTATCGAGTCCGCGCACGGCGTCGACGAAATCCGCCGTCACCAGCATGTCCAGGTACTTGTGCCGGCAGGCGGGCGCCACGGTCGCGCGGTTGTGCCGCACCTTGGCCCGCGCCCAGGCGTCGGACAGGCCGCCGGAGACGAACTGGAACAGCCGCCGCAAGGCCTCGTCGTCATCGGCCGTGCTGGCGAAGAACGCCAGGGCTTCCGGGCCCAGTCGGTTGCCGGTGGCCGAGACGGGGCATACCGCAATGGCGCTGATGACGCGCGACGGCGCGTCCGCCGCCAGCCGCTGCGTGATCATGCCGGTCATCGAGTGGCCGATGACGTGGAATCGTTGCCAGCCGAGCCGGTCGGCGAGCGCGAGGCAGTCGGCGGCGATTTCCTCGACCGTGCAGGCGCCGGTCAGTTCGATGGACAGGCCGTAGCCGCGCAGATCGGCGAACACGTAGGTGAACGCGTCGCCGTCGAGCCAGGGCATGACGGCGTCGTAGTTGCCGTGGTCGCCGAGCCAGTCGTGCAGGACCAGCACCGCAATCGGGCCATTGCCATGGCGCGCGTAGCCGAGGCCGGCATGCGAGCCGGGATGGATTTCAGGGGACGTCTTCATTCCAGGTTTCCTTGTGTGAGGGGAACGAAAACGAAACGCCCTCCCGGCGGACCGGGAGGGCGTTTTCAAAGTGCCGCCATCCTATCAAATCGGCGGCGCGGGCGTCAACGGGGCGGCATCGCCGGCGGCGCGCTGGCGGGAAGGCCGGCTCAGGCCGGCTGCGGCACGGCCCGCTCGCGGCCAATCAGCAGCGCGATGACGGCGGCGATCAGGCCGGTGGCGCCGGCCGCGACGAAGGCCATCAGGTAGCTGCCTTGCGATTGGCGCACCACACCCGCCATCCAGGCCGCGCTGGCCGCCCCCAGCTGGTGGCCGGCGACGATCCAGCCGAACACGATGGGCGCCTCGCGGTCGCCGAAGGCTTCGGTGGCCAGGCGCAGCGTGGGCGGCACGGTGGCGATCCAGTCCAGGCCGAAGAACACCGCGAAGATCGCCAGGCTGTAGAACGAGAAGTCGGAGTAGGGCAGGTAGATCAGCGCCAGGCCGCGCAGTCCGTAATAGACGAACAGCAGCTTGCGCGGATCGTAGCGGTCGGTCAGCCAGCCCGAGGCGGTGGTGCCGAACAGGTCGAAGATGCCCATGATCGCCAGCAGGCCGGCGGCCTGCACTTCGGGCATGCCATGGTCGCCGCAGAGCGCGATCAGGTGCGTGCCGACCAGGCCGTTGGTGGTGAAGCCGCAGATGAAGAAGGTGGCGAACAGGAACCAGAAGGTGCGGGTCTTGGCGGCGCGCGCCAGCGCGCCAAAGGTGGCGGCGATCATGCCGGTGCGTGGCGCCGCGGGCGCGGGCGGCGCATGCGGATCGCTGCCGAACGGCACCAGGCCGACGCTGGCGGGGCGGTCGGGCACCAGCCACCACGCCAGCGGCACCAGCGCGGCGGCGGCGGCGGCCACGGTCCACACCACGCGGGTCCAGTCGCCCGACGACGCCAGCGCCGCCAGCAGCGGCAGGAAGATCAGCGTGCCGGTGGCGGTGCTGGCCGTCAGCAGGCCCATCATCAGGCCGCGGTGCTTGGTGAACCAGCGGTTGACCACGGTCGCGCCCATGACCACGGCAACGGCGCCCGAGCCGATGCCCGAGAACACGCCCCAGGTCATCAGCAGGTGCCACGGCTGGGTCATGTAGGCGCTGATGGCGCTGGAGGCGGCCATCAACGACAGGGCGGCGATCAGCACGCGGCGCAGGCCGAAGCGTTCCATGGCGGCCGCGGCGAACGGCCCGACCAGGCCATACAGGAAGATGCCGACGGCGGCGGCGAACGAGGTGGTGCTGCGGTTCCAGCCGAAGTTTTCCTCCAGCGGCACCAGCAGCACGCTGGGCGAAGAGCGCAGGCCGGCCGATACCAGCAAGGCCAGGAAGACGACAGCGACCACGACGAACGCGTACTTCTGGCCGGCGCGGCGGAAGGGGATGGGGGGTTGGGCTATACTCATGTTACTGACCGGTACGTAATTTGGTTTGCGAATAGTACGTACCGGTTAGTAACATCGTCAAGTGTTATTTTGACGACCCTGTTTTCAGGGCGGCCGGCCTTGCCGGCCGGTCTCAGTGAGGAGTTCCAGTCATGGCCAGCAAATCCCCGGCGGGCGGCAAGAAAGCCGCCGCCGATACTCCCGTGAAGCCGCTCCTGGCGGCGGATCGCATCCGCAAGACGGCGCGCGAGATGTTCTACCGCGACGGCATCCGGGCGGTGGGCGTGGACGCCATCGTCAACCAGGCCGGCGTCACCAAGCCCAGCCTGTACCGCAGCTTTTCGTCCAAGGACGAACTGGCCGCGGTCTACCTGCGCGACTACGACGCCGAGTTCTGGGGGCGCTTCAACGCTGCCTGCGACGCGCATCCCGGCGATCCCCAGGCGGGGTTGCGGGCCTATCTGTCGGGCCTGAGCGTGCGCGCGGTGCAGAACGGCTATCGCGGCTGCGGACTGACCAACGCGGCGGTGGAATATCCCGAGGCCGGCCATCCGGCGCGGGTGGTCGCGGTCGAGCACAAGGTCGAGCTGCGCCGGCGCCTGGCCGCCATGGCCGCCGAGATGGGGGCGCCCGATCCCGCCAGGCTGGGCGATGGGTTGCTGCTGCTGATCGAGGGCGCCTTCGTGTCCAGCCAGTTGTTCGGCGAGGGCGGTCCGGCGGCCCGGGTGGCCGACATGGCCGACCTGCTGATCGACGCGCATCTGGGGCGGCGATAGGTTTTTGCACTGCACAATACTGGTGCCAGATATGGTGCCGGATGCACCGTTGTGGTGGTGTTTGTACCCATTCCGCAACGGCGAAAATAATGCTAGGCATTTTTATTGCAACGCAGCATGCGCGGATCTAAGATGAATTCGTGCTGTTCCCCCATCGCGCTTTCTCAAGGAGAGAATCATGAGCGATACCGCGTTGAAAAATGCCCGCATGTCGGATGCGCTGGAGCGGTCCCTGATCCGCGAGGCCATCAAGGCGGAAACCCTGTCCGGCCCGTTCTCGCGCACCGGCTGGCGCCGGCTCAAGCTGCGCCTGCGCCGCTTTGGCGGCGCTGTCGGCGAAGTGCTGCACGACATGGACGCCGGCCGCCGCCAGCATCCGGTGATCTCCGCCCGCCGTTGAACCCAGGCCTGCGCCGGAAAAAAACGCCAGCAATCGCTGGCGTTTTTCATTGATGCCGGCAACGTCATGGGATGCTGCCCTATGATTGCGTCTTGATCATTCATCGGGAGCCGTCATGGCGCGTCCGGATCTCAACCTGCTGCTGGCGTTGGATGCGTTGCTGGATGAGGGCAGTGTCATTGGCGCGGCGCGCCGCATGAACCTGAGCCCGCCGGCGATGAGCCGCACCCTGGGCCGCATCCGCGAAGCCCTGGGCGATCCGGTGTTCGTGCAGGTGGGCCGAAAGCTCATGCCCACCCCCAAGGCGCTCGCGCTGCGCGAGCAGGTGCGCGCGGCGCTCGAACAGGCCACGCAGGTGTTCGAGGCCGGCGCCGCGATCGACCTGAAATCCCTCGACCGGCGTTTCAACGTCCGCGCCACCGACGAGTTCGTCAGCGTTCACCTGGGGCAGCTGCTGGACGCCATGGCGACCGAAATGCCGCGCGCCACGCTGCGCTTTTCGCCGGAAGAGGATGACGTCGATGACGAGGCGCTGCGCAGCGGCCGCATCGATCTGTTCATCAGCGGGTCGCGCAAGCTCGGCCCGGAGATCCGCGTGCAGTCGCTGTTCACCACCACTTTTGTCGGCGTCGCCCGCGAGCATCACCCGATTTTCGACGATGAGATCACGCCCGAGCGCCTGACCCGCTGGGAGCACATCAACGTGTCGCGGCGCGGCAAGTCCGTGGCGCCGATCGACACCGCCCTGGAGGCGCACGGCCTGCGCCGCCATGTCGCCCTGGTCGTGTCGAGCCCCTACACGGCGCTGTTCGCGCTGCAGGATTCGGACCTGCTGCTGCCATTGCCCCGCCACCTCGCCAGCGGCGCGCTTGCCGCGGGCCTGCGCATCCGCCTGTTCGACTTGCCGATGCCCCTGGAAACCGCTTTGTTGACGCAGGCCTGGCACCCGCGCCAGGAGGGTGACCCCGCCCATCAGTGGCTGCGGCAGACGATCCACGCCCTGTGCAGCGGCGAGGCGCGACAGGGGCGCTGACGTCTCGTCGCGCGACGGAGGGCGCGCGCCGGTAAGTGCGTCGAGCGCAATCATGCCAGTGCGATAAATTCACTTTTCCGCACGCATGGCGGTCTCTACAGTGGTGCGTCTGAATCACCATTGAAGAGTCTCATCGTGCGTTCAACGAACGTATCCGCCGCGGCGGCAGCGCGGTCCTGCCCCAGCCTCCTGTCGCTCCGGGCAGGGGCGGTGCGCGCGCTGCAATGCCTCGACCTGACGACCCCGCGCGCCACCTATGTGATGCGCTCGATTCTGGCGGCCTGGCTGGCGCTCGTCCTGGCCTTTGTACTGGATCTGCACGCGCCTTACGCGGCGGCCTCCAGCGTGCTTCTGGTCATCAATCCGGTGCAGGGGGCGGTGATCGGCAAAGGCATATGGCGGGTCATCGGCACGCTGGTCGGCATGCTGGCCGCCTTCGTCCTGATGAGCGCTTTCGGCCAGATGCCGTGGCTGTTCCTGCTGGGGTTCGGCCTGTGGCTCGGGGCCTGCGTGGCCGCCATGACGCTGCTGCGCCATTTCCGCGCCTATGGCGCGACGCTGGCGGGATACACCGTGGGGCTGGCCGCCTATGGCGCCATGCAGAACCCGCAGCTGACCTTCGATCAGGTGATGGGGCGCGGCGCGTCCGTGTTGATCGGCGTGGCGAGCCTGGGCGTGGTGTCGGCGCTTTTCAGCCGCCGCGGCGCCCGCAGCCGCTTGACGGCCCAATTGCACCGGTTGGCGGCGTCCGCCGCCAGCGTTCTGGCGCGGGATATCCAGGCGCTTGAAGGCGCGGGCCGGCAAGGCGGCAAGGCGCTGGATGCGGGCAGGCGCAGCCTCATCGTCGACATCTACGCCGTCGATGACCTGCTGGCGCTGGGAAAGGCCGAGTCCGCCGACCTGGCGCGACGCGCCGCCGCGGTGCGGCGCGCCATGGTGTCCTTGTTTTCCGCGCTGGTCGGCGGCGTGGCGCCGATGCGGCCAGGCGGCGCCAGCTTGCAGGCGCTGGCGGCGCTGCAGCCCGCCTGGGAGCAGGCGTGGCGGCAAGCCAGCGAGGCGTTGGCGCGGGATCCGGGACCCGGCGGGTCGGACCTGGCGGCGCGGTCCTTGTCGGCGATGCGTGCGCGACTGGCGCAAACACTAGCTGCGGCAACGACCGGCGATCCGCAGGCGCATGCCGTCCTGATGATCGCGGGCGACCGGCTGATCGAGCAGCTCGACGATTACCTCGAGGTCCTCGCTGGCATCGCGGTCCTGCATCAGCATCGGCGGCCGGCGGCGGCGCCGGTCCCGGTGCCGTTCCATCGCGACACGGGGGCCGCGCTGCAGAACGGCCTGCGCGCCTTGTTGACCGTGTTGCTGGGTGGCGCCTTCTGGATGGCGACCGGCTGGTCGAATGGCAACCTGATGCTGGCGGGACTGGCGGCGGCCTGCGGGCTGCTGTCCACCGCGCCCAATCCGGCGCTCGGCGCGGTGGCGTTGATTCAGGGCACCGTCGCCGCCGTCGTGATGGCGTTCCTGTGCGCCTTTCTGGTCTTGCCGCAGGTCTCGGGGCTGCCGCTGCTGCTGGTGGTGCTGGCGCTGTTCTGGCTCCCCGGGGTCTATGCCAGCGCCATGCCCCGCCACGGATTGGCCGGCGTCGCCTATCTCGTCGCCTTCACGACGCTGGTGGCGACGGACAACCCCATGCGCTATGACGTCGCCTCGTTCCTGAATGGCGCGGTGGCCTGGATACTGGTGGCCTTCTTCACGCTGCTCGGGTTCCGGATCGTGCTGCCGCGCAATCCGTCACGCGACACGGCGCGCCTGCGCCTGGCCATTCGCGATGACGCGCTTGCCCTTTTGCGAGGCGGCCGCGCCGACGCGCGCGCCTGGCAATGGCGGCAGCAGCATCGCACGGCGCAACTGGGCGCGCTGCTCAGGACGCGGCCCGACGCGATGGAGCGGGCCATCGCCGATGCCCTGGCCAGCATTCATCTCGGCCGTGAGCTGCTGCGCCTGCGCCGGGGATGGCGGCGCATGCCCGCCGGCGCCCGGCCGCGCCGCCTGCTCGCGGTGGCGTTGCGCCACATGCGGCGGCGGGCCGGCGAACCCCGGCTGGCCGCCCGGCATGCCCGCCGGGCGGCGCAATCCCTGTCGCGATTGCCGCCGGCGGATTGGGCCGCGCACGCCGACATCGGGCGATCGCGGGCCATGCTGCTCGATATCGCGGCGCTGCTCGAAGACCACGCGGATTATTTTTCTCGACGCCCCGGGAGGCTTCCCCATGCTCAGTGAGTTCGCGGTGGCAGGCATCTACCTGCCGCCATTTTTCGTCTACGCGTGCGTGACGCTGCCGATCTATCTCGGGGTTCGCCTGGTGCTCGCGCGCAGCGGCGTGCTGCGCCGGGTCTGGCACCCGGGCCTGTTCGAGTTCGCCATTTCCCTTTGCCTCGTTTCGGTGTTGATTCTCTATGTCTGATCGTCCCTTGCCTGATCGTTTGTTGCCCTTGAGGCTGCTGGCTCGCGTCGGCTTCACGCTGTGCGCGGTGATCGCCGCCGCCGTGCTGGTCGGCGCGCTTTGGCGCGCCTACGTCGTGGCGCCCTGGACGCGCGATGGCCGCGTCAGCGCGCAGACCGTCCGCATCGCCCCGGAGGTGTCCGGCACGGTCCTGGACGTGCCGGTGACGGACGATCAGTACGTGAAGCAGGGCGAGGTGCTCTACCGCATCGATCCGGCCCACTTCGAGCTGGCGCTGGCGCAGGCCGAGGCGCGACTGGCGGCGGCGGACGCGTCGTTGCGGCAGAAAACCGAGGACGCGCGGCGCCGGCGGGGCATGGAGAACCTGGTGCCCGCCGAAGACATCCAGCGTGCGATCCAGGCCGTGGCCATCGCCGAGGCCGAGCAGCGCGGCGCGCGGGTCGCTGTGGACATGGCGAAAATGGATGTGGCGCGCACCGTCCTGCGGGCCCCGGTTGACGGCTATGTGACACGGTTGAAACTGAACAAGGGCGACTACGCGGTGACGGGCCAGCCCAACATCGCGCTGGTGGACGCCCACAGCTTCTGGATCATCGGCTATTTCGAGGAGACCAAGCTGCGCGGCATCCGGCCCGGCGCGGCGGCGCGCATCCGCCTGATGGGGTCCGATGACATCATTGCCGGCCGGGTGGTGAGCATCGGGCGCGGCATCGCCGATACCAACCAGCAGGCCGATGCCCAGGGCCTGCCCAGCGTGGCCCCGACCTTCAGCTGGGTCCGCCTGGCGCAACGCATTCCGGTGCGCGTCGCGTTCGAGCAGTTGCCGCCGGATCTGGTGCTGGCCGCCGGCATGACGGCCAGTGTCGAGGTGGCGACGGCGGGAGGCGACGCGCCTGCCCAGGGCCGCCTCCTGTCGTTGCTGTACCACTGGATGTGAGGGGCGACGATGCCGCACAAATCGAATCGTCCGCGATCCGGCCTGCGCCGCGCGGCCCTCATGGCCTCGCTGGTGATGGCGGCGTCCGGCTGCACCACCGTTGGTCCCGACTATCACCCGCCCACCGTCGAGGTGCCTGCCGCCTGGGTCGAGGCCGTGGGCGCCCAGAGCCTGCGCGACCAGGCGGGGCTGCGCGCCTGGTGGCGCGCGTTCGACGATCCCATGCTCGACCGCCTGGTCGACCAGGCGCTGGACCGCAACCAGGATCTCGATATCGCGCTGGCGCGCCTGCGGCAGGCGCGCGCCGAACGCATCCAGATCGCTTCCGCGTCCTTGCCGACGCTCGGGGTCGGCGCGGCGGGCGAGGCCCGGCGTAGCAGCAAGGCGCTCGGTCCGCTGCCCGGTGGAGAGTCGCGCACCTGGCAGGTCGGCTTCGATGCGAGCTGGGAGCTGGATCTGTTTGGCGGCACGCGCAGGGCGGTCGAAGCGGCCGATGCGGATATCCAGGCGCTGGCCGATGACCACCGGGCGTTGCAGGTGAGCCTGGTCGCCGAGCTGGTGTCCCACTACGCGGGGTTGCGCGCCACGCAGATGCGCCTGGCCATCGCCCATGACAACCTGCGCACCTTGCGCGAGGCGGAACGACTGGCGGAACAGGCCCGGCGCAGAGGTCTGGGCAGCCAGGCGGAGGTGATGCAGGCACGCGCTGAACGCGAGACGGCCGAGGCGCAGCCGCCCTTGCTGGAGGCCGATATTGCCCGATTCAGCCACGCCATCGGCGTCCTGGCGGGGGGCTTTCCCGGCGATTGGCACGCGGCCCTGGCCGAGCCTGGGGCCGTCCTGCCCGCGCCGGTCCGCCTGCCGTTGTCACTGCCATCCGAGGTGCTGCGCCAGCGTCCCGATCTGCGGGCGGACGAACGGCGCCTGGCGGCCGCGACCGCCCGCATCGGCGTGGCCGAAGCCGAACGCCTGCCCACGTTCCGCATCCCCTTGGGCATTGGCACCACGGCCAGCCTCATTCACAGCCTGTTCTCCAGCGCCAGCCTGGCCTGGGCGGCCGGGGCGCAGGCCAGCCAGCGCCTTTACGATGGCGGCCGGGCCCGCGCCGGCGTGACGGCGGCGCAAGCGAATGCCGACGCGGCGCGTCTGGCCTACGAGCGCGACGTGCGGGTGGCGCTGCGCGAGGTGGAAGACGCCCTGACGGCGTTGAGCAGCGAGCGCCAGCGGCAGGCCTCGCTGAAGGAGGCCGTTGCCGACAGCGGCAAGGCATTGGACCAGTCGACCCGGCTCTACGCGCGCGGGCTCAGCGCCTACCTGCCGGTCCTGGTGGCGCAACGCACGGTCAACCAGGCGCGAGACGCGCTGGCCCTGAGCCAATGGGAGGAAATGCGCGGGGTGATCGCGCTCTACAAGTCCCTGGGCGCGGGCTGGCCGGACGAGCCATCCGCGCAAGCCGAGGCTTACACCACCATGTCGACTAACAAATAGCCGTCCAGCAGGATGATGCCGACCGTGGCGATGACCGCGGCCCAGGCCCAGGCGCCGCGCAGCGCGTGGCGGCCCATCAGGGGCTTGCGGCAGGCCAGCCACACCAGCGGGCCCAGCGCGAAGGGCAGGGCCAGGCTCAGGATGACCTGGCTCAGCACCAGCAACTGGTCGGGGTCCTGGCCGCCGGTGAAGGCCAGCAGGCCGGCGGCGATGGCGCCGGCGATCAGCCGCGTGACCAGCGCGCGGCGGCGGTCGGACCAGCCGCTGTTGATCTGGAAGCCGCGCGACAGGATGCGGCCGGCCAGCACGCCGGTGATGGTGGAGCTTTGCCCGGCCGCGTACAGCGCCACCGCGAACACGATGGCGGCGCCGATGCCGAGGGTCTGGCCGATCACGGCGTGGGCGTCGTCCAGGCTGGAGACGATCAGGCCGGAGCCGGACAGCGAGGCGGCGGCGACGATCATGATGGCCGAGTTGATCAGCATGGCCACGCCCAGCGACACCACGGTGTCATTGCGCGCCACGCGCATGGCCAAGTCGCGGGCGTCGGCCGGCAGCACGCGGGCGCGCTGCGCCAGCGAACCGGAATGCAGGTAAAGGTTGTGCGGCATCAGCGTCGCGCCCAGGATGCCCAGCGCGATCAGGAAGCCTTGCGGGTCGCGCAGCGCGTGGCCGGTCTGCGTCATGCCGTGGGCCACGTCGGTCCAGGCGGGGCTGGCCTTGAACAGCAGGAACACGAAGGACGCGGCCACCACCGACAGCAGCACCGCGATGACGCGCTCGTGGCGGTCGGCGTTGCCGCGCGTCAGGGCCAGCACGGCGAAGGTGCCGACGCCGGTGACGGCCACGCCGCCCAGCAGCGGCAGGTTGAACAGCAGGCGCAGCGCGATGGCGCCGCCGATGAGCTCGGCTAGCGCGGTGGCCAGGATGGCGGCCTCGCCGGCCAGCCAGGCCGTCTTGGCGGTGCGCGGCGACAGGTGGCGGGCGGTGAGGGTGGCCAGGTCTTCGCCGGTGGCCAGCGCCAGGCGCGACACCAGCACCTGGAAACCCAGCGCCAGGAGGGCCGAGGCGATCACGACCAGCAGCAGGCCGTAGCCGAAGCCGCTGCCGCCGGCGATGTCGGTGGCCCAGTTGCCTGGGTCGATGTAGCCCACCGCCACCAGGATGCCGGAGCCGACCACCCGGCGCAGGTTGGCCGTGACCTGGGCGTCCTGGGGGTACGCCGCCTTGCCGCCTGAAATCGCGTAGATGAATCGGGTCATGTCAGTTCCTGAGAATGGTTCTCATTTTCCATATCTCTGGCATGACCGTCAAATTGATTTTCAGCAAGCCCCGGATAGGGCGGGCCAATGGCGCGCCCGCTGCCGGGGCCTGCCGCGGCCGGTCACGACTTGAGCTTGGCGTCCATGGTGATCTTGGCGTTCAGCACCTTGGAGACGGGGCAGCCCTTTTCGGCCTTGCGCGCGGCCTCGTCGAAGGCTTCGGCGCTGGCGCCCGGGATCACGGCTTCCACGGTCAGGTGCACCGCGGTGATGGCAAAGCCGCCCTCGACCTTGTCCAGCGTGACCTCGGCCTGCGTATCCAGCTTCTGCGGAGCCAGGCCGGCCTCGCTCAGGATGTTGGACAGCGCCATGGTGAAGCAGCCGGCGTGCGCCGCGCCCAGCAGTTCCTCGGGGTTGGTGCCCGGGGTGTCGCCGAAGCGCGTGTTGAAGCCGTAGGGCTGGTTCTTGAGCGCGCCGCTCTGCGTGGAAATCGTACCCTTGCCCGTCTTCAGATCGCCCGACCAGGCGGCGGTTGCGGTTTTCTTCATGCGTGACTCCTGTGTAGGGGACGCGCCCGCTGCGGACACGTCCGATGGGGGGAGAGCGCGCGAGCCGCCGGCGGGGGCGGGGCGCGTTGCCGGAAGGGGCACGGTCCATCATACGGGGCGGGCGGCCAGCCGGCGAGTGGCCGCCGCGCCTATCGGCAAGCCGATGTAACCGGCCGATCCCGCGGCTTGCCAGCGCTGCGCCGCGCCGTCACACTTCGCCCCTGGCTCAACCCGAACAGGCATTGGATACAGATGGTAGTGATCGACACCGAACAAACCCGCCGCGCATTGTCGTTCGACGCGGCGATTCCGGCATTGCGCGAGGCCTTCCGCCAGGGCGCCCATGTGCCCACGCGCCACGTCCATGCCATCGAGTCGGGCGGCGCGCACGGCACCACGCTGATCATGCCGGCCTGGAACGAACAGGGTTATTTCGGCGTCAAGGTCATCAACATCTTTCCCGAGAACACGCGCCAGTCGCTGCCCGGCCTGCACGCCACCTACAACCTGTACAGCGCCCGCACCGGCGTGCCGCTGGCGCAGGTGGACGGCGACCAGGTGACGGTGTTCCGCACCGCCGGCGCGGCGGCGCTGGGTGCGTCCTACCTGGCGCGGGAAGACGCGCGCGTGCTGGTCATCGTCGGTTCGGGCCGCATTGCCGGACTGGTGGCGCAGGCCATGCGCACGGTGCGGCCGATCGACAAGGTGTGGGTCTGGAACGTGCGTCCGGCCGGCGCCGAGGCGCTGGCGGCCGCGTTGCGCGAGCAGGGCTTCGACGCCAGCAGCACCCTGGACCTGGAGAAGGCCGTGCGCGAGGCCGACATCGTCAGCTGCGCGACGCTGTCGAGCGTGCCGCTGGTGCGCGGCGACTGGCTGCGCCCCGGCGTCCACCTGGACCTGATCGGCAGCTTCAAGCCCGACATGATCGAGACCGACACGGCCTGCTTCGACGGCACCACCGTCTATGTGGATACCGACGAGGCGCCCACCAAGGCCGGCGATCTGCTGGCCGCGTTCGAGGCCGGCGTGCTGGCCCGCGACGAGATCCGCGGCAACCTCACCGACCTGGTGCGCGGCCAGGCGCCGGGCCGCACCCGCGCCGATGAAGTGACGGTGTTCAAGGCGGTCGGCAGCGCGCTGGAAGACCTGACGCTGGCGGCGCTGGTCTACGAGGCGTGCAGCGGTCAGGCAAAATAACGCCATCCGCCGTTTTTTTCTTCCTGCGAGCTGTCGTCATGTCCCGCTTCTTCGTCCGCTACGCCTGCGCTGTCGCGCTGGCCGTTCCCGCCCTGTCCGCCCATGCCGAGATCGTGATCGGGGTGGATGTCTCCACTACCGGTCCGGCCGCGGCGATCGGCATCCAGACCAACAACGCCATCCGCCTGTGGCCCGCCACGCTGGGCGGCGAGCCGGCGCGCTACGTGGTGCTGGACGACGGCACCGACGTCAGCCGCGCGGTCAAGAACCTGCGCAAGCTGACCTCGGAAGACAAGGTCGACGCCATCGTTGGCCCCAATACCACCGCCGCCGCCCTGGCCGGGCTGGACGTGCTGGCCGAGACCCGCACGCCGATGATCGCGCTGGCGGCGTCCAGCGTGATCGTCGAGCCGCTGTCCGATCCCAAGCGCGCCTGGGCCTTCAAGATGCCGCAGAACGATTCGCTGATGGCGACCGTGCTGGTCGAGGACATGAAGAAGAAGGGCTTCAAGAACGTGGCCTTCATCGGCTTCGCCGATTCCTACGGCGACAGCTGGTGGAAGGAGTTCTCCGCCGCTGCCGGCAACGACGTCAAGATCGTGGCGCAGGAACGCTTCCAGCGCACCGACGCGTCGGTGGTGGGACAGGTGCTCAAGGTGATCGCCGCCAAGCCCGACGCGGTGTTGGTGGCCGGCGCCGGCACGCCGTCGGCGCTGCCGCAGAAGACGCTGCTCGAGCGCGGCTACACGGGCACCATCTACCAGACCCACGGCATCGGCACGCTGGAGTTCCTGCAGGTCGGCGGCCGGGATGTCGAAGGCACGCTGTTTCCCACGGGCCCCGGCGTGGTGGCGCGCGAGCTGCCGGATTCGAACCCGGTCAAGAAGGTCGCGGTGGAATTCGCCGACAAGTACGAGCGCCAGTATGGCGCCAACACCCTGACCCAGTTCGCCGGCGACGCCTATGGCGCCTGGATGCTGCTGGATTCCGCCGTGGCGCGCGCCCTCAAGACCGGCGCCAAGCCCGGCACCCCGGAATTCCGCGCCGCGCTGCGCGACGCGCTGGAGAACACCCGCGACCTGATCGTGCCCAACGGCGTGCTCAACATCTCCAAGGACAACCATTAGGGCTTCGACGAGCGCGCCCGCGTGATGGGCGTGGTGCGCGACGGCAAGTTCTCCTACGCGGACGCCGCCGAGAAAAAATAGGGACGACATAGTCCCCTACGGTTCGTAACGAGTGCTCACCCGCCATAGGGCTGAGCGCGGGAAAAGCAGGCTTCGGCCTGCTTTTTTTTGTCCATATCATTAGAAGTGAAATGATTTAATGTCGTATCATTTTTAGCGAAGCCATGTACCTAGAAATAAATTCGGGAGAAATAGACCATGATCGTCCAACGCACCCGCGGCATCCTGCTGGCCCTGAGCCTGGGCCTGCTGGCCGCCTGCTCCGACTCCGGCTCGGACAAGCCTGCGCAGGGGGCCAGCGCGCCCGCCGCCGGCGGCGACACGCTGGCGGCCGCCAAGGCCGCCGGCAAGATCCGCATCGGCTATGCCAACGAGGCGCCGTTCGCGTTCATGGACAGCAAGGAGGCCAAGGTCACCGGTGAATCGGTCGAAATCGCCCGGGTGGTGCTCAAGCGCATGGGCATCAACGAGGTCGAAGGGGTGCTGACCGAATTCGGCTCGCTGATCCCGGGCCTGCAGGCCAAGCGCTTCGACATCATCGCGGCCGGCATGTACGTCACGCCCGAGCGCTGCGGCCAGGTGGCGTTCTCGAACCCGACCTATGGCGTGGGCCAGGCGTTCCTGGTCAAGCAGGGCAACCCGAAAAACCTGCACAGCTACGAGGACGTGGTGAAGAACCCCGACGCCAAGCTGGGCGTGGTGGTGGGCGCCATCGAGGCCGAATACGCGACCAAGGTGAAAGTGCCGGCCGGCCAGATGGTGGTGTTCCCCGATGCGGTCAGCGCGCTGTCCGGCGTGCAGGCCGGCCGCGCCGATGCCTACGCGGCCACCGCGTTGACGGTCAACGACCTGATGGGCAAGACCAACGACGGCAGCGGCCTGGAGAAGGCCGAGCCGTTCACCGATCCGGTGATCGACGGCAAGGGCGTGCGCGGCTACGGCGCCTATGCCTTCCGCACCGACGACAAGGCCTTTGCCGACGCCTTCAATGCCGAGCTGGCCAAGTTCATCGGCACCGACGAGCACAAGAAACTGGTGGCGCCGTTCGGCTTCACGCCCGAGGAACTGCCCAAGGACGTCACGGCCGCCAAGCTCTGCGCCGGCCAATAAGGGGCGCCGATGCAGCTCATATCCGAACATATCGCCGAGCTGGTGCCGCCGCTGCTGGAAGGCCTGGCGGTGACGCTGGAAATCATGGCGGGCGCCGTGGTGCTGGCGGTGCCGCTGGCGCTGGCGGCCGGGGTGGGGCGGCTGTCGACGCAGCGGCCGGTGCGCTGGCTGGCGTCGATCTATATCGAGGTGTTCCGCGGCACTTCGGCGCTGGTGCAGCTGTTCTGGTTCTACTTCGTGCTGCCGCTGTTCGGCGTGCAACTGCCGGCCATGCTGGTGGGCATCGTGGTGCTGGCGCTCAATGCCGGCGCCTATGGCGCCGAGGTGGTGCGCGGCGCGATCCGCGCGGTGCCGCCGGGCCAGCGCGAGGCCGGTGTGGCCCTGAACCTGACGCGCGGCCAGATCATGCGCCGCATCGTGGTGCCGCAGGCCATCCCGGCCATGCTGCCGCCGGCCGGCAACCTGCTGATCGAACTGCTCAAGAACACCGCGCTGGTATCGCTCATCACCATCACCGACCTGACCTTCCGCGGCCAGCTGCTGCGCAGCGAAACCCTGCGCACCACCGAGATCTTCACGCTCATGCTGTTGCTGTATTTCGCGGTGGCGCTGCTGATCACCGCGGGCGTGCGCCTGCTTGAACGGAGGGTCCGGGTCCGATGAAACCGATATTCGACTGGTCCTTCGCGCTGGAAATCCTGCCCACGCTGGGCTCGGCGCTGGTCATCACCATCCAGGCCACGGTGCTGGGCATGCTGGTGGCCGTGACGCTCGGCCTGGCGCTGGCGCTGCTGCGGCGCTCGCGCCTGGCGCTGGTGTCGCTGCCCACGGCGTTCGTGATCGAGTTCGTGCGCAGCACGCCGCTGCTGGTGCAGATGTATTTCCTGTTCTACGTGCTGCCCTTGACCGGCGTGCAGATGTCGCCGCTGGCGACCGGCATCGTGGCGCTCGGCCTGCACTACGCCACTTACTGCGCCGAGGTCTATCGCGCTGGCATCGAGGCGGTGCCGCGCGGCCAGCTGGAAGCCGCGCGGGCGCTGAACATGTCGCCGTGGCGCACGGCCGTGGGCGTGGTGCTGCCGCAGGCGATCCCGCCGGTGGTGCCGGCGCTGGGCAACTACCTGGTGGCCATGTTCAAGGACACGCCGCTGCTGTCGGCGATCACGGTGGTCGAGCTGCTGCAACAGAGCAAGATGATCGGCTCCACCACCTTCCGCTACACCGAGCCCCTGACGCTGGTCGGCGTGCTGTTCCTGGCGCTGAGCCTGGTCGCGGCCTGGGGCGTGCGCGGCCTGGAGGCCCGCCTGCAACGATATGGAGGAAAGCGATGAGTTCCAGCATCACCATCAAGAACCTGCACAAGCGCTATGGCGAGCTGGAGGTGCTCAAGGGCATCAACCTGGAGATCCCGTCCGGCCAGACCGTGGCCGTGATCGGGCCGTCCGGCTCGGGCAAGTCGACGCTGCTGCGCGTGCTGATGACGCTCGACCCGCCCAGCAGCGGCGAGATCGAGATCGACGGCGAGCCGATGTGGACCGATGCCCAGGGCCGCCCGACCGGCCCCAATTCCGAGCACCTGCGCAAGGTGCGCGGCAAGATCGGCATGGTGTTCCAGCACTTCAACCTGTTCCCGCACATGACCGCGCTGGGCAACGCCATGGAGGCGCCGGTGCACGTGCTGGGCCTGCCGCGGGACCAGGCCCGCGAGCGCGCGGTGGAATACCTGGAGATGGTCGGGCTGGGCGACAAGCTCGACGTCTATCCGGCGCAGCTGTCTGGCGGCCAGAAGCAGCGCGTCGGCATCGCCCGCGCGCTGGCGATGTGCCCCGAGATCATGCTGTTCGACGAGGTCACCTCGGCGCTCGACCCGGAACTGGTGGGCGGCATCCTGCAGATCCTGCGCGACCTGTCGGCGCGCAAGAGCATGACCATGATCATCGTCACCCACCAGATGAAGTTCGCCGAGCGCAGCTCGGACCGCACGCTGTTCTTCGACGAAGGCAACATTGTCGAGGATGCCGCGTCGCAGACGCTCTTCAGCGATCCGAAGGAAGCGCGCACCCGGCAGTTCCTGGACAGCGTGATCGAAGGTCAATAAGAAGAGGTGCCGCCCTAAACCCCCACGCGGGCGTCGGGATTGGCGGCGCGGGCGGACGCGGGCGCTATGCTGTGCATCCGCGTCCATCGCCCGGAGCCCTACGCATGAGCCATCTTTTCAGTCCCACGTCAGTCGGCAACGTCGAACTGGCCAACCGCATCGTCATCGCGCCCATGTGCGAATACTCGGCCGACGAGGGTCGCGCCACCGATTGGCACATGATCCACCTGGGTCATCTGGCCCTGTCGGGCGCGGCGCTGCTGTTCACCGAGGCGACCGCGGTCGAGGCCGATGGCCGCATTTCGCCGGGCGATCTGGGCCTCTGGTCCGACGAGACCGAAACCGCGCTGGGCCGCGTGGTGCAGGCGGTGCGCCGCTATTCGCCGATCAAGCTGGGTATTCAACTGGGCCACGCCGGCCGCAAGGCGTCGAGCCATGCGCCCTGGGACGGCGGCCAGCTGGTGCCGCCGGAGCAGGGCGGCTGGCAGGGCTGGGCGCCGTCGGCGCTGCCGCACAACGCCACCGAGCCGGCGCCGCGCGCGCTCGACGCGGCCGGCCTGGCGCGGGTGCGCGACGCCTTCGTCGACAGCGCGCGCCGCGCCATCCGCCTGGGCTTCGACGTCATCGAGCTGCATGCGGCCCACGGCTACCTGCTGCACCAGTTCCTGTCGCCGCTGGCCAACCAGCGCGACGACGCGTATGGCGGCTCGCTGGAGAACCGCATGCGCTTCCCGCTGGAAGTGTTCCGCGCGGTGCGCGAGGTGACGCCGTCGTCGGTGGCGCTGGGCGTGCGGGTCTCGGCCACCGACTGGGTCGAGGGCGGCTGGGATCCGGCGCAGACCGAGGCGTTCGCGCTGCGGCTCAAGGAACTGGGCTGTGAGTTCATCGACGTCTCCAGCGGCGGCGTGTCGCCGCTGCAGAAGATTCCGGTGGGGCCGAACTACCAGGTACCGTTCGCCGACGCGATCAAGCGCACGGTCGGCCTGCCCACCATCACCGTGGGCCTGATCACCGAGGCGCGGCAGGCCGAGGACATCGTGGCGCAAGGACAGGCCGACATGGTGGCGCTGGCCCGCGGCATGTTGTTCGATCCGCGCTGGCCCTGGCACGCCGCCGCACAGCTGGGCGGCCAGGTCGCCGCGCCGCGCCAGTACTGGCGCTCGCAGCCGCGCGAGCTGAAGGATCTGTTCGGCGAGACCCGCTTCGGCCAGCGCTAGCGGCCGGAACCGCCGTCCCATGAAAAACGCCGCATGACGCGGCGTTTTTTTCGGGCGTGCGGGAGGCGCTTACAGGCGCGAATAGGCCGCTTCCAGCTCGCGGTGAAGGATGTCCGCGAAGTCGGCGCGGGCGGCGTCGTGCTGCGACAGCAGGCGCGCCAGCACCACGTTGTCTTCCTCGCCGTTCCAGATCTTGATGTAGGTGCCTTCCTTGTAGCCGTGCTGCTGGCGGAAGATGTTCAGCACGTTCTTGGAGACGTACTGGGTGTAGGCATCGTTCCAGCTCATTTCGCAGGCGGTCATGCTCTGCTCGAGCAGCTTGAAGCTGGCGCGGCCGCACACCGCCAGGCCGCCGATCAGTTCCAGCAGTTCGGGCACGGCCAGACTGGCCAGCGCGTAGCTCTTGCCGTCCAGCGTGATCGAGGCGGGGCCGGCCAGGTCGGCCACCAGCGCGGCGGCGGCGGCGTTGACGTCGCCCTTGGCCTGCACGATGGTGTGCGACAGGTAGAAATGCAGGATGTCGACCAGTTCCATCTGCACCTGCGGCAGGTCGATGGTCTGCTTTTTCCACCACTTCCAGCCGTAGTGCTCCAGGGCCTCGGCCGATTCGACGAAGGCGGCGCGCAGGAAGCGGGCGCCACCGTTGATCCAGTCCGGATTGATCATGCTGTTCAAGTCGCCTTGCAGCTTCAGCATCGTGGCCGCCTGGGCCTGGTTCAATCCGACAACGTTATTCACTTTTACTCCGGTATTCGTGGGGTCTGTACGACAGCGGCGGAAATGTTAGCACCATTGCCGCCGCGGCCGTGGCCGCTCACGCGTCCTTGCGGTACGACGAGGTCTTGAGCGGCGGCAGCTTTTCCAGCGGCCGCTTGCGCGGGTCGCGCGCGCCGCTGGCGGCCTTGAACAGCATCAGCGCGAAGAAGCCCAGGAACACCGCCGGCATGAAGTCGTCCAGGTCGAAGCGCGGCGCGTGCAGCGCCTTGAAGGCGACGTTGACCGCGGCCCAGCCGGCCACCGCGCCGGCAATGGTCAGGAAGATGCCCTGCTTGCGCTGGCGCGCGCGCTTGGCCAGCGAGACCGCCTCGGCGTCGGTCTGGCCGGGAGCCACGGTGGGCGGCGCGCTGTCGGCGCGGCGCGATTGCAGCGGGGGCGGGGCGGTCTTGCCCCAGGTCAGGTCATTCAGCGAGCCCTGGCTCGGCGCGGGCGCGGGCGGCGGCACCGGCGTGGCGACCGGCGCGGCGGCCTGGCGCTTGGCCTCGGCCTTGCTCGGCACCCGTCCGGGCGTGGCGCCGCCGGCGCGCGACAGATTCTCGATGTAGCGCGCGAAGTCGCCGTTCTTCGGCTCCAGGTCGATGGCCATGCTGTTCTCCGCTAGTTGCCGCGACGGATGCGCGCCGGCTGCCGGCGTTTGCGCATCATCGCGACCAGAAGCCCGCATCCTAGCAGCACCGAGAAGCCCGCGCCGATCATCATGGCGATCTGCTGCGCGTTCTCGGCCGCGCCGAGGCTGCGCGCGGTGATGTAGCCCGGCGCCAGCATCAGCGGCATCCACAGCACGGCCGACAGCACGTTGGCCATCTGGAAGCGGCCGTGGGCCATGCCCATGACGCCCGCCACCGTCGGGATGGTGGAACGGATCGGGCCCAGGAAGCGGCCGATCAGCACCGAGGCGAAGCCATAGCGGTAGAAGAACAGCCGGGCGCGGGCGACGGCGGTGCGTTGCTGCTTGAGCGGCCAGCGGCGCAGCACGCTGGGGCCGGCCCAGCGGCCCAGCGCGTACGACAGGGCGTCGCCGACGATGGCGCCGGCGATGCCCCAGGCCAGGATGCTCCACGGGTCGAGCGTGCCCGCGCCGATCAGGCCGCCGGTCAGCAGCATCAGCGCCGTCGCGGGGATGAACAGGCCCAGCAGCACCATCGATTCCCCCAGCGTGAGCAGGAAGGTGATGGGGCCGGCCCAGGCCTGGTTGGTTTCGATCAGCACGCCGATCTTGTCGATGTATTGGTCCATGAGACGAAACTTGAAAATTAGCTGAATGCAATCGGGTATCTTAACGCCTGCATTGTGGAAGACAGGTGAAAATGCCGGTCCATCGGAGCTTATCGTCGGAGTGTTATGGATTCGGTTACACAAGCCGTGCTGGGCGCGGGCATACAGGGAGCGCTGCTGGGGCGCGTGCAGGGGCGCCGGGCGCTGATCTACGGCGCCGCGCTGGCGACGGTGCCGGACCTGGACGTGCTGATGCGCTACCCGGATCCAGTGTCGCTGATGACCTACCATCGCGGCTTCTCGCACTCGATCTTCGTGCTGACGGGCCTGGCGCTGCTGCTGACCTGGCTGATACGCAAGTACTGGCCGCAGGCCCCCTATAGCGGCAGGCGATTGTTCCTGACGCTGTGGCTGGTATTGGTGACGCATCCATTGCTGGACGCCTTCACCGTCTATGGCACGCAGTTGTTCTGGCCGCTGGCGTCGATCCCCGAAAGCTGGTCGGCGATCTTCATCATCGATCCGGTCTATACCGTGCCGCTGCTGCTGGCGGCGGTCTACGCGATCATCGCGGGCATGACGCGCGGCGCCCGGCGGTTCCTGGCCGGGGCGCTGATCTTCAGCACCGCCTACCTGGGGTTCGGCCTGGCCGGCCGCATCGCCGCCGAGCACCGGGTGCGCGACGCGATGCAGGCGCAGGGCATCGCCGTCACCGAGCTGCGGGCCATTCCCATGCCGCTCAACACGCTGCTGTGGCGCGTCATCGCCAAGACGCCGGATGGCCATTACTACGAGGCCGTCAGCAGCTGGTTCGACCGCGAGCCGCCGGAATGGCTGCGCCAGCCGCTGCATCCGGAACTGGGCCAGGCGCTGGCGGGCGTGCCGCTGCACGAGCGCCTGCGCTGGTTTACCGACGACTGGCTGCGCTATGACGCGATGGGCGATGCGCTGGTGGTGACCGACCTGCGCATGGGCATGGCCGGCCACTACAACTTCCGCTTCAAGATGGCCGAGCGCGCGCCCGATGGCGGCTGGCGCCCGGTGACCCCGTCCAGCTGGCCGGGCGAGCGGGGCGGCTGGGCCGAGCTCAAGCTGCTGCTGGCCCGCATCCTGCACGCGCAGCCGCCGCTGCCGCTGGCGCAGTGGGCGCAGACCGCCACGCGCTAGCGCGGCCGGGGCGACCGCGCCCGCTTTTCCTCATGCGACCCGCCGCGATCCGGCGGGTTTTTCATTGACCCCGCTGCCAGCCCCTTGAGCACGTATTGACCGTTCGTCCGGGCCTGCATTATTCTTGTTCTCTATTAAGGAACAGTAGTTCCGTTTTGTGGAACATCAATGAGTATTCTCGACGGCGTCCAACGCGTGCTGGCGCTTTATGCGGAAGGCGCGGCGGAGCTCAGCTTTACCGACGTGGCGCAGCGCTTGTCCATGCCCAAGAGCACGGCATCGCGCCTGCTCAACCAGATGCAGCACTACGGCATGCTGGACCAGGACGCGGCCTCGCGCCGCTACCGTCCCGGCCTGTTGCTATCGCAGGCGGTGCGCGCCGGCCTGGCCGCGACGCCGCTGGATGACGCCTGCCGCAAGGTGCTGGCGCGCCTGTCCGCCGACAGCGGCCTGACCGCCTACCTGTCCACCCTGAACCAGCGCGAAACCGTGGTGCTGCAGCGCCTGAACGGCTCGCACCCGGTGCAGGTGCTGTCCCCGCCCGGCTCGCGTCGCGCCGCCTCGGGCACGGCCATGGGGCGGGCGCTGCTGTCGCGCCTGAGCCAGGCCGAGTTCGACGCGCTCTACGGCGCCGACCCCGCGCAGTCGTTGCCGATGGAAGGCAAGGATTGCCCGGCCACCGTCGGCGAGCTGGCGCAGCGCGTGGCGCAGACCCGCGCCGACCATTACGGCGTCGCCATCGACCAGGCGATGCCCGGCATCGGCGCCGTGGCGGCGGCGGTGCGCGATCCGTCCAGCGGCGAACTGCGCGGCCTGTGCCTGTCCTTCGTGTCGTTCCAGGTCGACGCCGTCCGCGTCGCCGCGTTGCGCGACGCCTTGACGCAGCAGGTCGCCGAACTGGGGCGCGAACTGAACGATCCCTACTGGCTGGACTGACGCATCAGCCCCTCTCCGATTCCTTCACCGATTTCCACTATCCGGCCGCGCCCGCGCGGCGCTCCGACTCAACGAATCCACGGAACCTTGCACATGAACCTTCTGCTCCTCAGCAATTCCAGCAGCGACGCCGGCTACCTGGCGCACGCCTTGCCCGACATCCGCGAGCTGATCGCCACGCTGCCGGCCGGCGCGCCGGCGGTGTTCGTGCCGTACGCCGGCGTCACCCGCGACTGGGACGACTACACCACGCTGGTGGTGACGGCGCTGGCCGACACCGGCCTGGACATCCAGCCGCTGCACCGCGCCGCCGATCCGGTGGCCGCGCTGGAAAAGGCCGCCGTCATCATCGTCGGCGGCGGCAATACCTTCAACCTGCTCGGCCAGCTGCGCCGCCAGGGCCTGCTGAGCGTGGTGGCGCGCCGCGTGCGCGAAGGCGCCGCCTACCTGGGCTGGAGCGCTGGCTCCAACCTGGCGTGCCCCAGCATCTGCACCACCAACGACATGCCGATCACCGATCCCGAAGGCTTCGACGCGCTTGGCCTGCTGTCCTTCCAGATCAATCCGCACTACACCAACGCCCACCCTCCCGGCCACCGCGGCGAGACCCGCGCGCAGCGCCTGGCCGAGTTCTGCACGCTGAACCCGACGATGCCGGTGCTGGGCCTGCCCGAGGGCGCCGCGCTGCGCGTGCGCGGCGCCGCCATCACGCTGGTCGGCCCGCACGATGCGCCGCTGTTCCTGGGCAGCAACGAGCCGCGCGTGTTCCAGCCCGGCGCCGTGGAGATCCCGGCATGAAACAGGTCATCGACACTATCGAGCTGCTGTCCTCGGCCCACGTCACGGGCGAGGCGGTGGCGCAGGTCCTGCGCGAGGCAGGCCATTGTGAAGTCGAGGTCACGCGGCTCGAGCGCGACGGCCTGTCCACCGACTTTCTCTCCATCGTCATTCCCGGTTCCGACGCGAACGCGCCGCAGTTGGGCATCGTCGGCCGCCTGGGCGGCATCGGTGCGCGTCCGGCCGTCACCGGCCTGGTGTCGGACAGCGATGGCGCCGTGGTCGCCGTGGCCACCGCGCTCAAGCTGATGGCCATGGCGCGCCAGGGCGACGTGCTGCCCGGCACCGTGCGCATCCGCACCCACATCTGCCCGCGCGCCGGCACCCGTCCGCACCACCCGGTGCCGATGATGCGCTCGCCGTTCCCGATGCGCGAGATGATGTCGCACGAAGTCGATCCGCGCATGGACGCGATCCTGTCGGTCGACACCACCCGCGGCAACCGCCTGGTGAACCAGCGCGGCGTGGCGCTCACGCCCGTGGCCAAGCAGGGTTACCTGCTGCGCATTCCCGAAACCATGCTGGACGTGATGGGCTGGGTCAGCGGCCAGCTGCCCCTGACGCTGCCCTTGACCACGCAGGACATCACGCCCTACGAGAACGGCCTGTGGCACGTCAATTCGTTGATGCAGCCGGCCATCGTCACCGACGCGCCGGTGGTGGGCGTGGCGCTGACCGCGCAGACCGCCGTGCCGGGCTGCGCCACCGGCGTGACCAATGCGGTCGACGCCGACGTCGCCATGCGCTTCTGCATCGAGATCGCCAAGCTGTTCGGGCAAGGCGCCATGACCTTCTTCGACGACGCCGAATGGCGCGCGCTGCAGGCCCGCTACGGCTCGATGGCACACCTGCAGACCACCGGCCAGGAACCCGGGGGCGCGCAATGAGCGCGCCCAAGCCGCGCCGCGTGGCGTTCTTCACCATCGGCCAGTCGCCGCGCAGCGACGTGGTGCCCGAGATGGCTCCCTTGCTGGGCGAGCACGTGCGCATCGACGAATTCGGCGCGCTCGACGGCCTGGACGCCGCGGCGCTGGCCGCGCTGGCGCCGCGCCCGGGCGAATACCGCTTCGCCACGCGCATGCGTGACGGCAGCCAGATCGAGCTGGACGCGGCCGCCGCCGAGGCCCGCCTGGCGCAGGTGATGCGCGAGGCCGACGCCGCCGGCTACGACCTGCTGGTGCCGCTGTGCACCGGCACCGCGATCGCGCCGATGCGCACGCTGGTGGTCGAGCCGCAGCAGGTGGTGGATCACCTGGTCGCGGGCCTGTCGCAGCACAGCCGCAAGGTCGGGCTGGTGGTGCCGCTGGAAGCCCAGGTCGACGCCTTCCACATGGCCGTGCCGCTGGAATGTCCGGCGACGGTGGTGCATGCCTCGCCTTATGAGACGGACGCGGCGCGCGCGGCCGCCAATTTCACGCAGGCCGGCCGCGAATTGGCCGACTGCGATTTCATCGTCATGCATTGCATGGGCTACGCCGAACGCATGCGCCAGGCGGTGGCGCAGGCTTCGGGCCGCCCGGTACTGCTGTCGAATCGTGTCGTCGCGCAGATGCTTGCGCAAATATTGGAATAAGGGATCCACTTCATGTTCAGCCGTAGTTTGCAACGCGCCGCGGGCGCACTGTTCGTCGTCAGCACCCTGGCGGCCGCGCCGGCCATGGCGGCGGACGCCTGGAAGCCGACCAAGCCGGTGCGCCTGCTGGTCGGTTTCGCGCCCGGCGGCTCCGCCGACACGCTCGCGCGCCTGCTGGCCGAGCCGCTGTCGCAGCGCCTGGGCCAGACGGTCGTGGTCGAGAACCTGGCGGGCGCGGGCGGCAACATCATGGCGTACCGCCTGTCGCAATCGCAGCCCGACGGCTACACCATCGGCATCGCCGCGGCCGGTTCCATGGCCATCACCCACGTGCTCAACGCCAAGGGCACCAGTTACAAGCCGACCGACTTCACGCCCATCACGCTGGCCGCGGTGCAGCCCAACGTGGTCATCGTCAACAAGGACGTGCCGGCCAACAACCTGGCCGAGCTGAAGGACTACTTCCAGAAGACGCCGACTGCCACCTACGGCACCGCCGGCGTGGGCATCTCCAACCACCTGATCGCCGAGACCATGCTGTACAAGCTGGGCGTGAAGGTGCCGCACGCGGCCTACCGCGGCGCGGCGCCCGTCATCACCGACCTGCTGGGCGGCCACATCGCGATGACGATGGACAACATCTCCACCGCCGCGCCGCTGGCGCTGCAGGGCAAGGTCAAGGCCATCGGCGTGGCTTCGCTCAAGCGCTCGCCGCAACTGCCCAACGTGCCCACGCTCGACGAGCAGGGCCTGAAGGGCTTCGACATGCCGACCTGGCAGGGCGTGTTCGCGCCGGCCGGCCTGCCGGCGGACGTGCTGGCCGCCTACTACGCGGCGCTGCAGGACGTGCTCAAGCAGCCGTCGGTGATCGAGAAGATGGCCGGCCTGGGTTCGGAACCGGTCAGCGGCATGACGCCCGAGAAGTTCGGCCAGTTCCTGGAAAACGACCGCAAGCAATGGGCCGACATCGTGCGCGCGGCCAACATCAGCCTGGAACAATAAGGCTGCCGCGCCCGCCGGCCTTGGCGGGCGCCGCAAACAAAAACGCCAGACTCGCGTCTGGCGTTTTTTTTGGCCCGGACGAACGCGGGCGTGTCAGGTCGGCAGCCGCGCCGCGATCTCGGCGATCAGGCGGCGCGCGGCGTCCAGCTTGTCGGCCGCCGGCAGCGGGTGCGCGCCTTGCGCATCGAACAGCACCAGCTCGGTGGTGTCGGCGTCCATGACCTTGTGCGCCAGGTTGCCCACCAGCAGCGGGATGCCCTTGCGCTGGCGCTTGGCTTCGGCGTGCTCGGCCAGTTTCTCGGTCTCGGCCGCGAAGCCGACGCACCACGGCCCGTCCTGCAGCTTGGCCACTTCGGCCAGGATGTCGGGATTGGGCTCGAATTCCATCTGCGGCGCGCCGCCGCCCTCGCTGGTCTTCTTGAGCTTCTGGTTGCTGACGTTCTTGACGCGCCAGTCGGCCACCGCCGCCACGGCGATGAAGATATCGGCATCGGCCGCGCTGGCCATCACCGCGTCATGCATCTGGCGCGCCGTCATCACCGACAGCGCGGTCACGCCGCGCGGCACGGGCAGGGCGGTGGCGCCGGTGATCAGCGTGACGCGGGCGCCGGCCTCGCGCGCGGCCCGCGCCAGGGCGTAACCGGTCTTGCCCGACGAGCGGTTGCTCAGCACGCGCACCGGGTCGACCGGCTCGGACGTGGGGCCGGCGGTCAGCAGCACGTGGCGGCCGGCCAGCAGCTTGGGCTGGAAGAAGGCGATCAGGTCGGTCAGGATCTCGTGGGCTTCGAGCATGCGCCCGTCGCCGGTCTCGCCACAGGCCTGTTCGCCGGCCGACGGGCCCAGGATGCTGATGCCGTCGGCGCGCAGCTGCGCCACGTTGCGCTGGGTGGCCGGGTTGGCCCACATTTCGCGGTTCATGGCGGGCGCCACCAGCAGCGGGCAGGCGCGCGCCACGCACAGCGTCGACAGCAGGTCGTCGGCCATGCCGTGCGCCAGCTTGGCCATGAAGTCGGTGCTGGCCGGCGCGATCAGCACGGCGTCGGCGCCGCGCGTCAGGTCGATGTGCGCCATGTTGTTGGGCACCCGCGGGTCCCAGGCATCGACGAACACCGGGCGGCCGGACAGGGCCTGCATGGTCACCGGCGTGATGAAGTGCGTGGCCGCTTCGGTCATCACCACGTCGACGACGGCGCCTTGTTCGGTCATGCGCCGCACCAGCTCGGCGATTTTGTAGCAGGCGATGCCGCCGGTCAGGCCGAGGACGATGCGTTTGCGGGCGAGGTCGAGCATGGGTGTCGGACGGCGGTTTGAATGCCGTCAAATCAGGGAACGGACAGTGATTTTATTCCGCATTGCCGCATCGCGCCGTTCGCCATGCGTGCAGGGGGCCTCAAATAGCCAAAAACCCGGCCAGGGGCCGGGTTTTGAAGGGGGGCGGGCGAAGGCTCAGGCGCGCGGCTTGCGGGCCCGTAGCAGTTCGTCCAGCACCAGCAGCACGGCGCCGCAACTGATCCCCACGTCTGCCAGGTTGAAGGCCGGGAAATACCAGTCGCGCCAGTAGAACAGCAGGAAGTCCACCACGTGGCCATACACCACCCGGTCGATCACGTTGCCGATGGCGCCGCCCAGGATCAGCGTCAGCGCCAGGCAGAAGCGCGGCTGGCCGCGGGTGCGGCGCAGGATCACGGTGATGACCACCGCGGCCACGATGCCCAGGCCGGTGAACAGCCAGCGCTGCCAGCCTTCCTCGGACGCCAGGAAGCTGAATGCCGCGCCGCGGTTGTACAGCAGCGTGAAGTCGAAGAACGGCAGCAGGTTCAGGCGCTCGCCATACTGGTACGAGGTGTTGAAGTACACCTTGGTCAGCTGGTCCAGGACGATGATCGCCAGGGCCAGCGCCAGCCAGCGGCCCACCCGTGCGGGCGGGGCGCTGGCGGGAGCCGCGGCGGCGGTGCCGTGGGGGCCCGCCATGCTCAGGCCTTGTCGCGGGCTTCGCCCGAGCCGAACAGGTTGGACACGCAGCGGCCGCAGATCTCGGGGTGATCCGGATCCTGGCCCACGTCCAGGCGCCAGTGCCAGCAGCGCTCGCACTTCTTGTGCCTGGACGGCGTCACCTCGATGCGGGTCTCGCCTTCGCCGGCGTGCACATTGGCGCGCGACACGATCAGCACGAAGCGCAGGTCGTCGCCCAGGCTGGCCAGCAGTTGCTGGTCTTCGCCGCTGGCGTACAGGTCGACCTCGGCCTGCAGCGACGAACCGATGTCGCCGGCCGTGCGCACTTCCTCCAGCTTGCGCTGGACTTCGGCGCGGATGGCGCGCAGGCGCGTCCACTTGGCCGACAGGGCCTCGGCGTCCGCGAACGGCGGCAGCGCGTGATAGACCTCGGTGAAGATGGTGACGCGGGCCGCGTCGGCCTGGTGCTTCAGGGCCGAGCCGACCAGTTCCTTCCAGGCCTCTTCGGCCGTGAACGACAGGATCGGCGCCATCAGCTTGAGCAGCGTCTGGGTGATGTCCAGCAACGCGGTCTGGGCCGAGCGGCGGGCGACGCTGTCCACCTTCGAGGTGTACAGGCGGTCCTTCAGGATGTCCAGGTAGAACGCGCCCAGGTCTTCCGAGCAGAACGTCTGCAGGCGCGACACGGCCGGGTGGAAGTCGTAGCGCTCGTAGTGGCCCTGCACCTCGGCCTGCATCTGCGCCGTCATGGCCAGCGCGTAGCGGTCGATCTCGAACAGGTCACCGTAGGGCACGGCCTGCGACACGGCGTCGAAGTCGGCCAGGTTGGCCAGCAGGAAGCGCAGCGTGTTGCGGATGCGGCGGTAGCCCTCGACCACGCGCTTGAGGATCTCGTCGGAGATCGACAGCTCGCCCGAGTAGTCGGTGGACGCGACCCACAGGCGCAGGATCTCGGCGCCCAGCGAATCGGACACCTTCTGCGGCGCGATCACGTTGCCGACCGACTTGCTCATCTTGCGGCCCTGGCCGTCCACCACGAAGCCGTGCGTCAGCAGGGCCTTGTAGGGCGGCTGGCCGTACAGCATGCAGCCGGTCAGCAGCGACGAGTGGAACCAGCCGCGGTGCTGGTCGGAACCTTCCAGGTAGAGGTCGGCGGGCCAGCCCAGTTCGGCGCCGTGCGAGCCGGCGAAATCGCCGTCCTTGCCGCCCAGCACGGTGGCGTGGGTGCTGCCCGAGTCGAACCACACGTCCAGCGTGTCGCGGTTCTTTTCGTACTGGTCGGCTTCGTCGCCCAGCAGCTCGCGCGGGTCCAGCGTCTGCCAGGCCTCGATGCCGCCTTGCTCGACGCGCTGCGCGACCTGTTCCAGCAGCTCGGCCGTGCGCGGGTGCAGCGCGCCGGTTTCCTTGTGCACGAAGAAGGCCATCGGCGTGCCCCACTGGCGCTGGCGCGACAGGGTCCAGTCCGGACGGTTGGCGATCATCGCGTGCAGGCGGGCGCGGCCCCAGGCCGGGTAGAAGGCCGTGGCGTCGATGCCGGCCAGCGCCGATTCGCGCAGGGTCGGGCCGCCGTCCCTGGGCTGCACGTCCATGCCGGCGAACCACTGGCTGGTGGCGCGGTAGATGATCGGCGTCTTGTGGCGCCAGCAGTGCATGTAGCTGTGCTTGTGCTTTTCCACGTGCATCAGCGCGCCGGCTTCCTTCAGGGCCTCGACGATCTTGGGGTTGGCGTCCCAGATCGACAGGCCGCCGAACAGCGCCAGGCTGTCGACGTACTTGCCGTCGCCCATGACCGGGCTGATGAAGTCGGTGTCCTTCATGCCGTGCTCTTTGCACGAGATGAAGTCTTCGATACCGTAGGCGGGGGCCGAGTGCACCACGCCGGTGCCCGAGTCGGCCGTGACGTAGTCGCCCAGGTAGACGGGGGCCTTGCGGTCGTAGGCGGCTTCGAACTGCGCCAGCGGATGGCGGAACTCGATGCCCGACAGCGCCGCGCCCGGCGCGGTGGCGATGACTTCGCCTTCCAGGTTCCAGGCCTTCAGGCAGGCCTCGACGCGGTCGCGCGCGATCAGCAGCAGCGGGCCGAACTTGGGCGCGGGCGACACGCGCACCAGCGCGTATTCGATTTCGGGGTGCAGGTTCAGCGCCTGGTTGGACGGGATGGTCCAGGGCGTGGTGGTCCAGATGACGATGGCGCCGTCGTCGACCTTGTCCAGGCCGAAGGCCTTGGCCAGCTTGTCGTGCTCGGCGAACGGGAAGGCCACGTCCACCGCCGGGTCGACGCGGTCGGCGTACTCGACCTCGGCCTCGGCCAGCGCCGAGCCACAGTCGAAACACCAGTTCACGGGCTTGAGGCCGCGGAACACGTAGCCCTTGTCCAGGATACGGCCCAGCACGCGGATCTCGTCGGCTTCATTGCTGAAGTTCATCGTCATGTAGGGACGATCCCACTCGCCCAGCACGCCCAGGCGCTTGAAGTCCTTGCGCTGGCGGTCGATCTGCTCGAGCGCGTAGGCGCGTGCCTTGGACTGCACTTCGGCCACGGGCAGGTGCTTGCCGTACTTCTTCTCGATCTGGATCTCGATCGGCATGCCGTGGCAATCCCAGCCCGGCACGTAGTGCGCGTCATAGCCGGCCATGTTGCGGCTCTTGACGATGATGTCCTTCAGGATCTTGTTGACCGCGTGGCCGATGTGGATGTCACCGTTGGCGTAGGGTGGACCGTCGTGCAGCACGAAGCGCGGACGGCTGCGGCTGGCGGCGCGGATCGCCTGGTAGACGTGGTTTTCCTCCCACTGCGCAATCCAGGCGGGCTCGCGCTTGGCGAGGTCGCCCCGCATGGGGAAGGGGGTATCGGGCAGGTTGAGGGTCTTTTTATAGTCCATGAACGGCAAAATAGGCGCGCGCGTTTCGCGCGTCTTCGGCGATGGCGGCAGTCAGGGAAGGGAGGTCAGGAAATTTTTCTTCGTCCCGCAGCTTTTGCAGGAATTCGATACGCACGAGTTTACCGTATGCGTTGACGGTCTCGTCGAGCAGGTGTGCTTCCAGCAGCACGCGTCCGCGGTCCTCGACCGTCGGGCGCACGCCCAGGCTGGCCACCGCCGGCAGGGCGCGTTCGGCCAGGCCGTAGACCTGCACCACGTAAATGCCGGAGCGGGCCGCGCAACGCTCGGCCACCCGCAGGTTCATGGTCGGAAAGCCCAGGGTGCGGCCCAGCTTCTGGCCGTGGATCACGTGGCCGCTGATATGGAAGGGGTGCCCCAGCAGGTGGCGGGCCCGGTCCAGGTCGCCCACCGCCAGGGCGGTGCGCACCTCCGAGCTCGAAATGCGGTGGCCGTGGCGGTCGGTGACGTCGGCCAGGGTCTGCACCTCGAAGCCATGGCGCAGGCCGGCCTCGCGCAGCAGGTCGATGTCGCCGCTGCGCTTGTGGCCGAAGCGGAAATCCTCGCCCACCAGCAGCCATTTGGTGTCCAGGCCGTGGACCAGCAGGTTCTCGATGAAGGCGTTGGCCGACATTTCGGCCAGGCGGGCGTTGAATCGCTCGACCACCACCTGCGAAACGCCGTAGCGCGCCAGCGCCGCCAGCTTGTCGCGCAGCCCGGAAATGCGGGTCGGCGCCAGCTCGGGACGCTGGTTCAGCGTGGCGAAGTACTCGCGCGGGTGCGGTTCGAAGGTCATCACGGCCGGCGTCAGGCCACGGTCGCGCGCGACCTGGCAGACCCGCGCCAGCATGGCCTGGTGTCCTCGGTGGACGCCGTCGAAATTGCCGATGGTCAGCGCGCTGGGAGCGCGCTGGGCGGGCGGCGGAAGGGATCGGTAGATGCGCAGCGGTGGTTTCACGAGCGAGAGTTTACAATTTTGGATTACGGGATTGTTCGTCATCCCCAATTTGGATCGCTCATCTTGCCGGAAACCTCTACTACAACGCGCCGCATCGTCATCCTGATCTCGGGACGCGGCAGCAACATGCAGGCCCTGGTCGAGGCCTGTCGCCAACAGGGCTGGCCGGCCAGCATCGCCGCCGTGATCGCCAGCCGCCCGGACGCCGCCGGCCTGGAATGGGCCGCCGCCCAGGGCATCGCCACCGCGGCGCTGTACCACAAGGACTATGCCAGCCGCGAAGCCTTCGACGCCGCGCTGGCCGCTGAAATCGACCTGCACGCGCCGGATTACGTCATCCTGGCCGGCTTCATGCGGGTGCTGACCCCCGGCTTCGTCAACCGCTACAGCGGCCGCCTGGTCAACATCCACCCGTCGCTGCTGCCGGCGTTCCCCGGCCTGCACACGCACGCCCAGGCGCTGGCCACCGGCGTGCGGGTGCATGGTTGCACCGTGCATTTCGTGACGCCGGTGCTGGACCACGGTCCCATCATCGCCCAGGGCTGCGTGCCGGTCCTGGCCGGCGACACGCCCGAAATGCTGGCCGAGCGCGTGCTGGAAGTCGAACACCAGGCTTTTCCGACCGCCGTGCGCTGGCTGGCCGAAGGCCGGGTTACCCTGACGAATGACCACCGGGTGGACGTGCAGGGCGATCCTGACCGCCTGTTCACCTGGTCCGCGGCGGCTTGAGCGCCGCCGTTGCGCACCGCGGGCCGCCCGACGGCCCCTGAATCGCTTTTATCGGGCGGCGTCTGGCCGCCCCACTGGAATACACCATGAGCAAACCCCAATCTCCGCGTTCCCGTCCGGCAGCCGAAGGCCGCGACGGCCGGTCCTTCTTCTCGCGTCCCAAGGGCGAGGCCCGCAGCGTGCAGGAACGCGCGCCCCGCGGCGAGCGCGCCGCCGGTGAGCGTGAAGGCCGTGAAGGCCGTCCGGACGAGCGCCGCGACAGCCGTCCGACCCCGCGCCCGTCCTATGACGCGCCGCGCGGCGAGGGGCGCGGCGAACGCGCTTCCTTCGGCGACCGTCGCGAAGGCTCGGGCCGCCCGACGCCGCGTCCTTCCTACGAGGGCGGCCGCGGCGAAGACCGTGGCGGCGAACGCGGTTCCTTCAATTCGGACCGCCGCGAAGGCCAGGGCCGCCCGGATTCGCGTCCGTCCTACGGTTCCCCGCGTGGCGAAGGCCGTGGCGGCGAGCGCGGTTCCTTCAATTCGGACCGCCGCGAAGGCCAGGGCCGCCCGGATTCGCGCCCGTCCTACGGTTCCCCGCGTGGCGAAGGCCGTGGCGGTGAACGCGGTTCCTTCAATTCGGACCGCCGCGAAGGCCAGGGTCGCCCGGATTCGCGCCCGTCCTACGGCGCCCCGCGCGGCGAAGGCCGTGGCGGCGAGCGCGGTTCCTTCAATTCGGACCGCCGCGAAGGCCAGGGCCGTCCGGATTCGCGTCCGTCCTACGGTTCCCAGCGCGGCGAAGGCCGTGGCGGCGAACGCGGTTCCTACAATTCGGATCGCCGTGAAGGCCAGGGTCGCCCGGATTCGCGCCCGTCCTACGGTGCCCCGCGCGGCGAAGGCCGTGGCGGCGAGCGCGGTTCCTTCAATTCGGACCGCCGCGAAGGCCAGGGCCGTCCTGATTCACGCCCGTCCTATGGCTCCCCGCGCGGCGAAGGCCGTGATGGCGAACGCGGTTCCCACGGTTCCGAGCGCCGCGAAGGCCATGGCCAGCGCGACGCGGCCCCGCAAAAGCCGCAATTCAACCGTCCGCGCCTGTCGTACGCCGCCAGCCGCATCGACCAGGTGCAGCGCGTGCTGGGCGAGATCCTGCAATGGACCTACCCGGCCGACGCCGCCCTGTCGCACTGGCTGCGCGGCCACCCCGGCCTGGGCGCGCGCGACCGTTCCGAGGTAGCCGAAGCCGTCTACGACGTGCTGCGCCACCTGCGCCGCTACCGCCAGTTCGGCGAAAGCGGCGTCGGCCCGGCTTCGCGCCGCCTGGCCATCCTCGGCCTGGCCGCCACCCTGGGCGCGGAAGCGCTGCAGGAAGGCCTGGACGCCGCCGAGGCCGAATGGCTCCAGCGCGTGCTGCAGATCGACCTGGCGACGCTGCCCCGCGCCGTGCGCGGCAGCATCCCCGACTGGCTCGACGAGCGCCTGAGCGCCATGGAAAGCCCTGAAACCCTGATCGAGGCGCTCAACCGCCAGGCCAGCCTGGACCTGCGCGTCAACCCGCTCAAGGTCGAGCGCGACGCCATGCTGACCGAACTGCAGCAGAGCGCCGGCCGCTACGAGCCCGTGGCCATGCCGTACTCGCCCTGGGGCATCCGCATGGAAGGCCGCCCGGCGATCAACCGCTGGCCGCAGTTCGAGAACGGCAGCATCGAGGTGCAGGACGAGGGCAGCCAGCTGCTGGCCCTGCTGGTGGCCCCGCGCCGCGGCGAAATGATCATCGACTTCTGCGCCGGCGCCGGCGGCAAGACCCTGCTGCTGGGCGCGCTGATGCGTTCGACCGGCCGCCTCTACGCCTTCGACGTCTCGGCCGCCCGCTTGGCGCGCGCCAAGCCGCGCTTTGCCCGCAGCGGATTGTCGAACGTGGTGCCGGTGGTGATCGACAGCGAGAACGACGCCCGCGTCAAGCGCCTGGCCGGCAAGGCCCAGCGCGTGCTGGTCGACGCGCCTTGCAGCGGTATCGGCACGCTGCGCCGCAACCCCGACCTGAAGTGGCGCCAGCACCCCGAGTCGCTGGCTGAACTGGGCCAGCTGCAGGAACGCATCCTCAACAGCGCCGCGCGCTGCGTGGCGCCCGGCGGCCGCCTGGTGTACGCCACCTGCAGCCTGCTGGCCGAGGAAAACGAGGTGCAGGCCGACCGCTTCCTGGCCAGCCATCCCGATTTCGAACGCGTGGACGCGGCCGAGATCCTGGCGGCCCGCTGCGACACCCTGAAGCTGGAAGGGCCCTACGTCCAGCTGCGCCCGGACGTGCATGGCACCGACGGCTTCTTCGCCGCCGTGTTCGAGCGTCGCAAGAAGGCGGCCACTGCGGCGGAATGCGAAGCCGAGGCGCAGGCCGATGCCGAAGCGCCGCTGGATGAGGGTGTCGATACCGCCGAGGCGCCTGCCGCCCAGGAGACCCTGGAGCCGGTGACCGCCGAAGCGTCGGCCGAAGCGTCCGGCGAGGCGGATCAGGACAAGCCCGCTTCCTGAGCGGGGCTGTCCCCGCGCCGGCTTAGGGAGCCGGCGCGATGCCCAGCGTCGCGCTGTAGCGGCGCGTTCCGATGGTCTTATTCTGGTATTTCACTTCCCAGGCCAGCGAATCCGATCCGGGTTGGTTGGCCTGGTAGACCAGTTGCGCCACCGGCACTGTCTTATATGCGCAACGTCCCGAGTCGCTGGACTGGCCGCGCGTCTGGACGATGCTGGCGGTGCCCAGGCGCGGCTGCAGCGTGATGGTGACGCGGGGCGCGCGCAGCGCCAGGCAGTCCGAGCCGCGGATCTCGTAATAGGACGCCAGCACGGTAATGTCCCCGGTTTTCAGCGACTGCGCATGCGTGGGCGCCGCGGCGGCCAGGCCGGTCGCGGCCAGGAGGGCAATAAAATGGGGACGGATTTTTTCGCGGAACATCGTGGGGCGGAAGAGGCGGTGATGGCGGACCGAAGTGTGCGCCAGACGCGTGGCGCCCGCAAGACAGCGCCCCAGCCTGACAGGAACTTTAATCGCCGAAGGTAGCCAAAACGGAGTGCCCGGCGTGGGCGCATCCCGGCCCGGGATGCGCCGTCATCGCCGCCACGGGTCGCCGACTCGGTCGCGCGCCTGCCGTCGTATGGTCAAAAGTAGGGCTTAGTCCTTGATTTCCCTCAAAAACTATTTTGAAACTCCATTGTCATAACGCGGCAAAGGTAAGCTAAACTTCAGGCACTCTTCAAGCGAGGCTCATTACAGCTTTATGGATTACATCCTCTCCTTCATTGCCGGCGGTCTGACCCAAGCGACTTGGTGGCAGGTCGTCGTTTTCACCCTGGTCGTGACGCACATCACGATCGTGTCCGTTACCGTCTTCCTGCACCGCAGCCAGGCGCACCGGGGCCTGGATCTGCATCCGGCCGTGATGCACTTCTTCCGCTTCTGGCTCTGGATGACGACCGGCATGGTCACCAAGGAATGGGTTGCGATCCACCGCAAACACCACGCCAAGTGCGAAAAGGAAGGCGATCCCCATTCGCCCATCCTGTTCGGCATCTGGAAAGTGTTGTTCCGCGGCGCCGAGCTCTATCGCGAAGAATCCAACAACAAGGAAACCATGGCCAAGTTCGGCCACGGCACGCCTGACGACTGGCTCGAACGCAACGTCTACAGCAAGCACAGCCTGTGGGGCGTGCTGACCATGCTCGCCATCGACATCGCCCTGTTCGGCGCGATCGGCGTCACGGTGTGGGCGGTGCAGATGGCCTGGATCCCCTTCTGGGCGGCCGGCGTCGTCAACGGTATCGGCCACTACTGGGGCTACCGCAACTACAACAGCCCGGACACCAGCACCAACGTGTTCCCCTGGGGCATCGTGATCGGCGGCGAAGAGCTGCACAACAACCATCACGCCCACGGCACGTCGGCCAAGTTCTCGGCCAAGTGGTACGAATTCGACATCGGCTGGTGCTACATCAACATCCTGAAGTTCCTGGGCCTGGCCAAGATCAAGAAGGTCGCGCCCAAGCTCAAGCTGGATGATTCCAAGACCGGCATCGACCTGCGCACGCTGCAAGGCGTGATCACGCACCGCTACGAAGTCATGGCCCGCTATGCGGACGTGATCAAGAGCGCCGCCCGCGAAGAGCTGGCCAAGCTGAAGGCCTCGCGCCAGGATGGCAACGCCGACTGCGGCTGGAACAAGCTGCACAAGGTGCGCCGCGCCATCCACCGCAACGAGGACATCCTCCAGCCGGAACAGCTCGAAGCCGTGGACAAGGCCATTGCCCAGAACCAGTCGCTGTCGACCCTGGTGCAGATGCGCCGCGAGCTCGGCCGTATCTGGGAAAGCTCCAGCGCCAGCAGCGAACAGCTCCTCCATGACCTGCAGGCCTGGTGCCAGCGCGCCCAGCAAAGCGGCATCGCCGGGCTCGAGCAATTCGCTCAACGTCTGCGCCGCTACGCGGCATGATGCTCGAGAAGCTCAATCCTGAACAACGCGCCGCAGTAACGTTAGAACCGCAGCACGCCCTGGTCCTGGCCGGGGCGGGCAGCGGCAAGACCCGGGTGCTCACCACCCGCATGGCCTGGCTGATTCAAACCGGCCAGGCTTCGCCTTTTGGGCTGCTGGCAGTCACGTTCACCAACAAGGCCGCCCGCGAAATGCTGGCGCGCATGTCGGCCATCCTGCCGATCGATACGCGCGGCCTCTGGATCGGCACCTTCCACGGCCTGTGCAACCGCATGCTGCGCGCGCATCATCGCGACGCCGGCCTGCCGCAGACCTTCCAGATCCTCGACGTCACCGACCAGCTCGCCGCCATCAAGCGGCTGATGAAGGCCAATGGCGTCGACGACGAGAAGTACCCGCCGCGCGACGTGCAGCGCTTCATCAACGGCGCCAAGGAAGAGGGCCTGCGCCCCGCCGACGTCGAAGCCTATGACGCGCACCGCCGCCGCCTGATCGAGATCTACCAGCTCTACGAAGCCCAGTGCCAACGCGAAGGCGTGGTCGACTTCGCCGAGCTGCTGTTGCGCGCCTACGAACTGCTGTCGCGCAACGCGCCCGTGCGCGAGCACTACCAGCGCCGCTTCCGCCACATCCTGGTCGACGAGTTCCAGGACACCAACACGCTGCAGTACAAGTGGCTGCGGCTGCTGGCCGGCGGCGGCGCGGCGATCTTCGCCGTGGGCGACGACGACCAGTCCATCTACGCGTTCCGCGGCGCCAATGTCGGCAACATGTCCGACTTCGAGCGCGACTACGCGCGCGGCACCGTGATCCGCCTGGAGCAGAACTACCGCTCGTACGGCCACATCCTGGATTCCGCCAACGCGCTCATCGGCCACAACAGCGGCCGCCTGGGCAAGAATCTCTGGACCGACCAGGGCGAAGGCGAACCGGTGCGCGTCATCGAGCAGCCCTCGGACGGCATGGAAGCGCAGTGGATCGTCGACGAGATCCGCTCGCTGATCCACGAAGGCAGCCTGCGCCGCGAGATCGCCGTGCTCTATCGCAGCAACGCGCAGTCTCGCGTGATCGAGCACGCCATCTTCTCGGCCGGCATTCCGTACAAGGTCTATGGCGGCCTGCGCTTCTTCGAGCGCCAGGAAATCAAGCACGCGCTGGCCTACCTGCGCCTGATGTCCAATCCGCACGACGACACCTCGTGGATGCGGGTGGTCAACTTCCCGACTCGCGGCATCGGCGCGCGCACGCTGGAACAGCTGGCCGACGCGGCCCGCGCGCATGATTCCAGCCTGTACGCGGCCGTGGCGCTGGTGGCGGGCAAGGGCGGGTCCAACCTGGCCCAGTTCGCCCAGTTGATCCATCGCATGACCGAGGAAACGCGCGACCTGCCGCTGCCCGAAGTGGTCGAGCACATGCTCGAGGCCAGCGGCCTGAACGCGCACTACAAGGCCGAGCGCGAAGGCGCCGAGCGCCTCGAAAACCTGAACGAACTGATCACCGCCGCGGCGGTGTTCGCGTCCGAGGAAAACTACGACGGCATGCCCGCCGGCGTGGTGCCCGACCAGGGCACCTCCAGCACGCTGATGCCCGGCGTGGTCGACGCGCCGCCGGTGGTTTCCGACGGCCTGACGCCGCTGGCGGCGTTCCTGTCGCATGCCGCGCTCGAGGCCGGCGACAACCAGGCGCAGCAGGGCCAGGACGCCGTGCAGCTCATGACCGTGCACGCGGCCAAGGGCCTGGAGTTCGACGCCGTTTTCATCACCGGCCTCGAGGAAGGCCTGTTCCCCCACGAGAACAGCATCCTGGAGCAATCCGGCCTGGAAGAAGAGCGCCGCCTCATGTACGTGGCGATCACCCGCGCGCGCCAGCGCCTGTACATCAGCCTGGCGCAAAGCCGCATGCTGCATGGCCAGACGCGCTACGCCATGCGTTCGCGCTTCCTCGATGAGATCCCCGAGCAGCACCTGAAGTGGCTGTCGCCCAAGGCCGGCCTGGCGCCCGCCCTGAGCGCCGGCGGCGGCTGGAACGGCAACCGCGGCGACGCGTTCGGCCGCAAGCCGACCAACACCATTGCGCCGCGTCAACCGCGCGGCACGGCCTCCGGCGTCACGGTGGGCGACAAGCAGTATCGTGTGGGACAGGGCGTGCATCACGCGCGTTTCGGCGACGGCACCATCGTCAGCCTGAGCGGCGCGGGACAAGACGCCCAGGCGGAAATCCATTTCCGCGATGTCGGCGCCAAGACGCTGGCGCTGGGCATCGCCAAGCTGGATATCGTTCAAGGTTGAAAGACATGGCCAATCAAGACTCCCCGAAAGCCGAACTGGCATCGCTGCGCGCCGAAGTCGACGAGATCGACCAGCAGATCATCTTGCTGCTCGGCGTGCGCTTCCGCTGCACGGACATGATCGGTGAACTCAAGCAGGCCAACGACATGGACCTGGTGGACCCGGTGCGCGAAGACCAGCAGGTCCAGCGCATCCGCCGCCTGGCCGAAGAGGCCGGCGTGCCGCCGGCCCTGGCCGAAACCATCCTGCGCGAAGTGATCGACACCGTCGTCGACCACCACACGCGCCTGCGCGAGCGTCCCTACTCGTGATGCGCGCCTGACGGCCGCTGCCCGCCAGGGCGTGGCCGTCCGCACAGGGAAAGCTCCATGGCCGCGGCTCTGCCGCGGCCATTCTTTTTTCCCGCGCCGCGTTGTCGGCGGATCGAATTACAAGGTCTTCAGGAACGCCAGCAGGGCGTCGATCTCGGCCGGGCTCAGGTCGAGCGGCTTGATGTGTTCCGACTTGCGCGGCGCATACGGGTCCGGCGGATCGGCCGGCGGCGTTTCACGGCCCATGCCGACGTTGTACATCCGCAGCAATCCCCGCAGGTCCGGGAACAGGCCGTTGTGCATCCACGGACCGGCTTGCGCCACGTTGCGCAGGCTCGGCGTGCGGAACTTGCCCAGGTCCGCCGGATCGCGCGTGGTCTCGTAGCGCCCCAGGTCCTGGTTGCGGCGGCCGTAGAAGGACAGGCCGATGTTGTGGAACTGGTGGTCGGTGAGCAACGGGCCGTTGTGGCAGTTCATGCAGCGCGCCTGGGTGCGGAACAGGTGCAGGCCCAGCAGTTCGGTGTCGTCCAGCGCATCGGCGCGGCCCGCCAGGAAATCGTCGAAGCGTGTTTTCTCCGGCCGCAGCGAAGCCACGTAGGCGGCCAGCGCGCGCGCCAGGCGGTCGGCGTCGACTGCGGATGTCGGTGTCGATGCCGCTGGCGCCTGAGCCACCGTTGTCGTAGCTGCCGTTGCCGATGCTGTCGAGGCGGCCGCTGATGAAGCCGGTGCAACCGTTGAAGAAGACGCTGCCGGCGCGCCGCCGAACGCCTCGAGGAAGCGCGCGGGATACATGTGGTTCTCCCGCAACCGAGTCACCGCCCCGACAGCGTCATGGTTCATTTCCCGCGGATCGTGCAGCGGTCCCATCACCTGTTCCTTGAGGCTGGCCGCGCGGCCGTCCCAGAACAGGCGCGGCGCGAACGGCGCGGCATACAGCGGCGTGGAACGGCGCCGGCCCATCAGCTTGTCCTCGCCCACCGCCAGCGGCAGGCCGTCGGTGAAGGCGTGCTGCGGCTGGTGACAGGAGGCGCAGGAGACCTGGCCCTTGCGCGACAGGCGGGCATCGAAGAACAGCATCTGTCCGAGCGTCACGACCGCCGGCCTGGCCACGTCGGCGGCCAGTTCCGCCTGGCCGGCATTCGCGGCGGTCCATTGCAGCGGCGGGCTGGAAGCCGGCGGGACGGCCGCCCATTCGGTCCAGTGCACGCCGGCGTCGATGGTGGGCGCGGGCCATCCGGCGGCGGGGCCGACATAGCGCGCACGCAGGCAGGCGAGGTCCCAGCCCGCCTGCGTGTGGCAGGCGGGCGCATCGGCGATGGCGCGGGGATCGGCCTGGCCGGCGGCGGTGGCTGTATCGGCCAGCGCCAGGGCGGCGCTAGGAGGGGCGGCACCGGGATGGGCGGCGTAAAGAGGCGGGGCGCAAAGAAAGGAGGTGCAAAGAAGGGAGGTGCAAAGAAGGGAGGCGCGAAGGAAAGAGGCGCGAAGATAGGAGGCGCCAAGACTGGTGGCGCCAAGAGGGACAGCCAGGGCGCCCGTCCGGGGCCTGGCGCTGCCACGCAGGGGCATGGATACGTTCCGGGTTGCGTTGATGTCAGACGTAGGACGCAACGACGGTGGCTATACCTCAGTGCCCAAGCGATGAATAATCTATATGGATCTCGATCTGTCGATTGAGCGCTGAGGTTGGGCCTTGAGGCGCGAACGGTCCAGCATCGGGAACGTGCTTGCCACGGCCTCAGGTATCGAGAATATGGAATGCGCCGTCCGGATCGCGAGCCACGATGGCCCGTCTTTCTTCCCGGGAGAGCAGCGGTTCCAGGATGTAGTCGATGTAGGCCGCGCCATCGGGCGCCAGCTTGATGCAGCCTGCGCTGTCTCCCTCGACGGGGTAGCCGGTGTAGGCATCGGCGTCGAGCACCAGCGCGCCGGGTTGGGGATCGGGGTGGGTGGCGGTCAATGCCCGCGTCTTGTCGGTGATTTCCTTGCGATAGCGGTCCAGGGCCACGTCCTTGGGCAATGGAATGCTGCCGCGGCCGCCGTGGTGCATGATGAAGACGAATTCCCCCAGCGACATGTCGTCGGGGATATGGCGATTGGTGGCGGGGCTGGTGTACCAGGACACGTAGCGCGCCAGATCGTTGTAGAAGGCGGCGGTCTGGTTGGACGGATCGTCCTTGCTGCCCAGCGTGTAGTGATGCTCGCGCCAGGCCTCGTCGGTGTATCGGAACAGTCCGGACGCGGTCGAACCGGGACTGGCGCTGTGCGAGTCTGCGCCGAACGATGATTCGAGATAGGCCACGTCCGCCGCGATCTGGATGGTCGGGGCGTTGATGCCATGCCGCCTGCCGTGGGCCACGATGGCGGCTTTGATTCTGGTTTGGGCTCGGTTCAATGCCATGCGCGTGTTCCTGCGTGGTGGCGCGGCCCGCGGGTTCCAGCGGCGAGGCTGATGCGCCATGGCCGGAATGGCCACGAAGCATGGTAGGGACAAGGCCGCCGGCGCTCCATGGTGCCTGGTCTGATTTGCGGTCAGAAGCGGTAGCCGACCTGCAGCCAGAGTTCGCGGCCGGATTGATAGGTGGCGTTGTTGCTTGCCAGCGTGGGATTACCGGCCACGATCGCGGGCATGCGGTTGAGCAGATTGAGGGTGTCGATGGTCAGTTCGAGCCTGGGCATGACGGGGGGCTGCCACGAGAGCCGGGTGTCCCAGGTCCAGTACGAGGGCAGGCCGCCAGATTGATAGCGATCGAGGAAGGACGGGCCCGGGCCTCTGCCGACATAGATGATGTCCTCGCGCCTGCCGCGCCAGTTCAGCGTATGGGTCCAGGTCAGTCCGGCGCGTGGATAGACGCCGGTCAGCGTGAGCGCGGCCAATTGGGGCTGGTGGAAACTTCGCGGCGGCAGGTCGATGGTGCGGATGGGTGCGCCGTTGTAGATCACCCTGTCGTTGGGGCCGCGCGCGTTGTCGTCATAACCCTTGGCCAGGTCGGTGTTGGTCTTGCGCTTCTGCCAGCTCCATGAGACCTGCAGGTGCCAACGGGTCGGACCGGCTCGCCAGGGTTCCAGCGTGCGTAGCGTCAGGCTGACGGCGTCGGTCGTGGAGTTGCCGCCGTTGCGGTAGGTGAAGCCGGTGTTGATCTTGCCGCTCTTGATCCACTGCCGCCGGCCGTCGCGGCGGACATAGCCCAGCAGGCCTTCCAGGCCCGCCATGCGTTGGCGCAGCGAGAATGCCCATTCGTCGTCATAGGGCATGCGCAGCCCGCTGTAGTCCACGGCAAAATCCTGTTTGCCGGCGGGCACGGGATTGCCGCGGAAGTCGGTCAACTGTTGCAGCAGGCGCAGGCGCCGGGTTTCCAGGGCGGTTTCCAGCACGGCGCCGCCGAAGTAGCGGGACCATCCTCCGCTCAGCACGGTGGCGCCCGATCCGAGCACATCCCAATCCAGGCGCGTGCGCGGCGCGACACTGTGGCTGCCGAACAGGCTCTCGTGGTCATAGCGCAGCCCGGCATCCAGCGCCAGGCGCCGCCACTCGACGCGATCGGAGAGATACAGCGCCGCCGTCTGGCTGCGCGCCCGCACCGTTCCCGGCCGCCACAGGTACCTATTGCTGTCCGTGTAGCCGCCCGTGCTGCCGTAGGTGCGCGTGTAGGCGGTCGATAGCTTCGGCCGCTTGAAGGCCGCGTCGATCCGCTGCGCGTCGATGCCCGCGTAGACGTTGTGCGTGAATGCCCGGGCGCGTAGCGGATCCAGATCGATCCGCCCCTTGAGCAGCACGGTGTCCTGCTGTTTTTGTTCCCGGCCGAAGCCGCCCTTGAAGTACACGGGCAGCCTGTAGGGGCGTGTCGTCACCCATTCGCGGCTCGTCGAACGGCGGTTGCTCATGGCGTGGTCCCAGCCGGCCTGCAGGGACAGGCGCGCCGCCGGCAATCGATATTCCAGACGGGCAGCCAGGCCATACGCGCCATGGTTGTTGGCGTATTGCGTGTCGCGGGCCGTATTGCTGCTCAGCGCTTCGCTGCGATCGCTGTATTTCAGCGTCAGATCGACCAGGGTGTCGGCGTCGGGGCGCACGCTGAACCTGCCCAGGAAGTTGTCGATGCGGTCGCGATAGTTGTTCGGCATGCGCAGTGACTTGCCTGCGTCATCCGCGCTCAGGCCCCAGCGCGCTATCCGGGATTGCCGATGCGACATGGCCAGCACCATGCCCGCCTTGTCGTTGACGGCAATGTCCGCCACCACCGAGTAGAAGCGCTTTTGCCATCGGGGCGTGAAGCCCGGCTCGCCTTGGGTCCATTTGTTCTCCTGGCCCGGCGAGACGCGCTGGCGAGTCATGTTCGAGGTGTTCCACCGATAGTCGAACTTCAGGTGGTTCTCGCCGGAAAAGCGGCGCAGGCGCGCGTCCACCACGCCGCCATTGAATCGTCCGTATTCCACCGGCACGAAACTGTCGTGCACGTGCACGGCTTCCAGCAGGCTGGCGTCGATGAAATACGACTGTGGATTGCTGGGGACATTGCCGCCTACCTGGGCCAGGTTCTTGTTGGCTGGATCGACGCGGTTGGTGGCATCGATGCCATCGATCTGGAACAGGTTCTGGTAGGGACTGGCGCCGTAGAAGGAAATGTCCTCGATATCGAGCGAACCGCGATTCTGCGCGCCGTGGGCGCCGGGGTTGGTGCGCACCGAGGGATGCGTCGCCACCAAGGTGCTCAGATCACGGTTGGACGAGGGTGTCGTGGCGATCTCCTGGCGACTGTAGACGCGTTCGCCAAGCTGTTCGCCATAGACCCGCACGGGATCGAGCCGCGACGTGTGGGTCGGGTCCGGCTGGTCGACGTAGATGAGGTAGCGGTTCTCGCCCTCCGCGCGCAATGCCAGGCCGGAGCCTTCCAGCATCTGGTCGAGCGCCAACCGGGCGGGAAACCTGCCGCGCACGACGGGAGAGACTTTGCCCGCAACTGCTGCGGGCGGGAACGATATCTCCAGGCCGGATTGACGGCCCAGCTCGATCAGCGCGTCGCCCAGGGGGAGAGCGGGGATGCATAGACGGACGGCTTCAGTGAGGGGCTCGGCTATTGCGGGTAGGGGAGAGACATACGCCAGGACTGTGCCAAGAAAAATGGTGCTGATAGTAAGTCGGCTTGCGCTTTGGTCATTGGAGCGGCATGGCATGAGGGCGTTCCACCATTGTGTTCAGTATCCACGGTGGGACGTCGCTTCGTGAGTTCGACCTCAGTGCAAATGGTTGGGCCAACAGTCCGATTTGTGTCTAGTGTCTGTCCGACTCGTCCCTGCGGTCTGAAACAATATGTCCGAATGTGGAGGAGGAATCATGGAACACGAGAGATTTTCCCTGGAAATGACTTTGCTCATCTGTGTTGCCTTGTTGGCGTTCTATTTCTATTGTGATTACAAAGAGAGCAAGCGCTCGGCAACGAGCATGGCGAAATTTATTCTGGGGTCTATGGTGTCGTTGATTGTAAATATGTTCTTTTGGTTATGAAATTTTCAGGTCGGCCACTTCACATTCAGAGAAATTCGAGAAAATATATCCAAGTCGTAGGCCTGCAATTTTCCCCTGCTTATCTACACGCAATACGATCTCCTGAATGTTCCAGTTGTTGCTTGGCCTCCACACGAAATTTTCACCCTTTTTTTGAGGGAATCCGTACTTTTTCTCTAACGTTCTCCCAATTTTATTACGAGAATCTAAAATCTCTGATTCTAGTGCAGCCTCTTTAATCGCCGTTACGCGGCAAAGTCCAACTTTGGGTGAGATCGTATAAATATATGCGTTAAATTCATTCATCTTTATCGGAGCCTGCATGCTCAGATATTCGTTCTTCCTGCCCGAGATAGGTTGAATTTTCACATGGGTTACGAGTTCTGCATGCGTCATTCCCATGTGAACGCCAAATGGTCCAAGTTCTTGTGCGTCCGATGTGGCCCACAGACCAATAGCGCATAAGAATAATATATTTCTCGTTAGCATATATAATAATATTTTCCGCATATTTCGTATCGATTTTATTAATACGAAATACGATCTATCATCGCTGCCAATTTGGATTGACTCGTTAAAATTACGGAAATGGTTTTATTCTTTTGCAGAGTGGCATCCGTTAATGATTTCTGTGCTTGTAGCAATTCCAGCATAGTACCGACTCCTGACTTATATCTACCGAATGCCAAAGCGTATGCTTCTTTTGTTGCAACTAACAGTTGTGAGGTTAGTTTTAGATTTGATAATTGAGTATCAATTTTCTCCTTTTGAAGCCACAAATTCTTAGAAACTTTGCGTTCAATCTCCGTGATGGACGCGATCCGAAAATCTCTTTGCGCGATAGCTGTCTGCTTGCTCTGAAAGCTTGAAAATCCAGAGAATATTGGAATTTTCAATTGTAGACCGATTGACCAGCTACGGATTCTCTGCTTGGTGGTTGATCCAGTAGAGGGTGTTAAACTTTGACTGCCGCTTGCTATTAATCCAATCGTAGGTTGTTGCTCTGCTTCCACAAGTGAAAGATGCGCTTCCGCAGCGTTTTTCTCCTCAATAGCAGACAGTACCATCGGATTTCTTCGTACCGCTTCTTCGAGTAGATAGTTCATGTCCGCTTGTACCAGATCGGTGTTTATATCTTGCACCTGAGTGGTGACAACAATATTTGCGTCTGGGCGTAGGCCGATCATGCTTGCCAAGTCGGCAAGGGCTTCACGTTCCTCTGTCAACGCGTTTTTCAGATCAATCTGTGCTTGTATGAGAGTAGACTCAGCTAGCAAGATATCGCCACGAGTGCCCACGCCCAAATCAAATAGCCGCTTTGATAACTCTGTCCCAATGTTGTTATATGGGAAAAATTTAAGAGAAGAATTTATATATTAAAAAAATATCATGATCTGATGTGATGTTGTGGGGAAGAGGTGGGTGTAATTCTCGTTATCGGTAAAAACAGGACGTGTCTGACGGCGACGGTGCGGGCGAGTACTACCCCGACGCATACGTTTTCACTTTAATAAGCTACTCGCGATTGTTGTGCGCAGCGGTTAGTTAGTGGCGGCCTGAATGCCAGAGTTAACCTTTGGTTGAGGCGCCGTCGTTGACTGTCTGTCGGCAGATGTTTCGTTAACGGCCTCATTTTTTAAATTCAAGCGGCTCATCTTCCGTTGGGTGATGGGATGTGTGAGCCCTACTGGTTTGATAGATTAAGCTTGGTGGCGAGGTGTTTCTTACTGGTTCTGGGTGTTGACCGATTGGCAGGCGCTTATTTCTTTGGGGGAGTATTGATGGCGTTGTGAAGATGCAGTTGGAGCGAAGGCTCGTTCGCACGGCTCGCGGAGATTGCAGCTACGACTGACGGTAAAATCTTGGGCACTAACAGGCTGACTTTTTTAGGTACGACGGAATAATCTAGTTGATATAGAACTCGCCTTCTCCCGGCGCCGCGCTGTCGTAATTGGTAAGTCCTTGCCCCAGGCACCCCTGGCCCCGCCGATCTTTACACACAAGCCTAGAGGCCGAAGAGATTGGCGCTCTGTGGCTGAGACTTAATTTCTCAATCGGATTGGGGTGTCGAGAGGCGTCCTAGGATCTCTGTCGATAGCGAGGTGTGGCAGGAGGAGGGATACCTAGACGCTGAAGCCGTGAGCGGTCGGTCATATCGTCGGGCGTTGTCAGAAGCGGTAGCCGACCTGGAGCCAGAGTTCGCGGCCGGATTGGAAAGTATTGGGCGTGGTCTTTCCTCTTGGGTTGGTCGCGGTGAGCGCGGGCATGCGGTTCAGCAGGTTCAGCACCTCGATCGCGAATTCCATGCTGGGCAAGGCAGTGGGCTGCCAGGTGAGCTTGCTATCCCAGGTCCAGTACGAGGGCAGGCCGCCGGATTTGAAGCGGTCGAGGTATTCCGGCTTGGGTCCCCGGCCTTCATAGATCGTGGCATCGCGCCTGCCGCGCCAGTTCAGCATATTGCTCCAGGTGAGGCCCATGCGCGGATAGGCGCCGATCAGGGTGAGCGCGGCGACCTGGGGTTGGTAGAAACTGGTGGGCGGCAGGTCGATCGCGCGGATCTCGGCGCCGTTGTAGATCACGCGGTCGTCGGGATCGCGCGCATCGCCGTCATAGCCCTTGAGCAGGTCGTTGTTGGTCTTGCGCTTTTGCCATCCCCAGGTGGCCAGCAGGTTCCAGCGGGTCTTGCCGACGCGCCACGGCTCCAGCGTGCTGAGTGCCAGGGTGACGCTGTCAGTGGTGGATCGGCCGTCATTGGTGTACCGGTAACTGCCAATGCCGGTGCTGCGCTTGGTCCACTGGTCCCGGCCGTTACGGTGCACATAGCTTAGCTGGCCTTCCAGCCCGGCCAGACGCTGGCGCAGCGAAACCGCCCATTCGTCGTCATGGGGCAGCCGCAATCCGTCGTAGTCCACCCTATAGGGCTTGGCGCCATCGTCAACGGGATTGCCCTTGCCGTCGATCTCCAGGCGGCTCAGGCGATGGCGTTCGGCTTCCAGGGCGGTTTCCAGCACCTCGGCGCCGTAGTAGCGCGACCATCCCGCGCTCAGGAGGGTGCCGCCGGCGCCGAACAGGTCCCAGTCCAGGCGGGTGCGCGGCGACACGTTGCGGGTGCCGAGGAAGCTCTCCTGGTCATACCGCAGGCCGGCATCCAGGGCCAACCTGCGCCATTCGATGCGATCGGACAGGTACAGGCTTGCCATGTGGTACCTGACATTGACGGTGCCGGGCAGGTTGTGGCTCTTGTTGCTGTCCCGGTAGGTGCCGGCGCCGTTGTAGGTGCGCTTGTAGGAATAGGAATCCCGCAAGCGCTCGAACCCGGCGTTTATCTGGTTCAGATCGACGCCGGCATAGGAGGTATGCGTGAACGCGCCGGTGTTCCAAGGATCCAGGTCGATGCGGCCTTTGAGGGTCCAGGTGTCCTGCCGCGTCTGTTCCTTGCCGAAGCCTCCCGTGGTGTATTTCGGCAGCTTATACACCACGTGGGTGACGAATTCGCTGTCGACCGATTGGCGGTTGCTGCTGGCACGGTCCCAGCCTGCCTGCAACGTCAATCGTCCGCCTTGCAATTGCCGCTCCAGATTGCCGTTGAGGCCATAGGCGCTATGGTTGTTGTCCCAGTGCGTGTCGCGGAAGGTATTGCTGGCCAGCCTTTCGCTGCGGTCGCTGTATTTCAACGTCAGGTCGGCGGTGGTATCCGCGCTGGCCAGCACGCTGAATTTGCCCAGGAAATTGTCGATACGGTCACGATAGGTGTTCTGGGCTGCCAGGGGCTGCTCGCCCTTGTCGTCCGCGCCCATGATCCAGCGAGTGATGTCGGATTGCCGATGCGACAGGGCGAGCACCACACCGGACTTGTCGTTGAAAGCGATATCGCCCACGGCCGAGTAGAAGCGTTTCGTCCATGCTGGCGAATATCCGGGGCTGCCTTGCGCCCATTTGTTTTCCTCTCCTTGAGCGACCTGCTGTCGGGTCATGTTCGAAGTGTTCCAGCGGTAATCGAATTGCAGGTGGTTCTCGCCGGAAAAGCGGCGCAGGCGCGCATCGACCACACCGCCCGTGAAGCGGCCGTACTCGACCGGCACGAAGCTGTCGTACACCCGGACCTGGTCGATCAGGTGGGTGTCGATGAAGTACGACTGCGGATTGCTGGGCACGTTGCCAATCTGCAGGTTCAGGTTGCGGCTGGCCGGGTCCACCCGGTTGGTGGCGTCTGTGCCGTCGATCTGGAACAGGTTCTGGTAGGGGCTGGCGCCGTGAAATGAAATTCTTTCCACGTCGAGCGAGCCTCGGTTTTGTGAGCTGGCCGCGCCCGGATCGGTGCGCACCGCCGGATGCGTCGCCACCAGTGTGCTCAGATCGCGATTGGACGAGGGCGTCGCGGCGATTTCCTCGCGGCTATAGATGCGTTCGCCGATCTGCTCGCCGTAGACCCGCACCGGCTCCAGCCGCGACGCCGAGAACGGCGTGGCCTTGTCGGCGAAGACGATATAGCGCCGCGGCCCATCGGCGCGCAGCGCCAGGCCGGAGCCGGCCAGCAGGCGGTTCAACGCCAGCAGCGCCGAATACTCGCCTTGCAGGGCGGGCGAGACCTTGCCGGCGACGGCGGCCGGCGGGAAGGAGATTTCCAGGCCGGCCTGGCGGCCGAGCGCCAGCAGCGCGTCACCGAGCGCTTGGGCGGGAATGTCGTAGACGTGGGCGAGCGGGGCGCGCTGGGCCGCTGACGGCGCGGCCCAGGTCAGCGCCGTGCAGACGGCTGTGGCCCAGGCGCCGTAGCGGCGCCGGGACGAAGGAGTAAAGGAGAAAAGCATGGGGCGCCTCTGGCTGTTTTGAATTCAGCCAGAGGACGCGCCGGGCGGCGGCAGACCTCAGCGCCCGGACGGCGAAAACCCTGCATGCACCTGCAAGTTCAGACCAAGGGAAGGGGCGGGCGCTGCTTCAGAACCGATACCCCACCTGCAACCACAGTTCGCGTCCCGATTGGAACGTGCTGCGGTTGGTCTTCAGGTTCGGATTGCTGGCCGTGACCGCCGGCATGCGGTTCAGCAGGTTCAGCACTTCCACCGTGAATTCCAGGTTGCGCGCGAAGGTCGGCTGCCACGCCAGCTTGGTGTCCCAGGTCCAGTACGACGGCAGTTCGCCGGACTCGTAGCGGTCGAGGTATTCCGGCCGCGGGCCGACGCCGACGTAGATGGTGGCGTCGCGCTTGCTGCGCCAGTTCAGCTTGTTGCTCCAGGTCAGGCCGGCGCGCGGGTAGGCGCCGATCAGTGTGAGCGAAGCGACCTGGGGCTGGTAGAAGGTGCTGGGCGGCAGGTCGATGGCGCGGATTTCCGAGCCGTTGTAGATCACGCGGTCATCCGGATCGCGCGCATCGGCGGTGTAGCCGGTGACCAGGTCGCCGTTGGTCTTGCGCTTCTGCCAGCTCCACGATGCCTGCATGTTCCACCGCGTCGGCCCCAGGCGCCAGGGTTCCAGCGTGCGCAGCGTCAGGCTGACGCCGTCTGTGGTGGAAAAGCCGTCGTTGCCATAGGTGTAGCCCGCGGCCTGCGTGCCGCTCTTGGTCCATTGGTCGCGGCCGTTGCGATGCACGTAGCTGAGCAGGCCTTCGATGCCCGCCATGCGTTGGCGCAGCGACACCGCCCATTCATCGTCGTAGGGCATGCGCAGGCCACGGTAATCGACAAAGTATTCCTTGCCGCCGTCGGTCACGGGCTTGCCCTTGCTGTCGAGCACCTGCCGGCGCAGGCGGCTGCGTTCGGCTTCCAGCGCGGTCTCCAGCACTTCGCTGCCGTAGTAGCGCGACCAGCCCGCGCTCAGCAGCGTGTCGCCCGAGCCCAGCACGTCCCACTCCAGGCGGGTGCGCGGCGACAGGTTGTTGTTGCCCAGGAAAGTCTCGCGGTCGTAGCGCAACCCGGCGTCCAGCGCCAGCCGCTGCCATTCGATGCGGTCGGACAGGTACACGCTGGCCATGCTGTATTTCACATCGACCGTGCCGGGCAGGTAATGGACCTTGCTGAAGTCCTGGTAGGTGCCCTTGTTGTTGTAGGCGCGGCGGAACGAATACGAATCCTGGAAGCGCTTGAAGCCCGCGTCGATCTGCTGCAGGTCGGCGCCGGCGTACAGGCTGTGGGTGAAGATGCCGGTGCGCACCGGATCCAGATCGACGCGTCCCTTCAGGGTCCAGGTGTCCTGCCGCGTCTGTTCCTTGCCGAAGCCGCCCGCGGTGTATTGCGGCAGCTTGTAGGGTTGGTAGGTCACCAGTTCGTCGCCGACGGATTGGCGGTCGCTGGTGGCGTGGTCCCAGCCGGCCTGCAGCGTGAAGCGCCCGCCCTGGAACAGGTGGTCGAGGTTGCCGCTCAGGCCGTAGGCGCCGTGGTTGTTGTCCCAATGCGTATCGCGGAACAGGTAGCTGGACAGCGTCTCGCTGCGGTCGCTGTATTTCAGCGTCAGGTCGGCGGTGGTGTCGGCGCTGGCGCGCACACTGAACTTGCCCAGGAAGTTGTCGACGCGGTCGCGGTAGGTGTCCTGGCCCTGCTGCGGCTGGCCCTTGTCGTCCACCCCCATGTTCCAGCGCGTGATGTCGGATTCACGGCGCGACATGGCCAGCACCACGCCGGATTTGTCGTTGAAGGCGAAGTCGCCCACCACGGAGTAGAAGCGCTTTTTCCATTCGGGGGAATAGCCCGGCTGGCCCTGCGCCCAGCTGTTCTCCTCGCCTTCCGACACCTGCTGCTGCGTCATCTTCGAGGTGTTCCAGCGGTAGTCGAACTTCAGGTGGTTCTCGCCCGAGAAGCGGCGCAGCCGCGCGTCCACCACGCCGCCGGTGAAGCGGCCGTACTCGACCGGCACGAAGCTGTCGTACACGCGCACCGCTTCCAGCAAGCTGGTGTCGACGAAGTAGGACTGCGGGTTGCTGGGGACGTTGCCGACCTGCAGATTGAGGTTCTTGCTGGCCGGATCGACGCGGTTGGTGGCGTCGATGCCGTCGATCTGGAACAGGTTCTGGTAGGGGCTCGAGCCGTGGAAGGAGATGTCCTCGACGTTGAGCGAGCCGCGGTTCTGCGAGCCGCTGGCGCCCGGGTTGGTGCGCACCGCCGGGTGGCTGGCGACCAGGGTGCTCAGGTCGCGGTTGGACGATGGCGTTTCGGCGATTTCCTGCTGGCCATAGATGCGCTCGCCGGCCTGTTCGCCATAGACGCGTACGGGGTCGAGCCGCGAAGTCGAGAACGGATGGGTCTTGTCGACGAAGACGATGTAGCGGCCCGGGCCGTCGGCGCGCAGTGCCAGGCCGGAGCCGGCCAGCAGGCGGTCCAGCGCCAGCAGGGCGGAGTACTCGCCTTGCAGCGCGGGCGAGACCTTGCCCGCCACGGCGGCCGGCGGGAACGAGATCTCCAGGCCCGATTGGCGCCCGAGCGCGAGCAGGGCGTCGCCCAGCGCCTGCGTCGGGATGTCATACGCGATGGTGCGGGCGGGCGGCTGGGCGGCGACGGGAGCGGTGATGGCCAGCATGACGCAAAGGAGGGCGGCCGAGGCGCTGGGCCGGCGTTTGCGGTCAAGAGGGAAAGGCATGAAAACGTCCTACGCTGTGTTGATGTCAGCCGTAGGACGCCGTTTAGGACGCAACCCCTCATTGCAGAATTGATGAATAATTTATATTGATTCTTATTTACCGATTGGAAATGCCAGTGGAAGACGGCGAGCGCAGTCCGGGATATCGCGAGTAGTGGGGGGGGCGTGAAAGGGCGGCGCCGCGGAAAGTTGATGCGCCTGCGATGCAGGCGATGCCCTGCCATGCGGATCGCGCCGGACCCGCCAGCCCTGCAAGGGCAATCCCTCAGCGCAGGATCAGCAGGCCGGGCAGGTCGGTGATGCCCACCTTGGTCTGCGCCAGCAGCAGGTCGAGTGCGCGCTTGGGATCGGCGATGCTCGCGGTGCCGGACACGCGGGTGCCGCGCGCCAGTTCGCCCAGCACCAGGATGTGCTTGCCGGTGTAGCGCGCCAGCTGCGCGGCGGCGTCGGGCAGCGCGGTGTCGTTGAAGGCCAGCAGGCCCTGGCTCCAGGCGGGCGCGGTTTCGCGCGGCGCCGGGTCGCGGACCATGCCGCTGGCCGAGACCGTGATGCGTTGCCCCGGTTCGAGGGTTTGTAGCTGCCCGTCGGCGCAGGCCAGGCATTGCACCGCCACCTGGTGCTGGTAGACGGTGACGCGGGTCGCGTCGGCGTCGCGCGCCACGGTGTAGCGCGTGCCCAGGGCGGTGGCGCTGGCGTCCGCCGTGACGACCGTGAAGGCGGGGCCGTCGGCGCCGCGGGGCGTGGCCTCGAACAGGGCCTGGCCGGACAGCAGGCGCACCTCACGCTTGCCCGGGCCGAAGTCCACGGCGATGGCCGAATGCGCGTCCAGGATGGCGCGCGAGCCGTCGGGCAGGGCCACGCGCAGCGGCTGCGTGCCGCTGGCGTAGTCGGCGTCCGGCTGGAAGTCGCGCAGGGAATAAGCGGCCATGCCCGCGGCCGTGACGAGCGCCAGGGCCAATGCCGCGCGGCGTTTGCGCGGCGGGCGGATGGCCAGCTTGCCGCGGTCGATCTCGCCCATGCGGCGCCACACCCGCGCCAGCCGGTCAAAGGCGGCGGCATGGCGGGGATCGGCTTGGTACCAGGCGTCGAATTCCGCCTGCGCCTGCGCGTCCAGCGGCTGGCCGCTGTGGCGGATGACCCAGCGCGAGGCCTGTTCGTCGGCGGCCGTGGCGTTGCCGTGGGCGGCGGCTTTGTTCACGCGCTCAGGGCCTGGTCGCAGGCCAGCAGGATGCGCATCATGTGCTTTTCGACCGCGCTGACCGAGATGGCGAAACGTTCGGCGATGGCGCGGTAGGTCAGGCCTTCGTGGCGATGCAGGACGAACACGTCCAGGCTGCGGCGCGGCTGGCGCAGCAGGGCCGATTCGAGCCGGCGCAGCAGTTGGTTGGCCGAGGCGACTTCGAGCGTGTCGGCTTCGAACGCCGGCGGCTGCGCGGCGGCGTAGTCGGCCACCGCGACCATTTCACGGCCGCGCCGCCGATGCCAGTCGGTGGCGATGTTGGCGGCCACCCGGAAGACATAGGCGCGGTCGTTGTCCGGAAGGGTTCTGTCCTTGAACTCGGCCAGCTTGATCCACGTGTCCTGGGCGCAATCCTGGGCCACGTCGCGCGAGCCGGTGCGCATGGCCAGGAAGCCCAGCACTTCGCGGTAGTGCCGGATAAATACATCGGTAAGCGAAGACATGTCGCTGACGGCGGGCGCCAGATAGAGTCAGATTCACTTCATATTATAAATGATAATTATTATTGTTATTGCATGTTTCCCTGGGAAGGGAAGGGGCGGACGGCGCGCGCCGTCCGCTTGTCGATCAGGCTTCGCCCTGTTCGATTTCTTCCAGCGAGCCCTGCAGTTCGAGCCACTGTTCTTCCAGCGTTTCCAGGCGCTTGCCGTGTTCGCCGTGTTCGGCCATGACCTTCTGGCGCTCGGCGCGGCGCGCATCGGAATACAGGTCCGGGTCGGCGATGACGCCGTCCAGCGCCTGCAGCTTGACGCGCAGCTTCTCCATCTCGGTCTCGACCTTGGCCAGCTTGGCTTCCAGCGGCTTGCGCAACGCCGACAGGCGCTGGCGCTGCTCGGCCTCGGCGCGGCGTTGCGCCTTGCGGTCGACCACGGCCTCGCCGTTCTCGGCGTTTTCGCGCGCCGCTTCGGCGCGTTCGCCGGCGTTGCGGGCGGCCAGCCAGTCGCGGTAGTCCTCCAGGTCGCCGTCGAATTCGCGCACGGCGCCGTCGGCCACGATCCAGAAGCTGTCCACGGTGGTGCGCAGCAGGTGGCGATCGTGCGACACCAGCAGCATGCTGCCGCCGAATTCGGCCAGCGCGGCGGCCAGGGCCTCGCGCGTCTCGACGTCCAGGTGGTTGCTGGGTTCGTCCAGCAGCAGCAGGTTGGGCTTCTGCCAGACGATCAGCGACAGGGCCAGGCGAGCCTTTTCGCCGCCCGACATCGGGCCGACCTTGCTGTTGACCGTATCACCCGAGAAGCCGAAGCCGCCCAGGTAATTGCGCAGCTCCTGCTCGCGCGTTTCCGGCGACAGCCGCGCCAGGTGCGCCAGCGGCGTGCTGTCCACGTCCAGCATGTCGAGCTGGTGCTGGTGGAAGTAGCCGATCGCCAGCCCGCGCGAGGCGCGGCGTTCGCCCGCCTGCACCGGCAGTTCTTCGGCCAGCGTCTTGATCAGCGTACTCTTGCCGGCGCCGTTGGCGCCCAGCACGCCGACACGGCTGCCGGCGCGCACCATCAGCGTCACGTCGCGCAGGATCGGCACGTCGTTGCCGGCCGCGTCGGTGTAGCCGGCCGACAGGTGTTCCAGCGTCAGCAGCGGGTCCGGCACCTGCTCGGGCGAGGGGATGCGGATGTCGATGCCGGCCTCGGCCTGCAGCGGCGCCAGCACCTGCATGCGCGCCAGGGCCTTGACCCGGCTCTGGGCCTGCTTGGCCTTGGAGGCCTTGGCCTTGAAGCGGTCGATGAAGCCCTGCAGGCGCGCCGTTTCACGGGTCTGGCGTTCGTAGGCGATATTGGTCTGGCGCAGGCGCTCGGCGCGCTGCGTCAGGAAGTCGCCGTAGCCGCCGCGGTAGCGCACCAGCTTGGCGTGGTCGAAATGCAGGATGGACTTGGCCACCGCGTCCAGGAACTCGGTGTCGTGGGAGATCAGCATGACGGTGCCGGGATAGGCGGCCAGCCATTTCTCCAGCCACAGCATGGCGTCCAGGTCCAGGTGGTTGGTGGGCTCGTCCAGCAGCAGCAGTTCGGACGGCGCCATCAGCGCGCGCGCCAGCGCCAGGCGCATGCGCCAGCCGCCGGAGAAGCTCGCCACCGGCTGCGTCCATTCGGCCGGCTTGAAGCCCAGGCCGGCCAGCAGCTGTTCGGCGCGCGAGGCCGCGCTCCAGGCGCCGGCCTCGACCAGGGCCGCTTCGACCTCGGCGATCTGCGTGCCCTGGTCGTCGGTCAGCTCGGCGCGGCGCGCCTGCAGCGCGCGCAGCGGCGTGTCGCCGTCGATGACGAATTCACGCGCGGGGCGGTCGTCGGCATGCAGTTCCTGTTCGACGCTGGCGATGCGCCAGCCGGCCGGCAGCGCCAGGTTGCCGGCGTCCAGGTCCAGCGCGCCGGTCAGCAGCGCGAACAGCGACGATTTGCCGGCGCCGTTCTTGCCGACGATGCCGACGCGCTCGCCCGGGTGCACCACGAATTCGGCGTCGTCCAGCAGCACCTTGGTGCCACGGCGCAGGGTCAATCCAGAGGCGCGGATCACGTCGTCAACTGCTCGCGGGTCAGCAACAGCAGCTGGTCGGAGGCTTCTTCCGTATCCAGCCACACCGGCGACAGTTCAGGGAAGGCGGCTTCGAAGAAATCGCGCTCGTGGCCGATCTCCAGCACCAGCACGCCGTTCTCCGACAGGTAGCGCGGTGCCGCCTGCAGGATGCGGCGCACCAGGTCCATGCCGTCGGCGCCGCCGGCCAGGGCCAGGTGCGGCTCGTGGCGGTATTCCTGCGGCAGCACGTCCATCGAACCGCTGTTGACGTAGGGCGGGTTGCAGACGATCACGTCGTACTGGCGTTCGGGCAGGCTGTCGAACAGATCGCTCTGGTGCAGCGCCAGCCGGTCGCCCAGGCCGTAGTCGTCGACGTTGCGGCGGGCGACCTCGAGCGCGTCGGGCGACACGTCGACGGCGTCCACCTGGGCATAGGGGAAGGCCAGGGCCGACAGGATCGCCAGGCAGCCCGAGCCGGTGCACATGTCCAGCACGCTGTCGACGGCCTGCGCGTCCTGTACCCAGGGCGACAGGCCTTCGTCCAGCAGCTCCGCGATGGGCGAGCGCGGCACGATGACGCGCGCGTCCACGTAGAAGCGATGCCCGCGCAGCCAGGCCTCATTGGTGAGATAGGCGGCCGGCACGCGCTCGGTGACGCGGCGGTCGATCAGCTCCAGCACGCGGTTGCGTTCCTCGCTGAGCACGCGGGCGTCCAGGAAGGGCTCCAGCGTGTCCAGCGGCAGGTGCAGCGCGTGCAGGACCAGATAGACCGTCTCGTCCCAGGCGTTGTCGCTGCCGTGTCCCAGCGCCACCTGGGCGGCGTTCAGGCGCGATACGCCATAGCGGATCAGGTCGCGCAGGGTCAGCAGTTCTTGGCGGGCGGATTGATACATGGGAGGCTTTTTACTTGGCGGGCAGGAGGTTTTCCAGCGTGCGCCGATAGATGTTTTTCAACGGGTCCAGCGAGGCCAGCTCGATACGCTCGTTGACCTTGTGGATCGTGGCGTTGCAAGGGCCGAACTCGATGACTTGCGGGCAGATCTTGGCGATGAAGCGGCCATCGGACGTGCCGCCGGTGGTCGACAGCTCGGCCGTCACGCCGGTCTCGGCGTGGATGGCCTTGACCAGCGCATCGGTCAGCGAACCGCGCGGGGTCAGGAAGGGCTCGCCGCCCAGGTCCCAGTCCAGCGTGTATTCCAGCCCATGGCGGTCCAGCACTTCGTGCACCCGCGCCTGCAGGCCTTCCGGCGTGCTGGCGGTGGAGAAGCGGAAGTTGAACAGCGCCACGGCGTCGCCCGGCACCACGTTGGTGGCGCCGGTGCCCGAGTTCAGGTTCGAGACCTGGAACGTGGTGGGCGGGAAGTACTCGTTGCCCTGGTCCCATTCGATCGCGACGATCTCGGCCAGCGCCGGCGCCAACTGGTGCACCGGGTTGCGCGCCAGGTGCGGGTAGGCCACGTGGCCCTGGATGCCCTTGACCGTCAACGTGCCCGACAGCGAGCCGCGGCGACCGTTCTTGCAGGTGTCGCCGAGCACGTCGCCCGAGGTGGGTTCGCCGACGATGCAGTAGTCCATCTGCTCGCCACGCGCCTTGAGCGCGTCACAGACGATGGCGGTGCCGTCGATCGACGGACCTTCTTCGTCGGACGTGATCAGCAGGGCGATCGAGCCGCCGTGCTGCGGATTGGCCGCCACGAATTCCTCGGCCGCCACCACGAAGGCGGCGATCGAGCTCTTCATGTCGGCGGCGCCGCGGCCGTACAGGTAGCCGTCGCGCTCGGTGGGCACGAACGGATCGCTTTCCCACTTCTCGCGCGGACCCGGCGGCACCACGTCGGTGTGGCCGGCGAAGACCGTCAGCGGCGCCGTATTGCCACGGCGCGCCCACAGGTTGGTGACACCGCCCTGGGCGATGGTTTCGCAGGTGAAGCCGATGCGCGCCAGGCGCGCGGCCAGCGTCGCCTGGCAATCGGCGTCCGCCGGGGTCACCGACGGACGGGCGATCAGGTCCTTGACCAGATCCAGAACAACCGAAGCCGCCATTACGCCCTCAGCAGATCGTTGATGCTGGTCTTGGCGCGGGTCTGCGCGTCGACACGCTTGACGATGACGGCGCAGGCCAGGCTGTGCGAGCCGTCGGCCGAGGGCAGCGAGCCCGGCACCACCACCGAACCCGACGGCACGCGGCCGTAGGTGACCTTGCCCGTGGCGCGGTCATAGATCTTGGTGCTTTGCGACAGGTACACGCCCATGGCCAGCACCGAGTTCTCTTCGACGATCACGCCTTCGACGACTTCCGAGCGGGCGCCGATGAAGCAGTTGTCTTCGATGATGGTGGGGTTGGCCTGCAGCGGCTCGAGCACGCCGCCGATGCCGACGCCGCCGGACAGGTGGACGTTCTTGCCGATCTGGGCGCACGAGCCGACGGTGGCCCAGGTGTCGACCATGGTGCCTTCATCGACGTAGGCGCCGATGTTGACGTACGAGGGCATCAGCACCACGTTGCGGCCGATGAAGGCGCCGCGGCGGGCGACGGCGGGCGGCACCACGCGGTAGCCGCCTTGCTTGAAGGCGTTGTCGCCGTATTCCGAGAACTTGAGCGGCACCTTGTCGTAGAACTGCAGCGGGGCCTGGCCCATGATGGCGTTGTCGTACAGGCGGAACGACAGCAGCACGGCCTTCTTGATCCACTGGTGCACGACCCAGTCGTCGTTGATTTTCTCGGCCACGCGCAGGCGGCCCAGGTCCAGCCCGTCGATGGTGTGTTCGACGGCTTCGCGCACTTCGGCGCTGGCGTCGGAGGGCGACAGGTTGGCCCGGTCGTCCCAGGCTTTTTCGATGGTGGTCTGCAGGTCGAGAGTCATAGCGGCTCAGCTTTTGAAAGAAGGTTGGTCAAACAGAAGTATGTACGAAATGGGCGATGCGTTCGGCCGCCTGCACGCAGTCGGCCAAAGGCGCCACCAGGGCCAGGCGGACGCGCCCCTGCCCAGGATTCACACCGTGCGCCTCGCGCGCCAGGAAACTGCCCGGCAGCACGGTAACACCGGTACGGCCATAAAGGTCGCGCGCAAACGCGGTATCCGAACCCGGGGTGGCCGCCCACAGGTAGAACGAGGCCTGGGGACGCTGGACGTCCAGCACGTTCTGCAGGATCGGCAGCACGGCCTCGAATTTCTCGCGGTACAGGCGGCGGTTGTCCTTGACGTGGACTTCGTCGGTCCAGGCGGCGATGCTGGCCGCCGACACCAGCGGGCTCATGGCGCTGCCATGATACGTGCGATAGCGCAGGAAGCGGCCGATCAGCGCGGCGTCGCCCGCCACGAAACCCGAGCGCAGGCCCGGCACGTTGGAACGCTTGGACAGGCTGGAGAACGCCACCAGGTTGCGGTAGTCGTCGCGACCCAGGCGGCGCGCCGCCTGCAGGCCGCCCAGCGGCGGATTGCCTTCGTCCAGGTAGATCTCGGAATAGCACTCGTCGGAGGCGATCACGAACCCATGGCGGTCGGACAGGGCGAACAGGTCTTCCCATTCGTCCAGCGTCATGACATTGCCGGCCGGGTTGCCGGGCGAGCAGACGAACACCATGCGGGTCTTTTTCCAGACCTCGTCCGGCACCTGGTTCCAGTCGCAGGCGAAATTGCGCAGCGCGTCGGCGTTGACGTAATAGGGCGTGGCGCCGGCCAGCAGCGTGGCGCCCTCGTAGATCTGGTAGAACGGGTTGGGGCAGATCACCACGGACCCGGCCGCCGGATCGATCACCGTCTGGGTGAAGGCGAACAGCGCCTCGCGCGAGCCCAGCGCCGGCAGCACCTGGGTCTCGGCGTCCGGCGCCGGGATGCTGTAGCGCGACGCCAGCCAGCTGGCGATGGCCTGGCGCAGGGCGGGATCGCCCTTGGTCGACGGGTACACCGACAGCCCCTCCATGTGGTCGCGGATGGCCTGCGCGATGCGCTCCGGCGCGGCGTGTTTGGGCTCGCCGATCGACAGGTTGATGGGCGTCAGGCCGTCCGGCTGCGTGCTGGCCGAGGCCAGCAGGGCGCGCAGTTTTTCGAACGGGTAGGGGTGCAGGGCATCGAGGCGCGGATTCATGACGCAAGATTTTAACAAGCAAGCTACAATAGCGGGCTTGACCTTTGCGAAGGTGGCGAAATTGGTAGACGCACCAGGTTTAGGTCCTGACGCCGTAACAGGTGTAGGGGTTCGAGTCCCCTCCTTCGCACCAGCTTTATCCAGCAAAAACAATGACTTAGGGTTTTACCCTGTCATTGTTTTTGGCTGTTTTGGGGCTGTTTTGGCTCCAGATTGACAACTTAATGCCAGCTTTTCCCCGAAGAGGCCGACGGCCTTTCCTCCGGCATCAGGATCCGCAGCTGGCATCCATTTCCCGTACACGCGAATGATCATGGCCCAGTCCTTGTGGCCCATTTGGCGCGCGACCCACATCGGATGTTCCCCGGCTGAAAGCATCATGCTCGCGTAGGTGTGGCGCATCTGATACGGACGCCGATACCGAACGCCAGCCCGCTTTAGCGCCGTCGCCCAGACCTTCTGTACGGCCTGGCTGCTCGACCACCGTTCCCCCGTCCCGGGATTCCGGAAAACTTCCCCGTGCGGCTCCGCGCCAACCCAGGTATACGCTTTTTGGTCGTTGATCGCTTGGAGGGCTGGCCCCAGGATTTTCACGTCGCGCCGACTGGCTTTCGTCTTCGGCAGCTCGGCGACCCCCTTGGCGGCCCGCGTGATTGCCTTGCGCACCAGAATCACCCCTCGGCCAAAGTCGATGTCTGACCAGTTCAACGCGATTTGCTCGCTCGGGCGAAGCCCGCTCCAGAGAGTCACGATTGCGTAGTTGCGGGTTTGTGCGGGCAGCTTCGCCAGGATCGCTGCCTGCTCTTCTGGGGTGAAGGGATCCGGATCGTCGCTTTCCCCGTCGTCATCGTCCACGGGCTGTTCCTGCCGGCTGTAGTGGCGGCCACGCATGCAGTTCTCGTCCAGCAATTCGTCCTCGACTGCGTCGCCAAGCGCGGAGCGCAAGCAGCTTTGAATGTTGGACAGGCGCTTGTTGCTCAGCGGCTTGGTTGACGAAATGCTTGCGAGCCAAGACTTGATAGCGGGCCACTTGAGCTCCGTGAGCATCGCTGTGCCGAATTGCGGGATGAGCAGCCCGGCGACAATGCTCTGATAGCTCTGGAACGTACTGGCTTTCAGCGTCGGTTTCCGCGCGTCCAGCCATCCATCAAGATACTTTTCAACTGAAAGGATCTGTCCCGGCGTCTCCGCAAAGGTTCCGGCGCGCGCGCTGTCGGGAAAGGTGGCAGCGTAATCGAATACGCCTGTCGAAATCGCGTGCAGGATCGCCGCCCTGTGTTGCTCGGCCCGCTTCAGGTTAGCGGGCGTGGGCTTGAGAGGAATCCGCTCACGGCAGCGGCGACCCTTGTACTGGAACGTGATTTCGATGCTGCTTTCCGAGGCGGCTTTAACACCCCTCCCGTCTCTACCCATTTTTCGTAACCCTCCATATCTATAAGAACGCGGTCATCCGGCGCCCGGATCCACTCCTTGCCTTCCCGCCAGATGTCGTCTCGGATCTTCGAGCGAATCGCGTCCTCTGTATAGCCGGTGCTGGCCGAGGCTCGGGAAATAGTCACGAATCTGGCCATATGCGACCTCCCTTGTTTGCATGCTGCTTGCGCGCGCACTCGATGCAGATGCGGCCACCGGCGTCCAGCTGTTGGGGGAAGCACCAGCGCTGGCAGCGCGGGCACTCCTGTTGTCGCAGGCCGGCGCGCTTCTGGACCCAGAACCACTCTTCGCGCGCGCTGTAGCCGGTCGGCGGCAGGTCCCCCGGCTTGTAGTTGCCGGAGACGGTCAGGATGGCGGGCGTGCCGCCGAAGTTCACACGGATATCAGGCATGGCCACCCCCACTCACAGTGCGGGTCGCTGCACGCTGGATTCTGGCGAACAACTCCATGGTCTTGCGCAGGTCGTACTGGCGCACCTGGACAAACCCGCCAGGTACTCGCGCGTGATTGAAGATCACCGCCTCTTTGACCCGCCGGACGTATCCTTCCTCTTCCTCGCTTACAACGACACCCTCGCCGACTTGTTCGCGCAGCTGGGAGCGGAGTTTTGAGGCATAGAGGGCCCAGGCTTCCGCAGTGGCTGCCTGGCGCGTCGACACCCAGCTGCCGCGCTCCTGGGGGCCCTCCGCGCGATAGGTGCCCCAGCGTGCGCTGTGGGCGATGATCCAGCCGGGCGGAAGGAAGGGGTAGGGTGCATCGTCGGCCGGATTGCGGGGGCGCGCCGTGCGATCGTTGGCGATGCTAGACATTCTTTTCTCCTCCATTGGCGCGCTGCAGGCGGTCGGCGAGGACCGCGGCGCGGGCATATGCGCGCGAGTCGGTCTCCGTGTCTCGAAGTTCCGCCGGCAGCGGCGGCAGCACCACCAAGATATCCGTCACCAGGGGGGCGCCATCATTGGCCGTCTGGAACTGCTTGAGCGCGCGGATACGGCCGCTCGCCTCGCGTGACAGGGTGTCCCACAAGCTGCCTGGTATCCATCCTCGCCCCGCGCGCGCGTGGTTTTCCACTGCAGCTGCCGCCAGCTCCAAGGCAGCGTTGCGCCCGGCGTCAAACCCATCGCTCCGGCCGCGGGCGTACTCGGCAGCCAGGACGCTGGCCTGGGGCGCGGCATGACGGAACAGCGGCTCCGGTTCTTCGCCTGGTGCGCAGTAGCCGCGCGCCTCGACCAGATCGAAGAACAGCATGCAGGGCGAACCTTCCTCGTCCAGCGTCAGGTAGGCTGCGGCCTGAGTCTGCCCGACTCCATGCGCACCAGCCTGGGGCGCGGCAACGAGAGGCACCCACGCGCCGGAACGCTTGCGCGCTTCTTCGATGCGGTCGTTGTGGATCGGCCCTTCGTACCAGCCGTCGGAACGCGGTCGATACCAGAACAGCGCCTCCCCGGCTACAGGGGCGCTTGCCAGGGCGCGCAGTTTGTCGATGTACGGGCTATGGAAGCACCCGAATTGGTGTCCGCACTCCGGGCAGATTTCTTTCATCCCGGCTGGCGTCAGGTCGTTCGCCGCAGGGGCGCTTGCCAGGGCGGCGCGCAAATGTCGAATCTCTTCTGCCGCTTGCTCACACGCGTTGGCATCTAAGGCGTCCCATGTGTGCTTTCCTGCCGTGTAGTTCCTGGCCATGGCGCGAAGTACTGGCCAGCGCGTACCACCGGGCGGCTCATCGACTACAGGGGCGCGCAGCTTGGACAGCAGGGCGTCGAGCCGGTCGGTCAGTTCGCCTTCTTCGTCGACCACACGGCCGGCCTGGCGCAGTTGCTGCACTACATATTCGAGGTATTGCACGACCGCCTGAGCGGCATTGTTCTGGATCTGAAAGGTCATTTCTGTTGGTCTCCGGACAGCGCGTGACGTGTGCAATAGGTGTCCCAGGCCTTGAGATAGGGATGATCGCGGCCGTTCTTCCAGGCGTTCTCCAGGATCAGCGACAGGCTGATTTCGCCCTCAGGGGCGAGCAGGCGTTCCTTGCAGAAGCGCACAAATGGACGGAGGGCGCCACCGACGAGGTTATGGTCGAACGCGTAGGGATCTGCGGGTAGGTCAGGTGTTGCAGCTGAGGGATGGAACAATGCAAGCTGACTCATGCTGCCATCCTCAAGAAGAGTTCGCGGGGTGCGTTGGCAGTGATCAGGGCTATGGCTGGGGGCGGGCTGACGCTGTTCCCGACCATATGCACCTGCTCGGTCTTGGTGAACCGGCGGCCATCGTGGCCTCGGTCGATGATGTAGCTCGGCGGGAAGCCCTGCAGGTTGTAAAGCTCGGCGGGCGTGAGCATGCGCAGGCGGATGTCCACGACGACATAGGGGGTGCCCTTGATGTAGACGGTCACCAGCGCCAGGCGGTCCTTGGTGGTGACGGTGCTGGCGGGCTCGCGCAGGTCCCCCAGCTGGCCGCCTTCGCCGTAGTAGCGCATCAGGAACGCGGCCACCTGCAGGGCGCCCGCCTCATGCTCGGGCGACAGGTCGTATTCGACCAGTGCGTGGTGTTGGCCGGCCGCGGCCATCGTGCCGAGGGAATCAGCCAGTTCCGCGCCGGTGCTGTGGTGCCGCAAGGTGGCGAGGCGCGCCGCCACCACGCCGTGATGGCCGCCAGTGGTGATGGTCGGCATCGCGTCATCCGCACCGCGGCCGGGATGACCGCTGGTGTTCGTGACCAGGTGCGCCGTGATGAGTTGCTGCTGACTGCCGCTGTTGGTGATCGTGGAGGCCGGTCGCCGCAGGTCATGGGCCGGCGTCGCGTTGAATCCACCATTGGCCTGGACCATGAAGCCGGTAGCGACAGAAAATCCGCCGTTGCTTGCGGTGAGCGTACCCACCGGATCGGCGGGGTCGTTGCAGCCGTAGCTCCAGCGACGGGCGCCCGGCTTGCCCTCGCCGTGGCCGGCTTGAACGAGATAGCCTGCGGCTACGGCATGTTTGACGCCGCCAGCCGTAGCCACGCCGATCGGCTGTTGGAGATCGAGGCATCGCGGGGCCTGCCCCTTGCGCTCGCCATACCCTGCTTGAATCAGCACGGGAGTCGACAGCATCAGTTCGCCTCGATGGGCGGCGGTGATCGTCGGCGCGGATCCCAGGATGTCGTGCATGCGGTCGCCGCCGTGGTGAGTGGCCGGAACAAGCGCTGGCGCGACGACAGCATGCGATCCGCCCCGGGGCTTTGCCGTGATGGTGCTGATCGGCTGGCTTGCCGCATGGGAGCCGTCCCGGCTCCAGTTGGCGATCGGCACGATGAACGGATCCGCGCTGTCCAGCACGTATCGTTTCATGCCACGGGCGATGCGCCGCATGGTGGCGTCGGCGAGAGGGCGGGGGCGATTGAAGATGCTCTTGCCCTCGATGGTCCAGTCGATACCGTCGGCAGCTGCGCGCCGCTGTCGCTGGGCCTTGCCGGGATTCTTGAAGTGGGTCGCGGTAGGCCAGACGATCGGCTGCCCATCCCGACGCGCCATCATGAAAAGGCGGGTGCGAGTCGTGCCGGCGCCATAGTCGGCAGCATTCAGCTCACGCCATTCGACGATGTAGCCCATGCCGCGCAGGATCGCCACCAGGCGGTGCCAGTGTTTGCCCTGTTGCTTGGGGTCGGGGACCAGATACTGCTGCTCGACCGGTACGCGCTCGCCTGGATCCGCCACGCGGTGCACCATGCGACCGCTGGCGTCCGGCACCATGTCCAGCGTGACCACGCGGCCGGTGCTTGGGCAGCGCTTGGCGACCAGCCGGCCCCACTTCAATATCTGGACCACGTTCTCCAGGCTGATGATGTCGGGCGTGACGGTCCCAGCCCAGCGCACGGTTACCCACGCGAGCGCGCGGATTGCCCTATTGCGCGGCTGGCCGCCCTTGGCCTGGCTGTGATCGGTGCAGTCCGGCGACAAGTGCAGCCAGCCCACTTCCGCGCCGCCCGTCGCCTGGCGCGGGCATACCTCACGAACGTCGGCGATGAGGTGCTTGGCCTGGGGGTGGTTGACCTCATGCATGCTGAGGGCGGTCGGGTTGTGATTGATGGCGATGTGTACGTGCTGGCCTGTGGCCATTTCGTAGGCCGTGGACCAGCCGCCGCCACCGGCGAAAATGTCGACGACGAGCTTGGCGGAAATGCCGAGTACAAGCTGGGGGGTCAGCATGCGGACTCCGTGGAATAGAGGTAGTGGTGAGCCCTTCGCGCGATGAAAGCAGCGCCGGGCGATAGCGAGAGAAAATTGAGCTGCGGCATGGGCATATCTGTAGCGGGCGCGGGGCTCAGATTCAGATGCACCACCAGCAGACACGTTTTGGCGATTCGGTTACGATCCGATCGCTAATAGACTGCTGGAGCGCATGTGGACTTGCCTACTTTTCTCAACGAAGGCTTGAAGAATCTGATCGCGCTGTTGGGTGTGGTCGCCTGGCCCGCAACAGTGCTTTTTGTTGTTTGGCTCTTTCGCGATGAGATAAGGCTGAAGATCCAGACCTTGGCTTTGATGCAGGCTCCGGGCGTCAATCTTCAATTCGGGAGCGGGATGCGGCAAGCCGAGCAGGAGGCTGTCGAGGCACATATAAGGAAGCCGGGCGCCAATGCTCAGGTCCAGGAAGAGATTTCTTCCGATGATCTGCGCGAGTTGTCTGATGTGTCTGCCCCTTCACGTCCGCTAGTAAAAATTGCCGCCGCATCCAGAATCGTTCAATTCACCTTTAGTGACGTGGTCGCGGAACTCAGAAAAAAGGCTGGGAAGCACGGGGTCACGCGTGACGGAATAAAGAAGCGCCGAGTCGATAGCATGGTTGAAGATCTGCGCACGCACCGCGGCATGACCGAGGGCTTGGCCCGGATGATTTTGAAACTTAAGGAATTGCGGGACATCGCGGCGCATGATCCCTACGGCGTAACCGCCGAAGATGCGATGCGCTATACAAAGCTGGCAGAGGATGTGAAGCGAGGAATTTGGGACTTGCCCGATCGTGATGTGACCTAGGTCCTTGTGCCCGGGCCGCTTTGCTGTGAGGCACGATGTCGCGCCAGCGCTGCCTTGTAGCTGGCCTTGGCTTCCTTCTTGGTAGGCATCCATTCGCCCTGCACCTCGCGGTGCTGGCGGTAGGCCTCCCAGGTTTCCCGGTACATTCGGTACTCGTAGGAGCGGCGCCACGATGCGAAGCTGCCGCGCATCTCGCGGGCTTCGAACTTCGGCAGGCGGAAGCCGCACAGGAACTCGCCGAACGACTCATCGCCGTCAGCGCGCAGGTATTTCTCGTAGCGCGTCAATTTCGGCGGGGGCGGCAGGTGATGTAAGGCGGTTGCCTTGCCGGCCTCGGTGGCTGCGAAAACCATGTCCCCATCGTTCAGGAAGGCGGGCGAGCGGCGGACCTCCATCAAGCCTCCGCCCACCAGCTTTTCAAGGTGCGGCATGTCGTGGTGGCCGGAGCCGGCGACAAAGTGGTTGCGGTGGGGATTGCGCTGATCGGGGCGCACGCCGATGGTGTGCTGAAGCAGCGAAATCTGGTAGCTGGTCGGCGTCATCAGGTATCCCCTTGGCGCGGTTGGGCGGCGCGCCAATCGCGCACCATGTTGATTAGGTAATGCTCCGTGGGCACGCCCGTCTTGACCGCGCGCCAACGGAGGCCTTTCATGATTGCGACGGCTTCCGAAGCGGGCAACCCGCCGCGCTGCGCCAGGCGCTCCAACGTCTGGCCGTGGTTCCGAAGGGCTTGCGCTTCGTGGGGTTGGATCATGGCGAAGGGGATTTCGCTCAGCAGGATCGCGCCCATGATGGGCATCGTTGCGCGGCTCATGCTGCACCGCCTGCGCTCTGCTGGGCGGCGTGATGGGCCGCCGCTTCCTCGGGGGTCGCCAGTTCGAAATGGGGATGCTCGATGCCGTCGGGCGTCACTACCACCATGCGATGTGTCTGGAATAGGCCACCCAGGCTCCAGTTGCACGGCTGCCCGTCCGGATCCTTTCGGGGCGAGCCGGCACCCGTAAAGCGCCCGACGCAGGAGAAGCCGACATAGCGCGCCACGTCGTCCCAATCCTTCCCCGCGCCGGCCGCGATGAAGTCGAGTCCGTTCTGCAACGCGCTGCACATCGGACACTTCACCGTCGTGAGTTCACTGCTGCTGGCCTGGGCTATGCAGGCGGTCTGAAACTCGTCCAACGTCATCCGCTTCATGCTGCACCGCCTTTGCCCTGCTGGGCGCAGGCGTGGCGAAAGCTGTCGATGTCTTCCTGCGTCACAAGGAACGTTTCAATGCCTTCGGCGCTGTAAAAGTGGACCTCGGCGTTGGCTTGCAGCCACGCCTTGACCACCCCATCGAGTTCCTTGATCTGATCCTGCGTGAGGTCGACCAGATAGTCCTCGGCACATTCGCCGTGGTTGTCCGAGGCGTTCACCTGCATTTCCTCGATCAGCCAATTCACGTCGAAGAAGCTGGCAGGGTCGGGGGTCTTCGTCACGCCCAGGCGGAACTCCGCGCCCACCGCGAGCCGACCGTCGTCGTCGAGGTCCTGCAGAGCTTCGTCCTTGCCTCCATCGTGGAAGACTTCGTCGTCGGTGCTGTAGCAATCGAATTCAGGCGTCTTGTCCATCACGCATCCCCCTGCGGCTGGCCGTTGCGCCGGACCCAGATGCAAACCGGCCCCCAGTATTCGGTGTCATGGATGGACAGGACAAACCAGCCTTCGCCCTCGGGGCGGGGCGGTTCCCATGCGCTGATGTTGGAATCGCCGGAATCGCCCCAGTAAGCCACCGCGGCCGGGTGGTCCTCAGCTTCGCTTTCCAGATAGGCGATATGGGTTTGCAGTTGCTGGACGTGGGACCAGGCGGCGGCCTCGGCCTCCTGGCCTTCTCTGAACGCAGGGTGCGCCGGGTGCGTCCAGTAGCCTTCGCTGTCGCGTTGGACGGGGGCGGCCTGAAGCGGGGCGGCACGGGAGGGCGCTTTGGCTGTATAGCCCTTCCAGAAGTGCCAGGTAAGGCCGCAGGCACATGCCAGGGCGCCCAGGCCGAGGGCAGCTTTGATCGGCTCCTGCTGGATCGAGGCTGTGATGGTGAAAGCGGCCCAGACGAGGATCGCCAGGGGGAGCATCCAGTGGGTGACGAGGAATCTGCGCATTACTTCCCCCCTTCCTGAGCGGTGAGGGCGGCGGCACGATCCAGGCGTTCAATCTCGGCCAGGATCAGGGCGCCGGCCTTTTCCAGATTGCGGCGATACGTCGACGGCTTCCACCACTCGGCGGCCCACGGCCAGTTCGGTCCAGGCTCGCCAGGTTCCGGGTAGTGGTAGCGCCCCTGGGAGGCGTAGCAGGCTGCAGCGCTCGCCATGTCGCCAGCGGTGTACTGGTCGTCATGCTCCGGCGTCCATCCTTCGTTGCTGACCTGCCGTTGGCGCTCGGCCAGCACGTCGCGGGCGGCGGCGGTAAGTGCATCGCCAGCGGAGGGAGCGGGGCGGCGCAATGCGTTCATCGCTTCGTACAGCAGCAGGGTGGCGGTGTCTTCGCGCCCGTACCGTCCGATGTACTGTTCGATGCGTTGCGCGACCTCGGCTAGGGAGCCGTACTCCTGCGCTTGGGCGCGGATCGCCGCATTGTCCTGGGCGTTGACCTGGGCCTGTTCCATGCCGCCGAACCACATGGCCTGTTCCTTCTCGGTGTTGCCAGTTCGGGCGAGAGTGTTGTCCGGTGCCCAGGCGGGCACCTCGGGCTGTTCGGGGGGGGCGGGTACGTCGAGGGCGGCGCCCATGAGGCTGCTGAGCGCTTCATCGGGGGCGGTGGTGGTCTTGGGGGCGGGGGCGTTCATGCTTCGCTCCTTTGCTGGGCCGCTTCTACCGCGGCGTTGATTTCGCTGGCGTCCTGTTGCACTTCGTAGGTCTTGCCGACAAAGGTGCGGACGTAGGCGCGGATGCCGTGCCAGGCGCTGCTGGCGCCGGCCTCCTGAATGCAGGCGATGGCGTCGGGGGCCAAATAGACGGCGGCGCCGTTGGAGTCGGTGAGCTTGATCATGCTGCCGCGCCTTCTTCGCCCAGAACCCAGCGCAGGGCGGCGGCATAGTCGCCCTGGGCCTGTTCCAGCGCGGCCTGGATCTGCTTGCGGGATTTCACTCGGGGGCGCTCGCCCATGACGGCGGCTTGCTTGCGGCTGCGCTCGTGCGCCTTGACGCCTTGGCCCGCCTGGACCAGTTCGGCAACCTTGGTGCGCTGCTCGGCGACCGGCAGCTTGGCAAGTGCCTTGGCGTGCGTGAGGGTGATCTGACCGGCTTCGACTGCGTTCTGCACTACCCTGGGGCTATCCAGCAGTGCGAGCGTGTCGCGTACCGTGGCGACGGTGCAGCTGTAGATGACGGCGATCTGGTCTTCGCCTTTGCCCAGGACGAGGTGGCGGCGCATCTTCTCGGCGCGCCCGAGCGGCGTGTCGGCCGTGCGCGCTTCGTTTTCCCCGACGATGGCATCCAGGGCGTTTCTGCGCTCGCCGTGCCAGACAACGCCGGGAATCAGGCGTGGAGGCTCGCCGCGGTGGTGGCGCCACTGGTTGGCAAGACGCGCAGCCTTGACGCGTTGCCGACCGAAGACGACTTCGGTTTCTCCGGTTTCGGGGTTCTTGGAGATCCCGACCGGCTCCAGCACGCCCTGGAAGTCGATGTTGCGCGCCATCGCTTCGTCGACGGGCAGGTGTACGCGGGGGTCATAGAGCGGGCTGGCCTCGTCGGTCACCAGCACCAGCTTGTCGGGGTCGAAGGTGAGCAGATTGCTTTGCCCTTCGGCGCCGTACACATCTTTGGATTTCTTAGCCATGTTGCAGTCCTCAGAATTGCTTTTCGCCGCCGAGCGCGTCGACCAGTTCGGTCAACAGCTTGGCGAGTTCGCCGGTCATGAGCGCCATATCCGAATCGAATTTCTCGTCGTCGTTGGTGGCGATGGCGTCGTTGCCTTCTTTCAGCACGTCCAGCGGCGCCAGGCGCTTGATGTCCAAGGCTTCGGTCAGCACGAACGAAATGCGGTCGGCCCAGGTCATGGCGAGCCGTGTGCATTGCTTGCCCGACTGGACATGGCGGCGAGCGTCTTCGGCGTCGATGGAGTGCTTGACGTAGCGGATAGCCGCGCCGCTTTCGCCGGACGAACGCAGCTCGGTGTCCTGGTCGATGCTGAAGTTGGACGGCGCTTCGTCCTCGGCCAGCCAGCCGGTCATGGCCGAGGCGGGGGGCTGCGCGACATAGAGGTTTTCCAGCGGGAACGGATCCACGCACTTGGCAAGCAGCCCGACCACCTCGTCCGCCTTGGACGAAGCCGCGGCGTCGATCACCAGCCAGCGGTTGAGCGGGTCAATCCAGACGCGCGTGTCCCGGTAGATGCTGAAGGCGCGCGGCAGCAGCTCGTCGGTGACGCGCTCCTTGATTTCCTTCATCTGCTTGCGGCCCGGCTTGTGGCCTTGCTGCTCTTCGATCTCCTGGGCGCGCGCCTTGGCGACCTGGTTGATGACGCTGGCCGGGAGCAGCTTGCTCTCGGCGCGCAGGGTCAACAGGATTTGGCCGCCCACGACGTGGGCGAGGCCGCCACTCTCGCGCGGCGGAACCCAGCCGAGTGCCTGCATTTCCAGGTTGTTGCCCGGCTTGTACGTCTGGCGCTCTAGCGCGGCCTCCAGGTCATCGCCGAACAGCTGCCAGTCGGCGGACAGGCGGTAAATCTTGAGGTTTCTGAACCACATGGGAATAGGCTTCCAGTCGAGTTAATGAGGAACCCAGCCGATCATCTGGCGCTTGGTCGCCTTGCTGATTCGAGGGGCGCCGTTCTTGTCGAGCAGCGGGGCCCGTCGCATCACTTCCAGGCGCGAAGTGCGGCCGCTGGCGCGGGCGAGCTTGATGAAGTCGTTGGCGAACTGCGGAGCGTCGAACGGGGCGGAGAGCTGGGTCGTCTTGCCTTTGGCCAGGTGATACTCCGTCTTGACCTTGACCCATTCGGTTTCGTCGGCCGGGGTGAGGTGGGCCCGAACTTCTTTGGTCAGGCTTTCGAGGTGCTTCTGCCAGGCACGTTCTGCGGCCTTCCTGGCAAGGGTTTCGGTCATGCCGAATACGCAAAATGCGCTCATGGCGTTCTCCTGCGGAGTGGGTGGCTAGAAGGGGATGTCCGGGTCGGTTCCGTCGCTGGGCGGGGCGCTGGCGGGGCGTTGGCGCCGCCGGCTGTCTGAGCCGTCCGGGGCGTCGGCGGCGTGGCCGCCTTCGGCTTGACCGTCACGGCCGCCGAGCATCTGCAGCTGATCGCCGATGATTTCGGTGCTGTAGCGGTCGCCGCCGGTGTCCTTGTCTCGCCACTTGCGGGTCTTCAGGCGGCCCTCGATGTAGACCGAGCGGCCTTTCTTCAGGTATTCGCCTGCGATTTCGGCCAGGCGGTTGTACATGACGACGCGGTGCCATTCGGTTTCTTCGCGGCGTTCACCGCTGGCGCGGTCTTTCCACGTGGACGTCGTGGCGATCGACATGCTGCAGACGGCGGCGCCATCGGGGGCATATCTGATGTCCGGGTCGCGCCCCAGGTTGCCGACCAGGATGACTTTGTTGACTGAGGCCATGGCTACTCCAGGACGTGGCGCACGAGAGCGGCCTGGACTTCCAGGGCCAGCTCCTGCAGGCCGAGCTCGTTGTGGATGACCTCCTTGCAGCTGATTCCCTCGAGGTCGGATTCGCTGCTGTGGGAGGCGTGCCGGGAGTCCGCCAACCGGCGGCGAATCCGCCAGAGGTCCCCTTGCAGGCTCTCGGTGACGTAGGTGGCCTCGTTGGCATATCGAACGTCGGTGAAGCAGATGCGCCGGATGCCGAGCGCAAGCAGGGCATTGACGCGGTCATTGGCCCGTTCGAGCCAGTAGTTGTCGGCCGTGACCTGGCGCCTGTATTCCGTGCCCCACAGCCGCATGATTTCTCTCGGCGAGCGAGGAGCCCACAGGTCGTAGCCCAGGGACCTGGCGCGGGCGATGAATTCCTCGTTGGCGCTCCTGCGGATCTGAAGCGCGGGCGAGGGGCGCTCCTTGAGCACCCTGTCGGCAAAGGCGCTGACGTCTACCGAGAACGCCGCGACGATCTCATCACGCAGTGCATCAGCGAAGGCCATGCGGGCGAAGCCACGCGTCTTGGCCAGAATGTCGGCGCAGGTGTCTTTCCCGGCTCCGGCGCGGCCAACGAGGCCGACGATTCGGTACTGGGGATATGCGCCCGGGGGCGGTGTGTGTTGCATGGGTTCAATCTCTTTCCATTTCTGCTGGCCGCCCAGGGCGGCGTGGGCCAGGCCGGTGGCTATCGCCGCGCGAGCTGGTCGAGGTAGGGGTACTGCGGAATCTCGGCCGTGAGCGTCGCGCCGTCGGGGTTCGTCCAGGCGCACACGTACTCGTTTTGCACCGGGTCATGCAGCAGCCGGCCATGCTTCCCGCAGCTGCGCGCAAGCATCGTGGTCCGCTTCTTTTCGTCTTTGGCGAGCAGTTCGCGGTCGTGGGCGCCGACGACGTTGCCGAGGGCAAAGGTGAGGCCCAGCAGCGCGGCAAAGCCGGCCGCGGCCAGGATGGCAATTCGTTTCATGGTGGGGTCCTTGGCGGGCAGGTCTGCCCTGGCGGAAAGTGGCGCGTCACTCGGGGAAATCCGGCTTTATCCATGTCCGGCATGGGCCTGTGCGCCTCAGGCTGGCGTGCTTCAGGGAGCGGGCTGGATGGCCCGGTGCTGCTCATGTGGTTGAGCCGCTGTCTTGCGCCGGCGGCGATGCGGCGCCAGCCCGCTCCCTGAAACCCCCTCGGGCACGCCGAGGGGAGGCTGGGGAGGGCCTTACTGCGCCAGCTGGGCCTGGAACTTGCCCAGGCCGCAGACGAGCTTCTTCTTGCCGACCAGGTGCTCGACGCTGTGGCCGCGCCCGCGGGGCTTGACGGCGGTGACGGTGACTTCGATGGGCGGCTTGCCCTTCGGGCCCTGCAGCTTGTAGGTTTTGCCGGGTTCGATGGTGACCATGGGGTCCTCTGTAGAAGGTGGCGCGAGCCGCGCGCCGCGGTATTTCGATGGCGTGTCGTATGAACAGCTGCAGTGGCAGCCCTGCGTAGCGAGGCGCGATGGTTGCTGGCTGTCGCTGCGCAGGCTCAGGCACAAGCACACGCAAAGCAGATGGGCGAAGGTTCGGAGTGGGAGGGTCATCGGCGAGGCCTTTCGTGGTCGTTGGATGACCGTCTATCCACCCGCTTTATTCGCCAAGGGTTTTCACCAATGCATGACCTTGCTTGCGTGGCCGAGAACGTCGAAGAGGGCGGTTACGAATCTGCGCAGGCAGTGCGCGGTGGCATTCAGCATTGATGACTCCGAGGGGATGGACGATGCCCCGGGCGGTGGCGCCGCCTGGGCGTGAAAATCAGGGGGCGCCCGCGTTCACCCGACAGCGCCTGCCGATACCCCGCACGCGGGGCATGAGCCGGGGCTGTCAGGCGTCCGGGTCGAACGCGGGCATGTTGCTGCGGTCCAGAGCGTTCCAGCGCTCGGTCAGCGTCTCTTCGTCGACCTTCGCTTGGATCTGGTGGTCGCAATATCCGCAGGTGATCCAACTGGCCTCGGCGTGTCGGTTGCTGTCGACGTAGGCTTCATCTGGGCACCCGCATTCCGGGCAGGGCTTGAGCTTCATGGTCATTGACTCACTGCTGGGGTTGACGGGGAGGGCGCGGGACGGCCACAAGCGTTCCGTAGTCGTCCATGATTGCGTTGGAAAGCACCGGCAGTCCCCAGGTATCGGCGCTGACGCCTTCCCAGGCGCACCAGTAGCGGCGGTCGTAGTACCTGCGGTTGCCGAACGCGCCGCCGGGCGTCTCGTCCATATAGACACCGCCGACGTGGTCGTGGGTTTCGATGGCGGCCATCTTCATTCCCTGCCGTCGGCGCCGGCCTGCTCGATGGCGGCCTCGATGCGGCCGAGCATGTCGATGGTGTGCCCGCGCAGGCGCTGGATATCGCTGTAGGCGACGCGCAGCGCGGCGACCAGATCCGGCGCGGCCACGGGCAGGCCGTAGGCGGCAGCGAAGGCGGATTGATCGACGTAATACTCCTTGTGGAACGTGAGGTCCTGATAAACCGTCACACCCAAGAAGTTCCAGTTCACGCGCGGTTCGTCACGCTGGTCCGGCTCCTTGGGGAGGATGACGCTGCCCCCGACGCGGCCCAGGTTGTTGAGTGCGCACATGGCGCTGTACACGGCCTGGGCCTGGGCGGCGGTGAGGATCCGCGCAGGCTTGGCGCTGCCTTCGTGCAAGAGGCTGGCGAATTGCGGGGCCTCGACAAGTGCGCGGCAGCGCTCGAGCGTCATGTCTTCCCAGGCTGCGCCGTTCCAGGCGCGCTGGTCCAGCTCGATCAGGTCATCCTCGCCGTAGGTGTAGCCGTCGCCCTGATTGGCGACCGCGAAGATGTCGTCGCCGATCTTCACGATGAACCCATGGTCGCCGTCAACGATGGCAGCCCAATCCGGGCGATCGGCCAGCAGGCGCTGCGCAGCAGCGATCCAGCCGGCATAGGTGGTGGTGTCGGTGGTGGTTTGCATCCTGGTCTCTCCCTGTCTCCCTCACCAGGTGGTGGGGGCGCATTCATTTGTCAGCCATCGCTCATGGAACGGGCTGGCAGATGAATCTGGGGCAGGGCACCACCTGACCACTCCCGCTCATCGCGGCTCCAGGTGGTGTCTTGCCCAACATGCCGCCGCCGTTGAACCCGTAGGCCAGGGCGGTCATGGTTTCCGGACTTTTCCCGGTGGTCATCAACCCGATTACGCGCCATCGGTCGATTCTTGGCGTCCGTGAGGAACGCGCTCAGTGCTGCCAGGTTCTGCGCCTGGCCGGCCTTAGTCTGTTCGGCCACCGTGCATGAGCGTTTTTCGGCGTCTTTCTGTCCGGGGCGTCCGCAGGCTCCCCTGTCGCAGCGCCTCTCGGCGTGTGCGGAACGTTTTGAGAATCGGTTTTTAAAGAGCGGCGCCGCGAACGGCTTGATGAAATTTAACCATAGTTCAATCTCAAACACAACTATAGTTCAGTTCGAGGCGTGATTTGTCCGCCTATCGGGCACGCTCGGCGAAAAAAAGCCACCCGGAGGTGGCTTTTTGGCAGGGGTGTGGAGAGTTAACGCGAAATCAATCGGCGATCGACACCGTTGCGTAGGTCGTAGGGTGACCAGAGTATGCGCCCGATGATTCGCACGTCGCCGCCTTCGTCATCGTTCATGGGCGCGTCTGGGTAGCGCGGGTTTAGAGAGCGCATCAGCCAGTTGTTGGAGCGATCCCGCGCAAGACACTTGACCAACATCTTTCCGCTGCGATTGATCGCATAGATCGTCAAGGGGTTGATCTGTGTCTTATCGGTGATGCGGTCTTCGAAGAAGAGCATCGGCGCCCGATTGCGTATCACGGGCTCCATGCTGTCGCCGTCCCCATAGACGATGCGCATTCGGTCTACCGGTAGGCCGAAGGACATCAGGAACGACTTGCGCAACAGGATTTCGCCGATCTGAGTTTCTTCATAGTTCTCGATGCCGAGGCGACCTGCGGCCAGGCGCACATCCAGCTCGGGAACAGGCATGAATTCGTGGTCGTTGGCCGAATAGCCAGCGTCGGCGATATGCACGTCGGGCTGTGTGCTGATCTGAAGAGGCGCACGTTTGGCGGCGGGGCGAGCGGCGTCCACCTCCCAAGGCATTGCCTCCCGGAGCCGCATGGGGAATTCGTCGGCCGCCAGGTCCATATCGACCAATTCACCCGCTTTGCCAGTGGGGGCGCTGGATTTCGACGGCCCCTTCGTTTTCACGCCCATCTGCCCGAGCGCGAGTAGCAATGCACCTTCCAATTGCTTGGTCAGATCTTCAGGTAGGGCGCGGACTAGCGACTCGGGTACCGATGGGAAAGGCCACGGCTCGGTCGTTGCTGCCGGTGATGCACCAGCGTGCATGTCTGGGCCACCGAGGGCCAGCCAGTCACTCGACACGCCGAGGATCTTCGCTGCCTGCGCGTTGTTCGCCGCATTGAATGCCTGCGATTTGCCGTCGATGACTTTTTTGACGGCTTGATATGACGTGTCCAGTCCTTCCGCGAGCTTCGACGCAGAAATAGAGGCGGCTTTCATTGCCGCTGCGAGGCGGTCGCGATACTCAACCATAGTTGTAAAAGTACCCGATTTGGCGTGAACCATAGTTGCTTTCAATCGGTGAACTATGGTTCAATCACCAGTATGAATAAGACCGAAGCCATCGAAATGCTGGGCGGAAACGTCACCGCCGCCGCCAAGGCCATTGGGGTTTCTTATCAGGCAGTCAATAAATGGCCCGATGAGTTGACCCAAAAAATCCAGGACCGGGTGGTGGCCGCTGTTGTGCGGCTGCATCCGAGAGACTGGGAAAAGCGGTGGCCGAATCTCGTGCCGGGAGGCGCCCCTCATGCACACCCCTGATTCCTCAATCCTTTTCGCAAAGCTGCCGCCGATCAGAGCGGCCAATGGCTCGTTGAAACGAACTCCGTCCGCGCCTGACGCGATCCAGAAAGGTCCGGTTGTCACGTCGCAATGAATTCCATGTCGCACATCGTAGGGCGCCAGACCAGCAATAAATACGTTCGGGAATCCACAAATTGAACATCACCACCGCAGCAGACTTGACAGTACATGACTACAAGGGCGGCAGCGAGGCCCTGGGGGCTGTGATCGGCATGTCGCCCGCCGTTCTGCGCAACAAGGTCAACCCTAACAATGCAACGCATCACCTCACCCTGGCGGAGGCCGACCGAATCGTCCGCCTGACCGGCGATACGCGCATCCTGGCAGCGTTCGCACATGCGCACGGCTTCTTGCTGGTCAAAGCGCCGGAATCCTGCGGGGACAGCGACATGTCGGTGCTGGAGCAGGTGGCCGCGCTGATGGTCGCCAACGGCCAGCTTGGGAAAGAAGTCTACGACGCGCTCGCCGATGGCGGCGTCGACCTGGCCGAGGTGGAGCGTGTCTCGGCGGCCGCGCGCGTCCTCATGGAGGCTGCCGCGGAAGTGGCGCGCCGTATCAAGGGTATGGCCGAACGATGAAGGGCAAGCCCCGGACCGCGGTGGAGCGGCGTTTTCATGACCTGCTGTGTTCAGTCGTGGGCTGCGCCGCATGCCGGTTCGGGCACAGCGTGGTGACCCACCACGTGAGCGTCCATCACATGCGGGGGCGCACGCGGCCGGGAGTGCAGTTCTTCGTTCTCCCTCTGTGCGCTGGTCATCACCAGAAGGGGACGGGGGCGTCGTGGATGAAATCCGTTCACGAGGACAAGGCCGAATTCGTCACCCGCTACGGCACCCAGGAGCATCTTCTCCGCCTATGCGTGATGTTCGTCCTGGCCCGAGGGCACAACGTTCCCGACGCCGCCTTGTGCGCTGCGGGCATTGATCCCCAAGTCGCAGCTGCGGCGCTCGCGATGCGACAAGAAGGCGAGGGGGGCGCATCGTGAACGTGCATGGCTACGAGGTTCCCTGCTGCGCCGTGGATGCCGCGCTCGAGGTCATGGCCTCCGGTGCCGACTTTGACACCAAAGCTCTTGCCAAGGTGATTGGCCGTCACTACCCATTCCCCAAGGGCCACATGAGCCGCGAGGGCTATCTGACTGTCTGCCTGGATGCCGCGCACCGCCTGATCCGGGATGCGCGCTCCGACCTCGAGGTGGTACGCCGCGGCTTTCACGCATTCAAGCATACGTATCGGTGGCGTGCGCGCCCCCAACCACAGGAGTCCCAATGAACGCGCTCATCATCGCTACGACCGCCATTCGCCAGGACGAGGAAGGTCGCTTCAGCCTGAACGACTTGCATCGCGCCGCCGGGGGCGAGCGCCGCCACCAGCCTTCGGACTGGGTCCGCCTGCAGCAGACGCAGGACCTGATTGCCGAGCTGGGCGACATGATTCCGGGAATCCCCGGAATCTTTTCCAGGCAAGGCCTGGGCACCTACGTCGCCAAGGAACTGGTCTACGCCTACGCCATGTGGATCAGCGCGGCTTTCCACCTGCGTGTCATCCGCGCCTACGACGCCCTGCAATCGCCGGCCGTGCCCCAGGACTTCGCCGCCGCGCTGCGGCTGGCCGCCGACCAGCAGGACGAGATCTACCGCCAGCGCCAGCAGTTGCTCGAGCAGCAGCCCAAGGTCGAATTCGCCGAGGCGGTGCGCAGCACGGTCGACGGCATCAGCATCCGGGACATGGCCAAGCTGCTGGGCACCGGCCAGAACCGCTTCTTCCGCCAGCTGCGCGCAGACCGCGTTTTGCTGGAGGACAACAAGCCGTACCAGGAATACCTGGACCGCGGCTACTTCCGACTGATCGAAATGCCCTGGCGCGCCGATGACGGCCAGGTGCATGTGTCATTCAAGACCCTGGTGACGGGCAAGGGCCAGGTGTGGCTCCAGCGCCGCTATGCGCCCCCGGCGCCCGCCCAGGCCCCGGCATGCACCCCGAACGGGCTCGCGCACGCCGCAGCATAGGAAATCCCATGAGCACTATCGTTATGTCGGCCTGCTGGCCGCTGCAAACCAAAACCCCGGCGCAAAAGGCGGTCCTCGTTAGCCTGGCGGACAACGCCAACGACGAAGGCGTGTGCTGGCCGTCCGTCGGGAAGATCTCGGAGAGGACGTGCCTGTCCGAGCGCGCGGTGCAGGACGCAATCAAGTGGCTTATCAAGCACTGCGCGGTGGCGGCGAGCGGCCGGACGGGGCGTTCCACCGTCTACACCGTTACCCCCGCGAGATATGCACCCCCGCAGGATCTGCACCCCCGCAGCAAACGCACCCCCGCAGAATCCGCGCCCCCGCAGCAGGTTCACCCCACCCCCGCAGCATCTGCACTCCAACCCCCGCAGGATCTGCACCCCACCCCCGCAGCATCTGCACCCAGAACCGTAAAGGAACCTACAGATGAACCGCAAGGGAACCGCAAAGCGGGCGCCGAGGCGCCCCCTGTGCCTGACCCTGACCGCCTGACCACCGAGCAGGCCGCGAAGCTCACCAAGGACGAACTGTGGAAGGCAGGCAAGTCCCTGCTGAACCAGCTGGGCCAGATCCCGCTGGAGCAGTGCGGCGCCTACGTGGGTAAGCTGGTCAAGGACTACGGGGCGGACACGGTCATGGAGGCGGTGCGGCAGGCTGTGGTCGAACGCCCGGCCGAGCCGCGTTCTTACCTCATGGCTACGTGCAAGTCGATCCGGGCCGGGGGCGCGCGGCCGGCAGGCGGAAAGAATCGCCAGGAGCATCTGGAGGAGCGCAACCGACAAGCCGCGTTAGCCGCCGCGCGTGGGGAAGGGGTTCCGGCATGATCGACGCTGACAAGCCGGCTCTGTTCGAATTGGTTGGGAACGTGTATTCGTTCTACGCCCGCGAGGCGTCTGTCTTCGTGTTCAACGTCTGGTGGGAGGCCGTGAAGGCATACGACCTGGATGCGGTGTCGCAGGCGTTCAGTCGGCATTGCGCCAACCCGGATTCGGGCCAATTCCTGCCCAAGCCGGCCGATGTGGTCAAGATGCTGCACGGATCCACCCAGGACGCCGCGCTGCAAGCCTGGGCGAAAGTGGACCGTGCGGTGCGCGGCGTCGGCACCTGGGCAAGCGTGGCCTTCGATGACCCTCTCATCCACCGCGTGCTGCACGACATGGGCGGATGGTCGCCGCTGGGGCGCAAAGAGGAGCGGGAATGGCCGTTTCTGGCCAGTGAGTTCGTGAATCGCTATCGGGGCTACAGGGGGCGCAGCGAGCGGCCCGAGTATCCGCCGATTCTGCTGGGCGACGCCGACGCGCACAACGGGCGGATCGGTGCGGAGGCCGGAACCCCAGTTCTGATTGGCGACGCAGGGCGCGCGGCTCTCGTTGTGGCCGGGGGCGCCTGCCGCCCGTTGGTGGAGTTCCACCGGCCGGAGGTCCTATCCCTGAGCGCGCAGTCGCAGCAGGCCCTGCTCGCTTCGGCCGGGATCGACGAAGACATGGTGGCCCTGTCATGACGCAGATGACGCTTGAGCGGGTTGGTGAGTATCGGCGCTTGAAGGCCAAGGACCAAGCCCAGAGGCGCTTTCAGGCGCTGGGCCGGCTGCCCAAAGACAAGATGAACGGCACCGAGAAGGCGTATTCCATGCGCCTCGAGGCGATGCGCCAGCGCGGCGAAATCCTGGGCTGGCAGTTCCACCCGCTGCGCGTCCGGCTGGCCGAGTCGACGTTCTACGAAGTGGACTTCCTGGTTCTGCAGGCCGACATGCGCCTGGCCATCCATGAGGTGAAGGGCGGGCACACCACCGACAAGGGCCAGATCAAGATCAAGCTCTGCGCCGAGGTCTTGCCCTGGTTCGTTTTCTACAAGGCAACGAAGCAACCCGAACGCCGCGGGGGCGGCTGGGTGCTGGAGGAGTACTGATGCATGCGCAAGCCATCTACGACGAACTCAGGCCGGGGGCGCGCAAGCGCTTCCTCAGCGCCTATGGCCGCCTCAATGGTGCAGCCGCTGCCGCTGCGCTCGCCGCCGGCCACCAGCGGGGAGGATTGGAGGTTCCAGTGCGAGGTGCGGCACATCCAGAGGCTGCCCTTGATGGAGCGCCAACCGTATCTCGAGCGGGTGGAACGCCAGCGGGGGCGGGACGGGCGCCAGGCCCTGGAGGCCGAACTTACCCGGTTGCACGAGCTGGCGAGGGCCAAGCGACAGGGCGGACCGAATGAGCCACGACCTGCAGCGCTGGGAAATGCGCAACCCGGTCGAGGTGCTCATCAGCCGCGAGACGGCGGCGGCCAAGCGCAGCTGCGCGGGATGCGTCCACACCAAGGTCGTGGAATCGCCATTCGGTGATCTCGTCAGCCGCTGCCTGAAAGGCAGGCCCTATGGACGGAAGTGCAAACGGTTCGAGGTGATCAATGTCTAGGCTTGGGCTTTCCGGGGATGAGTTGCTGTGGAACTGGGCGCGCTGGTGCTGGTCCGGCCCAACCGTGGGCAACATGGCTCAGTTCATCCCGGAAGAGGATGAGTTTCGTCCCATCCTGATAGATCAGGCGGTGGCGGTCGACGGCCTGCACAAGGCGCTTACGCGTCATGAGGCAATGATCATCATCGCGGAGTATCCCCAGCGGCATGAACGCTTCGCGGGCATGGAAGCGGCGGCGCGCGCCGAGCGGGCACGGGTCTGGATCAGCCGGATCACTGGAATCAATCTAACCAACGCCCAGTACAAGCAGTGCCTGGGCTTCTTCAAAGACAAGGTGCAACGTGAAGTTTGGTAAAGAGGTCATTGAACTGATGGCGGCATGTCCGGGGCGCGACTTCCGCATGGTCGAACTGGTGCGGCATGCAACCGGGGGGCGTGAGTTGACGACGCGCGAGCGCAATGCGGTTCGCCAGGGCGTGCTCCGAGTGGTCCAGGAGTTGATCAGTATGGGGTCTGTGCTGCGTCGGCCATCGCGGCCTGGGGTGCGGAATTCTGCTTCTTACCGTTGGCACAGTGCGACATGAGGTAGGTGCAAAGTGCGACCGGAAACGCGACAATTCAATCCGCCACAACTACGCCCGTAGCAAACAAAAAAGCCCGCAAGCATCCGCTGCGGGCTTTTTCGTTGAACGGGCGCTAGAGAAGTGCTACGGCACGCGCCACGGACGCGGAAATAGCTGCGAAAGACATGAAGTAAACCGTGTTGATCTCCACAGCCGTCTTGCTCCAGAAGACGCGAAAAGCCATGGACTTGACATGGATGAAGACGGCACTGAAGGGCCCAGACAAGGCATGCACTGAGTGCGATACCGAGGTGTAGCGGTCAGATGTCGGGGCGTGCTGATCCAGGACATCCTTGCGGATGCGCCAGTGGAGGAAGACCCCGTTAGCCACGATTAGGAAGTCGTACGGCTCGAAGTGGCGACGGTCAATCTCACTGACGAAGTCGCCGTCATTGCTCTTGAGGGCTTGATCTCGAACCTCTTTTGCCCAGTTTGCATGCGCTTCGCCAGCGGATGACCGTCGTCCGTATCTAGCGCTCAGCGCCGTATCGAGGGCTTGAGCGAACGCAGCGGCGGGAACCTGCGAAGAGTTCACTCGGCTATCGCTAAAGTGGAACCGCATTAAGGTGTATAGAGCCAACGCCGCAGCTAAGAGCCACACTCGATAGGCATGCTCGGGGGGTATATCGAATTTGACGAATTCAGCAAGGAATGAAGGCATTTTCAGTTGCAGGAAGGCTGCGCAGGCAATCGCCGCGGATACAACTAGTGCGTTGCGCCTTTCCTTGCCGTGGTCATCTATTTCCATTTTTATAGTTTATTTAGCAGGACGTTCTTCATACAAAAAGGCGGCGACAGCGTAGGAATCGCGAGTTCCCAAGCTGACAGCCGAAGCACGGACCAAGCCCGTGAACGACCCGAGGCCGCCCTACCTGTACAGGCGGGCGCCAGTTTACATGGACGCTCACAAGTGGCAAAACCGATAATTCCCTGGCTGGGTGGCAAACGCCGCCTAGCCGACAAGATTCTTCCCCATTTTCCCAAGCATTCCTGCTACGTCGAACCCTTCGCGGGCGGGGCGGCACTGCTGTTCGCCAGGCCGGAACCGGCCAAGGTCGAGGTGCTGAACGATATCAACGGCGACCTGGTCAACCTGTACCGCGTGGTGCAGCACCACCTGGAAGAGTTCGTGCGCCAGTTCAAATGGGCGCTGACCAGCCGGCAGATGTTTAAGTGGCAGAAGGAAACACGGCCCGAGACGCTGACCGACATTCAGCGCGCGGCCCGCTTTTATTACCTGATGCAGAACTGCTTCAGCGGCAAGCTGGAGGGCATGTCGTTCGGCACCGCGACCACGGCTCCGCCGGGGTTGAACCTGTTGCGGCTCGAGGAAACCCTTTCGGCAGCCCATCTGCGGCTGGCCCGGATCTACGTGGAGCACCTGACGTGGCGTGATTGCGTCAAGAGATACGACCGGCCGCATACCCTGTTTTACATGGATCCGCCGTACTGGGACACGGCAGGCTACGACGTCGAGTTTCCCCTCGAGGAGTATCACGCCATAGCCGAGGCCATGCGCACGATGCGAGGGCGCGCTCTGGTGAGCGTGAACGACCATCCCTTGATGCGTGAAGTCTTTGCAGGTTTTCCCGCGCGCGTGCTGGACATTCGGTACACGGTGGGCGGCGGCAGGGGCGTGCCGCGTGCCGAGTTGCTGATCCAAAGCTGGCCCGAAGCTGGCGAAATCGCCGGGGGCCCCTAAGGAAATCGATCCGGTAAGGGTAATTCGAACCCCGGCCGCTCGCTAGTCATGGGGCCATCATAGGGGGGTAATAATAATTTCGACCGAATAGCCTGTTATTTCAAAGGCTTAGTGTTTGGCCTCACTCCGCGGCGAGAGGTTCCGCCCTGTGCGAGGGGGTTATATGGGAGGGGGCATGCTGAAGTTCACGTCCAAGCTGCGCGAGGGCGTGGACTACTACGCTGCAATGCGGCGTCAGTTGCCGTATGCCACCTCCGTCGCACTCAATAGAACCGCGGAGGCGGTGCGCCAAGCGCTGTTCCAGAAAACCCTCCAGGTATTTGACCGGCCGACGCCGTACACCTTGAATGCGCTGCGCGTTGCGCGCGCGACGAAGGGTAACTTGGTCGCGACCATTGCCTACCGCGATGGCGCAGGCAAAGGCACTTCCGCCGATCGCTACCTGGCGCCGCAGGTGCTGGGTGGCGGCCGCCGATTCAAGAGGTCGGAACGGGCGCTGCAGCGAGCGGGATTGCCGGCGGGCATGTTCACGGTGCCGGGGGCAGCTGCCGAGCTTGACGCTTACGGCAACATGTCGCGGGGCCAGATAGTGCGCCTCCTGTCCTACTTCGAGGCGTTCGGGGAGCAAGGTTACCGGGCGAACGCGACGGCGCGAAGCCGCGCGCGGACTGCCAACGTCGGCACATCCCGCGAAGGCTACCGACGGATCAATGGCGTCCAGTACTTCATATCCCGGGGTAAGGGCTCAATGAACGGGCAGCGGCGCCAAGTCTTGCCCGCCGGCATCTGGCGCAAGACTGGCACGCATGGGGCCGATGTGGCCCCGGTGCTGCTGGCAGTCGATGCGCCGCATTACACCCCCCGCTTGCCGTTCTATGAAACCGCGACCGCCGTGTATGGCGATCGCTTCGACGTGGAGTATTCGACCGCTTTGGACGCCGCATTGGCGACAGCCCGATGATCGACCTGGAAAAGAAATCTACGCAGGCAAGGTTTGCGCAGCTCGTTGGGGTCACCCAGCCGGTTATCAGCGGCCTGCTGATGCGCGGTGTTTTGACCAGCGGCGACACCTTGGGCAACTGGCTTTTGGCCTACTGCGGGAACCTGCGGGACGCTGCCGCCGGGCGCAACCGCGATCCGGACACGGCCGGCCTGGACCCGACCGAGGAAAAGGCGCGACTGAACGCCGCCCAGGCCGACAAGGTGGAAATGGAGAACGCCGAGCGCCGGGGCGAGCTGGCGCCGGTCTCGGTGCTGGAGGAGGTCCTGGTGCGCGCGGGGACGAAGGTGGCCGCCACTTTCGACGCCATTCCGGGCGTCCTGAAGCGGCGTTTGCCGAACCTGACCGACGCGGATTTGACGATTGTGCGCCGGGAACTGGCTAAGGCGCGCAACGCCGTGGCCGCCCTGTCCTTGGAGGATATTGAATCGGAAGACGATAACGAGGGTGAATGATGCTCGTAGAAGACAACCGCGCGGGAGTTGCACGCGCGCTTCGTCGCGGGCTGGCATCCTTCGGCGCTCCGGAGCCTATGACGCTTCGGGAGTGGGCAGAGCGAAATTTCTACCTGTCAGCCGAGTCGTCCTACGTTGAGCAGAACTGGGAGGCCTGGCCGTTCCAGCGTGCGATCCTCGCATGCATCGGCAGCGATGACCTGACCGAAGTGGATGTCATCAAGTCGGCTCGGGTCGGCTACACGAAGATCGTTCTCGCCGCGGTCGGGTACTTCGCCGAACATCGGCGCCGCAATCAGGCGCTGTGGCAGCCGACCGATAGCGCGCGTGACGAGTTCGTCAAGACCGAGCTCGAGCCCATGCTGCGCGATGTCGAGGTCATGCATCCGATTTTTCCTACTCGGCTCGCGCGTCACAAGGACAACACGCTGCTGGTGAAGAAGTTTATCGGCAGCGCGCTTCACCTTCGGGGGGGCAGGGCGGGGGACAACTACCGCCGCCTGTCCGTTAGCGTGGCAATCCTTGATGAGTTCAGTTCGTTCGACTCGAACATCGACGGCGAGGGTGATCCAGGTCAACTGGCTGCCAAACGTCTGGAGGGGGCCACGTTCCCCAAAATGGTGATCGGCTCGACCCCCAAGCTGAAAGAGACATGCCTCATGGAAAAGCGGGCGGCCGGCGCAGATGCACGGTATGACTACCATATCCGTTGCCCGCACTGCGATGAGCACCACGCAATCACATGGGGCGGAAAGGACGAGCCTCACGGCTTCAAATGGCTGAACGATGACCCCGATACGGTGCGACACCTCTGCCCGCACTGCGGGACCCTGATCGCCCAGGGCGAGTATCTTGCAGCATCCGAGGATGGGTTTTGGCACGGTTCCGACGGAACCACCATCGACCGTGATGGGGTATTCCGCAATGCGGCCGGAGAGGTGGTCCCCGCGCACAAGCGGGTCGCATTCCACGTCTGGACTGGATACAGTCCGATGGTCAGCTGGTCCAAGATCGTCCGCGAGTTCCTGGACGCCTACGCAAAGGCCGAGCAGGGCGACGATGAGCCGCTGAAGACCTTCTGGAACACCACGCTGGGCCAGGCTTGGGAAGGTGAGATCGAGAAGATCGAGGCCGATGAGTTGAAACGTCGGGCTGAGATTGAGGCGTACAGCTTGCCTGGCCAGGCCGAGAACGTGGTGCCCATGGGCTGCACTTTGCTACTTGCTGGGTGCGACACCCAAGGCAACCGCGTCGAGGTGGCGGTTTGGGGCTTCGGCCGTGGATGCGAAATGTGGACCGTCGACCACCAGATCTTTCACGGGAATCCGGCGGAGGACGAGGTTTGGAACAGCGTGGCGGAATACCTGTTCGAGCGTCGGTTCCAGCATGAGGGCGGCCAGCAGATGAGCATTTACGCCACCGCGATCGACTCGGGTGGCCACTATTCAAACGCCGTGTACGACTTCGCGCGCCGCAACAAGGCGCGGCGTGTGTATGCGGTGCGTGGGCGGCCATTCGGAGAGAAGGCCATCAAGGATGGCGCGGGACAAGTCGATATCGACTGGCGTGGCAAGCGCGTGAAAAAGGGTGTGATTCTGTGGCACGTGGGCACCAATCGAGCGAAAGATCTGCTCCATAGTCGGCTGGCGATTGAGTCTCCTGGGCCTGGATACGTTCACCTCTCTGCGGACCTCTCTGACGAATGGTTCCGCCAGTTCTCCGGTGAAGTGCGGGTCGCCCGAAAGACTGCGACGGGTGTTCGCACCCTCTGGACGGCGATTCGCAAGCGTGTGGAGACCTGGGACTGCGCGGTGTATGCCCTGTGGGTAGCGGAACACTTAGGGCTGACACGCAAGACGGAAGCGTGGTGGGACGCGATGGCGGCCAAGTTGGACGCCATGCCGCCGCCTGCGGATTCGGTGGAAGCGGATGACGCTCCAGTCCCGGACTCCAGCGGCAAGGTGCTTCCTCAGGCAGCTCGAGGCGAGGCGACGGTGGCTAAATCCCGCACGCCGCCCCGGCCCGCCCGTCGCCGCTCATCTTCCTCCAGCTATTTAAAAGCCCGCAGGTAGCGCGTGCGGCGGGTATTACCAACGGCTATAGAACAGGGCGACAGAAATGGCGTACACCCCGGCCGACCTCGAGAAGCTGGACCGTGCGATTGCGGGCAGCCAGCTTGAGGTCCAGTACGACGGCAAGCGCGTGCGCTTTCGCAGCATCGACGAGCTCATGCGAGCGCGAGCGCACGTATCCGCAGAAATCAACAAGGGCAAGCGGCGCCCGCGGCAGTTTCGACTGCGCAACGCTGGAAAGGGAATTCGATGAGCTATGCCACGCACCGCCGCTCCGGCCTTCTGGTGCCTCGGCGTCTGAATGCGCAGATGAGTTCCAGCTATGAGAGCGGCAGCGCGACCGGCAGCCGTGCGAAGAACTGGAACCCCTCTGCGGCCGGCCCGAACGCGGCCGCAACGCAAGGGCTCGCCCTACAGCGCCGACGGTCCAGGGACGCGGTTCGAAACGATCCGTGGGCCTCGGCCGCCGAGCGCAAGTGGGACAGCAATGCGATCGGAACTGGCATTCAGCCGTACCCCCAGCACCCCGACAAGGCCGTGCGCAAACTATTGAAGGAACTGTGGGCCGACTGGTGTGTCGAGGCCGATGCAGACGGGCGTCTGGATTTCTACGGGATGCAGTCGCTGGCGGATCGGTCCATCTTCACAGCGGGGGAAGTCTTCGTTCGCCTTCGTCGGCGCCGCCCCTCCGATGGTCTGGTCGTCCCCCTGCAGCTCCAGTTGATCGAAGGCGACCAGGTGCCGGTGGAGCGCACCTACGCGCTGCCCAACGGCGGTGAGGTGGTGAACGGCATTGAGTTCGATGCTATCGGCCGCAGGACAGCGGTTCATATGTGGAGGCGTCACCCGGGCGAATTCGGGCGATCCAGCCCGGCGCAGGAGATCGTGTCGGTGCCGGCCGACCAGGTCATCCATGCTTTCCAGATGGAGCGTCCTGGCCAAGTCCGTGGGGTGCCCGCCCTCGCAACCGTATTGCTGCGCCTGAAGTCGATCGACAACTTGGACGACGCGGTGATGTATCGCCAGGAAGTCTCCAACCTGTTCGCCGGCTTTATCACGAAGCCGGATCCCGACGAGGATCCCACAAACCCGCTCACCGGGGGGCAAGACGACTATGTCGAGGATGACGACGGTATTCCCCTAGTGTCCATGGAGCCCGGCACGATGCAGGAACTGGCTCCGGGCGAGGAGGTGACGTTTTCGACGCCTCCCGGTGCCGACAACAACTATGAGAGCTTCATGCGCCATCAGCTGATGGCGGCGTTTGCCTCGGTCGGCATTCCGTATGAGCTGGCAACTGGTGATCTGCGGAACATCAGCGATCGAGCGTTGCGGGTGTTGGTGAATGAATTCCACCGCCTGATGGAGCAGTACCAATGGCATTGCCTCATTCATCAGATCTGCCGTCCAGTGTGGGCGGCCTGGATCGACGCTTTGGCGTTGGCTGGAACTATCCCGATGCCGGACTACCACCGGCGCCGCCGAGAATGGCTGCGTGTCCTCTGGGTGCCGCAGGGTTGGCCGTACTTCCACCCGGTGCAGGACATCGAGGCCAAGCAAAAGCAAGTGCGATCCGGCTTTACAAGCCGCTCTGCAGTGATCCTGGCCCAGGGCGATGACCCTGACCAAGTGGCTGCGGATATCGCGGCGGATAACGCTGCGGCGGATGCTGGGGGGGCGGTGTTTGACAGCGACCCGCGACGGTCGACGGCGGCGGGCAAGGCTATCCCGCAGAGCGACGTGGAATAGCCGCAACAACTATAGATATGGAGCCATCATGGCAAAGAAGCTCTGGTACACGATCACCGCTAAGGCGCAGGCCGATAAGCCGCTGGTCGAGATCCGCATTTATGACGAAATCAGCTTCTGGGGAACCACGGCAGCAGCCTTCGTGGCCGAACTGGATGCAGCTGCAGCGGGGGGCGCCGACATCCTGGTGTCGCTCAATAGCCCCGGAGGTGACGTTTTCGACGCGCTGACGATCTACAACGCGCTCCGGCGTTACGCTGGACGCGTGACGACCCGCGTTGATGGCGTCGCAGCGTCGGCGGCTTCACTGATCGCGATGGCTGGTGATCAGCTGATCATGCCCGACAACGCCCAGCTGATGATCCACAACGCCTGGACCCTGGCTGGCGGCACGGCCGAGGACCTTCGCGCGATGGCGGACATGATGGACAGGATCCGCGATGGCGTCGTCGCGGCCTACAGTCGCAAGAGCGGCCTGGCGGCGGACAAAATCGTGGAAATGATGGATTCGACCACGTGGATGTCCGCGATGGAGGCTCAGGCGCTGGGTTTCTGCGATCTCATCGAAGACCCTGTCCGTCTCCAGATGTCGTCCGAGCTGGCCGTCGAGGTGCTTCGCAAGCACAAGAACCTGCCGGCCGAGGTGGCTGCGATGCTCGACCAGCAGGACGCCGCAACTCCGTCGCCTGCTCCTGAGCCGGTTGCTGTCCCGCCCGAGCCGGCTGCGAATCCACCGGGAGCCGCGCCGACGGCACCGGCCACGCAGCCGCAGGCGAATGCGACCCAGCCCACCGCCGTGGTCGCGCATGTCTACGCCGCCTGCCGCACTGCCGGTGTGGCACACCTTTCGGAGGGGGTTCTCCTCTCATCCGGGCTCACCAGCATAGAGCAGGCGGACGCGCGGATCGCGCAGGCGGCGGAAATTGCCGGGGTGTGCCTTGCAGCCAAGATGGCCGACAAGGCGGCAGAGTTTGTCGCTGCGGGTCTTTCGGTTGACCAGGCCCGCGCGAGGCTGTTCGACGCCGTGACCGCAGCGTCTGGTATCGCCATCGACAACACCCAACGGCCCGATGCTACGCCGGCTAAAGCCGTGCCGACCCTCTCGATTACCAACTTCTACGAGGCTCGTGCTGCGGCACGCCGCCGCGCGTCCTAAGCAGCACTTACTCATCCTGGAGAAAGCATGAACATCCTGCACGAAAAAGCCCGTACCGCCGAATTCCTCTTGTCCGAGGGCGCTGGCGAGATCTCCCGCGAGAAAATCACCCTGGCCGCCACGGCGACCGGCTACCCGTCCGGCCAGGTCCTGGGGCAGATCACCGCAACCAAACAATACGCGGCGTACAACCCCGCCGGCACCGATGGCACGGAAAAAGCTGCTGCGGTTCTGTACGGCGCCGCCGACATCTCGACGGATCCCCAGCCGGCGACCGCCATCGTCCGGCTGGCTGAGGTCGCGGTCTGGTCCCTGACCGGGCTGGACCCCGAAGCCCGGGCCGACTTCGCGCCCAATTTCCTCGTCGTGCGCGACTAACTCGCGACTGCGGCACCCCGTTCAAGGACCAACGCATGGCCCGCCTTAGGCGGGCCATAGTCATTTTCAGGAGCCTAAAACATGGCACACATCGATATCTTCCGCGATAACGCGTTCTCCCTGGCGTCCTTGACGGCCGCCCTCAACGTGCAGCCCGAAGGCCAGGCCGTACCCACCACGTTGGACAGCATGTTCGACGAAGACGGCGTTTCGACGCTGACGGTCTCGATCGAGCGCGAAAACGGCAAGCTCGCCCTGGTGGCCGATTCGCCCCGCGGCTCGCCCGGCCAGACCAGCGAAAAAGACCGGCGCGACCTGATCCCGTTCAACACGCTGCACCTGCCGCTGCGCGACACGATCTACGCCGACGAGATCCAAGGCGTGCGCGCCTTCGGGACCGAGAGCGAGCTGGAAGTGATGCAGAGCATCGTCAACAAGCGCACCGTGAAGCTGCGCGCGCGTATCAACGCCACACTCGCCTACCATCGTCTGGGCGCCGTCACCGGAAAGATCTTCGACGCCGACGGCGAGCGCGTGCTGCTGGATCTGTACCAGCGCTTCGGCTACACGCAGAAGACGGTGAACCTGGGTCTGGGTACGGCCAGCACCAAGGTGCGCCAGAAGGTACTGGACGCCAAGCGCCTGGCCGAAGACGCGCTGGCCGGTTCCGTCCAGATCAAGGGCTGGCTCGGCATCATGGGGCGCGGCCTGTATGACGCGTTCACGGGCCACGATTCCGTCGAGAAGGCATTCGACCGCTGGAAGGACGGCGAATTCCTGCGCGCCGATATGCGCAAGGGGTTCATCTTCGAAGACGTCGAGTGGAAGGAGTACTACGGCAAAGTGGGCGCCGTGACCTTCCTCGATCCGACCGAGGGCTACCTGGTGCCGATCGTTACCGAAGATCTGTTCCAGACCCGCTTCGCGCCGGCCAACCACATCGACGTGGTCAACACCCCGGGCCTGCCGTTCTACGCCTCGCAGGAGGTTCTCCAGCACGGCATGGGCGTCGACCTCAAGGTGCAGTCCAATCCGCTGACGATCAACACGCGGCCGAACGCCGTCATCCGGCTCAAGGCGTCGTAATCGCCATGTGGGACAACGCGATTTTCGATGAAGCGTTCGACCAGGCAGGGATGCGCGAGCTTGCCAGCCTGGTCGGCGTTGTCCCTGCCGTCGATTTCATGGTCCGGTTTGACCGTCCCGACGTTATCGACGAGGCGACCATGGTTCATTCGACCGACTACGAAATCGAATTTACGACGTCGGCCGCGCCGGGCCTGAAGTACCACAGTCTGCTCGATATCGGTGGCAAGCGCTATCGGGTCCGGCAGGAGCCGACGGTGCGCGGAGACGGGCATTGGACCCGTGCATTGTTGGAGTTTCTGCCATGACATCCCTGGCGCAACAGTACGTGCTGGACCTTCGCTTGGCCCTCGCGGGGGCGCCCGGTGGATTTCCGGCAGCCGTTGAGGCTTCCCCCATGCGCGCGATCTCGCGTGAGGACCCGAAAGTGGTCTCCGTGCAGCTGGGGGCTGAGTCGATCCAGGAGCTTTTGCCGCCGCGTGCCACTCGGGTGCGAGAAGTCCATCTGATCGTTCACACGTGCGGCGACGATCACCTTCAGCTGGCCGAGGAGGTGTTCGAAGCGGCGCAGCCGATCGTGATGGGGTATTCCGGACCCAACATGGTGTCGATTGTGGAATTCGGCACGGACGAGCCCAAGTATGCCAATGGCGATCTTCGCCGACAGGTGGTCACCAAGCGCTACCGCATCACCTATCAGACCGATGAGCATTCCCTGGGCGCCTGACGCTCAGGCACCCGAAGGAGAGCAGCATGTCCGCAACGAAACCGACCAGCATTCCGGCGGGTCGCGTCGATACCGAGCCAGCCGGCGCGTCTTCCGAAGCGATCAACCCAGCGGCATCGGGACCTGACAAGTTCCACGGCCAGGGCGGCAGCTACCTCCGCGATCCTGCCACTGGCGAGCGCGTGCTTGTTGAGCGGACGTCGCCGTGCGACTGCGGTAGCACCGCCTAATCCCCCGAATCAAGACATTTACGGAGCCAAGAATGGCCAAATCCATCCGAAAGACGCTGTTGCTGGCCAAGATCCAGACGGCGGAAGGGGTCGACCCGGTTCCCACCGGGGCGGCTAACGCGATCCTGCTGCGCAACGTGACCGCCACGCCCCTGTCGGCGGAATTCGTCGAGCGTGCGCTGCTGCGGCCCTACATGGGCAACGCGGGGCAAGTCGCCACCACCCAGTACGCCCAAATCGAAGGGGAGGTCGAACTTGCCGGATCCGGCACGGCCGGTAAGGCGCCGGCCTGGGGGCCGCTGCTGCGCGCCTGCGGCTTTGCCGAGACGGTCACCACGGGTACGGATGTGCGCTACCTGCCGGTTTCCGAAAACTTCGAGCGCATCGCGTTGCACTACTACCTGGACGGTGTGTTCCACAAGATCCTGGACGCTCGCGGCACGGTCTCTTTTGACCTGACTGCCAAGGGCATCCCGTTCATGCGCTTTCGTTTCATGGGCGTCTATTTGCCCATCACCGACGGCGCCAACCCGACGGACGTGGACTACAGCGCTTTCCAGATCCCGAAGGGCGTCAACAAGGCCAACACGCCGGCCTGGTCGCTGGGCACCTATTCCGGGTGCTTGCAGTCGCTGACCTTCGACATCGCCAACCAGTTGGTCTGGCGCTCTCTGATTGGTTGCGAAGGGGCCGAGATCACCGATCGCCAGCCGACCGGCAAGATTTCCCTCGAGCTGCCGCGCATCGCCCAGCTGGATTGGCCGGCGATCGTGCTGTCCGGCGAAGGCAAGGCGCTGGCGATTCAACACGGAACGGCGGCGGGCAACATCATCGAGATCAAGGCGCCCACCGCGCAATTGACCAATCCGGCCTATTCGGACCAGGACAACGTGGCAATGCTGGGCCTGGACATGAACGTGAACCCGGGGCCGAACGGCAACGACGAACTGGAAATCATCGTTCGCTGATCCGCGGCGGTCGAACCCTGCAACTATCCGCGCCCGGTACAGCCGGGCGCTTTCAATTTTGGAGCTTTCCATGGCTTTTGTTGTTACCAAGCGCGCCATCGCTGCGAGCGAGATCAAGTTGGTGGTGAACGGCGAGGATGGGGCGCCGGTCGAGATCAAGTTCGTTGCGCAGTACAAGCGCAGCCCCCTGGATCAAATCAACGCCCTGCATGACGCCATGACCAACGCCTACCGCGAGCGGCTGGGCCAGCCCGTGCTGCCCGTGCCGGCGGGGCAGAAGGAGCCCGCCAAGTGGGGCTATGCCTCCGACGTCGACTTCATCAAGGACAAGATGACCGGCTGGCTCGGCGTTCGTGACGGGCAGGGCGATTCGATTCCGTTCTCGGTCAAGGCGCTGGACCAGGTTCTCAAGGACTGGCCCGAGCTGGTGATTTCCCTCTTCCAGGGCTTCTGGCGCGCACATCAGCAGGTGCAGGAAAAAAACTCGTAGGGGCCGCGCGGCACTGGGCGACTGGTGGCCGTAACGCGGCAAGCGCGTTCGACCCCGATGACTTGGTGCTGGCGGCGCTGACTGCGGCTGGCGCGCCGGCGGACGTGCTTACCGCAGCTGGCGCCAACGCCGCCGTTGAGCCCTTCGAGGTGTTCGAAGAGAACTGGGAAACCGTCAAGGCATTTCTCGAATTGGAGACGTGCTGGACCTGGCTTGTCCCTGCGATGGGGCGGCCCATTCGATCAGGAATTGCGGCATCGGAGATTCGGGCAACCCTTGAGGTCCTTCTGCCGTCGGGGGCGGACTTGAGGCAGACATTCCTGGATATCCGTGCCATGGAGCGCGCTGCTTTGGAGGTCTTCTTGGAGCAAGCGTAAGTCCACACATTGAACTTTCAGCGGCAGAATCATATGAATGACAAGGTTCTCGGCGTCAGACTGACCGCGGATGAGGCGGATCTGATACGCGGATTCTCGGCGTCCGGGGCCGCCGCGGAGCAATTTGCCTCCACCACCGAGGCGTCTCTGGGGCGCGCCAGCGCGGCCTCGGCGAAGATGGGGGCGTCAGCGGGGCAGATGTCCCAGGCCGTCAATGCGTCGGCTGCGGGCAGCCAAGCATTTGCGCAGACGTCAGAGCGATTCGTCCAAGGGCTCGAGCGCCAGGTGCAGGCGATCGGCAAGACGAAGTCGGAATTGCTCGAATTGCAAGCAGCCGAGCTGGGCGTGTCGGCGCGCGTAGCTCCGATGATTGCGAAACTGCGCGAGCAGGAGCTGGCGCTAGGGACATCGGGGCGCGCCCTCGACAAGTACGGGAATAGCGCTGCTCAGACCGCAGCTGCAATGCGCGGTGTACCTGCGCAGCTGACCGACATTGTCGTGTCGCTGCAGGGCGGACAGCAGCCCATGACGGTGCTGCTGCAGCAGGGCGGGCAGCTTAAGGATATGTTCGGCGGCGTCGTGCCCGCCGCGAAGGCCCTTGGAAGCACGCTTCTGGGCCTCATCAACCCATACACGCTGGCCGCCGGCGCGGCGGTGGCGTTTGGCATCGCGGCGTACCAGGGAAGCGAGGACGCCGCACGCCTGAATCGAACGATTCAGCTCACCGGGAACTATGCGGGCGTGACCGCGGAGAAGATCCGGGGCATGGCCGCTGCCGCGGCCGGGGAGAACGGAAGCCACAGCAAGGCGCAACAGGCTGTCGAGGCACTGGTTGCGACAGGCCAGATCTCGGCCGACACCATCCAGCTGATGTCCAGCACGATGGTGACGTTCCAGAAAGTCTCCGGCCAGTCGATGGACGATATCTCCAAGGATTTCGCCAAGATGCCGGAGGGGGTCACGAAGTGGGCAGAGGAGCACAACCGCTCGCTCAACTTCATGAGCCTGGCGCAATGGGATTACATCCGCACGCTCGAAGAGACGGGCAACCGCGAAGGCGCCATGCGCGAGACTTCGCGGGCCCTGCACGACTACCTCGGTAACGAAGCTCCTGAAAAGCTGGGCGCTCTGGAGCGGGCCTGGCGCAGTGTGAAGGGTGCGGTCGACGGCGCCTGGGAGTCGATGAAGCGCGTGGGGCAGGAGCAAGACCCGCTTGAGGCGCGGATTGCCACCTTGCGCGAGAACATCGCATTGATGCGCCAGCGCGATGCCGGGCCGGCCGGCCTGAATGATGCGGGCCGGGCGCGGGTCAGCAACGCTGAGGGTGCCCTGGGCGATGCGCTCAACCAGAAGGGCCTGGCCGACGCAGTCGCGCAGGTTCAAGGCCTCAACGCTGCAGCGAATGCTGCGGCCATCGAGGCGGCCAAGGGGCTGGACGCCTACGACAAGCAGACGAGCAAGGTCCGCCAGCTGACCGAGGCGCTGGAAAAGAACGCGCGGCTGGAAGCTGCAATCCGGGCCGTGGACCCCTCGGACGTTCGGATCTCGGCCAAGGCCATCAAAGACCGCGAGGATGAGACTCGAAAAAAGTTTCTGGACAAAGATGCTGTCAGCGCTGGTCAGAACGCGATATCTGGCCAGTTGGCCGCAATGCAGGCCCAGGCCAGGATGCGCGAAGAGGCGCTCAGGGCTGAGACCACCGCGCTCGAGGGCCAGCGCGCGGCCGGTCTGCTGTCGGAAGAGGCTTTCATTCGTCGGCGGGCAGCCGCGCAGCGCGCCGCCCTGAATGACGAACTGGAGATCGCTCGAAAGCAGGCGGACATCGCAGGCGGGAAAAAGCAGCTCGCCGAGCGAGAGCGCTACGCCGGGCGCGTCCAGGAGCTGGAAGCGCAGATCGCCCGCTCGCAGCAGCAGGAAGCTACGGACATCGAGAAGTACCAGGCGAAGATCCGTGGCGCCCTGAGGGCAACGCAGCTCGACATAACGAACTACAGCGAAACGCGAGCGCTGCAGGAGAGCAGGCAGAACAACGCGCTCACCCTGGGCAGCAATGATCGTGCGCTGGTCGACTCGATCAACCAGGCCCAGGACCGGTTTCGGCGCATCCGCGACGGCTTCACGGACAAGATGCTGCGCGAGGGGGGCGCTGGTGCGCTGGACTCCCAGCAGTACCTGCAAGGCATCGCCGAGATCGACGCCGCCATGCAGGCCCAGATCGCGCGTGAGCGCGGTTACATGGATGAGCGGCTGGCGCTCCAGGGGGATTGGAAGAACGGGGCCATTCGGGCACTGAACGACTGGTCGGACGCTTCGGCCAACGTCATGGCCCAATCCCAACAGGTGTTCACAAGCCTGTTCCAGGGAATGTCGGACGCCGTGGCCTCCTTCGTCGTCAGCGGCAAGGCGAATTTCGCAGATTTCGCCAAGAGCGTCCTTTCTGACCTGGCGCGCATTGCCGCACGCCAAGCGACGATGGGCATGTTCACCGCCGTCGTCGGATCGCTGTTTGGGGCTGGCTCTGGAGCCGCGGCGGGAACGGAGGCCGCTGCCAGCCAGGTTCAGGCGTCGGGTGGCGATGGAATCGGCTCGCTGATCGCGTCGAACGGTTGGACGGCGAACGCCAAGGGGAATGTCTACGAATCTCCGAGCCTGTCTGCGTTCTCGAGTGGCGTCTATGACAAACCGCAGGTGTTCCAGTTTGCGAAGGGGGCGGGTGTCTTCGCCGAGGCGGGGCCCGAGGCGATCATGCCGCTTCGTCGCGGGCCGGATGGCCGTCTCGGTGTGCAGGCCCATGGCGGTGGAGAAGGGGTGGCAGGGCCGGCCTCCATTCAGGTCAACGTCTACGTCCAGTCGGACGGCAACAGCAAGACCGAGGGTCCGCAGGGACTTGAGCAATTCGGCCGTGAGCTCGGCGAGTTCGTTGATGGAAGGTTCCGGGTGCTTATGTCGAAGTCGTACCGCCAGGGCGGCACGTCCTGGAATGAACTGAATGGGCGGAAAGGGTGATGAGCAATTTGGAGGTGTTTAGCTGGTTGCCGAGGAGAAATCCCCAAGCGGACGTGAGGTTCAGGGTGTTGCGTGCGCAGTTCGGCGATGGCTATGAGCAGGTGGCGCAAGACGGCCTGAACTCTCGGACCGAATCCTGGCCGCTGTCCTTTTTTGGGAGCGAGGCGGAGATTAGGCCGATCAAGGATTTCCTGGATCGTCACGGCACCTGGCGGGCGTTCCTGTGGACAGCGCCCCTCGGCGAGCAGCTCTCCTACAGGGCGAGCGACTACCAGTTGATACCGAACGGTGGTGGCTGGTATTCCATTTCTGTAACTTTCACGCAGCGGCACGTGCCGTAGGCACTATGGAACAACTCGAACAGATCAACGTCGGTCAGCAGGCCAACGACGGCACCGGCGACCCTCTGCGCGACGGCATGCAGAGGGTCAATGCCAACTTCACCAAGGTTGAAGCGGGCGTTGATGTAGTGGAGCAAGGTGTGGCGGCCGCAACCGCGACCGCCAACGACGCTAAGACGAAGGCCGACGCCGCCGTACCGGCCGTCGAGAAAGGCATGGCTGGCGGGGTGGCGCCGCTGGACGCCTCGGGCAAGGTGCCGACTGCGCATTTGCCTGTGCAGGCGGACTACATCCCCGTGGAAGAGAAGGGCGCAGCCGGGGGCGTGGCACCGCTGGATAGTTCTGGCAAGGTGCCGGCGGTCAATCTCCCGGCCGCGCAGGATTCCATTCCACTGACGCAGAAGGGGGTAGCGGGGGGCGTGGCTACGCTCGACGACTCGGGCCAGGTGCCGGTAGCCCAGCTGGGCGGCGCGGTGAAGTCGACCGAGAAGGGGGCAGCAACCGGTGTTGCAACGCTGGACGCCGGGGGCAAGGTCCCGACCTCGCAATTGCCGCCCATCCCCTCGGGGCCGCCGGTGGCCTCGATTGCGTGGTGGCCGCTGCGCACGTCCATTCCGGCCGGCCAGATCCCCGCGGATGGGCAGACCGTGAGCCGCGCCACTTTTCCCGACCTGGCGGCCATGGTCACAGGCGGCAAGGTGCCGGTGGTGACGGAGGCGGATTGGCAGGCAGATCCGCTTAAGCGCGGCGCCTACACCCTCGGCGACGGATCTACCACCCTCCGTATGCCGGATTTCAACGGGCAATCTTCTGGCTCGCTGGGCGCACTTTTTCAACGCGGTGACGGGGCGCTTTCGAGTGGTACGAACGGACTTATCCAGCGCGACGCGCTCCAGAACATCACGGGTCTGACCCGAAATCTTCTAGGGTTGCCCAGCCAACTTGACCCTGGGAGTGGCGCACTCCAGAAGCAGGACATCGGCACCAGCGGATCAGGCGGCACGGCTGTGACGTTGCAATTTGTGAACGTGGGCTTTGATGCATCCCGCTCGGCGCGGACGGGCACGGAAACTAGACCGACAAGCGTCTCTGGTGTCTGGACCATACAGGCATTCGGCGCTGTTACCAATCCCGGTAGCGCTGACGCTGCGCAGTTGGCGAGCGATTACGCAGCGTTGAATTCTCGCGTCCAAACCTTGGACGGGAAAATCGATTTCGTAATCCTCTATCCGAATGGAGGCTCAGAGGCCGCCCCTGCTTCAGTCGCTGCGAACGCCACCTACGTTGTGCAACTGCCTGCGTCCATGTTGGGTAGCTTCGTGATGTGCCGCGCCGAGCTTCTGTATTCGGACGGATGGGCAGAGACGGGTTGGTATACCGATAGCTCCGGTGGTAACCGGGCCGCTGGTACTCGCGCAGGGCAGATCAGCGGCGGCGCGATCATCGTCCGCACTGGTGTTACCGACGTTTGGCCGACCCCGAACCTTGGCGGGACGCCTACGCAAGGTGCTTTGGTTACGCCCAACAAATGCCGAGTTCTGGTGTGGAGGATCAAGGGGAAATGGAACTGAGCATCTACGCCCAGGAGGGCGGAAGTCATATCTTCGTGGGGGGCGAATGCCCTCCTGGCTGGGTAGTCATGAAGGGCGAGAGGCCGGGGCCGCTTTACATCGCAGATGCCGAAGGTGAGTGGCATGCGCCGCCCGCAGTTGTGCCCGCGGTTGTATCCCGCTTCCAGGGGCGCCAGGCGCTGCGGCTATCGACCATCGAAGACGGGCGCATCGTCATCAACGACACATCGGGGCCGAGCCCGGCCAAGCGCGACTTGCTTGCTGTCGTGGAAGATCTTCTGGCCGCTCCGACCACGCCGGCCTACTACCGCGAGGCGTGGAACGACATTCAGCAGTTCGAACGCGATAGCCCGATGTTGCTGGCGATTGCTGATGAGCTGGGCCTGACCGCCGCGAACCTGGATGACCTGTTCATCCTCGCCGCGACGCTGCGGGCATAGGAGGCAACATGCGAATTTATGCAGATGTGCAAAAGCTCGACATCGGCGATTTGATCGAGCTGTATGAACTGGACGCGACGCCCATCGGTGGCACCCTTCAGCGCTTTCATGGCTACTCGCAGATTGGGCCGATCTTTTGGCAGGGCAAGCAATACGAACCCTGGTCTATCACGGCGGCCGGCTTCGAGCAGGTAGGCGAGGGGCAGCAGCCCACGCCCACCCTTACGGTGGGAAACATCGGAATGGGTGCCGATGGTGTGCCGGTGGTGGGTGTCATTTCATCGCTGTGTATCCATCTGAATGATCTGGTTGGCGCCTGGGTGCGTGTGCGTCGGACGTTGGGCCGCTACTTGGACGCCGAGAACTTTCCCGAGGGCAACCCAACCGCGAATCCGGCGGAGGAACTGCCGGTCGAGGTGTGGATAGTTCAGCAGAAAACCGCCGAGACTGCCGATGTTGTCGAGTTCTCGTTGTCAAGTGCGTTGGATTTCGATGGCCAGCAGCTGCCCGGGCGGCAGATTATCGCCAGCGTGTGCGCGTGGCTGCGGAAAGGCGGATATCGGGGGCCGTACTGTGGCTACACCGGTAGCCGCATGTTCGACCTGGCGGGCAATCCCGTGTCGGATCCTGCGCGCGATCGCTGTTCGGGGCTCATGTCGGACTGCAAGAAGCGGTTCGGTGAATACGAGGTCATTAATTTCGGGGGCTTCCCCTCTTCGGACCAGATTCGGGGATAACCATGCACAAGAAGACGATGGAGGCCATCCGCGCCCACGCGGTGGCCGAGTACCCGCGCGAGTGTTGCGGGCTGGTGGTGATGGCCGCCCGCCGCGAATCCTATGTGCCCTGCAAGAACGCAGCAGCCAGCGGCGACCACTTCGTACTGGCGCCCGATGACTACGCGGCGGCCGAGGACGCTGGCCGGGTGGTGGCAATTGTGCATTCTCACCCGGACGACACGCCGGCACCGAGCGAGGCCGACCGCGTAGCGTGCGAGGCCACGGCGCTGCCCTGGTACATCGTGGCTGTGACCAAGGTCGATGACGGCGAGGTGGCGGCGGGCGAGATCCGCGGCTTCACTCCGGTCGGCTTTCAGGCCCCGTTGCTGGGCCGCCAGTTCGCGCATGGCGTGCTGGATTGCTATTCCCTGGTGCGCGATTGGTACAAGCGCGAGCGCGGTATTGACCTGGCCGACTTCGCCCGAGAGGACGGGTGGTGGGAGCCAGGCCGGGAAGGCGATCTATATATGGACCACTACGCCGAGGCGGGCTTCCGGCCGCTGGCGGTCGGCGAGCAGATCGGAGCCGGCGACGTGATCTTGATGCAGGTCCGGTCCAACCGCGCGAACCACGCCGGCGTGTTCCTGGGCGCCGAGGGTTTGGTGGAGGCGCCGGGCCTGTTCCCGGTGCCAGATGCGATGTTGCACCACCTCTACGGCCGGCAGTCGGAGCGGGTGGTGTACGGCGGATATTGGCGGGAAGCCACCCGCCTGGTGCTGCGATACAAGGATGAAGCATGATCGAGACGTTACGTACTGTGCGGCTGTATGGCCGCCTGGGAGCCGAATTCGGCCGGGTGCATAGGTTGGCAGTCAACAGCACCGCGGAGGCCGTGCGCGCCCTTTGTGTGCTGATTCCGGGCTTCGAGGCCGTAATGGCGAGCAGCGCTGGCAATGGCGTGTCCTATGCGTGTTTCATTGGCCGCAGGAATATTTCAGCGGATGAGATTGCGCACCCCGTTGGGGACGACGATATCCGTATCGCACCCGTTCTGGCCGGAGCAAAACGCGGAGGGCTTTTTCAGACCGTTCTGGGCGCAGCCCTCATCGTTGCTGCGGTCTATTTCGCGCCGGCAATGGGATTCGCCGCACTTGGGGCCCAGGGTGCCGTGGCCGCCCCGATGATGCTCTCGATGGGCATTTCGATGGCGCTGGGCGGTGTGGTTCAAATGCTCTCGCCGCAGCAGCGCGCGTTAAGCGCTCGGGATCGCCCTGAAAATGGTGCCTCTTACAATTTCAATGGTCCTGTGAATACGACTGCACAAGGCAACCCGGTGCCGATCCTATACGGCCGAATGATTGTCGGCAGCGCGACGATATCGGCGGGGATTTTCTCGGAAGATCAGGCATGAAACAGCGAGTCCGCATGAAGCGAAAGGCGCCCTGGGGCGCCTTTTTTTATGGGCACAAGAATCACGCCATTGTGGGTCATAAGGGCGGCAAGGGCGGCGGAGGTGGGCGCGGCCCCACCGAGGCCCCCGACAGCCTGCACAGCATCGCTTATGCCCGAGTCATCGACCTGTTGAGCGAGGGCGAAATCTATGGTCCTGCGCACGGCCAGGGAGGCGCGCTGCGTGATGTGTACCTGAATGGCACTCCGGTAGCCAACGAGGATGGCTCGTTGAACTTCTCCGGCGTGTCGGTGGATTTCCGTACGGGGACGCAATGGCAGGATCCGTTGCCCGGCTTCCCCGCGTCAGAAAACACCATCGGCATCGGGACCGAACTGAAGGCCGCGCAGCCCTGGGTGCGGTCGTTCACGAATCGCCAACTGTCGGCCGTGCGCGTCACGCTCGCTGTGGAAGGATTGAGTCAGGCGAACACCAGTAACGGCGACATCAACGGCTACCGCGTCGAGTACGCAATCGATGTTAGCCGAGACGGTGCCGCCTATCAGCAAGTGCTGGCCAGCGCCTTCGACGGCAAGACTACCCAGCGCTACGCGCGGTCGCATCGTATCGAATTGCCGGCCGGCGCATTGCAGGGTTGGAACATTCGCGTTCGACGGATGACCGCCAATGCGAGTAGTAACACAATCGCTGACCGCACGGTTGTCGATGCGGTGACGGAAGTTATCGACGCCAAACTGCGCTACCCCATGTCCGCGGTGGTCGGGATCAAGGTCGACGCGTCGCAGTTCCAGAGCGTGCCGACGCGCGCCTACGACGTGAAGGGCCGCATTATCCGGGTGCCGTCGAACTACGACGCTGACACTCGAACCTATACGGGCGTGTGGGATGGAACATTCAAGCTCGCTTGGACCGATAACCCGGCTTGGGTGTTCTTCGACCTGGTGAGCAATGACCGGTATGGCCTTGGCGAGCGAATCCCTGCGGGGTGGCTAGATAAGTGGGGCCTGTACCAAGTTGGCCGCTACTGCGACGAATTGGTAGACGACGGCTTTGGAGGGAAAGAGCCGCGATTTGCCTGCAATGTCTATATGCAACAGGCGGCCGACGCATATCGAGTGGTGCAGGATTTCGCCTCCATCTTCCGCGGCATGGCGTATTGGGCGAATTCGTCGGTGTTTGCCGTGGCGGACATGCCGGGTGATCCGGTCTACACGTTCGCGTCAGGGAATGTGATCGGAGGCAAGTTCAGCTACACCGGATCGGCTCTCAATGCCCGGTTCTCAGTCGCATTGGTGTCGTGGACCGATCTGAGCGACATGGGTCGCCAAAAGGTCGAGTACGTCGAGAACCGCGAGGGCATCGCGCGCTATGGCATCAAGCAGCTGGAGGTGACCGCGTTTGGCTGCACGTCGCGGGGCCAGGCCAATCGCGTTGGAAAGTGGCTTTTGCTGACTTCGCAGCTGGAGACGCGCGGCGTCACCTTCACGGTGGGCCTGGAGCATTGCCAGATCCGTCCCGGCAGCATCATCCGGGTTGCTGACCAGCACCTGGCCGGCCGCCGCATCGGCGGGCGCATCCGCGAGGCCACGGCCAGCCGGATCGTGGTGGACGCCGAACTGGGCATCCGGCCGGGTGACCGGTTGACGGTGAACCTTCCCAGCGGCACTTCCGAAACTCGCGTAGTGTCGTCGGCCATGGGCGAGCCGTTGACGCTGGACAACGGGGACTACAGCTACGACTCTACGGCGCTCACCTGGGACTTGATCGGCCTGCCTGGCACGGCCATGCACATCGACGTCAAGACGCCTTTCTCGGAGGTGCCCGAGGCTGAATGCGTATGGACGCTGGAATCGGAAGCGCTGTCCGCGCAGACGTTCCGGGTGCTGCGCATCGAGCGCAAGGACGGCCTGCTGGCTGATATCTCGGCCATCCAGCACGAGCCGGGCAAGTTCAACAACGTCGACTTCGGCACGCGCCTGGATCGGCCGCCAATTTCGGTGGTGCCGCCTGGCGTGCAGTCGCCGCCCACCGCGCTGAAGATCAGTTCGTATTACATCGTCAGCCAGGGCGTGGCGAACCACACCGCTGTATTCGAATGGGATCCGGCCGAGGCCGCCGTGTCCTATGAAGTGCAGTGGCGCCGTGACAACTCGGACTGGATCAACCTGCCGCGCACGGGCTACACGCGGGTGGAGGTGCCCAATATCTATGCCGGCGGCTTCACGTTCCGTGTGCGGGCGATGAACGCGCTGGACGTGGCATCGATCTGGGCCACGTCCACGCTGGTGCAGCTGGACGGCATCGTGGGACCGCCGCCGGTGGTTACCAGCCTGGTCGCGCGAAGCCTGCTGTTTGGCATCCAACTGGACTGGGGCTTGCCGCCTGGTCCGTCGATCATCGAGCGCACCGAGGTTTACTACTCGCAGAACTCGAGCTTCGAATCGGCCATTCCGCTGGGCGTGTTCGCCTACCCGCAGAACACGCACACGCTGATGGGCCTGAGCGCTGGTAAGGAACTGTGGTTCTGGGCGCGCCTGGTCGACAAGAACGGGGTGGCGGGGGCGTGGTATCCCGCGGCGTCCGGCATCGGCGTGCGCGGTCAGGCCAGCTCGGACGCAGGGCCGATCCTGGAGCAGATCGGCGGCAAGATCGAAAAGTCCATGCTCGGCCAGGAGCTGGTCAAGGAAATCGAGTCAGGGGGCGAGTCTGCGACCGAGATCAAAGAGGTCAAAGATAGCCTGAGCGCGATGATTAGTATGAAGGCCGGCGTGACCGTGGACGGCAAGTACTACGGCGCGGGCATGGCGCTGGGCGTTGAGAACACGCCTGAGGGCATGCAAACGCAGGTGCTTTTTCTCGCTGATCGACTGGCCCTCATCAACTTGCAGAACAGCGTCATCACAACGCCGTTTGTGATTCAGGACGGCCAAACGATCATCAATGAGGCCATCATCGGCAACGCCTCCATCGGCTCGGCCAAGTTCAAGGACTGGCTGGAGTCGGACGCAGTGAATTCCCAAGGGCAACGCATTTTGCGGATGAACTTCCGAACCGGGGTCATTGAGCAGAACATGCCGCTCACGGGCGGCGGCCGAATGGTGACCAACGGAAACGGGCAATTCATCTACGACCAAAACGGCGTGCTGCGCATTGAAACAGGTCTTTTGTCATGAGCTATGGAACTCAGTTTTTTGATGGAAATGGGCGCCTGCGGGTGAGGATCACTGATCGGCTGACGCGGATCTTGGGTTCGGTCGAAACGGGCACTTCTGATGGCTCTATCAGCGTTCCTGCGTTCGCTGGGCGGCAGCCATTTGCGCAGCTGGCCCTGAATTCTGGGGCGCCGGCTGGATCATATTTCGCACCCGAGTTCGAGATATCCGGGACCACGTTGAGTTGGCGGTTCCTTGTGGCGGCGGCTGCCTATCGGGCTAATGCAAGAATCATCTATGGAATCGTCGGCTAATGGCGGACTTTGGGCAGAGAATACGGAACGGCATAAACGAAGTGCAGATCGACAGCACGTTTAAAAATCTGGCACTTCGGATGAAAGGGACTGCTGTAGCGTCGTCGCCATGGTTCCACGTCAATTACCGGCAGGTCATCGTTTCGCTCCCGGCAAGTAGCGGCATGATTGCTTACCGTGCGAACGGACCTTGCTGCATCTATGGCATGGACACGAGCGGCGGCACATTGAAGGTGGCCTTTCTGACCTACAAGCCATCTTCCGCCACGCCAGACATTACGGTGAACTGGTATCTCTTTGATGAACCAGGCTTGGTTCCCGTTGCGCCTGACTATGGCCGGAGGGTGCGTAATTCGAGCGGGGTGGTGACCTACGACTCTCGTCTGCCCTACATGAAGTTCAATGCGTTTCTTGTTGGCACAGACAAAGACCTGCCATCCACGTCGTCGGGCTTGTCTCCGAACTTCACATATTGGGCTTATCCGGGGATTCTCCCGGCTATTGTTCAAGGGAATCTTGTCAACAGCCAAACAGAGGTGCCTGTGGGGGTCGGGCCTAACACACCCTGGATGCAGTTTCGATTCTGGCAAATGATGGTGCAAAACGGTCCGATGATTGGGTCGACTATCTGCGTGGAGGACTACGGGCCCAGCTCGACCCCCTCGGGATGGTTAGACGTAAGGAGGCAGAAATTCAGTATGTCGATCGTTGATGTTTCTGATCTTTGAAAACTAGTAAGACGGCCTTAAATCTTCTCCCGCTTCGGCGGGTTTTTTTTCGTCCACACAACGGGAGGCAGCAATGCAAACCCATCAGAGGAGTATTCGAATGGAACCGAGTTCCACGGGATTGGGTGGCTGGGCCGCCCTTAAGGGGCTGGAGGGGTTGGGTGGGTATGCCGCGGTGAAAGTCGCGATGGCCTACGGCGTGCCGGCGGCGGTTGCCGCGATTCTGGGGTTGCTAATCATGCCCCCGCGCACCGCGCGTGAATTTACGGTGCGGACCATCTGCACGGTCGCCTGCTCGTTCATGTTCGGGCCGGCGCTCGCGGGGGCGGTCATCGCCTGGAAGCCTGGCCTGATGGAGGCCATGACGTGGCTGGCGCAGCACGGTGCCGGCAGCGACGACGCGCTGCTGGCGAAGTTCTACGTTCTGGGGCCGAGCATGCTGATTGCCGGTCTGCCGGCGTGGTGGGTGCTGGGCGCCTATATGCGCTGGATGGCCAGCATGCGGCAAAAGGGGCTACTGGAATGGCTGGTTGAAGTTCGCGCCAAGCTGTTGGGCCTGCGGTCGGGCGGGGAGGGCTGACCATGAATCTTCAGACGATCAACGATAACGCGATCACTCCGGCGCTGGCGCTGCTGCCGGCGCGCATGGACACGGCGGCCGCGCGCGTGATGCTGCTGGCCATCGGCCTGCAGGAAAGCCGGTTTCTCGACCGGCGGCAGCTTGTTGGCAGTCCGCCGCGGCCGACCGGCCCGGCCAAGAGCTTCTGGCAGGCGGAGCAGGGCGGCGGCATGGTCAGCGGCGTTCGGACTCACGCGGCGACCCGCGACCTGGCGGCGCAACTGTATCGCGCCCGGGGGGTGGCGGCCGACAACGCCGCAATCTGGAACGCCATCGAGCAGGACGATGTGCTGGCGGCCGGCCTGGCTCGCTTGCTGCTTTGGAGCGATCCGGGGCGGATGCCGGACATTGGCGATGAAGAGGGCGCATGGTTGCTGTACCTGCGCACCTGGCGCCCTGGCGCCTACAGCCGGGGTACGCCCGAGGTGCGGGCAGCCCTGCGGAAGAAGTGGGCCAGCAACCACACGCAGGCCTACATCGAGATAGGGGGGCGAAATGCGAACGTGGCTTGAACGCATGCAAGGCTGGCTGCTGTTTGCGGGAATCTTCCTGGGCACGCTGGCGGGCGTGTTCTACCGGGGGCGCGCCACCGGGCGGCAGGCGGAGCGCCACGAGCGCGCCGAGCAAATCAACGAACAGGCGGCGAAGGCCCGCCAGGAGGTGCGTGATGTACAGGACGACGTGGCCCGCAAAGATGATGACGCTGTCATTGCTGAGCTTAAGTCTGACTGGGTGCGTGGCCCCGGCTCGCGTAGGGATTGAGTATTGCGAGCATGCGCGGCCGATCTACTTTGATTCGGAGGCGCAGGTAGAGCAGACGCCGCGGCCGGTCGCCCGCCAGATATTGGACCGCAATGCCACCTGGCGGCGTCTGTGTTCGACAGTGAAGTAATTAGGTCATCGTGGAGGGGCGCAGCGTTTCACGCTGGCGCGGAATTCTGCCTCTGGCATGGCCCAGAGCGTCCGGCCGTATGTGTGGATAGCGATGCTAGATCCGCTACTGTCCTTCGAGGCGGCGGCTAGATAAACCATGTCGCTCGACGTGCCGATCATGAATTCGGCCGCGCCCGATTCGGGGTAAGTGGTGATCTCGAGCATGTCTGTTGGCAAATCGCGCATGCAGCGCGTCACCGTATCCACGGATGCCTGGCTGAAGTAGGTTTCACCCGGCGTGGCTCGCAATTGAACAAGGCTCTTTGAGGGCGCGCATCCGCTCGCCGCCATCGCGCAAGCCAAGATAACGAATATACGAAGCACGCTGGGTCTCCCAAAAGCATTGTTGCGACCTTTTAACACACGGGGCTCGCCGACCCTATTCAGAACTCGATACCCACTGCATCCACCACCCCTGGTAGTAGCGCACGCCGGCGATCTCCTCGAAGCCGACCACCATCATGCCGCGGTCAGACCCGAAGGTGAGTAGCTGGGGTTCGAGCAGATCGGGGATAGCACTGGGCACCGTCGCGCCGAATTTTGCTAGGGCATCCATCGTCATGCGAGGGACATGGCGATTTAGGCCCTGGTGGAGCATGGAATACATCCGGACCGTGCCCACCACGGGCTGGCCTGGATCGTTGTCGCGGCGGCGTTCGCCAAGGTGATGCGTCCGGAGGACGGTGCACTGGAGTCGCACGGTCTTGCTCTAAAAATACTGTATGGACATACAGTGTAAACAGTCCTAGAATTCGCGCAATTCGGCCCCGATTTCGGCCGAAAGGGGACGGAACATGGCGGACACGACGGACTGGCAGCAGCGGGACGAGTACTACTGGGCGGGGCCTGGCGGGTGGACGATCTGCAAGGTGTTCGCGCAGAACCGCTGGCAGTTCGAGGTCTGGGCAGCGAACGGCACGCGCCACGGCATGGAGCCGTCACTTGCTGCCGCCATCACGCTCTACGACAAGGTGAAGGGCTGAGGCCTACTTCGCCGCCGGTGTCGCGACCAGCTTGTCGGCCGGGAAGGGCACCAGGAAATCCCGTGTCGCATCCGACGGCGCGTTGAGCCATTCGCTGTAGGCGCCCTCGGGCAGGATCACGACCATACGTTTTTCCTTGCCGGCCTGGTGGTAGTCCTGGAACATTGGATGCTCGTCCGCATTGATGGTGAGCATGGTGTAGCTCTCCTGCAGCTGGCCGGCGGCGTCGCGCCAGCGGTCCCACAGGCCGGCAATGCCCAGCGGCGCGCCGTCGGCCCGGGTGAACCGGGTAGCAACCGAGGTCTTGCTGCGGCCTTCATCGACCGGCCGCCAATCGGGTTCAAAGATCGCATCGGCCGGAATGATGCAGTGCTGCGCGCGGCGCCAGGCGTTGCCGAAGGTGTAGGAGTTGGCCGCCGTCTCGCTGCGTGCGTTGACCGTCGACAGCTTGCCGGCCTTGTCCAGACCGTCCGCCTTGGTCATGGCGCTGATCAGGCCCCAACGACCCACGACCGCCTCACGCTCGGGCACCGCTTCGTCGCCGGCGTCATGCTCGACCGGCCGCCGGATGAAGATGCCGGGGTAGCGCGGCCACATGTCGTATTTGCCGCCGGCCGGCTTGTTGGGCGCGCCGAACTTCTTGAGCAGCAGCTCGGCGTCCTTCAGGGTCTGGTAGTGGCTGCACATGACACCCTCCCATGGGAAGGGTCAGTATAGGGTCAGTCGTCCGTGTCCGGCGCCTGCAACCTGGCCGCGCGTTGTCGTTCGACCTCGGCTATGAAGGCGGCTGTCAATGCCTCGACCATCGCCTTGTCGTCGGCGGGGAGCGCTGCCCACACTTCGGGCGTCAAGGTGTCGTAGGGCCATGTGTGCATGGGCAACAGTCTATGGCTGCGTTCTTGGCCAGAGGGGCGATAATTGAATTCCCAGACCGTTTCACCCAACGCAAAAAGGGCGAGACGGCTTTCGCCGTCCCGCCCGAATGACAGCTTACGGACAACATAAGTCCGGGAAGCCGCATAAACATTGGCTTGAGTAGGGGTTCGAGTCCCCTCCTTCGCACCAACCCTATTCGGGTAGTGATCTGGCGGCATGCCGACACTGTCCCAAGACCCCGAGACACCCTTGTGTCTCGGGGTTTTTTTATTTTGCGCTTCTTGGAATGTCCTTATTAATCAAATGGTTGATTGGGAGAATGGCTGATCAAGCGAATGGGTTGAATGCCGCCGGAGAGCGGCGACCGCCATGGGGGACAAGACAGGCGCAAGACAGGGACCCGGATCGGGATGAAAAGGCGGCTCGAAGCCGTGCCCCGGATTAACGCGCCTGTACCGCATTTGCCTCGCTTGTTATAAAGAAGCCTGAAGCTTTTCTCGTCGAGCGAGGGTAAATTGTTGTCGATTCAATCACTTGGCCGCGGCGCATTGATGTTGTTGCTCGCCGGGCTCGCAGCAGGCTGTTCTTCCTCCTCCCCCCTGAATGTCTGGTCGGCGCCGGCGTCGTCATCCGGCCCCGACTCATCGCGCGTCAGCCTCGAATGCCGGGTGAGCCGCAGCAGTTGCCTGTATGACGGCAAGTACGAAGTGGGCGAGCGCGATTACGCCGAGGACGAGGCCAAGCGCCTGAACCGCGCCGAATTGGACCGCTTGCGCCGCGCCGCCGGCAACTGACCGTCCGCGATGGCCGGCCCAGCCGGGCCTAGCGCGCGGCGCCGTGCAGCCGGATGCGGAACGTCGCCTGCGGATCGTTGAATGCGCTGGCGCTGTCGGCGCCGATGTCGATGCGCGCATTGTCGGCGTTGGCGTACGACTTGTTCGAAAAGTGCTTCACCACGTCGCGCCCGGCGACGATGTCGGCCAGGTAGATGGCCGGGCTGAAGTCGACCTGCCCGTGGTGCAGGTCGGCGGTCACGCCCACCAGCGCCCAATGACATATCCCTTTGCCGTAATAGTCTTCGTCGCGGAAGCGGTCGAGGAGGATTTCAGCGCGGTAGCCACCGCCGGTGGCGGGCTCGAACGACACCGGTACGCGCTGTTCCGGCACCACCGTGGCGCCGGTGACGGCGGTCAGCGGCACGCAGGCCGGATTCTCGACGCGGTAGTCGGCGTGGCCGTCGACGCGCTCGAAGAGGCCGGGCGCGCCCTCGACGCGCATGCTCAGGTCCACGCCTTGGCGCGCTTGCGGATTGGGTTGAACGGCCACACTCGCGGCCAGTGCGCAGGCCGGCGCGAGCAGCGCCGCAATCAGCGGCAGGGCGATCGGGGCGAGGCGGCGCGTCATGGCGATCAGCGGGCCGGTTTGGCGGGGGCCAGCGTTTCGTACTGGTCGATCTGGCCGACGTCGACCCAGCCGGCCGCGCAATCGCCCTGGTAGTCGCCATCCTTGGTGCGTTCGCAGGCCTGGCCGCGCTTGGCCTGCTTCCAGTCCACCGGCAGGTCGGCGTTCTTGCACAGCTCGTTGCCACGGCACGCGGGCACGCTGGCGGTGGGCACGGCGATCACGTAGTGGCGCTGTTCCTCGCCCTTGCGCACCATGGCGGGAATGCAGACGAACTGGCGGTCCATCACGTGGGCCACCGTCTTGCCTTTGCCGTCGACGCGATCATTCAGGTCGACGCCGCCATCGGCGGCGATCGAGCCGAACGCGGCGCCTTCGCCGCAATTATCCAGGTACATCACGGTGTAGCCGTCGGCGCTGCATTGCGCGCCGTTGCTGCCGGTGGCGTGGCACTCGATCTTCGAGGCGGGCGTCATGCCGGCCAGCCTGGCTTGCGCGGCGGTGACGGAGGGGGCGGGGGCGGCCAGGGCGGCGCCGGCGCAGAGGCTGGCGGCCAGGGCGGCGAACAGGCGGGGCAGGGAGATCGTCATGAGGGCTTCCAAGGGGGATGGGGGAAGAGGGTGGGGCCGGCGCTCACGCGGGGGCGGGAAGGGTGGCTTGCGGCTTGCCGTAGAACACCCGCGCGCAGACTACGCCGCTGATCAGTCCGGGCACGCCGCCCAGGAACAGCGGAAAGCCCAGTTCGGGCAGGGTGTTGTCGCGCACCGCGAAGCCCAGCAGAAAAACGAAGGCATAGAGACCGCCCAGCAGCCCCGGCCAGCAATACGAGTGCCATGATACGGCGGCGGGGCGGCAGGCGCCCGCCACCAGGCCGCACAGCAGCGCGGGCACGCCGCCGTACAGGTACGACCAGGGCACCAGGAAGATCGACGTGAACAGCGTTTCGACGCTGATCGTGGAAATGGCGATGAAGAGCGCGAAGACCAGGGTGCCCACCGGAGGCCCCAGGGCCGCGAACAGGGCGGCGCCGGCAGCGGCCGAGCGGGCAATGTCGCCGCGCGTCTTGCCGGCAGGCCGGCGCACGAGGCGCCACGTCAGCACGCCCAGCGACAAGGCGGCCAGTACACATACGGATAACAGCAGCACAGCGTGGCTTCTTATGCGTCGGTGGGTTTGTTGGGAAACAGGTTCAGCGACAGGATGGCGTCGGGATAGGTCGACAGCAGCATGCCGGACAGGTGGCCATGCAGGGCGCCGAACAACGGCCAGGTCAGCGCCTCGCTGCCGGGCAGCAGGTCCAGCAACATCAACTGGCCGGTGCGCACGGTACCCACGAAGTAGGCGCGTTCGTCATGCTGGCCGGTGGGCGTGGCGCGGTAGATCTTGGTGGCGCGGCCGCTGTCGTCCTTGCGCCAGCTGTTGCCGCTGGTGGTGGTCCGGGCGTTGATGGAGGCGATGTCCGCCTGGATGGTTTCCCAGAGGGTGCGGGCGTTGGCGGCGTATACGACGATGGTCATGGTGGGCGCTGTCCTGTGCGAAAAACGGGGAACGCGAGGCCGGGCACAGCAAAGTTACCAATGCCGCCGCGGCACGGCAAGCGCCGCCGCGTCGCGCCGCGGGCTCAGTCGCCCGCCAGTTCGCGCAATTCGGCGGCGCGGCTGATGTTGAGCAGCATCGGGCAGTACTCGTACATGGGCGAACCGACGTGCGCCCCGGCCAGGGCGCATTGGCCGTTGCGGTAGGCCAGCCAGGCTTTCTGGGTCTGTTCCAGCTTGGCGGCGTCGTCCGGGTAGTCATTGGCCAGGCGCGCCTGGACCCGGGCGTAGAGCGCGTTGATTTCGCGCTTGGCGGCCGCCGAGACGCCTTCCGCGCAGGCGCCCACGGTGCCGTTGTTGGTGACGCCCGCGTCGCGCAGGCAGCGGTCGTACTGGCCCATGTAGTCCGGCGTGGAGGCGCCCAGGACCAGGGCGGGAGACAGCATCAGGGAAAGCGCGAGGACGTGTCGGATCATGGCGGCGAGGATCGCGGGAAGGAATCGGGGCGCGTGCGGATATCGCCGCGCAACGAGAGCATACCGCCCACGGCGGCTTCTTCCATGGCCGCGTCCGCGCCGGCCATGGCCGGACCGATCGGAGGCGTGCGCGCAGGCGGCGTCCACGCCACGCAATGTCAAGGATTCAAAAGAATTTGCATTGCTTTGAAGTGTCGTTTTTTACGTCGGGCTACTGTCGCGTTTTCTGTCTTGGAGAGCGGCAATGTACCCACTATCGAAGCGCTGCGGCGCGGAATTCTTCGGCACCTTCTGGCTGGTGCTGGGCGGTTGCGGCGCGGCGGTGCTGGCGGCCGGGTTTCCGCAACTGGGCATCGGTTTCGCCGGCGTGGCGCTGGCGTTCGGCCTGACGGTGCTGACCATGGCTTTCGCCGTCGGCCATATTTCGGGCGGGCACTTCAATCCCGCCGTCACGGTCGGGTTGGTGGCCGGCGGCCGGTTTCCGGCGCGCGAGATCCTGCCCTACGTGGTGGCGCAGGTGCTGGGCGCCATCGCCGCGGCGGCGGTGCTGGCGGTGATCGCCGACGGCAAGCTGGGGTTCGACCTGAAGGGCAGCCATTTCGCCGCCAACGGCTATGACGCCTATTCGCCCGGCAAGTACTCGATGGCGGCGGCGCTGGTCACCGAGATCGTGATGACGGCGGGCTTCCTGTTCGTGATCCTGGGCGCCACCGCCAAGCGGGCGCCGGCCGGTTTTGCCGCGATTCCCATCGGGCTGGCGTTGACGCTGATCCACCTGGTCAGCATTCCGGTCACCAATACGTCGGTGAACCCGGCGCGTTCGACCGGCCCGGCGTTGTTCGTGGGCGGCTGGGCGCTGGAGCAGCTGTGGCTGTTCTGGGTGGCGCCGATCGTCGGCGCGATCATCGGGGCGCTGGCGTACCGGCTGGTGAGCGAGCCGGCCTCGCAAGCGTAAGGGGCGGGGCGGACTGGCCCCGGTCAGTCCATGGCCCGCAACTGGGCCAGCTGCGCATCGCTGGGAAAGCCGCGGGTGCGATAGCGCACCGGGTAGAGGTTCTCGCGTTCGAGCAGCGGCGCCATCAAGGCCAGGGCCTGTTCCCAGGCGACCACCCGGACCTCGCCGATCTCGTCGGCCGCGTCGGGGCGCACCAGCGCCAGGCGGTCGACCTTGGGCAGCGAGGTATCCACGCCGCGGGTCCAGGTCGCCAGCGAGAACGAGGCGTCGGCGTCGCCGTTCTGCACGAACAGGTTGTAGGTGGCGACGAACACGTCGATGCCCTGCTCCTCGTACAGGTGTTCCAGCGCCTCTTTCTGGGCGTCGTAATCGCCCTTGGCCAGCATGCGCGCCAGGTTGGCCTGGCGCTGCCGCAGTTCGTCATGCGGCGGCACGAAGCGCTCGACCCCGGCCTCGCCATGGCGGTACATGCAGGGCGACACGGGTCGACCGTGCGGGATCACCTGCTGGCACAGCTCGACCATCTTCATCAGGCCTTCATCGTCGTTGTCGCCGCTGACCAGCAGCAGGTCGCGCGTCGGCATCATGAAGACCGGCCGGCCGCGCACCGGCACGCGCTCCAGCATGTCGGGCAGCAGCACGCGGCTGATGTCATAGCCGTCTTCCCAGCCGCCGCCGTAGACGCCCGGCGCCACCTCCACGAAGTTGTCGGCCGAATCGCGCAGGTTGTCGATGGCGATCGCCAGCGCTTCGTCGAACGTGACGCCCCAGGAAGCTTCGGGGCCATTGGTGAGGGTGGCGATGGATTCCGGTCGGTCCAGCGCCAGCAGCACCACGCAATCGTCGCCGAAGGGCCGCACGGCGGGGTGGAACGCCGCGTCGTTGCCATCGTTGCGCAGGTGATGCATGCGCACGGCCTCGACCGCGCTGCGGCCGCGGATCACCGGGCGCAGCAGGGGGCGGGCCTCGGCCAGCGAGTGCGGCATGGCCTGGCCGCTGCTGAGCAGGGTGGAGACATAGCCCTGCAACGCGCCCTGGCGCTGGCCGCCGCGGGCGTCGCAATAGGCGTGGTAGGCGTTGTGCAGGTTGAAGTAGGCGCTGTCGCCGTGCAGCAGGCGGAACTCATCGGCCTTGTAGATGAGTTCGCCGGTGTAGCCCCGTTGCCGCACGGCGGCGATGAAAAGCGTGGCGAACTGGTCTTGCGTGGGCTTGCGCCGGAACAGCGAGTCTAGGAATCCCATGCTTTTCTCACCTGTTGGAGGCGTCGCTATGCCGGTCTGGCGTGTAATCGTGGCTGGCCGAGTTTGAACCAGGCCTTGGTAATCTGGTGGCCGCGCACTTCGTAGATTGCGGTGACGTCGATTTCCCCGGGGCCGTCGGCGAAATTGCGGGTGACGATCTCCTGGTCCACCACGATGTCGCCGTTGACGATGCGGTTGACCAGCCGGCCGTGCAGGTCGGGTTCCTGGAAGCGTTCAACGTGGCGCGCGCGGATTTCGGCGTGGCCGCTGGCCAGCAGCGTGTCGGGGAAGGCGTAATACAGGCAATCCTCCGCCCAGGCCGGCATGAAGGCCTCGATGTCGCGGGCGTTGTAGGCGTCCAGTTGCCGCTGGACCACGTCGGCGGGGCCGGCGGGGGGCGCGTCGCGCACGGCGGCCTGCTGGCGGATGCGCGCTTCGGTGTCGGCATCGAGCAGCCGGCGGATCTCCCGGAACAGGGGCAGGGCGTCGGTGTGCTTGCGGCCATAGTCCAGGTTGAACGCATAGTCGAAATCCGGGGCATTGGCGCCCTGGTTATGTTGCAGCAGCGTCTCCAGCTTGTCCATCGCCTTGACGGCGCGGGCCTCGGGCGAACCGGCGTTTTCGTAGTCGTCCCATAGCGCCAGCAGCCGCGCGCGCGCCGTGGCGTCCAGCGGGGCGGCCAGCTGCAGCAGGTCGAGCCGTTCCTGGGCGCCCTTGTCGGTGCCCGTGGCCTGTTGCGTCGCCGGGATGTCGCCATGGATGGCCTCGCCCAGGTCGTGCACCACGCACAGTCGCAGAATGCGGGCGAAATCCAGGTCCGCCAGGCCCTCTTCGAGCATCATCGCCATCAGGCACAGGCGCCAGGTGTGTTCGGCCGTGCTTTCCTGGCGTCCGCCCGAGCTGCGGGCGCTGCGCAGGACGTCTTTCAGCTTTTCGGCTTGCCGCAGGAATTCGAGCCGGCCTTGCAGGGTGTCGGTGTCCATGAATCAGGTAGTCGTAAGTCTGTTCTCAATACGCTCGCGGGTATTGCTACCAACGAGTGTATCTTGTGACTGCCACGATGACGCCGCCTGCTTGCGCCGGCACCCCGCACTATGACCGGGCCACGATCGCTTTCCACTGGCTGACGGTGATCCTGGTCGTCGGCCTGTTCGCCCTGGCCGAGATCTGGGGCTTCCTGCCGCGCGGCACGCCGACGCGGCGCCTGCTGCAATCGGTGCACATTTCCTTCGGGCTGCTGTTCGCGGCGGTCTTCGTGCTGCGCGTGGTCTGGCGCTTGAGCCGTGGCCGTCGCCTGCCGCCGGCCTCGAGCGGCTGGCTGCGGCTGGCGGGCTCGGGCATGCACGGGCTGCTGTACCTGCTGCTGGCGGCGCAGATCGTGCTGGGCTTCCTGTTCCGCTGGGCGCAGGGCGAGCCGTTCGCGTTCTTCGGCCTGTTCGACATCCCCACGCTGGTCAGCATCGATCACGAGCAGCGGCGATTTTTCGGCGGGCTGCACAACACAGTGGCCTGGAGCATCATCGTGCTGGCCTGTATCCACGCGGTGGCGGCGCTGGTCCACCACTACGTCCTGCGCGACGGCGTGCTGCGCCGCATGACTTCCAGCCGCTGAGGCGGCGCAAAAAAGCGGTTGGCGGGGGCCGGGTCCGGGGTGGGCAGGTTGTACATTACGCACTATTACCCGCTTCATCTTTACAGGATCGCCCCCCATGACCGCCCCGGAAGTCGTCATCTCGCCCTCGATCACCTGCGCCAACGACCAGCCCTTCGTGCTGTTCGGCGGGATCAACGTGCTGGAATCCAAGGATCTCGCGCTGCGCGCCTGCGAGGAATACCAGCGCGTGACCACCAAGCTGGGCATCCCCTACGTGTTCAAGGCGTCGTTCGACAAGGCCAACCGCTCGTCGATCCATTCCTACCGCGGTCCGGGCCTGGAAGAGGGCATGAAGATCTTCGAGGCGGTCAAGCAGAACTTCGGCGTGCCGGTGATCACCGACGTGCACGAACCCTGGCAGGCGGCCCCCGTGGCCGAAGTCGCCGACATCCTGCAACTGCCGGCGTTCCTGGCCCGCCAGACCGACCTGGTGGTGGCGCTGGCCAAGACCGGCCGGGTCGTCAACATCAAGAAACCGCAGTTCCTCAGCCCCACGCAGGTGCTCAACATCGTCGACAAGTTCACCGAGGCGGGCAACCAGCAGATCATCCTGTGCGACCGCGGCACCAGCTTCGGCTATGACAACCTGGTGGTGGACATGCTGGGCTTCGGCGTCATGAAAAAGGTTTCCGGCAACCGCCCGGTGATCTTCGACGTCACCCACGCGCTGCAGCAGCGCTCGGCCCTGGATGCGGCCTCGGGCGGCCGCCGCGAGCAGGTGGCGGAACTGGCGCGGGCCGGCATGGGCGTGGGGCTGGCGGGCCTGTTCCTGGAGGCCCACCCGGACCCCAGGAACGCCAAATGCGACGGCCCCAGCGCCTTGCCGCTGGACAAGCTGGAGCCGTTCCTGACCCAGCTCAAGCAGCTGGACGATCTGGTGAAATCCTTTGCGCCCATCGACATCGAACCCTGATGCCGCCTGTCATCGCGGATCAGTGAAGTTGTTATACGATCCGGGCCACCAACTTTGGGGAGGCCTGGATGTCGTTTTACGCAATCGTCGCCGTTCGTAAAGAAGCCGTCAGCGGTCACGTGGCCTACGTGCGCTGGGGGCTGGCCGAGCGCGGCGTGCCCGGCTGGGTCAGCGACCCCGTGACGGCGGCGGCCTCCGAGGTGATCGAGGCCATCAAGGCCGGCGCCGAGGTCGAGACCGTGATCAGCGTCGACGGCCTGTCCGTGGCCTCGCGGCCGGTGCGGGTGCTGACCGACGATGACGGCCGCGAGCACCTGGCCTCGGTGCCGATGCCCAGTTCCACCCTGCATACCGTCTTCGACCTGCCGGAATTCTAGGGACGGTAAGCCCGTACCACTCCGGCTGGTAATTTTTCCACCCCCCGATCCCCCCATCCCGCGCCCGGCGCGGCAGGCATGGCGCTTGCTGCCGTCAATGCCGTCATACCGCCGCGACCCGCGCGGCCGCGGCGGGGCTTCAGGGGGAACCAGCATGATGGACCATAACGAAATGATGGCCCGCATGATCAGCAAGCCCGTCGCGCCAGGCAAGCCCGAAGGTTGGGATGGCATCCTGTCCGCCTATGCGGACTGCCTGATGCGTGTGCAGGGCCAGTTGACCGAGGACGACATGGGGCGCTTTCTGGAAGTGGGCGCGCGGGTGTTCCGCACCTGCTGCCAGGAGGAAGCCCGGCAGCGCTGGACCGCCGAGCAACTGGCTGCCTATCACCGCAAGCCGCGGGTGGAGCTGTGAAGGGCCGCGGCCGGCCGCGCTAGAGGCACTGGCGCAGCGCGAACTTGCGGCCAAAGGCGCGTATTTCGTCGCCGTCGATGGAGGCGGCGACGTCCCAGTGGTCGCCGCGCGTGATCAGCACGGACTGCGACGACAGGGCGTGGCGCAAGGCGAACATCCAGAATGCGGCTTCCGAGCCGACCGGCGCCAGGTCGTGCGGACCGATGCGCAGTCGCGCCGGCCGGGGCGTGGCGCCCAACGACCAACGCAGCGCAACGCCCAGGAAGGCGAAGCGGGCCATCACCGATGACGGTTGCACGCAAAGCACTCGGATCTTGGGTTGCATGGTCACTGGACCTCCACAAGGGTGACCCAGCGTAGCAAAGAAGATTTCATCCTTCCATACTGCATTTGGATTACCAGCGGATTGCGTCCGGAGGGGGTAGGCGTCAGTCCGCGGGCAGGCGGGTGAAGAGATTGGTGACGATCATCTGGTCGGGACGCTTGGCGCCCGGCTTCACCGGCGGCATCAGCCTGTCCATTTCCTTGCGATCCTGGACGCGGGTGAGCGTCAGGTGGTCGCCCTGGATCTTCACGTAGCGGATGGAGGCCTCGCCGATCTCGTATTCGCTGGTGGATTGCTCCAGCGTCTGCTCGATGCGCTTGGCGTCGAGCCAGCGGTAGGTGCCGCTGGAAAGCGCACCCGGGCCCTGCATCGACCAGGTGCCGTCGCTGCGGAATTCGGCCACGCCGGCGCCGCCGGACGGCTGGGGCGGCAGCGCCTGGCCGTCGACGGTGCGCAGCATGGTCTGGTGCCGCCATTTGCCGACGAGGGCTTGCGCGGCGGCTTGCTGCGTCGGCGGTTGGGCCGGCGCCGCGGCGGGCAATAGCGCGGTGCCGCCGAGCAGGGCGGCCAGGGCGTAAAGGCGCAGGAGCTTCATTTTGGTGGGGCGAGGGATCCGGGTTGCGGGGGCAGGGGCCGGTCTCCAGGGGCGGCCCATCAAACGCAGTGTCGCATTATGCGCGACGACGGCGTTTGCGGCGAGTGCCGATCCCGCTTGCCGGTGGTCGCGGTCAGGTCCGGCGCAGGCCCGCGAGCAGCAGGTCCAGCGCCTGCAGCGCCTGCGCCAGCCGCGCCTGGCTGTCGTCCCCGGCGATCCAGAGGGCGCTGTCGGCCAGTCCGCCGTGCAGCATCCGCGCCAGCGCGTCGGGTTGGGCCGGGCCGATGACGCCTTGCGCCATCAGGGCCTGCAGCAGCGCGCCCAGCGACGCGGTGCACTGTTCCTGCGCGGCGGCGCCGCCATGGCCCAGCACCGCGCGCGCGTCCTGCAGCACGATCCGGCGGATCTCGGGCTCGGCCGCCATCGCCAGATAGGCCCGGCAGCGCTCGCGCAGGGCTGTCCAGGCATCGGGGGCGTCGCGCGAAATGGCCTGCAGCCGCGCCTCCATCTCGCCGTCGATCTGCGCCGCGACCGCCGCCAGCAAGCCCTGCTTGTCACCGAAATGGTGATACAACGCTCCACGGGTCAGCCCGGCGGCGGCGGTCAGGTCGTCCATCGACGTGCCCGCATAGCCGGCGCGGCGGAACGACTCACGTGCCGTCGCCAGCAGTTTTCCGCGGGTTTCTTCGATCATCTCGGCGCGCGATCGCGACATGGCTGGCTCCAGTGGCATACGAGGCGTATGTTAATTGACATACGCCAGGTATGTGAATACCATCTTGCATACGCTACGTATGTCAATCTGTCCGGCGGCGCCCATCGCCGGCTGCAACATCCCCAGAGGTTCCGGGTGTCGAATCCCTATCGCGAATTGTTCCAGGCGCCCGGCGCCGCCGGTTTTGTCGCCGCCTGCGCCGTGGCGCGGCTGGCCCTGCCCATGATCGGCATCGGCATCATCACCATGCTGTCCCAGGTGCGCGGCGCCTACACCCTGGCCGGCGCGGTAGCGGCCACCTTCGCGCTGGCCACCGCCTTGCTGGCGCCACGCATTTCGCGCCTGGTGGATCGCCATGGCCAGGGCCGCATCCTGCCGCTGGCGGCCGGCGCCTGCGTGGCCGGGCTGGCGGGCCTGGCCGCCTGCGTGCGCTTGCAGGCGCCCGACTGGACGCTGTTCGTGTTCGCGGCGCTGGCGGGCAGCCTGCCGAGCATGCCCGCCATGGCGCGGGCCCGCTGGACCGAGATCTACCGCGACCGGCCGCAATTGCGCACCGCCTACGCCCTCGAGTCGGTGTTCGACGAACTGAGCTTCATCATCGGCCCGCCGCTGGCGGTGGGCCTGTGCGTGATCCTGTTTCCCGAGGCCGGCCCGCTCGGCGCGGCGCTGTTGCTGGGCCTGGGCGTGACCGCCTTCGTGCTGCAACGGGCCACCGCGCCGGCGGTGCAGCCGCGCGAGGCGGGCCGCGAGTCCTCGGTGCTGGGCGTGCCGCTGATGCGCCAGCTGACCGCCATGATGGCCGCCATGGGCGTCATCGTCGGCACCATCGACGTCATGAGCGTGGCCTTCGCCCGCCAGCAGGGCCTGCCCGCCGGCGCCAGCGTGGTGCTGTCGGCCTATGCCCTGGGATCGTGCGTGGCCGGCCTGGCGTTCGGCGTGCTGAAATTCCAGATGCCGCTGGCGCGCATGCTGGCCATTGCCGCCAGCGTGACCGCCTTCACCACCTTGCCGCTGCTGTGGGTCGGCGATCTGCTGACGCTGTCGCTGGGCGTGCTGCTGGCCGGCCTGTCGTTCGCGCCGACCATGATCATCGCCATGGCGATGGTGGAAGGCAGCGTGCCGGGCCGCCGTCTCACCGAAGGCCTGACCTGGCTGGTGACGGGCCTGGGGGCGGGCGTCGCGGCGGGCGCCGCGCTGGCGGGGTGGATCGTCGATCGCCATGGCGTGGGAGCGGGCTTCTGGACCGCGGCGGGCGCGGGGGCGGTGGTGCTGCTGGTCGCGGTCTACGCGGCGCGCGGCGCCCGGCCTGCCGCCGCCGTGGCCTGAGCGCGGCCGGGGCGGGCATGCAGGGCATCTAGAATGCCGGCAACGCCGCGCCGCGGGGCGGGGCGTCCACAAGGAGAACAAACATGTCCCGAACCGTCGTCAATCCCGATACCGTCTTCAACACCGTGCAATACGGCTTCAGCCAGGCCGTCATCGTCACGGGCCAGCGCCGCATGCTGCTGTCCGGCCAGGTCGGCGTCGATGCCCAGGAGCGCACCGTCGGCCCCGGCCTGCGCGACCGCTTCCCGGTCGATCCGCCGCCGTCGTCCTGGATCATCGTCAGCGGCTTGTCGCTGCCCGAATGGCTGGTCGAGATCGAGGCCGAGGCCATGCTGGACTGATCCGGCGGGGCCGCGGCCGTCGCGCGCCTCAGGCGGTCGCCTTGTCGCGCCACGGCGTGGCCGCGAACGCCTCGCGCAGGTGGGCGAGGAAGCCGGCGGTGCGCGCCGGCAGTTCCTGGCGCGATTTCACCAGCGCCACCACATTGGCCTCGGGCAGGGTCCAGCCCGGCAGCAGCGGCACCAGGGCGCGCGTTTTCACATGCTCGGCCACGTCCCATTCCGACCGGGCCACGATGCCGTGGCCGGCCAGGGCCCAGGCCACCGCGGCGGCGCCGGCGTTGCTGGACAGCACCGGCGCGATGCGCACCCCCACCGCCGGCCCGCGCCCGCGCTTGAAGCGCCACAGGGTCACGTCCTCCTCGTTCTCACGCAGGGCGATGCAGTCGTGTTCGCGCAGGTCCTCGGGCTTGGCGGGCGCGCCATGCCGCGCCAGATAGGCGGGCGAGGCGCACAGGATGCGCCGGTTCGGCGCCAGCGGATAGGCCACCAGGGTCGAATCGCGCAGCTCGCCGATATGGATCATCACGTCCCAGTCGTCGCTGGCCAGGCGCGGCGGCCCGTCCGACAGGATCAGGCTGGCGGTCACGTTCTCGCTTTCCTTGCGAAAGCCGGCCACCAGCCCGGCGACGTAGCGCTGGCCGAAGCCCAGCGGCGCCACCACGCGCAGGTGGCCGGCCACCACGCCCCGCCGGCCCACCAGTTCATCGGCCAGGTCGTTCAATTCGCCGCAGATCTGGCCGGCCCGCAGCGCCAGCAGCCGGCCCTCGTCGGTCAGCGCGGTGCCGCGTCCCGAGCGGTTGACCAGCCGCACGCCCAGGCGCTTTTCCAGCGCATGCAGGCGTTGCGTCACGGCGGGCGGCGTCACGTCCAGCGCGCGCGCCGCCTGCGCCAGCGAGCTGGTGGCCGCCAGGCTCAGGAAGAAACGCAGGTCGTCCGTCGTGATCATTCAGAAACGCCTTAATGATTGATTAAGTCTTTATTAAACACGCAAGCCACGTGGCGCGCCATACTGCGGGCATGCGGTCGCGTTCCGGGCGGCGCCCGCGTCGGTTTCCATTTTTCCGCCCTTCCTGTTCCGTCGATACCGCCATGACCACTGCCTCCGCCACCCTCGATACGCTGGAAACGCCCTGCCTGGTGCTGGACGAAATCCGCATGACGCGCAACATCGAGCGCCTGAACGGCCTGATGGCCGCCCATGGCGTGCAATTGCGTCCGCATCTGAAGACGCCCAAGTCGATCGAGGTGGCGCGCCGCGTCATGACGCGGCCCGAGGGGCCCGCGGCGGTGTCGACGCTGCAGGAAGCCGAGCAGTTCGCCGCCGCCGGCGTGACCGACCTGCTGTACGCCGTGGGCGTGGCGCCGGCCAAGCTCGGCCGCGTGCTGGCGCTGCGCCGCCAGGGCATCGACCTGACCGTGGTGGTCGACAGCATCGACGCCGCCGAAGCGCTGGCGGCGCGCGCCCGGGAAGAGGGCGCCGCCATTCCCGCCTTGATCGAGATCGATTGCGACGGCCATCGCGCCGGCGTGCAGCCGGGCCACACCGACCAGTTGCTGGCGATCGCACGGACCCTGCATGCCGTCGACAGCCTGCGCGGCGTCATGACCCACGCCGGTGAATCCTACGGCTGCCGCAGCGTGCAGGCCATCGCCGACATGGCGGAGCAGGAGCGCGCGGCCGCGGTCGGTTGCGCCCAGGCCATCCGCGCGGCGGGCCTGCCGTGTCCGGTGGTCAGCGTGGGCTCGACGCCCACCGCGCATTTTGCCCGCAACCTGGAAGGCGTGACGGAAGTGCGCGCCGGCGTCTACGTGTTCTTCGACCTGGTTATGGCGGGACTCGGCGTCTGCGAGGTGGACGACATCGCCGCCACCGTGCTGACCACCGTGATCGGCCACCAGCCCGACAAGGGCTGGATCCTGGTGGACGCGGGCTGGATGGCCATGTCGCGCGACCGCGGCACGGCCAAGCAGCCGGTGGACCAGCTGTACGGGCTGGTGTGCGATGCCGACGGCAAGGTCTATCCCGACCTGCTGCTGGCCGAGACCAACCAGGAGCAGGGCATCATCAAGCTGCGCGCCGGCAGCGGCGCCGCCTTGCCGGAACTGCCGCTGGGCACCAAACTGCGGATCGTGCCAAACCACGCCTGCGCCACCTGCGCGCAGCACGACGCCTACGCGGTCGTGCGCGACGGCGACCGCCGTGTCGTGGCGCAATGGCAGCGCTTTCGCGGCTGGTAAGTCCGGCCGCCCCGCATAAGGAATCGAGATGGACCTGATCCACACCCCCCGCGCCACGCCGCCGGCGGGCCATTATTCGCAGGCCGTGCGCGCCAACGGCTTCGTGTTCGTTTCCGGGCAACTGGGCTTCCTGCCCGCCGCCAGCCCGGGCGAACGGCCGCAGCTGGCGCAGGGCGTCGCCGCGCAGACCGAGGCCGCGCTGCGCAGTATGGCCGCCATCCTGCAGGCCGCCGGCACGTCGATGGCGTCGGTGGTCAACGTCACGGTCTACATTCCCGACGTCGGCCTCTGGAACGAGGTGAACAGCGTCTACGAGCGCAGCTTCGGCGACCACAAGCCGGCCCGCGCGATCGTGCCGACGGGCGAATTGCACTATGGCGCGCTGGTGGAAATCAGCGCCGTCGCCGTCGTTCCCCAGGGCTGAACAGCGCCCCGGCGGCCGCTCGGTCCGCCGGCCTGCCGCCATCGTCGGGGACGGATGGCACGCCAGGCCCCCTATAATGCGGGCGCCGCAACGTCCCAGGGGAGTCCGTCCGCATGCAGTACGAATACCTGTTCTGGTCCATGGCCGCCATGGTGGCGGTGGCATTGGTGGGTGGGTCGCTCTGCGGCCGCCTGCGCTCACCCGGCCGGGTGCTGGCGGGCGTGGCCGTGCTGGCCGCGGCGGTCTGCGCCAGCGTGGTGGTGCTGTCGCGGTCGGCCGGTTTCGGCGACCAGGCGGCGATGCTGGCGATCGCCGCGTTCATGTTCAGTCTGGTGATCGGCGCCGCCGCCGCGCTGCTGACGCGGCGCATCCTGCGGCGCCATTGAGCGTCGCGGCAGCCGGATCGCCCAGGGGATCCGGCCGGCGCGGCAGGCGAGGGCGGCGTGTGGCCGCCGTCTCAGCGGTGGGCCCGGCTGGCGGGCCGCGAACCGCTCATTCCTCGTCGTCGAAGTCCTCGTCCTCTTCGTCTTCCTCGTCCTGTTCCAGGGCGTCGTAGCCCTTCCAGGTGATGCGCCAGCGCGTGTCGCCGGCCGTCGCCGTCGTTTCGCTGATCTGCTTGACCAGGCCGGCGTCGGCCAGCAGGTCCAGGTGGTGCGCAATCAGCTGCAGGCCTTGTTCCTGCGCGTGGGGCGCCAGGGCGGCCTCCTTGATGTCGTGGGTGCTCAGGTTGGGGCCCGCCGCGTCGCGCAGGGCTCCCAGGATCGTGACGACCAGATCGAAATCGCGTTGCATGATGTCCGCCGTATGGGGTTGGGGTGGAACAGCCCACAATAGCAGAGTTCCGTGGCGACGACGCGACAGCCGGCCGGGTCGGGTTACAGTGCGGGATTACCGATCACAGATAGGCTGTATCAATGAAGAAACCCGCCGAGCGCGATTGCCTCGCCCTGATCCCTGGCTACACCGGCCAGGCCGCCAAGCTGTTCCTGACGCGCACCGAGGAAGGCGCCATCGTCGGCGTCACCGTGTTCGATCTGCTGGGGCACATCAAGCAAGAGGGTGATGCCCAGGCCGCCGCCGACTGGGTGGCCAACTGGCTCGCGCAAGAATCCGACAACCGCAAGGCGCGCCGTACGCAGCTGCTGGCCCAGATGTTCCTGTGCAAGCTGGTGGGCGACGAGAAGGCCGTGTTCCTGGACGCCCAGAAGCCGCTGCTGGCCGCGCTGGCCGCGGCCGGGGTGCGCAGCCGTCGCGTGGCCGCCACGTCCGGCGCCGCCCGCCGCTCGCTGGGACCGGTTGTCAGGAAGTCTTAGCATAAGGCTGTTATAGTCGCGCCTGGGCGTGTACGCATCCGTGCGAGCGTGCCCAGGCGGGCCTGGCCCGCAAGTCAAGGAAGAGTGATCATGGAAATACTGAGTCGGCATGTTGCCGACGTGGCGGGCGGCGTTGAGCTGCACACAACGCTGGATGGCGAGAGCATCAGCGTCTATGTCGTGACCGATGTGGACGATCTCAATGCGATTGCCGACATCGTACCCCCCGAAAAAGTCGAAGCTGGCGCGGACATACACGCCGCCAATGTCGACAATGTTGATAATGCGCAAGAACAAATCGACCAAGTCCTGGAAAATATGAATCCCGGTGACGTGGCGGTTTTCCTTTGCTCGGGTCCCGACGCTTTCGGCGCGGCGCTCGACTTGTTGGGTTTACCTATCGACGAGTAAGCCTGACGGCAAACCAAAGTGCCCGTCCAAACGGCGTATGCATCCAATACGCTCTTTGGCGGCATTTATATAAGCCTTGATTGTTTTTTTATGATGCGTGGGTGTTTACACCTATGCAGGACTTCTTTTTCCCTATGAAAACGTGCAAATTCTGTTCGCAGTTTCTCTTTGTTGCATTATTGGCACGTATTTTTTAGGATTATGTTGACTTGTGAGGGGAACATAACGATAGTGTCGGCACACGATCACAAGCGTTGCGATTTTCGTTCAGTGCCGTGCCTTTTCCGGCTCAGCGTTATTGTTCTACTGTCCCCTCCTTGATTGATTCGTGACCTCCGGGCATTTGCCCATTATCTCTAGGAAATACAGTATGGAAACCGGCGTCGTTAAGTGGTTCAACTCGGAAAAAGGCTATGGCTTCATCACCCCGGAAGCGGGTGGTAAGGACCTGTTCGCTCACTTCTCCGAAATTCAGGGCTCGGGCTTCAAGTCTCTGGAAGAGAACCAGCGCGTCAGCTTTGTGACGGCCAATGGCCCCAAGGGCCCGCAAGCCACGAAGATCCAGGTCCTGTAAGGTTCTGGCTTTTCGGAAAAGCCCCTTCGGGGGCTTTTTTGCATCTGGGCTCCCCGTGGGGAGCCCTTTTCGTTGGCGGCGCCCGCAAGGCCCCTGGCGCGCGCCGCGAGGCCATCCCGCGCCCGCGCCTGGCCGCACGCGGTATCCTTGCCCCTGTCTCCCGCCGCGCCGCCTGGCCGGACCCGCCATCGATTGAGGACGATCTCCATGACCCACCCTGGCCAAGCCCCCGTATCCCTGACGCCGAAGGACGTCGTCGCGTTCTGGCGCGACGCCGGGCCGCAGCAATGGTTCAACAAGGACGAGGCCTTCGACGAGCGCTTCCGCCAGCATTGCGGCGCCGCCCACATGGCCGCCGCCGCGCGCCAGCTCGACGCCTGGCTGGACGAGCCGGACGGCGCGCTGGCCCTGATGATCCTGCTGGACCAGTACCCCCGCAACGCCTACCGCGGCACCGCCCACATGTTCGCCACCGACCCGCTGGCGCTGCTGTTCGCCGAACGCGCCATCGCCGCCGGCCACGACCTGGCCGTCGATCCGGCGCTGCGCCAGTTCTTCTACATGCCCTTCGAGCACGCCGAGACCGTGGCCGCGCAGAACCGCGCGGTCGCGCTGATGGAGCCGCTGGGCGCCGACTCGGTGCGCTGGGCCGTCCTGCATCGCGACATCATCAAGCGCTTCGGCCGCTTTCCGCATCGCAATGCCGCGCTGGGCCGCCAGACCACCCAGCCCGAGCAGGAGTTCCTGGCCTCCGGCGGCTTCGCGGGCTGAGCCGCGGCGGCACGGCCGTTCGACGCGAGCGTATCGGCTTGTATCGACGCATGGCGAGTTGAAAGATCGCGATGCCGCGGCCAGGAGCCTGGCGCGGCGCGGGCGCCGGGATCGCCGCATATTTGACGTTTTTCGGGGTTCGCCAATACACTGGGTTCAGCGAGATTTTCAAGAGACGCGGTCTGCGTTTAACTTGTCGCGGTCAGTGGTGCTGCGGTTGCTTTCCTCTCCCATCCTTGATCATCTGGCGCCCCGCGAGCAATCGCTTCTTTAGGTTCGAGGAAATTCCATGGCAACCGGCATCGTCAAGTGGTTCAACGCCGAAAAAGGGTATGGCTTCATCATGCCCGACGACGGCAGCAAGGATCTGTTCGCCCACTACTCGGAAATCCGCAGCGAAGGCTACAAGTCGCTGCAGGAAAACCAGCGCGTCACGTTCGAGGTCGGTACCGGCCCCAAGGGTCCCAGCGCCAAGAACATCAAGGTGGCGGCCTGAGTACAGGTCCACGGCGGGCCGTATCCGGCCGGCCGTAATAAAAAGCCCCGACACGCCAGTGCCGGGGCTTTTCTTTTCCCGCGCGGCGCGGGGCGTTCAGTGCTTGGGGTGCGACGGCGTGGACAGCTTGTCGACCAGGGCGATGCCCAGCGCCGACAGGATGAACAGCGCGTGGATGATGGTCTGCCACATCACGCCCGCCTCCGAGAAGCGCGCGTTGGGCGTGCCCAGCGTGCCCGCCTCGATGAAAGTGCGCAGCAGGTGGATCGACGAGATGCCGATGATGGCCATGGCCAGCTTGACCTTGAGGACGCTGGCATTGACGTGGCTGAGCCATTCCGGCTGGTCCGGATGGCCCTGCAGGCGCAGGCGCGAGACGAAGGTCTCGTAGCCGCCGACGATCACCATCACCAGCAGGTTCGAGATCATCACCACGTCGATCAGGCCCAGCACCAGCAGCATGATCTCCATTTCGCCGAAGCTGTTGGCATGCGTCAGCAGATGCCAGAGCTCCTTCAGGAACAGCATGACGTAGACGCCCTGGGCGACGATCAGTCCCAGATAGAGCGGCAGTTGCAGCCAGCGCGAGCTGAAAATCAGGCTGGGCAGCAGGCCAAGACGGGGAGGGGTGTTGGGGGTCATGATGGGTGCGAGCCGTTATAGGGATACGGAAAAAGTGCGGCGGCAATTCTAACAACGCCGCGCCATCCCGGGATTTGTTTTTGATGACGGATTTATGGCGAGGCAGGGGTACTTACCACGGTAAGAAGTCTTCCGCATGCCTTTTATGTAAGAGAACTTCGCATTTGCGAAACTCTGTGGCGAAACGGTTTGAGAGCTTTGGCCGTATATAGAATTGCCGCCTCACTCGCACAGAGTCAGTCAAGAGGAGTTTTTTCCATGAAGATCCGCTACACCGTTGCCGCGCTGGCCGTCGCACTTGCCCCTTATTCCGCGTCGCATGCCCTCGATATCGGGGGACTGGTGGGCGCCGGCAGCAAGGTGGTGCAGGCCGCCACCCTGAGCGATGCCGAAATCAAGACCTTGTCGGACAAGGCTTGCGCGCAAAGCGATTCCCAGGAAAAGATTGCCGCCCCGGGCAGCAAGTACGACGTGCGCCTGCAGAAGATCGCCAAGCAGCTGGGCGGCACCGTCAACGGCCAGAAGGCCAGCTACAAGGTCTACCTCACCAAGGACGTCAACGCCTGGGCCATGGCCAACGGCTGCATCCGCGTCTACAGCGGCCTGATGGACATGATGACCGACGACGAAGTGCTGGGCGTGGTCGGCCATGAAATCGGCCACGTGGCGCTGGGCCACAGCAAGAAGGCCATGCAGACCGCCTACACGGTCTCGGCCGCGCGCGACGCCGCCGGCGCCGCCGGTGGCGCCACGATCGCCGCCCTGAACTCGTCGCAGCTGGGCGACCTGACCGAGAAGTTCGTCAACGCGCAGTTCTCGCAGTCGCAGGAAAGCGCCGCCGACGACTACTCGTTCGATCAGCTGCAGGCCAAGAAGCTGAACACCCGCGGCCTGGTGACGGCGTTCCAGAAGCTGGCCGAGCTGGATGGCGGCAAGAGCGATATGATGAGCTCGCACCCGTCCTCCGCCAAGCGCGCGCAGCACATCGAGGATCGCATCGCCAAGGCCAAGTAAAGCGCCCTGGCGCGCCATTTGACGCCCTTTCCGGGCGGAAAACGGGGCGCGAGCATCCGGGCTTATCCGGGTGCTCGCGCCCCTTTGCGTCAGGGGTCCGGAAGTTTCCGGTAAAATGCCGCGTTTATCCGCCCGTCATCTCATATCTTTCGGAAAATAGGTCTTTTAATGCAGCCTGTGGTTGAAACCCTCTCCGGCCTCGAGCGCCGTGTTGATCTGGCCGTCTCGGTGGCCGACGTCGAAAAGGAAGTCCAGGCGCAATTGAAGCGCGTGGCCCGTACCGCCAAGGTTCCCGGCTTCCGTCCCGGCAAGGCGCCGCTCGCCATGCTCGAGCGCAGCCATGGCCCCGGCATCCGCTACGACGTGATCAACAGCCAGGTCGGCCGTGCATTCGAACAAGCCGTCGACGGCGCCAAGCTGCGCGTCGCTGGCGCCCCGAACCTGGAACCCAAGACGGAAGGCGTCGGCGAAGACACGCTGGCCTTCACCGCGACCTTCGAGGTCTACCCCGAAGTCGCCGTGCCGGACCTGTCGGCCCTGGCCGTGACCCGCTATGAAACCGCCGTCACCGACGCCGAAGTGCAGCAGACCCTGGACGTCCTGCGCAAGCAGCGCGCCACGTTCGAAGCCCGTGAAGGCCGCGCCTCGCAAGACGGCGACCGCGTCACGCTGGACTTCGCCGGCACCATCGACGGCGTGCCGTTCGAAGGCGGCAAGGCCGAAGACTTCCCGTTTGTGCTCGGCCAAGGCCGCATGCTGCCGGAATTCGAAGAAGCCGCCCGCGGCCTGAAGGCTGGCGAAAGCAAGGTCTTCCCGCTCAAGTTCCCCGATGACTACCAAGGCAAGGAAGTCGCCGGCAAGACCGCCGAATTCACCATCACCGTCAAGGAAGTGGCTGAAGGCGTGCTGCCCGAACTGAACGCCGAATTCGCCAAGTCGCTCGGCCAGGCCGAAGGCGACGTCGAAAGGCTCAAGGCCGACATCCGCAGCAACATCGAACGCGAAGTCAAGGTGCGCTCGCAAGGCCGCACCAAGTCCAGCGTGATGGACGCCCTGGTCGAGGCCGGCAAGTTCGACGTGCCGAAGTCGCTGATCGACAACGACGTGCAAGGCCGCATCGCCGCCGCTCGCGAAGAGCTCAAGCAGCGTGGCGTGCCCAACGCCGAGTCGGTGCCGATCCCGGCCGAAGCCTTCTCCACCGAATCCGAGCGCCGCGTGCGCCTGGGCCTGCTGGTGTCCGAGCTGGTCAAGCAAGCCCAGCTGCAAGCCAAGCCGGAACAGGTTCGTGCCCGCATCGAGGAATTCGCGGAAAACTACGAACAACCCGCCCAGGTTGTCAGCTATTACCTGGCCGACCGCCAGCGTCGTGCTGAAATCGAGGCTATCGTGCTCGAAGACAACGTCGTCGCGCACGTTCTGGACAAGGCCAAGGTCACCGACGAAAAGGTGCCTTTCGATCAGTTGATGGGGATGGCGTAACACTATGCAGAGATTCACCGATTTCTATGCGGCAATGAATGGCGGGTCTTCGGTGACCCCCACCGGCCTGGGCTACATTCCCATGGTGATCGAGCAGTCGGGGCGCGGCGAACGCGCCTACGACATCTATTCGCGTCTGCTCCGCGAGCGGCTCATTTTCCTGGTGGGTCCGGTCAACGACGCGACGGCCAACCTGGTCGTGGCGCAGTTGCTGTTCCTGGAATCGGAGAATCCTGACAAGGACATTTCCCTGTACATCAACTCGCCTGGCGGGTCGGTGTACGCGGGCATGGCCATCTACGACACCATGCAGTTCATCAAGCCGGACGTGTCGACCCTGTGCACCGGCCTGGCGGCCAGCATGGGCGCCTTCCTGCTGGCGGCTGGCAAGAAGGGCAAGCGCTTCACCTTGCCCAACTCGCGCATCATGATCCACCAGCCCTCGGGCGGCGCCCAGGGCCAGGCCTCCGACATCCAGATCCAGGCTCGCGAGATCCTGGACCTGCGCGAGCGTCTCAATCGCATCCTGGCCGACAACACCGGCCAGTCGATCGAGCGCATCGCCCTGGACACGGAACGTGACAACTTCATGTCCGCCGAAGATGCGGTATCGTATGGACTGGTCGACAAGGTGATGACCTCCCGTTCGGAAGGCTGACTTCCCGGTTGAGTCCCACCCGCTGTTGCCATGTTTGAGTAAGCGCCGGGCCCTTCACCCGGTCCGGCGCTTCTTTACCTGAGATACGAATACATATGCCAGAAAAAAAGGGATCGGCAGACGCTAAAGTGCTGCATTGCTCGTTTTGCAATAAAAGCCAGCACGAAGTCCGCAAGCTGATCGCGGGTCCGTCCGTATTCATCTGCGATGAATGCATCGACCTGTGCAACGACATCATCCGCGAGGAAGCGCAGGCGACCGCGCGCGCGGCGATTCGTTCCGAGCTGCCCACTCCGGCTGAAATCAAGACGTTCCTCGACCAGTACGTGATCGGGCAGAACTCGCCCAAGCGCATGCTGGCGGTGGCCGTCTACAACCACTACAAGCGCATCCGCCACGGCGAGATCAAGGGCGACGAAGTCGAGCTGTCCAAGAGCAACATCATGCTGATCGGCCCCACCGGGTCGGGCAAGACGCTGCTGGCGCAGACCCTCGCGCGCATGCTGAATGTGCCGTTCGTCATGGCCGACGCCACCACCCTGACCGAAGCCGGTTACGTCGGTGAGGACGTCGAGAACATCATTCAGAAGTTGCTGCAGAACTGCAACTACGAAGTCGAGAAGGCGCAGCGCGCCATCATCTACATCGATGAAATCGACAAGATTTCCCGCAAGTCCGACAACCCGTCCATCACCCGCGACGTGTCGGGCGAGGGCGTGCAGCAGGCGTTGCTCAAGCTGATCGAAGGCACGGTGGCCTCGGTGCCGCCGCAGGGCGGGCGCAAGCACCCCAACCAGGACTTCGTCCAGGTCGACACGACCAACATCCTGTTCATCGTCGGCGGCGCCTTCGACGGGCTGGAAAAGGTCATCCGCGACCGCACCGAAAAGTCCGGCATCGGCTTCTCGGCCGCGGTGCGCGCCAAGTCCGAGCGCGGCGTGGGCGAGCTGTTCTCCGAGGTCGAACCCGAAGACCTGATCAAGTTCGGCCTGATCCCCGAACTGGTGGGCCGTCTGCCGGTGGTCGCCACGCTGGACGAGCTCGACGAGGCCGCCCTGGTGCAGATCCTCACCGAGCCCAAGAACGCCCTGCTCAAGCAATTCCAGAAGCTGTTCGCCATGGAAGGCGCCGAGCTGGACGTGCGTCCCGCCGCACTCAAGGCCATCGCCCGCAAGGCGCTCAAGCGCAAGACCGGCGCCCGTGGCCTGCGTTCCATCATCGAGCAGGCCCTGCTCGACACCATGTATGACCTGCCGTCGCAAGGCAACGTCAAGCGCGTGGTGCTCGACGAAGGCGCGATCGACGGCGAGGGCAAGCCCTTGCTGATCTACGCCGACGAAGAGGGGACGGCCGAAAAGCCGGAGCGCGGGGAAGTCCGCGACGCCGCGGCCTGACGGATATTTCAAAAAAACCCGTTTCCGTAACGGGTTTTTTTGTCTCCGGCGCCTGATTGAACGCACACTGCCAGGGTGTGTCCAATAAAACGGGATACCGGCCGCCGATTTTTTTGCCGTTTTGTTTATCCGGCCGCCGGGACCTTGAATTTTCGGCTATTGTTCCCATAACAGACGTAACCGACGGGGCTGTCCGGGTATACCCGGTCATCCTGTCCCCGATACGCCGAGTCATACCGAGGAACCTCCTATGTCTGCCAGCCAGACCCTGCCTTCCGACCCGATCGACCTTCCCCTGCTGCCACTGCGCGACGTCGTGGTGTTCCCGCACATGGTCATCCCGCTGTTCGTCGGCCGTCCGCGCTCCATCCGCGCGCTCGAGGTTGCGATGGAAGCGGGCAAGAGCATCATGCTTGTGGCCCAAAAATCCGCCGGCAAGGATGATCCCACTCCCGAAGACGTCTACGAGATCGGCTGCGTTGCCGGCATCCTGCAGATGCTCAAGCTGCCCGACGGCACCGTCAAGGTGCTGGTCGAAGGCACCCAGCGCGCCCGTATCAACAGCATCGAGGACGCCGATTCGCACTTCACCTGCCAGGTCACCCCGATCGAGCCGGACGCCGTCCAGGGCTCCGAGACCGAGGCCCTGCGCCGCGCGATCGTCGCCCAGTTCGAGCAATACGTAAAACTCAACAAGAAGATCCCCCCGGAGATCCTGACCTCGCTCGCCGGCATCGATGACGCCGGTCGCCTGGCCGACACGATCGCCGCGCATCTTCCGCTGAAACTCGAGCAGAAGCAGAAGATGCTCGAGATCGTCGGCACCTCCGAGCGCCTCGAAGGTCTGCTCACGCAGCTGGAAACCGAAATCGACATCCTCCAGGTCGAGAAGCGGATCCGCGGCCGCGTGAAGAAGCAGATGGAAAAGAGCCAGCGCGACTACTACCTGAATGAGCAGGTCAAGGCCATTCAGAAGGAGTTGGGCGAGGGCGAAGAGGGCGCCGACATCGAGGAGCTCGAAAAGAAGATCATCGCCGCGCACATGCCCAAGGAGGCACGCAAGAAGGCCGATGCCGAGCTCAAGAAGCTCAAGCTCATGTCGCCCATGTCGGCCGAAGCCACCGTGGTGCGCAACTACATCGATACGCTCATCAACCTCCCCTGGAGGAAGAAGAGCAAGATCAACAACTCCATCTCCAACGCCGAGACCGTGCTCGACAACGACCACTACGGCCTGGAGAAGGTGAAGGAACGCATCCTCGAATATCTCGCGGTGCAACAGCGCGTCGACAAGGTCAAGGCGCCGATCCTGTGCCTGGTCGGTCCTCCGGGGGTCGGCAAGACCTCGCTGGGCCAGTCCATCGCCAAGGCCACGAACCGCAAGTTCGTGCGCATGGCCCTGGGCGGCGTGCGCGACGAAGCCGAGATCCGCGGCCACCGTCGTACGTACATCGGCTCGATGCCCGGCAAGATCGTCCAGAACATGTCGAAGGTCGGCGTGCGCAACCCCCTGTTCCTGCTCGATGAAATCGACAAGCTGGGCATGGATTTCCGCGGCGATCCCTCGTCGGCGCTGCTCGAAGTGCTGGACCCGGAACAGAACCACACGTTCCAGGACCACTACATCGAAGTCGACTTCGACCTGTCGGACGTCATGTTCGTGGCCACCAGCAACACGCTGAACATTCCGCCGGCCCTGCTGGACCGCATGGAAGTGATCCGCCTGTCCGGCTACACCGAGGAAGAAAAGATCCACATCGCCCGCGACCATCTGCTGCCCAAGCTGATGAAGAACAACGGCGTCAAGGATACCGAGCTGACCGTCGATGACAGCGCGCTGCGAGACATCGTGCGCTACTACACCCGCGAAGCCGGCGTGCGTGCGCTCGAACGCGAAGTGGGCAAGATCTGCCGCAAGGTGATCAAGCAGTTGCTGACCCAGAGCGATCGCGCCAAGGCCGAAGGCAAGACCTTCGAGCTCAAGCCGGTCAATGTCACGGGCGACAACCTCAGCGATTACCTCGGCGTGCGCCGCTACACCTTCGGCATGGCCGAAAAGGAAAACCAGATCGGTCAGGTGACCGGCCTGGCCTGGACGGAAGTCGGCGGCGACCTGCTCACGATCGAAGTGGCGGACATGCCCGGCAAGGGCGTGATCCAACGCACCGGCTCGCTCGGCGACGTGATGAAGGAATCGGTCGAGGCGGCCCGCACGGTGGTGCGCTCGCGGGCGCGTCGCCTGGGCTTTGCCGACAGCGTGTTCGAGAAGCACGACATGCATGTGCACGTGCCGGAAGGCGCGACGCCCAAGGACGGTCCGTCCGCCGGTATCGCGATCACCACGGCCATGGTGTCGGCCCTGTCGCGTATCCCGGTGCGCGCCGACGTCGCCATGACCGGCGAGATCACGCTGCGTGGCGAAGTCCTGCCGATCGGCGGCCTGAAGGAAAAGCTGCTGGCCGCCCACCGCGGTGGCATCAAGACGGTCTTGATCCCGGAAGAAAACGTCAAGGATTTGGCGGAGATCCCGGACAACGTCAAGAACCATCTCGAGATCGTGCCGGTCCGCTGGATCGACAAGGTGCTGGAACTGGCCCTGGAACGCCTGCCGGAGCCGCTGGCTGAAGACGAAGCGGTCAAGGAACCGCTGGTCGCCAAGCCGGCGGAACCGGGCTCGACGGATCCCGTGCTCAAGCACTGATGCCTGGCCCGAGGCGCCCCGCAAGGGGCGGCCTTCAAAAAGAAACCCCGCTTGCGCGGGGTTTCTTTTTGGCGCGGCGATCTAGCCGGCGCCGGAACAAGCGGGGAAATCAGTGCAGCGTGTGCGGCCGGATCAGCCCGACCGCGATGCCTTCCAGCGCGAATTCCTGGTCGGCTTCGACCACGATGACATTGAAGTCGGGGTTCTCGGGCAGCAGTTCGATGCGGCCGTTCTGGCGCTGCAGGCGCTTGACGGTGACGTCGTCGCCCAGCCGGGCCACCACGATCTGGCCGTTGCGAGCCTCGGACGCCTTCTTGACGGCCAGCAGGTCGCCTTCGAGGATGCCGGCGTCGCGCATGCTCATGCCGCGCACCTTGAGCAGGTAGTCGGGCGTCTGCGCGAACAGGCTGGTATCGACGCCGATCTCGCGCTCGACGTGCTCGGCCGCCAGGATCGGGCTGCCAGCGGCCACGCGGCCCACCAGCGGCAGCAGCAACTGCGCCAGGCCGGGCAGGGGCAGCGGCGCCTGGGTCTGGGCGGGCGAGGCGTCCTTCAGGCGGATGCCGCGCGAGGCGCCGGCGGTGAGCTCGATGGCGCCCTTGCGGGCCAGCGCCTTCAGATGGTCTTCGGCCGCGTTGGGCGAGCGGAATCCGAGGGCCTGGGCGATCTCGGCGCGGGTGGGCGGAAAGCCGGTGCGCGCGACGGTTTGCCGGATGAGGTCCAGGATTTGCTGTTGACGATCAGTGAGTTTGCTGGCCATGGTGATGATCCGTTGGTGAGTCGGACTGTACATATATACAGCAGCATTCTGGGGGACATAACGCAAAAAAGCAAGCGCGGATCGGGCGCGGCCACCGAGCGGGCAATAAAAACGGGACCCGAAGGTCCCGTCTGGGGCTGGCGCAGGCCGGCGGGGCGCTTTACAGCACCGCGGCGATGCCCTTGGCCACCTGGTCGATGTTGCCGCTGTTGAGCGCGGCGACGCAGATGCGGCCGCTGGAGACGGCGTAGACGCCGTGCTCTTCGCGCAGGCGGTCGACCTGGGCCGAGGTCAGGCCCGAGTACGAGAACATGCCGCGCTGCTGCAGCACGAAGCTGAAGTCCTGCTTGCCGCCGTGTTCCTTGATCTTGTCGACCAGCTGCTTGCGCATCAGGCGGATGCGGTCGCGCATGCCGCCGAGTTCTTCTTCCCACATGGCGAACAGCTCGGGCGAGTTCAGCACCGTGGAGACGATCGTGCCGCCGTGGGTGGGCGGGTTGGAATAGTTGGTGCGGATGACGCGCTTGAGCTGGCTCAGCACGCGGACGGCTTCGTCCTTGCTGCCGGAGACGACGGTCAGGGCGCCGACGCGCTCGCCGTAGAGCGAGAACGACTTCGAGAACGACGAGCTGATGAACATGGTCAGGTCGAGGTCGGCGAACAGGCGCACGACCGCGGCGTCCTCACGCAGGCCCTCGCCGAAGCCCTGGTAGGCGATGTCCAGGAACGGCACCAGCTTGTTTTCCTTGACGACCGCGGCGATCTGCTGCCATTGGTCGAAGGTGGGGTCGACGCCGGTCGGGTTGTGGCAGCAGGCGTGCAGCACGACCACGGTGTTGGCCGGCGCGGCCTTCAGGGCGGCCAGCATGCCGTCGAAGTTCAGGCCGCGGGTGGCGGCGTCATAGTAGGCATAGGTGCCGACTTCGAAACCGGCGCGTTCGAACAGCGCGCGGTGGTTTTCCCAGCTGGGATCGCTGATCAGGACCTTGGAGGTCGGCAGCAGCTGGCGCAGGAAGTCGGCGCCGATCTTGAGCGCGCCGGTGCCGCCCAGGGCCTGGGTGGTCAGGACGCGGCCGGCGGCGACCAGCGGGGAATCCTTGCCGATCAGCAGGGCTTGCGCGCCCTGGTTGTAGCCGGCGATGCCTTCGATCGGCAGGTAGCCGCGGGCGGCGGCTGCCTCGATGCGGGCGATTTCCGCCTTGCGCACGGCGCCCAGCAGGGGAATGCGACCCTGGTCGTCGTAGTACACGCCCACGCCCAGATTGACTTTACCGGGGCGGGTATCCGCGTTGTATTGTTCGTTCAGACCAAGAATGGGGTCGCGCGGCGCGAGTTCGACGGAATCGAAAAGGGTGCTCATGGGACTCTGCTGAGGGTGAGTGGACGCAGTCGGAAGTGCTGTGGATAATGGGGGGTTTACCCTGGGAACAGTCTAGCATGCCTAAGAGCGCAATAGACCCGAGCGCGGCGGGTGCCGCAGCCGTTGGCTCCGTCACCGACGGGGCGCCCGATAGGGCCCCTGGCGCTGCCGCGGCGGCCCCAGGCCCGGGGTTCGTCGATTACCCCGGCAGCCCGTTCCACCTGTATCAACCGTATCCGCCCGCTGGCGACCAGCCGGGCGCCATCGACGGACTGATCCAGGGCGTGCAGGACGGCCTCATGTACCAGACCCTGCTGGGCGTGACCGGCTCGGGCAAGACCTACACCATGGCCAACGTCATCGCCCAGTTGGGGCGGCCGGCGCTGGTGCTGGCGCCCAACAAGACGCTGGCGGCGCAGCTGTACGCGGAAATGCGCGAGTTCTTCCCCAAGAACGCGGTGGAGTACTTCGTCTCGTACTACGACTACTACCAGCCCGAGGCCTACGTGCCGACGCGCGACCTGTTCATCGAAAAGGACTCGTCGATCAACGAGCACATCGAGCAGATGCGCCTGTCGGCCACCAAGAGCCTGCTGGAACGCCGCGACACCATCATCGTCGGCACGGTGTCGTGTATCTACGGTATCGGCAATCCGGGCGATTACCACGCGATGGTGCTGATCCTGCGCGCCGGCGACCAGATCTCGCGGCGCGAGATCCTGGCGCGGCTGGTGGCCATGCAGTACACCCGCAACGACGCCGAATTCACGCGCGGCGCGTTCCGCGTGCGCGGCGAGACCATCGACATCTTCCCGGCGGAAAGCGCCGAGCTGGCGCTGCGCCTGACGCTGTTCGATGATGAAATCGAAAGCCTCGAGCTGTTCGATCCGCTGACCGGCCGCATTCGCCAGAAGCTGCCGCGCTTCACCGTCTACCCCGGCTCGCACTACGTGACGCCGCGCGACACGGTGCTGCGCGCCATCGAGACCATCAAGGAAGAACTGCGCGAGCGCACCAAGCGCTTCATCGACGACGGCCACCTGGTCGAGGCCCAGCGCCTGGAGCAGCGCACCCGCTTCGACCTGGAAATGCTGCAGGAACTGGGTTTCTGCAAGGGCATCGAAAACTACTCGCGCCACCTGTCGGGCGCCGCGGCCGGCGAGCCGCCGCCCACGCTGATCGACTACCTGCCCGGTGACGCGCTGATGTTCATCGACGAGAGCCACGTCACCATCGGCCAGCTCAGCGCCATGTACCGGGGCGACCGCTCGCGCAAGGAAACGCTGGTGCAGTATGGCTTCCGCCTGCCGTCGGCGCTGGACAACCGGCCGCTCAAGCTCGAGGAGTTCGAGGCCCGCATGCGCCAATGCGTGTTCGTGTCGGCCACGCCCGCGGCGTATGAAAAGGAACATGCCGACAACGTGGTCGAGCAGGTGGTGCGGCCCACCGGCCTGGTCGACCCGATCGTCGAGGTGCTGCCGGCCCGCACGCAGGTCGACGACCTGCTGGGACAGATCAAGGTGCGCACGGACCTGGGCGAGCGCGTGCTGGTCACCACCCTGACCAAGCGCATGGCCGAGGACCTGACCGACTTCCTGACCGAGCACGGCGTGCGGGTGCGCTATCTGCACTCCGACATCGACACGGTCGAGCGCGTGGAAATCATCCGCGACCTGCGCCTGGGCACGTTCGACGTGCTGGTGGGCATCAACCTGCTGCGCGAGGGCCTGGACATTCCGGAAGTGTCGCTGGTGGCCATCCTGGATGCCGACAAGGAAGGTTTCCTGCGGTCCGAGCGCAGCCTGATCCAGACGATCGGGCGCGCCGCGCGCAACCTGAACGGCCATGCCATCCTGTACGCCGACCGCATCACCGATTCGATGCAGCGCGCCATGGAGGAAACCAGCCGCCGCCGCGCCAAGCAGCTGCAATTCAACGCCGACCACGGCATCACCGCCCGCGGCGTGCAAAAGGCCGTGCGAGAGCTGATCGACGGCATCGTCGCCCCGGTGCAGCACGATGCGCTGGAAGCCGCGGTCCCGGCCGAATTGCTCAAGGACGAAAAGGCCCTGGCGCGCGAGATCAAGCGCCTGGAAAAGCTGATGATGGATCACGCTCGCAACCTCGAGTTCGAGCAGGCCGCCGCCGCCCGCGACGCCCTGACGGCGCTCAAGCAGCGGGTGCTGCTGGATGGCGCGGTATGAAGTTCGTCAGTATCTAAATGTATCTATTCGCTGACAACGTGCTGAATATTGGGAAAAGTCATCATGTTGTCAGCGGACGTCCGAAATTTGCGCAAATGATCCATCCGGGGCCTTCCGCGAAGCCTCAAATATAGTTGTTAACTATATGATTTATTAGCATTATTTAAGGCGGCGAGCTGGCTTGTAACGGATGGCGAAAACGCAAAAAAAGCTTGCCTTATCTCGGGTTTTCCCGCACACTTACTCCCATGATGACCAAGGTACTTTTCGTTTGCATGGGCAATATCTGTCGCTCGCCGAGCGCAGAGGGCGTGTTTCGCCATTTGGTGAACGACGCGGGTTTGGGCGATGTGGTTCGCATCGACTCCGCGGGCACGCACGCGTTTCACATCGGCGAGGCGCCTGATGCCCGGGCGCAGGCCGCAGCGCGCAAGCGCGGCTACGAGATCACGCACTGCGAGGCTCGCCAGGTCACCGCGGAAGACTTCCGCGACTTCGACCTCATCCTCGCCATGGATTGGGACAACCTGTCCGCCATGCAGCAGCAGTGCCCCAAGGCGTACCAGCACAAACTGATGCTGCTGATGCGCTTCGCCAACGAGTTCGAAGAAGCCACCGTGCCCGATCCCTACTACGGCGGCGCCGACGGTTTCGGCAAGGTGCTGGACTACCTCGAAGACGCCTGTCAGGGCGTGCTCGAGCTGGTCCGCAAGCGCGCCACCCAATACCAGGCGGCTTGAGGCCTCCTGTGCGCCGGCGCGCCCTGTAGGGCGGCTTGGCGATTGGCAGTGAAAAGAACCGCGCGACAGCGCGGTTTTTTTCTAGCCGGGAGTCATACCAAATTACTCGGGAATTTGCTATACTTGAGCCAATTACTCGGGTATTGACCGCCGGATTCGCCGACGGCCATTGCCGAATCACAGGGAATTCACCATGCGGCTAACTACCAAAGGGCGTTTCGCCGTGACTGCCATGATCGATCTGGCTATGCGGCAGCATAGCGGCCCGGTCACTCTTGCGGCCATCAGCCAGCGTCAGAATATTTCGCTTTCCTATCTGGAACAGCTGTTCGGGAAACTGCGCCGCCACGAACTCGTGGACAGCGTGCGCGGCCCCGGCGGCGGTTACTCGCTCGCCCGCCTGGCGCGCAACGTGACCGTGGCCGACATCATCTTCGCCGTCGACGAACCGCTGGACGCCACCAGCTGCGGCGGCAAGCGGGACTGTACGAGCGGCAACGACGGCAAGCCTGGCAAGTGCATGACGCATGAGCTGTGGGCCACGTTGAATCGCAAGATGGTCGATTACCTGGATTCGGTGTCGCTGCAAGATCTGGTTGATCAGCAGCGCGTGCGCCAATTGCAGGAAGCCAACAATCAAGCGCAGGCTTGCGCGGTACGCGTGAATCGGGTGGGAGGCACCAACAACGCCGCCAACGCCCCGACCACCACCGTCGCGGCCAATGCCACCGTATAAGCAGTAGGAGTTGTAGATATGACCACCCGCCCGATTTACCTGGACTACTCGGCCACGACCCCCGTCGACCCGCGCGTCGTCGAAAAGATGGTGCCCTGGCTGTACGAAAGCTTCGGCAACCCCGCTTCGCGCAGCCACTCGTTCGGCTGGGAAGCCGAAGACGCCGTCGAGCGTGCCCGCGAGGAAGTCGCCAAGCTGGTGAACGCCGATCCGCGCGAAATCGTCTGGACCTCCGGCGCCACCGAGTCGGACAACCTGGCCATCAAGGGCGCCGCCAACTTCTACGCCGAGCGCGGCAAGCACATCATCACCATCAAGACCGAGCACAAGGCCGTGCTCGACACCTGTCGTGAACTCGAGCGCCAGGGCTTTGAAGTGACCTACCTGGACGTCAAGGACAACGGCCTGATCGACCTGGACGTCTTCAAGGCGGCGCTGCGTCCCGACACCGTGCTGGTGTCGGTGATGATGGTGAACAACGAAATCGGCGTCATCCAGGACATCGAAGCCCTGGGCGAGATCTGCCGCGAGAAGGGCATCATCTTCCACGTCGACGCCGCGCAAGCCACCGGCAAGGTCGAGATCGACCTGCAGAAGCTGAAGGTCGACCTGATGGCGTTCTCGGCCCACAAGACCTACGGCCCCAAGGGCATCGGCGCGCTGTACGTGCGTCGCAAGCCGCGTGTGCGCATCGAAGCGCAGATGCACGGCGGTGGCCACGAGCGCGGTTTCCGCTCGGGCACGCTGGCCACGCACCAGATCGTCGGCATGGGCGAGGCCTTCCGCCTGGCCCGTGAAGAAATGGGCACCGAGAACGAGCGCATCCGCATGCTGCGCGATCGCCTCTGGGCCGGCCTGTCGCAGATCGAAGAGGTCTACCTCAACGGCGACATGGACCACCGCGTGCCGCACAACCTGAACGTCAGCTTCAACTATGTCGAAGGCGAGTCCCTGATCATGGCGATCAAGGAACTGGCCGTTTCGAGTGGCTCGGCCTGCACCTCGGCCAGCCTGGAACCTTCCTACGTGCTGCGCGCCCTGGGCCGCAACGACGAGCTGGCGCACAGCTCGATCCGCTTCACGCTGGGCCGTTTCACCACCGAGCAGGAAGTGGACTACACCATCGAACTGCTCAAGAGCCGTGTCGGCAAGCTGCGCGACATGTCGCCGCTGTGGGAAATGGCCAAGGAAGGCATCGATCTGAATACCGTGCAGTGGGCCGCGCACTGAGCGCCCGAGCCAAAGAATACGTGGAGAACTAACATGTCTTACAGCACCAAAGTCCTGGATCACTACGAAAACCCGCGCAACGTCGGTTCGTTCGACAAGTCGGACGACTCGGTGGGCACCGGCATGGTCGGCGCGCCGGCCTGTGGCGACGTCATGAAGCTGCAGATCAAGGTGAACGAAGCCGGCGTCATCGAAGACGCGCGCTTCAAGACCTACGGCTGTGGCTCGGCCATCGCCTCCAGCTCACTCGTGACCGAATGGGTCAAGGGCAAGACGCTGGACGAAGCGATGAACATCCGCAACACGCAGATCGCCGAAGAACTGGCCCTGCCGCCCGTGAAGGTGCACTGCTCGATCCTGGCCGAAGACGCGATCAAGGCCGCCGTGCAGAACTACAAGGAAAAGCATTCGGTTCCGGCCGAAGCTGTTGCGAGCTGAACATGTCCGTTACCCTGACCCAACAGGCCGCCACCCACATCGGCCGCTATCTGCAAAAGCGCGGCAAGGGGATCGGCTTGCGCCTCGGCGTTAGGACGACGGGTTGTTCCGGCATGGCCTACAAGCTGGAGTACGTGGACGATGTGGCGCCCGAAGACCAGGTGTTCGAGAGCTTCGGCGTGAAGGTGTTCGTCGATCCCAAGAGCCTGGCCTACCTGGACGGCACCGAGCTCGACTACGCCCGCGAAGGCCTGAACGAAGGCTTCAAGTTCCGCAACCCCAACGAGAAGGCGACCTGCGGCTGCGGCGAGTCGTTCACGGTGTAAGTCTTGGCTGGAGACGATCACTTCAGCCTGTTCGGCTTGCCGTCACGTTTCGACCTGGACGCTCAGGCGCTGGAATCGGCGTGGCGCACCGTCGCCGCGCAGGTGCATCCCGACCGCTTTGCCACCGCCAGCCCCGCGGAACGCCGCGTGGCCATGCAGTGGGCGGCGCGCGCCAACGAGGCCTACCGCCAGTTGCGCGATCCGCTGTTGCGGGCGCGCTATCTGTGCGAGCAGGCTGGCGTGGATCTGCAGACCGAGAGCAACACGTCGATGGACACGGCTTTCCTGATGCAGCAGATGACCTGGCGCGAAATGATGGACGACGCGCGCGACGACGCCGGCGTCCTGGCGACGCTGCGGACCGAGCTGGAGGAAGCCCGCCAGCAGATGCGCGCCGCGTTGACACGCCTGCTGGACGAACAGCGCGACTACGCCGCCGCGGGTCTGAAGGTGCGGGAATGGATGTTCGTGGAGAAGCTGGCGCAAGAGCTGGCCCACGCCCATCCCGATTCCTAGCCAACGGGGCCGGGCAAGGCCCGGCCGCGGGGCGACCCGGACTTCGCCGCCTACTGAGTAGAAAAAACAATCATGGCCTTATTGCAGATATCCGAGCCCGGTGAATCGCCCGCGCCGCACCAGCGCAAGCTGGCGGTGGGGATCGACCTGGGCACCACCAATTCCCTGGTTGCCGCGGTGCGCAGCAGCGTTGCCGAAGTCTTGCCCGATGCGCAGGGCCACGTGCTGCTGCCCTCGGCGGTGCGCTATTTCCCCGGCGGCAAGGTCACGACGGGCCGCGAACCCCTGGCGCAACAGGCCGAGGACCCGCTGAACACGGTGGTGTCGGTCAAGCGTTTCATGGGCCGTTCGCTGGAAGAGGCGCGGGCCTCGCGCGCGCCCTACGAATTCGTGGATGCGCCCGGCATGGTGCGCATCCGTACCGTGCAGGGCGACCTGAGCCCGGTGGAAGTGTCGGCGCAGATCCTGGCGGTGCTGCGCCAGCGCGCCGAGGACGTGCTGGGCGACGACCTGGTGGGCGCCGTCATCACGGTGCCGGCCTATTTCGACGACGCCCAGCGCCAGGCGACCCGCGACGCGGCGCGCCTGGCTGGCCTGAACGTGCTGCGCCTCTTGAACGAGCCGACCGCCGCGGCGATCGCCTACGGCCTGGATAACGCCGCCGAAGGCGTGTACGCCGTCTATGACCTGGGTGGCGGCACTTTCGATATTTCCATCCTGCGGCTGACGCAGGGCGTGTTCGAAGTGATCTCGACCGGCGGCGATACCGCGCTGGGCGGCGATGATTTCGATTCGCTCATCGTCGACCATGTGGTGGCGGCCGCGGGCGCCACCGACCTGACGCACGCCGACCGGCGCGGCCTGCTGATGGCGGCGCGCGCGGCGCGCGAAGCGCTGTCGGATGCGCAGGACGCCCATCTGACGCTGACGCTGGCCAATGGCCAGGTGATCGACCACACGCTGACCCGCGCGCAGTTCGAGGCGCTGGCGCAGCCGCTGGTGCAGCGCACGCTGGACAGCGCGCGCCTGGCGCTGCGCGACGCCGCCCTCAAACCGGCCGACGTGCGCGGCGTGGTGATGGTGGGTGGCGCCACGCGCATGCCGGTGGTGCGCGCCGCGGTCGGCGAGATGTTCGGCACCGAGCCGCTGACCGATCTGGATCCGGATCAGGTCGTGGCGCTGGGCGCCGCGCTGCAGGCCAATCTGCTGGCCGGCAACCGCGCGCCGGGCGAGGACTGGCTGCTGCTGGATGTTACGCCGCTGTCGCTCGGCCTGGAAACCATGGGCGGGCTGGTCGAGCGCGTGATTCCGCGCAACAGCACCATTCCGGTGGCGCGCGCGCAGGAATTCACGACGTTCAAGGATGGCCAGACGGCCATGAGCATCCACGTGCTGCAGGGCGAGCGCGACCTGGTGACGGATTGCCGTTCGCTGGCGCGTTTCGAACTGCGCGGCATTCCGCCCATGGTGGCGGGCGCCGCGCGCATCCGCGTGACGTTCCAGGTGGACGCCGATGGCCTGTTGAGCGTGACCGCGCGCGAGCAGAGCACGGGCGTGGAAGCGGCGGTGTCGGTCAAGCCTTCGTATGGCCTGAGCGATGACGAAGTCGCGCGCATGCTGGCCGATAGCGTGGCGCAGGCCGACAACGATGCCCGCGCCCGCATGCTGCGCGAGCAGCAGGTGGAAGCGCGCCAGCTGGTCGAATCGGTGCAGGCCGCGCTGGCGGTGGACGGCGACCTGCTGAACGCCGAGGAACGCCAACGGGTCGATGAATGCCTGCAGGCGGCCGCCCGCGCCCAGGAGGCGCAGGACGTGGACGCGGTGAAGGCCACGGTCGAGGCGCTGTCGGCCGCGACCGATGAATTCGCCGCGCGCCGCATGGACCGCAGCATCCGCGCCGCGCTGGCCGGCCGCAAACTTGACGAAATCGCCTGATAAGAAGCTATGCCGAAACTGACCGTATTGCCTCATCCCGACTACTGCCCCGAGGGCGCCGTGATCGAGGACGCGCCCAAGGGCGTGTCGATCTGCCGCGTTCTGCTGGACAACCACATCGACATCGAGCACGCCTGCGAACTGTCGTGCGCGTGTACGACCTGTCACGTGGTGGTCAAGCAGGGCTATGCTTCACTGGAAGACGCGACCGACGACGAAGAGGATCTGCTGGACAAGGCCTGGGGCCTGACGCCGACCTCGCGCCTGTCATGCCAGGCATTGGTGACGGACGCCGACCTGACGGTGGAGATTCCCAAGTACACCATCAACCACGCGAAAGAGGGCCATTGATGAAGTGGACCGATACTTACCAGATCGCCGAGGCGCTGGCCGATACGCATCCGGATGTCGACCCCAAGACGCTGCGCTTCACGCAACTGCGCGAATGGGTGCTGGCCTTGCCCGGTTTCAATGATGATCCGGAACGCAGCGGCGAGAAGATCCTGGAGGCCATCCAGATGGCCTGGATCGACGAGGCCGACTGATCCTGGCGCGAAACGCTCCCCTCGGGGAGCGTTTTTTGCATTGAGGCCACGCACGCGCGGTATCATCAAGGCTCTCTTCGTTGTCCTTGCCCTGAGTCTACCGATGCCCGCTGCTCCCCTGCGCTTTGGCCTGGCCGCCAACCGGCTGCACCATGAATCGCCCGACGCCGCCTTGTTCACCTGGCTGCGGGCCTGTTCGTCCACCATCCGCGAACTGGGCGTGCAGTTGCATACCGTGGGCCGCACCCACGATGCCATCGTGCGCGAGGGCATGCTGCAAGGCTATTCCGGCCTGATCCGCTATCCGTATGGCCGCGAAGGCGGGCTGATGAAGCTGGTAGCGCGCGTGACCGAGGGCCGCGATGGGCAGGAGCCGTTCGATGGCGCGATCTACCTGATCGATCCGGTGGACCCGTCGTCGATCTTTCCCGAGGCGCTGGCGCTCAAGCGCCAGTGCATCACGCATGGCCGGCCGTTCATCTCGACGCTGGCCGGCGCCATCGAGTGGATGGAGGTCGAGCGCGTGCATGCGGGCCTGGCGCCGGACATGGCGGCGTCGCGGCTGTTCAATTACACCGGCCAGACGCTGGCGCTGATCGCGCACGATGCGCTCAAGGACGAGATGGTGGCGTTCGCCGCCGAGCACTTCGACGTGTTGTCGCAATTCGCGCGGCGCGTGGCCACCGGCACCACCGGCGGCCGCCTGAACGAACTGGCCTGGTCGCGCGGCTGGCCCAAGGACACGCCGTGGGTGCACCGCTACCTGAGCGGTCCGCTGGGCGGCGATGCGCAGATCGCGGAACTGGTGCTGGAGCACCAGTGCCAGCGCGTCATCTTCTTCGAAGATCCCCATGTGGCGCGCCAGCATGAGGCCGATATCCAGCTGCTCGAACGCGCGGTGCGCGTGGTGACGGAGTCGGCCACCTGCGCGACCTCGCCATCGGTGGCGCGGCGCTGGGCCAAGGCGGTGGAGTTGCGCGCCGGGCGCGGTTGACCCGGTTGCGTGTTGTCGAGGCGCCCTGTGGGGCGCCTTTTTTCTTGTCGTTTTCCCTGATGGGGGAGGGACGTTTGGGGCGTTTTGCCCGTGGGCGGCGTGTTGTAAACAGGGGAAGTCTTTCCTTTTGTAGGGAAAAGGAACGATTTCAATAACGAGAAACATTAACATCTGGCTCTTCAAAATTCATCAAGGGGAGCCACGTCGATGTTTGATCCTGCCATGTCCCGCCGCGCCAGCCTGGCGGCGGCGTTGAGCCTGCTGCCGGCCGCGCTGGTCGCGCAGTCCGCGCCCGTCGAACCGACCACGTTGCCGTCGGTCAAGGTGGAAGGCAGCGCGGAGACGGCGACCAGCCCGGTGCTGGGCTACGCCGCCACGCGTTCGGCCACCGCCACCAAGACGGACACGCCGCTGAACGAGACGGCGCAGTCGATCACCGTGGTGCCGCGCGACCAGATCGTGGACCAGGGCGCCACCAGCCTGCAGGAGGCGCTGGGCTATGCGGCCGGCGTGCGCTCCGACGCCTACGGCCTGGATTCGCGCAGCGACAGCGTGCGGGTGCGCGGGACCGATGTCGACGTCTACCTGGACGGCATGCGCCAGGCGTTCGATTACTACACCAGCACGACCCGCCCCGATCCGTACATGCTGGAACGCATCGAGGTGCTGCGCGGGCCGGCGGCCATGACGTATGGCCAGGGCAGCACGGGTGGCCTCATCAACATGGTCAGCAAGCGGCCGCTGGCGGAGACACAGCGCGAAGTCGGGATACAGCTGGGCAACCATGGGCGCAAGCAGGCGCAGATCGACCTGACCGGGCCCGTCACCGAGGACGGCCAGTGGCTGTACCGGCTGGTGGCGTTGCAGCGCGATGCCGATACCCAGGTGCATCACGTGCCGGACGACCGCACGCTGGTGGCGCCGTCGCTGACGTGGCGCCCCAGCGCGGCCACGTCATTGACGCTGCAGGCGCTTTACCAGAAGGACAAGTCGGGCTCGACCGCGCAGTTCATGCCGTGGTCGGGCATGCGCACGCCCAATCCGAACGGCATGATTCCGACCTATCGCTTCATCGGCGAGCCGGGCCATGACCGCTACGATTCCGAGCGCAGCAGCTTCGGCTGGCTGTTCGAGCACCAGTTCAACGACAAGTGGTCGTTCAGCCAGGGCTTCCGGCACGCCAACAACAAGGTGACGTACTTCACGCACTATGCGGATTCGTTCTCCGTGCCTGGCGGCTGGGCGGAGGATCCGATCAACCAGCGCATCATCGGCCGCTACGCCGACGATTCCATCACCAAGGTGCGCATGGATACGCTGGACCAGCACCTGACGGGCGAGGTGAGCACCGGCGCCGTGACGCACAAGCTGCTGCTGGGGCTGGACTGGTCGCGCTACCGGCGTGACCGCCAGAGCGGAAGCGGCACGGATACGATCGACGCGTATGCGCCGGTGTATGGCAATGGCTACATCCCCGAGCTGACCGGCGAGCCGCGCTTCACGCAGCGCCAGACCGGCCTCTACCTGCAGGACCAGATGAAGATCGGCCAGCACTGGATCGTGACGGCGGGCCTGCGGTACGACCGCGCGCGCAGCCAGCTCGAAGGCGGCGAGGTGGACAAGGCGCAGGCCACCACCAAGCGGTTCGGGCTGATGTACGCCGCCAGCAACGGCTGGTCGCCGTACGTCAGCTACAGCGAGTCGTTCACGCCGGTGGCCAGCACCACGCGCAACACGCCCGATGGCGCGGTGCCCGAGCTGTACAAGCCGCTGCGCGGCAAGCAATGGGAGGCGGGCGTCAAGTACCAGTCCGCCGATGGCGGCCACCTGGCGACCGCGTCGGTGTATGACCTGCGGGAGCAGAACCGCCTGGTGCCGGATCCGACGGCGGCGTTGAACAACATCCAGACCGGCAAGACGCGCACGCGCGGGCTGGAACTGGAATGGCGCGGCCAGCTGACGTCGTCGTTCGACGTGATCGCGCACTACAACTACATCGACCTGGATCCGAAGCTGGAAGGCATTCCGCGCCACCAGGCCGCGGCATGGGGCCGCTACCGTTTCGCGCTCGACAACCTGGACGGGCGCTTTACGGTGGGCGCGGGCACGCGCTGGATGGCGGCGTTCCGCGATGGCGACGGGCCCAAGCTGTCGCCGGTGTGGCTGGTGGACGCCATGATGGCGTACGAGACCAACCACTGGCGCTATGCCTTGAACGTCAACAACCTGACCGACAAGACCTATCTGGCCACGTGCCTGTCGCGCGGCGATTGCTGGTACGGCGCGCGCCGCAGCGCGATCGCCAGCGTCACGTACAAGTTCTGACGCGGACGCCGCGCTCGCGCTTTACCGGCCCTGGAAGCGCGGCGCGCGTTTTTCGCGGAAGGCGCGCACGCCTTCGGCGAAGTCCTCGCGCCGCGCGGTTTCCAGGAAGCAGGCGGTTTCGTCCGCCAGCTGGGTTTCCAGCGAAGCGTGCGCCGCGCCGCGCAGCAGGTGCTTGGCGCCGGCGATGCCGTGCGGCGCGTGGCTGGCGAGATGGCCGGCGTAGGCCTCGGCCTGCTGTGCGAGCAGGCCGGTGTCGGCGACGCGGTTGAGCAGGCCCCAGGCCAATGCGTCGGCGGCACCGAAGGCGTCGTGGCGCAACAGCAGGTCGAGCGCGCGGCGCGGGCCGAGCAGGCGGTTCAGGCCATGCGTCATGCCGGCGTCGGGCGTGGCGCCGAGTTTCAGGTAGGCCGTCATGAAGCGCGTTTCGGCGTCGGCGATGGCGAGGTCGCAGGCCAGTACCAGCGACAGGCCGGCGCCCGCGGCGACGCCGTGGATCTGCGCCAGCCAGAGCTTGTCCATGCGGGCGACGTGCGCGACGAAATCGTTGAGCGGCGTGAACAGGTCGAGCAGCTTGCCGCGCACCGCGTTGACGTCGCCTTCGAACAGCGTGATGTCGCCGCCGGCGCAGAAGGCCTTGCCGGCGCCGCGCAGCAGCACCACGCGCAGGTCCGCGCGGGTATCGAGCCACTGGGCAGCGCGTTGCAGGTCGCGCGCCATGGCGACGTCGATGGCGTTGAGCGTGGCGGGCTGGTTCAGCGTCAGCGTGGCGATGCCGTCGGCGGCTTCCAGCAAGAGGGTTGGAAAGACGGGCAGGGGTGGGTTCATGGCTTGTCTCCGTTATCGGGTAAATACCAACTTTCGATCCAAAAACCACGATGCTATGGTCGGAACCAAGCGCTTGCTCGGTTGCCGTCCGCCACGCAAGCGTAACGCATAGAACGATTTTCCGGCGCTGTACAGCGTAGGTAAAGACAGGTTCGCCGCATCGCCTGCCTCGGGGCTACGCTGATTCACCGCCATTAGAAAAACAGCTTCGCGACAACAGCGAGGAGACAAAGGTGGATCAATCCGACAGCCCTCCGTTGCTGGAGGTGGATGGGGTCACGTTGGCGTTCGGCGGGGTCAAGGCGCTCACGGGCGTGGGCTTTCGCGTGGCGCCCGGATCCATCACCACGGTCATCGGCCCCAATGGCGCGGGCAAGACCTCGCTGTTCAACACCATCTCGGGTTTCTATCGGCCGGCCGCGGGCGCCATCCGCTTCATGGGCCGCGACATCACGCGCATGGCGGCGCCGGAGCGCGCCCGGCTGGGGCTGGCGCGCAGCTTCCAGAACATCGCGCTGTTTCGCGGCATGACGGTGCTGGACAACATCAAGCTGGGGCGTCACGCGCACCTGCGCACCAACGTGCTGGACGCGCTGTTGTACCTGGGGCGGGCGCGGCGCGAGGAGATGGCGCTGCGCGCCGACATCGAAGAACGCATCATCGACTTCCTGGAGATCGACCACATCCGCCATGCTCCGGTGGCGGCGCTGTCGTACGGGCTGCGCAAGCGGGTGGAACTGGCGCGGGCGCTGGCGATGCAGCCCAGGGTGCTGATGCTGGACGAGCCGGTGGCGGGCATGAACCGCGAGGAGACCGACGACATGGCGCGCTTCATCCTCGACGCGCGCGCCGAGTGGGGCGTGACGGTGCTGATGGTGGAGCACGACATGGGCATGGTGATGGACCTGTCGGACCACGTGGTGGTGCTGAACTTCGGCCAGGTGATCGCCGATGGCACGCCGGCCGCGGTGCAGGCCGATCCCGAGGTCATCAAGGCCTACCTGGGCGCGGGCGACGTCGGCGACCTGCGCCGGCGGCTGCGCGAGGCGGCCTGATGGACGGCCTGTTCTTCCTGGAGGTGACGCTGGCCGGGCTGGGCAGCGGCGGCCTGTATGCGCTGGCGGCGCTGGCGTTCGTGATCGTCTACAAGGCGACGCGGGTGGTGAACATCGCCATCGGCGAATTCCTGATGATGGGCGCCTATGTGTTCTATGCGTTTGCCGCCGGCATGGCCTGGCCAGTGTGGGCGGCGATCGCCGGGGCGGTGGCGGTGTCGGCCGTGCTGGGCGCGGTGGTCGAGCGCGTGACGATCCGGCCGATGCTGGGCGAATCGCCGATCTCGGTGTTCATGATCACCGTGGGACTGGCGTCGATCCTGGTGGGCGTGGTGGAGCTGATCTGGACCGCGGACCAGCGCCGCCTGCCGGAATTCATGCCGCGCGCGCCGGTGATGGTGGGCGAGGCGTTCGTCGCGCCCAAGGTGTTCTACGGCTTCTGGGTGGCGCTGGCGCTGGTGCTGCTGGTGCTGGTGGTGTTCCGCTACTGGCGCGGCGGCGTCGCCTTGCGCGCCACGGCGTCGGACCAGGGGGCGGCGTATGCGATGGGCATCAACGTGCCGCGCGTGTTCTCGCTGTCGTGGGCGGCGGCGGGCGCGATCGCGGCGGTGTCGGGGGTGATCGTGGGGGCGATCGGCGGCATCTCGTCGTCGATGGGCGTGTTCGGCCTGTCGGTGCTGGTGGTGGTGATCGTTGGCGGGCTGGACAGCGTGGCGGGGGCGCTGGTGGGGGGCATCTTCATCGGGCTGCTGGAGGCCTGGGCCGGGGCCTACCTGGGCGGCGAATACAAACTGCTGGCGACCTTCGTGGTGCTGGTGGCGGTGCTGATGATGCGGCCCTACGGGCTGTTCGGCACGCGCGAAATCGAGAGGCTGTAGCCATGCGCATCGCGACCGCGAAAGAGACCTACCGGGCCGACGAGGCGCTGTTCGACACAACAACCCAGCGGCTGTGGCTGGCGTTGCTGGCGGCGTCGCTGGCGCTGTTCCCGTTCGTGGCCGACGCCTACTGGCTGTACCTGGCGTGCCTGGTGGCGATCAACGTGGCCAGCGCCACGGGGTTGAACATCCTGACCGGCTACACCGGGCTGGTGAGCCTGGGGCAGGCCGCGTTCATGGGGCTGGGCGCGTACACCGTGGCGGTGATGGAATTGCGGCTGGGCACGCCGGTGTTGCTCAACCTGCTGGGCGCCGGCGTGGTGGCGATGCTGGGCGGGCTGCTGGTGGGGATTCCGTCGCTGCGGGTCAAGGGGCTGTACCTGGCGATCTCGACCATCGCGGCTTCGTTCATCGCGCACTTCGTGTTCGCCAACTGGGCCTTCACCGGCGGCACGGGCGGGTTGCAGGTGCCGCCGGCGCGGCTGCTGGGAATCGACCTGGATACGTCGTTCAAGATCTACTGGCTGATCGTGCCGTTGACGGCGCTGATGGTGCTGGGCGCGGCCAACCTGTTCCGCACCCGCATCGGCCGCGCCTTCATCGCGATCCGCGACCGCGACATCTCGGCCGAGGTGCTGGGCATCCACCTGCTGCGCTACAAGCTGCTGTCGTTCGGGCTGTCGTCGTTCTACGCCGGCGTGGCGGGCGGATTGTGGGCGTATTTCTTTCGCGTGGTCACGCCGGAGAGCTTTCCGCTGATCATGTCGATCTTTTTCCTGGCGGCCATCATCGTGGGCGGCATGGGCTCGATCCTGGGTTCCATCCTGGGCGCCGTGTTCATGACCATGGTGCCCGAACTGCTCAAGCTGGTGGTGGGCTGGCTGCCGGTGGGGGGCGACGCGCTGCGCCTGATTTCGCCGGTGCGCACCATCGTGTTCGGCCTGCTGATCGTGGGCTTTCTGATCTTCGAGCCGCACGGGCTCGCGGAAATCTGGCGCCGCGTGCGCCGCTACTTCCATCTGTGGCCATTCCGCACCTAGACGGCGGCCGCGTATTCCCAAGAGAACCAGGAGACGAAACCATGAAGCGCATCCGGATAGGCAGCGGTTTATCGAAGTTGCTGGCGCCCTTGGGCGTGGCATTGGCGTTGGCCGCGGCGCCGGCGGCCCAGGCCGAGGAGGATCTGGTGCTGGGCGGCTCGATCCCGCTGAGCGGGGTGTTCGCGTTCGCCGGGCAGGGCATCCACGCCGGCATCACCGACTATGTCAAGATCGTCAACGACCAGGGCGGCATCAAGGGCCGCAAGCTGCGCTACGTGCCGGAGGACACCGCCTACAAGGTGGACGCGTCGGTGGCGGCCTTCAAGAAGATCACCAGCCAGAACAAGGTCAATTTCTACTACGGCGATTCGACCGGGTTCTCCAAGACCATCAATGCCGAGCTGAACCGCTCGGGCAACATCCTGATGACCGGGGCCTCGTTCGCGACCGAGCTGAATGACCCGGCCAAGTATCCGGCGCAGTTCATGCTGGGGCCGGACTACACGGAGATGTTCGGCATCCTGCTGCGCTACATCGCCAAGGAAAAGCCGGGCGCCAAGGTGGCGTTCGTGTATTCGGACACCGAGTTCGGCCGTGACCCGATCGCCAGTTCGCGCGCGGTGGCGCAGAAGCTGGGGCTGACGGTGGCCACCGAGATCATGACGCCGCCGGGCAGCGTCGATGTGTCGACCGAGGTCATCAAGCTGCGCCGCGCCGATCCGGACTTCACCATCTTCCACGGCTACGTGCTGGCGCCGATTCCCGAATTCGTCGGGCAGGGCAAGCGCATGGGCCTGAAGACGCGCTACATGGGCACGTTCTGGACCATGGACAACTCCACCGTGATGCAGATGGGCGAGGACGCCGAGGGCTTCATGGGCGTGATGCCGTACCGCTACTACTACGACGAGACGGCCGACGCGCCGATGCTCAAGAAGATCCGCGAGATGCGGCCGCAGTACCAGAGCACCGGCTACATGCAGGGCTTCCTGGCGGCGATGCTGTTCACCGAGGTCGCCAAGCGCACGCTGGAGGCGGGCAAGGAGCTGACCAGCGCCAACATGAAGGCCGCGCTGGAGGGCATCAAGGACTTCGACACCGGCGGGCTGATCGGCGTGCCGATCAGCATCAAGGGTAATTCGATTCCGGTGGGGCGCATCTACCGCGCCGATACCAGGCAGAAGCAGATGGTGCCGGCTTCCGACTGGATCGTGCTGCAGTGAGGCGCCCGTGAATCCCGGACACGCTGCGTCGCCGCCGACGGTGCTGGACATCAACAACATCGAAGTGGTCTACAACAAGGCGGTGCAGGTGCTGCGCGGCCTGTCGCTGTCGGTGCCGGCCGGCGCCATCGTGGCGCTGCTGGGCAGCAACGGCGCCGGCAAGTCGACCACGCTGAAGGCGGTGTCGCGCCTGCTCGACCTGGAGGACGGCGAGCTGGCGCGCGGGCGCATCCTGTTCGATGGCGGCGACACCGCCGGCGCGAAACCGCAGAACCTGGTGCGGGCCGGGCTGGCGCACGTGATGGAAGGGCGCCGTGTGTTCGAGGACCTGACGGTCGAGGAAAACCTGGTGGCCGCGACCTACGCGCTCAGCGGCAGGGCTGGCGCCAAGGCCGACTTCGACCTGGTGTATGGCTATTTTCCGCGGTTGTACGAACGCCGCCGCGGCCTGGCGGGCTATCTGTCGGGCGGCGAGCAGCAGATGCTGGCGATCGGGCGGGCGTTGATCGCGCAGCCCAAGCTGATGCTGCTGGACGAGCCGTCGCTGGGATTGTCGCCGATGCTGGTGGAAACCATTTTTTCGATCATCGCGCGCATCAACCGCGAGCAGGGAGTATCGATGCTGCTGGTCGAGCAGAACGCGTCGGTGGCGTTGGCGGTGGCGCATTACGGCTACATCATGGAGACCGGCAAGGTGGTGATCGACGGCACGGCCGAAAAACTGGCGGCCGACCCCGACGTGCGCGAGTTCTATCTGGGCGTGGGCGGGTCGGGCGAGGCGCGCGGCTTTCGCGATATCAAGCACTACAAGCGCCGCAAGCGCTGGCTGTCATGAACGGGCCGCTCGATCCTGGCCGTGCGCCGCACGCCTGGCCGGCGCTGACGCTGCCGCAGATGCTGCGCGAGCAGGCGCGCCGCCAGCCCGAGGGCATCGCCGTGCGGCAGAAGGACTTCGGCGTCTGGCAGCCGGTGTCGTGGGCGCAGTACTGGCGCCGCGCCTGCCGCGTGGGGCTGGGCCTGCAGGCGGCCGGCCTGTCGCGCGGCGGACGCGTCGCGATCGTGGCGGAGAACCGGCTGGAGTGGCTGTTGACGCAGCTGGGCGCGGGCGCCGTCGGCGGCGTGGCTGTCGGCGTCTATGCGACCAGCCCGGCCGAGGAAATGGGCTATGTGCTGGAGCACGCCAACGTCGAACTGGTGGTGTGCGAGGACCAGGAGCAGACCGACAAGGTGCTGCAGGTGGCGCATCGCCTGCCGCTGTTGCGGCGCATCGTGGTGATGGAAACCAAGGGCCTGCGCTCGTACGCGCCGGCCGAGCGCGACCGCATCGTCGCCTTCGCGGAGCTGGAGGCCGAGGGCCAGCGGATGGAGGCCCAGGCGCTGCCGGCCTTGAACAGCGTGCTGGACGGACAGCGGCTGGATGACCTGGGCCTGATGATCTATACCTCGGGGTCCACCGGCAAGCCCAAGGGCGCGATGCTGAGCTATCGCAACATGCGCGGCGTGGCGCCGGGCATCGCCGAGCGCCTGGGCATGGACGCGGCCAGCGTGCACCTGTCGTACCTGCCGCTGTGCCACGTGGCCGAGCAGATGCTGTCGACGTTCGTGCCCATCTACCTGGGCGCGCAGGTCAATTTCGGCGAATCGATCCGCACCGTGCAGGAAGACCTGCGCGAGGTGGCGCCGACCGTGTTCCTGGGCGTGCCGCGCATCTGGGAGAAGCTGCACGCGTCGATCTCGATCAAGATGCAGGAGGCCGGGCGCCTGCAACGCTGGCTCTACCGGCGGGCCATGGCGGCCTGCGCGCCGTTCGCGGAAAAGTCGGCGCGCCAGCGCAATGCGGGCGAACGGCTGACCTATGCGTTGTGGTACTGGCTGGTGCTGCGCGCCCTGCAGAATTTCATCGGCCTGCGGCGCGTGCGGGTGGCGATGACGGGGGCGGCGCCGATCGCGCCGGAAGTGGTGCGCTACTTCCGCAATCTTGGCGTGCCGCTGGTGGAGGTGTACGGCCTGACCGAGTCGACCGGCATGATCTTCGGCCAGCATCCTGACCGCGTGAAGGCGGGCACGGTGGGCGAGCCGATCCTGGGCGTCGAGTGGCGCCTGGGCGAGGCGGATGAATTGCAGATGCGCGGCGAGATGGTGTTCGCGGGCTACTACCAGAACGAGGCCGCGACCGCCGACGCGGTGCGCGACGGCTGGCTGCACACGGGCGACGTGGCCGCGGTGCGGGATGGCCAGCTGCGCATCGTCGATCGCCTGAAGGACATCATGATCACGGCGGGGGGCAAGAACCTGACGCCATCCGAGATCGAGAACGCGGTCAAGAGCAGCCCGTACGTGAAGGAATGCGTGGTCGTCGCGGACGGCCGGCGCTACGTGGCCGCGCTGATCCAGCTGGAATTCGAGACGGTGGGCAAGTGGGCCGAATCGCAGCGCATCGCCTTCACCCATTTCCGTTCGCTGGCCGAGTGCGGGCAGGTGCGGGAGCTGGTGGCCGGCGAGGTGGCGCGCGCCAACGCGGGGCTGGCGCCCGTGGCGCAGATCAAGCGCTTCCATCTGCTGACCAAGGAACTGGACCATGACGATGGCGAGGTGACCGCGACCATGAAGGTGCGGCGCGCCAGCATCTACCGCAGCTACGCGGACGAGATCGAACGGCTGTACGCCGAGGAGACGCCGGCATGAACGAAGCGGTGATCGTGGAAGCGGTGCGCACCCCGTTCGGGCGGCGCGGCGGCTGGTGGGCCGATACCCGGCCCGATGACTTGCTGGCCTTGACCATCCAGGGCGTGCTGGCCCGCGCGGGGCTGCCGCCGGAGCAGGTGGACGACGTGGTGGCGGGCTGCGTCAGCCAGGCGGGCGAGCAGGGGGCCAACATCGGCCGCCTGGCCGCTTTGCTGGCGGACTTGCCGCAAACGGTGCCGGGCATGGCCTTGAACCGCATGTGCGGATCGAGCCAGCAGGCCGTGCATGTCGGGGCGCAGGCGATTGCCGCGGGCGATATGCGCTATGTGGTGGCGGGCGGCGTCGAGAGCATGAGCCGCGTGCCCATGTTCCTGGACGTGACGCTGGGGCAGCGCGAGTTCCGCGGCTTCGAGTCGCTGAACCCCGGACTGCTGCAACGCCATCCGTTGATCCACCAGATCGAGAGCGCGGAGCGTATTGCCGAGCAGTGGCAGTTGAGCCGCGAAGAACTGGATGCGTGGTCAATGCAAAGCCACGCGCGCGCCTGGCAGGCGGCCAGCGCGGGCCACCACGCCGAACTGCTGCCGGGCCCGGCCGGCACGCCGGCACGCGACGAAGGCATCCGCGAGCGCGCCGATCCGGCCAAGATGGCGGCGCTGGCGCCAGCCCTGCGCGCGCCCGGGCAGGGCAATGTGACGGCGGCGCAGGCCAGCCAGTTGGCCGACGGCGCCGCCGCGGTGCTGCTGGCGGATCGCGCCGTGGCGCTGGCCGACGGGCTGCGGCCGCAAGCGCGGTTCCGCGCCCGCGTGGCGATCGGCTCGGATCCGGTGTTGCAGCTGACCGGCGTCATCCCCGCGACCGAACGCGCCCTGGCGCGCGCCGGCCTGCAACTGGCGGACATCGACTGGATCGAGATCAACGAGGCCTTCGCCAGCGTGGTGCTGGCCTGGCTGAAGACGCTGGGCGCGGATCCGTCGAAGGTCAATCCGTGGGGCGGCGCCATCGCCCATGGCCATCCGCTGGGCGCGACCGGCGCGGCGTTGATGGCCAAGATGCTGGCGGGGCTGCGCGCCACCGACGGCCAGTTCGGCCTGCAGGTCATGTGCATCGGCCATGGCATGGCGACCGCGACGATCATCGAACGCCTATGATCCGGATCGACAGGGCAGGGCCGGGCGCGACGCCTGCCGGGCACGAGGACGGCGCGGAATCGCTGCGCCGCGCCGAAGTGATCTTGACGGCGGCCCGCCTGTTCCGCAAGCATGGCTACGAGCGCACCACGGTGCGCGAGCTGGCGCGGGCCGTGGGCCTGCAGTCCGGCAGCCTGTTCCATCACTTTCGCAGCAAGGAGGAAATCCTGGTGGCGGTGATGAACAACGGCATCCAGGAAGTGCTGGATGCCGGCCGCCAGGCCCTGGCGTTGTACCAGGCGCCCGCCGACCGGCTGGCGGCGCTGTTCCGCGTGCACATGTGGAGCATGCTGCACGGCGCCGGCGGCGATGCGATGAACGCGCTGGTCTACGAGTGGCGCAGCCTGTCGGCGCCGAGCCAGGCCAGCGTCAAGGTGCTGAGCGACCGCTACGAGGCGATGTGGCAGGACGCGGTGGCGGCGGCGGTGGCCGCCGGCCTGCTGCGCGGCGATGCGCGCGTGATCAAGCGTTGCGTGCTGGGCGCGATGAACCTGACGGTGCAGTGGTACAAGCCCGACGGCCGGCTGCGGCCGGCGGCGTTCATCGATGAGATGCTGCGGGCCAGCCTGCCGGCGTTGCCGGAGGGGGCGGGGCGCTGGCCGGTGGCATGAAACGCCCGGCGGGTCAGGCGCTGCCCGGCCAGTAATGGCTGTCCGGCAGCGCGCGCGCGCCGAAGATCGCCTGGCCGACCCGCACCAGGGTGGCGCCTTCCTCGATGGCGATCTCGAAGTCGCCGGACATGCCCATCGACAGTTCGTCCAGGTTGATGCCCGCGGGCGCTTCCTGGCGCAGGCGGTCGCGCAGGCCGCGCAGCAGCACGAAGCACTGGCGCACGCGTTCGGCCTCGCTGGAGAACAGCGCCAGCGTCATGAAGCCGCGCACGCGCAGCGCGGAATACGCCGGCAGCGCCTGGATGAAGGCCGCCACGTCATCGGGCGCCAGGCCATACTTGCTGGGCTCGCCGGACGTGTTGACCTGCACGAATACGTCCAGCGCGCGGCCCTCGGCCTGCAGGCGCCGGTCCAGCGCCTCGGCCAGCCGCAGGCTGTCCAGCGCCTGGAATTCGCTGGCGAACTGCGCCACCAGCTTGGCCTTGTTGGTCTGCAGGTGGCCGATGACCGACCAGCGCAGATCGGCCAGGTCGGTGGTGTTCTCCCATTTGCGGTGCGCTTCCTGCACCTTGTTCTCGCCCAGCAGGCGGCAGCCGGCCGCATGGGCCAGCCGGATGCGGGATTCGTCCATGGTCTTGCTGACCGGCAGCAACCGCACGCTGGCCGGGTCGCGTCCGGCGCGATGGCAGGCGGCCGCCATGCGGGCGTGGATCGTGGCCAGGTTGTGCTGGAAATCCTCGACGCTGAGGGCCTGCGGGTAGCGGCCGTGCTGGTCGTGCCGGGTCTGGGTGTCGCCGTCGGCCGGCGTGGCCGCGGCGCTGTCGGGGGAAGTCGTCATCATTTCACCAGTTGCTTGTGCGCGGAGTCGGAACGCGTCGATGCAGTGTAACGGGCCGCGCGCCAGGGCAGGCGGCCATTGAGCAGGGCGTGGGCCAGCAGGCCGATCACCAGGCCCCAGAAGGCGCCGCCGATGCCGAACAGCTTGATGTTGGCGGCGGCCGCCAGGAAGGTGATGAGCGAGGCCTCGCGTGACTTGGCATCGGCCAGGGCGCTGGCCAGGCTGCCGCCGATGGTGCCCAGCAGGGCCAGGCCCGCCAATGTGGTGATGAAGGCGGCCGGCAGCGCCATGAACACGGCGGCCAGCGTCACGCCGAAGATGCCGACCAGGATGTAGAAGACGCCCGCGGCGATGCCGGCGATCCAGCGCTTGGACGGATCGTCGTGGGCTTCGCGGCCGGTGCAGATGGCGGCGGTGATGGCGGCCAGGTTGAAGGCATGCGAGCCGAACGGCGCCATCAGCAGCGAGCCCAGGCCGGTGAGGGTGACGATGGGGTTGGCGCTGGTCTTGAAGCCGTCGTTGCGCAGCACCAGCATGCCGGGCATGTATTGGCCGGTCAGCGTGATCAGGAACAGCGGCAGCGCCACGCTCAGCAGTCCATTGAGCGAGAACGCGGGCGCGGTGAAGACGGGGGCGGCGAATTCCAGCCGCAGCCCCGACAGGTCGACCCGGTCCTGCGCCAGCAGCAGCGCCAGGCCGGACACCAGGATGCCGACCACGGCGTAGCGCGCCGTGTAGCGCTTGAGCGCGACGTAGGCCAGGATCAGCCAGCCCACCAGCAGCGGGTCCAGGCTCATGCCGCCGAAGGCGCCGATGCCGAACGGCAGCAGGATGCCCGCCAGCAGGCCGGCGGCCACGCCCGGGGGGATGAGGCGGATGGCCTTGTCGAAATAGCCGGACAGTCCGAGCAGGACGAAGGCGGCGGCCGAGATCAGGTAGGCGCCGATGGCCTCGGCATACGGCGTGGTCGCCAGGGCCGTGACCAGGAAGGCGGCGGCGGGCGTGGACCAGGCGGTGATGACCGGTTCGCGGCTGAGCCAGCTCAGCACGATGCCGGTGATGCCCACGCCGATCGACACCGACCAGACCCAGGAGGCGGTCAGCGCCGGACTGAGACCGGCGACCTTGGCGGCCTGGAACACCAGGATGAAGGTGCCGCCGTAGTTGACGATGACCGAGATCAGGCCGGCGACGATGGGATGGACGAGATCGCGCGGAAGCAGGGAGGAGGCGCTGGGGGAGGACATGGGGGGCGAGGGGATGCGGGAAGGGTTGAGTGGCAGCCCACTTTGTAGCGCCGTATTGGCCTGTCATGACCGTACACTTCGGATGCCAAGACCAGACCACTTTTTTCATCCCGGCGTATCCGGCCGCGACTAGAATGGTCGGTTTTCATCGACGCTTTCATCGCCTTCGGGCAGGCCACATGAGCAAGACCTTTGCGCTTGAGACCCTGAAGATCCGCATGGGCGACGCCGACCTGGCGCCGCTCGACCTGCATCTGCGCATCCAGCGCGCCCTGCGCGCGCTGGTGCTGGACGGCGACCTGGACCCTGGCGTGAAACTGCCCGCCACGCGCGCGCTGGCGCAGTCGCTGGGCGTGGCCCGCGACACGGTCGAGAACGCCTACGTGCAGTTGCAGCGCGATGGCTTCATCGCGCGGCGCAAGGGCTCGGGCAGCTACGTGTCCGAGATGATCGGCACCGAACTGCGCGGCTCGGCGCGGCGCCGTCCCGCGGTCCGGGAGCGCCGACCCGAGACGCCGCAACCGGCCGCGCCGGCGGCGGGCATGAGCCGGCGCGGGCGCGCGATCTTCGACAGCGGCGGCGTGGCCGACCAGCAGACGATCCAGGCGTTCGCCACCGGCCTGCCCGAGACCCGCACCTTTCCGACCGGGGTGTGGGAACGGCTGCAGAGGCAGGTGATGAAGGATCATCGCGGCACGGTGCTGCTGCATGGCGACCCGCAAGGCGCCGAGCCCTTGCGCCGCGCGATCGCGACCTACCTGAACCTGGAGCGCGGCGCCAAGGTCCGCCCCGAGCAGATCGTGGTGCTGAGCAGCACGCGCCAGGCGCTGTTCCTGTGCGCGCAGTTGCTGGTGGACGCGGGCAAACCGATCCTGCTGGAGAACCCCGGCTACTTCGGCGCCCGCAAGGCGTTCGAATTCGCCGAGGCCCGGGTGGTGCCGATCGACGTCGACGCGCAGGGGATCCGCACCGACCTGCTGCGGGCCGACCGCAGCGGCGCCAGCTGCGTCTACGTGACGCCGTCGCACCAGTATCCGACCGGGGCGACGCTGTCGCTGGAACGGCGGCTCGACCTGACCCGCTGGGCCGCCGAGAGCGGCAAGTGGATCATCGAGGACGATTACGACAGCGAATTCCACTACGACGGCCTGCCGACCGCCTGCGTGCAGGGGCTGGACCGGCACGGCCGCACGATTTACCTGGGCACCTTCAGCAAGACGCTCTATCCGGGCCTGCGGATGGGCTACATGGCCCTGCCTGACGAGCTGGTCGGCGCCTTCAGCCGCGCGCGCAGCATCGTCGACGGCCACACGCCGCAGATCCTGCAGCTGACGCTGGCGCGTTTCATGGCCGACGGCCACTACAACGCGCACGTGCGGGCCATGCGCAAGCTGTACGCGGCGCGGCGCGAGGCCATGCTGGAGGCGGTCGGCAAGCACCTGGCGGGGGTGGCGCGGGCGCTGCGTCCCGAGGGCGGGCTGCAGGTGCCCTGCCTGCTGAAGCCGGGATGGTCGGAGGCGGACACCATCCGCCGCGCCGCGCAGGCCGGCCTGGTGCTGCCGGGCCTGGCGCGTCTGTATGCGGGCACGCCCGCGCTGCAAGGCTGGCTGCTGGGCTATGCCTCGCTCAGCGCGCACGAGATCGACCTCGCCATGCGGCGCCTGGCGGTCGCGATAAAGAGGAAGGGGTAGGGCGGGCCCGGCGCCGCGGACGGAGGCCGCTGGAGCGGCCCGTCGCGCGGGATCAGGGCATCAGCCCTTGCGCTTGAGGAAGGCGCCGACGCCGCAGGCCACCGCGATCGCCAGCAGGGCGGCCGCGATGGTCAGGAGGAAATCGGCTTCGCCGTGGTAGCCGCCGCCGGTCACGCCGCCAGCGACGCTGCCCATCCAGATCACCGCCGTGACCAGCGTGCCGGTCAGGGCCAGCGCGGTGGCCAGGCACAGCGCGATGAACAGCGGCGTGCGGCGCACGGGCGCGGGGCCCGTGGCGTAGCCGCCGCGGCCGCGGCGGGGTTGCATCACCATGAAGAACAGCGCCGCAACCACCGCGGCCAGCATCAGGATCTTGACGATCATGACGCCGCCCGCGTCTTAGTCTTCACGGCGCAGGTGCGGGAAGAGGATGACGTCGCGGATGCTGGGGCTGTCGGTCAGCAGCATGACCAGGCGGTCGATGCCGATGCCGCAGCCGCCCGTCGGGGGCATGCCGTATTCCAGCGCGCGGATGTAGTCGGCGTCGTAGTACATCGCTTCCTCGTCGCCGGCATCCTTGGCCTCGACCTGCGAGCGGAAACGCTCGGCCTGGTCTTCGGGGTCGTTCAGCTCGGAGAAGCCGTTGGCGATCTCGCGGCCCGTCATGAACAGCTCGAAGCGCTCGGTGATGCCTTCGCGGCTGTCGGAGGCGCGCGCCAGCGGCGACACTTCGACCGGGTAGTCGATGATGTAGGTGGGGTTCCACAGCTTGGCTTCGGCCGTTTCCTCGAACAGCGCCAGTTGCAGCGCGCCCAGGCCGGCGCGCGACAGCACCGGGCCGTCGGCGTCGGCGCCCAGCTTCTTGAGCTCGGCGCGCACGAAGGCCGGGTCGTCCAGTTGCGCCTGGGTGTAGCCCGGGGCGTACTTGAGGATGGCTTCGCAGATGGTCAGGCGGTCGAACGGCTTGGACAGATCCAGCTCGCGTTCCTGGTAGGTCAGCACGGCGCTGCCGGTGGCCGAGATGGCGGCCTGGCGGATCAGTTCCTCGGTGAAGTCCATCAGCCAGCGGTAGTCCGCGAAGGCCGCGTAGAACTCCATCATCGTGAATTCCGGATTGTGGCGCGGGCTCACGCCTTCATTGCGGAAGTTGCGGTTGACCTCGAACACGCGTTCGAAGCCGCCGACGATGAGGCGCTTGAGGTAGAGCTCGGGCGCGATGCGCAGGAACATCTCCATGTCCAGCGCGTTGTGGTGCGTGACGAAGGGCTTGGCCGCCGCGCCGCCCGGGATCGGGTGCAGCATGGGCGTTTCGACTTCGAGGAAGCCGGCGTTCAGCATGAACTGGCGGATGCTGCCCACGGTCTTGCTGCGCGCCTCGAAGGTGCGGCGCGTGGCGTCGGTCATGATGAGGTCGACGTAGCGCTGGCGGTAGCGCAGTTCCTGGTCGGCCACGCCGTGGAACTTGTCCGGCAGCGGGCGCAGCGACTTGGACAGCAGGCGCGCCGTGGCGGCGTGCACCGACAGTTCGCCCTTGTTGGTCTTGAAGACCGACCCTTCGACCGCGATGATGTCGCCAATGTCCCATTGCTTGAACGCGGCGTAGCTGTCTTCGCCCAGCGTGCCGCGGTCCAGGTAGATCTGGATGCGGCCGGTGCTGTCCTGCAGCGTGGCGAAGCTGGCCTTGCCCATGACGCGCTTGAGCATCATGCGGCCGGCGACCTTGACGGTGACGGGCGCGGCGGCCAGGGCTTCCTGCTCCTGGTCGTCGTACTTGTCGTGCAGGGCCGCGGCGCGGGCGTCGGGGACGAAATCGTTGGGATACGCGACCCCGGTCTCGCGCAGTTTGGCCAGCTTGGCGCGCCGTTCGGCGATCAAGCGGTTTTCATCCTGGGCGGGGGCCGGAGCGGTCGTGTGGTCGGTCATGGTCGGGGGATCAGTCGTAATTGCGGATGTCGTCGATTTCGGTGGTGCCGAAGTCGTCGCGATCCAGGTAGGCGAGGATGCGGGAGGCCACGTTGGCGGGCGCGGACAGCTTGCCGCTGGCGTGGAAGTCCTGGAACTTGGCCAGTGCCGGGAAGCTCTTGGGGTCGCTGGCGCGGATGGCGACCTGCATGTCGGTGTCGACGATGCCGGGCGCCAGCGAGACGACGCGCGCGCCGCCTTCGCCTTGTTCTTCTTTGACCACGCGCGAGTACATGTCGAGCGCGGCCTTGGTGGCGCAGTACACGCCCCAGCCGGCGTTGGGGTTGCGGCCGGCGCCGGACGAGATGTTGAGCACGCGGCGGTCGGCCTTGAGGTCCGCGACCGCGGCCAGGAAGCGCGCGGTCAGCAGCATCACGGCCGTCACGTTCAGGTTGAAGGCGGCGGCGATGGCCGGGCCGTCGATCAGCGCGTCGGTGCCGGACACGGGGTGCACGGTGCCGGCGTTGTTGATCAGCAGGTAGCGGCTGGCGTCGCGCGGCAGCGCGTCGCAGATGCGGCGCGCGGCCGCCTCGGCCGCGGCCAGGTCCGAGAGGTCCACGGACAGCTGTTCCAGCTGCGCGTCCTGCGAGCGGGCGTAGGCGGCCAGCTCGGGGTCTTCGCGGCGCGCCAGGGTGATCAGGCGGGTGCCCGGTTTGGCCAGGCCGCGCGCCATGGCGGCGCCGATGCCGCGCGAAGCGCCGGTGAGAATTGCGATGGTGTCAGACATGCGTGAACCCTCGGGGTACGGTGGACGGAAGTATCGCGGAACTTACACGCCTTGCTTGAGGCTGGCCTGGATGAAGGGATCCAGGTCGCCGTCCAGCACTTTCTGCGTGTTGGAGATTTCGACGTTGGTGCGCAGGTCCTTGATGCGGCTCTGGTCCAGCACGTACGAGCGGATCTGGTGGCCCCAACCCACGTCGGTCTTGGAGTCTTCCAGCTTCTGCTGCTCGGCCATGCGGTTGCGCATTTCCAGTTCGTACAGCTTGGACTTCAGCATCTGCATCGCTTCGGCGCGGTTGCGGTGCTGCGAGCGGTCGTTCTGGCACTGCACCACGATCCCGGTCGGGATGTGCGTCAGGCGCACGGCCGAGTCGGTCTTGTTGATGTGCTGGCCGCCCGCGCCCGAGGCGCGGTAGGTATCCACGCGCAGGTCGGCCGGGTTCACTTCGACTTCGAAGGAATCGTCGACCTCGGGGTAGACGAACACGCTGGCGAACGAGGTGTGGCGGCCGCCCGACGAGTCGAACGGGCTCTTGCGCACCAGGCGGTGCACGCCGGTTTCCGTGCGCAGGTAGCCGAAAGCGTGATCGCCCTCGATCTTGATGGTGGCCGACTTCAGGCCGGCGACTTCGCCCTCGGATTCTTCCAGTATCTCGGCCTTGAAGCCCTTGCGCTCGGCGTACTTGAGGTACTGGCGCAGCAGCATCGAGGCCCAGTCCTGCGCTTCCGTGCCGCCCGCGCCCGCCTGGATGTCCAGGAAGCAGTTCAGGGGATCGGCCGGGTTGGAGAACATGCGGCGGAATTCCAGGCTTTCCAGCTTTTCCTGGAAGGCGTTGGCGTCCAGTTCGATGGATTCCAGGGTGGCGTCGTCGTTGTCGGCGGCGGCCAGTTCGAACAGCTCGTTCGAGTCGGCCAGGCCCATGCCCAGGCCGGTGAGCGTTTCCACCACGTCCTCGAGGGCTTTCTTTTCACGGCCCAGGTCCTGGGCGTGCTTGGGGTCGTTCCAGACGGCCGGGTCTTCGAGCTCGGCGTTTACGACTTGCAGGCGTTCAGCTTTGGCATCGTAGTCAAAGATACCTCCGTAGAGCCTGTTCGCGCTCCGCGTAGTCGGCGAGGCGGGCTGCGAGCTGGTTCTGACGTTCGGCTTCCATGATGATTCCTGATGACTTTTGTGCGAAACCGGGCATTTTACCGTGTAAGACGCAGGCCCGTGGGGCCCGCCCGTATTCAGGGGGACGGATTGGGATGAAACGCCGTTCCGGCGGGGAGCCGTCCGGATCCGTCGGCCGGGTCCTAGGGGTTTGCGCGCAGAGGGCATAGTTGTTCAGTCTTTTGTCAACTATGGGGTTCTAGGCTTGATCTGCCGGCCCATATGTCCCCGCCGCGGGACGCGGGACCGGCAAGCCGCCGGTAAACAGCCGGCCTGTCCCGTTAGAGGAGGAGACGTTGATGGAACACACTATGGCCCCCGGGGTCTCGCCGGCGATCCCGGCGGCTGAGGAGGACCGGATCTACCGCAAAGTGGGGTGGCGGCTGGTGCCGCTATTGGTCGTCTGCTATGTCGTGGCCTACCTGGACCGCGTCAACGTGGGCTTCGCCAAGCTGCAGATGCTGCAGGAACTCCAGTTCAGCGAGACGGTGTACGGGTTGGGCGCGGGGATCTTCTTCATCGGCTACTTCCTGTTCGAGATCCCCAGCAACATCATCCTCCACAAAGTCGGCGCGCGCATCTGGATCGCGCGGATCATGATCACCTGGGGCATCATCTCGGCGTGCATGATGTTCGTGTCCAGCGTGCACATGTTCTATTTCCTGCGTTTCCTGCTGGGCGCGGCCGAGGCCGGGTTCTTCCCGGGCATCATCCTCTACCTGACCTACTGGTATCCCGCCGCCCGCCGCGGACGCATCACCACCTTCTTCATGACCGCGGTGCCGATGTCCGGCCTGATCGGCGGCCCGATCTCGGGCTGGATCATGAGCACCTTCCATGGCGGCCACGGCCTGTCGGGCTGGCAGTGGCTGTTCCTGCTCGAAGGCATCCCGTCGGTGATCATCGGCGTGCTGGTGCTGATCTACCTGGACGACCGCATCAACAAGGCCAAGTGGCTGACCGCCAATGAAAAGGCGGTGCTGATCCGCAATATCGCGGCCGAGGAGCAGCACAAGGAAGACCCGCCGATCCGCGCCGCGCTGACGCGTCCGCGGGTGTGGGCGATGGCGCTGATCTACTTCTCGTTCGTGATGGGACTGTACGGCGTGGGGTTCTGGATGCCGACGCTGATCAAGAGCACGGGCGTGCAAAGCCCGCTGGCGATCGGCCTGCTGACCGCGGTGCCCAACCTGTTCGCGGTGATCGGCATGATCCTGATCGCGCGCAACTCCGACCGCAACCGCGAGCGCCGCTGGCACGTGGCCATCCCGGCGCTGTGCGGCGCGGTGGGGCTGCTGTTCTCGGCGATCTGGAGCGGCAACACGGTGCTGGCCATCCTGGCGCTGACGGTGGCCAACATCGGCATCTGCACGGTGCTGCCGCTGTTCTGGAGCCTGCCGACCGCGCTGCTGGGCGGCACGGCCGCCGCCGCCGGGATCGCGCTGATCAACTCGGTGGGCAACCTGGCGGGCTTCGTCAGCCCCTACCTGGTGGGCTGGCTCAAGGACGCGACCGGCACCACCAACACCGGCCTGTACATGCTGTCGGCATGCCTGGTGGTCGGCGCGCTGGTGGCGCTGGCGCAACCGGCCAAGCTGGTCAACAAGTAGGCGCCAACCAGGCGCGACGGCCCCGCTTGCCGGGGCCTGCAAGCGACACGGGCGCATCCTCGCGGATGCGCCCGTTTTCTTTTACGGCACCGAGCGTCATTTGGTCTTGCTTCGCGGCGACAACGAAACTTTCCGCCTGTTTTGTGCCGAAAATGCTGGGACGTAATGCGTGAATGAATCATTCTCATTCATGCATGTTTTCCCGGCAATTTGCAGCTCGGCCTTGGTCATTCTGACCGAAGTGGCCGCGGAGTTCAAAACCATCATGACCGTTGCTTCCTCGCGTTCTGCTTTCCGCCTACCGACCCGGCTTTCCCGAAGCCACACCCACTCCAGGCGTTTCATCCCCCGCAAGACCACCACCGCCCTCTACGTCGCCCTGGCCCTCTCGGGGCAGGCGGCCAGTGTGCATGCGGTAGAGGCGGCAGCGGAAGCGCCTGCGACCCTTGCCGGCACCCAGAGCATCCTGCTGACCAAGGACAACACGCCGTTTGTCGTGCAGACGCAGCCGACCGGGCTGGATGGCGACAACGGCAAGGCTGCCGGGGCTGATGCGCCCTATGCGGCCGCGACCGATGGCAAGACGGCGTACGTCTTCACAACGCAAGACGGTTCACTGCGCGACAGCAACTTGGTGCAAATAAATACTCCCTCTTCCCTTGTCGGCGGCAAGGCGGGGGCCCCCGTCATCCAGGTTGGCGAAAATGGCGCCAACGGCGCGGATGCCATTCATGGCAGCAATCTCCGAATCATTATCGACGGCGGTTCAATCAAGGGCGGCGCGGGCAGCAATGGCGTGAATGGGCGCGGCGCCAATACCGTAGATACCGAAGGAAACGCTTTGCCGGCGTCGAAGGGCGGCAATGGCGGCAATGGCGGCGCCGCCATTGTGGGCAGCGACCTGGACATTGTGTTTACCGATGCCAAACCCGCAGGATCAATCAGTGCTGGAACGCCCGGCTTTGGGCGGCAGGGCATTGGCAAAGCAGGAGGCGATGCCCAGGAAAGCGGGGGCCATGGCCGCTATGGGGAGGCTCTCCACTTTACCGGCGGCAATAACCTGCTCACGCTTGAGATGGGCTCCATCATCAACGGCAGCGTGCTGCTCGATGCGCCTGCCGGCTCGTCCGGCAGCATGCTGCATATCTTGAATAATGCAGCAGAGTGGATTGATTTGAATGGAAGGTACTTCACAGGTTACGCCAGCATCAACCAAGGGCCGATACTCAGGAAGCCGCTGGCCAGCTCGTTTCCCGCCGATTTTTCGACTGAAGTGCAGGGTCGCATGCGCATGCCGCAACTCACCGTTGGCGAAGGCGCCACGCTGATGGTGTCGGGAAAGGGCCAAACCCGGATCGGCGATCTGGTCTTGAAGGATGGCAGCACCCTCTCCGTCATTGCCCGCAGTGCGCTTAACGGCGACGGCACGAAATCCAGCAATCCGGAAAGTTTCCGGCTTGTCCTCAACAACAGCAAAGCCACTATCAGTAAAACCGGCACGACGTTCAACCTGGCCGGCATCACCGATGGCAGCGCGGCCGATCAGTTCCTGTTCGTTACCGAGAATCAACTCAACTCGGAAGTCTTCGTCGAGGGCGATTTCGCCAAGACTGCCGTCGGCGGCATTGCCGTCACCGACAAATCGCCCGTCGACTACCTGACGTTCGCATCCGGCATCGCCATGGGCGGGGAACGGACCCAGGCGGAGGTCGATGCTGATAAATTCGGCCTCAACCTGCCTGTGATAGCGGCCCACCCCATCGGCTACCAGGCCACCTACAAACTCAGTTGGCTCGAAGACCCCGCCAAGGCGCACGGCACATTCACGATTGCCGAAGGCGGCGACTTTACCTTGGGCGCGGTGCTGGCCGATGTGAGCGCGAACACCAACACCACCACGCCATGGGATGGCAAGAGCCTGACCAAAGCGGGGCCCGGCGTGTTGCAGTTGACGGCGGCAAACCTGTATACCGGTCCCACCACGATCAACGCGGGGGTGCTGAAGGCCGGGGTGGCGGACGCGTTCGCAAAAAGCAGCGCGCTGACGATTGCCGCGGATGCCACCTTGAACCTCGGCGGGTTTTCCCAGGCCGTGAGCGCAGGCGGGGCCGTCACCAACAATGGCACCATCCTGTTCAACAGCATGAATGCCGGCAAGGCCGGCTCGAACGCGGTGAGTCTGACGGGCAACCTGACCAACGCCGGCACGCTCGATCTCGACAACGGCGACAATGCCGTTGGCAAGACACTGAAGATCATCGGCGATTGGGTCGGCGGCACCAACAGCCTGATCAAACTGGCCGCCGTCCTCGGTAACGGCGACGACAGTGTCACCGACAAAGTCGACATCACGGGCGCCGCCACGGGTTCCACCAAAGTCCAGGTGCGCAACATCAACGGCGCAGGGACGACGGGCACCACGAACGGTATCACTCTGATCACCGCTGGCGACGGTAGCGAAAACGGCGCCTTCACCCTGAACACCGACACCATCACCGCCAACGGCCTGGTCTATTCGCTTCTCAACAAGGCCGATTCGGCCAACCATAAAGTCTGGTACTTGAGCAGCGCCAAGAATAATGATGGTGATGGGGCTCAGCCCGTCCCGCCAGCCGTTAACCCGCCTGCCGTTAATCCTCCTGCGGTTAACCCTCCTGCCGGTGAGCAGCAGGATATTGACCATGCCATTCCTCCCACGATCGAGGCAGGCACCACGCTGCCTTTCGATTTCTCAAGGGCGCTGACCGCCGAAGAGAAGGCGAAGTATGTCGTCAATGCGGAGGGAGACATGATCTTCGCCGAGGGCGTGACCCTTGACATGACGATGGCCGGCATCAGCGAGGCGGAGAAGAGCGACGTCGGGATCACCAGCGTCACCGGCGCCATCAAGGGCGATCTGCCCAAGGTCACCGTCAACGGCGCGGCGCAACCCGATTATGTGACGGCCAACGTGTCTAAATCGCAGGACGACAAGACGCTGCAAGCCGGCTACAAGCTCAGCTGGAATGAAACGGCCGACAAAGCGCACGGCACCTTCACCGTTGCCGGCGGCAGCTTCGCGCTTGGCGCGGCGCTGGCCGATGTGGGTGCGAACACCAGCACCACCCTGCCGTGGGATGGCAAGACCCTGACCAAGGACGGCCTGGGTACGCTGGTCTTGACAGCTGGCAACCGCTACACCGGCGACACGATCATCAACCAGGGTGAACTGAAAGCCGGCGCCGAAAATACGTTCGCCACGAGCGCCAATCTGACGATCGCCAACGGCGCCACGCTCAACCTGGGCGGATATGCCCAATCCGTGGGCGGCAACAATCCCGGCGCCATCACCAACCGCGGCCGCATCGTGTTCAACGACATGGGCGAGGGCAAGAAGGGTGCCAGCCCGATGAGCTTGGCCGGCAACGTCGGCAACGCCGGCACGCTCGAACTCGACACCGGCGACGGCACCGTTGGCAAAACCTTCCAGGTCCAAGGCGATTGGTTCGGCGATGTCGGCAGTTTGATTTCCCTGACCGCCGCACTGGCGGGCGACGACAGCAACACCGACAAGGTCGACATCACTGGCGCAGCCACCGGCACCACCCGAGTCAAGGTCCGCAATGTCGGCGGCGCGGGGGGCGAAACCACCGCCGATGGCGGCATCACCCTCATCACCACCGGTAGCAGCGTGGCCAATGCCTTCGTGCTGGACAGCCCGGTCACCGCGGGCGGGTACGTCTACAAGCTCAGGCAGGGCCGAAAAGACGCAACCGGCAAGATCAACGAGGGCATCTGGGTCCTGAGCAGCTTGGCGGACACCCTGGTCTCGACGATTCCGTCCACAAAGCCGCTGACCATCACGGCTGGCAAGCCGCTTGGCGCCGACACCCTGAAGGACTACATCAATGAAGATGGCAACCTGAATATCGCCGCTGACGATCCCATCCAGCTGACCGATGCGAATCCGCCTGCCACCAGCGAAGCGCTGGACACGCCCAAGGCCATCCTGACCTTGCCCGCCACCGGGCCGGCCGGTAACGATACCAACGGTATCCATCTCAACGGCACGCCCAAGGTCACCGTGTTCGATACGGGCGCGACCGAGATCGATTACCTGACGCCCAGCCTCAAGGTCGCGACGGGCGACGCCAAGAAACTGGAACTCAGCTACAAACTCCGCTGGAATGAGGCCGATAAAAAGAAATCGGGTGGCAACTTCACCATCGCTGAAAACGGCACGTTCAGACTGGCGACGGCCCTGGCCGATGTGACGGGGGTGGATGTGGCCACCAATGATTTCAAGTGGGATGGCAAAGCCCTGACCAAAAAAGGCGCGGGCACGCTGGAACTGGCTGCCGTCAGCACCTATACCGGCGCCACCACCGTCGAGGCGGGCACGCTCAAGACCGCGGTTGCCAATGCAATCGCCAATACCAGCAATGTGATCATCCGGCCGGGCGCCACGCTCAACCTGGGCGCGACCAACCAGAACTTCGCCGGGATCGAGAACCAGGGGACCATCGTATTCAACGATGTGAAACCCAACGGGACGCCGGTGTCCACCCCGGTCGTCCTGAAACTCGGCACCGGCGGCGGGAGGGGAAAGTTCCTCAACGGCGGCACGCTCAATCTCAAGAACTGCGACACTTGCGCCACTCAGACCTTCACCATCGACGGCGATTGGGAAGGCAAGGATGCCAGCGCGCTGACCTTGGGCGCCGTACTGGGCGATGACAGCAGCCCCGCCGACAAGCTCATCATCCAGGGCGTAGCCAGCGGCAAGACCTTGGTGACCGTCGAAAACGAAGGCGGCAAGGGCGGTCAGACCGTGGAAGGCATTACCCTCATCACCGCCGTCGGCGGCAGTGCCGGCACCGATACCTTCGCGCTTGCCAACGACGTGACCGCGGGGGGGTATGTCTATTCGCTTCACAGCAAGGAAAATGCCGATAAGAAAGCAAACGGTATCTGGTATCTGACCAGCGCGAAACAGGCGGCGCCGGACTCCGACGACATCAGGAATCACAACGTCAGTCCCTTGTTCGGTGCCTATGCCAGCAACCTGCTGGCGGCGAACACGCTGTTCAACACCAGCTTGAGCGACCGTGAAAGCGGCGAATCCGTCGACCCGGTCACCGGCGCGCGCGGCCGGGTCTGGGCGCGGGTCGCAGGGGGAACCACGCACGGCATGATGTTCGATGGCGAAAACCGCTTCAGCGCCGATCGCAGCCTGCTGCAATTGGGTAGCTCGATCATCGCGGGCAGCATGAACGGCCAGGATGCGTGGCGCGTCGGCGTCATGGCGGGCCATGGCCAACAGCGCAGCAAAACCCGCAACGCCGCAACCGGCAACGCCCGCGGTCAAGTCGACGGCTATAGCGTTGGCGTGTATGGCACCTGGTACCAGGACGGCCAAAGCCATCGCGGCGCGTACGTCGATGGCTGGCTGCTTTACAACGACTTCGACAACAGCGCTCAAGGCAGCGGCCTCAAGGAGAAGTACAAGGCCGACGGCATGACCGCCTCGATCGAAGCCGGTTATGCCATCGACGTGACGTCCTTCACCAGCCACGGCGGCCGCGAACACCGCTTCAGCGTGCGGCCGCAAGCGCAAGTCCTGTACGGCGGCGTCAAAGCCAAGACTTTCGTGCAGCAAGACGCGGGCCCGACCACGGTCAAGGGCGAAGGCGATGGCAACATCCAGACCCGCCTCGGGGCGCGCTTGGCCATGGTCAGCAAGCCGGCCGCCGCCAGCGCCAGCCTTGCCGGCCAAGTCGAGACCGCGCTCGAATTGAACTGGCTGCACAACACCAACAAGTACGGGGTCGCGATGGGCGCCAATCGCAACTGGATTCTCGGCGCGGATAACGTCGGCGAAGTCAAGGTCGCGGTCTCGGGCAACCTGAGCGACAACCTCGCGCTGTCAGCCAATGTCACCCATCAACAGGGCGACCACCGCTACCGTGACACCCAGGGCGGCCTGAGCCTGAAGTACCAGTTCTAAGCCATCGGGGGCGCCCAGCCTGGGCGCACGGGCCGTCCCTCCCCATGCCGAATGGGCGGGACGGCCTTTTGCCGCCAGGGCCCACAGCCAGCCCGCGCGGGCTGGCCGCATCACCCGGCGTGTTCGATCACCAACTGCACCGACACCATTCCGTTCCACACGTTCTGTTCCAGCCGGTAGGCCGCCTGGATGTGTTCGGGCAGCGACTGGTCGTGGCCGAACCAGATGGCGTCGAAACGCTGCTGGCCGCGTTCGAGCGACAGCTTCAGGTGCTTCTCGCCGACCAGGCGCTGGTTGCGCACCACGAATTCATCCAGGAACAGCGGGGCGGCGAAACCCGCGCCCCAGACCTGCTGCTGCAGCAGGCCGGCGACCTCGGCGTTGGCGTAGCCGGATTCGAGCGACCCGTCGGTTTCGATGACGGGCTCGAAGGTGTCGCGGCCCGTCAGCTCGCGCACCGCGGCGTCGAAGGCGGGGGCGAAGGCCGGGAAGTCGTTGCGTCCCAGCGTCAGGCCGGCCGCCATGGCGTGGCCGCCGAACTTGCGGATCAGGTTGGGGTGGCGCTTGGACACCAGGTCCAGCACGTCGCGCAGGTGCACGTCGGGAATCGAGCGGCCCGAGCCGCGGATCTCGTCGTCGCCGGCCGGCGCGAAGGCCAGGGTGGGGCGCCAGAATTTTTCCTTCAGGCGCGAGGCCACCAGGCCGACCACGCCCTGGTGCCAGCCCGGGTCGAACACGCAGACCGTCGCGCCGGGCGCGGCGTCGGGCGCCTCCATGGCGGCCATCGCCTGTTCGCGCATCTCGGCTTCGATGGTGCGCCGTTCGCGATTGATGTTGTCCAGTTCGCGCGCCATTTCCAGCGCCTGGGCTTCGTCGTCGGTGGTCAGGCAGGCGATGCCCAGGCTCATGTCGGCCAGGCGGCCGGCGGCGTTGATGCGCGGGCCCAGCGCGAAGCCCAGGTCGAAGCCGTTGGCGGCGCGCGGCTCGCGGCCGGCCACGGCGAACAGGGCGCGCAGGCCCGGTTGCAGGCGGCCGCTGCGCATGCGCTGCAGGCCCTGCGTCACCAGCAGGCGGTTGTTGGCGTCCAGCTTGACCACGTCGGCCACCGTGCCCAGCGCCACCAGGTCGGACAGCGCATCCAGGCGCGGCCCGCCATCGGGCGCGTAGACGCCGCGGCGGCGCAGCTCGGCGCGCAGCGCCAGCATCATGTAGAAGATGACGCCGACGCCCGCCAGGTTCTTGGACGGGAAGCCGCAGCCCGGCTGGTTCGGGTTGACGATGGCCAGGGCGTCCGGCAGCGTGTCGCCGGGCAGGTGGTGGTCGGTGATGACCACGCCGATGCCGGCGGCATTGGCCGCGGCCACGCCGTCGACGCTGGCGATGCCGTTGTCCACGGTGATGATGATGTCGGGCTTGCCGGCGCGGTGGCGGCAGGCCAGCTCGACCACGGCGGGCGACAGGCCGTAGCCGGTCTCGAAGCGGTTCGGCACCAGGAAGTCGACGTCGGCGCCCATGGCCGACAGGGCGCGCAGGCCGACCGCGCAGGCGGTGGCGCCGTCGCAGTCGTAGTCGGCCACGATCAGCAGCTTCTTGCCGGCCTGGATGGCGTCGGCCAGCACGCCGGCGGCGTGCGCCGAATGCGTCAGGCCGGCCGGCGGCAACAACGAGGGCCAGGCCAGCTTGGTCTGGTCGGGATGGGTGACGCCGCGGGCCGCCCACAGGCGCGCCAGCAGCGGGTGGATGCCCGAGGCTTCCAGGGCATGGCAGGCGGCGAGGTCGGCGCGGCGGATGGTTAAGCGGGGTGAGACCACCAGGCGCTCCAGTTTTTCTTGGGCGCGGGCAGCAAGCGGAGCAGGCCCCCGCGCGGTTTCAGGGTGAGGGTGGCGCTGCGGTCGTCGCCCAGCAGCAGCAGTTCGGCGGGCGCGTCCGGCAGGCCCTTGGGACCGGCCAGCGGCCGCAGGCGCCGGTCGAGCGCGGGCAGCGCGTCGAGCCAGGCGGCCCAGTCGCCGGCGCGTTGCGGCCCGTCCAGGTCGGTCATGACCTGTTCCTGGCCGGCCGGCCGCACGGCCCACGGGGTGCCGCCGCCATACAGCCAGAGGGCGTTGACGGGCGGCAGGCCGCGCGCGGCGCGGGATTCATTGGCGGGATGCTCGTGCCAGGACATCTGGATCTCGTTGAGCAGCCGGCGCCAGGGCCGGGTTTCGGCGTCCTGGCGCCACCAGTCGTTCAGGCGCTGGCCGGCCACCGCCAGCGGGCTGGCGGTCTGGGGCCGCAGGCCGTCCGGCAGGCGCAGGCGCCAGCGGGTGGCCGACAGCGCGTCGACCGCGAAGCCGGTGCCCTCGAACAGGGGGCGGGCGGTGTCCAGCAGCGCGGCGGTTTCCTCGTCGCGCAGTTCCATCAGGGCGGGGTCGAGCAACGTGGCCTGGTCGGCGCCCAGGGCCAGGTGGACCAGTTCGGCCAGCCAGACGGGGCCGTCCGCGGCCTGGCCGGGGGCCAGCAGCGGGCCCAGACCTGCGCCCGGCAGCAGGCCGGCCTCGGGCGTGTAGCCCGCCTGGCGCAATTGCCAGGCTTCGAACGCGGTACAGCCTTGGGCACGGATATCGTGGGCCTGGACCCGGGCGCTGCCGGCTTGCAGCCAGCGGTGCAGCGTGGGCGCGCGCTCGGGCAGCAGCTTGGCCAGTTCTGCGGCGACGGGAAGGGCGGGCAAGGCGCCCGGAATGACGATCAGCATGGCCGCGATTGTAGTCGCTGGCGGGATGTCGACCCAGCCCGGGAACTAAGCCCGGCCCCGCTTGCCATAGCTTGTCATGGCTTGTCTTCCATTCCCGCATTCCGGGGACGGTTTTAGGGCCGGTTAATGCCATAATGCGCTCGTGCTGAAAATACCCTACGAACTCTGGATCGGCGCCCGCTATGCCGGGTTGGCCCGGATCCGCCAGCGACGCGGCCGCCGCGATCGCTTCATCTCTTTCATCGCCGCCAGTTCCATGGCCGGCATCGCGCTGGGCGTCGCCGCCCTGATCGTGGTGCTGTCGGTCATGAATGGTTTCCAGAAAGAGGTCCGTGACCGCATGTTGTCGGTGCTGCCGCACATCGAGCTCTATATCCCGGGCGCCGCGCCCGAGCGGGTGCTCGAGCAGTGGCAGCAGTTCGCCGATGCCGCCAAGCGCAACCCCGAGGTCAAGGCCGGCGCGCCCTTCGTGGCGGCGCAGGGCATGCTGGTGCGGGGCCAGGCCCTGCGCGGCGTGCAGGTGCGCGGCATCGACCCGGCCACCGAGGGCAATGTCTCGGACTTGCCGCGGCAGATGGTGGCGGGCAAGCTGACCGACCTGAAGCCGGGCGGTTTCGGCGTGGTGCTGGGCAACGAACTGGCCGACGGCATGGGCGTGAAGGTGGGCGACACGCTGCTGATGCTGGCGCCGCAGGGTTCCATCAGCCCGGCCGGCTTCGCGCCGCGCATGCGCCAGTTCACCGTGGTCGGCGTGTTCTCGTCGGGCCACTACGAATACGATTCCTCGCTGGCCTTCGTCGACAACGACGACGCCGCCAAGGTCTTCCGCGACAGCGGCACCGCCGGCGTGCGCCTGCGCATCGCCGACATGCAGAAGGCGCCCGAAGTCGCGGCCGAACTGCGTAACGTGCTGCCGCCGTACGTCATGGCGAGCGACTGGTCGCGCAACAACCGCACCTGGTTCGCCGCCGTGCAGACCGAAAAGCGCATGATGTTCCTGATCCTGGCGCTGATCGTGGCGGTGGCCGCGTTCAACCTGCTGTCGTCGCTGGTGATGGCGGTCAAGGACAAGCAGTCGGACATCGCCATCCTGCGCACGCTGGGCGCCGGGCCGGGCGAAGTGGCCCGCATCTTCCTGGTGCAGGGCGCGCTGATCGGCGTTATCGGCACGCTGCTGGGCGTGGCCGGCGGCATTCTCATCGCCTACAACGTCGATGTGATCGTGCCGTTCATCGAGCGCCTGCTGGGCGTGCACTTCCTGCCGCGCGAGATCTATTTCATCAGCGCCTTGCCGTCCGATCCTCAGATGGGCGACATCGTGACCATCGGCGTGACGTCCCTGGTGCTGTCGTTGCTGGCGACCTTGTACCCCAGCTGGCGCGCCTCGCGCCTGCAACCCGCACAGGTGCTGCGCCATGACTGATACCCTGACTCCGGCGCTGCAGGCCGACAAGCTGGTCAAGATCTACGACGAGGGCCCGGCCCGCATCGAGGTGCTGAGCAACGTCAGCCTGACCGTGGCGCGCGGCGAGATGGTCGCCATCGTCGGCGCGTCCGGTTCCGGCAAGAGCACGCTGCTGCATATCCTGGGCCTGCTCGACGTGCCCAGCAGCGGTTCGGTCTCGGTCGACGGCCAGCTGGCCGTCGGGCTGACCGAAGCGAAGAAGAGCCAGGTGCGCAATCGCAGCCTGGGCTTCGTCTATCAATTCCACCACCTGTTGCCGGAATTCTCGGCGCTGGACAACGTGGCGATGCCGCTGATCGTGCGGCGCGAGAACCGCGACAAGGCCCGCGAGGCGGCGCGCGAGGTGCTGGGCCTGGTCGGCCTGGCGGCGCGCGAAGGCCATTATCCGGGCCAGTTGTCGGGCGGCGAACGCCAGCGCGTGGCGTTGGCGCGCGCGCTGGTGACGCGCCCGGTCTGCGTGCTGGCCGACGAGCCCACCGGCAACCTCGACCGCCACACCGCGCACAACATGTTCGAACTGCTGACGCGGGTCAACCGCGAGTCGGGCACGGCATTTGCGATCGTCACCCACGATCCCGAGCTGGCGGCGCGCGCCGACCGCCAGTTGCTGATGGAAAACGGCAAGCTGGTTTCGGGCTGACGCCGACCGCCGCGGGTGGGGCGATAATGAGGCAAGAGACCCGGGCAAGGAGACCGCGCCCATGCTGATCGACACCCATTGCCATCTGGACGCCACCGAGTTCGACGCCGACCGCCGCGAGGTGGCCGAGCACGCGCTTGACGCCGGCGTGCAGGCCATCGTCATTCCCGCCGTCGAGCGCGCCAACTTCAGTGTGGTGCGCGAGCTGGCGGGGCAGGTGGCCGGTGGCGCCTACGCGCTCGGCATCCATCCCCTCTACGTGCAACGCGCGGCCGATGCCGACCTGGACGCCCTGCGCGAGGCCATCCGGCAAGCGCTGGGCGATCCGCGCTTTGTCGCCATCGGCGAGATTGGCCTGGACTTCTTCGTGCCCGAGATCGCCTCGGGCGAGCCGCGCGCGCGGCAGGAACATTTCTACGCGGCCCAGTTGGCCATGGCGGCGGAATTCAAGCTGCCGGTGCTGCTGCACGTGCGCAAATCGCAGGACATCCTGTTGAAGTACCTGCGGCGCCACGGCCGCATCGGCGGCATCGCGCACGCCTTCAATGGCAGCGCGCAGCAGGCCCAGGCCTTTGTCGAGCAGGGCTTCGCGCTGGGGCTGGGCGGCGCCATGACCTACGAGCGGGCCTTGCAGATCCGCCGCCATGCCACCGACGTCGACCTGCAGCACCTGGTGCTGGAGACCGACGCGCCGGATATTCCGCCGGCCTGGCTGCATCCGCCGCAGCGGCGCAACCGTCCCGGCGAGCTGGCCCGCATCGCCCGGGTGCTGGCGGACCTGCGCGGCCTGTCCGTGGCGCAGGTGGCGCAGGCCACCACGGCCAACGCCCTGCGGGTGTTGCCGCGGCTTTGTGCCGCGATCCTGGCCGACGCGGACTGAGCCGTCCCTGTTTGGTGCGGCGCGATACGGGGCGTTGTTGCCGCCTCAGGTCTGGGCGCGCGGCAGTTCGATGCGCACGCTCAGTCCGTTCGGCGCGGCGTTGCGCGCCGAGATCCGGCCCTTGTGCGCCGTGACCGCGGCGCGCGCGATGCTCAGGCCCAGGCCGGCGCCGCCTGGCGTGACGCCGGCGGCCGCCGCGCTCTGGTAGAAGGGTTCGAACAGGTACGCCAATTCCTTTTCCGGCACGCCGGGGCCGCCGTCCTCGATTTCCAGGCAGGCCTCGGCGGCATCCGCCAGCAGGCGCACGCGCACGATGCCACCCTCGGGCGCGAAACGCAGGGCGTTGCGCAGCACGTTCTCGATGGCGCTGGCCAGGCTGTCGCGATCGGCGGTCACGGGCAGCGGCGCCGGACGCCGCCAGTCGATCGAGATGCGGCGATCGCCCGCCTCGAAGCGGGCATCCTGAACCACGTCATCGACCACTTCCGCCAGGTCCAGCGTTTCGGTCGGCGAGGGCAGGGCGCCCATGCGGGCCAGCCGCAAGGTGCTGCCGACCAGGGCGTCCAGGCGCTCGCATTCGCGCTCCATGCGGTCCAGTTGCAGGTCCTGGCGTTCGTCCTTGCGGCGCGCCAGTTCGACGCCCAGCCGCAGGCGCGCCAGCGGCGAGCGCAGTTCGTGAGCGATGTTGCGCAGCAGTTGTTCGCGGGTATCGACCAGCGCCTGCAGGCGGCCGGCCATGGCGTCGAAGTCGCGCGCCAAGAGGCCCACTTCGTCCTTGCGCAGCGACAGGGCGGCGGGGCTGCGAGTCTCCAGCTTGCCGGCGGCCAGCGCGCGGGCCGCCCGCCGCAACTGGTCCAGCGGCGCCGCTACGTGGCGCGTCAGCGCCCAGCAGAACGGCGCGGTGATGGCCAGCGCGAACAGCAGCAATCCGAGCGCGACCGGGGTCAGGCCCAGCATCTCCCAGTGCGACGAATCGAACGGCAGGAACAGCATCAGCAGATGGCTGCGGTCCGGCAGGATGAGCAGCTGCGGGTGCCACCAGGACACGCGCAGCGCGTCGGGATCGGCGGCCACGTCGATGGCGGTCAGCATGCTGGCATCGGGCGAGGCGCGAAAGGCGGCCAGCCAGTCGTCCAGCCGGGTCGGCAGGCGGCGCCCCAGGATCTCGCGGTCCTGCGTGTCGACGATGTAGATCTTGAGCGCCGAATAGCGCGCATCCATGGCGGCGAGCCAGCGGCGCAGGCCGTCGGCGCCGTCGGTGCGCGCGATCTGCGTCGCGTCGCGGGTCAGGTTGCCGGGGTTCAGGCCGTCCAGCGAATCGACGCGATACCAGGCCACGGCCGCGGTCAGCATCATGCCGCAGACCGTGATGACGGCCATCGCGCCCCAGAAGGTCAGGAAGGCGCGCCAGAACAGGGAGCGGATCGGCAGCCAGGCCATCAGGCCGTGCCCGCCAGCACGTAGCCCAGCCCCCGCAGGTTGCGGATGGCGGGGGCGTCGCCGGCCTGGTCCAGCTGCAGTTTCCTGCGCAGGCTGCTGATGTGGGTGTCGATGCTGCGGTCGTAGCGGTCGGCGCTGCGGCCCAGCGCGTACAGGCTGATCTGGTCGCGCGCCACGACCTGGCCGGGCGCGCGCATCAGGATTTCCAGGATGCGTTGTTCGGCGCCGGTCAGCAGCACTTCCTGCGCGCCGAGACGGGCGCGGCCGCTGGCGGCGTCGAGCGACAGCGCGCCCACGCTCAATTCGAGCGGCGCGGGTTGCGGTGTTTCCTCGAAACGGCGCAGCACCGCGCCGATGCGGGCCTTGAGTTCGCGCGGACTGAACGGCTTGGCCAGGTAGTCGTCGGCGCCCAGCTCCAGCCCCAGCACCCGGTCGGTTTCGCCGCCATGGGCGGTGAACATGATGACCGGGCGGCGCGAATGCTGGCGCAGGCGCCGTAACAGGTCGAGGCCGTTGCCGTCGGGCAGCATCAGATCGAGCAGGACGAGATCAAAGCAACCCTGCATTGCCAAAGGCAAACCTTGAGCGCTGTTGTGCGCCAGCGTCAGCTCGATCTGGCCGGGTTCGAGGTATTCGCGCAGCATCAATGCCAGGTCGACGTCGTCGTCGATCAACAGGATGCGGCGCAGTGTCAAAGAGGGTGGAATGGACATGCGCTTGGGTTCTGTTGCTGCGGCAGCATAGCGGGTCGCTGGCGGCCGGAGTGTCAAGAAGTGCGAAGAAAGTAAAAGTTGCGGAAAGCGTGTTGCAGCCCCCGGACGGCCTCCATTCTAATATGAGAATGCTTTTCATTAAAAATTGAAGCGGAGGGCGCGGCGCGCGGGGCGCGGCGGCCATCCGGGACGGGAGAAGTTCAAATCATGCTCAGTAACGATCTGACCGTGCGTCGCGCACTGGGTCCGCGTACCCGCCTGGCCGTCGCCTTGTGCGGCGCCGGCCTCGCCCTGGGCCAGCCGGCCTGGGGGCAGGCGGCCGACACCAAGACGCTGGACACCGTGGTGGTCACGGCCAGCGGCTACGAGCAGCAGATCCAGGACGCGCCGGCGTCGATCAGCGTCATCACGCGCCAGGATCTCGAAAAGAAGTTCTACCGCGACGTCACCGACGCGCTGGTCGAAGTGCCGGGCGTGATCGTCACCGGCGGCGGCGACCGCCAGGACATCAGCTTGCGCGGCATGGGCCCGAAGTACACGCTGATCCTGATCGACGGCAAGCGCCAGAACTCGCGCGAGACCCGCACCAACTCCGACTCGAGCGGCGTGGAAGGCGGCTGGACGCCGCCGATCTCGGCCATCGAACGCATCGAGGTGGTGCGCGGGCCGATGTCGTCGCTGTATGGGTCCGACGCCATGGGCGGGGTGATCAACATCATCACCCGCAAGGTGCCCGGCGAGTGGGGCGGCGAGATCCGCATGGACACCACCATCCAGGAAAGCAGCAAGTCCGGCGACATCTACCAGGGCAACTTCTACCTGGCCGGCCCGATCAAGAACGACCTGCTGGGCCTGCAGATCTACGGCCAGGCGACCCAGCGCGACGAAGACAAGATCTTCGACGGCTACCGCAAGCGCAACGCCACCAACATCACCGCCAAGCTGGCGCTCACGCCCAACCGCGACCACGACATTGTGCTGGAAGCCACTTCCAGCCGCCAGAAATACGAGAACACCCTGGGCAAGACCGTGGCCCCGCTGGCGCCGGGCGTGGCGTGCCCGCGCACCGGCTGCCCGGCCTCGTCGGAAACCGACTACCGCAGCAACAAGTGGGCCTTGTCGCATACGGGCCGCTGGGGCTGGGGCGTGTCCGACAGCTACGTGCAGCAGGAAGAGTTCGACAACCGCTCGCGCCAGATGAAGATCAAGAACCTGGACCTGCAGACCAGCTGGTCGCTGCCGCTGGGTTCGCACATGCTGACGCTGGGCGGCAGCTACCTGACGCAGCGCCTGAACGACCAGACCGGCAACCAGCTGGCCGGCGGCCCCAGCAAGGTGGAACGCTACCAGTGGGCGCTGTTCGCCGAGGATGAATGGCGCCTGGCCGAGAGCTTCGCCGTCACCGGCGGCCTGCGCATGGACCAGGACGAGAACTTCGGCAGCCATTTCAGCCCGCGCCTGTACGGCGTGTGGCACATGGCCGAGCGCTGGACCCTGAAGGGCGGCGTCTCCACCGGGTTCCGCGCGCCCGACCTGCGCCAGACGGTCGCGGGCTGGGGCCAGGTCAGCCGCGGCGGCAACATGTACGGCAACCCCAACCTGACGCCCGAGAAGTCGGTGACCGAGGAAATCGGCCTGCTGTATGACGACGGCGAAGGCTTCAACGCCGGCCTGACGGTCTTCAACAACGACTTCAAGGACAAGATCACCCGCGTCGCGTGCCCGCTGTCGCAGTGCACCGACGGCCCCAACCAGTTCGGCGCCAATCCCACCACCTACTTGAACGTGGACAAGGCGGTGTCGCGCGGCGTCGAGGCCAACCTGAAGCTGCCGCTGGGCCGCGACTGGTCGCTGACCAGCAGCTACACCTTCACCAAGTCGGAACAGAAGACCGGCCAGTATCAGGGCCAGCCGCTGAACCAGCTGCCCAGGCACCTGTTCACCACCACGGTCAACTGGCAGGCGTCCGACGCGCTCGAGGCCTGGGCCCGCGTCAACTACCGCGGCAAGGAAAGCCAGCCGATCACCGGCCCGTCCTCGTCGTCGCTGGTGGCGCCGTCCTACACCTTCGTCGACCTGGGCGGCTCCTATGCCGTCAACAAGAAGGTGTCGGTGTACGCCGGCATCTACAACCTGTTCGACAAAAAGGTCGGCTACGACGACTACGGCTACGTCGAAGACGGCCGCCGCTATTGGCTGGGCGTGGGCGTGAAGTTCTGAGCCCGCGTGCAACACCAGGGACGCGCCGCCGCCAGGCGGCGTTCCCGCAACCTGGAGAGACGAGCATGACGATGAAACAAACCCAGGCGGGACGCGCCGGCCGTTGGCTGGCGTGTGCCGCCGCCGCCCTGGCCCTGGGCGCCGCCAGCGCGCTGAGCGCGGCCCAGACCGTGCCGGTCAAGCATGCGCGCGGCGAAACCGCCGTGCCGCAGAACCCCGCCAAGACCGTGGTGCTGGACCTGGCGGTGCTCGACACACTGCACGCGCTGGGCGTGGACGTCACCGGCGTGCCGACGGCCGCCAAGCTGCCGCCGCAACTGGCCCAGTACGCCGACAAGCGCTACCTGAAGGTGGGCAGCATGTTCGAGCCCAACTACGAAGTGATCCACGCGGCGCAGCCGCAGGTGATCTTCGTGGCCGGCCGCTCCGCGCCCAAGTACGACGAGCTGGCCAAGCTGGCGCCCACGGTGGACCTGACCGTCGACGCCAAGGACCTGGTCGGCAGCGTGGTGCGCAACACCGAGACGCTGGCCGCCCTCTACGGCAAGCAGGCCCAGGCCAAGGAAAAGCTGGACGCCCTGCGCGCCGCGATCGCCGCGCTGCACGGCAAGGCCGCCGGCGCCGGCACCGGCCTGATCGTGCTGACCACGGGCGGCAAGATGAGCGCCTACGGCCCCGGTTCGCGCTTCGGCGTCATCCATGACGCGTTCGGCATCGCGCCGGCCGCCAAGGACCTGAACGTGTCGAACCACGGCCAGGCGATCTCGTTCGAATTCATCGCCCAGACCGATCCGGACTGGCTGTTCGTGATCGACCGCGATGCCGCCATCGGCCGCGAGGGCACCTCGGCCCAGCGCATGCTGGACAACGAGCTGATCCGCCCGACCAAGGCCTGGAAGCAGCAGCGCGTGGTCTACCTGAATGGCTACAACTGGTATCTGCTGGGCAGCGCGGGCCTGACCGCCATGCAGCAGAACGTGGACGACCTGGCGCGCGCGCTGTCGGCGACCAAGTAACCGCATGGCACATCGGATGGAACCGGAGTCGGCCGGGTGAAGCAGGGTGGCATGATCACCGGCTGGGCCGGGCTGGCGGCATTGCTGCTGTTGTTGCTGTTGCTGTGCGTGGCCAGCGTCAGCCTGGGCGCGGGGACGTTTTCGTTCAGCGCCCTGGCCGGCGGGCCGGACGCCGAGCGCGCCTGGCGCCTGCTGCTGGTCAGCCGCGTGCCGCGCACGCTGGCCTTGCTGCTGGCCGGCATGGCGCTGGCGGTGGCCGGGCTCATCATGCAGATGCTGGTGCGCAACCGCTATGTCGAACCGACCACGGCCGGCACCGTCGAGTCGGCCACGCTCGGCATCCTGGTGGTGACGCTGCTGGCGCCGGACACGCCGGTGATCGGCAAGATGCTGACGGCCACCGGCTTCGCGCTGGCGGGCACGCTGCTGTTCCTGGCGCTGCTGCGGCGCGTGCCGCTGCGCACGCCCTTCATCGTGCCGCTGATCGGCCTGATCCTGGGCGGCGTGATCCACGCGGTCACCACCTTCGTCGCCTATCGCTACGACCTGCTGCAGTCGCTGCACGCCTGGACCACGGGCGATTTTTCCGGGGTGCTGCGCGGGCGTTATGAACTGCTGTGGATCGGCTTCGCGCTGGCGGCCGCCGCCTACCTGGCGGCGGACCGCTACACCGTGGCCGGCATGGGGCGGGAATTCGCCGCCAATCTCGGCCTGAACCACGCGCGCCTGACGCTGACCGGATTGCTGATCGTGTCGGCGATCTCCGCGGTGGTGGTGGTGACGGCCGGCGGCATTCCGTTCCTGGGCCTGATCGTGCCGAACGCCGTCAGCCTGATGCTGGGCGACAACATGCGCCGTTCGATTCCCTGGGTGGCGGCGCTGGGGGGCGTCTTCGTGCTGGCCTGTGACATCATCGGCCGCCTGGTGATCCACCCGTACGAGGTGCCGCTGGGCACGGTGGTGGGCGTGGTGGGCAGCATCCTGTTCCTGTGCCTGCTGCACAGCCGGAGGAACCGCCGTGGCTGATTCCGTCGTGTCGCGCGCCGCCACGGCGCGTTCGCCGCAGGCCTGGCGCCTGGCCCTGCTGGCCGCGCTGGCGCTGCTGTGCGTGGCCGGCTTCATGATGCTGGGCGCCAATGGCCAGTGGGACTTCGTGCTGCCGTTCCGTGGCGGCAAGCTGGCGGTGATGCTGCTGGTGGCGTACGCGGTGGCGGTGTCGTCGGTGCTGTTCCAGACCGTCACCCACAACCGCATCCTGACGCCGGCCATCATGGGGTTCGATGCGCTCTACCTGCTGATCCAGTCGGTGGTGGTGTTCGGCTTCGGCCAGGCGGCGGGCGCGGTCAGCCATCCGGTGGCGGCCTTCGTGCTGGAGGTGTGCGCGATGACGGCGTTCGCCTGCCTGCTGTTCCGCTGGCTGTTCACCGACGCGGTGCGCAGCCTGCACCTGATGATGCTGGTCGGCATCATCTTCGGCCTGTTGTTCCGCAGCCTGTCCAGCTTTGTCGTGCGCCTGATCGACCCGAACGAGTTCCTGGTGCTGCAGGACCGGATGTTCGCCAATTTCAATTCGGTGCGCACCGGCCTGCTGCCGATCGCGCTGGCGGCGGTGGCCGTGGCCACGCTGCTGATCTGGCGCATGCGGCGCCGCTACGACGTGCTGGCGCTGGGGCGCGAGATCGCGCTGAACCTGGGCGTGGACTATCGCCGCACCTTGCTGCTGACGCTGGCCGCCATCGCCGTGCTGGTGTCGGTGTCCACCGCGCTGGTGGGGCCGGTGACGTTTTTCGGCCTGCTGGTCAGCAACCTGGCCTACCACGCGATGGGCTCGGACCGGCATCGCCATACCGTGCCTGCCGCGGTGCTGCTCAGCGTGATCTTCCTGGTGGGCGGCCAGACGCTGCTGGAGCGGGTATTGCAGCTGAGCACCACGGTCAGCGTGGTCATCGAATTCGTGGGCGGAGTGATGTTCCTGGCCCTGATCTTGCGCAGGGGACGCCAATGATCGATATCCAAAAAGTCAGCAAGCAGTATGGCGACAGCGTGGTCGTGGACCAGGTGTCGCTGGCGCTGCCCGCGGGCGGCGTGACCGCCATTATCGGCCCCAACGGCGCCGGCAAGTCGACCCTGCTGTCGATGATCAGCCGCCTGTTGCCGACGTCGGCCGGCCACATCCTGGTCGACGGCCTGGACGTGACGCGCAGCGACAGCCGCGAACTGGCGCGCCGGCTGGCCATCCTGCGGCAGGACAACCACCTGCCGCTGCGCCTGACGGTGCGCGACCTGGTGGCGTTCGGCCGCTATCCGCACAGCGGCGGGCGGCTGACGCTGGAGGACAAGGCCCATATCGACCGCGCCATCGCCTACCTGGAGCTTGAGCCGCTGGCCGACCGCTACCTGGACGAGATGTCCGGCGGCCAGCGCCAGCGCGCCTTCGTGGCGATGGTGCTGTGCCAGGACACGCGCTACCTGCTGCTGGACGAGCCGCTCAACAGCCTCGACATGAAGCACGCGGTGGCCATGATGGGCACCCTGCGGCGCGCGGCCGACGAACTGGGCAAGACCGTGGTGCTGGTGCTGCACGACATCAACTTCGCCTCGGCCTATGCCGACCGCATCGTGGCGATGAAGGCGGGCAGGGTGGCGCACCATGGCACTCCCGCCGAGTTGATCCGTCCGGAAGTCCTGGGCGCGTTGTACGAACTGCCGATCGACGTGCACGAGATCGGCGGCAAGCGCATCTGCGTGTACTACCGCTGACCCGCGGTCGATAAAAACAGGGGCGCATGGCCGCGGCGGGGGCCTGCCGAGGGGCGCGCACGCGTGGCACGAGGTGGCTGAAAAGCATCTGAATTGAACGCGTGTCTCATTTATCGTGGCCGCAAGGCAACGTAATGATAAAAGCATTGCGAGTGATTCTCGTTGTCAAGAGAATGGCGAACCCTTCCATTTCAAACGACTTCGACAAGACCCGCTGGCCATGCACGTCCTTCGCCCTCTCACCGCCGCCCTGTTCGTCGTGGCTCCCCTGGCCGCGCACGGCCAGGCCGCCGCGCCCACCGCCACCTTGCCCGCCGTCAGCGTCGTCGGCACCGACGACACCGCCCGGAGCTACAACCCGCCCGCGTCCACCAGCGCCACCAAGATCGACGCGCCGCTGCGCGACATTCCGCAGACGGTGAACGTGGTGCCGGCGCAGGTGCTGCGCGACCAGCACGCCATGTCGGTGCAGGACGCGCTCAAGAACGTGCCGGGCGTCAGCTTCTCGACCGGCGACGGCCAGCGCGACCAGGTGTCGATCCGCGGCTTCACCGCCATCGCCGACCAGTTCGTCGACGGCTTCCGCGACGACGCGCTGTACTACCGCGACCTGTCCAACGTCGAGCGCATCGACGTCATCAAGGGCCCGGCCGCGGTGCTGTATGGCCGCGGCTCGTCGGGCGGCCTGATCAACCGCGTCACCAAGAAGCCGGGCGAGGACATCTCGCAGGTCGGCCTGAGCTACGGCTCGTGGAACGACCGCCGGCTCGACCTGGACCTGGGCCGCGCCAACGAGAGCGGCTCCATGTCGTGGCGCCTGACCGGCGCGGTGGAGAAGGGCGACAGCTACCGCGACAAGCAGTTCATCGACCGCAAGGCGATCGCGCCGTCGGCCCAGTTCCGCCTGGGCGAGGACACCACCTTCCTGCTGCAGACCGAGTTCCTGGAAGACCGCCGCCTGACCGACTTCGGCATTCCGGCCTATCACGGCCGGCCGGTGGACGTGGACCCGTCCACCTACTACGGCGCCGAGAACGCGCGCGACACCGATTACACCCAGACCCGTGTGCAGTCCTATGCCGGCACGCTGACGCACCGCTTCAACGAGAACTGGTCGCTGCGCAACGCCACGCGCTACTACCACTACACGCTGAACCGCAACAACACCTTGCCCGGCACGGTCAACGAAGCCGCCCAGACCGTGTCGCTGACGCACGGCAACGTGCTGCGCGACGAACACGGCTGGACCAACCAGACCGAGCTGATGCAGCGCGTGCAATGGGGATCGGTGCGCCACGACATCCTGTACGGCGTCGAAGTGGGGCAGCAGAACAAGGACCTGGTGAGCTATTCCAACGCCAACGTGGCGGTGGTCAACCTGTTCGATCCGCGCCTGCCGACGCTGCAGCGCCAGGCCGTGGGCGCGCCGGGTTCGGACAGCCTGGGCCGCTTCAGCACGCTCGGCCTGTACGTGCAGGACATGGTGTCGCTGGGAGAGCACTGGAAGGTGCTGGGCGGCGTGCGCCACGACCGCTTCGAGCAGAAGACCGAGGACCGCCGCAGCGGCCAGAACCTGCAGCGCACCGACTCCAACCTGAGTCCGCGCCTGGGCCTGGTGTTCCAGCCGGACAGCGTGCAGTCGTACTACGTGTCGTGGAGCCGTTCGTACCAGCCCTCGGGCGAGGCCTTCGCGCTGGCCGCCAACAACGCCGACCTGGCGCCGGAAAAGACCACCAACTATGAAGTCGGCGCCAAGTACGACTTCCTGGATGGCAAGCTCTCGACCACCGTGTCCGTGTTCCGCCTGGAGCGCACCGACATCAAGGTCACCAACCCGGTGACCAACACGCTGGTGCCGGTGGGCACGCAGCGCACCGACGGCGCCGAATGGACGCTGTCGGGCGACCTGTCCAACGGCTGGCGCGCGATGCTGGGCTACGCCTACCTGGATGCGCGCGTGACGCAGTCCGTCGCGGTGGACGCCGGCAAGAGCGTGGAAGGCAAGCGCGCCACGCTGACGCCGCGCCATGCCGGCAACGTCTGGATCACCAAGGACCTGGGCGATGGCTTCGGCGCGGGCGCCGGCCTGAACCTGGTGGGCGCGCGCTTCGCCAACCCGGGCAGCACGGTCACGCTGCCGGGCTACCTGACGGCGGACGCGGCGGCATGGTGGCGCCAGGGGCCGTACTCGGTGCAGTTGAACTTGTACAACCTGTTCAACGCCGGCTACATCGTCTCGGCCCACGGCACCAGCCCCAACCTGAACATGCCGGGCGCGCCGCGCAACGCGATGCTGAGCCTGCAGTACCGCATGTAAAACGAGCAGTCCGCGCGCGCCGGCCAGGCGCGCGCGGCGCGGTTCAGCGCAGCGGCGATTCGGCCGTCAGGCTGTCCGTTTCCAGCGCCGCCAGCGCGTCCAGGAAGCGCCACGCGAACGAGCCGGGGCCTTCCGCCAGCGCGTCGGCGCGCCGGCCGGCGATGCCGAAGCAGGACAGCGCCGCCACCGCCGCCGTGTAGGCGTCATCGCGCGCCACCGCCGCGAAGGCGCCCACCACCGCCGTCAGCGCGCAGCCCGTGGCGGTGACCTGCGGCATCAGCGGCGATCCGCCGGTCACGCGCACTTCGCGCTGGCCGTCCGTCACGAAATCCACTTCACCGGTCACGGCCACCACGGTGGCGCGCGCCCGCGCCAGCTCGCGCGCCGCCTGCTCGGCCTGTTGCACCGGATCGCGCGCGTCCACGCCCTTGCTGGCGCTCTGGCCGCCGGCCAGCGCGATGATCTCCGATGCATTGCCGCGTATCACCGCGGGCCGCAGGTCCAGCAGGCGCCGCACCGCGTCGCGGCGGAACGCCGTGGCGTGGTGCGCCACCGGATCCAGCACCCATGGCGTGCCGGCCCGGCCCGCGGCGGCGGCCGTCAGCAGCATGCTGTCCAGCCAGGGGGCCGAGAGGGTGCCGATATTGATCACCACCGCGCCGCTGATGGCGGCGAATTCGGGCGCTTCCTCGGACGCGTGCACCATCGCGGGCGAGGCGCCGATCGCCAGCAGCGTATTGGCCGCGGTATTCATCGACACGAAATTGGTCAGGCACTGCACCAGCGGCGCGTCGCGGCGCACGGCCGCGTACAGGTCGCGCGACGCCAGCGTCAGCGCGGAAAGGGAGGGGGTGGTAGAGGCCATGCCGATAGGTCCTTGCAGGGGGCTGCAGGCGGGGCGGGGCGTCATGGCGCGGCAGCGGGGGCCGGCGGAATGCGCACCTTCCCTACGCCAGCATTGTCTGGATCAGGTTCAACGGGTCTGCGCGCCGCGCGCCGCGTGTGGGGCGCGGCCGCCATCGGAATCTCAGCTTCTTGCCGAAGCTCCCCGGGTGGATGCAGCTATGTTCGGAGGCGCAAGGGGGGCTTGTCAAGCCGGATGGGCCGGCGCATCTGTCATCATGGCGGGCAATCGGATCGAGACGAGGAGGCGCGCGGCATGCAGACCCACGATGAGGCGTTGACCGAGCAGGACCTGTCCTGGTTGCGCCGTCATACGCGCTTTCACGGCGCGGAAACGGTCCTGGGGGCGGTGTTCTTCACGCTGTTCCTGGCCATCACCGCATTCATGGCAGGGATCTGGCTGTGGGGGCCCTCGACCACGGCGCGCGATCCGGTGCTGGGCGTGATGATCCTGGTGCTTGCCGGCTTCACGCTGCATTTCGGCCGGCGCCTGCTGCGCGGCCCGGCGGTGCGGCGGCGCTGGCGGCGGGTGTTGCGCGGAGGCGTGCCGAAGCAGGTGGTCTCGGGCGTGCTCACCGGCTTGGCGCCCACCGCCGGTGGCAGCGTGCGGTACGGCATCGATGGGCGCACGCTGGAGGTGGCGCTGCCGTTCATGAACGGCTTCACGATGCCCGGGGATGGCGGCACGAGTCCCGAACGCTGCGCCGCCAGGCTGGATGCGCCGGTACGGCTGCACCTGCTGGCGCTGTGGCCGGGGCAGGCGCCGGTGCTGTTGCGCGCGGAATACGACGGCCCGGGCGAAGTGCAGAAAGCCTACGAGACCCTCGGCGATGCTGATCGGGGGCGGTTGGGGCAGGATGCGGCCTTGTCGCGCAACGTGTTGCTGGGGGCAGCGCTGGTGTCTCTGGCCGCCGGTTGGTTGGCGTGGCCGCTGTATGGCGTCGGCGCGTTGTTCCTGGCGGCGGCATGGTGGGCGGGGCGGCCGAGCCGGGCCTTGCGGCGCGCGAGCGTCAAGTACGGCGTGCGCGGCCGGGTGGACGAGGTCCTGACCTACAAGGCGCAGATGCCGGACTCGACTTCCAGGACTCCGCTGTACGCCTATCGGCTGGGCGGCGAACTGTACAACCTCAGCCATGGCGGCGGCCCGGCGCATCCCGGGGAGCGGGTCGCGTTCGAGTACCTGGACCGGGGCAAGGGCGGCCTGGAACCGCTGTTTTTTCACCGCGAAGGCGGGGCGCCCTCCGCGTCCGCGGACAGGCTCGTCACGGACAATTCCAAGGCCTGAATCGGAAGCGTCGCGACGGGGGCGGGGCGTCCGCGCCGGGCGGGGCGCTTGCCGATGCCAGTCTCTCGTCATTACAATAGAGAATGGTTATCATTCATTTGCCCGCAAGGGCGCGCGGCCATGCCCCCCACGACGCAGGATCGAATCGAATCGCTTTATGTGGATCACCACGGCTGGTTGCACGGTTGGCTGCGCCGTCAGCTGGGCAATTCGTTCGAGGCCGCGGACCTGGCGCATGACGTGTTCGTGCGCCTGCTGCGCCGGCCGGCCGTGGCCGACACGCGCGAGCCGCGGGCTTTCCTGAGCACCATCGCGCGTGGCCTGCTGGTCGACCACTGGCGCCGCCGCGAACTGGAGCGCGCCTGGCTCGACGTGCTGGCCCGCACGCCGGAAGCGCAAGCCCCTTCCCCCGAAAGCCGCCTGCTCATCCTCGAGGCGCTGATCAAGATCGACCAGATGCTCGACACCCTCAAGCCCAAGGTGCGCCAGGCCTTCCTGTGGGCCCAGCTCGAGGGCCTGAGCTGCCCGCAGATCGCCGCGCGGCTCGATGTGTCGCTGGCCACCGCCGAGCGCTACGTCGCCAGCGGGCTGCGCCAGTGCTATCAATTCCGCTTCGAGCCGGCATGAGAGAGCCGGGCGCGGCCGCGCCGATCGCCGCCACCATCGTCGACCAGGCCATCGACTGGTCGGTCAAACTCAACTTCAGCCAGGCGGACGCGCGCACGCGCGCGGCGTTCGAGCGCTGGCGCCGGGCCGCGCCCGAGCACGAAATGGCCTGGGCCCGCGTGCAATCGCTGAACGCCGATTTCACCTCGGTCCCGCAGGGGCTGGCGCTGGATGCGTTGACGGCCCTGAACGGCACGCGCCGGCGCCAGCGCCGCGTGGTGCTCAAGAGCCTGCTGGTCGCCGGCGGCGTATTGGGCACGGGCTGGGCGGCGCGCGAGCAGGTGCCCTGGCAGCGCCTGGTCGCCGACGTCAGCACCGGCCTGGGCGAGCGCCGGGCCCTGACGCTGGCCGATGGCACCTATCTGGTGCTGAACACCGACAGCGCCGTGAGCCTGCTGCTGGAGGGCCCCGAGCGCGTGGTGGTGCTGCATCGCGGCGAGATCTCGCTGAGCACGGGCAGCGACGCCGGGTCGCCGGCGCGGCGGCCGTTCCGCGTGCGCACGCCGTATGGCATGGTCGAGGCGCTGGGCACCCGCTTCGTCGTGCGCCTGGACGACGACGGCGCCCGGGTCAGCGTGCAGGAACACGCGGTGGCCCTGACGCCGGCCGACGGCGGCGACCGTGTCATCGTGCAGGCGGGCCAGCAGGGCTGGCTTGACCGCCGGCACGCGCAACCCCTGCCGCCGCCCGCCATGGAAAGCGCGGCCTGGGTCGAAGGCGCGATCGTCGGCAAGAACATGCGGCTGACCGACCTGCTGGCGGAACTGTCGCGCTATCGCCGCGGGCGCATCAGCTGTGCCCCCGAGGTGGCGGACCTGCGGGTATCGGGCACCTATCACATCGGCGACGCCGACCGGGCGCTGGCCTTCCTGGCCCAGACCTTGCCGGTCCGGGTGCGTTACTGGACCCGCTACTGGGTGACGGTCGGCCCGGCCTGATGCCGGCATGCCGCGCCGGGAAATGGCTCAAGAGACGGCCGCGCGCAGAGGCCGAAAAAAAAGTCGCAAAAAAATGAGGGGATTCGCGTTCTTGTCCGGCCTACAGGGAAAGACACCTTTCAACCTGGCCTTCAAGACTACGCAATGACACTCGCTCGTACCCCGAAGACGGCGCGCCCGGCGCCCGTTCCCACCTTGCTGCGCACGGCCCTGTCCGGCATCCTGTGCGGCGCCGCCCTGGCGGCCTGGCCGGGCGCCGCCGTGTGGGCGCAAGCCGCGCCCGCGGTGCAGGAGGCCGAGCGCGGCTTCGCCATCGCCGCCGGCCCGCTGGACCAGGCGCTGAACCAGTTCGCGCGCGCCGCCGGGGTGAATGTGTCGTTCGATGCGTCCCAGGTCGAGCGCGCGCAGACGCAGGGCCTGAACGGCCGCTGGACCACCGCGGGCGGCCTGGCGGCCTTGCTGGCCGGCACCGGCTTCGAAGGCGTGCGCCAGCCCAGCGGCGGCTACGCGGTGCGGCGCGCCGCGCGCGGGGGCGCCGTCACGCTGGACGCGGTGACGGTGACCGGGCAGGAATACCGCAGCATGTCCGAAGGCACCGGCTCCTATACCGTGCCCTCGGTCATGATCGGCAAGGGCGACCAGCGCCTGCGCGACATCCCGCAGTCCGTCAGCGTCGTGACGCGCCAACGGCTGGACGAACAGAACCTGACCTCGGTCTACGACGCGCTGGAAAACACCACCGGCGTGACCCTGCAGCAGAGCCCGCAGGGCGGCAAATACATCTATTCGCGCGGCTTCGAGAGCAGCGTCATCCAGTACGACGGCGTGCCGCTGGAACGCGGCTTCTATGGCCGCGCCAGCAATTACTCGGGCGGCACCGCCATGTATGACCGGGTCGAGGTGCTGCGCGGCGCCGCCGGCCTGCTGCAAGGCTCGGGTTCGCCCGGCGGCGCGGTGAACCTGGTGCGCAAGCGCCCGCTGGCGGAAGACCGCTTCATGGTCGAGACCAAGGCCGGCAGCTGGGACCGCTATGGCCTGCAGGTCGATGGCAGTGGCGCGCTCAATGCCGATGGCAGCCTGCGCGGCCGGGCGTTGATCGAACGCCAGGACAACCATTCGTTCATCGACCGCGTCCACCTGAAGAACACCACCTTCTACGGCACGATCGAGTACGACTTCACGCCCTATACGCAGCTGAACCTGGGCTACAGCTACGAAGACCTGCGCGGCCGGCCAACGATTTCGGGCTTGCCGCGCTATAGCGATGGCGAGGATATCGACTTCAAGCGTTCCACCAGCTACGGCGCCGACTGGAACCGGCAGCAGACTTCGAACCAGGGCTTCTACGCCGACTTCACGCACGCCTTCAACGACGACTGGCGCTTCAAGGTCACGGGCGCCTACGTGCGGGAAAAGCAGTACCTGAAGTACACCGCCTCCAGCCGCGCCGTGAATCCGGCCACGCAGATGGCCATGGTCAGCGTGGCCCGCACGGTCGCCGACCTGGACGCGTCGGGCATGGACGCCAACCTGACCGGCAAATTCCGCGCCTTCGGCCGCACCCACGAGGTGGTGGTGGGCGCCAACTATGCCCACACCAAGATCGACACGTCCTATTCGTACCTGACGAACTACGCCGCCTTCAACGCCTTCCAGTTCAATCCGGGCCTGCCCGAGCCGACCTCGGCCGCGCTGCTGGGATCCACGGATGAAGTCCGCCTCGGCATGAGCCGCGAACTGGGCTTCTACGGCGCGACCCGCCTGCAGCTGACCGATCCGCTGAAGCTGGTGCTGGGCGGCCGCTTCAGCCGTTCGAACCGTATCTGGACCACCGATACCACCACGGCCGGCGTCCTGGTGAACGGCCAGACGGTGCAGGGCAACACCCACTTCACGCCCTACGCGGGGCTGATCCTCGACCTGTCGCCGCAGTGGACCACCTATGTGAGCTACACGGACATCTTCAAGCCGCAGAGCGAGGTCAACGCCTCGGGCCAGTCGCTCAAGCCCATCGTCGGCGAGAACTACGAGCTGGGCCTGAAGGGCGAGCTGCTGGACGGCCGCATCAACACGGCGTTCGCGATCTTTCGCATCGACCAGAGCCACCGCGCCCAGGTGGACTTCAGCTCCAGCCCGACCTGCGCCGACAACTACTACTGCTACACCGACGCGGGCAAGGTGCGCAGCCAGGGCTTCGACGCCGAAATCAATGGCGAAGTCACCCGCGGCTGGAACGTGTACGCCGGCTATACCTTCAACACCACCCGCTACCTGAAGGACGTCAGCAGCGAAGGGCAGGCGTTCGCCTGGCACACGCCCAAGCACATCTTCCGGCTCTGGTCCACGTACCAGCTGCCGGGCGACCTGAGCGCCTTCACGGTGGGCGGCGGCGTCAACGTGCAGAGCGGCCAGTCGCGCCAGATCGGCGCGCTGACGGCCAAGGCCAGCGGCCGCGCGGTGTGGAACGCCTACGCCAAGTACCAGATCAACCGCAACTGGGCCGCCACGCTCAACCTCAACAACATCTTCGACAAGACCTACTACAGCGCCATCGGCAACATGGTCAACGGCGTGCACTACGGCGATCCCCGCAACGCCATGCTGACGCTGCGCGGCACGTTCTGATGCGCCAGGGCGGGTTGCGCCAGCGCATGGCCTGGCTGCACACCTGGTGCGGCCTGGTCTGCGCCTGGTTGCTGTGCCTGATCTTCCTGGCCGGCACGCTCAGCGTGTTCCGCGCGCCGATCTCGCACTGGATGGGCGCCGAGCCGGCCCTGCCGCGCGAGGTGCGGGACATCGGCATGCCCGCCGTGCTGCAGGCGGCCGGGCGCCTGCTCGACCAGGAGGGCGCGGGCGCGCGTTTCTGGCGCATCGAGCTGCCGCCGGCCGCCGACCGCGCATTGCGCGTGTTCTGGCGCGACGCGGCCGGCGCCACCCACGAGGCGGCGATGGATCCGCGCAGCGGCGAACGGCTGCCCCAGCCCTGGGGCCGCAAGACCGAGGGCGGCCGCCACTTCATGGTGCTGCACTACACCCTGTATGGCGGCGACTTCGGCTTCTGGCTGGTGGGCTGGCTGTCGGTCGGCATGCTGGTGGCGTTGCTGAGCGGCGTCATCGTGCACAAGCGCATCTTCAAGGACTTCTTCACCTTCCGGCCGGGCCGGGGCGCGCGCGCCTGGCTGGACGGACACAACGCCAGCGCGGTGCTGACGCTGCCGTTCCAGCTGATGATCGTCTATACCGGCCTGGCGATCTTCTACACCAGCTACATGCCCGGGCCGTTGCGCGTCCTGTACGGCGAGCAGGGCATGGCGCGATGGCACGAGGAACTGGCGGCGGCCGGGCCGGGTGCCGCCGGCCGCGACGCCATGACGGACGCGCGGTTGGCGCCCGAGGTGCCGGGGCGCCTGCAACTGGGCGCGTTCCTGGCGGCCGCGGAGGTCGCGATGGACAGCCCCGCGCGCATGCTGATGGTCGAACGCCCCGGGCAGGCGACGGAAACGATCCGCGTGTTCGGCCGGGTCGACGAGGCCGCGTCGGTGCGGCGCTTCACGGGCCAGGCTGGTCGCGCCGCCTTTCGCGCGGCCAGCGGCGAGATGACCGAGTTGCGCCGGGCCGATGCCGCGCCCGGCGCCGACGTGGCGCATGGCGTGATGGAGCGGCTGCACCTGGCGACCTATGGCGGCTGGCCGCTGCGCTGGATGTACTTCCTGTTCGGGCTGGCGGGCACGGTGATGATCGCCACCGGGGCGGTGTTGTATGCCGTCAAGCGGCGCGCCCGGCACGACGGCGCGTTCGGCGCGGCCACGCCGGTCTTCCAGCGCGTGGTCGAGTCGCTCAACGTGGCGGCCATCGCCGGCGGCGCCGTGGCCTGTATCGCCTATTTCCATGGCAATCGCCTGATCCCGGCGGACTGGCCGGCGCGCGGGCAGTGGGAGATCCGGGTGTTCTTCCTGGCCTGGCTGGCGACCTTGCTGCATGCCCTGGTCCGGCCGCCGTCGCGCGCGTGGCGGGAGCAGTTCGGCATGGCGGCGCTGCTGTGCCTGTCGCTGCCGCTCGTCAATGGCTTGACCACGGGGCAGTCGATCGTCACCTATGTGCCGGCGGGCGACGCGATCGCCGCGTCGGTGGAAGGGGTGATCCTGCTTGCCGGCCTGCTGTGCCTGTGGCTGGCCGGCAAGGTGGGGCGAACCCGCTGGACGCCGCCGCTGGCGGGCCGGACGCCGCCAGCGCCGCCCGGGTACCGCTGGCGCGTCCTGGCGCGTGTCGCGGTGGCCGTGCTGGGCGGCTACGCGCTGGCAACCCTGGCCGCGACGGCCATGGCGCAATGGCTGTCATCGCCGGGGCTGGCCGGCCGTCCGGTGGCCGTCGTGGCGGGCACGTTGTGCGCCTTCCTGTTCTACGCGCTGGCGGCGATGTGGGTGTTCGCCGCGCGGCGGGCGTGGGGGTATCTGCTGGGGATGGCGATGCTGCTGGCGTTGCTGGTCTGGGCCGTGGGGCGAGGGGTATGACGTCGTCCTGGCGGGAGGGGATGTCGGTGTTTCTGTCATCAGGAAGTGACGGCCAGCCGTCACGCGGCTGCGCGCTTCAAATGCTTCCAGACCTTCGCCAGGATGCCCTGCAAGGCCGTGCGGTCCGCTTCGTCCAGGCAATCCACCAGCGACGCGCACATCGTCCAGAACGCCGGTAGCGCCCGGGCGAGCAGGTCGCGGCCGGCGTCCGTCAGGGTCAGCGAAATGCTGCGCCGGTCGTCCTGGTTGAGCGCCCGCGTCAGCAGCTCGCGTTTCTCCAGCCAGTCCAGCAGGCCCGTGACCGTCGATCGGGTGACGCCGAAGTAGTCGGCGATGTACGACGGCGTCACGGCGCGGCTGTCGAGCAGGCCGCGTTCGGCCAGGCCGAAGATCATCAGCACGTCCAGCTTGCTTTCCGATACGCCGAACGGCGCCAGCGACGCGTTGGCCCGGTGTTCCACGTCGTCGGCCAGCCACAGCATCAACAGTCCCAGTCCGGCGGCGCCGGTATCGGTGCCGCGCGCGGCGGTTTGGGCCATCAACGTCAGGTGGGGCCGGGCGGCGGCGGCCGCGCCGTCGCGCATGGCCTGCGCCTGGCGTGTCGCGGCGTTGTCGGGGGCGGCGGGGGCGGTGGACGGGGCGCCGGCCGCGGTCTTGGCCGTCTTGGTGGCTTTCCCGGGTCGGGCGGTCGGAGCGGCGGACTTGCGTGCGGGCATGGGAATCGGCGGGCTGTCGTGTCGGAAACGTTGCGGTGCGGGCAGGCCGGATTATACGTTCATCAAATAATACGATTTGCATATAGTACGTTTAACGTACTATATTTGCCGCGTCGGCGTTCACGCCATTTCCGCGGCCAGGGCCTTGCCCGGCAGGCCGCGTTGACCTTTCAACAGGAGACTCCCATGCCCGTCAAAGTGCTCGAACTTCATCACGTCGGATTCGGCGTGAATCACGCCCAGGCCGACGCCATGCTCGATTTCTATCGCGACGTGCTGAGCCTGCCGCAGGACCCGGCGCGGTGGAAGATCCCGGGCATCTACGGTTCGTGGATCAACCTGCCCAATGGCACGCAATTGCACATCCTCGGCAGCGAAGGCCCGTCGCGCTACGCCAAGGGACCGGGGCAGGATCCGGTGTCGAACCACATCGCGCTCGCGGTCGAGGACGTGCTGGCCGCCGAGCAGGAACTCATCGCCCGCGGCATCGCGTACTTCACGCTGGACAATGTCGCCTCGCCCAGCCTCAAGCAGCTGTTCCTGCGCGACCCGGCCGGCAACCTGGTGGAACTGCATCAATCCAGCGCCCGGCGCCCCGGCGTGGACCAGCCGGCGCAGGATCCGGCCCGCGCCGGCAACGAGTAGGCCGTTTCCCGGAGAGCTTTCCCATGTATTTCGACATGCAGTCGCTCAGCGGCGAGCAGCGCAGCAAACTCATGCATTCCACCGTCCTGCCCCGGCCCATCGCCTGGGTCGGTTCGCGCGATGCGCGGGGCGCCCTGAACGTGGCGCCGTTTTCCTTTTTCAATGTGATGTCCGGCGATCCGCCGATCCTGTGCTTCTGTGTCGGTTCGCGCGACGGCCGGCTCAAGGACACCGCGCGCAATATCGCCGCGCGCGGCGAGTTCGTGGTCAACCTGGTGTCGGCGACGCAGGCGCGCCGCATGAACGTGACGGCCATCGACTTCGACGCCAGCATCGACGAGGCGATGGAGGCCGGCCTGCTGCTGGCGCCCGGCCGCAACGTCGACGTGCCGCGAATCCAGGACAGCCCGGCATCGATGGAATGCCGCGTGCGCCAGCTGGTCGACATCGATGCGCGCCGCGTGCTGGTCATCGGCGACATCGTCGGCATGCACCTGATCGACGCGGCCGTCACCGATGCCGAACGCATGTTCATCGACCCGCTGCCGATGCAGTTGATCGGCCGGCTGCACAACCCGGGGTGGTATTGCGAGGTGACCCGCGCCTTCCAGATGGCGACGCCGTCGGTGGCGCGGTGGCGCCAGATGCAGCAGGACGGGGTGGCGCAGCAGTACCTGGAGGAACCGCTGCCGCCGGTCGACGGGCGCTGAGGCGCGGCGGACATGGCGCGGGACTGCGCCGGGCGTTGCGGCAGGCGCCGCACGGTCCTGGCCGTGCGCGGCGTTCCTGCGTACACTGGCGCCATGCTACGTATCGACCATCTCACCAAACGCTACGGCGATCATTCCGTCTTCGAGGGACTGACGCACACGTTCGCGCCCGGCTGCGTGGCGCTGTGCGAAGAGGAAAGCACCGGCAAATCCAGCCTGCTCGGCATCATCGCGGGCGTGATCGCGCCGGATGGCGGCGAGGTCTGGATCGACGGCCACTCGCTGGCCGAGGCGCCGCGGCTGGCCCAGGGGCGCCTGGCCTACGTGCCCGACAACTGCCTGGCGCTGCCGCAGCAGACCGGGCGCGGGCTGCTCGAACAGGTCGCGGCGGAAAAGGGCGTGGCGCTGGATGACGCGGTGCTCGACCTGGCCACCCGGCTGGGGCTTGAGCCGCACCTGGACAAGCGCTTCGAGCAGATGTCCACGGGCACGCGTCGCAAGGTCTACCTGACCGCGGCCGCCCTGGGCGATCCGGCCGTGGTCATCGCCGACGGCCCCAGCAACGGGCTCGATACGCCTGCGCGGCGTGAGTTGGCCGAGTTGTTCAGGACCTGGGGCCGGGACCGGGTGGTGCTGTTCGCCAGCCACGATCCCGAGCTGGTGCAGGCCTGCGGGGCGACTGTCGTGGACGTCGCCGCGCTGCGCTGATCTGTCGCGCGGGCCTACTTGCCGCCCGTGACGTCGATGAACGTGCCGGTGACGTACGAGGCCTCGGCGCCGGCCAGCCACAGGATGGCGCGCGCCACTTCCTCGGGCTGGCCGCCGCGGCCCATGGGCACGGTGTCCTTGATGCGGTCCACCCGGCCCGGTTCGCCGCCGCTGGCGTGCATCTCGGTGTAGATGTGGCCCGGGCGCACCACGTTCACGCGGATGCCCTCGCGCGCCACTTCCTTGGAAAAGCCGATCGAGAAGGTTTCGAGCGCGCCCTTCGAGGCGGCATAGTCCACGTATTCGTTGGGGCTTCCCAGCCGCGCCGCGCCCGATGACACGTTGATGATGGCGCCGCCCCGGCCATTGTGGCGCTGGGACATGCGCCGGGCCGCCTGCTGCGCGCACAGCATCGGGCCGATGGCATTGACCGCGAAGATCCGCTGCATCCGATCGAACGTCAGGTCCTCGACCCGCGATTGCCGCGCGATGATGGCGGCGTTGTTGACCAGCACATCGAGACGGCCGAATTCCTGGTCGATGGCGGCGAACAGCCGAACCACCTGTTCCGGCTCCGCGCTGTCGGCGCGCACGGCCAGGGCGCGGCGGCCCTCGGCCCGCACGTCGGCCACCACCGCCTGGGCCGCCGCCTCGTTCGAGACGTAGCTGATCGCCACGTCGTAGCCCTGCGCCGCGGCCAGCCGCGCGGTCGCGGCGCCGACGCCGCGGCTGCCGCCGGTGATCAGAATGACGGGGGCTTGGGATTCGGTGGCCATGAAGGGGGCTCCTGCTGTGAAGTTCGGGATCGGGAAAGTCGGGCGCGCCCGCGCCGCGTCGGTCACTATACTGCGCGCGAATCACCGCCTCCAATGCGTGGGTCCAGGCGGCCGCCGGAATTCCCGGATGCGCCGGCGGGGCAAGACGGCGCCGGGTGCGCGATGCCGATACACTGCAATCGCCTCGGTATGGCGCGGTGTCGACGGCGGTTGCGCAAGGCTTGCGCCGCCCGCGCCCGGTTCTCAAGGAGTGGATTCATGGCACGCATTTTCATCACCGGTTCGGTTGACGGGCTGGGTCTGGCGGCCGCGCGCGCGCTGCTGGCGGACGGACACATGGTGGTCGTGCACGGCCGCAATCGCGAGCGCCTGGGCGCCGCGCGGGAATTGTTGTCGCAGGGGGCGCTGGCGGTGGTGGGCGACCTGGCCGACCTGGCGCAGACGCGCGATCTGGCGGACCAGCTCAACGTCCTGGGCCGGATGGACGCGGTCATCCACAACGCCGGCGTCTTCACTGGCCCCGCCATCCTGCCGGTCAATGTCATCGCGCCCTATGTGCTGACCGCGTTGATGGCGCGGCCGCGTCGCCTGGTCTACCTGAGCAGTGAAATGCACGAGGACGGTCGGCCGGACCTGGGCGGCATGGCCTGGGATGGCAGCCGCGAGAGCGGCTCGTATTCCGACAGCAAGCTGTTCGTGACGGCGCTGATGGCGGCCGTGGCGCGTCGCTGGCCCGACGTGATCAGCCAGGCAGTCGATCCCGGCTGGGTGCCCACCAAGATGGGCGGGCCGAACGCGCCGGGCGATCTCAGCCTGGGGCATGTGACCCAGGCCTGGCTGGCGACCACCGATGACCCGGCGGCGTTGCGCAGCGGCGGCTACTGGCATCACCAGGCGCGGCGCGAACCACATCCCGCCACGCACGACGAGGCCTTCCAGGCGCGCCTGCTGCAGGCCTTGCACGACGCCACGGGCATCGCGCTGCCGTAGCGAGGTGCCATCATGGGCTGCGATGTGAGGGTCTGACGGCGTTTTCATCCCTTGCGCCCGGCTTGCTGGCGTGCCTTGTGTCGGGCACGGATGCGCGCGGGCGTTCCCGTTGGTCCGGTGGTCAGTGCCTGAAGCGGTACGCCACGGTCACCATCGCGCCCGCCACGAAGGTCAGCACGATGCACAGCGCCAGGTACAGCGCCACCCAGGCCAGCCCCTCGTGGGTGGCGTAACCCAGGTATTCGAACAGCTTGTTGTGGGCCAGGCCCGCGGCGCTGACCAGCATGCCCAGGACAAGCATCAAAGGCCAGCGCGGGCGGGCGGCCTCGCCGCGGATGCCGCGAAAGCCCGCCACGCCCGTCACCGCGGCGCGCGGCAGGGCCGGCGCCAGCGTCGCCAGCGCGTACAGCACCGGCAGCCAGATCGCCAGCACCACGAGGATCAACGCCGCGAAGAACAGCGCTGTCGGCGGGGCATTCAGCACCATGTAGAGCACATAGGGCAGGTCGCCGGTGGCGCGCGCCAGCGCGGCGACGACGATCGCCAGTCCGCCCAGCATCACCAGGTGCCAGGCTTGCGGCGTGCCGCCTTGCACCGCCTCGGCGCGGGCGCTTTCGCCCGCGATGACGCGGTGCCACGCGAACGTCATGCGCGAGAAGGCGATCAGGTTGACCAGCGCCAGCAGCAGGAACACGCCGCCCTGGATCCAGTACAGCGACGCCGCCAGGATGGCGAACGGCAGCGACAGCACGAACGCGGCCAGCGACCATGGCGCGGCGGCCAGCATGGCGCGGCCATCGCGCCGCAACGTGTTTGCCGTGGCGGCAATGAACGGAAGCGCCCCAAGCGTGTGCGACAAGTCATTCCTCGGTTCAGAAAGTAGGGGCCTCGTTTATACCGCGCCGGGTTTCGGCATACGTAAACGATTGAAAGCACAGCTCACAGATTGGGAAGCCGAGGCCGGTCGCATTCATCGGTCCCGTGAAGAGCGCTCGATATGCCGTGATTGCCGCCGCCTGGCGGTGCGGCCGTGCGCGGGCAAGCAAGGGACTCGGGTATAGTCGGCTCACCTCGATTTCCGGGATCGCCTACCTCATGTCATCGTTCATCGCTCGTCCCCGCGTTCATTCCCTTGGCGCCCTGGCGCTGGCCTTGCTGTCACTGATGGCCGCGCAGGCGAACGCCAATCAGCGCACCGTCTACAAAGGCACGCTGCAAGGGGCTGGCGAGGTGGTGCTGGAACTGGACGACGCGGCCGGCGCCGATGGGGTCGTGAGCGGACGCTACTTCTATCCCAAGAGCGGCGTCGACATTCCCCTGCGCGGCACGGGCGACGTCCTGCATGAACCCAAGCCGCATCCGGCACAGCCGCCCGCTTCGGACAAGGCCACCATCGACGCGGCCGACCGCGCGGCCAGCTGGCAGGGCACGCGCGACGCCAAGGGCTATCACGGGCAATGGACCGACACGCGCACGGGCAAGCAACGCCGCTTCGACCTGCAGCGAGTGGCCGGCTACGACACCGAGCAGCTCGAGCGCGATCGCAGCAAGGCGCGGGCCGGGCAGGTCGACCTGGGCGATATCGACCTGAAGGCCGCCATCGATGCCGCCCGCGCGCCCTACGAGACCTTGAAGCTGGCCGGCCATGCCCAACCCGTGGGCAAGGACATCGGCACGGGCGGGGTGGCCTATCGCATGTGGGTCGATCCGCGCACCCGGTTCGCCTATCCGCGCCTCACCCGCCATCCCGATCCGCAGGTCATGCAGCGCGTCAACCACCTGCTGGAACAGCGCCATTGGCGCAAGAGCCTGGGCGCGCTGGAATGCATGGCGTTCGCCTACACCAGCAAGAGCGAGGGCGGCGGCACGCTCGGCGGGTTCGACGATGAGGACATCCAGGTCACCTGGCTGTCGCGCGCGCTGATGACGGTAACCGAATCGGGCAGCCTGGATTGCGGCGGCGCGCACCCGGCCAATCACTTCGAGCCCTATACCTTCGATCTGCTGCGCGGCGAGTACCTGGACTGGAACCGGGTGTTCGACGCCTACGCGCCGGGCAAGCGCAGCTTCGGCAGAGAGCCGAGCGCGGCGCTGCAGGGGCTGGTGGACCAGGTGGTCAAGGCCGGCCCGCCCGATAGCGATGTCGACAAGCGTCCCAACCTGGAAGACTGCGCCGATCTGTGGCCGCAGTACCTGGCGCTTGGGGCGCAGGCGCCGGGCGCGCTGAGCCTGTCGGTGTCCGGCGTGGGCCACGCCTCGGGCGCCTGCCTCGGCACCCACGGCAGCGTGCCGTTCCAGGCGCTGCGGCCGTATTTGAAGCCGGGTGGCCAGGCGTATCTGGTGACTGACTGATCGAGGCGCGACCTTAGCGCTCAACGTACAGTGGCATGAAGGAGGGCGGCGCCATGCCAGGCGCCGACCAGGCACACCAGCAGGGCGGCGCCGGCGGCGGCCATCAGGGCCAGACGATCCGGCGAGCTGGCGCAGACCCCCGGCGCGCAACTTAGCCGCGCGCGGACTCGGGCATATAGCCAGCCGGCCAGCGCCACGACGAGCAGGCCGGCGCCGATCGCGACGGGCTCCCCATGCAGGGCGCCGCCGCGCATCAACAGGAAGCTGTTCACCACCAGGCCCAGGCAGGTGCGCCGCCACGCCAGCAGGGTCCGCTCGGGCTGCAGGCCAGGATCCAGGGGATAGGTCATCGGCTCGCGGCGCCAGGTCGACAGGGCATGAGGATCAGGCCCGTTCCAACACCAGCCAGCACACCCCCGCGCCGATGGCGAGCATGGCCAGGCACAGCAGCGCCAGCGCCGGGCTGTGTGGCAGGGCGCTGGCGTGGCGCATGGCGATTTCGTTGCCGCGCCAACGCAGATAGGCGCTGGCGCAGGCCATCAGCGCCAGCAGGCACAGGCCCAGCGCGAGTCCCGTGCGCACGATCGGGCTGCCCGCCATGCCGGGTTGGTCGAGCAGCAGGCCGGCCGCCAGCAACGCCAGCGCCGAGCGGATCCAGGCCAGGAAAGTGCGCTCGTTGGCCAGGGAATAACGGTAGTCGGGGTCGCTGCCGTGGTCACGCCAGTGGGGACGTTGCATGGGTTTCGAGGCTCGAAAAGAGGGGTGATCGGTCGGGCTAGGGTTAGTCCTAGTGAGTCCCGGGATTGAATTTAAGAACTATATAGGACTATAGTTTTGACACGGCGCGGCGTCAACGCGGCGGATCTCGAAAAACAAGGGGCGAGACATGGCAACAGCAGCACCAGCGCAGAGGAATGTACGGGGGTGGGTCGTGACAGTGCTTCTGGCCCTGTTCATGGTCATCAATTTCATGGACAAGGCGATTCTCGGCATCGTGGCCGTGCCGCTGATGCAGGAGCTGAGCATCGAGCCGGCGCAGTTCGGCATGATCGCCAGCAGCTTCTTCCTGTTCTTTTCGGTGTCGGCGATCGGCTTCGGCTTTCTCGCCAACCGGGTGTCGTCCAAGGTCGTGCTGGTGGTGCTGGCCGGCATCTGGGGCGTCTCGCAAATGCCGCTGGCCTTCTTCGCCTCGGTGCCGCTGCTGTACTTCTCGCGCATCCTGCTGGGCATCGGCGAGGGGCCGGCGTATCCGCTGGCGCTGCACTCCTGTTATTCCTGGTTCGCCGACGACCAGCGCAACGTGCCGTCGTCGGTGATCTTCCAGGGCGTGACGGTCGGCCTGCTGATCTCCGGGCCGGTGCTCACCTACATCATGCTCAACCACAGCTGGCACGCGGCGTTCCTGCTGCTGGGCATCCTGAGCATCGTCTGGATGGTGCTGTGGCTGCTGTTCGGCGGCGACGGGCAGGTCCGCGACGCCGGCGCCAGCGCCGACGCATCCCAGGCGCGCGTGCCGTACTGGGTGCTGCTGACGGACCGCACCTTCCTGGCCAACATGCTGCTGTACTGGACCACGTACTGGATCTTCTCGGTGATGTTCACCTGGATCCCTGCCTACATGAGCAAGGCGCTGGGCTACTCCACGCAGGAAACCGGCTGGATGTTCATGATCTTCACCGGCATCAACATCCCGCTGGTGCTGGTCGGGTCGTGGCTGTCGCAGCGCATGCTCAAGCGCGGCATCGCCTCGATCTACGCCCGCGGCTGGCTCAGCTGTGCGTTCGTGCTGCTGGGCGGGGCCTGCATCCTGCTGTCACTGTACGTCGCCGAACACCCCACGCTGCGCGTGCTGCTGCTGGCGCTGGGCTGCAACCTGCCGCAACTGACCTTCGTGCTGAGTTCGGCGATCGTCGCCGAGATCTCCTTCGATTCGCAGCGTTCGGCCGCGATGTCGATCAGCAGCGCGCTGGCGACCACCGGCGGCCTGGTGGCGCCGGCCTTGATGGGCCGTTTCATCGGCAGCGGCAACACCGTCGCGGCCGGCTATGAACAGGGCTTCCTGGTGTCCGCGGTGCTGGCCATCGGCGTGAGCGTCATTGGCGTGCTGTTCATCAATCCGCAGGCCAGCCGCCGGCGCATGCAGGCACGCATGATCGCCGCGCCGGGCGCCGTCGCCGGGGCCGCGCCGGGCAGCGCGCAGCGGCTGTCATGACGGGTCTTCTTCCCTTTCCCAGAACCACGATGAGTCACAAGCCATGAAGCAAACGAAACACGAGCGGGCCGCGGCGACCGCGAGCCTGCACGCGGCGGCCTATCCCCAAGCACTCGCCCTGTACGTGGGCGGACAGTGGCGCGATGCGCAGGGGCGCGAAACGCTGGCGGTGCGCAATCCCGCCAACGGCGCCGAGTTGGGCAGGTTGCCGGTGGCCACGGACGAGGACATCGACGACGCGCTGCGCCACGCCGACGGCGCGTTCGCCGCCTGGTCGCGCACCAGCGCCTGGGAGCGGGCGGCGATCCTGATGCGCGCCGCGCAACTGATCGACGAGCGCCGTGGCGAGCTGGCGGTGGTCCTGACGCTGGAGAACGGCAAGCCGCTGGCCGATGCGGACGGCGAGGTGAGTCGGGTGATCGAGGGCATCGTCTACTGCGCGGAGGAATGCAAGCGCGCCTACGGCCGGCAACTGCCGCCCCGCTCGGCGCTGCTGACGCAGACCACCGTCAAGCGCCCGATCGGGCCGGTGGCGGCCTTCGTGCCGTGGAATTTCCCGGCGTTCCTGGCCGCCCGCAAGGTGGCGGCGGCGCTGGCGGCGGGCTGCACCGTGGTGCTCAAGGCGCCCGAGGAAACCCCCGCCATCGGCATGCTGCTGGTGCGGGCGTTCCTGGATGCGGGCGTGCCGCCCGGCGCCATCGGCCTGCTGTATGGCAAGCCGGCGCAGATTTCCGAGCGCCTGATCGCCTCGCCCGTGATCCGCAAGGTCTCGTTCACCGGCTCGGTGCCGGTGGGGCGCTTGCTGGCCATGCTGGCCTCGCGCCATCTCAAGCCGTGCACCATGGAACTGGGCGGCCACGCGCCGGTGATCGTCTGCGACGACGTCGACGTGGCCCGCACCGCGCAGGCGTGCGTTGCCTTCAAGTACCGCAACAGCGGCCAGGTGTGCCTGTCGCCCAGCCGCTTCTTCGTGCAGGACAGTCTCTACGAGGCCTTTGTCGCGCACTTCGTCGAGTACGCCAGCCAGCTGCAGGTGGGCGACGGCCTGGCGGACGGGGTGCGCATGGGGCCGCTGAACAACGAGCGGCGCCTGGCCGCGGCGGCCGAACTGGTCGACGATGCGCGGCGGCGCGGCGCCCAGGTCAGGCTGGGTGGCGCGCGCCATGCGGGCGCGGGCTATTTCTTCCCGCCGACGGTGCTGACCGACGTGCCTGCGAACGCCCGCATCCTGCACGAGGAACCGTTCTGCCCGGTGGCGCCGATCCTGTCCTTCGGCGACCTGGACGCCGCCATCACGCGCGCCAACGCCGTCGAGTATGGGCTGGCGGCCTACCTGTTCACCAATGACCTGCAACGCGCCGCCACCTTTGCCGAGGACATCGACGCGGCGTGGATCGGCATCAACAACTTCACGCCCTCGCTGGCCGACGCGCCGGTCGGCGGCGTCAAGGACAGCGGGCTGGGCTACGAGGGCGGGCCGGAAGGCCTGGATGCCTACCAGCAGATCCGCTTCATCAGCCAATCGAATCTGCGTGTTTGACCCATTCCCATCATCAGGAGACAAGACATGACGCAAGCCACGAGTTCCGTGCCCGCGACCCGCAGCGAACATCCGTTGCGGTTCTCCGGCTACCAGCAACGCAACCGGCCCGGCCCGGACCTGGAACTGACCAGCACCAACCCCGGCACGCCGATGGGCGAGTACATGCGCCGCCACTGGCAGCCGGTGTGCCTGTCGCAGGAGCTGACGGACGTGCCCAAGGCCATCCGCATCATGGGCGAGGACCTGGTGGCGTTCCGCGACAAGAGCGGCGACGTCGGCGTCATGCATCGCCAGTGCGCGCACCGTGGCGCCTCGCTGGAGTTCGGCATCATCGCCGAGCACGGCATCCGTTGCTGTTATCACGGGTGGCACTACGGCGTGGACGGCACGTTGCTGGACGCGCCCTGCGAGCCGGACGCCACGCGCCTGAAGGAAACCGTGTGCCAGGGCGCGTATCCCGCGTTCGAGCGCGATGGACTGGTCTTCGCCTACATGGGGCCGGGCCAGGCGCCGCCATTCCCGCAGTTCGATACCTACAGCCTGCCCGCCGACACCCGGCTGGTGCCGTTCTCGAACATCTACCCGTGCAACTGGCTGCAGGTCTACGAGAACATCATGGACCACATGCACACCGCCGTGCTGCACAACCACATGGTGGTCGAAGGCGTGGACGCCGCGACCTCTGCGGGCGTGTCGCTGGAAGGCTTCGGCGACATGCCGGTCATGCAATGGGAAGCGACGCGCGACGGCAACGGCTGCGTGTTCATCGCCTCGCGCCGCCTGCCCGGCGACAAGATCTGGGTGCGCATCACCGAAATGGTGTTCCCCAACTACCTGCAGATCGGCTCGTTGCTGCCGACCGCCGCGCGCGAACGCCATGGCACCGCCGGCTGCACCCGCTGGAACGTGCCGGTCGACGACGAGAACATGATCATCTTCGGCTATCGCCACTTCAACAGCACCGTCGACCCGGACGGCCTGGGCAACGAAGCGGACTGCGGCGTCGACAAGATCGACTTCCTGGAAGGGCAGACCGGCAACCGCAGCTACGACGAGGGGCAGCGCGCGCCGGGTGACTGGGAGGCCATCGTCAGCCAGGGCCGGATCGCCGCGCACGGCGCCGAGCATCCGGGCGTCTCGGACGTGGGCGTGTACATGTGCCGCAAGCTGCTGCGCAACGCCGTGCAGGACAAGACCGCGCCCTACGCGCTCTACCAGCAGTTGCAGGAGCAGGGCCGGACGCTGCCGATCTATGCCCAGGATTCGGTGCTGGACATTCCCGAACTGGCCGACAAGCAGGCGGACCGCAAGCAGTTGGCCGCCGCCGGCAAGCAGGTGCTGGAGATCATGCGGTCGGCCGACGCGCTGCCGGCGGACCAGCGCGATGCGCACGTGCGCGCCCGGCTCGACGGCATCGACCGCGCGGGCCAGGCGGCCACGGCCGGCTGAGGGATGCGGAGAGAACCATGCTGAAGTTGCGAGTCAGTGCGATCCGGTATGAGGCGCAAGGCATCTATGCCTTCGATCTGGTCGATCCGGGCGGCGCGCCGCTGCCCGCGTTCGAGGCCGGCGCGCACCTGGATATCCGGACCCCGGGCGGCGTCAACCGCCGCTATTCCCTGTGCAACGTGCCGGGCAGCACTGACCGCTATTGCATTGCCGTGCTGCATGTGCCGGACAGCCGCGGCGGCTCGCGCGCCATGCACGAACAGGTGCGGCCCGGCGATCTGCTGGAGGTGGCGGGCGTGCACAACTACTTCCCGCTGCGGGAAGACGCCGGCCATTCGCTGCTGCTGGCCGGCGGCATCGGCATCACGCCGTTGCTGGCGATGGCCGAACGGCTGCACGCGCTGGGCCGGCCGTACACGCTGCACTACTGCACGCAGTCGCCCGAGCGCACCGCCTTCGCCGGCTATCTGGCCGGCGACAAGTGGCGCGGCCGCGTCTTCCTGCACCACGATGGCGGCAACCCCGCCAACGGCCTGGATCTCGGCCAGCTGCTGGCGCAGCGGCCGGAAGATGGCCAGTTGTACTTCTGCGGCCCGCCCGGCTTCATGCGGGCGGTGCAGGCGGCCTGCGCCCATTGGCCGGCGCAGGCGGTGCATTCGGAGCATTTCGGCGCCGACCTGGCGCCGGCGCCGCCGCCCGCGGCGGACAGCGCGCCGGCCAGCCTGACGCTGCGCCGCAGCGACCGCTCGGTGCCAGTGGCGCCGGGGCAGACCATCCTGCAGGCCCTGCGCGGCGCCGGGGTGGCCTGCAATTCATCCTGCGAGGCCGGGCTGTGCGGTGAATGCCGGCTGCACCACCTGTCGGGCCTGATCGAACACAACGACTACCTGTTGAGCGACGAAGAACGCGCCGACAGCGTACTGATCTGCTGCGCGCGTGTCCGCGAGGGCGCCGTGGTACTGGACATCTGAGGGGAAGGGAACGTGGAGACCAGGGAGTTTGACTACATCGTCGTGGGCGCGGGCTCGGCCGGATGCGCCGTGGCCGCCAGGCTGGCGCAGGACCGCAAGACCACGGTGCTGCTGCTGGAGGCCGGCCCGCGGGATCGCAACATGTGGATCCACATCCCCATCGGCTATGGCAAGACGATGTTCAACCCGCAGCTGAACTGGCAATTCGAATCCGAGCCCGAGCCCAATCTCGACAACCGCAGGATCTACATCCCGCGCGGCCGCACCCTGGGCGGGTCCAGCTCGATCAACGGCCTGGTCTACATCCGTGGCCAGAAGGAGGATTTCGAGCGCTGGCGGGCGCAAGGCAACGTCGGCTGGGGCTGGGACGATGTCCTGCCGTATTTCAAGCGCTCCGAGGCCAACGAGCGCGGCGCCGATGCCTGCCATGGCGGCGACGGGCCGCTGGCGGTATCCGATATCCGCGGCCGCCACCCGCTGATCGAGGCCATCATCGGCGGCGCCAACGAACTGGGCGTGCCGCGCACCGACGATTTCAACGGTCCGCGCCAGGAAGGCGCCGGCTATTTCCAGCTGACCACCCGCAATGGCCTGCGCTGCTCGGCCGCCAAGGCCTACCTGCGCTCGGGCATCGCCGGCGCCAATCTGTGCGTGCAATCCGATGCGCACGCCACCGGCCTGATCCTGGAGGGCCGCCGCGCCGCGGGGGTGTCGTACCTGCGCGCCGGCCAGGCCTGCCAGGCCCGCGCCCGGCGCGAGGTGGTGCTGAGCGCCGGCGCGATCCAGTCGCCGCAATTGCTGATGTTGTCCGGCATCGGCGACGCCGACGCGCTGCGGGCGCTGGGCATCGCGCCGGTGCACCATCTGCCCGAAGTCGGCCGCAACCTGCAGGATCACCTGCAGTCGCGGCTGATGTATCGCTGCACCCGGCCGATCACCACCAATGATGCCCTGCGCACCTGGTGGGGCACGGCCCGCATCGGCCTGCAATGGATCCTGCGCCGCGCCGGGCCGGTGGCGGCCGGCATCCAGCTGGGCGGCATGTTCGCGCGCACCAACGACGCCGAGCAGACCCCCAACGTGCAATTCCACTTCGGCACCATCAGCGCCGACATGACGGCCGGCCGGCCGCATGATTTCTCCGGTTTCACCCTGTCGGTCTGCCAGTTGCGGCCGACCAGCCGCGGCCGGCTCGACCTGGCTTCGCCCGATCCGCTGGCCGCGCCGCGCGCGCGCTTCAACTACCTGGACACCGAGTTCGACCGGCGCACCATGGTCGAAGGGGTGCGGCTGGCGCGCCAGCTGGTGCGGACCCGTGCGCTGTCACCGTACGTTGCCGATGAGTACCGGCCCGGTTTCAACGTCGAGTCGGACGACGAGGTCCTGCGTTTCATCCGCGGGTACGCCACCACCATCTTCCACCCCGTCGGCACCTGCCGCATGGGGGCCGACGCCGATGCCGTGGTCGATACCCGGCTGCGGGTCCGCGGGGTGGACCGGCTGCGCGTGGTCGACGCCTCGATCATGCCCCTGCTGCTTTCCGGCAATACCAACGCTGGTAGCATCGTGATCGGCGAGAAAGGCGCCGACATGATCATGCAAGACAGGGAGAAAATCTCATGAGTACCTTGGAACGTCGTCTGGAAATCTTCGAGACGCTGCATGCACCCGATCCGACCCGCCGGCCCAAGTACCAGCGGCTGGTCGAGGTGCTGGTGGACGCGGTTCGGCGCGGCATCTGGCAGCCGGGCGACCAGTTGCCGGCCGAGGAGGAACTGGCGCAGCTGACGCCGTTCAGCCTCGGCACCGTGCAGCGGGCGTTGCGCGACCTGGTGGAGCAGGGCCTGGTGGTGCGCATGCACGGCCTGGGCAGCTTCATCGCGGAGGCGCCTCGCCAGATCGAGGATCCGTGGCATTGCCGCTTTCTGGACGACGATGGCTCGGTGCTGCCGACCTTCTCGCAAGTCATCCTGCGCACCCCCGTGACCGGCGCGGGCCCCTGGAACCAGTACCTGGGAACCGACGCCAACGTCATGCGGCTCGACCGCCTCATCATCATCAACGACGAGTTCCGTATCTCCAGCCGGTTCTATGCCGACCGGCAATTGCTCAAGCGCCTGTGGGACATGCCCATGGACAAGCTCAATGGGGCCAACTTCAAGAAAGTCATTATCCAGCAGTTCAAGCTGCCTATCACCAACATCACCCATCGGGTGAAGCTGGCCGATTTCGACACCGAGTCCTGCGAGCGCATCGGCGTGCCGCATCCCTACCGCGGCATCTACATGCAGGCCGTGGCGCGGTCCGGACGCGGGCAATGCGTGTACTACCAGGAATTCTTCCTGGGCCCGACCTCGCGCGATCTCGCGTTCCCCGACGCCAATTTATCAAGCGGCTGACATCAGCCATCCAACCTAGTAGAGCCATGACCGTGAAACCGAAGAACCTGTTGATCATCATGTCCGACGAACACTCGCCCAAGGCCTTGGGCTGCTATGGCAGCGAGATCGTCAAGACGCCCCATCTCGATGCCCTGGCCGCGCGCGGCACGCTGTTCCGCTCGGCCTATTGCGCCAGCCCGGTGTGCATTCCCGCCCGGGCCTCGTTCGCGGTGGGCAAGTACATTCATCAGATCGGCTACTGGGACAATGCCGACGCCTACGATGGCGCGGTGCCCAGCTGGCATCATCGGTTGCGCGAACGCGATCACGACGTGGTTTCGATTGGCAAGCTCCATTTCCGCCAGCCCGGCGAGGACCACGGGTTCTCGGAAGAGATCATCCCCATGCACATCATCGAGGGCAAGGGCGATCTGATGGGCCTGGTCCGCAGCGAACTGCCGGTGCGCAAGGGCGCCTACAAGATGGCCCATTTCGCGGGGCCCGGCGAAAGCTCATACACCTTCTACGACCGTGAGATCACGGCCCGCGCCCAGGTCTGGCTGCGCGAGGCGGCGCGGCGCGAATCGGACAAGCCGTGGGTGCTGTTCGTATCGCTGGTGGCGCCGCACTTCCCCCTGACCGCGCCGCCGGAACATTACTACCGCTATTTCAACCAGAACCTGCCCCTGCCCAAGCTGTACGACAGGCGCGAGCGGCCGGACCACCCTTATCTGGTCGATTACCGCAACAGCTTCAACTACGACGACTATTTCGAGGGCGACGCGGTCAAGCGCGCCGTCGCCGGCTACTACGGCCTGTGCTCGTTCCTGGACGAGAACATCGGCAAGATCCTCAACGCGCTGGAGGACGCCGGCCTGGCCGATGACACCCGCGTGATGTACACCTCCGACCATGGCGACAACCTGGGCGCGCGCGGCCTGTGGGGCAAGTCGACCATGTTCGAGGAAACCGCGGGCGTGCCGCTGATCATGGCGGGCGACGATATTCCGCAGGGGCGGGTGGTCGACGTGCCCGTCACGCATATCGACGCCTATCCCACGGTGCTGGACGCCGTCGGCAACACCGAGCCGGCCTTGCGCGAAGGCTATCCCGGCCATTCGCTGTTCGACATCGCCCGTGGCGAGACGCCGCGGCGCAACGTGCTGGTGGAATACCACGGCATGGGTTCGACCACCGGCGCCTTCATGATCCGCCATGGCAAGTACAAGTACATCGAGTACGCCGGCTATCCGGCGCAGTTGTTCGACCTGGAAGCCGACCCCGAGGAACTCCAGGACCTGGCCGCCGATCCGCGCCACGCCGATACCGTGCAGGCCTGCCGCCAGCAGCTGTATCTGATCTGTGACCCGCAGGCGGTCGACCGCCAGGCCAAGGCGCGCCAGCAGACGCTGCTACGCGAGAACGGCGGCCGCGAAGCGGTGATCGCCCGCGGCGATCTCGGTTTCACGCCGGTGCCGGGTTCGGCCTTGGCGTTCGACTGACGCGGCACGCGGGCCGCGCCCGCGCGGCTATCGAGGCCATCGCGGCGGGCGCGCCTGGCCTGGCGGCCGATTGCCGGCCTTGCCGGGCGCCTTCCCGTGCGCACAGGCCCTGGGCTTCTCTTCCTTCGATTCGATTTGGGACGGCATATGCTCTTCGGGCCGATGTTGTGGTTCACCCTGGGTGGCGCGGCCGTCGCGGGCTTCGTACAGGGGCTGTCGGGTTTCGCTTTCAGCATGGTGTCGATGGCGATCTGGGCCTGGGTGCTGGAGCCCCGCCTGGCCGCTGTGTTGACGGTGTTCGGCGCGCTCGTCGGCCAGGTGACCGGGGCTTTATCGGTGCGCCAGGCGTTTCCGTGGAAACGGTTGCTGCCGTTTCTGGCGGGCGGGGCGCTGGGCGTGCCGCTTGGCCTTGCCCTGCTGCCCCTGCTGGATCCCGCCGTCTTCAAACTGCTGCTGGGAATCGTGCTGGTCGCCTGGTGTTCTTTCATGCTGCTGTCGCGCCGGAAGATCGAGCAGGGCAATCGTGGCCGCGGATATGACCGCGTCTGCGATGGCATCGCGGGCCTGTGCGGCGGGATATTGGGCAGCCTGGCGGGCCTCACGGGCATTGCGCCGGCTTTGTGGTGCACCTTGCGGCAGTATCCCCGCGACGTGCAGCGCAATCTGATCCAGGGATTCAACCTGCTGATCCTGTCGTTCACGATGACGTGTTATGTCGTGTCGTCGACCGTGTCGGTGGCCATGCTGCCCTGGTTCGGGGCGTTGCTGCCCGTCATCATGGTGTCGACCTGGCTGGGGGCGCGCCTGTATGCCCGCCTGTGCGACGAAACGTTCCGCCGCATTATCCTGATGCTGCTGACGCTGTCGGGCGCGGCCTTGCTGGTTTCGGCCGCGCGCGGCTTCCTGTAGCGCCGGCGCGTGGCGTCGGCCGGCCTCGCCGTTCTGTTATCGTCGCCAGCGCAAGTGCGGGTGACGTCTGCCGCCGGCGGACGGTTTCGTCCGCAAGTCGTTCCCACAGTTTCTTTCCAAGGACCTGCATGAATCCTGATAACCAGCGCCTGCTCGACGAATTGCGCGGCATCGTCGGCACGGCCCATGTCCTGACCGACCCGCAGCATACCCAACGGTTCCGCACAGGATTCCGCTTCGGCTTCGGATCGGCGATCGCGGTTGCGCGGCCGGGCAGCCTTCTGGAGCAATGGCGATTGGTCCAGGCATGCGTGGCGCACGGCAAGATCGTGATCATGCAGGCGGCCAATACCGGCTTGACCGGGGGGTCGACGCCGGACGGCAATGACTACGATCGGGAGATCGTGATCATCAGCACGTTGCGCATGAAGAAAATACAGCTGATCCGCGACGGGCATCAGGTGATCTGCTTTCCCGGCGCCACCTTGGACCAGCTGGAGAAAGCGCTCAAGCCGCTGGGACGCGAACCGCACTCCGTCATCGGGTCTTCATGCATTGGCGCTTCGGTATTCGGAGGGATCTGCAATAACTCCGGTGGATCATTGGTGCAGCGTGGCCCCGCCTTTACCGAGATGGCCGTGTTTGCGCAGTTGGGGCAGGACGGCAAACTATCCCTGGTCAACCACCTGGGCATCTCGTTGGGAGAATCCCCCGAGGAGATCCTGCGGCGTCTGGATGACGGCACCTACCGTCCTGATGACATCCGCGATGGCGGACGCGGGTCGGATCAGGATTATGCGCGGCACGTCCGCGACGTCGACGCGGACTCGCCCGCGCGGTTCAACGCGGACCCGAAACGGCTGTACGAGGCTTCCGGGAGCGCCGGCAAGCTGATTCTCTTCGCCGTGCGCCTGGACACGTTTCCGGCGGAAACGCAGACCGACGTTTTCTACATCGGGACGAATGATCCGGCCGAACTGACGGATATTCGACGATACCTTCTGACGGGCCTGCCGGCATTGCCCATCGCGGGGGAGTACATGCACCGGGATGCGTTCGATATCGCCGATGTCTACGGCAAGGACACTTTCCTGGCCATCCGCAAGCTGGGCACCGCCAGGCTTCCCGCCTTTTTCGCGTTGAAAGCACGGGTGGACAGTTTCTGCGCGAGATTCTCGTTCCTGCCCAGGAACATGAGCGACCGGCTGTTGCAGTTCTTCAGCGAACGCTGTGGCGATCATCTGCCCGCTCGCCTGCGCGACTTTCGCGCCCGGTATGAACACTATCTGATGATCAAGGTGTCGAGAAAGCTGAAGGAGCCGCTTCAGGTTTTCCTGGATTCCTATTTCAACCAGGCCACGGGCGCCTGCTTCCTGTGCTCCCCGGAAGAAGGCGCGGCCGCCTTCCTGCTGCGATTCGCGGCGGCCGGCGCCGCCGTGCGCTACCGCGCCATCCATCCGGACGCGGTGGAGGATATCGTCGCGCTGGACATTGCCCTGAAGCGCAATGACCGGGACTGGCTGGAGGTTCTGCCCGAGGACATGGAGACCGCCATGGTGGCCAAGCTCTATTACGGACACTTTCTTTGCCATGTCTTCCATCAGGACTACATCGTGAGAAAGGGCGTGGATTGCCTGGCGCTGGAGCACCGCATGTGGAAGCTGCTGGACGCCCGTGGCGCGCAGTATCCGGCCGAACACAACGTTGGACATCTGTATCGCGCCGGCCCCGAGCTTCGGAATTTCTACCGCGCCCTGGATCCTTGCAATCAGTTCAACCCAGGGGTCGGGCAGCTATCAAAGCGCAAGAACTGGATGTGAGGCGCCGAAGTCCCTCGTCGGATCGCTGCCGCGTTCTGGCCACGACCAGTGACGCGTCAATCCTCCTTCAACAACGCCAACACGTTCTGCGCCAACTGATTGGCTTGCGTCAAGGCGACCTTGCTGGCTTGCTGCAGGATCTGCTGGCGCGTCAGGTTGGAGGTTTCGACGGCGTAGTCCGCATCCTCGATGCGGCTGCGGGCCTGGCCGAGGATATCGGCGGTGTGGTTGAGGTTGGTGATGACCGAGCCCAGGCGGTGCTGCATCGCGCCCAGCTCGCCGCGCAGGCTGTCGACCTGGCCCAGGGCGTGGGTCACCCGCTTCATGGGCACGACCTTGAGGTTCACGGTGGGCGGCGCGTGTTTAGGCTTGAAGGACACCTCGCCGGTGGACGAAATGCTGATGTCGTAGAAATTGCCATCGCTGCCGCTGATGACGTATTCGCCGTTGGCGTTGCCGGTGGCGTCCGTCAGGAAGTGCACCTTGCTGTCCTGGTCGAACAGGGGCCGGCCATCGTCGGCGGCGGGCACCGGCGCGAGGCTCTGGAGAAAATCGAACAGTCGGATGGGCGTGTCTTTCTTGACGGCGTCGGCGGCAGGCGGGGGGCCGGGGGGAGGCGCGACCACGGGCGGCGTGGGCGTGGGGGCCGGCACGGCAGGGGGGGCGACCGGAACCGGAAAGGTGCCGCCGACCAGCGTGGGCACGCCGCTGCGGGCGATCGCCGCCGTTTCCGCGGCGCTCAGGATGGTTCTGTCCAGGCGCGGCTGGATGCTGATGTCGATGTCCACGACGCCCCCCACGGGCGCGGGCAAGGTGGGAATGCGGTACTCGTTGCGGGTAATGCCGCCGTGAATTTCCTGGACGAGGTATTGCGTCGTGCCGTTGAACTGGTAGCTCAGGAGATAGGCGTCGAACATTGTGAGGACGGTGGCGCCATTCCTGATGCTCAGGACGGCGGTGGTGGTGGGGGGCGCTATCGCGGGCGGCGGCGCGACCGCCGGTGGCGGGGCGATCGGCGCGGGCTCGGACTGGGTGTCGATCACCGTCCTGTCGACGGCGCTGCCCAGGCGCGGATCATGGACCACGTCGATCTCGTCCAGGCTCAAGGTCTTGGGATTGACGAGCCTGGTGTTGATGCTGAGCGTGTCGCCATCGTGGGCGCCGACCTGGATGGACAGATTGGCGTCCTGGGCCAGCACGTCGAGGCTGTTGAAGCGGGTCTGGTGCGAAATCCGCTCGATTTCGCCGAGATGCTGGTCGATCTCGGCCTGGATGGATTCCAGGTCGCCGATCGAGTTGGTGGAATTCTGCGCCTGCACGGCGAGTTCGCGGATGCGTTGCAGGCTGTGGCCCATCTCGCCCAGCGCGCCCTCGATGGTCTGCGCCAGCGAGATGCCGTCATTGGCGTTGCGCGCCGCCTGGTGCTGCCCGCGGATCTGGGCGGTGAAATGGCCGGCGATGGATTCACCGGCGGCATCGTCCGCGGCGTGGTTGATGCGCAGGCCGGACGACAGCCGCTCCGTGGCCACGGCCTGCGCGGATTCCGACTTGCCCAGGTTGGTGCGCGCCCGTAACGACAGGGACTGGTTTCTGATCGAGGGCATGAGGTTCTCCAATGCGAGGTTGCCAGCCCGGCCAATGTGGCGGCTGTCAGCGGGATGCGGGCTGTCGTGCTGCGGGAATGGCGCGGGTTGATTCGAGCCGTCGTGGACGGCGTGGCGCGTGACGAATCAGCGCGCCGAGCGATGTGGGGTCGATGATGGCACGCGGCCCACACTGGGTGGGCCGGTTTGCGCCGAGCGGGCGCGGCTTTGTTTATCCGGAGAGGGATAGATCATTCTAAAAATGCTAAGCCGATCCCCCGCCGGCCGTCTCGCCGCGCGCTCGAATCCCGGATTCATCCGACGCGGCGCGCGTCTGGCCGGCGCGTCGCCACCGGCGCCGCCGCGATGCGTCGTGGCTCAGGAAGCATCGGGCTGCGCCTGCGCCTTCAACCAGCGCTTGAAATCGTCCACGACTTCCCTGGCATCGGTGCGGGCGTAGAGGCTGAACCGGCCGCCCGTGTCCTGGAAGCCGAGGGGGGCGGCCAGCCGGCCGGCCCGGATATCGGCCTGCGCCAGCTCGCGCGGCGCGATGCCGATGCCCAGGCCCGCCACCGCGGCCTCGAGCATGTGGCCGAGCTGGTCGAACTGGCGCCTGGGCTGCTGCGCGCCGAGCGTCACGCCGCTGGCCTGCGCCCAGTGTTCCCAGGCGGCGGGGCGCGCCGCGGCATGCAGCAATGGCGAGCCCAGCACGTCGGCCGGCCGCCGGATCCGCCCGGCCAGCGCCGGCGCGCAGACCGGCCCGATGCTTTCCTGGAACAGCGGCAGCGCCTCGATGTCCGGCGACCGGTGTTCGTCGGCCACGATCAGCACATCGACCACGCGCCGCTCCAGCAACGCGATGTCGGCCGCCGTCTGCAGCCGCACCTGGACGCCGGGATGGGCGCGCTCGAAGTGCTCGAGCCGCGGAATGATCCAGTTGGACAACAGGCTGGCCGGCGCGCCGATCACCACCTCGGTCGATGCCGAGCGGCCGAGCAGTTCGGCCAGGCGCTGTTCGAGCATGTCGAACGCCGGCAGGCAGACGCGGTGCAGATCCTGGCCCGCCGCGGTCAGCCGCACGCCCTCCGAATGCCGCTCGAACAGCTTGCCGCCGAGCCAGGTCTCGAGCTGCCGGACCTGCTGGCTGACCGCGCTGTGCGACACGCCCAGCTCTTGCGCCGCGAGCGACAGGTTCAGGTGGCGGGCGGCGCTGTCGAAGACGCGCAGCGAGTTCATGGGAGGCAGATTTCTCATGCCGTTGATATTAGAAAATCTGATACCGATGGGCAAGAAATCTATGATTTATCTGGATGTTTTGTCTGGATACCATGGTTGCCATGTTCCCAAAGGCCCGAAACCATGTCTTTTATCCCCCATCCTGAATACCCCGATGCCGCCGGGCAGTTCGGCCGTTATGGCGGCCGCTACATGCCCGAGACGCTGGCGCCCGCGCTCGATGCGCTGGAACACACCTTCCGCGCGGTGCGCGAGGACCCCGCCTTCTGGGCCGAGTACCGCGCCATGCTGGCCGACTACGTGGGACGCCCGAGCCCGCTGCTGCATGCCCAGGCGCTCAGCGAGGAACTGGGCGGCTCGCGCATCTTCCTCAAGCGCGAGGACCTGAATCACACCGGCGCCCACAAGATCAACAATTGCCTGGGCCAGGCGTTGCTGGCGCGGCGCATGGGCAAGCGTCGCATCATCGCCGAGACCGGCGCCGGGCAGCACGGGGTGGCCACCGCCACGGTGTGCGCCTTGTTCGGCCTGGAATGCGTGGTCTACATGGGCGCCGTCGACGTGGCGCGGCAGTCCTCCAACGTGGCGCGCATGGAGATGCTGGGCGCCCAGGTCCGGCCGGTGCCGGACGGCAGCGCCACGCTGAAGGACGCGATGAACGCCGCTATCCGCGACTGGATCGCGCATCCCGACGACACCTATTACCTGCTGGGCACCGGCGCCGGGCCGCATCCCTATCCCTGGCTGGTGCGCGAACTGCAGAAAGTCATCGGCGAGGAAACGCGCGCGCAGATCCTCGACAAGACCGGGCGGCTGCCCGACGCGATGGTCGCCTGCGTGGGGGGCGGCTCCAATGCCATCGGCTTTTTCTATCCGTTCCTGAACGACGCCGGCGTGCGGCTGTTCGGCATCGAGGCGGGCGGCCGCGGCACGGACACCGCCGAGCACGCGGCCAGCATCGGCGAGGGCTCCCCCGGCGTCCTGCATGGCTGCCGCAGTTATTTCCTGCAGGACGCGGACGGCCAGATCCAGAACGCGCACTCGATCTCGGCCGGGCTCGACTATCCGGGCGTCGGGCCCGAACACGCGCTGCTGCACGACACCGGGCGGGTGGTCTATGAATCGGTCACCGATGCCGAGGCGGTCGACGCGTTCCTGTGGCTGACGCGGCGCCAGGGCATCATCCCCGCGCTGGAGAGCTCGCATGCGCTGGCCTATGCCAGGAAACTCGCCCCGCTCATGGACCGCGAGCAGACACTGGTGGTCTGCCTGAGCGGACGCGGAGACAAGGACCTGCATTCGGTCCGACAATTCACGGGAGAGGCCGCATGAGCCGTATCGAACAGACCCTGGCGGCGTTGCGCGCCGCCGGGCGGCCGGGACTGGCCGCCTATTTCACGGCGGGCGATCCGTCATACGACGCGTGCCTGGCCTTGCTCCGCGGTCTGCCTGCGGCGGGGGCGGACGTGATCGAACTGGGCATGCCGTTCAGCGATCCGATCGCCGACGGGCCGGTGCTGCAACTGGCCAACGCACGGGCGCTGAAGGCGGGGCAGACCCTGCGCCGCACGCTCGACCTGGTCGCCGCCTTCCGCGAGGAGGACGAGCGCACGCCGGTCGTGCTGATGGGCTATCTGAACCCATTGCTGCGCTATGAAGCGGCCAGCTTCATGGCCGACGCGGCCTGGGCCGGCGTCGACGGGCTGATCGTGGTGGACCTGTCGCCCGAGCACGCCGCCAGCATCGAACGGCTGGCGCGGCGGCACGGCATCGCCCTCATCAAGATGACCGCCCCGACGACCACGCAAGAGCGCCTGGACAGGGTGCTGGAAGGCGCCAGCGGATTTGTGTACCACGTGATGCTGGCGGGGACGACGGGGGCGGCGCTGCCTTCGGACGCGATGATCGCCGAGGCGTTGGAACGGGTCCGCGCCAGGACGCGGCTGCCGATCGCCGCGGGGTTCGGGGTGCGGACCGCCGCGCAGCTGAAGGCGGTGGGGCGTCATGCGGATCTGGTGGCGGTCGGGACCCGGCTGGTCGAGGTGCTGGCGGCGGGCGGGGTGGGGGCGGCGCTGGACGAGGTGCGGGTGTTGGGGGAGGCGGCTCGGGCGGGGGGGCTGGCCTGAAGGGCGCCGCTGCCTTGGGATCGCGCGGCTGACCGGCATCGCGTGGGCATGCTGTCGCGCGCGTCTCACCGTGTCATTTATTTTTCTCGTTCACGATGTACCGGGCCAGGCAAAGAACGAGCGGCAGGGTCCATAGCATCGCGATGAAACCCAGGATCGACGCCGACCCGCCGGGAAAGAGGTACGCAATGGGCAGGCCGAGATATGGCGTGGCGACCAGCAGGACCGCATAGTAGAAAGCAATAAGCAATTTCTTCAAGACGAGTGGCCTCCTGGTTACGGAGGCCACTCTATCAACGAATTGTGACTGCCCACGTCGCGGCGGGCAGAGGCCTTTGCGCCCGCGCGGCAATCGCGCTGCTGCTGCAAGGCGCCCGCGGCGACTACCGCATTGCCGGACCCCATGGCCTGGACGGGCATGAACTGGCGGCGCGCGTCTCCGACGGCCTGGGAAGACGCATCACCTATCGGGCGCAGCCCATCGATGTGTTCGAGCGCGAGGTCGACGCCGCGATGGGGGCAGGCATGGGACGCCGGGTGGCCTCCAAGTTCCGCTACTTCGCGGCCAACCCATCGGAAGCGGACGCCATCCTGGCCCGTCCGTTCGAGTCGCTGGCGGGCCTGGAGGATTTCCAGCCGACGGATGTGGCGTCATGGGTGCGTCAGCACCGGCAGGCTTTCATCGGCATGGGCGGTCAGGCTTGGAGCCCTGCTGCGCACGATGCCCGTTGACGGTTTGCCGAGGTAGGCAAATTCATTCACAGGCTGCTCTGCCGGCGATGCCGACCTCCTACGCTTATCCGTTTCTCGGGAGACGGATATCAAGGGGCGCATATTCTGCCTGGCGCTGGTGGCGGGCGCGGGCGCGGTGCAGGGATTGGCGGCGCTGCCGGGGGCGGGGTTCTACCTGTCCGCCGGCGTGGCCTGCGCGCTGTTGCCGCTGGCTGCCCGGCGTTGGCGCGGGCGGGTGGCGGGCCTGCTGGTCTGCCTTGTCGCGGGGCTGATGATCGGCGCGGTCAACGCCGCGATGCAGGCGCAATGGCGCCTGAACGACGCGTTGGCCGACGTACATCAGAACGCCGTGGCGCGGCTGGCGCTGCGCGTGGCGGAATTGCCTGACGATGACGGCGGCGGCGTGCGTTTCGTTGGCGAGCAGGTCGGACCGGTACGCCCCGGCATTCCCCGGCGCATCCTGGTGTCGTGGCTGGCAGCGCCAGGCGGACAGCCGGGGCTCCCGCCGGTGGTGCCCGGGCAGGTATGGCGCATGGCACTGGTGCTGCGCCGTCCCCATGCGCCGCTCAATCCCGACTTGCCAGACGGCGAGGCGCGCCTGTTCGCGCGCGGCTTGCGCGCCACGGGCACGGTACGCGGCCAGCCGCGCCTGCTGGAAGACCAGCCCTGGGCGTCGGCCGGCGTCGCCATCGAGCGGGCCCGGCACCGCGTGCGCGAAGGCATGCGGCGCGCGCTTGGCGGCCATCGCTACGCGCCGGTGCTGATTGCGCTGGCGATCGGCGACCAGGCCGGCGTGGCGCGCGACGACTGGCGCCTCTTCAATCGCAGCGGCATCACCCATCTGGTGTCCATCAGCGGCATGCATGTGACGTCGATCGCGGGCCTGGCCGCCTGGCTGCTGGCGGCGGCGTGGCGGCGCGCGCGCTGGCGCGGCACGGGCCTGGCCGAGCGGGTGCCGGCGCGCATTGCGGGCGGCGCGGCGGCGATGATCGTGGGGCTGGCGTATTGCCTGCTGGCGGGGTGGGGCGTGCCGTCGCGGCGCACGTTCTTCATGTTGCTGGTGGTGTTGGCGGCGGGGTGGTCGCGCCTGCGGATATCGGCGGGGCGGGTGCTGGCGTTCGCGGCGGCGGCCGTGGTGATGCTGGATCCCTGGGCGCCGATGGCGGCGGGTTTCTGGTTGTCGTTCGGCGCGGTGGCGATCCTGCTGCGGGTGGCGCAGGCGCCGCGCGACGCGGAGGCCGGGTGGCGGCAGCGCTGGGCCGCGGCGCTGGCGCAGGCCACGCGGTTGCAGCTGACGGTGACGCTGGGGTTGACGCCGCTGCTGGCGTTCCTGGTGCACCAGGTGTCGCTCGGGTCGCCGCTGGCCAATGCGGTGGCGATTCCGGCGGTGACGTTCCTGGTCACGCCGCTGGCGCTGCTGTGCGCGATGCTGTCGGTGGCGTCCGCCACGGCCGGCCTGGCTGCCGTGGCGGGGCAGGCGGGAGCGTGGGTCTTCGACCTGGCGATGACGGTGGTGGCGTGGGTGGGCAATGCGGACTGGGCTAGCTTCACGGTGGCGGCGGCGCCCTGGCCGTGGTTGCTGTGGGCGTTGGCGGGCATGGTGTGGGCGTTGCAGGCGCCGGGCTGGCCGGCGCGGCGCCTGGGGTGGCTGTGCATGCTGCCACTGCTGTGCTGGCGGCCGGAACGGCCCGAGCCGGGCGACTGGCGCATGAGCGCGATGGATATCGGCCAGGGCAGCGCGATCCTGGTCGAGACCGCGACCCAGGCCTTGCTGTTTGATGCGGGGCCGCGCCATTTCGGTGGCGGGGATGCGGGCGAGCGGGTGATCGCGCCGCAGTTGCAGGCGCGCGGCATCGACAGGCTGGACGTGCTGGTGCTGTCGCACGCGGACCTGGACCACGTGGGCGGCACGCGCTCGGTGCTGGCGGCGGTGCCGGTGGCGCGCAGTTATGCGTCGTTCGACGTGGCGGCCTGGTTGCGGCGTGACGCGAGGCTATGGCCGGGGCAGCACGGGGCTGTGATGACGCAGACGGAGTCCCGGGCGAGTCCGGCAGCCGCTGCACAGCCGAATGGCGCGTCTGGGGACGGCGCCAGCGATGCCGCGCCTGCGCGGATGCTGCGCTGCGAGCGCGGCGACAGCTGGCGCGTCGATGGCGTGACCTTCACCTTCCTGCACCCCGCGCCGGGCGCGGTCGTGCGCGGGGGCGACCGCAATGCCAACAGCTGCGTGCTGCGGGTCGAGGGCCGCGCTCATTCGCTGTTGCTGACGGGCGACATCGGGGTGGCGCAGGAGCGCGAGCTGGCCGCGCTGGGCCTGCCGCCGACCGATATCGTCCTGGCGCCGCATCACGGGTCGGCGTGGTCATCCGGGCGTGAACTGGTGGCGGCGTCGCGGGCCGGGCACGCGATCGCGCAGTGCGGCTACCTGAACCGCTTCGGCCATCCCGCGCCGGCGGTCGAGCGGCGCTGGCTGCGCGCCGGCGCTGCCTTCTGGCGCAGCGACCGCGACGGGGCGGTGATGGCGCGGTCGCGCCCCGGCGGGCTGGACGTCTGGGCCCAGCGCGACCGGCAGCGGCGCTATTGGCATGGCCGCTGAGCCGGCGCGCCGCCGGGTTCAGGCGGCCTTGGCTGGCGCTTCGCGGACGCCGCACCACTGGGCGATGAAAAGCGCGATGGTCTTGGTGATCAACCGCAGCGATTCGAGGTGGACGCGTTCGTCAAAGCCATGGATGTCGAGCGACTTCGGGCCATAGACCAGCGTGGGCATGTCGCCATAGATCACGAAGACGCGGGCGTCGAGATAGCCCGGGGTCGTGAAACTTTCGAGGTCGCTCTTGAAGGCTTGCTGGTGGCATTGGCGCAGCGTGTTCTCGGCGTCGCTGCCTTCCTCCAGCACGTAGCCCTCGGCGTAGAAGCCGGTGTAGGTGACCTGGGGTGGAGTGCCGCCGAGCCGTGGATCGGCGACGGCGTCGCGCAGGCAGGCGTCGATCTGCGCGCGGGCCTCGTCCGCGGTGGTGCCGGGATAGATCGCCGCGCGCACGTCGAACTCGCACCAGGGCGGCACCGTCGAGGGCCAGTCGCCGCCCTCGATCTTGCCGATGTTGAAATTGATCGGATGGTCGAGGTGTTCGAAGTGGCGGTGGCAGTGGTGCTCCGCGTTCCATTTGGCTTCGATGCCGCGCAGCGCCTCGATGGCGGCGTAGGCGGCGTCGATGGCGTTGAAGCCGTTGGCCATCTCGCGGGTGTGCGTGGGATGGCCCTGCACGCGGACCTTGAACCACAGCACGCCGACGTTGGCGCGCACCAGCATGTTCTCTTCCGGCTCCGGAATGATCACGGCGTCGGCCCGGTAGCCGCGCAGCAGCGCCGCCAGGGCGCCGTTGCCGGTGCATTCCTCTTCGACCACCGACTGGAAGTAGATCGGGGCGGCGGGTTCATAGCCGGCGGCGCGCACGGCGTCGTAGGCATACAGGTTGGCGGCCAGGCCGGCCTTCATGTCGGCGGCGCCGCGGCCATACATCCAGCCGTCGATGATCGCCGGATCCCATGGCGAGCGGGTCCACATGTCCACGGGGCCGGTGGGCACCACGTCGATATGCCCGTTCAGGATGAGCGAGCGGCCCTGCTGCTGCGCGGGACGATAGGTGCCGACCACGTTGAACGCATTCTCATACGACACGGTCACCGGGCCGAAGCCGGGGTGGGATTCGATGTCTTTGACGTCGATCTTCCAGCGGTCCATCGCGAAGCCGCGCGCGCGCATCGCCTCGTAGAGGAAGTCCTGCGCCGTATGCTCCTGTTCCCGCAACGAGGGGAAGCGCACGAGATCCTGGGTGAAGGCCAGCTGGGCATCGAAATGGGCATCGACGGCCTGCAGGATCCGGCGGGTCTGTTCCTCGGAGAGCGCGGGCGGGGTGGGGGTCTGTGTCATCGGGTTTCCTGAAAGAAAGGGAAGCAGGGCGGGTTCAGGCCGCGGCAGCGGGCGCGACGTCCAGCGCGAGGCGGCGCTTGTGGCCGGCCAGCGCCCAGATCGACACCAGCGTGATCGCCGACAGCGTTGAATAGAAGATCGCCAGCGGCAGCCATTGGCCGGGGTAGTGGTAGGTCAGCCAGGTGCCGACCAGCGGCGTCATGCCGCCGGCGACCGCCCCGCACAACTGGTACGACAGCGAGATGCCGGAATAGCGCACGTGGGTGGGGAACGCCGAGCTGATGTAGCCGGCCATGGCGGAATAGATCGCGGCCATGAAGACCAGCACGATGGCGATGCCACCGATGATGCTGTAGGGCGTGCCCTGCGACACGAGCATGAACATGGGATAGGGCGCCAACACCGAGCAGAAGGCGGCGGTGATGAGGACGCGGGTGGGACCGATGGCGTCCGCCAGCCAGGCGGCCAGCGGCTGCACGAAGAACTGGATGATGGCGACCACGAACAGGCAATCCAGGATCAGCGTGCGGCTCAGGCCCATCGTCTGGGTGGTGTACGACAGCATGAAGGTGTTGGTGAAATAGATGCCGCCGATCGCCACGGTGCACACGCCCATGCACAGCAGCACGGTGCGCCAGGCGGTGCGCAGCACTTCCTTGGCCGGGATCTCGGCGCGCTCCTGGCGCTCGAGCACCTTGGCGAAATCGGGAGATTCGTTGACGCCGATCCGGATGAAGTAGCCGACCAGCAGCAGCACCGCGCTGATCAGGAAGGGCACGCGCCAGCCCCAGCTGACGAAGTCGGCCTCGTCCAGCGTCGTCAGCAGCCGGAACGCAAGCAGCGACAGGATCAGGCCGGCCGGGCTGCCCAATTGCGCGAACGAGGCGGCGAAGGTGCGGCGGCGTTGCGAGGCGTGTTCGCCGGCCATCAAGACCGCGCCGCCCCACTCGCCGCCCACCGCCAGGCCCTGCGCCAGGCGCAGCAGCAGCAACAGGGCGGGCGCCCACAGGCCGGCCGTGGCGTAGCTGGGCAGCAGGCCGATGCCGACCGTGGCCAGGCCCATGATGACCAGGGTCGCCATCAACGCGTTCTTGCGGCCGACGCGGTCGCCGAGATGGCCGAAGATGACGCCGCCGAGCGGCCGCGCCAGGAAACCGGCGGCGAAAGTGCCAAACGACGCCATGGTGCTGACGAACGGATCGGCGGTGGGAAAGAACACCTTGCCGAACACCAGCGCGGCGGCCGTGGCGTAGATGTAGAAGTCGTACCACTCGATGGTGGTGCCGACGAATGCGGCGGTCGCGGCCCGGACGGGTTGGCGCGCCGCCGGCGCATGGGCGGGAGCGGTCATGGGTTTCCTCTTGGGGTGTTGTCGTTGTTCGAAGGCGTGTTTATCGCTCCCGCCTAGATATAACGTCAATTTATGATTTTTAATTCTTCACTTAAGTAGAATTAATGTTTTGCCGATTCCTCGTACAGGCCTGCGAATGAAGAACACCCACCCCGCCGACGTGCGCAGCGGCGACCGCCTCGACTGGAACCTGCTGCGAACCTTCCTGGTGATCGTGCAGGAGCGCAGCATCAGCGGCGCGGCCGCCAAGCTGCACCTGACGCAATCGGCTGTCAGCCAGGCGCTCAAGCGGCTCGAGGAACAGCTGGACCGGCGCCTGATCGAGCGGCACAACCAGGCCTTCACCGTCACCAATGCCGGCGAAGAGGTGTGCCGCGCTGCAGAGGCCATCTATGGCAACGTGGCGCAACTGCTGACCGACGTGTCGCAGACGGAGGTCGAGGCGACCGGCCGCATCCACCTGCTGGTGGCCAGCCGCATTCACTCCCAGGTCTACGACGATTTCTGGACGGCGTTCCACGCGGCCTATCCGCGCATCGACGTGCAGATGGATGTGCTGCCCAGCAGCGAGATCGTTACGCTGATGCAGCAGCGCGTGGGCACGGCGGGCATCGCGCTGTGCCGGCAGATGCCCAAGCGGCTCGAGAACAAGGTTTTCCTGCACCAGCGCTACGCGCTGTTCTGTGGACGCAACCACGCGCTGTTCGGCCGGCAAGATCTGCGCATCGAAGACCTGATGGGCGAGAACTTCGTTTCTTTCGCCAGCGATGCCCTGGGCGACAGCCTGTCGCCCTTGACGATCTTTCGCGATCAGCGCGGGTTTTCAGGACGGGTGGTGGCGACGTCCACCCAGCATGACGAGGTCAAGCGCCTGCTCATTGCCGGCTTCGGCATCGGCTGCCTGCCCGAGCACAGCGTGCGGCGCGATCTCGCCGAGGGCCGGTTGTGGCGGCTGCCGCCCGGCGAGGGCGTGTGTTCGGTCGACTTGCACCTGTTGTGGCATCGGGACGTGCAACGCAGCCCGGCCGAAGCGGCCTTCCTCAAGCTCTTTCGCGACTACATCGACGGGTTCACCATGGCCGAACGGCTGGTGCCCGGCAATCTGCCGCCGCCTTGACGCGCGAGGTCCGACGCGCGGGTCAGCGCGGCTGGGCGGCGATGCCGTCGCGCACCTGGCGGAACATCGTCATGGCGGCGGGCATGGCATCGCGCAGGGTGGCGCAGGCCATGTGGACGCGGCCTTGCGGCAAGGCGACGTCGGCGTAGTAGTACAGCGTGTCCGGGCGGCCGGGGCCGGGCGCCGCGAGGTAGTCCAGGCCCTGCGCGCCGGCCAGGGTGAAGCGGTCATACAGCTCGATGGATCCGCGCAACCGGCGTTGCCGGCGTTCGGCGGCGGTGACCTGGGTGCGTAGCGTCTGCGCGGCGGGCGGCTTGGCGCCGGCCGGCGTGGCCTGGAAGCCGATGCGGCACAGGTACTTGGCTTCCTGCGCCTTGGGCGGGAAGCCGTCGGGGCTGGAGACCTCGATCTGGGCGTCGTACCTGCCGCGGGTGGGCGCGGGGCCGACACGCAGCGGCGAGGGCACGGTGACGCCGAAGCCGGTGGCGGCGTCGACATAGCGGCGCGGCGGGATGTCGGTGGGCGGCGCCCTGTCGCTGGGCGCGGCCGTGTCATCCTCCTGCTGGAAACGCAGCGGCAGCATCAGTTCGGTTTTTTCCTGGGTCATGGTGACGGGAAAGGCCGGCAGCGGGCCGGCGCGCCGCACCATCGCGACGGCGGCTTTGTCGACCGCGGCATCGCCGGAGGACCGGCTCACCGCGATGTCGTAGAGGGTGCCGTTGCGCAGCACCGTGATCTTCAGCGACAGGCTGATGGAGCCGCCGAGGCGGTGCGCCTCGCGCGGGTAGTCCAGGCGGCTGATCAAGCGGCGTTGCACGGCCTGGGTCCATTCAGCCTCGTTGGCGGGCACGGCGGCGACGGCGGGGGCTGCCGCACAGGCGAGGGTGAGGGTCAGGCCGCAAGCGATGGACCGCCAATGCATTGGGGGAGTCTCCGGATGAGGATGGGTCCGGCGCGGGCCGGATGACACGAGCGACGCGGCCGACGCGGACGTCGTCAGGGCGAGCATACCCGAGCGCGGTGGCCACGCCGCGGGCGTGGCGGCCGGCGCGACCGGCCCGGGCACCGCCGTTACCCGAACGCCGCCCGCACCGCGTCGAAAGCCGCCGCGACCATCGGTTCCTCGCGCCGCGAAGCCAGCGTGATGAAGGCCAGTTCCGCCTCGATCGACAGCCCCGGCGCCAGCGCCAGCCCGTGCGCCTGCGATTCGCGCAGGGCGATGGAGTCGCGCGCCAGGGTCAGGCCGACGCCGGAGCGCACCAGGTCCAGCATCGAGGCTTCCTGGTCGACTTCGGCGACCGCGTTGGGGGCGACGCCCAGTTCGCTGAATTTCGCCGCGAGCAGGCGGTGGTGCACCGAGTCGGGCGGGGTCCAGATCCAGGGCAGGGCGGCGATCTCGTGCCAGCCGCGGCCGGCCAGTTGCGGGCCCCAGCCCTTGGGCGCCACCACGTAGTAGGAGAACGCCGCCAGCGGCAGGGCATGCAGCGCGGGCTGGCCGTGCCCCGGGCCGCGCGGACCGAGCGAGAAGCCGACGTCCAGCTCGCCGTTGCGCACCAGGCGGGCGACCGAGCCGGACATGCCGTGGCGCAGGGTGGGGCGGATCTTGGGGTAGTGCTGCACCAGGTATTGCAGGGTGGCGCCCAGCCGCAGGAATTCGGGGTCGAGGATGGTGCCCAGGCGCAGTTCCCCCTGCACCGTGACGCGCAGGGCGCCGATGGCGCGCTCGAAGTCTTCCAGCGCGTCCAGCACGCGCTGGGCCGAGGGCAGCAGGGCGCGGCCGTCGGCATTGGGCGCCAGGCCCTGGGCGGTGCGGGTGAATAGCGGCAGGTCCAGGGCCTCCTGGAAGCTCTTGAGCTGCAGGCTGAGCGCCGGCTGCGTCAGGTGCAGGTGCTCGGCCGCGCGCGTCAGGTTGCCGACGCGCGCCACGGCGGCAAAGGTGCGGATGTGCTTGAGGTCCATGGCTCGTTTCCCGCGTAAAGGGCGATACCCATTATTAAAGAGACTTATAAAGCGCTTTTCAACAATTCATTGGACAGGGCCGGCCGGCTGCGCGACAGTGGCACGGCCACTTGAGACTTAAAAGAAGAAGCGCAAATGGAGACATATGACTACATCATCGTGGGCGCGGGGTCGGCGGGCTGCGTGCTGGCCAACCGCCTGAGCCGCGACCCCGCGGTGCGCGTGCTGCTGCTGGAGGCGGGCGGGCGCGACAACTACCACTGGATCCACATCCCGGTCGGCTACCTGTATTGCATCGGCAATCCCCGCACCGACTGGATGTACCGCACCGGCGCCGAGCCGGGCCTGGGCGGACGCTCGCTGATCTATCCGCGCGGCCGCGTGCTGGGCGGCTGCTCATCGATCAACGGCATGATCTACATGCGCGGCCAGCGCCAGGACTATGACGAATGGGCCGGGATCGCCGGCGATCCGGCGTGGGGCTGGGACCAGGTGCTGCCGGTGTTCAAGCGCAGCGAGGATCATTACCGCGGGGGCGACGAATTCCACGGCGCCGGCGGCGAATGGCGGGTCGAGGCGCAGCGGCTGCGCTGGGACATCCTCGACGCGTTCGCCGATGCGGCCGCGCAGGAAGGCATTCCGCGGGTGCAGGATTTCAACCGGGGCGACAACTTCGGGGTCGGCTATTTCGACGTGAACCAGCGCCGCGGCTGGCGCTGGAATACCGCCAAGGCGTTCCTGCGGCCGGTGCGCGAGCGCAGCAACCTGCACGTGATGACGGGCGCGCACGTCGAGCGCCTGCTGTTCGAGGGCACGCGCTGCGTCGGCGTGCAGGTGCGGCGCGAAGGCCAGTCCGTCGGCGTCCGCGCCGCGCGCGAAGTGGTGCTGGCGGCCGGCGCCGTCAACACGCCGAAATTGCTGGAACTGTCGGGGATCGGCGAGCCGGCGCGCCTGCGCGAAAGCGGCATTGCGCTGCGCCATGCCTTGCCGGGCGTGGGCGAGAACCTGCAGGACCATCTGCAACTGCGCGTCATCCTGAAGGTGCGCGGCGTGAAGACGCTGAACCGCATCGCCTCGACCTGGTGGGGCAAGGCCGGCATCGGGCTGGAATACCTGCTGAACCGCAGCGGGCCGATGAGCATGGCGCCGTCGCAACTGGGGGCGTTCGCCAAATCCGATCCGGGGCAGGAACGGGCTAACCTGGAATTCCATGTGCAGCCCTTGTCGCTGGGCGCGTTCGGCGAGCCGCTGCATGGTTTCGACGCGTTCACGGCCAGCGTCTGCAACCTGCGGCCGGTGTCGCGCGGCAGCGTGCACGCGCAGGGGGCGGACGGTTCGCTGCCGCCCGTGATCACGCCGAATTATCTGAAGGAAGATCAGGACCTGAAGGTGGCGGCCGACGCCATTCGCCTGGTGCGGCGCATCAGCGCGGCGCCCGCGCTGCAGCGCTACCAGCCCGAGGAGTGGCTGCCGGGTCCGGCCTACCAGAGCGAGGCCGAGCTGCGCGAGGCGGCCGGCAAGATCGGCACCACCATCTTCCATCCGGTCGGCACCTGCGCCATGGGCCGCCGCGCCGACGACGGCGCGGTGGTGGATGCGCGCCTGCGCGTGCATGGCCTGCAAGGCCTGCGCGTGGCCGACGCGTCGATCATGCCGACGATCACGTCGGGCAACACCAATTCGCCGACCATCATGATCGCCGAGCGGGCGGCGCAGATGATCCTGGAGGACGCGGCGCGCGTCGGCGCCGAGGCGCAGCCGGCCGAACTGGTGGCGTGAGGGGAGACGCCCGCGATGCGGCGGGCAAGCCTGCGCGTTCTTTACTCACCCTGCTGACCCGCATATCGGCCGCTGCTCCCGGGGACGGGGGCAGCGGCCGATATCCTCGTCAGCGCAGCGAGCGGTACATCTCCTGGCGCTGCGGATGCGTCAGGATCACCTGCCACAGCTGCCCTTCGCGCGAACGGAAGAAGCCGGCGCAACACATCAGGTAGTACTGCCACATGCGGTAGAAGCGCGTGCCGTAGCGTTCCTGCAGTTGCGGCCAGGCGCGCTGGAAGTTGTCCCACCAGGCCATCAGCGTGCGGTCGTAGTCGGCGCCGAAGTTGTGCCAGTCCTCGATGATGAAGCGGCCTTCCACCGACGTGCTGATCTCGCGCGCCGAGGGCAGCTTGCCGTTGGGGAAGACGTAGCGGTCGATCCAGGGGTCGGTGCTCTGGCTGGTCGAGGCGATGCCGATGGTGTGCAGCAGGAAGATGCCGCCGGGCGCCATCAGCCGCTGCACATGGGTGAAGTAGGTGTCGTAGTTCTTGGGGCCGACGTGCTCGAACATGCCGACCGACACCACCTTGTCGAAGCTGCCCTGCAGGTCGCGGTAGTCCTGCAGCAGCAGTTCCACCGGCAGGCCGCGCACGCGTTCCTGCGCCAGCGCCAGCTGCTCCTTGGAGACGGTGACGCCGGTGACCTTGGCGCCGTAGCGCTCGGCGGCGAACTTGGCCAGCCCGCCCCAGCCGCAGCCGATGTCCAGCAGCGTCTCGCCGGGCTTGAGCTGCAGCTTGCGGCAGATCATGTCGAGCTTGGCTTCCTGCGCGGCTTCCAGCGTGTCGGCCTGTTCCCAGAAGGCGCAGGAATAGATCATGCGGCTGTCGAGCATGGCCTCGAATACGTCGTTGCCGGCGTCGTAGTGCTGTTCGCCGACCTCGAAGGCGCGGTTTTTGGATTGCAGGTTGAACAGCTTGTGGCGCAGGTGCTCGGCGATCAGCTTGACGCGCGCCAGGCCGAGGGCGGCCGAGCCCATGTCGGCGCGCAGCAGGCGGGTGAACAGTTCGTCGAGCTGCTCGCAATCCCATTCGCCGTCCATGTAGGACTCGCCCAGCCCCAGCGACCAGCTGGCGAAGACGCGCTCGTACATGTGTTTGTCATGAACCTGGATGTCCCAGGGGCGCGAGCCGTTGATCTGGACATCCGCGCGCGCCAGCACGTCCTGCAGGACCTTGGGCGGTTCGGGCGGCGCGGCGTCGGCGCGGGGGGGAGTTAGCTGAGTAGTCGGACTGCTTTGGTGCATAGTGACTCCATATCAATTCTGGACTGACTGATCTGGCAATGCTCGAAGCGCATAACTCTCGCCCGGACCGGCGGGTGAAATCCAATTTAATGATTGAATCAGGCCGATAGGCAATCTAATTTCAGCGGACCGTCAGGGCCGGGATACCTCGGCCGCTGACCCGGGACCCGCCAATCTTAACCAACGTATGCTGCTGCGCAAGGCCCAGGTGCATCCTGCCACCAACAGGCCCGTGGCGATGATAAAGACCATGGAAGTAATGGTGTCGTTGATATCGAACGAATAATCGTAACGATGGCCTGACCAATAACCCAGGAGGCTGTACAGCAGCACCGCGGCCAGCAGCATCAGCCAGGGTGCGCGCGGCAGCCGTTCCAGCCCCGGCCGCTGGCCGGTGAAGGCGTGGATGCTGCGCCGCAGCCACCATAGCGCGGCGAGCGCCGGCAGGGCCAGCGCGTAGCGGGAAATCAGGACCACTCCGAAGATGTCGCCGCTGGCGGTCAGCGCCAGCAGCCAGGGCGGCACCAGCACCACCGCCAGCAGCCAGGCCAGCACCAGTTGCGGACGGCTGCCGCGGCCGGCGCGCCAGCCGACGACCAGGCCGATGACCAGCACGCCGAACAGGGCGGCGATGAAGAGCAGGGCGGCGGCGACGTAGCCGCCGTTGAGCATGTATCCACCAGGCATGGCGCGTGGGGTTCCGGAAGCCGCGAGGCGACGCGCCATTCTAGGGCCAGTCAGTCGCCGCCGAAAGGCGTTGCGGGCGCGTCGCGCGTGGCGGGAACGCCGCTACACTGGTTGCCTGTTGTTGGCGGACTGCGGTCTGCCGTGTCGCGTCCGTTTCAAGGGGAGTCCCATGGCCACGCGCATTCATCTTTTCGGCGCATCCGGCTGCGGCGCCACCACGCTGGGCGCCGTCCTGGGCGAGCGCCTGGACGTGCCCCACCTGGAAGCGGACGACTACTACTGGGTGCCGACCGATCCTCCCTTCACCGACAAGTATCCCAAGGAGGAACGCTGGCGCCGCATCCGCGAACGGCTGCGGGGGCATGACGACTGGGTGCTCAGCGGCGGCTCGGTCTACAACTGGGGCGAAGGGCTGGTTCCCGAATTCACGCTGGTGGTGTTCCTGCGGCTGCCGGCGGCCGAACGCATGGCCAGGCTGCGGCGACGCGAGGCCGAGCGCTACGGCGCGATGCTGGATTCGGACAGCGCCGCCCGGGAGAAAAGCCGGCGCTTCCTGGAATGGGCGGCCGGCTACGACAGCGGCGCCGAGGGCACCCGCACGCCCGAGCGGCACCGGCAATGGATCCGCGAGCTGCACTGTCCGGTGCTGACGCTGGACACCCGCGCCAGCGTGGCTGACCTGGCCGACCAGGTGCTGGCCGCGTTGCCGGCGGATATGCCGGTATCCGGAAGCCAGGCCTGACCCCAGGCCTGACTCCAAGACTGACCCCAGGCCCGACCTTCAGCGCGCATCGAACGCTGGCCGGCGCCAGGACGCGTCCGGCGGCGTCCTGGCGCCGGCGCGCGCTTCCGATAAGATACCGGCCATGCACGGCGCCGCCATTGCGGCCGCGCGCCGGTTTTTCGGAGCACAACGATGCTGGATGCGAGCCTGGAACCCCGTTTGGAATTCGTCACCTGCGCCAGCCCGGCGGGCTTGCACCGCATGGCTTACTGGGAATGGGGCGATCCGGCCAATGACCGGGTGCTGGTGTGCGTCCACGGCCTGACCCGAAGCGGGCGCGATTTCGATACGCTGGCCCGGCGCCTCGCGGGGCAGTTCCGCGTGGTCTGCCCGGACGTGGTCGGGCGCGGCCGCTCGGACTGGCTGGTCAACCCGGCGTTCTATACCGTGCCGCAATACGTGTCCGACATGGCGACCCTGGTGGCGCGGCTGCGTCCGGCCACGCTGGCGTGGGTCGGCACTTCGATGGGCGGGCTGATCGGCCTGGGGCTGGCCGGCGCCGCCGCGTTCGCGCGGGCCATGCTGCCGCTGCGCTCGCATGCCGGCATGTTGCCGCCGCAGGACGGCCTGCGGCTGTCGAAGCTGGTGCTCAATGACGTCGGCCCGCGCCTGGAGACCGGCGCGCTGGCCCGCATCGGGCAGTACGTGGGCGAGCCCGGCGCGTTCGGTTCGTTCGCCGACGCGGTGGCGGCCATGCGCGCCAATTCCGAGACCTTCGGTCCGCACACGGATGCGCAGTGGGATCACCTGGCGCGCTTCGTCTATCCCGAGCAGGGCGGGCAGTGGGTCAAGCACTACGACCTGACGCTGGCGCAGCCGATGGCGCTGCAGACCGGCGACGAGCTGGCCGCCGGCGAGCAGATTCTGTGGCGCTCGTATGACGCGGTGGACTGCCCGATCCTGATCGTGCGCGGCGAGCAGTCGGACCTGCTGACGCGGACCACCGTCGACGAAATGCGCCAGCGCAATCCGCGCGCCCAGGTCTACGAAGTGGCCGGCGTCGGCCATGCGCCGACGCTGATGGCCGACGACCAGGTCAAGACGGTGGCGGACTTCCTGCTGGCGTGATGGCCGCCCGCGGCGCATGCGGCGCCGCCCGTGGTGGCTTGCCGGGTAGCCGCGCGCGGCGGCCCGTTCGCCACCGTGTCCGCCATATTGGGGACGCCGCCGGCCGGCGGCGCTACCCAGGGGGACGGGGCTTCTCTACAATAGGCTTCATGAAACCGTCCGCTCTCAACATCGATCTGCATTGCCATTCCACTGTCTCGGACGGCGCCCTGGCGCCGCGCGACGTGGCGCAGCGCGCGCACGCCAACGGCGTCGATGTCTGGGCCCTGACCGACCACGATGAAGTCGGCGGCCTGGCCGAGGCCGCGGCCATGGCGGCCGAGCTGGGCATGCGCTTTGCCACCGGCGTCGAGATCTCGGTGACCTGGGCGGGCCTGACGGTGCACATCGTCGGCTTGCGTTTCGATCCGTCCAACACGGCGCTGGTCGAAGGCCTGCGCAAGACGCGCTCGGGCCGCGCCGACCGCGCCCGCCGCATCGGTGAGCGCCTGGCCGAGATGGGCATGCCCGGCGCCTACGAAGGCGCGCTGCCGTTCGCCGGCAATCCGGAATTGATCAGCCGCACGCACTTCGCGCGCTATCTGGTCGAGGCCGGTTATTGCCCCGACGTGCAGGCCGTCTTCACCAAGCACCTGGGCGATGATCGCCCCGGCCACGTGCCCATGCAATGGGCCACGTTGGCCGAAGCGGTGGGCTGGATCCGTGGCGCGGGCGGCATCGCCGTCATCGCGCACCCGGGGCGCTACAAATACACGCCGCTGCAGTTCGCCGCGCTGTTCGACGAATTCCTGCAACTGGGGGGCGTGGGCATCGAGGTCAATACCGGCAGCCACACCGTGGAAGAGGCGCGGCAATACGCCGACGTCGCGCGCCGCTATGGTTTCCTGGCCTCGCGCGGTTCCGACTTCCACAGCCCCAAGGAAAGCCGCATGGACCTGGGCCGGCTGCCGCCGCTGCCGTCCGATCTGAAGCCGGTCTGGCACGACTGGTTCTAGGCGCCGCGCCGCCTGGCTTGTGGCACGGCGCGTCCGTGCCGTCCCTTGAACTGACTGATTGCGCGCCCGAGGCGCTGCCGCCATGAACAAAGCATTTGTCAAAGAATCCGACAACGAGGACGACGACGACCTGCCGCAGGCCCAGGCCCTGCCGGCCGGCACCAAGAACTACATGACGCCGGAAGGCTATGAGCGCCTGCGCGGCGAGCTGACGCACCTGATGAACGTGGAACGGCCGTCGGTGGTGCAGGTGGTGTCGTGGGCGGCGTCCAATGGCGACCGTTCCGAGAATGGCGATTATCTCTATGGCAAGAAGCGCCTGCGCGAGATCGACCGCCGCATGCGCTTCCTGACCAAGCGGCTGGACATCGCCGAGGTGGTCGACCCGGCCGCCCAGCCCAACCGCGACCAGATCTTCTTCGGCGCCACGGTGCTGTATTCCGACAAGGCGGGCGAGGACCACACCGTCACCATCGTCGGCGTGGACGAGGCCGAGCCGCTGGCCGGCAAGATCAGCTGGATCTCGCCGGTGGCGCGGGCGCTGATCAAGGCGCGGGAAGGCGACACGGTGGTGCTGCGCACGCCGGGCGGGGTCGAGGAGCTGGACATCCTGGAAGTGCGCTACCCGGAGTAGCGCCGGGCGCGGCGCCGGGAACACGGGCGCCAGAAAGCGCCCAAAAGAAAGCACCCCAAAGAAAACACTGAAAAAGCGAACGCCGAAAAGGTGACGGGCGCCGGCTTGTGGCCGGCGCCCGTCTTTGGTGGGCGGGATCTGACGTCCCTGCCTCGGTGGGCGGCTTGCGCCGCCCGTTCCCCTGGGGCTTGCTGCTTGTTCGGTTGGCTTGCTGTCCTTGTCGGCGGGATTATTTCTTGCGGGCGGCGATGGACTTCTCGGCCAGGTTGACCAGGTCTTCGCCGATCTGCTTCTTCCACTTGTCGTAGACGGGCTGGGTGACCTTGGCGAAGGCGTCATGCTCGGCCGGGCTCAGCGAGGTCACGGTGACGCCGTGGCCCTCGATCTCCTTGAGCAGCGACGGATCCTCGGGCGTGACGCCCTTGCGCGCGATCACGATCTGCTGCTTGCCGGCGTCCAGCGCGGCCTGGCGCACGATGTCGCGGTCCTTTTCCGACCACGAATTCCAGACCTCGCGGTTGACCACGAAGATCAGCGGATCGGCCACGTAGTTCCACAGCGTCAGGTATTTCTGGCCCACGGTGTAGAGCTTGGAGCCGGTGTAGATCGACAGCGGGTTTTCCTGGCCGTCGACCGCGCCGCTGGCCAGCGCGGGCTGGGCGTCGGCCCAGCTCATCTGCGTCGGGTTGGCGCCGAGCGCGGTGAACGTGTCGATGTACAGCGGCGAGCCGACCACGCGCAGCTTCATGCCCTTCATGTCCTCGGGCCGCTTGATCTCGCGCTTGGAGTTGCTGAGCTGGCGGTAGCCGTTCTCGCCCCAGGCCAGCGGCACCACGCCGGCCTTCTCGATCAGCTTGAACATTTCCTTGCCCACGTCGCCCTGCACCAGCGCGTCGATGGCGGCGTAGTCCGGCATCAGGAAGGGCAGCGAGAACAGGTTGAGCTGCTTGACCTGCGGCGACCAGTTGATGGTCGAGCCCACGGCCATGTCGATCACGCCCTGGCGGATGGCGGTGAATTCGCGGGTCTGGTCGCCTTGCACCAGCGACGTGCCGGGGTAGACCTTGATGTTGATGCGGCCCTGGGTGCGCTCGCGCACCAGGTTCGACCAGATCTCGGCGCCCTGGCCCCACGGGAAGGTGGTGCCGACGACGATGGAGAGCTTGTATTCGGACTTGTAGTTCTGCGCCTGCGCGGCCGCGGGAATGGCGGCGACGGTGGCGGCGCACAGGGCGGCGCCGATCAGCTTGCGGAAATTCATGTTGCGTCTCCTCTCTTTGCGGGTCTGTCTGTTGTTGTCATGAATGCATGCCGGGCGGGTTGCGTCCGGTCCCCTCAATAGCCCAGCTTGTGCGGCAGCCACAGCGCCAGCTGCGGGAACACCAGCACCGCCACCAGCACCAGGAACATCGCGCCCAGCAGCCACACCACCCAGCGCACCGTCGATTCCATCGGCACGCGCGCGATGCGGCACGACACCATCAGGTTGACCGCCAGCGGCGGGGTGAACTGGCCCAGCGCCACCTTCAGCGTCAGGATCACGCCGAACCACACCGGGTCCCAGTTGTAGGCCTTGGCGATCGGCATCAGCAGCGGCACGAAGATCAGGAAGATGGAGATGCCGTCCAGGAACATGCCGACGGTCATCAGCAGCAAAATCAGCAGCGCCAGCACGCCCCATTCGCCCAGCCCGGAATTGACGATGGCGTGGGTGATCGGGTCGATCACGCTGAGCGTGGACAGGGCCCAGGCGAAGATGCCGGCCAGCGTCACCACCAGCATGATCACGGCCGACAGCTCGGCCGCCTCGCGCAGGATCACGTACAGGTCGCGCAGCTTGATGGTGCGGTGGATGCACATGCCCACGAACAGACCGTAGAACACCGCCACCACGGCCGCCTCGGTGGGCGTGAACCAGCCCATGCGCATGCCGCCCAGGATCAGCACCGGCGCGGCCAGGCCCCACGAGGCCTCGCGCAGGCTCTTCCAGAACGGCGGACGCGGCAGGTGCGCTTCCAGCATGCCCATCTTGTGCTTGCGCGACAGCCACACGGCCGGCACGATCAGCGCCAGGCCGGCCAGGATGCCGGGCACCATGCCGGCGGCGAACAGCGCCGGCACCGAAGCCTCGGGCACCAGCACCGAATAGATGATGAAGGCCACCGAGGGCGGAATCAGGATGTCGGTGGCCGCGCCCGCCGCCACCACCGACGCCGAGAACGGGCCCGGGTAGCCGGCGCGCGACATGGCCGTGATCATCACCGCGCCCACGGCCGCGGCGCAGGCCGGGCCGGAGCCCGAGATGCCGCCCAGGAACATGGCCACGGCGATCGACACCAGCGGCAGCATGCCCGGGCCGCGCCCGACGATGGCGATGGCGAAATCCACCAGCCGCTTGGCCACGCCGGAACGATCGAAGATGGAGCCGACCAGCACGAACATCGGAATCGCCAGCAGCGGATACTTGGCCAGCCCGGCGTAGAAGTTCTGCGGCACGGTCAACAGGCCATACCAGGGCGTGTCCAGGTTGGACAGCACGATGGCCACGGTGCCGCCGATGCCCAGCGCCACGCCGACCGGCACGCCGATCAGCATCAGCGCGATGAAGACCGCGAACAGGATGCCGGCGATCATGCCTGGCCTCCGTCGGCCTTGGGCAGCGGCGCTTTCCACAGGCGCCGCAGCGTGCCCAGCGTGCGCAGCGAGATGGCCGCGGCCATCACCGGCAGCCAGATCGAATACCACCAGGTCGGCACGCCGATGGCGGGCGAGGTTTCTTCATAGATGTACTCGTCGGCCACCAGCTTGACCGATAGCACCGTCAGCAGCACGAAGAACCCCAGCACGCAGGTGTTGGAGATCAGCGCCATGATGCGCTGGCGCCGCGGCGAACCGTTGTCGGCCAGGATCTCGATGCGGATGTGGTGGTTGCGCACGAAGGCCACGGAGCCGCCGGCCATGGTCAGCACGATCAAGAGGAACACCGAGATTTCCTCGGTCCAGGCGAACGACTGGTCGGTGAAGTAGCGCACCAGCACGTTCAGGAAGGTAATCAGCGCCAATGCCGCCAGCAGGATCACGGCCAGCCAGTCCTCGATGGCCAGCGGCACTTTCACGGCGGGGTCTGCTTCGGCGGGGATGATCGGTTCGACAGGCTCGGCGGGGGCTTCGGGGCGTGACATGTGAGGCAACGGCCAGCGCGGCGGGGCGCTTTCCAGGTATGAGGTCGCTGCATCCTACCGTCGGGGCGAGAGGGTGGGTGTTCGTGTTTTCCCGCGCTGCGGTATGGGTGCAACATGGTGCGTCGCAATACGCCGGCCGCGCGGGCCGGGTCTGCACGGCTCATAACCCGCGACAGCGGCAGGGATTTAAGCGCCATATTGCTGTGCAGCAGGTCGGACGTTGCGTCGCGGAATTCTTTTGTAACAATGGCCGAAGCAGGACGAATTCGGGCCAGATCGGGACGCGGGTGTGCTTCCGTCCGGGAAAACCCGCCAAGCGGGGTAAAATCCTCGTTTTGCTTCCTTCCTTATACGGCGCCCGCATCGTGTCCCTTGTTCAGCATCTGCCTGGTTCCTCCGTCCTGTCCTCCTTTCGTCGTGACCGCCTGCTGGCGCAATTGAAGGAAGCCGGCCTGCCGGTGGCCGACATTTCCGCCCGCTACGAGCACTTCGTCAGCACCGACGCCGCCCTGACGGCCGAGCAGCAGCAGCACCTGACCCAATTGCTGGACTACGGCACGCCCGCCACCGGCGAGGCGCCGGCCAAGAGCCTGGCGCTGCTGGTGATCCCGCGCCTGGGCACGATCTCGCCGTGGGCCAGCAAGGCCACCGACATCGCCCACAACTGTGGCCTGTCGGCCGTGCACCGCATCGAACGCGGCGTGCGCTACGTCATCACCCCCGAACGCGGCCTGCTGGGCGCCAAGTCGTTCGACGCCGACATGCTGGCGCGCGCGGCCGACTGCCTGCACGACCGCATGACCGAAACCGTGGTCGACGCCGGCTTCGACGGCCAGGCGCTGTTCCAGCCGCTGGCCGGCAAGCCGATGCGCACCGTCGACGTGCAGGTGCGTGGCGCCGCCGCGCTGGTCGAGGCCAACGTCAGCCTGGGCCTGGCGCTGTCCGACGATGAAATCGAATACCTGGCCCAGTCGTTCACCGACCTGGGCCGCGATCCCACCGACGTCGAACTGATGATGTTCGCGCAGGCCAACAGCGAACATTGCCGCCACAAGATCTTCAACGCCCAGTGGGTAATCGACGGCCAGGAACAGCCCAACACGCTGTTCGGCATGATCCGCGCCACCCACAAGGCCCAGCCCGAAGGCACCGTGGTCGCGTACTCGGACAACGCCGCCATCATGGCCGGCGGCCCGGCGCAGCGCTTCCAGGCCGGCGTGCCGGGCGTGACCGGCGAGGGCGTCGACGGCGCCAGGTACATCCGCCGCGACACCACCGTGCACACCCTGATGAAGGTCGAGACGCACAACCACCCGACCGCGATCGCGCCGTTCCCCGGCGCCTCGACCGGCGCCGGCGGCGAAATCCGCGACGAAGGCGCCACCGGCCGCGGCTCCAAGCCCAAGGCCGGCCTGACCGGCTTCACCGTCTCGCATCTGCGCTTCGACGACGCCACGCAGCCCTGGGAAGCCGATCACCACGGCCTGCCGGACCGCATCGCCACGCCGCTGTCCATCATGATCGACGGCCCCATCGGCGGCGCCGCCTTCAACAACGAATTCGGCCGTCCCAACCTGCTGGGCTATTTCCGTTCGTTCGAGCAGACCGCCGGCGGCACGCGCTGGGGCTACCACAAGCCCATCATGATCGCGGGCGGCCTGGGCAGCATCGACGCCGGCCTGACCCACAAGGACGTGATTCCCCCCGGCGCGCTGCTGATCCAGCTGGGCGGCCCGGGTTTCCGCATCGGCATGGGCGGCGGCGCCGCCTCCAGCATCAGCATGGGCAGCAACTCGGCCGAACTCGATTTCGACTCGGTCCAGCGCGGCAACCCTGAACTGGAACGCCGCGCCCAGGAAGTCATCGACCGCTGCTGGCAGCAGGCCGAGAACAACCCCATCATCGCCATCCATGACGTCGGCGCGGGCGGCCTGTCCAACGCCTTCCCGGAACTGGTGAACGACGCCGGCCGTGGCGCCATCTTCGATCTCAAGCGCGTGCCGCTGGAAGAATCCGGCCTGTCGCCCGCCGAGATCTGGAGCAATGAATCGCAGGAACGCTACGTCCTGTCGATCCTGCCGCAGGACCTGGAACGCTTCGACGCCATCGCCCGCCGCGAACGCTGTCCCTACGCGGTGGTGGGCGTGGCCACCGAAGAACGCCAGTTGCGCGTGGTCGACGGCGAGGGCCTGCCCGGCCTGGACACGATCCGTCCGCAAGGCGAGGCCGAAGTGCGCCCGGTCGACGTGCCGATCGACGTCATCCTGGGCAAGCCGCCGCGCATGACGCGCGACGTGCGCCGCCTGCCCGGCGTGTCCGAGCCGCTCGACCTGGCCGGCATCGACCTGACCGAAGCCGCCTACCGCGTGCTGCGCCACCCCACCGTGGCCAACAAGTCGTTCCTCATCACCATCGGCGACCGCACCGTCGGCGGCCTCTCCAGCCGCGACCAGATGGTCGGCCCGTGGCAGGTGCCGGTGGCCGACTGCGCCGTCACCCTGGCCGACTACCAGGGCTTCCGCGGCGAAGCCATGGCGATGGGCGAACGCACCCCGATCGCCATGCTGAACGCGCCGGCCTCCGGCCGCATGGCCGTGGCCGAGGCCCTGACCAACCTGGCCGCCGCCGACGTGGCGCGCCTGGAAGACATCAAGCTGTCCGCCAACTGGATGGCCGCCTGCGGCGTCGACGGCCAGGACGCCGCGCTGTACGACACCGTGTCGGCCGTCAGCGAGCTGTGCCAGGCCGCCGGCCTGTCGATCCCGGTGGGCAAGGATTCCCTGTCCATGAAGACGTCCTGGGAACAGGACGGCGAGCAGCGCCAGGTGGTGGCGCCGGTGTCGCTGATCGTCACGGCCTTCGCGCCGGTCGGCGACGTGCGCGCCAGCCTCACGCCGCAATTGCGCACCGACGCCGGCGACAGCGTGCTGATCCTGGTCGACCTGGGCCGAGGCCTGCACCGCATGGGCGGCTCGATCCTGGCGCAGACCTACAACCAGGTCGGCGAGACCGTGCCGGACATCGATTCGCCGGAAGCCCTGCGCGCCTTCTTCATCACCATCCGCACGCTGGCCGAAGCCGGCACCATCCTGGCCTACCACGACCGTTCGGACGGCGGCCTGTTCGCCACCCTGGTCGAAATGGCCTTCGCCGGCCGCACCGGCATCTCGGTCAACCTGGACATGCTGACCTTCGACCCGCAATCGGCTGATTGGGGCGACTACAAGATCCGTCCGGAACAGGTGGCGGTGCAGCGCGACGAACTGACGCTCAAGGCGCTGTTCGCGGAAGAAGCCGGCGCCGTCATCCAGGTGCCGGCCGCCCAGCGCGACGCCGTCATGCAGGTGCTGCGCGGCGCCGGCCTGTCGGCCCACTCGCACGTCATCGGCGGCCTGAACGGCGGCGACGAGATCGAGTTCTACCGCGACGGCAAGAAGGTCTGGGGCCAGCCGCGCGCCGACCTCGGCCGCGCCTGGAGCGAAGTGTCCTACCGCATCATGGCGCGCCGCGACAACCCCGCTTGCGCCCAGGCCGAGCTGGACGTCTGGAACGACACGCAGGACCCGGGCATGAGCCCCAACGTGGCCTTCGACCCGCAGGAAGACGTGGCCGCGCCGTTCATCAACAGCGGCAAGCGTCCGCGCGTGGCGATCCTGCGCGAGCAGGGCTGCAACAGCCAGGTGGAAATGGGCTGGGCCTTCGACACCGCCGGCTTCGACGCGGTCGACGTGCACATGACCGACCTGCTGTCGGGCCGCGTCGACCTGGCGCAGGTGCAGGGCCTGGTGGCCGTGGGCGGCTTCAGCTACGGCGACGTGCTGGGCGCCGGCGAGGGCTGGGCCCGCACCATCCGCTTCAATAGCAAGCTGTCGGATCAGTTCGCGGCGTATTTCGCCCGTCCCGACACCTTCGCGCTGGGCGTGTGCAACGGCTGCCAGATGATGGCCGCGCTGGCCCCGATGATCCCGGGCGCCGAGCACTGGCCGCGCTTCACCCGCAACCTGTCGGAGAAGTACGAGGCGCGCCTGTCGCTGGTCGAGCTGGCCAAGTCGCCGTCGATCTTCTTTGCCGGCATGGAAGGCGCCCGTATTCCGGTCGCCGTGGCGCACGGCGAAGGCTATGCCGACTTCTCGCAGCAGGGCGATGCCGGCCGCGTGCTGACGGCGGCGCGCTACATCGACAACCGCGGCAACGCCACCGAGGCCTATCCGTTCAACCCGAACGGCAGCCCGGGCGGCCTGACGTCCGTCACCACCGCCGACGGCCGTTTCACCGTGATGATGCCGCACCCGGAACGCGTGACCCGCAACGTCATGATGTCGTGGGCGCCCGAGAAGTGGGGCAACGCCGATAGCGGCGGCCAGTTCAGCCCGTGGATGCGTATCTTCCGCAACGCGCGCGCCTGGCTGAAATAAAAGGAGCCCCCACGCTGCGCGCTTCGCGCTTGCTGCCCCCCGAGGGGGCTGCCTCGCCTTGGGGCGGCCCGGCGGCGAGGCGCGCCCCCACGCTGCGCGCTTCGCGCTTGCTGCCCCCGAGGGGGCTGCCTCGCCTTGGGGCGGCCCGGCGGCGAGGCGGCCATTCTTGCTGGCTTGATGCAAAAGAGCCCCACCGGAATCGGTGGGGCTTTTTTTTGCACGCCGGCAGTGCGCGGCGGCCACGACCGCTAACGAGGGTAATAGTCGGTTGTAACCCAATGAGATATTTAACTTTTCATTGCAATAAGCCGTAAACAGGGGGACAGCCGCCCAAGGCTGCCCTCCGCAAACCCCGAGTGGCCCCCTCCCCATGTTCAAGAATCTGAGTATCCGCGCCGTCCTGACGACCGCGCTCTGTCTTTTTTTCGCCCTTTTCCTGGTGACCGGCATCGCCGTCTACCAGCAGCTGACCTCCAACCGCACCTCCATCGAGGTGATGCTGGATACCAACCTGGTGCGCGCCAACGCGGTGGACGACGCCGGTTCCGAACTGCTGCGCGCCCGCCTGGTGCTGCTGGCGGCCCAGACCACCTTGCTGGAAGGCAAGAGCATCGACAACCTGGCCAGCATGCAACGGCTGGACGGCTACACCAAGAAGGCCGCCGACCTGATCCAGAGCGCGCGCCAGAATCCCGAGACCTCGCCCGTGGGCAAGCCGCTGTTCGACGAGGCGCTGGCCGCCTATGAGGTCTATCAGCGCGACGCGATCGCGCCGATGGTCGCCGCGATCCGCGCCGGCAAGGCGCAGGACGCCAGCCGCCTGAACCTGGAGAAGGTCACGCCGCTGGGCATCGCCTTCACCCAGGCGATCCAGAAGTATGTCGATTACGCCGATGAGGTCGGCCAGCGCGTGGCGCGCGAGGCCAACACCCGCATCAATGGCGCCATCGCCTTCCTGATCGGCCTGCTGGTGGTGGTGGCGGTGCTGGTGGTGGGCCTGTACGCGGTGTTTGCGCGTTCGGTGTTCCGGCCGCTGCACGAGGCCGGCCGCCTGTTCGACCGCATCGCCGGCGGCGACCTGACCAACCGCATCGAGCAGCGCGGCAACAATGAGATCGGCGTGCTCTACGCGGCCGTCAAGCGCATGCAGGACAGCCTGGCGCGCACCGTGGCCGCCGTGCGCCAGGGCGTGGAAGAGATCCACACCGGTTCGCGCGAGATCGCGGCGGGCAACATCGACCTGTCCTCGCGCACCGAGCAGCAGGCCGCCTCGCTGGAGGAAACCGCCGCCAGCATGGACGAACTGTCGTCCACCGTGAAGAACAATGCCGACAGCTCGCGCAGCGCCTCGCAACTGGCGACGGCGGCGTCCGATGTGGCTACCCGTGGCGGCCAGGCGGTGGGTGACGTGGTGGGCACCATGCGCGCCATCGCCGACAGCTCCAACCGCATCGCCGACATCGTCGGCGTGATCGACGGCATCGCCTTCCAGACCAACATCCTGGCGTTGAACGCGGCGGTGGAAGCGGCCCGCGCCGGCGAGCAGGGCAAGGGCTTCGCGGTGGTGGCGAGCGAAGTGCGCGCGCTGGCGCAGCGCAGCGGCCAGGCCGCCAAGGAGATCAAGGGCCTGATCGACGACTCGGTGCAGAAGGTCTCGATCGGTTCCGACCAGGTCGAAGCGGCCGGCGCCACCATGCAGGAGATCGTGACCTCGGTGCGCCGCGTGACGGACATCATCAACGAAATCTCCAGCGCCTCCGAAGAGCAGTCCCAGGGCATCGAGCAGGTCAACCAGGCGGTGTCGCAGATGGACAGCGTGACGCAGCAGAACGCCGCGCTGGTCGAACAGGCCGCCGCGTCGGCCGCCTCGCTGGAAGCCCAGGCGCAAAGCCTGCGCGAAGCGGTGGCGGTGTTCAAGCTGCAGACGGGGCGCGTGATCGACGCCGAGGCGCCGGCCCTGGGCCGCGGCGGCGAGCCGGCGCTGCTCGGCGCCTGATCGGCGCCTGATCGGTGCCTGATCCCGGCGCCTGATCCCGGCTTCGCCGGCCGAGGCGGGCGGGCGCCTTCGCGTCCCGCGCCTCGCCCCGTCATGGCGGGCGAGGCCCGCCGCCGTCGCGGTCAGGCCGCCAGCGCCCGCGTCAGGTGTTCGATCAAGGCGCGGATGCGCGCCGGCAGCCGGGGCGTTTCCGTCAAGGCATACAGCGTCACCGGCTCCAGTTCCCAATCCGGCAGCACCGCGACCAGCCCGGGCGCGGCGTCGCGCAGCGGCGCGATGCCGGCGCCGCGCGCGGCCAGTTGCCACGCCATCTCGGGATCATCCACGCAATAGCGTTCGCGCGTCATGACGACGGCGCGATCCTGGCCGCGCCGCAGCTGCCAGCGCGCGGGGGCGCCGTTGTCGTCGGCATGCACGCCGATGCAGTCGTGCGCCGCCAGGTCGGTCGGGCGTTCGGGCGCCGGCCGCCGCGCCAGATACTCGGGGGCGGCATACAGGCGGGCGCGCAGGGCGCCCAGGCGGTGCGCCACCCAGGAAGGATCGGTGGGCGGTTCCAGCCGGATCGTCAGGTCGCGGCGGTGCCGCGCCAGGTCCGCCGGGTCGGCCCGTTTCGTGCTCAATTGGAAGCGCAGGCCGGGATGGCGCGCCGCGAAGGCCGCCAGCGCCGGGGCCAGCACCCGCTGCACCCGGGTGTCGGGCAGGGTCACGCGCAGCAGCCCGGCGCTGCCGGCCGCCGATCGTTGCGGACGCGGCGGCGCGGACAGGGGAATGCCCAGCGCGGCCGCGGCGCGGCCGAGACGGTGGGCGCTGGCGACGTCGGCGAACCCTTCCAGGCCGTGTGGCGGTTTCATGGGGCCGATTCCCGGGGAGAGGCGCGGCCTTGGCCGCTCAGAAGGCGTAGACCACGCCGACGCTGCCGAACATGTTGGTGCGGCGCTCGGTCAGCGGGCTGTCGCGCGCGTCGCCCAGCAGCGAGTTCACGCCGACCGTGGTGATGGTGCTCCAGCTGGGGTTGATGCGGTACGACCAGCTGGCGAACAGCGCCGCCGACTTGAAGCCGGACCCCGGCGAGTAGGTCGAAAGCCCCGCGCGGCTGCTGGCGGCCTGCGAGGACGTGACGCCGTACCAGGTCTGCATGGAATCGTGGCTGGCCCATTGCGTGCTGGCGCCGACGTTGACGCGGTTGGCGCCGTCCTGCCAGGCGGCGTAGGTGGCGCGCAGTTCGAGCGTGCCGCCGTAGCCGCTGCGCGCGGCCTGGCGGTAGGCGGCGCCCAGCGACAGGGGGCCGGGCGCCCATTCGACGAAGGCGCCGTAGGTGCCGTGGAAGTCGATGTCGTCCAGGCCCTTGGTGCGGTCGGCGTCGCTGGAGTCGCGGCCCAGGCCCATGCCCAGGAACACACCCGCCTTCCAGTCGGGCGCCAGCGCGGTCTGCAGGCCCAGCGCCGGCAGGCCGGCGCGTGGCGAGATGAAGAAGTTGCCGGAATGGTAGTTGATCAGCGGCACGGGCAGGGCGCGGTACTCGCGCGAGCCTTCGTACACCGGCACGTAGCCGACGCCCAGGCCGATGAAATTGGTGCCGGATTGTTGGGCCTGCGCCGTGCCTGCGAGGCAGGCCAGGGCGGCGGCGCCAGTTGCTAACATAGCCAGCTTCATTGCGGGGATTTCCTTAGTCGTGAAGCCCGCGCGCGGCGAATGCCGGTACGCGGTAAGACGCCCATTGTCGGAGCGGGCTTTTAAAAATTCTTTAAATCCAGGCCGGCACAATGCCGTCCCATGGATAGTCCGGGAGCGTTCTTGCAAGTTCTGCTGGTGGAAGATGACGCCATGCTGGGGGATGCCTTGCGCGCCAGCCTGGCGCGCGCGGGCATGCGCGTCGATTGGGTGCGCGACGTGGCCGAGGCCCGCCTGGCGCTGGTCGAGCACGGCTACGGCGCCGTGCTGCTGGACCTGGGGCTGCCGGGGGGCAGCGGGCTGACGGTGCTCAAGCACCTGCGTTCGCGCTATGACGCGACGCCGGTGCTCATCATCACCGCGCGCGACCGCCTCAGCGAGCGGATCCAGGGGCTGGACGCGGGCGCCGACGACTACATCGTCAAGCCCTTCCAGCTGGACGAGCTGCAGGCGCGGCTGCGGGCGGTCGTGCGCCGCAGCAGCAATTCGGTGGTGTCCGTCCTGCGCTGCCGCGACGTGCAGCTGGATCCGGCGCGGCGCGTGGTGACGCGGGCCGGCGCCGAGGTCGTGCTCAGCGCCAGCGAATACCGCACCCTGCTGGCGCTGATGGAGCGCGCCGGCCAGACCGTCAGCCGCGAGCAACTGGAGGCCGCCGTCTATGGCGGCAGCGGCACCATCGAGAGCAACACCGTGGCGGTGTACGTGCATCAATTGCGGCGCAAGCTCGGCGACGACCTGGTGGCCACCGTGCATGGCCTGGGTTACCGCATCGCGGCGGCGGAAACGGCATGAAGACCCTGCGCAAGCGCCTGACGGTCACCTTGCTGTTGACGCTGCTGTTGACCTGGGCGGCGGTGTTCATGTGCCAGCAGCACGCCATGACCGAGGCGCGCACCGGCATCCGCGACCAGGCGCTGATGGACTCGGCCAACCAGACCATCCTGTCGCTGCGGCGCAGCCTGCTCGAGGAGCGCCCGGACGAGCGCTTCGAACTGCCGCCGTCCAGCCATTTCCGTGGTGAGCGCACCACCGTGCAGATCTGGTCCAGGCCCGACCGCCGCCTGGCGCTGCGTTCGCCCGAGGCGCCGCGCCAGCCGCTCAATCCGGAGTTCGAGGACGGCTTTCGCGACAGCGTGATCGGCGGCGACACCTGGCGCGTGTATTCGCTCAGCGACGCCTCCGGCCAGGTGCAGGTGCAGCTGGCGCGGGCCGACAGCGACCTGCGGGCCGAGGCGCTGGCGGCTTTCAAGCGCGGCCTGCTCATCGTGTCGGCGTTGTTCCTGCTGCTGGCGGCGGCGACCTGGATCGTGGTGCGGCTGGCGTTCCGCCCCGTCGACCAGGCCGGCGACGCGATCCAGCACCGCGCGCCGTTCGACCTGGCGCCCCTGCCGCTGGACGGCCTGCCTGGTGAATTGCATCCGTTCGTGCGCTCCATCAACACCTTGCTGGTGCGGCTGCAGGCCGCCATGGACCACGAGCGGCGCTTCCTGGCCGACGCGGCGCACGAACTGCGCACGCCGCTGGCCGCGCTCAGCGCCCAGACCGAGCTGCTGTCGCAACGCATCGCCGACACGCCGGCCGCCGACGCCGCGGCCCAGCTGCGCGCGGTGGCGCAGCGCACCGCGCGCCTGGCCGAACAATTGCTGGACCAGGCCCGCATGGACGCCGTCAGCGAAACCCGCGCCGATCTCGACACCGTGTCGCTGGACGAGCTGGTGGTGCTGCTGGTGCGCGATGGCGAGGCGGCCGCGGCGCGCAAGCGCCAGCGCATCCAGCTGGAGGTGCGGGCGTGCGACGTGCGCGGCGGCATGGATACGCTGGGCGTGCTGGTGCGCAACCTGCTGGACAACGCCTTGCGCTACACCCCCGAGGGCGGGCAGATCGCCGTGGCCTGCGGACCGGGCGAGCAGGGCGGGGCCTGGTTGCGCGTGGCCGACGACGGCCCCGGCATCGCGCCCGGCGAACGCGCGCGGGTGTTCGACCGCTTCTATCGCGCCCCGGGCGCCAGCGGCGGCGGCAGCGGCATCGGGCTGTCGCTGGTGGCGCAGATCGCCGCGCGCCATGGCGCGGTGGTGGCGTTCGTTCCCGGCCTGAATGCACGGGGCGTGGGACTGTTGGTGACGTTTCCCGGCAACCACGCGCCGGCCTGAAAGCTGGCCGCAATGCGCCGCGAGGGAACTGCGCCGGCCGCGTTGTTACTTACCGGGGTGCGGGCAGGTCCCTGCCCGTGGTCAACGATGCGCGGAGAAGTCCCATGAACGACATTGCGGCCTTGCGGTCAGGCGCGAATCTACTGCAACATGAAGTTACAGACTTGCAGGAAGACCATGCCAGGACGGCCAATAATTATTCTCGGCTGGCGCAACTGCTGGACGGCCTCGCCGTCTCCAATCAGGAGCATCGGACCAACCTTGAGGCGCAGTATCCCAGTGCGTTCCAGCCCGATGCCAGGAACGGCGAGGCGGTTGCCAAGGGCGCCGACGAAATCCTGCAGCAGCAGCGGTTGGTCCATGACTGTCTGTCCCTGGTGGGCGCGTTGAGCGAAGATGAGCAGATCCACGGCGAACGGCTCAATCGCGTCAACGAGCGCCTGCACGACGCCTTGGCGCTGGTCCGGCATGGCCATACGCCCTCTGTCGAGGATGCGACCCGGCTGCGCAGCCATCTTCAGGAAGTGCGCGACGACGTGTCCGCCATGGTCGACCGTCACCAGGTGATGCTCGAGGCCAACGCCGCGTTGATGGATATGATCGGCCGGTTGAAGGCCGAAGCGCCGAACGTGCCACCGCCGGTGCGAGATCCCCGGCAGGCCCTGGACAACATGCGGGCGGAAGGCGATATCCAGATCCCGCAGGGGGGTGTGGCGGCGGTATCCACGTCGACGTTCACCGTACCCTCGTCGTTCGCGGTGAGCAGCCGCATCGCGGAGGGATTGCACCCTGGCAGCTCGTTGGGCTCGCGCGCCATCGTCAGTGCGGATGAGTCGAGCAGCCAGGTCGTCTGCAACAACCTGGTGCGTGTTTCGGCGCAGGATCTCGAGGACCCCGCCCGCCTTGAGCGGATCGTTCACTCCCTCACCCACAATCCCGCCCGGGGTTGCTTTTCGGTCGCCGCGGAACGGCAGGGGGAGTTGACCGCACCCTCTGAGCAAACATTGTCGGGCCGCATGTTCAACACCGCGATCCTCATCATCGATCCGAAGAAGCTCGGCCAACAGGATCAGGAGGGCCTCGGCGGTCTGCTGCTCGAGCCGACGGTCAGCACGGAATGCTCCGTGGCCTCGGTCGGCCAGCACGCGATCATTGCCGCGATCGTGCCGCAGCGCACGGGCGGCCACGTGGGCGTTTCCACCCTGCAGGTGGGTGACACGACCGCCAATTTCGAAATGCGCGTTGGCGGCGGCAGCACGGCATTCCAGAACTTGACCATGCCTGATTACGCCCAGGGCTTGACCGACGTGCTGCGTGCCAATCCGGACCGGACGATGCTGATCCATCTGACTCGGTTCAAGTAAGCGCGGCTATCAGCCCTCCCGGCCGCGAGGGGCGCGGCCGGGAGGGCGACGAGATCGCCGGGGGCGGACAGCCTTACTGATCCAGCTGGATCTTGGCATCGGCCGCCACGTTCTTCCACTTCTTCACGTCGCTGGCGATGACGTTCTTGAACGCTTCCGAGGTGCCGGCCACCACCGTGCCGCCCAGGCTGGCCATCTTGGCCTTGACCTCGGGGTTGTTGAGCGCCTTGACCGAGGCGTCGTGCAGCTTCTGCGTCACGTCGGCCGGCAGGCCCTTGGGCGCCAGCAGGCCGTTCCAGGCGTTGGCTTCGTAGCGCGGCAGGCCGGCTTCCTTGAAGGTCGGCGTGTCCGGCAGCTCCGGCGAACGGGTGTCGGCGGCGATGGCGATGGGACGGATCTGGCCGCCCTTGATGTACGGCAGCGAGGCCGGCACGGGTTCCCAGATCATCGAGACCTGGCCGCTGATGACGTCGGTGAAGGCCGGGCCCGCGCCGCGGTAGGCGATGTGCATGAGCTTGGCGCCGGTCATCGACTTCATCAGCTCCATCGCCAGGTTGCCCAGGCCGCCCGCGCCCGACGAGGCGTAGGTGTACTTGTCCGGGTTGGCCTTGGCGGCGGCGATCAGGCCGTTCAGGTCGGTGGCGGGGAAGTCCTTGGTCACGCTCAGCACGCCCGGCACGGTCACCAGCTGCGTGATGGCGGTGAAATCCTGCACCGCGTCGTAGGTCAGGTTCTTGTAGACCGCGGGGTTGGTGCCGTGGGTGCTGGACGAGGCCAGCAGCAGGATGTAGCCGTCCGGCGCGGCGTCGGCCACGTAGCGCGTGCCGATCGAGCCGCCCGCGCCGGCCTTGTTCTCGACCACCACGGTGGCGCCCAGTTCGGTGCCCAGCTGCGCGGCGAACACGCGGCCGATGATGTCGGCGGTGCCGCCGGGGGCGAACGGCACGATCAGGCGCACGGGCTTGTTGGGATAGTCGGCCTGCTGCGCCGAGGCCGCGCCCGCGATCAGCGAGGCGCCGCTCAGCAACGCCACGGCGATTGCGGTTTTGGTCAGTTTCATGGTGTCTCCAGGCGAAGGTTAGTCGAGGCCGTTGAGCCAGTCGACGATCAGTTCGGCGATGCGGTCGCTGTTGCGGTCCAGCATGCAGAAATGGGAATTGCCGGCGATGCCGGCGGCGGGCAGGTCCAGCACGTCGGCGCGCCGGCCGGCCCGCCGCAGGGCGTCCCAGTAGGCGTCCGTCTGCGCGCGGTAGCGCCGCCAGGTGTCGTTGTGGTCGAAGTGGTCGCCCCAGACCAGCAGTTGCGGGGGCAGGGGGCCATCGACGCGCTCGGGCGTGCCGGTGGGCTCCACCGCCACCACCGCGCGGATCGGGCCGGGGTACTCGCGCGCCAGCTGGGTGGCGTAGCCGCCGCCCTGGCTGTGGCCGATGACGATGCAGGGACCGGCCAGGTCGAGCAGCTGGCGGTAGGCGTCCAGCGCCATGGCGTCGTGCGCCAGCCAACGCGGCACGAACTGCTTGGCGAAGGTGTCGAAGGCCTGGTCGGGAAATTGCTGCGCCGGATAGGCGTGGCGCGGCTGGCCGGCGGGCGCGTAGCCGTCGGCCGGGCCGATGCGGAACAGGTGCCAGGCCTCTTCCTTGGAGCGGAAGATGGGCGCCGCGTCATAGATCTGCGGATACATCGCCCATGAGGCGCGGCCGCGCTCGGGGGCGTCGGCCACGAACACGTCGTAGCCGGACTGCAGCAGCCGCCAGAGCCAGCCCTGGCGGCCGTCGGGCGTGCTTTCCCATTGCGCGCCGGTCATGCCGCCGCCATGCCACAGCAGCACAGGATGGGCGTGGCGCGGCTCGGCCAGGCGGTATTCCTGCACGTACAGCTGGCCGGCGCAGTAGCTGCCGTTCATGTCGACGGCGCGCGCGGCGCCGTTGCCCACCACTTGCTTCTGCAGCACCGGCAATCCATCGGCCGCGACCTCGCGGCCGCCCAGGAAGTGGCTGCGCAGGGATTTCAACAGGACGGGGGCGTCGGGCATCGGCATCTCCAGGGGACGCCGTAATACTAGTTGTAACAGCCACCGGGTTTGTGCAAAATGTGCAGGGCTTGTGCCGATACGGCACAGCCAGACAAGAAGACGGTGGAGACGGCATGGATATCAAGTGGCTCGAGGACTTCGTGGCCCTGTCGAAGGCGCGCAACCTGTTCCAGGCGGCCGAGGCGCGCAACGTCACGCATCCGGCCTTCGGGCGCCGCATCAAGGCGCTGGAGGACTGGGCCGGCGTGCCGCTGGTCGAGCGCGGCCACCAGGTCTCGACGCTGAACGCGGCCGGGCGCAGCATGCTGGCGGCCGCCATCGACGTGCTCGACATCCTGCGCGAGACGCGCCAGGGCCTGCAGAAGCCCGAGCTGGAACGCACTCGCCGCATCGTCATCGCTTCGGGCAAGACGCTGGCGCATTCGGTGCTGCCCGGGTTGATGGCCAACGTGCAGCAGGGCATGCAGCCGTTCCAGCTGAAGGTGGTCACCACCACGCTCAACTACGGCATCGACATGCTGGCCGACGGCGAGGTCGATTTCCTGCTGTGCCACGCGCACGAGCCGCTGTACGCGCAGATCGACAACCCCAACTACCGCTTTCGCCGGGTCGGCGCCGACAAGCTGGTGGCCGTCAGCGCGCCGCTGGCGCCCGGCAGCCGCCACCCGCGCCACGCCGTGCCCAAGCTGGCCTCGGATCCGGCCGTGCCGTTCCTGGCCTACGCCGACAGCATGTCGCTGGGCCGCATCCTGCGCGACCGCCTGCGCGGCCTGTGCATGCCGGCGCAGTTGCAGACCATGTACGAGTCGGACCTGGCCGACGCGCTGCACGCCATGGCCCGCCAGGGCTTCGGCCTGGCGTGGCTGCCGCACACCCTGGTCGAATCCGACCTGCGCGCCGGCGCCCTGGTGCGGGCCGACAGCGCGCGCAACGACATCCACATGGAGATCCGGCTGTACCAGTCAGTGGACAACGCCAAGCCGCTGGCGCGCCAGGTGTGGAGCCGGATCGAGGCGTATGCGGCGCGCTAGGCATAAAATAGAGGATTATTCCGCTTCCCGACCACAGGATCCCGCGCCATGAACGCACGCATCCCCGACGACGCACTTCCTCCTACCCTCGATCCGAAGGCTCTGCAGGCTTTTGTGGACGACAAGTGGGACAACGAGATCATCCCCGCGCTGACCGACTACATCGCCATCCCGGCCAAGAGCCCGGCGTTCGATGCCGACTGGGAAAAGAACGCGTTCATCGAGCGCGTGGTGCGCGATGCGGCGCAGTGGGTCGAAGCCCAGAAGGTCTCGGGCCTGAAGCTGGAAGTGGTGCGCCTGCCGGGCCGCACGCCGGTGATCTTCTTCGACGCGCCCGCCACCCGCAGCGACAACGGCGACACCGTGCTGCTGTACGGCCACCTCGACAAGCAGCCGGAATTCTCGGGCTGGCGCGCCGGCCTGGGCCCCTGGACCCCCAAGTACGAAGACGGCAAGCTCTACGGCCGCGGCGGCGCCGACGACGGCTACGCCGTGTACGCCTCGCTCACCGCCATCATGGCGCTGGACAAGCAGGGCATTCCGCGCCCGCGCTGCGTCGGCATCGTCGAGACCTGTGAAGAGTCCGGCAGCTACGACCTGCTGCCCTACGTCGACGCGCTGCGCGACCGCCTCGGCAACGTGGCCCTGGTGGTGTGCCTGGATTCGGGCGCCGGCAACTATGACCAGCTGTGGATGACCACCTCGCTGCGCGGCATGGTTTCGGGCACGCTGGAAGTGCAGGTGCTGGACGAAGGCGTGCACTCGGGCGACTCCAGCGGCGTGGTGCCGTCGTCGTTCCGCATCCTGCGCCACCTGCTGGACCGCCTGGAAGACAGCGGCACCGGCCGCCTGCTGCCGCAAAGCCTGCACTGCGAGATTCCGGCCGACCGCATCGAGCAGGTGCACGCCACCGCCCGCATCCTGGGCGACGAAGTGTGGCGCCGTTTCCCCTGGAGCTGCGGCGCCGAGGGCGGCTTCGTGCTGCCCATGACCACCGATCCGGAACAGGCCCTGCTGAACCGCACCTGGCGTCCGACCCTGTCTGTGACCGGCGCCGAAGGCCTGCCGCCGCTGTCCAGCGCCGGCAACGTGCTGCGTCCGCGCACTGCCTTCAAGCTGTCGCTGCGCCTGCCGCCGCTGATCGACGCCGTCGCCGCGTCCGAAGAGATCAAGGCCCTGCTGGAAGCCGACGCGCCCTACAACGCCAAGGTCCTCTTCAAGGCCAACGAAGGCGCCGCCACCGGCTGGAACGCGCCGGCCTCGGCGCCGTGGCTGACCCAGGCGCTGGATGCCGCCTCGCAGCAATACTATGGCGCGCCCTGCGGCTACATCGGCCAGGGCGGCACCATTCCGCTGATGAGCATGCTGCAGAAGGGCTTCCCCAAGGCCCAGTTCATGGTCTGCGGCGTGCTGGGCCCCAAGTCCAACGCCCACGGCCCGAATGAATTCCTGCACGTGCCCTACGGCAAGAAGCTGACCGCCGCGGTCGCGCAGACCATGGCGGCGATGCCGACGGCCTGATCGGCGTTGGCGGATGAAGGAAAGCCCGGCCTGGCCGGGCTTTTTTTATGGCGTCGCGGCGGCGGAGCGCGCCGAGGGGCGGAAGACCACGTGGAGCGAGGCGTTGGATGTCACGCGCAGGATCACGTCCGCGCGGGGGCGGCGTGAAAGGCAGCGGGCAAGCCACTGCAGCAGCAGCCACAGCGAGACCAGCAGGAAAGCGGCTTCCACAAACACGTGGGTGATGAGCCTGTCGGGAGATGCATTCAGGGGGGCGAGTCGCACGGCGCTGTGCAAGCCGTCTTCGGCCAGCAGCGCCTGCATGCGCGCCGTCAGGAGAGCCATGGCATCGATGTTCTCGATGTAGAAGTCTTCGCGTCGCCGTAGCAGCGCCGCCAGCGCATCGTCGGACAGGTGGTCGGCGAAGTAGGTGAGCGCGATGGCCATCCGTTCCTCACAGGGTAGTCGTGGCGCCACTCTAGCGCGGCTCCGTCGCGCGGCGTCACAGGCTCCGGCAATGTCGGACGAATGGCGAATAGCGAGCGCGGCCGTCAACGGCGCCCCGGCCGCCGCCGTCACAGCGTCCGCACCAGCGCCATCCCGCCGAATAGCGCCGCCAGCCCCAGGCCGAGCGACAGGCCGGCGTACAGCAGCGCCAGGCCGGCGCGGCCCTGTTCCACATGCAGCGCCGTTTCCAGCGCGAAGGTCGAGAAGGTGGTGAAGCCGCCGACGATGCCGGTGGTCAGGAACAGCCGGGTCGGCTGCGACACCGAGAATTTCAACGCCAGCAATTCGGTGATCAGCCCCATGACGAAGCAGCCGATCACGTTGGTGGCCAGGGTGGCGTAGGGGAAGGCGATCCAGCCCAGCCGCAGCGCGGCCAGGCTCATGCCGTAGCGCGCGGCGGAACCCAGGCCGCCGCCGACGAATACCAGCAGTAGATTCAAGGTGTCTCTCCAGATCAAACGATGGAGAGCAACAGCCGGGGCTTGCCCACGGGCCGCGCGGTGGGACAGCGCGGGCGGCCTCCAGCGAGGTCGCGGCCCGAAAACAAGACACCCGCCGCGGCGGGTGTTTGTCTGGACGACACCCGCTGCGGGCATGTTGCCCGGTCAGCAGGAGCCATCAGCCGAGATCGGCGGTTTTGGGAAGCTCCATTCCCATTGCCGGCCATTTTAGCCCAGGTCGGTCGCCTATACTCGCGTTTTGCCAGGATTACCCGCCATGATTTCCACTTCCGACGCCTACGCCAACGTGGTTGCCGAAACCCGCCATTGGCTCACCCAGGCCGTGATCGGCCTGAATCTCTGTCCGTTCGCCAAAGCGGTTCAGGTCAAGGACCAGATCCGCTTTGCCGTCAGCGATGCCACCGACGCCGAAGGCGTCCTGACCGACCTGCAGGACGAGCTGGCCCTGCTGGCCGAGGCCGATCCGGAAAAGATCGACACCACGTTGTTGATCCTTCCCGACGCGCTCGACGATTTCCTCGAGTTCAACGACTTCGAGGACCTGTCGGACCGCCTGCTCAAGCGCATGCGCCTGGTGGGCGAGTTGCAGGTGGCCACGTTCCACCCGCAGTTCCAGTTCGCCGACACGCAGCCGGACGACATCGAGAACTACACCAACCGTTCGCCGTACCCGATCCTGCATCTGCTGCGCGAGGACAGCATCGACCGCGCGGTCGAGTCCTTCCCCGACGCCGCCGAGATCTACGAGAAGAACATCGACACGCTGACGCGGCTGGGCCTGGAAGGCTGGCAGCGGCTGATGCGCAAGCCCGCCTGATGCCGGGCGCGGCCGGCGGCGAAGGCCGTCGGCGCCGTTGTCGCATCTGTCGGGACGCCGCCGCATCGGGGCGCGACCGCGCGGGCACGGTCGGCCGCGCGCGAACGTGAGTTCAGCGGGGCAAGGATGCTCCACCGCAGATGGCGATGTCCTGGCCGGTGATGGCGGCCGCCTCGGCCGACAGCAGGAACGCCACCAGGGCCGCGATCTCGGCCGGCTGTATCAGCCGGCCGATGGGCGGCAGGCGGGCCGGACTGGCGGCCCGCGCGGGGTCGTCCAGCATGCCCGTCTGCGTCGCGGCTGGGGACACCACGTTCACCGTCACGCCGTTGCCCGCCAGTTCGGCGCCCCAGCTGCGCGCCAGCGCCACCAAGGCGGCCTTGGACGCGGCGTATTGGCCGCGGCCCGGCATGCCCTGCGCGACGCGGCTGCCGACCAGCACCACGCGGCCGGCGCCCCGCGCCACCATCGACGGCGCCAGGTCCCGGGTCAGGCGGACCGCGGCATCCACATGCAGCTTCCACATGCGTTCGCCGTCGGCGGGGTCCGATTGCGCCAGCGGCGCTACCCGCAACAGCCCCGCCGCATGTACCAGGGCCGTGACATCGTCCAGGGCCTGCGAGGCCTGGCGGGTGGCGGCGTCGTCGCACAGGTCGACCTCGACATGCCGGTAGGCGGCATGCCGGGCCACGGCGGGCCCGAGGTCCAGCCCGGTCACGCGCCAGCCGCCGTCCAGCAGCCGCTGCACGATCGCCTGGCCGATGCCGCCGGTGGCGCCGGTGACCACGGCGTGGCCTGGCGTGGGATCAGTCGACATGGATGTGGCCCTCTTCGATGATCTTGCGCGAGCGCGCCATGTCGTCCTTCTGGAAACGCGTGAACTCGGCCGTGGTGATCGGCGTGATCGTCACGCCCAGCTGTTCGTACTTGGCCGCCATGCCCGAGGACAGGGCCTTGTTGACCTCGGCGTTGAGCTTCTCGACGATCGGCGCGGGGGTGCCGGCCGGCGCCCACAGGCCGTACCAGCTGTAGTACTGGTAGCCGGGCAGCACTTCGCCCACCGTGGGCACGTCGGGCAGGTTGGGCAGGCGCGCTTCCGAGGTGACGGCGAGGATCTTCAGCATGCCGCCCTTGTAGTACGACAGGGCGCCCAGCACCGGGTCGATGAATCCGTCGATGCGTCCGCCCACCAGGTCCTGCAGCGCGGGCGAGGTGCCGCGGTAGGGGATGACCATGTAGTCCAGGCCGCCCTGGCGCTTGAGCAGTTCGGTGGCCAGATGCCCGGCCGAGCCGATCGAGCCGACGGCGAAGGTGAGCCGGCCCGGGTTCTGCTTGGCGTAGGCCAGCAGGCCGGCCAGGTCCGACACCGGCAGGTCCTTCTTGACCGAGACCGACAGCGGCGCCTTGCCGGCCATGGCGACGGGCACGAAGTTCTTGTCGACGTCGAAGGGCACCGACTTCATCGTCATCGGCGCCGTGGTGAAGGTCGAGGCGTTAAAGAGCAGGGTGTAGCCGTCGGCCGGCGACCGGGCCACCACGTCGGCGCCGATGATGCCGTTGCCGCCCGAACGGTTTTCCACCACGAAGCTCTGGCCGGTCTGCTCGCTCAGTTTCTGGGCCACGTCGCGGCCCAGCATGTCCAGCGTGCCGCCCGGCGGAAAGGGAATCACGAACCGCACCTGGCGCGCGGGATAGGGCGCCTCGGCCTGCGCCGCGCCGCCGCCAAGCGCCGTGCACAGGGCCAGCAAGGCGCGCAACAGAATGGATTTCCGCATGATGTGTCTCCTCTCGTTTTGATGTCGTCGCGGCTTGGCCGGGGGCTGTCCCGCCCCTCGGCCGCCGCGCGATGGGGCGTCAGCGCGCCAGCAGTTCCGCCTTGGCCAGGGCCTTGCGCAGGGCGTCCATGTCGGCCGCGCCGGGGGCTTCGGTGGGCGGACGCACCGTGGCGTTTTCCAATACGCCGGCCAGGTACATGCCGGCCTTCATGCGGGCATGCGCTTCGCCAGTGGGCTCGCCGGCGCCATACACCGCGTCCTTGAGCGGGGTGATCAGCGCCTGCACCGCCTGCGCGCGCTTCAGATCGCCGCCCTTCACCGCCTCCCACAGGTCGATGATGAGCTGCGGGATGAAGGTGGCGAAGCCGACCAGCGCGCCGTCCACGTCCTGCACCATCGAGGCCAGCAGGTATTCGTCGTGGCAGGTGAGAATGGCCTTGGAGGCATCGGCGTCGCGCAGCGCCTGGATGTCGCGGGCATACTTGTTCATGTCGCGCTGGCCGACCTTGAAGGCCTGCACGTAGGGCAGCCGCGCCAGGTCGGCCAGCAGGCTCGACGAATAGGACGCGCGCGTCCACGCCGGATAGACGTGGCAGACCAGGTCGAGATCGGGCGCGGCCTCGTGTATGGCCTGGAAGTATTCCAGCGCGTGGCCGGGCGTGAAGCCGAAACGCAACCAGTGGTGGGGCGGCATCACATCCAGCGCGGCGGCGCCGGCGGCGCGCGCGGCGCGGGCGTGTTCGGCGGCCTCGGCGATGCCTTCGCACACGATCGAGGAAATCACGGGCAGCCTGCCGCGCAGCTCGTCGGCCACGATGCGGGTGACCTGCGCGCGTTCGGCGGGCGTCAGCGAAAACACCTCGCCGGTGTGGCCGTTGGTCATGACGGCGACCACGCCATCGTGGCCCGCCAGCCAGCTGGCCAGGCGGCGCAGCGCGGGCTCGTCGATGCGGCGGTCGGCGGTGAACGGGCAGGCGATCGCGGGGATGATGCCACGGTAGTTCGGGATGGAAGGCATGGGTGTTTTCCAGGTCCTGTGGGTGGGGGAATGGCCGCTATGATTGCGGCATCCCCTTTGGGCCGTCCAATACTCGAATTGCATAGAATTATCTATGCTGCGCTGCAAACAATCATGGGACCTGGAAACCGACCTCTGGACATGAATTGGCTGGAGGATTTCCTCGCGCTGGCCGACACCGGAAGTTTCTCGCGCGCGGCGGAAGCGCGCGCCATCGCGCAGCCCGCGTTCAGCCGCCACATCCGCGCGCTGGAGGAATGGGTGGGCGCCGATCTGTGCGATCGCAGCTCGCACCCCACCGAGCTGACCGCCGCCGGCCGCCGCTTCCTGCCGCTGCTCAAGCAGGTGCTGGCCGACCTGGAGGCCGCGCGCATCAAGGCGGTCGCGGCCCACGCGCAGGATGCCGCCAGCCTGCGCTTCGCGGCGACCCATCTGCTGTCGCTGACCTTCTTTCCGAAATGGCTGGCCGGCCTGGAAGCGGACATGGAAGTCGGCGCGATCCAGATGATGTCCGACAGCTTCCAGGCCTGCGAAGACCTGATGGCGCAGCGCCGCGTGCAGTTCCTGCTGTGTCACCGGCATCCGCGCGTGGCCAGCCGCCTGGATGAAACCGCCTATCCGATGGTGCGGCTGGGCGCGGACACGCTGGTGCCGGTCAGCGCGCCGGACGGATCGGGCGAACCGATGCACCGCCTGGCGGGCGAGGGCGCCGTGGATTTCCTGGCCTACGGGCCGGCCTCGGGCCTGGGGCGCATCGTGGCCAGCCAACTGCGCAAGAAGGAGATTGGCGAGGAACGCATACGCGCCACTTTCGTCGGCCCGCACGCCACCTTGCTGCGGACCATGGCGGTGCAGGGCCGCGGCGTCGCCTGGCTGCCCGACATGCTGGTGCACGACGACCTGGCGCAGGGCAGGCTGGTGCGGGCGGGCGGCCAGGAATGGGACATCCCGCTGGAGATCTGCCTGTTCCGCCAGCCGACCGACATGGCCGCCGTGGCCGAGCAGCTGTGGCGGCTGGCCGAGGCGCGCGCGGCGGGGTCGGGCGCCGACCCGGGATATCCCTAGATAGCCCCCGCTCCATATTGCATACAAGATACCGTCATTGAGACCCCCCGCCGTTCGGCGGGCGGCCTGTGCTTCCTTCCCCCCTTGTTCATCGCATGGCTCGCGCGGCCGCCTGTCGCGCGGAGGTCGTGCGCGCCTGTCTGGAGAGAGCCTTATGCCGTTCACCCGTCGCCACGCCCTGGGCGCGCTTGCCGCGCTGCCGTTGCTGCCTCGCCTGGCGCTTGCCCAGGCCCAGGCCAATTTCCCCACCCGCCCCGTGCGCCTGCTGGTCGGCTTCGCGCCCGGCGGTCTGACCGACATCGCCGCCCGCGCGCTGGCCGAGCGCATGGGCAAGATCCTCAAGGGCAACGTGGTGGTCGAGAACCGGCCGGGCGGCCAGGCCATCATCGCCACCGTGGCGGTGGCGCGGGCCGAGCCCGACGGCTATACGCTGGGCTTTGCCGGCACCAACGGCATGATCCTCAACCCCTTGCTCTACAACAACCTGCCGTACCAGGCCTCGGACTTCAAGCAGCTCGGCTCGATGGGCAAGTCGCCGATGCTGCTGATCGTGCATCCGGCGCTGGGCGTCAAGAACGTGCAGGAGTTCATCGCGCTGGCGAAAAAGAAGCCCGGCGACATCACCTGCGCCCATGCCGGGCGCGGCGTCATCAACCACCTGGCGCTGCTGCACTTCCAGTCCAGGACCGGCACCCAGTTCCAGGACGTGCCGTACAAGGGTAGCGGCCCGGCGCTGCTGGACCTGATGGCCGGCACGGTGCAGAGCACCTTCGATTTCCCGACGTCGGCGCTGGCCAACATCCAGTCCGGCAAGCTGCAGGTGCTGGCGGTGACGGCCGACCAGCGCCTGTCGAGCCTGCCCGACGTGCCGACCATGAAAGAGGCCGGCGTCGATGGCTTCGAGCTGTACACCCGCATGATGATCTCGGGCCCGGCGGCGATGCCGGCGGCGGTCGCCGCGACGCTGGAGAACGCGGTGCGCGAAGGCACGCGCGATCCCAGCCTGGTCAAGCAGTTCGCCGAGCAGGGCGTGACCGTGGAGTTCACCTCGTCGGCCGACCTGGACCGCGTCATCGCCGAAGAGTCCGCCATGTGGGCCGGCGTGATCCGCGCCAACAACGTGCCCAAGACCGACCTGAAAGGCTGAGGACGCGCCATGACCGAACAAGCCCGCATCACCGTCAGCCCCGAATCCGCGCTGATCGACGTGCCGCGCGAGATCCGCATCGACGGCTTTCCTGCCTACGCCTTCGTCACCGTCACGGCCCGCATGTCGATGAGCGGCGTGCCGTGGCGTTCGCAGGCGGTGTTCATGGCTGGCCACGACGGCAGCCTGGACCTGGCGCGCGATTGCCCGGTGTCCGGCAGCTATGCCGAGCCGTCCGCCATGGGACTGGTGTGGTCGATGACCTGCGAGGAGATGGACCGGGTGGTGTTCCCGCCCGATCGCACCGAGCCGCTGGGGACCGACCTGCACGCCACCGACGGCCGGCACGAGGCCACGGCGCGGCTGGTGCAGACCTTCGTGGCCGAGGGCGTCACGCACCGCGCCGTGCGCGAGCAGGTCGGCGGCATGACGCTGTCGGGCGAGCTCTACACGCCCGCCGGCCCCGGCCCGCATCCGCTGGTGATCTACATGAACGGCTCGTCCGGCGGCGTCAACGCGCCGCGGGCCGCGCTGTTCGCCGCCCGCGGCTACCAGTGCCTGGCGCTGGCCATCTTCAACTACGACGGCCGGCCCAAGTACCTGAACGACATGCCGCTGGAGTATTTCGAGCATGCGCTGCGCTGGGCCCGCGCCGAACTCAAGCCGCGCGACGGCTTCGTGGCGCTGTCCGGCATCAGCCGCGGCGGCGAGACCTCATTGCTGGTGGCGGCGCACTATCCCGACCTGGTGAGCGCGGTGGTGGCCTACGTGCCGTCGCCCGTCACGCATGGCGTGGTCAGCGCCGGCGAGCCGGGCACCGGACGCAACGCGCAGGTCTGGCGCAAGGCCGGCGAGCCCTTGCCGCACCTGTGGCAGGACAACGCCAGCGCCGATTGGGAGGCGGCCTACGCCTCGGATCCGCCGTACCGGCAGACCCACGCGTTTCTCAGCGCCAGCCGCGATGCCGCCGCGTTCGAGCGCGCCCGCATTCCGGTGGAACGCTATCCCGGCCCGGTCATGCTGGTCAGCGCGTCGGACGACGGTTTCTGGCCCAGCACCGCGTACTCCGAGATCGTCGTGCGCCAGCGCCAGGCGCATGGGCTGCCGACCTTGCACCATGTCTGCCAGGGTGCGGGGCATCACGTGCACTATCCGTGCCTGCCGGCCACGCTGATCAGCAAGCCGCACGCCATGTCGGGCCTGTTGCTGGACGCGGGCGGCACGCCGCCGGCCAACGCGGCCGGCAACGAGGCGTCCTATCGCGCGGTGCTGGCCTTCCTGGCGCGCGCGGCCGGCCAAGCGTCATAACGCACACGGCCCCGACCGGCGAGGCCGGCGGGGCCGTGGGGGCGCGGGCCGGCGCGCACGCCGGCCCGCGGGCGTTCCAGAAGATCACGCCTCGGCGGCGGCTTCCTCGGTCGCGGCGACCGGCTGCACCTGATCGATCAGGCTGGGCCAGGTGTTGATCGACAGCAGGTGGCAATAGACCAGCGGCAGCCAGCCATTGGCGCGCCAGCGCAGGAATTCCGCTTCCGGCAGCTTGTTGAACTTGGCTTCGTCGATCACCTTGAAACCGGACATGGCCAGGCGCTGGCCGTCGGCCAGGGTGATGTCGGCGCGGTTCTCGATCAGCAGGTCGGCGTCGGCCAGCGCGCGCGCGAACTCCAGCGTGTAGGCGTGCTGGTTCTGGTAATCGCGGCAGAACTCCAGCGCGCTGCGCGCCAGCGCGGTCGGCTCGCCGGCCTCGTCGAAGAACGGGTTGTCACGGCCCTCGACCACCGCGGCGGCCTTCTCGTCGACGCACAGCGTGTACTGGCTGCGGTCTTCGTTCTCCATGAAGATGAAGGGATAGCGGCGCACGTAGGCCGGGATGTAGGTGCCGGGGCGCCATTGGCCCTGCGCGTCGACGAACAGGTTTTCCTGGCCGCGCACGCCCAGCACCGCGACCGGCGTGGGCTGCTCGCCATCGGTGAAGACGATGGGGAAGTGGCGGCACGCGGTCGGCAGCTCGGTGGCCACCAGCGGCACGGCGTTGGTCTTGGCGGCGTAGGCGAAGCCGGTATTGCCGGCCAGCGACAGGTTGTCATGCACGCCGGCGGCGAGCGGGCGGGGTTGTTCGTAGAACAGGGGAAGCGAAGTCTGCGTAGTCATGATGTCGGATCAGAGAGTGCGGGATTGAATGTCGAGTTCGCGGCGCGCGTCGTCGGCGGGGGGGATGCCTTCGACGGCGGGGCGCTGCGGGTTGCCGGCGGGCGTGTGCAGCACCGGGCCATTGCCGTTCGGCACGGTCAGCACGGCATTGTCGCCGGAAGGCAGCTGCCAGGAAAAGGCGGAGGCCACCGTCAGCACCTGCGGATCGGCGAAGGCGCCCAGCACGTCGGGGCCGAAGCCCTTGGACGGCACGGTGCCCTGGAACAGCGGGTTGGCGGTGGGCGTGCTGGGGATCACCGAGCGCGGGGCCGTCACCGATGCCAGGCGGTCGATCACGTCCGTCGGGCCCCAGGTGGCGCCGTTCATGTAGTACGGCGCGCCGACCAGCGAGCTGCGGACCATGGTCGCGGCCATCGAGCCGGTGCGGCCGCCGATCGAGCCCCACATGTCGGCCGAGCCGGCGTTCGGCACGGTGAGCCCGGCCACGTCGAGCTTGTGGCTCGGGTCGGCGTCGTTCAGGCCGATGCGCAGCGCGCCCGTGCCGGAGGCCAGAGTCAGCGAGGTCTGCGGGCCGGCGAGGCCAATGGCGGTGATGTCGCCGTTGGTCTGGATGACCGCGTTCGAACCCTGCAGCTTGGCCGGCGCGCCCAGGTTGATGGGACCCTGCGTCACCAGCAATTGCGCCGGCAGCGTCAGGCCGGCGCCGCCGGTCTGGGTGAAGCCGGTGGCGGCCTTGACCGTGCTGCCGCCGCCAAACGACGTGGTGCCGGTGGGGCTGGTGTTGGCGATGCGGATCGCGCCGGTGTCGGCGGTGACATCCTTGCCAAACGACACGCTGCCGCCGGAGATGTCGATGCCGTCCGGACCCGAGGCGCGCACCGCGCCGTTGTAGCTGGCGGTCTTGGCCTCCAGCTGCTGCACGCGGTAGGCGCTGACGTCGCCGTTGAACACGATGGTGTCGACGGCGCGCAGGGTCAGCGAACCCAGGCCGGTGGCGTCGCCCGCGACCTGGATGTTCTTGGCGGCGTTGACGTTCAGGTTGCTGCCGTTGCCGCCGTCCAGCTTGTTGCCCAGGATCACCGAGCCGGTGTCGCTGGTCAGGTCGCGGTCGCCCTTCAGGGTCACGGCGCCGTTGTAGGCCTGGTCGCCCGTGGTGTGCGTCTTGCCGCCGCCCAGGGTGGTGGCGCCCGTGACGGCCACGCTGCGCAGCGGCGTGGTGGCGCCGACGTCGCCCTGGATATCGGCGTTGCCGACGATGACCAGGCCTTGCTGGCCCGGCTGGGTGCCGTCGATGCCGGCCTTGAGCTGCACGTTGGCGCCGGTCAGGGTGGTGTCCACGCCGCTCAGGATGACGTGCTGGCCATACAACTGCGAACCGGTGGTGTCGATCGAACCGCCGTTGATCAGCACGTCGCCGTTGCCGCCGGTCTGCACCGAGGCGGCGCGGACGGGGCCGTCCAGCACGATGTCGCCGGCGGCGCTGACCTTCAGGTCGCCCAGGCGCGTACCCTGGCCGACCGGGCCGGAGAACGTCACGTCGCCCTGGCTGGCGACGACCGTCAGGCCGCCGCCGCCATCGACCGCGCGGTCAAAGCCGATGTCGCCCTGGCGGCTGGTCACGGTGACGTTGCCGCCGAGCGTGACGTTGCCCTGGTACGACTGTTCGCCCACGGTAGTGATGGTGCCCGCGCCCAGCGTGGCGTTGCCCTTGACCGTCAGGTTGGCCAGCGGGTCGTTGGCGCCCAGCGGTCCCTTGAGCACGGCGTCGCCGTCGATGGTCAGGTCATGCCCGCCGTCGCCGCCGCCCAGCAGGCTGACGGTGCTGCCCTTGAGCACGGTGTCGGTGCTGAACACGGCGCGTTCGCCGTAGGACTGCGTGCCGGTGGTGTCGACCAGGCCGCCGTTGATGGCCACGGTGCCGCCGACGTCGGTGTTGACCGACGCTGCGTACACCGCCTTCTCGAAGGTGGTGGCGCCGTTGCTGTTGATGGCCAGCGCGCCCAGGCGGCCGGTGGTGGCGTCGCCGACCTGCTGGGTGAAGCGCACGTCGCCGCTGCCGCTGCTGACCGTCAGGCCGTTCGCGGTGGCGCCGCGGCTGGCGACGGTGTCGCTGAAGGTCACCTTGGCATTGCGGGTGCTCATCTGCGTGGCGTCGGTCAGCCAGACCTTGCCCTGGTAGGACTGCTCGCCCACCGTCTTGATCGGGCCGCCGCCCAGTTCCACGTCGTTCTCGACGGTCAGGTAGGCCAGGCGGCCATTGGCGCCGGCGCCGACCGGGCCGCCGATCACGGCCGGGCCCTGCAGGGTCAGGCCCTGCTGTTCGTCGGTCGCGTTCGCGCCCTGGGCCAGGGTGATGCTGCTGCCCTTGAGCGTGACGTTGCTGGCCAGGGTGACCAGTTCGCCGAAGCGCAGGACGCCGGTGGTGTCGATGCGTTCGCCCTTGATCGTCACGGCGCCCGGGTCGTCGGTCTGCAGCGACGCGGCATAGACCGAGCCGTTGAACGCGGTCGTGCCGGCGGTGTCGATGCTCAGGTTGCCCAGGCGTTGGGTGGCGCCGCCCACGGCGTCGAAGCTGACGTTGCCGCCGGCCGTCGAGGCCACGTGCAGGTCGCGCGAGCCGTTCAGCGTGCTGTCGAACGCCACGTTGCCCGAGGTGGTGCTCAGCGTGTGGTCGCGGCCCAGCGTGACGGCGCCCTTGTAGCGCTGGTTGCCAGTGGTGGCGATGGTGCCTGCGTTGAGCGTGGCGCTGCCGTCCAGGGTCAGGCTGGCCAGCTTGGTGGTGGCGCCGATGGCGCCGGTCAGCGCGGCCGCGCCGTCGATCTCCAGCGCATGGGCGCCGTCGACGCCGTTGGCCAGGGTGACGGTGGCGCCGGTCAGCACCGCGTCGTCGCCCAGCTCCACGTGGCCGGCGTAGGTCTGCGCGCCGCTGGTGGTGACGCTGCCGCCGTTGATGGCGGTGCCGCCGGTGCCCGCCTGGTTGAGCGAGGCGATGTCGACCGCGCCGCCATAGGTGGTGGTGCCGCTGCTGGTGACGGTCAGCGCGTTGGCGCCCGACACGCCGCCCGTGAAGGCGACCGCGCCGCTGCCGGTGGACACGCTGACGGCGCTGGCCAGCGTGGTCGCGCCGTCGACGCCGAAGGCGCCGTTGGTGGTCGTGTAGGCGCCGCGCAGCGTGGTGGCGCCGTTGTACTGCTGGGCGCCGGTGCTGGCGACCTGGCGCAGGTCGATGTTGTTGCCGGTGATGGTCAGGCTGGCCAGGTTGGAGGCATTGCCGCCCAGCGTGACGTCGCCGTCGCTGGCGACGATCACCGCCTGCTGCGCGCCGCCGTTCAGCGTGCCCGAGAGGGCGACGCCGCCGTTGGCGCCGTTGGCCGTCAGGGTGCGCTTGGCGCCGGCCAGCGTGGCGCTGCCGGTGATGCCGATGGCGCTGCCGGTCAGGTCGCCGTTCAGGGTGACGTTGCCGCTGTAGGCCTGGCTGCCGCTGGTGTTGGCGGCGGCCATGGCGATGGCCGCGCCGCTCACGGACAGGTCATGCACGTCGGTGCTGGCAATGTCGTGGCTGACGGTGACGTTGCCGCCGCTGGAGGCCAGCGTGACATCGCCGCTGTTGCCGGCCGACAGGCCGACCGCGCTGACCAGATTGCCGGTGGCACCGATGCCGATGTTGCCGTCGGCCGTGGCCACGCGGCCCAGCGTCAGCGGGCCGCTGCCGTCCACGTAGATGTCGCCGCTGCCCAGGACGTTGGCCTTGAGGTTGCGGGCCGTCGTGGTGACGTGGTCGGCCGAGGTGCCGATGCCGGTCTTGCTGGTCAGGTCCAGGCTGTTGGCGATCAGGTTGCTGCCCAGGCCCAGCAGCGAGCCTTCGGCGGCGCTCAGGACCACGGTGCCGTTGGCGGCGCCGGCGTTGACGGCGTCGATCTCGACGTTGCCGTGCTGCGAGGTCAGCGTGATGGTGCGGTTGCTGCCGGCGGCCGTGGCCGCGGCGATCAGCGTGCCGGTGGCCGTGGCGTTGATGTCACCGTTGGCGGTGCTCAGCGACGCGTCGAGCGCGCCGGTGTTGGTCAGCGTCAGGTTGGCCGGCGTGGTGGCGCCGGTCAGGCTGGCCGCGACGGAGCTGGCTTCGGTCACCAGAGTGGTGTTGCCGCCCGCGGCGCCGCTGCTGAAGCTGACCGTGGTGCCCTTGACGTTGATCGTGCGCGGCGCGGCGCCGGCCGCGACCACGTCTTGCGTGCCCTTGAGCGTGACGGTGCCGTTGGCCTGCACGCCGGCGGCGGCCAGCTTGAGCGTGCCGCCCGAGGACAGCAGCAGGTTGTCGGCCGTGTTCGACATGCCGCCGCTGGCGTCCAGGTCGCCGGCGCTGGTCAGGTAGACGGAGCTGTTGGCGCCGGCCTGCTGGATGTTGCCACTGTTGGCGGTGAGCGCCCGCGTGCCGACGTTGTTGAGCACGATGACGGCGCCGTCGGCGGCGGTCGACAGATTGCCCAGCGCGCCGAGGTTGGTGCGCAGCGCGATGCCGCCGGTGCCGTTGGCCAGGTAGGCGGCCGAGCCGATGCTGCCGCCGGCGATGGCGGTCAGACTGTTGCCCGTGATCAGGTTGCCCGCCAGCGCGCCCTTGATCGAACCGGCCGCCTGCAGCGTGACGTCGCCGGCCTGTTTGGCGTCGATCGTGTTGATCGACAGGTCGCCGCTGGTGGTGGCGATCGAGATGCCGTTGTTGGCCGAGCTGGTCTTGCTGACCGCGCTGGTGACCAGGGTCGGGCCGGCGGTGGTGATGCCGATGGCGCCGTCCTGGGTGATGACCGAGGCCAGCGTGGTGCCGGCCGCGCGGTTGTCGTTCAGGTAGAGCGAGCCGCTGCCGGTGACTTCGGCGATGATGTTGGCGGCGGTCGTCTGCAGGTTGTCGGGCGAGCCGGCCGCGCCGCCGATGCCCGCGCCGGCCTTGAGCGTGACGGTGTTGCCGATGATGCGGGTGGATTCCTCGCGGTCGTCGACGATGGTGCTGCCGGTCTTGCTGAAGTCGATGTTGACGGTGCCGGCGCCGGCGTCGATGTTGCCCGCGACCAGCTGGCTGTTGTTGCCGTTGCCGACGATCTTGATGGTGCCGTTGCTGGCGATGGCGTTGGCGATCTGCAGATTGCCGGCGGCCGCGATGTCGATGGTGTTGCCCGACAGGTACGAGTAGACGGAATTGTTGTCCGCCGCCAGGTACATGCCGCCGTTGGTGGTGACTTCGACGCGCTGGCCGGTGGCGTTGATGCGGCCGTTCAGGGCGCCGACGGCGTTGGCGCCGTTCAGGGCGACGCCGTAGGCCTTGACGGTGGCGCCGGCGGCGTCGGCCAGGATCGAGCCGTTCTCGGCGTTGAGCGTGACCTGGCCGTGGTTGGCGCCGGCCTGCACGTTCTTGACCGTGATGTTGCCGGAGGTGGTCTTGACCGAGATGTCGTTGCCGGCCGCGTCGGTGCCCGACGTGACGCTGGTCAGCGCCAGGCTGCCGTTGCCGGTGATGCGGGTCTCGCCGTTGGCGACCGAGGTCGTCAGGCCGCCCAGCAGGTTGCCGCTGCTGTCCAGGTAGAGCGAGCCGTCGCCGGTGACGGTGGCCGACACCGGGCTGTTCGGCGCGGCGATCTTGATCGCCGCGTCGCGCGTGCCGATGCCGTTCTGCGCCGTCAGCGTGATGGCGCCGGTGCCCGCGCCCGAGAGCGTGCCGCCGCCGTACAGGATGCTGCCGGTCTGGGCGTTCAAGGTCAGGGCGTTGCCGGTGCCGTAGCTGACGGTGCCGACCAGGATGTCGCCGGTGGTGGTGGTGACCGACAGGTCGCCGCCGGCGCGCAGGTTGCCCAGGTTGATCGAGCCGTTCTGCTTGAGCCAGATGCCGCCCGAGGCGGTGGCGGCGATGTTCTTGACCTGGGTGTTCAGGGCCAGACCGGCAGAGCCGATGGTGTTGGGCGTGTTGCCCGTGGCGGTGGACAGCGTCAGGTCGCCGGCGACGATCTTCGAGGACGCGTTCATGCCCTGGATCGAGCCGCCTGTGGTGTAGTACGGGTTGGTCGACAGGTTGACCGAACCGTTCTGGGTGACGTCGATGTCGTGTACGTTGATCGCGCCGATGGCCTGGTAGGTGAAGTTCAGGCCGGTCGTGTCGCGCACGATGGTCAGCGCGGTGGCATTGCTGCTGTCGGCGCCGCTGAACGTCAGGTTCTTGGCGTCGATGGTCAGGAAGCCGGCGCTGCCCAGGTTCGAGCCCTGCGCGTTGTTGCGGATGATGGTCAGGTCGGACAGGTCGGCCAGGTTGTCGACATAGATGCTGCCAGGCGTGGCCATCGTCAGCTTCTCTGTGTTCAGATGCAGGCGAGCCGCGTTGGACGTGCCGATCTTCGAGGCCGTGCCGTAGTTGGCCGTCAGGCTGACGCTCTTGCCGGTGACCAGGTTGCTGTTGTCGATGCCGATGATGCTGCCGCGCGCGGTCGACAGCGTGACCGCGCCGTCGGTGGACGTGACGGTGCCCACGGTCAGGTTGCGGCCGTTGTTGCCGGTGTCGGCGGCCAGGGTGATGTCGCCCGGCGCGGTGACCGAGGTCGCCTGCAGGCCGTAGGTCTCGGTCAGCGCGATGCTGCCATCGGCGCGGTCGGTCTTGGTGGCGCTGAGCGTGACGGTGGTGGTGCCGCCGTTCAGGGCATTGGTGCGGATGGCGCTCTTGTTGCCGATCGAGCCGTTGGCCGTCAGGCTGACGCTGGTGGCGTTGTTGATCGTGCCGCTGAGGATCGAACCGCCGGTGTTGTTGACCGTGAAGGCGTTGCCGTTGGTGTTGACCGTGCCCAGCTCGATGTCGCCGGCGGTGTTGCTGACCGAGCTGGCGCCGGTCGAGGTCAGGCTCGGCAGGCTGGTGTTGCCCTCCACCGTGATGAAGGCGCCGCCGTTGTCGGCGCGGCCGCTCAGCGTGCTGACGCGGGTGTCGATGGCGTTGCCGGCGCCGGCCGCGCCGATGGCGTTGGCCGCCGTCAGGGTCAGGCCGGCCGCGTCGATCTTGGTGTTGGCGTCGCCGTCGCCCAGCAGCGAGCCGCCGCGCGAGTTCAGCACCACGCTGTCGTAGCCGACGTTGATCGCGCCGACGGTGATGGTGCGGTCGCTGGTCACGCTCAGGTTCAGGCCGCCCTTGTCCTCGATCTTGGTCAGGACCAGGCCGGCGCTGCTGCCGCTGCCGCCGTCCGCGGCCTGGAACACGATGCTGCCGCCGTCGCGCGTGGGCGAGTTGATGCTGTAGCTGCGCGCGCCGTTGCCGGTGGAATACAGCGTCAGCGCGTCGATGTGGCGGTTGGAGTCGATGTACACGTCGCCGACGTTCTGGATGTTCACCAGCGGCGCCGACAGGTTGATCTCGCGGCCCACGGCGCCGATGGCGCCCGAGCCCTGGGTGGTGATCTGCACCGACGCGGCGGTGACGCGCTGGCTGTCGTCGGCGCTGCCCAGGATGCTGTTGTTGCTGGACAGGCGCACCGTGCCGTTCTGCGTGGTGTCGATGATGCCGATGTCCTGGCCGACGTCGCTCGACAGCATCAGGTTCAGGCCGGTGTTGTCGCGCACCTCGTTGACCTGCAGGCGGCTGCCGTTGTGGGCCACGTCGAACAGCAGTTCGTTCGACACGATCTGGTAGGTGGCCGCCGACGAGCCGCTGGCGTACAGCGACAGGCTGGCCAGGTCGCGGTCGTTGTCCAGGTAGACGTGGCTGCCGGCCGTCAGGTAGAGCTCGCCGGTGGTGGTGTGGATCGAGCCCGAATTGTCGCCCGATGCCACGCCGATCTGGCCGCTCGTGCCCAGCGTGACCACGTCGCCGGTGATGTGCGAGGTCGGCGTCAGGTTCATGATGTGGGCGCCCGAGCCATAGGCGCCCAGGCTCACGGTGTTGGCCGGGCCGACGTCGACGTTGCCGACGTACAGCGTGCGGTCGCCGTTGAACGAGAAGTTCAGGCCGGTCAGGTCGCTGACCTGGGTCATGACATAGGTGCCGGCGTCGGTGACGTTGAACGTCAGGCCCTTGGCCGCCACCTGCAGCACGTTGTCCAGGGCGCTGTTGGCGTGGTTGGCGGTGATGTTCAGCGAGAACAGGTCGCTGGCGTTGTCGAGGTACAGGTTGCGGCCCGACTGCGTGGTCAGCTGGCGGGTGTCGGTCAGGATCTCGTTGCCGGCGACGCCGATCGACTGGGCGGCCGTGAGCGTCAGCACCGGCGTGACGAAGCGGCCGGCGCCCTGGGTGATCGAGCCGTTGGTCACGTTGACCTGGGCCGAGCTGGTGGCGCTGTTGTCCCGCAGCGTCAGGCTCTTGTTGTTCGACAGCCACAGGCTGCCGCGGATGTTGGACGAGAGCGAGTCGACGCTGACGAACAGCGGCTGGCTGGTGGCGTAGGTGCCCGTGACCGAACCGGCGTTCAGGGTCAGCGCGCTGGTGGTGATGTTGGGCAAGCTGGCGCTGGAGCTGTTGCCGTAGATGGTGCCATTGCTGGCCAGGGTGACCGAGCCTCCGGCGGCGGTGATGACCTTGTTGACGGTCAGCGCGCGGTCCGACGAGATCGACAGCGCCAGGTTGCCGGTATTGGTGATGTTGTTGAGCGTCAGGCCCGCGGTGCCGGTCGAATCATTCAGCGAAAACTGCGTCATGCCGTCGGCGCTGATGGTGTAGGTGTTGACGACCGCTCCGCTGGAGCTGCTGTGGTTGGCGGTCAGCGACAGCGAATCGAGCTGCTTGCTGTTGGCCACGTCCACATTGCCGGCGGAGGCGATCGACAGGTTGGACGTGTTGGTCTTGGCAAAGACGCTGCCGTTCATGCCCAGGGCGTTGAGGCTGACGCTGTTGCCGGTAATCAGGCCCGAGCCGCCGATGGTCGGGGCCAGGTCGGAGTTGACGTAGCGGGACGTCAGCGACACCGAGCCGCCGCCGGTGTTGATGGTGTTCGACGTGATCGCGGTGTCGGTGTTGACCGTCAGCGCGGCGCCGCTCATGTTGGCGCCGATCGACAGGTTCGTGCCGCCGCCGATCGTCAGCGTCTGACCGCCCAGGCCGCCGAAGGCGTAGCTGTTGGTGTCGAAGTTGGCGCTGCTGCCGGCGTCGCGGCGCGACAGATACAGGTTCAGGCTGTTCAGCGCCAGCCCGCCGTTGTTCAGGTTGATGTCGCCGTTGTTGGTGATGGCCAGGTTGCTGGTGCTCAGGCGCAGGGCGCGGCCGCTGGCGCCGATGGCGCCGGTATTGGCGTCGCGGGCGGTGTAGCTATCCGCGCCGGTGGCGGACAGCGTGACGCTGCCGGCCGTGATGCGGCCGCTGCCGCCGTCGCTGGTGATGCTGGAATTGACGCCGCCGCCGGTGGTCGTCAGGCTGACCGTGTTGCTGGCCGTGAGGGTGCCGACCTGGATGTTCTTGCGGCCGCTGAAGCTGAAGTCGGTCAGGCCGCCCGTGACCTGTTGCAGGTACTGCGTGGTGCCGTCGTCGCTGATGGTGATGACCTGGCCGGCGCCGCCGCTGATGGCGAAGGTGCTGGCGCTGCCCGCGTTCTTGAGGCTGTTGATGGTCAGGCTGCGCAGCACGGTGTCGCTGCCGACGTACATGTTGTTGCCGGCCGTCAGGCTGAGCGCCGAGGCGCCGGTCAGCGCCAGTGCGCCGCCCGTGGCGGACGTGCCGATGGAGCCGTTCGAGCCGGCCGTCAGCGCGACGGTCGCGGCGCGGATGGCGCCGGGGCTGGCCGGATTGTCGTTGGCGATGTTCAGGCCCGACACCAGGCTGACCTTGCCGTTGGCGCCCGCGTCGATGTTGCCGACCAGCAGATTCTTGTTGTTGGCAGTGAAGCCGAAGTCCAGATTGGTCGAGCTGGCGATGTCCGCCAGGTGGATGCCGAGGCCGTCATCGGTGACGGTGAAGGCCGTCAGGTTGGGCGCGGTGATGCTGTACACGCCATTGGCCGAGCCGTTGCGCGTGACGTTCAGCCGAGTCAGGCCGGTCAGGCTGTCCACGGCGATGTTGCCGCCGCTGGTCAGGCTGACGTCGGGCGCCTGCAGCGTCAATGCCGCGCCGACCGCGCCGATCGCGCCGCTCGCCGTCAGGGCGATGTTGCTGGCGCGGATCAGGGTGGCGGCATCGCCATCGTCCAGCAGCGAGCCGCCGGTATTGGCCAGCGTGGCCGCGCCGCCGGCGCGCAGGCTGCCGAGGGTGGTGTTGCCGGAAGACTGGGTGTAGCCGATCTGGCCGGTGCCGGCCTCCAGGCGCGTCAGCTTGATGTCGCCGGTGGTGCCGTTCAGATAGATGTCGGTGCCGGCGGTGGCCTGCACGTTGGCCTGGCCCGCGGCGCCGACGCCCACGTAGCGCACGGCGCCGTTGTACATGCCGCCGATCGCGCCCGCGGCCGACAGCGTGATGTCGTTGCCGCCCGCATAGACGCTGCCGCTGCCGTTGCCGTACAGCGAGCCGTTGGCCACGTTCAGCGTCACGCTGCCGTTGTTGCTGCGCACCGTGTTGGCCACCAGCGCGTCGCCCTGGCGCACGTCGATCTGCACGGCGTCGCTGGCGGTGATGTTGTTCAGCGTGACGATGCCGGTGTAATTGGTGTAGCCGGTCGGATTGGGCAGCTGCACATAGAAGCCGCCATTGCTCGCCGTGCCGCTCAGGTAGCCGGCCAGCACGTCCAGATGGCCCGTGCCGGTCGCGCCGACCGCCTTGCCGGCGATCAGGCTGACCGAGTTGGCCAGCAGGCGGGTCTGCTTGTTGCCGTCGTCGCGCAGGTCGCCCCCGGCGTTCAGCGTGATGCTGCCGCTGTAGCCGGCGTCGATGCTGCCGACCGTGATGTCGCGGTCGCTGTTGAAGCTGAAGTTGATCCAGTTGCTGTCGCGCACTTCACGGATCGTGTGGCCGCCGACGTCGTCGGTGATGTTGAACAGCAGCGACGGCGCGCGCACGTCCAGCGTGTAGCGGTCGTCCGCGGCCTTGTGGCGCGCGTACACCGTCAGCGAGTTGAGGTCGGCGATGTCGGTGGCATAGAGGTTGCCACGGGTGTCCAGCGTCAGGCCCGGCGCGTTGACCGCGACGTAATTGGCGCTGGTGCCGATGTCCTGGGCGGCCGTCAGGCTGACGTTGTTGGCGGTGACGCGCGTGTCGGCGATGCCGTCATCCAGGATGCTGCCCTGGGTGGAGGTCAGCGTGATGTTGCTGCCGGCGCGGATATTGCCCAGCTTCAGGCTCTGGTCGCCGGTGAACGAGAACTGGTTCAGCAGCGAGCTGTAGACCTGCTTGAGCTCGTAGGCGTTGCCCAGGTCGTCGTTGACGTCGAAATTCAGGAACGGCGCGGCCACCTGCAGCGTGTTGCGGCGGGCGGGGTCGGCGTGCCAGTTGTTGATCGCCAGGTAGGTCAGCGTCTTGGCGGGATTGTCGACATAGATGTCGCCGCCGCTGCCCAGCGTCAGGCTGGTGGTCGCGGTATTGATGTGGTCGCTGGCCGTGCCGATGTGCTGTTTGGCCTGCAGATTGATGCTGCTGCCCGCCAGTACGCTGTTGGCGTTGGCGCGCAGGATATTGCCGCCCTGGGCGTTGAGCGACAGCGTGCCGTTGCCGGCGTCCAGCATGTTGGCGGTCAGGTTGGCCACGCCGGTGACGTAGATGCCGTTGATGGCCTTCAGGTCGTCCAGCAGCACGGAGCCCTGGGCCTGGTTCAGGTAGATGCTGCCGCCCGTGGCGTGCAGTTCGTTGGCGGCCGTGCGCAGGTAGATCCCGGCGGTGCCCACCGTGTAGGCGGTGTTGGTGGCCGGGGCCAGCAGGGTGACGACGTTGCCGGTAATGAGCGAGGCGGCGTTGCCGGTGATACTGCCGGCGCGCGCCGTGAGCGTGACGTTGCCCGACCCCGCGTTGATCTGGCCGGCGGCGATGCTGTTGCCGGTCAGGTTGATGGCGCCGCCGCCGGAGCCGACGTTGTTGGCCGAGACGCTGCCGGCGCCGGTGATCACGATCGGACCGGTGTCGGCCTGCGCCTGCGTGATGTTCAGGTTGGCGCTGGAGCTGTCCAGGTACACGCCGCCGGCGCCCGCGATGGCGGACAGGGTGCTGGCGTTGGTCTTGAGGGCGCGCGCGGCGCCGCCGATGATGCCATGATCGGCCAACAGCGTCAGCGACGAGGTGGAAATGCTGGTGGCGTCGTTGCCATCGTCGACGATGTTGCCGAGGATCGAGGTCAGCGAGGCGGAGCCGCCTGCCTTGATGTCGCCCAGGGTCAGGTGGGCGGTGGTCTGGACGGCGAGGTTGCCCGTGGTGTCGATCGCCTTCAGGTTCAGCGAACCCTGGCCGTTCACGTAGATGCCGCCGCTGCCGCTGGTGGCGTTCAGGGCCACGGTCTGCATGCGCAAGGCTTGCGCCGACGAGCCGATCGCGCCGTTGCGGCCGTCGCTGCCGGCGGCGCTCAGCGTGATCTGGTTGGCGTTCAGCAGGCCGCCGGCCGTGCCGTAGATATGGCCGGCCGTCGATGCCAGCGCCAGCGTGCCGGTGCCCAGGGCCACGTCGCCGACGGTGATGGTGCGGTCGCCGGTGAACGAGAAGTTCAGGCCCGGCTGGTTGACCGTGTTCAGCTGGTAGCCGCCGTTGTCCTGCAGCGCGAAGGCCAGGCCCGGCGAGGTCAGCAGGAAGCTGTTGTTGGCGTTCGGTTGCGCGTGGCGGCTGGTGATGTCCAGCGAGGTCAGGGTCTGGCGGTTGGCCACCGCCAGGTTGCCGCCGGTCGCCAGCGACAGCAGCGCCGTCTGGGTGTTGACCGGGGCGGCCAGGTCGCCGATGCTGCCGCCGCTGGCGTCCAGCTTGACGGTGTTGCCCGCCACCACCTGGTTGGCGCCGCCGGTGTTGCGGATCGAGCCCGCGCTGGTGCGGATCTGCGCCGCGCCGGTGCCGGCGTCGATGACGTTGGCCAGGTTGATGTCGCCGGTGGCGTTCAGCGTGATCGCGCCGCCGCGGCTGGTCAGCTTGCCGATATTGTCCAGCGTGCTGCCCACGCCCAGCGCTTCCAGCGTGATGGAGCCGCCCTGGGTGCTGATCTCGGTGTTCGAATTCTCGAAGCGGATGCCGCCCGTCTGGGTCGAGCGCATCGTGAAGCTATGGCCGCTGGTGGTCTTCAGATTGATCGCGGCCATGTCCGCGACGGTGATCTGGCCGGTGGCTTCCAGCTTGATGTTGGTGGTGCCGGCCAGGCTTTCGAGCAGGCCGCGCGACACGGTGTTGTTGGCGGTGTTGGCGTCGCCGCCGTTGACGGTGCCGTCGCCGGCGTTGCCGTCCTGCGAGCCGCTGCCGCTGGCGGAGTCGACGATGCGCAGGTCGGTCGGGTCGATCAGCAGCAGGCCGGTCTTGCCCTTGGGCGCGCGCAGGTCGGCCGAGCCGGTCAGGCCGATGTTCTTGTTGCTGGAGACTTCGGCGAAGCCGCCGTTGCCGCCCTGGGCGCCGCCGCGCGCCGACAGGCTGCCGGCGAACGCGGTGGCGTCGTTGGACCACATCGTGACGCTGCCGCCGTTGCCATTGATGAGAGCGTCGGCCTTGAGCGTGGCGCCCGCCGCCACTTTGACGGTGGAGGACTTGCCGCTGAACGCGGCCGAGCCGTCGTCGGGCGCGACGCCCAGGCTGCCCAGCGCGATCTCGCCGCCGCCCGCCGCGCCGGACACGTCGATCGCGGCGCCGCGCGCCACGTTGACGTGTTCGCCCGTCACCACGACCTTGCCGCCGCGCTCGCCGGCGCCGGCGCCGGTGGCGTCGACGGTGCCGGCCACATTGACCGTGCCGGCGTCGCCGCCGGACAGCACGATCTTGCCGTTCTTCGTGCCCACCGCCTTGGCGCTGATGATGCCGTCGGTGTTGACCACGTTGTCGATCACGCCCTTGACGGCGCGCGCCGTCAGCAGCACCGTGCCGCCGTCGGCGCGGATCACGCCGGCGTTGGTCACCAGGGCCGAGACCGGCTTGCCGTCGGCGTCCTTGGGAAGTTCGCTGACGGTGGACGTGGCGTCGAAGCTCAGCAGGCCGTCGCCATGGAAGTCGACCGTGACGGTCTTGGCGCCGGCCAGGGCCACGCGGCCCAGCTTGGCCTCGATGACGCCCGAGTTGCGCACCGCGGGCGCCACCAGCACGGCCAGGCCGCTGTCCTTGATGCTGATCGTGCCTTCGTTGACGATCATGGCGTTCGCCTTGGACGAGGCCTGATCGAACTTGTACTTGCCGGCCAGGAAGTCCTTGTCGTTGATGTTGGCGGTGGTGGCGATCAGGCCGCCCACGTCGACGCGCGCGCCCTTGCCGAACAGCACGCCGTTCGGGTTGACCAGCACCACGGTGCCGTTGGCGTTGAGCCGGCCGAAGATGGCCGAGGGATCATTGCCGACCACGCGGTTCAGCGTGACGCTGTTGCTGCCCGGCTGACGGAAATTGACCGTCTCGTTGGCGCCGATGCTGAAGCCCTTCCAGTTGATGATCGCCTTGCCGGTCGACTGGTTGATGTCCAGCGTGCCGTTGCCGCGGTCATTGATGGTCGCTCCGCCGGCCACGACGTTGCCGCCGGTGGGGTTGGCGTGCGCGCCGCCCGAGACGAGCGAGCCGATCACCATGGCCATGGTGGTCAGCGCGGGCAGGGGCGGGGCCTTCAGGGACGGGCGGCGGGCGGATTGGGCGAGGATGCGGGATTGACGAGTCATGGTCGGTCGCTTTTCTGTCGCGGATTAGTACTGGGCCGAGAGGCTGAAGAACACGCGGGGATCTTTGTTGCCCTGGGTCAGGACATCGGAGCTCATGGGCTTGGCCACTTCGATCGTGGCGTACAGGTTCTTGGTCAGGTTGGCGCGCATGCCGGCGCCGTAGGAAGACAGCTTGGCGCGCGTCAGCGGCGCGCTTTCGCTGCGCGACCAGATGTGGCCGCCGTCCACGAACGTGTAGACGTGCGCGCCGCTGGGCAGGAAGCGGTCGGTGGACACGGCGTAGCGCAGTTCCAGCGAGGCGGCCACGCCCGAGTCGGCGGACATTTCGCCGTCGTCGTAGCCGCGGCCGAAGTTGGGGCCGCCCAGCGCGAATTCCTCGCTGGCGAGCAGCGGGCGGGCGCTGTACTGGCCGGCGAAGGTGGCCACCAGGCTGAAGCGGTCGGACAGCTGCTGCAGGCGGGTCAGTTCGGCGGTGAGCTTCAGGAAGTCCGGGCGGCCCTTGGCGCGCGAGGCCAGCTCGTTGCCTTCCTTGGAGGCGCCCATCGCGTCCAGGCCCTGGTGCACCGTGCCGCGCACGGCGGTGATGCCGTTCCAGCTGTCGGTGCGGTCATAGCTCAGGCCGGCGCGCAGCACGCGCAGGCGGTCGCGCGTGAAGGGGGTATCGACGATGTCGGTGGCGACGTTGCGCACGTCCAGCATGCCGAAGGCGCGCAGGTTCTCCTGGCGCGACCGGATCAACGGATGGGTGATGGTGGCCGAATAGGCCTGCACGTCGCTGGCGACGTTCAGCGGCGCCAGTTCGCGGCCCGGCTCGCTCTTGGCGTAGCTGGCGGCCACGTCGACGGTGGTGCCGCTGTCGGACACCAGCATGTTGTAGTTGGCGCCCACGGCCTTGCTGCGGTAGGCCGGGAAGCCCATGCGGCCGGTCAGGGTCAGGCTGTCGGCGCGCCCGCCGAACGAGTTCAGCGTGACCTGGCCGGTCATTTCGCTCCAGCCCAGGTAGGGCGAGGCGCGGTTGTCGATGCCCAGGCGCGCGTCGACCGCCTTGCGTTCGCTGTGCACCACCAGCACCGAGCCGCCCACTTCGTTGGGCGAGGCCTCCAGCGAGGCGCGCACGGTCAGGCCGTTCAGGTCGTTGGCCAGCAGCAGCTGGCGCTCGACTTCCGCCACGTTGATGGGACGCACGCCACGCAGGCGCTGCACCAGCTTCTCGACCGCCGCCTGGGCCGGGCCGATGTCGCCGTCGTACTTCACGTCGGCGATGTAGCCCTCGACCACCAGGATGCGGAAATGTCCGTCATCGATGGTCTGCGCCGGCACGATCACGCGCGTGGTGACGTAGCCGTCATTGCGGTAGCGCAGCTCGATCTCGTTGGCCACCTTGAAGGCGTCCGCCACGGTGATGGTCTTGCCGACCAGTCCCTGGTAGAGCGGGCGCAGCGAATCGGCCGAATAGCGGGTCACGCCTTCCACGCGCATGTCGGTCAGCGTGAAGGTCAGCTTGTCGGCGCCGGCGGGCGCTTCCGTGGCGCCGCCTTGCTCCACGGTCACCGGCGGCGCGGTGGGGGTGCTTTCCGGCAGGGCGGGTTGCGGCAGCTGGCGGCCGGGTTCGGCGCCCGACGGCAGGCGCAACTGCACGTTCTGCGCGGCCACCGGTCCGGCGGCGAGCGCCAGCACCACGGCGGCAAAGCCGGCGCGCAAGGAGAAGGGAGGCTGGCGGAAAACGGCGGGGCGGCGGGAGTGGGCTAGGCGGCGCATGGATACGTAAGTGATAATTCGTTACAATCAGAATTAAAAGAAGCTATTTGATATATTTCGTAAACATCAATAAACAAAGTTTCTAAAGTTCTTTACAACTATCCGGCACTGCGGGATTCTTGCCTGGGCAATGGCATCTTTTCGGATGCTTCACAGAGAGGGCTTGCCGGCGTGCCGTCCCGGTATCTGCGGGATGTTGTTATCGGGAGACGCCGCGGCGGTTCGGTCGACGCCGCACTACCTTTTCCGGCAAGTTGCCTATGTAACAAACACTATCATGTGTGAATAATGATTGCACTTGCGAGGTTTGCCGGAATGCACGGCACGTTTGCCACAAGGAAAAATATTCATAAACCCGCGACGGTTTCGTCGCGTGTTACCAACGCGTCCCCCCGCCGGCATGAAAGAATGCGCGGCATGAACGACGCCGCCTCCCATCCGCTCCCCCCTGGCCAGCTTGCGGGCCTGCGCGTGCTGGTCGTCGAGGACCGGCCCGAAGACCGCATGCTGCTGGTCGATTTCCTGACCAGCCAGCACTGCCGGGTCTATGTGGCCGAGGATGGCAACGACGGCTACCGCAAGGCGCAGCTGGTGCAGCCGGACATCATCCTGATGGACGTGAACATGCCGGTCTGCGACGGCCTGGCGGCCTGCCGGCTGCTGAAGGCCGACCAGGCCACGCGCGCCATTCCCATCATCTTCCTGACCGCCGCCGCCCTGCCCACCGAGCGGGTGGCGGGGCTGTCGGCGGGCGCGGTCGACTACGTCGCCAAGCCGTTCGATTTCGAGGAAGTGCGCCTGCGCCTGCTGATCCACCTGCGGGTGGCGCCGATCCCGGCGCCCGCGCCGGCGCCGGTCGAGGCGGCGCCCGGGGGCGGCACCTCGGCGGTCGCCGCCGGCACCTCGCTCGACGGGGTGCTGTTCCGCGCCGCGCGCAAGCTGCTGCGCGAACGGCTCGACCACACGCCCGAGCTGGTGGCCCTGGCCCAGGCGCTGGGCACCAACGCGCGGCGCTTGAACCAGGCCTTCCGGCGCTGCGCCGGCACCACCGTGTTCGAGTTCCTGCGCGAAGAGCGCATGCGCGAGGCGCGCCGCCTGCTGTGCGAGACCGGCCTGGACATCCAGGCGATTTCACAGGCGGTGGGCTTTGGCAATCGTGGCAATTTCTCCACCGCTTTCCGCGAGCGGTTCGGCATGGCGCCGACCGCCTTGCGCCAGGAACGGGATCCGCATGCGTAGTGTTCGTCCGGGCCTGGTGGCCTGGTTGCTGTGGCTGGCGTTGTCCTGCCTGATCCTGCCCGTGCGCGCGCAGGCCGTCCAACCCGTCATCGACCTGAGCGCGGTGAGCGGCAGCCTGCCGCTGACCAGCGAACTGCGGGGCATCGAAGACAAGAGCGCCAGCCGCGACGCCAGCCAGATCCTCGATGACGCCTGGCAACCCGTGACCGCCGGCTGGTTGAACCGGGGCTATTCGGCCTCGGCGTTCTGGCTGCGGCTGGAGGTGAGCAACCCCTCCGGCAGCACCCAGGAGCGCTGGCTGTCGTTCGGCGTGCCGCGCCTGGAAGACGTGCGCTTCTACCTGTTCCCGGCAGGGCAGGCGACGCCGGCCAAGGTCCTGCTGCAAGGCAATCGCGAACCGCTGGCCGGGCGCGAGGTGCTGGCCAGCGTGTCGGTGGCGCCGCTGCGGCTCGAGCCGGGCGAGCGCATGACGGTGCTGGTGCGGGTGCAGAGCCGCTCGGCCATCGGCATGGAGCCCACCCTGCGCACGCCGGCGGCGTTCGTCAGCCAGACCCAGCGCAACACCATGCTGGTGGCGCTGCTGGTCGGCGCCCTGGCGATGGTCGGGATCTACGCCGGCCTGCTCGGCGCGGTCCAGCGCGACCCGGTGTTCCTGCTGCTGTCCGCCGCCGTCTTCATCGAGATTCTCTACAGCCTGTCGTTCCAGGGGCTGCTGTATCGCTACGTGCTGACCGACGGCGGCGAGATGGCGCTGCGCGCGCCCAGCGTCCTGGCGACGCTGGCGGCGTCGCTGTTCGCGTTCATGGCGATGCTGTTCGCCGACCTGCACCGGGTGCGCCTGTGGCGCGGGGTGTACCTGTCGCTGATCGCCGCGGGCGTCGCCGGCACGGTCTGGGCGGCGCTGGGCGACTACCGCGAGGCCGCCCAGGCGCTGATCGGCCTGATCTTCCTGTGGGCGCTGGTCTGGCTCATCTCCATGGCCGACGGCTGGCGCCGCGGCCACGCCAACGCGCGCATCTTCCTGCTGTCCTTCGCCGTCTATTGCGCCTGCCTGTTCCTGCGCGTGGCCTACATCCACGGGCTGCTGCCGGGCCGCTGGGAGGGCGGGCCGGAAGTCGCCTGGGACCTGCTGTCGGTCTCGCTGATGCTGGCCGTGCTGCTGTATGGCCGGTCGCGCCAGCATCGCCAGGAACGCCTGGCCGCCCAGCGCGAACTGGCGCAGGCGCGCGAACGCGAGCACCAGCGCCTGGACCAGGCCGTCACCGAGCGCACCCAGGCGTTGCAGGCGGCGCTGATCCTGGCCGACGAAGCCGGCCGCGTGCGCCAGGACTTCCTGGCGCGCATCAGCCATGACCTGCGCACGCCGCTGACCTCGATCATCGGTTTCGCCGACCTGATCCAGGCCGGCGGCCGCGACGACGCGCCGCGCGGCGCCGTCATCCGCCGCAGCGCCGACCACATGCTGGGCATGGTGAACGACCTGATCGACTACGCCGCGGGCGCCGGCGGCCAGGCCCTGCGCCTGGCGCCCGAGTACGTGCACGCCTTGCTCGACACCGTGGCCAAGGAATCCGCGCCCATCGCCGCCCGCCAGGATAACCGCTTCGAACTGCGGGTGGCGGACGCGCTGCCGGCCGTGCTGGAAATGGACGGCAAGCGGGTGCGGCAGGTGCTGTCCAATCTCATCGACAATGCCGCCAAGTTCACCCGCGGCGGCGTGCTGACACTGACGGCGGACTACGCCGCGCCCGGCGCGGGCGAGCCCTGCGGCTGGCTGACGCTGTCGGTGGGCGACACCGGCTGCGGCATCGCGCCGCAGGACCGGCAGCACATCTTCGAACCCTTCCAGCGGCTGTCGTCGGCCGAAAACCAGCCCGGCGTCGGGCTCGGCCTGGCCATCGTGCAGCAATGGGTGCAGCGCATGCACGGCCGCATCCAGGTCGAGAGCGAGCTGGGGCAGGGCACCACGATCCGGGTGGCGCTGCCGGTCAGGCAGGTGGACGAATCGCGCGTGTCGCATCACTACATCGCCGCCGCGGCCCATGTGCTGCCGCTGCTGGACGGAACCGGGCGGCGCATCTGGCTGGCCGAGGACACGCCGGAAATCCGCGAATTCCTGGTAGAGGAACTGGCCAGCCTGGGCTTCCAGGTGGAAAGCGAGGCCGACGGCCTGCGCATGGTGGCGCGCATCCAGGCCGACGACGCGCAGCGGCCCGACCTGGTCCTGACCGACCATCGCATGGAAGGGGCCGACGGCTCGGCCGTGCTGGCGGCCGCCCGCGCGCGCTGGCCGGACCTGCCGGTGGTGGCCGTGTCGGCCACGCCGCAGGAGGCGCCCACGCCGGATGGCGCCGGCTACGACGCCAGCCTGCTCAAGCCCATCAACCTGGTCGAGCTGCGGCACGTGCTGGGCAGGTTGCTGCACCTGCCGACGCAGCAGATTGGCCGAGAAGCGGCGCCGGCGTCGGCGCCGATGCCCTGCCTGTCGCGCGCCGAGCTGGAGCAGGTGCAGCGGCTGCTGGACATCGGCGGCATCTCGGACCTGATGGATTGGGCGCGCGCGATCCAGGCGCGCGACCCGGCCTTCACGGACTTCAGCCAGCAGGTGCAGCGCCTGGCGCGACTGGGCGACCTGGCCGCGATCGGCAAGCTGTGCGAGCGGATGCCGGTGGCGTGACCCGCACGCGGCGGCGCCCGGCGCCTTTTCGGGCGAACAGGCGCTAGGCCGGCCCCGGGCCGTCGCGGAACAGCCGTTCGCCCAGGAAATCCACGAACCCCCTGACCTTGGGCGACAGGTTGCGGTTCGACGGCCACAGCGCCTGGAAGCGGCCCGCGCCGCGCACCTGCTCGTCCAACACCGTGCGCAACGTGCCGGCCGCGAGCGCGTCGCGCGCCAGGAAGTCGGGCATGCAGCTGATGCCGAACCCCTGGATGGTGGCGCCCAGCAGGGCTTCCATGTTGTTGCAGGTGAACGCGGCCGTCAGCCGCGGCTCGGCCTCGCCGGCGGCCAGCGCCAGCGGCCATGCCTGCAGCGTGCCGGCGTTGGGGTAGCGGAACCGCACCGCCCGATGCCGTTCCAGGTCGCGCGGCCGTTGCGGCGCGCCGTGGCGCGCCAGGTAGTCCGGCGCGGCGCACAGTAGCAGCCGGAAGGTGCCCAGGGGCCGCGCCGCCAGGCGTGAATCGGGCAGGTCGCCGCTGCGGATCGCCACGTCGACGCGTTCGCCGATCAGGTCGACGATGCGGTCGTTGAAATCCATGTCCAGCTCGATGCCCGGATAGCGCGCGGCGAAGGCCGGCAGCACCGGCAGCAGGAAGTGGTAGCTCACCAGCGGCGCGCTGACGCGCAGGCGGCCGCGCGGCTCGCGCAGCGTCTGCGACAGCATGTCGTGCGCGTCGTCCAGATCTTCCAGGATGCGCTTGCAGCGCTCGTAGAACAGCCGGCCTTCCTCGGTCAATTGCATGCGGCGCGTGCTGCGCTGGAACAGGCGCACGTGCAGGTCCTGCTCCAGCCGCGCCACGGCCTTGCCCACCGCCGAGGGCGACAAGTCCAGGTCGCGGCCGGCGGCGGCAAAGCCGCCCAGCTCGGCGCTGCGGACAAAGGGCAACAAGCCGCTCAAGCGGTCCATGGCGGTTCCATTGAAGAAATTAATTCCGTGATGTGTGGATTTTTAACCTATTTATCCATCAGGAGAGCCTCTGTATCTTCAATGCCGTTCCCCTTTCATTGTGATGCCGTTCATGCCATCGACCGTTTCCCCGCCGCCCGCCGTGGCCCGCAAGATCCTGATCCTGATCGCCGTGTGCCTGGCGTGCGCGGCCATGCCGTTTACCTTCACCGGCCCCGCCATCGCGCTGCCGTCAATCGCGCGCGACCTGGGCGGCAGCCCGGTGGCGCTGAACTGGATCACCAATGCCTTCATGCTGGTGTTCGGCAGCACGCTGCTGGTGGCCGGCGCGCTGGCCGACCGCTATGGCCGCCGCCGCGTGTTCCTGGCGGGGGCCGCGATCTTCATCGCCGCTTCCGTCGGCCTGGTCTACGCGCCCGGCATCGTCGCCTTCGACCTGCTGCGCGCGGCGCAGGGCCTGGGAGGCGCGGCGATCTTCTCGGGCGGCGCGGCCGCGCTGGCGCAGGAGTTCGACGGGCCCGGCCGCATGCGCGCCTTCAGCCTGCTGGGCGCCAGCTTCGGCGCAGGCCTGTCGTTCGGGCCGATCGCCTCGGCGGTGCTGATCGAGCGCTTCGGCTGGCGCAGCATCTTCCTGCTGGTGATCGCGCTGGCCGCCATCGCGTTCGCGCTGGGCGCGCGCGGTTTGCGCGAATCGCGCGACCCCGCGGCCGGGCGCCTGGACTGGCCGGGCGCGGCCACCTTCAGCGCCGCCCTGGCGTTGCTGACGTGGGGCATCATGCGGGCGCCGCAAAGCGGCTGGGGCGATCCGTCGACGCTGGCGATGCTGGCGGCGGCGGTGGCGCTGTTCGCCGTGTTCGGCCTGATCGAACTGCGCGCGGCGCGGCCGATGCTCGACCTGACGCTGTTCCGCTACCCGCGTTTCCTGGGCGTGCAACTGCTGGCTGCCGCCCCGGCCTATGCCTTCGTGGTGCTGTTGATCCTGCTGCCGGTGCGCTTCATCGCCGTCGACGGCCTGGGCGAGATCGAGGCCGGCCGCATGATGATCGCGCTGTCCGCGCCCCTGCTGCTGTTGCCGGTGGTGGCCGGCCAGCTGACTCGCTGGCTGGCGCCGGCGCTGATCTGCGGCGCGGGGCTGCTGTTGGCGGCCGCCGGCCTGGCCTGGCTTGGCCTGGCGATGACGGCCGGGCAGGTGACGGCGCTGGTCGGCCCGATGCTGCTCATCGGCATCGGCATCAGCCTGCCGTGGGGGTTGATGGACGGCCTGGCCGTCAGCGTGGTGCCGACCGAACGGGCCGGCATGGCCACCGGCATCTTCAGCACCACGCGGGTGGCGGGCGAGGGCGTGGCGCTGGCCGTGGTCAGCGCGCTGCTGAGCGCGTTGACCGCCAACCATCTGGCCGCGGCGTTGCCCGGCGCCGCGTCGCGGGCGGCGCAAGCCGCGCAGCAACTGGTCGCGGGCGACTTCGACGCGGTGGCCGCGCTCCTGCCGGGCGTCGGGCGCGCCGCCCTGGCGCGGGCGTCGGCCGATGCCTTCGCCACGTTGTCGTGGATCCTGGCGGCGATCACGGTGCTGACGGCGCTGGTGGTGTTCCTGTTCCTCGGCAGGCCGGAGACCCGCGCGGCCGCGGCGTCGGCGGCGGCGCGGGCCTGAGCCGCGTCGCGGCTTATCCCAGCCGCATCGACAGTTCCACGTCGTCGCCGAACGGCGTCGACAGGTAGCCCGAGGCCGGCGAGCGCACCCGCGCCAGGTATTCGGGGCAATAGTCGGCGTTGTCCGCCACGATCAGCGCGCCGGGGCGCAGGCGGCTTTCCAGCAGGGCCAGCACGTCCGAATACAGCGCCTTGGCGCCATCGAGCAGCACCAGGTCGATGCGGTCCGGCAGATCGGTCGCCAGCGTCTGCAGCGCGTCGCCCTGGCGCAGTTCCACCAGGTCGGCCAGCCCGGCCTCGGCCAGGTGTTCGCCGGCCCGCGCCACCTTGGATGGCTCGAACTCGGTGGTGATCAGCCGGCCGCCGCCGTTGTCGCGCAGCGCCGCGGCCAGGTGCAGCGTCGAGATGCCGAACGAGGTGCCGAACTCGACGATGGACCGCGCCTGCGTGCTGCGCGCCAGCATGTAGAGCAACGTGCCGGTCTCGGGCGAGACGGCCAGCGGCAGGTCCTTCATGCGGCCGTAGAAGTCGCGGTAGTCGGTCTTGCTGCGCATCAGCCGCGCCTGTTCGGCGTCGGACATGTTGGCCAGCGCCGGGGCGGCCTGGGACCACGAGGCGTCGGCGTGGGTGAACAGCCGGTCGAGCAGGGCGACCAGGGAAGGGGAAGTCAGGGTATTGGTCATGAGGCGGTTTTCCAGTAGCGATTGCGGGTTTAGAATACGACGAATTCATCGCATTTCTCTATTCGCATTTCCCGAGCCGCCATGACCACACGCCGCAGCACCCGGCTTTCCGAGAGAAAACAGCCGCAGCAGACCCGTTCGGCCGAGCTGGTCGCGGCCATCCTGCAAGCCGGGGCTCAGGTTTTGGCCCAGGAAGGCGCCACGCGCTTCACCACCGCCCGGGTCGCCGAGAAAGCCGGCGTCAGCATCGGTTCGCTCTACCAGTACTTCCCCAACAAGGCCGCCATCCTGTACCGGCTGCAGACGCAGGAATGGCAGCAGACCTCGGACCTGCTGTGCCGCCTGCTTGAAGACCGCGGCCACGCGCCGCTCCAGCGGCTGCGCAACGTGGTGCACGCCTTCGTGCGCTCGGAATGCGAAGAGGCGGTGATGCGCGTGGCCCTGAACGACGCCGCGCCGCTCTACCGCGACGCGCCCGAGGCGCGCGCCACCAAGGAAGAGGGCGGCCGCATCGTGCTCGCCTTCCTGGGCGAGGCCCTGCCCAACGCGTCCGACGCCACCCGCGCGCTGGCCGGCGATCTCATCACCCACACGCTCAGCGCCGTGGGCAAGCAGTTCTCGGAGAGCCCGCGCGCCGAGGCCGAGATCGAGGCCTACGCGGACGCGCTGGCCGACATGCTGTGCGCCTATCTCGACAGCCTGGCGGGCGGCGCCGGTCCGGCGCGCCGGCAGGCCCGCAAGTCGTCCGCCAAGCCTTCCCCCTGACGCCTTTCTCTCTGATTTCCTGATTCCATGCATGATTCCCTTCCCGTTGCGCTGGTGACCGGTTCCACCTCCGGCATCGGCGCCGCCATCGCCCGGCGCCTGTCGCGCGAGGGCTATGCCGTGGTCCTGCATTCGCGCCAGTCGGCCGAGGCGGGCCGGGCGCTGGCCGCCGAGCTGGGCTCGGCGGTGTATGTGCAGGCCGATCTGGCCGTCGATGCCGACCGCGTCCGCCTGGTGCGCGAAGCGGCGGCGGCGTGGGGGCGGCTGGACGTGCTGGTCAACAACGCCGGCATCAGCCGCGTGATTCCGCATGGCGACCTGGCCGCGGCCACGCCGGCGGTCTGGCACGAGATGCACGAGGTCAACGTGGTCGCGCCGTTCCGCCTGGTGGCCGAGGCGCAGGCGGCGCTGTCGGCGGCGGCGGCGCGCGGCCGGCCGGGATGCGTGGTGAACGTCAGCTCGCATGCCGGCGTGCGGCCCAAGGGCGCGTCGATTCCCTACGCGGCGGCCAAGGCCGCGCTGAACCATGTGACGCGCCTGCTGGCGGTGACGCTGGCGCCGGACATCCGCGTCAACGCGGTGGCGCCCGGGTTGGTGGATACGCCGCTCACGCAGGACTGGACCCAGGCGCAGCAGCTATGGCGCGAACGCGCGCCGATGCGCCGCGCCGCCAGTCCGGACGACATCGCCCAGGCGGTGGCGTGGCTGGCGCAGTCCGACTACCTGACGGGCGAGATCCTGCTGTCCGACGGCGGCCTGAACCTGACGTAGCGCGCGTGCCCGGCCGCCGTCACGCGCCGGTCTGGGCCGGCGGCGCGCCCGGCACGCCTTGGCGGATGTTGCGCGAGTACTGCGCCGCGTCCTGGGTGGCGCGGGCCCGCTCGGTGTAGCGGCCGGCATCCCGATAGGCCTGCACGCTGGCGGCGCCTTCCAGGGCCCCGAGCCGGTACAGGTACTCCGGCAGATAGCCCGACAACAGCAGGCGGTAATCCAGCGGCAGGCCGGGCACGATCTTGTCGGCCAGCCGGTACACGATGGTGATGCAGTTGGCCGTCAGCGTGTTGTAGAAACGCGGCTGGCGCCGCAGGCGCGTGGCGGTGTCCACGTACGACAGCAGCAGCTTGCGCGGCGCGCCGGCCGGCATGTGGACGCGATACAGGTAGCCCTCTTCGCCGCGCACGTTGGTGCGCACCCGCAGGCTGTCTTCCTCGGCCGAGGCCAGCACCGACAGCTCGTACTGGCGGAAGAAGCCGCCGATCTCCGAGAACGTGTCGTTGCGCTTGCGGCGGATCTCCACCGAGAACACCACGTATTGGCCGTCGGTGAAGCCGAACGACACCAGCGCGTGCGCGATCGCCGGCCGGCCCCAATACGACAGCGCCAGGTCCACCGTGGCCAGCGTCGACAGATCGTAGCGGCGGGTTTCCCAGCGCGCGTCGAAGTCGGTGCGCGAGCGCCAGTCGAAGTTGCGCACGTTGTGCAGTGTCAGGCGGTCGCCGTCCACTTCGCCGTAGGTGGTGCGGGCCACTTCGGGCATCCAGTCGCGGTCGTTGGATGGCCGCATGCCCCACATCCACCAGATCAGCAGGATCAGCAGCATCGCGCCGAACACCACGGCCGGCAGCCGGTGGCCCCAGGCCAGTCCGGCCAGCGCGGCGGCGGCCACTGCCAGCCAGGCCAGCGGCGCCAGCACGCGGGCACGGCTCCGCCCGGGCGACTGGAACCACAGCGCCAGCGCGCCCCACAGGGCGCCGGCGACGATCATGGCCGCCCCGAGCAGCGTCAGCGCCGTCATGACTGGGTCTGGGCGTTGCGGGCGACGGCCTCGCGGTCCTGGCGGCGCCAGCCGGCGCGCAGCGCCGCGATCTGGCGGATCGCCGCCTGCGACATCTTCCACCAGCCGAAGGGCCGCGGATCGGCCAGCATGCTGAGCGCGCGCGTGTAGTCCAGCGTCAGGCCCGGGGTCCAGGCCATGGTCAGCGCGCGCTTGCGGATCTGCGCCGCCACCCACAGTTCCGGCGTGAACAGCAGCCGCCACAGCACGGCCCAGCCGGCGCCCGGGCCGTGCAGGCGGCCGACCACGCCGTCCAGCGCCGCTTCCAGCGCGGCCGACACCGAGCTGGAGCAATTGCGGTGGGTCAGGTTGTAGATCTCGGTCTGCCGGTAGTCGTCCCAGAACGCCTGCAGCTTGGCCGGGTCGTAGTTGCGGATGCGCACCTGCGTGGTCGACGGGCACCAGGCCTTCGACTCGGTGGCGTAGTCGGGCTGATAGACGCCCGGCACGTTGTTCTCGGCGGTGGCGCGCAGCAGCGTGCCGAACTGTTCGGGCGAGCGGTCGATTTCCTGGGCCGGGTACAGGCTGATGTAGACGCCCTCGGGGGATTCAAGCGCGGCATGGCCGGTGGAGATGACGCCGTTGCTGTCCACGGCGGCGATGTAGCGGTCGACCACCGGATAGTTGCGCGTCTCGGTCCTGGCCGAGCCCGACGGCGTCCATACGTGCACGGTCAGGGCGCGTTCGCCAGCCTGTGGCGGGCCGTCGAACACCTTCTGCGCCGGGCCTTCGACGCGCGTCGGCATGAAGGCCGGATCGGGATTGACGGCCAGCGCCGGGTTGGCGTCCAGGTTGCGCACGCGGCGCGCCAGCCACAGCAGCTTCAGGCCCGAGATCGCCAGGAACAGGCCGATACAGTAAGGCACCGTGCCGACGTAATGCGTGGGGTAGGGCTGGAAGAAGAAGATCGCCAGCAACACCTCGGCCACGCCCGAGGCGAACACCACGCGCCAGCGCGGGTAGCGCACCACGTAGGCGGCGATGCACTGGATCAGCCCGTCCACCAGGAACAGCAGCCCGAAAATCATCGACAGCATGAAATGCCCGTGATGATGGCCCGCTAGCACCAGGGCGCCGGCCAGCAGCACGAACACGCCCTTGGTGTAGCGCAGCACCCGCTGGCCGCCGACGCCCGACTTGGCGATGGCCAGCGTGGCGATGCCTTCGATCACCAGCAGCGCGGCAAAGAAATTCAGGGGGAAGTAGAGCGCGTTATCCAGTGCGTCGATGAAGACGAACGCCCCGGCGGCCAGCATCAGCCAGCCGCCGATCATCAGGGCGCGGGCCCGCTTGTGCAGATAGTCGACGCCAAGCAGCAGCAAGACCAGATGGCTCATGGGGGCAGGCTCTCCATGCAAAAGCGCGATGCCACGGATGGCGGGTATCGCATGCAGGGTACCGCGAGCGCGGCCCGGACGTCGAGCCCGCGCCCGCGTCGGCGCCTGGCGCGCCGGCGCGGGCCGGGGCCGCTTCAGGCCATGGCCGGAATCACCCGCGGGCGCAGCGTGGCCAGCACCCAGTAGACGCCGCCGCCGATCATCACGCCGAAGAACCAGCCGTAGGTGGCCCACCACGGCGGCAACACGTCCGTGAAGTTCGGCAGGATGGTCGAGAACACGCTGCCGATGCCGGTGGCGATCAGCGCGTTGACGTTCCAGCCGCCCTGGTAGCGGTACTCGCCGTGCTCGTCATACAGCGCCGCGACATTGATGCGGCCCTTGGCCACCAGGTAATAGTCCACCAGGATGATGCCCAGCAGCGGGCCCATGGTGGCGCCGATGGCGTTGACGAAGTGCGCCGCGCCGCCTTCCCATGGCGCGAAGGGATACAGCACCAGGGCGATCAGCGCGGCGATGTAGCCGCCGCGCTTGAAGTCGATGCGCTTGGGGAACACGTTCGAGATGTCGAACGCGGCCGACACGAAGTTCGCCACCACGTTGATGCCCAGCGTGGCCACCGCGAAGGTCAGGGCGGCCAGCAGCGCCAGCACCCAGCTGTCGAACTTGGTGGAGATCTGTTCGGGGTGCAGCAGCACTTCGCCGTAGACCTTGTAGGCGGCGATGGTGGTGACGCCCGCCACCAGCGAGAAGGCCACCAGGTTCACCGGCAGGCCCCACAGGTTGCCGCGCTTGACCGCCTGCTTGTCGCGGGCATAGCGCGAGAAATCGCAGAAATTCAGGTACAGCGCCGCGAAGTAGGTGATCCAGGTCGCGCCCACCGCCATCAGCGCCCAGAAGCTGCCCGGCGCGCCGTTCACGCCCGCGTCGCGGGTCTTGTCGAGCAGCACGTCCATCGGAATGCCGTGGTCGAGGCTGAAGCCGCCGGCCTTCACGCACAGCCCCACCGCCAGCACCAGCATGGCGATCCACACGGCCGGGCCGGCCCAATCCTGGAACCGGCGCACCGTTTCCATGCCTTTCTGGATGATGAGCAATTGCAGCGCCCAGATGCCGACGTAGCAGATCAACTCCAGCCCCGAATGCCCCAGCCAGTGCGTGTTCTGGTGGAAAGCCAGCAGGCTGTCGTTGCGCACCAGCAGCGCGACGATGGCGCCCGAGGCCGCCGCGGTCTGCGCGCCGTACCAGAAGCACGCCACCACCGCGCGCACCAGCGCCGCCAGGTTGGCGCCCCAGATGCCGAACGAGGCGCGCGCCAGGACGGGGTAGGGCACGCCGGTCTTTTCGCCGGCATAGCCCATCAGGTTCATGAGGAAGAAGATCACCAGCGAGCTCAAGCCGATGGCGATCAGGAAGTTGACGAAGCTGCCGCACAGCAGGAACAGGCTGGCGGCCAGGTAGTAGCCCCACAGGCTGTGCACGTCCGAGGTCCAGACGTTGAAGATGCTGAAGGCGCCCCAGCGGCGGTCTTTCGTGGGGGCCAGGTCCTCGTTGTAGAGACCGGGCGACGGATTTCGGATATCGATGGCGAGCTCCCTGACCCAGGTGTGGGCATGGCCGTAAAGGAAGCCGGGCGGACCAATACAGCAGCAACACTTGGACGGAGCCTGGCGCGTACTATGGTGTGCAAAGAGTGTATACAACCTTTGCGCCAATGCGCCCCTGGGGTTTTCCCTTCCGAGTCAGGCAAGCGCACGGGCAGGGCCGGCTGCGCGTGCGCCGGCCGACGGGCGCGGCGGCAAGGCGCCGCGACGGACTTGCGTGGGCCAGGTCGGGAAGGTCAGCCCGGCAGCGCGCCGCGCAGCCACTGGCTGGCCAGGTCCAGCACGATGTGCTCCTGCTCGCGGTGCGGCACGTGGCCGCAGTTTTCCAGCAGCGCCTGCTTGCCGCCGGTCAGGCGGGCGATGATCTCGGGATGCGCGGCCGAGCCGTACTCGTCCACCTCGCCATGCAGCGCCAGCACCGGGCAGGCGACCTGGCGCAGCGTGTCGTCCAGGTTCCAGTCGGCGAAGGCGGGCGACAGCCAGGTGTCGACCCAGGCGCTCAGGACCCAGGCGGCCTTGTCGCCGTGATACTTCTTCAGGCGGTCCAGCTGGCCGGGCTCGGCGAAGTTGCGCTGCGCCGCGCGGATGCCGTCGAGCGTGCGGTCTTCGGCGAAGGTCTGGGCGGACTCGGTGATCAGCGCCCGGCAATCCTCGGGATGGGCGGCCGCGCAGCAGATGCCCATGCCGCCGCCGACGCTGTGGCCGAAGGCGATGAAGGGGCCGATGTCGAGCGCCCGGCGCAGCGCCTGGAAGCCATCGGTGGCCTCGGCCTCGACGAAGCCCGTGACGAGCGTGGCGGGGTTGGGATCGGAGCGGCCAAAGCCGAGCCGGTCGTAGGCGATGACGGCGCGGCCGGTCGCCGCGGCCAGGTGCTCGGGGAAGTCGCGCCACAGGTCGACGCAGCCCAGCGAATCATGCAGCAGCACGATCGGCGCCACGCCCGCGCCCCGGCCGGCGGGGTCCCAGCGCCGCGCGAAGAGGCGGCCTTGCTGGGTGGGCACGTAGACATCCTGGCTGGCGATCGACGACATGGTGGGGTCCTGGAAAGCAAAAAGGCGCCGCGGCGCCGTTCGGGGGAATCCCGGGATTATAGGAAACCGCCCGCGCTATTCCTCGGCGGTCCACTCGACCTGCACGCCCAGGCTGCGCAGGTTCTCGACGAAGCGCGGGTGGGCGCGGCGGATCGGGGTGGCGTTGCGGATCTCGGAGCGCCCCTCGATGCTGCTGGCGATCATGAACAGCGCGATCGCCACGCGGATGATGTAGGGGCTTTCGACCACCGCCGGCGTCAGCGGATTGCCGCCGAAGGTGATGACGCGGTGCGGGTCCGACGAGAACACGTGCGCGCCGAACTTGGACAGCTCGCCGGTCCAGCCCAGCGCGCCGTCGTAGACCTTGTTCCAGAACATCGCGTTGCCCTCGGCGCACACGCCCAGCGCGATGAAGATGGGCAGCAGGTCCACCGGGAAATACGGCCAGGGCGCGGCCTCGACCTTGGTCAGCACGTTGCTGGTGAAGGGCGTCTGCACCTTCAGCGGGCCGTCGCGCAGCGCGCGCGACCAGCCGTTCTCGTGCACGATCTTCACGCCGAACTTGGCGAAGGTGCGGTCGATCAGCGGGAAGTTCGACGGCGTGCTGTTGCGCACCACCACGTCACCGCCGGTGATCGCGCCCAGCGCCAGGAACGTGGTGATCTCGTGGAAATCTTCCTCGAAGGTGAACTCGCCGCCGCGCAGCGTGGCGCCGCCGCGCACCGTCAGGCGCGAGGTGCCGATGCCGTCGATGTCGGCGCCCATCATCGTCATGAAGCGGCAGAATTCCTGCACGTGCGGCTCGGACGCGGCATTGGTCAGCGTCGATTCGCCGGCCGCGGCGGCCGCGCACAGCACGAAGTTCTCGGTGGTGGTGACCGAGGCGTAGTCCAGCCAGTGGTGGGTCGGCTTGAGCGGCCCGGCGCTGCGCACCAGCAGCGAACCGCTGGCGCGTTCGACCTCGCCGCCGAACGAGCGGAAGATGTCGACGTGCGGATCGATCTCGCGCACGCCCAGCGTGCAGCCCTTGACGTTGTCTTCCAGCCGCGCCACGCCGAAGCGCGCCAGCAGCGGCGACACCAGCATGATGGACGAGCGCATCTCTTCCGGCAGGCGGTGGCGCGCGGCGTCGAACGTCGTGTCGCGGTGATGCAGCTCCAGCGTGCGGGTGGTCTCGTCCAGCCGCACCTCGCTGCCCAGCGTGCGGAAGATGTCGAGGATCTTGCGCACGTCGGTGATGTCGGGCACGCCGTGCAGGCGCAGCGGCTGGTCGGTCAGCAGCGTGGCGCACAGGATCGGCAGCACCGCGTTCTTGTTGGCCGACGGGATGACGCGGCCGCGCAGGGGCGTGCCGCCGTGGACGATGAGATTGGACATGGGCGAGGAGCTTGGACGACAGGTAGGGGAAAACGCGAGGGAAATTGTACCGGCATGGCCCGGGCGGCGTTTGCGGCGCCGCGGGGGCGCCACTTCACGGGCCGCGGCAAGCGCGTGACCTGGCCGGAGAACCCGTGTAAATCCGTTTATCAATTTCCGCGGTACGTTGAATATCCATACTGGCTCAGCAGTAGCGGAACATGGTAGTGCTCGCCAGCCTTTGGCACATGGATGATAACTGGAATTTCAGGGAAGAATGTGTCCTCGCTACGGGCGGCGTAATACTTTCCGGTCTCGAAAGTCACTCTGTAATCACCTGGGTTGATTGCCTGGTCCGCCGGGTAAAGCGCATTAATACGCCCGTCCTTGCCGGTAATGGCGGAATTCAATTCTTTCCATTTTTCACCTTCTTTTTTTTCAAGAATAACCGTCACGCCTTCGGATGGAATGCCGGTTTTCAGATTCAGCACATGCACGCTGATGGGGTTTTTCGGTGTTTCGGCATTCGCCGAAAGTGAAATTGCAGATGCCGCCAGAAATGCTGCTGCAATCGTATGTTTTAAATAGCAATTCATTATCAATCCTTGTTCAAAAAATGAAGAATGAGCAAGGATGGTAGTGGTGGCGGTGTAATGGGGTCAAACCTTTAAAGTTAAATTTTTGTTTAATTATTTATTCCCTGGATCACCATAAGATATCGCTTCCTTGCTTAACGGAAATGGTATTTTCATGAATAAAGTATTTCTATATTTCATTATTCCCGCGGCGCTCCTGAATAACCCGGTTTTCGCGGGTCAGGACGCTTCCCGTTCAGAAATGACGGCGGCGATGGCGTCTTCGTTGGTGAACACCGCGCTTTCCGTTTGCCACGACGAGAAAAGAACCGGCGTTGTTGCCGTTGTCGATAAAGGCGGCAACCTGGTCGCTCTGCAACGTGACGACAATGTCGGCCCTCACAATACAATCGCCGCGCAAAAAAAGGCCTACACCGCGCTTTCCACCAAAAGCGACACCCGCGAACTCGCTAAAAAGGCCGCATCAAATCCTGAAATGCAAAACCTGAATACCGTGCCCCAACTTTTGCTGTTGGGTGGCGGCGTCCCCGTCAAGTCTGGCGATATCGTCATTGGCGCAATTGGCGTGGCTGGAACAGGCGGTCCCGCCGATGATCAGCACTGCGCCCTGGAAGCGGTCAAGCGGGTGATGAATAAGTAATTCAGCCGGCCGCCGCGCAACCGCTCGCGCGGAAATTCCAGGCCACAGAGAATTTCAGGATGAATTAAGCGATTCCCATTATGATTCGCAGGCTGCCATGGCATTCCCGCCGTGGCACCGTAAGCGTTCACGTCATCCAACGCGCCTTCGGACCGCCTTGCCGCGGCCGGGCGCGCCTGCGTGAACGCGGGGTCGGGCCCCGTCGGCGCAGGCGCTCCCTGCTTCGGGACCGCTACACATCATGACCCCCACTGCTTCTTCCTCCACTGCCCAGGCCACGCCGCCGCCGGATGCGCGCCGCCTGTATTTCACCGCCTTGCTGGTGGCGGCCGCGTTCTTCATGGAGAACCTGGACGGCACCGTCATCACCACCGCCGTGCCCGCCATGGCGCAGGACTTCGGCGTGCTGCCGGTGGACCTGAACCTGGGCGTCAGCGCCTATCTGCTGACCCTCGGCATCTTCATCCCCATCAGCGGCTGGATGGCCGACCGCCACGGCGCGCGCCGCGTGTTCTGCAGCGCCCTGGTGATCTTCACGCTGGCCTCGCTCGGCTGCGGCATGGTCAGCGACCTCTGGTCCTTCATCGCGCTGCGGGTGCTGCAGGGCGTGGGCGGCGCGATGATGGTGCCGGTCGGCCGCCTCGTCGTGCTGCGCAACACGCCCAAGCACGAACTGATCCGCGCCATGTCGATCCTGACGTGGCCGGCGCTGGTGGCGCCGGTGCTGGGCCCGCCCGTCGGCGGCTTCATCACCACCTACGCCTCGTGGCGCTGGATTTTCTACCTCAACTTGCCGCTCGGCCTGGCCGCGCTGGCCGCCGCCTGGGTGTTGATCCCGAGCGACCGCGCCACCGAACGGCGGCCGTTCGACTGGGCCGGCTTCCTGTGGATCGGCGGCGGCCTGTCGAGCCTGCTGTGGGCGCTGGAACTGTTCGGCGCCGCCACCCCGGCCTGGGACCGCATCGGCCTGTGGCTCGCGGCCAGCCTGGCGCTGCTGGCGCTGGGCGTGCGCCACCTGCGGCGCCACGCGCATCCCATGCTGACCCTCACGCCCTTGAAGGTCCGCGCCTACGCGGCGAATTTCTGGGGCGGTTCGCTGTTCCGCATGTCGGTCGGCGCGGTCCCTTTCCTGCTGCCGCTGATGTTCCAGGTCGGCTATGGCATGGATGCGTTTCGCGCCGGCATGCTGGTGATCGCGGTGTTCGCCGGCAATCTGACGATGAAGCTGTTCACCACGCCGGTGCTGCGCCGCTTCGGCTTCCGTCCCACCCTGCTGGGCAACGGCATTCTCAACACCACGGCGCTGACCGCGTGCGCGCTGATCGGCCCCGACATGCCGGTGGCGGCCACCGCCTTGCTGCTGTTCATCGGCGGCATGTCGCGCTCGATGCAGTTCACCGCGCTCAACACCCTGGCGTTCTCGGAGATGCCGCAGGCGCAGATGAGCGCGGCCAACACGCTGTTTTCCACCATGTCGCAACTGGCGCTGGGGATGGGCGTGGCGCTGGGCGCCATCGCCATCCGCATCGGTGAATGGGGCGTGCCGTTGCTGGGCCTGGAGAGCGCGCCGGGCGCGGCCTACCGCCTGGCGTTCCTGGTGGTGGGGCTGGTGTCGCTGATCGGCATGCTGGACACGTTCCTGCTGCCGCGCGGCGTCGGCGAAGACGTGGCGCGCAGCCGGCCGGCTTGAGTCAGCCGGCGCGCGGCAGCAGTCCGTCGGGGCCGAACGCCAGGCGGGCGAAACGCTCGCCGATGCGGCGATGCGCCGCGCCGTCCGGGTGCAATTGGTCCGGCAACGGCAGGTCGGCGAAATCGGCCTCGCCATACAGTTCCAGGCCATCCAGGTAGCGCAGGTTCGGATCGCTGGCCGCGCGCTGCTGCGCGATGCGCCGCAGTTCGTCGCGGATCAGCGTCAGGGTGAGCTTGCCGGCGCGGCGCTCGGCCGGATCGCCGGTGGCGAGGAACGACACCTTGCCCGCCGCCAGCGCGTCCATGTCGAACGCGCCCGGTCCGGGCGTGTCTTCATGGATCGGGCAATACAGCGGCGACACCAGCAGCAGCGGCGTGTCGGGATGGCCGTCGCGGATCGTGTCCAGTAAACCATGCACCGCCGGCCCGAAGGCGCGCAGCCGCATCAGGTCGGCGTTGACCACGTTGATGCCCAGCTTCAGGCTGATCAGGTCCGCGGGCGTGTCGCGGATCGTGCGCGCCATGAACGGATCGAGCAGGGCGCTGCCGCCAAAACCGAGGTTGACCAGCTCGACGCCGCCCAGGCTCGCCGCCAGCGCTGGCCAGATCGCCGTCGGGCTGTCGCCGTTGGAGCCGTGGCTGATGGAACTGCCGTGATGCAGCCACACCGGCCGGCCGTCGTCATCGACCGGGTCGATGGGCGCGTTGGCGCGCAGCGCGGCCAGCGCCGTGGTTTCGTTGTGCGGCAGCCAGATCTCGACCCGCTTGGCATGGCCGGGCAGGCCGTCGAACCGCAGCGTGGCGACGGGGCCGCGCTGGTGCGCGCGGGCGCCGGTCGCCATGTCGATCGTCACCACGTCGCCGCCATCTGCGCTGGCCTGGCCGGCCAGCCGGCCGTCGATGCGCAGGTCGTAGAGACCGAGCGGACGCGGCGGCACGCCGGTGTAGGCGTAGCGCGTCGGCACGGTGTCCAGCTCGATCGCGGTGGCGCGGGTCTGGAACACCAGCCGCACGCCCGAGGGTTGCGCTTCGACCATGGCCAGCTGCGGGTCTGGGCATTGCGCCCGCGCCCAGGCGGGCAGGCGGTGCGGCAAGAGGCCGCGCGCGGTCGGTTCGAGTTCGAGGGTGCCGCGTATCAGCGCGGAGACGATGGCAGTGGCCGTCCAATCGGACGTCGGGGTGGTCATGCGGTACGGATCCAGCGGTACGGGTCCAACAAAGGAAGGGTCAGGCGCGCGGCGCGGCGAGACGGAACTTGCGCAGCATGATCGCGCCGCCGATCGTCAGCGCCAGGCCGCCGCCCAGGTAGGGCAGGCCGAAGATCAGCAGCCAGAAGAACAACGCCGTCCTGGTGTCGCGCGCCTCGGCCGATCCGGCGGGATGCCCGCCCAGGTCCATTCCCGGCAGGGCGGCCAGCAGCGTCAGCAGCAGCGTCACGCCCAGCGCCAGGCAGCCCCACGCAATGCGGCGCCGGTTGTCGGCCACGCGCAGCAGCGCCGCCGCCGCCACCACCGCCACCACGAGGCACAGCACACTGCCTGTGATCAACATGCGGTCCAGCGCCACCGGGTCGAGCGGCGCGCCGGGCTGGTCCAGCCCGAAGGCCATCTGCAGCAGGGAGTTGATGACGCCGTAGGAGGCGCGGCCGATGACCAGGCCAAAGCCGACGCTGGTCAGCCACTTGATTACGGTTGGGTTCATTCAAGATATCCTTGCGGTTGCCTGAACGTCAGAGAATACGCCATTACGAGGTGCGATCCGGATGTCCGAACATCACCAGTTCATCTTTCCCCGCTACCCCCATCTGCCGCCGCCCGACTGGCCGGCGCTGCAAGCACGCCTGCTGGCAGAGGGCTACCTGCTGGAGCCGCGCGGCGATCGCGTGCCGCGCGAGGCCCTGGACAACCTGAGCCATCGGCTGGCTCGATTGAAGGAAGGCTCGTTCCAGTATCGCGACGGCCTGCGCACCACCGGCGACGTGATCGCGCTCTATCAGTCCGCCGGCCATCTGCCGCCCGATATCCCGGTGCGTCATCACGACACGATGGAAGAGACGCTGGCATTGCTGGCGGCGCACGGCGTCGTGCCCGATGCGTCGCTCGACGATGAGCGCAGCAGCTGGCGCGGCCCGTATTGCTGCCTGGGGCCGGCGGCCCGCGCGCTGCTCAACCCCGCGCAGCGCGCGCATTACGACGCCGACCCGGCCGGGTTCAGCGTGGTGATGCTGGCCTACGAGGGGTCCGAGCCATATGTCGCGGCCGGAGAGAACCTGGCCGTGCCGAGCCTGCCGGGTTCCGACGAAGTGCTGGAGGAACTGCCGCCATTCGGCTCGCACGTCGATTTCATCGGCGTGGCTTACGAGGACCCGGCGGCGCGCTGGCGCGATCCGGCGGACGGACGCGAATACCACCTGTTCGACCTGGACTGGCATTACAGCCTGGCGCTGGGGTTCCGCATGATCCGCGCCAACTGCCTGGAAGAAGGCAGCGCCGAGGCGCTGGCGCGGGCGATCGGCCAGATGGTCGACCAGCCGATGGCGTGCAGCCACCGGCATCTGTGATCCGGCCGGACCGGCGCGCGGGCGGCGCGCGGCGCGGCCGCCCGCCGGTGGCCGATCAATAGTAGATGTCAACGTAGTCGGTCAGGCCGCCGCACGCTTCCATCTGCTGCAGGCGCCAGTACTTGCGCTTGCCGGTGGCGCGGAACTCGTAGTCGCCGGTGCGTTCGCAACGGCGGCCCTTGTCCGGCGCATCCAGGATCAGGATGGTGCCGCGGAAGGTGAAGCGGTCGGCCGAGATCGACAGCACCTGGCCGTTGATCGACACCGAGCCCTTGTCGGTGGCATGGCCGCCTTCCAGGCGCACCACGTCGTTCTCGTCCACCGCCTTCAATTTGCCGCGCGCGTCGGTCCACAGCCATTGCACGCTGACGCCGCTGTTGTGCAGCAGGCGCTCGTAGGCGGCCTGGTCCTTGATTTCCGTTTTCTGTCCGCCCTGGGCCTGGGATTGCGCCTGTGCCGGCGCCGGGTTCTGCGTCTGCGCCGAACCGCGCGGCGGCAGGCGGCCGTCGTTCTGCGCGGGCTGCTGCTGGGTCTGCATCTGCGTCTGGCCTTGCGGTTGGGCCGCGGCGCCGCCGCGCGGGGGCAGGTCGCCCGCCAGCGTGGCGGAGGTCGCGGTGGCCAGGGCCAGGCCCAGGGCCAGCAGGCCGGCTATCCGTTTCTTGCCGGCCAGGGCCGGGGCGCGATCTTGGTTCTTGTGCATGATTGTCGTGAAGAAAGGAAAGGGGGAAGCGCACTGCCGCCGGCGCGCGCAAGGCGGCGCCGTCAACTGGGGACGTAACTTAGCACGCGCGCCGCGACGGGATAATTGCCGATTTCCGCCTTATGTATCCAATGGTTAACAGGGCAACCGTGGATGGCGCCATGGGCCGTCACGGACGGCCGGGCAGGGTGAGTCGCCCCTGTGCCTTCACGGCTTGGCGGGCTTGGCGTAGTGGTTCTTTTCGTACTTCGGACGGGCCTGGAAATTCTTCAGGGCATAGGCGAGGAATTCGGCCTTGCTGATGCGGCCATCGCCATCGGTGTCCATCGCCGTGATCTGCTCGGGCGTGGCTTCCTGCAGCAGCGGGCTGCGGGTCAGGTAGCCGTCGGCATTGACATCCTGCTTGTTGAACGCGGCTTCCATCCGGGTCAGGTATTCCTGCTCGGTCATGGGGCCGAGGTTGCCGGGCTCGATGGCGGCGTCGGGCGTGGCGGGCGGCGTGGCCGGTTTGGCGGGCGCGGTTTTCGCGGGCGTGGCCGAGCTTGCGGCGGCATCGGCCGCCGCCATGGCGTTGCCGGCAATGCTGGCCAGCAGCAGGGCCGCGATCAGGCTGCCCATCCGGGTGGCGTGTTTCATGATTCTCCTTGTTATTCGAAATGCCGCGCGGCCGGTCCGGCGGGGCGCTCCGGGCGTTGCCGTGGCCGCGCGCGGCTCATTTTGCCTGAATCGGCGACGCGGGTGCCGGATACAATCTTTCGGTTACCAATCGCGCCATTCGTACAAAAAGAGGATCGGCGATGACGACACTCGTAGTCGGCGCCAGCGGGGCGACGGGACGGCTGCTGGTCGCGCAATTGCTCGCCCGCGGCCAACCGGCCATCGCGGCCGGTCCGCTTCGTGCTGATGAACACGGCCGGCAACAGCAATCGCGACCTGCGCGAGCCGCTGTCGCTGGCCCAGCGCGGCGTGGTCGGCCTGGTGCGCGCGCTGGTGCCGCCGCATGCCGACAACGAACAGGCCGCGGACTATCTGCGCACCGCCATCGGCCAAGACCATCCCGCCGTGCAATGGGCGGTGGTGCGCCCCGACAGCCTGCGCGACCACGACGTCGTCAGCGATTACGAGGCGCATCCGTCGCCCACCCGCAGCGCCATCTTCGATGCGGGTCACACCAGCCGCATCAACGTCGCCCACTTCATGGCCGAGCTTGCCACGGGCGGCGAGGCATGGACGCGCTGGCGCGGGCAGATGCCGGTGCTGTACGACACCGCGCCGCGCCCGGCCGCCTGAACGCCGCGATTATTGCGGCAGCAAGCGCAGCCCGGTCCGCTTGACGAAGTCGTCGTAGCCGATCGGCGGGCCGGCCTTGGTGCTGGCGCTGTTGGCCTGCCAATGGACCCACGAGCGTCCGGTGGTCGCGTCGTACACGACCTTGTAGATATACGTCGGCACCGCGACGCCGGCGCCGATGGTCTTGGGCCGCTCGGTGTACACCGGGCCGGTGAAGACATACACATCGCCCGCGGCCCGCATCACGTACTGGCGCGTGTCCTGCTCGATGCGGCTCCAGGGGCCGGCGTTGTGCTTCTGGTCCTGCGGCACCATGTTGGCCAGCGAAAAGCTCTGCGCCATCGCATCCGGCGTGGCCATGTCGCCGGCCGGCGCCATGTGGCCGCGCGAGAACCCCGAGCCGCGGTAGTCGTCGAGCTCGGCGCGTTCGGCGCGCGGCACGCGCGCCTCGGCGTAGAACTTGTCGGTGCGGTGCAGCCCCTTGGCCTGCGCCAGGTTCTGGCGGTTCAGGCGTTCGGCCACGAACACCGGCGTCTTGGTCTGGCCGTTGTGCAGGATGGCGAACGAGGAAAAACAGACCTCGCGCAGCTGCTGGCCGGCGGGCACCGCCGGCGGCCGCGCGTTGGGGAAGAACTGCGGACATTCCGTGAACGCGGTCTGCACCAGCGACGCGTTGGGCGCGGGCAGCGCCACCGGCGCCGTGCGTTCCTGCCCCGGCCAGCCCAGGTGCGACAGGGCGTCGCCCACCGACGCGGGTATCTTCCACTGCGGGTGGAGCACGTAGGTGGCGGCGCCGAAGCTCGCCAGCGACGTGACGATCAGCGCCCGCAGGAAACGCGGGATCCGTCCGGCGGACCGGGCGGTGCTTCGGGAGGGAGTGCTTCTCTTTCTGGGAGCGGGTTTCTTCGCGCGGGTCATACTACCTGGGGGCTGCGGACCGGCCGCCCAGAGCGGCCAATCAATGTGACCCCGGATTGTAGATGAGTGACGGATTTGTCACGCCGCGGCGCGAACGCGCGGCCGGCGGGCCGATGTCGCACTCAGGCGGCGGCCGCCGCTCGCGCCGTCAGGCCGGCAAGGCTTCCCGCATGATCGCGACGGTCCAGTCCACGAAGGTCCTGACCGCCGCCGTGGCCCGCGCCTGCGGATAGACGATCGAGATCGGCACCGGCGCGCAGCGCGCCTGCGCCAGCACCTCGCGCAGGCGGCCGCTGCGCAGGTAGATCGACGCCGCCACTTCCGACAGCTGGATCAGGCCCAGCCCCTCCAGGCCGCAGTGCAGATAGGCCTCGGTCTCGTTGACCGAATAGCGGCCGGGCAACGCCAGCGCGATGTCTTCGCCGTCTACCCGGAAGCGCCAGTCCAGCGGCCGGCCGCTGGCGTTGGACAGGTAGTTGACGATGCGGTGGCCTTGCAGCGCCGCCACCGAGTCGGGTTCGCCGAATTGCTTCAGATAGGCCGGCGACGCGCAGGTCAGCCACGCCAGCCGCCCGAGCGGGCGCGCCACCAGCGTCGAATCGGCCAGCGGACCGCTGCGGATGGCGCAGTCGATGCCTTCGTACACCAGGTCCGCCGGCCGGTCGCTCAGCCCCAGCGCCACCTCGATGTCCGGATAGCGCGCCTCGAATTCGCGCAGCCGCGGCACCACCAGCGCGCGGCCGATGACGCCCGGCATGTCCACCCGCACCCGGCCGCGCGGCGCCTGCGTCGTCGCGGCCATGTCGTGCTCGGCCTCGGCGATGTCCGCCAGGATCGCCTGGCACGACGCGAAGTAGCGCGCGCCGGCCTCGGTCAGGCTCAGGCTGCGGGTGCTGCGCCGCAGGAGCGGCGTGCCCAGGTGCGCTTCCAGGTTCTTGATCGTGGTGGTCACCGACGAGCGCGGCATCGCCAGCGTTTCGGCGGCCTTGCTGAAACTCTGCGCCTGGACCACGCGCACGAACGTCGCCATTGCTTGAAGTTTGTCCATGAACGGAGCCTTGGGGTATGCGCTGGGGAAGGGCAATGTTAAGCGGTTCGGCCCAGGCGCGGGCCGGCTGGAATCCGGGGCGGCCCGGTCAAGGACCGACCCGTTCGCGGCGCGCGCGTTGTGTATTCAGGCGCCGCGAACAATGGCCGAGGGACGCGATCCTACACTGCCCGCATGCCGCAATCGCGGGCCTTGGCGCGTCTTTCGCCGCCGCCCGTGGCTTGCTTTCTGAATCGTTTTTTCCGGAGTTCCCATGTTGAATCAAAACGCCATCCTGGTCCTGGGCGCGGGCCAGCTCGGCATGGCCATGCTGCGCGGCCTGGCGCGGCGCGCGGCCGGCGATGGAGGCATTTCCCTGGCGGTGCTGTTGCGCCCGGCGGCGGCGCGGTCCGACGATCCGCGCAAACAGCGCGACCTGGCCGAGTTGCAGGCCCTGGGCGTGCGGATCGTCGAAGGCGACCTGGTCGCGCAATCGACCCACGAGCTGGCCACGATCTTCAGCCGCTTCGGCACGGTGGTTTCCTGCACCGGCTTCGTTGGCGGCCCGGGTGTGCAACGCAAGATCGCGCAGGCCGCGCTGGCCGGCGGCGTCGGGCGCTTCGTGCCGTGGCAGTTCGGCGTCGACTACGACCTCATCGGCCGTGGCAGTCCGCAAGACCTGTTCGACGAACAGCTCGACGTGCGCGACCTGCTGCGGGCGCAGCGCGCCACCGAATGGGTCATCGTCTCCACCGGCATGTTCACCAGCTTCCTGTTCGAGCCCGCCTTCGGCGTGGTCGATCTGGCCCGCCGCAGCGTCAACGCGCTGGGCGGCTGGGACACCGCCGTCACCGTGACCACCGCCGATGACATCGGCGCCCTGACCGCCGAGATCCTGTGGGCCGAGCCGCGCATCGCCAACCAGGCGGTGTACGTCGCCGGCGACACGCTGACCTATGGGGAGCTGGCAGACACCGTGGCGCGTGAACTCGGCATCGAGCTGCGCCGCCACGCCTGGAGCGTGCCGGAGCTGGCGCGGCAACTGGCGGCCGAGCCCGGCGACGCCATGCGCAAGTACCGCGCCGTGTTCGCGCAGGGGCGCGGCGTGGCCTGGCCGCTGGCGGACACCTTCAACGCGCGCCGCGGCATCGCCGTGAGCGGGCTGACGCAGTGGGTGCGCGAGAACCTGCCCGCGTTGAGGCAGGCCGCCGGGTGACCGTTTCCGGAGCGGATGGCCACGGTGCCGCCGGTTGCTCGCGCCGCCGGCGGCGTGGCCGTCATTGGTCGTCGGCCTCGGCCTTGTGCGCCTCGAATTCCGCGCGGTTGTACAGCGCGAAGTACAGCACGTCGCTCCACACCAGCCCCAGCACGTAGTCGGTATTGCCGTTGCGGCTGCCGTCGAAACCGTCGTCCAGCCGCAGGCCGTGAAACGCGTCCAGCGGCGGCGCGCCGCGCTCCCGGGTGGCCGCCAGCAACTGGCGGCCGGCCTCGGCCGGATCGGCCGGCAACGCATCGAGCGCCGCGCCGGCCCGGACGCAGCGCGCGATCTCCTTTTCCGCGTTGGCCTTCAGCGCCGCTTCCCCCGATTCCATCATCAACTCCAGCTCGACGGTTTCCAGCAGCAGATACTCGTCGCGCTGGGCCTCCAGGAAAGCCAGGGTCTCGTCCAGCGCTTCCAGCAGCTGGGTCACGGACGTCGGGCCGCCGCGCGCGGCGGATTTGGCCGCGCCGGCCGGCGCCGCGTCGGCCGACGAGAACATGCGCTTGAGCTTGCCCAGCAACGAGGCCGGCTCGGCCGCCGCCATCTCGGGCGCGGCCGCCGGCGCGGGCGTCGCCACCGCGGCCCGCACGATCTCGGCAAAGCGCCTGACCCGCGCCAGGCCCGGCGCGAACGTGCTGCTGATGGCGGGCAGCCGGGTGCGGTGTTCCGGCTCGTCGTCTTCCAGTCCGTCCGCGATCAGCGAGGCGCACAGTTGCGGATCGCCCGACATCAGCAGCCGGTACATGAACGGCACGGCGTAGGGCCATTCGGACAGGCCGCTGATCGTCTCGGGACGATCGGTGTAGTGGGTGGGGCGGTTGCTCAGGCTGTAGAGGTAGGAACGATTTGCCATGGCGAACGGAGTCTCGCAAAAAGGGAGGGGAGGCCGGCGCGGCAGTCCCGCAGGCTCGCGCGGCAAGGCAGGCAAAGCGACAACGTGGCGGTATTGAACGGCAGGCCCGGGGCGCAGGCCATTGCAGGCTGACACCGTTTACCACCAAGTATTTCCGGGGGCATCGGCGGCGTATCGGGGGGCGGCATCGGTTCCTTCGCAGGCATAGGTCGGCCTATCCGTAGCGTCCCGGCGGCGACGGCGACGAGATGGCGCTCACCATAATAGTGCGATCAATTTCTATTCGCATTGTTGCCCGTCAACGGAGACCCGATGTCCCACCGCCTTGTCTTTCCCCTCCCGCGATCCACCGTCCGCGTCCCGCTCTGGCTGGCGCTGGGCCTGCCCGGCGTCGTCCTCGCCCAGCAGGCCGCACCGGTGACGCAACTGCCCGGCGTAACCGTCCGTGGCGCCGCGATCGAGGAGAGCGCCACCGGCCCGGTGCATGGCTTCGTCGCCAGGCGCGCCGCCACGGCCACCAAGACCGACACGGCCGTGCTCGACACGCCGCAGTCGCTTACCGTCATCACCCAGGACCGCATCACGCTGCAGGGCGCGCAGTCGGTGCAGCAGGCCGCCGGCTACACCGCGGGCGTGAGCACCGCCGACTCGTTCGGCGCGGACAATCGCAGCGACTGGATCAAGATCCGCGGCGCCGAGTCCACACAATACCTGGATGGCCTGCTCAACGCGGTGGGGTTCTACAACAACACGCGGCCCGATCCTTACGCGCTCGAACGCATCGAGATCCTGCGCGGGCCCTCGGGCATGCTGTATGGCCAGGGTTCCAGCAGCGGCATCGTCAACCTGGTCAGCAAGCGGCCGCAGCCCGACGCGGCGCGCGAGATCGGCGTCAGCCTCGGCAGCCATGACCGCAAGCAGATCCAGGCGGATCTGACCGGTCCGCTCGATGCCGAGGGCAAGTGGCTGTACCGCCTGGTGGCGCTGGGACGCGACAGCGGCAGCGCGGTCCGCCATGTGCCCGACGACCGCTATTTCGTGGCGCCGTCGCTCACCTGGCGGCCCAGCGGCGCCACCGAGCTGACGCTGCTGGCCAACTTCCAGCGGGACGACACCGGCACCATGGTCGGCTTCTTCCCCTGGCGCGGCACGCGCACCGACTCGCCCGCCGGACGCATCCCGCAGGACTTCTTCGTCAGCGAGCCGGACTTCGACAGATTCCGCACCCGGCAGAGCGCGGCCGGCTACCAGTTCGAGCATGCGTTCAACGACCGCGTGACGATCCACCAGAGCCTGCGCTATTCACACAGCGATGCCGATTACCGCAGCATCTACACCACCGGCTTCAACGGCGCCGGCCATGGGTGGGTGCCGGGCAGCGACACGCTGTTGCGCAGGGTGGTGTACATGAACCAGCCCACCCTGAAGCAGCTCGCGGTCGATACCCATGCCCGCTTCAAGTTCGACACCGGGGCCGTGCGCCACACCCTGCTGGCGGGCATCGACTACCAGCGCTCGACGCTCGAGGCGCAGAAAGGCGTGGGCGGCGTGGCGGCGCCGATCGACGTGTACAACCCGGTCTATGGCAACTTCACGCCGCCCACGTCCCTGCGCCGCATGCCGACCTCGCACGAGAACCAGATCGGCTTTTACGCGCTGGACCAGATTGAATGGGAAAGATGGTTGTTGATGCTGGGATTGCGCTATGACCGTTCACGCAGCGCCGTGGACGACACGCCGTCGGGCACCCGTGACGACAGCGAGCTGACCCGGCGCTTCGGCCTGATGTACCGCTCGGCCGCCGGCTTCAACCCCTACCTCAGCTATGCCGAGTCGTTCCAGGGCCAGGCCGGCTTCAACCAGGCCAACCAGGCCTTCAAGCCGCTGCGCGGCAAGCAGTGGGAGGCCGGCGTCAAATACCAGCCGCCCGGCCACAACATGACCGTCACCGCCAGCCTGTTCGACATGACGGAAGCCAACCGCAAGGTCGCGGGCGTGGTCAATGGCGTGGCAGACACGGTCCAGGTGGGCGAGGCGCGCACCCGCGGCGCCGAGCTGGAGGCGTTGGCTTCGCTGGGCGGCGTCGACGTGGTTGCCACCTGGACGCTGCTGAACGCCAAGGTCGCCCGCGGCATTGCCGCCGAGCAGGGGCGGCAGTTGGCCAGGATGCCGCGCCACATGGCGTCGCTGTGGGTCAATCATCGCTTCCGCCTTCTGGGCGCGCCCGGGTTCCTGGCGGGGGCGGGCGCGCGCTACACCGGCGCCAGCGACGACGGCACCGGCCACAATGGCGTGCCCGCCGTCACGGTCTACGACGCGGTGCTGGCCTATGACGCGGGGCCGATGCGCCTGGCGCTGAACGTCACCAACTTGTTCGACAAACAGTATGTCGGCAGCTGCATCGCGCGCGGCGACTGCTTTTTTGGCACCCGCCGCAACGTGGTCGGCAGCGTGACGTACCGCTTCTGACACTGGCCGCCGCGTCAGGGCGGCAGGCCGGCCCGCCGCAGGCCTTCGGCCAGCGTCGCCAGGTCTGGCGGGTGGCGGATCGGCAGCCACGTGTCCAGGTTCGACAGCCGCAAGCCGGGATCGAGCCCGCGCACGTCGGCCAGGGCGCGCCGCGCGGATTGGGGACGATCGGCCCACGCGTGGCTGGCGGCCAGAATGGCCGTGGCCATGAGGAAGCTGGGCAGTTCATGCAGCGCCTTTTCGGCCCACGATTGCGCGCTGTCGTGGCGTCCCAGGAACAGGTGCGCCATCGCCATGCCGGCCTGCATGCGGTAAAGCTCCGGGTCCAGCGGGCTCAGGCGCATGCCATGCGCGAAGTGCTCGCAGGCGGCCTCGGTCTCGCCATGCCACAGCCGCAGGAAGCCGCCCAGCATCCAGGCCGCCGCCAGGTTCGGATTCAGCACCAGCGCCCGGTCCAGCAGCGCGATGCCGCCAGGCAGGTCGTCCGCCAGGTGGCCCAGCGCATGGCCGGCGCGGGTCAGGGCGACCGCGTCGCCCTTGTCCAGTTCGACCGCGCGGCGGGCCAGCCGCGCGCCCTCGGCCATCTCGGCCGGGCGGTCGGCCATCCAGCCGTTGACCTTGCGCCAGCAATGGCACCACGCCGCCATCGCATGCGCCGAGGCAAATTCGGCATCGGCCGCGATGGCCTGGTGAAACAGCGGCAAGGCCTGGTCGATGGTGGCGCGGGTGCCCTGATGCAGCAGCGCCATGCCGCGCAGGTAGTAGTCGTAGGCATCCAGGCTGCCGGTCGGCTTGCGCCGGGCGCGCTCGATTTCCGCGCGTTCCAGTTGCGGCGCGATGGCGCCGACCACCTTCTGGGTCACCTGGTCCTGTAGCGCGAAGATATCGTCCAGCACGCCTTCGAAACGGCCGGCCCAGTGATGCGCGCCGGAGGTCGCGTCGATGAGCTGGCCGGTGATGCGCACCCGCCTGCTGGCGGTGCGCCAGCTGCCTTCCAGCACATAGCGCACGCCGAGCTCGCGGCCGACCTGCTTGATGTCGATCGCGCGGCCCTTGTAGGCGAAGCTGGAATTACGCGCCACCACGAACAGCCAGCGATGCTGCGACAGCGCCGCGATGATGTCCTCGACCACCCCGTCGGCCAGATAGTCCTGGGCCGGATCGCCGCTGAGATTGACGAACGGCAGCACCGCGATCGACGGCCTGGCGGGCAGGGCGGGCAGGGCGCTGGCCGGGGCCTCGGCGCCGGTCGCGGTCACCGGTTCGCGCAGGTCGGCGATGAAGCGAAAGCCCTTGCGTGGCACGGTGCGAATCACCCGTTGTGCTTCACCACTGTCGCCGACCGCCTTGCGCACCGCGTTGACGTGGCTGGCCAGGGTGGATTCCGACACGATGCGTCCGGCCCAGACCGCCGCGATCAGGTCGTCGCGCGTGACGACGCGGTCGCGCTGTTGTGCCAGGTAGGCCAGCAGGTCGAATACCCGCGGCGCCGTGGCCACGGCCTGGCCGGCGCGGTGTAGCTCGCGCCGGTCCAGATCGAGCACGCAGTCGTCAAACGCCAGCAACATCCGCCGCTCCGGGGCAAGGAAAAAACAAGGGAAAGACAAGGCGCCGGCAAGGTCTCGCGGCCGGCGGCCAAGGATACTGCATCCATCGGTCGCCGCCATCCGGACGACCCCCACTTTTCCCGGGAGATTCCCATGAAAATCGTCGTCATCGGCGGCACCGGCCTGATCGGCGCGAACGTCGTCAGGCGCCTGCGCGCCATCGGCCACGAGACCATCGCCGCCTCGCCCAACACGGGCGTCAATACCCTGACCGGCCAGGGCCTGGCCGAGGCGCTGCACGGCGCGCAGGTGGTGGTCGATGTGTCGAATTCGCCGTCGTTCGAGGACCGGGCGGTGATGGACTTCTTCCAGGCCTCCGGCCACAACCTGCTGGCCGCCGAAGCCGCCGCCGGCGTCGGGCATCACGTGGCGCTGTCGGTGGTCGGCACCGACCGCCTGCCCGACAGCGGCTACTTCCGCGCCAAGGTGGCCCAGGAGGCCTTGATCAAGGCGGCCGGCAGGCCCTATACGCTGCTGCGCGCCACCCAGTTCTTCGAGTTCGTCGAAGGTATCGTCCAGGCCGGCGCCGACGGCGACGTGGTGCGCCTGTCGCCGGCCCTGATCCAGCCGATCGCCGCCGACGACGTGGCGGCGGCGCTGGCCGACCTGGCCGTGGCCGCGCCGGTCAACGGCACCGTCGAGGTGGGCGGCCCGGAACGCTATCCGCTCGACGAACTGGCGCGCACGTTCCTGGCCGCGCGCGCGGACCGCCGCGAAGTCATCGCCGACGTGCACGCCCGCTACTTCGGCAGCGCGCTGGACGACCGGTCGCTGGTGGCCGCGGCCGGTGCGCGCATCGGTCCCACGCGCTTGTCCGACTGGCTCGGCCACGCGGCCGGCTGACGGCCCCCGTGCCGCTTTCCACATCATTGCAAGGATTTCCCATGACGCCCCGCATCGACTACCAACAGCAATCTCCCGAACTCTTCAAGAAATTCGTCGCCTTCAGCCTGGCGTTCAAGCAATCGGCGATCGAGCCGTCGATCCGCGACCTGGTTGACCTGCGCGCCTCGCAGCTCAACGGTTGCGCCTTCTGCGTCGACATGCACGTCAAGGAAGCCACCCAGCACGGCGAGCGGCCGCTGCGCCTGCACCACCTGGCCGTGTGGCGCGAATCGCCCCTGTTCAGCCCGCGCGAGCGCGCCGCGCTGGCCTGGACCGAGGCCTTGACCCGGCTTGGCGAGCACGGCGTGGCGGATTCCGTCTACGAGGCGGCGCGGGCCGAGTTCTCGGAAAAGGAACTGTCCGACCTGACTTTCCTGGTGATGTCGATCAACGCCTGGAACCGCGTCAACATCGCCTTCCAGGTGCCGCCGGGGCTGTACGACAAGGCTTTTGGCGTGGACGGCTCGGGCCTGGCCTGACGCAGGCCAAACGAGGTGCTATCCATGGCGCCTCGAGCGCGATGGTTGCGGCTTTTCGCTCAACATAATAGTGCGATCAATTTCCATTCGCATTGTTGCCCTTGAACGGAGACCCGATGTCCCTGCGCCATGCCCTGCCCGTCTCTTGCCTTCCGGCCCGCGTCACGCTGTCGCTGGTGCTGGGCCTGCCCGCCGTCGTTCTCGCCGGCCCGGCCGCGCCGGTGACCCAGTTGCCCGGCGTGACCGTCGACGGCGCCGCGGTCGATGAGACCACGACGGGCCCCGTTCAAGGTTTCGTTGCCGCGCGCGCCACCACCGCCACCAAGACCGACACCGCCGTGCTCGACACGCCGCAATCGATCAGCGTCATCACCCGTGATCGCATGCAATGGCAGGGCGCGCAGTCGGTGCAGCAGGCCGCGGGCTATACCGCCGGCGTCACGGCCAACAATCGCATCGACCACCGCCGCGACGGCGTCAAGATCCGGGGCGCCGAGTCGACCCATTACCTGGACGGGCTGCTCAACAGCGCCTGGTACTACAACAATACGCGGCCGGATCCCTATGCGCTGGAGCGCATCGAGATCCTGCGCGGACCGTCCGGCATGCTGTATGGACAGGGCTCCATCGGCGGCATTCTGAATCTGGTCAGCAAGCGGCCCCAGGCCGAGGCGATGCGCGAGGTCGGCGTCAGTTATGGCTCGCACGACCGCAAGCAGGTCCAGGCCGATTTCACGGGCCCGGTCGATGCCGACGGCGCATGGCTGTATCGCATCGTCGCGCTGGGCCGCCACAGCGACAGCGCCGTCAAGCATGCCAGGGACAACCGCTATTTCCTGGCGCCGTCCCTGACCTGGCGGCCCGGCGCCCGGACGACGCTGACGGTGCTGGGCAACGTGCAGGAGGATGACAGCGGCACCATGGCGGGCTTTTTCCCCAGGCGCGGCACGGTCACCGATACGCCGGCGGGACGTATCCCGCAGGATTTTTTCGTGAGCGAACCGGGGTTTGACAAGTACGTCGCCCGTCAACGCTCGGCCGGCTACCAGTTCGAACATGTCTTCAATGACAGGCTGACCGTGCGCCAGAATCTGCGCTACACGCAAAGCGCCGTCGACTATCGCAGCATCTACACCGCCGGCTTCAATGGCGCGGCCCATGGCTGGGTACCCGGCAGCGACACGTTGCTGCGCCGCAAGCTCTACCAGGAGCAGAAGGCGCTGCGGCAAGGGGTGGTCGATACCCAGGCCCAGTTGACCTTGCATGCCGGCCCCGTGCTTCACACGGTGCTGGCCGGCATCGACCATCAACGCGCCATCCTCGACTCCCGCCTGGGGCTGGGCGGCTCCGCCGCGCCGATCGATGTGCATCGCCCGGTCTATGGCGACTATGTGGCCCCGACCTCCTATTCCTGGTCCACCTATCGCGCCCATCAGACCGGCCTGTACCTGCAGGATCAACTTGAATGGGGCCGCTGGCTGCTGATGCTGGGGCTGCGCCACGATCATGCCAGCGCCAGCGTCGACGGCGACCCGAAGGGCAGCGCCGACGATCGCGCGCTGACCCGGCGTTTCGGCCTGATGTATCGCGGCGCTTCCGGCTTGCACCCCTATGTCAGCTATGCCGAGTCATTCGAGGGGCAGGCGGGGCTGAACAAGGCCAATGAGCCGTTCAAGCCGTTGCGGGGCAAGCAATGGGAAGTGGGGGCCAAATACCAGCCTCCGGGCCGCAACCTTACCGTTACCGCCGCCGTCTTCGAGATGATCGAGAACCACCGCAAAGTGCCGGGCGTGGTGAACGGGCGCGCCGATACCATGCAGGTGGGCCAGGCGCGCACCCGCGGCCTTGAACTGGAGGCGCTGGCTTCGCAGGGCAACCTCGACCTGGTTGCCAGCTACACCTATCTGGATGCCCGCGTCGCCCGGGGCAAGCCTGCTGAAGCGGGCAGGCAACTGTCCGGCATCGCGCGGCACATGGCATCACTGTGGGCCAACTACCGTTTCGGCGCATGGGGCGTGCCGGGTTTGCTGGCGGGCGCCGGCGCCCGCTACAACGGCGCCCACGACGACGGCACCGGCCACAATGGCATGGCCGCCGTGACCCTGTACGATGCCGTGCTGGCCTACGATGCGGGGCCGATGCGCTGGGCGCTCAACGTCACCAATCTGTTTGACAAGCGCTACGTCGACGTCTGCCTGGCCCGTGGCGACTGCTTCTTCGGCACGCGCCGCGTGGCGATCGGCAGCGTGACCTACCGCTTTTGACGGTCCGGGCCAGCTCGATGCCGGGCGGCGGCGCAGCGCCTGTCCGGCATCGGCGATTTAATTAGGGACTTATCATCGCGGAACAACCGCCATCGTCACATCTTCGCGAGCGATTTCCCCCTAAAATTGCGATCGCCGCCGCGATTTCCTGGCGTGCCTCATTTCCCCATAAGAGATGCACGTCGATCTCCTGACCCTTTACTTCATCACCATCGGGACGCTGCTGGCCAGTGCCGGCCTGACGTTCTGGGAGCATCGGACCCACTCCAACCGCAGCCGCTCGCTGGGCATCCTGGCGGCCGGCTTCGCCACGCTGGCGCTTGGCTGTATCAGCGCCCTGTTCCGCGCCGACATGCCGGCCGGGCTGGGTTCGCCCGTCAGCAATCTCATCATCCTGAGCGGCTACCTGCTGGTCCTGAACAGTGTCGCCTCCCTGAGCGGGCGCACCTGGCGCGGCCGCTCGCTGGCCCTGCTCGCCGTCATGGCGCTGATCTGGCTGGGCGCGGGCATCGAGGGGCAGGACCTGGTGTGGAAATACGTCAGCGCCTTTCCCATCGCACTGGTCAGCGCCTGTACCGCCTGGGAACTGCTGCGTTGCGACGCCATGAAGATGCTGAAGACCCGCAACATCGCCGTGGCGGTCGCGGGCGTGCATGCGCTGATCTATTTCGGCCGCGCCTTCCTGCTGCCGTGGTGGGTCGCGGTGGAGGGCCCGTCGGTGCAACTGCTGGCCAGCAACATCACCATGTACGAGGGCGTGCTGTATTCGGTGCTGCTGCCGATGACGCTGGTCAAGCTGATCCGCGAGGAAACCCACGCCCAGCTGGTGCAGGAATCGCAGACCGACTACCTGACGCGCCTGGGCAATCGCCGCTGGTTCTTCGAGCAGGGCGCGCGCCTGATCGAGACCCACGGGGCGCGCGAGCCGATCGCCGTGCTGGCGTTCGACCTGGACCAGTTCAAGGGCATCAATGACCGCTATGGCCACCATACCGGCGACCTGGTGCTGAAGTCGTTCGCCGGTATTGCCCGCGTGGCGCTGGGGCCGCGGGCCATCCTGGCGCGCATCGGCGGCGAGGAATTCGCCGCGCTGCTGGCGGGCGACGATGCCCGCCGCGCGCACGAACTGGGCGCCGACGCCGCCACGCGCTTTGCCCAGACCATCGCCCACCGGGCCGACGGCCTGGGCATCGCCGCCACGGTCAGCATCGGCCTGGCGTACTTCGAGGACGACGCGCCGGCGCTGGCTGATGGGCTGGCGCGCGCCGACATGGCCTTGTATCGCGCCAAATCGCTGGGCGGCAACCGGCTGGAATCGGCGTTGGCGCCGGAACGCGTGGCTGCGGACTGAACGGCGTCGTCTCCGTCGACAATGCGGCCGGCTGCTTCTGTAGACAAGGCGGCAAGCGTTTGCGTTGATAATGACCGCCATGACGACGCCCACGCACGCTTGCCCGTCCGACCGTGACGGTTTCTGGTTCGACGCCGCCGATCCATCCCTGGCGCTCGAACGCACCGGCAGCCACGTCCGGCTGGCGCACGCCGAGCCGCCCTGGATCGTGGTCGATCAATCCATCGCCTCCCTGACCCTGGGCCGCCACTGGCCCGGGCGGCTGTGGCGCGCGCGCGTGACGCAGCTGGGCGACATGTCCGGACTGGTGGCGCAACCGGGCTATTGGCGCGCCGCCGCCATCGAGCTGCTGCAACCGCTGCCGTTGGCCCTGCTGTTCGGCCCGCATGGCGAGGGCGTGCTCGACATTCTTGAACGCATCCCCGGGCTGTCGCGCGAGCAGGCGCAGGCGCTGGGCGCCGGCTTGCCCGCTGATGGCTGGGACCGCTACGGCCGGGCGTGGGAGCGCTGGTCGGCGGACGAGGACGGCCGCGAAATCCTGCCGCCCGATGCGGCCGCCAATGCGTCGTCGCCATCCGAATGGCATGGCGTGCTGTCCGCCTCGCGCCGCCGCGGCGGCGCGCATTCGCCGATCCATGCCGGTTTCATGCAGGTCCACAAGTTGCTACGGCAACGCGCCGAGGCCGTCGATGGCGAGGCCGCCTTCATCCGGGAAGTGGACGAGGACGGCGAGATCGACGAGTCGCTGGCGTCGCCGTGGGACCGCGCGAGCGACGCCTTGCTGTTCGCCGCCATGGCGCGGGGGGCGCCGCAATACCTGTCGGCGGACGATGTCGAGGTCTTGGCGCGGCCCTGGCGCGGCGTGTTCGGCGAGCCGGGCTGAGCCGGCCCGGGCTCCTTGCCAGTCCGACCCGTACCCGCCCGATCCCTTAGCAGCCCGACCCCGTACCAACCTGAACGCCTACCAGTTCACCCGCGCCGTCAGCATCACATTGCGCTCATCGCCGTAGTAGCAAGCATAGGGGCACGCCGCGATGTAGCGCTTGTTCGTCAGGTTCTTGACGTTGAGCGCGAATTCCCAGTTCTGCAGGCGGTACCGCAACGCCGCGTCCAGCACGGTGTAGCCGGGCACCGTGACGCCGTCGCTTTCCTGCCGTCCCACGTAGCGCACGCCGGCCGCGGTGCTCAGGCCGGGCAGCGCCGCCAGCTTGTAGTCCAGCCATAGCGACGCCATGGAGCGTGGCACCGACGCTGGCCGCGCGCCTTCATCGCCCCGCGTGCTCTTGGTTGTCCTGGCATTGGTCAGCGTGAAGGCGGCCACCACATCCAGGTTGTGGTTGAGGCTGGCGCGGCCTTCCAGCTCGGCGCCGCGCGAGCGCACTTCGCCCGTCTGCACCGAGAACCCGGGATTGGCCAGGTCCGAGGTCACCACGTTGCGCTGGGTGATGTCGTACAGCGCCAGCGTGACCGACGCGTCGACGCCGGGCGGCTCGTACTTCAGGCCGATCTCGTGCTGCGTGCCGGTGGTGGGCTTGAACGGCGTGCCGCCGAAATCCATGCCAGAGGTCGGCTGGAATGACTTGGTGAAACTGTAGTAGGGCGCCAGGCCGTTGTCGAACAGATACATCAGGCCGGCGCGCGGCGAGAACGCGTGCGAATCCTGCTTGTCGCCGCCGGGGGCTTCCTCGGTGCGGGCGCGGTCGTAGCGGCCGCCGAACAAGCCGATCCAGCGGCCATCGAATTTGATCTGGTCCTGGGCATAGAAACCCACCTGGCGCGAGCGGTCGACGCCGCGCCGGGCGGGGTCCAGCGTCGGCGTGCTGCCGTAGACCGGGTCATACACATCGATCGGGACGGCATTCAAGCCCACCGCCTGATCGCGTGTCAGGCTGCTGCGGCTGGCGTCCACGCCGAACAGCAGGGTGTGCTCGAAGCGGCCGTGGCGCAGCTTGCCCAGCAGCTGGTTGTCCAGGGCGATGCCTTTGTCCGTGTCGTCGCGCGACACGGCCAGGCGCTCGACCCGCGCCGGGTTGGCGGGGTTGACCGAGCTTGTCATCATGTACATGCTCTTGCTATTGGCGCGGTGGTTGTAGCCCAGCAGATTCTGGCGCACCTGCCAGTCGTCGTTGATCTTGTGCTCCAGCAGGTAGCCCAGGTGGCCGCCCTGCACCACGAAACGGTCAAAACCCGGTTCGCCCAGGAACACCGAGCGCGGGATCGCGCCGTTGGGATTGGGCAGCAGCGTGCCCTGGCGCGGCTTGCCCACGTCGTAGGGATTGTCGGTGCGGCTCCAGCCGCCCAGCAGCGTCAGCCGCGTGGCGCCGCTCAACTGCCATTCGAGCGAGCCCGACAGCGACTGGCGGTCGTTGTTGATGTGCCGCACCATGGTGTCCGCATCGCGCCCCAGCCCGGTCAGGCGGTAGCGCACGTTGCCATCCTCTGTGAGCGGACCGCCGAAGTCCATGGCCAGTTGCCTGGTGTTCCAGGTGCCGTACTTCACCTCCATCTCGCGCAGCGGCTCGGCGGTGGGGCGTTTGCTGACCAGGTTGATGATGCCGCCGGGCGCGGCCTGGCCGTACAGGATCGACGCCGGCCCCTTCAGCACCTCGATGCGTTCGTAGTCATACGGCTCCATGGCGCCGCTCAGCGAGTTCATCGGCAGCTTGGTGCCGTTCAGGTACAGCGGCGCCGAGCCGGTGACGTTGAAGCCGCGCACCGTGAAGCCGGTGCTGATGTTGCGCAGCGCGCCGCCGTCCAGCGGCATCACGCCGGCGGTATACGCCAGCGCCTGGTCGAGCGAGTCGGCGGCCTGCGCCACCATCTGGGCGCGCGGCACCACCGACACCGATTGCGGCGTTTCGTGCAACGGCGTGTCGGTCTTGGTGGCCGTGGCGCTCTGCTTGGCCACGAAGCCCTGCACCGGGCCCCAGGCGGTTTCCGGGCGTTCCCCGGTCACCGTCACCGACGGCAGGGTCTGCGCGCCATCCGCGCCCGGCGCGGGACGCAGCAGATAGCCGCCATTTGGTTGCAGGCTGGCGCGCATGCCCGTGCCGGCCAGGATCTGGCTCAGCGCCGAGGCCGGGTCATGGCTGCCGTTCAGGCCGCCGCTGCGCTTGCCGGCGACGTCCGTCGCCGCATAGGACAGCATCAGCTGGCTTTCCAGGGCATAGCGGGTCAGCACGCTTTCGAGCGAGCCGGCGGGAATCGCGTAGGCGCGCGCGGCCGGCTGGGCCAGCGCGGCGGGCGACAGCAGCGTGGCCGACAGGGACAGCACGGCCAGGCGGCCGGGCGAGAGCAGGGGGGCGGTCCGGCCGATGAGGCGGGCGGCGCGGCGCGAGAGGCGGTCGTGCATGATGGTCTTCAGTTCCCGTGAAAAAATTGGCTTCCATAGGGATTGCCACGCGAGAACGAAAAACGCCTCACGGCGGGCCGAAAAAAATCCTGGATCCGGCTTGCGGCATCGCTGGTGGCGTCACGGTTCGCGCCGCGCCACGGTCGTCCAGTAGCGCGTCACACCGCGGATTTCCACCGGATGCGTGCGTTCGAGCATGTCCAGCACCCTGTCCGGGTCCGCCAGCGGATAGACGCCCGAGACGCGCAGGGCCGCGACCTGCGGCGCACAGGCCAGCCGGCCGGGCCGGTAGCGCGCCAGTTCGGCGATGAAGTCGTCCAGCCGCATGTCGCGCGCCACCAGCATGCCGGCGGCCCAGGCGCCGGCCTGGGCATCCGCCTGCTGGTCGCTGCGCAGCGGCGCCTCGGCGGCCAGCCGGCTGTAGTGGCTTTGCTCGCCGGCCCGCACGATGCGGGTGGCCGACGGGGCATCCCGGGGCAGGATTTCCACCGCGCCTTCCAGCACGGCCACCAGATCGGCGTCGTCCAGATGCTGCGCCACGAACCGCGTGCCCAGTGGGCGCAGCCGGCCGCGGGCCGTGTCCACCCGCAGCGGACGGGCCGGCCAGCCCGCACGCGCCGGGTCGGGGGCGGTGGCCACCAGGATGCGGCCGTGCAGCAGCTGGATCAGGCGCTGGCCGTCGTCGTAGCGCAGGGCGATGGCGCTGCGCGTGTCCAGATCGATGCGGGTGCCGTCGGTCAGCGTCAGCGCGCGTCGCTGGCCGGTGCCGGTGCGATAGTCCGCGTTCAGGTCCTGCCACTGCAGCACCAGGCCGTCGCGCGCCAGCCAGGCGCCCGAGCCGGCAAACGCCGCCAGCGCCAGGGCCTTGAGCGCGCCGCGCCGGCCACGCTGTTCGCCGCCGCGCACCAGGGTGCCGCGCGCCAGCGGCGCATCCAGGCCGCGCAGGTGCGCGCCGAACGATTCGATATGGCGCCAGGCGCGCGCATGGTCCGGGTCGGCCGCCAGCCACTGCGCCCAGTCCCGGCGCAGGGCGTCGTCGGCATCGGCCGCCTGCAGGCGCACCAGCCACTCGACCGCGGCCCGGCTGGCCCGTTCGGGCAGCGGCGGGCCTTCCAGGGCGGGCAGGGGCGGCGCTGGCCGGCTGGCGGTGGAGTAGGGCATGGGCGGGGCGCCGGGTCAGGCGCCAAAGAAGCAGCAATGCGCTGCCCTGGCGATATGGCGTTGCACCGTGGCCAGCGACAGCTTCAGTTCGGCGGCGATGTCCGCCTGCTTCATGCCGTCCAGTTGCGACAGCAGGAAGGCTTTCACCACCGGCGCGGGCAGGGTGTCCAGGCGGCGGTCCAGCTCGACCAGGGTCTCGATCAGGATGGCGCGCGTCTCGGGGCTGGGCGCGGTCTGCTCGGGCAGGGCGGCCAGCGTCGCCAGATAGGCATCCTCGATCTTGCGGCGCCGCATGAAGTTCGACAGCACGCCCTGCGCCACGGTGGTCAGCAGCGCGCGCGGTTCGCGCACCACGGGCGGGTCTTCGCGCGCGATCAGGCGGATGAAGGTGTCGTGCGCCAGGTCGGCGGCATCGAACGAATTGCCCAGGCGCCGGCGCAGCCATCCCTTGAGCCAACCGTGATGGTCGACATACAGCGCTTCGATGCTGGGCGGGGGCATGGGCGATCCGGTCGAGGTTCCGGCGCGCAAAGCGGGGGTGATGGCGCCTGATGAATGAGAATTATCCGCAATTCTAGCGTGTGGGCCATGACGCGGGCAATACGAGCGGCGACAGCGGGTCCATGCAAGGCGGCCGGTTTGGCCGATGCGGTCAGGCGGGCCCAGCCGAATCGCCGCCGGCGAGGCTTCGTTTCATTCCTCCGAGCGCCAGGACTTGCGCCGGCGGGCCCGCGGCTTGGGCACCACGCCCAGGCGCGGGTCGCGCGCCAGGGCCAGTTGCACCAACCGTTCGGCCAGCGTCTCGAAGGCCTCGTCGGTCTGTGGCAGGTACAGCCACTTGCCCAGCTGCGGATGCGGCAGCAGGCTCGGCATGTCGGCCTGCAGCGCCGCGTGGCGGTCCTGCGAGGAACACACCATCACGCCGTTCCAGGGCGGCTCGCGGTCGGCCACCACCAGGTACAGCGCGCCATCCAGGTAGGCGGCGTCGCAGCCGAACATCTTGCGACGCAGATAGCCGGCATCGCGTTCCAGCGGGTCGAGGATCCACAGCAGCGAATTGGCGCGGGCGGTGCGTTGGCGGGTGGGGGGCGAGAACAGGTCGGAGCGGTGGGGCATTGCGAACGAAGCGGGGGAAGGGGCCTGGGTCAGACGATACCCGATCCCGCCATCGCGCAGGCCGCCGCCGGTCGCAGGCGCGCCGGGCGGCCCGGTGTCCGCACAAAGCAGATATGCGATCCCGCGCATAGCGCCGCCGCCGCCCCGCGCCTACCATGCTGCAAACATAAAAGCCCCCAGGGTGGAGACAGCATGAGAATGGCAAGTGCGCTGACCGCGGTCAGCCTGTGGCTCGGTGCGGGCCTGATATCGGCGGCCATGGCGGCCGGGGCCTATCCCGACAGGCCGGTGAAACTGATCGTGCCGTTCCCGGCCGGCGGCGCCACCGACCTGATGGCGCGGTCGCTGGCGCAGGGCCTGGGCGAAAAGCTGGGCCAGACCGTGGTGGTGGAGAACCGCGGCGGCGCCGGCGGCGCGATCGGCGCCGAGGCCGTGGCCACCGCCGCGCCCGACGGCTACACGCTGCTGTATTCGACCATGGGCGTGTTGACGATCAACCCGTCGCTGTACCCCAAGCTGCGCTACGACCCGCAGCGCAGCTTCGCGCCGGTGTCGCTGACCAACCTGACTTCCAATCTGCTGGTGGTCAACCCCGCGCTGAAGGTAGATTCGGTGGCCGCGCTGGCCGAACTGGCGCGGCAGCGGCCGGGCGAGCTGACCTTCAGCTCCTCGGGCAATGGCACCACCAGCCACCTGGCCGGCGAGATGTTCAAGGCCGCGGCCCATGCCGACATCCGCCACATTCCCTACAAGGGCACGTCGGGCGCCATCAACGATTTCCTGGCCGGCCGCATCTCGATGATGATCGACACCTCGTCCAACTTCATCGAGCAGGTCAGGCAGGGCAAGGTGCGGGCGCTGGCCGTGACCAGCCGCCAGCGGCTGGCGGCGCTGCCCGACGTGCCGTCGATGTCCGAGACGCCGGGGTTCGAGGACTACGAGGTCAGCCTGTGGTCGGGCGTGCTGGCGCCGGCGGGCACGCCGCGTCCCATCATCGACCGGCTGAACGCCGACATCAAGGCGGTGATGAGCGCGCCGCAGATGGTCGAGCGCATGGCCGGCTACGGCATCCAGACCACCCACAGCACGCCGGAGGCCTTCGCCGAGCGCATCCGCGTCGACACGGCCAAATGGGCGCGCATCATCGAACAGTCCGGCGCGCGGGCCGATTGATTCCACGACCCGAATCCTGGCCAGCCCAGCGGCCTGGCCCTTCGAAGGAAACCCCATGCGATTGATGCTTCGATCCCTGCTGGCGGCCGTCGCCACGGCCGTCATTTCCGTGTCCGCCGTGGCGGCCTATCCCGAGCGGCCCGTCGTCCTGGTCAATCCCTATGCCGCCGGCGGGCCCGCCGACGTGGTGGCGCGCAGCCTGGCGCGGGCGCTGGAAAAGCGCCTGGGCCAGCCGGTGGTGGTGGAGAACAAGGCCGGCGGCGGCGCCTCCATCGGCACCGGCTTCGTGGCGCGCGCCAAGCCCGATGGCTACACGCTGCTGCTCGGCACCTCGGCCGGCCACGTGGTCACGCCGCTGATGCAGAAGACCGTGTACGACGGCGTCAAGGGTTTCGCCTTCTGCTCGGTGGTGGCGGTGCAGCCCATCATGCTGGTGGTCAATCCGTCGCGCGGCATCCGCAGCGTGCCCGAGCTGATCGCCCGCGCCAAGGCCGAGCCCGGCAAGCTGAGCTACGGCTCGGCCGGCGTGGGCGGCGCCACGCACCTGGGCGCCGAGTTGTTCCAGCAGGTCGCCGGGGTGCAGCTGAACCACATTCCCTATGCCGGCGCCTCGCCCGCCATCAACGACGTGGTGGGCGGACAGACCGACCTGGCCATGCTGAACCTGTCGGCCAGCCTGCCGTTCATCCGCCAGGGGCGGCTGCTGGCGCTGGCCTATGCCTCGGACAAGCGCTCGCCGCTGCTGCCCGATGTGCCGACGCTGGCCGAGGCCGGCGTGCCGGGCGCGGACGCGGCCACCTGGTACAGCCTGGCCGCGCCGGCCGGCACGCCCGCCGACATCGTGCGCATGCTGAGCGATGCCGTCCGGGCCGTGAACGAGGACCCCGACTACCGCCGCGTCATGCAGGAGCAGGCGATAGAGTTGATGGCATTGTCGCCCCAGGAAGCGGACGCCTACGTCGCCAAGGACCAGGCCGACATGCGCCGGCTGCTGGGCACGCTGGGCCTGCTGGCCAAATGAGGACGCGAGGAACGCATCCATGAATTTCGATTTCAGCCAACTGAGCACCACCAACGCCTTCAAGCTGCTCTCCAGCGTGGTGGTGCCGCGGCCCATCGCCTGGGTGGTGAGCCAGTCGGCGCAGGGGCAGCGCAACGCCGCGCCGTTCTCGTTCTTCAACGTGGTCAGCAGCGATCCGCCGATCGTGGCGCTGGGCATCGGCCCGCGCGGCGGCCAACTGAAAGACACCTCGCGCAACATCCTGGAGACCGGCGAGTTCGTCATCAACCTGGTGTCGGCCGAACTGGCCGCGCAGATGAACCACACCAGCCTGGACTACGTGGCCGACGTCGATGAGCTGACGCGCGCCGGGCTGGCGACCGAATCCTCGCTGGTGGTCGCGCCGCCGCGCATCGCGCTCAGCCCGGCGGCGCTGGAATGCCGCGTGTGGCAGGTGCTGGATGCCGCGCCGCAGCGCATCATCGTGCTGGCGCGGGTGGTGGCGCTGTACCTGCGCGACGACGCGCTGCTGGACGCGCAGCGCTTCCATGTGGACACCCCGGCGCTACGGCTGCTGGGCCGCATGCACGGCGCTGGCTGGTACGCGCACACCAGCGACCTGTTCCAGATGCGCGCGCCGGACGCCGCCAACGATTCGGCGGTGCGGCCCGCGCAGGGCCATTGAACCGCATCACGATTTCGAATTTCCTGGGAGCCTCCTGATGAAACTGCATTGGTCGCCGCGATCGCCTTTCGTGCGCAAGGTGATGATCGTCCTGTACGAAGCCGGCATCGCCGAGCGCGTGACGCTGGTGCGCACGCCGGTCGCGATGGACAAGCCCAACCTCGACCTGGTGGCCGACAACCCGCTGATCAAGCTGCCGACCCTGGTGCTGGGCGACGGCACGCCGGTCTACGACTCGCGCGTCATCTGCGCCTATCTGGACGGCCTGGCCGGCGCCGGCCTGCTGCCGGCGGACCCGGCCGCGCGCCTGCTGGCCGAGCGCCGCCAGGCGCTGGGCGACGGCTTCCTGGACGCGCTGCTGCTGTACCGGCAGGAGCGCAACAAGCCGGCCGAGAAGCAGACCCAGGCCTGGCTCGACGCCTTCGCGCTCAAGACCCGCGCCGTGTTGGCCGTGCTGGAGGCCGAGGCGCCCGCCCTGCAAGCCAGCCGCTTCGACCTGGGCCTGATCGCCATCGGTTGCGCGCTGTCGTATCTGGACTATCGTTTCCCGGATCTGGCCTGGCGCGATGGCCACCCGAGGTTGGCCCGCTGGCACCAGGACTTCAGCGCGCGGCCCTCGGTGCAGCGCAGCCAGCCCGACGAAACCCCTTGAGCGAAGGACGATGATGAGCCGCATTCCCCTGCCCACGCCCGACAGCATGAGCGACGACCAGAAGCGCGTCTACGAGCGCATCGTCTCCGGTCCGCGCGGCCGGCTGGTCGGCCCCTTGCGCGCCGCGCTGCACAACCCCGAGCTGGCCGAGCGCTGGCAGGCGCTGGGCGCCTTGCTGCGCTTTGGCACCAGCCTGCCGCCGCGCGTCAGCGAGCTGGCCATCGTGGTCACCGCGCGGCGGTGGAACAGCCAGATCGAATGGCACATCCACGCCCAGGCCGCCCGCGCCGCCGGCATTGCGGACGCGGTGCTGGACGCCATCCAGGCGCGGCGCGAGCCGGCCTTCGACAACCGCGACGACGAAATCGTCTACGCCTACGCCCGCCAGCTGCAGGAGACCGGCCAGGTCGAGCCCGCCCTGTATGCCGAGGCGGTGCAGCGCTGGGCCGCCGTCGGCGTGGTCGAGCTGACCGCCGTCATCGGCTACTACACCATGGTGTCGATGACGCTGAACGCGCACGAGATCCCGATGCCGGACGACGCGCCCGCGCCGCTGGACCTGCCGCAACAGGACGGCCATCCGGCGCTGAGCCGGCTGGCGCCGCTGGCCGGGGAGGGCCAGGCATGACCGCGCCCGCCGATTCCAGCCAGGCCTACGTGCCGGACAGCGTCGAAACGCCGCGCATGCCGCAGGCGCCCGCCGAAGCGCTGCCGCCCCAGGCCTGCGACACGCATTGCCACGTGTTCGGTCCCTACGACCGCTTTCCGCTGTGGCATCCGTCTTCCTACGCCGCGCCGGACGCGCCGGCGGCGCGCTATCTGCGCATGCTGGACACGCTGGGCGCGGCCCGTGGCGTGCTGGTGCAGCCGGCCCCCTATGGCACCCATGCGGACGCCTTGCTGGACGCCCTGGCCCAGGGCGGCGACCGCCTGCGCGGTATCGCCGTGGCCGACCCGTCGATCAGCGACGCGCAATTGCGGGCCCTCCATGATGGCGGCGTACGGGGGCTGCGCTTTGTCGAGGCGCGCGACCCGGCCGGCAACCTGTTCCCGGGCAGCGTGGGCTTCGACCAGGTCGCGGCGCTGGCCCCGCGCATGAAGCATCACGGCCTGCACGCGCAGCTGTGGGCGCCATGCGACACCTATCTGCGCCACCTGCCGGCGCTGGCGAAGCTGGACCTGCCGCTGGTGATCGACCACCTGGGCAGCCTGGTCCCGGCGCGTGGCGACCAGGACCCGGCGTTCCAGCTGCTGCGCGGCCTGCTGGCCGACGGCCGCCTGTGGATGAAGCTGACGCTGTGCCGCGTCGGCAGCGCGCCGGACTACGAGAATGCGCGCTTCCTCCACGACGCCTTCGTCGCCGCCAACCCCGACCAGGTGCTGTGGGGTTCTGACTGGCCGTTCGTGCGCATGGGCGAGTCGGCGCCATCCGCCGACGCCCTGGTGGCCGTGGCGCAGCGCTGGCTGGGCGACGACGCCACGCGCCGCAAGGTCTGGGTCGACAATCCGGCGCGGCTCTACGGCTTCGCCTGAAGCGCCGGCCCCGTCAGGGGCTGGCGTGCCACACGCCTTCGCCGCCGATCTCGCGCACCAGGCTCTGGATCTGCGCGGCCACTTCGGTGACGGTGCGGCCCGGGCCCTTGGCGCGGGCGAACGCCATCGAGATGATGCGGCCCATGGCCGGATCGCGCAGCGCCGCGATGCCCAGGCGGCCTTCCTGCACCTCCTGCCAGACCGCGTGCAGCGGCAGCACTGTGTACATGTGCTCGTGCTCGACGATGGACTTCATCAGCGGCAGCGAATCGGCCTCGATCAGCGGCGCGATGCTGATCTTGCGCGCCCGCGCCAGCCCGTCCAGCGCATTGCGCAGGCCGTTGGGCGCGCCGGGCAGGATGAAGGGCAGGCCGTCCAGCTGTTCGAACGCAACCTCGCCGCCGCGCGTCAGCGGATCGCCGGCCGCGCCCACCAGGTACGAATCGACCGAGGCCAGCGCCTGTTCGCCCGGCGGGCATTTGTCGCCGTAGCGGTACAGGATGGCGATATCGACGCGGCTGTCGGTCAGCCATTCCTCGATCTGGCCGCTGGAGCCTTCCAGGATCTTCAGGTGTACCTTGGGAAATTGCTTGCGCAGCCGCGAGAACAGCCGCCGGATCAGCGGGTGCGCGGTGGACGGCAGCAGCCCCAGCGTGACCTCGCCGGCCGGCTCGCGCGCCTCGCCGTTCAGCTCCAGTTCCAGCCGCTCGGCGTCGCCCAGCAGCGTGCGCACCAGCGGAAACAGGCGCTCGCCCACTTCCGACAGGTGCACGCCGCGCCCGGTGCGGTTGAACAGCCGCGCGTTGCACTCGCGTTCCAGCGCGTTGATGCGGCGGCTCAGCACCGACTGGTCCTGGTCCAGGTACAGGGCGGCGCGCGAGATGCTGCCCAGTTCCGCGATCGCCAGGAAGGCCCGCCACTTGTGCAGGTCGGCGGTGACGTCCAGGCTCAGGCCCGTGGCTTTGGCAGGCGGCATGATCGATAAGGCGGCAACGAAAGAGACGGCATAAGGGTACGGCAAAAGCGGGCCGGCATGGGACTATTCCAGCCCCAGCTTGCCGCGCCGGATCACCTCGCCCCATTTCTTCGACTCGGCCTGCATCAGCGCCTGGTAGGCCTCGGGCGTGGTGGCCGTGGGGATGGCGCCCTGGTCGATCATCTTCTGCCGCAAGGCCGGCTCGGCCAGGGTCTGGGCGATGGCCTGCGACATCTTCTGCACGATCTCCGGCGGCGTCCCGGTCGGGGCGATGATGCCGTAGTTCGATTCCACGATCACACCGGGAAAACCCGCTTCCTGGGTGGTCGGCACGTCCGGCAGGCCCTCGAAGCGCGTCGGGCTGGCCACCGCCAGCGTGCGCAGCTTGCCGGCCTTGATGAAGCCCAGCACCGCCGAGGCGTCGCCGGGGAACATCTGCACCTCGTTGGACAGCAGCGCCGTGACCGCGGGCGAGGCGCCCTTGTACGGCACGTGCATGATGTCGATGCCGGTCTGCTGCTTGAGCAGCTCGCCGCCCAGGTGCGGCGTGGTGACGTTGCCGGCCGAGCCATAGTTGTACTTGCCGGGCTGGCGCCTGGCGCTGGCGACGAAGTCGGCCAGCGTGGCGTCGGGCAGGGACGGGTTGACCACCAGCACCAGCGGAATGCGCGCCACCAGCGACACGTACTGGATCTTGGACACGTCGTACGGCACCTTCATGACGTGCGGCAGGCCGGTGATGGCGCCCGGCACGCCGAAGCCGAAGGTGTTGCCGTCGGGCGTGGCGCGCACCGTGGCGTCCACGCCGATGGTGCCGCTGGCGCCGGCCTTGTTCTCGATCACGATGGTCTGGCCCAGCCGCTGGCCCAGCGCCGGCGCCAGCAGCCGCGCCAGGTTATCGACCGAGCCGCCGGGCGGGTAGGGCACGATCAGCCGGATCGGCTGGCTCGGCCAGGGCGCGGCGGCCTGGCCCGGAGCGGCAAAGGCGGCGCCCAGCAGCAGGGCGGCCGCCGTCAGTGCGGTAGCGTGTTTCATCTGTCTCTCTCCTGTGGCGCCGGCTCGCGGCCGGCGCGTCGTTGTCATGCGCCTTCCAGCCCCAACTGCTTGGCGTAGATATTGCGCTGGATCTCGTTGGTGCCGCTGAAAATGGTCGCCGCCAGCGCGTTGACGTACGGCGCCAGCGCGTGCACCTGGCCGTTGCCATAGCCCAGCCGCATCGCCGCGCCGCCGTATTCCTCGGCGATCTGGATCAGCAGGGCGCCCAGCCGCTCGTGCGTCTCGGTGGCCCAGACCTTCAGCAGCGACAACTCGGGCGGCAGCGGCCGGCCGGCCTTGGCCAGCTCGGCGAAGACGCTGTACATGGCGGTCAGGTCGGCCGCGTCCAGCCGCAGCTCGGCCAGCCGGTCGGCGAACGCCGGGTCGGCCAGCAGGCCGCGTTGGCGCGCGATGCTGAAGATCTGCTGCAAGGCATGGTTGGCGTGCTTGGGGCTGCCGCTGAACAGGCGCTCGAAGCCCAGCAGCGCCTTGGCGATGCCCCAGCCGGCGTTCAGCTCGCCCACCAGGTTGGCGCGCGGCACGCGCACCTGGTCGAAGAACACCTCGCAGAATTCCTCGTGGCCCGAGAGCGTGCGGATGGGGCGGCGGCTCACGCCCGGACTGGCCAGGTCCACCAGCAGGAAGCTGATGCCGGCCTGCTTCTTGACCGTCTTGTCGGTGCGCACCAGCATGAACATGTGGGTCGCGTCCTGCGCCAGCGTCGACCAGGTCTTCTGGCCGCTCACGATCAGGCCGTCGCCGTCCACCAGCGCCTCGCAGCGCAGCGAGGCCAGGTCCGAGCCGGCGTTCGGCTCCGAATAGCCCTGCGCCCACACCGCCTCGCCCGACAGGATGCCCGGCAGGAAGCGCGCGCGCTGTTCCTCGGTGCCGTGGCGGATCAGGATCGGCCCCAGCATCACCAGCCCCTGGTCCGGCGCGCGCGCCACGCCGTGGCGCTCGGCTTCTTCGATGAAGGCGATCTGGCGCGCCGGCGACAGCGCCATGCCGCCGTGTTCGCGCGGCCACGACGGCGCGATCCAGCCCTGGCGCGACAGCGTGAAATACCAGTCCTTGATCTCGTCCCAGTGCAGCCGCCACGGCACGTGGCGCAGGTGCTCGGGATAGTGGGCGCGGAAGAAGCCGCGCGCCAGCCGGCGGAAATCGGCTTCCGGCATGCCGTTCCAGTCGGCTTCGCGCGGGAAGTCGGTGATGGGCACGGCATCGTCGTCATCGGCGCCGGGCGCGGGCAGCGCCGCCAGCGCGCCGTAGCGCTGGCGATGGGCGGTGGCATTGCCCAGCCAGGCCGCCAGGTGCAGCGCGCTGCGGAAATACAGGCTGACGTCGCATTCCTCGGTGTAGCCGATGGCGCCGTGCAACTGGATCGCCAGCCGCGTCGCCTCCAGGCCGGCGCGCGCGGCGCGGGCCTTGGCGCGGCTGGCGACGGTCTTGCGCAGGGTGGCGTCGCCTGGCCGCGCCTCCCGCGTATCGAGCGCGTCCAGCAGGCTGTTGGCCGCCAGTTCGACCTGCATGGCGGCGTCCACCAGCCGGTGCTGCAAGGCCTGGAACGCGGCCAGCGGCCGGCCGAACTGCTGGCGCGTGTTCAGGTAGGCCACCGAATCGGCCAGCACCTGCCGCGCCACGCCCACCAGTTCCGCCGATTGCATCAGGCGGCCCAGGTCCAGCGCTTCGTCCACCGCGTCCACCACGCCGTCGCGCGCCAGCAGCGCGTCCGCCGGCACGATGGCCGACTCGATCGTCAGGTGGCAGGCGGCGGCGCCGTCGGCGCGCGCGTGGACCTGCGCGGTCACGCCCGGGGTGCCGGCCGCGACGAAGAAAAGGGCGGTGCCGCGCTCGCCATCGGCCGTGACCAGCCAGCCATCGACACCGGCGCCCGGCATCACGTGGCGCTTCTCGCCATTGAGCACATACGCGCCATCGCGCTCCGTCACGCTGACGCCGAAGGCCGTTGCGGCTTCGCCGGCCTCCAGCTGGCCCTCGGTCTCCTGCCAGGCCAGCCCGATCAGCGTGTCGCCGCCGCACACGGCCCGCAACAGCGCGTCGCGCCGCGCCGCATCGACCGGCTCGATCCGCGCCAGCAGCGCCGCCGGCAGCACGCCGGCGCCGACCAGCGGCTCCGGCAGCTGCGCGCGGCCGGCTTCCTCCAGCACCGCCGCCATCGCCCGCCAGCCCAGGCCCAGGCCGCCCAGCGCCTCGGGCACGCTCATGCCGAGCCAGCCGACCTCGGCGATCTCGCGCCAATAGTCGCGGTCCGGCGGCGCCTCGGCGCGCTTGCGCTGGCGTTGGTCGCGCCGTTGCAGGAAGTCGCGCGCGCTGTCGCGGATCTCTTCGATCAGGTCATGGTCGATGCCGCTCATACGATGCCCTCCGCCCGCAGGCGCGCGATCTCGTCATCGGACAGCCCCAGTTCGGCGCGCAGGATCTCGGCCGTGTGCTCGCCCAGCAGCGGCGGCGGCAGGCCGCCCGCGATCGGCGTGCCGGAAAAATGGATCGGGTTGCGGATGACCGGCAGGGCGCCCAATTGCGGATGCTCGACGCTGCCCAGCATCTCGCGATGCCGCACCTGCGGGTCCTCGAACACCTGGTCCATGGTGTAGATGGGCCCGCAAGGCACGTTGGCCGCCGCCAGCGCCTGGTTCCAGTCCTGCACGCTGCGCGCGCGCATCGCCGGCTCGATCAGCCGCGACAGTTCCGGCTGCGCGGCGGCGCGCTTGGGGTTGGTATCGAAACGCGCATCGCGCCCCAGCTCGGGCAGCCCGATCACCTCGCAGAAACCGCGGAACTGCGAGTCGTTGCCCACCGCCACCATCAGGTGCCCGTCCTGGCATTCGAACGCCCGGAACGGCGCCGTGATCTGCGAGGCCGAGCCCATGCGCGCCGGCCGCTGGCCGCTGGCCAGGTAGTTCATGCCGATGTGCGAGAGCGCCGCGATCTGCGCGTCCAGCAGCGCCAGGTCGATGTGCTGGCCCGCGCCCGACACCTGGTCGCGGTGCCGCAGCGCCGCCAGGATGGCGCACACGGCATAGAACCCCGCCGTCAGGTCCGACACCGAATAGCCCGCCTTGACCGGCCCCGCGCCCGGTTCGCCATCGGGCACGCCGGTCACGCTCATCAGCCCGCTCATGGACTGGAAGATCGGGTCATAGCCGGGCAGGTGGCTGTACGGGCCGCTCTGGCCGAAGCCGGTGATCGAGCAATACACCAGGCGCGGATTGACCGCCGCCAGCGCGGCATAGTCCAGCCCGTAGCGGCGCAGGTCGCCGGCCTTGAAGTTCTCGATGACGATGTCCGCCTGCTGCGCCAGCCGCCGCACCAGCGCCTGGCCCTCGGGCCGCGAGATGTCGATGGTCAGCGACTTCTTGCCGCGGTTCATGGCCACGAACGACGAGGTCTGCGGGCTTGGCGCGCCATCGCGGCCGGGCAGCGGATAGCCCTGGTGGCGCACGTCGTCGCCGCGCCCGGGGCGCTCGACCTTGATCACGTCGGCGCCGAAGTCGGCCAGCATCTGCGCCGCCCACGGTCCCGAAAACACCCGGCTCAGGTCCAGCACCTTCACGCCGTCCAACGCGCTCGTCATGTCGTCTCCTTGGTTTTTTTTGCGAAGTGTAGGCAGCGCCGGGCCTTGCACCTACGGCGCCACCGCAATAGCTGTTATGCGTGGAGGCCGTGCCGCTAGCGGCCCTGGAACACCGGCGCGCGCTTTTCCAGGAAAGCGCGGCGCGCCTCCATGGCGTCCTCGGTCTTGGCGATGGCCGCCGTCATGTCCTGCTCGTAGCGATAGCCGTCGCGCAGGCTCATGTCCTCGATGGCGTTGAGCGTCTGCTTGGCCAGGATCGTCGCCAGCGGGCTCTTGGACGCCAGCTCGCGCGCCAGCTCCTGCGCGCGCGGCATCAGCGCGTCCGCCGGCAGCGCTTCCTCGACCACGCCGAGCCGGTACAGCTCGTTGCCGTCCACCCGCAGGCCGGTCAGCATCATGCGCCGCAGCCGCGAATGGCCGAACAGCCGCATGCCATGGCGGCCGCCGCCCAGCAGCCCGACGTTGATCTCCGGCAGGCCCACCACCGCGTCGGACGCGGCCAGCAGGATGTCGCACGAAGCCACGATCGCCAGCCCCGCGCCCAGCGCCGCGCCGTTGATCGCGCCCACCACCGGCTTGGCGCATTCGCGGATTGCATGGAAGCACTCGCGCGTGCGGCGCGAATGCTGCGGCAGGTCGCCCGGCCCCTTGATGGTGGCGGCGCGGTTCTTCAGGTCGGCGCCGGCGCAGAAGGTCTTGCCCTGGCCCGACAGCACCACCGCCCGCACCTCGGGCGTCTCGGAAATGCGGTCCAGCACCCACGACAGCTCGTTCATCATCTCGGTGCTGAGCGCGTTGACGGGGGGATTGGCCAGCAGGATGGTGGCGACGCCGGCGTCGATGCGCACGTCCAGCGCGCGGTAGGGCCCGGCCAGGTTTTCCGGCATGGTCATGGTTTGTCTCCTTGGGGTCCGGTCAGGTAAGGCCGGTCAGATGATCTTGCGGTCGCGGTAGTCCTGGATCTGCGCCGCGCTCAGGCCCAGTTCGGCCAGCACCTCGTCGGTGTGCTGGCCCAGCAGCGCCGGCGCGCGGTCTACTCGTAGCGCCGACTGCCCGAAGCGCAGCGGGTTCATCACCTGCGGCACCTCGCCGGCGGTGGGGTGCCGCAGGCGCCGCAGCATGCCGCGGTGCAGCACCTGCGGGTCCTCGAACACCTCGGGCACCGTGTTGATCGAGCCGGCCGGCACCCCGGCCCGCTTGAGCAGGTCCAGCCAGTGGGCGCGCGGCTCGCCGATGAAAATGGCGTCCAGCAGCGGATCGAGCGTGTCCAGGTTCTTCACGCGCTGGCTGTTGCTGACATAGCGCGGATCGCGCGCCAGGCGGGGCTGGCCCAGCGCCTCGCACAGGGTGGCGAACTGCGCGTCATTGCCCACCACGATGACGATGTCGCCATCGGCGCAGGCAAAGGTGCGCTGCGGCTGGATATTCGGGTGCGCCGTGCCGGTGCGGCGCGGCACCCGCCCGCCCAGCAGGAAATTCATGGCCTGGTTGGCCAGGAGGCCCACCTGCACGTCCAGCATGGCCACGTCGATGTGCTCGCCCTGGCCGGTCTGCGCGCGCCGCAGCAGGGCGGCCACGATGCCCAGCGCCGCGTACACGCCGGTGGTCAGGTCGACGATCGGCACGCCCACTTTCTGCGGCCCGCCGCCCGGCCGGTCGTCGCGCTCGCCGGTCACGCTCATCAGCCCGCCCATGGCCTGGATCAGGAAGTCGTAGGCCGGCTCGGCCGCGCGCGGCCCGGTCTGGCCGAACCCCGTCACCGAGCAATACACCAGGCGCGGGTTGATCGCCGACAGCGACGCATAGTCCAGCCCCAGCCGCGCCAGCGTGCCGACCTTGTAGTTCTCCAGCACCACGTCCGCGTCGCGGCACAACTGCTTGACCAGCGCCTGGCCCTCGGCCGTCTGCAGGTCCAGCGTGATCGAGCGCTTGCCCCGGTTGGTGGCCACGAAGTAGGCGCCGTCCGCCGTGTCCTGGCCCTGCTCGTCCTTCAGGAAGGGCGGCCCCCAGGACCGGGTGTCGTCGCCCTGGCCGGGCCGCTCGACCTTGATGACATCGGCGCCCAGGTCGGCCAGGATCTGGCTGGCCCAGGGGCCGGCCAGCACGCGGCTCAGGTCGAGCACTTTCAGGTTTGATAACAGCGGCTGCAACGCCTTCTCCTTGACTGCTGTGAAGTGCGGCCAGTCTAGGATTTCCGCGCCGCGGCAGGCTCCACCCGGATGGCAAAGCTGTTATGCGTGATGGGACGCCGTCCCCGGTACAATTCGGCCCAGCATGCCCGGGTCGCAAGGGGCATTCCGGTAGTCCGTGCAGCGTAGACAAAGGTCCCCCGATGCGCTTGAACCAGTGCCAGAATTTCCACGACTTCCGCCGCATGGCGCGCCAGCGGCTGCCCGGCCCGATCTTCAACTACATCGACGGCGCCGCCGACGATGAGACCACCTACCGCCGCAACACCGAGGCCTTCGAGGCTTGCGACCTGGTGCCCGACGTGCTGCGCGGCGTGGCGGATGTGGACATGTCCGTCACCGTCATGGGCCAGAAGCTGGCCTTGCCGGTCTACTGCTCGCCCACCGCGCTGCAACGCCTGTTCCACCACGACGGCGAACGCGCCGTGGCCGCCGCCGCCGGCAAGTTCGGCACTATGTTCGGCGTGTCGTCGCTGGGCACCGTCAGCCTGGAAGAGGCGCGCCAGATCAGCGGCGGCCCGCAGGTCTACCAGTTCTACTTCCACAAGGATCGCGGCCTGAACCGCGACATGATGGCGCGCGCCAAGGCCGCCGGCGTGCAGGTCATGATGCTGACGGTCGACAGCATCACCGGCGGCAACCGCGAGCGCGACAAGCGCACCGGCTTTGCCATCCCGTTCCGCCTGAACCTGGCCGGCATCGCCCAGTTCGCCATCAAGCCGGCCTGGGCCATCAACTACGCCACCCACGAACGCTTCCGCCTGCCGCAGCTCGACGGCCACGTCGACATGGGCGGCGGCGCCATGTCCATCAGCCGCTATTTCACCGAGATGCTCGATCCCGCCATGACCTGGGACGACGTCGCCGCCATGGTGCGCGAGTGGGGCGGCCAGTTTTGCCTGAAGGGCATCATGTCGGTCGAGGACGCCAGGCGCGCCGTCGACATCGGCTGCACCGGCATCGTCCTGTCCAACCACGGCGGCCGCCAGCTCGACGGCTCGCGCAGCGCCTTCGACCAGCTGGCCGAGATCGTCGACGCCGTCGGCGACCGCATCGACGTGATGATGGACGGCGGCGTGCAGCGCGGCACGCACGTGCTCAAGGCGCTGGCGCTGGGCGCCAAGGCGGTGGGGCTGGGCCGCTACTACCTGTTCCCGCTGGCCGCCGCCGGGCGGCCCGGCGTGGAACGGGCGCTGGAACAGATGCGCGTGGAGATCGAGCGCGCGATGAAGCTGATGGGCTGCCGGACGGTGGCGGAGCTGCAGCGGCGGCATCTGCGGTTCCGCTAGGTCGGCGGGGCCGCGCGTCTTTTGCCAAGGCGCGGGTCCGGGCGCCGTTGCCAAGGGGCGGCCCGGGCGCATTTGATACAGTCTCGGCATCGCCCGATCAAGGCAAACACCCGCCGGCCGCGCTGGCAGGGGTTCATTCAGATAGTCGACGCTTTGGAGTCTTCATGCATATTCGTCCTCGTCTGACCGCTTCAATCGCCATCCTCGCGCTGTTTGCCGCGCCGGCCGCCATGGCCGCCAACCCCCAGGCCGAAGCCCCCGCGGGCGCCACCTCCTGCGCCTTCGGCGCCTGGGCCAACTACGAAAAGCCGTCGATCACCGTGCGCGATGCGCCGTCGGCCAACGCCAAGGCGCTGGGCCAGATCCCCACCAAGCCCGCCGCCGGCGAACCGGAATACTCCTATAGCGTCACCTTCGACGTGAAGCAGGCCCAGGACGGCTGGCTCAGGATCGCCAACGCCAGCGACGCCTACAACGAGGAAGAATATCCGGAGCGCGCGCCGCGCAAGCTCTACAAGGGCGAAGGCTGGATCCGCGCCGACGACGCCCGGGTCGGCATCCAGTCCGCGCGCGGTTATGCCAAGCCCGACGCCGCCAGCCAGCGCCTGGTGGACCTGGGCAGCGACTGGCTGACCGAAATGGGCAAGATCCAGGGCATCCGCGCCTGCCATGAAAGCTGGGTGCTGCTGGATTACCTGGTGGACCGCAAGCGCTCGCCCAAGGACGAGATCGTCGAGCGCCCCAAGGGCGAGCAACTGGCCGGGCGCGCGTGGTTCCGCGGGCTTTGCGATGTGCAGGAGACGACCTGCGATATGAAGTCGGTGGATAGGTAAGGGCAGGGAGATAACGCCTTGGCGCGATGCAGGGCTTGAACGGGGCGACAAGTGGCGGACACCAGGATGATTCAGCAGTGCTTATTCATGACTGCCGTGGATGAGGATGAATTCGCCGGCGCGCTGCTGAAAGTGCGCCCGTCGATCAGGTTCATCAATATGCAGGAACAGCCGGACAACGATCGGCCCAGATACAGGGATCGAATCGACGAGTGTGAAGGGTTTCATGTAACGATCGTGGATGCATCCATCATCTCCGAAGATGATTTTCACGATCGCTATGTGAAGCGTCATCCCTCGGGAAAGGGCTGGATCTACGCGTTGGTGGGATCAGGGCTGGTCAGTCTTCTCAGATCGAGAGCCGCGGGCTTTCTGCAGGATGCCCTTCTCAACGGCGAACTGCGGGCGTCCATTCCCGCGGGTGACGAAGACACCGGGGAATTCGTGGCGATCGTGCTGCGCGAGGCCAAGGTGCGCGGAGAGAAGGTGGTCTCCATCGACGCGGCGACAGGTCAGCGCGGAACAAGGGCCGATCGGAAATTCATCGCGTGGCCAGACGCGGCCCGGAAATTCGATGGCCTGGATGGCGCCTACCTGGCCAATGGCGCACAGGCACTATTTGTTCCAAAGGGGGCTGGCGCCGCGTAATACTCCCTTGCGATGCTGATGCATGATTATGCGCCAAGGAAAAGCAACAGCCCGGGCACGCGTGGCCCGGCGGGTTCTGCGATGGGCAGGGGACGACTTGCGATATGCAGTCGGTCGATCGGTAATGTTCCGCGGCTCGTTGTGCGGAGCCGGACTTCACCGCGTGGCAGCAGTGCGAGCCAGAATGGCGCTCTCATAGCATTGGGATCTCCAAAGTGGGGCAGTGCTTGTAGGCCGGTGCCTGGTTTGTAGAGGGCGACACAACGACGGACATGACTGCGCATGTTGTGTTTTCGGTACGTCCTAAGTATTCAGCTCCCACTTGACACTACTTATTGAGTGAGATGGGATCTCGTTATCGTCTCGATGATACTGGTGCGCCTCGCCACCAAATGCTTGACGTCCCCTGTCTCCCCCTGGAGGAGAACGATGATTCCTGTTGGAAAGGGTGATAAGGGTGGCGGTTAAATCTCTTGCGTTGATCATGGCCGCGGTATGTATCTCAACCGTAGAACCAATGCGCCTGGCGCGAGCGGTCGAGACTATCGCCGAGTACGAAACCTCTTTTCAACAGCAAAACGGGGGACGAGATCTGCGCTCTCTAAGTGTGCATCCCAACGGTCAGGATTGGCTGTTCCTGGAATGCCTCGATCACGAAGATAGTTGTTTTGTCATGCGCTACAACTTAGGGTCGGAAATGCTCTTTCGGTTTGTGTTGCCTGAAGGCTATTCGTATTCTTATGCGCATTACTCGCCTCGTGGCACATATATCGTGATGAGTCGCAACCCTATATATGGTGAGACCTACGCAGATGCGCAACGAGGGGTGAGCGTGTCTCAAATTCTGATGATTCGCAGTGACGGTAAGGATCTTCGAATTGTGCCTGTTTCCACGGGTGTGAACTTGTCGCCGATAATGTCTCAGGACGAAAGGAAGGTCGCGTTCTGGAGAAGCGATCGAGTTCTTCCCGCCGGACAGGTTTCACTATTGGATCTGAATATTTGGGAATACGATCTTGCCTCTAAGTCCGAGAGGTTATTCACCGGTAAGAAGTTCGATTTTCTGAGTGGCCGAGAGCTGTTCTATCGCAATAGCGCCGAAATCTTTCTTGGTTCTTATGGTCCGAGTTCCAGGTTAAGCAATCCGAGTTATGGAAAAAAATTCAGTGGCAATGAGATTTTTACGCTAGAACGCGGACAGCTTGAAGATCCTGTGCCTGTTCAATATCCTGGGGTCATCAATGCCGGTTTTAGGACCGCCGATGAGCGGGGAAATGTGTTTCTGTGGGCTGGCACGATTCAAGATCCATCGCAGGGCCTGACGCGTGTTTCTCCCGATCAACGTCAAACCATTTGGAGAACACGTACGGGCATCTACCCTAAAGAACTAGCGGTGGATCCGGCAGGTCTTTATGTGGCGGCAATATTCTGGGATATTCCTATGCGTCGAGGTAAAAAGCGGACGGGATTTGCCAAATTCAGCCTTGAAACCAAGTCCTGGGAGAGCGTGCGTGTCCCTCCTGTGGAGCAAGCGACATTGATCCACGTGTCTGCGCCGTAAGGGTCCGGTTTTGAGAATTTAATATTGGAGTCGATTGATAATGTGTCACCACTTCTGTTCATGATTCGATGAGGTGGCTAAATGGCTTCAGAACAGCCATCGGCTGACGTTGACGGATTTACCGTTTTTGATGTGTCAGCTTGGATGCCTGTTTATGGCCAGTGGTGCGGTCCCGGATGATCTGCTGGGCAGAGAAATCCCAGCATGACAATTCAGCAAATGCTGGACAGTCCTGTACTTATGCTTCCAGGAGGGCAAGCAAGTGTTATCGACACAATATGCAAAGCACATGATATCGCTTACATGAAGGCCGCGGAACAACCGGACGAGGCATATTTGATCGCTGAGGCGGATAGCGCCCTGCTTGAAGCGTTGCGAGCGACAGATTTTAGATCGCCTCCTGAGCAGGAAAGCGGGTATGCGACGTTCATGGTGTTTGCTTTCTATCACAAGCTAATGATTATCGACTTGCCTCGTGAGGGTAATTTCGGTAATACCATCGTTGGGACTTCATTTTCAGGAAATGTGGAAGGTCTGGCCTATGTAATAAAGGGAGTTACCGGCACAAGGCCAGGTGGTAGCACTGGGACATTCACTCATTACAAAGACGGCTATCAGGACCTGTATTCTGGCGTTGATAGCGCTTATGACCCTAGTACTGGTGCAGTCCTCAAAGTATGGGTTGACGGAACGATTACTCTAATTGAGGGCCTTCGGCAGATTCAGTTGTCCAGCCCATCGGCGACTGGTATGCCACAACCATTGGCTGGAAGTTTCGTTAACCCTGTGCCCGGCGCGGGCAAGGATCCTAACGCAGCGCGTTTTTTCTGGAACGGGTTTTACGTTTTTGACTGCACGCGATGGTCGAAAAAGGCATCTGGAGAATTCGATGCCTGGGTTTGCGTCGCTAATGAATGCGTAGCTGTACCCAAGACGGCTCCATAAATCCTGACCACTGGAGCTGGCTGCTGCCCGATTGCTTCACGCACCGCAAGCGCTCATCCAGGAACGAGATCGTCCAGCGCGCAAGGGCGGGCAACTGGCGGGACGCGCCTGGTTCGGCGGGCTTTGCGATGTGCGGGAGGCGAGCTTCGATATTTATCACGCGGTGCTCTCCCGTCGACAGTCCACACGAATCGCGCGCGTGCCATGCGCATCCCCCTGGCGCAACCCTGCGTAACATCTCTCGACTTATGCGATGTAGAATAGCAACAACAATGCGCATGAGAATAGTTCGCATTAAACTTCCTTTCGCCTTGTTTCACCCCCCTGCGAAAGGAAGTCATCATGCAAGACCCGCGGCCCGCTGGCCCCATCCGCTCCGTCCGTCCACGCGCCACCCTGAGGCGCACCACCAGCCTGGTGTTGATGGCGTTAGCCAGCGGCGCCGTCCTGGCCCAGGAGAGTGGTGTCGCCACCTTGCCCGCCGTGCAGGTCCAGGCTGACGGCGATCCGACCACCACCGAGGGCACCGGTTCCTATACCCCGCGCGCCACGTCCGCCAGCACCGGCCTGCCGCTGTCGTTGCGCGAAACCCCGCAGTCGGTCACCGTGGTCACGCGCCAGCGCATCGAAGACCAGGACATGCGTTCGATCACCGACATCCTCGGCAACACCCCCGGCATTTCGGTGCAGAACTACGACAGCGAGCGCTACACCTTCAGCTCGCGCGGCTTCGCCATCAGCAACTACCTGTACGACGGCGTGCCCACCAGCTTCGATATCGGCTACGCCGGCGGTGAGTCATCGCTGGACTCCATCATCTATGACCGCGTCGAAGTGGTGCGCGGCGCCACCGGCCTGCTGACCGGCGCCGGCAACCCGTCCGCCTCGGTCAACCTGGTGCGCAAGCACGCCACCAGCCGCGAATTCAAGGCCGACCTGAGCGTCAGCGCCGGCACCTCGGACGCCTATCGCGCCAGCGCCGACCTGTCTTCGCCGCTGAACGCCAGCGGCAGCGTGCGCGGCCGCATCGTCTCGGCCTACCAGGACAACCACTCGTACCTGGACGGCTACCAGAACCGCAAGAAGGTCTTCTACGGCGTCGTCGACGCCGACCTGACCGCTCGCACGACGTTGAGCGTCGGCTTCAACTACCAGGACAACCAGCCGCGGCGCAGTAGCTGGGGCGGCTTCCCGTTGTGGTACGCCGACGGCGGCCGCACCGACTGGAAACGCTCGCTCAACACCGGCGCCGACTGGACCAAGTGGGCCAGCACCACCGAAGGCGCCTTCGCCAGCCTGGAGCACCGCTTCGACAACGATTGGCGCGTGCAGGCCAGCGTCTCGCATTCCAAGCACGAAATGGATGGCAAGCTGCTCTACCTGTACGGCTGGCCCGACCGTAGCACCGGCCTGGGCATGGGCGCCTCGGCCCAGCGCTACTACGGCGACCGCAAGCAGAACAGCCTGGATATCAAGGCCTCCGGCCCCTTCTCGTTGTTCGGCCGCCAGCACGAAGCGGTGGTCGGCGCCAGCTTCACCCGCCAGTACGCCGAATTCTTCAACCGCGGCGCGGTCTCGCCGGCGCCGATCGGCAACTTCCTGGAATGGGACGGCTCGTACCCCGAACCGCAGTGGAGCGACACCGCCACCCTGGCCAGCCGCTACACCACCAAGCAGGCCGGCTGGTACGGCGCGCTGCGCTTCAGCCTGGCCGATCCGCTCAAGCTGATCGTCGGCGGCCGCTACAGCACGTGGAAGACGGACTCGGTCGGTTTTGGCGGCGGCAGCCGGCAGGCGTTCGACAAGGACGCGTTCGTGCCCTACGCGGGCCTGCTGTACGACATCAACGAGAACTACACGGCCTATGTCAGCTACACGGGCATCTTCAACCCGCAGAGCTTTCAGGATCGCAACGGCAGCTGGCTCGATCCGCTGGAAGGCAAGGCCTACGAGGCGGGGGTCAAGGGCGAGTTCCTCGACGGCCGCCTGAATGCGTCGGCGTCCGTGTTCCAGGTCAACCAGGACAACCTCGCGCAGGAAGACACCGGCTATCTGATTCCCGGCACCATCAACCAGGCCTACCGCGCCACCAAGGGCACCCGCAGCCGCGGCTTCGACCTGGAAGTGTCGGGCGAAGTCTCGCCGGGCTGGAACGTGGCGGCCGGTTGGTCGCACTGGACCGCGCGTGACGGCGAGGGCAGCCCGATCCAGACCGACCAGCCGCGCAGCCTGGTGCGCTTGTTCACGACCTATCAGTTGCCGGGCGATTGGAACCGGTTGACGGTGGGCGGCGGCGTCAACTGGCAGAGCCACGTCTACACGATCGCCAACGGTCCCAATGGCGCAGAGCGCGTGGGGCAGGGCAGCTATGCGCTGGTCAACCTGATGGCGCGCTACAAGTTCGACAAGAGCCTGTCGGCGCAGCTGAACGTCAACAACCTGATGGACCGCAAGTACTACTCGCAGATCGGCTTCTATAGCCAGGGCGCGTGGGCGGCGGGGCGCAGCGCGACGTTGACGATGCGGTATCAGTATTGAGGACGAGCCCGGCCGGTTCGGCCGGGCTGACTCATCATCCAGGCGACGGCGCCCGCCATGCGTATCGCGGGCGCCGGGCCAACGTCAGAAGCTCGGCTTGCGGCTGTTCGACTGGTTGATGAACTCGACCCGCGCGTGGGTCCATGCCGGGTCGTACAACTGCACGCTCACACCGCTGTATTTCAGCACCGCCTGGGTCATGTCGGTCGAGCAACCCATGCCGGGATTGGTGCTGGGCTTCTGGCACCATTCCAGATTCAGTTGATTGGGAAAGTTCGATTGCTTGCCGTATTTCTGCACCACCGCCTGGGCCATGGCGTCCTTGTTGGCCGGCGTCCAGGGCATTTCGTAGCTGATCTGTGACACCGCCAGGGGGCGCTGCTTGTCGACGGGCACGCGCGGTTCGAAATGCACCACCAGCCGAACGCCGTCCTTTTCGTAGCTGAAATTCTGCGGCTGCTTGGTGTTCGTGACGGGGTTCAGCGTCGCGTAGCCCGCCGTGATCTGATTCTTTCCCACGCCAAAATTCTTCGCCGCGGCGGCGACCGCTTCGTCGTAGTCCATGCCCGTCTTGACCCCCGCGATATCGAAACGCCGGGCATCCACCGAGCGCGGCGGCTCGGCGTGCGCGGGGGCGGCAATCACGGCATTGAGGGCGGAAATCAGGAGTGCGGCTTTGAACTTCAAAATAATATCCTCTGCGAATGGCGACCTACAGTGTCGATGGCGCGGTCGCCGGGCGCCTTTCAATGCAGCTGATCCGAGCCCTGCGGCTGCAATCCCGCCAAGGCATTCCATGCTGGTCGGGCCCGAGGGCCCGGCGCTACTCTTATTGTCCGGCAACGTTGTCACTTGCGCGGGTACGAACCCAGCAATCGTATCCCCGGATGGGCCGCCAACAAGGATGCCAGCGGTTCCTGCCGGGCATGGCCAGCCACCTCGATCACGTAGCGATGCGTGTCCAGCGTCTTCTTGCTGGGCCGCTCGTAAATGGTCAGTACCTGCACCTTGGCGTCGACCAGCGCCGCCAGGGTGTCGTTGAACCTGTCGTCCGACGTGTCGACCAGCAGCGAGGTCTTATCGCGCCCCGTCGGCGCGGGCATCGCGCGGCCCAGCACCCACCAGCGGGTCACGTTGTGCGGCCCTTGCTCGATGCCGTCCACCAGCGACACCAGCGAATAGACCGATGCGCCGACCTTGGGGCCGAACGACGCCTTGTCATGGCCCGGACTGTCGGCCACCGTCTTGGCGGCGGCGCCGCCGCTGGCCGCTTCGGTGCGCTTGACCGCGGGCATCTCGCGATCGACCCACGGCTTGACTTCCTCGAACGCGACCGGATGCGCCAGCACTTCCTTGACGTCCGCCAACTTGGTGCCGGGCCTGGCCAGCAGGCTATAACCCAGCATCTTCGGATACTCGGCCACGATCATCACGTCCGGCAGGTCCAGCACGGCGTCCAGATAGGGCGTTACGCCGACGACCGACGTCGTGACGGGCACGCACGCGCGTTCGATCTTGCCGGACTGGTAGCCCTTGAACAGGTCGTCGCGCGACAGCGCGATCAGGTCCGTGGGACCGAACAGGTCCAGACAGGCCTGGTGCGTCCAGGAACCCGCGGGTCAGGCGCCCGCGTTGCCATACTCTACAACGGCAATGTCGCGGAAGGCGCGGATCAGCGCCAGCCGTGGCGATCCGCGCGACCAGATCAGGCCGAAGCGGCGCGGCTCGCAGGGCTCGGGTAGCGGCAGGGCGAGCAGGCCGAGCCGTTCGATCGCGCCGTTGGTGGAACGCGGCAGGATCGCCACGCCCAGGTCGCGGCTGACCATCACCGCGATCGATTCGATGGCGTTCAGCTCGAACCGTTCGCGCGGTGTGATGCCGACGCGCCGCAGGTAATCGTCGATGTGTTGGCCGCCCCAGTCGCTGCGCTGGTAGCGGATGAACGGCTCCGCCGTCAGCAGGCTGTGCGGGTGGCGCCCGGCATGGCGTGGCGCCGCCGCCAGCACGTAAGGTTCTTCGCGCAGCAACTGCCAGCCCAGGCTCTTGGACAGTGGGTAGGGCGCTTCCAGCGCGATGGCGGCGTCCAGTTCACCGCTTTCGATGGCGGGGTAGAAGCGCGCCGAATGGCCAGGCTGGATCTCGACGTTGATCAAAGGATGGCGCCGCACCAGGTGTTCCAGGATGGCCGGCACCATCGAATTCAGCGCCGTATTGCCGGCCCCGAGCCGCAGCTCGCCCATCATTTCGTCGGAACGGGCCAGGTAGCGGATCTTCTCGATCCGTTCCAGCACCTCGCGCATCGGCTCGATCAGTTCGGTGGCCTTGGCGGTCAGGTGTACGGTGCGGCCGGCGCGCGCCACCAGCGCCACGCCCAGCTCCTGCTCCAGCTTGCGGATCTGCTGCGCCACCGCGCCGTGGGTCAGCCCCAGGCGCCGGGCGGCCTCGGCCATCGAGCCATGGCGCGCCACGGCGGCCAGCGTGTGCAGGAAGTCGGTGTTCATGATGATAGATATTCTATCGTCTTATCGTAATTTGGCTGTCCCCGGCCGGGTGTCTCCAGCGCCACAATGCCCCCAGGAGACATCAATGAGAAGCAAGCTTTTCGTCCCGGCCTCGCGTCCGGAACTGTTCGACAAGGCCCTGTTCAGCGCGGCCGATGCGCTGTCCTTCGACCTGGAGGACGCGGTCGCGCCGCCCCGCAAGCAGGAAGCCCGCGCCGCTTTGGCCGCCTGGCTGGGCGCGTCCGCGTTCGCCACGGCCAATGCGCAACATCCCAAGAAAATTATCGTCCGCGTCAACGCCGCGGACACCCCCGACTATCCCGCCGACCTGGCCGCGCTGCGCGGCCTGCCCATCGACGTGCTGAACCTGCCCAAGGTCGAGCGCGCCGGCGCGCTGCGCGCCGCGATCGACGACGCCACGGAAGCGGGCTTCGCCGGTGAATTCCTGGTCACTGTCGAAACCCCGCGGGCGCTGGCGGACGCCGCGCAACTGGCCGCGGCCCATCCCCGCGTCGCCGGCCTGCAGTTGGGCCTGGCCGACCTGTTCGAGCCGCTCGGCATCGAGCGCTACCAGCCCGACACGCTGCGCATGGTGATGCTGTCGCTGCGCCTGGCCGCCGGCTGCGCCGGCAAGTACGCCATGGACGCGGCCTATGCCCGCGTGCGCGACGCCGACGGCTTTCGGGCCGAGGCGCAACTGGCGCGCTCGCTCGGGTTCCTGGGCAAGTCGTGCGTGCATCCCAGCCAGATCGCCATCGCCAACGAGGTGTTCGGTTTCAACGCCGAAGAGGTCGCGCAGGCCGAGCGCATCGTGTCCGCCAGCCGCGAACATGACGGCGTCGGCGCCTTCCTGCTCGACGGCAAGATGATCGACGCCCCGTTCGTGCGCCGCGCCCAGGACGTGCTGCTGGCCGCCGGCCGGGTAGCGTGAGGCCGGTCCCGACACCGACAATGAGTGAATTCCCCATGCAACAAGCATCCCCCGCCGACCTGCCGCTGGCCGGCATCAAGGTCCTGGACCTGAGCGCCTATATCGCCGGCCCCTATGGCTGCGCCCTGCTGGGCGACATGGGCGCCGACGTCATCAAGGTCGAGCCGCCCGAAGGCGACAACCTGCGCAAATACCCGTCGACGCTGGCCAGCGAAAGCCGCGCCTTCCTGGGCATCAATCGCAACAAGCGCGGGCTGTGCCTGAACCTGAAGGAAGCCGCCGGCCACGAGATCCTGCTGCGCCTGGTGCGCGAGGCCGACGTGCTGGTCCACAACTTCCGGCCCGGCGTGCCCGAACGCCTGCGCATCGACTTCGCCACGCTGTCGGCGGTCAACCCGCGCCTGGTCTATTGCGCCATGACCGGCTATGGCGCGGTGGGCCCGATGGCGCGCCACGCCGGCTACGACCAGGTGCTGCAGTCCATGACGGGCATGTGCGCGGCCCAGGCCAAGGCCGACGGCCCGCCCGAGGTGCTGTACGGCTCGGTGGTTGATTACTACGGCGCCGCGCTGATCTCGAACAGCGTGGCGGCGGCCCTCTACCGCCGCGAGAAGACCGGATACGGCCAGGCGATCGAAGTCTCGTTGCTGGGCAGCGCGCTGGCGATGCAGTCGGCCCGCCTGGTGTGGGCCGACGGCGAATCGCGTCACATCGAGCGCGACATGCGCTCGGGCGGCATCACCGGCATCCATCCCACCCGCGACGGCCACCTGTACCTGTCGGCCAATACGCCGCATTTCTGGCGCGCGCTGTGCGGCCACCTCGACCTGCCTGAGTTGGCCGAACACCCCGACTACGACTCCGTCAAGAAGCGCGCGGCGCAGGCCGCCGTGCTGGTGCCGCGGGTGCGCCAGGCGCTGTCGCGCGCATCGGCGCGCGAATGGGCCGAGCGCTTTGGGCAGAGCGTGCCTTGCGCCGAAGTGCGCCCGGTCGAGGACATGTTCGACCATCCCCAGGTCGAAGCCATGGGACTCATGCGTCCGTACCACAACCCGCAGGCCGGCGATTACCTCGGCCTGGCGCAATGGGCCCATTTCGGCGACGCCGCGCAAACGCCCGTCGGCGAGCCCGGGGCGGGGCGCGGCGAGTCGGATGCACGGCCCGGCGCGCCCGGCCTGGGCGAACACAGCGAAAAAATTCTGTCCACCCTGGGATACACCGCGTCCGAAATCGACCGACTGCGGCAATCCTCGGTGGTGCAATAGCCAGCAAAACGATCACAAGACTCGTCCGAGACAGAACGAGGAGACAAAAATGCGTCTACGCTACCAGCAGCGTCCCGAAGGCTCCAACTGGGGTGATTTCGGCGACGACGACCAGCTCGGCACCCTGAACCACCTGGACCGCCAGGCGCGCCTGGCCGCCGTCGCGGAAATCCGGGAAGGGCTGTCTTTTTCCCTGAGCCTGCCATTGACGGTGCCGCGCGCGCCCGTGCTCAACCCGCGACGCAAGGGCCCGGTGATCCAGCCCGCCGAGAAGAACGGCGTGCCGGTCTACCGCTATCCCCTGGCGCGCGACGTGCCGGGCGCCACCGACGTCGTCAGCGACGACCGCGTCACGCTGTCGCCGCAGTACTCCACGCAATGGGACGCCCTGGGCCACGTCGGCGCGATGTACGACGCCCACGGCACCGGCCAGCCGCAGCCCACCGGCTACAACGGGTTTACCGTCAGCGAACCGCGCGCCGACGGCTTCACCGGCACGCAGGACCTGTCCATCGCGCCCATGGCGCGGCACGGCATCCAGGGCCGCGGCGTCATGGTCGACCTGCGCGCCCGCTTCGGCGACGCGCATCGCAAGGTCTCGTACCAGGACCTGATGGACGTGATGCAGGCCGACGGCGTGCAGGCGCGTCCCGGCGACATCCTGTGCCTGCACACCGGCCTGGCCGACCTGGCGCTCACCCTGGGCGACGACGAACAGGAACGGCTCAAGACCAGCTGCTGCGTGCTGGACGGCGCCGACGCGCAATTGCTCGCCTGGATCAAGGACAGCCGCATCGCCGCCATCGCCGCCGACAACCACGCGGTGGAACTGCGCAACCATCACCTGGAATCGGGCAGCGGGCCGCTCTTGCCGCTGCACGAACAATGCCTGTTCAAGCTGGGCCTGCCGCTCGGCGAACTCTGGCACCTGACCCCGCTGGCGCACTGGCTGCGCCAGCATGGCCGCCACGCCTTCTTCCTGACCGCCGCACCGATGTACGTGCCCGGCCTGGTGGGCGCGCCGGTCAACCCCATCGCGACCGTCTGACCTCGGGCGGATCGCGCCACGATCCTTGATCGATTCAACATCCCCGCAGGGGAGACGTGAGGAGCACACATGAAGAAAACCCGTCACGCGGCCCTGGCCGCATTGCGTCCCGTGGCCGCCGCGTTGGGCCTGGCCTGCACCCTGGGCGCGGCCCAGGCCGCCGGCTACCCCGACCAGCCCATCACCGTGGTGGTGCCGTACTCGGCCGGCGGCGGCGCCGACAACGCCGCCCGCATCATCGCGCAGGGCATGGGTGAAGTCGCCGGCCAAAGCGTCGTCATCGAGAACAAGGGCGGCGCCAGCGGCTCCATCGGCGCCGCCTACGTGGCCCGCGCCAAACCCGACGGCTACACCGTGCTGTACGACGCCTCCGCGTTCTCCATCAACCCCGTGCTACGCAAACTGCCCTACGACGCCAAGAAGGACTTCATTCCCGTCTCGCAGGCCGTCAGCGTGCCCAACATCCTGGTCGCCGCCACCGGCTCGGCCTTCAACAGCCTGCCGGACTTCATCAAGGCGGCGCGCGCCAATCCCGGCCGCTACACGTATGCCTCGTATGGCCCGGGCAGCCTGGCGCAGATGGCCGCCGAACTGCTCAAGAAGGATGCCCAGATCGACGTCGTGCACGTCCCGTACAAGGGCGGCGCGCCGGCCATCGTCGACGTCATGGGCGGGCAGGTCGACGTCTACTTCGCCAACGCCGCGTCCAGCCTGAACTACGTCAGCACCGGCAAGCTCAAGGCGCTGGCCGTCTCGTCGGCCGCGCGCATGCCCGACCTGCCCAACGTGCCCACGGTCAGCGAAGGCGGCGTCAAGGCCTTCGATGTCGTCGAATGGAACGGTTTCTTCCTGCCCGCGGGCGCCGATCCGCAAGTTGTCGCCAAGCTGCAGGACCTGGTGCAGAAGGCGCTGGCCCGCCCCGAAACCCGCGACAAGCTCGCCAAGCTGGGCCTGACCCCGGTCGGCAGCAGCGCCGCGGACTTCGCCAAGTTCGTCGACGCCGAACAGGTCCGCTGGGCCGAGGTCGTGAAAACCAATAACATCACCGTGAACTGATCGACAGGGGCGGGCAGCGCCGTTGCCCGCCCCGCCGAAAAGCACTCAAGGGAGATGCCGCAATGAGCCGGGAAGACGATTTCGAGCGCGGCCTGGCCAACCGCCGCGCCGTGCTGGGAGAAGAATGGGTGCAGCGTTCGCTGGACCGCGCCACCACCTTCACCGCCGACTACCAGAACCTGATCACCCGCTACGCCTGGCACGACATCTGGAGCCGTCCCGGCCTGCCGCACAAGGCGCGGCGCATGATGGTGCTGGCGGTGACCCTGTCGCTGGGCCGCTGGGAGGAATTCGAGCTGCACGTGCGCGCCGCCCTGACGGCGAAGGACGAATCGCGGCTGAGTCCGGATGAACTGAAGGAAGTGCTGCTGCAGAACGCGATCTACGCGGGCGTGCCGGCGGCGAATACCGCGTTCAATCTGGCGCAGGGGATTCTGCGGGAGGTGGCGGGGGAGATCGGGTATGTGCTGGCGCCGGCGCAGGCGCGGCAGGCGGATCTGTTTGGCGACGGCGGCAAGTGAGCCTGGCCTGGCGGGCGCGTCGGTGACGCCTGCAATGACCGGAGAAAAGCGGCCTGCGTCCCGCGCGGACGGCCCCCACGACGCACAATGTCCCATTAATCGCGCCGTTCTGTCTCAGCGCGCGGTATTTGCGTTTCTTATCTCGATCATCCGTGTAAATTCGCCCACGCTTTCACGCTCCAGACGGTCGCCACGGCGCGACCGGCCGCGATGAAGCGTTCCGCAATTCGACTGATGCTCAAGATCATCCATGCTCGCAAAACTACGTCGCAAGGCAGGCTGCGCTCTCTTTCTCTCCCTCGGTATCGGCGCCGCGCTCGCAAGCGGGGCGGGGAACGAGCCGGATCCCGCGATCACGGACCCGCATTTTCAGCTGGCGCCGGGCTATCTGCCAAAAGAGCGCCTGCCCGACAGCCTGGAACTGCTCGGGCCGCCGCCCGCCGCGGCCAGCGCGGCGCTGGCGCGCGATGAAGAGGCCAGGGCGGCGACCGTGCCCCTGCGCAATTCCGCGCGCGCCACGCTGGCCCGCCTGGATGCGGATCTGCAGTTTCCGCAACCGGCCCGCAGTTTCTCGTGCGCCATGGGCTTTGCCATCACCGAAGGGCAGACCCCGCACCTGTACCGGCTGATGCAGAAAGTGCTTACCGATGCCGGACTGTCCACTTACGGCGTCAAGAACACCTACAACCGCGCGCGGCCGTTCGTGGTCCACGATGAAGGCACGTGCTTTCCGGAACAGGAACCGCTGTTGCGCAAGGATGGTTCATACCCGTCGGGGCACACGGCGGCGGGCTGGGCCTGGGCGCTGGTGCTGGCCGAAGTCAATCCCGAGCGCGCCAATCGCCTGCTGCGGCGCGGCCTGGAGTTCGGGCAAAGCCGGGTCATCTGCAACGCGCATTGGCAAAGCGACGTGGACGCCGGCCGCACGATGGGCGCGGCCACGGTGGCGCTGCTGCGTGACAACGCCGAGTTCGTGGCGGACCTGAATGGCGCGCGCCAGGAGGTGCGGGCGATGCAGGCCGCCGGGTCGGCGCCGGGCCTGGATTGCGCGGCGGAGGAAGCGGCGCTGTCGCAACCGCGATGACGCGTTCTCCCCTTATCACGCTGCCGCATCGAGACACCATGAAATCCTTTTTCGCCGCCCTGATTGCCCCGAGTCTGGCGCTGGGCCTATGCCAGGCCGCGTTCGCCGATGGCGCCCTGCCCATCAGCCCATTGATGGACAAGTCATCGCGCTCGTCCGCGCAGTGGCAATTCAACGCCAGCCCCTACGCCTGGGCGTCGGGCATCCGCGGGACGGTGGGCCAGTTCGGCCAGCCGGCGACCCGCCTGGACTCCAGCTTCAGCGACGTGATGAGCGAGCTGGACCTGGCTTTCATGGGGGCGATGGAGGCGCGCTATCAGCGCTTCTCGTTGGTCGCGGATGTCATGTACGCGCAGCTCTCCGCCGGCGGCAGCATCGGGCGCGGCGTGCTCGGCAGGCGCGTCGATGTCACGTCCAAGTCCTTCTCCGGCTTCTTCGGGGCGGGGTACGAAGTGCTCGGGGGCGACCAGGGGCACCTTGACGTCATCGGCGGCGGACGGCTCTGGTACGCGAGCACCAGGCTCTCCGTGAAAGGCGGCCTGCTGGATGGCCGTGGCGAACGCGACAGCGCCACCTGGATCGACGCGGTCGCCGGCCTGCGGGGGCAATATGCCCTGAGCGACCACTGGTACCTGACCGGCTGGGGCGTGGTGGGCGCGGGGCAGGCCAAGCTCGACTGGGACGCGACGGCCGCGGTGGCCTATCAGTTCAAGTCAGACCTGGCGGCGGTGCTGGGATACCGCGCGCTGGGCGTCAACTTCAATCGGAATGGCTTTGTCTACAACGTCATCCAGCAGGGGCCTATCCTGGGGCTGTCCTACCGGTTTTGAGTCCGCGCGGCGTTTGAGCGGCTCACGGCCGGCTGTGCGCGGAAAAATGGCTGGACAGCGCGTTGTCGCCGTCGGTGGCGGGCGGACAACCCCGCCGGCCGCTGTCGCTGGCCTCGTCCGGCGCCAGGCCAAAGCGCGCAATGAATGACTTGCGAAATCGCGCCATGTCCCGAAAACCGAAATGCGCCGCGACCTGGCTCGCCGGTTGCGCGGCGTGGCGCGGATCGACCAGGCGGGCATAGGCCGCATCCAGCCGCTTGCGCTTGATGACGTGGGCAACGCCGCCCAGGTCGGCAAAGACGCGGTAGAGATGCGCCCGCGACACCCGGAACCGTTGCATCAGCCGCTCCGGGCCGAGATCGGGCTGCGTCAATTGATGGTCGATATAGTCCAGCACGCGCATGCGCAATGCCTGGCCCAGCACCGAGGTCGGCGAATGCTCGACAGGCGCCGCGGTGACCAGGCCCGCGGAAAGCAGCGTGCCCAGCGCCTCCAGCGCCGCCGCGTCTTCGCTCGCGGAGAGCTGGCCCGAGACCGCGTGGAAGCCGCAAAGGTAATCCTTGAGCAGGCGCGTCATGGGATTGCCCGCCTGCAGCACCAGTCCGTGAAGGTCGCGCGCGCCCAGCGCCTGGTTGATACCGGCCCGGGGAATCGTCATCGCCAGGCGTTGCCCGGCGTCGACCTGGCAGTGGTAGGCGCGCGCCAGGTCGATGAAGCAGATGCCTCCCGGGCCCGCCACCACATCGCGGCCGTCGAAATCCCCATGTATGGAGCCCGCGACCACGACATGCACCAGATAATGGTCCAGCCCGCTGCGGGCGATCGTCGGCCGGTCGCGCTTGTAGCGCTGCGCATTGAAGGTCGTGGCGCCCAGCGTCAACCCGCCCAGGTGGCGGATGCGCATGGTGCCCTCGAGCGTGGCCCCCTTGTCGCTGGAGACCACGGTCGTGTCGCAGAACGGGCGCGTCACCTCGCGCCAGTAATCATTACGAAGCGAGGGGGCAATGCCATCGGTGGAAATGAACGCTTCCAGGCAGGTCATGGTGACGTTTTACTCCAAATCGGGCGCGTCGAAGGCTAGGGCGAGACGCGTTGCGGCTCCGGAAAGCGCCAGCGGCCGTCCAGGATCGCCTGGCCCGGCTGATACAGCCTGACGGTGTAGTTCCAGCCCGCCATCGTGGGCAGGCAGTTCGGGATCTTGCCGTCGCAGCCGCCGAACTGGATGGCGATCGAGCCGTCGGCGCTTTTCTTGGCAGTCAGGTTGTTCAACGAGTAGGCGCCATACGGGTTCTTTTCGAAGTAGCCTTGCGCGTTGTAGACGCTGACCGACCAGAAGCTGTCGACGGGCACCTGGCCGACCGTGAGCCGATAGATGGTCTTGCCATCATTGTCGGGCACGGCCCCGCCGAGATAGGTGGCGTCCTTGGCGGGGTTTCCGCCCCAGCCCGTGGCGGTGCCGATCAAGTGCTGGATGGGGTCGACGCTGTCCTTAGTGCCGAACGCGCGGTTGTAGTTGGGCACCGTCGAACCCAGCACCAGCAGCGCATCGCGAACGGTCTTCTGGCTGGCCGCGTCCCACTTCGGCACCACGAATTCGCCCGTGCGGACCTGGTCGACGGCGATGGCGTCCTGCAGCGCATGCACCTGGCGGATATCCTCGGGCGAGGCGGGATCGACCAGCGTGCGGATCGCCACGAAGACATAGCGGGTGCCAATCACCTCCTTGCTCAGGGTATGGCGGCCGGCGCCGTAGAAGACAGCCGGCACGTAATGGTTCTGGTCGACCACCTGCATCGACATGAAGCGCTTGCCGGTCTTGGGCAGGGTGATGGTCACCGGGCCGGCATCCAGGTCGAACACGGCGCTTGAATACAGCGTGTCCCGGTTCATGCGGATGACATTCTGCGCGTCGATCGAAACCGGCTCGCGGCTATGGACGAGCCGCCCGAAGCTGCCATCGGCCACGATTTTCGCCATGTACAGGTCGGTCTCGGCCCGCACGAAATTGTCGACGCCCACCGGGATGGCGGCATCGGGAGAGGACTGCGCGTGGGCGGCGCCGGCAATGGCCATCGTCAGGGCAACGAGGCGGGAGGCGGAGGTGCGTGACATTGAGGTCCTTCGATCATAGGGGCTTGATGCCGCATTCCAAAGCGCTTACGCGCTGCTCGCGCGTGGCTTGCCTGGGCTGCGGGAGGGGCGAGGCGGACTGTACAAGAACGGTCCGCGGCGGGCTTGCCATTTGGTGCCAAAAAGCGCATGCGCGCCGGCCCGTCCCGCCACCGAGGCTTCGGGTCAGGCGCGGTGGCGCAGCGCCGCCCGGAAGCGCGAGGGGTTTTGCCCGGTCCATCGTTTGAACGCGCGCGTGAAATGCGAGGGATCGCTGTAGCCGATCATGTAGGCGATTTCCGTGGCGGAATAGCGTTGTTGCCCCATGAGCCGCAGCGCCTCGCATCGGCGCGTCTCGTCGTGCAAGGCGTCGAAATCGACGCCGCTGGATTTGAGGCGTCGTTGCAGCGTGCGCGGCGACAGGCCGATGGTCCTGGCGATCCAGGCGAGTCTGGCCTTGTCCTGATCGGACATATGCGTGGCGAGCAGGCTCGCCGTATTGATCGCACATTCCAGCGCCGCGGTGATCTTGCTGGCATCGTCCTTCAATGTGCGCAGGGGGCTGTCGAGCAGATCGCGGTCGAATTCGATCATGTCATGCTCGGCGCCGGTCACGATGTTCGGCCCCAGGCTCGCCTCCAGGGCGTCGTCGCCCCGTGTCCGGGGCGTTTTCAGATGCACCCGTATGGCCGAGGCGTCGCCGGCCATGAGGGGAATCTTCCGCAGCACGGCCAGGCTGCCGAGAATGAACTGCCGCGGATCCGCGTCGAGCCGGCCGGTGAAGCTGTGAACCAGCCGGGTGCTGCGGCCCTCCGTGACGATGCGGACCCTGCCGCCCTGGTGCAGCATTTCCGCATTGTTGGCGGCCATGGCGCACGCTTGCGCGATATTGGCCGAACGCAAGACCAGGTGGCCCCATGCCCCGAGCGAACGCAGTTCGGTCAACTGCCCCACATGGGCGCCGCCGAACGGGTCCTGCGTAATGCGGGCCATTTCATTCGCGATGTGGAAGCAGGCCTGTCGGGGCAGCCAGATATCGGGGTTCTGGAAAATGTTCGGCGAGATGCCCAGACGCTTGAAGAACTCGAGCGGGGACACGCCTCGACTGGCGAGGTAAGGGGCCATCTGCAGGAAACTGCGCAGCTTGATGGATGGCGCGTAGGGCGGTGCGGGTTCGGACACGGAACAGGAATGGCCGGCTTGAGAGGGAATTCCCGGCCGAATTTACCCCGAGGTCTTCCGCCCTGAGCGCATGACCTGGCCCGGTGAGACGAATCGCCGCAAATGATGAGACATTTGGCGCGGTGGCCGCGTGGAACCTTCACGGCATTGTGGCGTCGGGAGGCCGTTTCCCGCCCGACGCCTTTCAGCGGGCCATCTGCCGAATCATTTCGCCGAGAATTTATACGCCGTCCGCCCATCCGGCGTGAACGTATACGTGACGTACATCGGAATCGTCCGGGCGCAGGCCTCGAAATTCCAGGCCTCCCGCGCCGATCCCGAGACCAGCGCGGTGCCGGCGGTGTTGGCGCGGATGTCGTCGGACTTGCTGACCAGCGCGACAGCCACGGATTTCGGCGTCTCCTTGCAGCCGCTGGTGATGGACAGCAAGGGCACCAGCTTTTCCAGCACGTAGGGGGGATCGGTGGTGAGCGGTTCTCCCTTGACCGGAATGCCCCTGACGTCCTGCCGATACGTGGTCGGGGCGGCGCAGGCGGCCAGCAGGACGAGGGGAAGAACCAGGGCGGAACGGCGCAGCCGGGGGGCAGACAGGGCGGGTTTTGGATTGGGCATTGTTATCGGGGGATCCTGTATCGACTTGGTTTCTGCGGTCCCATCGCAGGCGGCGGCAGCGCCCGCTGATAGTGAAACGAATATAACGGATCAGTATCCGGGCGCTGATCGGCAGGCATCACGCAATACCGAATCACCACCGGCTCCGTTCAGCACGCGATGCCCCTTGTGTTTCCGCATTGCACCGGCGCGGATCCGCCGGTAACTATAATCCCCCCTCGATCCCCGCTTTGACGGCGTTTCCCGCCGTGTCTCATGTCTGCCACGCCCCTACGCGTGCTGTCCGTCATCCCGCCGATGACGCAGCTCAATACGCCATACCCGTCCACCGCCTACCTGACCGGCTTCCTGCGCTCCCGCGGCGTCACGGCTACACAGGAAGACCTGGCGTTGGCGCTGGTCTTGCGCCTGCTGTCGCCCGACGGCCTGCGCGCCGTGGCGGCCAAGGTGGACGCGTTGCCGCTGGACAAGCACACCCCCGCGATCCGGGCCTTCATCGCCATGCAGCCGCGCTACCTGGCCACCATCGCCCCGGTGATCGCCTTCCTGCAAGGGCGCGACTCGACGCTGGCCCACCGCATCGTTGGCCGTAACTTCCTGCCTGAAGGCCCGCGCTTCGCTTCGCTGGATGTGTACATGGACGACGAGGGCGGCGACCCGTTGGGCTGGGCCTTCGGCGCCCTGGGCCTGCAGGATCGCGCCAAGCATTTGGCCACCCTGTACCTGAACGACCTGGCCGACGTGCTGCGCGACGGCATCGACCCGCGCTTCGAATTCGTGCGCTACGCCGAGTCGCTGGCCGGCAGCCAGCCGACCTTCGACCCGCTGGCCGAAGCGCTGGCCGCGCCGCTGAACCTGGTCGACGACACCCTGCGCGACCTGACCCTGGAAGCGTTGGCGCGCCACCAGCCCACCATGGTGCTGCTGTCGGTGCCGTTCCCCGGCGCCGTCTACGCCGCCTTCCGCATCGCCCAGGCCATCAAGGCGCAAGACCCCAAGATCATCACCGTGCTGGGCGGCGGCTTCGTCAACACCGAACTGCGCGAACTGAAAGACCCGCGCGTCTTCGACTATTTCGACTTCGTCAGCCTCGACGCCGGCGAGCGCCCCTTGCTGGCGCTGCTGGAACACGTCGAAGGCAAGCGCTCGCGCGAGCGCCTGGTGCGCACCTTCCTGCGCGACGCCGACAGCGGCGCGGTGCGCTACGTCAACCTGGTCGAGCCCGACGTCGCCTTCGCCGAGGTCGGCACGCCCACCTGGGACGGCCTGCCGCTGGACCGCTACCTGTCGCTGCTGGACATGCTCAACCCTATGCACCGCTTGTGGAGCGACGGCCGCTGGAACAAGCTGACCGTGGCGCACGGCTGTTACTGGAAAAAGTGCAGCTTCTGTGATGTGAGCCTGGACTACATCGGCCGTTACGAAGGCGCCTCGGCCACCGTGCTGGCCGACCGCATCGAGGCCATCGTGCAGGAAACCGGCCAGACGGGTTTCCATTTCGTCGACGAGGCCGCGCCGCCCAAATCCCTCAAGGCCCTGGCCACGGAACTGATCGCGCGCAACGCCGGCATCTCGTGGTGGGGCAACATCCGTTTCGAGAAGACCTTCACCCCCGAGCTGTGCGAACTGCTGGCCGACAGCGGCTGCATCGCCGTCTCGGGCGGCCTGGAGGTCGCCTCGGACCGCCTGCTGAACCTGATGAAGAAGGGCGTGTCGGTCGACCAGGTGGCGCGCGTGACCCGCGCCTTCACCGACGCCGGCATCCTGGTGCACGCCTACCTGATGTACGGCTTTCCCACGCAGACCGTGCAGGACACCGTCGACGCGCTGGAATACGTGCGCCAGCTGTTCGAGAACGGCTGTATCCAGAGCGGGTTCTTCCACCGCTTCGCCTGTACGGTGCACTCCCCGGTGGGGCTGAACCCCGAGGAATACGGCGTGACGCTGCGGCCGCTGCCGGACGTGACGTTCGCCAAGAACGACATCGGCTTCGACGACCCGACCGGGGTGGATCACGACGCGCTGGGACGGGCGCTGAAGAAGGCGATCTACAACTACATGCATGGTATCGGGCTGGACGAGGACGTGCGTAGCTGGTTTCCGTTCAAGGTGCCGAAGACGACGGTGGGGCGGCATCGGATTGCGAAGGCGTTGAGCCAGCACGCATAGGGCGTTTGCTGGCCGGGCCGGGCTTTGCCGTCCCGTGCCGACGCGCCGTGAAGCCACGGATACCGAGCCATCGCCACGGCCCGGTATCCGTCGGGTATCGACGCCCCGCCAGCCGCCTAGAAGTCCACCGACGCAGACAGCATCACCGAGCGCGGCGATCCCAGGCGCAGATAGCCCTCGGACGCCGACGACCAGTAGTCCTTGCCGAACACGTTGTTGACCGTGGCGCGCAGCGTCACGGGATGGTCGAACGCGCGCGTCGCATAGCGCACGCCCAGGTCCCAGCGCGTCCAGCCCGGGATGCGCCGCGTGTTTTCCAGGTTCTGGTATTGCCAGCTGGTCGACAGCGCGCGGGCGCTCAGCGTCACCCCGGGCGCAAACGACGGATCCCATTCCATGCCGATGTTGGCCATCCAGCGCGGCACGCCCACGGCGCTGTTGCCTTCGGTGTCGGCGCTGGCGGTGCGCGTCATCTTCGGCTGGATGTACGTCACGCCGCCCAGCAGCCGCACGCCCGGCGCGAGTTCGCCGAACGCATTCAGCTCCACCCCGCGATTGCGTTGCTCGCCGCTGACGTCATAGCGCGTCACGCCGTCGCTGAACGTGGTCAGCCCGGCGGGCTGCTTGATCTGGAACAGGCCCAAGGTGGTCGTCACCGAGCCGAAGTCCACTTTCACGCCGGCCTCGACCTGCTTGGTCTTGATCGGCGCGAAGATCTCGCCCGCGTTGGACGTGCCGGCCGGGGCGATGGGGCCGGTGGTCAGGCCTTCGATGTAGTTGGCGTACAGCGAGACATGGTCCCACGGCTTGACCACCAGGCCGAACGCCGGCGTCACCGCCGACTTGTCGTAGTGCGAGGTCTCCTTGCCCGTCACATAGCTGTAGTTGGTGGCCTTCACCGTCTGGTGGCGCACGCCGGCGGTGAGCTGCACGCGGTCGTCGGCGAACGACAGCGTGTCGGCCAGCGCGATCGTGGGCAGCTTCAGCAGCGAGGTGCGCGGCGGCGAACTCGACAGGCCGTCGATGGACGGCTTGGGAATTTCCACCGGGTCGTAAAGGTTGGACGGCGACATGCCGAAGATGTAGTAGTCGTAATAGCCGGCGCGCTGCTCGAACGTGGAATAGCTCAGGCTCACCTCGTGCTTGACCGGCCCGGTATTGAAATTGCCGCGCGCGCCCCACACCGACGATGTGTTCTGCTCGAAGCTGGGCCAGTAATACGGCCGCATCAGCAGTTCGCCGCCCTGGCCGACCACGATGGGATCGGCGTACAGGTAGCGGTTCTCGCTGCGCCGGTAGCCCACGCCGCCGAACACCGTCAGTTGCGGGGTGATGTCGTATTCGGCGCGCAGCACGCCGTAGTTGTCGCGCGACCTGGAATAGCCCCAGTCCGGCGAATAGCCCTTTGACGCCTTGGGCGCGCGCGGCACCGGCAGGTTGTCGCCGAAGATCAGCACCCCGGAATCGCCCGGCGCGTCGATGTCATTGGTCTGGTGGCCCGCGTCCAGCGAAACGCGCAGCCGGTCGCCGCGGTAGTCCAGCGCCACCACGGCCGTGCCCAGTTGATTGAACTGGTTCTGCACCGCGGTGTCGCCATCGCGGTACGAGCCGTTGAAGCGGATGCCGAATTCGTTGTTCTCGCCAAAGCGCCGGCCCATGTCGATCATGCCGCCAAAACGCGAATCGGACTGGTAGGTCGCGGTCAGGCGCGTCAGGGGTTCGTCGCCGGCGCGCTTGGGCACCACGTTGATGCCGCCGCCGACGCTGCCGCGCGGGCTCATGCCGTTGAGCAGGGCGGTCGGGCCCTTCAGCACTTCCACCCGTTCCACCGCGTCCATCGCGATGGTCCGCAGCGGCAGCATGCCGTACAGGCCGTTGAACGACACGTCCTGGTTGCGCACCGGAAAGCCGCGGATCTGGAATTCGTCGCCGGTGCCGGCCACCGAGCCCTGGCCGTCGTTGACCGTGCGCACCGAGGCGTCATTGGCCAGCACGTCGGCGATGGAATTGGCTTGCTGGTTCCGGATCAGTTCGGACGTGTAGCTGGACAGGTTGAACGGCGTGTCCATCAGGTCGCGTTCCCCCAGCATCCCGACCCGGCCGCCGCGCGCCACCTGGCCGCCAGCGTAAGGCTCGGCCAATTGCGGGCGGCCCGTCACCTGCACCGGGGCCAGCGTGGTGACGGCGGGCCCCTGGCTGGGCGCGGTGACCGCATAGCCGCCGCCGGGCAGCGCCGCGCTGGACAGGCCCGTGCCGGCCAGCAATTGCGACAGGGCGTCCTGCACTGTCATCCGGCCCGCCACCGCCGGCGCGCGATGGCGGGCGGTGGCGGCGCCGCCCGCCATGATGGGCGTATTGGTCTGGCGCGACAACGCCGTCAGCGCCGTGTTCAGCGGTTGGGCGGGCAGATCGATGCTGTAGCGCGCGTCGGCCGGCGCCTGGGCGCGGGCGGGGCGGGCAGGGTGGCCAGCGGCAAGCCCGCCGCGCCGGCCAGCGCCAAGGCCAGCGACGAACGCAGGAACGCGGCGCCCATGCCGCGCGGGCCGCGGGCGCGGGCAGCTGCCCCGTGGGGCGTCTGCCGCCTGGCGGCGGCTGGCTGGCGAATCGGGCCCTGGTCCATACCAAATTGGTGCATTTCAACTCCGTCTATCGAGAGAATCGTCGCCCTGCTGGGCGGCCTATCGATACAGAAGACGGACGGGGCGCGGAAACGGAGACACCCCGAGCGAAAAAAATCAGCGCAGGCGCAATTCGACATCGCCGTTGGGACGGGTTGCCGCCTGCAGCGGCAGGATGGCCTCCAGCAATTGGGCGGCGTTGCCGGCGTCCGCGCTACGGAACCGGCCCGTCAACCGCAAGGCACTGACCGCCGGGTCGGCCGCTTTCAGGGGGTGATTCCGGAACGCGTTGATCGCGGGCAGGGCCTCGTCCAGTCGCTGGTTGTCGAACCACAACCAGCCGTTGCGCCACGCCGCCACGCTTTCCGGGTCGATGCGCCGCACGGCGTCGACCTCGCCATTGCGCCAGCTGACGGCCGCCGGCGCGCGCAGGTCCACGGTCGGACCGCCGCGCGACAGGGTGTACCAGCGCGCATCGCGCGGCGCCGGTTGAAAGCGGACATGGCCTTCTTCCACCGCGACCGATACCGGTCCGCCCCGGTCGCTGACCGTGAACACCGTGCCCACCACTTCGACGTCGCCGCCCCGGGTGCGCACCCGGAACGGCCGATCGGCGTCCGGCATCACCGTGAACAGGGCCTCACCATGGCTCAATTGCACCACCCGTTCGTGGCGGTAGAGGCTGACCGACAGCCGCGTCTGCGGACTCAGGTCGATGCGCGTCCCCAGCCCGCCGCCATCGGCCTGGTCGGGCACCTGGGCCTGCGACAGTTGGCCCGGGCCGGTCTCGTAGGACGCCTGATACAACGGCCGGCGCCAGGCCCAGCCCGTGCCCAGCAGGGCCGTACAGGCGCCCGCCGCGCCCAGCCCGAGCAGCGTGCGGCGTGACAGCCCGGGGGCCTTTGCGGCCGGGTTGTCTTCCTGGAAATGCTCGCGCATGTCCGGCGCCACCCTGGCCAGCAATTGCCAGCGCCGTTGGGCTTCCAGGTAGGCCAGTTCATGCACCGGCGCCCGCTGCCGCCAGGCCGTCAGCCGGGACGCCGCCTGGCGGGCGGCGCGCGCCGTGGCGATCTCGGACGTGGCGATCAGGCCTAGCGCATGCTCGACAAGCGTTTCGTCGGGGCCGTCCCGCATCATCTCAGTTGCCATCGTCCGTCACTGGTTCGGATGCCGCGGGTGCGCAGGCGCCGGCCGGCCCCAGGTCCAGGTGCAGATGGCGCAACGCGCGAGCGCAATCCAGGGTTCCGCGCACCAGGTGCTTGGCCACCGCCGCCTCGGTAATGCCCAGCTGCTGCGCGATTTCGGCGCGGCTGTAGCCATAGGCGCGGAACAGCACGAAGGCCTGCATCCGGCGCGGCGGCAGCGACGCCAGCACCGCGGCCACGCGCTCCACGATCTGGCGCTGCGACACCAGCTGCTCGGACGACGGCGCCGTCAGCTCCGCCTGCAGCGGCGCGTGCTCGCTCAACCAGGCCTGCGCCACCTTGCGGCGGCGCGCTTCATCGATGCAAAGATTGTGGGCAATGCGAAACAGCAGCCCGCGCGACGACTCCACGCCCGGGCTCTCGTCCGGACGGCGGCTCAGGCTGCTGGCGTAGGCGCGCTCGAAGCTGGACTGCGCGATATCCGCGGCGTCATCGGAATTGCGCAGCTGATAGGTCAGGTGCCGATACAGGTCCCGGTAGTGGCTGAGCAGCTCGTCGACGAACTCGCGCAGCGTCGTGGCTGGGGTGGTCCGCTTGGTGGCGTGGGGCGGGGAGGGCGCTGACATCGGGCAAGGAGAACGCCGCCCCGGCCAGCGGAGCGAGAAGGATTTTGTAAGAATGATTCGTATTATGGTTTGTTTGCGGGCGGTCGTGCAAGCGGGCGTTTACCCGGGTGGCGCGGCGCGGATCACGGGCAGCGTTCCCCGCCGTCAAATCCTTCCCGGCGTTTGAATTCCCCGGGGGCCAGGCCAAACGCCTTGCGAAAGGCGGTCGCGAAATGGCTTGGGTTGGAATACCCCAGGCCGAACGCCACCTCCATCACCGTGACCCCGCCCGCCAACAGGCGCCGTTGCGCCTCGCGCATGCGCTCCTGCTGGAACAGCCCATACACGCTATGCCCGAACAGTTCGCGGAACCCGCGCTTGATGCGGATGGCGCTGATGCCCGCCTCGGTGGCCAGTTGCGCCAGCGTGGGCGGGTGCGCCAGGTCGGCGAGCAGGTGATCGCGGGCCGCCAACAATTGCTGGCGGTGCGTCACGGTGCGGTTCGGCAGGCCCGTGCCCGCGCGGCCGGCTTGCAGGAACAGGCCCGCGAGCAACAGCGCCTGGCCTTCGTGGAGCAGGCGGATGCCGGCGATCGTGGCCGGGGCCGCCGGCGGCAGGTGTTTCAGTTCGCGGCTTACCGCATACGCCGCCTCGTGCAGCCTGGCGCCGCGATAGCCGCCCAGGAAGCAGGCGCCTGAATCCAATGACCGCTGCAGCGGGCGGTCCAGGTCGCCGATCCAGCCGCGCAACACGTCCGGACGTACGGCGATTGACACGCTCTCGCAGGGGCCATGCTGGTGGAAGCGGCCGCGCCGTCCGGGCGCGAAATACACGCTGCCCGACGTTTCGCGGGCGTGCTCGCCCTGATCCGCCGGGCCGCCTTCCGTCCAGCAACGGGTCAGGCCCCGCAACTGATAGGTAAACACCACGCGGTCGCCGCCCTGCGTATCGATCGACACCGGTTGCCTGAAGGCGCTTTGCCAATAGCAGAGCTCGACGCCGTCGCCCGCGGCCACCGAGATCAGCGTGTGGCGCTGCCGCGCCAGATGCGGCGCAAGGCGGACCGGGTCGAACATGGCCGAGGCCGGTAGGGCGCAAGCAGCAGGCGCGGCGGGGAATCGCTGGGGCATGGTGCGATGGCGAGCCGATACGGGTGGAACGAACCCGATTCAGGTGTGGAAGGGAACGAGACGCAACATCCAATGAGGCTGCTTGAAACCTTCGCCGGCGCGCGTCCGAACAATGGCCGGATGGCGCGGCGAGGCATTTCCTTCAACCCACCGGATTGAGCCCATGATCTTCCATTTCCGTTCCCGATGCGCATCGCCCCGGCTTCTGACAGTCGGATTTCATTTACTGGTGCTGGCTTGGGCCCAACCGGGCGCCGCGCAATCGGTCAATGCGGATAAGGCCGCCACGTTGCCCGCCATCGAGGTCGACGGTCTGCCGCAGGACGAAGGCCTCGTGCCCCAGCGCGCGAGCGCGGCGATGCGCGCCGGCGTGCCGTTGGTCGAGACGCCGCAGTCCATCTCCGTCGTCACGCGGGCGCAAATGGACGCGCAAGACGTCCATTCCGTCAATGAAGCCTTCCGCTACGCGCCCGGCATCGCCACGGAAGCCTGGGGCGGCGTCGGCGCGTATGACGAACTCACCATCCGTGGTTTCACGTCGACCAACGATATGGTCGACACTTTTCTGGACGGCTTGCGCATGGGCGAGGGCCTGGTCTTCGGGTCGCAGCAGATCGACGCTTTTCTGCTCGAACGCATGGAGGTTCTGCGCGGTCCGGCATCGGTGTTGTATGGCAGGGCCAATCCCGGCGGGGTGGTGGTCCTGACCAGCAAGTTGCCGCGCGAGCAGGCCATCCGGCGGGTCGAGCTGGAGGGGGGATCGTATGGCAACCGGCGCGCTTCCTTCGACCTGGGCGGCGCGGCCGATGCGAGCGGCACGCTGCTGTTTCGCGTCGTCGGCACGGCCATGAACAGCGACGGCCACATGGACGGCGCGCCGGTTCGTCGCCGCGCGGTCGCGCCGTCGTTGACCTGGCAACCGAGCGCGGCCACCCGCTTTACGTTGTACGCGCATTATCAGGGGGACCCCCAGTCCGGCATGATCGGTTCGCTGCCCGCGCAGGGCACGATGCTACCCAACCCGCACGGTCGGCTGCCAATGCGCTTGAACACGGGCGAGCCTTCGTATGATCGCTTCTCCCGCTCCCAGCGCGCGGCGGGCTATCAATTCGACCAGCGTCTGGCCGGCGACTGGTCGCTGTCGCTGAACGGCCGCTACGCCGATATCGACGTGCAGTACGCCGCCGTGCGCATGACAGGCTTGCGGCCGGACCTGCGCACCATCGATCGCTACGCCAACGCGTCGGACGAACGCTATAACACCCTCGCGCTCGATAACCAGGTGCGCGGACGCTTCGCCACCGGTGTCTTGCAACACGAACTGCTGGCCGGCATAAGCTGGGAACAACTGCGGGGTCGTGGCGACTTCAGAAAGGGCAAGCCCCCGTCGCTGGACATCCCGTCGCTGGACATCTTCGAACCGGTGTACGGGATGCCCATCCCCGCCGCCTTGCCCGTGGGCATGGACAATCGCGTGCGCTCGACGCAGATGGGCTTCTACCTGCAAGACCAGTTGTCGTTCGGCGGTTGGCACACCATGCTCGGCCTGCGGCATGACCGCTCCACCATCGACACCGTGGACTTTCGTTGGCGCAACGACTTTACGCAGCATGATCGCGCCACCACCGGCCGGATCGGCACGCTCTATCGTTTCGAGAACGGCCTGGCGCCCTATGCCACCTACGCCCAGTCGTTCCAGCCCATCAATCAACTATCGGCCCGCGGCACGCCGTTCCAGCCCAGCCGGGGTGAACTGTTCGAGGCGGGCCTCAAATACCAGCCTCTGGACTGGGACGCGCTGTTCACCGCCGCCCTCTACGACCTGACGCAGGCCAATGTGCTCATCCCCGACCCCGCCAATCCATGGCAGCGTATCCAGGAAGGCGAGATGCGTTCTCGCGGCCTGGAACTGGAAGCGCGTGCTCGCCTCGCCGCGCAATGGAGCGTGATCGCCGCCTACACTTGGCAGCAGGTCGAATACACCAAGGGCAGTGCGGATATCGTCGGCAAGCGGCCCGTGCGCGTGCCGGCGCAATTCGGCGGCGTCTGGCTGGCGTGGGATGCGCCGTCGGGCCTGGGCGCGGCGCTGGGCGCGCGCTACCACGGCGGTACCGCCGGCGGCATGCAAGTGGAGGAATTCCGCACGCCGTCATTCACGCTGCTCGATGCGCAACTGCACTACGACTTCGGGCGGCAATCGCCGTCCATGAAGGGCGCGAGGCTGCAACTCAACGTTGCCAACCTGACCAACAAGCGTCATGTGGCGGGCTGCTATGACCTGGGCACGGGTTGCTTCCCGGGGCTGGGACGACAGGTGAATCTGACCTTGGCGTATCAGTGGTAGCGGGACGGAGTCGGCATTGCGAGGCGATGCTGGCGCGTCATGCGCCCGCCGCCCCGCGTTTGAATTCCCCCGGCCCCACGCCAAACTCCTTCCGGAACGCCGCCGCGAAGTGGCTGGGATTCGAATACCCCAGGTCGAACGCCACCTCCATCACTGTCACCTTGCCCGCCCGCAGCCGCTGCTGCGCCTCGCGCATCCGCGTCTGCTGGAACAGGCCATAGACACTGTGGCCGAACAGCTCGCGGAACCCGCGCTTGATGCGCATGGCGCTCAAGCCCGTCTCCGCGGCCATCTGCGCCAGCGTGGGCGGGTGGGCGAGGTCGGCCAGCAGATAGTCGCGCGCCGCCATCAGGCGTTGCCGTTGCGGCGTGGCGGCATTGGCGCGGCGCAGGTCCGCGTGGCCGGTTTCGAGAAACAGGCCGGTGAGCATCATGGCCTGCGCTTCGCGGATCAGCCGCGCGCCGGGCGTGTCGCAGGCGGGCGTGCGCAGGTGCTTCAACTCGCGGCTGATGGCGAGCGCGGCTTGATGCAGCTTCTCGCCGCGGTAGCCGGTGCGAAAGCAGCTGCCGGAGTCCAGTGAGCGCCGCAGCGGCGCGTCCTCTTCGTCCTCGATCCACGTGCGCAGCACGTCCGGCCGCAGCGCAACGGTCAGACTCTCGCACACCCCCTGTTGGACAAAGCGTCCGCGACGATCCGGCGTGTAGTACACGCAGCCGGACGTTTCCCTGACGGCCTCGCCCTGGCCGGCGACGCTGCCTTCCAGCCAGCAATCGGTATCGCCGCGCAGTTGATACGACAGCAATACACGGCCGCCGTCGTCACGCGTGTGCACGGTGAACGGCTGCTCGAACGCGCTTTGCCAGTGGCACAGCTCGATGCCTTCCGCCACTTGCACGTAGACCAACCGGTGCCGTTGTCCCGGCAGGAAGTGCGCCAGGAAGTCCGTGTCGAACATCGAGGACGTGGGCAAGTCGGGCAGGGCGGAAGGGGCGGCGTGGCGCGGCATGTCGGGGTGGGTCTTCATAAAGCGGTGCCGGGGAACCGTTTCGGGGGCTGCGCCCCGATCCGGGTAGTTAAAGGAATGAGACGCAATATTAAATGGAGCGGCTTCAAAGCAATGTCCATACATCGCGCCGGCGACACGCGCCGGGTCTCGGGATGCATGCCATCAAACAAACGGACCACGCTCATGATCTTCCAATCCCGCGCCAGATGCGCATCGCCCCGGGTTCTTACTGTCGGATTTCATTTGCTGCTGCTGGCCTGGGCCCAGCCGGGCGCAGTGCAGGCGGCCGAGCCGGGCAAGACCGGGAACGCGCCCACCTTGCCGTCCGTCGAGGTCGTCGGCATTGCGCAGGACGACGGCGTGGTGCCGCGCCGCTCCAGTTCCGCCACGCGCACCGACACGCCCCTGATCGAGACGCCGCAGTCCCTCTCGGTGGTCACCCGCGAGCAGATGGACGCGCGCAACGTGCGCTCGGTCAACGAGGCCTTCCGCTACGCGCCCGGCGTCGCTACCGAATCCTGGGGCGCCGTCACCGCCTATGACGACATGAGCATCCGCGGCTTCACCACGGACAACGGCCCCGTCGACACCTTCCTGGACGGCATGCGCCTGAGCCGCGGCATCGTCTTCGGCGGCCAGCAGGTCGATCCCTTCCTGCTCGAACGCATGGAAGTGCTGCGCGGCCCCGCCTCGGTGCTGTACGGCACCTCCACGCCCGGCGGCGTCATCGCCCTGACCAGCAAGCTGCCGCGCGAAGACGCCGTGCGCCTCATCGAACTGGAAGGCGGCACCAGCCGTTACCGTCGCGGTTCGTTCGACCTGGGTGGCAAGGCCGACGAACGCGGCACGCTGCTGTTCCGGGTCGTCGGCACCGCCATGAACAGCGACGGCCAGCTGGACGGCACCTGGCTGCGCCGCCGCGCGGTCGCGCCCTCGCTCACCTGGCAACCCAGCGCCGCCACCCGCTTCACGCTGTACGCGCGCTACCAGGACGATCCCGGCCTGGGCATGATCTCGTCGGTGCCGGGCATCGGCAGCGTACTGCCCAACCCCCATGGCCAACTGCCGCCCCGCTTCAACGTGGGCGAGCCGGGCTACGACACGTTCGCGCGCACCATCCGCGCTGTGGGCTACCAGTTCGACCAGAAGCTGGCGGACGACTGGTCGATGAGCCTGAACGGCCGCTACACCCGCGTCGACAGCGACTATGACGCCGTGGTCCTGGCCGCCTTGCAGCCGGACCTGCGCACCATCGACCGCCAGGTGCTGGGTTCCACCGAACGCTACAACAGCGTCACCCTGGACAACCAGCTGAAAGGGCGCTTCGCCACCGGCGCCGCGCGCCATGAACTGCTGGCCGGCCTGGTGTGGGAACAGATGCGCGGCGACGGCGACTACCGCACGACCTACAACGGCACCAAGCTGGACCTCTACAATCCCGTCTACAGCGCGCCGCAGCCCGTCCCGCCCACGGTCATGGACAAGGGCATGCGCTCGACGCTGACCGGTCTTTACGTGCAGGACCAGATCGCGCTGGGCAACTGGCACACCACCATCGGCGTGCGCCAGGATTGGTCGACCATCGACGCCACCGACAGGCTATGGCACAGCGGCTTCACGCAGAAGGACCAGGCCACCACCGTGCGCGTCGGCACGCTGTATCGCTTCGGCAATGGCCTGGCGCCGTATGCGACCTACGCGCAATCCTTCGAGCCCGTGAACAGCCTGCCCGCCAGCGGCGAGCCGTTCAAGCCGACCCGGGGCGAGCTGTTCGAGACCGGCCTCAAGTACCAGCCGGAGAACTGGGACGCCCTGTTCTCCGCGGCGATCTACCACCTGACCCAGACCAACGTGCTGAGCGCCGACCCCGCCAACCCGCGCCTATCCGTGCAGTCGGGCGAAGTCCGCTCGCGCGGGCTGGAACTGGAAGCGCATGCGCGGCTGTCACCGCAGTGGAGCGTGATCGCGGCGTATACCTGGCAGAACGTCGAATACACCAAGGGCAATGCCAACGAAGTGGGCAGGACCCCGTCGCGCGTGCCGACGCGCTTTGGCGGCGTCTGGCTGGCGTGGGATGCGTCCTCCGGCCTGGGCGCGGCGCTTGGAGTGCGGCATAACGGCGGAAGCTGGGGCGGATACAAGACGCTGCAGGATTTCCGCGTGCCGGGATACACCTTGGTGGATGCGCAACTGCATTACGACCTGGGGCGGCAGGTGCCCAGCTTGAAAGGGACGAAGGTGCAGTTGAATGTGTCGAACTTGACGGACAAGCGGTATAGCGGGGGATGCTATGACCTGGATAACGGCTGCTTCGCGGGGGCGGGGAGGGTGGTCAGTTTGAAGGTGGGGTATCAGTGGTGAGACGGGCGGATTGATGGTTGGGGGCGGGCGCGTCGGTGGGCGGCCCGCATCCTCGGCTATTGAATCCATGACGCAGGGGCGTGCGCTCATGCAGCTACGTCGTTGCCGCGATGTTGGAATGCCGTAGGTTGGTTTTCAGCTTGGCTTCCAGTACACCCAGGCCGATATTGCCGCAGCCCACCAGGGTCAGGTCTTGCAGGCCGGGCAGCGCCTCCAGGGTATTGATATCGGTGATCCGCTTGCAATACTGAATATTCAGTTGCTCCAGTGCCGGAAGGGCGGCAATCGGGCCAATGGTTTCCAACAGGCTTTGATTCTTGAGTCGCAGCGACCGTAGTCCGGAAAGCTGTTCAATCCCCGCCAGCGTTTTCAACGAGCGTCCCGCCATCAGCCCCAGCGATAACAGGGGCAACGCCGCGATGCGCGCAAACAGCGATTCATCGAACGGCACGTTGAACAGATTCAATTCTTGCAGCGGCAGTCGCAAGGCCTGATCGAGCAGTTTTCCCGCCTTGTCCGGCAACATCGATAGCGACTTCAGCGCCGGAAAATCCTCCGCCTTGAATCGCATCGGAACGTTGACCTCCAGCGATTCCAATTGCGGCATCGGCCCCGCCGACCAGGTATATGACCCCGGGCAATCGAAAATCGACAGATGCCGCAGGCTGGCCGGCAGCATCTCGGCGCGAAGGTTCTTGACCACCGAGACCTGGATATTGCCGGGTCCGATGGACAGATGCGTCAGAGACGGCAGCCGGGCGATCAGTTCCGGCAATTCCTGCACCGGATCCAGGGGCGGCGCCCATAGATGGACGTATTCGATTGCCGCTAGCGTGGCCGCGTCGGGCGGCGCGTCGTAGAACAGGATTTGATCCGAGCCATGCGCCTGCGCGGCCTGCCGGCTGTGCATCAACAGCCATCGCTTGTCGCGGCCGGATTGGGGCGTTGAAAACGGGATCAGCGACATGCGGGCTCCGGAATCATGGGGTCTGTCAGCAGGGCGGGCGCGGCGACGGCGGGCCGGACATTCTCGAAGGGTAGAACAATAAAGCAGAACGGCAATTCCGCGCGAGCCGGATTGCCGTTCTGCTTTGATGAGGCCGTAAAGGCCAATTCCGCTCTTCACCAAGACTTATGCGGCTGGCCCCGGCGCCTGACACTATTTTTTACCCCATTCCCAGGCTGTGGCCGCCATCCTCACCGGTACACTAGCGTTATTCCCCAAGGAGCCATATGTCGATTCAAACGTTGGGCCGTTACGGTATCGTGCTATTTCTCGCTGCGTTGAGCTCGGGCTGTTCTTCAATCATCGGCGAGTGCGGCTTGGTTCGCAGTAGCTGCATGTATGACGGGAAATACGAACAGGGCGAGGAAGACTACGCGGAGGCCGAGGCAAAGCGGCTGAACAAGCAGTCGACGGATCGGTTGCGTCGAAGCTCTGGGGATTGAATCCAGACGACGTCCTGCCATTGCGCTCAGGAAGTCGTCACAGGTTCCGGCAGGAAAAGCCGATCCTGCAACTCCTGCAGCCTAATCCGATTCAGCATCTCCGTCAGCCGTTGCGCCGGCTTCCTGCGCGGCAGATCCTTGTACCGCGCGATGATGATGAGTTCATTCTTCATCGAATGCTTCCATCCCACCAGCTCCGTCACGCTGACCTGGTACCCATGTGCATCCAGCTGCAGGCACCGCAGCACGTTCGTGAATCAGCGTCACGTGCACGAAACTGCGGAACGGCCCGTCCACGTTGCCGAAATACATATTCCCCGTGAACGCCACCACGCTTTGCGCATGCAATTGACGCGCGCCCACGTGGTCGCCTAGCGAATAACTGATGAAATTCGCGAACCGACCCAGCGCCTCGCCGTGTTCCAGGGGCCATAGATCGCGCTGCAGGAACGATTCGAAGGTCTGGCGATGGGCGACCTGCACCGCCTGCATTTCTTCGGGTTGCGGAAAATCGCTCAGCTCTTCCTACACGCCCATCCAGCGGATCGCGATGCGCTATGGCTTCGTCAGCGTCTCGCGCAGCGGGCCGCTGGCCAGGCCGTCGATATCCTCATAACTGCCGCCCCAACGCGGTTGCAGATACTGCGCATACGCGGTCAGCGTCTCCATGTGGCCGGGGCGCAATTCCAGTGCGCGCAGCAGCCAATAATCCTTGCCCTGGTCCATTTCATGCTCGGCGCGCGGCGCGAGCCAGGCCGGCAGGGCCTGCGGCGCCTGATCCGGCTGCAGGCGCGGCACGCCGTATTCCGCCAGATGCGCCAGCGCGGCGTCCATCAGACCGGGTTCCTCGATGTCGTCGTGGGTAATGGTTTCCGGGGGATTGCCTTCGAACAGCTGGCGCAGCCAATACGGCTCTTTGAAATGTGCGGCCATTTGCATCAGGGTCACGCAGGCCGCAACGGGACGCGGCGAAAGCGTCATGGCTTTCAACAGCGCGGCGGCGGCGGTTTCGCAGGCCAGGGCGGCGCCGATCCAGCGGTCCTGCGTCACGCTGTCTGCCCAGCCAAAGCCGCGGATATCCGCGGCGCGGCCGAAGCAGAAGTTACCCAAGACCAGATGGGCGTGGTAGGAGTCGGGGCAGGCGGCGATCCAGGCCTGGAGGAAGTCGGCGGCTTGCGGGTAGGGGACGGTGCTGTGGTCGAAGAGGGTGCCGGAGAGGACGGCTTCGGAATAAGAGGATATTTGCGCGTCGGGAGCGGACCAGTCTTGTTGCTCTAGATCGGTGTAAGAGGCGTCGAGTTTGTGAAATGCGTGGAATTGGACTAGGGCGCGCAGGTCGTTGAGAGCATTGGTGGGAGTCGGCAAGGTGGCACCTGATGCCTATGGAAAAGGGAGAAATGATTTCATTCTCGAAAATGCGAGACGATATTTCGCAATGAGAACATCACTTCAGACGTGAGACAATTTACAAATCTTGGTTTCTAAAAGTAATATAGCCAGCTTGTATTGCTTAGAAGGACCAAGGCCATGCTGAGGAGCGCGTGACCTCTCAGGCCGGAGAACATTCATTGCTTAGTAGCAACCCTGCGGTGATGTTTGGTTCATTTTTCAAAGTGACATGTTGGAGATTTTCAGATGAAGGGTGTTGAGAAGGATATGACAAGTGTTGCAAGCATACTCGAATCGGTTGGAGAGCTTGCGTTGCGGGCGGGAGTTTCATTGCATAGAGCTTTCACGGCGTGGTACGGAATTAACCTACACGATCAGGATGAAGATGACGCGTTGAGTTCGGCGGCTATGGATGGAGGGAATGATCAAGGTATTGATCTAGTTTTTGCTGATGATTCGACGCGGACTATCTACGTTATTCAAGGACATTGCGGTGAGAATCATGCGAAAGTTACTCCGAAATCAAAATGGAGTGACGTGCTTGCCGCTATTCCTTTTTTCGAAGATACAGAGGCACTACGTAAGTTGGGAAGGCGAGAACTGGCGGATCAAATTGATTCTGTCAAGAAAGATGCGGTTGGCTATGCAATTGCATTTGGCTTGGTAAGCCTCGCAAAGAGGAATGCTGCTATTTCCAAGACAGTCGATACAACCAGAAAATCCAAGACTTTTGATAGATATCAGTATTTCTATTTAGCACAGGAGGAGGTGCGAGAGCAATATCAGGCCCTTATCGAATCCGAGCGAGGAATTGCGGAGGATGTGCTGACTTTCTCCGGCGAGTTTATTCAAGATTCCGGAGAATATGGTAGGGCCTGGATCGGTAATGTCTCGGCGAAAGAGCTAATTCGTTTACATAAAACATATTCAAATCAGTTGTTTGCTGGAAATGTCCGCCTTTTTTTAGGTACGAGAAAAGGAGGGATCAATGAACAAATAATAAAAACGGCTAGTGAAACTCCTGGATTGTTTTGGGCTCTCAATAACGGAGTTTCCATAATCGCAGATACCGCCACCCCGGTGAAAAGGAAAAAAAACGCATTGGCATTACGGAGGTTTAGCGTAGTAAATGGATGCCAGACTACCAACGCGCTGAGTCAAGCCGATGCTCAAGAAAACTGCAAGGTGCTCGTCCGCGTTATTGCTGCAAAGGATGCGGTAAAGAACGACGTAGTGAGATTCAATAATTCGCAAAATGCTATAAAAATATGGACCGTTCGTGCAGTCGATGGTACTCAAGAACGTTTGCGGAGAGAGTTGGGCGCGATAGGGCTGGATTATGCTCCTAAGCAATCGGGCAGCCGGCGGCAGAGAAATAAATCAAAAATCATTGAGCTAGATCGGCTCGCTCAGTATCTTGCTGCTCAACGGAGCGAGTTCTTGATTCAGGCAATTGACAATAAGGCCGAACTGTTTGATCAACCATATGCTCAACTTTTTTACCCACAGATTTCGGCCGCAGATGTCCTTTTGACATGGCAACTGGGGAATGTGTGTGAAGAAAAGCGAGTGGAACAATTGCAGGCATTGGGGAAAGAAGATCAGTCAACGGGACTCTTGGCGGTGACCGCAACATTTTGGATTATTTTTACCGCTTATAAGATTATTTCCAGGATGTCCGATGTGCATTCTTCCCATATAACTATGGATAGAATTAAAACCGATGCTTTTCGAGGGGCTCTTGCGAAAATCGCTGATGCCGCAATAGAGATCTATTATTTACAAGCAATCGATACGTATCAGGGCGGGAGAAAAGAGTTTGGAACATTTAAGTCGACTCTTCGCTCCACGAGATTTTTGCAGCAGATTGAGCCGAAGATAGATTTTAAAGTATCACAGTTGTCGATGGCGAAAAGCAATAGGCCTCCGGTTCTTGAAAATGTGGCCAGAAATATAAAAATTTAATCGCATGTCAAATTTTTTCCTAATTTAATCTTATTAGAATTAAATTATGTTGATGGGATTCGGTTGTCCGGCTGAGTCCCTCTTTTTTATCGAATTTCTGAAGATCATCCCTTCATGTGCCGGCTTTATGATTTGTAGGCGGGTGGGATGTATACCTGCTTATTGGAGATTAATTGATGATTTCGGCGTACTGCCCAGTGTTGAGAGCGTGTGGCGAGAACTCTCCCCAGTGGTATCGGCAATTTCATAGCACCTTTTACATGTCTCAATTGGTGAGTCAGGTGTTGTCGGCTTATGTTGATAATGGAATTGAAGATGAAAAAGAAGATGTCATTAAATGCCTGAAGGATGAGTTGGTTTCGTCGAAAGTAATAAGGGTGGTTGAAAACGGGAAAATTTCGATTTTAAAAGAGAATGAGCTTAGATCTAGGCATGTGGAGGACGTGATTGATCAGGTGGTGGAGCGTGTTTTAAAGCCGAATCAGCGTGAATTAGATGTATGTCTGTTGGGTATGGGTCTAGAGAGGAGTTTTTTTCATGAGAAATTAATATCTGTAGATCGGAATCTGTTGCTCGAGTCAACGACTTCCAAAAATTGGTATGAGCTCGTAAGTCGCCTGTTGAATGTGTGGGAATTCATTTTCCTATATGGAGCCTTTGAGTCGGCTTTTAAGAATATTCTGATGAAGCAAGGTCAAACTCGGGAAGAGGACTTGGTTGGATCTATTGTTGAAATGTTTCCCGATGTTTTGCAGCTATCAGGTATCCAGAAGGCGGATTATGAAAAAATTTGGTATTTTTACACTGAGCTAAGAAATGTCTATGTTCATAATCATGGATGTATAAATTCAAGAATAAAATCCAACTTAGGTGGCAAGCTCAATGAATTAAAAAAAGCAATCTTAAGCATTCATGAAGAATCTGTTTTGGTTACGGATTTGGATGAAATTTTAAAGAAAGATAAAATTAAAGATGAAAAGTTCTACTTTCTTGGTGATTCGGAATTGAACATTTTTAGGAATGTCATGGTTAAATTTATTGAGTGTCTTGAATCGTGCGTTATCGATTCTGGAGAAATTGCGCAGTAGATTGCCAGTCGTGGCGGGGGGCGGGCTCTTGGGTAAAGTGTTCGAAGTCGCCGAACCAGCTTGGTTGTCATTGGGTTATTGGTCCTGGCGGTCGGGGATGTGCAAGTCTTTCATCGCCCCCATCCAGTACACTTCCCCGACAACCAAAGAGCCCCATGTCGATTCAAACCCTAGGCCGTTGCGGTGTCGTCCTGTTTCTCGCTGCACTCACTTCCGGCTGTTCCCTGACCAACGAATGCCGCTGGAACCGCAGCAGCTGCATGTATGACGGCAAGTATGAACCTGGCGAAGAAGACTACGCGGAATCCGAGGCGAAGCGCCTGAACAAGGCCTCGACCGATCGGTTGCGCAGAAGCTCGGGTGATTGAGCGATAGCTCAGCGCTGGCGGTGGCGCGGCTAGTGGCCCGGCATCCTGTCGATTGCCCACTCTGGCGACGTGCTGGCATCCCGATGGCGCCAAGCACACCGCAACCGCGCCAATCAATGCAATGACCCTTCCGTCATCGCTACCCCAAGCTCCAACTGCGCCCAGTCCATAGCCGACTCTGCAAGATCCGCAATGTGATCGCAGAGGCTTTCAATGCCGCCTAGCAAGTTGGCGCTGATCCACGGTTCCAGCGGCTCCGCGCCGGTGCTCTCGGGTTCCGTCGCGCTATTGCCCACGATCCGGGCGATGGCCCAGATTCCCAGGCAAGCCCGTTCAATCTTCCGAAGATCAACAAATCGAATAGGGACGCTCTCCGGATCATCCGGCGTGGCCCAGCGGTCAAGGGTATAGGAGTGGTCGTTCATCGCGGCTGCCTCTGTCATTAAGCCCGCGCCCCGTTGTCGGTCGGGGCGGGCGAGCACAAGGCCGGGTTGACAGACCGGTGACAAGGGAAACCGGCGCACACGAAGGTGCCCCAGCCAAGGCTCGCCCATGGAGGGACGTACGTCAGCCTACGGACATGAAAACGCCGCTATTGCAGCGGCTGCCCGCCCTTGCTCTTCCGGCTGTCAATCCGGACGATCGTTGTTGCGATCGCAAGATGAGTATGGGCGTGACGCACATTGGCAGCAATGCCAAGGGTGACATTCTCATCCCTATCCGAGACGAGCGTTCAATAAGAAAAAGACCTCGCAAGGTCCTTTTTCAATTCTCAAGCAGCTTCCGGCAGGAAAAACCGATCCTTCAATTCCTGCAACCCGATCCGATCCAGCATCTCCGTCAGCCGGTCCGCCGGCTTCCTGCGCGGCAGATCCTTGTACTGCGCAATGATGAGCTCATTCTTCATCGAATGCTCCCACCCCACCAGCTCCGTCACGCTGACCTGATACCCGTGCGCTTCCAGCTGCAAGCACCGCAGCACGTTCGTGATCTGGCTGCCAAACTCCCGCGTGTGCAGCGGATGCCGCCAGATCTCCGCCAGCGGATCGGCCAGCGCCTTGGCCTTGTTCTTCCTCAGCACCGACGCCACTTCCGCCTGGCAGCAGGGGACGACCACGATGTACTTGGCCTTTTTCTCCAGCGCGAAATGGATCGCGTCGTCGGTGGCGGTGTTGCAGGCGTGCAGGGCCGTGACGACGTCGATGGTCGCGGGCAGTTTGTCGGAGGTGATGGATTCGGCCACCGACAGGTTCAGGAACGACATGCCGCCAAAGCCCAGGCGCTTGGCCAGTTCTTCCGATGACTTGACCAGTTCCTCGCGGGTTTCGATGCCGTAGATGTGCGAGCCGTTCTTCAGCGCGTCCGGCTGTTCCTTGAAGAACAGGTCGTACAGGATGAAGCCCAGGTACGACTTGCCCGCGCCGTGGTCGGCCAGGGTGACGGCGCCGCGCTGTTGCTGGACGTCCTTGAGCAGCGGTTCGATGAACTGGAACAGGTGGTAGACCTGCTTGAGCTTGCGGCGGCTGTCCTGGTTCATCTTGCCGTCGCGGGTCAGGATGTGCAGGGCCTTGAGCAGTTCGATCGACTGGCCGGGGCGGATGTCGTGGGTTTTGTCGGACATGGGGGTAAGGCAATGCGCCCCGCGTGGGGCGGGGCGCATGAATAGGCGGAAAGCGTCATTTTAACGAAAACCGCTGGCTTTCCGTCCGGCTGCCGATAGGGCGGGCCTGCTTGGCGTTCAGCCGCGAGCCGATCGGCCGGTCAGCCGCCGGCGGCCGGCGCGACGGCGGCGCCGTCGATGCCGTGGCGGGCCAGGGCCTGGGCCACGAAGCCGCTGCGTTTCATGTCTTCGACGAAGTCGGTCAGGACGCGCGCCGCCGCTTCGCCGCGCCCGCGCGGCAGGCCCATGGCCTGGCGGATGGTCATGAAGCTGCCGGGCAGCAGGCGCAGGCCGCCCAGACGGCGGGCGTCGGCTTCGAGTTGCTGGCGCACGCCGGCGGCGACGTCGGTGCCGGTCTGCAGGAAGGTGTCGACCACGGTGGGCGAGGTGGCGGCGCGGGTGATGGCGGCGCGTTGCAGTTCGCGGGTCAGGTAGAGGTCGTAGGCGCTGCCCAGGCCGACGGTGACGCGGTGGCGCGGGTCGTCGACCTCGGCGATCTCGCGCAGGGGCGAATCATTGCGCACCAGGTAGGCGCCTTCGATCAGGACGTAGGCGTCGGTGAAGGCGATGCCGGCGGCGCGCTTGGGGTCGATGGCGAAGAAGCCGATGTCGGCGGCGTCCTGGCTGACGGTGTCGACGGCCTTGCCGGCGCTGTCCAGGACGATGAGTTCCAGGGCGACGCCGAGCCGCTGCGCGAAGGCGCGGGCCAGGTCGACGGAGACGCCTACGGGGTCGCCGTTGCCGTCACGGTTGGCCAGGATGGGGTTGCCCAGGTTGATGGTGGCGCGCAGCGCGCCGGTGGGGGTGAAGGCCTGGGCGATGTCGGCGGGGATGTTGGCGGTGCCGGAATGGGCGGGGGCGTCTGAACGGGCGGTAGCGTTGGAAATCGCGGTCATGGTGGTCATGGCAAAGGACGGTGGGAAATTCAAAGGCGGTGGCAGCCAACTCACACGCTGTACCGCCCCGCACCCGGCGCACAGCACAGGTCGATCCGTTGCGGCTCCAGATCGTCCCCGAACCACGCATTGATCGCGGCGCGGCGTTCGCCGACGTAGACCGGCGCGCCATGGGCGTCGAGCTTCATGCCCAAGTCATGTCCCGGCACCAGCAGGGTATCGGGCCGCTTGCGCCACCACTCCCAGATGCGTTCCAGGCTGGCATGGCTGGCGGCGGCGTCGGCGGTGTCGACCACCTGGCCCGAGACCAGCTCGGCGCGGTTCTTGGCCGCATCGCCGGTGAAGAGGATGGGCTGGCGCGGGTCATCGACGTAGAACAGCAGATGGCCTGGGGTATGGCCCGGCGCGGCGATGGCGGTGATGCCGGGCAGGAAGGCGTCGCCGTCGCCGATACGGCGCACGCGGTCCAGCCGGTCGAGTTCGCGCACGTACAGTTCGGGCAGCGGGTTGAAGCCGGGCGGCTGCGCGGCGGCCCATTGCAGTTCCTGCGCGCCGATCCAGACGGTGGCGGTGGGGAACAGCGTGAAGTTGACGGCGTGGTCGTAGTGGGCGTGCGTGAGGACGACGTCGGTGATGTCGGCGGGCGCAACACCGCAGGCGTCCAGGTGGCGGCCGAGCAGGTGGCGCACGCCGAACGCGCCCACGTCCACCAGGATCCTGTGGCGGTCCGAGCGCAGCAGGGTGCTGGTGCTCCAGCCCAGCCCGCCATGGCAGACGGCGCGGCCGGGGTAGCCCTGGATCAGGATGTCGATCTGGTACATGGGGTCACTCCGCGGTGATGTGGGCTTCGCTGATCAGCTGGCGGTAGCGTTGCAGGTCGTCGCGCAGCTGGCGCGTGAATTCTTCGGGCGTGCCGGCGATGATTTCGTTGCCGCCTTCGGTGGCCAGCTTGCGCACCACTTCCGGGTCCTTCACCGCCTGGATCACGGCGTCGTGCAGGGTGGCGATGATGCGCGGATCGGTGCCGGCTGGCGCCAGCAGGCCCTGGAACTGGGTGATGACGAAGTCCTTGTAGCCCAGTTCCTGCATGGTGGGCAGGTCGGGCAGGCTGGAGGCGCGGCGCGGGCCGGTGACGGCGTATGCGCGCAGCTTGCCGGACTGGATGTGCGGGGTGGCGGTGACGGTGGTGTCGAAGGTGAACGACAGTTGCCCGCCCAGCACGTCGGTCAGGGCCTGGGCGTTGCCCTTGTAGGGCACGTGCGTCAGCTGGGTGCCGGTGCGCAGGGCCAGCAGTTCGCCGGCCAGGTGGCCGCCGGCGCCCAGGCCGGCCGAGCCATAGGTGACGGCGCCGGGTTTCTTGCGGGCGGCGGCGAGCAGGTCGTCGATGCTGTGCGCGGGCGATTGCTGCGGCACCACCAGCGCGTACTGGTAGCTGGTGATCTGGCTGATCGGGGCGAAATCCTTCAGCGGGTCATAGGGCGTTTTCTTGTACAGCGACGGGTTGACCACCAGCGGGCCGCTGGCGTCCAGCAGCAGGGTGTAGCCGTCGGGCGCGGCCTTGGCGACGAAGTCGGTGCCGATCATGCCGTTGGCGCCGGGCTTGTTCTCGACCACGATGGTGCCCTTCAGGGTCTTGGCCATGCGGGCCGCGACCACGCGCGCGGTGATGTCGGCCGCGCCGCCGGCCACGTAGGGCACGATCAGGCGGATCGGCTGGCTGGGATAGTCGGCGGCGCCGGCCAGCGGCGCGGCCAGGGCCGCCGCCAGGCCCAGGGTGAGCAGTGTGATGGGCTTCATGTTGTCGGTCTCCTCCGGGATGCCGGCTCAGCCCTGGCCGGCGTGTTGGCGCAGCAGGGCCAGGACGTCCGCGGCCACTTCGATGCCGTGGGCGCGCTGGCGCGCCAGCTTGGCCAGTTCGATCTCGCCGGGCTGGATCACGGGGCGGGCCGGGTTGGCGGCCGGGCTGGCGTGCAGGATGGCGGCGAAGTCGTTCATGCGTTCGGCCAGCCATTGGGTCGAGCCCAGGCGGCGAGTGTCGATCAGCAGGAAGAAGTGGCCCAGGTTTTGCGGTTCGTCGGGCGCGTCGACCCAGGATTTGACGTGGGTGAGGTAGGCGGCGTTGGACAGCAGGCCGGCGAACAGGTCCACCATCAGCGCCAGGCCGTAGCCCTTGTGGCCGCCGATCGGCAGCAGGAAGCCGTCCAGCGCTTGTCTGGGATCGGTGGTCGGTTGGCCCTGGGCGTCGGTGGCCCAGGTGTCGGGGATGGCCTGGCCGGCCTTCAGGGCGTTGCGGATCTTGGCGCGGGCGACCACGCTCATGGCCATGTCGAGCAGGAAGTGGGCGCCGTCCGGGTTCGGCACGGCAAAGCCGATGGGGCTGTTGCCGACGCGCGCGTCGGTGCCGCCCCAGGGGGCGATGGTGGTGGTGGCGTTGCTGCCGATGATGCTGGCGTAGCCGGCCTCGGCGGCGATCAGGCCGTAGGGCGAGATCGGGCCGAAATGGTTGCTCTGGCGGGCGAACGCCAGGCCCACGCCGCATTCGCTGGCAGCCTGCATGGCGGCGCGCAGCGCGTGCATGCCGACCAGCGGGCCGACGCCGTTGTCGCCATCGACCAGGCGCAGCGCGGGGGCAGGGCTGTCCACGCGGATGCGGGCCTGGCGGTTGATGCCGCCGACCTGCAGGCGCTCGCCATACGATTCGATGCGCGACAGGCCGTGGGTGGACAGGCCGAACAGATCGGCCAGCACCAGGATGTCGACCACGTCGACGGCGTCCTGGCGCGGCAGGCCCAGGCCTTCGAAGGCGCGCACGCCCAGCGCGCGCAGTTCGGTTTCCGGGACGAGGGAGGGGGAGCCAGCAGTGGCGGCCATGATGAGCAATCCTTGTGTGAAATAAGAGAGGGGCTTATTCGGCGGAAAGACGGGCGTCTTTCACCACCTTGCTCCAGCGGCGCTCTTCGGCGTCGATGAAGGCGGCGAATTCGGCCGGCCCGGCGCCGGACGGCTCGGCGGCGTCGTGGGCCAGGCGCTGGCGCACGGCGTCGGTCTGCAGGGCGCGCTGGGCGGCGGCCTGCAGGCGCGAGATCGCTTCCTGCGGCGTGCCGGCCGGGGCCAGCAGGCCGAACCATTGCGAGCTTTCGAAGCCGGGATAGCCCTGTTCAGCCACGGTGGGCACGTCCGGCAGGATTGGCAGGCGCTGGGCCGAGCCGACGGCGACGATCTTTATCTTGCCGGCCTGCGCATGCGGCAGCAGGCCAGGGATGCCGGCCGCGGCGGCGTCGATGTTGCCGGCCAGCAGGTCGGTGACCTGGGCGCCGGTGCCCTTGTATGGCACGTGCACCACGTCGATGGCGGCGGCGGTCTTGAGCATTTCGAAGGCCAGGTGGCCGGCGCTGCCGTTGCCGGCCGAGCCGTAGTTCAGGACGCCGGGCCTGGCGCGCGCCAGCGCCACGAATTCGGGCAGGGTGGCAGCGGGCACCTTGGCGCCCACGGCGAACACCATGGGCAGCTTGGCCAGCAGGATGATGGGGGCGAAGTCGCGGCGCGGGTCATACGACAGGTTGGGCATCATGGTCGGGTTCACCGCCAGAGTGCCGACGTGGCCCAGGATCAACGTGTAGCCGTCGGGCCGGGCGCGCGCCGCTTCCACCGTGGCGATGCTGCCCTGGCCGCCGCCCTTGTTCTCGACGATGACCTGCTGGCCCAGGTCGCGCGACATTTCCACGGCGACGGCGCGCGCCACCACGTCGGAACTGCCACCGGGGCCGTAGGGCACCAGCAGGCGGATGGGGCGTTGCGGCCAGGCGTCGGCGTGGGCCGAGAAGGGGGCGGACGACAACAAGGGGGCGGCGGCCAGCGCCAGCGCGGTGCGCAGGCAGGCTCTCCGTAACGGCTTCATGGGCGGGTCTCCTGTTCAGGCCGCTATTGGTTGCGGCTGGGAGACATCGTGCCCCGCGTCCGGAATCGAGTAAAGTGCAAAAATTCGTTCAATTCTTGATGAAAACGCATGAATTTCGATCTAGCCGATTTGCGCGCCTTTCTGGCGGTGGCCGATCTGGGCAGTTTCCGCGCGGCGTCCGAGGCGCTGCACCTGTCGCAGTCGGCGCTGTCGCGCCGCGTGGACAAGCTGGAGGCGGCGCTGGGCGTGCAGCTGATGACGCGCACCACGCGCAAGGTCGAGCTGACCACCATCGGCCGTGGCTTCGTGCCGCGCGCCCGCAGCGTGCTGAACGAGCTGGAGAGCGCGCTGGTCGGCATCCGTGACGTGGCCGAGCGGCTGTCGGGCATGGTGACGATTGCCTGCGTGCCGTCGGCGGTGGCGTATTTTTTGCCGGATGTGATCCGCGAATACCACGCCAGCTATCCGCGCATCCGCATCCGCATCATCGACGAGTCGTCCTCGCAGGTGCTGACGGCGGTGGCGCGCGGCGACGCGGATTTCGGGCTGACCTACATCGGCGCCAATGACGCGGAGATCGAGTTCAAGCCGCTGCTGGAGGAGCCGTTCGTGGCGGCGGTGAGCCGCAAGCATCCGCTGGCCAAACGCAAGTCGGTGGATTGGGCCGACCTGGAGGCGCATCCGTACATCACCCTGGCGCAGGGCAGCGGCAACCGTTTCCTGATGGACCAGGCGCTGGTGCACAGCGGCAGCCGGCCGCGCCATTTCTGCGAGGTGCAGCACGTGCCGGCGCTGGTCAGCATGGTGGAGGCGGGCCTGGGCGTGGGCGTGGTGCCGCGCCTGGCGATGCCGGATGAGGACCACGGCACGCTGGTCAGCGTGCCGCTGCGCAATCCCGCCGTGAGCCGCACGATCGGGCTGATCCATCCGCGCGGCAAGACCTTGAATCCGGTGGCGCGGCTGTTCTACGACCTGCTGGCGCAACGGGTGGAGGCGCGGCAGAAGTAGGCGGCGCGCGGTTCAAGCGGGACGCCGCTGCATTGTCGATCGCTCGCGGATGGCGGGCATCAACAGCGGGCGTCAACCGCGAGCCGAAAAGCAAACAGGCCGCGAAAACGCGGCCTGTCCAGGTACGACTCGGCGCGGTTCGCGCGCGATCGTCAGACCTGCACGACCACCGGCTCGCCCAGGTTCAGCATCAACCGGTTGGCCCACGCGAAGATCGCGTCCGAATGCAGCAGGTCCAGCACTTCGCCGTCGCTCAGGCCCACGTCCTTCAACGCCTGGATGCTGGCCGCATCGACCGAGGCCGGCGCGTCCGTGATCTGGATCGAGAACTTGCCGATCGCCAGTTCGCGCGCGGTGGTGCCGGCGGTGGCCGGGTCCTCGAACACCTGCGCGATCACGTCATTGCGCTTGGCCAGTTGTTCGAAGCGCTGCGCGTGCACCGACGCGCAGTAGACGCAGCCGTTGACGCGCGACACCACGGTCGCGCCCAGCTCGCGCTCGGCGCGCGACAGGCCGCCGGGCGCGTACATGATGGCGTTGAACGCGGTGGAGCGCTGGCGCAGGATCTCGGGCTGGTGCACCAGGAACAGGTAGTAATCCGAGACCTTGGCCTTGGGGTGGCTTTCTTCCAGCACCGCGATCTGCTCGGGCGTGGCGCTGTCGACCTGGACCACGTCGAGCCACGCCTTCCACTCCAGCACTTCGTTGGTGAAGCCGTGGGCCTTGATGACGGCGCCCGGTTCGGTGGCGGCGGTGTTGGCCGGGAAGGGCGCGGGCGGGGCGCCGGCCGCGGCGGGCTTGGCTGCCAGCGCCTGCATGGCTTGCAGGCCGGCGACCAGGCGCACCTGGTACGACAGGAACGCCACCAGTTGCGACAGCGTGACCACGGCAGGCGTGGAGACGCCGGCGGCCGGCAGGGTCTTGAGCGCGGCTTCGTCGCCTTCGACGGGCTTTTCGATCAGCTTGCGGGTGAACTCCAGGATCGCGGCCAGGCGCGGGTCGGCGGCGTCCGCCGGCTTGCCGGACTCGGCCACCTGGATGTCGGCGGCGCTGGCGCCGGCCTCGACCAGGCGCTGGCGGTAGTGCGCGGCCAGCGCCGGCGACGGCGTCAGGCGCGCGGCGTACAGCGCGACCAGCAGGCGCTCGGCCAGCGTCAGGCCGGGCAGGGCCGGGTCGAACAGGGCGTCGTAGCTGCCCTGGGTGGCGGCGGCGACCTTGTCGCGCTGGTGGCGCACGGCGTAGGCGGCGCTGTCGGCCTTCAGGCCGACGAACTGGTCCACCAGGTCGCGGGCGGCGTCATAGACGATGGGTGCTTGTGCCATTGGGAAAGTCTCCTTGGATGTCGTTCAACCGGCGTTGCCGGGCGTGGCGGCCGCGCCGGCCTGGGCGCGATCCGCGGACGGCGCGGCCTGGCCGCGCGCCTTGACCGCGGCGTCCAGGAACTTCAGCACGCCTTCCCAGGACTCCTGGTCGGCGCGCGCGTTGTCCTTGGGGTTGCCGCCGCTGGTGCTGATCTTGCCGGACACGGGGTGGGCGTAGACCAGCTGGGTGGTGGGCACGTAGGGGAACAGGATCGAGTGGCCGCCGTTCTCGTAGTCCAGCCATTGGACGGGATACGGATGCCGCACCTCGGCCAGCTTGTCCTGCACCATCTTCGAATACAGGCTGGACGGCCACGAGCCGTCGTCGGTGGCCGACAGCAGCATCACCGGGCCCTGGATGTCCTCGACCTTGATGCGGGCGCGGGCCACGGCGTCGGGGTCCTGCAGCGCGGTGAGGATGGCTTTTTCGTGACGATGCGGCGAGGGGCCTTCGTCGAACGGCGCCCAGGTGGCGGTGCGGTTGTTTTCCCAGACGTGCGGCAGGGGCTTGCCGCCCAGCAGCCAGGTCGGGCCTTCGCGGCCGATCTTGGGGTCGCAGGCGTTCTGGCCGCTGTGGACCACGGCGCCGGGCACGTAGGCCACGACCGCCGAGACTTCCGCGGGGAAGGTGGCGCCCAGCAGCAGCACCAGTTCGCCGCCGCGCGACTGGCCACTGATGGCGACGAAGTCGTGCTTGGGCTGGACCTTCTTGCGCAGCCAGCGCAGGCCGGTCTGGAAGTACTCCAGCGGCGTGTTGGAGATGTAGTCCGACAGGCCCGGCGCCTTGAAGTAGGCCAGCGCGAAGGCGGCGTAGCCGCGCGACGCGTACAGCGCGGCGCGCGGTTCGTTGATGCCGCCGCCCGAGCCGTTCAGGATCAGCACGGCGGGATGCGAGCCCGGCGTGGCGCCGGGCGGCAGGTAGAGCGTGCCGACCAGGCCTTCCTCGCGCACTTCCTGGCGGGTGACGCCGTCGGCAGCCAGACGCTGGGTGAAGCGGGCGATGCTCTGCGCGCCGGCGGCGCGCGCCACGACTTCGGTGACCAGCGCCTCGGTGACCGGGTGGTTGAAGTGCTCGCGGCTGGGCGAGTCCACGGGTGACTGCGACCAGATCAGGCCCATGGGCGAGACGCCGCCGTAGTCGCCGGAGACGGGCGCGTCGCGGCTCAGGTCGACCACGCCGTCCTCGCCCGCGACGAAGGCGGCCTGGCTTTGCCAGAGCACGCCGTTGCGGCGGGTGAGGGCGGTGATCTCCACCGTCTGGCCGGGCGCGACGTGCTCCACCCGGATGTGGCGGGGCACGTCGATGAGCGCGTCGGCGGGTTGGATGCTCAGGGTAGGAACCATGATGCGTGCCTTATTTGCCGGAGTCCTTGGTGACCATCATGGCGGCGGTGCGGTCGCTGGTCATCGGGGTGACCTTCAGGCCCTTCTTGGCGGCCCAGATGTTCTTGTAGTGGTACAGCGGAATGATGCCGACGTCATCGGACACGATCTTGACCGAGTCGCGCAGGATGGCTTCACGCTTGGCCACGTCGAATTCCGAGGTGGACTGGTCCAGCGCGGCGTCGACCTTGGCGTTGCTGTAGTGGCCCCAGTTGGAGGCGCCCAGGCCCTTCTTGGCGTCGACGGTGGCCAGGATGTTGACCAGCGCGTAGCTGGCTTCGCCCGTGCCGTTGCCCCAGGCCAGCATGCTGACCGCGAATTCGTTCTTGTTGGCGCGGCCCGAGTAGACGGCCCACGGCACCACTTCCACTTGCGTCTTGACGCCGATGCGGGTCCAGAACTGTGCCACCGCCTGGGCCGTTTCCGGGCCTTGCGGGTAGCGGTCGTTGGGCACGTGCATGGTCAGCTTGAAGCCGTCGGGGAAACCGGCTTCGGCCAGCAGCTTCTTGGCCTTCTCGACGTCGTTGGGGATGTCCTTGACGTCGGGGTTGTAGCCGAAGGTGCCCTTGGGCATCCACTGGTTGGCTTCGGTGGCGGCGCCCTGCAGGATGCGGTCGGCGATGGCCTTGCGGTTGATCGCCAGGTTCAGCGCCTGGCGCACGCGCACGTCCAGCAGCGGGTTCTTGTCCAGCGGCTTGCCGTTGTTGTCGGTGATGTACTGGTTGGGCGCGGGGTTGAAGCTGGGCTGCAGGATCATGACGCGCAGGCCATCGTACGGGTAGACCGAGATGTTGGCGGCCTTCTGCAGCTTGGCCAGGTCGGACACCGAGACCTTGTCGATCACGTCGACGTCGCCGGCCAGCAGCGCGGCGGTGCGGGCGGCGGCGTTGTTGATGTAGCGGTAGTTGACCTTGTCCCAGGTGGCCTTCTCGCCCCAGTAGCCGTCGTTGCGTTCCATGATGACGCGGTCGCCGGGGGTGTAGGACACGAACTTGTAGGGGCCGGTGCCGACCATGGCCTTGCCCGAGTTGTAGTCTTCGGTGGTGGACTTCTCGCCGACGTGCTTGCTGACCACGTGCACCGACGCCAGGTTCAGCGGCAGGTCGGGGTTCGGGGCCTTGGTCTTGACGATCAGGGTCAGCGGGTCCTTGGCGGTCATCGTGTCGATGGTGCGCAGGTAGCCGGCGTAGGTGGCGACGCTGCCGGGCACGGCGCGGGCGCGGGTGTACGAGTAGATCAGGTCGTCGGCGGTGAACGGCGTGCCGTCCTGCCACTTGACGCCTTCGCGCAGCTTGAATTCCCAGGTGGTGCTGTCCAGCGGCTTCCAGCTCACGGCCAGGCCGGGCTGCAGCTTGTTCCACTTGTTCTCGATCAGCAGGTCCCAGAAGTGCAGGGCCACCGAGCGGTCGCCGGCGTGGTTGTTCAGTTGCGGGTCGAGCGAGGACAGCGGATCGGCAAAGCCGATCGACAGGTTGTCGGCCGAGGCCGCGGCGGACGCGCCCAGGATGGCGGCGGTCAGGGTCGAGAGAATCAGGCGTTTCATGTTCGGGGTCCTTGGTGAGGGGGAACTTCTTTCAGGCCATGTCGTTCAGGTGACAGGCGCTCAGGTGGTTGATGGCGATTCCCTTCAGGGTGGGAACCTCGGTTTTGCAGCGCGCCATCGCATGCGGACAGCGCGGGTGGAAGTGGCAGCCGCCGGGCGGGTTGAGCGGGCTGGGAATCTCTCCCTTGATGGCGGTGAAGGTCTTGTGGCGCGATTTCAGGTTGGGGATCTCGGCCAGCAGCGCCTGGGTGTACGGATGGTTGGGGCGGCGGAAGACCTCGTCCACCGGCGCCGTCTCGACCACGCGGCCCAGGTACATGATGACCACGCGGTCCGACAGGTGCTCGACCACGCCCAGGTCATGGCTGATGAACAGGTACGTCAGGTTGAGCTGTTCGCGCAGGTCCATGAACAGGTTCAGGATCTGCGCCTGGATCGACACGTCCAGCGCGGCCACGGCCTCGTCGCACACCAGCATCGACGGCTGCACCGCCAGGGCGCGGGCGATGCCGATGCGCTGGCGCTGGCCGCCGCTGAACTGGTGCGGGTAGCGCTGGCGCAGGGCCGGATCGAGGCCGGCGCGCTGTAGCTGGGCGCTGACGTAGTCGTCGAAGTCGCCGTTGCCGACCAGGCCGTGGATGCGCGCCGCTTCGCCGACGATCTCGTCCACGCGCAGCCGCGGGTTCAGGCTGGCATACGGGTCCTGGAAGATCATCTGCACCTTCAGGCGCGCGGCGTGGGCCTGGGCCGGCGTCATGTCGGCGGGGCGCAGGCCGTTGATCAGCACCTCGCCGCCGGACGGCGTCAGCAGGCCGGCCGCGATGCGGCCCAGCGTGGACTTGCCGCAGCCGGACTCGCCGACCAGGCCGACCACTTCGCCGGGGCGCACCACCAGGTCCACATGATCGACGGCGCGGGTGATGGCGGGCGGCTTGGACAGGCCCAGGCGCTGCAAGGCGCGGCCGGCGGCGCCGACGGGGCGTTCGCCAAAGCGCTTGCTGACCTGGCGCAGGTCGATGAGCGGGGTGGCGCCGTCGCGGGTGTCCGGAATCGTCGTCTGGCTCATGCCGTCACCTCGCCCAGTTGGCGCGACGGATGAAAGCAGCGCACCTGATGGCCGGGCAGTACGTCGGTGATGGCGGGCTGCTGGCCGCATTGCGCCGTGGCGCGCGAACAGCGCGCCGCGAAGGCACAGCCGGCGGGCAGGGTGAGCAGGTTGGGTGTCATGCCGGGAATCTGGCGCAGGCGTTGGCCGCGCTGGTTGTTGCTGGGCAGGCTGTCGATCAGGCCCACCGTGTAGGGATGCTGCGGACGGTCGAGCACGTCGTCGACCTTGCCGTGTTCGACGATGCGGCCGGCGTACATCACCGCCACGTCGTCGGCCAGACCCGCCACCACCGACAGGTCGTGGGTGATCCAGATGAGGCTGGTGCCGTGTTGCTGCGCCAGCTTCTGCACTTCGGACAGGATCTGCGCCTGGATGGTGACGTCCAGCGCCGTGGTCGGCTCGTCGGCGATGATGAGGTCGGGCCGGTGCAGCATGGCGATGGCGATCGCCACGCGCTGGCGCATGCCGCCGGACAACTGGTGCGGATACGCCAGCAGCCGTTCTTCCGGGCTGGGAATGCCCATCATGCCGAGCGTGTCGCGGGCCAACTCGCGCGCCTGCGCCTTGCTCATGTTGTTGTGGGCGCGCACCGTTTCGATCATCTGCACGTCGACCCGCAGCACCGGGTTCAACGTCATCATCGGATCCTGGAAGATCATGGCGATGCGGTTGCCCTGCAGCTTGCGCAGTTCGCGCGGGGCCAGCCGGGTCAGGTCGCGGCCCTGGAACAGCACCTGGCCGCCAACCACGCGGCCCGGGGCGTCCACCAGGCCCATGATCGAAAAGCCGGTGACGGATTTGCCCGAGCCGGACTCGCCGACCAGACCCAGGATCTTGCCGCGCTCCAGCGTGAACGACACGTCGTCCACGGCGGGCAGGGTGCCGGCGCGGGTGAAGAAGTGGGTGCGCAGGTTGCGCACTTCCAGGGTCGGCACGTTGGCGGCGGCCGGCGCCGCGACGGGACGGGCGGCGCTCATTTGTGGGTCCTCGGGTTCAGCACGTCGCGCAGGCGGTCGCCCACCAGGTTGATGGCGACGATAGTGACCAGCAGCGCGATGCCGGGGTAGAAACTGATCCAGTATTCGCCGGACAGCATGTATTGGAAGCCGTTGGAGATCAGCAGCCCCAGCGACGGTTCGGTCACGGGCACGCCCAGGCCCAGGAAGCTCAGCGTGGCTTCGAGCGTGATGGCGCGCGCGATCTGCAGGGTGCCGATGACGATCAGCGGCGGCAGGCAGTTGGGCAGGATGTGCTTGAGCATAATCCGCCAGTTCGGGATGTCCAGGCAGCGCGCCGCCTCGACGTACTCGCGGCGGCGCTCGACCAGGGCCTGGCCGCGCGCGGTGCGGGCGTAGTAGGCCCATTCCAGGATCACCAGCGTCAGCACCACGTTGCCCACGCCCTTGCCCAGGTAGGCCAGGATCATCATGGCCACCAGGATCGACGGGAACGACAGGATCAGGTCGACCAGCCGCATGATCAGCGCATCGACCTTGCCGCCGGCGTAGGCCGCCAGCAGGCCCAGCAGCGTGCCGATGATGCCGGCGATCAGCGCCGAGCCCACGCCCACCATCAGGCTGATGCGCAGGCCGTACAGGATGCCCGACAGCAGGTCGCGGCCCTGGCCGTCGGTGCCGAGCCAGTAGTGGAAGGTGTTCAGGCCGTTCATCGTGCCCGGCGCCAGGCGCGCGTCCAGCACGTCGATCTGCAGCAGGTCGTAGGGGTTCTGCGGCGAGATCCACGGCGCCAGGATGGCGGCCAGGATCAGCAGGGTGGCGATCACCAGCCCGAACACCGCCGTCTTGGACGACAGGAATTCCAGCAGGTTGCGGCGCCAGGGCGATTCGCGCTTGAGCACGGGCGCGGCGGGTGTGGCGTTTTGCATGGCATTTGCCTGGGGAGTGTTCGGAGCGCTCATGCCGAGGCCTCCAGCCGCACCCGCGGGTCCAGCACTTTGTACAGGATGTCGACGATCAGGTTGAGCGTCACGAACAGGCACACCACCACGATCAGGTAGGCCACGATCACCGGGCGGTCCAGCGCGTTCAGGCTGTCCAGGATCAGCTTGCCGGCGCCGGGCCAGGCGAAGATGCTTTCGGTGATGACGGCAAAGGCGATGGTCGAGCCCAGCTCCAGGCCCAGCACCGTCACCAGCGGGATCATGGTGTTGCGCAGCACGTGCACACAGACCACCCGGAACGGCGACAGGCCCTTGGCGCGGGCGAACTTGACGAAGTCCAGCGGCATCACGTCGCGCACGCCGGCGCGGGTCAGGCGGATCACCAGCGAGATCTTGAACAGCGACAGGTTCAGCGCCGGCAGGATCAGGTGGCGCCAGCCGTCGGCCGTCAGCCACGACCACTGGAAGCCCAGGAATTCCACCGTCTGGCCGCGGCCGCTGGCTGGCAGCCAGCCCAGCGACACGCTGAAGGTCATGATCAGCATCAGCGCGACCCAGAAGGTCGGCAGCGAGAAGCCGACGATGCTGCCCGCCATCACCAGCTTGGAGAAGCGGCTGTCGGGATACAGCCCGGCCAACAGGCCCAGCGGCAGCCCGATGATCACCGCCAGCAGCAGCGCGGCGATGGCCAGTTCCAGGGTCGCCGGCAGGCGCTGGATCACCAGCTCGACGGCGGGGATGTTGTAGACGAAGCTGTTGCCCAGGTTGCCGTGCAGCGCCCCGTTCAGAAAGCCCAGGTACTGTTGCCACAGGGGCTTGTCCAGCCCCAGTTCGGCGATGATGCGGGCGCGGTCGACCTGGTCGACGTCCTGGCCGATCAGGATGTCGACCGGGTTGCCGATGGCGTGCAGCCCGACGAAGACGATCAGCGTCATCAGGAACACGACCACCGCGGCTTGCGCCACGCGGCGGAGCAGCCAGCCGGTCATTGCGCGGTCTCCGCTTGCCGGGCCGCGCCGGGCGCCGGGGCCGGCGTCCATTCGTCGCCGAACACCTCGGGTTCCGCGAACGCTTCCATGTTGGCGTAGTGCGTCGCCACGTCCTCGCGGTAGAACAGGCCGGCGATGCCTTGCGCCAGGCGCTTGGCGCCTTCGCTGATGGCCGGGATATCGCCCGACACGGTGCCGTGCGTCAGCGCGGCCGGGTACGAGAAGCAGTGCACCCGGTCCAGGCCGGGACAGGCGCCCGAGGTTTTTTCCTGCAGCTCGAAGGCCGCGCCCAGGTCGGGCGAGTCATGCAGTTCCTGGTCTTGCTCGCCAGCGGCGGGGGTGTAGCGGTCGCCCCAGGCGCGCACGTGCGGCGCCAGCGCGGCGAATTCCGGACGCACGGTCCAGTCGATGCGGAAGCCGGTCGAGAACACCAGGAAGTCCAGCGTGAAGACGCCCTTGGGCGTGGTGACGCGGATCGCGTCATCCACCAGCGCCAGGTCCTGCACGCCACAGCCCAGGTTGAAGCGGGCGTTCGGGTGGCGCGACACGCGCAGCGTGCTGCCGCGCGGCGGCGGCACCTGGGCGGCGTTGATGTAGTGGCGGATCTTCCACTTCCAGTCGTCGGGCAGGTTCAGGTGGCCGTGGGTCAGGCCGGGGTTGCCGGCGCCCTTGCCCTTGTTGATGCGCGGGATGTCGTTGCGGCGGATCAGCAGGTCGACGCTGGCCGCGCCCGCTTCCAGCGCGGTGGCGGCGCTGTCCATGGCCGACGCGCCCGCGCCCACCACGCCGACGCGCTTGCCGGCCAGGGTGGCGTAGTCCAGCACGTCCGACGAATGGGCCCAGCGGTCGCGCGGCAGCTTGCGCGCGAAGTCCGGCACGTAGGCGCCGCCCAGGCCGTCGCGGCCGGTGGCCAGCACCACGCGGCGCGCCAGCACGGTCTGGCGGCCGGCGGGCGCTTCGATGTCCAGCTGCACCAGCTGGTCGGCGCGCGGCAGCACGGCCAGCACGCGGTGCTGGTTGCGCACGTCCAGGTTCAGCACGCGGCGGTACCAGCGCAGGTAGTCCATCCACTGCAGGCGCGGGATCTTGTCCAGCGCGTCCCAGGCTTCGCCGCCGAACTGCGCCTCGAACCAGGCGCGGAAAGTCAGCGCCGGCAGGCCCAGCGCCGGGCCGGTCAGCTGCTTGGGCGAGCGCAGGGTTTCCATGCGCGCGGTGGTGGCCCACGGGCCTTCATAGCCTTCGGGCGACTGGTCGAAGATCGGCGCGATGATGCCCAGGTGCGTCAGCGACGCGGCCGCGGCCAGGCCGGCCATGCCGCCGCCGATGATGGCCACGTCCAGCACCGGCTGGCCGTCGACCAGGCGCGGCGTGACCCAGGGCTTGGCGGGGATTTCCAGCCAGGACAAATCCTGGCGCAGGCGCGCTTCCAGCGCGGCCAGGCCTTGCGGGGCGGGAGCGAGGGGTTGGTTCATGCGGGCGTATCCGTAAGAGGGGCGTCATCGCCGTAGATCGACTGCAGCAGCGCGCCGTGCTGGCAGGCGTCGTGCAGCACGAAGCCGGGCAGCAACTGCGCGGCGGCCTGCGCCAGGGCATCGGCCATGGCCTGGCAGGCCGGCGTCAGGGGCTGCGACTGCGAGGTGATGACCCCGAAGAAAAAGGGAATGTCCAGGTCGATCGGGCGGATCGCCACGCCCGCCATCGGCGCGCCGTAGGCGGTAATGGGTTCCAGCACCGATACGCCCAGGCCGGCGCGCACGGCGGCCAGGGCGTTGACGGACGAATTGGTTTCGATGGCGCCGGCGGCATGGCCCAGCGCCGCGTCCAGCCGGCGGCGCAGGCGGTAGGGATTGGCCATGGTGATGACGCGGCGCCCGGCCAGCTCGGCCACCGGCACCACCTCATGGCGCGCGGCCGGATCGTTTTCGGGCAGCGCCACCACACAGGGCGCCTGGCCGATCCAGTGCACGGTCAGGCCGCGATGCTCCAGCGGCAGGCTGGTCGCGCCCAGTTGCGCCGCGCCGCTCAGGACGGCGTGCACCACGCGCTCGGGCGAGGCGCTGCGCAGTTCGATGCGGGGGGCGAGGTTGGCGTGCGGCTCGATGCGCTTGAGCGCGTCCGGCACCAGCCCGGCGGCCAGCGCCGAGGTGGCCGCCAGCAACAGCGGCTGGGCCTGGCCGCGGGCGATTTCCTCGGCCCGGTCGCGGATCTGGCGCAGGCTGGACAGGGCACGTTCGACGTCGTCATAGAGCAGGAAACCCTGCTCGGTCGGCGTCACGCGCGGCCCGCTGCGGGCGAACAGGGCATAGCCGATCTCGGCCTCCAGTTCCTGCAGCAGGCGGCTGATCGCGGGTTGCGAGCGGCCAAGCAGACGCCCGGCAGCGGTGACGCTGCCCGTGGACATGACGGCCGCGAAGGCCTCGAGTTGACGAAGTTCCATCTGTCTTGCTTTATGCCAAGGACGAATTCTTGCGTATCGAGTATGCGCTCGGCAAATAATTAAAGGGCATAAGCAAATTCCCTAATCGGGATTTCCTTATGCCCTTTCATTACTTCGCGTTATTTCAATGACTTACGGGATTTCCCTAGGGCCGCCCGTCTCCGGCTGGGGGACTTGGGGGGATTTCGAGCACGACGAGACGGACGCGCGATCACGCCGGTTGGGGGCGCCTCGATATCCGCTCGCGCACTTCGGGCGAGGCCAGGCACGTCGCGACGGCCTCGTAGCCCGGCGCGCCGGGGTAAGGCACGACGCGGCTTGGCGGACTGTGATTCGCAGGGCAAAGCAGAATGGCTTCGTCTGGTCCAACGGCGGCAAGATCCAGGATCGCCGACGAGCGCGTCATCAGGAAGAGGGGCTTTCCTCCGGCCTTCGCGCGTTGACGAAGGTGGGCCATCAAGGCTTCCTGAGATGGCTGGTCGAGGCCCTGTTCGACCATGTCGATCACCAACACCGCGGGGCCTTCCGTTTCCAGCGCAACGAGTAAAGCCGTCAGCGCATCGGATTCTCTTGCGCCCTCGTCGACGAGCCACGCCATGACTTTGGCAATGCGCGATCCGAGAGCGGGATCCGTTGCCAACATGGCCTTCGCCGCGGCGCATCCATTGTCGAGCCGATCCAGGCCAACGAAGGCCGCATTTACCAGGGTCTGCGCGAGACGAAGGGCCAGCCTGGTCTTTCCGCTGCCTAACGAGCCGATGATGTAATTCAGGGGACGCACATCCCGAACTTCGAACCATTCCCCTCCCCAAGGCCAGGGGAGCGCAAACGCCGCGCGGGTTTCGGTCGATCGATCGAGCAAGCCGGTTAATTCTCCATCCGATGGCATCCGACCACGAGCCAGGTTTGCCTGGATACTTCGAAGCTTGTCCAATTGGTGAAGAAGCGCTTGGATATCTTTGTCGAGCACCGCTTCGTGTGTCGACAACGCCGCGCTCAGGCTCTCGACGTCACCCTCCAGTACGCGCGCGATTTGAGCCAGGCTGAGTCCGAGCGTGCGCAGCGTCACGATTTCGGTCGCGCGGACGATATCGTCAGGTCTATAGGTTCTATACCCCGCTGGTGTACGCCCGGGGGTCATCAAGCCATGCTGCTCGTATAGCCGCAAGGCCTTGATCGATACGCCAAGCCGTCTGGCTGCTTCGGAAGCATTCAGCCACGAATTAGAAGAACTCATGGGTTCACCGTCCTTGTGTTGACTAGGTGCAGCCAGCTTGAGGGCGGCCCCAAGGGTCGAGTCAACACATTATCGGGTTGTTTGCCGGCACAACGCCCGTCTGCTCACAGGATAGGAAATTGCAATAGCATTACGCCTCGCCTGGCGGTTCAATCCTGGCAACTTTGATGGGGAAAGCATGGCAAGGGGACGACCGGTATCGGACGCGCGTCAGTCCGTGCCCGGAAACGCGTCGACGATCTTCCACTCGCCGCAACTGTCGGCGAACGCGTCCACGCGCTTCACTCGAATGTCGGCGAAGGCGTTGACCACCTGTACCTTGATGTCGGGAAAGGCGGTGACGATCTTGACCGCGCCGCGCAGCGGGATGCCGTTGTAGGTGCAGCTTTTTTTATCGACGTCGCCGGCGGGGCCTGGGAAGTTGTCCGGCCGGGATTATGCCTGCACCCCGGCGAGTCCGCTCGCCGATCAGGCCGTCGGCGTCTGTATCCGCGCCATGCTTATACCGCGGACACGGTCGCCGTTGAATCGCCTTGGGCCCGCCCCGGCGGCGCCGTCACGATCGACGTCAACCCCGGCTCCGCCGCCTTCAGCCCCGCCAGGTCCGGCCGAGGCCGCCGCAGTTCCGCATTGCCCGCAAACGCCGACTCCATCCCCTGCGCCGCCGCCAGCACCTCGCGATCCCCGCGGAACCGGCCCACGATCTGCAAGCCGAACGGCATGCCTTTGTGATCCCGCCCGCAAGGCAGCGTCAGCGCCGGATGCGTGGTCAGCGTGATCACATACGTCAGCGCCAGCCAGCGGTAATAGTTCTCCTGGCGCTTGCCGTTGATGGCCTCGGCATACAGCTGCGTCCACGGGAACGGCGAAACCGGCGTGGTCGGCGACAGGATCAGGTCGTAGTCGTCGAAGGCGCGCTGGAAGCGCTTGATCAGCCGGGTCTGCTCGGCCTGCGCCCAGGCGCAATCCTTCAGGCTCATGGCCGCGCCCATCTCGAAATTGGCGCGGGTGTTGGGGCCGAGGCTGGCCGGGTCTTTCTCGTAGGCGTCGCGCATGCCGGCCACGAAGGCCTCGGCGCGCAGCACGTCGAAGCAGCGGTGGGCCTCGCCGAAGTCGATCTCGATGGGATCGCAGGCCGCGAACAGATGGCGCATGGCGGCGATCTTGGCGCGGAAGGTGGCGCGGATGCCGTCGTCCACGTCGCACAGCCCGAAGTCTTCGGTATAGGCCACGCGCAGCCGGCCCAGGTCGGCCGCGCCGGGCGCCAGGAATTGCAGCGGATCGAGCGGATAGCTGAGCGGATCGCCGACGTCGGGCCCGGCGCTGGCGGCCATCTGCAGGCAGGCGTCGGCCACGGTGCGGCCCATCGGGCCCACCACCGAGATCGGCGTCCAGCCCAGCGGCTTGCGCACGCTGGGCACCACGCCCGGCGAGGGCCGGAAACCCACCACGCCACACTTGGCGGCGGGGATGCGCAGGGAACCGCCGGTGTCCGAGCCGGTGCACAGCGGGAACAGGTCGCTGGCGAGCGCCGCGGCCGAGCCGCCGGAAGAGCCGCCGGCATTGAGATTCGGGTTGAACGGGTTGCCGGTGGCGCCCCACACCGTGTTGCGCGAGTTGGCGCCGGCGCCCATTTCCGGCACGTTGGTCTTGGCCGCCACGATGGCGCCGGCGCGGCGCAGGCGCGCCACCAGCGTCACGTCCTCGGCCGGCACGTGGTCGCGATAGATCGGCGAGCCGAAGGTGGTGAGCAGGCCGGCCGTGGGTTCCAGGTCCTTGACGCCCAGCGGCAGCCCGTGCAGCAGGCCGAGCGCGTCGCCCGCCATCACCGCCTGTTCGGCGGCGCGCGCCTCGATGCGGGCGCGCTCGAAGGCGGTGGCGGTGACGGCGTTGATGTAGGGGTTGACCGCCTCGATGCGCGCGATGCACGCCTCCAGCAGTTCCACCGGCGACAGTTGGCGCGCGCCGATCAGGCGCCGCAGTTCCACCGCGGATAACGAGACGAGGGAATCGTCCAGGGTCATGAGAGCTTCCTTCAATCGATCTTGATGTTGGCGCGCTGCGCGACGTCGCGCATCTGCGGCAGTTCCTTCTGGATCAGCGCTTCGCCTTCGGCGGCGGTGGAGAAGGCCGCTTCGAAGCCTTGCGCCTCCAGGCTCTTGCGCACGTCGGGCGAGTCGACCGTGGCGCGCAGGGCGGCTTCCAGCCGGGTCTTGACGTCCTTCGGCAGGCCGCGCGGCGCGGTGAACATCAGCCAGGTGTCCATGGCCACCGACGGATAGCCCTGTTCGGCAAACGTGGGCACGTCGGGCAGGAAGGCCGAGCGGGCCGGGGCCGACACCGCCAGCACCCGCACCTTGCCCAGCTTGCTCTGCGGCAGCGCGGCGGCCACGGTGTCGACCGAGAACGGAATCTGGCCGCCGATCAGGTCGGTCATGGCCGGCGCGCTGCCCTTGTAGGGCACGTGGATCATCTTGATGCCGGCGGCGGCCAGGAAGGCCTCGCCGACGAAATGCGCGGTGGTGCCGGCGCCGAACGAGCCGTAGGCGGGCGGTTCCTTCTCGCGCGCCTTGGCGTAGGCCACCAGTTCCTTCAGGTCCTTGACCGGCACCTGCGGGTTGGCCAGCAGCGCCAGGCCGGTGCGGCCGACGATGCCGAGCGGCTCGAAGCTCTTGACCGGGTCGTACGGCAGCTTGCTCTGGATCGCCGGATTGACGGTGAAGGTGGTGCCGGAACTGACCAGCAGCGTGTAGCCGTCGGGCGCGGCCTTGGCGACGTAGCCGGCGCCGATCGCGGTGCCCGCGCCGGCGCGGTTTTCCACCACCACGGTCTGGCCCAGTTCCTGGCCGAGCTTCTGCGCGATGACGCGGCCGAGCACGTCGGTCGCGCCGCCCGGCGGAAAAGGCACCACCAGGGTGATGGGGCGCGCCGGATAGCCGGCCTGGGCGCTGGCCGGGGCGGGCGCGGCGAGGGCGCCCGCAAGGGTGACACCAAGGGCAATCAAGGCAGTCTTCATGGTCATGCTCGACGAGAGTGGTGGAGGGACGGCGCGTCGGTTGGCGCCTGGGGGGCGGCCGCGAGTCGTTGCCCGCGGCTCAGGAATCGGTCGTACTCCTCGGCCGGCACGTACAGCCCGCCGGTGGTCCAGGCCAGGTGCGTGGCGCGCGCCAGATGCGGCAGCAGGCCGCGCCGGCGCAGCCATTGCTGCCCGGCCAGGCTGCCCAGCAGCTGGCGCGGTCCGGAGAACCCGGCCGCCGCCGACGGCTCGATGCGCAGGCCCTCGCTGTCGTGCAGCCGCGCCAGGTCGCCGTAGAGCGTATCGTCGGCCACCGTGTAGACGCCGGCCAGGGACTGGCCGACGGCGGCATACGCCAGCTCGGAGGCGCGCGGCACCGCCAGGCCGTCGGCCTCGGTCTGGTTGGTCAGGCCGATGTCGTAGACCGACGGCGGCGCCGGCACGCCGGGCAGTTGGCCATGGCCGGCCATCATGCGCAGCAGGAAGCAGGGCGACTGCACCGGTTCGGCAAAGAAGCAGTGCGCGTGCGCGCCATACAGCAGCGACAGGCCGAAAGCGATGCCGCCCGGCGCGCCGCCCACGCCGCAGGGCAGGTAGACGAACAGCGGATGCTCGGCATCGACCACGATGCCGGCCTGCGCGATCTGCGCGCGCAGTCGCAGCGCCGCCGCCGCGTAGCCCAGGAACAGCGAGGCCGAGCGCTCGTCGTCGACGAAGTAGCCGTGCGCATCGGCCTGGACCTGGCGGCGGCCGGCGGCCACGGCTTTTTCATAGTCGCCGGGGTGTTCCACCACCTCGACGCCCCGGGCGCGCAGGCGCGCCTTCTTCCATTCCTTGGCGCCGGCCGACATGTGCACGGCGGCGCGAAATCCCAGCGCCGAGGCGATCACGCCGATCGACAGGCCCAGGTTGCCGGTCGAGCCCACGGCCACCTGGTATTGCGCGAAACAGGCGCGCGCGGCGGGCGTGCCAAGCTTGCGGTAGTCATCGCCGGGCGCGACCAGGCCGTGCGCCAGGGCCAGCTTCTCGGTGAACTCCAGCACTTCGTGAATGCCGCCGCGAGCCTTGATGGAGCCGGCCACCGGCAGCGCGTGGTCGGCCTTGATCCACAGGCGCCCCGAGGCCGCCGGCAGCCCCAGCGCCTGTTGCATGGCGGGGGCTTCGCGCAGCGGCGATTCGATCACGCCGGCGGCGGCCTCCAGTTCCGGGAACAACTGCGCCAGCAGCGGCGCAAAGCGCGCGAAGCGGTCATGCGCCGCCTGCACGTCGGCCAGGGTGAAGCCGACGCCGGCGCCGGTCGCGGCGTGGTCGGGCCGGGTCCACAGCACCGGTCGCGCCGCGCGCAACGCCTGCAAGGAAAAAGCGGAAACCGAAGCGTGGGACGGGATCATGACTGCGCGCGCCAAAGGGGTGATGTCATCGAACGGTCACATCCTAGGCGGGGCTCATGCATTGCGGCAATATGAATTGATAGAATCGTTCATTGCGTTTTACGCAAACCAAGGGCAAACCCGATGAACCCGCAAATCCTGCAGGAAATGGCCGTGCGCTACTTCCTGGAAGTGGCGCGCTGCGGCTCGGTCAGCGTCGCGGCGGAGCGGCTGGACGTGGCGCCGTCGGCCGTCAGCCGCCAGATTGCCCGGCTCGAACGCGAGCTGGGCACCTTGCTGTTCGAGCGCCGCTCGCGCGGCATGGCGCTCAACGCCGCCGGTGAACTGCTGGCCGCCCACGCCAAGCGCTCGCAGCAGGACGTGGACCGCGTGGCCGGCGAAATCATGGGACTGCGAGGCTTGCGCCAGGGGCTGGTGCGGGTGGTCTGCACCGAGGGCTTCGTGCATGACTTCCTGCCGGCAGCCATCGCGGATTTCCGTCAGCAGTACGCGGGCATCCGTTTCACGCTGGACGTGTGCTCGCAACGCGAGGTGCCGGCCCGCGTGCGCGACGGCGCGGCCGACGTCGGCGTGACGCTCAGCCTGACCTCGCACCGCGACGTGCGGGTCGAGCTGCGCATGCCGGCGCCGGTGCGCGCCGTGGTCGCGACCGATCATCCGCTGGCCGGCCTGCCCGAGGTGTCGCTGGCGCAGTTGATGGCCTATCCGCTGGCCTTGCCCGATGCCGATTCCACCTTGCGGCAGCTGATCGACATCAGTTGCAGCCGCCAGCAGTTGCAGTGCGAGCCGGTGTTCTCCAGCCGCAGCGTCGACGCGCTGGTGGCATTCGCGGGAGCGGGCGGCGGCGTGGCGTTCTGCGGCGAACTGGCGATCCGCTATCGCCTGCGCGGCAGGCAGGTGGTGGCCGTGCCGCTGCGCGACCGCGAAATGAACGAACGCCACTTCGAAGTGCAGACCCTGGCCGGGCGCGTCCTGCCGGAGGCCGCCAAGGCCTTCATCGCCAGCTTGCGCGCCCAATTGCGAGCGGACGGCGACGCGCTGCCGGCGTCCTAGCGCTCCGTCGCGAACGGGCGGGCCTGGCGCGTGGCCAGCCAGGCGCGGCCCTTGGGTGCCAAGGTGGCCAGGGGGGCGCGGCTAGGCGACCCGCGCGACGATGTCGCCCGGCCGCCCCATCTCGTGATACAGGTCATCCAGGTACGCCGCCAATTCTTCCTCCGTGACATCGGCCGGGATGACGATCTCGTCGGCGCGCACGCGCTTGCCCGCGACGGACTGGTAGACGGCCCATTGGCCGGCCTCGCGCACGATGTCCAGTTGCAGGCGCCGGTAGATGTCGAATCTCATAGGGTTTTCTTCATCGACGGCGCCGGATGCCGCGTGTATTGCTCGCGCTCGTAGAAGGGGATCGCGTCGGGCCGGGCATCCAGGAACACCGCTCCCATGCCGCGGGCGCGCGCGTCGGCCTCGGCGTAGGCCATCAGCGCGCGGCCGGCGCCGCTGCCGCGCACGGCCTCGTCGACTACCAGATCGTCCACATGCAGATGCGGACCGCGCGCCAGCGTGTGCACCGGCCGCATGCCCATCACCCCGATCAACCGGCCGTCGCGGTAGGCCCCGACCAGCTCGTAGCCGCCATGCGATTGCCGCCGCACCCGCTGCAGGAACTCGGCCTCATCGAGGGCGGCGCGCAGCTGGCTGATCAGGGGAAAGGCCTGCGCCCAGGCGGACGGTTCTATTCTGCTGACGCTCAACATGATGCCTCCGGAAAGTCTGGCGGCAGGCTACCATGGCCCGTCCCCAATGAGAGGAGCAGCTATGGAAGCATTGAACGGATTTCAGATCACGCGCGGCGCGGTGCAGGTGCAGGACGGGTATCTGCCGGTGATCGAGGCGCAGGGGCCATCGGCCGACGGCCGCACGCTGCGCGGGGCGGTGACCGTGACGGAATACGGGGTGTTCGACGACCAGGAAGAGGCCATCAATGCGGGCTGGACGATTCGCGTGCGCGCGATCACGGCCGAAGGCGATGGACTGTCGATACGGATCGACCAGTAAGGGCGCCGTCGCGGTGCGCGCGGGAAGATCCTGGACAAAAAAAATCCGGCCCGAAGGCCGGAAAAACTTACAACAACAAGCACAACAGCTCGCCGGCACGAGCCAGTGCGGTGAGAAATTTATCACGTATGAGATAAATTACAAGATGTAGTGTCCGTGGAGTGGACGCTTGGTGGCCGATTCCATCAAATGTGGCCCCAATTCGGTGCGCGCCAGAGGAACCGGCCGCGCGGCCGCCGCGTCGGCGCGCGGCGGCCGGCGATCTCAAACCACGCGCGTCACCGTCTTGCCGTCCCGGAACCAGCCGTCCAGGTTGGCCAGCATCAGGTCGGCCATGGCGCGGCGGGTCTCGTGCGTGCCGCTGGCGATGTGCGGCAGCATCACCACGTTGTCCATGGCGTTGAGCGCGGCGGGCGTGGCCGGCTCGTGTTCAAACACGTCCAGGCCCGCGCCGGCGATGCGGCCGGCCTGCAGGGCCTGGACCAGCGCGGCCTCGTCCACCACCGTGCCGCGCGCGATGTTGATCAGCCATCCCTGCGGACCCAGCGCCTTCAGCACCTCGGCGTTGATCAGATGCCGCGTGGCGCCGCCGCCCGGCAGCGCCAGCACCAGGAAATCGCACTCCGCGGCCAGCGCCGTGACGCTCGGGCAATAGCGGTAGTGGGCCGGCGCGTCCGGCCGCGGCTTGCGGTTGGTGTACAGGATGGGCATGTCGAACGCCTCGGCCCGCCGCGCGATCTGCAGCCCGATGTTGCCCAGCCCGACGATGCCGCAGCGCTTGCCGCTCATGCGGGTGCCCAGGCCAAAGCCTTCCTGCGGCCAGCGGCCGGCGCGCACGAAGCGGTCGGCCTCGGCGATGCGGCGCGATGCCGCCAGCATCAAGGCCAGCGCCGTGTCCGCGACGCAGGCGTCCAGCACGCCCGGCGTGTTGGTGACCTGGACCTGGCGCGCTTGCGCCGCCGCCAGGTCGATAGTGTCGTAGCCGACGCCGAAACTGAAAATGCCCTCCAGCGCCGGCAGCGCCTCGATCAGGTCGCGCGTGGCGCCGAAGCGCCCGCTGGTGGCGATGCCGCGGATGGCCGGGCCGTGCTCGCGCAGCAGCGCGGCCTGGTCGGGGCTTTGCCACCAGTGGTGCACGCGGTAGCGCGACTCCAGCTCGGCGGTCAGCTCGGGCAGCAGGGGGCCGACCATCAGCAGGTCGGCGGTGGGGGAAGCTTGGGAAACGGTCATGGGCTGGGTGCTACGTTTGCGGCGGCGAGGCCGGGGAGGGCGGAACCGCGGTTGAGGAAGAGGGGACGGCGCCAGTGTGCGCGACCGGCGCCGCGGGTCGTCATTGCACCTGGATATGGCGTGTCTTGATGATCTGCCCGTAACGCTCGCGCTCGCTGGCCGCCAGCGTCTCCAGCTGCCTGGGCGTGGAGCCATGCGCCACCGCGCCCTGCGATTCGAGCTTGGCCTTCATCGTCGGATCATTGGCGATGTCGCGGATCGCGGCCGACAGCTTGTCGATCACCGCCTGCGGCGTGCCCGCCGGCGCCAGCACCGCGGTCCAGGATCCGGTCTGCGCGTTCTTGACGCCGGCCTCGTCGATGGTCGGCACGTTCGGCAGGGCGGGCGAGCGCGTCGCGCCGGTCACGGCCAGGGCGCGCAGCTTGCCGGAATTGACGTAGGGAATGGTCTCCAGCACCGACGCGAACAGCATGTCCACGCGGCCCGCCATCAGGTCGGTCATGGCGGGGCCGCCGCCCTTGTAGGGCACGTGCATCAGGTCGACCCCGGTGGCCTGCTGGAAGATCTCGCCCGACAGGTGCGGCGCGCCGCCGGTGCCCGAACTGGCGTAGGTGTGCTTGCCGGGCTGCGCGCGCGCCAGCGCCACCAGCTCCGGCACGTCCTTGGCGGGCAGGCTGGCGGGCACCACCAGCACGAACGGCAGGTCCGAGAACAGCGACACCGGCGCGAAGGCCTTGGCCGGGTCGGAGTGCAGCTTGTAGATCCAGGGATTGATGGCCAGCATGCCGGAATTGGCGAACAGCAGCGTGTAGCCGTCGGCGTTGGCGCGCGCCACCAGGTCGGCGGCGATCTGGCCGCCGGCGCCGGGCCGGTTGTCCACCACCACCGAGGCGGCCAGCTTGTCGCCCAGCGCGGCCGCCAGCAGGCGCGCCGATATGTCGGTGCCGCCGCCGGGGGCGAACGGCACGATCAGGTTGATCGGGCGTTCCGGATACGGCGCGGCCCGCGCGGCGGCGGGCAGGATGGCACACGTGGCCAGGGCCAGCGTGGCGGCGATGAGCCGGCGGCGCGGGCGGTGGGTGGGGCTTGTCTCCATGGCTTTCTCTTTGTAGTGAGCGGCTCGGGCCGCGGGGAAAACACTGCTGCGATGACACTCCTTCTGGCCCGGCCGGTCAGGCGCCTGGCGTTGCGGCCGAGTATAGGAATGCCAGCCGATGGATGACTGTTCGAGCTATAAATAGCATTGATCAATTCAAGGATTGGATCGATGGAATTCCGCCAGCTCGAATGCTTCATCGCCGTGGCCGAGGAACTGCACTTTGGCCGCGCCGCCGCGCGGCTCTGCATGACGCAGCCGCCGCTGTCGCGCCAGATCCAGCTGCTGGAGCAGGACCTGGGCGTGACGCTGTTCGAGCGCAGCAGCCGCCAGGTGGAGCTGAGCGCGGCCGGCCGCCGCTTCCTGCGCGACGCGCGCCACCTGCTGGAGTATTCAGCGCGCGCCGCCGCCACCGCGCGGCGCACCTCCGGCGGCGACGCGGGCCACATCACCCTGGGCTTCACGGCGGTGGCGTCGTACCGGCTGATGCCGTCGCTCATCGTGCGGGCCCGCAAGCGCCTGCCGGGCGTGGAGATCCAGTTGCGCGAAACCGTCAGCACCGACCTGTCGCGCCTGCTGCTGGGGCGCGAGCTGGACGCGATCCTGGCGCGCAGCGTGCCGCAGCAGGCCGGCATCGAGTCGCGCCTGATCGAGCGCGAACCGCTGGTGCTGGCGCTGCCCGCCGGGTCGCCGTTGTGCGCGCACGAAGTGGTGCCGCTGCGGCTGCTGCAAGGCCAGCCGTTCGTGTTGTATTCGCCGCGCGAGGGCAAGTATTTCTACGACCGCATCGTCGGCGCGTTCGGGCTGGCCGACGTGCAGCCCGACTACGTGCAGCGCGCCAGCCAGACGCATACCTTGCTGGCGCTGGTGCGGGTGGGCCTGGGCGTGGGCATCGTGCCCGATTCGGCGCGCGAGCTGCGCCTGGAGGGCGTGGAATTCCGTTCGCTGGGTCAGCGCGATCTGTACGCGGACATGTTTCTGGCCTGGCACGCGCAGCATGACAACCCGGCGTTGGACGCGTTCTTGCGGCAGGTGGCCGAGGTGCTGCCCGCGGCGGCCTGAAGAGGGGGAGTCGATAGCCGCGGAGCGCGGCCTCGGGGCGTTGCCGCCGTTCCGTGCGGGGAAGGGCCGCGCCCGCCGTTGCCGCGGTTCAGCGCGCCGCGGCGGCGTTCGCTGTTGACTTCAGGCTTTCGATGATCCGCAGCCCGTCCAGATGGCGCTGCTCGCCGGTCTCGCAGGACTTGCAGATCGCGCCGACGTACAGGCCATCGACCACCGTCTCGGCGAACACGCCCGACCGGTATGGGGGCCGCACATCGGTCTCGACGCGATACCAGTCGCGATCGCCGATGCGCACCCGCTCCAGCGGCTGGCGGATATCGGCGTCGGGACCGGTCGCGCGCAGCACCGCGCGCAGGCGGAAATAGCGCTTGAGCGGCGAGGCATAGAGCGCCTGCAACCGGGCGTCATCGTCGTCGCCTTCGAGCGGCTTGGCTTGCATCAGCAAGGTGCAGGTCTCCTGCGTCTGTTCGCAGGCCTCGCTTTCGCAGACCAGCTGCACGCGCCGCATGCCGCTGCGCGACACCTCGCCTTGCGGCGAGCCGTCCAGCGCCCAGCCCTCGGGCAGTCGCACCGACAGCCCGTGCGGCAGGTCGAGGGTCTCGGCCGATGCGGCCGGCGCCAGCGCGCCAAGCGCCAGCCCCCCGCACAGCGCCGCCAGGCGGATCAACACCGGCCCGTTCATGGCGTGGCCCCTGTCTGCTGATGATTCCCGCCCGCGCCGCGCGTGAGGATGCGTTCGAACAACGCCAATTGATCCGCGTCCAGCGCGCGTAGCGGCAGGATCAGCGGTTCGCCCTCCCGCCGCAGCAGGATCAGGTGCTCGCCTTGCCGCTCGATCCGGTCGAAGTCGGCCGTCGCGAAGTTGTTGCACCAACCGTCCTGCCAGACTTCGAGCCGGTCGTCATAGAGCCGCGCCTCGTGTTCCTCGGCCGGCATGCGCCGGTGCATTTGTCCGGCCAGCCGGTACGCGTGGCGGCGCCGGGACCAGGGATGCAGCAGGATGACGGCGGCCAGGAAGGCCCAGAACCCCAGCGTGATCTTCCAGAAACTGTCCGTGAACATCTCGCCAAAGAGCGGCAAGGCATAGCGCAGCGGCACCCGCTCGGAATCCAGCAGCCACAGCAGCACGAATATCAGGGGCACCAGCAGGGCGGTCAGCGCGAAGGCCAGCAGGAAGCCGCGCCGGCGGCGGCGCTGCATGCCGGGGCGTTCGATCTGCCACGAGATCGCGGCGGCGCGGTCGTCCTGGTTCAGCAGGAAACGCGTCGTCAGCAGCGGCGGCGCGGTCTCGGGCGCCGCTGCTTGCGGCGGGTGCCGCGTCGCGTCCGGCGCGCCGACGTGGCAGGAAGCGGCCCACGCCTTGATGCGCGCCACCTGCTCGCCGGACAGCGCCTGTCGGGGCAGGGCGTACACGTCCTCGATATTGTGCAGCTGGATGAACAGGTGCGCGGGCGTCTCGGCAATCCCCTGGATGCGCGAGCACGCCATGGCCGTCTTGCGCCCCGGCAGGGTGACGACAAGCCCGCCAGGCTCGAAGTGATAGACGGGGTGGATCGTCTGGTCGAGCCCTTCGTCGCGGCACCAGCGCGCCAGGCGCCCGCGCACGATCGCCGGATGGCGAAAGTAGTAGATCAGCACCGGGATGGCCAGGATCAGGATGGGCAAGCCATCCAGGCCGAACAGGTCGTGAAAGAAGCGCGAGAGAAAAGGGCCGACCCCTTGCTCGCCGCTGTCCCGCCAGGCGGAGAACCCCAGCATCACCAGCAGCGCCAGCACCACCCAGGCCAGGATGTGCAGCGCGCGCCGCCGGGCGGCCCCGAACATGTCCGCGTAGCTGAACAGCGAGGCCGCGATGCGGTCCTGCAGCGCGATCGGCGCGGTCAGCGAGAAGCCGCCGGCGGGTGTCGCGCCGGGCGCCTCGTTCGGATGCGCGACGCGCGGCGTCAGCGTGCCGTCGGCAGCGGTGCTTGGCTCGGCCATGAGGTCTCCGTCAGGGGGTGACCCGCAATTTAGCATTGCTCCGTGGCGTGGCGTGGCGATGCGTGGTGCGGGCAACGGAGGGCGCGCCGCTGTCAGGCCGGCATCTTCTTCTTGCCCAGTAGCGCCAGCGTCAGCGCGCGGCCGCGGCTCATGAAGGGATACAGCGCCGCCGACAGGCAGGGGCGGCGGAAGATGGCGGCATTGATCTGGTTGAACAGGTCGCTGTCGGAGCTGATCAGCGCCAGCCGGTTGATGCAATCGGCGCCCCAGTAGATGTGCCCGTCCAGCCGCAGCAGCATGCCGTCGTTCAGGTCATAGCCGCGCTCGCGGAAATGCGCCACCAGTTCGGGGTGCTGGCGCATGTCGAGCATTTCGACGGGGCCGACCGCCTTGCGCAATTGCACCATCCGCACGTAGTTGGTGCAGAACGGGCAATCGCCGTCGTAGAGCAGGAAATTGCGGGGCGCGGTATCCATATTCATGACCCACAGCTTACCAGTGACCGGCGCCGCCTGCGCACCGGAGAGAGCGGCGATTTGCTGTCATGGACCGGTGATCGCCCGCAACGCTTGCGCTACTGACGTGTACGCGAAGCGCAGCCGCTGGAGGCTTCGCCGCTCAAGCCGCTTCATTCGCCCACGCCAATGCCATGGCGTAGTCGCGCACGTCGCGCGGCCACTCGGCGACCTGGCGCGCAAAGCCCGCGCGATCGTCCGCGTACAGCGCCCGCGTGGCCTCTTCAAACCCGGGCAGGTTGCCGCCCATGCTCGACATGAAGTGGTACGCGGCTTCCTGCCGCTGGCGCTGCTGGTCGCGCGCCTCGTTGTCGCGGCGCGCCTGCTCCACCAGCTTGCGCAGCGCCACCGACGCGCCGCCGGGCTGCGTCGCCAGCCAGTCCCAATGGCGCGGCAGCAACGTCACTTCGCGCGGCACCACGCCCAGCTTGGGCCGGCCGCGGCCGCGCGGGGCGGCCTCGGCGGTGTCGGCGTCGTCAGCCGGCGCGGCAGTGGCCGCCGGCGCCTGATAGCGCTTGCGGATATCGGCGTCGCCGCCGCGCAGGTCCAGGTCGACCTGCTTGCCGCTCTGGTCGTCGAACACCAGGATGGCGGCGTCGCCGCGCGCGGCCTGGGCCTGCTTGACCGACAGCGCCACGTCGGCGAGGCCGCCGCGCGTCAGCAGGCGGTGGCCGTCGAACGCGGTGTGGGTGGAGGGAAGGGCAGTCTGCGTCATGAGGGATGCGAAGGATATTCGCCCGGATGAATTTGATGGTCGGCATTGTGAGCGATCGCCCGATCGCTTGTCAATATAATCCGGGTAAAAATAATGCGAGGAATAGTGCAAGGTCGCAACGCCTATTGAAAAAAGTCGCAAAAATCATGCGCCGACCTAGGGTCAACACCTAGTCAAAACACGTCAGCGGCGTATAATCTTGCTTTGCGCCCGGAGTTACCCATGCGTCTCGTTCAAAAAGCGCTCACCTTCGACGATGTGTTGTTGGTGCCTGCGTATTCCGAGGTGTTGCCGCGCGACACCTCCCTGGCCACGCGCCTCACCCGCAACATCTCCCTGAACATCCCCCTCGTGTCCGCCGCCATGGACACGGTCACCGAATCCCGCCTGGCGATCGCCATGGCCCAGGAAGGTGGCATCGGGATCATCCACAAGAATCTGTCCGCCGACGCCCAGGCCCGTGAAGTCGCCCGCGTCAAGCGCCACGAATTCGGCATCGTGATCGATCCGGTCACCGTCACCCCCCAGATGAAAGTGCGCGACGCCATTGCGTTGCAGCGCCAGCATGGCATCTCGGGCCTGCCGGTGGTGGAAGGGCGCAAGCTGGTCGGCATCGTCACCAACCGCGACCTGCGTTTCGAAGAGAACCTGGACCAGCCCCTGCGCAACATCATGACGCCGCAGGAACGCCTGGTCACCATGAAGGAAGGCGCCACGCTGGATGAAGCGCAGGCCCTGATGCACAAGCATCGCCTGGAACGCGTGCTCATCGTCAATGACGGTTTCGAGCTGCGCGGCCTGGCCACCGTCAAGGACATCGTCAAGAACACCGAGCACCCGCTGGCCAGCAAGGATGCCCAGGGCCAGCTGCGCGTCGGCGCCGCGGTCGGCGTCGGTGGCAACACCGAAGAGCGCGTGGAAAAGCTGGTCGCCGCCGGCGTCGACGTGCTGATCGTCGACACCGCCCATGGCCACTCCAGGGGCGTGCTGGAAGGCGTGCGCTGGGTCAAGCAGAACTATCCCAAGGTTGAAGTCATCGGCGGCAACATCGCCACCGCCGCCGCCGCGCGCGCGCTGGTCGAGTACGGCGCCGACGGCGTCAAGGTCGGTATCGGCCCCGGCTCGATCTGCACCACCCGCATCGTGGCGGGTGTCGGCGTGCCGCAGATCCACGCGATCTCCGAAGTCGCCAAGGCGCTGGAAGGCACGGGCGTGCCGCTGATCGCCGACGGCGGCATCCGCTACTCGGGCGACGTCGCCAAGGCCCTGGCCGCCGGCGCGTTCTCCTGCATGATGGGCGGCATGTTCGCCGGCACCGAAGAAGCGCCGGGCGAAGTGGTGCTGTTCCAGGGCCGCTCGTACAAGTCGTACCGCGGCATGGGCAGCCTGGGCGCCATGACGGAAGGCTCGGCCGACCGCTACTTCCAGGACCCGGCCAACAACGCCGACAAGCTGGTCCCCGAAGGCATCGAAGGCCGCGTCCCCTACAAGGGCAGCGTGCTCGCCATCATCTACCAACTGGTCGGTGGCATCCGCGCCTCCATGGGCTACTGCGGCGCCGCCACCATCGACGACATGCGCACCAAGGCCGAATTCGTGGAAATCACCTCCGCTGGTGTCCGCGAGTCCCACGTGCACGACGTACAGATCACCAAGGAAGCGCCCAACTACCGCGCCGACTGATCCCCGTACAGTCAACTACAATGTCATGCATCACGCACCGGCAGAACCGCAGAATCAGTCAGCGGGTCTGCCGGTGCGGTTTTATTTACAGCGATTTCATTCATTACCGGTAGAGTCTCCATGCACCAGCGCATCCTCATTCTCGACTACGGTTCGCAAGTCACCCAACTGATCGCCCGCCGCGTGCGCGAAGCCGGCGTCTACTCCGAAGTGCATCCCGGCGACGTCGACGACGCCTTCATCCGCGACCAGATGGCGCAGGGCCTGAAGGGCATCATCCTGTCGGGCAGCCACGCATCGGCCTACGAAGAAGGCTCCATGCGCGTGCCGCACGCCGTGTTCGAGCTGGGCGTGCCCGTGCTGGGCATCTGTTATGGCATGCAGTCCATGGCGCAACAGCTGGGCGGCGTGGTCAGCTTCTCCGACCACCGCGAATTCGGCTACGCCGAAGTCCGCGCCCACGGCCACACCAAGCTGCTGGAAGGCCTGGAAGACTTCGCCACCGCCGACGGCCACGGCATGCTCAAGGTCTGGATGAGCCACGGCGACAAGGTCACCGAGCTGCCCCCGGGCTTCAAGCTGATGGCTTCCACGCCGTCCTGCCCCATCGCCGGCATGGCCGACGAAGATCGCCGCTTCTACGCGGTGCAGTTCCACCCCGAAGTCACGCACACCGTGCAAGGCAAGGCCATGCTGGCCCGCTTCGTCAACGAGATCTGCGAATGCCAGGGCGACTGGAACATGCCCGACTACGTCGCCGAAGCCGTCGCCCGCATCCGCGAGCAGGTCGGCCAGGACGAAGTCATCCTCGGCCTGTCCGGCGGCGTCGACTCGTCGGTGGCCGCGGCCCTGATCCACAAGGCCATCGGCGACCAGCTGACCTGCGTCTTCGTCGACCACGGCCTCTTGCGCCTGGACGAAGGCAAGCAGGTCATGCAGACCTTCGCCGAGAACATGGGCGTCAAGATCATCCACGTCGACGCCACCGCCCAGTTCATGGGCAAGCTGTCCGGCGTGGCCGACCCCGAAGCCAAGCGCAAGATCATCGGCCGCGAGTTCGTCGAAGTGTTCCAGGAACAAGCCGGCAAGCAGAAGAGCGCCAAGTGGCTGGCCCAGGGCACCATCTACCCCGACGTCATCGAATCGGCCGGCGCCAAGACCGGCAAGGCCACCTCGATCAAGTCGCACCACAACGTCGGCGGCCTGCCGGACACGTTGAACCTGCAGCTGCTGGAACCCCTGCGCGAACTGTTCAAGGACGAAGTCCGCGAACTGGGCGTGGCCCTCGGCCTGCCGCCGCAGATGGTCTACCGCCATCCGTTCCCGGGCCCGGGCCTGGGCGTGCGCATCTTGGGCGAGGTCAAGCACGAGTACGCCGAGCTGCTGCGCCGCGCCGATGCGATCTTCATCGAAGAACTGCGCAATACCAAGGACGAGGCCAGCGGCCTGACCTGGTACGAGCTGACCTCGCAGGCGTTCGCCGTGTTCCTGCCGGTGAAGTCGGTGGGGGTGATGGGGGATGGCCGCACCTACGAATATGTCGTGGCGCTGCGGGCTGTGCAGACGTTCGACTTCATGACGGCTGATTGGGCGCCGCTGCCGCATCCGTTGCTGGCTCGGGTTTCCTCGCGGATTATTAATGAGGTGCGGGGGATCAACCGGGTGGTGTATGACGTGTCGAGCAAGCCGCCTGCGACGATTGAGTGGGAGTGACGGAGCGTCTTTCGAGGGCTATCGCCAGGTATCGGTGGAATTTACTTAACTTGTTGATATTAAAAAGATAAGTTGCGTTTTCTATCGGTGGCTATCGCCGGCCAGCAGAACGGGTCGGCGACAGAACTGACGGTAAGCCCCGAAGGTCGGATCCAGACCCTCCTGTTTACTATTGAGACCGAACCGGTCTTTGACGGTAAAAAACTCCTGAGGAAAGCTTGTTTCATGCGGCTTTCCGAGCATCAACGGGTCTCCAGGTCCCTGACGGTAAAAGCCGTCACGAACAGGAGGAACACCCTCAATGCTCACCGACACAGCACTGCGCAATCTCAAGCCTAAGTCCAAGATTTATAAGGTTTTTGACCGCGATGGCATGTACGTGGCGGTATCGACCGCCGGTACCATCACCTTCCGCTACGATTACCGTCTCAACGGACGCCGCGAGACGCTGACGCTCGGACGGTATGGGCCGGCCGGCATGTCGCTGGCCATGGCCCGAGAACGACTACTCGATGCCAAGCGGTCCGTCGATCAGGGCCTTTCCCCGGCGCTGGAGAAGCAGCGGGCCAAGCGGCGACTGACGGCCGCCAGGACCTTCGGCGAGATGACGGAACGCTGGCTGGCCGATGCCCGCATGGCCGACAGCACCCGGGCGATGCGCAAGCACATCATCGACCGCGACATCCTGCCGGTCTTCCAGAACCGGAAGCTGAAGGAAGTCACCCCCGACGACCTCCGGGCGCTGTGCAACAAGGTGAAGGCGCGCGGCGCGCCGGCCACGGCCATCCATGTCCGCGACATCGTGAAGCAGGTCTATGCCTTCGCCATCCTGCATGGCGAGCGGCTCGCCAACCCAGCCGACGACGTGAAGGCGGCGTCGATCGCGACCTTCGTTCCCAAGGACCGGGCGCTCTCGCCCGCCGAGATCCGGCTGGCCTTCCACCAACTGGAGACCATCGCGTCCTATCCGACCATTCGGCTGGCCTTGCGGCTGATCCTGCTGACGATGGTGCGCAAGAGCGAACTGGTCGAGGCCACCTGGAGCGAGGTGGATTTCGAGAACGCCACCTGGACGATTCCGAAGGTGCGGATGAAGGGGCGCAAGCCGCACGTGGTTTACCTGTCGCGGCAGGCGATGGACATCTTCGTAGCCCTACACACCTGCGCGGCTGGCTCGCGATTCGTGCTGCCGTCGCGCTATGACCCCGATCGGTGCATGTCGCATGCAACGCTCAACCGGGTGACCCAGCTCATTGGGTCGCGTGCGAAGGAAGCCGGGTTGCCGCTGGAGCCATTCACGGTGCACGACCTGCGGCGCACCGCTTCCACACTGCTCAACGAGGTGGGCTTCAACGGGGACTGGATCGAGAAGTGCCTGGCGCACGAAGAGGGCAGCCGGACTTCGCGCTCGGTCTACAACAAGGCCGAGTACGCCGGGCCGCGGCGGCACATGCTCCAAGAATGGGCCGACATGGTGGAGGCGTGGGTCGATGGGCGCACGCATCTGCCGAAGCTGGTGCCCGAGGACGTGTCGGTCCCGGTGCTCAGCCCGGCTTTGTGAGGGAGGGGCGCATGATGACCTTGATGGGAACCGCTTCTGGGGGGCAGTCCAAGGTTTGCGTTTGTCAAGAAAAGATCACTCTGGATGATCTTTTTCCTGAATTTTCAAACTTGCGGCTCTTGGAGGAGGTTTATAAATCTGATATTTTGAGCACTATGGATGCTCAAAATTCACGAAAATTGAACCGTTTGCTGGCCGAACTGGGCGATACGCGCCTGGTGTCCAGCCGCTGGTTGCGCACGCATGACTACTCCAACAGCCTAGTTGCGCGCTATGTGGGCAGCGGCTGGCTGGTGTCGCCGGCGCGCGGCGTGTACATGCGCGCCGGCGGGCGGCTGCAATGGGATGGGGTGGTCCGCAGCCTGCAGGTCGGGGAGGGCATGCCACTGCATGTCGGGGGACGCTTTGCGCTGGCCTTGCAAGGGCACGAGCACTACTTGCGCCTGGGTGATGCCGGGACGATCACGCTTTACGGACCGACGCCTCCGCCGGGCTGGGTCGGCAAGCTGTCCATGGAGCAGCGCTTCGAGTACCAGGGCAGGGGGCCGTTGGACCTGTCGGCCGTGCCCGTCACGGCGGAAGTCTCCGAGAAGGCGCTGTCCGAGGCGGGCTTGGCCTGGCATTCCGCTGCGCCTGGTGTCGATGCCTTGGTCTGCTCGACGCCCGAGCGGGCCATGCTGGAGCTGTGCGATGGCGTATCGGATGCGGCAGGGGTCTACGAGGCCGATGCGCTGATGCAGGCCATGACCACGCTGCGCCCACAGCGCGTCGGCCTGCTGCTGCGCCACTGCCGCAGCATCAAGGCCAAGCGGCTGTTCCTGGCACTGGCCGATCGCCATCGGCATGCGTGGCTGGCGCATGTGCCGTTGGATGGCGTCGATCTGGGCCGGGGCAAGCGTGCGCTGGTGCCCGGCGGGCGCCTGCATCCGACCTACCAGATCACCTTGCCAGGAGACCTCGATGAGCACCTGGCTTGATCGGTGGGACCGGCGCTACACCGACCGGGTGCGGCTGCTGGTCGAGATCCTGCCGGTGCTGGCCCAGGAGCCGCGCTTCGCGCTCAAGGGCGGCACCGCCATCAACCTGCTCGAGCATGACCTGCCGCGTCTGTCGGTGGACATCGACCTGGCCTGGCTGCCGGTGCACGACTACGCCGAGGATGCGAAGCTGATCGCCGAAGCACTCGGACGACTGGCCGACGCGATGCGCGCCCGGCCTTTGCAATTGCAGGTGCAGGCCTCGGCGGGCGAAGGCGGGGCGGTCACCCGGCTGGTGGCCAGTCGCGGCCGCGCGCGTGTGCAGATCGAGACGACGCCGGTGATGCGCGGGACGGTGCATCCGGTGCGGGCCATGGTCGTGCGCCCGAAGGTGGAGGAGGCGTTCGGCTTCGCCGAGGTGCAGGTGCTGGATTTCGCCGACCTGTATGCCGGAAAGCTGGCGGCGGCATTGTCGCGGCAGCATCCGCGTGATCTGTTCGACGTGGGCCTGCTGCTGGAGGATGAACGAGCGGATGCTGGTCTATGGCGGACCTTTCTCGTGTACCTGACATGCAGCCCAAAGCCAGCATGGGAAATGCTGTCGCCGCGCGTACCTGCGGATTTCCAGGCCACCTTCGAGGCCCATTTCAAAGGTATGACGACCGAGCCTATCAGCGTGGCGGCATTGCTGGAGAGCCGTGAGCGTCTGTTGGCACGGGTGGCGCATTGGCTGGACGAGCCGTCGCGCACCTTTCTGCAATCGGTAGAGGACGGGCAGCCAGATTTCGGGTTGATCGGCCTTGCTCATGCGGTCGACCTGCCCGGGGTGCGGCGCAAGTTGCACAACCTGGCGCAGCGCACGGCGGCTAAACGCGCTGCGGATCGTGGGCAGTTGGCGGACGTGCTGGCGCGCATCAAGGTGCGATGACGTGGCGGCAATACAAGCGGATGGAGCGATCGCGATGGTTCACGACTTCACATTGGTCTATGCGCTGAATCCTGAGCTGGATTCGCAGGATGAGGTCCTGCGCCGGCTGGCCGGCAGCGACTGTGCCGACGCCACGGTGGGCTGGGGTCGGCCTGGGCACGTCGCGCTGGCCTTTAGCCGGGAGGCACGAGACCGAGATGTGGCGGTCACGTTTGCTGTAGCTCAGATGGCACGAGTGCTGCTCGGGGCGGAACTGGTCAGGGTGGATGCCGGGTAGTCACCGTGGACGTCAGAGGGCGGTGTCATCGAACAGGGCGGTGCCGACGCAGCCTCACGTCCGGGCCGGGCGATGTGTCGGCCTCTGCTGATCGCGAGGCTTGCTTGCGGCTTTCTATCCAGGCTTCGACTTCTTCCAGATCCCAGACCACGCAGCGCGGCGTCAGCCGGAAGCGCCGGGGAAACTCGTCGCGCTGCTCCATTTCGTAGATGGTGGTTTCCGCCAAGGGTACGATCTGATGCAGCTCACGTCGGCGGATCGTGCGGCGAAAGGGGAGCGGTGATCCCTTCGAGAGCTGCGGAAGCTCGGCGTACCGCTCGGCGCCGGGGTGAGGCAGGGAAGCATTGGGTTGTGCTGAAGTCCTGAGCGTTTCTGAGTTGGCAGCCATCGTCCAGATTCCATGGGGTTCGCAATGAACGTCATGGTGGCTATCGGTGGCGATTGCGACAACTTGCTGCAGCAAGGCCAAGCGTAGGAAAGCAGCATCCCGGCGTTCCGCCGTCGGGCTCGCAGGGTGCGCCCCGCGCCTCTGCGAGTCGCGGCCATTCAGCTTTGATCCCTGATGCCTTCGGCCTGGATCGTTGATCCGGGCCTGCGCGCTGCGCTTGCCTTCCACTTCTTCGTTGGAGATGGAGAGGCGGGCTTGCTGTTCTCTTCACCGTATCACGGCGTTCTCGCCGTCAATGACTGCGCGTGCTCGCACGCTTGCGGCCTGTCGGCCGTCTGTGATCCCTGACTGCTTGCGCTGCGCCGTGAGGCGCCGGTTCCGGGCAATTCCGCCCGAGCAACCGGAGCACGATCATGTCGCAACTGTCCTTTTCCTCTTTCGATTCGCTGCTGCATGTGCGCGTTACCCAAGGCCGCTATCGGCTGGCCTCTGTCGAACAGATCCTTGAAGCGGCACGCGAGGCTATCGACCAGAAGATGCAGCGCGGTACCGAGTTCAGTTCACCAGCCGTCGTGAAGGAGTACCTGCACGCTAAACTGGCAGGCTTCGAGCATGAAGTGTTCGCCGTTCTGTTCCTCGACACCCAGCATCGCTTGATCGAGTACACCGAGATGTTCCGCGGCACCATCGACAGCGCATCCGTGCATCCGCGCGAAGTCGTCAAGGAGGCGCTGCGGGCCAATGCAGCAGCAGTGATCCTGGCACACAACCACCCCAGCGGGCATCCAGAGCCCAGTGCTGCGGACAGGGCGCTGACGCGGCAGCTCAAGGCAGCGTTGGAATTGGTGGACGTGCGCACGCTGGACCACATCATCGTTGCTGGCAGTGCTACTACGTCATTTGCAGAGCGAGGTTTGCTCTGACCTCGGGGGCTTCGGCCCCCTTTTTGCTGCGCCAGATAGCCCAGGCACGGTACTTCGAGAACGAGGATGGCACGCACGGCTTGATCTGGTCGCAGCACGCCTGACGGCGGCCACCAAGCCCCGCCTATTGCGGCGGGGTGCATTTCAAGATTGGAGTCCCCGCAATTCCCCTACAACTCTCCATCGTCCTTCAGCTTCTGGATATCATTCGAGATTGTCTTCTGAGATCGCAAGGTGCGTTTTGCAATTTCAACTTGCGACAATCCCTCTTGCGCAAGCTCTTTGACGACCTTTCTCCGCTCCGCAGGCGGCTGTTGAGCGACATGATCGGTCTGTCGTCGAACCAGGCCAGAAAGCACAGTTTCTTTCTTGATAATGCGCTGCTTTCCATCCGCAGAATCAACAGTGAAACTCACGGAGTTTGCTGTCTGCTTGAATTCATATCCGCGGATTGCGCCAGTCTGAACTTGCTCTGCTAAAGCGTGCAGTTGAGCAGCCACCTGTTGATTATTCAAAGATGTCAAGTTCCCACTTGACGCACCCTTGACGACTAATTCGCCATTGGACTTCTTGGTTGCCACGTACATCCCCTTTCGATAGCACACGCGCGAATTGGCATGCATCGGGTCGAAGCATATCTAGAATTTCTAGAAAATACTAGTAACTTCTAGAAATTCTGTGGGATGTCGTTTGGCACTGACTCGCTAGGGAGCAGCTTAGTCTCCGTCTCAGCCATCAGCGCTGCTGTGCTGCACTCCAATGCACCGGCGATCTTGAAGATGATCGCCAGGGTCGGCGAATGCTCGCCACGCTCTATCTTGCCCATATGTGAACGTTCAATGCCAGCCAGATTGGCCAGCGTTTCCTGGGCGATGCCGCGCTCCGTGCGCAGCGCACGCACCGCCGCGCCGAAGGCCTGGGCCAGCTCGGCGTCGAAGGTGATGGAGCCGGCCGGTCGGCCGCGCTGGACGGTTCGCTTCTGCATAGACAGAAGCGTCGATTCGCGGCACAATTAAAACCACGTTATATTTAACTCATTCATCGGTTTTCCTGTCCTATGCCTCTATGGGAGTCCGCAGCGCCGGGTCTCATCAAAAGTGGAGAGCCTGATCCATGGATTTCTTGACTTCCGTACATGCGCCTTGGTGCTTCTACGCTTTTGCGGATGGACGGGCATGCGCATGTGCGTTTTCGTGGGAAGTCGGGGATGCGGGTCTGCGGCTTCGTGCATTCGTGGGAATGCATCCATGACGCAGCTCATCACTGACGACGAGCGCGCACGAATGCTGGTCAACGGGCAGGGCACCGATGCATTGCCCGTGGTGCGACTGTTCACCCCTGACGCGCACGCCACCTGGCTGCTGGCCGCACTCGATCCGGCCGATCGCGATACGGCCTGGGGGCTGATCGACCTCGGAATAGGCATGCCCGGCCTGGGCAATGTGAAGCTGTCCGATCTGGCGTCCATCATCGGGCCGCGCAAGCAGCCGGTGATGCGCGATCGCTACTTCCAGCCGGTGCGGCGGCTATCGGAGTACCTGCGGCTGGCCAAAGAAAACGGCTCGATCACCGACTGACCAACCCCCAGCAACAACAGCGCACTCTGACTATTTCAGGCTTACCCAAGACCTGCACAGTCTGAATCCGCACTCTTGCACCGAAGCGGTGCGCTTCTGTTGCAAACAGTCATGATCTTTGGTGCGGGCTGCTGCACGGTGCTCCATGCTGCGCGCCATTTTTCCGGAGGCGTAGCCGTCGCATTGAGACGATTTCCGCAATGCCCTGGAGCCAATCGGTCTTGATACCAGCAGTTACAACTTATCCCGATTTCGATGACGACTTGATGGCGGCCCGATAGCTCCTGCACGCCGGAATCCGTGGCGACGTTCCTGCTGAATGACAGGAGGCCGCGTCATGGCTGACCCCAGCGCCGAACACTGGTATCCGACCGCCGCGTATCTCTACACGCTGCACCTCGACGGCCCCGCGCTGGCGTGGGAATACCTGCGCCGCCACCCGGACTACCGCCGCGACTGGCTGCGCCGGCGCCGCCGGCCAGAGGCCGCCGCGCGCTGGGGATTGCGCCTGCTGGAAGATCCCGCCCTGGATGCGCGCGACGCGCATCCGGCCTGGTTCCCTGACCACGATGCCGTCGTGCAGCTCTACCCGGACGCCGACCCGCCACCCGACGCGGTGGCCTTCGCGTTCTGGCGCCTCCCCGGCCAGAAACGCCTGATCCACGATGGCAAGCGCCTGGTGCTGCTGGCGCGCTGGCCGGGCTGCTGCCTGCGGCTGGTGATCGCTCCCGGCTTGGCCGACGGCATGGCTTACGCCTATGCCATCCGCGCCTGCGCCGCATCCTGCGGACGCTATCAGGCGCTGGCGGCCGAACTGGACAAGCTGGCCGCCGCTGGCGATGCAGCGCCAGCGGGAACGGCACGGTCGCGGCCGGCCCCCGCTGCGTTGCTGGAGTTGAACACGCTCCAGGCGCTCGACGGCACCCTCGCGGGCGCGTCCCTGCGCGACGTGGCCGAAGGGCTGTTCGGCGTCGATGCCGTCGCCGACGACTGGTACGCCGACAGCGCCTTGCGCGCCCGCGTTCGCCGGCTGGTGCGCCGGGGCGATGCGCTGATGCGCGGCGGCTATCGCCGTCTGGCACAGCTTCCGCCCGTTGCACAGGGACGCGCTGCATCCCCTGCAAAACGTCCCTGATCAGGAAGCCTTGCTTTCTTGAAAGTGCCTCTATCCGGCCGCGTGGTGTGGCCGGGCTTGATGGAGGTACATCCCATGCGACCCGCTCCCTTGCGGCCTGCCGCCGCTGCTGTCGCTGCCCCCGTGCAGCCCCAACGCTACCTGACCAACGACGAAGCCGCCGAATACCTGCGGCTGTCGCCGCGCACGCTGGAGAAGCAGCGCGTGATCGGCGGAGGCCCCAAGTTCCGCAAGTTCGGCCGCCGCGTCATGTACGCGGTGGCCGACCTCGATGCCTGGGCCGACCAGCGCAGCTACGAGGCCACGTCCGACCCGGAATATGCCGAGCGTCACGCGGGCGACTACCGTGATGGCCGCTGATCGTGCGCTCGCCGGTGGCCATCGTCATGTCCAGCCCATCGCTGCCGTCGGGGCAGCGATCGCCGCAGCGGGAACAGCTCGACCTGTTCCGCGCGCTGCCGGGCGACGGCATGGCGCCGCGCGACAACCAGGACTTGATGGCCTTTCCGTTCTTCTCGCTGGCGAAGTCGCGGCGCACGGCGCCGATCGACTTCCGCAACGGGAACATCACCATCCGCGTGGAAGGCACGGCCGAGCACGGCATCGCCACGATATGGGATGCCGACGTGTTGATTTGGGCAGCCTCGCAGATCGTGGAGGCGCGCGACGCAGGCATTCGCCCGTCGCGCTGGATACACGCCACGCCCTACGAAATCCTGCGCTTCATCGGGCGCGGCACGTCCCTCAACGACTACCAGCGCCTGAAAGCCGCACTCGACCGGCTGCAATCGACCAGCGTGGCGACTTCCATCCGCGAAACCACCGGGCGGCGCTTGCACCGCTTTTCATGGGTGAACGAATGGCGCGAACTGGCCGACGCCAGCGGCACGCCGCTGGGCATCGAGTTGATCCTGCCGGACTGGTTCTATGCCGGCGTACTCGACGCCGCCCTGGTACTGACCATCGACCCGGCCTATTTCCGCTTGAAGGGCGGTATCGAACGCTGGCTGTACCGCCTGGTGCGCAAGCACGGCGGGCGGCAGGAACACGGCTGGCAATTCGACTTCCGGCATCTGCACCGCAAGTCCGGCAGCGCGGCGCGCTTCTCGGACTTCGCCTACGACCTGCGCGTGCTGGTCGCACGTCAGTCGCTGCCCGGCTACGTCCTGGGCATCGAGCCGATGCCGGGCGAAAGGCTGGAACTGCTGACCTTCCGGCCCGTGCCGTTCACGGCACGGGGATAAATGCGGGAAAACGTGTGGACGGCCTCGTGCTATCAGGAGTACCGGGTATCGTGCTATCGGGAGTACGACCCTCGTGCTATCAGGAGTACGAAAACGCCGCAAAGCCAGTAACGGCGCGGGTTTGTGCTCCCTCTAACTTACCTAACTATAAATCTCTAACTTTTAGTAGAAGCGCGCCGTTTCGGTGGACAACCGCGAAACGGCACGGCCAGGCCGGCTTTCCAGCAGGGAGGGCCGCGCCATGATCTTCGCGTTTCTCAACCAGAAAGGCGGCGTCGGCAAGACCACGCTCGCCACGCACATCGCCGGCGAGCTGGCGATGCGCGGCCTGCACGTCATCCTGCTGGACGCCGACCCGCAAGGTTCCTCACTCGACTGGACGCAGCGCAGAAGCCAGCAGGGCTTGCCCCGGCTGTTCAGCGCCGTGGGCCTCGCCCGCGAAACGCTGCATCAGGAGGCGCCAGAGCTGGCCCGCCGCGCCGATCACATCATCATCGACGGCCCGCCGCGCATCGCCGCCCTGGCGCGTTCCGCGCTGCTGGCGGCCGAGCGCGTGCTGATTCCCGTGCAGCCCAGCCCGTATGACCTGTGGGCCAGCGCCGAGATGGTGGCGCTGATCCGCGAGGCGCAAGTCTTTCGGCCTGCGCTGCGCGCGGCCTTCGTCATCAATCGGCGCGTCAGCACCACCATCATCGGCCGGGAAGCGCGGCAATCGCTGGCCGAACAGCCGCTGCCGGCGCTGCGCAGCGAAGTGCGCCAGCGCATCGTCTTCGCCGACAGCGTGGCCGCTGGCCGGCTCGCCCGCGAGACGGCGCCCGAAAGCGCCGCCGCACGCGAGATCGCCGTGCTCACCGATGAACTGCTGCGGTGGCCCACATGAGCAGCCCACGCAGCAAGCGCGTCGGCATCGGCGCACGTCCGCCCGCGAATCCGCACGCCGAGGCGTGGATTCGCCAGGGCAATGCCGATGCGCTCAACAAGGGCGACCTCTACACGGCCCGCCTGACCCTCGACGTGACGCCCGCGCTGCGCGCTCGCATCAAGATCGCCGCCTTCGGCCAAGGCGTGACCGTGGCCGATCTGCTGCGCGGACTGCTGGAGCGCGAGTTTCCAGAACACCGCAGGGAGAACACCCCATGACTGCATCCGCTTCGCCTGCCGCTGGCGCGGCAACGGCTGCACCGGCTGCTGCGCCGCCGCCTTCGCTTTCGACGCTCGCCGGCCAGGCTGGCAGCATGCCGCTGACTCGCGTATCGCTCGCCTACATTGAACCGCGCTTCAAGCTCTACCTGCGTTTCGGCGAACCGACGCGCACGCTGCGACTCGACCGCTGGCGGCGCTGCGCGGTGTTCCTGCCGCGTGCAATGTTCTGCCGCGTGCGCTGGGAGGCAAACGACTACGGCACGATCCGCTGGCAGCTCATGGTGATGCAAGCCGCCACGCCGCTGGACGACATGCAGCGCATCCCCGGCGTGCGGCCGGGCGCACGCCTGCTGCTGCACGCCGAAGGCGAGAACGCGGTGCGTGCCGTGCTGAAACGCATCGACGGCATCGACGCGCAGGGCATCGCCGCCATCGACGTGTCGCCCGCGTACTGGCGCACGCTGGGCAACCGTCTGGCGGCCCGCCTGCCTCTGCCCGAATACACCGCCGAGCGGCACGCCGTCTGGCTGGCTGGAAAGGCTCTGCCATGACGACCCAATCCAACACCACATGCACGCACGAAGCCGCGCCGCATCCTCGCTCGCGCCTGCGCGTTCGCATCGTGCTGGCGGGCTTTGCCGCCGTCGGCCTCGTTGCGCTGGCCTGGGCGGCTTTCGTGTCGCCGCTGCCGCGTCTGACCTACAACCCGTCCGACAGCGTGGCGGTCGGCTGGTATCGCATAGAACCGTTCGACCCGCGCACCGCCTCGCTGCCACGTCCGCTGTCCGTGGACAGCATCGTGCTGGTGCCGCTGCCCGACAGGGCCGCCACGCTGGCTGCGCAGCGCGGCTACCTGCCGACGCGCGTGCCGCTGCTCAAACGTGTGGGCGCGGTCGCGCCGCAACACGTTTGCATCGTCGCCGGGCAGGTACGCATCGACGGCGTGCCTGCGGCCGCCGCGCTGCATGTCGATCGGCTGGGCCGGCCGCTGCCATCCTGGCCGCATTGCCGGCCACTGGCCGAGGGCGAGTTGTTCCTGTTGAGCGTGACCAATCCGGCGTCGTTCGACAGCCGCTATTTCGGCCCGGTCAGCGCATCCGCCGTGATCGGCGTCGCGCACCCGGTCTGGCTGGAGACACGCCCATGATGGCCGCCGATTCACTGCACGTTGCCGTGCCTCTCATCGTGCCATCGGGCATGCCGTTCCGGCTGCCGCCGCCGTGTCGTCGGGCGTGCAGCGCGGGCGCATTCGCGCCGCGCTTCGCGCAACATCCGGCGCAGCCGTCCAACGTGCAGGCGTCTTGCCTCGAACGCGCCCGGCCTGCGGCCATTAGCGCTTTCGCCGGCGGGCTGGCTGCAAGCAGCGCAGCGCCGCCGGGCCGCCGACGCCCGGAGCGACAGCGAGAGGCAAAGGCGGAAGGCAAGACAAAAGGACGCGGCACCGGGCCGCGTCGAAAGCCTGTCTGCACATGGGGGTGGTGCGGCACGGAGCGGCTTCGCCACCGTGCCGCGTGGGGCGCGAGGCTCGCGCCAATGCAGGCATGTTCGCGTGCTTTGCACGACAGGACACGCCGTAGCTTGCGGGAAGCGCAGCCATGACCGACCGCCGCGACGACGATTTCCGCGTGCACCCCAGCGCCCCGAAGAACCGGGGCAAGGGCCAGGGGCAGAGCTTCGTTGCCAAGGTGCTCAAGCAGGCGGGCAAGGCCAGCGGCGGCAAGTCCTCGATGCGCCATTCCGCAGCCGGCGGCAGCGGCGCACGCGCCGGCCAGCTCCCCGGTTCACGGCTTGGGCGCGGCCACACGGCGGCGCGTTTCGCGGGCGCGAAGCTGACGCCCATGTCGCGGCGCGTGACCATCAAGACCCTGCTGGTCAACCAGCGCAACGCCAGCCCGCAGTCGCTCGCCAAGCACCTGCGCTACATCGAGCGCGACGGCGCCGGGCGCGATGGCGAACCTGGGCGAGCCTACGGGCCGCAGACCGACGAAGCCGACCTTGATGCTTTCAAGGAGCGGGCCGCCGACGACCGACACCATTTCCGCTTCATCGTCTCGCCCGAGGACGGCGCCGAGCTGGACGACCTGCGCACCTACACCCGGCACCTGGTGAACCGGATGGAAGCCGACCTGGGGACGCGGCTGGATTGGGTGGCGGTGGATCACTGGAACACCGACAACCCGCACACACACCTGATCGTGCGCGGGCGCGACGACACCGGCAAAGACCTCATCATCGCTGGCGACTACATCGCCCACGGCTTCCGCCACCGGGCCGCCGAGTTGGCGACCGAATGGCTGGGGCTGCGCACCGAACTGGAGATCCAGCAGACCTTGCAGCGCGAGGTGGAACAGGAGCGGTGGACAAGCCTCGACCGCACATTGCAGCGCGAGGCCGGCGAGGATGGCCGGGTGCAGATCGAACGCTTCAACGAACCGACGTTGCAGCGCCAGCGCCTGCTGCTGATCGGCCGCCTGCAGCGCTTGCAGCGCCTGGGCCTGGCCGACGAGGTGCAGCCCGGTACTTGGGCCGTCCATGCCGATGCCGAGAAGACCTTGCGCGCCCTGGGCGAGCGCGGCGACATCATCCGCACGATGCAGCGGGCCATGAGCGGCCAGCCGCGCGAGCTGGCGGTGTTCGAGCCGGGCGAGGATGCTGATGGAAGCGGCCGCACCATCGTCGGCCGCGTGGCCGCCAAGGGGCTGGCCGACGAGCTACACGACCGCGGCTATCTGGTCATCGACGGCACCGACGGCAAGGCCCACTACGTTGCGTTGAACGCCCGCGACGAGCTGGCGAACTATCCCACCGGCTCGGTGGTGGAAGTGCGCGGTTCCGCCGAGGTACGGGCGGCCGACAGGAACATCGTCGCACTGGCGAGCGATGGCCTGTATCGCGCCGATCATCACCTGGCGATCGAACAGGGCCGGGCCAAGCCTGGACGCGACCCGCAGGAAGTCGTCGCCGCCCACGTTCGCCGCTTGGAAGCCCTGCGCCGCGCCGGCATCGTGGAGCGCGTGTCCGATGGTTTATGGAAGGTGCCGGACGATCTGGCCGAACGTGGCCGTCAGCACGATGCGCAACGGTTGGGCGGTGTGGCGGTGGAGCTGAAATCGCACCTACCCATCGAGCGGCAGGCCCGCGTCATCGGCGCAACCTGGCTGGATCAGCAGTTGATCGGTGGCAGCCAGGGATTGGGCGACCTGGGCTTTGGCGGCGAGGTCAAGAACACCCTGCAACAGCGCGCCGACTTCCTGGCCGAACAGGGGCTGGCGGAGCGGCGCGGGCAGCGCGTGATCCTTGCGCGCAACCTGCTGGCGACGCTGCGCGGGCGCGATTTGGCGAAGGCCGCGCAGGACATTGCCGCCGAAACTGGCTTGGAGCATCGGCCTGTGGCCGACGGGCAGCGCGTAGCCGGCATCTACCGGCGCAACGTCATGCTCGCCAGCGGGCGTTACGCCATGCTCGATAACGGCATGGGATTCAGCCTGGTGCCGTGGCGGCCGGTGATCGAGCAGCGGCTGGGACAGCAAATCGCCGCATCAGTGCGTGGCGGTGGGGTGTCGTGGGAGATAGGGCGGCAACGCGGGCCTGCAATCGGATAACGCCGGCCGTCGCCAGCTCAGGGGCTGGTTCTCACGCTAGCCCATGTTTTTCGTCAATCGCAGAAAGAGGCAAACGTAAGCGTCGGCGCGAGGCGCGATGCTATGTAAAGGCCTGCAGTGCGAGGCATCCGATCTTCCTTAGCTGGTCTGGCGGCATTCCTGCTCGCGCGCTGACTTTTAACCCCGCTAACGAAGAGAGCAAGAAATGCGCGGCGACATCAGGGTCTATGTCTCTGCGGACTTCGTTCGCTTCTTTCGCTCGCTGGATTGCTGATACGAGAGGTTTCAGAAGAATTGCAGCGATCACTTCTGACGATTCTGTAATTGCTGAGTCTCGGCGACCGAACTCACAGATTGCGCTGGTGCCGAGGCACACAGGACTTGGGCTATTTTCGCAGCGATCGACAAACGATGAGAGAACCTTTGATATTCCTTCGATTAGTGTCGAACCGCTGTGGAGATCTTCGACAATCTGCGTGGCCTGATCGCGGTTATAGCGTTGCAAAGCCTCGACATACAACGCGTGTTTGGACACAAAGGTATCGTAAAAACTCTGACGCCCAATTCCCATTGCCGCACGAAGCTCCTCGGTCGAGGTGCCTCCATATCCATTGTTGGCAAACACGTCTATCGCGCATCGTAGCGCTTCGTCCCGGTCAAATTCCTTTGGTCTAGCCATGTTGCTGCCATCACAGTTGATTAGGGGTGCACAGGATGCGCGACGATTTTTATGATACGCGAATCCGCCGGTTTCGACGGTGCGGGGCTTCGCGAGAAAAAGTATAGGGCATGGCAGAGTTTGAGCATGCCTGCACAGTGCGATTCGTGTATGCATGAACGTTCCCTCCAGCTTTTTGAAGGCTACAGCCTGAGGCCTTGTGGGGCAATGATGATAGTTATGGACAGCTGTGTCCAGAATTGGCATACTGTGGCAAATCATCAGAGAACGGAGTCGGTCATGACCAGGACAGTGTTGTTGACGGGGACGTCGAGCGGATTGGGCGATGCAGCGGCACGCCGGTTTCTCGATCAGGGGTGGAACGTGGTTGCCACGGCGCGGAATCCACAGAAGGCTCTGGTGGGTCTGGATCATCCGAACCTGCTGAGAACTCGCCTCGACGTAACGGATACGCAGTCTGTCCACGCCGCGTTTGAAGAGGCAGAGACCCGCTTCGGTGAGATTGATGTTGTAGTTAATAACGCAGGCATCGGGCTGGGCGGCCCGCTTGAGGGGATCGACCTCGTCCAGTTGCGTGAGCATCTGGAGGTCAATGTGGTCGGCGTAGCCGCCGTGTGCAGGATCGCCATCCCTCGCATGCGCAAGCAGGGCAAAGGTTTGCTGATCAATGTTTCTTCCGCGGCTGGCCAGGTCGGGCTCCCGTACCTGAGCCCGTACAGCGCTGGCAAGTTCGCTATAGAGGGGCTATCCGAAGCACTGCGTTATGAACTTAAGCCCTTTGGCATACGGGTAAAGCTCATTGAGCCGGGTGGAATACGGTCTCGATTCTCGCACATCTGGTCGCAGGCGGATGCCTATGAACCTACCACAAGCCTTGTTCGCGAACGTATGGCTGAGGGGGCGCTCCGAGCACCTGCCCCTGAGGTCACTGCAGCCACAGTCGTTGCTGCGGCGAACGATCCGTCCGACAAACTGCGTTATCGCGCATCGGATGCAAAGACTCTATTGAGAATCTGGGGACTGCTTCCAGATCCCCTATGGACAAAGTTTGTCGGGAAAGTCTTTGGGCTACCTCGTTCCTAGTCCAACCTATGTTGCTTTGGTTTTTAAAGGTTACTTCATGCCAGAGATCATTCTTCATCATTTTGATGCCTCGCCTTTTGCGGAAAAGATCCGCCTGATTTTCGGCCTGAAAGATCTGTCTTGGGCTTCAGTGGACGCCGAACTGATCATGCCGAAACCCAAGCTCACCGCCCTCACTGGCGGTTACCGGAAGACCCCGGTCATGCAGATAGGCGCAGATATCTATTGCGATTCCCGTCTTATCGCCGTCGAGCTTGAGCGGCGTTTCCCTGAACCCACGATTTTTCCTGAAGAAAGCCGGGGCCTGTCGCTGGCGCTCTCTTCATGGAGCGATCACGACCTGCATATTGCCAGTTCTGGTTCTGCAATTGGCGTCAATATCCATCAATTCCCAGAGTCGTTGATGCGTGACCGAAAGGCCTATTTCGGCGACTTCATGAATGTCGAAGGTCTGGAACCAGAAATCCCTCACTTGACCACCCAACTGCGTGCTCATGTTCATTTGATAGAGCAACAGCTCACTGATGGCCGCAGCTTTCTGTTGGGGAGCGAGCCGGGCTTGATCGACTTCCACGCATATGTCGAGGTCTGGACTGCATTGGCGCATATCCCGTTCGCTAAGGCCCTGTTCGAACCATTCAAACATTTGCCCGCCTGGATCGCCCGTATCCAAAAGATTGGTCGCGGGCAGCGTATCGAGATTACTTCGGAAGACGCGCATGCCATCGCGCGCCAAGCGTCTCCTAAGGTCCTTCGAGAAGTTGACCGCACAGATGCCCTTGGCCTCGCAGATGGCGACGAGATCATAGTCACCCCAGACGACTATGGCCGTGTTCCTGTGAGTGGAAGGCTTGTAACGCTCACTGTGCATGAGGTAGCGATAGAACGAGAGGATGAAGTCGTCGGGACGGTGGCGGTCCACTTCCCACGCATAGGATTCCGAATTTCAAAGACTGATTGACGGCAACGGTGTCTGCAAAACGGGGGTTACTAGGATTCCTGTCGCGCGATGGGCATGACTGAGTTCTTTGTTGTGCGGACACCATCCACTTCTTCAAGGAGGGACAGGGAAATGGAGCTGCGGCACCTGCGTTGCTTCCTGGCTGTGGCCGAGGAACTACACTTCGCCCGCGCAGCCGAGCGGTTGCACATCGAGCAATCGCCCCTGTCGCGCGCCATCAAGGAACTGGAAGAGGACTTGGGCGTGGTTCTGTTCGCACGTACCACGCGCAGCACGCGCCTGACCCGTGCCGGCAAGCTGTTTCTCGATCATGTGCCGCGCGTTCTTGCCGCCTTGCAGCAGGCGCGTGAGAGCGTGAAAGCAGCGACCAATGGTTTCCAAGGTCAGTTGCGCGTCGCACTTTCCGATGGCATCACACCATCGCGCCTACCAGCTCTGCTTGCGCTTTGCCGCCAGGAAGAACCTGAAGTCGAAATTCGGCTGTTCGAGGTTCCACTGTCGCGACAGATCAAGGGCCTGCACGACGATCTGTACGACGTAGGATTTGCCCAGGCCGATGAAGTTGGCGACGGCATCGTGGTCGTGCCCGTCTGGAACGACCCGCTAATGGTGGCCGTGCCGACACGCCATCCCCTGCTGGCCCACAAGCGTATCCCGCTCGAAGAGCTGCTGCGCTATCCGCTGGTGCTGTGCGATCCGCAGGCGTGCGAAGGTCATGCTCGGCAGGTGGATCGCGTGCTGCGCCGAGTGGACATGGAACCGTTAGTAGCCGAGCGGGTGTCATCCTGCGATCTGATGATGGCATTGGTCTCTGCAGGCTTCGCGCTAGGCCTGGCTGGCGCTGCACACATTACGGCTAGCAGGGAACAGGGCGTCGTGGCGCGTCCTTTGGCGGGCCACCCGCGGCTGCTTACGACCTATCTGCTGCGCCTGGATGGCGAACATTCGGAAACGCTGGCCCGCTTCATCGAGCGCGTGCAAGCTATCGAATCGCCTGAAATTGCTAGACCAATCCCAGGCCGCTTCCCTGATCCCCCGGAGGAACCCAAGCCATGAAGAAGACCATCACGCTCTTGCTAATCGTGGTGCTGACAGCCTGCGGTCAATCCGAAACACCAGAGAGGACAGATATACCGACCGTGGAGGAGTTGGCCGCCAATCCTGCTCGGCTGAAGGAATTTCGCGAGCAGTGCAAGACCGACCGCGCCAAGTTGGCCGATGTGTTGTGCGACCGGGTAGCCGAGGCCACACGCAAGCGGTTCTATAACGATGGCACGGTGCCCTATACGCCGCCGGAGAATCCGCCCAAGTTCTGATCGTAGGCGCTTCGCCACGAATCTTCCGACTTCTTGCTCGACACGCCGCAACGCGCTATCGCTTGCGGCGTTTTTTCTGCCCGCGCCCCTGCGCGAAATCTTGCTTTTTACTCGACCTTTCTTCCGATAACGGTCTTTGACCGGCACCGACCCGGCACTGATCCTCGCGCTATGCGGCACGTCCTTGTGCCGCGTGTGTGCGAGGAATCAGCGCAGGAGAAATCGGAGGCCAGTCATGCAAGGTCAGGGCGTGCTGTTCGGGCAGATCGCCGCTGTTTTCAGCATCGTGATCGCCGGTGTATGGAGTGCAACGCAATGGACAGCGGCAGCCCTCGGACATCAATTACGCCTTGGCTCGCCCTGGTTCGACTTCTTTGGCACGCCGGTCTATCACCCCTGGCGGCTCTTTGAATGGTGGTTCTTCTTCGATGCCTACGCGCCGCATGTCTTCGACACCGGCGGCGCGATTGCGGGCGGCAGCGGCTTTCTGGCCGTGGTGGTCGCCATCGCCATGTCGGTCTGGCGCTCGCGGCAGGCCAAGCTGGTCACGACCTACGGCTCGGCGCGCTGGGCTGATGCCGCCGACATCCGCAAGGCTGGGCTGACCCAGCCGGCCGGGGTCTTCCTCGGCCTGTATCGCGACCAGTACCTGCGCCATGAAGGCCCGGAACACGTCTTGACCTTCGCGCCGACCCGCAGCGGCAAAGGCGTCGGCCTGGTCGTGCCGACCTTATTGAGCTGGCCTGCATCCGTCGTCGTCCACGACATCAAAGGAGAGAACTGGACGCTCACCGCAGGCTGGCGCTCGCGGTTCAGCCATTGCCTGCTGTTCAACCCCACCGATGCGAAGTCGGCGGCCTACAACCCGCTGCTGGAAGTTCGGCGCGGCGCGCATGAAGTGCGCGACGTGCAGAACGTGGCGGACATTCTTGTCGATCCCGACGGCGCGCTCGAACGCAGGAACCATTGGGAAAAGACCAGTCACGCGCTGCTGGTCGGCGCCATCTTGCATGTGCTCTACGCCGGCACCGACAAGACTCTGCGCGGGGTGGCGAATTTCCTGTCCGATCCCGCGTGTCCGTTCGAGCTGACGCTGCACCGGATGATGACGACCGCGCACCTGGGCGATGCGCCGCATCCCGTCGTCGCATCCGCCGCGCGCGAAGTGCTCAACAAGTCGGACAACGAACGCTCCGGCGTGTTAAGCACCGCCATGTCGTTCCTCGGCCTGTACCGCGATCCCACGGTGGCCGAAGTCACGTCACGCTGCGACTGGCGCATCGCCGACCTGATTTCTGCCGAGCATCCCGTATCGCTGTACCTGGTGGTGCCGCCTTCGGACATCAGCCGCACCAAGCCGCTGATCCGGCTGATCCTCAACCAGATCGGGCGGCGGCTCACCGAATCGCTTGACGGCTCCGACGGCATCGCCCGCCGCCACAAGCTGCTGCTGATGCTCGACGAGTTTCCGGCGCTGGGCCGCCTGGACTTCTTCGAGTCCGCGCTTGCCTTCATGGCCGGCTACGGCATCCGCAGCTTTCTCATCGCTCAGAGCCTGAACCAGATCGACAAGGCGTATGGGCAGAACCATTCCATTCTCGACAACTGCCACGTCCGCGTGACGTTTTCGACGAACGACGAACGCACGGCGAAAAGGATTTCGGAAACCTTGGGCACGGCCACTGAACTGCGCGCGCAGCGCAACTATGCCGGCCACAGATTGGCTCCGTGGCTCGGGCACCTGATGGTGTCGCGGCAGGAAACCGCGCGTCCGCTGCTCACCCCTGGCGAGGTGATGCAGCTTCCGCCCGATGAGTCGGTGGTGATGGTGTCCAGCCTGCCGCCGATCAAGGCGAAGAAGCTGCGCTACTACGCCGACGCCAACTTCCAGCAGCGCGTGTTGTCGCCGCCTGCGCTTGCGGCCGGGCGCTATGCCGATGCGCCGCCGGCCCGACCCGACGATTGGAGCGGCCTGGCGATTCCCGCCGTACCCGCCGCGCCAGCCACGGCATTCGCCGATGACCTTGGCGGCGCCGACGACGGCGGCCCGCGCCGTCAGCCCGAACTCTCCGAAACCGTCGCCTACGACCCCCTGCCGGACGCGCACGCGACCGACCTGGCGCTGCTCGATGACGACGACCTGCCGCTGCCGCTTCCCGGCCAGCTCGACCCCGCGATGCAGCGCACGGCCCGGCTGGCATCGCTGAACCCCAACGACGGAATCGACCTATGAGCCAGTACCGACTCAACCTGTTCATTCAGCCCGAGCACGCCAAGCGCCTGGACGAATTGGCCGCCAAGAAAGGCGTGTCGAAATCCAGCATCGTCGCGGCGGCGCTGGCGTCCTGGCTGTCGCCGGACGCGGGCGACCAGCGTGAGGCGGCCATCGCCAAGCGGCTGGATCGGCTGTCGCGCCAGACCGAGCGCATGGAGCGCGATCAGAACATCCAGATCGAAACGCTGGCGCTGTTCGTCCGCTACTTCCTGACCGTGAGCACGCCGGTTCCCGAAGCGCACCAGGAAGCGGCACGCGCCCAAGGCAAGGCCCGCTTCGAGCAGTTCGTCGAACAACTCGGCCGCCACCTGCTGCGCGGCCGCAGCCTCGTGCGCGACGTGGTGGAAGAACTGCACCCGGACACCGCACGGATGGATGACGCGGCGGCGCTGGCCGAAGCCCAGGAGCGTGCCTCATGAGTGCCGTTCCGCAGTTCCCGCCCGAGCCCCGTTCGTCCGCCGCGACCTCGCTCGATCGCCGCATCCAGATGCTGCGTACCGCAATGGGGCCGGTGATCGCCACCGCGCTCGAAGACCCGGACGTGGTGGAAGTCATGCTCAACCCCGACCGCACACTATGGGTCGATCGGCTGTCGTCGGGCCGTGCGCCGTTGGGCGTGGAGCTGCCCGAAGCCGATGGCGAACGCATCATCCGGCTGGTCGCGGCCCACGTCGGCGCGGAAGTGCATCGCGGCCAGCCACTGCTGACCGCCGAGCTGCCGGAGACGGGCGAACGCTTCGAGGGCATCTTGCCGCCTGCCGCGCCCGGCCCGGCGTTCGCGCTGCGCAAGCGTGCTGTGAACATCATCGGCCTGGATCAGTATGTGGCTGACGGCATCCTCACCGCCGGGCAAGCGGACTTCCTTAGCCGCGCCGTGCGCGAGCGGCAGAACATCCTGATCGCCGGCGGCACCAGCACCGGCAAGACCACGCTGGCGAACGCGCTACTGGCCGAGATCGCCGCCACCGGCGACCGCGTGCTGGTGCTCGAAGACACCATCGAGCTGCAATGCGCGGCCCGCGATCATGTGCCGCTGCGCACTCGCGCCGGCGTGGTGTCCATGACCGAGCTGGTGCGCGCCACGATGCGCCTGCGCCCCGACCGCGTGATCGTCGGCGAAGTGCGCGGCGGCGAAGCCCTCGACCTCATCAAAGTGTGGGGCACGGGACACCCCGGCGGCATCGCCACGATCCACGCCGGTTCCGCGCTGGGCGCGCTGCTGCGCCTCGAACAGTTGATTCTCGAAGTCGCGGTGAATCCGCCGCGGGCGCTGATCGCCGAAGCGGTCAACGTCGTCATCCACATCGCCGGACGTGGCCGCAAGCGCCACGTCGAAAACATTGCCCGCCTCAATGGCTTCGACGCCGCCGGCTATCGCCTGGCGGACGCGATGGAAACACCGTTTCCCGCGCCGCCGCCGCCTTCCTCCCCGTCCCCTGACCACCCTGGAGAACTGCCATGACGCAGATGAACGCTGTTGCTTTCCGTTTTTCCGTAAATCCGGCCTCAATCCTTGCGCGCCTGCGCCGCCTGGCCGCGCCGGCACACCACGGCCTGCTGCTGGCCGCCGTCATGCTGATGACGGCCGGCACGGCGAAGGCCGCCGGTTCCTCGATGCCGTGGGAAGGCCCGCTGCAATCCATCCTCGATTCCATCCAGGGGCCGGTCGCGCGCATCGTCGCGGTCATCATCATCATCGCCACGGGCCTGGCGCTGGCCTTCGGCGACACGTCGGGCGGATTTCGCAAGCTCATCCAGATCGTGTTCGGGTTGAGCATCGCGTTCGCCGCGTCCTCGTTCTTCCTGTCGTTCTTCAGCTTCTCCGGCGGGGCGGTCGTATGAGTACGGCCAGCGACCTTCCGGGCTTCGAGGTGCCGCTGCACCGCTCGCTGACCGAACCGATCCTCATGGGCGGGGCGCCGCGCACGGTCGCCATTGCGAACGGCACGCTCGCCGCTGCCGTGGGCCTGGGACTGCAACTGTGGATTCCGGGGCTTGTGCTCTGGCTCGTCGGCCATTCGCTGGCGGTGTGGGGGGCGCGCGTCGATCCGCAGTTCATGCAGGTCTTCGCCCGGCACATCAAGCACAAACCGCTGCTCGACGTGTAGGGGGGATGCCGCGATGCTGAACCTCGCCGAATACCGCCAGCGCCCGGCCTTGCTCGCTGACTGGCTGCCGTGGGCCGGGCTGGTCGCGCCCGGCGTCGTCTTGAATAAGGACGGCAGTTTCCAGCGCACGGCACGATTCCGCGGCCCCGATCTGGACAGCGCCACGCAAGGCGAGTTGATCGCCGCGTCTGCACGGCTCAACAACGCGCTGCGCCGGCTGGGTTCTGGCTGGGCCTTGTTCATCGAGGCCGAGCGCCAATCCGCCGCCGACTATCCGCATTCCGACTTCCCCGAACCGTTGTCCTGGCTCGTCGATGAAGAACGCCGCGCCGCGTTCGAGGAATCGGGCCATCACTTCGAGAGCGCCTATCACCTGACGGTGGCTTTCCTGCCGCCGGAGGAATCCCGCGCCCGCGCCGCCAAGCTGCTCTACGAGAACTCGCCCGGCGATGGCGTGGATTGGGACGGCCGCCTCGATGCCTTCGTGGCGGAAACCGATCGCGTGTTCGACCTGCTCGACGGCGTGATGCCGGAAATCGCCTGGCTGGACGACAGCCAGACGCTGACCTACCTGCACGCGACCGTCTCGACGCGGCGCTATCGCATCGGCGTCCCCGAAGTGCCTTTCCATCTGGACGCGCTGCTGGCCGACTCCGCGCTGGTTGGTGGCCTAGCGCCCACGCTGGGCGACCAGCACCTGCGCGTGGTGTCGGTGCGGGGCTTTCCGACCTCGACCTGGCCGGGCCTGCTGGACGACCTCAACCGCCTGGGCTTTGCCTATCGCTGGAGCACGCGCTTCCTGTGCATGGACAAGGCCGAAGCGGAAAAGGAACTCGGCCGCCTGCGCCGCCAGTGGTTTGCCAAGCGCAAGAACGTGGTCGCGCTCCTGAGAGAAACCATCTTCCAGCAGGAATCGCCGCTGGTGGATACCGACGCCAGCAACAAGGCGGCCGATGCCGACGCGGCCTTGCAGGAGCTGGGCAGCGATCAAGTCGCGTTCGGCTACCTTACCGCCACGGTGACGGTGCTCGATGCCGACCCGGCCGTGGCCGACGAGAAGCTGCGCATGGTGGAGCGCGTCATCCAGGGCCGGGGTTTCGTGACCATTCCCGAAACCCTCAACGCCGTGGATGCCTGGCTGTCGTCCATTCCCGGCAACGCATACGCCAACGTGCGCCAGCCCATCGCCTCGACGCTGAACCTGGCGCACATGATGCCGCTGTCGGCGGTATGGGCCGGGCCGGAGAAGAACGGCCACCTCGACGGCCCGCCGCTGATCGTCACCCGCACCGATGGCGCGACGCCGTTCCGGCTGGTGACGCACATCGGCGACGTGGGGCATACGCTAGTCGCTGGCCCAACCGGCATGGGCAAGTCGGTCTTGCTGGCGACGCTGGCCTTGCAGTTCCGCCGCTACTTCGGCTCGCGGATCTTCGCATTCGACATGGGCCGCTCCATGCGCGCCACCATCCTCGGCCTCGGCGGCGAGCACTACGACCTGGGCGCCGATGGCGGCATCGCGTTCCAGCCGCTCGCGCGCATCGACCATGAGGGCTACCGTTCCTGGGCCGCCGAATGGGTGGAAGGCCGGCTGTTGCATGAAGGCGTGACCGTCGGCCCGGACGAGAAGGTGGCCATCTGGTCGGCACTCGGCAGCCTCGCCGGTGCGCCGATGGAACAGCGCACGATGACCGGGCTTTCCGTGCTGCTGCAATCGAACGCGCTGCGCCAGGCGCTCTCGCCCTACGTGCTCGGCGGAGCCCACGGCAAGCTGCTGGACGCCGACCAAGACCGGCTGGGCATGGCCGACGTGCAGGGCTTCGAGATGGAAGAACTGATGCACAGCCCCGCCGCCGTGCAAGCGGTGCTGCGCTACCTGTTCGCCTGCTTCGACGAGCGTTTCGATGGCGCACCCACGCTGCTGATCCTAGATGAAGCGTGGCTGTTCCTTGATGAGCCGTCTTTCGCGGCCCGCATCCGCCAATGGCTCAAGACGCTCAGGAAAAAAAACGTCAGCGTCATCTTCGCCACGCAGTCGCTGGCCGACATCAAGGATTCGAGCATCGCGCCCGCGATCATCGAAAGCTGCGCGAGCAGGATTTTCTTACCTAACCCGCAGGCCACCGAGCCGCAGATTCGCACGATCTACGAGGGCTTCGGCCTCAACAGCCGGCAAATCGAAATCGTCGCCACCGCGCAGCCCAAGCGCGACTACTACTACCAATCGCGCCTCGGCAATCGCCTGTTCGACCTCGACCTGGGGCCGGCCGCGCTCGCGTTCGCGGGCACATCCACGCCGCAAGACCAACGCGACATAGACCGCGTGCTGACGCAGGCCGGCGCACCCGGCTTTGCCGGCGCATGGCTGCGCCATCGCGGCCTTGATTGGGCCGCCGACCTGCTGCCGTCCGCACCGGCGGCCGCTTCGTTCCTCAACGCCCAACCACTGGAGGTTTCACCATGAAGACCAAGCCCTGTTTGCTGTCCGCCTCGCTCGCTGCCGCGCTGTCTGTCTCGCTGATGCTCGCACAGCCGGTGGCCGCCATCACTGTGTTCGATCCATCGAACTTCGTGCAGAACACGCTGACCGCCGTTCGCACGCTTGAGCAGATCAACAACCAAATCAACCAGCTCCAGAACGAAGCACAGATGCTAATGAACCAGGCGCTCAACCTCGCGCGTCTGGACTTCAACATCGTCAACCGTCTGCGCTCGACGCTCGCCACCACCGAACGCCTGATCGCCGAGGCGCAGGGGCTGGCCTACGACGTGACGAGCATGGATCGGGAGTTCGCGCGCCTATATCCCGAGCAGTACGCCGCCACCGTCAGCGGCGACCGCATGGCGCAGGACGCCCGCGAACGCTGGCAGAACAGCTTGAACGGCCTGCACACCGCCATGCGGATGCAAGCCCAGGTGTCGCAGAACCTGACCCAAGACGAAAGCGCGCTGGCCGATCTGGTCAGCCAGAGCCAGTCCGCCACCGGCGCGCTGCAAGCCATGCAGGCGACGAACCAGCTCCTTGCCTTGCAGGCCAAGCAGTCCATCCAGGCGCAGCAGCTCCAGATCACGCAAGACCGTGCGGCGTCGCTGGAACTGGCGCGGCAGGCGGCGGCCACCGAGCGCGCCCGCGAAATGCGGCGGCGCTTCCTCGGCACCGGCACGCCATACACGCCGCAGCGCGTGGACTTCTACGGCAACTGACGGGAGACGGCCATGCAATGCGTCCTCGCTCTGTCGGCTTCTCTGCTGGCCCTGCTGCTGACCGCGTGCGGCCAGCAGCAGGCCGAAGACCTGGCCGATGCCTTGACCGCCGATCCCGTGCGGCTCACGGCGCTGCGCGCGCAATGCGCGGCCGACCGGCAAGCCGTGGGCGAGGACGCCTGCCGCGCTGCCGCCGAAGCGTTCCGGCAGCGCTTCTTCGCCGGCCAGGCCGGGCCGGACGAATACCGGACGCTGGCCGATCTGCCGCCCATTCCGCCGAGCTTCGATGAACCCGCCGATGGCGGCGAAACGCCGGCCTCGCCTGCATCCGAGGACACGCCATGAACGACGTGACCATCATCGACCGCTTTCTGGATACGTTCTCGCGCTACATCGACTCCGGGTTCGGGTTACTGCAAGGCGAAGTGGCGTTCCTGACCGCCACGCTCATCGTCATCGACATGACAATCGCCGGCCTGTATTGGGCCATGAGCCACGCAACCGGCCAAGGCGAGGACGTGATCGCCAAGCTGCTGCGCAAGGTGCTCTACGTCGGCGCCTTCGCCTACATCATCGGTAACTTCAACTGGCTGGCCGGCATCGTGTTCCGCTCGTTCGCCGGCCTGGGCCTGACGGCCACCGGCTCGGCCATCACGATGGAGAACTTCCTGCAACCGGGGCGGCTGGCGAAGACCGGCATCGACGCGGGTGCGCCGATTCTGGAGCAGATCGGCGACATGGCCGGCTTCCCCGAGGTGTTCGTGAACCTCGACCCCATCGTGGTGATGTTCCTCGCCTGGCTGGTGGTGATCCTCTGCTTCTTCGTGCTGGCGGTGCAGCTTTTCATCACGTTGATCGAGTTCAAGCTGACCACGCTCGCCGGCTTCGTGCTGGTGCCGTTCGCGCTCTGGAACAAGACCTCGTTCCTCGCGGAAAAGGTGCTCGGCAACGTGGTGTCGTCTGGCGTCAAGGTACTGGTGCTGGCCGTGATCGTCGGCATCGGTTCGGGCCTGTTCGCCGAGTTCCAGACCGTGCCGGATGAACCGTCCATCGACCATGCCCTGGTCGTGATGCTCGCCTCGCTTGCGCTGCTGGCGCTGGGCATCTTCGGGCCAGGCATCGCCACCGGCCTGGTGTCCGGTGCGCCACAGCTTGGCGCGGGCGCGATGGCCGGTGCCGCTGTCGGCGCTGTTGGCACGGGCGTTGCCATTGGCGCCGCCGCGACTGGTGTGGGCGGTGCGGTCATGGCCGGGGCGCGTATGGCGCCGGCCGCCGCCAAGTTGGCCGGCAGCGGTGCGCGTGCCGCTGCCTCGACGGCCGGTAGCGCCCGGTCGGCGTTCCAGGCCGGTTCCGCCGCAGCCGGTGGCGGGGCCAAAGGCGCGATGGCGGGCCTGGGCAACGTCGCCAAGACCGGCGCGCAGGCCGCCGGCCAGAATGCCGCCGCCGGGGCGCGTTCGCTCAAAGACCGGACAGCCGCCGCTTTCCGCGCCGACGGCGCGGCACCGGCTTCTGGCGGCGGTGCGGCAGCGACCAGCGGCGCCGCCACCCAAGGGAGCGCAGCCGAAGGCGATGCCCCGGCCGCCGCCGGGCAGAAGCAACCGGCCTGGGCCAAGCGCCTGCACCGCCGCCAGCAGATGACCCATGCCGCGACCACCACCGCCCACACGCTGCGCGGTGGCGATGGCGGCGGCTCAGGGCAAGGCCCAAGCCTGCGCGATTCCGATTCATAAGGAGAGACGACCATGCGATTCAAGCGACCGCAGGTGCGCTATGCCGATACGCCGCAGCCTGCCACTCCATATCAATCCGCTGCGCAGGTGTGGGACGAGCGTATCGGCTCGGCCCGCGTGCAGGCGAAGAACTGGCGGCTGATGGCTTTCGGCTGCCTGGTGCTGGCGCTGTTGATGGGCGGTGGCCTGGTGTGGCGCTCGGCGCAGTCCATCGTCACGCCTTATGTCGTGGAAGTGGACAATGCCGGACAGGTACGCGCCGTGGGCGAAGCGGCCACGCCGTACCGGCCCAACGACGCGCAGACGGCGCACCACATCGCGCGCTTCATCACGCTGGTTCGGTCGCTGTCCATCGACCCCATCGTGGTGCGGCAGAACTGGCTGGATGCCTACGACTACACCACCGACAGGGGCGCGGCCGTGCTCAACGACCACGCCCGCACCAACGACCCGTTCGCACGCATCGGCCGCGAGTCGGTGACGGTGCAGATCACCAGTGTCGTGCGCGCCAGCGACACGTCGTTCAACGTGCGCTGGACGGAGCGCCGCTACGTCAATGGCGCGGCCGCCGGGCTGGAGCGGTGGACGGCCGTGGTGTCCATCGTGCTGCAAACCCCGCGCACCGAGGAACGTCTGCGCCACAACCCGCTTGGCATCTACGTCAACGGCCTGTCGTGGAGCCGCGAGCTGGATTCTTCCGAAGGAGCCAAGCCATGAACCTGCCTTTCCGCTTTTACGCTTTGCCGTTGATGCTTCTTGTCCTGGCGGGCTGCGCCACGCAGGGCAAGCCGCCGCCGACCATTTCGCTCGATGAGCCCGTGCAGGCCCAGCCGTTGCCTGAACCGCCCAAGCCGGTCGAAGTGGTGGAGGTGCCAACGGTGCTGCCGATGCCGGCGCAGTTGAAACCGCTGCCCGAGGTGGACGAAGCGGCGCCTGAGCCGACCGACGAAACCGTGCGCGTATCGAAGGCTAACGCCGAGGCGCGCATTGCGCCCACGCGCGAGGGCTACGTCAACGCGATTCAAGTCTGGCCGTACACCGACGGCGCGCTGTATCAGGTCTATGCCGCGCCGGGGCGCGTGACCGTGATTTCGCTCCAGCCCGGCGAAGAATTGGTGACAGTCGCCGCCGGCGATACCGTGCGCTGGATCGTCGGCGACACGTCCAGCGGCAGCGGCGACGAACTGCACATCAATGTGCTGGTGAAGCCGATCCGTTCCGGGTTGAAGACGAATTTGGTCATCACCACCAGCCGCCGGACGTACCTGCTGGAACTCACTTCGACCGAACGCGCCTGGATGGCATCGGTGTCCTGGGATTACCCGAGAGATCGGATGCTGGCCTTGCAGCGCCAGGCGCAGGCCGCGCAGGCGACCGCGCCAGTCGATACCGGCCTGTCGCTTGAGCGCATCCGCTTCCGCTACGCGATCAGCGGCAGCAATCCGCCGTGGAAGCCGCTGCGCGCTTTCGACGACGGCGAGAAGGTCTATATCCAGTTCCCGCCGGGCATCGCCCAAGGCGAGTTGCCGCCGCTGTTCGTCATCGGCGCACAGGGCGACGGGCAACTGGTGAATTACCGCTTCCGCTCGCCGTACTACATCGTCGATCGCCTGTTTGGCGCGGCCGAACTGCGCCTCGGCGGGGATAAGGGCGACGTGGTACGCATCGAGCGCACCGACGGCATTGCGCGGGGGAACTGACCATGAGCCAGGATGACACTCCCGACGTTGCCGCGCCGCAGGCGGTCAAGGTCGAACCCGAGACGGTGGCGCTGCGCGCCCAGCCGCGGCCGGTCACACGGCTGAACCGGCGCACGCTGGCCATCCTCGCCGGCGGCCTGTCGGTCGCCGTGCTCGGCGCGTTGATGTGGTCATTGCAACCGCAGCGGCGCACGGTCAACGAGCAGACCGAGCTTTACAACGTCGATCGCGTTTCACGCTCCGAAGGACTCGATCAGCTTCCGGCCGACTATTCCAAGCTGCCGCCGACATTGCCCCCCGGTCTGCCCGAGCTGGGGCCACCGCTGCCGGGCGATCTTGGGCCGGCCATCGTGAACTCGCAGCAGCCGGCCGAAGCCGCCTACGCCGCCCCTGGTCACGACCCGGCCGAGGCGGAACGCCTGGCCCGCTTGAAGGAGGCCGAGGAAGCGGCTGCATCGTCGGTATTCTTCCGCACCGGCACCCAGCAAGCCGCGCCGGTGGCGCAGTCGCAGGTGGCCGCCGCGCCGGGCTTCGCCGCCACTGCGGCCTTCGACCCGATGGCGGCCGGGCCGGCTTCGACGGCGGCCCAGCCCGCCGACCCGACGGCCGTGCAGAACAGGCAAGACCAGAAAGAGGCGTTCCAGCAAGCCGGAACCACGGAAACCCGTAATTCCGGCAACCTGCAAATGCCCGCATCGCCGTATCAGGTGATGGCCGGAACGGTGGTCGCCGGCGCGCTGGTCACGGGCATCAAGTCGGACTTGCCCGGCGACGTGATCGCCACGGTGACAGAGCCGGTCTATGACACGGCCACCGGGCGCTTCCTGCTGATTCCGCAGGGTTCGCGCATCCTCGGCCGCTACAACAGCCAGGTCAGCTACGGGCAGAGCCGCGTTCAAGTCGCCTGGAACCGGATCATCCTGCCCGACACGTCTTCGCTCACGCTCGACAACCTGACCGGCACTGACCCGGCCGGCTACGCGGGCCTGGAGGATGGCGTCGATTGGCATTGGGATCGCATCTTCGCCGGCGCGGTGCTGACCACTCTGCTGGGCGTCGGTGCCGAGCTGGCCGCGCCGGAGAACCGGCAAGACGGCGATCGCATCATCATCGCCGGACGCGACAGCGCGCAGGACAGCATCAATCAGGTCGGCCAGGAGATGACCCGGCGCAACCTCAACATCCAGCCCACCTTGACCGAGCGGCCGGGCCTGCCGGTTCGCATCATCGTCAATCGGGATCTGGTGTTGCGGCCGTACCAGCCGCTGTTCTTCAATCGGGGGACTTCACGATGAGCACGACCAAGAAGCTGCGACTCGGGCCGCTGCCGAAGACCGAGAGCATCAAGCTGACCTTCGCTTGCCCGGCCAGCCTGAAAGCCGACCTCGACCGCTACGCCGCGCTGCACGCGCAGGCGTATGGCGAGACGGTCGATGCCGTGACGCTGATCCCGCACATGCTGGAGGCGTTCATCGCTGGGGATCGAGGATTCAGAAGAATACGTGGGTGACTTGATGTCGAAATGTGGGCCAAAAGCAGGCTGTCATTGCTGGGTGTTAAACGGCGTACCCGATGTTCAGAGCAAGTGACATCCGAAGTCCCGAACGATTGGTCATGGGCATCCCCCTAGATGACCGCCAGGCGAGGGTACGCAGATCAGCGTTGGAACGTCGGTATAATTTTGGCGCGTATTTTTATACAAGATAATGACGGATCTAGCGCTAACTTTTCTACAAAACTACGCTTCAGCTAAATCTCAAGAAGTACTTTTGATCTCAGCGGCAGCTTCGATGAGACGCTTAATCTCTTTTTCTGTAAAACATGCGTCACGTAGATAACGTAACAGATTGAGCACTTCACGTTGGTCTCGAAGGTAGTCCACAACGTCTGGGTCCGTAGAAGAGGACAACCGAAAGAGAACATCCGGGTCCGCCGCAAGAACTCGCGCCAGTTCTTTGATCACTTCAGGTCGAGGTGGGCTCTCCTTGCCTCGTTCAATACGGCTGAGGTAAGCCGGCGAGATGCCAACCTTGGTGGCTGTCTCTCGTAAGCCTAGATCCTGGGCTGTACGCAGTGAGCGGACAGTGTCGCCGAAATTCTTCATCCCTCGCATGCTATCTCAATGTTTAGCGTTGCGCAACACTTAACGAAGCTGGTAAAGTCTGGCGTTTAACGGCAACTTCCAGTATCCCGTCCCCAGGTGAGGGGAGGGCAGGAGCAGTGTCATGAGCAACGACGAAGTGATGCGGATAAGGGAAGTCGCGGCCCTATTGAAGGTCGGAGAAAAAACCGCCTATTCCATGGCCCAAGCCGGCGAGCTTCCCGCATTTAAAGTTCGGGGCCAGTGGCGCTTCTCCCGAAAGGACATCGACATGTGGATCGAGCAACAGAAACACGCAACCCAAGAGTTCGGCGAGGACAGTCACCAATGACATCTAACTCGGCGATCGGAGCTTTTATATGAGCAAAAAGAAGAACATGCACGCCGAGAGCACGATTCCGGCGGGATACGTGCTCGACTATGTTTCCGGAGAACAACTCAAAGAAACAAAAAAAGAGCTTGTCCGGCAGCGCGTGGTTCGCGCCTTGATTCACGAATATGGATTCTCGCCAGAAGATATGGAGCTTGATTTTTCCATTGGCGGCCGTAAGAAGGTTGACATAGCGATCTTCCACCACGGCAAAGAACACAGTATCGAGAATCTGGGCCGCGCTGTAGTTTGCCGTCAGGAGCCGAACGTCGGTAAGAATGCGGTGCGCATCCGTGACTTCGAACAAGCGTCAAGAGACCTCGATGATATCGAGGTCATCATGCGGGAGGTCGAAGCGGTTCAGTACGGTCTGTGGACCAATGGTCTGGAGTTCTTCTTCGTCGAGAAGGAACAGAAACGCTTTGAAACCAAGTGCAGCCCCATAGGCGACTGGCCGATTGCAGAGGAGTCAGTCGGCACCAAGGACGTCATCTCCGATGCTCATACCCGAATCGCCGACAACGAGATGCTCAAGATCACCTTCCGCCGTTGCCACAACTACATCCATGGCAACGAAGGGATGCCGAAGGATGCCGCCTTCTGGCAGTTCCTCTATCTGATCTTCTGCAAGATGCACGATGAGAATCTGCGGGGCAAGCAGCGCCAGGCGTGGAAACGCCGATTCTGGGCGGGCCCAAAGGAGCAGTTCGAGCCACAGGGCCGCAAAGCTATTCGCGCCCGTATCGAAGAGCTCTTCACCGACGTCAAGAAGCAGTACAAGAGCATCTTTCGGGGCAATGAAGAGATCGCACTCTCCGATCGGGCGTTGGCTTTTATCGTTTCCGAATTGGCCAAGTACGATTTCACCCGTACTGACGTCGATGCCAAGGGCGTGGCCTATCAAGAGTTGGTAGGCGTCAATCTCCGCGGCGATCGTGGTCAGTATTTCACTCCTCGAGGGGTCGTGAAGCTGGTAATTGAAATGCTCGAGCCCAAGGAGTGCGAAACATTATTGGACCCGGCATGCGGCACAGGCGGATTTCTAGTTGCCACCCTGGGCTACATGTTGAAGAAATTTCGCGATGAGAAGGACACGCAAGCTGGCAAAGAGAGCACAACAGACTTTCTAAGCGTCCATGAGAGACTAAAGGAGTACGCAGCTGCCAATGTGTTCGGAGCAGACTTTGACCCGTTCCTGATCCGCGCGGCCCAGATGAACATGGTGCTGGCAGGCGACGGTCGGGGGCATATCTACAATATCAATTCCCTGGAATTTCCCCTGGGACACTTGGGTGATTTGCCTCCCGCAAAAAAAGATATCCCGCTGGGGTCGGTGGATATCATTGCCACCAATCCTCCTTTTGGCTCCGATATTCCAATAACTGATAAGCATATTTTGGAGCAATACGAGCTGGCGCACACCTGGGAACCGGACGGCGATGGCGGCTTCCGCAACACAGGCACTTCCAAGAGCAGCGTTGCGCCGGAGATTCTCTTCATTGAGCGCTGCATCAAGTGGCTCAAGCCGGGCACCGGCCGCATGGGCGTCGTCCTGCCCGATGGCGTTCTCGGCAACCCGGCGGCGGAATACATCCGCTGGTGGATCATGCGTGAAACCCAGGTGCTTGCCTCTGTTGACTTGCCTGTGGAAGCCTTTATCGCCGAGGCAAATGTCAACATCCTCACCAGCCTGCTGTTTCTGCGCCGAAAGAGTGAAGAAGAAAAACGCGTTGAGGCTTTGGGCGGCATTGATGGATATCCAGTCTTCATGGCTGTGGCCGACAAGGTTGGCTTCGACCGCCGTGGCAACAAGCTTTACAAACGCACGCCGGACGGCGAGGAGATCGTCGAACCCAAACAGCATATTGAACGCATCCGCATCGGTGGGCGCATCGTGGAACGCACCCTGACCCGTAGAGAAAAGATCGAGGACAACGATCTGCCGGTCATCGCTGAGAAGTACCGCGAATTTCTTAAGGAGCAGAACGGATGAGCGATCAAGACGACATCATTGAAGCTCCGCAGGATGCTGCCGAAGAGAGCGGCCCGGATAACTTTTTCATCGACATCCTGACCGGCAACAAGGAAAGCGCCTCAGCCAAGAAGCTGCTGGTGCAGAAGGTTCTGCGCCAGCTCATCGAAAGCTACGGGTTTGATCGGAACGACCTGGAGGTGAATTACAGCCCCCAGATCTCTGGGCAAGGGCGCAAGCGCATCGACATCGCGATTTTCCGTCCCGATGCCGAGCACAACAACGACAACCTGCAGCGCATCATCCTCTGCAAGAATCAGAAAAAGCGCGACAAGCTCCGCTCCATTGCCGAGGCCGACGCCGACCTGCGAGAGCTCAAGGAACTGCTGGAACTGATCCCAGGCGCGACCCTTGGCATGTGGACCAACGGGCAGGAGGAATTCCTGTTCCAGATCGAGCGCGCCCGTTTTGAAGTCCGGCCCAAACCGTTGGGTGTTTGGCCGGTTCCGGGCGAGCGCACCACCGATCTCGATCGCACCGGCGGTGTCATTCAGGTCAGCGCCGAAGTGGAAGATCTGGAAGACGCCCTGATGCGCTGTCGCCAATATCTGAACCGCAACCTTGGTCTCGATCACAAGGATTCCTTCAAGCAGTTGGCCGTGCTGATGCTGGCCAAGATCCACGACGAGACCCTGTCCACCGGTGAGCGCAAGTTCTGGATCAGGGGTGACGAGCCTTTCACCGAGGCCGGCCAACAGGCCATTGCTCAGCGCATCACCGAATCCATTGCCGCCGCCAAGGCCTGGCAACCGAACCTGCTGACCCGTGGCTGGGATCTGACGCTGGCACCCCACGAGACCGCCCGCGTGGTCATGGAGCTGGCCCGTTACTCCCTGAGCGAAACCCAGCCCCGTTACCGTACCGGGGCCTTCCGTGCGGTTGCCCGCAGCGTGATGGACGGCCGCGAGGGCCGCTACCCCACGCCGCTCAACGTGGCCGAAATGGCGGTGGAGATGCTTGACCCGCAACCCGGCGAACGCATCATGGACTGCTCCAGCGGCACCGGCACCTTCCTGGCCATGACCGCCGCGCACATCTTCAAGAAGAAACTGGCAGGCCTCGGCACCACGCCTGAAGAGGCCACCAACGAACAGATCCGCCAGGCGCAAAACGAGACCGCCGCCTGGGCGGCCAGCAATGCCCTGGGCTGTGACATCGATCCCTTCCTCGCCGTCGCCAGCCGCATGAACGTGTTGTTCACCACCGGCAATCCCGGTCGTGTGTTCCGCATCGATGCTCGCACCTTCCCGGACGGGGATCTTGACGGTGTTGAGGATGCTTGTCGCGCGATGAGCCGGAACCTAGGAGATATGGATATAGTCCTGCTTAACCCCTGGTTCTCCACCCAAGACACCGTGAGCGACACCTCCATCCTGGAGCGCTACGACCTGGGCAACAACTGGGAGCGCGACGAAGAAGGTGGATTCCGCAACACTGGCAATCTAAACATCGGCGGTGTGCCGCCCGAGGTGCTGTTTATCGAACGCGCCCTGCAATGGGTGAAGCCCGGCACCGGCCGCGTTGGCATCCTGTTGCCCGATGGCTTGCTGGGCAATCCCAGCGACGAGTACGTGCGCTGGTGGATTCTCCGCCACTGCGAGGTCTTGGCCTCGGTTGACCTGCCGGTGGAGCCGTTCAAGGTCACGGTGAAGGAATATGGCCTGACGCCTGCCTTGCCCAGTCTCTTGGTTCTGCGCCGCCGCAGCCAGGAAGAGCTCATCAATACCGAACACCCCGAATACAAGGTCTTCATGGCCGTGGTGGACCGGGCTGGTGTAGACGCCCGGGGCAATCTCCTGTTCCAGCGAGCCCCCGATGGAGAGGAACTGGTTTTCGATGAGGAAGTGATCGAGCGGGTTCGAGAAGGCGGTGAAGTGGAAATCCGTCGGACCACACGCCGTAACCGCCGTGTTCATGACGAGCTGCCGCTGGTGGCAGAGAAATACAAGGAATTCCGCGCAAACGGCGAGGTGACGTTATGAGCAGAAAGTTTCAATGTAAGGTTGTGCCAAGTATCTGGATTGAACACAACGGTCGCCGCCTTGACTGCGGGCCTTATGTGTCAGGAGCGATAGAAGCAAAAGAGCTTTTAAGTCAGATGAACACAACTCCGCTGACGGATTTGACCACTGGGCATAAGGGTGGGATCTATAATGGTTCACCCTTTGTCCGGAACTATGTGGAAGATCCAGATCATGGCGTTCCATTTTTGACCACATCCTCTTTGCTTCAGGCTGATCTGACCAATCTTTCACTGCTGAGCAAGCGAGATGCCCGCTCCAGACAGCTTAGTTTCCTCGAAATAAAGCCGGATATGACTCTCATTACCTGCTCTGGAAGCATCGGCAGAATGGCCTATGCCAGGTCAGACATGAAGGGGATTTGGTCAAATCAGGACATCATGAAGGTTGTCCCAAATCCAGACTTAGTTAAATCTGGTTATCTCTATGCCTACCTATGCAGCAAGTTCGGAGTCCCTCTTATTGCCTCCGGAACATATGGCGCAATTATTCCGCATATTGAGCCGCAGCATATCGCCGATCTCCCTGTTCCGCGCCTTGGCATCGTGGAAGATCAGGCTCATGAGCTAGTTCAACAAGCCGCAAATAAACGCGTTGAAGCCAGTAGAATCATTGCGAGAGCTATCGCGCAATTAGAAAGTGCCGCGGGCCTACAAGCGCTACCTTCCAGTAAATCAGATGGCATTCCACTCAGCTTGAGTGTCACACCTTCTTCGAACCTGATGAAGCGGATGGACGGCGCCTTTCATAGTTTGTTTCATCGTGATGCTGTAAGGGCCCTCGAAACCGCATCGGTTCCGACGACCACTGTAGCAAATAAGGCGGTATCCATAGTCGAGCCGAAACGATTCAAGAGAATCCAGATTGATGATCCGGAGTTTGGTATTCCAATGTTCGGAACATCGGCATTGATGTGGGCGGACCCACAGCCCAGCTATCTCATACCAAAAAACATGAGTGATATTGATGAGCTGTTGGTAGATCAGAAGACAGTGCTCGTTCCTCGATCTGGGCAGATATCTGGCATTATCGGCACTGCCGTCCTTCCTTATGGCGCCATAGTTGGATCTGCTGTCTCAGAAGATGCAATTAGAATTAATTGCTCGAATGAGATTATTGCCGGTTTTCTTTTCATTGTACTTAGATCCGAGTATGGGCGCCGCCAACTCAAAGCTCGCGCATATGGCTCCTCCATTCCGCATCTAGATGTTAACCAGATCGGGGAAACTCTGGTGCCTGACCTAGATGATGAGGTCATCGAGGAAATTGGTGCAATGGGCCTACAGAGCGCCAAACTTCGACATGAGGCCATTGAACACGAAGGCAAAGCCCGCCGCCTCGTGGAGCGTGCAATCGAAGAGGGCGGCCGCTAATGGCAAAAGTCATACCCATCGGGCAACCCGCGAACGAATCTGAACGTCAGGCCATTGGTTTCCTCCGGGATCATCTTCCCGATGGCTGGCTGATCTTCCATAACTTCGAGATGCGCCAAGGGCAGGAGGTGTTCGAAATCGACATCGCCATCCTCGCGCCTCATGCGGTGTATCTGGTGGATGTCAAAGGGACGCGGGGCAACATCGATGTGTATGGCTCCAAGTGGTATCCGCAGGGGCGGCAACCGTTTCACTCGCCCCTCGCGAAGCTTCGTCACCACGCGAAGGTGATGGCCAGCTTCATCCGCGATAGCAATCCCGGTCAGATCGAGCTGCGCAAGGCTCATGTCCATGCCGCGGTGTTGCTCACTGCTGATGACGCCGCCGTGTTCGATCAGGCGGGCATCGACAGCCCGGACGTGACCGACTTCAAGCACTGCCTGAAATACTTCCGCGACGCGAGCCGTATCCCTGACAACCGGCTGGATAACATCACCCGCTTCCACTCGCAGATCGCCAAGGCAATCACCGGCACCGCCAAGCCTAAGAGCGCGGCGCTGGTGTTCCGCGACTGGCAGGTGGAAGAGAAGCTGGGCGGCACCGACCGCTACACCGAGTACCGCGCCAAACACAACCTGTTGGGCAAGAGTGGCGGCATGGCCCGCCTGCGGGTCTACCAGGCAGACCCATACCAGGATGAGGCCGCCCGCAAGGCAGAGTTCAAGAAGATCAGCAACGCCTATCGCGCCGTGGCGCACATGCCGACCCACGCCAATGTGTTGGCGGTGAAGGATCTGTTCGTCTCAGACGATGAAGACAAGGTGGTGCTGGTCACTGAGGATCTGCCTGGCCAGGCCCTGCGCCTGCACATCAACAAGGTCTCGATGGCGCTGACCTTCGATCAGAAGCTCCAAGTGATGCGCGACGTGCTGTCGGCCCTGGACCATGCGCACCGGCATGAGGTGATCCACCGCAACCTGACCCCGGACGCCATTCTGCTGACCAAGGGCGGCCAGGCCCGGGTAACCGATTTCGATTTCGCCAGGGTGGGCAAGAACCGCACCTCTACCATCGCCGATCAGGTGGTGGATGATCTGGATGCTGTCTACCAGGCTCCAGAGTGCTTCAAGGACCCGACCCAGGCCAGCATTGCCTCTGACCTCTATGCCGCCGGGCTCATTTTTTACGAGCTGCTGACCGGCGAGCTGCCATTTGAAAGCGTCGACCAGATGATGGAGGCCGATGGCAAGTTCCCCATCAAGCCGTCGGAGCACAAGCCGGACCTGCCCAAGGGGATCGACGAGTGGTTGCAGAAGTTCTGCGAGTTTGACCCCGAGGAGCGGCAAACGAGCGCAGCCATCGCTCGCAAGGCCCTGGATGACCTGATTCTGCCCGAGGCCAAGAACGACTCCGGCCCGGCCGTGGTTGTGCCACAGCTCCCGGATGGCCTGATGAACTTGCCGCAGGATTTCATCCTGGCGGATCGCTTCCGCATTCAGAAGAAGCTGGGTAGCGGCGGCTTCGGCGTCGCCTACAAGGTGTTCGATTCCCTGGGCGATGTGGTGCGCGTCATCAAGCTGGTGACCAAGGACCGCCGCAGCGTGTACGAACGGCTGCGCCGCGAGTACAAGACCCTGACCAATCTCCCCGAACATCCGCATGTGGTGAAGGTGATCTGGGCGGATCGCATGGCCGATGCCAAGCAGACGCCTTACATTGTCTTTGAGTATGTGGAAGGTTTGGATGTTTCCGATCTGATCGATGCCGAGGCGTTGTCGCTGGATGATGCCGTGCGCATCGTGCGCGAGGCAGCCGAGGGGCTGGCCCATCTCCACAAGCACGGCGTTTACCATCAGGACGTCAAGCCCTCCAATCTGCTATGGACGGACAAAGGCGTTCGCATCATCGATTTCAACGTCGCGGTCTCCGAGAACGATGAGGTTCAAGGTGGTGGCGGCACGCGCCGTTACCTGCCGCCGGATTACGACTACTCCTCCGAGCCGGATGCTTCGGATCGAATGGATCGTGACCTCTATGCCTTGGGCATCTCCTTCTATGAGTGCCTGACCGGCAAGTATCCATTCGACGATCCCACGCCACCGATCAAGACTCAGCTCAGGGACCCCAAGCAGTTCAAAGGCTGCGCCGACCTCAGCTCGTCGCTGGTCAATGTGCTGGCGAAGATGATCGCGCCGGAGCGCAAGGATCGGTTTGCGTCGGCGGAGGAGTTCTTGATTACCCTGGCCGAGGTCAAGCGCCTGCGCTCGGTGCTGACGACCGGCGAGATTGGTGCCGGACCCAAGGTGGTGTCCAAGCTGGGTTTCGAGCTGACCAAGCCCAACACCAACCCCTTTGTAACCCACCTGCTGACGCTCTATAGCCAGAGCCAGGTGTCCAACGCAGGCACCCGTGGCCTCGACGAAGTTGGCAAGGCCACCTACGTGTCGACTTATCTGGACGAAAAGCTCAAGCCCACGCTGCTAAAGGGCGAGTTCCGTTTGGTCATCATCAGCGGTAACGCCGGCGACGGCAAGACGGCCTTCATCCAGCAGTTCGAGGCCTTTGTCGAGAGCAAGGGCGCACAGATACAGCGCGGCGCGAACGGGGCTGTGTTCCAGCTCAAGGGGCATACCTACCAAAGCAACTACGACGGCAGCCAGGATGAAGGCGACGAGCGCAACGATGCCGTGCTTCAGAAGTTCTTCGCTCCCTTCGCGGGCAAAGATGCCTCCGGCTGGCCCGAGAATCAGACCCGCCTAATCGCCATCAACGAGGGACGGCTGGTCGACTTCTTCCTTGAGCATGAAGAAGAGTTCCCGTTGCTTGCCAAGCAGATCCAGCAGGGCTTGGCCGGAGCTGCTCCGGAAGACGGTATCGCAGTTATCAACCTCAACCTGCGCTCGGTGGTCGCCGAACCCGAGGAAGGTCAGCCTTCGATTCTGGAGCGACTGATCGCTCGCATGACGCAGCAGGAATACTGGCAGGCATGCGACAAGTGCGATCTCAAGGGCAAATGCTACGCCTATCACAACGCCCGGACCTTCCAGGACCCGGTTGCCGGTCCCAAGGTGATTGAGCGCCTGAAGATGCTCTACACCATTACGCACCTGCGCGGCCGACTGCACATCACCATGCGCGACCTTCGTTCGGCGCTGGCCTTCATGCTGGTAGGCACCCAGGATTGCGACGGCATTCACCACCTCTATCAGAACGGCGGAGAAGAAATCCAGAATCGCATCCTTGACGGTTTCTATTTCAACTCGTGGCTTGGCGGGGCGGAAGGATCCAATGACCGGCTGATTGCCTTGCTGCGCGAAATTGACGTTGCCGAAGTCAGCAATCCCGACCTGGACCGCGAGCTTGGCTTCCTCAATCCCAAGACCAAGACCATGAGCCGCTTCTCGTTCGCGGAGCGGGCTGGGTATGACGATGAACTTGTGGCGACGCTGTTCCGCAATCTGCCTCGCGATTACTCGTCGAAGAACCGAGCGCGACTGATCGCCAAGCATCGCAATTATCTATCGCATATGCGCCGTCGCCACTTCTTTGAGCGACGCGACACCGGCTGGAAGGAGATGCTGCCATATGGAAGCATCGATCCCTTCCTAGATGCCATTGAGCAGCCGGGAGCGAAAAGCGCAGATGAGGTTACAGCTATTCTTCGAGCCATCAACCGGGGCGAAGGTCTGAGCGATCCGGCGCGTTTGGGCAACCAGTTGGCGCTGCGTGTTCGCCAGGTGGATAAGGGCACCATCCGCAGTTACCGTCTCTTTGACGGCAACCATTTCACGCTCCGCACCGAGCAGGAAACAGCGGCTCATCCTTTCCTTGAATGCCTGTCTCAGGCGCTAGTGCTGCTTTACGACTCCGGTGACGGGCATAAGGCCAGCCTGCGCATCAATCTTGACATCTATGAAATGCTGATGCGGCTCAACAACGGCTACCGTCCCAGCATCGAGGAACATGAAGGTTTCCTGTTAAGTCTGGCGGTATTCAAAAACCTGTTATCTGCTGCACTCTATCAAGAAGTTCTGCTGACGGAAAATGGGCTCCGGTTCTACCAGATAAACAGAAAAGAGGATGGCGTATTGGCATTGGGTGTTTCTGAAAAGGGGGCTGAATATCATGTCAATCAAGGGTAGAGACAAGGAATTCAGAACACCTAAGGTCAGTTATTTGCATTGGCAGCACACGGAAATGGATCGTGTGCTGACCATGCTATTTCCTCGCCTCAAATTCAATGGCTATGGCAGTCGCAAGCCGCCACGCGCAAATATTTTGCAGCCAGAAGAATTTGCAGATGAAATGATGCTGTCCGAAGAGGTTAAGCAGTATTTTGAGGGCTTTGACGAACATCCCTCCATTGTCCACAAGTGGGTAGAGACCGAACTTCTTGATGTGGTAAATCGGGGCAAGTCGAATCAAGCTGTCGCCTCTCCACGACCGCTTCATGGAGAGACCTACAAATTTCGAAATGCGAAGCACTGCCGTGACTATGGGGCAGCCGAGCAGATTTATTGGATGCTCTACTATGCCCGCAAAGGCAAGGGCCAGGCCGCCCGAGACACGCTAAAGCGCTTCTTTTTTCCTGGGATTGACCATGTAACCGGTAGGCATGAATCCGGCACGGTCGTCGATGTAGAAACCCAAGCGCTACTTCGCTTCGATTCTCAAGTTACTCAGGACACACAGGACTCCAAGGAGCCCGAGCGCTTTCCACCACTTCTGATCGATCATGCCGACACCATGGCCGACGACCTTCTGCGGCTATTGGCCTATGAGCCCTATATTCCTCGCTCGGTGCTGGTGGATTACCTAAAAACCCTGATGGCATTCCATCTGGCGCTCTACCACCTCAAGCTGTTGCAGATACTGCCCAAGCTGGTGAAGCAGCGCTCGGACAATGCGCTGGAGAGTTCACCTGATCCCGTGGCGCTGGTCGTGGATATGGGGAACGTCAACAATCCGCATATGGTCGAGCTGGCTCGCAGGTCCACTGACCGGCTCTATCGCCAGATTCCTGCCTTTGTGCAGGCCAATTTCGTCGTCAAGAAGCTCGATGAGATGGCGGAATACCTGAGCAAGAAGACGGGCAAGCTGGCTACTCCAGGGGGCGGCGTGTTCACCGTCGGCGATCTGGTTTCTCTACTGAAGCCCGAGCACGACGCCGAGCTCCAAGCCTACTTCAAGTTCCGCCTGGCCAGCTTGATCGAGGAATCGACCTCTGGAAACGAGGACATCGATCCGGAAATCCGGGAAGTCACCGCCATGGGCCTTGGTGAGTTCGAATCCTTCATCGAAATCCTGATGGCATATCGCGGGAAGTATCACCGCCAGTACATCACTGAGTGCCTGGACTCACTGCTGCTGAAGAACAAGGAGAACGGCCTGTTGGCCCAATCCCGAACCAAGGGAAGTCCTCGGCGGTTTGTGCTGGGAAGCAAGCTTCTTGAAGTGCTCCTTCAGGTGGCTGTGCTCACTCAGGATGGCGGGCGTTTCGTGACCCGCGAGGTTCGCATTGAGGAGTTGCTGGCCTTTTTGAGAAGCCGCTACGGCCTTCACATCGACCGGCTGCCGGAAGGAGCACAGGCCAACAGCAGCATCCTCGACAGACGCGCCCTGCGCCTCAATCTAGAAGCCTTCAAGCGTCGCCTGCGTGAAATCGGGTTCTACGAGGACCTGTCGGATGCCTACGTGACCCAGAAGGTATCGCCCCGCTATGCGATTGAGAGAAATGACGGAACAGATAAAACCGGGAGGCGTGCATGAGTAATGCGTTCACCAGGCTTTCCCAGGATAAGTTGAACGCGGCGGTCGCTTGTCTACTGTGCCCCCGTATCGAAGCGATCCTGGGTGACCGTGGCCCAGGCCACTGCATGCGGGTCACCGATCTCGATGACGAGGTAATGGAGTCGGTCTGCAAGAAACTACGTCGGACCCGGCCCGACGGAAACATCTTTATCCTCGGCAGCCATGATCAGGAGGGCCAGCCCTTCCGAGTCACTTCCACCAAACTGGTGGAGTTGCGCAACCCGGACGCGAACGGCGACCTGCGTCAGCCTTTGCTGGTCTTCATACCGACTTCGCTTCGCACCAGCGCCGAGGACTCGTTCGGTGTGGCGACCTTCGAGGAGCTGACCTTCGCCGGTATCTACGAGGACCTTATCGACTCGCTGCTTGATCGGCTCCCGACAACACTGGTTCGCCATGCTCGCGATCTTTTGGGCATCCTCACCGAGGAGGAGTGGTTGTTTGCTGACCATGTTTCGCGCGTGCGGTACCTGCTCACTGCGCTCGAAAACGGGATTGATGGAGAAACCCTCGGGGCCAGCCTGTATGAATTGACGTTGATTCCAGACTTTAAGCTCTTTGCCGATCCCGGCCTGGTCAATGGCAAGATTCGCCGTAACCTCGGCAGCGTCCGCAGTCTGATGGCCTCGCACAAGTCGGTTCGTGGTCGTATCGCCCATCTGGGACTCAGCGACAAGGCATTGGAGTCGCGACTATTCACCTATTTTGAAAAATACGATGTCCAGGAGCCCGAATCCTGGACGCCGCCCATCGCGACCGACAAGAGCTGGTGGAGCATTTCTTTCGACAAATGGACGTTCCAGGAAGAGCTTTCGCTGGACAAGGTCCTGCTGACAGTGCTGGAGACCGACTTGCCGGTCGTTCAGGAGGATGAGACTGACGACCAACTCTCCGGCCTCATCGGGCAACAGGTTCTGGTGCCGAACGACCGCCGCAAAATGAACGTGGCGTTCGAGGTTAGCCCTCACCCTGGCAAGGTCAGCGGGCTTGATCATTTTACGGTTCAGATCATTTCGCAGAATGACGGCCCGGTAGGGAAATCTAAAAAAGTCAAGGCGTGGACGCCGAACCGCCTGCAATGCACGACCAACTTGGCCAAGCTCAATAAGATCGAATTCGAAGAAGGATGGCATTTCATCCGTGTAATGCCTTGGACGGCCGATGGCGATCCGATTCCGCTGGAAGCGGATTCCGCCTCGGAGGGTGCAAGACGTTCCTACGAGAGCGAACCTTTCTACGTCCTGCCCGGTGGCAACATCGAGGAAGAACCACCCCAACGCGCCATACCCATTGAGCAGAGCCTGGAGCATGCGCGTTTCCGGCTGCAACTGACTGCCCTGGGCGATGAACGCGATCCCGATGATATCGCCATCAGTGGTGTCGCCTGGGCCGAGGGCGGTCGTTCCAAGAAGACCTCTCGCCAGGAAACGCTACACGCAAAATTCGGTCGTGAGGGCGCGGTTCAGATCCCGCTTTCGCGTATGCTCAAAACCATCGAGCAGCGCATCTTGGCAGAGCCTAAGCACCCGTCAGGCTGGCGAATGCAGATCAATCTGGATACCGCCGAGCCGCCTTCCGAGGTTGGACTCACGCTGCCATCTTCCGCCGGGATGGCTTCCTTCCTAGCTGCCCGCGAAGAGTTTTTTGCAGCAGTACGCAAAGGCACTGCCGAGCTGATCATGCAGGGGCTTTCGTTCCGCGACTCGGAAAGAGAATGCCTCGCGTATGCTGAAAGCTACCTTGACTTGGTCAGGAGCCTCATCCGTCAGGCCGAGACGACTTCTGGTGCCGAGCGTCAGCAACACTTGCAAGCGCTCAGAAATGTGCTGGCCGTCGACTCCATTCATGTCATCTTGACCGACTTCGGTGGAAGGCACCGGGAGGCTGTTTTGGTCTCCCCAACCCATCCGCTCCGTGCCTTGTGGCTGAGCAGTTGGGTCGCCCTGGGTAAGGATTGGATTGAGAAGATCAAGTCAGGCGGGAAGGATCACATTCCTCACGTCCGTTCCGCGCTGTTGGATGGCCTTGTGCCCTCTGCCTACCCGGTCGGTATTCCCGTCGAGGATGGCCGCATCTTCACTCCGGTGGACAACCTGAATGCTTTCTGGGCGCTCTACGCCCCGACGACCGAGGAAAATTCCCGTGGTCTGATGGCGGAAATCTGTTCGGCTCTTGGCTTGGCCGAGCCCTCTGCGGCGGGAACAGATATTTCCGGACAGGTCATTGCGGACAAGATCGAGCGCTATCTCTCTCAGCATCCCTATGTTCGAGAGTTATCACTGAACATCTTCAACCCTGGGGCCGGATCGGTGATTGCGGAGGCTCTGCTATCGCTCCAGCAGAAGCGTGAGCATGCCGATTTGCGCTATGACGTGCGGCTCTTTAACACCGATCCTGACTCACCTGTTTTGGGCGAGGCCCTTGAGTCGATGGTCCGTCCCGGAGCCACGGTAAACGAGGCCGCCGACGCATTTGCGACCTCAACGGGTAGCCATCTGTTCTCCAAGCTGAACTTGGCCAAGCACCCACTGAACGAATTTCATGCAAATTCCAAGGAGTTCCCGGCGCACATCAGCGTTCTTCTGGATGTTTTTCCCGCCGAGGAGCTTTCCATTGCAGAGAAACCGATGGGAGTGACCCCGCTGCATGGGCTGATACAGGACTTCGACACTGAGTTCGTTGATGACGATTCGGGGACCTTCTGGAACAAGCGGCCGATTGTCGGGCGCTCCCTCGGCGCGGACAACCATACGGCGTGCTTCGATTTGCTGTCGTCCCTGAGCCGACACGTCTGTTTTGCTACCTCAGCGGTTGCTGCTTCTGGTGCCAGCTTCAAAGCTGTGCCTGTGGTGACCCTTGGCCTCGATGTGGCCCAACGAGAACTGATCTACGAGGTTCACCAGGTCAGCGATTGGGTGTTCACCATCGACCGAAATATGGGGATTGAGTTCTTCGACCATGGCGGCCGGAAGAACAGACCGGACTATCTGATTGACTATGTGCCGGGAGCCAGCTCCCAGGCGACACATAACCTGATCATCTCGTCGCGCTCGAACGATGAACTGGAGGCGATGCTGAAGCCGGTGCTGCTTGAGCATGGCTTGTCCGCCGACGGCGAGCAGTCGGTTCAGATCCTGGCAAATCTGCGGTCGCTGTCCGGTCAGCTTGCCCTGAAGCTGATTTCTGCTCGCACACAACAGGCGGAAGCACTTGGTCTGGCTTTGGCTCGGCTCTACCTCGAATATCAGGGCGCATTGAGCAATCAGGTCATTGTGCCGTTGGATGCGCACACAGACCTTTACCGCTCAAGCGGTGAGTCAGATGGTGTCAATGATGCAATCAGCCTACAACGCACCGACTTGGGATTGTTCGACTTGGATTTGAACACCAGAACGATCACTTGCAACCTGGTCGAGGTGAAATGCTATTCGCAAGTTGGCGACTTTGCGGCCTTCAACCAACTGAAGGAACGGATTTCCGCCCAGATCAATCAGAGCGAGCGCATCCTCCAGCGCCACTTTGACCCGGCCTTGAAGAAGCCGGATCGGCCGGATAGATTGCTCAAGAGCCGGGAGTTGGCTCAGATCCTTCGTTTCTATCTAGAGCGCTCACTGCGTTACGGGATCTTTGATGCGACTGCTGCGCAGGAAGCACGAGGGTTACTTGAGTCCATCGAGCAGGGCTACTCGCTTCAGTTCAGACGCTGCGCCCTGATCTTCGACTTCGACAAGACCGGAACCGAGGCCCCTGACAACGAGGTGGGCATTGAATTCCACCGCATCGGCAAGGATCTCATTCACGCCTTACTGCAGAACTGCCGCAATCCTGTTTCAGTCGAGATTGAGGAAGAACCGACCGCACGCCTTCTTAGCGAGCAGTTCATACCAAACGTGCCGAAACTTGAGACCGCGGCCTTTATCGCACCCAAGAGAGCACGGTCAACGTCCTGGACGATGGATGAGCTCTGGGACGATGATCCGGAGGTACCAATCACCGCGCCAGCACTCGCGGCCGCAGAGGATGCACCTGCGCCTGCTCATCAAGAGGCAGAAGAACAGGTGAGCGCTGTCGAGCCAACCTCACCGCCTTCTATCGCTTCGGAAGTAGACAGCGAGGACGAACAACCTGCCGTGGCTGCGGTACCGGAAGCACATGCTGAACCAGAGCCTGAAGGACACCCGGCGTCTGAGCCTGTGCCTCAAGCAGAGGCCAGCTATGACATCATGCTCGGCGTCAATGGCGGCTCGCCTCAGTACGGACTACTCGGAGAGGTCTCCGGTAGAAAAGTCGCGCTAGATCTCAACCACACCCACACGATCAGTCTCTTTGGGGTTCAAGGCGGCGGCAAGAGCTACACCCTTGGAACGGTAATCGAGATGGCCTCTATGCCGTTCCAGCATATCAACGTGCTGCCAAGCCCGCTTGCCACGGTTATCTTCCATTACAGCCCGACGCAGGATTATGCGCCGGAGTTCACCTCGATGATCAATGCCAACTCGGTGGAAGAGGAGATTCACGTCCTTCGCGAACGTTACAAGGCCAACCCAGAAGCGCTTAAGGATGTGCTGATTCTTACCCCTGCGAACAAGGTGGATGATCGCCGGGCCGAGTACCCGGATATCGAGGTTAAGCCGATTGCTTTCTCTGCCTCCGAGCTTAAGGCCGCCCACTGGAAATTCCTGATGGGCGCGATTGGCAGTCAGAGCATGTACATGCGCCAAATCAATCTAATCATGAGGGGACTGCGCGACAACCTGACCTTGGACGCCCTACGAGCAGGCATTGATAACTCTGGCCTGTCCGATCACCTGAAAGAGCTGGCCCAGACGCGCCTGCTGTTCGCTAGTGAATACATTGAGGATAACCAACGGCTTCAAGACCTCATCCGTCCGGGCCGCTTGATCATCGTGGATCTGCGTGACGAGTACATCGAAAAGGACGAGGCGCTCGGTCTGTTCGTTGTGATGTTGCAGATTTTCTCGGAAGCGACTTACCAAGGAGGCGCTTTTAACAAGCTCGTGGTCTTCGATGAAGCTCACAAATACATCGAGAACGATGACCTAGTTTCCGGCTTAGTAGAAGTCGTCCGTGAGATGCGACATAAAGGGACCAGCATCATGGTTGCCTCTCAGGACCCACCATCGGTACCTGTCTCCTTGATCGAGCTGTCATCACAGATCATCTTGCACAAATTCAACTCGCCTGCTTGGTTGAAGCATATTCAGAAAGCAAATGCCGCCCTCGGTGAGTTGACTTCTGACAAGATGAGTCATCTTGTCAGCGGTGAAGCTTATGTGTGGTCTAGTAAGGCTTCTGACGACTCCTTCACCAGGGGGGCGGTGAAAATTAAGTGCCGTCCTCGCATCACACAACATGGTGGCGGCACTAAGACCGCCGTGGGGCGGCCGCCGAAGCAAGCGCGTTAGCGTCCCGTCAGCGGCTTTGAACGGCTCATGCTAGGAATGCCGTCGGCTTGTTGAATGATTATTTTTAGCGGTCCATGTGGGCATTCGGCCGCGAGAGATGTTCTCACGTGAGCCAAGCCGCGCTAAGATGTAATCCGATTGACAATGAAGTCGAAAACGTCGCTTCCTCGAGAATCGCCCCATGTCCCGCGCCAGCAAAAGATGTGGGCCTCTGACGGTAAAAGCGACGGTGAGTACTCATGTCAATTGCAGTCAATCCCTTTAACCATACGGGTTTGAGAGCCCCGTTGATGATCGAGTGGGCGGACGGGTTACAGCGTAGCTGAGCGAACTTTATCGTGGTTAGCGGCGCCACTCTGAATCAGCTCACACGCTATTTTTGTTTGATTCGAGATCAGCGCTGAAGGTGTTTGAGGGCTCGAGCTGAATTTGGAGATCCTCAAGAGCTGTAATGTCTGAGCCATCCACCATGAGCGTATGAAGGTATTCCAATAACTCGTCTTGTCTCGGCTGTCCGAATGCAAGTCGATATATAGCTAGACTACGTTTAAGCCACGCGAGTCGCGTGATTTCCCGACTGAACGGCAGCATCGGCACGCGCCGCTCGACGCGCACGGAACCTTCGTAGATCCAATAGGGGATGAGATCGGTGTCCACTGCCGCCTCAGACCGCGCGTGCTCGAACATCAGCTTCCACGGATCGTCAGGAGCCTGCCCGCGGCCCCTGACGACCGCGGCCTGACGCTCGGCTAGGTTGAGGCGCACGGCATGGCCCTTGAAGCGGTGGACGCGGCCTTCGCGCTGCTCGAGGTCCACCGGGTTGCTCGGCAAGTTCCAGTGATAGACGCGATAGCAATAGGGATGAAAGTCCAGCCCTTCCTGGCCGACTGACGTGGTGGCGAGAACGAACGGCCGGAACGGTGAGTTGAAGGCGTCGCGCACGCCTCCGAGCCGCGCGACGGCGCCGTCTTCGTCCTTGTAGTCGGCGAGCCGCATGGCGAAGCGTCCGCGCATCTGGAACTTGCTGATGGCGAGGGACTCTCCATCGACCTGTACGTCATCGACGTCGATCTGCGACGGGCGGATGGCCAGGGCCTGAGCCATGGTGTGGGCAACACCGATTGCGCGATCCTCGGCTGGGCGGGCCCCGAGACCTTCGGCATCGACGAGGTAATGTGCGTATTCGTCCAGGACGGCCTGTAGGTTGTGCTGGGCGCAATAGGCCAGCACGCGGCGCCAGTAGTGATCGTCGGTATCCCGTCGCAGCAAGGCGACCGCGTCATGCTGATTGAACAGCGCCCGGAACGACCAGGCGACTTCAGCCGCTGCGCTTAGCAAGCGCGGGTCATCCCACGCCAGCTCGGGCGCGATCCGCTTGAGGGCACGAAGAGCGCAGACGGCCGGACTGCCGAGCGCGACGTCAACCAGTAGATCCGAAAGATCGTCGGACGGAGCGCCGATGTCGCGAGTCTTCACCGCTGTCGCTAGTTCGGCGACATGATCGTGGAAGGCGTCTTCGCTCGCCAAGGCGCGCATGCCGTGCGGCGTTTCTAGCCAGGCGCGGGATCGCGCGCCCAGCAGGTCATCGATCACGGCTGGGGCGGCCCACTCGGCGCTGTGCGCGTCCTGATGCGATACCGCGCTTTCCTTCAAAGCACCGAGGGCGGGCTTGAGGCGGTCGCCCACAGCGGAGCGCATTCCCTCCAGCGACAGGGCGGCCCTCGTTCCGCTGAACACCGCCAGCGGATCGGCCAGCTCGGCGAGCGCCGGCGAGGGATAGATCAGCAGCAGCGCGCGCAGACCCGCGAGCCGGCCGTGATCCTGCCGAAACTGCAAGGGACGCAAGCGATGCTGCTCGAAATAGCGCCGGCCGGATTCGCCGACGCCCATGCGCCGTTCGGCTTCGTAGGACAGCAGGGCTGCGATCGCATCGGGCACCATGGACCAGGACGAAAATATCAGCGCCTTGGTCAGCGGGGCCTTGGCTCGCGCCTCGCCGTAATAGGGCATGGCGGCGGGTATCCAAAGGTTCTGTTCCAGATGCTGGCCGAAGATGTCGTCCATGATCGCGCGCATGCGACCGTTGGCCGGGTCCAGCGGCGCATAGGCGTCGATGGCGTCGTGATCGAGCATGGCCGGTCGAGCCGCCTGGATTGCGGTGCGGAGCACGGCCGAAGGCGCGTCGATCTGGTCTTCCAGTAGCCGCTTCAGGCTGTAGTGGCGCATGAAGTTGAGCAGATAGGGCGAAGACTTCCAGTATTCGATGATCTCCGGTGCATCGAGCGTGCGCGCCACCTGAGAAACGGCGGATGCCTGCGCGAGGTCGGTGGGCGCGATCGAGACCGCAATGGGAGGCTCGCTCATCATAGAGTCGCGCTCGACCGTGGATGCGACCCGCTCGGTTCGGGCGATCACACGACGCAGGCGCCGTTCGATGGTCTGGCGGGTCTCGACCGCTGAGGCATGTGACTGTGGGAGGGCATGTAAGAGGCCGCGGAAGGCGCGCATTTCACGCGCCAGCGTGGCTGCCACCTCCGGCCCCTTTTCCCGGCCGTAGAGGAAACTCAGGGTCTCAAGGAAGTCCTGATAGTGGTCGCCTTCGTCGGGCTCGTCGCCGGCGAGCGTGAGCATCCGGTAGGGTGTGGCGGAGAGCAGCAAGGTGCGGGCGCCATGCCCGTCGCCTCCCGAGTAGTCGAACAGTTCGCGCGCGAGGATCGCCGCGTCGCTGTCGCCATGCAGCAAATCCCGAAACCGCTGGAACTCGTCCATGATGATGAGGTCGGGTTTCAGCGCATCCACGCAGGCGTGGGACAGCTTGGCGCGGAGCCGGGCGACCAGGCTGTTGCGGGGCTGTGTCATTTCTGCGGGATAGGTGTCCCGGCGGCGCGGGAAGAGTTCGCAAATCCGTTCGAGTTCCTCGAACAGGTCGCGATCCGCCTGCACTTCGCGGCGGAAACGCTCGAGGATGCGCTTGTCGACGCCTTCGAGGGTGAGGTTGTCCACAGCGCGGTTCCAACCCTCGACGCCGGCCGTGACCTGCAACAGGTTGTGCAGGCCGCGCGGGCGCGTAACGAGGTCGCGCAGGAGATGGAACAGCAAGGCGCGTTCCTGCGTCACACCCGTCGCGGAGCGCAGATCGAAGGTTGTGCCCGGCGTCAGGCTGATGAAGTTCACCCTGTTGGCGTCGAGGCCCGCCTGGTCGCGCAGTTGCAGGGGAACGAGCGTCATGCGGGTCGGCAGGGCCAGCTCGCGCCGCCCGAGGACGTTCAGCCGGTTGAGGTTCTGGGCGGCGATCGCCTGGTTCGAGCAGATGTAGAGGATGTCGATCCGCTTGGTGTTGTCCCACAGGTGTTCGATCATGCGGGCGATGACCCCCCGCGCCACCATCGTCTTGCCGAGGCCGACTTCGTCGGCGACCAGGAACTGGCGGACAGGATCGTCCTGGCCGTAGAGCCGATCAAAGACGTAGTCGACGGTGCGCCGCTGAAAGACTTTGAGGGGAGCGAGCGCCACGTCGGCGCGAAACCGTTCATTCGGCATGCGCGGCATCCTGCGTGGCGAGCGCAATGCGGAATGTGTTCCAGAGTGCGCGGAACTCGGCCGGAATCGGATCGGTATCGTCTCCGTCGCCGGTTTCCAGGCGTGCGATCAGCCGTTCAACGGCGCGAAGCTGGTCCCCGCCCCGGCAGAAGGCCCGAACCATCTCCTCGAGGATGGGCGCGTCGTCGCTTGCCGCGCGCCAGGCGCCCTGACCTGACCTGTCCTGCGCCGCGAGGGCGGCGGCGAATGGATCGCCCAATTCGGAGAGGAGCAGCCGGAGATAGCGGAAGAAGGCGTCCTTGCTGTCGATCACCCAGCGCAGGATCGCGGCGTGGCGCTCTGCGGGCAGCCCCTCCATCTTGAGCCCGGTGCTGAATAGGATCGAGACGTCTTCCGTCTCGTCCGTCAGGTGACAGGCGAGGAACCGGGTAAGGTCGACCAAGGGCATTGTGCCAAGGTCGGCGGGCTGTCCCTGTCGGAGCGGCTCCAGCACATCGCACGCATGTCCTTCGCCCCGCGTGATCGGCCAAACTCGCAGCGCACCGAGCCCGGTAAGGGGCAGCGGTTCGGACGGGATCAGCCAGACCCGCCAGACCGGCGCGCCATCGGCGGCGTGCTCGCCGCGCTCGCAACGGAGCGTGAGGCCGCTGCGGCAAATCTCGCGCCGGGCCTGATCCAAACGGGCCTCGGCGGCTCGTTGCGTGGCATCGGCGGCTCCCGTCTCGTCGCGGACGAACGGCCGCGTCAGCCGGCCAAACCCCTTGTCGCCGAGGATCTCCTCGACGCTGCCGACCCGCGATCGCTTCCCGGTCAGGGTGGTGAAGATCTCGACATTGCTGCCGGTCAGCAGTGCCGGCCGCGTGGCGTTTCCCGAGCCGACCGTGATCGCGGTGTCCCAGCCGCGTTCGGCGATGAACGCCTTGGCATGGAGCCCTTGCAGGGCCGCTGCGTCCTCCTCCTCGCCATCTTCCGTGGCCGCCATTTCGTCGAGCACGGCCACGCGGGCAAAGCCATCGAGAGTGGCGCCGGGCACCTGGGCGAGTTCGTCGGATCGCCCGATGAAGATGGGCTTTTCGGCGCTGGCCAGACCGGCGAGCATCGACAAGGTTTGATCGTCGCAGAAGGGCGAGACTACGCCCAGCCGAACGCAGGGTTCCGGGCGCCATGGCTTTCCGCCGAGGCCATTGACGGCGAAGGAGACGCTCTGGAACGGTTCGGGCAGGCTCCATTCGGCGCGGCGCATGTCTTCGGCCAGGTCATCGACAAGCGTCTTCATTCCGTCGGGAACGCCGACGGTCGCGAGGTCGGGGAGCTGGCGAAGGAAGTCGGCGACCGGGCGGTTGACGGCTTTGGGCTGCCTGGTGATCACGCCATCGAGGGTGGCGGCGATGTCCCATGAGCGATCGCGCGTCAGGTTTCTGGAGAGAATGAGCAGACGCAGGCGGGCGGGGTCTTCGGGCTGCAACGGCGTGAAGCGCAGCGCCCACATCTTGGGGTGGAAGGCCCCGCCTTGAGGGGCGGCGACCTCGACGATGATGCGTTCGAGCAGCGAGCAAAGGCGGGAATGTGGCCGGGCGCTCGCCTGGATATGGCCGGCGTCGGTGAAGACGACGAGGCGGCCGGCGATGCGCTCGGCGCCTTCCAGCAGCGCCAGAGGATGAGAGAGAATGTCGTCGCGGTTCTCGGAGGCGAAGAGCGCCAGACTGACCGGCACGGCGAGCGCGGTCTCGAAGTCGAGCGAGAAGGTCGCGGCGACCGCCGAGTCGAAGACATAGCCCGCCGGCGGCTGAAGATTGGCGCCGTAGAGCATTCGCTGTTCGGGATCTAGGCTGCGGCTATTCAGCATGGGCGAGATCCCGCAGGTGGGATTTGGCCTGCGCCCAGCGGAAGCTGAGGCGATCTGCGCCCGATGCGCCGGTCCAGCGGTCACGGACAGCGTGATTAGCGTAGCGGGACTGGCTGGTCTTGAGCCGGCGTTCGCGCTCCTCGACGAGCCGCCGCGCCGCGGGCGCCGAGATTACCTGCTCCGTCCCGGCCAGAACCAGATCGCGCCACTCATTCACGAACTGCTTGGCGGCTGGTCGGACGGCGTGCGCTGGGTGCTCCACGACATTCCAGAAATCATCGAGCGACCACGCGCGGACTGCGCCGGTATCGAGTTCGTCGCTCCAGGCTTCAAGCCGAGCGCGATAGTCCTCTATCCAGTCGTCGCGCTGGCGCAGCTCGCTGAGCGCGAGGTTATAGAGCAGCGCGGCGCCGTGCATCACATGGGAGAAGATTTCCCCATGCTGGACGAGGCGGCGCGCTGCGGATGGAAACGCCGACAGATGGGGGTGCGTCCAGATGTAGTCGCAGCCCGCGTCGATGCCTTCGCGCGCCAGCATCGTGAGCAGTGCGGTGGGCTGGCTGGCGATCAGGCGGTCGATGAGGAATTGCGCCTCGTCGGTGGTCAGGCGGAAGACGGCGTGCTCAAGCAGGTCGCCGGGCATCTGAGGCAAGGCTGGATTCCAGAAGGCGGGCGTCTGGGCGCCGGCCAGAGCGTCTTCGCCGCTGGATGCGCCGCGCGACCGGCCACGGCCCCGCAAGGCGACGAACAGACTGTCGAGCGAGCCCGGAAAGACCCGGATGCCCCACGCGCCCAGGCCAGCCCAATAGACGGAACTCGGCAACCGCTGGAGCCGTGGTCCTGCATCCCGGCCGATGATGCCGTTGAACTCACCGCCGGCTTTCAGGGCGTCAGCAAGCCGGATTTCGGTGTCGCGCGCCTCGGTGCGGAGCTGCGCTTCAGGGACTTCGCGCTTTTCCAGCGCCCGATAGAGCCAGGGAATGAACAACATGTATCGCAGGCGCGTCTGGATCGTGCTCGTGCCCGGAAAGAGGTGATCGGCGATGGAATCCCGGATCGCCCCCAGCCCCAGCTCGTCGCGGGTCTCGCGCTCCTGAAAGAGCGCCATGATGCGCTGCGCGCGCTCCCGCTCGGCTTCATCGAAATCGATCCAGGCAAGAGACGACATGGGCTCAGGCCGCCTCGCTCTCGGTCGGCTTCGTCGGCAGGACGGGAATGACGGTGCCGGAGGTCATCAGCACGATCAGGCCGCGGTCGGCGCCGGTCATGTCGAGATAGGCCCGCACCTGCGCGCGATAATGATCGAGCGTTCCCGGCGTCGGCGTCACATCGCTTTTCCAGTCCACGACGACGGCGGGGCGGCCCTCGGCCGTCAGGGTCAGGGCATCGGCGATCCCGGCCGTTGCGGTTTCCACGCCGTCGGCCGCCTGTGCGGAATAGACGGGAAATTCGGCGAGAAGACCCGGCCGCAGGGCCGCGATGTCAGGCAGAGCCAGGGCGCGGGCCACGCAGGCCGCCAATTCCTGCGCCGACAGCCCCGTCGCCGGGTTGGCGACAGGACACTGGCCGAGGGCGCGGATGAGGTGGCCAGCTCGTTCGGTCAGGGCGGCTTCCTCCTCCTGGGTTTCGCCGGTCAGCACCTCTTCCATGAGCTTGTGGAGGATCAGCCCGCGCTCGCGGCCGCCCTGCACCGGGGCGACGGCATCCAGCTCGGGAGGCTGGTCGTCGCCTGACCCTGTCCAGAGGGCCGCCTCTTCTTCCCGCATCACGGTCCCGGCGGCGTTTTCGTCACGGCTGGGCGCGAGCCAGGTCAACCGCGTCTGCGCGGCCGCGATGGCTTCGGCTTCGGCGGCGAAGCTCGCGCGCGTCTGGGTGTTGCCCGCGCCCGCGCCTGCGGCCGCGAGACCGATAGGTAGGTGAGAGACGTCCAGGCCGGGCAGGTCGGCGAGCGACAGATCGACGAGACCGATCCAGGCCGATTTCGACGGCGTGGCGTTGAGCCGGGGCAAGACGAGGAGTTCGCGGGCGCGGGTGGCCGCGACATACCAGAGCCGGATGCGTTCGCGGTCCAGCTCCTCCTTCTCCGCCTGGCGCGCGGTTTCGTAGCCCTCGGGCACGACTCCCAGGACCGGGCAGTAGAAGGTCTCGGTCTGGCGGTCGATCACGGCGCTCTCGGGCGCCATGACGCCGGTCATGGTGTTGACCGGAATGACGATCGGCCATTCCAGCCCCTTGGCCGCGTGCATGGTGAAGAGCGCGACCGCTTCCTCCTGGGCGTCGGGCCTTCCCTCGACGGCGCGTGCCTCGTCGGACCACGCCGCTGTCATCGCCTCGGCGAAGGCGCGCAAACCGCGCACGGCGTAGCCGGTCGACAGGCTGAGATAGAGATCGACATTGGCGAGCGCACGCTCGGCCTGGCCGCGATGGCGCTCGAGGAGGAGCGGACGGACGCGCAACACATCCACGGCCTGCGAGAGCAACTCGTGCGGGGTCGTGCTGTTGCCGCGCCGGGAGAGCGATTGCAGCCGCTCGATGACGTCGCGCGCGAGCGGGTGCGCGATGATGGCGGGATCGATGCTGAGATCCAGACGCGGAATCCGATCCGGCTGTTCCTCCGAGCGCGGAAGCCCCCAGATGATGTCCAGCAGGTCTTCTTCGGTGAGTCCGACAAGAGGCCCGCGCAGCAGCGCGCCGAGCGCCAGCGTGTCGCGGCGGTCGGCCAGAACGCGGGTCAGCGCGATCAGATCCTGCACCTCCTGGCGGCGGAACAGCCCCTTGCCGGCTTGTGTCGCCACGGGGACGCCGCGGCGTTCCAGGGCCTCCTCATAGCGCCACAGCTCCGCGCCGGTTGGCGCCAGCAAGGCGATGTCGCCCGGCTGGCAGGGGCGCTCGGCGCCGCTACGACGGTCGATGATGGGGTGGCTTTCGATCAGCCGGGCGCACAGCTCGGCGATGGCGTCGGCTTCAGCATCGCGCTGCTGTTCGGCGCTGGCCTTGCCGTTTTCGTCGGCCACGGCGATGTCGAGAGCCGCCAGGCACAGGCCGCCCCGATCGTCATGGAATGGGTCGAGCGCGGTGAAGCCCGGCTGGCCATCGGCCGAGAGAACGGCCTCGAAGCGCTCGTTGACGAAGGTGAGGATCGAGGCGCAGGAGCGGAAGTTGGTGGAGATCGACAGAAGGCTGTCGGGGTCCTGGGCGCGGAAGGCGTCGCGCGCCTGCACATAGGCGCCGACGTCGGCGCCCCGGAAGCGATAGATCGCCTGCTTCGGGTCGCCGACCAGGAAGAGCGCGCCCGGCCGGATTTGGAAGCGGGTCCAATCGTCATCGCCATCGACCGGCTCGCCACACAGCCGCCAGAAGATTTCGGTTTGCAGGGGATCGGTGTCCTGAAACTCGTCGACGAGGACATGGGCGAAACGCTGTCCCAGCGCCTCGCGCACGGCGTCGTGGTCGCGCAGCAAGTCGCGCGCGGCGAAAATCAGATCGTCGAAATCGAGCTGGGCGCTGGCGCGCTTGTGGTCGCGATAGCGTTGCAGGATCGGACGCGCTTCGCCGATCAGCGCGGCCAGGGCATGGCCGGCGACGGCCTGCGCCAACGCGACCCAAGCGTCGCAACAGGCGGTGTAGTGGGTCTCGGCGGCGTCGTTCAGCCGGTCGCCATCGGCCTTGGAGAGACCGGCCTGTTTGGCCGTGGCGGCCCATTTGCCCTTCTTGCGGTAGGAGGCGAAAGCGCCGGTCTTGGTGCAAAGATCCGGGTGGGGCCGCGCGGTCAGGAGCCGAACGAGGCCCGCGGGCGTCGCGGGATCGGAACCGTTCGCCACGGCGGTCGCCATTTCAGCCAGCCGCTCGACGATCGTTACCGTTTCCGGCTCGGCCGCCGCCGTGCCATCCATGAAGTTCGCGAAATCCGCCGTGGCCTGCCGGAACGCCGTGAGGTGGCCGCCAAGTGGAGAGACGGGCGGGGCCGTGAGTGTGGGGCGACGGCGTATACTCTCGGCGATCTTATGGATGAGCGCCACGGTCTCGCCGGGGCTGTGCAGCACCAGCTCGGCCAGGATACCGCCCTGACCGCCGGACAGGCGTTCGCGCAGCCAGCCATCGACAATCTCAAGGAAGGTGAGGTCGGCCTGGTTGCGATCCGTAACGCCGGCGCCGGGATCGATGTCGGCCTCCGCCGGATAGGGCTTGATCAGGCGCTGGCAGAAGCCGTGGATGGTCGAGCAGGTGATTTCGTCGATCGCGGCGCTGGCGGCGGCGAGATTGTCGCGATGGGTCTGGGATAGCCCATCGGGCAGCGCCACACGCAGCTCGGTCGCGATCGTGCCGGCCGAGAGATCGGCAACGAACTCGCGGACACGTGATAGCAGCTCGCTCGCGGCGAGTTCGGTGAAGGTGACGGCGGCGATGGAGCGCGGCGCGACGCCTTCGGCCAGCATGGCGGCGATGCGGCCGGCCATGACGGCGGTCTTGCCTGAGCCCGCGCCGGCCTCGACCAGGATCGAGCGATCATGGAGGCTGATCGCATCGCGGCGCGCGCCGTCGTCCTTCAACACTTTGGACACGCTGCTCATCATTCCGCCTCCCAGACCTGAGCGACTTCGCCAAGCCGCTCCGTGGCGGCCGGCATTTTGCGTTTGCAATAGGTGGCGCTAGCGTTGGCCGGCAGGGCGAAAGCGAGGTCGTCATAGTCGCCGCCGGTATCCGGGCCAGGCAGGGCCGCGCCTCCGGCGAGACTCGACCGTGCCGCGCGCAGATAGCCCGTGATCTCCTCGAGCACGGCCTCGGGATCGTCGAGCTGGAGATTGACGGGCTCGCGCGGATAGAGCAGCGAGGCGCTGATGGCGACATCGTCGCCGAGGAGCGCCTTCACCGCGAAGGCATAGAGACAGCGCTGAAGCTCTCGTCCGCCATTGAGGCGGATGTCGCCGCGCGGCGGCCGTCCGGTCTTATAGTCCCGCACGAGGGCGCGCTTGCCGTCGCCCGAGATGTCGAGCCGGTCGATATAGCCGGCGATGTTGAAGCCCGTGTCGGGAATCGCGACCGGCTCGCTCGCATCCCAGGGCGTTTCCGCGTCGGATTTCGGCTCCAAGCCGCCGAAGGGCACCTCTCCGTAGGAGCGTGCGCCCGGCAGGACATCATCACCATAGGACAAGGCGCGGCCCGCCATCACGCGGGCGTCGTCGAGCGTGCGGCTCCAGATGACGGCCGGCGGAACCGGGCGCTCGCTTTCCCAATCGGCGGCGACGGCTTGTGCGGCCCGCGCCACCGCTGCTTCGATGGCCTCGGCGTCGGCGGAGGCAAGACCGTCTCCGGTTTCGAGGTCGCGCAAGGCGCGGTCGAGAACCAAGTGAACGAGATCGCCGATCCCGAGCGCGTCGAGCACGAGCGGTTCGGTGCTGCTCTGCGGTTCATGCCATCCGAACGCGTAGACCCACACGAAACTCAGCGGATTGCGCAGCAGGCGGCGCAGCGAGCTGGCCGACTGGGTGCGGCCGAGGATGGCGAGAACGAGCGGATGATCTGCCCGCACGAGCCCGTCATGGGGAGTAATCTCGGCCTGCCCCCAGTCGCGCCAGCAGCCCTGCGCACCGACCGCTTGCGGATCGGCTGCGAACTCTTGGGGCCGGGCCATGAGGCGGTCTGTTTCGCTGAAGGCGTGCGCCGGTGTCGCGTTGCGGCGCAGATAGGTTTCGTCGCCACGCCCGGCGAGCAGAGGGCTGCGACCCAGGAGACGCCCGTCGTTGTCGCGCCGGGCGCGCGACAGAACGACGGTGTCGGCCGTCGTGGCAAGGATCGTCTCGAAGTCGCGGCGGTCGGCGAGGTTGACCGGCAGCGGGTCGAGCACCTGGGTCGGGATGATATGGCCCGGGATCAGCCGGTCCTCGGCGATCCCGCGCGGCCAGCGCGAGGAATTAAGCCCGATGAGCCGCACGAAGCGGCGGGGCGATGCCGCGAGCGCGCTGGCCGGCATCCAGGCGACGCAGACGCACGCTTCCAGTCCGTCGTCCTGCTTCAGGGTCTCCAGCGTGGCGTCGATCGAGGCGGCGGGGCCGGCGAGCAGAGCCTTGCGCCAGATCGCTAGCGCGCGGCCCTTGAGGAAGGCTTCTCCGATCTCGCTGGCGGCCGCCGATCCTTTCACAAGGGTCTCGACCGCCGTGCGCAGCGCAGCAACGTGGTCGGCGCCGTCGGGCCAGTCTTCTGGCGTCAGCCGGGCCAGCAGGCGGTTCCAGGCGCCTAGCGTCGAGAGCGGCGCATCGGTCGGCAGCACCCGCAGCCAGCCTTCGGGCAGGGTCTCGAAAGGCCCGCTGTCCCGGCAGAGCGCCGCGAGGCGGCGCAGCCGCGACTGCGACAGGCCGCGAACTACGATGTCGGCCAGCGCCGCAGCCGCCTGGCCCTCGCGGGTGGCGACGGTGCGGATGCCATGGATGAAGTGAAGGTCGATGTTGGCGTCGGCACGCAGGGCCAGGAAATGATCGTCATAGTCGGCGGGCGAAGCGGTCGCGATGGCGATGTCCGAAGCCGGGATGCCCGAGGCAAGCAGGCTGCGCGCCCAGCGCATCGCCTCAATGGCCTCGTGATAGGCCGTCGCCGCGCTGGCGGCACTGATTCCCGGCGCATGCGCCGGTGCGCGCGAGACCGTGACGCCGGTGCCGTCCAGCCATGCGGGAACGCTCCTCGGGCCGGCCGTCCATCGCACGGGGATATGGGCGGTGAGCGCCTGGAGCAGCGGCCGCCAACAGGGCGAGAGTTCGGTAAGGCCGACGATCTCCAATGGGCCGAGGACCGCCGTGGCATGACAGATACGGGCGGTTGCGGCGGTGACGATGTCGCGAGGCCGCATCATGCCGGACGGAAGCTGGTCGAGGACGGCCGCTTCCAGACGCGCGATGGCGGCGAGACGCGGGTGATCGGCCGCGCGTGCGGCAAGATCGATGCCCGCGCGCCAGGCTTTGTGGAGCGTGTCGGCCGCGGCGTCGATCATGCCGGGAAGAGCCTTGATGCTCTCCAACTCCCCCATCGGCGTGGCAGGCAAGGCCGCCTGGATGGCCGCGCGCAGGCTCTCGTCGTCGATAGGGCGGGCGAAGCCGCCCGCCAGCCGGACGGCGGCCTGCTCGAAGGACATGATCTGGAGACCGTGCCGACCACCAAGGCTCGCCGCCAGGCGACTCACCCGCATGGCGAGGCGACCGTGAATGATCAGGGTAGATCGGTGAGTAATGCTCATAGCAGCACGCCCACTTGTTCGCTGCTGAGTTTGGTGGCCGGCCAGAGCCCCCCTTCCACCGGGTCGCATTTTGTAAAGTCTGCCAATTTGGCGAAGAGAACTACGTCGATCTTCAGCTCGGCAGCGACGGCCGGACCTTGCGGTTGTGTCTCGTCCATGGAATCCCCTGTGGCGCCCCTCCGTAACAGGCATTACGCCCTGTTACGCTCTGCCAAGATATTAGCGCTAGTTGCCAGACATTTCGGCAGGCAAGAGCCAGCGCAGCGCGGGAGGTAGATCGGGGCCGGCGGATCCGGTTCTTGCAGGTCACGGCAGGCAGGGGTAATATGTCAAAAATATAAGACATTTTAATCGCTTGCTATTTGCCATGAATCTCATCGATATCGGCCATTCCGTGCGGGTCCGGCGCTCTGAACTGGGCTTGTCCCAAGCGCAGTTGGCTCACCTCAGCGGCCTGTCTCGTCAGACGCTGGTCGGCCTGGAGAACGGCACCCTGAGCGATCTGGGCGTCAACCGGGTGGGAGAGGTCATGGCGGTGCTGGGTCTGGACAGTCCGAAGCCGGATACGCAGGCGCGGCGCAAGAAGCGCGGGCTCTGGATGGCCGCCAAGACGGCGAGTGTCAGCTATGCGCAGGAACTGGCGCCCGAGACGCTGGAGCAAGCCTTGGCGAGTGGGGAAGTACCTGCTTCATTTGCTCCGCACCTGACGCATTTGCTGGATGAGGCGCCCGTGCCTGTCGTCGTGATGGCTGTTGAGGAGGCTGCCTCGCATACACACCAGCCGCCAAAGCAGGTCTGGCGCAACGTGGCGAAGCTGGCCGGATCGTTGTCCGTGCATCGTCGCGAACTGTGGGCATGAAGTCCGGAGCATTGCCCAGCGGTCCCTGGGAAAAGCTGTTCCCGCGGGCGCTGGCGCTGATTGACGAGATCAGTCGATATGGCGGCATTACGGACCCATTCTGGACGTTGGGTGGTGGAACGGTGCTGATGTTTCGGTACAGCCATCGGCTGAGCAAAGACATCGACATCTTCGTGCCTGACCCCCAGTACCTCGGCTTTGTGTCGCCGCGATTGAGCGACACCGCTGCGGATTTGACGCAGGACTACACCGAGCAATTAGGTACCTTCGTCAAACTGCAGTTCGAGGAGGGCGAGGTCGATTTCGTCGCTGCTCCCAATTTGCTGGAAGATGCCTGGGACACATGGGATATCGGCGGTCGCGCAGTCAAAGTAGAGACTGCCGCTGAAATCATTGCCAAGAAGATGGACCACCGCGGTGATCGGGTCACGGCGCGGGATCTTTTCGACTTTGCGCTCGTGATCGAGCGCGAGCCTCGGCAGCTTCTGGCAGCGACGCCATTCCTTCTACGCCATCGGGAGGCATTCCTGTCCCAGATCCGAGCGCCGCATGCCAGCTTGCGCGCTGCGTTCGAGGCCATCGCTACGTTGGAGTACACGCCCAGCTTCGATCATTGCGTAGCCGTGGTCGGGGATTTTCTGGGTGAACTGTAGCCTCTTCGCATGTGGTCATTCCCCGTCGTATTGGAGCGCGCTAAGATGCATCCTGATCGACAATAAGTTCGAAAATGTCGACGCCGCGCAAATCGCTCCATAATCCGCGCCAACCTTAAACGCACGATTTTGACGGTAGACGGCGACGGTATGGAATTTGTCGATCACAGAAAATCCCTTAAATCATAGGGACTTACGAGGCCCGTTGATGACAGAGTGGGAGTGATTCCGCTTCGCTTTGCGAACAGTAAATGAGCCTGTCCGTATTTTTGTGGGCGAGGCGTTTTAAAAGTTGTTATCCCCGCACCGCGGTAAAGCGCTCGCCGAACAGGATAGCAAACTGGTTCATGGCGACTTTCCAGTCGAAGGTCGCCCTGACAGACTTGGCCAGCACGTTGCGTAGCGCCAGCCATAGAAGCTTGATGGCGGCCTCATCCGTTGGGAAGTGGCCTCGCGTCTTGATGATCTTGCGCAACTGCATGTTCAAACTTTCTATGGCGTTTGTGGTGTAAATCACGCGCCTGATGTCCGGCGGGAAGACGAAGAACGGGGTGACGTTCTCCCACGCCCGCTGCCAGGCCGCGACGATCGTTGGGTACTTGATCCCCCAGGGCCCGTGGGCGAACGCCTGGAGCGCCTGCTCGGCCGCTTGTGCGCTGGCGGCAGCGTAGATCGGGCGCAAGGCGGCGGCCACGGCCTTGCGATCCTTCCAGCCGGCGTAATCCAGGCTGTTGCGGATCAGATGCACGATGCAGGTCTGCACCGTCGTGCGCGGGAAGGCCGTGCCGATGGCGTCGGCCAGGCCCTTCAAGCCGTCGACCACGGCGATCAGGATGTCCTGGCACCCTCGGGTCTTCAGTTCATTGAAGACCTTGAGCCAGAACTTGGCCCCCTCGGTCTGCTCGACCCACAGGCCCAGCACGTCGCGCTGGCCGTCGGCCTGCACGCCCAGCGCCAGGTACACCGCCTTGTTGCTGACCCCGCCGTCGTCGCGGATCTTGACCCGCAGCGCGTCAAAGAACACCACCGGGTACATCGCCTCCAAGGGCCGGTTCTGCCAGGCGATGGTCTCGGCCATGACTTCGTCGGTGACCGAGCTGATGAAGTCCGGTGAGACCTCGGTGCCGTAGCTCTCAGCCAGGAACGCCTGGATCTCGCGCACGCTCATGCCTCGGGCGTACATGGCGATGATCCGGTCATCGAACCCGGTGAAGCGCCGCTCGTGCTTGGGGATCAGGATCGGGGCAAAGGAGCCGTCCCGCTCGCGGGGCAGCTCCACGCGCACCGGACCATGATCGGTCAGCACCGTCTTGCCGCTGGCGCCGTTGCGCTCGTTGGCCTGGCCTTCGGGCTTGTCTTGGCCGGGTCGATATCCCAGATGCAAGTTCATCTCCGCGGCCATCGTACGCTCGATCACCGCCTTCTGGAACGACAGGAACAGGTCTTGAACCTCGCTGGGCGTCATCGGTCCCTTGACCAGATGATCCAGCAACTCGGCCGGCACTTCAGGCAGCGGCCCACGGGCCGCTGCCTGAGCGGCTGCTGTGCGTTTCTTCTTCATCGGCATATCCATGATCTTTAGTCCTCATGATATGCCCCGCACACAAAATTGCGGATAGGCCCAGATTAATCGGTTGTCTCCGGCGTGCCTTTATCTTCATTGAAGCTTAGATTCAACTCGGACTCCCAAGCTCCGCCATGTTCGACGACCGCCAGTTTTCGTGCAAAGGTTCCAATGACAGTCGCTCTGCGTGATTCGTCTTCTCCCGCAGCCAGAAGCTCTGTCTCCATTTCTTCGACAATCTGCTGTACGCGAGTGTCATGTGCTTCGGTACTCCATTGGCTAAGTGCGCTATTAAATGCTTGGCTGACACTTTGCGTAATTTTTGTATGCTCAGACGAAAAAGAGCTAGGCGATTTTGCGTTATAAGTCTGTGGAGCACTAAAATTCACGATGAAGCGAGAGAGCGTTGTGCTGCGCGGATTTACTGCCAGACCCCGGGCGGGCAGTCCGGTTCTTGATCCGAGCACTACGGAAAATTTCCAGTAGCCAAATATGGTCACATACGCTACGGATACGTCTCCTACATCGGCGACACTTAATGAGTGCTCGAATCCAGACGGCTGTGCATCTGGTGTCTTGAGATGTGGCTCAAGCTTGAGAATGCTGGGCCATTCGTTCGTAAAATCCCATCCAGCGAAATTGTTGATTGGTGGAGTCCCCGTGCGGATAGCACTGCGAAGATCACTCGAAATGAATGCTCTGGCCTGCTCGTTTCCGTAAAGAACAACAAATCCAACTACGGCCGTTTTTGCTACGCATCGCCATACCTTTGGTCCATCAAATGATGGACGGAAATGCACTTGTGGAACTTTCTGCTGCACTCGTGTCGCAGCACCAACTTTGGCGGAAAGCCCTCGCTTGGAAAGAATATCGAGCATCCGCTTTGCGTCGGCCTCATCGCGTGCGGAGAGTTGATGCTCAGAGTTCAGGGTGATCTGCCCTGGTATCCGGCCAGGTCGCATTATCGGGACGAACCCGGGCGCCAAATCGAATTCTGCGCCGTTCTGCATCGTGCCTGCTTTGAGGAGCGTTGGTGGAGGTGCTTTTCTTCCAGACCAAATCTTCAAGCCGTTTCGGATTTCTTTAAAGCTTTCGGCTAGTGCATCGTCGATCTTGCCCGTTTCATCTGAAGCAAACGCGTTGTTGCACGCTTGGCATGTTGCTCGATATGTGCTGATTCGTCCGCCAAGTGCAGAAAGAAATACGTGTTCTTCACTACCTGGGGCCAGCTCCGTATCGCAAAACAAACATTTTTCCATCGCCGCTCCGTTGTGACGCGGCTTTCTCCATTTCCGAAGAGATGTGCAAGCCGCCTTGATTATTGAGATAAGGCTTTTGGGGAATATTAGGCTGAAAACAATCATTTATGGGCCCGTCGCTCCGTTTGCCTGTCCGTGCCTTCGTTGAAAGAGCAGGGCTGGTCTTGCCGTTTCCTTCACCGTACCACGGCGTTCTCGCCGTCAAGGGCTACGCGTGCTCGCACGCTTGCGGCCGTAGCCGGCTACGCCCCCCGACGGCTTGCGCTGCGCCGTGCTGGCGACGGTTCCGGGCAATTCCGCCCGTGCAACCGGAGATCGCCATGAGCGCACTCATCACCGACGAACAACGCTACCTGCTGCTGGCCAACGGCCGCGAATCACTCCAGAACCCGGACTTTGATCCGGCACCCGTGGTCAAGCTGTTCACGCCGGACGCCGGCGCGACCTGGCTGCTGACCGAGATCGACCCGGACGATCACGACCACGCTTTCGGCTTGTGTGACCTGGGCCAGGGAGAACCCGAACTCGGCTGGGTCAGTTTGCAGGAGTTGGCGACTGTCCGGGGAAAGCTCGGCCTGCCGATCGAGCGCGACTTGCACTTCCGCGCGGAGAAACGCTTGAGTGCCTACGCGCGTGATGCGCGGCGGGCTGGGCAAATCGTCGTCTGACTTCGCAAGCGCGTCGTCCTTCGGGCGACGCGCTTTTTTCTGCTGCGCCGGCATGGCATCCCGAAACCGCAAAGGCTGCTTGCTCACCATCGAAGACCACGGGGCAACTTCATAACTGCATGGGCGTCCCCGGCCAAGCAGCATGGCCGGTCGCGCTGTCGTGCTTCGCATCGAGCCTCGCTGCACGAGTCTCGCTCCTGACGGGCTTCCATCGTTCCCTCGCTCCGCTCGGCTGACGTCTCCGGCCCGGATTCCTCGATCCCGGCCTGCGCGCTTCGCTTGCGTGCGGTCGGCGCACGGGGATGTCCGGCACTAGCTGTATTCGCCTAGCAACTAGGCGTCCTGCTATTTGAACTGGATACCTTTGATAGCCAGCATGGGTGAAAGCAGGCACGTGAACGTGACTGCGGCAAGGTCCGGTCCTGACGATTTGTAGAAAGTCGTGCACTCTACCGCGATGTCGTACCGTTTCGCGGCATTTACATCAGTTAATGACTCGGTACAGAACGCAAGAGTCATCGGTCGGAACGGCCCGCCCCTTGCGGTACGATCTCCGCTCCTACCGCGTCCCCCTTTTGCGACACTACCTTTCGAGCGATCACGGGCGCTGCCAAAAGCAGCTGTCGTTCCTTCGAAGGCCAACGCTTTGTCGTTCAACAGCAAGCCTGGTATCCATCCCCACGCTGAACAAATCACGAAAACGGAGAAACCGAATGCACGTAAAGGCTCTTGCACTGTGTTTGATGGCAGGCTTCGCCACTTCCGCCGCAGCCCAAGACAGCACCCAAACCCTGCAACAAGCCTTGAAGCAGATTCCCCAGGTCGTCCTCTCCGCGCCGGCGGCGATGCAGGTGTTTTTCCTGGACGTGCAAGCCTGGCGATCGCTGGAAAAAGCCGGCCCTTCCGCGGACGGCATGCGCCGCCTGTCCATTGCGCAACCGATCCGTCCGCTCGAATCCATCGGGTTTGGCCTGGAGCAGTGGTCGGCCAACGCCAGGGTCCCGTTCGACGAGGTCTCCTATTTCGCCGGATTTGGCCAGGCGCCCTCGAACATCAGCTATTGGGGATTGAAGGACAAGAAGGCCGTCGGGACATTGGTTGCCAGCCTGAAGCAGGGCGATTTCGCCGCGGTCGACGGCGATGCGCCGGGCCTCATCGCCAATGATGGCGAAGGCAAGATGAACATGCAGAAGGCCAATCAGAAGGATCCCTGGCGCGGCATGATGGGCAAGGCCAGCTTTGTGCTGCCGCTCGATACCGCGTTGATCCAGGCGTCTTCGGCAACGGGCATGAAGATACTGGCCCAGCCTGCGCCGTCGGTGGCGGATAGCGAAGTCGTGGCCGCCTCGCTTGCCGGCCTGAAGGAGGGCGTGCCCGCGGACCGAGGGCGGATCGTGCAGGCCGCGGTCATCTCTCCTGTCATGGGTCTGGCCGCCGTGGATCCCGCGAAGGTGCTGTTGTCGACCAATGGCGATATGGATATCGCGAAGCAGAATCTCAAGGCCGCCGTCGAGGCGAATGGCCGGGGTATTCCGCCGTATTTCTCGGGGATCCTGGCCGATGCCCAGATCAATAACCTGCCCGCGGTCGTGATTTCCCTGGCGTATGCCGATTGCGCCACGGCCAAGCAGGCCGTCGACGGGATCCGCGCCGCGTGGAAGGAAAGCATGACTGGCGTGAAGGATGCCAAGGTCGCCGGCACGACGGCCCAGGCCGGCAAGCTGTGCGCCGCAGTGGTGAGAGTGACTGCGCCGACGGCGGAGAATGCTGGCAATCCGGTGCTGGCCGAGGTGATGAATCGCTATATGCGGCGCGAGTTCACCGTGCTGCAGATTGGCACGGCGCGCTGATCGGACCCCGCATGGGGGAGCGCGCCGTTCGTCGCGATCAGGAGGTCGCGGCGTTCGCCAATTCCCCCACCGCAATCGCGATCTTCCCCCGCAGCCCATTGTTCGCGCTCTCCAGCCGCGCATGCGCCGCCGGAATATCGGCAAGCGAATACACCGCGCCCACATGCGGCCGCAGTTGACCGCGCTCCACCAACGCGCTCAGCTCATCCAGCTTGCCGCGATTCTGCCGCGTGAACACGAAGTGGAAGCTGGCGTTCTTGCCCCACGCCTGGATCAGGTTCTGCGGCTGGGCGATATCGACAATCGAGACCACGCGTCCCAGTTGCGCCAGCACGTCGGGGCTGCGCGACAGCGTGTTGCCGCCGATGGTGTCGAACACCACGTCGACGCCGCGCCCGCCAGTCTCGCGCAGGATCGCGTCGACGTAGTCTTCCTTTTCGTAGTCGATGGTGACGTCGGCGCCCAGGTCGCGCACGAATTCGGCATTGTCGTCGCGCACGGTCGTGAAGACCCGGGCGCCGATGGCCTTGGCGAGCTGGATCGCCACATGGCCGACGCCGCCGGCGCCGCCATGCACCAGGATGCTTTCGCCGACGCGCAGTCCGGCGCGCACGACCAGGGCTTCCCAGGCGGTGCCGCCGACCAGCGTCAGGCTGGCCGCTTCCAGATGGCTCAGCGAGGCGGGCTTCTTGCCGACGATGCTTTCGGCGGCGACGTGGTATTCGGCGTAGCTGCCGGGGCCGTCGAAGATCTGCGGGGTGTACCAGACCTCATCGCCGGGGGCGAAGGCGGTCACGCCCGGCCCGACGGCTTCGACCACGCCGGAGACGTCGTGGCCGGTGATGGCGGGCAGGGGCGCCAGGTCGGGGTAGTCGCCGCGGCGGACCTGGTAGTCGAGCGGGTTGATGGAGGTGGCGTGGACGCGGACCAGGACCTGGCCCGGTTGCGGCACGGGCTTGGGCACGTCGCGCAGTTCAAAGGATTCAGGGCCGCCGAAGGCGGTGAGTACGATGGCTTTCATGGGAGGATTCCTCATTTCGATAAAACGGGATATCGGGAAATTTCGATATCAAGGGGCAAAAAAAATGGAGCGGCAGGGCAAAGCCACAACACCCTACAGCTCTTTCCCGATGATCTCGGCCAGGGCGCTGATGGTGGCTTCGTTGCGCTTGTAATACGTCCACGAGCCGATGCGCGTGGCTTCGACCAGGCCGGCGCGTTGCAGCGTGGCGAGGTAGTCGGACACCGTGGACTGCGACAGCCCGACGCCTTCCTGGATGCTGCTGACGCAGACGCCGACCGTATTCACATCCCCCTCGTCCTGCGGCGGGAAGCTGTTGGCGGGGGCCTTCAAACCCTTCAGGATTTCAAGGCGCGTGCGATTCGAGAGGGCTTTGAAGACGTCGAGCAGGTCCATGGGAAGGTATGATATCGGAAATTCGCGATATGTCAATGCCTCGCTTTTTCAAGACCCGGGCGCGCTCACCGGAAGGTGCCGCCCCTCGAAACACTCGATCAGCAATTCGGTCAGCGCCCGCACTTTGCGCGGCGGATGCTGGCCCGGCGGGCGGATGACGTAGATCCCCGCGGGCGGGGGCGGGTGGCGCGTCATCACCGCCACCAGCGCGCCGGAGGCGATGTAGTCATCGACCAGGTAGTCGGGCAGCACCGCGACGCCCAGCCCGGCGGCCGCGGCGACGGCGAGGGCGACGCCGCTGTCGGCCTTGAAGCGGCCCTGCGGGCGGACGCTGATGACCTTGTCGCCATCCTGCAGCTGCCAGGCTTCCGTGCCTTGCATGACGGCCTGGTGGGCGGCCAGTTCCTCGGGCGTCTGCGGAGCGCCGTGCGTTTTGATGTAGTCCGGGCTGGCCACGAACTTGCCCAGCAGCGGGCCCACCCGCCGGGCGATCAGGTTCGAGTCCTGCAGGTTGCCGACCCGGATCGCGCAGTCGAAGCCCTCGGCGATGAGGTCGACGAAACGATCGCTGTAGGCAGTGTGGATCTGCAGTTGCGGATGGCGCCGCGCCAGTTCGGCGAGCACCGGCGCGACGTGGGCCGGGCCGAAGGACAAGGGCGCGGCCACGCGCAGGCGGCCGCAGAGTTCGCCGGTGGGCAGGATCGTTTCGCGGGCGGTCTCGATTTCGGCGCAGGCTCTGGCGGCATGGTCGCGGAACGTGGCGCCGGCCTCGGTGAGCGCCGCGCCGCGGGTGTTGCGCGCGAGCAGCTGGACGCCCAGTTCGGCTTCGAGCCGGGCGAGCCGGCGGCTGACGATCGACTTGGACACGCCCAGCCGCAGCGCGGCCGGCGAGATGCCGCCGGTATCGGCCACTTCCACGAAGGTCTGTAGGTCCTGGATGTCCATTGCGCGTTCCCTGTTGCCCGGCTGCCGAGCCTTGAATGGTACCCGGCGCCGGTGTTGCGGATTACGCGACACAGCTCGTCGCGGGACGGCACTACCGCGCGGGATGCCCGGCCAAGACAATGAAAGCCCGGGGAATCGTCGCCGCGGGCGCCGGCTTCCCTGAAACCCCCATCCCGTTCGCAACGGCAACAGAGGAAATGTGCATGACTTTTCGCAATGGCCTTGATTCGCTTCTCCGTCCCGAAGATTCCGTGCTCGTGCTGATCGATCATCAGCCGTACCAGCTCACCAATCTGAACAGCCACGATCCGCAGACGGTCGTCAACAATTCCACGGCGTTGGCCAAGTCCGCCAAGGCCTTCGGCGTTCCCACCATCCTGACCAGCGTGATCGCGGATCGTGGCGGCTTCATCTTTCCGCAGATCACCGACGTGTTCCCCGGCCAGGAGGTGATCGACCGGACCTTCATCAACACCTGGGAGGACCGCAAGGTGGTCGACGCGGTCAAGGCCACGGGCCGCAAGCAGTTGATCATCGCGGGGCTGTGGACCGAGATCTGCGTGGCGATGCCGGTGATCCAGGCCCTGGGCGAGGGCTGGGACGTGACGGTCGTGACCGACGCCTGCGGCGGGGTCTCGGTCGAGGCGCACGAGGTGGCGATCCAGCGCATGATCGCCGCCGGCGCCAACATGATGACGTGGCTGGCCGTGGCGGCCGAATGGCAACGCGACTGGGCGCGGACCGAGCATGCCGGGGAATTGACCGACATCCTGAAGCAGCATGCCGCGGGCAGCGGTATCGCGTATCTGTGGGAGCAGCAGCTGCTGAACACGCCCGCGCCGGGTCGCTGACAGCGGCCGGGGCATTCCATGCCTGCGGGGGCGGCGGCGCTTGCGCCGCGCGGCCCCCGGGCGAAGGGATATGCTGGCATCATCCGGGAAGAGTTGAACTAGACTACGTCGGCGTCCACCGACGCCGCGATGACTCCCGTTGATCCCATAACCGCCCTTTGAGATGCCCCATTCCTTCTCCCGAGTCGCCCTTCTCGCCGCCGGCCTGCTCCTGACCGCCGTCAGCCACGCCCAATCGCCGCAGGTCGGCGCCTGGCGCAAGGTCTCCGATTCCCAGCTCGATAAGCAATTCCATTTCTCGATGCTGCCCGCCGCGGCGCCGGTGGCGAGCAAGTGGGCGGCCTTCGACGTCAAGGCCGGCAAGGTGGTGTGCTGCCTGGTGGTGCAGGGCGAAGCGGTCACCGAGGCCGAGCTGGAAAGCGCCTACGACATTCCCGGCCCGTGGATCACCGACCTGACCAACGGCTGGAACCTCGACGCCGCGCCGTACCGGCCGCGCGTGCAGCTGCTGCGCGTCGAAGGGGCGCTGGCCGGGCACGAATTCGGCGGCGGCGCGGATGCGCGGGGCGGCTTGCTGGTCCCGGCCGATACGCGCGCGGTGGCGCGGGATGCGCTGGAGATTGGCGGCCAGCGCTACAGCGTGACGCGCCAGGACGCCTCGCTGGCCGATGACGATGGCGGCCTGACCACCTATAGCCTGCGCCCGGCCGCGGGCGGCGCGGCATTGAAGGTGGAAGTGCCGTTCGCGACGTATTGAGCATGGGCGAGACCCTGCGGATCGAAGAGGCCCCGCTGACCGGCGACGACATCGCGCTGCTGCGCCGATGCAGCCGCGGCAAGACCTTGGCGCTGATAGCCTGCCTGTTCATCTTTCTGCTGCTGGTCAGCATGACGCTGCTGGTCGCCGTGCTGGCCGTGTCCGAATGGCGCTCGCTGCGCGGCGCCGATGGCGTGATGCTGCTGCTGGTGGTCGTCGGCGCGGGGGTGGGCGTGGCGTTCTTCGGGCGGCGGCTGCTGCGGGTGCCGCGCGCCTGGCGCAGCGTCGCGCGCGCGCTCAAGGGGCGCGCGCCCAAGCAGATCGTGTCGGGTCACCTGACCGGTTTCGGGCCGGGCGAGCGGCCGGGCATCACTTATGTGTTCGGCGACCAGCGCGTGGATGTGGCGCTGCCGTTCTGGAACGAGGTCACCAGCGATACCCGCAGCGGCGCCCGGCCGGCCGACGCCGTGGCGTTGACGGATCTGCCGGTGCGGCTGCACGTGTTGCCGTTGTTGCCGGATGCGCCGGGCCTGTTGCTGCGGGTGGATTACCCGATGAGCGGGCAGGCCTGGACGTCGCTCGAGGAGATCAGCGACGCCGATCGCGAGAGCGTGAGACGCGAAGAGCGGGGCGTGCGCAAGTTCTTCCTGCTGGCGGCGCTGGCGCCGCTGGCGGTCAGCCTGTTCGTGCCGCCGGTGATCCTGCTGGCGGCGGTCCTGGCGCTGATGGGGCTGGTGCTGGGCATGCGCAGTCCGCGCCTGAAGCGCGCGCGTCACAAGCAGGGCGTGCGCGGGGTGGTGGAAGAGGTCGTGACGTATCGCCTGCGCACGCCGAACTCGCTCACGGTATCGCTGGCCCACAATTACCGCGTGGGCGGCGTGATGTATCGGGTCGACCATCTCGGGCCCGCCGCGCTGCCGGGGCAGCGCGTGGAATTCGAATACGTGGACGCTGGCGCGCTGGGGCAACGGGAGCTGTCCTTCCGGATCGAAGACCAGCCCGCCATGACGTTGTGACCGCGCGCCTGGCCGGCAGGCGCGATGAATCTTGATGACGACAGGGAGTGAGGCGTGTCCGAACCAATCGATGTGTCCGGCGAACCCGCGGGCTCGGTGAGCCGCGATGGCCGTTTCCGGCTGGGCCTGACCGGGCCGGACAGCCACGTGCTGGTCAGGGAGGCCGGGCGCGGGGACGTGATCCTCGGGCCTGCCGGCATGGACCGGAAGGCGGATCTGCGCGTGGCGCCTGATGACGCGATTCATTGGCCGGCGTTCGATCCGTTCGCCACGCCGGCCGGCTCGCCCTGGCCGCGCCACCTCTACTATCACGGCAATGACAGCGGCTTTCTGGGCTGGTCCGAACGACGCCGCATCGAACAGTTCACCTGGGCGCCGGCGTTTGCCGATGCGCGCCGCATCGACGCCCGCGCGGCCGATATCCAGACGCTGCAGATCCGGCTCGATGCGGTGGCGGGGCCTCTGGACATCACGGTGCCCGGCGGCATGCGCCTGGGCCTGCTGGGCGATCTTTCCCGGATCGCCGTGACGGGGGCGGCGCCGGACATGCTGTCGCTGCATCCCGCGTTGGGCCGGCGCGCCAGCCAGGCGCCCTATGTGGTGCCCGACCTGGGCATGCTGCGCACGGTGACGACGCTGGCGCTGTACGGCGAGCCGTTGGCGCAGCCGATATCGTTGCAGGGGATCGAGCGCTTTGCCGTGTTGGAACAGCTGTCGCTGTGGGGCGGCTTTGCCGACTGGGACGCGCTGGCCCGCCTGCCGCGCCTGAAGAGCCTGGAGATCCGCTTCGCGCCGGATCTGGCGGGCCTGCCGGCGCTGGATAGCTGGCCGTTGCTGGAGCGCTTCATCGGCTTCAACGTCGAGGACGGCGCGGGCAAGCGGCTGAAGGCGCAACTGAAGGCGCGGGAAAAGGTCCGCGCGTGGGCGGACTACACCTCGGTCAGCAAGCTGCGCAAGCCGGAGTGGTGGCAAAGCGAATATGGGCGGCCGTTTTCGGGGTGGAGCGGCCGCATGGCGAAGTCGGCCAACGCGGCTTATGACATCGCCCTCGATGCCTTGCAAGGGGCCCGCGACGCGGATGCGGCGCAGTCGGCCATCCAGGCGTTCGCCGGTCATTTCAACGACATGAAGGGCATTGAGACCGCCGAGCGCGAAGACATCGGCGAGGCCGTGTGGCAATTCAGCCAGCTCGCGCGGGTGGTCGAGCTGGGCGTGACGGAGGCGCAGGCGTTGCGTTGGTTCGATGCGGTTCGGGACTATTGACGGCGTCAATGCGTGGCCGCCAGCCCCTCCAGCCGCGCGGCCGGCAATAGCGAAAACACGGTCTTCATCTCGCGCGCTTCCTCGCCGGGGCTGCGTCCGAACAGGCGCTTGAACTCGCGGTTGAACTGCGACGCGCTTTCATAGCCGACGCGCCCGGCGGCCGCGGCGGCGGTGAGGTTGTCGCGGATCATCAGCAGGCGGGCCTGGTGCAGCCGGATGGACTTGATGTACTGGATCGGCGAGGTGCCCGCCACGGTCTTGAAGTGGGCGTGGAAGGCGGGGGCGCTCAGGCCCGCTTCGCGCGCCAGGGTGGCGACCTCCATGGGCTGCGCATAGTCGTCGTGGATGCGTTGCAGCACCCGCGAGATGCGGCCGAAATTGCCCTGGCTGGCCAGCGCCGCGCGGATCGCGCCGCCCTGTTCGCCAACCAGCACGCGAAAGCACAATTCCCGCACGATGCCCGGGCCGATGATGCGGGCCTCGACGGGCGAGGCCAGCGCCCGCAGCAGCCGCAGTGTGGTGTCCGCCAGCGTGTCATCCAGCGGCGTGGAGGTGATGCCTTCCGGCGCCGGCGGCGCCTGCCCGTCGCGGCCGTCCAGCGAGAGGACCAGGTCGGCGATCGTGGTCGGGTCGAGCCGGATCTGTATGGCCAGCAGCGGCTCCTCGGGCGAGGCGTCGGTTTCGGTGGAGAACGGCAGCGGCACCGACAGCACCAGGTAATGGCGGGCGTCGTAGCGGTACACCTTGTCGCCCAGGTAGCCGCGCTTGCTGCCCTGGCAGACGATGACGATGCAGGGTTCGTACAGCACCGGGGTGCGTCCCAGCGGATGGTCGGCGCGCATGAAGCGCACGCCGTCGAGTTGGGAGCGGGTGTAGCCCTGGTGCGGCGCGAGCTGGTCGAGCAGGGCGGACATCGTGTCTCGGGCGGGCAGCGGCGCCGTCATGGTGGAATGCCTCGGGTAAGAGTCTTGGGCATCATTTTGCACCGAATCCGCGATAAATAAAGGGTGGGGAATAGGAATGGGCAATCATCCCATAGCCCTGTGCCTATCCTGCCGGGGCCGCCGCGCCTAGCATTTGATCCTGTAATCCAACCCCTCAGGAGAGCAGGAAATGCAAACGATCCAAACCAACAAGACCTGGTTCATCACCGGCGCGGCGCGCGGCATCGGGCTGTCGCTGGCCCGCCAGTTGCTGGCCCGTGGCGACTACGTGGCCGCCACCTCGCGCACGCTGGCCAGCCTGCACCAGGCGCTGGGCGAAGACCATCCGCGCCTCTTGGCGCTGGAAGTGGACCTGGTGTCCGAGGCCAGCGTCCAGGCCGCCATCGGCAAGACCCTCGCCGCCTTCGGCCGCATCGACTACGTGGTCAACAATGCCGGCTACGGCCAGCAGGGCCCGATGGAGGCGCTGGACGACGACGAGGTGCGCCGCAACTTCGATGTCAACGTGTTCGCGCCGCTGCATGTGCTGCGCCATGCGCTGCCGCATCTGCGCAGGCAGGGCAGCGGCCATGTCTTCAACGTCGCCTCGATCGCCGGCTTCACCGGCGGCTACGCGGGCTGGGGCTGCTACGTGGCGACCAAGTTCGCGCTGGCCGGGCTGACCGAGACCCTGGCGGCGGAGACCGCCGAATTCGGCATCAAGGCCACCGCGGTGTACCCGGGACCGGTGCGCACGGATTTCCTGAACGACAACAGCCTGGTCATCGCGCGCCGCAAGATCGCCGACTACACCGCGGCCCAGGCCTCGCTGGACCTGCACCGCGAAGGCATGAACGGCCGGCAGGACGGCGATCCCGAGAAGCTGGCCCTGCTGATCCAGGAGGTCGCGGCCCTGGACGCGCCGCCGCTGCATCTGTTCGTGGGCAAGATCGCCAATGACCTGGCCGAGCAGAAGCTGGAGACGGTGCGGGGGGATTTCGATGCGTGGCGTCAGCGGGCGGGGGTGGGAACGGACTTTGCCTGAACGGCGACGCGCCTGCCAACGTCAGCGCGCCGGCCGGTGTTGCAGGCGGAACATTGACTGCATGCCGGCCAGGAATTCGGCGTCGCTACTGTGCCAGCGCGCGTTCGCCAGATGCTCGCTGTCGGGACCGGCCGGAAACCGCAGTTGTTCGCTCTCGTCCGTTGCCGCGGCGTGGATGGCCGCGGCAACCTGTTCGGGCGTCGTCACGGCAACGCCGGGCGCGCCCAGTTGCGCGAACAGTTGGGCGGCATACGCCTCATAAGGGGCGGTCACCAGCCCGTTCATGCGCGGCATGCCGTTCGCCGTGAACGCGGTACCGGGGCCGTAGCCGGGTTCGACCAGGCGCACGCGCACCCCTACGGCATGCAGTTCGTAGTACAGCGCCTCGGTGAAGCCTTCGATGGCCCACTTGCTGGCTGCGTAGGGGGCCACCAGTGGCATGCCTGCGAAACAGACGCTGGACGTGACATTGATGATCGTGCCCTGGCCTCGTTCGCGCATCAGCGGGATGACGGCCTGGCTCGTACGCATGACGCCGAAGGTATTGGTTTCGAAGACCTCGCGTATGGTCGCCAGGGGCGTGGTTTCCAGCGGCGAGAGCAAACCGATGCCCGCGTTGTTGACCAGGACGTCGATCTGGCCGAATGCCTCCAGCCCCTGGGTGATGGCCTGGTCGATGCTGTCCGCGTCGGTGACGTCCATGCGCACGACGCGCACGGCCCCCGGTCCGGCGGAACGGAACAGGTCCGGATCCGGGCGGCGCATGGTCGCGATGACGTTCCATCCCTGCGCGGCGAAATAGTCGGCGGTGGCTTTGCCGTAGCCCGACGAGCAGCCGGTGATCAATGCGGTTTTCATAGTCGCTCCTTGTTCGATAGGGGCATCGTAGAGCGGTTGACCAAGACGATAAATAGCGAATAGTCTATGACTCATGCGAGATCGTCTTGATTCAGACCCGCTGGGCGCCGTCGTGGCCTTGCTGCGTCCGCGAACCGTTCTGTCCAAGTTCGTTAGTGGCGCGGGGCGATGGGCCGTGCAATATCCCGACTTCGGGCATCCCAGTTTTGGCTTGATGCTGACCGGCGCGTGCTGGCTGCACGTCGACGGCGGCGAGCCATTCCTGTTCGAGGCGGGAGACTATCTGCTGTTGCCTTCCACCCCGGGCTTCCGGATGGGCAGTGACCCGGAGGCGTTGGAGACGCCGACGATACGCGTGGCCACGACCGAGCCCGTGGCGGCGGTGCGTCACGGCGAGCCGCGCGACGAGGCTGCCGTCAGGATGTTGGGCGGTTTCTTCATGTTCGATGCCGCGAATGCGCCGCTGCTGTTGGAACGGTTGCCGAGGGTGGTGCATATCAAATCGGGCGATCGCGGCGCGGAGCGGTTGCGCTGGATGGCGGGCGTGATTGGCGAGGAAAGCGCCAACCCGCGGCCTGGCGGCGATGCGATCCTCACCCGCCTTGCCGAAATCATGCTGATCGAGGCGTTGCGCTGGCATCCGTCGCCAGCGGACGGCGGGGCGACGCCTGGCGGCCTGTTGGCCGGGCTGGCGAATCCGCGCATGGCAGCCGCGCTGCGCCTGATCCATGGCGATGTCGCGCACCGCTGGACCATCGAGGAACTGGCGGGCCGGATCGGCATGTCGCGCGCGGCATTCGCGGCCCGTTTCATGCAAGTCCTGGGCGTTCCGCCAATGGAGTATGTGCTGCGCTGGCGCATGGCGCTGGCCAAGGACATGTTGCGCCATGACGGCTTGTCCCTGGGAGAGGTCGCGCATGCAATCGGCTATCAGTCCGCGAGCGCCTTCAGTGCGGCGTTCAGCCGCTCGGTGGGGCTATCGCCGAGCGTGTTTGCAAGAATGGATGCGGCCGGGGACGAGCCGTCGTCTCGCCCCGTGTCACCGCGGTCGCCCGCGCGTCGCCGGCGCCCTGATTTCCCCCGCGATCTCTGACAGCGGAACCTCCCCGAACGCCGTCATCAGCGCCGCCTCCGCCGTCGCCAGCGCGGCGTTGATGCGCCGGTTCACCGCCGCCTCCACTGGGCAGGCGTCATTGTCCTGCGCGGGGCCGACGGCGAACAGGGACGTGTGCGCGATGGCTTCGCACACGTCCCGCACCGTCAGGGTCTCCAGGTCGCGGGCCAGCGCCCACCCGCCGCCCGGGCCGCCGGTGGAGGTGACGAAGCCCGCGTCGCGCAGCGCGCCCATGGTGCGGCGCACGACCACGGGATTGGTGTGCAGCATCAGCGCGATGGTCTGCGACGTGGTCGTGCCGCCGCGCAGGTGCATGTGGATCAGGACGTGCAGCAGGCGGGCGAGGCGGGTGTCTCGTTGCATGGATTCGGGGCCGTGGAAATGTGCAACTTTTAATGTTACTCTTTTGGCGAACATTTGTGCCATTCCACGCCTTTATCGAGAGCCGACATGCCCGCAGCCCGCCAACGCTTCATCGAGACCAACGGTATCCGCCTCCAGGTGAGGGAACAGGGCGAGGGGCCGTTGGTCATCCTCTGCCACGGCTTTCCCGAGACTTCGCATGCCTGGCGTCATCAGCTCGATGCGCTGGGACAGGCGGGGTTTCACGCGGTCGCGCCGGATCTGCGCGGCTACGGCGACAGCGACTGTCCGCCGGACATCGCGCACTATTCGGCGCTCGACGTGATCGGCGACCTGGTCGGGCTGGCGGACGCGCTGGGCCAGCGCCAGGCGGTGCTGGTCGGCAACGACTGGGGCGCGTCGATCGCCTGGCAGGCGGCGCAACTGCGGCCGGATCGGTTCCGGGCCGTGGCGGCGTTCGGCTTGCCGATGATGGGACGCGCGCCGATGGCGCCGAGCCGGCTGTTCCCGCAGAACGAACAGGCGTGGTTCTACACGCATTACTTCTGCGAGCCGGGTTTGGCCGAACAGGAATTCGAGCGGGACATCGCGCTGACGCTGCGCAAGATCTACTACGGCGCCTCGGGCGCCCTGGGCCCGCGCGAGGCCGCGACGCCCAATCCCTTCGGCATGGTGCCGCGGGCGGGCGGGCTGCTGGATGCGTTGCCCGATCCGGCCGTGTTGCCGGCGTGGCTGGCCGCCGCGGACCTGGCGCAATTCGCGCGCGCCTTCGGCGTATCGGGTTTTCGTGGCGGCTTGAACTACTACCGCAACCTGGATCGCAATTGGCGGGACCAGGCCGCCTTCGCCGGCCTGCGCGTCGAGGTGCCGGCGTTGTATCTGGCGGGCGAATACGACACGGGACTGGCCATGCCCGGCATGCGCCAGATCATCGAGGCCATGCCGGCCATCATGCCCGGCCTGCGCGGTTCGCAGGTGATCGCCGGCGCGGGGCACTGGTTGCCGCAAGAGGCGCCGGACGCGGTCAACGCGGCCTTGATCGGCTTTCTTCGGGCGCTGTGAGGGACGGGGGAACGTCTTTCGGCAAGGATGAGGCCGTGCGGCCAAGGAAGGCCGCGCGGATTCGGACTCAGCCGGCTGCCTGCCGTTCCGTCATGTAGCGCCCCGGCGACGTCCCCAGCGCCTTGCGAAACATGGTGACGAAGCCGCCGGCGCTTTCATAGCCCAGTTCATCGGCCACCTGCTGCACCGAGGCGCCGGTGCCGAGCCACTTCACCGCCAGCATCAGGTGCAGTTGCTGGCGCCAGCGGCCGAAGCTCATGCCGGTCTGCTGCGTCAGCAGGCGCGCCAGGGTGCGTTCGCTCAGGCCCACGCGCCGCGCCCAGCTCTGCATGGTGCCGCGGTCGGCGGGATGGTCCATGATGGCCTGCGCGATCTTGCGCAGGCGGGGATCGGACGGCATGGGCAGGTGCAGGGTGCCAAGCGGCGCCGACGCCAGTTCGTGCAGCAGCAGCGAGACCAGGTGCATGGCGGGGCCGTCTTCGGGATACAGCAGCGGCAGCTGGGCCGAGCGGATCACCAGTTCGCGCAGCAGCGCGGTGGTCGACACCGCGCAGCAGGTGGCGGGCAGGTCGGTCGCGACCGCGGGATCGACGAAGGCGACGTAGACCTCGATGGTGCCGGCGGCGGTGATCTTGTGCAGCACGTCGCCGGGGACCCACAGCGCGCTCTGCGGCGGCACCAGCCACAGGGCGCCTTCGAGCTCGCAGGTGAGCACGCCGCGCAGCAGCAGCATCAGTTGCGCCTTGCGATGGCGGTGGAAGTCCTTTTCGAGCCGGTCCAGTCCGTGCAGGTCCAGGCTGGCCACGTCGATGCCGGTGGTGCCCATGGTGACGACGGGGCGCGGCACCAGGTCGGGCTCGATCCATTCCGGGGGGTCGGCGAGGTCAGTGAGGACGGGCATGGCGGTGATCGCGCGGATTGGCAGGAATTCGGAATTTGTTGGCGTAGTTTACCAATGCTGCCAGATCCAAGGCTTCCTACCATGGCGGCACGGCGGCGCGATTTGCCACCGTTCATTGCCAAAGGAAGCAATCATGGATTCACTGAGCAGCGGGCGCGTCGCCCAAACCCTGCAACGCCTGTTGGCCGAGGCGGAGATCGCCGACAAGGGCCTGATGGACCAGTTCGAAGGCGGCATTGCCGCCATTTCCGAGCAGGCCTATGCCGACATCATCGCCGACATGGTGGCCGAGGAAAGGCGCGATCTGCGTGGGGTGTATCGCGGCTATGTCGGCAATTTCCTCAACGTCGCGCCGCGATACGGCCGCTTCCTCTACCAGTGCGCGCGGGCGCGGCGGGCCACGCGCATCGTCGAGTTCGGCACGTCGATGGGCATCTCCACGATCTACCTGGCCGCGGCGTTGCGCGACATGGGCGGCGGGCAGGTGATCGGCACCGAACTGGAGCCGGAAAAAGCGGCACGGGCCCGCGCCAACCTGGAGGCCGCCGGCCTGGCGGACCTGGTGGATATCCGCGTTGGCGATGCCCGCGAGACGCTGGCGCACCTGGATGGCGAGATCGACCTGGTGCTGCTGGACGGCGCCTTCAGCCTCTACCTGCCAGTGCTCAAGCTGCTCGAGCCGCACTTGCGCGGCGGCACGCCGATCCTGGCGGAGAATGCCTGGGAACACGGCAACGACTACCTCGATTACGTGCGCGATCCGGCCAACGGTTATCTGTCCCAGCCGCTGCCGGTCACCGAGGGCCGCGGCAACGAATTCACGATCGCGACGCGATGAACGGGGAGCGCACGCAGATGATGAATCCCCCCCAAGGCCGGATGAGCCGCGCCTTCACCCGGCTGTTCATGAAGCCGACGCGCATCATGGCGGCCGAAACCCTGGCGGGCGGCATGCGCCTGCTGACGCTGCAAAGCCCGGCGTTCCGCGAGGCGCGCTGGGTGCCGGGGCAGAAAGTGCAGATCGCGATGGGATCGGCCTTTGTGGCCAGGACCTATACGCCGATCGACTGGGACGCGGCGCGGGGGCGCACCCGCATCGTGACGTATTCGCATGGCGGCGGCCCGGGCAGCGCCTGGGCCGAACGCGCCGAGCCGGGAGAGGAATGCGATGTGCTCGGTCCGCGCGCATCGCTCAACCTCGGACGCATCGAGGGGGGCTGCGTGTTGCTGGGCGACGAGACCTCGGTGGGCGTGGCCTGCGCCCTTGGCCATGGCGCCAGCGATGGCATGCATTGCCTGCTCGAGGTCCATGCGGTGGCCGCGGTCCGTGATGTGCTGGCGCGGCTCGGGCGGGATGACGTCGAGCTGTTCGGCCGCCAGGCCGGCGACGCGCATCTCGACGAGATCGAGCGGCGCCTGCCGACGCTGGCGGCGGCGGGCGCGACCTTCATCCTGACGGGCCGGGCCTCGACCATCCAGCGCCAGCGGCGGGCGTTGAAGGCGCTGGGCGTGGCCTCGGGACGCATCATGGCCAAGGCTTACTGGGCGCCGGGCAAGACGGGGCTGGACTGACGCGGCGGCGTCACCGGACTTGCCTATACTTTGCTTTTTGGCGGTTCGATATGGCGTTGTTGCGTTTCCTGCTGCTGACCTTGGCGCTGTCGTTGGCCGCGCCCGCCGCGGCGCTTGCCGGCACGGCGGACAAGCCCGTGCGCGTCGCCGTGTATCGCGGGCCGGCCTCCTGCGACCACTGCGCGACGGCGGCGCGGCGCGCGATCGAGAAGACCGACGCGCGTTATCAGGTCGACTTTGTCGGCCCCGATGAGCCGATCGACATCTCCGACGCCAGCCTGGCGCGCTACGACGTGTATGTGCAGCCGGGCGGCGGGCAGGACATCCCGGCGGCGCTGGACAGCCTGGGCCAGGCGCGGGTGGACGCGATCCGGCGCTTTGTCGCGCGCGGCGGGCGCTATCTCGGGTTGTGCATGGGCGCCTATCTGGCCGACGCGTCCAACCTGGGCCTGATCGCGCAGGACCTGGATTCGGAAGTTGGACGTCCCGGCTTTCCGGTCAAGACCATCGAGGACGCGGCCGTCGCCGTGCGCTGGGCGGGGACGCCAGACAGTGTCTTCTTCCAGGATGGCCCCTATCTGCGGCCGCAACCCGGCGATGCGCGCTTTCACGCCATCGCCAGCTACGAGAACGGCGACCTGGCCGCGGCCCGTTATTCGTTCGAGCGTGGTCTGGTAGTGCTGAGCGGCCCGCATCCGGAAGCCGCGAAATCCTGGTTCGTGGACGCGGGCATCCCGTTGGACGAGATGCCCGAGCGCGACCTGTTCAAGGACCTGCTGGACCAGCTCGACCTGTAGGGCCGCTGCGTGTCAGGCGCCGTCATCCGAGCGGCGCAGCACGAAGCCGTCGGGGCGCACCAGCACCGTACCGGTGTCCGCCAGGCCCGTCAGGCCACGCCAATCGTCATCGACGAACACGAAGTCGCGGCCCGCGGCCAGCACGCGGGGCGTGGCCGGATCGAGGCTGGCGCCGTTCGAAGCCGCCACCGGGGCCGCCGGACCCGCCAGCAGGACGAAGCTGTCGCCGAACAGGTCGAGCGTGGAGAGCCGTTCGGCGCCGCGCAGGATCCAGGCGTGCGGGAAACGCGTCCCGGTCTGGGCCCGCAGCATATCGACAGCGGCCGGCGGTTCCGCATGCGCCGGTGCGCCGGCTTGCGGATAGCGGTGCCGCAGGATCAGGGCGGCCGGGTCGATCAGGTCGGGGAAGAGGTCTCGATTGCGATCGGTCTGGATGCCGAAGCGGGCGTCGAAATCGGTGCGCAGCAGCGCCTGGCGGCCATTGCGCAACGCCAGCGGACGCCGCTCGGCGTCATAGCTGTCCAGCAGCGTCGGCGCGGCTTCGCCGCGGGCGACGGCGGCGAGTTTCCAGGCCAGGTTGTGGGCGTCGGCAATGCCGGTGGTGGCGTTGAAGCCGCCCCAGGGCGGCATCAGGTGGGCCGCATCGCCGCACAGGAAGGCGCGTCCCGAGCGGTAGGCGTTGGCGACGGATACGCCGGTGTTCCAGGCGCCATGCTGCAGGATCCGGACCTCGAGATCGTCCAGCCCGATCGCCGCGCGCACCAATCCCGGCAGGGCGCCGTCGGCGGGTGGGCCCCGGGCCGGATCGTATTCCAGGTGGAACGACCATCTGTCGGTGTTGTTCATCGCCAGGAACAGGCCGCGCACCGTGTCGTTGGCGATTTCGCATTGGCTGAAGGTGCGGCCTTCGACGACGCGGGCCAGGTCGGCCGCGAAGAAGATGTTGACCAGATGCTGGGGCGCGGGCGTTTCGGTCCGGCCGATGCCCAGTTGCCGGCGGATGGCGCTGCGGCCGCCGTCGGCGCCGATCAGCCAGTTCGCCTCGATCGCCGATTCATGGCCGTCCGGGCCGCGCACGCGGGCGCCGACGCTGGCGCCAGAAGCGTCGAACGCCACCAGTTCATGGCCAAAGCGCACGTCGCCGCCACGCGCTTGCAGGGCCTGGCGCAGCACGGGTTCGATCCAGGTCTGCGGGCAGGCGACGAAGCCGGTGGGCGAGGCGCCGGCCGCGGCCATTTTCGCGCGCATGGCTGGGATGTCGATGATGGCCTGCGCATCCACCAGGGTGGCGCCGCGGCGCGCGCCGCCGAACGCGCCTTGCTTCCAGGCGCCGTCGGCCGCCGCGCGCACGGCGTCCTCCAGGCCGACCTGGCGGAACAGTTCCATGGTGCGGGTGTGGATGCCGCGGGCGCGGGGCAGGGGCGAGACGCCCTGTTGCTTTTCGACGAGGATGAACGGCACGCCCAGCCGTTGCAGGAACAGGCCGGCGCTGAGGCCGACCAGCCCGCCGCCCACGATCAGGACGGCGGTGCGCGAGGGGGAAGCACGCATGGAACACCTTTCTTGGGTAAAATCTATCACTGATAATTTAATCTATCACTGCTAGATAAATCAACCATGGCGAAAATCCGCAGGGAACAGGTGGTGGAGGTGGCGCTAGATCTGCTGGACGAGGTGGGCCTGGATGGCCTCTCGACCCGGCGGCTGGCGCAGCAGCTGGGGGTCGAGTCGGCGACGCTCTACTGGCACTTCCGCGACAAGTCGGTGCTGCTGGGCGAGATGGCGTCGGCCGTGCTGGCGCGGCATCACACGCTGGCGGTGCCTGCCGACGCACTGCAGTGGCCCGCCTGGTTCGCCGACAACATGCGCAGCTTGCGCCGCGCCTTGCTGGCCTATCGGGATGGCGCGCGCCTGCACGCTGGCACGGTGCCGGGGCCGGGCGATCGGGCGGGCATCGAGCGCAAGGTCGCCTACCTGGTCGGCGCCGGCTTCACCCGGGAGCAGGCGGGCATGGCCTTGTTCGCCGCCGGGCAGTACACGCTGGGCTGCGTGCTCGAGGAACAGGCGCGCAGCGTGGTCACGGCGGGCGAGGGCGAGGTGACCGATGCGGGCGCGCCGGCCGGCGCCCTGGATGCCGAGGCGGCCTTCGAATTCGGACTCGGCGTGATCGTCGACGGCCTGCGCGGCCGGTTGGGCGCTGCCGGCTAAGGCGCGGCCGGCTAAGGCGCTGCCGGCTAAGGCACGGCCGGCCCGGTCGCGTTTGTGCGACCCCCGCCGTCAGTGCTACATTCGCCCCGTCGAAAAAGGCAGGCTTGGTTCGGGTAGGCCCAAGCCCTTCCGCTTGCGGAAGTTCTTATCCTTGCTTCTTTGCAATGAGATACCTCGACGTTCCCGGCGCTTTGGCGTCTCGGGTTCGTCCGAGTGTGTTCGTTGTTCGACGGCTCCGGCGAATCCTGTTCGGAGCAATCCCATGATTCATGATGTGTTGATCGCTGGCGCCGGTCCGGTGGGCCTGTGGCTTGCCTGCGAGCTGCGCCTGGCGGGCGTCGGCGTGCTTGTGCTGGAGCAGGCGCAGGACCCGGATTCGCCGTTGAAGCACGCGCCGTTCGGCCTGCGCGGGCTGTCGGTGCCCACGGTGGAAGCGCTGTACCGGCGCGGCCTGCTGGACGCCGTCGCGCAGGCGGCGGGGCCAGGCCCCGCGCCGGGTCGGCAGGGCGGTCATTTCGCTGGCATCGCCTTCGATCCCGCCGACGTCGATCGCGCGCGCTGGCCCTATCGGCTGCCCAACCCGGCCGATGCCACGTTGCCGGTCACCATGGCCTCGCTGGAAACCGTGTTGGCGGCGCGCGCCCGCAGCCTCGGCGCGGGGATCCTGCGCGGCCGGCGGGTCCATGACCTGGTGCAATCGGACGAAGGCGTCAGCGTGCAAGCGGGCGGCGAGACGTTCCGCGGCCGCTGGCTGGTCGGCTGCGACGGCGGCCGCAGCCAGGTGCGCAAGCTCGCGGGCATGGCGTTCGAGGGCACCGAGCCCGAGTTCACCGGTTATTCGATCCAGGTCGACATCGCCGAGGCGGACGGGCTGGGCCCCGGCCGTCACTACACGCCCGCGGGGATGTATTTCCAATCCCGGCCCGGCACCATCGCGATGGCCTGGTTCGATGGCGGCGCCAGCCATCGGACGCGGCCGCTCACGCTCGAGCACGTGCAGGCGGTGCTGCGCCAGGTCTCCGGCACCGGCGTGACGTTGCGGGCGCTGCATCAGGTCGCGACCTGGACGGATCGCGCGCGCCAGGCGCCGTCCTACCGGCAGGGTCGCGTACTGTTGGCCGGAGACGCCGCGCACGTGCATTCGCCGCTGGGCGGCCAGGGCCTCAATCTGGGCCTGGGCGACGCGATGAACCTGGGCTGGAAACTGGCCGCCACGATTCGCGGCGATGCGCCGGCTGGGTTGCTCGACAGCTATACGATCGAACGGCATCCGCTGGGCGCGCAGGGGCTGGCGTGGTCGCGCGCGCAGGTCGCCTTGATGCGGCCGGAGCCGGCGTCGCGCGCGCTCGCGGCGATCATGCGCGACCTGCTCGCCACCCGCGATGGCGCGACCCATTTCGCCGAACGCCTGTGGGGCGTGACGCAACGCTGCGCGCTCGACGGGCATCCGCTGGCCGGCCGCAGCGCGCCGGACTTCTCCTGGCCCGACGGCACGCGGCTCGGCGCGCGCATGCATGACGGCGCGGGATGGCTGCTGGATTTCACGGCAAGCGCAACGTTGCGGGCGACGGCCGCGCGCTGGCGCGGCCGGATTCGCTATGTGGCGGGCGCACCCACGGAATCGCTGGGCTTGCGCGCGGTGCTGGTGCGGCCCGATGGCGTGGTGGCCTGGGCGGCAGAAGATGAGTCCGATTTCGTCGAGCTGGCCGCGTGCGCTGGACGATGGTTCGGCAGGCCCGACGACGCATCATCGCGCGGTGACGACGATACGCAGTGATGCAACGCGGGGCGCGTGGGCCCTGCGCCGCGGCCTGGCGGCCTGGTTGACAACGCTCGGCGAGGCCAGATAATCGAGACCGGTTTTCATTATTCGTTGTAGGTTGTCTTCGCATGCATGCATTCGTGGCCGTGATCGGGCAAGGGTCTTCAATCATCGAGACGCGGTCCGCCGATGCGCCGCGCAAGTCCGGCAAGGCCGCGCGCGCGGGCTGTTTCCCGCGTTTCCTTTTCTGGAGCATGCAATGAAGAAGACCCTATCCCTCGCGATCGCGGCGCTGTCCCTGACCGCCACCGCGCAAGCCCACCAGGTCTGGATCGAACAGCCGGCCGGCAAGCCTCCCGTCATCCGCTTCGGCGAATTCGCCGAGAACCTGCGCGAGGCGTCGCCGGGCTACCTGGACAGCTTCGGCAAGATGTCGGCGACCTTGATCACCGCCAAGGGCGAGGCGCCGTTGACGGTGACCAAGGCGGCCGATGGTTTCACGCTGTCGGGCAAGGTGGACAAGAAGGACGGCCTGGTGGCCGAAAGCCCCATGAGCGCGCTGCGCAAGTTCAAGCAGGGCGGCGGCGAAGCCCTCGAGACCTGGTTCCAGATGAGCGCGCGTTATGTGCCCACCACCGCCGCCGCGGTGGCGCCCAAGCTGGTCATGGATATCGTGCCGACCGGTCAGGCGGGTGAATTCCAGGTGGTGCTCAAGGGCCAGCCGCTGCCCAAGGCCAAGCTGGTCGCGATGGTGGACTCCGGCTGGGAACAGACCGCCTACACCGATGCGCAGGGCAAGGCCCGCTTCGTCCTGCCCTGGAAAACGCAATACGTGCTGCGCGCCATGCATATCGACCGCACGCCGGGCGAGCGCCCGGCCGCCAATGGCCCCGAGCACTACGACGCCATCGGCTACGTGTCGACCTTGACCTTCGTGAAGCCGGATGGCGTCGCGCCGCTGCCGGCCGCGCCGGTGCGCCCGCCCAACAAGCTGCCTGCCGCCGCGCCCTCTGCTCCCGCCGCGCCCTCTGCTCCCGCCGCGACCGCTCCGGCCGCGACCGCGCCGGCCAAGTAAGCCCGCCCGTTCGGCCGCCCGGCGGCGTCGCTCGCCCCGGCGGGCGGCCGAACGGAACGGGGGATGTGACAGCCGGCATCTCGCCGGCTTTTTTTGACAGGACAGGAATGAATATCGGGGAATTGGCCAAACGCACCGGACTGACCCCGTCGCGGATCCGCTTCTACGAAAGCGCCGGCCTGCTCAAGGCGGCGGCGCGTTGGCTCGATGGCCATTGCACGTATGCGCCCGAGGCGCTGCTGGCGGTGGCGCTCATCACCTCGGCGCAGCAGGTCGGCTTCAGCCTTGACGAAATCCGGCCGCTGCTGCCATCGGGGCAGGAGACCTGGGATCACGCCAGGCTGTTGGCGGGGCTGCGGCACAAAGTGGCCGAGATCGAGTCGCTGGAGGCGCGGCTGGCCCACAGCAAGGTGCAACTGATGGCGTTGATGCGGGACGCGGGCACGCGTCCCGATGGCACCGGCCGCGAAGTCAGCGCGCAGCGCGTGCTGGCGCGCGTGATGGGCCGGCGCGCGTAGCATTCGCGCGGCGCTCAAGCGTCCGCGGGCCCGCCGTGGCGCGATAATCCCGCGGTGGCCTGGGCGAAGCGCGCCACCAGGAAATCCAGCAGCCGCCGCACCCGCGGCGCCATGTAGCGGGTGCCGTGGAAGACGGCATGCACGCCGGCCTCGTCCACGCGGTACTCGGGCAGCACGGCAACCAGGCGTCCCGCTTGCAGGTCGTCGATGGCATCCCAGATGGTCTTGCGGGCGATGCCGCGGCCGGCCAGCGCCCAGCGGCGCGCCAAGGCGCCGTCGTTGGTCTCCCAGGCTTGCTCCAATGGCACCGTGTAGCTTTCCGGATGGCCGTCCCGGGCGAAATGGAAGGTGTTCAACGGGCCGGCCGTGGTGACCAGCACGATGAAGGCGTGCCGCGCCAGATCGGCGGGCGTGCGCGGCACGCCGTGTCGCGCCAGATAGTCGGGCGCGGCGCACAGCACGCGCCAGTTGGGCGCCAGTTGGCGGGCGACGAGCGTGCCGTCCTGCGGGCGGCCAAAGCGGATCGCCAGGTCGATGTCGTCCTGCAGCAGGTTCGACAGCGAGTCCGAGAGCGTCAGCGCGATTTTCAGGTCGGGATGCGCGGCGCTGAATTCGTCCAGCCATTGGCTCAGCAGGTTGCGGCCGAAGTCGGCCGAGGCCGATATCCGCAGTTTGCCGCGCACGGCGTTCTGACCGGCCAGCAGGGCAGCCTCGGCATCGTCCACGGCGCGCAGCGCGATCTCGCAATGCGCCAGGTACAGGCGGCCTTCCTCGGTCAGCTGCAGATGGCGGGTGCTGCGATGGAACAGGCGCGTGTGCAACGCGGCCTCCAGCTTGAGCAGCCGCGCGCTGGCGGCGGCTGCCGAGAGGCCCAGCTTGCGGCCGGCCGCGGACAGGCTGCCGAGCGCCGCCGCTTCCGCGAATAAGCGCATGTCGCCCAGTTTGTCGGTTGCCATTTCAAATCCAGATTTGAAAGTAATTCAAATTCGTCGCCAATTATCAAACAAAACCGTAAGACGCACACTGGCGCTTCTTCAATCGGGCTGGGCCCATGCAAGGAGTGCGAAAGATGAGCGGGATTTCCGGGATGGCGGCGGACGGCGGCGGGGCGAGCGCAGCGCCGCGCGCGTTGCCAGTGGCCGCATTGCTGGCGCTGACGATGTGCAGCTTCATCGCCACCGCCAATGAAACCGTGGCCGCCGGCCTGTTGCCGCAGATCGCGAGTGAATTCGGCGTGTCGCAAGGGTGGGCGGGGCAATGGGTGACCGCGTGCGCGTTGGGATCGGGGCTGGCGGCCATGCCCTTGACCATCGCGTTGCGCGGCTGGCGGCGGCGCGCCGCGCTGTTGCTGGCGGTGGCGGGGTTCTGTGGCGGCAACGCGGTCACCGCGCTGTCGCCGTACTTTGGCCTGACGCTGGCGGCGCGGCTGCTGGCGGGCATCGCCACCGGGCTGGCCTGGAGCCTGCTGGCTGGCTATGCGCGGCGCATGGTGGCGACGACCTCGCAGGGGCGCGCGGTGGCCGTGGCGATGATGGGCATTCCGCTGGCGCTGGCGTTCGGCGTGCCGTTGGGCGCGTGGCTGGGCGAGCTGGCGGGGTGGCGCGCGGTGTTCGGCGGGCTGTCCGGGTTGAGCCTGGCGCTGGCCGCGTGGGTAGTGCGCCGGGTGCCCGATTATCCGGGCCAGGCCGCCGGCCATCGCGTGCCGTTGCGGCAGGTCTGGGCGACGCCCGGCGTGCGGCCGGTGCTGGGCGTGATCCTGCTGTGGATCCTGGCGCACTACACCTTGTACACCTACATCGCGCCGTTCATGGCCTCGCTGGGACGAGCCGCGCATGTCGACGCGGCGCTGCTGGTGTTTGGCGTGGCCGCGCTGTGCGGCATCTGGATCACCGGCGCGCTGGTGGATCGCGGCCTGCGGGCCCTGGTGCTGGCCAGCCTGGGCGCGTTTGCGCTGGTGGCGTTGGCATTGGGCTGGGGTGTGGTGCACGTGGCGGCCATCTACGTTCCCATCGCGGTGTGGGGCCTGAGTTTCGGCGGAGCGCCGACACTGCTGCAGACGGCGCTGGCCGATGCCGCGGGCGAAGGCGCCGACGTGGCGCAGTCGATGCTGGTGACGGTGTTCAACCTGGCCTTCGCCGCGGGCGGGGCCCTGGGCGGCGTGCTGCTGGAAACGGCGGGCGCGGCGGCGTTGCCGCGCGGCATCCTGGGGCTGTTGTTGCTCGCCATGGGCATCGCCTGGCAGGCCCGCGGCCATGGATTTCGGGCCGGCCGGCGATTGGCGGGGGCATGAGCCAGGCCGCGCGCGGCGACAGCCGCCGGGTCAGTCCGCGGGCGTCAGCGCGGCGAAGGTCTCGCGCACGCAATCGGCCATGCGCCGTGCCAGCGTGTTGACCGGGTAATGCTCGGACGTGACGGCGTAGCTGTGGAACTCCACGTTTTCCGAGAACGGGATTTCGCATAGCTCGGCGACGCCGAGCGCGCGCGGCACCACCGGGTTGACGATGGACACGCCCAGCCCCTTGCCGACCATGCTGCAGATGGTGGTGGCGTAGGGCGTTTCGATCGACAGCACGCGGGTGTCGTCGGGGAAGTGGCGGTCGATGGCGGCGCGGTTGAAGCTGCCGGCCGGCAGCGAGATGAAGTCCTGGTCGCGGAAGTCGGCGGGCGTCAGCGCGGCCTTGGCCGCCAGCGGATGCGCGCGCGGCACGATGCCGACGCCCTGGGCGGTGTTGATGCGTTCGTAGCGCAGCCCCGGCAGGTCGGTGTGCAGCGAGCAGAAGCCGATGTCGCACACGCCCGTGGTCAGCCACTTGGCGACCACGTCGGAGCCGCCCGTGTTGACCACCACCGGGATGTCCGAGTGCTTCTGGCGGAACAGCAGGATCGCGTCCGGCAGGACGCATTGGGTGATCGAGCCGACCGCGCCGACCCGCAGCAGGCCGGTGCCGCGCCGGCGGATCGAGCTGGCGCTGTCGTTGAGCGACTCCAGGCCGATGAAGGCGCGTTCGACGTCGGCGTAGAAGGCCTCGGCCTCGGGGGTGGGAATGATGCGGGTGCCGACGCGCTGGAACAGCACGAATCCCAGCGCCTTCTCCAGTAACGCGATCCAGCGGCTGACGTTGGGCTGCGAGGTATGCAGCAGGCCGGCCGCGGTGGTCATGGAGCGCGTCATCATGACGGCGCGGAAGGCCTCGACTTGTTTGAAGTTCATGCGTGGGACGGTCTGGAGACGAGCGGATAAATCATATCATTTCTGTATGAGAAGTCGTAAGAATCTGATTTGACGTATGAATCGGCCCAGCGGGAGACTACGGTTTTCCTTGTTTCCTTCCGGACCGATATGGAATCCAAAGTCAGTGCCCGTCTCAAGCAACCCCTGGCCAAGGAGGTGCTCGAGCATCTTTTCCTGCCGCGCCTGAACCGCGAGTTCTTCGCCAATTTCGACATGCTCACGCAGATCAACCTGGCGCATCTGCTGATGCTGCGCGAGCGCGGCATCCTCGATCACGACGCCGCGCGGCGGCTGGCGCGGGCGTTGCTGCAAATGCAGGCCGATGGCCCGCACGCGGTGGAACTGGACCCGGCGCGCGAAGAGGCCTATTTCAACTACGAGGCCCACCTGATCAAGGCGGTGGGGCAGGAGCTGGGCGGCCGCCTGCATACCGCCCGCAGCCGCAACGACATCGGCGCGACCATCGACCGCATGCGGGCGCGCGATTTCACGGCGCGCATCGGCAGCGCGCTGATCGGCGTGTCGCGCGCCGCGCTGGCGCAGGCCGAGCGCTATGCCGATTGCGTGATGCCGGGCTACACCCACATGCAGGCGGCGCAGCCGATCACCTACGGCTATTACCTGTCGGCGCTGGTGGATGCGTGGTCGCGCGACATCGGCCGGCTGGCGCACGTGCTGGAGACGGCGGACGCCTCGCCGCTGGGCGCCTGCGCACTGGCCGGCACCTCGTTCCCGATCGATCGCGACAGCACCAGCGCCATGCTGGGCTTCAGCGGCCCGCTGGCCAATGCGCTGGACAGCGTGGCGTCGCGCGATTTCGCGCTGGAACTGAGCGCGACGCTGTCGATCATGATGGTCACCTGCAGCCGCATGGTGCAGGACTTCTACATCTGGTCGACGCCGGAGTTCGGCTATCTGTCGTTCCCGGACAGCATCGCCAGCACCTCCAGCATCATGCCGCAGAAGAAGAATCCGGCGGTGCTGGAATACCTGCGCGGCAAGACCGGCCACCTGATCGGCCTGACCAGCGCGGCGCTGTCGACGGTGAAGTCGACCCACTTCACCCACTCGGGCGACAGCAGCCGCGAAAGCACCCGAACCTGCTGGGAAGCCTGCGAGGAAGCGCTGAAGGCACTGGAGCTGGTGCAACTGCTGGTGGAGCAGGTCGCGCCGAACCGCGAACGCATGGCGGCGCGCGCGGCGGATGATTTCTCGACCGTGACCGACCTGGCGGACCTGCTGGTGCGCAAGGCCGACGCCTCGTTCCGCGACGCGCACCACATCATCGGCGCGGTGGTGCGGCAGGCGCTGGAGCAGGGCTTGCCGGCGCGCGCGATCCCGCCGGCGATGATCGCGGCGGCGGCCGAGCAACAGCTGGGCCGGCCGGTGGCGCTGGCGGCCGATGACATCGCCGCCTGCCTCGACCCGGTGCGCAACGTGGCCGCGCGGCTGTCGCCGGGCGGCCCGGCGCCGCAATCGGTGCGGGCGCACCTGTGCGAACAGCATGCGGTCCTCGACGCGCGCCAGGCGTCCATCGATGCCGCCCGGCAACGCGTCGCCGACGCCCGCGAGACGCTGCAACGGCGCGCCCACGCGCTGGTTCATCAGGAAAACGGCATGGCCGCCGCCTGAGGCGCCGCCGTATAAATCAAACCAAGGGGAATTCCATCATGTTCAAAGCACTACCCAAACTCGCCGTGGCGCTGGCCGCGGCCCTGAGCATCATTCCGGCGACCCAGGCGGCGTCGGCCTATCCCAACAAGCCGATCACGCTGGTGGTGCCGTTCGCGCCGGGCGGCACCGTCAATCTGATGGGACGCCTGCTGGCCAACCGCATGTCCGAGGCTTTGGGACAGACGGTGATCGTCGAGAACAAGCCGGGCGGCGGCGGCAGCATCGGCGCCAACTTCGTGGCCAAGGCGGCGCCGGACGGCTACACACTGCTGCTGGCGACGATGGGGCAGCAGTCGATCCTGCCCCTGATATCGAAAAACCTGCCCTACAACGCCGACAAGGACTTCGCCCCGGTGGCGCTGTTCTCGACGGTGCCGAACGTGCTGGCGGTGTCCAGGGACGCGCCGGCCAAGACGGTGGGCGAGCTGGTGGCGTACGGCAAGGCCAATCCGGGCAAGCTGAACATGGCCTCGGCGGGCATCGGCTCGGTGAACCACCTGACCGGCGAACTGTTCATGTTCCGTTCGGGCGCCCGCTTCGAGCACGTGCCATACCGGGGCGCGGGGCCGGCCACGTCGGACCTGCTGTCGGGCCAGGTGCAGGTGCTGTTCGCCAACCTGCCGAACGTGCTGGCGTACGTCAAATCGGGGCAGGTGCGGGTGCTGGCGGTGGCCAGCGACAAACGCAGCGAGTCGATCCCCGACATCCCGACGCTGGCCGAGGCCGGCGTCAAGGATGCGGTCGTCGAATCCTGGTACGGCGTGATGGCGCCGAGCGGCACGGACCCGCAGGTCATCCGCAAGCTGCAGGACACGGTGATCGCCATCGCCAACGACAAGGCGCTGGTGGGGCAACTGGCGGAGCAGGGCGCGGTGCCGTTCCCCGGCGGCAGCGAAGACCTGGCCAAGCTGTCGGCCGAGGAAACGCGGCGCTGGAAGCAGATCATCGATAGCGCCAGGATCCAGCTGGATTGAGGCGGGGCGCCTGGGCGCCGCGTGGCACGGCCGGTTGCGCGCAACCGGCCGTTTTGCTGTCTACAGCGCCATCACCATTTCATGCCAGGCCATGCCGCCATGGTCGGAGGGCGACGGCCGCACGTACTGGTAGCCGAGCTTGCGGTACAGCGCGACGTGGCGCTCCTTGCACATCAGGTGGATGGTCTGCTTGCCGAGTCCGCGGGCCTGCTCGACGAAGGCATTCATCAGCCGCGTGGAATATCCCTTGCCCTGGTGGGCGGGATCCACCACCACCGACATGATCACCACGTTGGGGGCGTCCGGATCGTGGCCGACCAGTTCCTTGAAGGCCTCGTCGGCCATCACCACCTCGTGGGCGCAGCCGCTGTTGATGAAGCCGACGATGACGCCGTCCTCCTCCAGCAGCAGGAAGCCCTGCGGATATTGGGCGATGCGGGTGGCGATCTTGGCGTGGGTGGCGGCTTCGTCGCCTTCGTAGGCGGTGCTTTCGATCTCGAAGCAGCGGTCGGTGTCGGCGGGGGTGGGGGCGCGGAAAGTCAGGGAAGGCATGGGCGTGGCAGGAAGGCGGACCGCTCGGGATGACGGCAAAGCGGGTATGGTAGCGGCTCTATAAAATGCATGTACTGCATTGCTTTCAATATGGAGTGCATGACATGCATGAAGCGCTGCGCCGCCTCGATATGAATCTGCTGCTGGTGTTCGACGCGCTGGTGCGGCTGGGCAGCGTGGCCGCCGCCGCCGAGGAACTGGCCATGAGCCCGTCCGCCTGTAGCCACGCGCTGACGCGGCTGCGCGGCGCGCTGTCGGATCCGCTGTTCGTGCGCTACGGCAGCGGCATGCAGCCCACGGCGCGCGCCCAGGCGATGGCGCCCGTCATCGGCCAGGCGTTGCAGGCGCTGGGCGGCAGCCTGGAAGGCGCGCGGCCGTTCGCGCCGGGCGACAGCACCCAGGCCTTTGTGTTCGCGGCCACCGACTACACCGCCTACGCGGTGCTGCCGGCGCTGGCGGCGCGGCTGCGGACCCTGGCGCCGCGGTTGCGTGTGCGGGCCGTGTATTCGACGCGCCAGGATTCCTTCGACGACCTCGCCGCCGGACGCGCGCATTTCGCGCTGGGGTTCGACGAGGGGCAGGCGGCGTTGCCGGAGGGCGTGCAGGCGCGCGACGGGTTCACCGATGACTACGTGGTGGTGGCCCGGCGCGATCATCCCGAGATTCGCGGCAGCCTGTCGCTGGCGCAATACCTGGCGGCCAGCCATCTGGCGGTCAGGCCCTGGCGCGATGCGCGCGGCGTGATCGACGGCGCGCTGGAACGGCAGGGGCTGCGCCGGCAGGTGACGATGGAGCTGCCCAGCCTGCTGGCGGCGCCTTTCATCGTGGCCGGTTCCGACCTGCTGGCGACGTTGCCGCAACGGGTGGCGCGGCGCCTGGGGCCGGCGGCGCACCTGGCGGTCTATCCCGCGCCGTTCGCGGCGCCGGCCTATACGCTGAAGGTGTTGTTCCATGCGCGCCACGCGGGTATTCCCGGGCATGAGTGGATGCTGGAGCAGGTGCTGGCGGCGGCGCGCGAGACGGAGGAATGAAAAAAAGCGCGCATTCCCCGGGAGGGGAATGCGCGAAATTGCTTTGCGGCGCGTGCCGGGAAATCCCGGCGCGACGCCCCGCTGGCTTGCGGTACTTCGGCCCGAGTCCGCGTACGTCTTGCGGAATCTCCTGGCAAGCTTAGATACTGTTAGTCTCGTGGCTATACCGTGCGTCTCAGTTTTTGGCGGGAGACGCCGGATTTACTTTTTGTCATATTCGACATCCAGCCCAAGTCCGCGCCATCCGCGCGGCAACCCGCAAGCATGAACCCGAGTGCTTACCCCGCCGGCCAACCGCCGCGCATGCCACCCATGATCGCCCGTCATCATTTCGACGTGGCGGCGCAGGCGCCTGAACGCCGCCTGCTGGCCTGGCGCGACCAGGTCGGGCACGTGGTCGACGTGCTGCCCAGCCGCGACGCGCTGCGCCAGCCCTTCAACGCATCCATCGACCGCTACCGCGCCGGCCGGCTGATGTTCACCGATTGCCGTTCCGACGCCATGCAGCTGGAACGCTCGCTGGTGCGCATCTCGCGCGACAACATCCGCGATTTCGCCCTGCACGTGTTCCTGGAAGGCGGCGTCGACGCCATGACGGTGCGCAATGGCCCGCGGCCCGCCGCCGATGGCGCAGCGGCGCGGGTGGTGGCGGTGGACCTGGGCCAGCCGATGCGCATGCGGCGCCAGGCCTGCCGCATGCTGACGCTGTTCGTGCCGGCGGAACTGGTGCTGGAAGTATTCCCGGATCCCCAGGCGATCCACGGCCGCATGCTGCGGGACGCGACGCCGCTGGCGCGGCTGGCGATCCGGCAGGCCGCGGCGCTGGGGCAATCGGTGCGCGGCCTGGACCTGGCGCAGGCCGAGGCCGACATTACCGCCTGCGCGCGCCTGTTGCTGGCGGCCTTTGGCAAGGACGCGCGGCTGTCGGGCAATGCGCGCGCCGCCGGCCGGGCGGCGATGTTCGGGCAGGTGCGGCGCCACATCCAGGCCAATCTGCACCAGGTCGGCCTGACGCCGGAGTCGGTGATCCAGGCGTTGCGCCTGCCGCGGCCGACGGTGTACCGCCTGTTCCAGCACGAAGGCGGGCTGGGCGCCTACATCCGCCACCTGCGGCTGCGGCTGGCGGCCGAGGAACTGGTGCGCTATCCGCACCTGGGCGTCATGGAAATCGCCTATGGGCTGGGGTTCGGCAGCGCGTCGGACTTCGCCCGCGCGTTCCGCCGCGCCTACGACATGCCGCCGCAGGAATTCCGCGAGCAATCCTGGCGCTGGCCGGAGCGGGTCACGCTGCGGGCCTGACCGGCGGCGCGCGGCCTCACGCCGCGCACACCTGCCGCACGCACTCGCGCAGCCAGCGGTGCCCGGGGTCGGCGTCCATGCGCGGATGCCACAGCATCGAGACCGTCAGGCCGGGCACTTCCACGGGCAGCGCGAAGCTGTGCATGCCGGCGCGCAGGTTGGTGGTGTGGCGCTCGGGCACGCTGGCGATCAGGTCGGAGGCGCGCGCCAGGGCCAGCGCGTCGGAAAAACCGGCGACGATGACGGTGATCTCGCGCGCCAGGCCGAGCGTGTGCAGCGCGTCGTCGACCGGCCCCTTGTCCAGACCGCGGCGCGAGACCAGCACATGCTGGCCGGCGGCGTAGCGCGCCGCCGTGACCTTGCCTTTGGCCAGCGGATGGCCGGCCCGCACCACCCCGATGAAGCGGTCGCGGAACAGCGCCCGCGTGCGGATCTCGGGGCTGCTGGCGGCGCCGATCACGCCGGTTTCCAGGTCGGCGCTGCCGTCGCGCAGCGGGGTGCTGTCCTTGTCGGGCTTTTGCACGAAGCGCAGCCGCACGCCGGGCGCCTCGCGTTGGGCCAGGGCGATCAGCGACGGACCGAAATATTCGACGAAGCCGTCGCTCACGCGCAGCGTGAAGCCGCGCGAGAGCTTCGACGGGTCGAGCAGTTCGGCGGGGCGCAGCACGGCTTGCGCCTCCTGCACCAGGCGGCTCACCTGTTCGCGCAGTTCCTGGGCGCGTGGCGTCGGCACCAGGCCGCGGCCGGCCCGCACCAGCAACGGATCGCCGGTGGTTTCGCGCAGCCGCGCCAGCGCCCGGCTCATCGCCGAGGGGCTCAGGTGCAGGCGGCGCGCGGCGCGCGCGACGTTGCCTTCGGTCAGCAGGACGTCGAGCGTGAGCAGCAGGTTGAGGTCGGGGCGGGACATGGCGCGACGGTATCACGGCGCCGTCGTGATGTGGCGTCAAACGCACGAATAAAGTGCAAATGCTGCGTCTTCCGCCATGAGCCTGGCGGTCCTACGCTGGCGGTTGGGCTGTTCCGGCGCGTGCCGGAAGGCCGTTTCCAACCGCTACGGATCTTCATGTCGCAATCCCTTCCACAATCCGCCCCGGCCGCCCGCGCCGGTGGCGCCGTCGCCTGGCCGCTCGCGAGTCTGGCCCTGTCCCTGTTGCTGGCGTCGCTGGGCACCAGCAGCGCCAACGTCGGCCTGCCGACCCTGGCGCGGGTGTTCGACGCGCCGTTTTCCCTGGTGCAGTGGATCGTGCTGGCCTATCTGCTGGCGATCACGCTGTGCGTTGTCGGCGCGGGCCGCCTGGGCGACCTGATCGGCCGGCGGCGCCTGCTGCTGGCGGGGATCGCCGTGTTCACGGCGGCCTCGGCGCTGTGCGGACTGGCGTCCTCGCTGTGGCTGCTGCTGGCGGCGCGCGCGCTGCAGGGCGCGGGCGCCGCCGTGATGATGGCGTTGACGATGGCGTTCGTCGGCGACCTGCTGCCGCGGGAGCGCACCGGCAGCGCCATGGGGCTGCTGGGCACGATGTCGGCGGTGGGCACGGCGCTGGGGCCGACCCTGGGCGGCGCGCTGATCGCCGCGCTCGGCTGGCGCTGGATCTTCCTGGCGAACCTGCCGCTGGGCCTCCTGGCGATGGCGCTGGCCGGCCGCTATCTGCCCGCCGACCGGCCGCGGGCGGCGGCCGGCGCGCGGTTCGATGCCGCGGGCACGCTGCTGCTGGCGGCGGCGCTGGCGGCCTATGCGCTGGCGATGACGCTGGGACGCGGCCATTTCAGCGGGCTCAACGCCGGCCTGCTGCTGGCCGCGGTCGCGGGCGGTTGGCTGTTCCTGCGGGTCGAGGCGCGCACGGCGTCGCCGCTGCTGGATCCGGCGCTGCTGCGTCAACCGCGCCTGGGCGCCGGACTGGCGATGAACGCGCTGGTGTCCACGGTGATGATGGCGACGTTGGTCGTCGGCCCGTTCTACCTGACCCAGGCGCTGGGACTGAGCGCGGCGCAGGCCGGGCTGGCGATGTCGGCGGGGCCGGTGGTCAGCGCGCTGTGCGGAGTGCCGGCGGGACGCCTGGTGGACCGCTACGGCGCCGGACGGATCATGCGCGCGGCGCTGGCCGCGCTCGCCGTCGGCACGGCCCTGCTGGCGGCCGCGCCGGCGACGCTGGGCGTGGCGGGCTACATCGGGCCGATCGGGGTGCTGACCGTGGGCTACGCGGTATTCCAGGCCGCCAACAATACCGGCGTCATGGCGGCCATCGGCGCGCACCAGCGCGGCCTGGTGTCGGGCATGCTGAACCTGTCGCGCAACCTGGGGCTGGTGACCGGAGCGTCGGTCATGGGCGCGGTGTTCGCGTCGGGGGCGGGCGCGGCCGACCTGGCGGGCGCCTCCGCGGCGGCGGTGGCGCGCGGCATGGCGCTGACGTTCGGCGTGGCGGCGGCGCTGGGCGCGACGGCGCTGGTCATTGCCTGGCGCGGCCGGGGCTGAGCGCGCCGGCCCGGGCCATTGAATGCCGCGACGCCCTAGTCGCGCGCCTGCTCGGGCAAGGTCAGCAGCCGTTCGATGGCGGCGTCGTCGACGGCTTCAGAGGCCGCGTCATGGGTGTCGGCGTCGCGCAGCGCCTGCGGGAACGCCAGGCCGGTGGCCCCCTCGATCCACGCCAGCGGCTTTTGCTGCATCTTGAACAGCTTGTCGAAATGCAGCACCTCGAAGTCGATGCCGTCGACCAGCTTTTCCTGCGATAGCCGGAAGCCGGTGGCGCGCAGCGCGCCGCGGGCGTCGAACCAGGCCACCACCTTGAAGCAGCTCAGCGCGACCTGCACCGAGGCGTAGACCGGATCGTCGTTCAGGAAGATCGGGCCGCTGTAGACGCAGATGCGGGCGCTCTTGCCGGACTCGCCTTCCACGCCCTGTTCTAGCAGCATCTGTTCGAGCCGGCCCCACTGGCCGTGATAGCCCATGATCGCGCGGTTGAACGCCGGCACCTGCGGCACCGCGTTGGCGTACGAGCAGGTCATGTCGGCGGCGGTCTTGGCGGCGGCCAGGGTCGGGCCCCATTCGGCGTCCTCGCGGCGCGACAGGTGGCCGCGATCGAAGCCGCTCTTGGCATACCAGGCGTCGTCGAGCTGGGCGTCGTAGTCGATGCGGTTGTCGCGCAGCCAGCGGTCCTTGCGGGTGCTGTCGTCCAGTTCGGCGTAGCGCTGCTTGCCGTAGACGTTGATGGCGCTGAGCACGGGCACGCGCCGCACGGCGTGCTGCAGGGCGCTGAAGTGGTGGTACTTCAGCACGAAGTCGGCGGGCGCGTCGCCGCGCCGCGCGAGCTTCTTGCGCAGGGCCGCGTTGGGCGCGGGCAGCGGCAGGCGGATGCCCATGAACTGGTCGTCGTAGCCCAGGCAGGCGGCGTAGTCCTGCGCGTCCTCGCCTTTCTTCTCGAAGGCCAGCGGTTGCGGCGGGGCGCCGTCAGTCAGCGCCTGGATGGCGACGGGCTGGTCGGCGCTGATGCGGATGCGGATCTCGATCGGCGCCGGGGCGGCCGTCGCGGCCGGCGCGGCGGCCCGTGTCAGTTCCTGCGCCGGCAACACCGGCAGCGCGGCCGCGGTGAAGGGGCGGGCGTTGGTGTAGGCGGGGCTGCGCAGGGTCTGGATCAGCGGATGCTGGTCCACCTGGCTGGCGGGCGACAGCAGGTAGGCGACGATGGCGCTGACGCGGATGCCGCGGTTGCTCAGCCACACCAGCCGCGACTCGTCGACGCGGCCGTTCTCGACCGGGATGATCTGGCCGTCGCGGTCCAGGTAGTTGCCCGATGCGTCCTGCCTGGCCACGCCGGCGCTATGCAGGGCGATGACCTGCCATTCGTTGTTGAAGACCGCCGCGCCGCTGCTGCCGGGCGCGGTGTCGCTCTGGTAGATCAGGACGTCGGCCAGGCTGTTGTCGACGATCTCGTTGTTGCGCAGCGCCACCTGTTTCTCGCGGCCGTCGGGGTGCTGCACGATGGTGGCGTAGTCGCCCGCGCCGGCCTTGCCGAGCGAGCCGTCCAGCACCAGGTAGCCCTGGTCGGCCAGCGCGCGCCGGCCGCCGACGTCGAGCGGCCGCACCGCCACCAGCGCCAGGTCCAGCGCGGCGTGGGTGTGCAGGAAGGTCTCCGGATCGAGGGCGTGGGCCACCGGCTCCTGGAGCCGGCCGAGCACGTCGTATTCGTAGCCGAATTCGATCACCGCGCCGTCGGCGAAGGCGGCGAATTCGGCGGCCGTGGCCACCGGGAAGACGTGATGGTTGGTGATCATCAGCTCGGGCGTGACCATGAAGCCGGTGGCGTAGGCCGTGCGCCGCGTGGTCCGGTCCAGGTAGCGGATGCGGCCGACCGAGAGCGCGTGCAGATAGCCCGACAGCAGGTAGTTGCTGGGCAGCAGGTCGTTGGTGCCGATGTAGCGCTCGAATGCCAGGTCGGCGCTTTCGCGGGCGCTGGCCGCGATCATGGCGCGGCGGCGGGCGAAGTGCTCGGCGCCATCGAGCTGGCGGGCGGACTCGGCCGCATTGCGCTGGCGCAGCGCGGCGACCTCGTCGGCGCGCTTGGGGTAGGCGGCCAGGGCCTGGGCTAGCAAATCGACCGGCAACTTCATGGGCACCTCCGCGTGGGGTGCGAAAAGCGTAGCGCGCGGCCGATGACAGGATTGTTGCGGAAGGGGCGGAGCTTCGATGGACCGGCGGCGGTCCGCGACGACGCAGCCGCCGCCGGCCCGCCTCAGCGCGCGGTGCCCGCCTGGTAGATGTCCCAGGCGCGGGCGGCGTCGGCGTTGTCGTGGATCATGGCCATCAGCGCCCGCACCACCGCCGAGGGATCGGCGTGCTGGTATACGTTGCGGCCGTACACCAGCCCCACGGCGCCCTGGTCCAGCAGTTCGCGCGAGCGGCCGAACACCTGGCGCAGGTCCTCGCGGCCGCCGCCGCGCACCAGCACCGGGCAGCGCGCCGCCTGCACCACGCGGTGGAAGTCGGCGGTGTGGGTGGTGGGGTCGGCCTTGACGATGTCGGCGCCCATCTCGCGCGCCAGCCGCACCAGCGTCACGATCTTGTCGGCGTCGCCGTCGACCATGTAGCCGCCGCGCTCGGAATGCGGCGCCATCACCAGCGGCTCGATCATCAGCGGCATGCCGTAGCGCTCGCAGTCGGCGCGCACGCGGGCGATGTTGGCGACGCACTGGCGGAACAGGTCGGGCTCGCCGGGCAGCATGAACAGGTTGACGACCACGCAGGCCGCGTCCATTCGCACCGCGGGCAGCACCGGGTCGTGCTCGTTCTGCAGCACCGCCCACATGACGCGATGGATCATGGCGTTGTAGGGGTTGCCCATGTCCAGCCGCATCACCAGCGCGGGCTTGGCGCGGGCGGGGTGGTGCTGCAGCAGGTCGGCCTGGCCGTAGTTGAGCTGGATGGCGTCGGGGCCGGCGGCCAGCAGCTGCGCCATGACGGCGGGCATGTCCTCCAGGCCATCGAGGAAGCTGGGTTCGTTGCAGACGCCATGGTCGACGGCGATGTCCAGGCAACGGCCGGCGGTGAAAAGGCGGTTCAGGCGGGCTTGCTTGAGGTGGGGCATGCGGGTTCCTGGTTCAGTCCAGCGCTTGCAGGTGGCGCCGGGCCGCCGCGTCGATGGCGGCGATGTGGGAGGGGGAGAGGCGCAGCAGGGCCGCGCGGGCGTTCTGGGTGGCCTGGCGCGCGTCGCGGGCGCCGCACAGCGCCACGCTGACGCCGCCGGGGCGCGTGGTCCAGGCGATCATCAGTTGCGAGAACGGGCAGTCCAGTTGCCGGCGCAGCGGCTCCAGTTCGTCGAAGAACGCCGCCAGCCGGGCGCGGTTGGCGGCGCCGAAGCGCGGGTTGCCGGCGCGCTGGTCGTCGCCGGTGAATTGCCGCGCCGGGTCGATCGGGCCGGCCAGCAGGCCCAGCGCCAGCGACGAATAGCCGAGGATGCCGACGCCGTGATCGCGGCACAGCGGCATCAGGGTCGATTCGATCTCGCGGTCGATCAGGCTGTAGCGCTCCTGGATGGCGTCGACCGGGCCGTGGCGCAGATACTCGGCCAGCGTGGCGGCGTCGACGTTGCTGACGCCGATGGCGCGGATCCTGCCCTGGCGCTTCAGGTCGAGCAGCGCGGCCATGGTCTCGGCCACTGGCGTGGTCTCGTCCTGCCAATGGGTGATGTACAGGTCGATGTAGTCGGTGCGCAGGCGCGCCAGGCTCTGTTCGACCTCGTGGAAGATGGAGTCGCGGCCCAGGTGGCGGTGCACCGCCTGGCCGGCCTCGTCGAAGAAATGCCGGCCCTGGCGGGTGTGCCACACCAGTCCGCACTTGGTGGCGATGATGGCCTGGTCGCGGCGGCCCGCCAGCGCGCGGCCGACCAGCGTTTCGGCATGGCCCAGGCCGTAGGCCGGCGCGGTGTCGATCAGCTGCACGCCCGCGTCGAGCGAGGCGCGGATGGCGTCGATGGCGGCCGCGTCGTCGTTGCCGCCCCACATCCAGCCGCCCATGGCCCAGGTGCCCAGGCCCACGGACTGGCAGCGGATGCCGGAAGTGCCCAGCGTGATGGTGTTCATCGGTGTCCCTTCTTGACGTTCATGAGATGGTCGACGGTCACCGCGCCCAGCAGGATCAGGCCCTTGACCACGTCCTGCCAGTACGGCGACACGTCCAGCAGGATCAGCGAGCTGGTCACCACCGACAGCAGCGCCAGCCCCAGCACCGCGCCCAGCACGGTGCCCGAGCCGCCCTTGAGGCTGGCCCCGCCGATCACCACCGCGGCGATCACGTTCAGCTCCATGCCGACGCCGAAGGTCGGGGTGGCGGCGCCGAAGCGCGCGGTGTAGACCACGCCGGCCAGGCCGGCCAGCGCCGAGCACAGCACGGTGACCCAGAACTTGACGCGGCCGGTGCGGATGCCGGCGTACAGCGCGGCCTTCTCGTTGCTGCCGGTGTAGAACACCTTGCGCAGCAGCGCCGAGCGGCGCAGCGCGAAGTCGCTGGCGATGACGATGGCGCCGAAGATCAGGATCACCGCGGGGATGCCGGCGACGTTGCCCTGGCCGATGAACTTGAACGATGGCGGCAGCGAGAACAGCGATTGCGGCGTGCCCTGGGTGATGGCCAGGCACAGCCCGCGCACGATGACCATGAAGGCCAGCGAGGCGATGAAGTGGCTCAGCCCGATGCGCGTGACGCAGCCGCCGATCATGGCGCCGATGGCGGCGCTGGCCGCGATCGCCGCGAGACCCGCGGTCCACGGGTCCAGTCCCATCAGGAACAGCTTGCCGGTGACCACCATGGCCAGGCACACCACCGAGCCCACCGACAGGTCGATGCCGCCGACGATCACCAGGAAGGTCATGCCGACCACCACGATGCCCTCGATGGAGAACGACAACAGCATCGCGCGCACGTTCTCCCAGGTCAGGAAGTGGGGCGAGGCGAAGCTCATGACCACGCACAGCGCGGCGATGATCAGCAGCAGGCCGGCTTCGCGCAGGCTGGCCAGCCGGTGGCGCAGGCGCGGCGGCGCGTCGGCCGCGGTCGCGCCCGGCGACAGCATCGCGCCGGCCGAAGGCGGGGAGGGGGGAAGGGTCATCATGGCGTCTCCTGTGCGCCCAGGCCGGAGGCCAGCCTCAGCAGCTTTTCTTCAGTCATGTCGGCCGCGGCCAGTTCGCCGGCCAGGGTGCCGTTGCGGATCACCAGCGCGCGGTCGCACAGGCCGATGATCTCGGGCAGTTCGGATGAGATCACCACCACGCCCACGCCCTGGTCGGCCAGCTCGCGCAGCAGATGGTGGATTTCGGACTTGGCGCCCACGTCCACGCCGCGCGTCGGCTCATCCATCAGCAGCACGGCGGGGCGGGTGGCCAGCAGCTTGGCGATGGCGACCTTCTGCTGGTTGCCGCCCGACAGGCAGCTGGCGTCCTGGTCGACGCCGGCGGCCTTGAGCTTGAGCCGCGCGCCCAGCTCGGCGGCCAGCCGCCGCTCGGCCGCGCGCCGCAACAGGCCGAAGCGGCCGCTGACGCGGGCCAGCGCCATCGACGACACGTTGCGCTCGATCGGCATGTCCAGGAACAGGCCGGCGGCCTTGCGGTCTTCGCTCAGGTAGGCGATGCCATGGCGCAGGGCGTCGGCATAGCGCCGCAGCCGCAGGGGCTGGCCGCGCAGGCTGACCGAGCCGCGGCGCGCGCGCCGCAGGCCGCAGACGGTTTCGGCCAGCTCGCTGCGGCCGGCGCCCATCAGCCCCGAAATGCCGAGGATCTCGCCACGCCGCAGCGTGAACGAGATGCCGTGCACGCGCGCGCCATCGTCCAGGTCCGTGACTTGCAGCACGGTCTCGGGCGGCTGGCCGCCGTCGGCGGCGCGCGGCGGGTAGTAGTTGCCCAGGTCGCGCCCGACCATGCGGCGCACCAGCGCGTCGGGCGTGAGCTCGGACAGCGCGCCGCAGTGCACGTCGCGGCCATCGCGCAGCACGGTGACGCGGTCGCAGTGCGAGAAGATCTCGGCCATGCGGTGGCTGATGTAGATGATGCCGATGCCCTGGGCCTTCAGGCCGTGCAGCACGCGGAACAGCGCGGCCGATTCGACCTCGGTCAGCGCCGCCGTCGGCTCGTCCAGGATCAGCACCTTGCAGTCCAGCGTCAGGGCACGCGCGATCTCCACCAGTTGCTGGCTGGAGATGCCCAGCTGGTCCACCCGCAGGCCCGGGTCGATGTCCTGGCCCAGCCGCCCCAGCACTTCGCGGGCGCGCCGGTTCAGGCCGGCGTAGTCCATCCAGGCTCCGCGCTGGGTGTTGATGTGGGGCATGAACAGGTTCTCGGCCACCGTGGCGTCGCCGCACAGCGCGATTTCCTGGTGCACCAGGCCGATGCCCAGCCGCATGGCGTGGGCCGGGCCGTCGATCACCACGCGCCGGCCTTCCAGCAGGATGGCGCCCGCGTCGGGCTGGTGGATGCCGTCGATGATCTTCATCAGCGTCGACTTGCCGGCGCCGTTCTCGCCGCACAGGGCGTGGATTTCGCCCCGTTGCAGCGAGAAGCGCACGCCGGCCAGCGCCTGCGACGCGCCGAAGTGCTTGCTGATGCCCTGCAGTTCCAGCAGGGGCGCGGTCGCCGTCATTCGTTGATGCCCTTGGTGCCGCGCCGCGCCAGGTACTTGTCCCAGTAGAAGTCGTCGGCGTTGGCCTTGCTGACGATCGACAGGCCGTTGTCCAGGAACGGCACCGCCATCGGGTTGGTGCCGTTGCGCCTGGCGTCGTTCATCGGGTCGATCAGTTGCTGGTTGCGCGCCAGGAACAGCAGCATCATGCCCATGTAGCCCTGCACGCCCTGGTTCGGGTTGACCGAGCCGTAGACCTCGCCCGACTTGATCATGTCCAGGATCTTGGCGTTGACGTCGCAGCACAGCACCTTGATGTTCTTCTTGGTCTCGATGCTGGCCTGCGCCGCGCCCAGCGCCGAGTTGGCCTCGGGCATGAACAGCGCGCCCAGGCCGGGGTTGCCCTGCGCCAGGCTCAGCGTGGCCTGGTAGGCCTTGTTCGGGTCCTGGTTGCTGGCCGCGCGGCCCACCAGTTTCATGCCGGGGTGCTGGGTCTTCATGCGGTTGATGAAGGCGGCGATGCGGCGGTCGTGGTTGTCCTGGCCGGGGTTCTCCAGCACCGCGTATTCGCCCTTGCCGCCGAGCGCGGCGGCGATGGCGTCGGCGGCCTGCGCGCCTTCGCGGTCGTTGTCGGAGGTGACGAACGAGACCCGCCTGGAATTGGGCGAATCGGCGGCGAAGGTCACCACCGGGATGCCCATGGCGGCGGCGCGATTGATGGGCTCGATGAACGGATCGGGGTTCATCGGGTGCAGCAGGATGCCGGCCGGCTTGCGCGCCAGCTCCTGCTCGAACGAGGCCAGCTGCTTGTTGACGTCGTATTCCGGCGTGCCGGAATAGCGCGTGCGCACGCCGAGCGACTGGCCCAGCTGCTTCATCATTTCGTACACCGGGAACCAGTACTCCACGCCCGACACCATCACGTTCATCACGTAGACGTCATTGGCGTTGCCGCGCAGCCCGGGGGCTTGCGGCGCGGACTGCGCAAAGGCATTGGCGCTGGCCAGGCCCGCGCCCGCCGCCGCCACGGTCTTCAGGAAATCTCGTCTCATGTTCTTCGCTCCTCGTCCTTGCATTGATCCAACGGCCTCGCGGCCCGGGAACCTGCTGATGATGCGTCTTGGGGCGATTTAGTTGTTATGACATCGTTGCCCTGGTCGCTGCACTATATGGCAGCCGAAATTTTTAGATTACTAGGGGAAACACTGCTATTCTCAAAAAAAATTCCGTAGACAATGTTATGACATGAGAACAGACATCTACCTCGGGATCGACATGGGCTCCACGGGCCTGAAGGCGGTTGCCTTCGCGGCCGGGAGCGGGGCCACGCTGGCGGCCGCGGGCGGCGCGCTGCCTTACCGGCAGTTGCCGCAGGGGGGCTGCGAGCTGGCCGCCGACGCCATCGCGGCGGCGCTGGCGCGGGCCCTGCGCGGCGTGGCCGGCCAGCTCGGCGAGCGGACGCGGGACATCCGCGCCTTGAGCTGCACGGGCCATGGCGCGGGGCTGTACCTGCTGGACCCGCGCGGCCAGCTGCTGGGCGCGCGCGCCGTGGCCTCGACCGACCAGCGCGCTGCGGCCCGGGCCCGCGCGCTGGGCGAACGCGCCGGCGATGCGCTGTATGACGAGGTCGGTTGCCGGCCGTGGTCGGGCCAGTCGTCGCTGATCGCGGCCGAGTTGCTGGGCGCCGATCCCGCGCTGCGCGACCGCGCGCGCCATCTGCTGTTCGCCAAGGACTATCTGACCTTCCTTCTGACCGGCGAGATCGCCACGGACGCCAGCGACGCCAGCACCGCGGGCCTGCTGGCGCTGCGCGAGGGCGGCTGGTCGTCGCTGGCGTTCGAGGCCGCCGGCCTGGCCGACCTGGGCGCGCGGGCGCCAGCGCCGATCGTGGCGGCCGGCAGCGTGGTCGGGGGGTGTCGGCCGCGGCCGCCTCGGCCTTCGGCTTGCCGCCGGACATCCCGGTGGCGATGGGCGCGATCGACCTGTTGGCCTCGCTGCGGGCGGTGGGCGCCGAGCGCCAGGGCCACGCGGTGGCCGTGTTGGGCACCTGGTGTGTCAACGCGGTGGTGGCGCCCGCCCGCGAACCCAAGCCCGAGGTCGGCGCCATCGTCAGCTTCGGCGACCCGGCGCGGCGGCTGTACCTGGAGAACAGCCCGTCGTCGATGGCCAATGTGGCCTGGGCGGCGCGCGCGTTGCAGTTCGCCGACGCGGCCGCCGTGGTCGAATGCGCCATGTCCGTGCCGCTGGGCGCCGAGGGCCTGCGCTTCCTGCCGTTCATCAATGGCGGCAACAGGCCCGCGGGCGCCAGCGCCGGCTTCGTCGGGCTGCAGGCGCAGCACACGCGCGCCCACATGGCGCGGGCCGTGATCGATGGCGTGGCGGCCTGGCATGCCTGGCACCTGAAGCGGCTGGCGGCGCTGGGCCTGGGCGCACCGGGTCGGGTGGCGGCGCTGGGCGGCGGCGCGCGCGACCGGCGCATGGCGCGCTTGCTGGCGGGCTTTCTCGGCCACGCGGTCGAACGCTGCGGCGACGACGAGACCGGCGCCCGCGGCGCGGCCGGCTATGCGGCCCTGTCGCAAGGGCAGGACGCCGCCGATTGCCTGCCGGCGCCGTGCGAGCAGGTGGCGCCGGACGCGCGGGAACAGGCGGCCCATACCGATTTCTACGGACAGTTCCACCGCGTGGTGGACAGCCTGGCGCCGGCCTTCGGCCAACTCTCGGGAGCGGCGCGATGACGCCCGCGACGTCGCCCTACACGCGTCCGGCAGCGTTGGCGGGCCGCCATTTCTCGACCGTGATCGTCGGCGCCGGCGTCAATGGCGCCGGCGTGTTCCGCGACCTGTCGCTGCAAGGCGTGGATTGCCTGATCGTCGACAAGGCCGACATCGCCGCCGGTGCCAGCAGCGCGCCGTCGCGCATGATCCATGGCGGCCTGCGCTATCTGGAGAGCGGCGCGTTCTCGCTGGTGGCCGAGGCCACGCGCGAGCGCAACCTGTTGCTGCGCAACGCCGCGCACCTGGTGCGGCCGCTGGAAACCGTGGTGCCGCTGTCGAGCCGCTTCGGTGGCTTGGCGGGCAGCGTGCTGCGCTTTGCGGGATTTCGCGCCTCGCCCGGCGCCCGCGGCCTGTGCGTGGTGGGGCTGGGCCTGCGGCTGTACGACCGGCTGGGCCGGCGCCAGCGCGTCATGCCGGAGCACCGTATCGCGCGCGTGCCGGCCGCCGATGGCGCGCTGTTCGGCGCCGCCGTGCGCTGGACCGCGACCTACTACGACGCCTGGATCCGCCATCCCGAATGGCTGGTGCTGGAACTGATCCACGACGGCCACCGCGACCAGCCGGCCTCGGCCGCCGCCAACTATTGCAGCGTCACTGCCTGCCAGGGGCGCAGCGTGACGCTGCGCGACGAGCTCACCGGCGAATCGGTGCAGGTCACCGCCGACACCGTGGTCAACGCCACCGGCGCCTGGCTCGACCGCTCGGCCAGCGCGCTGCAAGGGGCCGGTTCGCGCGTCATGGGCACCAAGGGCTCGCACCTGATCCTGGACCATCCCGCGCTGCGCGAGGCCCTGCAGGGCCGCATGGCGTATTTCGAGGCCTCGGACGGCCGCGTCTGCATCGTCTATCCGTTCCTGGACCGGGTGCTGGTCGGCTCCACCGATATTCCGGTCGACGATCCCGACCTGGCCGCCACCGAGCCGGCCGAGGTCGACTACCTGCTGGACGTGCTGCGCGAGGTCTTTCCGCGGCTGGATTTCGGTCCCGCCGACGTGGTCTACACTTACGTCGGCGTGCGGCCGCTGGCGCAGTCAGGCGCCGACAGGCCGGGCCAGATCTCGCGCGACCACGCGGTGGCGATCGACCCGCCCAACGCCATCCGCGAGGTGCCGCTGGTGTGCCTGGTGGGCGGCAAATGGACCACCTTCCGCTCGCTGGCGCAGTCGGCGGCCGACGCGGTGCTGCGGCAACTGGGCCGTCCGCGCGCGCAGTCCACCGAAAGTCTTGCCATCGGCGGCGGCGCGGATATGCCCGCCGACGCGCCGGGCCGGGAACGCCTGGTCGATGGCATCGTGCGGGCCAGCGGATTGGGCCGCGCGCGCGTGGCCGAACTGGTCAACCGCTATGGTTCCCGCGCGCAGGCGCTGGCGCCGCGTTTCGCCGCCGAAGGCGACGCGCCGCTGCGGCACGCGCCGGACCATTCGGCGGCCGAGGTCCGCTTCCTGTGCCGCGAGACGGCCGTGCAGCACCTGGCCGACCTGGTGATCCGCCGCACGCTGCTGGCCATCCGTGGCCGCGTCACCGCCGCGTTGGCGGCCGAGCTTGCCGCCATCGCCGCGGCCGAGCTGGGCTGGAACGCCGCGCGGCGCGAGCAAGAATTGCAGGCCTGCATCGATACGCTGCGGGACCGGCACCGTGTTCAATTTTCCGCTTCGATTCCAAGTCCGATCACGCTATGAACAGCTTCACCCCGACCGAAGACACCGTGCTGGACCGCAGCGCCAGCGCCCCGCTCTGGACCCAGTTCCGCGACGTGGTGCGCGGCAAGATCCTGCAGGGCGAACTGGCGGTCGGCGCCAAGCTGCCGACCGAGGCCGAGTTCGGCGAGCAGTACGGCATCTCGCGCATCGTGGTGCGCGAGGCGCTAGCTGACCTGGTGCGCAATGGCCTGATCTACAAGATCCGCGGGCAGGGCGCCTTCGTCTCGGCGCGCGAACGCGACGAGGACTTCGTCTCGACCGTGCTGGGGTTTTCCGATGAGATGGAGCGCAAGGGCCGCACCGTGCGCACTCAGGTGCTGCAGCAGGAATTGCGCGCGCCAAGCGAACGCGAGATGACTTCGCTCGGCCTGGCCGGCGACGCGCAGGTGGTGGCGCTCAAGCGCCTGCGCAGCGTCGATGGTGAATTGCAGCTGCTGGTGGAAACCGCCGTGCCCGCCGACCTGGCGCCGGGATTGAACCGAACCCGGCTGGAAAACCGTTCGCTCTACGACGTGCTGCGGCGCCAGTACGGCCTGCGCATCGTGCGCGCCGAACGCTGGATCGACGCGGTGCTGCCGGACGCCGAGACCTGCGCCTTGCTCGGCATGACCGAGCCCGAACCGCTGCTGCGCATCGAGTCCATCGCCTACGGCGCCAACGGCCGCCCGCTGGAACACTACCGCGCGCTGCACCGCTGCAAGTCGAGCCGCCTGCACGTGCAGACCACCACCTGAAGCCGGCCGGCCCGCGGGGCGCGGCCTGCCCATGGCGCGGGTGGACAGTCCCTGATGGCCGATCCTGCGGGGAAGGGGCCGCGCTTCAGGCCGCGCCGGTCGCGCGCAGCACCCACCACGCCAGTCCCGCCACCACGGCCACCAGCACGATGCGGCGCAGGCCGCTGCCGCCGCGCGGCACCGCGCCCGGCGCGGATGCGTCGACGCCGGATATCGCCGCCGAGGCGCCGGCGGGCGCCGCGTCGCGCACGTCGGGGATATCCGTTTCCATGATGAATTCGGGCTTGGCCTGGCTGGTCGGCGCGTCCGCGCCCATCAGGCCGCCAATATCCAGGCCGGCCTCGCGCAGCGTGTCCCACAAGCCGTCGTGGGCCAGGCCGTTGCGCAGCGCTTCGATGCGTTCGCGTTCCTCGCGCGGCACCTCGTCCAGGCTGTCGTAGCGGCGGCCATTCACCGTGACCGCGCCATCCTTGATCTCGACATTGAACGGCCCGTCGCCATCGTCGCCGGCGTAACGCCATTGTTCGCTGACGCGGACCCCGTCGCCCAGGCCCGCGCCGCGCAGCGCCTCGATGGCGTCGCGCTGTTCGCTCGACAGGCCGCTGGACATCGTCCAACTGCGGGTGGTGGTCGTGCTGCGCCAGGTCTTGTTCTTTTCCGTCATCGAATGGTTTCCGTGAGTAACGTTTGTTATCCGGCGGCAGGCGGGCCGGCGCGGGCCGCGCGCGCACTCGCGCACTATACAGAGCAGGGGCGGTTTTGCATTCTTCTGACAGTGTCCTTAATGCAAAAGTAAATCCCAAGTCAAGAAAATCGATCTGATCCGGTCTGTGGAGCAGATCAGTTGGTCTGAAAAGCGCATAATGAGGGCCACCTTTCCTTGCGTCCCTTTTCAAGGATCGGTCTGCTTTTCGGTAACGAAGAAGAGCGTGTTGTCACCAGGGCGCCGCCCGGCAGTTCGTGTTTCCAGGAGTGCATGTTCGGCTGTGCGCCAGGACGACTTGGAATTTTCACGGAGATGTCTATGACAGAAGACGCAAAGCCGCGCAGGCGGTTTCTGCAGGCGTTGGCCATCGTGCCGGCCTCGACGCTGGCGGTGGGCGTGGTCGCCACGGGCTGTACCAACGCCGCTGACAGCGGCGCGGCGCGAGCGGCCAAGGCCTACGAGCCCACTTACTTCACCAAGCCCGAATGGAACTTCATCGTGGCCGCGGTCGATCACCTGATCCCCGCGGACCAGTACGGCCCCGGCGCCATCGAGGCCGGCGTGCCGGAGTTCATCGACCGCCAGATGGAAACGCCGTACGGCCACGGCAAGCTCTGGTACATGCAGGGGCCGTTCCATCCCGACGTGGCGCCGGAACTGGGCTACCAGCTCAACCAGAACCCGCGCGAGGTCTACCGCCACGGCATCGCGGCCTGTGACGCCTGGTGCCAGAAGACCCACGGCAAGCTCTACGCCGAACTGGACAAGCCGTTGCAGGAACAGATCCTGAAGGACCTGCAGGCCGGCAAGATCGAATTCGACGCCGTGCCCGCCAAGACGTTCTTCAGCTTCCTGCTCGGCAATACCAAGGAAGGCTTCTTCGCCGACCCGATGTACGGCGGCAACAAGAACATGGTGGGGTGGAAGATGGTGGGCTTTCCGGGCGCGCGCGGCGACTACATGGACTGGGTCGACCAGCCCAACGCCAAGTACCCCTACGGGCCCGTGTCGATCTCCGGGGAAAAGGGGTAAGCCATGGCGATCAAGAAAGACAAAGTGGACGCGGTGCTGGTCGGGTTCGGCTGGACCGGCGCGATCCTGGGCCAGGAGCTGACCGAGGCCGGCCTGCACGTGCTGGCGCTGGAACGCGGCGCCATGCAGGACACCCCCAAGGACGCGGAATATCCCAAGGTGCTGGACGAGCTGGCGTACTCCGTGCGCGGCAAGCTGTTCCAGGACCTGTCCAAGGAGACCGTGACGATACGGCATGGCGTCGACGACGTAGCCGTGCCGTATCGCCAGAATGGCTCCTTCCTGCTCGGCACCGGCGTCGGCGGCGCGGGCTTCCACTGGAACGGCATGCACTACCGCACGCTGCCCGAGGAACTGGAACTGCGCACCCGCTACGAAACGCGCTACGGCAAGAGCTTCATTCCCGAAGGCATGACCATCCAGGACTTCGGCGTCACCTACGACGAGCTGGAACCGTACTTCTCCAAGTTCGAATACGTCTGCGGCACCTCGGGCAAGGCCGGCAACCTCAACGGCCAGATCGTCGAGGGCGGCAACCCGCTGGAAGGCAAGCGCAGCAAGGAATTCCCGCTGCCGCCGCTGGCCACCACCTACGGCGCCCAGCTGTTCGACAAGGCGGCGCGCGAAGTGGGCTTCCATCCGTATCCGGCGCCCGCGGCCAACGCCTCCGGCCCGTACACCAACCCGTACGGCGTGCGCCTGGGCCCCTGTAATTTCTGCGGGTTCTGCGAGAACTACGGCTGCTACATGTATTCGAAGGCCTCGCCGCAGACCACCATCCTGCCGGTGCTGCTGAAAAAGCCCAACTTCGAACTGCGCACCCACTCGCACGTCATCAAGGTCAACCTCGATTCGACCGGCAAGAAGGCCGTCGGCGTGACCTACATCGACGCCCAGGGCCGCGAGATCGAGCAGCCGGCCGACCTGGTGATCCTGTCGGCCTACCAGATGCACAACGTGCGCCTGCTGCTGCTGTCGGGCATCGGCAAGCCCTACGATCCCAAGACCAACGAAGGCGTGGTCGGCAAGAACTACGCCTACCAGATGAACGGCGCGGTCAACGTGCTGCTGCCCAAGGGCACCCAGCTCAACCCGTTCGTTGGCACCGGCGCCGGCGGCGTCGGCATGGATGACCTGAACGGCGACCAGTTCGACCACGGCCCGCTCGGCTTCGTCGGCGGCGCCAGCATCCGCCACGTGCGCTACGGCGGCCGTCCCATCAAGATGACGCCCACCACGCCCGGCACTCCCAGCTGGGGCACCGCCTGGAAGGCCGGCGTGCAGGACGCCTACCAGCGCTACATGACCATCGGCATCTCCGGCTCGGTGATGTCGTACCGCGACGCCTACCTGTCGCTGGACCCGACCTACAAGGACAGCTTCGGCCAGCCGCTGCTGCGCATGACGTTCGATTGGCACGACAACGAATTCGACATGCTGGGCTACATGGGCAAGCGCATGGAGGACGTGGCCAAGGCCATGAAGCCCGAGAAGCACTTCGTCGCCGTGCGCAAGAAGGGCGCGCGCTACGACACCCGGGTCTACCAGAGCACGCACAACACGGGCGGCGCCATCATGGGCGCCAACCCCAAGGAAAGCGTGGTCAACAAGTACCTGCAGAGCTGGGACGTGTCCAACGTGTTCGTGATGGGCGCCTGCGTGTTCCCGCAGAACATGGGCTACAACCCGACCGGCCTGGTGGGCGCCCTGGCGTACTGGGCCGCGCAAGCGATCCGCGACCAGTACCTCAAGAACCCCGGCCCGCTGGTCCAGGCATAAGGAGCCGACAATGATGAAGAAAGCCATTGTCGCCGCGCTCTCGGTCCTGGCCTGTGGCAGCGCCTGGGCCGCCGACGGCGCCCCGGCCGACGCCCAGATGATCAAGCAGGGCGAGTACCTGTCGCGCGCCGGCGACTGTATCGCCTGCCACACCGCCAAGGATGGCAAGCCCTTCGCCGGCGGCCTGGGCATCGAGTCGCCGCTGGGCGCCATCTATTCCACCAACATCACGCCCGACAAGGACACGGGCATCGGCAACTACACGCTGGAGGACTTCGACCGCGCCGTGCGCCATGGCGTGGCCAGGGACGGCCATTCGCTGTACCCGGCGATGCCGTACACCGCCTACGCCAAGGTCACGCCGGATGACGTCAAGGCCCTGTACGCCTACTTCATGCACGGCGTCGAGCCGGTCAAGCAGGCCAACAAGGACACCGACATCACCTGGCCGCTGTCGATGCGCTGGCCGCTGGGCGTGTGGCGCTGGATGTTCGCGCCCGACGTCGTCACCGCGCCGGTCACCGCCCCGGCCAGCGAGGCCGACAAGGTGGCGCTGCTGCGCGGCCAGTACCTGGTCGAAGGCCTGGGCCATTGCAGCACCTGCCATACCCCGCGCGGTTTCGCCTTGCAGGAAAAGGCGCTGACCGACGCCGACGGCTCGGCCTTCCTGTCCGGCGGCGTGGTCGAAGGCTGGCTCGCCAAGAACCTGCGCGGCGACATGACCGACGGCCTGGGCAGCTGGAGCAAGGAAGACATCGCCGCCTTCCTGAAGTCCGGCCGCAACGGCCATTCGGCCGCGTTCGGCGGCATGGCGCAGGTGGTGCAGGACAGCACCCAGCACCTGACCGACGCCGACGTCAACGCCATCGCGGTGTACCTGAAGAGCCTGCCGCCGGTGAACAAGAACGCCACCAAGCCGCTCGCCTACAACGACACCGTGGCGCAGGCCCTGCGCACCGGCAAGGATACGAGCGACGGCGCCATGACGTTCCTGAACAACTGCGCGGCCTGCCACCGCAGCACCGGCAAGGGCTATGCGGAAACGTTCCCGCAGCTGGCCTTGAGCTCGACCGTGAACTCGGCCGACCCCGCGTCGCTGATCCACATCGTGCTCAAGGGCGCGCAGATGCCGGGCACCTCGGCCGCGCCGACGGCTTACGCCATGCCGGGCTTCGACTGGCGCCTGACCGACAAGGAGGTCGCCGACGTGGTGACCTTCGTGCGCTCCAGCTGGGGCAACGAAGGCGCCGCGGTGAGCGCGTCGGATGTGGCCAAGGTGCGCAAGGAAGTGGGCGCGGCCAAGGCGCCGGCGCGGTAATCGCCCGGCCGCGGGCCGGCTGGCCCGCGTCGCCCCATTTGAATTCGCCCGATTCGTCGGGCGAATTTTTTTTGGGGTTCGAGGCGCGGACCCGCGCACGACGGACGGTCCGTGGCGCACTCGCCGCCCATTGGCGTTATCGCGTAGACTTCAAGCCGCACCGTCCGCAATGCCCGGGCCGAGGCTCCTTTCCCGCGTCGCCGGGCACGGCGAACCCGTACATCACCTGGAGAACTTCCCAACATGATGCGTCCTCTGCTCTTGGCGGCATCGCTGGCCGTGGCCGGCAGCGCCACGGCGGCACCTTCCTTCAACTGCGCCAAGGCCGGCACGCCGGTCGAGAAAGCGATTTGCGCCAACTCGGCGCTGGCGGATCAGGATGCGGCGATCGCGCGGCAATACAAGGATGTGCGGGAAAAACTGGATGCCGAGGCGGCCAAGTCGCTGACCGCCGATCAGCGCTATTTCCTGGGCATGCGGGACAGGGTCTATGAGGCGCCTTTCTCGCAGAGCACGCCCGTCAAGGAAATGGCCACCTTCATGCGTTCGCGCCTGGCTTTGCTGAAGGCCATCAATCCGCGTCCGGCCGCCGGCTTCGTCGGCAAGTGGCGCAACATCGAGGGCGAGATCGAGATCACGCAAGGCGCCAACGGCCAGTTGGCCGTGGCGGTCAGTTCGTGGATGCCTTACTACGGCAACTGGGTGTGCGACCTGAGCGGCAACGCGGTGGTCGATGGCGACAGCCTGAAAGTGACCTACAAGGACGGTCCCCCCTGGGTCCTGACGCTGACGCGGCGTGGCGCCGTGCTGGTGGCGCGGGAAACGGCGCCCCCCGGCAGCCCCGACGACGGCTCCGGCCCGCCTTACTGCGGCCACAAGGGCAGCGTGGCCGGCGACTGGTTCGCGGCGCGCTGACGCGCCTCGCCAGGCTCACTGGCGATTGATCAGGTTCTGCGTGTCCTGGATGAACCAGGGCAGGTTCAGGCGTTCTCCCTCGCCGGTCTGGATGTTCAGGCGTTGGTCCGGGGCGCTGGTCGTGCCCTGCGTGGCCGCGGGAGGGCGGCTGCGATAGTCCAGATCCGTGCCGCGGGCCGGCGGGTTGGCGCAGGCGGCGAGCGATGCGCACGTGATCGCGGCGAGGATCGGGCGCAGTGCCAGGCGAAGGGTAGTCATGATGCACGGTTCCTGCTGGTGGCACGGGCCGGCGTGCCGGACGATGAAGGCCTCTCAGGCATACCTTACCCGCAAACCGGGCGCGCGTCGCTAGACCGGCCGCTCGTAGCGGCGCGCCTGCACCTCGATGCCGCCGATGTGGTCGGTTTCGGTGCCGGTGTTGCGCCAGCCCTGCCGCTCGTAGAAGTCGATGGCGCGGGTGTTGCCTTCGAGCGCATACAGATATAGCCGCGATGCGCCGCGGGCGCGGGCCCAGGCCTCGGCGCGCGTCACCATCAGCTTGCCGGCGCCGGTGCCCTGGTAGGGGGGTAGCACGTGCAGGTTGTCCAGCAGCACTTCGCCGGGGTGGTCGTGTTCCTGCTTGACGCAGACGAAGCCGATCGGCTGGCCGTCCTGTTCGGCGATGAACACGGCCTGCGCGTCGGTGTTGGCCTCGCGCATCTGGTCCTGCCAGTGCACCATGCGGTTGTCCGCCAGGCCGGCGTCGAGAAAGCCGTCCGGCAGCAGGCCGCGGTAAGTGACCGCCCAGCTGGCCGCGTGCATGGCGGCGATGGCGTCGGCGTCGCGGGCGGTGGCCTGGCGCAGGGTGACGGCGGGGCTGGGCATGGATTCCTTCGTGTCGATGGGAGGTGGCTCGGCGCTCGGATGGCGCGTCCATTGTGCCGGATGAGTTTGACAGGTTTGGCGGCGTCCAGCATGATCGTGCCATGAACCGTCCGCACCGCTCGTCCGCCCTGATTATTACCACCGCTGGGACCTCGGTGGGTTAGCGCGCGTCGGATCATCGCTACATCAACCCGCCAATGGCGGGTTTTTTGTTGGCCCGCCCCATGGTTTCTTCCCGAGGCTGTCCATGCAATCGAACGCGTCTTCCGTGTCATCTTCCGCCGAACCCATGCTGCATTTCCTCTGCGGCAAGATCGGCGCCGGCAAGTCCACCCTGGCGGCGCGACTGGCGTCGCGGCCGCGCACCTTGCTGATCAGCGAGGACGCCTGGCTGGCGGCGTTGTATCCCGGCGAGATCCGCGAGGTGGCCGACTATGCCCGCTGCGCCGGCCGCCTGCGCCAGGCGATGGCCGGCCACGTGGCCGCGCTGGTCGCGGCCGGATTGTCGGTGGTGCTGGATTTCCCGGCCAACACCCGCGCCAGCCGCGCCTGGCTGCGCGAGGTGGCGCAGGCCGCCGGCTGCCGCCACCAGCTGCATTTCCTCGACCTGCCCGATGATGTCTGCAAGGCGCGGCTGCGCGCGCGCAACGAATCCGGCACGCATCCGTTCACGACCAGCGAGGCGCAGTACGACGCGATCACGGCGTATTTCGTGGCGCCGCGGGACGACGAAGGGTTCGAGATCGTGCGGCACGCATAGGTACAAGCCGAGGGTTGTGGGGGCGGGGCGGCCTGCTATGATTACTGGATAAATAAACAGTCATTCGTTCCGGCCGATGTTGCCCCCGCACCGCTACTACTACCTGCACAACTTCCAGCGCGCCCTGGCGTGGGTCGGCGCGCGCTACGCCGATCTGCTGGATGACCACGAACGCCTTTTCATGGCGGACTTCGCGGCCTTGCCACAGGCCTCGCAGGCGCTGCTGGTGCGCATGCTGATGCGGCGCGGGCCGTGGTTCCGCGCCAGCCGGCTGGTCTACGAGGAAATCCCGGCCACGGCCGAGGCCGCCGCGCCGCTGCTGGCGCTGGGGTGGCTGGATGCCGACAGCCCCATGACGCTGGACGAATTGTTCGCGCTGCATACGCGTCCCGAGCTCGACCGGCTGTTCGCCGCCACGCCGGTCAAGGGCGCGGGACGCAAGGCGGATCTGCTGGAAGCGTTGCGCGCTCGCCATCCGGACGCCCGCGCCTACGCGTGCTGGGTGGCCGGCGGGGCGCACCTGGGCGGCGAGTCCGCGGCGCGCGGCGACGCCCCGGTCGACCCCGCCTGGCGCGTCGCGGTCACCGACCTGTGCGAGCGCTTGCGCCTGATGTTCTTCGGCAACCTGCACCAGGGCTGGTCGGAGTTCGTGCTGGCCGACCTGGGCGTGTTCCAGTACGAAACGGTGCCGTTCGAGCCTTCTTCGCGGGCCTTCCAGACGCGGCAAGACGTGGACCGCTACCTGGCCCTGCATGCCTGCCGCCAGGCGCTCGATGATGGCCTGGACGTCGATGCGCTGTTGCAGGCGGTGGCCGACTGCGCCAGCGGCAACGCCTGGCTGGAAAAGCGCCGCGCCAAGGTGCTGCTGCGCCTGGGGCAGGCCTGCGAGCGGGCCCAGGATTGGGAGGCGGCGCAACGGGTGTACACGCTGTGCGCCTATCCCGGCGCGCGTCATCGCCGCATCCGCGTGTATGAACGCATGGCGCGCTTCGACGAGGCGCTGGCGCTGGCCCTGCAGGCCGAGGCCCGGCCCGAGAGCGAGGAAGAAACCCAGCGCCTGGCGCGCATGCTGCCGCGCCTGCGCCGCAAGCTGGGGCAGGCCGCGCCGCGCGGCGCGGCCGCGCCGGTGTCCCGGTTCGACCTGGAACTCGCGCGGCCCGCGCCGCCGATGGCGGTGGAATTCGCCGCGCGCGATCACCTGCACCGCGACGCCGCGCCGGTCCACTACGTCGAGAACACGCTGATCAATTCATTGTTCGGACTGCTGTGCTGGCCGGCCGTGTTCGCGCCGCTGCCGGGCGCGTTCTTCCATCCGTTCCAGCGCGGGCCGGCCGACCTGGACGCGCCCGATTTCCACGCGCGGCGCGAAGCGCTGTTCGCCGCCTGCCTGGCGCAGCTGGACACGGGCGAGTATCGCGCCACGATCCGCCAGCGCTACGCCGACAGGCAGGGCGTGCAGTCGCCGTTCGTGTTCTGGGGTGCGCTCGACGAACCGCTGCTCGAGCGGGCGCTGGACCACCTGCCGCCTGCGCACCTGAAGCTGTTCTTCCTGCGGCTGCTGCGCGACGTCAAGGCCAACCGCTCGGGGCTGCCGGACCTGATCCGCTTTTGCCCGGAGGCGCCCGGCTACGAGCTCATCGAGATCAAGGGGCCGGGCGACAAGCTGCAGGACAACCAGATCCGCTGGCTGGCGTATTGCGCCGACCATGGCGTGCCGGTGCGCGTCTGCCATGTCAGCTGGCGCGAGCCGGCGTCTTCATCGCTGGCGGATGGCTCGTCGCATGGCGCTTGCCCGGACGCGTCCGCGCCATGACCTACACCGTCGCGGTGCGTGCACTCTGCGAATTCACGGCCCGCGCGGGCGACCTTGACCTGCGCTTCACGCCCGCGCCCAGCGGCCTGGAGGGCATGGCCGGCCACGCCGCCGTGACAGGCCGGCGCGGGCCCGCCTACGAAACCGAAGTGGCGCTGACCGGGCAATACGACAACCTGCTGGTGCGCGGCCGCGCCGACGGCTACGACCCGGTCGCCAACCAGCTCGAAGAGATCAAGACCTACCGCGGCCGGCTCGACAGCGTGCGCGACAACCATCGCGCCGCCCATTGGGCCCAGGCGCGGGTCTACGGCCACCTGTTGTGCCAGGCGCGCGGCCTGGCGCAGATCCGCGTGGCGCTGGTGTACTTCAACGTCGCCACCGAGGAAGAGACCGTGCTGACCGAGAGCCGCGACGCGGCCTGGCTGGCGGCCTTCTTCCACGAACAATGCGACCGCTTCCTGGCGTGGTCGCGCACCGAACTGGCGCACCGCCAGGCGCGCGACGCGGCGCTGGAAAAGCTGGCGTTCCCGTATGGCGAGTTCCGCAGCGGCCAGCGCGAGCTGGCGGTGTCGGTGTACCGCACGGCGCGCGACGGTCGCTGCCTGATGGCGCAGGCGCCCACCGGCATCGGCAAGACGCTGGGCACCTTGTTTCCGCTGCTCAAGGCCGGCCCGGGCACCGGGCTGGACAAGGTGTTCTTCCTGGCGGCCAAGGGGTCGGGGCGCGGGCTGGCGCTGGCCGCGCTGGATACGCTGAACGCGCAGCCCGCCGCGCCCGGCCTGCGGGTGCTGGACCTGCAGGCGCGCGACAAGACCTGCGAGCATCCCGACAAGGCCTGCCACGGCGATTCCTGCCCGCTGGCGCAGGGCTTCTACGACCGCCTGCCGGCCGCGCGCGAGACGGCGCTGGCCCAGCCGCGGCTGGACGCGCCGGCGGTGCGCGCCGCGGCCCGCGCCCACCAGGTATGTCCGTACTACCTGTCGCAGGAATTGATCCGCTGGAGCGACGTGGTGGTGGGCGACTACAACTACTACTACGACGCCACCGCCATGCTGCACGCGCTGACGCAGGCGCACCAATGGAAGGTGGCGGTGCTGGTGGACGAGGCGCACAACCTGGTCGACCGCGCGCGCCGCATGTATACCGGCGAATTGAACCAGCTGGCGCTGGCGGCGGCGCGCCAGGCCGCGCCCAAGGCGCTGAAAAAGCCGCTGGACGGCCTGCAGCGTTCCTGGACCGCGCTCAACAAGAAGCAGGCCGAGCCGTACCAGGCCTACGACGAGGCGCCGGCCGGCGTGCTGGCGGCGGTGCAGAAGGCGGTGGCCGCCATCACTGACTACCTGGGCGAGGCGCCGCTGGCGCAGGAAGATCCGGTGCTGGCGTTCTATTTCGAGGCGCTGCATTTCATGCGGCTGGCCGAGCAGTTCGGGCCGCACGCGCTGTTCGACGTGACGCTGGCCGCAGGCGGGGCGCGCGGCGCCAAGACGCCGCCGTCCACGCTGTGCGTGCGCAACGTGGTGCCAGCGTCGTACCTGGCGGCGCGGCATGCGGCAGCGCACGCGACCGTGCTGTTTTCCGGCACGTTGAGTCCGCAGCAGTTCTATCGCGACACCCTGGGCCTGCCGGCCGAGGCGGCCTGGATCGACGTGGCCGCGCCGTTCCAGGCCGAGCAATTGGCGGTCAAGGTGGTTGGCCATGTCTCGACCCGCTACCGCGACCGAGAACGCTCGCTCGAACCGATCACCGACCTGATCGCCGACCAGTACGCGCGCCGGCCGGGCAACTACCTGGGTTTCCTGAGCAGCTTCGACTATCTGCGGCAGGTGGCCGACCTGATGCGCTCGCGTCATCCGCAGGTCCCGATCTGGCTGCAGACGCCAGGCATGGACGAGGCCGGCCGCGCCGCCTTCCTGGGGCGCTTCACGGAAAGCGGGCAGGGCGTGGGTTTCGCGGTCCTGGGCGGCGCTTTCTCCGAGGGCGTGGACCTGCCCGGCAAACGGCTGATCGGCGCCTTCATCGCCACCCTGGGGCTGCCGCAGGTCAATGCCGTCAACGAGAACATCAAGCGCGCGATGGAGCGGCGCTACGGCGAAGCGCAGGGCTACGACTACACCTACCTCTATCCCGGCATGCAGAAGGTGGTGCAGGCGGCGGGCCGCGTCATCCGCACCGAGCAGGACGTGGGCACGGTGCACCTGATCGATGACCGCTATCGCCGCGCCAAGGTGCGTAACCTGCTGCCGAGCTGGTGGCGGGTGGATTGAACGCGGCGTCCCATGGTGCCGTGCGCCGCGGCATGGCCGGCGGCGGCCAGGCGCCGGCGCGGCGTGCCCTGGCGATGAAGGCGGCTGGCGCTCAGGCCGGACGCAGTTCCGTCAGCGGCTGGTTCGGATCGCGGCTGAGCTGGTAGCCGTACCACAGGCTGCGGGCCATGCGCTTGGCCATTTCGCCCGCGGCGTCGGCCAGCGCGCGGTTCGGCAGGGCCGCCAGCGTCTCGCCCCACAGGACCAGCCAGCGCTCGAACAGCTCGGCGCTCAGGTGCGGCATCGCGGCGTGCTTGGGCATCGGCATGCCGGAGAAGCGCCGGGTGCCCAGCAGCACGGCCGACCAGAAGTCGGACAGCGTCGCCAGGTGTTCGTCCCAGTCGTGCACCTGGGCCGCGAATACCGGGCCCAGCGCGGCGTCCGCGCGGGCCTTGGCGTAGAACGTGTGCACCAGGTCACGGATTTCGGCTTCGGTGCAGATGTCGGGTTCGGGCAGGTCGGGTTCGGACAGGGGGGCGGACACGGGTTCGGACAACAGGGGCTCCTGGCGGCGTGAAACGGCAGCGCGAATAATAGGGCGCGACGGCGCGGGGCCGGATTGATCTGGCGCAAGCCGCCGCGGGTCCGAGCGCGTGGGCGTCCGCGTGCGCGTCGGCGCGGGCGTCCGGACCCGAGGCCGGCGTTCAATGCGCCGGGGTCCGCACCCGCGTCATCGGCGCCGTCTCGGGCCGCGCCAGCAAGGCGTAGACCAGCACGGCCAGCACCAGCGCGAATCCCGCCAGCGCATACAGCACCTGCCCGAAGGCCAGATCGTAGGCGTGGTGCAACAGGTCGCCGGCGCCGGGCAGCAGCGCGCCCGCTTCGTCCAGCTGCCCGAGCGCGGCGCGGTTGGCGGCCTGCAGCAGCGCCTGGGCGCCCGCGCCGGGCAGGGCGGCGGCGGCCTGGGCGTGGATCAGCGTGGCCAGCAGGGCGCTGATGGCGGCGATGGCCACGCCATCGGCGGACACGCGCACGGTATTGAAGATGCCGGTGGCCATGCCGACCCGCTCATGTTCCACCACGCTGACCGCCATGGCGTCCATCAGGCCCCAGGGCAGGCCGATGCCGATGCCGATCAGGCTCATCGGCAGCCACAGCCGGTCGGCGTCGCCGCCCAGGTCGCGGGCCAGCCACGCCAGGCCGATGGCTGCCAGCACCAGGCCGGTGCTGGATAGCGCGGCGGGGCTGAAACGGCGCGTCAGCAGCGCGGCCAGGAACGGCACCACCAGCAGCGGCGTGGCCAGGCCCATCATCAGCTGGCCGGCGCGCAGCGCGCTGTGGCCGTCGATGCCGATGAAGCGGCTGGGCAGGATGGCGATCAGCGCGATGAACAGAAACGCCGGCGATGCCGCCAGCGCCTGCACGCCGACAAAGCGCGGGCGGCGGAACAGCGACAGGTCCAGCATCGGATGCGTGGCGCGGGTTTCGGTGAGGATGAAGGCTGCGCCCAGCAGCGCCGAGGCCAGCAGCGATCCGGCCACGGCGGCGTCGGTCCAGCCGTTTTCCGGGGCGAGCAGCATGCCGTAGGTGAACAGCCCCAGCGCGCCGGTGAAGCTGAGCGCGCCGCGCCAGTCGAAGCGGCCCGCGGCCGCGCCCGGGGTGGCGCGCACGCTGGCCGCGACCAGCGCCAGCCCGACCAGGCCGACCAGGCCGGTGCCGTGGAACACCCAGCGCCAGCCGGCGGTCTGCACCAGCCAGCCGGAGATCAGCGGTCCGAACGACAGGCCGATGCCGAAGGTGGTGCCCAGCAGGCTGAAGGCGCGGGCGCGGGCGGCGCCATGGAACAGCGGCGCCAGCGACGACATGGCCGCGGCGAACGCCGCCGCGCCGCCCACGCCCTGCATCAGGCGCAGGAAGTCGATCCAGCCGGCCGATGGCGCCCAGGCGATGGGAAAGGTGAAGGCGCAGAACCAGGCCAGTCCGCCGAGCCAGACGCGGCGCGGGCCATACAGGTCGGTGAGGCTGCCGGACACCATGATGACGCTGCCGTAGGCCAGGATGTAGCCGTTGAGGATCCAGTTCAGCTGCACCGGCGTGCCGCCCAGCGCCTGGCTGATCGACGGCAGGACCACCGCCGGACCGGTGAAGCACAGGGGAATGAGCACGGCCGTGAGGCAGGCCGCCAGCAGTTGCAGCCAGCGATTGGAGGCGGGTGAGGGATGCGATGGGGTCATGTCGGTAAGGCGGCGCGAAGCCGGGTTGGCAAACGGGAAAAGGGCGAGGGCAGTGCCGGAAGGGCGCGCCATTGAACGCAATGCCGGCAGGATAGGCAGCGGCCGATAAAAGAAAAATAGGCTAGGATTCCGAATATTCCGGACATAGGTGTCCGCATTGAAGGAATTGGCGATGGACAGCCTGAGCGGTATCGGCGTTTTCGTGCTGGTGGCGGACACGCGCAGCTTCGCGGAGGCGGGGCGGGTGCTGGGCGTGTCGCCCTCGGCCGTGGGCAAGAGCGTGGCGCGGATGGAAGCGCACCTGAAGGTGCGGCTGTTCCACCGCAGCACCCGCCACATCACCCTGACCCCGGAGGGCGAGAAATTCCTGGAGCGCTGCCGCCGCATCCTGTGCGAAGTCGAGGCCGCCGAGCTGGAACTGTCGGAGGCCGCCGGCACGCCCAGCGGCCGGCTGCGCGTCAGCCTGCCGCGCTATAGCCGGCTGTTCGAGCCGGCCATCGCCACGTTCATGAAGCAGTATCCGCAGGTGCGGCTGGACCTGGATTTCACCGACCGCATGGTCGACGTGATCGGCGAGGGGTATGACGCCGTGGTGCGTTCCGGCGAGATGCAGGACTCCGGCCTGAAGCGCCGCCGGCTGGGGCCGTTCCGCCGCATCCTGGCGGCCTCGCCCGACTACCTGGCGCGGCATGGCACGCCGCGCCGCGCCAGCGAGCTGCTGCGCCATTGCTGCCTGCATTACCGCTTTCCCAGCACCGGCAAGCTGGAGCAATGGCCTTTGAAGACGGCCGCCGGCGCCGCCGCGCCCGAATTGCCGCTGACGCTGGTCTGCAACAGCGTCGAGACCCGCATCTTCCTGGCGCTTGGCGGGCTTGGGATCGCCTGCCTGCCGGATTTCACCATCAAGGAAGAACTGGCCGCGGGCAAGCTGGTCACGGTGCTGGACGAACGCACCCGGGGCAACGCCACCATGTGGGCGGTGTGGCCCGCCAGCCGCCATCCGTCGCCCAAGCTGCGGGTGTTCGTGGATCACCTGGCGCAGCAGTTGTTTCCCTGAGACGGTGACACGACGCCGGGTCAAGGCTGCCACGCCAGGGCGCGGCTTGATATATGATGTTCATCATATAAACATCCCGTCGATGTTTTCACTCAGGAGGACCGCGCATGACTTCCGCTTCGATTCCCGCCGGCACCGCCGCGCAACGCGAACCCAGCCTGGTCGACCAGACCGGCGCGGGCCTGGATGGCCTGGCGCAGCTGCGCGCCTTGCTGGCCTCGGGCCGCAAGCCGGGCATCCTGGTGTCGCTGGATTTCGATTTCGTCGAGGCCGAGGAAGGGCTGGCGGTGTTCGCCGGCACGCCCGGCCCGCATGCCTACAACCCGATCGGCACGGTGCATGGCGGCTATGCCGCGACCCTGCTGGATTCGGCCTGCGGCTGCGCGGTGCATTCGCGCCTGTCGGCCGAGCAGGCCTACACCACGCTGGAACTCAAGGTGGCCTATCACAAGGCCATCACGCGCCACAGCGGCCGGCTGCGGGCCGAGGGGCGGGTGCTGTCGTTCGGCCAGCGGGTGGCGTACGCCGAGGCCAAGCTGACCGACGCCGAGGGCCGCCTGCTGGCCTCGGCCACGTCCACCTTGCTGGTGTTCGCGCGCCCGGCGGCCTGACCCGGCGCCTGTCTCCAGGGCGCCGCCGCGTCATGGGCCTGTGCGGCGCTGGCGTAGTATCGTCGGCCTGCAAAGCAAAAAGAGGAGACAACACCATGAATGCAGCCACCCCGGCGGCCGGCGGCCGCCTGGACGATATCGTCGCCATGCCCGCCCACGCGCTGTCGGACGCGATCCGCCAGCGGCGCGTGTCGTGCCGTGAAGTGATGACGGCCTATCTGGGGCATATCGACGCGGTCAACCCCAAGCTCAATGCGCTGGTGGCGCGGCGCGAGCCGCGCGAGCTGCTGCGCGAGGCCGACGAACGCGACGCCCAGCTGGCGGCGGGGCAGTGGCTGGGCTGGCTGCACGGCATGCCGCAGGCGCCCAAGGACCTGACCGCGGTGCGCGGCATGGTGACCTCGATGGGCTCGCTGGTGTTCAAGGACCAGGTGACGGGCCACGACTCCATCCTGGTCGAGCGCATGCGCGCGGCCGGGGCCATTTTCATCGGCCGCACCAACGTGCCGGAATTCGGCCTGGGCTCGCACACCTACAACCAGGTCTACGGCACCACGGTCAATCCCTACGACGCCTCCAAGAGCGCCGGCGGCAGCAGCGGCGGGGCGGCGGCAGCGCTGGCCGCGCGCATGCTGCCGGTGGCCGACGGCAGCGACTTCGGCGGCTCGCTGCGCAACCCGGCGGCCTTCTGCAACGTGTACGGCATGCGGCCGTCGGCGGGGCGGGTGCCGTATGGCCCGTCCAACGAGGTGTTCCTCAAGCAACTGTCGTATGAAGGCCCGATGGGCCGCACGCCGCGCGACGTGGCGCGGATGCTGTCGGTGATGGCGGGGCCCGACCCGCGCGTGCCGCTGTCGCTGGGCGACGATCCGGCCGTGTTCGCGCAGCCGCTGGAAGCCGACCTGCGCGGCCGGCGCATCGGCTGGCTCGGCGACTGGAACGGCTATCTGGCGATGGAACCGGGCATCCTGGACCTGTGCGTCCAGGCGCTGGCGGACCTGGGGGCGGCGGGCTGCCAGGTGGACGATTACCGCGTGCCGTTCGACGGCGAGCGGCTCTGGCGCATCTGGCTGGCCCACCGCCACCTGATGGTGGGCGGGCAGTTTCATGCGCTGGTGAACGATCCGCAGACCCGCAAGCTGGTCAAGCCGGCGCTGATCTGGGAGGTCGAGGGGCTGGACGGCATGACGGCGCGGCAGGTCTACCAGGCCACCGAGGAGCGCAGCGCCTGGTACCAGGCCGTGCTCGGCATCTTCCAGGAGGTGGACTACCTGGCGGTGCCGTCGGCGCAGGTGTTTCCGTTCGATGCGCAACTGGACTGGCCCAAGCAGATCGCCGGGCGCGCCATGGATACCTATCACCGCTGGATGGAGACCGTCACGCCGTGGACGCTGGCCGGCTGCCCGGTCATCAGCGTGCCGGTGGGGTTCGGCGCCGCCGGGCTGCCGATGGGCATGCAGCTGATCGGCCCGCCGCGCGGCGATCTGGCGGTGCTGCAGCTGGCGCACGCCCACGAGCAGGTGCGCGACTGGGTCCAGGCCCGTCCGCCACAGGGCTTGTGGGGCTGAATTTGACCGCAGGATTGCGGCCGTTCGCTACGCGTTGTCACACGAAAACACAAGCCCGTGTAACCGGGCTTGGCTTTTTCCCGACGAAGCAGGCATGGAATTGCGGGTTTCCCCTGTTTTTCCGTAGCTGAGCGGGCCCGCGTTTGCAATAATTGTCGATTATTTCCACATCCGGTCATGAATGTGGCGTCCGCGGGCGCCGCAGGGTGCGCCGGACGTGTCGTCCACGCCGTTCCAGGCGGGGGCGTACCGATACAGCACAAAGGTCCTCCGGTATGAAGAATCTGACACTACGCGAGCGCATCATCGCCAGCTTCCTGGTGATCCTGGCCATCATGGGCTTGATGGTGGTGGTCGATTACCAGCGGTTGCTGCAGGTCGAGGCCGAGGCCGAATCGATCAACACGGACGCGGTGCCGGGGATCTACTACAGCACGTCGATCCGTTCGTCGTGGTTCGCCGGTTTCGTGGTGGTGCAGGATGCCTTCAACGGCGAGACCGAGCAGGAACGCCAGGCGGGGCTGGCCGCGCTGCCCAAGAATGACCAGTTGCTGCACGAGAACATCGAGCAGTACCGGCGCACTGTGGTGCGTGGCGACGACCAGCGGATGTTCAACGAGTTCGAGCGGGCGTTGCAGACCTACATGCGCATCCGCGCCGAGATCCTGGATCCGACGATGGTGTCGGATCCGGCCCGGGTGGCGGCCAAGATCAAGTCGGACCTGCGGCCGGCGTTCTACGTCGGCCGCGATGTGCTGGCCAACATGGTGGCGGCCAACAAGCAGCAGGCCGATGACTCGGCGGTCAGCATCCAGCGCGCGGTGGACAAGGCCGAGGTCGGCATGCTGGTGTCGCTGGGCCTGGCGATTGCCGCCGCCATCATCTGCGGCATCCTGTTGATGCGCGCCATCGTCAATCCCATGAGCAGCATCGTCAAGACGCTCGAATCGACCGGCGGCGGCGACCTGACGCGCCGCCTGACGCTGGCGCGCAAGGACGAATTCAACGCCATCGAGAGCGGTTTCAATGGCATGGTCGACGAGCTGACCGGGCTGGTCGGCAAGACTCAGCGTTCGGCGGTGCAGGTGGCGACCTCGGTGACCGAGATCGCGGCCACCTCCAAGCAGCAACAGGCCACCGCGTCGGAAGTGGCGGCCACCACCACCGAGATCGGCGCCACCTCGCGCGAGATCTCGGCGACCTCGCGCGAGCTGGTGCGCACCATGACCGAAGTGTCCAACGCCGCCGAGCAGACCGCGTCGCTGGCCGGCAGCGGCCAGGTCGGCCTGGCGCGCATGGAAGACACCATGCGCAACGTGGTCGGCGCGGCCGGTTCGGTCAACGCCAAGCTGGCCATCCTGAACGAGAAGGCTGGCAATATCACGCAAGTGGTCACCACGATCACGAAGGTGGCCGACCAGACCAACCTGCTGTCGCTGAACGCCGCCATCGAGGCCGAAAAGGCCGGCGAGTACGGCCGCGGCTTCGTGGTGGTGGCGACCGAGATCCGCCGCCTGGCGGACCAGACCGCCGTGGCCACCTACGACATCGAGCAGATGGTGCGCGAGATCCAGTCGTCGGTGTCGGCCGGCGTCATGGGCATGGACAAGTTCTCGGAAGAAGTGCGGCGCGGCATGGCCGACATGCAGCAGGTGGGCGACCAGCTTTCGCAGATCATCCAGCAGGTGCAGACGCTGGCGCCGCGCGTGCTGATGGTCAACGAAGGCATGCAGGCGCAGGCCACGGGCGCCGAGCAGATCAACCAGGCGCTACAGCAGTTGAGCGATGCCGCCCAGCAGACGGTGGAATCGCTGCGCCAGTCGAGCCTGGCGATCGAGGAACTGACGCTGGTGGCCAACGACCTGCGCAGCGGCGTGTCGCGCTTCAAGGTCTGACGTTCCATGCCCGACCAGGCCCCGATCCCATCCGCGGCCGCCGGCGCCACCGCCCGGCGCCGGCTGTACCTGCTGTTCCGCATCGCCGCGGATCGCTATGCGCTGGACGCCGCCGACGTGATCGAGGTGCTGGGCATGCGCACGTTCAAGCAGGTGCCGGGCACGCCGTCCTGGGTCGCGGGCATGTTCGATTGCCGCGGCACGGCCGTGCCGGCCATCGACCTGAGCGCGCTGGCTGGGGCCGGCGCCGCGACGCTGGTGACCAGCACACGGCTGGCGCTGGTGCGCTACCGGCCCGCGGGCGCGCATGACGAACGCCTGCTGGGACTGATCCTGGAGCAGGCCACCGAGACCACGCACTATGATCCGGCGGCATTCCAGCCGGCCGGCCTGGAGACGCCGCAGGCGCGCTACCTGGGGCCGGTGCTGAGCGATGCCCGCGGCATGGTGCAGGCGGTCAAGGTGGCCGATCTGTTGCCCGAAGCGGTGCGGACGCTGCTGTTTCCGGTGGCGGCGACGCCAGAAGAAGGAGCCCGGGCATGATAAGGGTGGCTGACTTCAGCGCGGTGCTCAAGCGCAAGATGGGGCTGGACAGCGGCTCCATCGGCAGCGCCGCGATCGAGCGCGCGGTGCGCCATCGCATGCAGGCGGTGGACAGCGACGACGAGCAGGAATACCTGGCGCGCCTGCAGGCCTCGCCGGCCGAGATGCAGCAGCTGATCGAGGCGGTGATCGTGCCGGAGACCTGGTTCTTCCGCTATCCGGAGTCGCAGGCGGCGATGGCGACGCTGGCGCGCGAGCGCCTGTTCGCGCCGGGCGCCGAGGCGCGCGTGCTGCGGGTGCTGAGCGTGCCCTGTTCCAGTGGCGAGGAACCGTATTCCATCGCCATGGCGCTGCTCGACGCGGGGGTGCCGCCGGCGCGCTTCCAGATCGACGCGGTGGACATCAGCGAACGCATGGTCGAGTTCGCCCGCCGCGCCTGTTATGGCCGCAATTCGTTCCGCGGCGACAACCTGTCGTATCGCGACCGCCACTTCACCGAGACCGCCGATGGCCATCAGCTGGCCGACGCCGTGATGGCGCGGGTGCGTTTCCTGGCGGGCAACCTGTTCGATGCGCATCTGCTGCCGAACGTGCTGCCCTACGATTTCGTGTTCTGCCGCAATCTGCTGATCTATTTCGACGCCGCCACGCAGGAGCGGGCGGTGGCGCTGCTCAAGGGTTTCGCGCGCCGCGACGGCGTGCTGTTCGTGGGGCCGGCCGAGACCAGCCTGATGACCGGGCGGCGCCTGCCGGCGCTGCCGCTGGCGCGCGCCTTCGCCTTCCGCGCCGAGGCGGCGAAGCCGGCGGAGCCCGCGGCGGCGGCCTGGATGCCGCCGGCGCCGCGGCCGCTGGCGGGTCAGGTGCCGGTCCATGCGTCGGCCCATGCATCCGCCCGCGCGTCGACGTCCGTGCCGACGCAAATGCCGGCCCGGATGCAGAGCCAGATGTCGACCCCGCCGCAGGCAGCCGGCGCGCGCGCCGCCGTGCCGTTGCCACCCGCGTCGCGCCCATCGCCCGCCGGCATGCCGGCCGCGTCCGCTGGCGCCGATATCGAGGCCGCCTTGCGCGCCATCGCCGTGCTGGCCGACCAGGGACGGGTGCAGGAAGCCATGGCCCAGTGCCGCGTCCACCTTGCCCAGCATGGCGCCAGCGCCGAAGCGCTGTACCTGCTGGGCCTGCTGCAGGACGCGGGCGGCGACACGCGTCAGGCCCAGGCCGCCTACCGCAAGGCGCTGTACCTGGATCCGACCCACCGCGAGGCGCTGCTGCACCTGGCCGCGCTGGTCGAATCCGAGGGCGACGCGGAAGGCGCCCGCCGCCTGCAGGCGCGCGCCGCGCGCCAGGAGGCCCGCCGTGAGTGATTTCCTGGCCAGCCTGGCGGAAGTGGACGATTGCTGGAACCGCATCGGCAGCCGCGGCGACAAGCGCTGCGAGCGCCTGCCCGAGTACGTGCACTGCCGCAATTGCCCGGTGTATGCCGGCGCCGCCAAGCGCATTCTCGACCGCCTGCCGCCGCAGATCGACACCCCGGTCGACGGCGCGGCGCGCAAGGTCCAGGCGCGGCTGTCGTCGCTGCTGGTGTTCCGCCTGCAGGGCGAATGGCTCGGCCTGCCGACCAAGGCGCTGGACGAAGTGGCCGGCACCCGCGCCATCCTGTCGCTGCCGCACCGGCGCGATCCGGCGGTGCTGGGCGTGACCAACGTGCGCGGCACGCTGACGGTGTGCGTGTCGCTGGGGCGCCTGCTGGGCCTGGACGGCGCGGCGGTCGACAACGGCCGCGAACGGCCGGCCACGGCGCGCATGCTGATTTTCGGCGGCGCGGGACGCGCGGTGGTGCTGCCGGTCGATGAAGTGGAAGGCATCCACAGCGTGGACCTGGACGCGCTCGAGGCGCTGCCGGCCACGGTGGAAGGCGCCAGCCTGAAGTATTCGCGCGGGGTGATCCGCTGCGGCGCCCGCAGTGTCGGGGTGCTGGACGAGACCCTGTTGATGCAAGCCTTGGAACGGAGCCTGGCGTGAACCCGGACCAGATGCGCGACGCCTCGCTGCTGGAGCTGTTCCAGCTGGAAACCCGCAATCAGGTGCAGGTGCTGAACAACGGCCTGCTGGCGCTGGAGCACGATCCGACCTCGGCCGCGCAGCTCGAGGCCTGCATGCGCGCGGCCCACTCGCTCAAGGGTGCGGCCCGCATCGTCGACCTGCATCCGGCGGTGCGCATCGCGCACGCCATGGAAGACTGCCTGGTGGCGGCGCAGGAAGGGCGCCTGCGACTACAGGCCGCCGACATCGACGCGCTGCTGCAGGGCACGGACCTGCTGCAGCGGGTGGCCACGCCCGGCGCCGACCTGGGCGACGCCATCGACGAGCTGGTGGCGCTCCTGTCCAATGCACCCAATGCGCCGCCGGCCGCGCCGGTGGTCGAGCGCGCGCCCAAGCCCTCGGATTTCCTGCCGCCGATCCACCAGCCCGACGATCCGCCGCCGGCGCCGCCGCCCGGACGCCGCAGTTCCGACCAGACGCTGGGCGAGGGCGAGCGGGTGCTGCGGGTTACGGCCGATACGCTCAACAGGCTGCTTGGCCTGTCCAGCGAGACGCTGGTCGAATCGCACTGGATCGCGCCGTTCAGCGCCTCGATGCTGCGCCTGCGGCGCCTGCAATCGGGCGCCGGCCAGGCCCTGGACAGCCTGCGCGCGGCGCTGGCAGGCGTGCAGGTGGACGCGCGTGGCCAGGCGGCGCTGGACGACGCGCAGCGCATCGTCGAGGCCTGCCAGCAGGAGCTGATCCAGCGCGCCGGCGAGGTCGACGAGTTCGGCTGGCGCATGGGCCACCTGGCGCAGCGCCTGTACGACACCGCGCTGGCCTGCCGCATGCGGCCGTTCGGCGACGGCCTGGGCGGCATGGCGCGCATGGTGCGCGACCTGGGCCGCTCGCTCGGTAAGCAGGTGCGGCTGGAGATCGAGGGCGATTCGACCCAGGTCGACCGCGACATCCTCGACAAGCTGGACGCGCCGCTGATGCACCTGTTGCGCAATGCGGTGGATCACGGCATCGAGATGCCGATGGACCGGCTCGACGCCGGCAAGCCCGCCGAAGGCCGCATCCGGCTGTCGGCGCGCCATGCCGCCGGCATGCTGCTGATCGAATTGAGCGATGACGGCGGCGGCATTTCGCTGGACCGGCTGCGGGTCGAGGTGGTGCAGCGCAAGCTGACCAACGCCGAGACCGCGGCCCGCCTGAGCGAGGCCGAACTGCTGGAATTCCTGTTCCTGTCCGGCTTCAGCACGCGCGGCGAGGTCACCGAGATCTCGGGCCGCGGCGTCGGGCTGGACGTGGTGCAGACCATGGTGCGGCAGCTGCGCGGCGCGGTGCGCATCCACCAGCAGACCGGGCAGGGCACGCGCTTCGTGCTGGAGATGCCGCTGTCGCTGTCGGTGGTGCGCAGCCTGCTGGTCGAGGTGCAGGGCGATATCTACGCGTTTCCGCTGGCCTACGTCAGCCACGCGCTGCAGGTGCGGGCGCAGGACATCGAGCAGCTCGAAGGGCACCAGCATTTCCGCTTCATGGATCGCCAGATCGGCCTGGTGTCGGCGCGCCAGCTCCTGCGCGCCGGCGAGCCGGCGCCGGCCGCCGAGACGCTGTCGGTGGTGGTGGTCGGCGACCATGACCGGCTCTACGGCATCGCCGTGGACCGCTACGTGGGCGAGCGCACGCTGGTGGTGCAGCCGCTCGATCCGCGCCTGGGCAAGGTGCAGGACGTGATGGCCGGCTCGCTGATGGACGATGGCACGCCGCTCTTGATCCTGGACGTCGAGGACATGCTGCTGTCGGTGCAGAAGCTGGTCGAGGGCGGCCGACTGGCGCGGGTGGACGGCGGCGGTCCGGTGGCGCAGGCGCGCCGCCGCAAGCGCGTGCTGGTGGTGGACGATTCGCTGACGGTGCGCGAACTGGAACGCAAGCTGCTGCTGAACCGCGGTTTCGAGGTGGCGGTGGCGGTGGACGGCATGGACGGCTGGAACATGCTGCGCAACGAGGCCTTTGATTTGGTGGTGACCGATGTCGACATGCCGCGCATGGACGGCATCGAGCTGGTGTCGCGCATCAAGGCAGACCCCAAGTTGCAAAGCCTGCCGGTGATGGTAGTGTCTTACAAGGATCGCGAGGAAGACCGGCGGCGCGGGCTGGATGCCGGCGCCGACTATTATCTGGCCAAGGGCAGTTTCCACGACGACGCCTTGCTGGACGCCGTGGAAGACCTGATCGGAAAGGCGCGGACGTGAGAATCGGAATCGTCAACGATCTTCAGATGGCGGTGGAAACCCTCAGGCGCGTCATTGCGCTGGAACCGGGGCTGGAAGTGGCGTGGGTCGCTGCCAACGGCCAGGAGGCCGTCGAGCAATGCGCCCTGGACCGGCCCGACGTGGTGCTGATGGACCTCATCATGCCCGTCATGGACGGCGTCGAGGCCACCCGCCGCATCATGGCGGAATCGCCCTGCGCCATCGTGGTGGTCACGGTCGACGTGGCGCGTCATACCGCGCGGGTGTTCGACGCCATGGGCTACGGCGCGCTGGACGCGGCGGACACGCCGGTGGTTGGCAGCGCCGACCTGCGCACCGCGGCGGCGCCGCTGCTGCGCAAGATCCGCAATATCGGCTGGCTGATCGGCCGCTACGGCACCAATCGCACCGCGCTCAGCCCGGTGCCCCGCACCGCGGCCCAGGCCGACCCGTCGCAGGGCCTGCTGGTGATCGGCGCCTCGGCCGGCGGCCCGTCCACGCTGGCGCAGCTGCTGCGCGACATTCCGCTGGATTTTCCCGCCGGCATCGTGCTGGTGCAGCACGTGGACGCTTCGTTCGCGGCCGGCATGGCCGACTGGCTCAATGACCAGATCACGCTGCCGGTGCGGCTGGTGCGCGAAGGCGAACGGCCGCTGCCGGGGCAGGTGCTGCTGGCCGGCACCGACGACCATCTGCACCTGCTGGCCGATGGTACGCTGCGTTACACCGAGAATCCGAAAGAAAGCCTGTACCGGCCCTCTATTGATGTATTTTTTCATAGCGTCGCGCAGCACTGGCGCGGCCTGGCCGTCGGCGTGCTGCTGACGGGCATGGGGCAGGACGGGGCCCGCGGCCTGAAGGCGCTGCGCGAGCGCGGCTGCCTGACCATCGCCCAGGACCAGGCCACCAGCGCCGTCTATGGCATGCCCAAGGCGGCCGCCGCGATGCAGGCCGCCGTTGAAATCCGCCCATTGGACAAGATCGCACCCCGCCTGATCCAGGCTTTCGCCTGAGCGGGCGGACCAAGCAGAAATCAAGGAAAGACACTATGCACCCTCCCTTTGACAGCCCGGCCTCGGCCGACCTGAACTCGCATGCGGCCATGGTGCTGCTGGTCGACGATCAGGTCATGGTCGGCGAGGCCATCCGCCGGGCCCTGGCCACGGAGGGCAATATCGACTTCCACTACTGCTCGGACCCGTACAAGGCGTTGACCGTGGCGATCCAGACGCGGCCCACGGTGATCCTGCAGGACCTGGTGCTGCCGGGCGTGGACGGCCTGAGCCTGGTGCAGGAATACCGCAGCCATCCGGTCACGCGCGACATCCCCATCATCGTGCTCTCGACCAAGGAAGACCCCGCCATCAAGAGCGCGGCCTTCGCCGCCGGCGCCAACGATTACCTGGTGAAGCTGCCCGACTCGATCGAGCTGGTGGCGCGCATCCGCTATCACTCGCGTTCGTACCTGGCGCTGGTGCAGCGCGACGAGGCCTACCAGGCCCTGCGCCAGAGCCAGCAGCAGCTGCTGGAAAGCAATATGGAGCTGCGCCGCCTGACCAACTCCGACGGCCTGACGGGGCTGGGCAACCGCCGCTATTTCGACGAATACCTCAATGCCGAATGGCTGCGCGCGCGCCGCGACGGCCGCGAGATCAGCATGCTGATGATCGACGTGGACCATTTCAAGTCGTACAACGACACCTACGGCCACATCGCCGGCGACGAGGCGCTCAAGCGCGTCGCCAACACCATCTTCGCCAGCTGCGACCGGTCCACCGACCTGGCCGCGCGCTTCGGCGGCGAGGAGTTCGCGCTGGTGCTGCCGGGCACGCCGTCGGGCAGCGCCCGGCTGGCCGCCGAGAAGCTGCGCCGCGCCGTCGAGGCCATGCAGATTCCGCAGAAGGACACCAACGGCGGCCCCTGGCTGACCGTCAGCATCGGCACCGCCACCGCCGTGCCGGTCGCCGACCAGCCGTGCACCGACCTGATCCAGGTGGCCGATCGCGGCCTCTACCAGGCCAAGAACCAGGGCCGCAACCGCGTGGTGCAAGGCCAGATGTAGAACGCCGCGCGGGCGCCGTGGGTTCGAACCCGCGGCGCCCGCGCGGCGAACCGTCCGCCGGCCGGGGGACGGTGTCGCCAGGCCGCTAGGCCGACCGGCCGCGCCGGATCGACGTGGCCGCCAGCATCAGCGTCAGGCTGACGCCCACCGCCACCGCGGCCATGGCCATGCCTTCGCCCACCGATCCCTGCTCGAATTGCCGCCAGACGAACACCGACACCGTCTGCACGCCGGCGGGCGCCAGCAGCAGCGACGTCACCAGCTCGCGCGAGGCGACGGCGAACACCATCAGCATCGCAGCCGCCAGGCCGGGCAGCACCAGCGGCAGCACGATGCGGCGCAGGGCCGCGGCGGCGCTGGCGCCATGCACTCGCGCCGCCGCTTCCAGGTTGGCGCCGATCTGCGCCAGCGCGGCGCTGACGTAGCGCACCGGGTAGGGCAGCAGCAGGCAGGTGTACGACAGCAGCAGGATGCCCCAGGTGCCATACGGCGAGGCCGGCCAGAACGGCTGGTTCCAGGCCAGGATCAGGCCGACCCCCACCACCACGCCGGGCAGCGCCGCGGGCAGCAGCGCCAGCGCGTCGATGACGGCCGCGCCCGGCACGTGGCGCCCGGCCACGCACCAGGCCGCCAGCAAGCCCACCGCGCCCGCCGCCAGCGCGGTGCCGGTGGCCAGCAGCAGGCTGGTCGACAGCGCCTGCCAGGCTTCGCCGCCGGCCTGGAACAGGGCCGCGAAGTTGGCCAGGGTCAGGTTGTCCAGCGACAGGCCGGCCGAGACGTGGCGCGTCAGGGCCGCGGCCAGCATCGACGCCAGCGGCGCCGCCACCGCCACCAGCGCGACCGCCGCGAACAGGCCGAGCACCGGCCAGCGCCAGGCGCCCAGCCGGCCGCGCGCCAGCGGCGCGGGCTTGCCGGTGGTGGTCTCGAAGCCGCGTCCGGCGACCAGCGCGCGCTGCACGGCGTAGGCCGTCAGCGCCAGGGCCACCAGCACCATCGACAGCAAGGCGGCGCCCGGCAGGTCGATGGGCCAGTCGGCCAGGCGCCGTTCGATGGCGGTGGTCATGACGCTGACGCCGGCCTGCGAGCCCAGCGCGGCGGGCACGCCGTATTCCTCGATCGCCAGCGTGAAGGCCAGCAGCAGGCTGGCGGCAATGGCCGGCAAGGCCAGTGGCAAGGTCACGCGCAGGAACGCGCGCCAGGGGCCGGCGCCGAACACGCGCGCCACCTCGGCCAGCCGCGCGCCGGTGGCGGCCATGCTGCGCGAGACGGCGAAGTACACCACCGGGAAGATCGCCAGCCCCATTGCCAGCGTCACGCCGGCCGGCGAGAACAGCAGCGGCCCGAGGTTGAAGCCGGCCAGCTGCTCCAGGTAGCCGCGCGGCTGCAGCGCCATGGTCCACGACAGCGCGGCGATGTAGGGCGGCAGCAGGAACGGCACCAGGAACAGCAGGTCCCACAGCCGCGCCAGCGGCACCTGGAACAGGCCGCGCAGCGCGCCCAGCGGGATGCCGATGAGCGCGCTGACGGCTGCCACGCCCAGGCCCAGCTTGAGCGTGCCGCCGACCAGCGTCAGCGCGGCCGGGGTGGCCAGGGTGGCGGCCCAGGCGCCGAAAGGATCGCGCAGCGACCCTTCGGCCAGGTGGGGAAAGACGGCCTGCAGCGCGACGAAGGCCATCGGCAGGGCGACGAGCACGCCCAGGGCGGCCACGGTGATGGCCGCCAGGATGAAAACGCTTTTCATGGTCGGGGAGGGGATGCCGGGCGCGCCGGCATCCCGGCCTGTCAGTGTTGGCCGAACAGGCGCGCGAACCGCGCCAGCACCTCGGCGCGCGAGGCGCCGGGCGCGGTCTCGGGCAACAGGGCCAGGTCCTTGAACAGCGGCCGCTTGCCGGCCACGTCCTGGCGCGCCGGCATCAGCCAGGCGTCGGCGACGGCGCGCTGGCCATCCTCGGACAGCACGTAGTCGATGAACTGGCGGGCCTGGTCGGGCGCCTTGGTGGTCTTCAGGATCATCATCGGGCGCGGCGCGATGGCGGTGCCGCTGGACGGGAAGATCACCTTGATCGATTCGCCTTTCTCGACGCTGGCGTACGACACGTAGTCGACCGCGCCGAACACGGCCGCCTTGGCGCCTTGCAGCACCGGCGTCAGCGCCTGGGCGTTGGGGCCGGCGATGGTCATGCCGTTGTCGCGCAGCGTCTCGAACAGCTTCCAGGCCGATTCGCCCTGGGCGCTTTGCAGGCCCAGCAGCAGGTCGAGCGAGGCGCCGGACAGGGCCGGGTCGGGGGTGGTGACCTTCTGCTTGAATTGCGGGCCGGTCAGGTCGGACCAGTCGCGCGGTTCGGGCGTGCCGCTGCGCGAATTCCAGACGATGCCCAGCGCCGAGATGCCCTGCGCCACGTAGGTCGGGGTCTTGAAGCGGGCCGGCACCTGGGCCGCGTTGGGGCTTTCATAGGCCAGCAGCCAGCCGCGCTGGTCCAGGTCCTGCGCGGTGTCCCACGAGGCCGAGATCAGCACGTCGGCGCGCGGGTTGGCCGACTCGGCCTCGAGCCGGGCCATGACCTTGCCGGTGGTGGCCTGGAACACGTCGACCTTGATCCCGGTCTTTTCCTGGAAGCCCGCGGCCAATTGCTTGATCAGGCCGCCGGGGCCCGCGGTGTAAACGGTCAGCGCCTTGGCCTGGCCCGAGGCCAATCCGAACGAAAGCGTCATAAAGAACGTGGCAAGTAGTTTTGAAATGGGTACGTTGGGCATTTTAGGCAGAGTCCTGGGGTTTGGACATCACGAGGTCGGCGATGCGGCCGTGGGCCATGCGGGCGATCGTGTGCGCCAGGGCATGGGCTTCCTCGTGGTCGTGGGTGACATAGACGGCGGTGGTGCCGAGCCGGCGCAGCAGCGCGCCGATCTCGACGCAGAGCGATTCGCGCAGGGCCCGGTCCAGGTTGGACAGCGGCTCGTCGAACAGCAGCACGCGCGGCCGCGCCACGATGGCGCGGGCCAGCGCGACGCGCTGCTGCTGGCCGCCCGACAGTTCCGAGGGGCGGCGCGCGGCGTGCTCGCCCAGGCCGACCAGGGCCAGGGCTTCCTGCACCCGGGCCGGCCGCTCGCGCCGGGCGACGCCGCGCATTTCCAGCGGAAAGCCGACGTTGGCGGCCACGCTCATGTGCGGCCACAGCGCGTAGTCCTGGAACACCATGCCGAGGCTGCGGCGTTCCGGCGGCTCGTGGCGCCGCGCGTCGCAGACGACGGCATCGCCGAAGGCGATGCTGCCGGCCTGCGGCCGCAGCAGGCCGGCCAGCGACTTGAGCAGGGTGCTCTTGCCGCAGCCCGACGGGCCCAGCAGCGCCAGGACGGTGCCCGCGGGCACGTCCAGGTCGACGCCGTCCAGCACGGTGTGGCCGTTGAAGGCGTGCCGCAGGCCGCGCACGGCGATCGCCGTGCCGCCCGCGGAGGAGTCAATCGCGTTCAAAACCGGTGCCGCAGGCCGATGTTCAGGCCGAACTGGTTCTTGCCCGGCTCGACGTTGGCGCCGTACTTGCCGCCGATCACGCTCTGCGCCGACTTGTCATCGTTCACCGCATAGGCCGCGACGGCGTAGACGGTGGTGCGCTTGGACAGGTCATATTCGTTGCCCAGGACGAACATGGTGGACTTCTGGCCGGTGCCGGCGGCTTGTGCAGCCGGGCAGACGGCGTTGTTCATGTCGTCGCAGACCGAGTCGTTCAGGTGGTACACGGCGAACGACAGGCGGTTGTTCGACACCGGCAGGTAGGTCACGCCCAGCCAGGTCAGGTTGTTCTTGTAGTTGCGCTGCGTCAGCTTCTGCTCGAGCCAGCGGTAGCCGGCGTAGACCTTGACGCCCTCGAAGTCGTACGACAGGCCCGCCACGATGCGGTCTTCGCGGTTGTCGCTGTTGGCGCCCTTGGCCGGCTTGTCGGCGTTCTTGGAGTGATAGAGCACGCCGGCGTCCAGGCCGCCCGACTGGTAGCGCACGCCGCCGCCGATCATGCGGCCCAGCGTCTTGTCGTCGAACGACTGCTCGTTGTTCCAGCCGAAGCTGTAGTAGCCGCCGACGGACACGGGGCCGAACTTGCCGACGTACATCACCGCGTTGTCGGTGCGATCCGAGAAGGCCGCGTCGGGGCGCTTGATCGAGAAGTTGGCGTTGTCGAACGGGTTGTACTTGCTCATCCAGTCGATCATGAGCGTGTTGTGGCGGCCCAGCGTCAGGCGCCCCAGGCTCTTGCTCGACAGGCCGACGTAGGCCTGGCGGCCGAACAGGCGGCTGCCCTGCATGGTCTGGCCGTTGTCGGAGTCGAAGCCGTTTTCCAGCACGAACACGGTCGACAGGCCGTCGCCCAGGTCTTCGGTGCCGCGCAGGCCCCAGCGCGAGCCGCTCAGGTTGCCCGTGCTCATGCCCGTCTTGCTGTTGCCGCCGGGACCGTTGTTGATGTACTGCAGACCGGTGTCGATCAGGCCGTAGAGCTGGACCGAACTGGAAGGGGTTGTCGCCGCGAGGGCGGGGGAGAAGCTGAAGACGGACAGGCAGGCGCCAGCCGCCGCGATGCGGAGAGTCGATTTCATAACAGGAAGTCCTCTTTGGGATTCAATCGGAATCGACACTCTAGGTACGGGTCGCTACAGCTTCGTGACACTCCTTGCGATTGTGGTTTTTCGGTTGGCGGCGCGGATCACAGGTGCAGCTTGGTCGACGACTTCACTTCGTGCATCGACAGCGTGCTGAGCAGTTCCTTGACGCCCGGCAGCGTGCGCAGCCGGTTGCGCACGAATTCGGAATAGGCGTCGAAGTCGCGCGCCACGATGTGCAGCAGGTAGTCGTGCTGGCCGGTGGTGTTGTGGCAGGCCAGCACCTCGGGCATGGCGGCCACGGCGGCCTCGAACGCATGGCAGGTCTTCTCTGTGTGGTTTTCCAGCGAGATGCTGACGAACGCCACCACTCCCATGCCGAGCGCGCGGCGGTCGAGGATGGCCTGGTAGCCGCGGATGACGCCCGAGCTTTCCAGGCGCTTGAGGCGCTTCCAGCAGGGCGAGGCCGACAGCGAGACGCGCTCGGCCAGTTCGGCGTTGGAAAGCCGGCCATCTTCTTGAAGGATTTTCATGATTTTCCAATCGATCGCGTCAAGTTGATGTAACAAGGCAGTCTCTTTCATGGTTTCAAGGCTGTAGGAAATAATATTTCCCATTATCCAATTCCTGGAACAGAAATGGAAAGAATATTGTGGCGGGTCAAGCCCATACTCGCTGCATCGCCTGGCCGGCGGCGCTATCGTGTCCGAACCCGTGATACCGCCGTCCGGTAGGCCGCAATTCCCCTTGAGAGGCACACCATGAGTTATTCCAGCTATCACAAGAAAGACATCTCCGGCCGTCCCCTGCATGCCGAAACCCAGATGATGTCGTACGGTTTCGACCCGTTCCTGTCCGAAGGCGCGGTCAAGCCGCCGGTGTTCCTCACGTCCACCTTCGCTTTCCGCTCGGCCGAGGACGGCGCCGAGTTCTTCGACCTGGTGTCGGGCCGCAAGCCGCTGCCGCAGGGCGAGTCGGCCGGGCTGGTGTACAGCCGCTTCAATCATCCCAACCTGGAAATCGTCGAGGACCGCCTGTCGCTGCTGGACGGCTCGGAGGACGCCGCGGTGACCTCCAGCGGCATGTCGGCGATCAGCGCGGTGTTCCTGGCGTTCCTGCGGCCCGGCGACCAGCTGGTGCAGTCGGTGCCGCTGTACGGTGGCACCGAGACCCTGATCGCCAAGATCTTCCCGGAATGGGGCATCGGCTCGCATCCGATCCACGACGGCCTGTCGGCGCAGAGCATGCGCGACGCGTTGGAAGCGGCCGCGGCCAAGGGGCCCGTGAAGCTGTTCTACGTGGAAACGCCGGCCAATCCGACCAACGCGCTGATCGACTTCCAGGCGGTGACGGCCGAGCTGGACGCGTTCGCCGCGCGCCACGGCTACCGCCCGATCTCGGTGTGCGACAACACGCTGCTGGGCCCCATCTTCCAGAAGCCGGCCGAGCATGGCGTGGACCTGTGCGTGTATTCGCTGACCAAGTACGTGGGCGGCCACAGCGACCTGGTGGCCGGCGCCGTCACCGGCACCAAGGACCTGATCAAGAAGGTGCGGGCCATCCGCAGCGCCTTCGGTTCGCAGCTCGATCCGCATTCGTGCTGGATGATCACGCGCTCGATGGAAACCGTGGTGCTGCGCATGAAGCAGGCGGCGCGCAGCGCCACCCGGGTGGCGCAATGGCTGGCCGGCAACCCGCACGAGAAGGTGCGCATCTACCACCCCGAGATCATCGCCGATGAGGCCTACCAGGCGGTCTACAAGCGCCAGTGCAGCGGGCCGGGCTCGACCTTCGCGTTCGTGCTGGACGGCGGCCGCGCCAAGGCGTTCCGCTTCATCAACGCGCTGCGCCTGTTCAAGTCGGCGGTGAGCCTGGGCGGCACCGAATCGCTGGTGTGCCATCCGGCCTCGACCACGCATTCGGGCGTGCCGGCGGCCGAGCGCGACGCGGCTGGGGTGTCGGAAGGGCTGATCCGCATTTCCATCGGCCTGGAGCACGAGGAAGACCTGATCGCTGACATGGACCAGGCCATGCGCAGCCTGGCATGAGGCGGCGTTGACGCCGGCTTGAGTCGGGTTTGGGGTGGATCTGGGACGAGCCTCAGCCCGCCTCGGGCGGCCAGTCGACGCGGGCCGGCGCCAGCGTTTGGCGCAATGCGCGCAGGTCGTCGGGCGTGTCCAGGTCGGTCACGTAGGCGCGGTTGCCGCTGTCGAACGTGGCATGGCGGCCGTCCTGCGAGGCCAGCCATTGGCGCAGGCCGGCGCCGGGCGGCAGCAGGTTGGCCGAGCGCACCGCGGCGGCTGACAACAGCAATGGATGGCCCGGCGCGCCGTCGACGCGCGGGCGCAGGCTGTCCGTGCCGGGCGCGCAGGCGTGCCATTGCGCCAGCAGGTCGGCGAGGGCGCGACCATCGAGCAGCGGCAGGTCGGCCAGCACCAGCAGCAGGTCGTGCCCGGGATGGACGCGCGCGTGTTCGTGCAGGGCCAGGCGCTGGGAATCGGCCAGCGTGGCGTCCGGCCGCGCATGCGGAAGCGGCTCGATCGCGGCGCGTTGCGCCAGCGGCGCCAGGCGGTCGGCATACGGGCCGATGACGGCGCGGATGGGCGCGACGCCCGCGTCGCGCAAGCCCTGGGCCAGTCGTTCAAGCAGGCTCACGCCATCGATGCGCAGCGCCGGCTTGGCGCGTCCGCCCAGGCGCGTTCCGTGCCCGGCGGCGAGGATGATGGCGGCGATGGGGGCGGGCATGGCGGAATCAGAGAGGGCAGGCGCTGGCCAGCTGGACGCTGTCCCGCGGGATGCCGTCGCGCGCCTTGCCGGCGGCCACGCTTGCCAGCGCGTCGGGCGCCACGCCGTTCTTGGCGGCGACGATCTCGGCCATGATCGACAGGGCGATTTCGGCGGGCGTCTTGCTGCCGATGTAGACGCCGGCGGGGCCGCGCAGCCGCCGCAGGTCGGCGTCGGTCAGGTCGAAATGCTCGCGCAGCCGGGCGCGGCGCGTGTCGCTGTTGCGGCGCGATCCGATCGCGCCCACATAGAACGCTTGCGACTGCAGGGCATCGATCAGCGCCAGGTCATCGAGCTTGGGATCGTGGCTGAGCGCGATGATGGCGGTGCGGCGGTCGGGCCGCAGGCGCAGGATCAGGTCGTCGGGCATCTCGCGGCTGTGCACCGCGCCCGGCATCGTCCAGGCCGGCGACTGGGTGTCGCGCGGATCGCAGACGATGACCTCGAAGCCCAGCGTCAGCGCGATCTGGCACAGATAGCCGGTGGTGTCGCCCGCGCCGATCACGATCAGCCGCACCGACGGGCCGAAATGCGAGGTGAAGGTAGTGGCCGTCAGGCGCGGCAGGCCGTCGGCGGGGCCGGGCCGCAGGCTGACGGCGCCGGTGGCCAGGTCCAGCTCGCGCTCGATGCAATCGCGGCGCAGGCAGTGGTCGCGCAACGCGGGCAACTGGCTGGCGGGGCGGATGGCTTCCATCACCAGTTCCAGGGTGCCGCCGCAGGGCAGGCCGAACTGGCGCGCCTGGTCCGCGTGCACGCCATAGCGCAGGACCTCGGGCCGCGTAGTCGACGCCGCGCCGGCGCGCACGCGGGCGACCAGGTCGTCCTCGATGCAGCCGCCGGACACCGATCCGGCGACGTCGCCGTGGGCGTTCAGGGCCATCAGCGCGCCCGGCGGCCGCGGCGACGAGCCCCAGGTGCGCGCCACCGTGACGAGCCACGCGGGCACGCCGTCGCGCTGCCATTGCGCGGCCTGTTGCAGGACCAGGGTGTCGATATCAATCATGCGGATCTCGGGGGCGGTCAGGGCGGGCGAGGACGGCGCGCACCACGTCGGGCGTGAAGGGCGCCTCGTAGAAGCGCCTGCCGGTGGCGTCGAACAGGGCGTTGGCGATGGCCGCGGGCCCGGGAATCGAGGCGGACTCGCCGGCGCCCATCGGCGGTTCGTCCTGGCGCGGCATCAGCAGCACGTCGATGGGCGGCAGGTCCTTGAAGCCGATGATGGGGTAGCCGCCCCATTCGCGGCTGGCGACGCCGGCCGCATCGAACCGCACGCGCTCGAGCAGGCAGCGGCTCAGGGTCTGGTTGATGTTGCCATGGATCTGGTGGCGCACGCCATCGGGGTTGACGATCATGCCGGTGTCCTGGCCGACCACCACGCGCGTGATGGCGATGCGTCCACTGGTCGGGTCCACGCTCAGGTCGATGACCCAGGCCGCCCAGGCGGCGCCGAAGCCGGGGAACTTGCTGTGCACGTAGCGCGCGTAGGCCACGCCGCGTCCGCGCAGGCGGCCGTCGGCATCGGGCGCGCCGCGGCTGCCGGGTGGCCGTTCATGCCAGCCGGAGCGCGCCGCGGTCGCTTCCAGCAGCGCGATGGCGCGCGCATCGTCCAGGTGCCTGAGCCGGAACGCGACGGGATCGGCGCCGGCCGCCTCGGCCAGCTCATCGACCATGCAGTCGTGCGCGAACGAGCTGGGCAGCGCCGAGACGCCGCGCAGCCACGACGCGCGCACCAGCGGCGCGGTGTCGTGGCAGACGATGCGGCGGCTGGCATAGCGGTACGGCGGCACCGAGGTGCGGTCGCCCATCTCCAGCACGCGCGGCTCGCCGGACACGCCGCCGGTCAGCAGCAGCGCCAGCAGCGGCGCGTCGTTGGACGGATAGCGCACCTCGAAGTCATAGGCCAGCAGGTTGCCGTCGGCATCCAGCGCCGCGGCCACGTCCATCAGCTGGCCGGTGCCCTTGGGTTCCCATTGGTGTTCCTGGTCGCGCATCAGCTGCACCCGCACCGGCGCGCCGACGGCGGCCGACAGCAGCGCTGCGTCGGCGCAGACGTCGTCGGCGCAGTTGCGGCCATAGCAGCCGGCGGCCTCCATGCGGACGATGTCGATGCGGTCTTCGCCCAGCTTGAGCAGGCGGTCCAGGTCGGCGCGCAGCATGTGCGGATTCTGGGTGCCGGCCCAGACGGTGAGGCGGCCGTCGCGATGATCGGCCACCGCGCAGGACGGTCCGATCGAGGCGTGCATCTGGTAGGGCCAGACGTAGGCGCGGCGCAGGTGCACGGGGGCGGCCGCACAGGCGGCCTCGACGTCGCCTTCCTCCAGCAGCAGGCGGCGGCGCGCGGGGTTGGCGCGGATGGCGCTGGCCAGGTCGTCGAGCGCGGGCGCGGGCGGCACCGGCTTCCAGCGCACCTTGAGCGCGCGCATGGCGGCTTCGGCCTGTTCCTCGCGGTCGGCCACCACGCCGATGAAATCGCCTTGCACCACTACCTGGACCCGGCCCGGCAGGTGCGCGACGGAGTCGGCGTCGACGTCGATCAGGCAGTGGCCGATGAAGTCGCCGGCGTCGCGGCCGGGGTGCGGCGGGCGCACCACGCGGCCATGGCGCATGCCGGGCACGCGCACGTCGTGCACGAAGCTCAGTTCGCCGGTGGCCTTGGCGGGAATGTCCACGCGCGCCACGGCGCGGCCCACCACGGTGTAGTCGCCCGGTGGCTTGAGCCGGACCTGGCTGTCGTCGCCGGCCAGGTCCAGCCGGGTGTGCTGGTCCCGCACCAATTGGCCGTAGTGCAGCGCGCGTTCGTCGGCCGTATCGACCGGCCGCACGATGCCGTCGCGCAAGCGCAGCGTGTCGGGCGCCACGTTCCATTGCCGCGCGGCCCGCGCCAGCAGCTGCTCGCGCGCCTGGGCCGCGGCGCGGCGCAAGGGCGCGGCCGAGATCTGGATGCTGGCGCTGGCGATGGTGGGGCCCTGGTTGGGAGTGGCGTTGGTATGGCCCAGCACCATCTCCAGCCGCGCCATCGGCACGTACAGTTCCTCGGCCACGATCTGCGCCAGCGCGGTGCGGATGCCGGTGCCGAGGTCGACGTGGCCATTGAAGGCCAGCGCGCGCCAGCCGCCTGGCGCGGCGTCATCGGCCAGCACCGCCACGAAGATCTCGGGCGTGTCCTGGATGTAATCCGAGACCACGCCCGGCTGCCCGGGCGCCGGGCGCGGCGGCGCGGTCGGCGCGCGCACGACCAGCAGCGCGCCGGGGTGGGTCAGCAGCGCGTCGTGCTGCGCGCGGGGATGGGGCAGGTTCATGGGCGAAGGCGATCGGGGCCGATCAACGATTATGCCGCCAGCGCGCCGATGTCGGCCAGGGCCTGGTCCAGCGGCATGACGGCGGCGTATTTCTGCGCCATGTCGAACAGGTTGGCCTCGTGCGGCCCCAGCGCGCGGTCGCCGCAGCAGTCGGACACCACCAGCGGCCGGAAGCCGGCCTGCATGGCGTCGACCACGCTGGCGCGCACGCAGCCGCTGGTGACGCAGCCGGCCACCACCAGCGTCTGCACGCCGCGCTGCGCCAGCCACGGCGCCAGCATGGTGCCGTAGAACGCCGACGGCGTGCTCTTGCGCACCACGTACTCGCCGGGCGCGGGCGCCAGCTGCGGCACGATGGCGCTGTTGTGGCTGTCTTCCTTGAGCGTCAGCATGCCCGGCACCTTCAGGCAGAAGATGTTGCTGTCGGCGTCGTCGTCCGAGAACACGATGCGGCTGTGCGCCACCGGCCAGCCCTGTTCGCGCGCGTGGGCCAGCAGCGAGCGAGTGCGTTCGATGGCCGGCGGGATGTTGCCGCCGCCGAACACGGCGGGGTCGGCGAAACCGTTGACGAAGTCGATGATCAGCAAGCCGAAGGGCGCCTTGAGCGGCAGCGGCGTGCCGAAGCCCTGGCGGGCGTAGGCCGAGATGTCGCCGGCGGGCGGGGTCGGGGTGGCGGTCATGCGAGCTCCTTGCGGCGGGCGGCGCGGGCCAGCCCGGGTTCGTCCTGCACCACGCCGTCGATGACGACGGCGCTTTCGTCGAGCATGACCGTGCAATGGCGCATCGGGATGTCGATGTGGCAGGCGGTGGTGCGTTGGCCGCCGGCCTCGTTGTTGGGGCCCATGGACCACAGGAAGTTGCCCTCGAAGGCGCGCGCGTCCATGCCGATGTGGGTTTCCTTGCCGTAGTGGCCCAGCATCGACCAGTGGGCGCGCGGCTGCAGGCCCCAGCCGATGTGCGAGACGGCGTAGGCCTCGGGGTCTTCATACGACGCCATGTAGTCGCGCAGCACCTCGGCCTGCAGGCCACCCTGGATGCGGGTGACGTAGCCGTGTTCGACGGTCAGCGTGATCGGGTCGGTCACGTAGTCCTTCATCGGCAGCAGGATGTCGCCGCGGTCCAGCACCACCTGGCCGTTGCTGTGGCCTTCGTCGGGCCAGGTCAGCACGAAGCCGCTGGGCCAGTGGTCCCAGCGCCCCGGCTCGTCGACGAAGCCGTATTCGGAAATCGCCGGAAAACTGCCCAGCCGGCATTGCAGGTCGGTGCCGGCCGGGGAGGTGATGCGCATCTGGCGCGCCTCGGCGATCCGCGCGGCGGCCGCGCGCACGCGGGCGCGGTCGGCCTCGGTCGGCACCAGGCGGCACAGGATCTCGGGCGGCTCGACCGCCAGCAGGATCTTGGTGCCGCCCTGCAGGATCTCGTGCTGCTCGGGCGAGAACAGCAGCGTCATCAGGTCCAGCACCAGGTCGCTGGCCTTGAGCGCGGCGATGGCGGCGGGGTTGCCGGTCAGCGGCGTGGTGCCCAGGTAGGCCAGCGAATCGCGGCTGAGGGACTTCTCGCCGTTGACCGGCGGCAGGTCCAGGCGGTTGACGCGCGCGCCCATATCGCCGGCGGCGGCGATGGCGCAGCGCAGCGTCTGCGGATGGGTGTCGGCGCCGGTGAGCACGGTCACGGTCTGGCCGGCTTCGAGGCGGGAAAGCGTGAGCACCTGTTTCCAGGCGCGGATCAGGTCGATGTCGCTGACGGGCATGGCGGACTCCTGTGGCGTAAGGGAAGGCGGACGGGCGTTCAGCCGCGCGGTTCGAGGAAGTCGCCCAGCGCTTCGTGGAAGCCGGCCTCGTTGTCCCACGGGATCATGTGGCCGGCGGCGGGCACCCGCCGGTGCAGGGTGTCGGGCGCCAGGCCCTGCCATTCGGCGACGTCGTCGTCGCCGACCACGCCGCCGTTCTCGGCGGTCATGAGCAGCTGCGGCACGAGCACGCGCGGCAGGTCGGCGTGGATGTCGTCGCGGCCGAAGTCCTCGAAGCTGCGCACGATGGCGGGCTCGTGGCAGGTGTGCAGCCATTGCGCGCGCAGGCGGCGCTGTTCCTCGGTCCAGGTCGGGCAGAACGCGCGCATGGCCTCGGCGTCCATGCCGTGCGTGGCCTGGCGGATCGAATCGACGTACCAGGCCAGCTTGGCGGGGTAGGGGCGGCGGCCCGGGCCCGGGCCCGAGACGGGCGGGTCGACGATGACCAGCCGCGTCAGGCCGGCCGGCTGGCTGCGCGCCGCGCGCACCGCGATGCGGCCGCCCATGGAATGGCCCATCAGCGCATAGCGTTCCAGGCCCAGCGCCTCGGCCAGGGCCAGCACGTCGGCGGCCTGCGCGTCCAGGCCGTAGTCCAGCTCGGGATCGGCGCTCGACAGGCCACGGCCGCGCACGTCCAGCACGTAGGTGTCGTAGCGCTGGCCCAGGCGTTCGGCGACGAAGCCCCAGGTCACGGCGGGGCTGGTGATGCCGGGGATCAGGATGAGCGCGTCGCGTTCGGCGCGCGCGCCCTCGGCGCCGCCATAGCGCAGGTAGTGCTGGCGGATGCCGTTGGCGTGGATGTTGGCGCCGTACAGGAAGGTGCTGGATGGTTGGCTCATGCCGTGCTCCGGGGTAAGTCGATGGCGGGACGGAATCCGGGCGGAGTCGCGGTGACCGCGCGCTGGGGAAATCACGCGTATGGCCTCGGAACCTGGATCCGTCTTAGGGTTTTCGATAAATTAAAAAAACAGTGTAGACGCTCTATTCTTGCAAACAGCGAGGTGAATCGCAAAGCCGATGTTCATAGTGGTTTTTACCTATATGTGCATAAAAATGCACTGTTTTGGACGTCGGCATGCTGTTTCGGATCCACGATGGTGCGAATTTCCATCTGGAAAAAATAGAGTGTATGCATAGAAAAGTAGGAGAGCCTCTTGTCTAAATCCCCCCGCATCGCCGTGATCGGCGCCGGCCTTGGTGGCGCGGCCACCGCATCGCTCCTGCTTCAGGAAGGCTTCGACGTGCGCGTCTACGAACAGGCGCCGAGTTTTTCGCGGCTGGGCGCCGGCATCCATGTCGGCCCCAACGTGATGAAGATCCTGCGCCGCATCGGCATCGAGGACGCCCTCAACGCGCAGGGTTCGCACCCCGATTACTGGTACAGCCGCCACGGCATGACCGGCGACGTGCTGGCGCAAATCCCGTTGGGCGACTACGCCGTCAAGACCTACGGCGCGTCGTACCTGACGGTGCACCGCGGCGACTTCCACGCCCTGCTGATCGAGGCGCTGCCCGAGCGCGTGATGGCGTATTCCAAGCACCTGGTCGGCGTCACCGACCGCGGCGCCGACGTCGAGATGCGCTTTGCCGATGGCAGCGTCGAGCATGCCGACATCGTGATCGGCGCCGACGGCGTCAATTCCCACATCCGCGACGAACTGCTGGGACCCGAGCCCCCCAAGTACGCCGGCTACCTGGCCCACCGCGCGGTGTTCCCCACGCCCGAGGTCAAGGCCGGCATGCTGCCGTTCGACGCCTGCGTGAAGTGGTGGACCGATGACCGCCACATGATGACGTACTTCGTCACCAGCAAGGCCGACGAGCTCTACTACGTGACCGGCGTGCCGGTCGAGCAGTGGGACCTGAACGACCGCTGGCTGCCCAGCAGCAAGGACGAGATGCGCGAGGCCTTCCAGGGCTGGCATCCCACGGTGCAGGCGCTGATCGACGCCACCGTCGAGGTGACCAAGTGGTCGCTGCTGGAACGCGATCCGCTGCCGCTGTGGAGCCGCGGCCGCCTGGTGCTGCTGGGCGATGCCTGCCACCCGATGAAGCCGCACATGGCGCAGGGCGCGGCCATGGCCATCGAGGACGGCGCGATGCTGGTGCGTTGCCTCAAGGAGGTCGGGGCGCATAATCACGAACTGGCTTTCGCGCTGTACGAGGCCAACCGCGCCGAGCGCGCCAGCAAGGTGCAGCGCATTTCACACGACAACACCTGGCTGCGGACCAATGAGGACCCGGCCTGGTGTTTCGGCTACGACGTGTTCAGCGAGCCGCTGGTCGATCCGAAGGCCAAGGCGGCGGCCTGACGCGCCCGCCGTCCTTCATCCACCGGACCTTCGCCACGCACACCATGGGACATTCCGCCATCACCCCGCCCGCCGCCGAGCCGATCGGCCTGACGGTCAACGGCAGCATCGTGCGCGTGGCGGCGCCGCCGGCAACGTCGCTGCTGCTGGTGCTGCGCAACGACCTCGCGCTGAACGGGCCGAAATATGGCTGCGGCCTGGGCGAGTGCGGCGCCTGCACGGTGCTGATCGACGGCGTGGCGGCGCGTTCCTGTGTGATTCCGGTGAAGGCGGCGCAAGGGCGCGAGGTCACCACGCTCGAAGGCCTGGGGTCGCGCGAGCGGCCCGGGCCGACGCAACGCGCCTTCATCGAATGCCAGGCGGCCCAGTGCGGCTATTGCCTGAACGGCATGATCATGACGGTCGAGGCGCTGCTGCGCCGCGACCCGGCGCCGTCCGAGCAGGCGCTGCGCAGCGAACTGCATCACAACCTGTGCCGCTGCGGCACCCACGTCGAGATCATGCAGGCGGCGCTGCGCGCGGTGCAATTGCGCGCGGACGCCACGGCGCGGCCGGGCGCACCCGAAGGGGCCGACGCATGAGCGCGTGGCTGCCCGAGGCCGCGGCGTTCGCCGTCGAGCCGCCGTCCGACCTGCTGCACGGGCTGGCCCTGCGTCCGCCTGCGGCCGGTTGGGATGGCACCCGCTATCGCGGCAGCGCGCTCGACAGCGCGCGCCTGGAGGAAGGGCGGGCCCAGGCGGGCGTGGTGGCCGTGTTGCGGCGGGAACACTTCGTCGGCGTGGTGGCGGTGACGCCGCAGCATGCGCGCCAGGCGCTGGCCTGCATGGCGCCCGTGTGGCGCAGCGAAGGGCCGCCGCCGCGCGACGAAGGCCCCGAGGGTTCGGACGAGGATCGTGAATATCTATGGCGACCGGCCGACACCGCGTCCGGCGCGCGCGTCGCGGCCTGGTGCCTGGATGGCCGCCTGACGCTGTGGCTGCCGCCGGGCGCGGGGGCATCGCATGCCCTGGCGCGGCGCGAACTGGCGGCGTTGATGGACTGGCCCGAGCAGGCGGTGCGCGTGGCCGAATGGCCGCGGGGCGCGGCCGAGGCCGGGCAACCGGCGCACGCGCTCGATCTGCTGGATGCGGCCGCCGATGCCGCGCTGTTGTCCGAGGCGGTGGGCCGGCCGGTGTGCGTGGCCTGCCGGCCTGCGACGGCGGCCACCCTGGCGTTGCGCGAGGCCGACCTGGCCGCCGGCCCGGCGCTGCGTTCGCGCCAGCCCTGGGCCGTGCGGCCCAGCCTGGCGCGCCTGCTGGCGCGGCCCGGCCGCGCGCCGGCCAGTGGCCAGGCCACGGTACAGGGCGACAGCCCGGTGCTGGCGCCGGCGGCGTCGCATGCCTTGCTGCATGCGGGCGTCGATGAATTGAATGCGGCCCAGGTGTTCGCCGGCGAAAGCCTGTGGCACGAACGGGCGCTGGCGGCCGGCGAGGATCCGGTGCGCTGGCGGCTGCGGCACCTGGCCGATGACCGTGGCCGTGAATTGGCGCGGCAGGTGGTGAACCAGGCGCAAGCGGCGATGTCGCAGGACGCGCTGGCGGCCGGCGACGGCCTGCTGCGCGGCAGCGGTTTCGCCACCGCGCAGGTGCGCTGCGAGGCCGAGGACGGCTCGGCGCACATGGTCTGGAGCGCCTGGGTGGCCGACGTGGCGATCCAGCCCGCGACCGGACGGATCGAGGTGACGCGGGTGGTGGCCGGCCACGACAGCCAGGACCTGCGCGCCGCGCAGGGCGCGACCACGCGCCTGGCCATCACGCGCCAGCAACCGGAGCGGCTGGCCGATGCCCGCCGCCTCATTACGGGACCCGCGGCGTTCGACGCGTGGCGCGGCGCCACGCCGGTGTCGCCGGCCACGGGCGCGGACGGGCTGACCGTCGCGCCGCCGGCGACGCCCGCGCCATTGCGGGAAGGGCGGCTCGACGTGGACGGCGTGTTGACGCTGCCCGCCGCCGCCGCCATCGCCAACGCCATCCAGGATGCCACCGGCGTGCGACTGCGGCAGGCGCCGTTCGACGCGGGCCAGCTGCGGCTGGCGCTGGCCGACCGGCGCGCGCCCGCCAAGGGCGCGTTGCGCCGCGGCTGGGGCTGGCTGACGGCCGGCGCGGCCGGGCTGGCGACGCTGGCCACCGCGTTGTGGCCGCTGAAACCGGCGTTGCCGCTGACGGCCGGGCCCGACGCCTCTTTGTATTCGACGCAGGCGATCGAGCGCGGCCGGCTGGTGGCCGCCGCCGGCGACTGCGTGGCCTGCCACACCGCGCCGGGCGGCGCGCGCAACGCCGGCGGCCTGGCGCTGGAGACGCCGTTCGGCGTCATCTATTCCACCAACATCACCCCCGATGCGCAGACCGGCATCGGCCGCTGGTCATACGCGGCGTTCGAACGCGCCATGCGCCAGGGCATCCACCAGGACGGCCGCCAGCTGTATCCGGCGTTTCCTTACACGGCCTACGCCAAGCTCAGCGATGCCGACCTGCAGGCGCTGTACGGCTACCTGATGTCGCAGCCCGCCGTCGCCGCGACGCCGCCGCGCACCGAACTGGGTTTTCCGTTCAATCTGCGGCCGCTGCTGGCCGGCTGGAACCTGCTGTTCCACGACCCCAAGCCGTTCACGCCCGATCCGTCGCAGGACGCCGAATGGAACCGCGGCGCGTATCTGGTGGAAGGCGTGGGCCACTGCGCCGCCTGCCACTCGCCGCGTAACGCGCTGGGCGCGGAGAAGGGCGGCCTGGCCTACCTGGCCGGCGGCCAGGCCGAGGGCTGGAACGCGCCGGCCCTGAACCAGCTGGCCACGGGCGAGCGGGCCTGGTCGGGCGAGGAGCTGTTCCAGTACCTGCGTACGGGTTATTCGCCGCGTCATGGCGTGGCGGCGGGCCCCATGGCGCCCGTAATCCATGGGCTGGCCGAACTGCCGGCCAGCGACCTGAAGGCCATCGTCACCTACCTGATGGCGGTGCCGGGGCAGGCGCCCGCACGGACGCCGTCGCCGGCGCGCGCGACGGCCACGGCAAGCGCCGCCGCCGCGCCCATCGCGACCGTCACCGCCGCTCCCGTGTCCGCCGCCGCCAGCGAAGCGATCACGCTGCGCCGCGCTAGCGGCGAACGCATCTACCAGAACGCCTGTGCCGTCTGCCATGAAGCCGGCAGCGGGCCGACCCTGTTCGGGGTCAAGCCCCTGCTGGGCCAGAACACCAATCTGCACGCCGCATCGCCGGACAACCTGATCCAGGTGATCCTCCATGGCATCCAGGCCCCGGCCGACGATGCCCTGGGCTACATGCCGGCGTTCGGCAACAGCCTGGACGACAGGCAGATCGGCGATTTGATCGACTATTTGCGCGCGCGGTTCGCGCCGGAGGAAGAGGCTTGGCCAGTTGATACGACGACCATAGGCAGGCTGCGCCAGCACGCGCAGCCACAGTAAGGGGAAGACGGGGTGGCGGATCGGCCCATGGCGGGTCCGGTCGCGCCTCGCGACACAACATCGCGCGCATCGGTTTTCCATCGGCACCCGCCAGGCGCCGAGGGGCGTTGCTGCATCCCGCGTTTGCGGGGTCGGCCACGTACCGGACCGGGGCCGACGCCTGTTTCGGGCGCGGACTCTGTGCGCGGCACACAAAGGGAATCACGCATATGTCAGCTTCATTCATCACGGTGGAACAAGGCATCAAGACAGCCGGCGTCGGCAAGTTCCAGTACCGGCTGTTCATGATCTTCGGGCTGGTCTGGCTGGCCGACGCCATGCAGGTGCTGTCGATCGGCTTCAGCGCGCCTTCGATCGCCCGCACCTTCGGCATCCCGGTGCCCGAGGCCCTGCAGACCGGCACCGCGTTCTTCGTCGGCATGCTGATCGGCGCCTTCGCCTTCGGCCGCCTGGCCGACCGCATCGGCCGCCGCCCGGTGCTGATGATGGCGGTGGTCATCGACGCCTGCGCCGGCGTCGCCTCGGCCTTCGCGCCGGACTTCGCCTGGTTGCTGCTGCTGCGCTTCGTCACCGGCATCGGTGTCGGCGGCACGCTGCCGGTGGACTACACCATGATGGCCGAGTTCCTGCCGAGCGAGCGCCGCGGCCGCTGGCTGGTGCTGCTGGAATCGTTCTGGGCCCTGGGCACGATCTGCCTGGCGCTGCTGGCGCTGGCCGCGCTGTCGTGGGGCGATGATGCCTGGCGCGTGATCTTCTTCGTCACCGGCCTGCCGGCGCTGATCGGCGTGGCGCTGCGCTTCTACATCCCCGAGTCGCCGATGTACCTGAACCGCAACGGCAAGTCGGGGCAGGCGCGCAAGGTGCTCGAACGCGTGGCGCGCGTCAATGGACGGCCGACCGACATCCCCGAGCTCAAGCCGGAACTGCATGAGCGCAAGCCGCTGTCGGCGCTGTTCTCGAGCGTGCTGCGCCGCCGCAGCATTGCGTTGTGCCTGGCCTGGGCGCTGATCTCGATCGCCTATTACGGCGTCTTCGTCTACCTGCCGATCAAGCTGAGCAGCCAGGGCTTCGCCTTCATGCGCGGCCAGGAATTCCTGGTGCTGCTGGCGCTGGTGCAATTGCCGGGCTTCGCGCTGTCGGCCTACGGGGTGGAACGCTGGGGCCGCAAGCCCACGCTGGTCGGTTTCCTGATCCTGAGCGCGGTGGGATGCATGCTGTACAGCTTCGGCACGTCGAGCTTCCTGGTGATCGGCTCGACGCTGCTGATGAGCTTCGCGCTGCTGGGCACCTGGGGCGCGCTGTACGCCTTCACGCCAGAGGTCTATCCGACCGACCTGCGCGCCAGCGGCATGGGCCTGGCGGGCGCCGTGGCGCGCTTTGGCGGCCTGTTCGCGCCGGCCATCATCGCGCCCATCATGGCCACGCACTTCACGCTGGCGCTGGCGGTGCTGTCGAGCATGCTGGTGGCCGCGGCCTTCGCCATCCGCGCCGTGGACGTCGAGTCGCGCAACCGCGCGCTGGACTGATCCGCGCTACAGGGGCGGCGTGAGGTCGGGCGGCCGCTGGCCGCCCATACTCCTCACTCCGCGGCGTCGCCCTCGATCATCTTGCGCAGCAGGAATTCCAGCGCCAGGCGCTCGGCGGGATTGAGCTTGCCATAGGTGCTTTCGGTGATCTGCAGCGCGAAGGGCTCCATCTTGCGGACCAGCTCCTGGCCCACCGGGGTCAGGTTGATCACCACCTTGCGGCGGTCGTGCGGGTCGTGGTCGACCCGCACCAGCTCGCGCTGCTTGAGCCGGTCGACCACGCCGCGCACCGTGGCCTGGTCTATGACCGTGGCCTTGACGATATCCGCCAGCGAACTGCCCTGGTTGTCGCGCACCGAGCACAGCACGACGAACTGCGCGGCGGTCAGCTGCGAATCGGGGATGTACTGCTGGAACAGGGCGGTATGCCGTTGGTACACGCGCCGCAGCAGGTGTCCAATCTGGTCGGAGAACAAATAGCTGTCCTTGTCGGGGGCGGACTTGTCTTTCACATTTCGCATAAGCCTATCCGAAGCAATACCCTGGGTACGATGATCTATCTCAATGGGAATGTCCGGAAGTTTACGGGGCTTGCCGCCTTTGTGCCGACAGGGATCAGGTTTTTCGCAGCGCCGCCATGAAGACGCCGACGGCCAGCGTGGCGCAGGCGGCGGCCATCGCATAGAACGCCGGCCAGCCGGTGCGGGCGATCAGCGCGGGCATGCCCAGCAGCGCCAGCGTGCCGACGAAGCGGCCCAGGCCATACAGCAGCGCATAGTCGGTGGCGGCCTGGCCGCCCGCCGCCCAGCCCAGGATCAGGCCGCCCATGACGATGTAGAGGCCGCTGACGCAGGCGCTGATCGCGATCGAGGCCGCGATGGCGAGGTCGGCGTTGCCGGTGCGCAGGGCCATGACGATGGCCAGCGCGCCGGCCACGGTGGCCGCCAGCAGGGCCCATAGCAAGGGCCGTGGGGCGCAGCGCCGCGACGCGGCCGGCAACGCCAGCGCCATCGCCAGGTTGGCCAGCGGCGCCGCCACCCCCAGCACCCAGCCGATGCGCGCCAGCGGCACGCCCAGGTCCACCAGCATCAGCCGGTTCAGGTTGAACAGCGCCATCAGCGCGCACGTGACCAGGCTGATGCGCAGCAGGCGGCCGGCCATGGCCGGCTGGCGCAGGGCCGCGCGCAGGCTCGGTCGCGCCTGCCGCGACGCCGCCGGCACGGCAGGGTCGGGCAGGCGCCAGGCTGGCAGCGTCGCCAGCGCCATCACGGCGGCCAGCAACAGCAGCACGCCTTCCCAGCCCAGCCGCGCATATAGCCCCACCAGCACGCCGCCGCCCAGCACCGCGCCCAGCGACAGGCCGCCCACCTTGGCCGCCGACGCCGCGCCGCGGTGGGGGGCGGCGATGTGCTCGACCGTCCACGCGTCCAGCGCCACGTCCATGGTGGCGACCGCCAGCGTCGTCGCCAGGCCCAGCCCGAACAGCGCGGCCAGCGGCAGCGCGCCGCCCAGCGCGATCGCGGCCACCAGCAGCACCGCCAGGCCCTGCGCCGCCACGATCCAGCCGCTGCGCCGGCCCAGCCAGGGCAGGCGCCAGCGGTCCACCAGCGGGGCCCACAGGAAGGTCACGCCGAACGGCAGGTACAGCGCGAACACGGGCGCCATCGACGCCAGCGCATGGCCCTTGCCGCGCAGGATCGGGCCGATGCCGCCCTGCACGAAGCCGAGCACCGCGCCCAGCGACACGTACAGCGCGGCGATGGCGGCCAGGCGCGCCCAGGGCGCGGTCGCGGTCGCGGCGTGATGCGGACTCGTCATGTCAGAACTTCCAGCTCATGCCGACGCCGGCCAGCCGCTCCTGGCCCAGCCGCACCGAACTGACCGTCGGTCCCCAGCTCTGGCCCGCCACCATGTATTGCTTGTCGAACAGGTTGTAGACGAAGCCGTAGATTTCCAGCGGTCCGTCGCGCCAGCCGGCGCGCAGGTTGACCACGTCGTAGGCGGGCAGGGTGAAGCTTTCCTTTACATCGGCCGCGCGCGCGCCGACGCGCTGCCAGACGACCTGGCCGGTGAGCTGGCCGGGCAGGCCCAGCGGCCGCGCCGGCGCCTCGACTTCCACGCCCAGATTGGCGGTCAGCCGCGGCACGTTGGGCACGCGGTTGCCCGACTGCGCGCCGGTGGCGCTGCCGGCGGGCACCGAGACCAGTTCGGCATGGGTATAGCCGGCCCCGCCGATCAGTTTGACGTTGGGATGCACGCGCGCCGCGAACTCCAGTTCGGCGCCCTTGCTGCGGTAATCGAGCGAGGCCGGCGTGAACAGCAGGGCTGACGGGTTGAACACGATCAGGTGGCCGCGCTTGACCTCGTTCAGGAACACCGAGCCGTTCAGGTCCAGGCGGCGGTCGAGCCATTGCGACTTGAAGCCCAGCTCGTAGGTCCAGCTGGTCGAGGCCTCGAAGGGCGTTTCCGGCTTGCCGGTCGGCGTGTTGACGGAGACGCCGGCAAAGCCACCCGAGACATAGCCGCGCGACACCGTGGCGTAGGTCATCAGCGTGTCGCTCCAGTCATACGACAGACCGGTGCGGCCGGTGACGAAATTGTCGGACAGCGTGTCGTGCTGGCTGAAGTTCGCCACCACCGCGGGGTTGCCGTTGCCGGCGTAGCGGTAGCGGGCGTCCTTGGACTCGTGCGTATAGCGCAGGCCGGCCAGCGCCTTCAGCCGGGGCGTCAGCGGCACGCTGGCCTCGCCGAACAGCGAGGCGCTGTCGGTCTTGATGCGGTTGGCCTGGGTGCCGTTCTGGGTCTGGAAGTTGAACGCCGCCGGTGAGGCCTTGGCCGTGGTGTCGTTGCGGAAGCTGGAATGGAAGTAGTTGGCGCCCACGGTCCAGCCCAGCGCGCTGGTTTCCGGCGAGCTCAGGCGAAATTCCTGCTGCCAGCTCTGCTCCTGGAAGCGGATGTCGGCGTAGTCGGCATAGGGCACGTTGTAGACCGACGCGGGCCGGCCGGTCATGGCCGAATAGACCAGGCCGTCGGTCAGGTCGAAGGCCTGGCGCGAGCGCGAATCCAGGTAGCTGGTCAGCGAGGTCAGGGTGAAGCTTTCGAACTCGTGCTCGACCTTGACGCTGCCGCTGCCGTCCTTCCAGTCGATCTTGTTCTCGGGGTCGGACGCGGTCTGAGGAAAGCGCGGGTTCTGCAGCCAGACGAAGCGCGGCGCCGCGGCCTTTTGCTGGTCGTACGAGCCGGTGACGGTCACCACGGTGTTGGCGCCCGGCGTCCACAGCACCGTGGCGCGCGCCGCGCCCACGTCGGCCCAGCCGTCTTTGCCGCCCGAAGCCAGGTTGGGGATGGAGCCGTCCACGGTGGTGTAGCGCAGCGCCAGGCGGGCGGCCACGGTGTCCGACAGGGCCTCGTTGGCGATCAGCTCGCCCAGGCGGTGGCCGTGCGAGCCGATCTCGCCGCGCACGGTGTATTCGCGGTCGAACACCGGCTGGTTGGCGATCACGTTGATGGCGCCGCCCTGGGTGTTGCGGCCGAACAGCGTGCCTTGCGGTCCGCGCAGCACCTCGACCCGGTTCACGTCCAGCAGCGTCGGCGGCGCCCCGTAGACCGAGCGCGGCACGTCGTTGGCGTACATCACCACCGAGGTGTCGTCCGGCGACAGCGGCGCGAACGAGCCCACGCCGCGGATCGTGAAGACGTTGGAGTTCTGGCCGCCGGTGTCGGTGAACGCCAGGTTGGGCGCCGAGCGCGCCAGTCCGGCGTTGCCGGCCTGCGGCGCGGCGTCGGCGCGTAGTTGTTCGCCGTTCAGCACGGTCATGCTGATGGGCACGTCCTGCGCGCTTTCTTCGCGCCGGCGCGCGGTGACGGTGACGGCCGGCAGCTCGGTGGCGCTGGCTTCGGGCGTGGTCGAGGCGGCGGCGGTCGGCGACGCGGCGTCGGCGGCGGGCGTTTGCGCCCGCGTTGAGAACGGGGCCAAGGCCAGCGACAGCGCCAGCAGCAGGGGGCGGGACAGGCGAGGGCGGCGCGGCAGCGCAGGGGACGGGGACACGACAAACTCCAGTGCGGTTAATGAGAATTTGTCGCAATTCTATTGACTAAACGTTTGGTCAGTCAATTGATCAATGCATTCCGGACCCGTAACATGGCTGATTCCATCCTCACAGAGACTCCCCCGCATGACAGAGCTGCGCTCGCAATACACGACGCCCGACGCCCGCGACGTGATCCTCGAATCGGCGCTGACGCTGTTCGCCCGCCTGGGTTTCGACGGCTCGACCATGCGGCTGATCGCGCAGGAAGCCAAGGTCTCGCCCGGGCTGATCCACCATCATTTCAAGGACAAGGAAAGCCTCTGGTCCAAGGTGGGGGAATGCATCACCGAGGACTTCCTGGCCGCGATCGAGCCGATCGCGCGCCAGCCCGTCACGGCGCGCACGGTGCCGGACATGGTGGGCAGCTATCTGCAGTATTGGAAGACGCACCCGGCCGCGCTGCGCTTTCAGCTGTGGCGCGTGCTGGGGGCGCAGGAAGCCGAGCGCCGGGCGCGCTCGGAACGCCTGAACCAGCTGTTCGTGCCGGTGTTCGCGCAGGCCCAGAAAGCCGGCTTCGTGCGCGCCGACATCCCGGCGGGGCAGGCCATGATCACCACCGGCGCGCTGATCCAGTACTGGCTGCACAGCCAGCTGGAAGTGGCCGACGCCATCGCGGCGGGCGGCGGCGCCATGCCGGACGAGGCGGCGTTCCTGGATTACGTGCTGAGCCTGGTGGCGCCCCACTAGGCGCCCCACTAGGCGCGCCGGCCGCGTTCGGCTCCGGGCGCGCCCGCTGCGTGGATCAGCGGGCGGAGGCCGCGGCGTTGCCGCGCAGCCGGTTCACCAGCACCAGCGCCGCGGTGCCCAGCAGCATCACGGTGGCGGTGGCGATGACCGCGGCATAGCCCGCGTCGAAGGCGCCGCGCGCCAGGTGCGCCAGCGAGTCGCCCAGTTCAGCCGACAGGCCCTGCGCCACCACCAGCGCTTCGTCCAGGCTGTCGCGCGCCGCGCCGGCGCCGGCCGCGGGCAGGCCCGCCGGCACGTCCAGCGTGTGCGCGTAGACGCCCGACAGGATCGAGCCCATCAGCGTCACGCCCAGCGCGCCACCCAGTTCGTACGACACTTCCTCGATCGACGCGGCCATGCCGGCGCGCTCGGGCGTGGCACTCTGCATGATGGTGCTGGACGCGGCCGTCATGGTGGCGCCGATGCCCACGCCCAGCACGCACAGGCTGGCGATCTGCGCGGCCAGCCCGCCGTCGTAGCTGAACAGGTAGCCGCCCATGCCCAGGCCGGACACCAGCAGCGAGGCGAACAGCAGGCGCGCGCTGCCCACTCTCGGCAGCAGCCAGCCGGCCAGCGGGCCGGCGATGAACGCGGCCAGCGGCAACGGCAGGATGTAGAGCGCGGCCTCGATCGGCGACATGCCCAGCACCAGTTGCAGGCGCTGGCTGAACACCAGTTCCATGCCCAGCAGCGCCGCCGCGGCGAACAGCGCCGAGGCCACCGCCGAACTGAAGCTGCGGTTGCGGAAGATGGCGAAGTCGATCAGCGGATAGGGCCGCGCGCGCTGGCGCCGGGCGAAGACGGCCAGCATCGCGATGCCGCCGGCGCACGCCAGCGCGGCGTCCAGCCACGACGGCTGGGCCCGGCCCAGTTCCTTGAGCGCATAGGCGGTGAGGATCAGGCCCACCATCACCTGCAATGAGCCGACCAGGTCCCAGGGGCGCTGGCGATCCGGCTTGCCGGCGGGGATGTAGCGGCGCGCCAGCGGCAGGGCGAGCAGCACGATCGGCAGGTTGATCAGGAACACCGAGCCCCACCAGAAATGCTCCAGCAGGATGCCGCCGATGACCGGACCGAGCGCCGCGCCGCCCGAGGCCACCGAAGCCCAGACGCCGATGGCGATGGCGCGCTCGCGCTCGTCGGCGAATGTCAGGCGCAGGATCGACAGCGTCGCCGGCATCATCATGGCCGCGCCCACCGCCAGCACCGCGCGCGCCGCGATCAGCGCCGCCGGATTGGGTGAATAGGCTGCCGCCAGCGAGGCCGCGCCGAACACGGCCAGGCCCATCATGAACAGGCGCTTGTGGCCCAGGCGGTCGCCCAGCGTGCCCATGCCCAGCAGCAGGCCGGACACCACCAGCGCATAGATGTTGACGATCCAGAGCTTGGACGAGGCGGTCACGCCCAGCTCGTGCGTGAGCCGCGGCAGGGCGGTGTACAGCACCGTCATGTCGACCACGATCAGCAATAGGGCGCTGGACACGATGGCCAGCACCAGCCAGCGGCCGGGGGCGGCCGCGGTGACAGCGTGAGAAGGATTGCGCTGCGTCATAGGTTTACTCCTGTAGCGCGCGGTATTTTCCATCTGGATATCAATAACAAAAAGTTTGAATCCATCTATAAAATGGATGAATCGGACGGCCACGCAACGGCCGCAAGCTTGGGAGCGACGATGCACTGGACCCTGGAACAACTGCGCCATTTCGTGGCGGCGGCGGACGCCGGTTCGTTTTCCGCGGCCGCCCGCCAGGTGGGCCGGGCGCAATCGGCCGTCAGCACCTCGCTCGGCCTGCTGGAGGCGGACCTGGGCGTGGAGTTGTTCGACCGCTCGCGCCGCAACGCCACGTTGACGCGCGCCGGCGAGGTGCTGCTGCTGGAAGCGCGCGAACTGCTGCGCCAGGCGGGCGGCCTGGAGCAGCGCGCGCTGTCGTTTGCCGCCGGGCAGGATGCGCGCCTGAGCGTGGCGCTGGACGAAGCCTTGCCCGACCGCGTGCTGGCCGTGCTGGTGCGGGAGGTCTCGACGCGCTTTCCGGCGCTGGAGCTGACCCAGCTCAACGGCACCGCCACCGAAGTGGCCGACTACGTGCAGCAGGGCCGCGCCAGCGTGGCGTTCCATTTCGACCGCGGCGACCCGGGCGCGGCCTTCGCCCATCGCTACCTGGGCGACGTCGGCCAGGGCATCTTCGTCGCGCGCGACCATCCGCTGGCGGCGATGCCCGAGGTCACGCGCAATGACCTGGCGCGCCATCGCCAGCTGGTGATGCAGATGGAAGGGGTGGAGGACGTGGTGATGAGCCCGTCGGCGTGGCGCTCGGACAGCTTCTACAGCATCGCGGCGATGGTGGCCGACGGATTGGGCTGGGCGATCTTGCCGCTGAACATCGCCGAGTACGAGGGCTATCGCAAGGATCTGGCCAGCGTGCCCTGCGCCGGCCTGTCACTGCCGCCGCTGCCGGTGCGCACGCTGTGGCTGCAGGGCCGCACGCCGAGCGCCACCGAGCGCTGGATCCAGGAACGCATGGAGCAGTTGCTGCATCCCGGCGCGTGAGCGTGCCGGTCGAGAGGGGCACCGGATCGGCCGCGCCTGCGTCGAGGGGGCGAGCCGATCGCGGCGGCCGGCCCGCAAGCGGGCCGGCGCGGGTCAGCGCGGCTTGCGGTACACCAGCACCGGCGTGGCGGAATGCGCCAGCACTTTCTGGGTCTGGCTGCCCAGCACCACCGCGGCCATGCCGCGGCGGCCGTGCGAGGCCATGGCGATCAGGTCGCAGCCGCGCTCGGCGGCGGCGTTGATGATGGCGCGATAGGGGTCTTCGTCGGTGGCGCGCAGCGTTTCGCACGGCACGCCGGCCTCGCGCGCCTGGGTGGCGGCCGCGCTCAGCAGCCGTTCGGCCTGGACGCGGATCTGGTCCTGGTATTCGGTCAGGCTGTGGGCCACCTGCGCGGCGCCCATGGCGAAGACGTGAAAGGGTTCCTCGACCGTGAGGATGGTGGTGCGCGCGCCCAGCGACTTGGCCAGATTGAGGCTTTCGACCAGGGCTTCCGAGGACAATTGCGAGCCGTCCGTGGGAATGAGAATGTGCTTGTACATGGTGTCTCCCGTGTTTGTGCAGCGGCCGCCGCGACAGGCGGCGGCTACGTAACACTGTATCGGGGGACGGCGCGGCGCCGTTTGCGCGGAATCAAACCTTGCGCGCAATCAAGCCGCCGGCGGGCGGCAGGCGTCAGCTCAACAGCGCGGTGACCAGGTCGCTGGCGGCTTGGCCGTCTTCGTCGAAGTCGAGCGCCGTCTGCACATGTTCCAGGTGCTCGTCCATCAGCGCGCAGGCGCGCGCGGTGTCGCCGGCGCGGGCGGCCTCGATGAAGGCGTGGTGTTCGCGCGACGAGCAGCTGGCGTCGTGCGAGCTCTGATACAGCACGGTGATGACGGCGCTGCGCGCCGACAGCTCGCGCAGCATGCCGGTCAGCACCGAGTTGCCGACGGTCTCGGCCAGCAGGATGTGGAAGTCGCCCAGCAGGCGGTTGCGCGTCTGCACGTCGCCGCTTTCCACGGCCGCGCGTTCCTCGGCCAGGTGAGCGTCGATGCGGCGGTAGTCGGCCGCCGTGGCGCGCGCCACGAACTCGCGCGCCAACGCCGCCTCGAGGATGCGGCGCACGGCGTAGACCTCGCGCGCCTCGTTGGCGTCGGGCTTGCTGACGAAGGCGCCCTTGTCCGGCACGATATTGATCAGCTTGTCCTTGGACAGCATCAGCAGGGCGGCGCGGATCTTGGTGCGGCTGACCTTGTAGACCCGTGCCAGGGCCTCCTCGCGCAGGCGGGTGCCGGGCGGCAGCCGGTGCGCCACGATGGCGGCGGCGATGGCCTTGGCGATATCGTCGGCGCTGGGATCGGAGGGTACTTCCTGGGTCATGGAACGCGGCCGCGGGGCCGGGTGGGGCTGTCGAGGCGGTCAGTCTATCAAAATCCGATACCGGCCTGGCAACATTTATTGCATACCAAAATTGTTGGCGGCCACCTGCCCGCGCGCCATTCGCGCCCTCCGCAAAGCCGCCTCGCGGGGCCCGGGTGGCGCCCGGGCCCGCCGCGGTCAGGCGCGGAACGCCGCCGGCTGATAGCGGCCCAGGGCATCGAGCAGGCGGGTCCAGGCCCGCACGCCCTCGCGGATCGAACCGAGGCGGAAGAACTCGTTGGGCGCGTGCACGTCCTCGTCGGGCAGGTTGAAGCCGAACATCAGCGTGTCGATGCCCAGGGTTTCCTTGAATACCGACGTGATCGGCACGGTGGCGCCCAGCCGCACGTGGATCGGATCGCGGCCGTCCTCGGCCCGCAGCACCGTCTGCGCCGCGCGCACCAGCGGATGGTCCGGCGCCAGCGTCGAGGCCGGCGAGCCGTCGTGCATGGACACGACGTCCAGCGCGCATCCGGCCGGGCAGTGCGCCCGCAGGTGCGCCAGGACCGCCCGGATCACGCGCGCCGGGTCCTGGCCCTCGACCACGCGCACGGTCAGCTTGGCCGACGCTTCGCAGGCGATGATGGTCTTGGTGCCGGCGCCGGTATAGCCGCCCCACATGCCATTGACATCCAGGGCCGGACGCAGCGTGATGCGTTCGCGCGGGCTGTAGCCCGGCTCGCCGTGGCTGGCCGCGCCCACGTCGCTGAAAAACGCCGCTTCGTCATAGGGAAACGCGGCGGTGTCCTGGCGCTGGCGCGGCGTGGGCGGCGTGGCGTCGTCGTCGAAGCCGGCCACCGCGACGCGGCCATCCGGCGTGTGCAGCGTGGCCAGCAGCGCGGCCATGTCGTGCAGCGCGTTGCGCACGCCGCCGCCGTAGCGGCCGGAATGCAGATCCTTGGCGGCGGTGCGCAGCCGCACCTCGAGCGCCGCGTTGCCGCGCGCGCCGGTGTTGATGGTGGGCACCTGGGCGCTGGCGCGGCCGCCGTCCGCCGACAGCACCGCGTCGGCCGCCAGCAAGGGGCCGTGGCGCTCGATCAGCGTTCGCAGGGTGGGGCTGCCGGTTTCTTCCTCGCCCTCGATGAACACCTTGATATTGACCGGGCAATCGCGCACGGTGTTGAGGAAGGCGAACACGACTTCAAGCGCCACCGTGGTCGAGCCCTTGACGTCGGAGGCGCCGCGCGCGTACAGGCGGCCGTCGATCTCGGCCGGCTCGAAGGGCGGCGTGCGCCATAGCGCCAACGGGTCGGCCGGCTGCACGTCGTAATGGCCATAGATCAGCAGCGTGGGCCTGCCGGGCGCGCCCAGCCACTCGCCGTAGACGGCAGGCTCGCCGCCGCCTTCCAGCAGCTGCACCTGCCGCAGGCCTTCCTGGCGCAGGCGCTGGCACAGGAATTCGCGGGCGTGCGCCATGTGATCGGCATAGGCGGGGTCGGCGCTGACGCTGGGAATGCGCAGGAAGGCCTTGAGCCAATCCTCGATCAGCGGCTGGCGGGCGTCCAGGTGCGTCAGCACGGACTGGATGGCGGTGTCGGACATGCAAACTCCATCAATCGGGAAGAAAGGGGGCAGGCGGGAGGGGGCGAGCGGCCGCGCCTGGCGAGGCGGGCGGGTCAGTCGGCCTTGAAGCCGCTGACGCGCACCAGTTCGGTCAGGCGCGCGGTCTGGTCGGCGTAGAAGGCCTCGCTTTCGGCCAGTGTCTGCGGCGGGAACAGGATCTTGCCCTGGGCCAGCAGCGTCTTGCGCGCGGCGGGGTCGGCCAGCGCGGCGGTGACCGCGTCGTGCAGCTTCTGCGCGACCGCGTCGGAGGTGCCTTGCTTGACCATGTAGGCGGTCCAGATGGTGTAGTTGAAGTCCTTCAGGCCGGCGCTTTCCTGCACGCTGGGCACGTCGGGCAGCATCGGCAGGCGCTCGCGGTTGAGGGTGCCGATGATGCGGATGCGGCCTTCGCGCCGCAGGTCCGCGTAGTTGGCCTGATAGGGCACGATGGCGAAGTCGATCTGGCCGCCGGCGATGTCGGTGAGCAGCGGCGAGGCGCCGCGATAGGGAATGTGCGTCAGCGAGACGCCGGTGCGCTGCGACAGGGCGGCGGTGATCAGGTGGATCATCGAGCCGGCGCCGCCCGAGCCGTAGGTCAACGGGACCTTGCTTTGCCGCGCCAGGGCCAGCAACTCGTCGACGTTGGCCGCGCCGAGGTCGGCGCGGGTCATCACGACGTAGGGCGAGGTGGCCACCGGCGCGATCATGCGGAACGCCTGCGGCGCGTAGCTGACGGACGCATTGGTCAGCCCGGCCAGGATCAGTTCGTTGGGCGAGCCCTGGAACAGGTAGTAGCCGTCGGTCCGCGCGCCCAGCACGCGGTTGGCGCCGAGCACGCCGTTGGCCCCGCCCAGGTTCTCGACGATGACCTGTCCGCCCAGCGCCTGGGTCATCGGCCCCTGCAGCGCGCGGGCGGTGATGTCGCTGGCGCCGCCCGCCGGGTACGGCACCATCAGCGATACCGGGCGGACGGGGTAGTCGGCGGCGGCGGCGGGGCCGGCGCCCAGCAGGACAAGCAGGGCGGCGACGGCGGGCAGCAGTTTTTTCATGAGGTTCCCTTGTGATGTGGTGATGTTTTCCGGAATGCTAGAAGTGCCGGTTTCATATGTCCAATCGATTGATTGGCTTATTACAATGCGTTTTGTGCATGATTAATCGAGGCGCGCGGCGCCGGGAGTCCGCATGAATCTGTCGCAACTGGCGCATCTGGTGGCCTTGCTGGAAACCGGCTCGTTCACCCGGGCCGCCGAATCGCTGCATCTGTCGCAGCCGGCCTTCAGTCGCAGCATCCAGCTGCTGGAGACCGAGCTGGGCGCGCCCCTGGTGGACCGCATCGGCAAGCGCAACGAAGCCACGCCGCTGGGCCGCCAGGTGGCGCGGCGGGCGCGGCGGGTGCTGGCCGAGGTGCAGGAGATCCGGCGCGAGGCCGAACTGCTGGCGCAGGGCGAGGCCGGCGCGGTGGCGCTGGGCCTGGGGGCCGCGCCCAGCGCCCTGTTCAGCGTGCCGTTGATGCGCCACATGATGGCGGCCTACCCGCGCCTGCGCGTGCGGCTGTCGCGCGGGCCGACCGACGCGCTGCTCGCGAGCCTGCGCGAACGCGCGCTGGACGCGCTGGTGGTGCACGTGCGCACGCTGGACAACGATGCCGATCTGGAGGTGGCGGCCATGCCGAGCCTGGCGTCGGGATTCGTCTGCCGACCGGACCATCCGTTGCTCGCGGGGCCGGCGCCGTCGCTGCCGCAGGTGCTGGCGTATCCGGTGATGTCCACCGGGCTGTCGCCGGAGATCCGGCGGCGCGTCGCGGCCGCGCGGCCGGACGGCTTCGAACTGCACATGGAAAGCGAGGACATCGCCGGCCTGCTCGACATTGCCGCGCGCTCCGACGCGGTCTACCTCGGGGTGCTGGCGTCGGCCGCGGGGCCGGTGGCCGAGGGCTGGTTGGCGCAGGTGCCGCCGCCGCCGGATTTCGACATCGCGGGGCATTTCGCCTTCGTCACGTTGCGCGGACGCAGCGAGAGCCCGGCCACCCGCATCGCGCGCGAGTTCTGTTTCGAGCAGATGCGGCAGGCGGCGCGGGGCTAGGCAGGCACGGGATTCATGCCGCTTTCCGCACAATCGGCATGCCAGTCCTGATCAATCGGGCGCCTGTCTTGGCGTATCCTGCTGCGGTCAGCGTTTTCCACCGGCGGCTGGCGCCGTCGGTCCCCGCCCATTTTTCTGGAATTTCCCATGCCCACTGGCCTCTCGTCCGCGTTGCAGCGCTTTCCCCGTTACGCCTTGCTCGACGGCCCCACGCCGATCCAGCGCCTGGCCGGGCTGGAGGCGGCCCTGGGCGCCGCGGCCAACGGCGTGCGCCTCTATGTGAAGCGCGACGACCACATGTCGCTGGGCGGCGGCGGCAACAAGCTGCGCAAGCTGGAGTTCCTGCTGGGCGAGGCGCGCGAACAGGGCGCGGACACGGTGGTGACGGTCGGCGGCCTGCAATCGAACCACGCGCGCCTGACCGCGGCGGCCGCGGCCCGGGCCGGCATGGCCTGCGAGCTGGTGCTGGGCCGGGTGGTGCCGCGCGACGACGTCGACTACGAGGAAAACGGCAACATGCTGCTGAACCGCCTGCTGGGCGCGACGGTGCACGCGTTGCCCGCGGGCGCCGACGCCATGGCGGCGGCGCTGGAACGGGTGCGCGCGCTGGAGCTGGCGGGGCGCCGCGTCTACCTGGCGCCGCTGGGCGGTTCGACGCCCGTCGGCGCCTTGGGCTACGCCGCCTGCGCGCTGGAGATCCTGGCGCAGTCGCGTGAACTGGGCGTGGATTTCACCCGCATCGTGGTGGCCAACGGCAGCGCCGGCACCCATGCCGGGCTGGCGGCGGGCGTGGTCGCGGCGGGCCTGCCCGCCACCCGCGTGCAGTCGTTCACCACGCTGGCCGACGCCGAAGTGGCGAAGGCGAAGACGGTCGACCTGACCGCCGCCACGCTGGCGCTGCTGGCGCAGGGCCAGGCGGCCGGCTTCGCGGCGCCCGCGCCCAACGACATCCTGGTCGATGGCAGCCAGCGCGGCCTGGCCTACGGCGTGCCGACGCCGGCCATGCTGGAGGCGGTCGGCCTGCTGGCGCGCAGCGAAGGGCTGTTGCTCGATCCGGTGTATTCGGGCAAGGCCTTCGCCGGCCTGCTGGCCGACCTGCGCGCCGGCCGCCATGCGCCGGGCAGCGACGTGCTGTTCGTGATGACGGGCGGCGCGCCCGGCCTGTACGCCTACAAGCCCGCGCTCCAATGAAAGACGGGCCGGCCGCCGCGAGGCGTCCGGCCCGTCCTGGACAATGCGAAGGGGGTGTCAGTCCTTGGCCATCAGTCCCAGGTATTCGATCAGGCTCTTTTCCTTGACGTAGGTGGCCTGGGCCCAGGCCTTGTAGTCGGCGCTGTCGCGATAGGCCGGCTCCTGGTTCAGCTGCTTCATGATCTCGATGCTGGCCGGATCGAACAGCGCCTTCTTGAAGGCGTCGTGCAGCGTCTTGACCACCGCCGGATCCATGCCCTTGGGGCCGGCCAGGCCATAGGGCGAGGTCGACACGACCTTGTAGCCCAGCTCCTGCGCCGTGGGCACGTCGGGCCAGCGCGTGGTGCGCTTGTCGCCGAACGTCACCAGCAGCCGCATCTTGCCCGAGTCCACGAACTGGTCCCAGCCGGTGGCGTCGCTCTGCGCCATCACGTGGCCGCCCAGCAGCGCCTGCTGCATGTCGGCGTTGCCCTTGTACGGCACATGGTTCAGCTTGACCTTGGCGTTGATGGCCACTTCCTCGATCAGCAGGTGCGGCGACGAGCCCACGCCGGTCGAGCCGTAGTCGACGCTGCCGGGGTTCTTGCGGGCGGCCTCGATGTATTCGTTGAAGGTCTTGTAGGGCGAGTCGGCGCGCACCGTGAAGCCGAAGGTATAGCCCGACAGTCCCAGGATGAAGGTGAAGTCGTTGATCGGATCCCACGAGGTCTTCTGCATGTAGGGCATGCGCAGCATCGCCAGCGTGTACAGCGCGACGGTGTAGCCGTCGGGCTTGGCGGTGCGCGACATGGTGGCCGGGCCGAGCGTGCCGCCGACGCCGGGGCGATTCTCGACGACCACCGGCTGTCCCAGGTACTTGGAGGCGTCCTGCGCCACGATGCGCATGTGGCGGTCGGTGGAACCGCCGGCCGGGAACGGCACGATCAGGGTGATGGGGCGGTTGGGAAAGGCGCTTTGCGCCGATGCGGCGGGCGCCAGGGCGGCGCCGGCCAGCGCCAGCAGCAGGGCGCCGACGCAGGCGCGGCGCAGGGGTTGATGGGCCATGGGGGCTTGTCTCCAGTGTGGTTTTTTTATGGGGCGCCGGTCAGTCGCGCAGGGCGACCTTGACCGGCAGGCGGTGCAATGCCTCGCGCAACTGCTCCTTCAGCGGCGCGGGGAGGGCGGCGTCGGCTTGCACGGCGACGTCGGGTTGCGCGTCGGGATCCACGCGCAGCAAGGGGCTGTCCGGCGGCAGGCCGGCCTGTTCCAGCAGGCGCGCCACCAGCGCCTGCACCGAGACCGCGGTGGCCAGGCGGCGCAGGTCGGGCTTGTAGATCTTGCCGACGTTGGTCATGGGCATCGTCTCGAGCACGATCACGCGCTTGGGCCGGGCGGGGGCTTCGTCCACGTGCGCGGCGGCGTAGGCCACCAGGTCGGCCTCGGACACCTCGGCGTCCTCGGCCAGCGTGACGAAGGCGATCGGCAGTTCGCCGGCGTAGGGGTCGGGCGCGCCGACGGCGGCGCAGATGCGCACCGCGGGGTGCGAGGCCAGCGCATCCTCGATGGTCTTGGGATCGATGTTGTGGCCGCCGCGGATGATCAGGTCCTTGGCGCGGCCCTGCAGGTGCAGGCGGCCCTCGGTGTCCAGGAAGCCGACGTCGCCGCTGATGAGCCAGCCGTCCTCGGTGAAGGCGCGGGCGGTGTCCTCGGGGTCGAGAAAGCCCGGGATCACGTTGGGCGACTTGAACAGCAGCATGCCGGCCTGCCCGGGCGGCAGGTCGCGCGCCGGCTGGCCGGCGGGCGCGTCCAGGCCGACCACGCGCACCTGCACGTAGGGCAGCGGAAAACCCACGCAATTGACCGGAAAGTCCGAGCCGGGCGGCGTGATCGAGGTGATGCCGGCCATCTCCGTCATGCCCAGGCTTTCGTTCACGTGCAGGCCGAACAGGCGCTCGAAGCGCGCCGCCAGTTCCGCCGGCAGCGGCGCGGCGCCGGTGCGGCAGTAGCGCAGGGTGGAGATGTCGGCGCCGTCCAGCGGAATCTCGGCCAGCGCCGCAAGGATGGTGGGCACGCCCTGCAGCGAAGTGGCGCGATGGCGTTCGACCAGCCGCCAGTAGTTGCGCAGCACCTCGCGGTTGCGCAGCAGCAGCGTGGTCGGGATCACGGTCTGCACGCCGGCCGACAGCGCCGCCAGCGAGGCCGGCAGCACGCCGGCCACGTGGAACAGCGGGTAGCCGTTGATGACCACGTCGCCCGGCCCCGCGCCCTGCAGCTGTACGGCCGCCCAGGCGGTGAAGACCTGGTTGGCGTGAGTGTGGATGGCCAGCTTGGGCGCGCCGGTGGTGCCGCCGGTATGGAAGTAGGCGGCGATGTCGTCGGCGCGGATCACGCGTTCATTCAGCAGCCGGTCCAGCGGCTGGGCGGCGCGCGCGCTGTTGAAGTCGAGCGCGAAGTCCGGCAACGCCGGGCGTTGCGATGGCGTCTCGTCGTGCGGCGCGACGCGCAGCAGCGTGCGCAGCGACGGCACCCGCTCGCGCAGCCGCAGGGCCTTGGACCAGGATTCACATTCAGTGTCCGAGCCGTAGGCGATCAGCACCTTGGCGCCGGCGGTGGCCAGCAGCGAGGCCAGCTTGTCCTCGGTCAGCAGCGGATTGAGCGGCTGCACGATGCCGGCGGCCTCGCCGCCCCACAGCGCCAGGTGGTATTCGAGGCAGCCGGGCAGCAGCACCCCGACCGCATCCGTCGGGCCGACGCCCAGGCTGTGCAGCAGGTTGGCGGTCTGGTGGATGCCGGCCAGCAGTTCGTTGTAGCTCCAGCTGATGGCCGGCTCGTCGGGATCGGCGCTGCGCAGGAACGTCAGCGCCAGGCGGTCGCCGAAGGCGGCAGCCGCGTTGCGGAAGATATCGTAGGTGCTTTGCACCGTCAGCGTCTCGGCCAGCGGCCGGGCGGCCAGGCGCTGGACGTCGGCGGCGGTGCGGACCGGGAAAGGCGCCGAGAAAGGCCGGCCGAGGGGCGGGGCGATGGGTGGGTCCATACGGGCCTGCGTCATGATGTGCTCCTTGCCGCTCAGGCCCGCCCCAGCGCGATGTAGCGCCGCAGGTGGTGATCCTCGTCGCCCAACTGATGGTCGATCATGACGAGCCGCTTGGCGTAGTGCGCCAGCGGCAGTTCCCAGGTCATGCCGATGCCGCCGTGCAGCTGGATGCTCTCTTCGGCCACCAGCGTGCCGATGCGGCCGATGGTGTACTTGGCGGCCGACAGCGCGCGTTCGCGCGTGGCGCGGTCGGGGTGGTCGAGCGCGGCGGCGGCGTTGATGACCGCCGAGCGCGCCTGCTCGATCTCCAGCAGCACGTCGGCCATGCGGTGCTGCAGCGCCTGGAAACTGCCGATCGGCACGCCGAACTGGCGCCGGGTGCGCAGGTATTCCAGCGTCGCGTCGCGGGCGCAGTCCATCGCGCCCACGGCCTCGGCGCACAGCGCCAGGATGCCGCGGCCAGTGGCATGTTCCAGCAGCGCGAGGCCGGCGCCAGCTTCGCCCAGCAGGCTGTCGGCGCCCAGCGCCACGTTCTCGAACGTCAGCTCCGCGGCGCGGCCGCCGTCGATCAGTTCGTAGCCGCGCGCCGCCACGCCCGGGGTGCCGGCGCTGACCAGGAACAGGCTGATGCCGGCCTCGTCGTCCTCGGCGCCGCCGGTGCGGGCCGACACCAGCAGCAGGTCGGCGTGTTCGCCGGCCGCCACCACCGCCTTGGCGCCGTTCAGCACCCAGCCGTCGCCGCTGCGTTCGGCGCGGGTGCGCACCGCGTTCAGCGCGTAGCCGCCGTCGGGCTCGGCCGCGGCCAGCGCGGCGGTGATGCCGCCCGCGATCAGGCCGTCGAGCGCCTCGCGTTGCGCCGGGTTGCCGGCGCGGGCGATGGCGCTGCCGACCATCAGCGCGTCCAGGAACGGTTCCAGCACCAGGCCGCGGCCCAGCGCCTCGAACACCACGCTGATGTCGAAGCCCGCGCCGCCCAGGCCGCCGTGTTCCTCGGCGAACAGCGCGCCGATGGCGCCCAGTTCGGCGTAGCGGCGCCAGAATTCGGGGTTGTAGCCCTGCGCCATCTTGGCGTGGCGTTCGCGCGTGGCGAAGTCGTATTGTTCGGCGACAAAGCGGCGCAGCATGTCGGCAAGCATGCGCCGGTCTTCGGTGTGTTCAAAGTTCATGGCCGGCCTTTACAGTCCCAGGATCATCTTGGAGATGATGTTCTTCTGGATTTCGTTGGAGCCGCCGAAGATCGACAGCTTGCGGTTGTTGAAGTACTGCGCCGCGGCGCTGTCGGCGCCCTCGGGGCCGATGGGCGCGGCGTCGTGGCCGTCGTGCAGCGCCTCGGCCACGAACGGGCGGGCGTAGGGGCCCATGGCGCGGCGGTTCAGCGCGGTGATCTCCTGGCGGATCTGGGTGCCGCGGATCTTCAGCATCGAGCTTTCGGCGCCCGGCGCGCCGCCGCCGGCCACCGCCGCGACCACGCGCAGGTTGGTGGTGCGCATGTTGGCCAGCTCGATTTCCACCCGCGCCAGGCGCGCCGCGAAGTCGGGGTCGTCGGCCAACGGGCGGCCGTTCTTCTTCTGGCTGGCGGCCACTGTCTTCAGGCGTTCCAGCGCCGCGGTCGACTGGCCGACGCCGGCGATGTTGGTGCGCTCATAAGTCAGCAGGTACTTGGCGCAGGTCCAGCCGCGGTTTTCCTCGCCCACCAGGTTCTCGACCGGCACGCGCACGTCCGAGAAGAACACTTCGTTGACTTCATGCTCGCCGTCCAGCGTGATGATGGGGCGCACCTGCACGCCCGGGCTGGCCATGTCGATCAGCAGGAAGCTGATGCCTTCCTGGCGCCGGCCCTCGTTCGAGGTGCGCACCAGGCAGAAGATCATGTTGGCGTACTGGCCCAGCGTGGTCCAGGTCTTCTGGCCGTTGACGATGTAGTGGTCGCCGTCGCGCACCGCGGTGGTCTTGACCGAGGCCAGGTCCGAGCCCGCGCCGGGTTCCGAATAGCCCTGGCACCACCAGTCCGAGCCATCCAGGATGCGCGGCAGCCAGTGGCGCTTCTGCGCCTCGTTGCCGTACTTGATCAGTACCGGGCCCAGCATGCTCAGGCCGAACGGCACGATGCGCGGGGCGCCGGCCAGCGCGCATTCGTTGTCGAAAATGTACTTCTGCGTCGTGCTCCAGCCGGTGCCGCCGTATTCCACCGGCCAGTGGCTGGCGAGCCAGCCGTGGCGGTTGAGGATGGCGTGCCACTCGACCATGTCGGCGCGCGCCAGCAGCTTGCCCTGCGTGACCTTGGCCGACAGCCGCGCCGGCAGGTGGGCGGCCAGGAAGGCGCGGACCTCGTCGCGGAAGGCGTTTTCTTCGGGGGTGAATTCCAGATCCATCGGGCGATTCCTCAGTAGATTTCAAACAGGCCGGCCGCGCCCATGCCGCCACCCACGCACATGGTGACGACCGCGTAGCGGGCGCCGCGGCGGCGGCCTTCCAGCAGCACGTGGCCGGCCAGGCGGGCGCCGGTGACGCCGAACGGGTGGCCCAGCGCGATCGAGCCGCCGTTCACGTTCAGCCGCTCCATCGGGATGCCCAGGCGTTCCTGGCAATACAGGGCCTGCGAGGCGAAGGCCTCGTTCAGTTCCCACAGGTCGATGTCGTCGACCTTCAGGCCGTGCCGCGCCAGCAGCTTGGGCACGGCGTAGACCGGGCCGATACCCATTTCGTCGGGCTCGCAGCCGGCGATCGCCAGGCCGCGGAAGACGCCCAGCGGGCGGATGCCGGCGCGCTGTGCCTCGGCGGCTTCCATCAGCACGCAGGCGGCCGCGCCGTCGGACAGCTGCGAGGCGTTGCCCGCCGTGACGAACTGGTCCGGGCCGCGCACCGGCGCCAGCTTGGCCAGCGCCTCGTAGGTCGTGCCGGGCCGGTTGCAGGTGTCCTGGTCGACCGTGACCTCGCGTTCCGACACGGCGCCGGTGGCGCGGTCGGTGACGGCCATGGTGGTGGTGACGGCGATGATCTCCTCGCGGTAGCGGCCGGCGGCCTGGGCGGCCTCGGTGCGCGCCTGGCTCTGCGCGGCGAAGCGGTCCTGCGCCTCGCGGCTGATGCCATAGCGCGCGGCGACGATGTCGGCGGTCTCGATCATCGGCAGGTACAGCGCGGGCTTGTTGGCGATGATCCACGGGTCCATGCCGCTGACGCCGTCGTCACGCGTGCGGATCTGCGAGACCAGCTCGACGCCGCCGGCGAGCATGGCGGGCGCGCCGTCCATGACGATGCGCGCCGCGGCCGAGGCGATGGCCTGCAGGCCCGAGGCGCAATAGCGGTTGACGGTGGCGCCGCCGACGCTGACCGGCAGGCCGGCGCGGATCACCGCCTGGCGGCCGATGTTGCGGCCGGTGGCGCCCTCGGGGTAGCCGCAGCCGATGAAGGCGTCCTCGATCAGGGCGGGGTCGATGCCGCTGCGTTCGACCGCGGCGCTTACCGCGTGGGCCGCCAGGGTCGGCCCGGCGATCAGGTTGAATTCGCCGCGCTGCGCCTTGGTGATGGGCGTGCGGGCGGTGGAGACGATGACGGCTTCGCGCATATCGGTTTCCGTTGGATGAGTGGGGTCAGGCGGCCTGGTTCAGGCTGGCGAAGTCGCGGCCGGATTCGGCCAGTTCGACCAGTAGCGGCGATGGCTTCCAGAACGCGGGGTCTTCCTTGGCGTAGGCGCGGATGTCGGCCAGCACGTTGGCCAGCCCGACGCGGTCGGCGTAGTGCATCGGCCCGCCGCGATGGCGCGGAAAGCCGTAGCCCGACAGGAACACCATGTCGATGTCCGACGGCCGCAGCGCGATGCCCTCGCGCAGCACGTTGGCCGCCTCGTTGATCATGGCCGCGAGGTAGCGGCGCTGGATGTCCTCGGCGCCGAAGGCGCGCGGCGCGACGCCGGCGCGCTGGCGTTCGGCAGCGATGATGGCCAGCACTTCCGGATCGGGCGTGCCGTGGCGCGCGCCGTCGGGATACAGGTAGAAGCCGCGGCCGGTCTTCTGGCCGAACCAGCCGCGCTCGCACAGGCGGTCCGGGATCTGCACGTAGCGCAGCGCCGGGTCGCGGGTGGCGGCGCGGCGCTTGCGCGTGGCCCAGCCGATGTCGCCGCCGGCCAGGTCCACCATCTGGTACGGACCCATGGGGTAGCCGAAGTCGCGCACCGCCGCGTCGATGTCGTAGGGCGAGGCGCCATCCTCCATCATCATGTCGGCCGCCTGGCGGTGCACCGCCAGGATGCGGTTGCCGATGAAGCCGTCGCAGACGCCGGCGCGCACCGCGATCTTGCGCAGGCGGCGCGCCAGCTCGAAGCCGGTGGCCACGGTGTTGGCCGCCGTGTCGCGGCCGACCACCACTTCCAGCAGCTTCATGATGTTGGCGGGCGAGAAGAAGTGCAGCCCGAGCACGCGGCCCGGGTCGCGCGTGGCCTGGGCGATGCGGTCCACGTCCAGGTACGAGGTGTTGGTGGCCAGCACCGCGTCGGGCCGGACCACGCGGTCCAGTTGCGCGAACACGGCCTGCTTGACGTCCATGTCCTCGAACACCGCCTCGATGACCAGGTCGGCATCGGCCAGCGCCGCGTAGTCGGTGGCGCCGGTCAGGCGCGCCAGGCGGGCGGCGCGCTCGTCGGCGCTCATGCGGCCCTTGCCCGCCAGCAGGTCGTAGACGTGCTCGACCCGTTGGCGGCCGCGCGCCAGCGCGGCGTCGTCCTGCTCGACCATGACCACCGGCAGACCGGCGTCCAGCAGCGCCACGGCGATGCCGGCGCCCATGGTGCCGCCGCCGATCACGCCGACGCGCTCGAGCCGGCGCGGCCTGGCCTGCTTCAGCTCGGGGATCTTGGCGGTTTCGCGTTCGGCGAAGAAGGCGTGGATCAGGCCGGCGCGCTGCGGGCTGTCCAGGCATTGCAGGAACAGCGCGCGTTCGGTGCGCAGGCCCTCGTCGAAAGGCAATTCGACGGCAGCGCGCACCGCCTCGAGGATCTTCGCCGGCGAGAACAGGCCGCGCGTGGTGGCCGCGATACGTTGGCCGGCGGCGTCGATCGCGGCCAGGGCGGCGGCCTTGTCCGTCAGCGCCTGGCCGTCGCGGCTGCGGCGCGGCGCGGCGTTGCGCGCCAGCAGGCGGCGCGTGTAGTCCAGGCCGGCGATCAGCGGGTCGGCGCCAGCCGCCAGTTCATCGGCCAGGCCGGCGGCGACGGCGGCCTGCGCCGTCATCGGCTTGCCCGACAGCATGAGGTCCAGCGCCGCCGCGGCGCCGATCAGGCGCGGCGCGCGCTGCGTGCCGCCGGCGCCGGGCAGCAGGCCCAGCGTCACTTCGGGCAGGCCCAGCTTGGCGCCGGGCAGGGCCACGCGGTAGTGCGCGGCCAGCGCCACTTCCAACCCGCCGCCCAGCGCCGCGCCGTGCAGCGCGGCCACCACCGGCTTGGCGCTGGCCTCGATCCGGTTGCAGACGTCGGGCAGGGCGGGCGGACGCGGCGGCTTGCCGAATTCGCGGATGTCGGCGCCGGCGATGAAGTTGTTGCCGGCGCCGGTCAGCAGCACGGCCCGCACCTGCGGATCGGCCTGGGCCTGGTCGATGGCCTGGAGCAGGCCGGCGCGCACTTCGGCGCTCAGGGCATTGACGGGGGGATGGTCGATGGTGACGACGAGAACGTCGGCGTCGCGGCGCGTGTGGACCGCGCCGGCGGGGCTGCTGGCTGCCATGGGACAGTGTCTCCGGTAGGGTCGCCGCCCGCGCCGGCCAGGTCGGGATGGCGCGGCGAGGCGGAGAGGCCTCTGTGCCGGCGGGTCCCGGGGCGAACGCGGCGCTGTCGCGGCGCCTGGCGGGCCAGGAACGGCCCGTCTTGTATCCGTCTATTCTTTACCAGCAAAGAAGTCTTGACAATGGCATCCATAATTGACAATGACGATAAGATAATTTGACAATGCCACCGGACCGCCGGGATGCAATGAACAACGCCAGCGCGGGTCCGGGAGATTCGACATGGATACGAAAGCGCTGACCCTGCTGGTGGAGATCGTGGACGCGGGCAACCTGAGCGAAGCGGCGCGCCGGCTGAAGATGACGCGCGCCAACGTCAGCTACCACCTGACCCAGCTCGAGCGCGCCGTCGGCATGCAGCTGCTGCGGCGCACCACGCGCCACGTCGAGCCCACCGAAATCGGACTCAAGCTGTACCAGCACGGCCGCAGCATCCAGGACGAGCTGGCGGCGGCGCGCGAGGCCGTCGAAACGCTGGGCAAGACGCCGCAGGGCAAGGTGCGCCTGAGCGTGCCGAGCGGCTATGGCCAGTTCGTGATGATGCCGTGGCTGATCGAGTTCAAGCAGGCCTATCCCGACATCGTGCTGGACGTGCTGTTCGAGAACAGCGTCGACGACCTGCTGCGCGACGAGGTCGACATCGCCGTGCGCATCATGTCCGAGCCGCCGCACAACCTGGTGGCGCGCGAACTGGGCCAGGTGCGCTACGTGGCCTGTGCCTCGCGCGATTTCGCGCGCGCCCGCGGCCTGCCGGACACGCCGGCGGAGCTGGCGCGCCTGCCCACCATCAGCGCCGCCGTCATCGGCCGGCCGCTGCGGCTGTCGGCCTACTACGGCGGCCAGCCGCGCCAGCACGTGGTGCTGGAGCCCACCGTCATTTCACGCAACTACGCCTTCCTGCGCGAGGCGGCGCTGGCCGGGCTGGGCATCGGCGTGGTGCCCGATTACGTGGTGCATGACGACATCGCGCGCGGCGACCTGCTGCCCGCCTTGCCGCAATGGCGGCTGAGCATCTTCGGCCGCGCCATGTACATGCTGTACATGCCCAACCGCCATCATCCGCGCGCCATTTCCATGATGATCGAGTTCATCCAGCAGCGCGCGCAGGCCGCGCACGAAGGGCGGCCGGGGCTGCTGGGCGCGGCATAGGGCCGGCAGCGCCCGCCGGCTATCATCGGCGTCCCTGCCTCTGGATGCCGTCATGTCGATTGCCGATTGGAGTTTTCTCGCGCCCGCCCGGCGCCTGGCCTGGGATTTCACCCAGGCGCGGGCCTTGACCGGCCTGGCGCTGCCGCCGAGCTATCGAAGCTTCAGCGAACAGGTCGGGCCGGGTTCGGTGGGCGGCCTGTTCTATGTCTGTCCGCCGCTAGCCGTGCCGCCCGGTGGGGCGGCGCTGGCCGGGCACCACGCGCACTGGCGGGCAAACCTGGCCGAGATGCGCGCCCATTGGCGGGAAGAGGGCGTCGAGATCGGCGAGGACGAGGCCTTGGAGCAGGATCCCGCCTTCCCGCCCGTGGAGCTCGATCGCCTGTTCTTCTTCGGCGGTGGCCACAACGGCGAACTGCTGTGCTGGGACACCGCGCGGCCGCTGCCGTCCGGCGAGTTCCCCATTCATGTGATCGGCATGCGTTATGCGCGGATACGGCGCGTCGCGGACGACCTGGAGGACTTTTTCCTGGCCATGATGCGGGCGGACGCCATCCAGCGCGCGCTCGGCCCCGGCTACGCGCCGATCCGGGCCACCTTCGAACCGTGGTGATATCCGCCCGGCGCCCAGCCGCTGGCGACGATGCGCGCCGGGCGCCACGGGCGCGGCATGCCCTGCGCGAGAAGTTTGACAAAAAGAAACATAATGATAAAAATGCCGACCATTCCCGCCCGCCGTCCTGGCGGGAAGCTTTGGCCGAGGAACGGGCAGCGTTGACCGCCGCCTGACCGCCGCGCCGGGCTTGGGCGTTGTTCCGATCCATTGCGGGCCTTTTCTTGCGGAGCAAGTATGGCTTTCGTGTTCATGCGCCGGCGTCGGGCCGGCCTGCGGCGGCAAGGCGCCGTCTTGCGGTGGGGCATGTTGGGGCTGGTGGCGGGATTGTTGGCGGGATGCGCGGGAGGCGAGCCGCGCATCGGTGATGCCTACACCGTGCATACCCCGATCTACGCGGACAACCGCATCTTCTATCTCAAGCCCGGTGACGACGAGCGCGCGCGCGTGCTGGAGCAGGCCGGCGCGCCGGCGTCTTCGGATGCGGAACGGCAACTGGCGGTGCCGGCCAACGCGCCGCTCTCGATCATGATGCGGTCGGTCGAGATCCCGGCGCTGAAGGACGCGGCCGGCGTCAAGACCGCCGGCATCGACGGCCCGGCGGACTACGCGGTGATCCTCGACATCGCCGCCAAGGACGACGGCAGCAATCAGTCCATCGTGGTCTGGTACCAGCGCGGCGTGCAGCCCGATCAATCCCTGAACTTCTCCAATCTGCTGGTGTACTACGTGCAGCGCTGGGACGAGCGCGTGGCGCCGTCGTTCCGGTTGCGCGTGATGGACGTCACCACCGAGCGCAACGCCGAGACTCTGCGCGCGCTGCAACGGGCGCAGGGCGTGGCCAACGGCGCGGCGAGCCTGGCCAACAATCCGCTGGTCTCGCCGCTGGTGGGGGTGGCCTTCACCGCCGCCGAGCTGGTGCTGGCGAACCAGCGCAACCGCATGGTGCTGGACTACAGCGTGCAGCTGTATTCGCAGTCGGCGGTGAGCCAGTCGGCCGGCTCCAACCTGGGCCTGCTCAAGCAGGGCACCTATGTGGTGGTGGGGCGCCCGGTGGCCGGCACGCGCGGCTTCTGGGAAAAGGCGCTGACCTACAACACCCGCACCAACCAGGTGATGGATGGCGCCGCGCCGCTGAACGTGCCGACCGCGCTGGTGTCGGTGGGCACGTTCGAGAGCATCGTGCCCAAGTCGGTGCTGGAAAAGTCGGTGGCGCTCACGGCGCTGCTGAGCAAGGTGGGCGCCAGCGCCTCGGTCGAGCAGGTCAGCGACGCGCAGGGCCGGCTGCAGGCCGCGCTGACCGCCTACACCCTGGGCGAGCGGCTGGCGCGCTATCGCGACCAGAAGACGCTGGAAGAGATCTCGACCAAGCTGGCCGACGATGATTTCTCCAAATCCCTCGGCAGCGAGGAAGCGTTCCTGTTGCTGCGCGGCCTGAATGCCTGCTATCGCTTGAAAAAGCCCCTGGCGGACCTGGAAGAATTCCGCACCTATCACGACAAGCCGGAGGGCCAGGCATGCGCCGCCCGATCCTAGCGCCACGCGTCAACGAAGGCGGCGGCTTCCTGCGGTGGCTGCCCCGGCTGCTGTTGCCGGCCCTGGCCGCGGTGCTGTTCGGCGGCTGTGCTTCGACCGCCGGGCAGGCCCGGGTCGCGGCGGTCGCGCCGGCGAGCGCCGTGGATCCGGGGCTGGCAACCGTTCCCGCGTCATGGTCAACCGGCGTGGCGCCAACCGCGGCGCCGATGCCGCGGCTGTTCTCGCATCGGCTGCTGGTGCCGCCGCTGCAATTGGTGCAGATCGCGTTCTCCGCCGAGACCCCGACCGTGCTGGCGGCCATGCAGCGGTTCGCCACCGCCGCGCCGTCCGCGCTGGAGGCGCGCGGCCTGTTGCGCGCCCGCACCCTGATCGAAGCGGACACGGGCTGGCTGACGCTGGTCGCCCGCGCGCAAGGCGTGGACTGGGTGTTCGGCCTGCAGTTCAGCGCCGACGGCGGCGGCCTGTTGACGTTGCGGTTGCGCACCGCGGGCGCCGGCAATATCGACAATCCGCGCCCGCAGGAAATGGACGCGCACATCGCCACCCTGGCGGCGCTGGCGCCGGGCCTGCTGGCCGATTGAATGCGGCGCGGCGGGCGCGCGTCTCTGGTATAAGGCCTGGAGTCGCCATCGGCCGCGGGGCCGATGGTCCTGACCTGACCGAGAGAGGTACACCTTGCCGCATCCGCTCACCGCGCGCCGCCTGCTGGCGTTGACGGCCCGCCAGTTCACGGCGCAGGTTCCCGGCATGGTCGCCGCCGCGCCGTGGGCCTGCGTGGCGTTCGCGTTGTCGTTGCCGGGCGCGCTTCTGCTGAACCAGGCGGGCGGTCCGCGCGAAACCTGGTTCCTGCTGGCGGCGGTGGTCAATCTGCTGGCCCTGGCGCGTGTGGCGCTGGCGTGGCAGCGCCAACTGGCGGGCGTGCCGCGCCTGGCGCCCAGCCTGGATGGCGCCCAGGCCCGGGTGCTGGCCCTGGTGTTCGCGGCGATCGTCGCGATCGCCGCCCTGAAGTCGATCAGCGGCAGCCTGACGCTCTCCCTGTATTTCCAGATGCCGAACACGCCCAGCACGGTGTTCCTGGCCATCGCATTGCTGTTGCTGATGATCCTGTGGCTGCCCATGACGCACCTGCTGGGATCCTGGTCCCTGGCCCTGCCGCAGGCCGCCCTGACGGATGGCTATGGCTGGCGGCGGTCGCGCCAGGCGCTGCGCGGCTCGGTCTGGCCGTTCGCCGTCGTGCTGCTGTTGCTGACGGGCCTGACCGAGGTGACCGGCGCCGCGTTGCGCCAGGCGCTGCTGTTGTGGCGCTCCGACGCCATCATCACGGCGGCGGGCGGCCTGTTGCTGACGCTGGCGCTGCTGCTGTTCCTGTCGATCCTGTGCGCCACCGCGTACCGCGAACGCGCCTGAGCGGTTGCGCCGGCGCGCGGGCGTTCAACGCAGCATCGGCAGGCTGCCGGTCAGCGCGTTGATCCAGCGCTTGGCGCCGGCCAGGCCGACGCCGAGCAGGGGCTGGTCGCGGTGCGAGGTCTCGCGGTGCCGCGCCCAATAGTGGGCGGCCTCATGGATCTCGCGGGCATAGGCCGGGAACACGGCCAGCCGCGCGCCGTCGGGCGGCGCGGGCGCCAGCCGTTCGCGCAGTTGCGCCATGCGCACCGCATCGGCCGAGAGCACGATGATGGGCAGGTGCGAGATGGCCGACGAGGCCATGCCATCGGGGTCGCGCAGCGGCGCGCCGGCCCAGCCTGGCAAGGCGGCCGCGAGGCCCGCGGCCAGGCAGGCCGAGACGTTGGCGGCCTGGCCCACGCCGAGCGTTGCCGCCAGCACGATCACGATTTTCTCCGGCACGGCGGGCGCGGACAGGACGACAGGGGCGGTGGGGACGGACATGCGCGGTTCCTCGGCAAAAGCCGCCATCGTCGGCGCCGGCGGCCGTCCTGTCTTGAACGCCAGTGAACGGGGTCAGGCCGCCGCCAGCCGCGTCAACGCCGCCGCGGCGCCGGTCACGAGCACCTGCTGCGCCAGCCGGCCGATGGCGACGGGCTGGCGGCCTGGGCGGCGCGCCTGGCGCTCTCCGAACGCACGCTGGCGCGGCTGTTCCTGCGCGACACCGGGCTGGGCTTCACCGCCTGGCGCCACCGCGTGCGCCTGATGGTGGCGTTGAGCCGGCTGGCGCAGGGCGCGCCGGTGGGCGTGGTGGCCCACGAAACCGGCTACGCCACGGCCAGCGCCTTCGCCGCGATGTTCAAGCGCCTGACCGGCGGCTTGCCGAGCCGTTACCTGGCGGCATCCGCGCCGGCCGCGCGCTAGAGGCCCGTGCCGGGCCGCTGTGGGCGCCGGCGGGTCGCGGGTCCTCAGCCGCGCCGCGCCAGCGCGCCGGCGCCGGCATAGACGGCGGCCGCGCCCAGCTCGCGCTCGATGCGCAGCAGGCGGTTGTACTTGGCGGTGCGGTCGGCGCGCGACAGCGAGCCGGTCTTGATCATGCCGCAGTTGGCCGCCACCGCCAGGTCGGCGATGCTGGTGTCCTCGGTCTCGCCGGAGCGGTGCGACATGACCACGCCATAGCCGGCGCGGCGCGCCAGCGCCAGCACCCGGCCGGTCTCGCTGAGCGTGCCGATCTGGTTGATCTTGACCAGGATGGCGTTGGCCACGCCCTGTTCGATGCCGGCCTGGAACAGTTGCGGGTTGGTGCAGAACACGTCGTCGCCCACCAGCTGGCAGGCGCCGCCGAGGGTCGCGCCCAGCACCTTCCAGCCGATGGCGTCGTCCTCGGCCATGCCGTCCTCGATCGAGACGATGGGGTAGTCGCGCACCAGCCCGGCCAGGTACTGCACCTGCTGTTCGGCGTCGCGCAGCAGGTTCTCGCCGTGGTAGCGGTAGCCGTCCGGGCCGTGGAATTCGCTGGCGGCTGGGTCCAGCGCCAGCGCGATGTCGGCGCCGGGGCGCAGGCCGGCGCGCTCGATCGCGGCCATGATGAAGTCCAGCGCCTCGGGCGCGTTGCGCAGCGTGGGCGCGAAGCCGCCTTCATCGCCCACGTTGACGCTGTGGCCGGCCGCCTTGAGGGCGTGGCGCAGCGTGTGGAAGACCTCCGCGCCCATGCGCAGCGCCTCGCGGAAGCTGTCCGCGCCCACCGGCAGGATCATGAATTCCTGGAAATCCAGCGGGTTGTCGGCATGCGCGCCGCCGTTGATGATGTTGATCATCGGCGCCGGCAGGGTCTGCGCCTGCACGCCGCCGATGTGGCGCCACAGCGGCAGCCCCTGGCTGCGGGCGGCCGCGTGCGCCACCGCCAGCGACACGCCGAGCAGGGCGTTGGCGCCCAACCGGCTTTTGTCGGGCGTGCCGTCCAGTTCGATCATGATCTGGTCGATGTGGGCCTGCTGGTCGGCCGGCAGGCCCAGCAGGGCGGCGCGCAGTTCGGTATTGACCGCGCCGACCGCGCCCAGCACGCCCTTGCCCAGGTAGCGGGCGGCGTCGCCGTCGCGCCGCTCCAGGGCCTCGCGCCTGCCGGTCGAGGCGCCCGACGGCACCAGGGCCAGGCCCTGGGCGCCGTCGTCCAGGCGGACCTCGACTTCGACGGTGGGATTGCCGCGGCTGTCCAGGGCTTCGTGGGCGGCCAGGTGGGTGATGTGCATGGGGGGCTCCGTAAAGGACTTGGGAAAAAGGGAAACCGTCAGTTAATTCAAACAAGCGGCAATCGGTCCAGGCGCCCGGGCGGCCCATGCATGGGGTGGCGCGGCGTTTAGCGATTGCAATGCCGACATGCTAAAAACGGGCCTTGGATCCGACAATGCAGTTTTTCTGCTCCTTCGTCAGTTTTCCTGACAAATGACCCGCCATGCGCCAGTTGCCGCCCCTGTCCGCCGTCCGCGCCTTCGAAGCCATCGCCCGCAGCGGCTCGGTCACCCGCGCCGCCGAGGAACTGTGCCGCAGCCACGGCGCCGTCAGCCGCCATCTGCGCCTGCTGCAGGAACACGCGGGCGTGGCGCTGTTCGAGAAGGACGGCACCGGCCTGCGCCTGACGCAGGCCGGCGTCACGTTCTACGCCTCGGTGCGCGCGGCCTTCGACCAGCTTGAAAACGCCTATGAGCGCCTGGCGCGCGAATCGCAGGCGCCGGGACTGCACGTGGCTTGCAGCGCCACCTTCGCCATGCGTTGGCTGGTGCCGCAACTGGCCGTGTTCTATCGCAAGCACCCCGAGATCCGCATCCGCCTGTCGATGACCTCGGCGCGTGAAATGCGCAACGAGGGCGCCGACCTGATCCTGGCCTGGGACCTGTCCGGCTACGCCGAGGCCGACCGGCGCCAGGCCCTGGCGCTGGCGCCGGTGCGCTTCGGCGCGGTCTGCACGCCGGCCTATGCGCGCAAGAAGCCGGCCACGCGCGTGCGCATCGCCCATGAATACACCTCCAGCGCCTGGAACCAGTGGGAGGCCATCACCGGGCAGCCGGCGGCGCAAGGCGACACGCTGGCGTTTCCGCACACCCACCTGTGCATCGAGGCCGCGCTGTCGGGCCTGGGCGTGGCGCTGGTCGAACGGCGGCTGATCTCGCGCGAGTTGCAGGAAGGGCAGCTGGTGGCGCCCTACGGCTTCGTGCCGTTCGATGGCGGCCTGCGCGCGGTGCCGGCCGCCGGCCGCGCCCGCACCGCCCATGCCGATGCCTTCATCGCCTGGCTGCGCGGCGCGCTGGCCGGGCCCGAGGACTGACGGCCGCCCGGCTTGGTATGCTGGGCGGGCATTCCCGCCGGAGACCCCATGACCGATACGCCGCCTTCCGCCAGTCCGTCCTCGCCGGCCTTCGCCACCCGCTCCGCGCTGGCGTCGCAGGCGCGCCGCGCGCAGTTGCGGCGCATGAAGATCGCCGCGCTGGCCCTGCTGGTGGCGATGATCAGCGGCTTCATCACCAGCCACGTCATGGGCGGGCAGGGCGCCTGGGCCTGGGTGCGGGCCTTCTGCGAGGCCGCCACCGTGGGCGCGCTGGCCGACTGGTTCGCGGTGGTGGCGCTGTTCCGCCGGCCGATGGGCCTGCCGATTCCGCACACCGCCATCATCCCCAGCAACAAGGACCGCATCGGCGACAACCTCGCGGTGTTCGTGCGCGACCATTTCCTCGACCCCGATACGCTGATGGCGAAGCTGCGCGGCTTCGACCCGGCCGCGCGCCTGTCGCGCTGGCTGGCGCGGCCGAAGCAGGCGCACGCGCTCAGCGACGGCGCGCGGCGGGTGGCGCTGCAGACGCTGGACCTGCTGGACGACCACGCGGTGCGCGGCGTGATCCAGGAATTCGTGGTGAAGAACCTGCGGCGCTGGGACGCGGCCGGCACCGCCGGCGAGGTGCTGGGCCTGTTGACGCGCGACGGCCGCCACCAGGAACTGCTGGACGCCGCCATGGAGCGGCTGGGCGGCTACCTGGGCGACGAGGACGTCAAGGAACGCGCCTCGGCGCTGCTGGTCAAGTTCGCCCGCAAGGAATGGCCGCGCATCATCGCCGCGGTGGATGTCATCGCCTCGGTTGACGGCATCGCCGACAACCTGGCCGACCGCCTGGCGCGCGCGCTGGTGCAGGAACTGCGCGACGTGCTGTCCGAACCCCACCACCCGGTGCGGCGCGACTACGAGGCCTGGGTGCTGAACTACATCGCGCGCCTGGGCGCCGATCCGGCGCTGGCCGCGCAGGTCGAGGCCATGAAGCAGCGCGCCATCGACCACCCCAAGGTGCAGGAATACGTGCAAGGCCTGTGGGACGACATCCACGCCGCGCTGCGGCGCGACCTGAGCGACGAGCATTCGGCCCTGGCCGCGCACCTGGAGAGCGCCTTGCTGGCGCTGGCGCGCAAGCTGGGCGAAGACCCGGACCTGCGCGAGGCCATCAACAGCCACGTGCTGGGCGCGGCGCGGCGCCTGACCGGGCGGCTGCGCATCGGCGTCACCGAACACATCTCGCGCACGGTCAAGCTGTGGGACGAGCGCCACCTGGTCGACGAGCTGGAACTGAGCGTGGGGCGCGACCTGCAGTACATCCGCTTCAACGGCACCCTGGTGGGCGGCCTGATCGGCGTGCTGCTGCACGCGGCGGTGCTGCTGGCGACGGGGTAGCTTGTCGGCCAGGGGGGGATCCCGTCAACCGTCGCGGATTTGCGGACGTATCCGATGTATCAGGAGCGAAGATTGCTGGCGAAGCGCCGCGGCGCGGTGCTATTGTCTTTGGCAGTCTGCGGGCCTGGTCACAGGTTCCGGGACGACCGCCGCCCCGTCGGGCGGCTCGCATCACGCGCATCACTCCCAGGAGGAAAGTCCATGAAGAAACTCTCGATTCTCGTTGCAACGCTGGCGCTGGCCGGCGTCTCGGCCGTAGTTCAGGCCGAGAGCGTCACGATGTCGTTCCTGAACGATGACGGCTCCGTGGGCAAAAGCGCGGGCACGGTCGCGCTGGAGCAGACCAAGGAAGGCCTGAAGTTCACGCCCAAGCTGACGGGCCTGCCGCCGGGCGAACACGGCTTCCATGTCCACGAAAAGGGGTCATGTGAAGCGACCACGGTCGACGGCAAGGTGATGCCGGGCGGCGCCGCGGGTGGCCACCTCGACCCGTTCAACACCAAGGCGCACAAGGGCCCCCTGGCCACCGATGGCCATCTGGGCGATCTGCCTTTCATCACCGTGGGCGCCGATGGCAGCGCCAAGACCGCCGTGGTGGCGCCGCGCCTGAAAATGGCCGACGTGAAGCAGCGCGCGCTGATGATCCACGTTGGTGCGGACAACTACAGTGATACCCCCAAGCCGCTGGGCGGCGGGGGCGGGCGCATGATCTGCGGCGTGATCAAGTAAGTGGCAGGCCACCGCGCGCCGCCGGGCGTGGCGGTCTGGCTGGGCCGGACCGCCGCTAGGCGGTGCCGTTGCGGCCGTGGGCGCGGTAGCCCGGCCGCTCGGCCAGCCGGTCGTAGTAGGCGGCCACCGCCGGCAGCTCGGGCCGCAGGGCGCTGTCCAGCGGCGTGGCGAACCAGCGGTTGACCGACAGGCCGATGGCGATGTCGGCCAGCGTGAAGGCCTCGCCGGCCACGTAGGCGCCGGTGTCACGCAGGCGCTGTTCCAGGATTCCCATGAAGTGCGCCCAGTCGCGGCTCGAGGCCTCGATGGCGGCGGCATCCCGGTGCGCCGGCGACTGCCGCGCCAACGCCAGGAAGGCGTAGCTCCACGACCGGTTCAGGTCGGTCGCCTGCCAATCCATCCACTGATCGACCCGGGCGCGAAGCCTGGCGTTGGCCGGATACAGCGGATGCACCGCGTCGCCGCCATATTGGTTGGCCAGGTAGCGGATGATGCTGTTCGATTCCCACAGCACGAAGTCGCCGTCGCGCAGCACCGGCACCATGGCGTTCGGATTGAGCGCCAGGAAGGCCGCGTCGGCCGTCGGGCGAAAGCCCGCGCCCCAGTCCTCGCGCGTGAACGGCAGGTCCAGTTCGACACAGGTCCAGAGGACCTTGCGGACGTTGATGGAAGAGGCTTTTCCCAGGATGTTCAGCATGATGGCGGCGAGGGGTGGCGTCGGGCGAGGCGCCGCGGGCGGCGGCCTCGATGGCAGGCCAGTCTAGCGGCCGCCGCTGGCCGCCGCCAGATACAGATCCGTCCCTGCGGGACCGCAACAGAAGGTCCCGGCGCCGCCGCGTGGCGTCGTTCAACCCGCCACGGTTTCCGGCTGGCGGCTCAGCCGCGCCACCGGGGAAGCCAGCAGCACCACGAATTGGGCGGCAAAGCCGACGCTGGACAACCACAGGCAGGCATCCATGCCCAGCCGCGCCGCCAGGGTCGCGCCGATCAGGGCGCCCACCGGCCGCGCGCCGAATGTCGCCGTGACGATCACGGCCGAGACCCGGCCCAGCAGCGCGTTGGGCGTGACCGCCTGGCGCAGCGTGGTGGTGGCGATGGTCCACAGGATCGGCCCGGCGCCGAACAGGAACAGGCCGACGCCGGCCCAGGCGCCCGCCGGCCAGGCCAGCGTCGACAGCAGGATGAGGCTGGCGGCCAGCGCGCAGGTGGGGCCGGCCGCGATCATCGCGCCGAACGACAGGCGCGCCGCCAGCCATGGCGCGGCCAGGGCCCCGGCCAGCATGCCGGCGCCGTAGATGCCCAGCGTCGCGCCCACGCCGGCGGCGGTCAGGCCCAGGCGCTCCACCGCGTAGACCACGTAGACGGCCTGCAGCACGAACCAGGCGGTGTTGAAGCACACCGCCGTCACCAGCACCGGCCGCAGCAAGGGATGCGCCGCCACGAACGCGGCGCCTTCGCGCAGTTCGCGCCCCAGGTGGCGCCGCGCCGCCGCGCGCGGCGGCTCAGAAGGCAGGCCCGCCAGCAGTCCCGCCGCCAGCAGCGACAGCAGGGTGGCCAGGCCGTAGGCGACGGCGGCGCCGATGCCGCCGACCAGCGCGCCGCCCAGCGCCGGCCCGGCCGAGAACGCCGCGCTGCGCGCCAGTTCCAGCCAGCGGTTGGCCTGCGCCAGCTGGGTCGCCGGCAGCAGCGTCGGCACCAGCGCGGGCGCGGCGACGTTGTAGGCCACCGTGCCGACCGCGCCCAGGAAGCCCAGCACCGCCAGCGCGGCCAGGTTCAGTCCGTCCACCGCCAGCAGCGCCAGCAGGCCCAGCAGGCTGGCGGCGCGCGCGCATTCGGCGGCGGTCATCAGGGTGCGGCGCGCGATCCGGTCGGCCAGCACCCCGGCGGGCAGTGACAGCAGCAGGAAGGGCAGGGTCTGGGCGGTCTGCAGATAGCCGGTCTGGGCGGCGTTGGCGCCCAGCGCCAGCACCGCCACCAGCGGCGCCGCCGCCAGGGCGATCTGTTCGGAGCATTGGGCGGCCAGGTTGGAGGCGGCCAGGCGGCGGAACGCCGCGGGCAGGGCGGGCATGGAGGCAACGGCCGGCGGGGCCGCGAAAACGACGAGGGCCCGATCATGACCGGGCCCCGCGCGCGTCGCACTCCGTTAATTGCCGTCGCCGGCCAGAAGAGGCGTCAGGGAATCGGCGGGTAGTCGCCGAAGCCGTCCGGCCAGGACGTCAGCACTTCGTAGCCGGTGTCGGTGACGACCACCATGTGTTCCCACTGCGCCGATAGCGAGCGGTCCTTGGTGACCACCGTCCAGCCGTCGGGCAGCTGCTTGCTCTGCGGCTTGCCGGCGTTGATCATGGGCTCGATCGTGAACATCATGCCCGGCTGCAGCACCAGGCCCTCGCCGGGGCGGCCGTAGTGCAGCACCTGCGGCTCGTCGTGGTAGATCTGGCCGATGCCGTGGCCGCAGTATTCGCGCACGATGCTGAAGTGCTCGCGGTGCGCGACCGTCTGGATGGCGTGGCCGATGTCGCCCAGCGTGGCGCCGGGCCTGACCGCCATGATGCCGGCGCGCATGGCCTCGTAGGTGGTGGCGACCAGGCGCCGCGCCAGCGGGCTGGGCTGGCCGACGAAGTACATGCGGCTGGTGTCGCCGTACCAGCCGTCCTTGATGACGGCCACGTCGATGTTGAGGATGTCGCCGTTCTTGAGCACCTTGGCCGACGGGATGCCGTGGCAGATCACGTGGTTGGCCGAGGCGCAGATGGTCTTGGGAAAGCCGTGATAGCCGACGTTGGCCGGGATCGCCTGCTGCACGTTGACGATGTAGTCGTGGCAGATGCGGTCGAGCTCGTCGGTGGTGACGCCGGGGCGCACGTGCTCGGCGATCATGTGCAGCACGTCCGCCGCCAGGGCGCCGGCCTGGCGGGCCATGGCGATGTCGGCGGCGGATTTGATGGAAACCTTGCGCGCCATTTACGCGGCCTCCTGCTGGCCGGTGGGCGCCTGCCCCTGGGACAGGGCCGCAATGCTGAAGCCCTCCGCCTGTTCGATGCGGATCAGCAGTTGGCAGATGTCGGCGTGGCGCAGCTCGGGGTAGAGCTCGGACAGCATGCCGATGCGCATCCAGTGCTCGGCCTGCGAGTTGATCGAGCGGCTCAGCGCGCTGCTGGCCACGCGCAGGTTCTCGTGCATCTGCTCGGAAATCTTGACGATGCCCATAGTGAATGTTCCATATATGGTTTGTATATGGAACGTATGTTATCTCACCGCCGGGCCCGGACGCAAATCGCCCCGCCGTGGCGCGCCCGTCAGGCTGGCTGGGAGGCGGGGGCCTTGTCCAGCAGGTCCATCGCGTCCAGCTGGCGGTAGCGCGCCGGGTAGATCGAGCGCGCGTAGTCCTCGCAGGGCGTGCCCTGGGTGGCGATGGCCATCACCACGAATTCGGCGAAGTCCTCGGGCGGGCCGGCCTTGGCGTAGTCCGACGGGAAATTGCCGTCGGCCTTGGCGGCGGCGCCCCAGGCCTTCATGTCGACGCGGGCGTTGTTGGCGTAGCTGTGGGCCAGTTCGTGCAGCACGGCGTGGTCGATCATCGCCTGGTCGCCCGACATGCTGTAGAGCGTGATGCGCGAGAACATCGTCTCGCCCACCGTGTGCGTCTCGCGCGTCGGATCGGCCCAGGGCGGGCCCTTTACCACCTGCGCGTTGAGCCGCGTGATGCGGTCTTCCAGCGCCATGCCCTTGGCCAGGCGGATCTGCAGGTCGCGCCCCTGCAGCATCGCCTTGGGGGCGATGCCCAGGCTCTTGGCGACCTGTTCCGGTTGTGGCTGCGGTTCCTCGGTCAGGCGCTCGGTGAATTCCTGCGGCCGGCGCTGCATCAGGTCGCCAGTCCAGAGCGGATCGCGCGGCTCCAGCACCACCGGTACGCGCTGTCCGGCGGGCCAGGCTTCATACATGACGCACTTGTCGTCACCCGCGCGCGCCAGGTTGGCGGGCGGCTGGTAGGCCGACGGGCCGGTCAGCTTCACCGGGACGCGCTTGGCGTCGAACATCGCCTCGGTCAGCTTGAGCGTGTCCTGCACCTGAGCGCATTTCGCCGGCGCGTCCTGCGCCGCGATCGGCGCGGCCGCGGCCAGCGCGCCGGCCTGCAGCGCCTGGGGCGCGTCGTTCACGCCCGAGCCGCCGCCGTCGCCGCCGCCATGTTCGAGCTGGTAGAACTGCTGGCTGGCGATGAGCGTGGCGCCGCAGGAAGTCTTCATGCCTTCGAGCGCCGTGCGGCGGTCGGAGCTGACGCTCTGCACGCCTTCGACGATGGTGTGCTGGCCCGGGCACTTGGGGCAGGTGACGCGGTCGCCCACGCGCGCCATGGGCTGGCCGAAGATCTGCACGGATTCATCCCCGGTCACCACCACGCCGCCGTGCGACGTGCGGTCACCCTTGCGTATTACGGATCGCTGCGCCATGGCCGCCCGTTGCTCCCAGATGAAGGTTAAGTCTGCTTACAGATAGGTGCCGTCAGGCGCCATGCGCGGCGGGCCCACGACGAAGCTGCCATCGGGCGCCATGCGCACCGGGCCGCCGCTGCCGAGGTAGCGGCCATCGGGCGCGCGCTGCGGCGTGCCGGCCACGTAGGTGCCGTCCGGCGCGCGGGTGATGGGCCCGCCGTCGCCGACGTAGGTGCCATCGGGGCAGCGCCGCGGCGTGCCGTTGATAAAGCGGCCGTTGGGCATCATGTGGAATGACTTGTTCATCGCGACTCCCTGTGTTTGGAGAGCTTGCATGATAGCGATGGTCCCTGATGCGTTTTGTAATAGGGCGTGTCATGTTCCAACGTAACGCCGTTACAGATATGGGATCATCGCTGCTTTCGCCGCCGGGCCATGCGCCGCTTGCGCATGGCTCGCCACCCGCAACGACACAAGACACTATGAGCGATATCGACGCACTGCTGCAGCCCATTCCGGGCGAGGCGCCTTGTGGCGCCGACATGGTCTTTTCGGCCGAATTCGATGCCATCCGCGAGGCCCGCCGCCATGACGACCCGCACCTGGACCAGGGCGACTGGGTCATCGACATCAAGGAAGCCGACTGGCCGCAGGTGGTCCGCATCTGCACCGAGGTGCTGACCGAGCGCAGCAAGGACGTGCGCGTGGCCGCCTGGCTGGCCGAGGCCTGGGCCAAGACCCGCGGCTTTGCCGGCCTGCGCGATGGCTTCCTGCTGGTGGACGGCCTGTGCCGGCGCTATTGGGACGGCCTGCATCCGGTGCCCGACGAGGGCGACGTGCAGCAGCGCGTGGGCAACCTGGCGTGGCTGCTGGCGCGTTCGCAGCAGCTGGTGCGCGAACTGCCGTTGACGCAGTCCGAGGGCGGACGCTTCGGCGCGGTGCTGTGGGACAGCGCCTCGCAACTGGCCAACGCCATCAAGCGCACGCCGCAGAACGCCGCCGACATGTCGCGCGGCAAGGTCACGCTGGAGCAGTTCGACGCCGCGCGCCGCGATACGCCGCCGGCGTTCTATTCCGAGCTGGAAAGCCAATTGCAGAGCTGCTTCGGCGCGGTCGACGTGCTGGAGTTGACGCTGACCGAGCGCCTGGGCGACGAAGGCCCGGCCATCACGCCGGTGCGCACCGCCCTGAAGGACGTGACCGAACTGGTGCATCGCTTCGCCCGCGAGGCCGGCCTGCTGGTGCGCGCCGACCTGGCGCCGGCGCCGGCCGCGCAGGCCGCGCCGTCCGCCGGCGCGCCCATCACCCGCATGGAGCCCACCTTGACCGCTGCCGACCTTCCGCCCACGGCCCCCGCGGCCACGCGTGGCCCGCTGCAAACGCGCGACCAGGCCCTGGCGCAACTGCGCGAAGTGGCCGAGTTCTTCCGCCGCACCGAACCGCACAGCCCCGTGGCCTATCTGGCCGACAAGGCCGCCAGCTGGGGCGAGATGTCGCTGCACCTGTGGCTGCGCACCGTGGTCAAGAACGGCGAGGCGCTGTCGGGCCTGGAAGAGCTGCTGGGCGTGCCCAAGCCGCCGGAGAACAACGGCTGAAGGCAAGCCCCGGGCGATGGCCGCGATGGCCATCGCCGGATAGCAGCGCGGGCGGGGCGCCGCCACGCCCTGCGTGACGGCATCAACGCGCGGCCGCCGCTCAGCGGCTGGCGCGGAATTCGATGCGGCGGTTCTTGGCGCGGCCCTCGGCCGTGGCGTTGGTGGCCACCGGCTGGTCCGGCCCCGCGCCCAACGTCTCGAAGCGGCCGGGCGGCAGCCCCTTGTCCACCAGATAGGCCCTGACCGCGTCGGCGCGCGCCTGGCTCAGGGCCAGGTTGGTGCTGCGGCTGCCGGAGCTGTCGGTGTGGCCGATGATCTGCACCTTGTCGCTGTGCAGCTTGGGAATCACGTCGGCCACCTGGTCGAGCAGCTCGCGTCCGCGCGCCGTCAGCGTGGCGCTGCCGGTCTCGAATTCCACCACGCGGTTGGTCAGCACCTTGTCCAGCAATCCCTGTTCGTCCTTGCCGGCGGCCACGCGCAGGCCGTTGACGATCTTGTAGGTTGGATTGAGCGAGGTGGCGAAGGTGCTGGCGATCTGCTGGCGCGAGGCCTCGTTCTGCACTTCGCCCTGCAGGCGGATCTGGGTGCCATCCACTTCCAGCTGGCCGCGGTTGATCTGCTTGAGCGGCTGGCCGATCAGCTTGCCCACGTGTTCGGACCAGTTGGGGGGCGCGACCACGCCGCCGACCTCGATCTGGTCGATGACGTTGCCCACGCCGTAGACCTGCTGCAGCCGCGCCAGCACGTCGGCCTTGGTGGCCTCGTCGGGGACGGCGCCGCTGGCCACCACCTGGCCGGGCTGTGGAATCACGTTGGCGGGGACGACGGTGGCGGCGTCCTGCGCCGCCGCGGCGCACGAGAACAGCGCCGCCATGATCAGGAGAGAGACGCGCATGGTCAGGCTCCGGTGAAGACTTCGAGATAGGTGTCGAGCGCCATGCGCAAGGACAGCCGCGGTTGGTCCAGATAGCTGGACAGCTTGGCCAGGCCGTGGCTGGCCGACACGTGGTTGCGCACCCAGGGCGCGTCTTCCAGCACGATGTGCTGTTCGGCGAAGGCCTGCGGCGTCGACAGCAGGCTGGCCAGGGTTTGCGGCGAGGCGCCGCGAAAGCCCGCCACCAGGCGATGCTTGCCGCCGATGCGGCCGATGAACACCGCGATCTCGAAATCCGCGCGCGCCAGGAACGGCGCGATCAGCGTCATCCAGTACGACGCCACCAGGTTGATGTAGAGCGGGTCGTCGGGCAGCGGCAGCGCCAGCCCGCGATCGAGCTGCGACGAGCCGCTGGACATGACCGGTTCCAGCAGGATGCCCAGCGCCAGGACGATGTCGTGCACGTTGGCCGCATGGCCGTTGCCGCGCAGCATGGCCTGCAGCCGTTCGACGGTCTGCAGGTCGACGAAGGCATCGAAGCCGTCGTCGGCCTCGGTGCGGATCTCGCCCTCCAGTTCGTTCAGGGTCTGCAGCGCCGGGCCGGGATCGGCATCGGTCATCAGCAGCGAGGCTGCGCCGCTCATGCGGTTCCACAGGCGGCTGAAGGCCATCGGGCTGCGGGCGATGAACGCCAGCGGCCGCTGCACTTCGACCGAGGTCGCCGACAGGAACGGAAAGCGCCGGCCCGACTGGTCACGGCTGGGTTGCAGATGGCCGGCGATGGCCAGCTTGCCGCGCGAGCCGAGGATGGCGAACGGCATCGGCTCGGCCTCGTCGTACAGCGTCTTCCAGTGCGGGTCCTGGGCCAGCAGCTCCATGGTGTGGGCGACCCAGCCGTCCAGCGTGCTCATCAGCTGCGGATGCGAGGTGTTCTTGACGAAGTCGCCGCGCGCCGGGATCTTGCCGAAGTAGGCCGTGCGGAACAGGGGGGACTGCGGGTTGCTCATTGCGGCGCTCCGGGTCGCGTCTGGGCGGAGGAGGATTCGGACGTGGTGCCCACCACGGAGGAGGGCAGGCGCAGGTTGCGCAGGCCCTGGCTGCCGCCGGGCTCGCTGCCGCCGGCGCCGGGCGCCTGGGCGTTGCTGATGATGCGCAGCTTGACCGGCACGGTCACGTTCGACTTGCCCCAGCTCATGTTGAAGCTGCCGTCCGCGTTGGAGGTGCGCTGGGCGGTCGCGATCAGGCGTTCCAGGCCGAAGCGGCCCGGTTCGTTGACGATCTCGACCACGCTGCCGTCGAAGGTGGTGGCGGTGATGCGCGCGCCGGGCGCGCCCTGCGCATTGGGCCAGACGAAGTTGACCCATTGCGGCGGCGTGTTGCGGTAGCGCAGCTGCTGGCCGTCGATCTCGATGGTGTACTCGGTCACGCCCGAGGCCGGCTTGGGCTGGATCTGGAACAGCGTCTGCGGCTGGCTGGCCGCGCCGGCGCCGGCCGCGCCGCCGGACAGCGGCGCCACCCACTGCGCGAAGTTGGCGGTGAAGGTCGGCTGCAGGCTGACGCCCATGTCGCCCCAGGTGCGCGCCGTCAGGATGTCGCCGCGGCGCACGGTCAGCGGGCCGAGGGTGTCGTTGACGTACTTGGCGATGCTGCCCTGCGGGCCGAACACCTGCCCGATCTCGTCGCTGCTGGCTTCGACGCTGGCGCGCGAGGCGAACGGATACTTCTCGGCCAGGGTCTGGTTGAACGGCTGGTAGATCTGCGCGTTCCAGACCTTGTTCAGCTCGGACTCGGCCGGCTGCATCGCCACGGCGTAGGCCTGGATCAGCGGCCGCACCAGCAGCGGGCGCAGCGTCTCGCGCTGGGTCGCCGACAGGCCCGCCAGCATCTGCTCGTCGACCAGCTTGAGCGCGTCGGCCAGCTCCGAATCCTTGCCTTCCAGCGTCTGGCGCAGCAGCACCAGCGAGCCGGGGCCGGGGTCGCCCTGGTTGTTGAGCAGGTTGAAGCGCGTGCGGATCTTGGACAGCGCGCCCATGTAGTTGCCCAGCAGCGACTGGTTCTCGCGCGTCACCACCAGGCGCGCCACGTCCGAGAACTCGCGGCCCACCGGGCCCATCGGGATGGCCTCGCCGTTGGCGGTGGTGGTGGCCGCGGGCGCCGGCGGCGTCTGCCGCAGGATCACGCGCTTGAACCAGCCGACCACGCCGCTCTGCGCCTGCTGCAGCCCGGCGTTGACCAGCGAGGGGTTGTCCCACGAGGTCTGCTCATAGGCAGTGTTGATGAGCTTGGCGATGGGCGAGGTCTGCGGATCGCCCAGGCGGTTCATCGCGCCCACCGATTGCTCGAAGCTGGTGAACGGCTTGATGGTCACGCCGCGCAGGAACTTCTGCCATTCCTGGGCGTATTCCATCTTGTACATGGTCGCCAGGCTCTTCTGGATCTGCTCGGGGCTGCCGTCCAGCGTCAGGTCATCGCGCGCGTTCACGCCCAGCACCCAGTCGCTGGTCTGCACTTCCTTCTTGGCGGCCTCGTTGATGGCGGGCTGGATGTATTGCTCCCAGGCCTCGCGGGTGAAGGTGCCGGGAATGGCGTAGCTGCCGGCCACCACGCCGGCGTCGTTCTCGCCGACGATGCGCGCCACCGTCATGGTCTGGAAGCGCGTGGCGGCGCGCGCCTTGAGCGTGGCGTAGGCGCGTTCGCGCGCCGGCATGCCCTGCATCACGGCGCGCAGGCTGGCGCGGGTCTTCTCGACCAGCGCCAGGTTGGTGTCGATCTGCGGCCAGCCGGCGTCGGGCGCGCGGCTGACGTAGAACGAGATCAGGCGCTCGGCGCTGCGGATCAGCTGGTCGCGCGGCATGGCGCCGCGGTTGGTCTCCAGCCAGCCGCGCCAGAAGCGCGTGATCTGGTCGGACAGGTGGGTGGGGTCGACGTGCTGGCGATTGGCCATCATCAGGTACGTCTTGAGCGCGTTGTAGGCGTCGTCGGCGTTGGTCGGCGAGGCGTCCTGGAACAGCGTGTCGCCGCCCGCGGCATGCGCGGCGCGCAGCGCCTGCGGCGCCGGCTTGGGCGCGCCGCCGGCCGCCGCGGCGCCGGACATGTCGACCTTGGCCAGGAAGTCCTCCAGGCTGACCTTGACCGGGCTCAGCATGAACTGGCGCGCGCCGTTGTAGTACTCGGCCAGCAGGCGTTCCTTGAGCACGTCGCCCTGGTACAGGCCCAGGCCCAGCGACCACGGGCGGCTGGCCGAATAGCGGTCCAGCTGCTCGATGCGGTCCTGCAGGATCTCCATGGCCTCCAGGCGGCTCTGCAGGTCGGTGCGTTCGCTCTGCAGCCGCACCACCTTGTCCAGGTCGGCCTGCACGTTCTGCGCCAGTTGGCGGTTGCCCAGATACGACCAGCTCCAGCCGCCCAGCACCAGGCCCAGCGCCAGCACCAGGCCGAAGAAGGTCAGGTAGCGCATGCGGGTCTTGGCCGGGCTGGCGTGCTGGCGCACCAGTTTCTTGTCGGCGAAGATCACGCTGGAAAAGAGGTCGCGCAGGAAGAAACCGTTGTGCGACGACACGTTGCGGGCCTGGCCGCGCGCGGCCGGGCGCAGGTCGAAGCGCTCGGCCAGCCGCTCGGTCGAGGTGCTTTGCGAGACGCCTTCCTGCAGCGCGCTGGTGAAGTAGAAGCCGCGGAACACCGGCTTGTACTGGAACGGGTTGGTCTCGAACAGCGTCGACAGGAAGGTGCGCAGCGCCGGCTTGATGCCGGCGAATTCCAGCGGGAAGGTCAGCAGCCCCGGCGGCAGGTCGCGGTTGTTGCGCAGCGAGATCTGCGCCGTTCCCATTTCCTTGAGGCCTTCGTACAGCTCGTCGAAGCGTTCGTCGAACAGGGCCAGCACGTCGCGGTTCTCTTCCGCGCCGTAGGGCAGGGTGGCGCCCCAGACGCGGTCGCGCTCGCGCTGGTCGCTGTCCGAGAAGAACTCGCTGAAGCCCGAGATCAGGTCGGCCTTGGTGAAGATGATGTAGACCGGCGCGAACACCTCCAGCCGGTCGGTCAGTTCCTGCACGCGCTGGCGCAGGTTCTTGGCCAGGTTGATGGCGAACTCGGGGCCCGCGCCGGTCAGTTCGTCGATGCTGGCGGCGACGATGATGCCGTTGATCGGCGCCTTGGGGCGATGGCGCTTGAGCAGGTCGAGGAACCCCATCCACTCGTTGCGGTCTTCCTCGTGCACCGAATAGCGGCCGGCCGTGTCCAGCAGGATGCCCTCGGTGGTGAAGAACCAGTCGCAGTTGCGGGTGCCGCCCACGCCGCGCACCGCCGCGCCGTTCTTGTCGGCGAAGGGGAACTGCAGGCCCGAGTTGATGACCGCGCTGCTCTTGCCCGCGGCCGGGTTGCCGATCACGATGTACCAGGGCAGCTCGTACAGGGCTTCGTTGCCCGAGACCTGGCCGATCTTGGAGGTCTTGATGGTGCGCACCGCCTGCGCCAGCCGCGTGCGCAGCGCGTCCACGTCGCCGCGGTTGGCGGCGGCCGCGCCGGTCTGCACCTGCTGCTCCAGCATGTCGCCCAGGTTCTTGTTGGCGCGCCGCGCGCGCCGCCGGCGCCACAGGTAGGCGCACAGCCACAGGAACAGGAAGATGCCCAGCGCGATGCCGGCCCACGCCAGGCCGATCTCGACCGTGTCGGCGAACAGGAACAGGAACACGATCAGGGCGATCAGGCCGAGCGCCATGAACAGGCGCGGGCTGCCGAGCGCGCGCGATGTCCAATGTCGGCCTTCGCTCAGGGCGCTGGAAATACCGGAGAAGAAACCTGAAGGGCTACGCATGATTCTGGCTTTTTTTATGGGGGTCAGGCGGAGGGGGAAGGGGACAGCAGGGCGAGCGTGCGCAAGGCGGGGTCCTGGGTCATGACGGCGATCACGGGGGCTTCGGCTTGCGCGCAGGCCTCGCCGGCGACCGCGAGCGTCAGCAGGTGCGCGGCGGCGCCGGTGTAGCCGCAGGCGCCGCCCACGGCCAGGCAATCCTGGTTCGGGTCGAGCGCGGTGAACAGGGTGCTGGCGAGGCCCGCGGTTTCGAGCGGACGGCTGCCACGATGATCGGCGTCGCTGACCAGCGCGCGGATGTCCTCCACGCGCCGCTCCTGCTGTTGCAGGAAGCGGTTGGCCAGCTCGGCCAGCATCGGTTCGCTGGCGGCGCCACGGGTATCGGCGCCGGTCGCACGGTGCGCCATGGGCGACAGGGCCAGCGCGAAGGCGCCGGCCGGCGGCGCGAGCGGGGCGTTGTCGCCGGCCTCGACCAGGGTCAGGTCGAGCAGCAGGCCGGCGGCCGCTTCACCGGGCACGCGTCCCTGCGGATTGGCGCTATCGACCAGCAGGCCGTCCGCGTCCCAGTCCTGCACCACGTGGGTGTCGATATAGGAATCGGCCGACGCCGCGATGCGCAGCGGCGCGCGCGCCGGCGTGGCCGGTTCCAGCGCCAGTTGCCGCAGCAGGCCGTCGCTGGCCAGCGCGTCGCGCGCCTCGTGTTGCCGCAGCGTCAGGCGCGAGGCGGGCCAGGCCGCGCTGAGGCGGGCCTGCGCCAGCGCATGCTCGCGCGCCGCGGGCGGCCATTGGGCCGGCAGCAGCAATTCGACCTGCAGCAGCGGCCAGTCGTCGTCGCGTTCCGGCGTGCCGTGTTCCAGCACGTGGGCGCGGGCGTCGCGCGACAGGCTCTCGACCACTTCGCACAGCAGGGCGGTGGCGCGCAGGCAGTCCTCGGCCTGCGCGGCGGCGGGCGCGGCTTGCGTTGCGGCGGCCTCGCGCAGCATGTCGTTGTCCAGGTGCGCCGCGCGCGCGCTGAAGATGGGAAAGCCGCGGGCGTTCTTGAGGGTGTCGTCCAGGTCGGGCCGCTGCTGTTTCGCCAACGCCTCGTGGATGGCGGCCGCATCGCTGCCGGGCGCGGCGCGCGCGGTGCTCGCCAGCACCACCAGCCGGGTCGCGGCCGGCGGCGCCACGGGCGCCTGTTCGCCCGGCGCGGCGGCAGGCGTCGCCGCGGCCGCGGCGCGGGCCTCGCGGCGGGCGCGCGCGATGCGCAGGCCGGCCCACCCGGCCGCGATCAGCGTCAGCGGCAGCGCGAACAGGTACAGGCCGATGTCCACGCCGGTGGGCAGCGTGCGCGACTCCTGCCACCAGATGATGACGGCCAGCCAGACGACGCCGAAGACCAGGGCCAGCAGCAGGCCGGTTTTGAGAAAGCGGGTCATGAGAGTTCGAAGCGGTGATCGGTTGGTCGGAGGAGCGGCTGGGTCAGGGTAGTCGCGCGAGATGATCGGATCATTGCGCCGCTCCCGCGTCGCGTCGCATGACGCCCGGACGCCGCAGTTCGGTGTGGCCGAAGTCCATCAGCTTCCAGCGGCCGCCCCACGTCAGGCCGACACGCTCGGCGGTCTCGCCGAACAGCTCGTAGCCGCGCATGGCCCAGGGGTCCTTCTCCGAGACCACCACCTTGCCGTCGCGCAGGAACGCGCTGTCGGCGGCCAGGCCGTATTGGTGATAGCTCTGGTAGGCGCCGGCGTTGGTCACGTGCGAACCCTTGCTCGCCAGTTCTTCCTGGCGCTCGGGGCTGCGATAGCCCTCGATCAGCACCATCTCGTAGCCATGCTCTTCACGCATGATGCGATACGCGGCCAGCAGGCGCTGGCGGTAATCGGCGTCCAGCAGGTTCCAGTCGCGGCTCGCGCCGCCCAGGTTCGGGCGCACCAATTCCACTTCGCGCGTGGTGAAGACTTCGGGCGGCAATGGCGGTGGCGGCACCAGTCTTTCGCCGGTCAGCAGAGCCTGGATACGAGGGTCCGGACCGGCCATCCGATCCTCGTAAATAAATGTGTGATTGTGTCGCATGACGAAAGCGAAAAGGGACGGAAGCAACACGACCGCGAGGCCCGCGGCGATCTGCCAGCGGTAGGCGGAAAACGTATTGCCGGCCCGGCCGACGCCCGCGCGCACCACCTGCGCGGAGCCGCCGACCACATCGCCTGCCTGACCCGCGCCGCGCGCCACGCGGCGCCGCATTCCCTGCGCGAACGCACGCACGCTCCGCGCGGTTCCCGCCCGGAAGGACGGGAAGACCAGCAGCG